>OZ252242.1:0-2101231 GCA_965249595.1 Chloroflexota bacterium | reverse complement strand
CCGCTATGTTGAGTCGGGCCCGTTTGGTTACACCCCCACCGATTCCGCGGCCATGAAGGCGGCGATGGACGAGCGCGGGCTGACGGTGGTAAGCACCAACATGATGGTCCATTACGAGGACGTAAGCGCCCGCGATCAATTGCGAGCGCAGGCCCGCACGATCGCCCAGTATTTGGCCGACTTGGGGGCGGGTTATTTCATATTCATTGATGGCGCCTACACCGATATGAATACCGGAGAGGCCGTCATGCCGGTGCGATTGCAACCGGCCGAATTCGAATTATTGATCGAATTCACCGTCGAACTGGCGCGCATGATCGCCGCCGACTACGGATTGCGGCCAGTTTTTCACCCGCACGCCGACACCCACGTCCAATATGAGGATCAAATCGAACAGTACCTCGAATCGACTGACCACCAGGATGTGGGCCTTCTGCTAGATACCGGCCACCATGCCTATGCCGGCGGTGAACCGGTTTCTTTCATGCGTAAGTGGGGCCACCGCGTCGACTACCTGCACCTTAAAAACGTCGAGCCGAACATCATCCGGCGGGTTCGCGATGAGGATATACCGATGGCTCGCGCGACCAAAATGGGCGTTTTTGTCGAGCCCGACGATGGCGAGGTCGATTTTGATGACTTCTTGCGGGCGATCGTGGACGTTGACTTTTCGGGCCTGGCGGTGGTTGAGCAGGACATGTACCCGGTACCTTTCGATAAACCGTTGCCAATCGCCCGGCGTTGGTTGCAGTGGTTAACCGACCACGGTTACACCACCGCCTAACGGTCCGAACGGCCGGGCCAAGCGCATGAGCCAGGACATTGCGTTCCCGGGCCAATTCGCCGGCAAGGTGGCCGTTGTAACCGGCTCCACCCAGGGGTTGGGCGAAGCCACGGCGCGGCTGCTGGCCGCCCGTGGGGCCGCCGGCCTGGTGATCTGCGGGCGATCGATCGAACGTGGCAGGGCGTTGGCGGACGAAATCACGTCCCTGGGCTGCCCCACCAGTTTTCAACCCGTCGACCTCTCGCGCCACGAGCAATTGGCCGCTGTAATCGAACGCGCCGACCTCGATTTCGGCCAGCTGGACATCCTGGTCAACTGCGCTGGCGTGGGGCCGCGCGGCACCATCTGGGATACCGACCTGGCCACCTACGAATACATATTCGCGGTGAACATGCGGGCACCCTATTTCCTCACCCAGTACGCTGTCCGGCTGATGAAACGCGATGGCCGCGAGGGCGCGATCTGCTCCATCGGATCAATCTCCGGCTATGGCGGTCAGCCCTACATAAACGCCTACAGCGCTTCCAAAGGCGCGCTCATGACGTTTACCCGCAACACCGCATTCCAATTGCTCCGGCATCGCATCAGGGTCAATGTCCTAAACATCGGCTGGGCCCAGACCCCAACTGAACACATCGTTCAGACGACAGCCCAGGGTCAACCGGACAACTGGGTCGAAATCGCCAATTCGGAGTTGCCATTTGGTCGGCTGGTTCAGCCGGACGAGGTGGCCCGGGCGGTGGCATTTTTGGTCTCCGACGAATCCGGATTGATGACCGGTGCGCTTGTCGACTTCGACCAATATGTCATTGGGGCATTTCAAGAACCGCCCCGCCCCGCCCCGTTGGGGGATTGAAATATGGCCCGCGTCAATCGGGCGATCGAGCTGCTCGAGGCCGGCCAGCCGGTCTACTTTGCGCATCCGGCGGCGATCGATTACGAAGCCGGATTGGTGGAGTCGGGCACCTGGGCCGATTTCTTGATGCTGGACTATGAGCACCGCCCGTTCGACATGACCGCGCTCCGCGGATTCATGCGCGGTCTGGCCGATGCCGGGCCAACCCGGTCGGGCCACCGCACACCGACCGTGATCTGCACCCTGCCGGCATCTGGTAAATCGGAATCTGAAATCTTGGCCAACCAGTGGCAGATCACCCACCTGCTAAACGCCGGTGTCCACGGTCTGTTGCTCTGCCGGGCCCGCGATCCCAAGGCGGTTGCGGCTTTTGTCCGCTGCGCGCGTTACGTTTTTCAGCAACACTCAATGGGACAAGGCTTGGGCCCGGGTCTGCGCGGTGACGGCGGCCAGTCCTACGCGGCGCAGACGTGGGGGATTAGCAGCGCCGAATATTTCGCGGCCGCCGAGCCCTGGCCGCTGGCGCCCGGCGGCGAGCTGTTGCTCGGGTTAAAGCTTGAGGATCAAGAGGGTGCGGCGGTTGCCGAAGACTGTGTCGCCGTCCCCGGATTGGCGTTCGCCGCATGGGGCCCGGGCGACATGGGGATGTCATTTGGTTACCCGGCCCGCAACGACCCTCCCTACCCACCGGCCATGGACGCCATACGCCGCAAGATCAAGGCGGCAACCGAGGCCGCCGGACTGCGATTCCAGATGAGCTGGAACGACCCGGCTCTATCGACCCCCGAGCGGGTGGAATTCTTGCTGGGTCAAGAAAAGGTCATGCTGATACCGCCGGGACCGGCAGGCCAGGAACTGGCAGATTGCGGGCGTCAATTTAGCCGACGCTCCCAGCCCGCCTAGCCCGATGGGCGATCGCGATGAGTGCGACCGCCGCATCATCCGGTTCTCCCTCCGGTTGGCTTGAGCGCCACGATTCACGGCCGGCGAAGCACTCGCGCTGAAACTTAAGCGAGCAGGACCGACGACGCGGGTCCGTCCCCGCCCTACCAGGTCAATGCTTTTTCCAGCCTGGCTAGTGACTTCCAGTCGGCGCTCAATTGCAATACTTAGGAAATTGAGGTGGCAAAGGCCACCACACTTGGGTTGAAAGATTGGCGGAGGCGACGATGGACACCAGAACTGCGTTGGCCGAGCTCGGGGTCACCGAAGACACTTTGTCAGCGAGTGAAGTAGCCCAACTTGATGAACGCGGATATGCATATTTTGAAAACGTTTTGAGCCCCGATCAGCTTGAAGTCATCCGCGCCCGCTTCGATGAGATCGAAGCGGCTGAGGGAAACGAGGCGGGCGAGGAAATGGCCAGGGTAAAGGAGGCCAATGTGGGCCGGTTGGCCAATCTCGTCAACAAGGGCGAATGCTTCAAACCCTGTTACACAAACCCGCGCATCTTGGCTGCCATGGCCCATGTCATGCAGGACGAAATCCACTTCGATTCGCTCAACGGCCGCAACTGTCCGCCCGGCGAGGGGCACCAGGCCCTCCATTGCGACGCGATGGGAACGCCCGATGAGAAAGGCTACCGGGTATGCCAATCGCTGTGGATCCTCGATGACTTCACGCCAGAGAACGGTGCCACCCGTATAGTTCCCGGCACACACAAATTGGGCAAACGACCGGCCGACGTGGTGTCTGATCCGCTCGCTTCCCATCCGGATGAGGAATTGGTGCTGGCCCCGGCCGGGACCGTAGTTGTCTTCAATGGGCACTGCTGGCATGGCGGAACGAAGAATCGCAGCCAGCGGCAACGAAGAGTTCTGCACGGCTGTTACACCCGCCGCGATGCCGAGCAACAGCAAGTCCAAGTCGATTGGCTCTCGCCAGAGACGGTCGGGGCCCTACCGCCGTCCGTCCGCTACGTATTGCACGTCTGAGCTAGTCGGCGGTGGCTGAGCAAGCCCGCGTTTGTGTTATTGGTGCCGGGATTGTCGGATCCTCGATCGCCTATCACCTGACCTGCGAAGGTATAAGCGACGTCGTCGTCCTGGACCGGTCACCCCTTCCGGGTTGGGGATCGACCGGACGCGCGGCCGGCGGCTTTAGGCTGCAATTTGCCGACCAGGCTGATATTGCCTTCTCGCGATTTGCGCTCGAGCGTCTGCTCCGGTTTGAACGGGACACCGGGGTTTCCCCGCAATTGCGGCAATTTGGGTATCTGTTTCTGGCCCAGAGCCCCAAGCGATTGGCCCAACTGCGGGAAATCAATGCAATCCAGCAGGCCGCCGGATTGTCCGAGGCGGTCATGCTGGACCGCGAAGGCGTGGCCGAAGTCGTGCCCCATGTGCGAACCGACGATGTCTTGGGCGGGTCGTTCTGCCCACTTGACGGCTTCATGGACCCGCTTTACATAATGCACGGCTATCTGCGGGCCGCGATGTCGCGCGGCGCAAGATTCCGATTCAATGTCGAAGCATTGGTGATTGAATCGACGGGCGGGCGGGTAAACGCGGTAATCGGCCGTGATTTTGAGCTGGCCGCCGAATGGGTCGTAGTTGCCGGTGGGGCCTGGTCCGGGCGGTTACTCGATTCGGTGGGGACCGACTTGAAGGTCTCCCCGCTACGCCGTCAAATTGCCGGCACCCACCCGCTGCCAGGACTTCCCGATATGTCGCCGATGACGATTGAAGAGGACGGTTTTCACTTCCGAAAAGATCATCTCGGCGGCGGCGGCGCAATGCTCATCTATGAGGACCCTGCGCAGGAATTTGGATTTGACCACCAATTCGACCCCGCCTTCGGCGCAGCATTGCTGCCGCGGCTAAAGTCCCGCTTGCGGCAAGATCCGCAGGCCATGATTTCCCCGCGCAAGAGTTGGGGCGGGCTCTATGCCGTAACGCCCGACCGTCACCCTTATATCGGTCCGTTGGGAGATCCGGCCGGTGTCGTCATCGCGGCCGGTTTTTCCGGTCACGGAGCGATGCATTCTCCCGCCACCGGCTGGAGCGTTGCCCAGATGATCGCCCGCAGCGAGACTCCGGCCTTAGCGCGCCCGTACGCTCCAGACCGGCTTGCCAGCGGGGCTGCTTTCGTCCCCAGCGGGAATATTTATTGAAAATGGCGGCCACCGCGAGCGCCTAGCGCGCGCCGGCAAACGGCCATTGAACCCAAAAAAGGATCAGGCACCGCGTTTGACGGCGGTGCCTGATCGGGATCCGTAAATTTCGCTGCCGGTCGGAATCCGGCGTGCGATCAGCCGACGTCGACCGGGGTTCCGATCATGCTGCCCCATTCGGTCCACGAGCCGTCGTAATTGCGCACGTCGTCGACGCCGAGCAATTCCTTAAGGACAAACCAGGTGTGCGAGGATCGCTCGCCAATCCGGCAATAGGCGATGGTTTCCTGCTCTGGCTTAACGCCCTTGGATCCGTAGATCTCAGTTAACTCATCGGCGCTTTTAAACGTCCCGTCGCTGGCCACCGCTGTGGCCCAGGGTACGTTGGCGGCGCCGGGAATGCGACCCATGCGCTGGGCGGTCTCCGGCAGGCCCGGCGGGGCCATGATTTCGCCGCGGTACTCTGCCGGCGCGCGGACGTCGATCATCACCACGTCGCGGTCGATGGCCGAAAGGACCTGCGGCTGATAGGCGCGAAGGTCGTCGTTGCGCGCATTGGCCGCGTAATTGGTACGCGGATAGCTGACCGGATCACCTGACAGCGCTCGGCCGCCCGCTTCCCATTTGACGCGTCCACCATTGAGAAGTTGGACGTTGGCGTGGCCGTAGAGCTTGAATTGCCAGTAGGCGAAGGCTGCAAACCAGTTGTTGTTGTCGCCGTAAAGCACTACCCGGGTGTCGTTGGCGATACCGGATGACGAAAGCAATTCTTCCCAGTCAGCCTGATTGACAATATCGCGCTTGACGTTGTCTGACAGCTGTGTCTGCCAATTCCAGCCGACCGCTCCGGCGATGTGCCCGCTATCGTAGGCGGTAGTATCAACATCGACTTCAACGAGGCGAACGTTGGAATCGGCGCCGTGTTCCTCAACCCAGTCGGCCGATACCAGTGCCGAGGGGTTCGCGTATTCTGCCATCTTTATCTGAGTCCTACTCGATGAACGTCTGACGGTGCATTTGACCGGCGCCAGGTCAGAGCGGCACCGGTATTCCTGAGTAATATAGTCAAAATTGATCAGATTCGGTAATTGGAGGGACTGAGGGAGCTTGGTTTTAGACACTCGGCCCCGCGCCGGCGATGGATATTCGGCGATCGCAACCGGCAATTTCGGGCGCCATGACGCGGTGCTGGCCCGATCGGACGGCCCGTCGCCACACGCATTTGCGATTTACATTCGCCCTCAGGTTGCACCGCGCTTTCATGCCGCGCTTTTCAAAGAGGGTCACGCCCTGATGATGCTGGGGTTTGCGCCCCGTCCGCGCTGCAAATTTTTTGTCGTTGGCTGCGCCCTGGCTGGCGGTTTTGAGCTGGTCCTGGAAGATCTTGGTGAATCGGACCGCGAATCTGCCGCACGGTCGCTATTTGATAAATTGCAAGAAGAGCTTGAGCCGTTGCTTGATCAAATTGCCGATCAGATGACCCACGGCAGGAAACTCGGGTTGCCCACCCGCTTGCCAACGCCGCCGCCGATTTCGGTCTGATTCTTACAATCACCCTTGGGCGGTCGATGACCGTCGGGGGATATTGGCACCTTGCCAATCGCAGCAGTGCGGAGACGGTTGATGAAGGATTCAGGCAGGGTTGCCTACATTAATGGCAATTGGGTGCCCGAGCGGCAGGCCGCCGTTAGCGTGTACGACCTGGGAGTCCTCTACGGCCAGATGGTTTTTGAGTTTTCACGCACCTTCAACCGGCGCCCGTTCCGGCTTGAGCACCATTTGGAACGTCTCTACAACTCCATGCAAATGGTCGACATCGATTGCGGGCTGAGCATCGCCGAAATGGGCGACTTGACGATGGAATTGCTTGAACGCAATTTTCCGACCCTGGAACAGGATGACGACTTTGGCATCTGGCACAACTGTTCGCCGGGTGCCTCGGATATGTTCCAATCGGTGGTTCCGCAGGGAACCGCGCCGACCGTGGCGCTCTCGGTTTGGCCAATCTCGCTCAACAAACCCACCCAATGGGCCCACTACTTTACCGGTATGGAAGCGGTAATTACCAAGCAACGTTCGGTACCGGCCAACCTGATTGACCCCAAGGTCAAGAACCGATCACGAATGCACTACCGGATGGCCGAGGTACAAGCGGCCCGCATCAAACCGGGCTCATTGGCAATCCTTACCGACAGCGATGGGTTCATCACCGAGAGCACCGCCGCCAATTTCCTGATCGTGCGCGACGGGGTCTTAATTTCGCCGGAGCCGCGCAACATTCTGCGCGGCATCACGCGCGGGGCGATCATCGATCTTGCCCGCGAATTGGAAATCCCGTTCCTGGAAACCAATATCGACGCCTACGATGTCTACACCGCCGACGAGGCCTTTTCTTGCACTACATCGTATTCGATCATGCCAATCTCGTCGGTGGATGACCACCAGATTTGGGATGGCCAGCCGGGGCCGGTTACGCAGCGATTAATCGATGGTTTCTCAGATGATGTTGGCCTCGATTTCTATGAACAGGCGCGGCGCTTGTTCAAAATTCCTGAAACGGTTTTATCGAGCTGATTTCAAAAAGCGTTTTTGACCCCAGAGGAGTTCGTCGGAAATCCGCCCCATGACTGATGGCGAAATCCTCTGGCGGCCCACGCCAGCCCAGGTAGCGGCGGCCAACCTAACCCGCTTTAGGCGGATGGCGCAGGACCGCAGCGGCGAAGAATTACCCGATCACGCGGCCTTGCACGCCTGGTCAATTCGCCGGCCGGCACAATTT
This sequence comes from Chloroflexota bacterium, assembly GCA_965249595.1. Lineage (GTDB taxonomy): Bacteria > Chloroflexota > UBA11872 > UBA11872 > VXNJ01 > VXNJ01. The sequence goes on along the minus strand of OZ252242.1, from coordinate 2,093,700 downwards.
TGGGAGCTGATGGCTGATTTTGCCGGCGTGCGGTTTTCAAAGCCGGCAACCCGGATCAAGGGTCCGGACCGGATGCCCGGCACCAAATGGTTTACCGGCGCCCGCTTGAACCTGGCCGAAAACCTGCTCGCCACCGACAGCGAAAAGACCGCCATCATCTACCGTGATGAGACCGGCGCCAACCGATCGCTCAGCTACAGCGAACTAAGTGATTCGGTAGCCTCGGTTGCCGCCGCTCTGCGGGCGCGCGGCGTCAAGCGGGGAGACCGAGTGGCCGGCTTGCTGGTCAACGGCCCAGAGACGGTCATCGCGGCGCTGGCGACGATAGCGGTTGGGGCGGCCTGGACCGCTTGCTCACCCGATTTTGGCGAGGAAGCGGCGGTCGAACGCCTGGGTCAGGTTTCCCCCAAAGTGGTATTCGTATCCGACTGCTACTACTACGGTGGCCGCCGCTTCGACTGCGCCGCCACCGCCGAGGCCTTGGCCTGGGTCAAATCAGTGAAGACGGTGGTCACCGTGCCCTACGACGCGGCGAGCCAATCGGCGGCGCTAGCGGGCGGGATCAGCTGGGCGGAACTTACCAGCGCCACCGCCGGGGCGCGTCCACGCTACGCCCAGGTGCCCTTCGATCAACCGGCTTACATCATGTATTCCTCCGGAACCACCGGACTGCCAAAGGCGATCGTGCATGGCGCCGGCGGAACCCTCCTCCAGCACCGCAAGGAACATCTGCTGCACGCCGATCTGAAGCCCCACGACGTGGTGTTCTACGGCACAACCTGTTCCTGGATGATGTGGCATTGGCTAATTTCTGTGCTGGCCGAGGGCGCCGCCATCGTCCTTTACGAAGGCAGCATGGGTCACCCCGATCTCGGGGTCTTGTGGCAATTGGCGGCCGATTTCAAGGTGACGGTGTTTGGGACCAGCGCCTCATTCATCGAGGCGTGCATACGGGGAGGCATCAACCCCGCCAGCCGATTTGAATTGAATGCGATTCGGGAGGTGCTGTCAACCGGGTCGCCCTTGTCGCCGGAAGGTTTCCGCTGGGTCTATCGCAACGTGGGGAGCGACCTGCTGCTGGGGTCGATATCGGGCGGTACAGACATTATTTCGTGTTTCGTTCTCTCCAATCCGACCCTGCCGGTTCGCGCCGGTCGCATTCAGGGGCCGGGCCTTGGGATGAATGTAGCCGCCCTGAACGCGGCGGGGCGCCCGGTTGTCTCGCAACGGGGAGAGCTGGCATGCCTCAATCCGACACCGTCGATGCCAGTCTCGTTTTGGGAGGATCCCAGTGGCCGAGCGTATCGCGACGCGTACTTTGGCCGCGTGCCAGGCGTATGGTGCCATGGCGATTACATTGAGATTGCCGCTGATGGATCGAGCGTGATTTACGGGCGATCCGATGCAACCCTCAACCCCCGCGGCATCCGCATCGGGACTGCCGAGATCTATCGGCCTTTGGAAAGAATTGCCTGGATCAGCGACGCCATCGCCGCTGGCTATGAGCGTGCCGGGGAGGAAAATGTCGCTCTATTTTTGGTGTGTGACGGGCCACTTGATGAGGATCGAATGGCGCAGGTCCGCTCCACAATCGCCCGCGTGGCGACCCCGCGGCATGTTCCGGCATGGATATCCAGGGTGCTGGCGGTTCCGGTGACCCGCAACGGTAAGAAAGCCGAATTGGCGGTAAAGGCGCGACTGGCCGGCCGTCGATTGGGCAATGAGACCGCACTGGCGAACCCTGAATGTCTCAACGCTTTTACGATCGGATCCGATTCGGCCGGTGCCTGATCCGGTAATACTGGCGGCCGGGCGAAGCCCGATTGGGCGCATCGGCGGCTCGTTGGCGCCGCTGAGTGCCGGCCAACTCGGGACCCTCACCGCCAGGGCCGTGCTAAGCAATGCCGGGATTAGCGCAGATTTGATTGATGAGGTCATCGTAGGATGCGTGCTACAGGGCGGCCAAGGCATGAATGTCGCCCGCCAAGTGGGCATCGGGGCTGGGGTGCCGGTTGAAAAACCGGCACTGACCGTCAACCAGGTCTGTGCCAGCGGCTTGACTGCAATCGAATTGGCGGCCCAGCAGATAGTTCTAGGCAACGCCAAGCTGGTGCTGGCCGGCGGAACCGAGTCAATGTCCACTGCTCCGCATCTGCTGCGCGGCGCCCGGTCCGGAATTCGATTCGGGGCGACCGATCTCGAAGACTGCATCTTGTCTGATGGATTAACCGACGTTTTCGCTAACAATCACATGGCCGATACGGCAGAAAAACTGGCCGCCGAATTTGCAATTGACCGCCAGGCCCAGGACGCTTACGCTCTGCAAAGTCAGCAGCGGTTTGCCAGGGCCGCCGATTGGCCGGCCGAAATTGTTCCGATTGACGTTCCCAAACGAGGTGGCCGTGATCGGGTGGCTACCGATGAATGTCCACGTCAAACTTCGGCCCAGCAGTTGGCCGAACTTCGTCCGGCGTTTTGTTCCGAGGGCACGATAACCGCCGGCAATGCATCGGGCTTATCAGACGGGGCGGCCTTCGTGGTCGTGGGCAGCCGCGAAATCGCCGATCAGCTGGGGATTGCGCCGTTGGCCAGCCTGGGTCCATCGGTCGTGGTGGGGGTTGATCCGCAGCGCATGGGCATTGCGCCGGCGCCGGCCATAACGGCGCTGCTGCAGCGAACCGGATTGTCAATTGACGATATTGATCTATTGGAAATCAACGAAGCGTTTGCCGGTCAGGTGCTATCGGTGCTCAGCCAGCTGGAGATAAATGCCGATAAGGTGAACGTAAACGGCGGGGCGGTGGCCATGGGCCATCCGCTGGGGGCCACCGGATGTCGGATCTTGGTGAGCCTGGTTTACGAGCTAGAGCGTCGCGGCGGTGGGCGCGGTATAGCCGCCCTGTGTGTCGGCGGCGGTATGGGTCGGGCCAGCCTGGTCGAAATTTGAATTTGAAGGTGGAGCCGAGAGTGGGACTCGAACCCACAACCTGCTGTTTACAAAACAGCTGCTCTGCCGGTTGAGCTATCTCGGCCGACAAATTCCGTACACCAGAAATTAGCAGATTGCCCGACCGGTACCTCGCGACCCGTTGGCTCCGGCAACGGTAAAACCGACTGGTCGGTCGGTTTTTCGATAAACTTGATTTCCGACCGAAATTCCGTCAATTTGCGGGCCGTATCGTGTGGCCCCATTTTGACGGTGAACTGTTCCACTGATGCCGCCAACCGCCCTCCGCCTGCAGGAAAGAGCTGACGCCACGCGCCAGCAATTGCTCTCGGCCGCCGAAGTCGTTTTTTCCCGGCATGGTTATCACCGGACATCGGTCGACCAGATCGTCCGCGCTGCCGGCCGCTCCAAGGGCGCGGCTTACTTCCATTTCGGTTCCAAGCTGGATATCTTCGACGCCCTGTTGCGCTCAATGGCCAAAAAGCTCCAGGACCGCGTGCGTGCGGCGATGGATGATCACGATGACCCCGCCGCTCGATTAAATGCGGCGCTTTCGACGGTGCTCGCACTCTTTGCCGCCAACGGGCGCCTGGCCCGCATGGTTCTTGTTGAATTGCAGGGTCAATCGGAAACCCCCAACCGGGCGATGGGGCACATTCGCGCTGGCATGATCGATCTGATCAGCGAGGAAATTGCCGCTGCCATGCGCGCCGGCGCCGCCCCACCGGCCGACCCCGAGCTATTGGCCTCGATCTGGTACGGGGCCATAAACGATTTTGTGATCGATCGCCTGCGCACCGGCCGGCCGATCGATCCGCACGACTCCGACCAGTTGCAGGCGACGTTGCTGACCAGCATCGGCGTTTCCAACGGCACCCAACTGTAAAGGTGACAAGCCTATGACCGCCAACGGGCCCGTATTTGACCCACCGGTTCGCTTGGACGTACCGAATCCGGCGATCCGCTTTGTCGATCCCAATCTAATGCCGATATGGGAAAAGGTTATCGGTGACCAGCGTCTGAGCAAGGCCGACGGGATGACCATGATGTCGTCGCCCGACATCCTTTCCCTCGGTCGCATGGCCGACTTCGCCAAGCGCCGAATATCCGGTGACAAGGTCTACTACGTTCTCAACGTACAGGTAAACGCGACCAACATCTGCGTTCTCTCCTGCAAGTTTTGCGATTTTGCCGCCAAGACCGGCGATGATCACGCCTACGAGATGAGCTACGACGAGATCCTCGATACCATCCATCCTGAGATGGACGAGATGCACATGACCGGCGGACACCACCCCACCCTGCCCTTTGAGTGGTACGAAGAATTGCTGCGGGTGGTGCGGCGTGAGCGCCCAAACGTCCAAATAAAAGCCTTCACCGCCGCTGAAATCGACTATTTCTGCAAACGGTTCAAGCTCTCGGAAGACGAGGTCTTCGATCGGCTCGTTGACGCCGGCTTGCATTCAATGCCCGGTGGCGGCGCCGAGGTTTTTTCCGACCGGGTCCGTCGGCTCCTTTTCCGTGGCAAGGTGGATCGCCATCGCTGGATGGAGATCCACCAAATGGCCCATCGCCGCGGAATCCGCTCCAATGCGACGTTGCTTTACGGGCATATCGAGACGGTGGAAGAGCGCATCGACCACCTCATTTTTCTCCGCCAGGGCCAGGATGAAACCGGCGGATTCTTGGCGTTCATCCCGCTCGAATACCAATTGGGAACGACCTTGCTGGTTGACCGCGGGGCGACGGCCATAGACGACCTGCGCATGTTGGCGGTATCACGGCTGATGCTCGACAACGTGCCCCACATTAAGTCGTACTGGGTTATGACCGGAGCTGAAACGGCAGCCATCGGATTGAACTTCGGCGCCGACGATCTCGATGGGACGATCGGCACGGAGCGGATCGCCCATGCCGCGTTGGCCGGCAGCCCGCTGGGCTTAGAGCGAGCATCGATGGCCCAGATGGTCCGCGATGCCGGCCGGATGCCGATTGCCCGCAACGCCCTCTATGCCGAGATTGAGGCCGTGGCGCACTAAGTTGGGCGAGCTGACACGGCTGCGGCTGGGGCGCATTGCGTACTTGAACACGGAGCCATTCTTTGGAACTGATTCGGTTCGCTCGGGCTCGATTGCGCTGCCGCCGCGGCAGGTTTATGACCTGGCGGTTGCTGGCGGTGTGGATGTGGCGCCGCTTCCCTCGGTGGCACTGGCCGACCATCCCGATTTGTTTAGCCAGGTTGGCAATTTCGCCATTGCCGCAGCGGGACCGGTCACCTCGGTACTGCTGCACACCACGGTGCCGCCGCAGCTGTTTGGGACCCAGACCGTAATAGGGGTGACCGAAGAAACCGCAACTTCAATCAGATTGCTCAAGATATTGCTGCATGAATATTGGGGGATTGGCCCTCGCTTGCAATACGATCCGTTGGGACCTGACAACGACGCTCAATTGGTTATCGGCGATGCCGCGCTCAGGTCCGCCGATGAGCGTTTCCCCATCACCGTCGATTTGGGTGCCGCATGGCAGGAACTGGCCGGGGCGCCCTTCGTATATGGACTATGGCTGAGCGCAATGGATAGTGATCCGGCGCAGTTGGCTGATCTCGCCGATTATTTCTCGGTTAACCTGGCCCGCAATATCGGCGATGTCTCCGAGATTGCCGAGCGGCGACCGGGCCTGGGGATGAGCGTGGCCGAAATTGAGGATTATTTGTCGCGCTTTAGTTACCGGCTCGGCGATCGTGAAATGGCCGGGCTGCAAAAATTTTTCAAACTCGATGCAAAACAAAGGACTAGGACCACTCCACGATGATGGATGCAATAACTGAAAAAATCGCCGCCGGAGCCCGTCTGGATCGGGCCGAAGGGCTATTTCTCTGGGAGCAGGCCGATCTGTTGGAACTGGGGCAACTAGCCCAGCAGGTACGGTTTGATCGGCACCCGGAACCGTTGGTCACCTACGTGATCGACACCAACCTCAACTACACCAATATCTGCGATGCCTACTGCACGTTCTGCGCCTTTTACCGGCCGCCCGGATCAGGGGCCGAGCAAGGTGCCTACACTCACTCGATCGATGAAATCGTAGAGCAGGTTGGCCGGGCCGCCGAGCAGGGTTGCACCACAGTGCTGATGCAAGGCGGACTGCACCCCGATCTGCCCTTCTCCTACTACGTCGACATGGTCCGCGCGGTCCGCGCCGCCCACCCCGACGTGACGCCCCACTTTTGGTCAGCGCCGGAAATTTTCAAAATGCGGCAGGTTTCCGAACTGACATACGAGGAAATCTTCGCGGCGCTCTGGGAAGCCGGCCAACGCACCCTGCCCGGGGGCGGCGCCGAGGTCCTCACCAATGACGTCCGCGCCCAAATTTCGCCGCTGAAGATGGATGCCGACGAATGGATTGCGATCCTGCGGGCGGCCCACGCCATCGGTTTTACAGGGACGGCGACGATGATGTACGGCCATGTCGAGGAATCTCCCGACATCATTGAGCACCTGGACCGCATCCGCGATCTCCAGGATGAGGATTCGCCGGGTCATTTTCATGCCTTCGTGCCGTGGAGCTTCTCGCCGGGCGACACCCCGCTGGGGCGCCGCCTGGGCCGCAAACGGGCGGGGCCCAACCAATACCTGCGGATGCTGGCTTTGGCGCGGTTGTATTTGGATAACTTCGAACACATTGACGCCAGTTGGTTTTCCGAAGGAAAGAAGGCTGGCCAGGTGGCTCTTTCATTCGGAGCCGACGATTTCGGCGGCACTCTCTTTGACGAAAACGTGATGAACGAGGCCGGGCACTACAACCGGACTACCGAGGCCGAAGTTCAATTGATGATCCGCGAGGCTGGATTCGTGCCGGCGCGGCGCAATACGACCTACCAGGTTTTGCAAGTCTTCAATGAAACGGTTCAGGCTGCCTAATGCGCGAACTTAGCATCGGGCACAGCCCGGACGCCGATGACGCATTCATGTTCTATGCAATCAGCCACGATTTGGTGGGCATCGGTGGCGGCGCGCCATTGGCTCATCGCGAAGTGCTCGAAGACATCCAGACCCTAAACGAGCGTGCTCTGCGCGCCGAGCTGGATATGACTGCGATCTCGGCGGCGGTTTATCCGCAGGTTGCCGGCGACTACCAAATCCTCTGTTGTGGCGCGTCCATGGGGCTGGGTTATGGCCCAATCGTAGTTTCCAAAGAGATACGCAGCCTGGCCAGTTTGGCCGGCCAGCGAGTGGCCATGCCCGGTCCGCAAACCACCGCTTTCCTTCTGTCGAAGATGTTCCTTCCCCAAGTTGAGGCCGTGCAACTCCCTTTTGACCAGGTCATGGAGCCGGTTGCCGCCGGCGAACTGGCGGCGGCGGTCGTGATCCACGAGGGTCAGCTGACCTACGTTGATTCCGGCCTGCACAAGATCAGTGACCTCGGAACGGTCTGGCAAGCCGAAACCGGGCTGCCGCTGCCGCTCGGTCTCGACTGTGTCAAGCGCTCCCTGGCACCCGCTCTCAAAGAACATCTGGCGCGGGCATTGCAGGAAAGCATCCGGGCCGCCTTTGCCAATAACGCCGACGCCGTCGCCTACGCCCTTGAATTTGGTCGTGGCATCGACGCTGAGCGCGGCGAAAAGTTCGCCAAGATGTATGTCAACGACCTCACCTACGACATGGGCGATCAGGGCGTGGCGGCATTGCGCGAACTCTATCGGCGAGCGGTCAACGCCGGGATCCTAGATCAGATGCCCCCGGTTGACGTGTTGTTCCCGAGCGGCTAAGACACCGCATCTGAAGCAGAGCGGGTAATACCGCAAGCTGATCGCCGGTATTGGCGCGAGTTAGTCAGATTGCCTTCTGACTGCTCGACGGCCGCTTGAACTCAGATTGGACGCCGGTGGTTTGGGCGGCTATCGATTCACCCTGGCCCATCGCTCCCAGCGGGCCACCGGGCAACTGGTCAATGACAACTTTCCCGCCTTTGGCAACTTCAATCCAGGCGCCCCTTGCGCCCCCGGTGTTGGGATCGATTGCAAATGACGGGCAGAACTGGATCACGTAGGCCAATCGCGCCGAATCAGAATCATTCGGGCCGGAGCTGTGTAGGCACATCGAGGACATGGCGATGGCCTGCCCCTTTTTTACCGGCACCGGGACGCCGGGGTCGTCGCCGCGATAGCCGACCAGATCCGGCGAATCCTCACCTTTTGTATGTTCTTGAAGGCCCCAGCGGTGCGAACCGGGCATTACCGAAAGGGTGCCGTTTTCGACGTCGACATCGTGCAACGGCAACCAAATTGTGAGGTATTCCTGTGGCTCGATCGGGTAGTACCCGGTGTCCTGATGCCACTCGAACTTGCCCCCGGAACGCGGTGCCTTGGTCACCGCCTGGTTCCAATAAAGCCGGACATCGTCGCCGACGAGCTCCAAGGCCAATTGGGCCATCGTCTCACCCAGGGCCACGTTCCGCGCCGATTCGCTGCGATCGTGCATGTCGGCGATGAAATTGCGCCCCTTGACATTGATCGAGTCGCCACCCGCTTCTTCCAGGTGGGTGTCCATTGCATTTCGCAGCTGCTCAAAATCGGCCGCGGTGCGATCTAGCAGATCGTGATCGAAGATCTCGCCCGTCAATACGTAGCCGTCTTCGTCAAATTTCTTACGTTTCGCAGCGTCAATTAGCATTTCGACCCTCAACTTTCTAGATCAATTGGCCGTCGATCGCCCGCAGAGGCCAAAATCACGATGACGCACTTAACTCAAAGTGCCGCATTGCCCCCGATTGAATTTAACAATGCAGGACATCTGCTTTCTCCCAGCAACCCAGCTGCGCCAGCGCTACGATGATGGCGATTTGGGCGCGGTCGAAGTCACGCGGGCCGTACTTGAGCAGATCGGACGCCTCAACCCGGCATTGAATGCGTTCTATCACGTATGCGACGATGCCTTAGAGCAGGCCGCCATTTCACAATCGCGAATTGACCAGGGACGCCCCGGCGCCCTGGAAGGCGTGCCGGTCTCGCTCAAAGATCACGTGCTGGTTGACGGTCTACCGACGCCTTATGGTTCGCTGGCCAGCGCCGGCAATGTCGCCAAGGAAGATTCGATCGTCTGGGAACGATTGCGTTCGGCCGGTGCGGTGCTGATCGGCAAGACCATCATGCCGACATTTGGGCACATGGGGGTGACCCATAGCTACCTGCACGGAATCACCCGCAATCCCTGGAATTTGGACTACAGCCCGGGTGGGTCCAGCGGCGGTGGCGCGGCGGCGGTGGCGGCCGGAATGGGACCGCTGACGATCGGCACCGATGGCGGCGGATCTATCCGTATTCCGAGTTCCTTCTCGGGAATATTCGGCTTCAAGCCGTCCTTTGGGCGAGTTCCGCTGTACCCGGTCGTTGGCGGTTCCGAGCAACTATCGCACGCCGGTCCAATGACGCGCACCGTGGCCGATGCGGCCTTGATGCTTTCCGTAATCGCCGGCCCCGATGAACGTGACAACCTCTCGCTGCCGGGCCCCACAGTCGACTATCTGGAGGGCCTGGAAGACCTTGAACCCTCACAAACGCGCATCGCCTACGCCCCGCAATTGGGTTACGCCGACGTCGATGACCAGGTGGCTTCGGCTGTCCGTCAGGCCATCGATGCCCTTGCCGACGCCGGCTGCATCATTGACGAGGTGGGGCAGATCTGGGACGACCCGACGGAAGATTTCATGACCCTGTTTTGCACCAATTACGCATTGCGGTCAGGGTCCCAGCTGGCCAGCCAGCGGCACTTGCTTGAGGATTCCTTTGTGCGGATGGTGGAGCGGGGATTGACGATTGGAAAAGAGGAATTTATCGCCGCCGGGGCTCGGCGGCGGGAGATGGTCCAGCGCGGCCGCGAATTGTTTTCCCGCTATGACGTGCTGATGCTGCCAACGGTGACGGTGCCGCCGATTCCGGTCGGCATGGATGCCCCGCCGATGCCCGCTGCGAGCGAGTTTGGGCTTGAGTCCTGGTGCACCCATACCTTTACATTCAACATGACCGGCTACCCGGCGGCAACTTTGCCGTGCGGATTTGCCGAGGGTAAATTGCCGATCGGCCTGCAGGTCGTGGGCCCCCGTTTCGCCGACCGGACGGTTCTCAATTACTCGCGGTTGGTCGAGCGGGTCATCCCCTGGGCGAATTTAATCCCACCGATCGCCACCGATTAGTTTGGCTTGGCCGCCTCGATGCCGAGCGCCTCGTCGATCGGCCCCTGCCAGGCATAAGCCTGCCGGTCGATGACCTCTTGGGGAGTGACCGGGCGACCCAATTGCGAAGATTCAATTTGGGCGTAGGCTAGGGCCAGATCGCGCAAACCCTGCCTTCCGTCGCATTCCGGCCAGCGTTGACCGCCGCTCTCGATGGCGGCGATGAAATCTGCAAATTGCAGACCAAATTCATGTTTTAGGCCGCCCGGGAACCAGGAATCCAAAAGCGAAGAATCGGCCTCCTCGTGGAGCAGCTCGACGACATCGCGATCTTGTCCGTCCTGGTTGGTGATGGTCCGACCAACGATTGACCCGCCACTGCCGTAATAGGCGGTAACGATCGGTTGATCCAGCGGCCGGCCGTGCAATCCGCGCACGATCAGCACCTGGCCGTAGCCGCCGTTGGCAAATTCGAGTTGCGAAATGCAAAAGTCGTCGGATTCGTCCTGCACCGACTCGTAATCGGTATGTCGATCAAGAGCGAATTTGGTTTTCTCCATCGTGTCAGTTAGCCCACTGATGCTCTGGATCGGCCCGGCCACGTATTCGAGCATGTGCAAGCGGTGGACACCCAGGTCAAGGGCCGTATTGGATCCGACCCGATTGCGGATGTGGCGCCAGCGGCCGGCCGACCCGAGCTTGGGCGATCGCCCGGGAACACCCATTTCGCGATGGATGGCCAGCCGGATGTCGCCGATATGTCCGTTGGCTACCGCCCAATGTTGGGCCCGATGCAGCTCAAAGTGCCTGACCATCTCGGCCACGGAAAGCACGCAGCCCCCCGAATCGGCCGCGGCGATCATCTGCTGAGCGGCCGTAGTTGTGATCGCCAACGGTTTTTCGACCAGGGCGTGCACTCCGGCCGAAAAGCAATCTGCGGCCATCGTATGGTGCTGGCCAACCTGGGTCAAAACCAAGGCCGCATCGACGATCTGGTCATCGAGCATCTGTCGGTAATCGTCGTAGACCTGCGGCCGGTGATCTTGGAAATCGGATATGTAAATGTGCGGCGTACTCATCGGGTTGGCCGGGTCCTTGACCAGCGGTTCGCGGGGAGGAATCCCGTCGGCCGGTGATCGAAACATCTTGGCGTTCTCGATGTGGCCCGAGCAAAGGGCGGTGATCGTGGCCTCGCAAACGCCGGCCGCAAGCGTCTGTCGAATTCCATCCAGGTGGGCCGGTAGTATCCGCCCGCAACCGATTATTCCGATCCTGATCATTGAATATGCCCTTTGACGATTTCTCGCGAATAAACGCGTTTTATGCTGTTTAGATTGTGCCCGGCCTGTCGCGGAGCCCAAAATTTCCTCTCGACTTATTAACGCTTTGAAGATAATGATCCCACCAGCGGGTTGCGCCGCCCAACCCCGTTAGCTATGGATTGCGATATGGAAAAAGTCTGCCTCGGACAGACCGATCTGTCTGTTACGCCGGTTTGTATTGGAACCTCGGCCTTCGGGAATATGCCCGATACCTACGGTTACGAAGTCGGCGTCGAGCGGGCCTATGAGACGATTCGGGCGATTTTTGATGGCCCGATCAATTTTCTCGACACCTCACGCAACTACGGCATGGGCCGCTCCGAGCAGCGAATTGGCGACGTAATTCGCGAGCGCGGCGGCCGCCCGGATGATCTTGTTATTTCCACCAAGGTTGACCGGAACATGGACACCGGATCCTTCGATGCGGGACAGGTCCGCCGCTCGCTCAACGAGACACTGGCGGCTCTGGAAGTCGACAAGGTCGAAATATTGCATTTGCATGATCCTGAATACGCCGGCGACATAAATGAGGTAACCCGTTCTGGCGGAGCCCTCGACGAACTCTTTGCAATCCGTGACGAAGGAATCGCCGACTACGTTGGTCTGGCCGCCGGCGACGTTAAGGTGATGGCGCCGTTGGTCGAGCGGTGGGACTTTGATTTCATGATCAGCCACAATCGCTATTCGATCATCAATTCCAATGCCGGGCCACTTTTCCGCCTGGCCGTTGCCCGCGGGACGGTCGTACTCAACGCCGCGCCATACATGGGTGGGGTGCTGGCCAAGGGAGCCGATGCCTATCCGCGCCTCACCTACATGCCGGCTTCTGACGAAAAACTCATCCCGGTTCGTCAAATCGAATCAATTTGCGCCGAATATTCAGTGCCTATCGGGGCGGCCGCGCTGCAGTTTTCGCTTCGCGATCCACTGGTTTCGGTAACTATCTGCGGCTGCTCCAAAGCGGAGCGAATCGCCGAGACCATCGATTGGGCCAACCACCCGATTCCAGAGGCCTTTTGGGGCGCGGTGGCAACCGTGCCAAGCACCGATGCTGACCCCGAGGCCGATCGCGTTTATCTGCCCGCCTGACGGCAGAATACCTTTCGCCGCCAGCGGACGGACCTGCCGCTCACCAAAGCCCTCGTCGACGGCCGGCAATAGCGTTCGGATTTGGCAAACCGTCGCCCCGATTTGAATCACCAACTCTCGGGCGGCCCATGCACTGGCCTCATTGCCCGGTGCGCCGTTGCCGTCATCGGGTTGTCGGCCGGCTAGTCGAATTTATTGGGGGCCGGCCGGCTCGTCAGGCGGAGGTTGCAACGGAAAACTGACTCGGAATTCGGTGTACTCGCCGACGACCGAATCGACCGATAGTTCCCCCAGTCGGCTGGTGATTATGTCGTTGGAAATCGACAGACCCAAACCGGTTCCCCGATCCGGCGGCTTGGTGGTGAAGAACGGGTTGAAGATCTTGTCTATTGCATCTTTGGCAATGCCGCCGCCGTTGTCACGGACCGTGACCCTGACACTGTCCGGTTCGCGTTTTGAAGTAACCGTGATGTTGGGTCCCTCACCCGGCGGATAGCGCACCCCGGACCCTCCATCGGGCCGCCACCGGCTGTCGACCGCATCGCAGGCATTGCCGACCAGATTTAGGAACACCCGTCCGACGTCCTGCGGAATTACCGCCACCTCACCCATTTCGGAATCAAGGTCAAAAACCATATCGATCGATAGGTCGGGGTCGCGGGTTCGCGCTCCTTGGTAGGCCAACTTGGCGTGCACGGTGATTAGATCGTTCAGATTGGTTGCAACTTGTTCGCCGGTTCGGGCGCGACCCATCTGCAGCATGTTGGTCACGATCAATTCGGCCCGGTTGCCGTGCGAGCGAATGCGCTGCAGGTTGGCCGTCAAATCGCCGGCTATTTCAGCCAATAGCCCCCGGTTCTCCTCGTCAACCGACTCGCCGACATCGTCAATGATCTCGCTTAGTTCCTCGATCAGATCCTCTGATGCCTCCGAGAAGTTCTTAACGAAGTTGAGCGGGTTGCGGATCTCATGCGCCACCGCCGCGGTAAGTTCGCCCAGGGCGGCCAGTTTTTGGCTGGAGATTATTTGCTGTTGAGCCTGCTGTAATTCAGCCAGAGCCGATTGCAGCGCTTCATTGTTTCTTTGAATTTCAGCGGCCAGTTCTTCGACCAAATTGAGCCGTTGCACCTCCAGCGCGTGCCGCCTAAACACCTCAAGCGCCTCGGCCATGTCGGTGATTTCATCCTGGCCCTGCATGGTCAATGAGGTCTCCAGTTCGCCGCCGGCCAAACGCCGCATGTGGCCGGACAGCTGTCCGATGCGCCTGGATATGATCCTGCCGACATAGAAGACGGCGATGGTTACCGCACCGCCAGCGCTGATGATCGTAATGAGCACCAACAAAGTTCGTCCCAGACCAATTGCCCGGGCTGATTGATCAGCCGCCGCGGCTGCTTGAGCCTGGGTGTTTTCAACCCTGGCGTTTACGAGTTGGCTCAGTCGATCGCCATTGCGGCGACTTCGCGCCAACGCGTCCGCCTGCAGATCGACCAATCGCAAGCGGCGGTCAATCAGGTCGAATCCTCCGTCTTCGGCCAGGGCCAGCGCCGAGAGTTGGTTTAGCCCCGGAGTCAACAGACCGAAGACGGGAGACCCGCGCAGCGACCGCATGCTCAGTTCGGCCCGCCCGATTGCCGCCTCGAATCGTTCACGCAATGGCTCGACGGCATCGGCGTCGGCGACGATGAAGGCCGATGCAATCAACTGCACGGCGATATTTACATCGGTTTGCAGCGTCACCAGGGAGCGATAAATGCCCAACTGATCAACGTTCAAATGGCTGGCACCATCGGGCGGCGACTGCGGGTCTATGTCTGCGAGCTCGCGGTAGCCGGTGGATAGAAAAAAGAGTTGGTCGTCGATCGCCGGCACCAGCACCGAACGAATTTCGTCGCGCAACCCGGCAATCCGAATCGACAGCGTCGACGAACTGCGATCGACCTGAAGCGCCTCGACCTTGAGCGACTCCAGCTCGCCGATATCGTCATTTAGGGACGCCAACTGCTGTGAGATTGAGAGGATTTCGGCATCGACTGAACCCGCCGCATCAAGCGCCTCGAGCAGCTCATTGCCGGCCGCCCGCTCGGCGTCCACGGCGGCAATGAGCTGGCCCAGCTCGGCTTCGTTCTCGGCGCTGACGATCGCCGGACCGGCCGCCTCCAGATTCCCGCTGAAGCGCTCCAAGGCAAACGCCGAAGTTAGATCCGGTACCGCCACTTCGGTGATTTCGGATTGCGTTACCCGCAGTTGCTCAAACGAAATCAGACCTACCAATCCGGCAGCGATCGTCAGCGCCACCGCACCGCCGATCCCCAGATAGAGCTGTGTCCGAATCAGGCGTGGGCCACCGCGCACCGCGGCAATCCATTTGCTCAGGCGGCCTAGAGTTTCGGTCTGGCCGATTGAATCGGGTTCCCTATCGATGGTCAATTTGCACGTTTCGCCGGCTATCCGCCGACCAATGCCGGCTCAACGCGCCCGTCGCTGTTGATCACCGTTAAGAAAACGGCATCCGATCCCTGGTTGTCGCCTGATCCGAATTCCAGTGCAAATCCACCCAGATCGATCGGCCCGTTGTTGGGCAAACTGGCCAGAAAGCACTCACGGTTCAGCTCCGGCCCACAGAGCTCCAGCGCAGCTATCGTCATCCGTCCGGCCAGGTAGCCCTCAAAAGACACGAAACCCGGTTGAACGGCTGGGTCATGGTCGGCCAGGGCTTGCAGATACTGGGCCGTTATCGGCAATTGGGCATCGGTTGGAAACGGAACCACCTGGGTAATTTGAACCCCCTCGCCCAAGGGACCAAGTTGGTCGGCCAGGGCGTTGGTGCCGACAAATGAAATTGCCATAAATTGCACTTGCAGGTCCAATTTGTCGGCCAATTCAACCAAGCGGGCGGTTGGTTGATAAGGACCTATTACGATGATGGCGTCCGGGTTTCCGGCCGCGACATCCAGGAACGCCGTTTTAACAGCCAGTGTGTTGCGGGTGTACAGCCCAACTGAGACCGGCTCCAGGTTCCGTCGGGCCAGGGCGCTGAGCACGCCCTCATAGCCGGTTCGTCCGAACGAGTCATCCTGATAGACAACGGCGATGCGCGAATTTCCCTGTTCGCCAAAGAGCCGTTGTACCATCGTTTCGGCTTCCTGCGCGTACGAAGCGCGCAGGTTGACGATATTCGGGAAAGAGGCGTCGCGCAATATGGCCGCCCCGGTGAACGGGCCCACCAGTGGCACGCCGGCCGCCAACGCCACCGGGGCCGTCGATCGCGACGTGGGTGTTCCAACTGATCCGATGAGGGCGAAGACTCCGTCTTGGTCAATGAGCCGTTGGGCGTTTTCGATCGCCAATTCCGGCTCATAGGTATCGTCTAACGATTTGACCAGCAATTGGCGGTTGTGCACGCCGCCAGCGCGATTCTTTTCCTCAAATGCGGCCAGGATCCCGTCCCGCATGCCAATTCCCAATGCGGCGGCCGGTCCGGAGAATGCCGCGGTTTGCCCGAACAGGATCGAATTTTCGAACACTCCCTGGTTATCAGCTTGGCTGATTTCTATCTGCGCGGTCGGTTCAACCGCGTTAGGCGCGGTCGGTTCAACCGCGTTAGGCGCGGGCGCTTTATCGGTTCGCAATGCGATGAAGGCGGCCGCGGCGATAACGACGGCCGCGGCCAGCAATATCGCCAGCCTGCGCTGTCGGGTTTGGAAGATCAACGCGGGTGGTGGGCGACTACTGTCAGTACGTTGCGGCCGCCTTGGTATTCATACTCGACCTCGTCGAGCATGGTGGCCACCAGAAAAACGCCCAAGCCTCCGACTTTACGATCGGACATTTCAGAGTCGGTGTCTGCCGGTGGAGTGTCGGTGAGCGGATTAAATTCGTGACCTTCGTCGCGAAAAGTGACCGCCACCTTATCCGGCGTGGCTTCTATGATGCAGTCGATCAGCCGATCAGGGGCGATTCCGCTGTAGTTGATTATGTTTAGGCCAATTTCCTCAATTGCCAGCGTCACCTTGTATTCAACCTCTGGCGACCAATCTTGCTCACGCGAAATCGCGGCCGCGGCCGCCGAAAGTTCAGCCAGGTGGTCGGCCAACGGCGGTATTTGGCGCGTGCGCTTTATGGTTGAGCGATCGTTGGTCGCCGCATCGTGACCGGATTGATCTGACATGCCAACTAGGTCCCCGAAGCGTTATTGCTGCTGCGTGAGAGCGCCAAACAGGTAATGTCATCGAATTGGTCGGCGCCCCCGGCGAAATTTGTAACCGCCTCGAATACCGATTGCAGCGTGCGTTCGGCGTGTGATTGCGGGCTGGCGGCGAGCAGATCGATTAATCCGTCTAGCCCAAATGATTCACCGCCGGCATTGACGGCATCAGTAACGCCATCGCTGTAGGTAACTAGAACATCGCCGGGGTTGAGCACGATCGACGCGGATTCGAATTCAAAATCGGGCAAAACTCCCAGCGCGATTCCCCCGGTCGGTTCGATGATTTCCACCTCGCCGCTGTTGCGAACCACTACCGGGCGGTCATGGCCGCCGCTGGCGTAGTACAGCTTCCCGCTGGCCGGGTCGTATTCGGCCAAAAAAACGGTCACGAACATGAAATTGGGGTTATCGGAACTGAGCAGGTTATTTGCTTCGGTGAGAATCCGCTCCGGGCCCGGGGCACCGATGGTGGCAGCCTTCAGGGTAGTCCTGGCGGCCATCATAAAAAGGGCCGATGCGACCCCTTTGTCGGAAACGTCGGCGATGACCAGTACGAGCCGGCCATTGGGCAACTTGATCACGTCGTAAAAATCGCCACCAACGTTGCGGGCCGGCCGCATTTGGGCGAATACTTCGAAGGATTCCGAAACCGGAAAATCGGTGTGCAGGATCGATTGCTGCAGATTGTGAGCGATGTCCAGCTCATTGCGCAGCGCAACCAACTGATCGCGGTGTTGCAGGGCATCGCGCCACTCTGCCAGATTCGTCAGCGCCCGGTCGATCGTGACCGTTAAATCCTTAAAGTCGACCGGTTTGGTCACGAAATCGAACGCGCCCCGATTCATGGCGGTCCGAATGTTGTCCATATCGCCATAGGCTGAGATGATTACCGCCCGGATATCGGGATCCACGGTGGGGATCTGCTCGAGCAGGGTGAGGCCGTCCATCCGCGGCATGTTGATGTCGGAGAGAACGAGATCTATATCGTGGTCGGCCTCGAGCTTTTCGAGGGCGTCGATGCCGTCCTTGGCGAACTTGAATTCATATTTGCCCGAGCGGACATGGCGCCGCATACGCTGTCGAATCAGCGGCTCCAAATCCGGTTCGTCGTCGACAACCAGGATCTTGTACGGCCTAGACCGATCGTCGGTCAACGATAGCGCCCCGGTCTTACCCGCCTGTGTCCGCCACTATTCCAACGCATGGCCAAAGCCAAAAACTCTACTCGCCGCGCAGGGATGCAGAGGCGCTTTCAATGTCAGCGTGCACCGGAATAATCCGGTCAAACCCCGAGATTGTGAACAACTCGCCGAGCATTTTGTTGAGATTGCAAACTGCCAGTTTGCCGCCGCGTTGGCTTATTTCACGGGCGACGATTAGGAACACCCGCAGGCCGGCGCTGGAAATAAAAGTTACTTTTGCGCAATCGACCGCCACTGCAAGATCACTGTCGGCGATTGCCGCCTCGAAGGATTCTTGCAATTGGCTGGCCGTGCTGCCATCAATCCGTCCGGCCAGATCAATAACTAGAACCGGCCCTTCACGTCTTGAATCGATCGTTACTGAGTCCAGGACAAACCCCCACCCGTGATTAGCTTGTTTGCAAATTATGAACCGAGCGTTCAGTTGGATCCGATTTTCAGAACGGTCGCCTCGCTAACGAGAATGATTGGCCGGTCGGTCCACCGGCCGGCCGGGCCGCCATCCAGGCCACCAGTTCGCCTAATTCATCGGGGTGTTTAACGCGCTCGGATGGCGCGAACGACGGCGCCTTGCCCTCAAATTCAGCTAATACCGACTCGACTGACGATCGATCGGATGCCCAGGAAACGTTGGTAGTGGCCACCAATCCGGGGATGACGTCGTTGACATCGATTCCGGATTCCCAAAGCTCTAGCGCTAGCACCTGGGTGAGCATGTGGACGCCGGCTTTGGCGGCGGCGTAGGAGCTGTTGCCGGGCAGGGCAGAGAGCCCCATCCCGGAAGCGATATTTATGATCTTGCCGCCGCGCGGAATGTTTTCAACCATGGCCCGAATCACGTAATAGGTGCCGAATAGATTGACGTTGACGGTGTTGACCCAACCTTCCGGCGTGCTGCTGACCAGCGGCGACACCTCAAACGAACCACCGGCATTGTTGACCAGAATGTCGCACCGTCCAAACTCGGCGACGGTGGCTTTAGCGAAGTTGTCAACGTTTAGAAAATCCGATACGTCTACCCGGGCGATCATGCAGCGGCGGCCAATCTCGTTGATGTCGGCCGCGAGCCGATCAAGTTCGTCCATGCTGCGGGCGCATCCGACGATGTCGGCCCCGTCACGCGCCAGGTAAAGTGCTATCGAGCGGCCAATGCCGCGTCCGGCTCCGGTCACCACGGCGACTTTGCCGTCAAGTTTTCCCATTTTGCGTCCTCATAGCTGTAGAAATTTCGATCTAAATTGCCATTCCGCAACAAATAGACTACGCGCCGCCCGGCAAGTGCGTTAGCCGAAAATCGGGTCGGTTCTGCCTCCGGCAGCTCGATAAATCCGCCTTCACCCAACCGGCACGATCGGGAGCCTCCATGATTATTTCGCAGCGGGCCAATCGCATGGCCGAATCGGCCACCATGGCAGTTGCCGGGCGCGCCGCCCAAATGCGCCGTGAGGGCATTGATGTGGTCAGTTTCGGAGCTGGCGAGCCTGACTTTGATTCCCCCGAGCCGGCCAAAAAAGCAACTATCGAGGCTTTGTCGGCCGGCAGGACCGGTTACGCCGCGCCCGCCTCCGGAATCAATCCGCTTAAAGAAGCCGTCGTTAACGCCCTTGCCCGTGACAGCGGCCTTGCCTACCAACCATCAGAGGTGATCGTTACCTGCGGTGGTAAAGAAGCCTTGTTCTTGGCGTTTGCGGCATTGCTCGATCCGGGCGACGAGGTGATCGTGCCGGCGCCATATTGGGTGTCGTTCCCCGAACAGGTGGTCCTTTGCGACGGCCTACCGGTAATCGTTACCGGCGAGGTTGGACGCGATTACAAGCTCAGCGCTGAGCAAATTTCCGCGGCGATCACGCCGCGTACGAAAGCGATCGTTTTCAATTCACCCTCCAACCCGGGCGGATTTGTCTACTCACCGTCCGAGGCACGGGCCATCGCCAAGGTCCTGGAGGGCACAGATATCGTGGTCCTGGCCGATGAAATTTACGACCAACTTGTGTTCGCGGGAGCGGAATTTGAGAATTTTGCCTCCCTCTCCGCCGACGCCTACCAGCGCACGATCACTTTCAATGCTTCGAGTAAGACCTACGCAATGACCGGCTGGCGGTTGGGTTTTGCCGCCGGCCCGCAGCAGATCATTTCGGCTATGGCCAAGATTCAGACCCAGACGACTTCCGGGGCCTGCAATTTCACCCAGTATGGCTATGCTGCCGCATTGAACGGCGACCAGGCGGTGGTGACTGAGCGGCGGGCCGAGTTTGCCCGCCGTGGGGCATACTGCTTCCGGCGCCTCAATGCCATGTCGGGCATCACCTGCCCGCGGCCCGAAGGAGCGTTCTATGTCCTGCCGGACGTATCGGCTTGTTACGAATCGCTCGGAGTCGACGGGTCGATCGAATTTTCCAGCCGACTATTGGAAGAGGGATTGGTTGCGGTTGTGCCGGGCGCTGCCTTCGGGCTGGACGAAACCGTGCGGCTGAGCTTTGCCACTGATATGGAGACCATAGTGCGCGGATTAGATCGCATCGAAGCTTTCGTCAAGCCTTAGTGCAGGATTGACAAATGCCACCTGATTGCTGCCCTCCTTCCCGGTCCAATCTGCCGCCAGCGGTCGCCGCATCATCGGACGATAATCGGCCGTCGGCAATCGAGAAGGCGCCGACGGGAATGGTCTTAATTGACGGCACCCAATTCTTGATGGGCACCGAAAGTTCAGACGGATTTCCTGACGATGGCGAGGGGCCGATCCGCCAGATAACGGTGGATCCGTTTTACATTGATCAGACCCAGGTAACCAACCGGCAGTTCTCCCGCTTCGTGCGCGAAACCGGCTTCGTGAGCGAGAGCGAGCGGTTTGGCTGGTCATTTGTCTTTGACCTGCTGGTGCCGCCGCGACTGCTGGCCGCCAATCCCCGCCGCGTTAACGAGGTCCCTTGGTGGGTGGCGATCGAAGGCGCCAGTTGGAAGCACCCGGAAGGTCCCGGCTCCAACGTGAAGAAACGACCAGATCACCCGGTCGTGCAAGTTTCCTGGAACGACGCACAGGCCTACTGCCAATGGTCCGGTAAGAGACTGCCCAGCGAGGCTGAATGGGAGTTTGCGGCGCGTGGCGGATTGGCCCAGGCGGCCTACCCGTGGGGCGATGAGCTCACGCCTGAAGGAAACCATCGGGCCAACATTTGGCAGGGCAAGTTCCCTGATCTAAATACCCGCGACGACGGTTATCTCGGCCCCTGTCCGGTTAAGACCTTTCCGGCCAACGGGTATGGGCTTTTCGAGGTTGCCGGCAACGTCTGGGAGTGGTGTTCCGACTGGTTTAGCCCCAACCATCACCTGACCGCCTCGCCAATTAACCCGAAAGGGCCAGACAATGGCGCCGCGCGCGTTATGCGCGGTGGATCCTATCTCTGCCACGACTCCTACTGCAACCGCTACCGAGTAGCGGCGCGAAACCGAAACACGCCCGACACCGGCGCCGGAAATTTGGGTTTTCGGTGTGCCGCCGACGCCTAAAGCCAGCCTTGTGCAATTTGCCTGGCGGGATTGGTGGAAATCAGTAGAGGGCCAACTTTTGGTGACGCCGGTCATAAGTTGAAGTCAATTTGACCAGCAGCGCCCGGCGCATCCGGCCCAGGGCCTGGGCGTGCCCAGGGTCGCCAGCCAGATTGACGTGTTCACCCGGATCGCGGATCCGGTCATAGAGGATTTCATTACCTGCCGAATCGATCCAGTACTTGTGTTTCTCGTCGATTAGGGTGAGAACTGACGCCCCGCCTTGCGAATAGCGGGTGGCGCTGGGAACCGGATAGTCAACTTGGTCATTGCCGGGATCGAAATACTCGACTAAAACGCAGTCCTTGCCCGTTCCGCCGCCGCCGGACAACTGCGGCCAGAGGGAATTTCCGTCGATGCGGGCCGGTATCGGAATCGAAAGAGCGTCGAGCAGAGTCGGCAGCAAATCGACGCCCTCGAAGAACCCGTCAAGCGTAGCGCCCTGGGGCATGCCGCCGGGCCAGCGCCAAACCATCGGCACGTGCAGGCAGGAATCGTAATTGGCTTGATGCTTGCCCATCGTGTAGTTGTCGCCGCACGCATCGCCGTGATCTGAGTAATAGACAACAATCGTGTTGTCGAGCTGACCGGTGCGCTCCAAATGATCAATTACTCGTCCACAGTGACGATCGACCATCGTGCAGGATCCGTAGTAGTGCTGCCTAAATTCGACGACCTCCTCGTCGGTGGCGGGAAGCAAGCTCTCAGCAATGCGGCGCACCATCGCTGGCTTGTCATCTAGCTCGCCGGGCACTATATCGGGTGCTGGAACGCCCTCTGCCGGGTACCGGCCGGTGTATTCGGCAGGCGGATTGCACGGGAGGTGCGGCAAATAAAAACCGGCGATTGCGAACCACGGGGTTTCGCCGGCGGCATCGATAAAGCGGATTGTCTCGTCGGCCACCCAGGCGGTGTAGGAAAGTTCCTCCGGCGCCTCAAAATCCCAAAAGAGTTGCGATCGATCGCCGATTACAGGGTGTGGCACGCCAACTTTTTCCTCCATGCCCGGTGCAACCTGGCGAATCCAACGTATGTAGTCGTCGGGGTAGCAGCCCGGCTCATCGGCGTTTACATGTACGTCGAAACCGTAGGCGGGGTGCGGGCGATCGTAGTCGCGGGAACTGTGCGGCAGGAAATGCAATTTCCCTAAATTGCCGGTACGATAACCGGCGTCGGAAAGGATTTGGGCGATTGTCAATTCATCCTCGGAAAGGGCGATCCCGTTGGATGTAACACCGTGATTTCGCGGGTAGCGGCCGGTCAGTAGCGTTGCTCGCGACGGCATGCAGACCGGATTGTTGACGTAATACCCGGTCACGTTGACGCCTTCGCCGGCTAAGCGGTCCACCGCCGGCGTTTGCACATAGCCATTGGAATTGACACCCAAGCAATCGAAACGCTGCTGGTCCGATGTGAGGAATAGAACGTTGGGCCGGTGCTTGGGCATTGTGTTCTCCAAATTGATGCAGGCGCGAGGTGGAAAAAGCGGCCATCATTAAAGAAGTATTGCCAGTCGGAGATAGATAAATTGCGGATAACCGCGGTTGAGAGCTTCCAGTACCGCCTGCCGAGCCGGTCCTTCCTGTGGGTGCTAGTACACACCGACGAGGGTCTCACCGGCCTTGGCGAGGCGACCCTGATGGGACGCGGAAAAAGCGTCGCCGCAACCTTGGCCGAGATGTCCGAGGTGGTCGTCGGGATGGACCCGATGGCCTCGGAAAACATTTGGTGGCGTCTCTATTTGGGAGATCGGCGCCGTGGTGGACCGACAACCGGATCGGCAATCGGAGCCATTGACGTGGCCCTGTGGGATATCCGCGGCCAGGCTTTGGGTGTGCCCATCCACGTGCTATTGGGCGGTCCGCTGCGCGATTCAGTGCGGCTTTACAACCATGCCCGTCTGGCGGATCCTTCGGCGGTTCCCGATGCCTTGGGCCCATTGCTCCGCGACGGCTGGACGGCCGTGAAATTCATCGCCGTTCCGTCGGATCCGACCGCTATTTCCCACCGTGAGAAATTGAACCCGCGCGACTCAGTGAGACGCGGAGCCGCGATTGTGGAGGCGGCCCGTGACTTCGTGGGGCCGGATTTTGACCTTTTGCTCGAGACCCACGGTCGTCTGCATCCCGCCGATGCTATCGACTTTGCCCGCCGTGTCGCCCCTTACGACATCCTGTTGCTCGAAGAACCGACCCGGTTTGAGGCGATTGACACGTTCCGATTGCTGCGCGAAAAGTGTCCGGTTCCATTGGCCACCGGGGAGCGGCAATATTCGCGATGGGATTTCCAACCGCTGATTGAAGGCAACTTGGTTGACATCATCCAGCCGGACATCGTGCACGCCCATGGGATTACCGAGGTAAAAAAGATCGCCGAATATGCCGACACTCACCTAATTCGCCTGGCGCCGCACAATCCGCAGTCTCCGGTTAATACGATGGCCAGCTTGCATCTGGACCTGTCTTGCCAGAATTTTTTGATTCAGGAAATAATCTGGCCGTTTCCGGCCGATTTTTATGAGATCTTTGATGGTCTGCCCGAGCAATGCGACGGCTTCCTGGGACCCCCGTCCACTCCGGGATTGGGTATCAGGCTCAATCGCGAGCGGGCGCGCGAAATCGAGTCGGCGCGGGAACGCCTGCCCGCACCCACCGATGAGCTAATCCTGCCCGATGGATCCTGGACCGACTTTTAGGGGCTGGGAACCGTATCGGCGATCTGCGTCGCCGCCGGGTTGGTTGCCCGGTTTGTCGCCAATGCTGCTCCACTGTTGACCGATGGGTTTCCAGATCAGGGAGTTCGCCGATGCCCGGCGTCGATTCGGCCGATTTTTCTTACTTACCCGTCGCCCGACGCTGGTTGCCGATTGGCGTTCTCAACCCAATCGGCGCGGCCCTCGCGGACCAATATCACCGCCGCTAGCGAGCGAGAGCGGCGTCGTCAACCGACGATGGCCTAAGCAGGCACAGGCTGGCCGAATAGCTATGAACGTAGTTACTGCTGCCCACCGGCCCCAATTCGCCGTTAGCAAAGAAGCCGGCCACCGGAACATTGGGCCCGATGGCGTGGGAGACGATGCCGACATCGCGGTCCGGTTCGGCGTAGAGCCGGGTTCCGCGGGCGTTGCACGTAAAAAGCAGCGCCGCAGCGGCCGGGCTGGAAAATGCCTGCGGCGAGAGCAGCAATTCAAAATCGTCGGCCGCCGCGGTCGGGGTCCGGACAAAAAACCTAACAATCTGGCCCGGTCGCACCAGATCCATTACGCCAATTGCGCCAGTTTCGGGGTTAACGCCGGAAACATTGCGGATCAGGTAATCCGACGGCCCCGGTGGGTCTTCGCAGTCATCGACGGCTATCCCAATCAAGAGCCCACCACGGTGCACATAGGATTTCAAATCGTCACCTAGCGAGTGGTAAAGATCATGAAAAAGCAATGTCGGTTTGTGGCCGTCAAGGCCGGTTATCTGGTTGCGCTCGGAACCGGTCACTTCGAATTCGGGGCCAATCGGTTTACATCCCTGCGAGAGGATGATCTCCGGCTCGATCGAACCTCCAAGGGCCAAGCCCACTACGCCCTCGTCGCGGATTCGGCCGTTGGCTGCCAGCTTGATCATGCCCGGACTTTCGCCGCCGCTGGCTACGCCGCCAACCATCGGCGTGCCGGGGAAGGCCGTATCAAACGCCGGCAGCAAATGTCGCAGCGGAGCGGTAAATGGTTCGGCCAACAACACAAACAATTTGGGCTCAAAATCTAGTTCCAGCCGCTCACGCAGGTTTGCTGGCCCTTTAAAAACCTCTGGCCAGTCGCCATTGCCCAATTCGAAGCCGGAACAACGGAGATCTTGGCCCCAACCGGCCAAAAGAGTGGCGGCGGGCTGATCTTCGACCTCGCGTTCGTTGCCAAGCACCCATTCGGCCGAACAGGCGATCGAATTTTCGGCACCCAGTTGAGTATCAAGCGCTGCAATTTGGCCCTCAGCATCAGCATGTGATGTCGGCGAGGTGAAAAAGAGCGCTAAATCAGGCGGCCGCGGTTCACCCTGCCCAACCGTCGCGACCAGATCATGTACGGTTTCGCTTGCCGGCCGGTCAACCGACAAGGCCGATGCGAACCTCAGTTCGCTCAATTGCTGCTCGGTTAGGTTGAGAGGTCGCGCAACGTCAGTCCCTGGGCCAGTGGCGGCTGGTGTCCGGCTACCATTGCGGCGTGTTCTTCGTCGGTACAGGGGGCGTCTAACGGCACGCCGGCGTCGGCTTGCGAAACGTTGACCAGCCTGCGAGCGACCAGAAATTGTTCCAACTCTTCGCCGGAAACGTCGGCTACGATTTCGCCGTTAATTTCCAGGCTCGGCTGGAAGCGCTGACCGGTTTTCATCACCATCTCGATGTAGTTATCCGGGATGTTGATGATGTCTTTGTCCTGGTATGCCAAATCGTATTTGGCCAGCACTGCACGCACGCCATTGCTCCACCCACAGGATGGTTTCATCCAGGCAGTGATAACAGGCGCAGAATCGGTCGCCGACATGCTAATTCCGTTCCGGGTGATTGATTGCTTTTCGATTTAGCCGATTATGGCACGCTTATTTGACCGGTTTGACTTGGATTCGAGACTATTAAGGGTTGGGAATTGTCACCGCCTGGCCGCTGTCGGCGGACCGGTAACAGGCTTCCAGCAGAGCGATGGTGCGGAGGTTGTCGCGCCCGCCGGGATCGGGCTCAATTCCGTCCTCAATTGCGACCATCAGCGAGGCCATTGGACCAATAAAGGAATCCGGGACGCGCAGTTCCGGGATGTGGGCGCAATATGGGTCGTCGGTGCCGAGCGACTCGCAGCGAATCATGAGTTTCGTAGCGTCACCGGCGGCGTTACCGGAAAAGAGATCTAGGTCGCCGGTTACGGTCCCGCGGGTTCCCTCGAAGCGGAACGTCGCGTATTCGATGTCACGGCGATTGTTGGCCGAGGCATTTACCAACGCGGTATGGCCAGCATCAAATTCTAGAACCGTCGTGGAGCGCGTTTCACCGCCGCGCGACTGATCGGGCAACCGCCCGGCGGAACTAAATACCCGCCACGGTTCACCGAACAGGCTGCGGAGGGCGTCTAGGTAGTGAATCGAGTGGTACATGATCTCGAGATGACGTTCACCGGGATGCCAGGGGAGATCAAAAGGGTTGTCCACGTTGATGTCAAATACGGTCCGCGTCGGTTGCCCGAGCAACCCGCGCGCAAACAGGTCGCCAACCGCGCGCATCCGCCCGTCGTGGCGCAATTGCTGATTGACGTTTATCCAGACGCCGGCCGCTTCGCAGGCTTCGACCATCGCCTGCGCGGGCGCCACTTCCTCATGTAAGGGTTTCTGGCAGAGGACGTGCTTACCCGCCGCCGCAGCGCCACGGACTACCTCGACCTGGATCTCCGGTATCAGCGCGATATCGACAATATCAACTGAATCGTCATCGAGCAATTCGTCAATCGTCCGGTAAACGCGCGGAATTGAAAACTGGGCCGCTGCCGCCCGGGCTCGATTTGCGGTTCGATTCCAGATGCCGGCGACTTCAAATCCGGCCAGGGCGTAAGCCGGCAGATGAGCGCCGACAACTATCTTGCCGGCACCGGCGATGGCGATCCGTCGACGTCGGTTCTTGGGCATCTGCGGAAGGTAATTTAGTTTGAGGCGAGCCAACGGTAAGGCGACTTTTCGGCTTGAAGATTGTGGCGCCACGATTATCAGGCGGTCGTTGCCGGTTTTTGCGCGGCCGGCTCTGCGAAAATTTTTATTTCGATCCGCCGCCGTGCGTCAATTAGCCCAGAGAGACCGCTGAAATGTCCGACCCAGCCAAACGCCGTAGCGCCGCAATGACCGACGGTCCCAACCGGGCCGCGGCGCGTTCGTTTTTCAAGGGCATCGGCTTTACCAACGCCGACCTCGATCGGCCGCTGGTGGGAGTAGCCCACATGTGGATCGAGACGATGCCCTGCAATTTCAACCAGCGGCGCCTGGCTCAGCACGTCAAAGAAGGCATTCGCCAAGCCGGTGGCATGGCCGTCGAGGTCAACACCATTGCCGTTTCCGATGCCGTCTCGATGGGCACCGAAGGCATGAAGATGTCGCTTGCGTCACGCGAGGTCATCGCCGATTCACTCGAACTGGTTGCCCTTGGACATTCGTTTGATGGACTGGTGGTAATCGTCGGGTGCGACAAAACGATTCCGGCCGGTGCAATGGCCTTGGCCCGGCTAAATATCCCTGGTCTGGTGCTCTATTCAGGCACAATCGCGCCCGGTCGATTTCAGGGCCGCGATGTAAGCATCCAAGACGTGTTTGAGGCCGTGGGAGCGCACGCGGCGGGAAAGATCACGGTCGCCGAGCTAGACGAACTGGAAGGCGCCGCTTGCCCGGGAGCCGGGGCCTGCGGTGGCCAGTTCACCGCCAATACGATGGCCATGTCGCTTGATTTTCTAGGGATTTCACCGGCCGGCTTTAACGGCGTCCCGGCCACCCACCCCGACAAGATCGAGATCGCCCGTGAGACCGGCCGGATGGCCATGGGCCTGGTACGCGAAAACCGCCTGCCGCGCGAATTCATCACCCGTGAGGCGGTGCACAATGCGATCGCCGGAGTTTGTGCGACCGCGGGTTCGACCAATGCCGTGCTGCACCTGATGGCGATCGCCAGCGAAGCCGGCATCTCGATTCCGTTGGAAGATTTCGACCGAATTTCGCAGCAGACCCCGGTGTTGGCAAGCCTCAAGCCCGGTGGTGACTACGTGGCCACCGACGCTTTTGAGGCCGGTGGGGTAGGCGTCGTCGCCAAGGAGCTGGTTCGTAAGGGCGTTATCACCGATGCGCCCAACGTCGATGGCCGGTCGATGCACGAAATCGCTGGCAGCGCCAGCGCCACGCCAGGTCAGAAGGTGTTTGTCGATCTCGAAAATGCATTCAAACCGACCGGCGGTATTTCCATCTTGCGCGGCAATCTGGCCCCCGATGGCTGTGTCGTAAAGCTAGCCGGCCACGAGCGTCGATCGTGGTCAGGGCGGGCTCGCGTATTTGAATCGGAAGAGGATTGTTTCGCCGCCGTCCAGGCACTAGATCTTCAGGAAGGCGATTTCGTCGTTATCCGCAACGAAGGGCCGGCCGGCGGCCCCGGTATGCGCGAGATGCTGCTGGTGACCGCTGCAATCGTGGGCTCGGGGATGGGCGACAAGATCGCCTTGATGACCGACGGTCGGTTCTCGGGCGCAACCCACGGGTTGGTGGTCGGCCACGTCGCCCCCGAAGCGGTGCGTGGCGGGCCGATTGCGGCAGTCCGCGACGGTGACCAGATCACTATTGATGTGGACAAGCGAACGTTGACGTTGGAAGTTTCCGACGAGGAGATCGCCGGCCGGTTGGCTGACTACCAGTCACCGCCTTCACGCTACAAAACCGGAGTCATGGCCAAATACGCGTCGCTGGTCTCATCGGCCTCCGAGGGCGCCATCACCCGCCCGGCCAGTTAGATGGAAGCCCTTCAGGCCTTAATGGCCGCCAATAGCAATTCGGTGGCCAAGGATTGCTGATCGCCCGATTGCATGTCGCGCAAGGTTACTTGACCCTGTTCCATTTCTCGCTGGCCGATGATGACCGCCCAGCGGATGCCGGCCGCATTGGCCTTGCGCAGGTGAGATCGCGGTGAAGCGGCGCCGTAGCCGGCGATGACCGCGAGCCCTCCTTGCCGCAGGGTGTTGGCAATTGAGAGCGCGGCCGTTGAAGCCGTTGCCGAAAGGGGGGCAACATAAACGTCGGCTTTTTGGTCCTCGCTTGGAGCCAAATTCTGCTCGGCCATGTTCAATAGGATCCGCTCGATGCCGCAGCCAAATCCCATGCCCGGGGTGGGCGGCCCGCCTATCTGCTCTGCCAGCCGGTCATAGCGTCCGCCGCCGGCCATAGTAGCCTGTCCACCCGATCGCGCCGGCCAGATCTCAAAAACAGTGTCGGTGTAGTAATCGAGTCCACGCACCAGGCGAAAGTTCTCATTCGAACTGATCCCCAACGCCTCCAATCCGGCTCGTACGGTGGCCAAACGGGCAATCCCGTCAGCATCCAGGCATTCGGCCGATCGTGGCGCCCCGCGAGTCAATTCCCAGTCCCGCTCATCCTTGCTGTCGAGGATGCGCAAGGGGTTCGTTTTTAGGCGCCGCTGACTGTCAGGTGAGAGCTTTTGCTCCAGCGGGGCAAAGTAAGTTCTCAGTTCTTGAAGATAGCGACTGCGATCTTCGGCGCGGCCGATGCTGTTAATTTGCAAACTGAGGCCCTCAAGGCCCAGGTCGGAGGTGAGAAACCACCACAGTTGTGAAATCACCTCGACATCGGCGTGCGGATCGGTCTCGCCCAATATTTCGGCACCAACCTGATGGTGCTGCCGTAGGCGTCCGGCTTGAGGACGGTCGTAACGAAACAGCGGCGCGCAATAGTAGAGTCGTACCGGCTGCGGACGCGATGACATTCCGTGTTGGATGTAGGCCCGCACGACCGGGGCGGTTCCCTCAGGACGCAGCGTTAGATAGTCGCCGGACTTGTCGGCGAAATCATAGGTTTCCTTTTCGACGATGTCGGTTGTTGCCCCGACCGCCGATCGAAACAGTGCCGAATCTTCAAATAGCGGCGTGTCGAGACGGCCAAAACCGGCTGACCGGAAGCGCCGTTCGAAAACGTCGGTTACGTTCAGCCACGCCGACTGCTGTTCGGGTAGCCGATCTTGCGTTCCGCGCGGGGTTTTAAATTTTGAGCTCACCCAAAGCCCTCGCGATCATCCGATTGGCTCCGCCCTGCGAGATCCCGCTCACTCTGACGGACTTGATGCGGCTGCATCAGCCTGACTGCCGTCGGCGGCACACCCATGGTTCGGGCCAATAGGGCGATGGCTTGGCGGTTGGCGCGTCCTTCGACCGCCGGGGCGGCGGTGTCGACTTTTAGCATTCCACCCTGGCGCCCGGCTAGGCCGGCACGCCGGGCGCGTGGATTTACGCGCAGTTCGATTAGGGCGGTGTCGCTGGCCAATTGGGCTGAAATCGTTAACTAGCTGATCAAGCCGATGGCCAAACGACCCAGGATCTGCAGGCCGACGATCGCGATCAGCGGCGAGAGGTCGAATCCCATGCCGCCACCCAATCGAGAACGAATCGGCTGCAGGATCGGTTCGGTCAGATCGTTTAGCACCTTCATGATCGGATTGAAGGGGTCCTGGATAAACCACGAGAGCAGGGACCGGGCGATTATCAGGATCGTCATTGCCTGAATTGCCAGAGAAATTAATTCAACGAGTAGGTTGCTCAGATCACCCATCGCTCGGCCCTCGATCTAATCTGAAAAGTGGTCACAAATTTAAGGTTTTCAATCGCGCCCGGCGACGGCCCGCCAATGCTGGATGGCCCTGGCCAGTCCGGCCCGTGAAATGCTAGCGATCGCCAAAGATGGCGCGCCCGATCCGCACGATTGTGGCACCCTCTTTGATCGCATGAGAGAAATCCGATGTCATACCCATGGACAATTCACTTATCTGTTGATCCGGATACGAAGTGGCCAAGCGGTCGCGTAACTTGCGCATTGCGGCAAACGATTGACGAAGGACCTTTTCATTCTCAGTCAGCGGCGCAATCGTCATTAGGCCTCGGATCAGCAGTCGGGTATCCGAATCGATTTGGCCGCAAAGTCGGTCAAGTTGCTCGGGGTCAACTCCACCCTGCGTTGGTGCGCCGGAGATTGAAACTTGCAGCAGGACCGGGAATCCGGGTTCGGGCGAACGCCGGTCGATAGCCTGTGCCAAGCGCAGTGAATCAACCGATTCAATCATGTCGAAATAGGCGGTCGCATCGCGGGCCTTATTGCGTTGCAAGCCGCCGATTAGGTGCCAACGGGCCTCGCCGCCGACCGCTGCGATCTTGGGCAACCCTTCTTGGACCCGATTCTCTCCGAACACTTGTTGCCCGCTCTCCTGGGCGGCTCGAACGTGTGAGGGTGGGAAAGTCTTCGAAACGGCCACCAATTCAATTTCCGCGGCTGCGCGCCCGGCAGTTGCGCAGGCGTTTTCAATTTCGCTTCGAACACCGGCCAAATTGGTTGCAATCTGCCGTACCAGCTCATCCGACGGCCGGGCGTCAGTTATATTGCCGTCCGGCGGTGTTGGCGAATGAAATCGGGAAGCTCGGACCCGGACGCATCGACGGAAATTCCACCCAGCCCATAACCACGCACCGGGGTGCGAGCCTGGCCTTCCAGGCGCGTTGCGATCACCGTTACGAAGATCTCGTTGCCCATCTTTTCTTCGACCACCGCACCAAAAATAATGTTTGCGTCGGGGTGGACGGCATCTGAAATCAAGGTCGCCGCTTCGTTGACCTCAAATAGCGACAGGTCCGAACCGGCGGTGAAGTTGAGCAATACGCCGTGGGCGCCATCAACCGAGGTGTCGAGCAACGGCGATTCCAAGGCCTGCTTTACGGCGGCGACGGCGCGGGTGTCGCCGGTGCCATGGCCGATGGCCATTAGCGCCGTACCGGATTTGGACATTACGGTGCGGACGTCATTGAAGTCCAGGTTTATCAATCCCGGTTTGGTGACCAGGTCCGAGATCCCCTGGATCGCTTGGCGCAGGATGTCGTCGACCGCCCTAAAAGCCTCCAGCATCGGCAGCTTTTCATCGGCGATATCGAGGATGCGGTCGTTGTTGATCGAAATTAGGGTGTCGACGTGGCGGTGCAAATCCTCGAGTCCCGCCTCGGCCACCTTGGCGCGATGCGATCCTTCGAAGGAAAATGGCTGGGTGACGACGGCCACCGTCAGCACATTCATGCTTGATGCGATTTCAGCAACGATCGGCGCGGCGCCCGACCCGGTTCCACCTCCTAACCCAGTGCAGATGAACACCATGTCGGCGCCCTGCAGGCATGCGGCGATCTCGTCAGCGTTTTCCTCGGCGGCCTTAGCCCCCACGCGGGGGTCTCCACCCGCTCCGAGACCGCGTGTTGATTTTTCACCGATTCGGATTCGTTTGGTGGCCAGCGATCGCACCAGCGCTTGCGCGTCGGTATTGACCGATATGAAGTCAAGACCCTCGAGTTGATGGCGAATCATGCGGTCGACGGCATTGCCACCACCACCACCAACACCAATGACCTTCAGGTTGGCCGGGCTGGGCGCATATACCCCACCAGCGATCGACCCAGTCGAACTCTGGCTATGGCCCGAAATTCGGGTAACTATGTTGCCGCCTCGGGTTGTTTCAGCCATGCTCGCGCCTCGACGCGGAAACTGGATTGACTTGATCGAAACGCCGGGGCGCTGGCTGGCGAATCATGGATATATGTTACTTGGCGATTGCGGTTCTTTGGTCACTGTCGCCTCGGCTGCTGGGCTGATCATACCGACCAACCGGCGCTGGGACGGAAAAATCCGCTAACCCAGGCTCGCAGCGACTCGAGCGAATTGCCCGATATCGGAATCCCCGGTACCTGCGCTTTATCTCGGCGGCGCGCACCAATTCCGGCCAGGGCCAGGCCGACGGCAGTGGCGTATTCGG
Organism: Chloroflexota bacterium; assembly: GCA_965249595.1. Taxonomy (GTDB): domain Bacteria; phylum Chloroflexota; class UBA11872; order UBA11872; family VXNJ01; genus VXNJ01. The sequence continues at coordinate 2,060,646 of OZ252242.1, read as the reverse complement.
GGCTACGCAAGCGGGGATCCATGCCGAATAGGAAGGGGGGCCGACCGATACCAACCGGACCTTTGAATACAGATTGGGCGAGGCGTTCGAGCCCTGGCATCTGGGCACCTCCTCCAGTCAATACGACGCCGGCGGCCAAGTGGTACAACATCCCGGCGTCGTCGAGCACCCGGCGAGCTCGCAACAGGATGTCCTCGTACCGGGCGTCGATGATCTCATACAGAAATTCTGCTTCGACCTTGCGCGAATTGGCGTCAAATGTCCGGGCCTGAACGTGGTAGTCCGCGCCGGGGGCGGTGATGTCGCCGTAGGAGAGTTTGACCTCCTCGGCCTCCGCGGCGGGGATGTGCAGGCCCTTGGAAACATCAGCGGTAACCGCTGCACCGGCAATTGGTATCGAATGTAGCAGCTTGAATGACCCGCCCTGAAACACCATCGCATCGGTGGTGCTTTGGCCGATGTCTAGCACCGCGACTCCTGAGTTCATTTGCTCTTCGCTCAAGCAGGCGCTTGATGCGGCAAACGGCTGGAGCAATGCGAAGTCAATCTCGAGGCGGGTGCGTTTGAGGGCGTCGGCCTGGTTCCGCAGCGACCCGGAGGTGCCCGTAACCATCACCGCAGTCAACGTCAATCGGCGCCCTGCCAACCCTATTGGGTCAGCGGTTCGGGCGGTGCCGTCGATTACGAATGACTCGGGATTTATGTAGATGACTTCTCGATCGCTCGTGGTTGCCGAATCAGTTAGGCGGGACATCAATTGCCGAACGTGGCGGCTGCGGAAATGTCTCTCATTGGCGCGTAGCAGAATCCCGGCGGTTCCGGTGACTGTTACCAGGTGCGACCCTCCGATTCCAACGCAGGCGCGGCTTACCTCCACACCAGCGGCCATTTCGGCTTGGCTTACCGCCTCGCGGATGGAGTGGCCGGCGGCCTCGATATCGATGACTTGACCGCGAAAGACGCCCTGCGTGGGGGCTGAACCGACACCGAGGATGTGGGTTTGATCATTCCGGTAGCGCTCAGCAATGACCGCGATCGTCTTAAAGGAACCAATCTCCAGGCCGGCCACCGCGTCAGGGCGTCTCATCATCCGCTCCCTCGTGTTTGGCCAGTTCCGCTGGGTTCCGTCCGGTATGTGGGAAATTCGACCGGTCGCAGGTCGATCCGAACCGGTTGCTGGCCAGATCGGCGAGCATGATCTACAACGGTGGCCAGTGCGGTCAATTTTTCGGCGATCTCAAGCGGCGGACCAACGTACAGGCGGACGCCGTCGCTAGTTAATCCAACGATGCCTGACTGTGGCGAATATTCGATGTGAGCCAGGGTCATTCCAAGTGTCGGCAAGGTCGTTCTGAGCAAATGGCCGGCGTGCAAAACCGCCGGGTCGAGCCCGTCGTAATCTGATTGCGCCCGCGGACTGGCAATCACCAAGTGGAGTTGCTGGTTATAACCTTCGGCGACGACCTGCCCCGCCGGGCCGACGGTCACGAAGCGCCCGCCGTTAGACCAATTGGCAACCGCCCGCGTCGGTTGTAATCCTACATTCACCGACCCGCTTACTTTCGGGTCCACCACCGCCCAACCAACCGCCGGATTGTTGACCAAGGCGGCGACGATTTTCCGGCTGTTTAGCAGAAAAACGTTATCGGTGGGGCCAATGGCATCACGCAACTGGGCAGGACTTAACGGCGGCCTTGCCGGTTGGTCGGAATAAACGTTGGACTGGATGCTAGATATTGAAAATTGCTCGGCGGTCAGCAACCACGCCAATATCGCCGAGAGGGCGCATGCCAGCGCCAAGGCCAGCCAGCGGGCCTGGTTTCGCTCTAGCAGATCTAACAATGTTCCGTGCCGAATCCGGTTCCCAAGCGCCGGATCTCCGGTTGCAGCTGGAAGCCGCTGACCTCGGCAACACGGCGAATGATCTGCCCCATCAGGGCCGCCACGTCGGCGGCGCTTGCTCCCCCGTCATTGACGATGAAGTTGGCGTGCTGTGATGAGACCACGGCGCCGCCGACGTGGCGGCCTTTGAGGTCGGCCGCTTCGATCAGTTGCCCGGCCTGCGCCCCGGGAGGGTTTTTGAATATCGATCCGGCGCTGCGGTCGGCCGGTTGACTTGCCCGTCGGCGCGCTGAAATTGATTGCATTGCGCGTTGGATGTCGCCCAATTCGCCCGGATTACCGATCAATTGCGCTTTGATAATCGCCACCGGTGATGCCTCGCTCTGCAGAGAACAATGGCGGTAGCCAAATCCCAGATCGCGGGCGGCGACGTTGGTCGTGCCGCTTGGGCGCCAAAGTAGCGCCTGTTCCAATATGGCGGCCATGTCCGACCCGAAACAACCGGCGTTGCCCCACACTGAACCACCGACGGTGCCCGGTATCCCGACCGCAAATTCAAAACCGGAGATATTGGCGCGTGCCGCTGTGCGCGCGAGCTGCCCCATCAATACGCCGGATTCGGCAACGATCCGCGCGTTTGAGCCGATTGTCAATTGGCGGGCCCGGTTGACGATTACAAGGCCGGCGATGCCATCATCGCCAATTAGGACGTTGGAGGCCTCGCCCAGCATCGTAATGGCCAATTGGAAGTGGTGGGCGGCGTTTAGCAGGTTGACCAATTGCTTGGCACTTTCGGCGGTTGCCAAATATTCGGCCGGGCCGCCAATGCGGAAATAGGAATATTCGGCCAAAGCGGCATTGCTCAAAACCGGCGGCCCGGCCGGCCATTTCAGCGCCGGACCGGTCATCTCCTCTCCTCCAGCCAGGATGCCAATCTCGCCGAGAGGTCTACGATGTCACCAGCCCCAAGGCAGAGGATGAGGTCGCCAGCGCGGGCGTTGAGGGTGATCGTTGCGTAGGCATCACCAAAATTGGCGGCGCTGCCCGCCTGCGGGCCAACCGCCGCCGCTAGGTCGGCGGCGCTGACGGCATGATCGTTATCGCGCCCCGGCGGTGAATAGATGTGGCAGATGGTGACTTTGTCGGCCCCCTGCAGCGCCTGCGCAAAACCGCCGAAAAGATTGGCGGTGCGCGAACGCAGGTGCGGTTGGAAGACCACCCACAATCGCTTGGCGACAGGCTCGATGCCGCGGGCTGCTGCGATGGCCGCGGCGATCTCCGTAGGGTGATGGGCATAGTCGTCGTAGATGCGTATCGCGTTGCCAGACATTGCCAATGAAAAGCGTCGGTCGGTTCCTGCGAAGTCGGCCAGGGCTGCAAATGCATTGGCTGGATCAACGCCGATCTGGGCCAACGCGGCGGTCGCGGCGAGCGCATTTAGGGCGTTGTGCTCCCCCGGCACGGCCAGCGGTGCGGTGGCCGCGAATTTTTCGGGGCCGGAAATAGTTACCACTTGACCGGTACCTGCGGGACGCTGGGAAACCAGGCGCCATTGGCCGCTGAAACCAAAGCTGACCACCCGTGCTGTTGAGGCCTGGCAAGCCGAGTCAACCTGGGCTATTTCGGTTCTTGCCACCAGTGCCCCGCCAGTTAGGACGCGGCCGGCGAAGCCGGCGAACGCCTCGTAGAGACCGGCCTCAGAGCCGTAGTAGTCCAGGTGGTCGGGCTCGAGGTGCCCGATAACCGCGACGGCCGGCCGATAAGCGAGGAACGCCTTGGCATATTCATCTGCCTCGACCACCATCTGTTCTCCCCGCCCCCAGGCGGCATTGCCCCGCAGCTGCGGTATGTAGGCGCCGACCAAATAGGCCGGATCCATGCCCAGCCGAGAGAGCGCGTAAGCAACCATGGCTGCGGTCGAGGTCTTGCCGTGGGTTCCGGCAACGGCGATAGTTTGTTTCTCGGAGAGTAATTCGGCGATGAAATCGGCTCGGCTAATGATTGGCAGTTGCCGTCGACGGGCCTCGCGCAGTTCGGGGTTGGCACATGGAATGGAAGCGGAGTGGACAACCAATTCGGCGCCGCCCAAATTGTTGCCGCAATGTCCGATGCTGATACGGGCGCCGTGGCAAGCCAGGCGTTCGGTGTATGGAGAAGCAGTCAGGTCCGAACCGGATACTTTGGCCCCCCGCTCAAGGGCAATTTGGGCTATCCCGCTCATGGCCATTCCGCCAACTCCAACAACATGAATTGGCGGTGGCGAATTCCAATCAACCAGGCGGGCCGTGATCGCTGTCATGCGGCAATTTCTCTCAACATCTCGGCCACCGCGGCAGCGGCCCCCGGAGTGGCTTGAGAATGCGCCGCCGCCGCCATTTGGGCGAGCAAAGGCCGGTCCGTAAGCAGCTCGCCGATTGTGTCGGGGAGGCGCTTTAAGTCCTCTTCCGCCAAAACGATCGCGGCTCCACTGGCCGCATAGCGGGCGGCGTTAACCATCTGGTGCCCGGCTGCGAATTGGCCCGGTACCAGTAAAGCCGGGCGGCCGGAGGATGCCAACTCGGCCACGGCGCCGGCGCCGGCGCGGCCAACAACTAGGTCGGCGGCGGCGAGTAGATCGGCATACTCGCAGTTGAGGAATTCAACAGGACGGTAGCGCTCGGCCTCGTCCGGCGTCAATCGCGCACGCGCACCAATGGCGTCTTTAACTCCCGCGTTGCCGGTCAGATGGACAACATGAGCCAGATCCAGCAGGCGTTCCATATTTGCGATGACCGCCTCGTTGATGACACGGGCACCTTGGCTCCCCCCCACCACGACTACCAATGACCGGCCCGAAGGTACGCCGAAACGATTTCGCGCGGCCTCGGCGTTCGGGTGGTCAAATTGCAGACGCAGCGGCAGACCGGTGGGTTGGGACTTGCCAGCCCCCAGCCGTAGCGCCGTAGCCGGTGTTGCACAGGCAATGCGGCTGGCGAATTTAGCCTGTGTGCGCACTGCCAGGCCGGGGTGTTCGTCGACCGCCAGGAGCACCATTGGCCGGCCAAGCGCGCGCGTTGCCAGCGCCCCCGGAACCGATGGATAGCCGCCGGTTGAGAGGGCAACGGTGGGTGAAAACGTGCGGGCCATGGCCAGGGCCGCCAAGAATGCCGAGGCGTTGCGGATTGCGTTTACGGAAGCTTCCCAAGCGCTTACTCCGGCGATGGGCGCGGAGTTCAATTGAAGGCATTCGATGCCATGCCGGGAATATAGTTTTTGGTCCAGTTGCCGCTTGGATGCAAGGGCCAATACCGAAATCGATGGCTGTGCTTGACGAAGCTGTTCAACGACCGCCACCGCCGGCATGATATGGCCGGCCGTGCCCCCACCGCATATCAGCAGCCGCATCAGAGTCTGTCCAGGCGCGCTGAACGCGCCACGTTCATCAAGATTCCGAGCATGGCCATCGTAATCAGATGTGAAGATCCGCCGGCCGAAATCAGCGGCAAAGGCAGACCGGTAACTGGTACCTGGCCGGTGACCACGAGCATATTGAGAAAGGCCTGGGCAACAATCAGGGTCGTAATGCCGGCGGCCAGACTTGCCCCAAGCGCGTCGGGTGCGCGCAGAGCGTGCCATAGCCCGCGGGCGAGCAACGTTAGGTAGGCCGCGACCACTCCAATCGTTCCTACCAGACCCAGTTCCTCACCGATCACCGCAAATATTGAATCTGAAGTTGAAACCGGTAGGTACAGGTACTTGATCGCTCCCATTCCAATGCCCTTGCCGGATATGCCGCCCGAACCGAGGGCCAGCGTCGACTGACGAATCTGGTAATTGGTGGATGCCAGATTTGCTTCCGGGTTGAAAAAGGACAGGACCCGGGCAATTTGATAGTCAAATTGGCGGGCGAGAATGAGCACTGTTGCGGCAATCACCACAATCACGATTGCCAGGACGATGTAGCGAATCGGCACGCCGGCGACATAGAGCACCGACAGCCCGGCGAGGGCCATGGTAACCGCGGTCGACAGGTCCGGTTCGAGCATCACCAACAGGATTGGGGCCAAGGCCACGGCCGCAATCCGCAGGACTACGTGCCCATTGCGCAAGCGATCACGATATTGCCAACTGATGGCGGCCACGGCAACGATTAGGGCGATCTTGCCAAATTCGGATGGTTGAACTGACAATCCGCCGAATTGAAGCCAACGGGCGGTCGGTCCGCCCTCAAAGTAGCCGTAGGCCAATACCGCCACCAGTGCAACTATTGCCGTTCCGTAAATGAGCACCCAACGCCGGGCGATGGAGTGGTAATCGATCAGCGATACACCTAGCGCCACCCCCAATCCAGCACCAACAATCGCTATTTGTTTAACGACCGCTGAATTGAGCAATCCGCTGTCGGCGGGCGTAAACGGCATTGCGGCGCTGGCCACCATCACCGTCCCGAGCAGGGATATTACGATGCTGAGAACCAGCAAAACCCAATCGTTGGCGGGCCAGCGCAAGTCTTCCCAGGGCAACCGGCGCAGGTGCGGAATCGACGATGCCATCGTTTAAGCGCCGTTGCCGGCTGGCGTAAGCGGAGTCATGGGTTCAATTCCCAGCATCGGGAATACCGATGCGACGATCTCGTTAAAGATTGGCGCAGCAACTTCGCTGGCCCAGCGACCGTAAACAGGAGCGTCAATCTTTACAAGCACCAGCGCTTGCGGAGCGCGCGCCGGCCCGAAACCGACGTAGCTCGGGATGGTCGAGTTCTGCGAGTAGCCCGATTCGATCGGAATTTCGGTGGTGGCAGTCTTCCCCACGGTATCGAATTGGCGGTTAACGGCGACGTTATTGGGAATTGCCCGCTCGGCGCTGTACATCATGCGGATTAGCTGTTTGGCCGCCTCGGTTGAAATTACCCGCCGGATCGGGATCGCTCTGGTCGGTCGACTAGATCCAGCGGCGTTCATAACCGACCGGACGACGCGTGGGCGTAGCAGTGTGCCGCCATTGGCGATGACCCCGATTGCGCTGGCAATCTGCAGCGGTGTGGCGGCCAGCCCCTGGCCGAATGAATTTGTGGCTAGATCGCTCGGATACCAGCCCGGCTGGTCGGAAAAACGCACAATTCCATTTATTTCGCCGGCCAGGTCGACACCGGTGGCTTCCCCGATGCCGAATGCCCTCAAGTACTGGTAGAAAAGCGGTGGCCCGAGCCGATCGGCCACCCAAACTGCCCCGGTATTTGAGGAGTGTTGCAGAACGCTTGTCATGTTCTGCCCGGGGTAAGTCAGCTTGTCCCAATTGGCAATTTCGCGGCCGCCGTATTCAATTTGGCCGGGAAAATCATGAATGGTGGTGGGACTAATCGCGCCCGCGTCAAGACCGGCAGCCATCGTAATTAACTTGAACGTCGATCCGGGTTCATAAACCAATTGGACGGAAGAATTTAGGAATTCAGGTCCGATCTCCGAATATTGCGCCATTTGATCGGGGTTAAAGTGCGGTTCGTTTGCCAATGCCAGGATTGCACCGTCATTGGGATTAATTACGATGATGCTGCCGCTGTTGGATCCATAGGTCCCTAGTGACCGTCGCAAGATGGATTCAACTTTCATCTGAATCCGGCGATCGATCGTCAACTGGATTGCCCCGCCGGGCTCTGCGGCGGTCACGATCGATCGGCCCACAGGGATGGGGCGCCCGAGCGGATCGCGATCGACGATGACCCTCCCGGGGCGCCCGCGCAGGTGGTCATCGTAGTAGGCTTCGGTGCCGGCCCGGCCAGCGTTCTGGCCGTCGGTGTAGCCGAGTAAGTGAGAGGCCAGTGGCCCCGACGGGTAACGCCGACGCGGTTCTAATTCGAGTTGCAGTCCACCAACGTCGCCGTCCGTGACCGCCTTTTGAATCTGGCTCGCCGTCTCCGATTCGAGGCCCTTGGCAAGGATCGTATACAGCGAATTGCGTTCAATGATGCGATTGTTTAATTCTTCTACCGATAGCCCGGTGGATCGAGCTATAAGGTCGATCGATTGCGCTAATGCTTCGTCGCCCAGATTGCCCGGCGAGGCTACTAAGCGATAGGTTGAGTAAGTCATCGCCATGGGGTTTCCGCGGGCGTCGATGATGTCCCCGCGTCGCGGCTCAAGCAGACTCTCGGCGCGCAATTGCAATGTCGCATCGGCGGTGTGGGAGTTTGTGTCGAGCCCTTGAATGCGAACCAAAGCTTGCACGACACCGGCGGCCAGCATCACATTGGCGGCACCCAATACCAGCAAGCGTCGCGAAAGTCGGGGTGCCGGTCGCCGTTGGCGACCAATTTCAATCGACAAGATCGGATGGGCTTTGTGCCGGATGGAACCAACTGGAAACCACCCGCCAGGCGCGCTCGGGCCACGGCGGCAATGCCGGCGGTGGAGGATTGGACCAATCTGGCGTGGACGGTGGCAAGACGCGAACAAAGTCCAATGCCGCTACCCCAGGCACCTCACCGGCGGCTGTCATGCCGATTGCAAGAGCCCGCGATTCGATTGCCGGCAAATTGGAAGCGGCTGCCGCCCGAGTTACCAATACGGCATTGGCTCGTTGGGCATCATTCAATTCCCGTTCAAGCTCGTTGACGGTGGCTATGCGGCGGGCCTGTAGTTGCAGTTGCAGCACCAGCAGCATTGCCACCAAGAATGCGGCCACCAGGAATGCCAATAGCACTGCGCCGGGGCCGAGCGACAACCCTAAAGCCTTAATCGGTGCCCGCATCGCACCAAGCGCCTTAGCGGCTTGGTGCGGGCCAACACCCGTTACGGTGACTGCAGCCATTTCGCTTCAGCAAACCACTGCGCAGCGCAGTCGGGCGCTGCGCGCCCGACGGTTTTGAGCGATTTCTAGTTCGGTTGGGCGCAGGGGCCGAGGTGTCTGAATTTCTAGCCGGCCGGCCGCCTGACCTTCGCGAAAGGCAAGCTTTACGAGTCGATCTTCGGCGCTGTGGAAGGAGATGACCACGATTCGCCCGCCGCGCCGGCAGATTGCCCCGCTCAACTGCAGGAATCGCGTCAGGTTCTGCAATTCGTCATTGACCAGAATTCGCAATGCCTGAAAGGTCCGCGTCGCCGGGTGGATCGATAGCCGCGGTTTGCCGGCCACTGCCGCGACCATTCGCGCCAATTGCCCGGTAGTGGAAATCGGCGTGGCCTGGCGGGCGCGACAAATGGTTCGCGCAATCCGGCGGGAATTGCGCTCATCTCCGTAGCGATGGATAAGGTCTGCCAGTTCGGACTGTGGCAGTGAATTTACGTAATGGCATGCCGGGTGACCGTGGCTGGGGTCAAAGCGCATGTCCAGCGGGCCATCGTTACTAAATGAGAAGCCCCGTGTTGGATCGGCAAGCAGGTCCGACGAAACCCCGATATCGAGTAAAGCCCCGTCGAAGGGTCCGAATCCGGCCTCAGCGGCGATGCTGGGCGCCGATGCGTAGTTGCCCTGCCGCAATTCGACGCGGGACCCGTAGGAGGCCAGCGATTGCCGCGCCCTGGAAATGGCTGTCGGGTCGGCGTCAATGCCCAGCAGGCGGCCGTGCGGTCGATTTCGTTCGAGTATCAATCTGGCGTGGCCGCCACCGCCAACGGTGCCATCGAGATAGTTGGCGTTAGCTACCGGTGCGAGGTGTGAAACGGTTTCGGCTGGCATAACCGGCAGATGGATGCTGCTGCGGATCACCGTTGTCTCGTTTCGGTATGTGTGGAGCGAAGGGGAGGCTCTTCGCCCCACACAGGTACCCAGGTGGGATTAGGGGCCGGACATCGCAGCGCTGCGAAACGTCTCGGCGATGGTTGCCGGCAGCGATTCCTGCAGGCGATTCCATTCTTCGGCGCGCCAGACTTCAATGCGTTCGCCGGCACCGACGACCGCAACGTCCTTCTCGATCCCAACCATGTTGCGCAGAGGCGCAGGGATCGATATTCGGCCATGGCGATCCAATTCAATTGGTGCGGCGTTGGCAAAGAGGGCGCGGCGAGCATTGCGACCTTCGGCGCGAAATTCATCCAGGCTGGAAACCCGGTTGGCCTTTTCCAACCAGACGTCCCTAGACATGATTTCCAGGCACTCATCAATGCCACGAGTGATCGTGCCGCCATCGGCAAGTCCCGCGCGGAATCGACTTGGCACAGTCAGTCGCCCCTTGGAGTCAAGTGAGTGCAGATAGGTGCCCATGAAGGAATTCAATGGACGCCTCTTTAGAACTCAACTACTTCCACAAAGGATTAGTCTACCACTTTGTCCTACTTTGTGCCATTTCTGTGCATAAATATGGCAAAAACTATCCATATCCTCCCACTTACTCCGATTGCAAACCACGAATTGGATAATCTCCGCGCCGAAATTCGGCCGCCTTAGCCCAGATCCACCGTTTCCGCGGAGTTGGATCGTAAAGTAACGCGTTGCTGCGTGCATGGTCGCACAAGCCCGGTGCGGTGCGGTTGGGATCCGGGTGGGCGGCAACCTTTTGCCGCGTTAGGGGCATATCTCGGGCAACTGGTCGCAGCCGGCCGAACCCGCTCCCAATGCTGGCGCGCGCCTTGCGGCGATAGCGCGCGCCGACGCAGCGGTCAGATAGGGTTCGGCAGCGCCCGCAGCCGCTCAAGCGCCAGTTCGAACGTCTTCGCCCAGGGCCATTGTGCCGGCAGATGCAGGGTAAATCTCCGCGCCGAGCGGGTGATGCGCCCGGGCAGGGCGAGCAGCCGCCGCCGCAGGGTGGGAGTGGTGACTATCCCTTCGCCCATGCCGATCCTTGGCAGCCAGCGGGCCAGGTTATGCGCCATGACCTGGACCCAGAGCCAGGCGGCGTTGGCGGCAAAGCGCCCCGACGGCAGATGGGTGAGGCCGACTCCGTACTTGAGTCCCTGATGGCGTTCTCGACCTCGGCGTGGCGGCGGTGGTCGGCCTCAAGGTCCAGCATCGCCCCTTCCCGGTCGGTGATGCAGCCATGGTAGGAGTAGTTGGTAAGCAGCGCCAGCTGCGTTCCCGGAGTGGGTTTGACCCGCCTTACGATCAGACGCACCTGCGCCCTGCCCTGGAACGGGACGTAGGGGATCTCGGCCACGTCGGCGGCGCCGTCGAGCCAGTAGGGTATCGGGATCCAGGCTTCCTCGGGTAGCTGCTCGATGAAGGCACGCAGGTTCTTCTCCAGGCGCACCGTTACCGAGAAGCGCACGTCCAGCTTGCGGCAGGCGCCGATGACGGTGCGGTTGTAGAACCCCGAGTCGGCCCGCACGGTCAACCCTGCCGGCGCCCCGGCCTGGCGGACCCGGGAGATCGTCTCGGTTAAGGAAATGGGCCGCGCCCCGGCCGGGGTTGGCCCTTCCCCGTCGCAGGCGCGTAAACAGCACCTGGCCCGATCCGGCGGCAACCGCCAGCAGCGGGTGGTAGCCCCTTGCTCCGCTGTAGGCGTGTTCTTTAGCGCCCTGCTTTTGAAGGCCGTAAGTTTCGCACACGGTCGAGTCCAGATCTATAGGTCAGGGGCGCCGCGCCGGGACCGGCGCCGGCCGCCCAGGCGCGCTCGAGCAACCTGCGGCTTAGCCCGTCCAGCCAGCGCACGTGCCCCCAGCGGAAAGATCGCAGGAACGTGCCCAGGGTGGACGGGGCCTTGATCTTAAAGCCCAGAACCTTCTCGGTTTCCCCCGCGTGCAGGACATCGGCATCGTCGATGCAGTCCCCACCGACAAGGGCGGAGGCGAGAAGGGCCATGAGCTTCTCGCCCGGGTTGGCCCGGCCCGGGGCAGAGCCCAGGTGAAGGCATTCGTCGGTCAACTCGCCCAGGCCCAGGCGCCCGGCCAGGGTGATCGGCAGCAGCAGGCCGGCGTTGGCGAGCAGGTTCTGCTCGTCGAAGGCGATTTGAACGCGGTCGGGGTCAATTGTTGGTAGCATCTAAAAAGTGCTCCCTGATTCTGGGTTTTTTGGTCGTTAGTAAGCCAATTTTCCCAGATATGAGAGAGCACTTTTTGCTACTTCAGGACCGGTTCACCCCCAAAATTTCGGTGGATTGGGGCTAAGGCGCAGTCGATCGTGGACTCGCTGGCGGCCGGCAAACACGTCTTCGCCGAAAAGCTGATCTGTTTCTCACTGGTCGAATTCGAGGCGATCGCCCAGGCCGTCGCCGCCTCTTCAAAGGTCGCCCTGGCCGGCTATGTAAAGCTCTACGAGCCGGCGCTCGAGCGGGCCCGGGCCGAGGTTTTAGGGATGGATGACATCCGCTTCGTTCAGGTCAACCACCTGCACCCTCACAACGACCTGCACGTTGGCCAGTTCCGAACCCGGCGCTTCGGCGACGTTCCACGATCGGCGATCGAGCAGAAAAAAGGCGAACGTGCCCGCGCCGTCCACGACGCGATCGGGAATGTCGGCCCGGAAATCACCAAGGCCTTCGGAATTCTTTCGGGGAGTCTGATCCACGATCTCTATGGCCTCCGGGCGCTTTTCGGGCTGCCCGAGCGGGTGGTTGGCACCGAGATCTGGCAGGAAGGAACCGCGGTTTCGACCACGCTCGAATATGCCGCTGGTTTCCGCTGCGTGGCCACCTGGGTGGATCTTCCGGACCTGTGGGACTTTCACGAGACGCTCAAGGTTTACGGTCCCCGCAAGCGTGTCATTGTCTCCTACGAAACCGGTTTCTCACGTGGACTCTCGCGCGTTCGGATCCATGGTATCGATGCCGCCGGATCCACATTTGCCAACGAACCGGCGCTGGAGTGGGAAAGTCCCTTCCGCCGCGAGTTGCGCCACTTCCACGAATGCATCACCACCGGCTGTCGGCCGCGCTCGCCGATCGGCGAGGTTGGCGCCGACATCTCACTCATCATCGACATCGTGAAGGCCTACCTGGACCGCACCGACTAGGAGCGTGCCCCCACCGGGATCCAAGCTTTTCTACCTGGTGAGGGTCTCGCGTTGCGCCCGTTCCAGAATCAGATTCTTGCCCGGGAATATTTTGTACTCGGTGGCAGCACGACACGATGCAAGGGGCCAGCGTAGGGGCCGAATTTCTCGAGTCCATCGACGGCATGCGGTCGGGAACCGCTCCTGGCGCCAGCGCTTTCAGGTCGGGAGCTTCAACTGGTCCGGAATCCGGTCTCCGGATCGGCGGCCGGCCTCCAAGCAGCAATTTAAGAGGTAGTCATGACCAAGCAACCCAACATCCTCGTCGTGGTGAGTGACGAGCACTCACCACGCTTTTCCGCCCCGTACGGCCACCCGTTCGTGGAAACGCCCAGTATGCAGCGGCTGGCCAACGAGGACACCACCTTTGAAAACGCGTATTGCGATTCCCTGGTCTGAGCGCCATCGCGCGCTTCTTTCATGGCCGGGCAGCACCTTCCAAGCATCGAAAGCTGGGACAACACTGCCGCGCTCAGCGGCGACGAGGCCACCTGGGCCCACCTGCTCAACGCCGCCGGTTACGAGACCGTGCTTTGCAGCAAGATGCACTTCCAGGGGTCGGAACAGATGCACGGTTTCCAGCGCCGCATCCTCTCCGATTGCCATGGCGACTGGGATCTGAACCTGACTGCCAACTGGTCGGAATGGCACCCTGAAAAAGCCGCCTTTGGCAAGAATCTGTTCACCGCTTTGGGCCCCGGCGACAAAGATTTTTCGGCCTATGACGAAATCGCGGCCGCCCAAGCCAGCACTTACATTGGCGCGCAGGCCGACAGCGAGCGCCCGTGGGCGCTGTTGGTCGGGCTCATTACTCCCCATTTCCCTTTCGTTGCACGCCACCCTACTGGGACAAGTACTTCCCCGAGCACGCCGATCAGCCGCAAATTCCGCCCCACTGGGACAACATCCACCCGCACAATCGTCGGGTGGCGGAATGTTTTTCCTATATGGGCGCGGACCCGGAATTGGCGGCCCGATGTAGGGCTGCCTATTACGGATTGATCACCTACTGTGATGATCGGCGCGGGGCAGTCCTGGACGCGCAGACCCCGGCCGCCGCGTCAAGCAGCCGGTGTCGCTGGTCGACTTAACGAGTACGATCCTCGACGCGACGGGTGTTGAAGCCCCCGATTACTGGGCCGGCGAGAGCCTTCTACCACTGGCCGGGGGCGCCGAAGAATCGGCTGGCGAGGTTATCGCCGACTACGCCGGCTTTGCCGCCAAGGGGCCGTGCCGAATGGTGCGCGTTGGCGACTTGAAATACAACTACTACCACGGGCACCTGGACGAATCCGAGGAGCTGTTCGATCTTGCCACCGACCCGGACGAATTGGCCGACCAGAGCAAGAATCCCGATTACGAGGAGAAACTGGCCGAACTGCGGGCCCGGGCCGTGCGCGACTACGATCCGGAGGAAGTTTGCCAACGGGTGCTCTTGTCGCAACAAAAACGCCGGCTTATAAGTGCCGGGCAAGCATTCGTTTCGTTGGGATATTGGAAACCAGGGCGCCCTTAGGAATGCGTTCGCCGCGAGCGTAAAGGTATTTGCATTCACCGATAACGGGGTTGCAGTACGAATGTTTCCAGCGACTCACGCAATGGCGCGGCTAGCCTTGTGCACGAAGGTTTGGAACAGCGTCTTGCGATCCGAATGCAGGAGCTGGCGACCAATCATCTGGATGAAACCGAAATGACCATGTCAGCGCCGTACACCATCTATTTCGCGGGCCACTTGTTCGATCACAAAGATCTGGCAGGCAATGCCCTGCTCGGTACCCAGATTGATGACGCTTCCGCGGGGCGTTTCAAGTGCGTCCTTCCCCAGGACCTGGAGCAGAGGGACATTGGTCCGATGGGGATCCGCGATCAGGACCTTAACGCGGTGATGGAGTGTGATCTGGCGCTCTTTAACTTCGACGGCTCAGAACTGGGCTCAGGAGCGGTCGTTGAGTACATGTACGCCAAGATGCTGGATATTCCCACGGTGATTTTGCGGACCGACTTCCGCCACGGGGCGACCAGCGGCCCGACGCCGATCCCTGGAACCTCATGGTGTCGTTTTTTCCGCGCACCCGGATCAAGCACCTGGACGGAATGCGTTGGTACCAGCAATCGCTGGGGTAGGGCGGTGACGCCGCCGCGGTCTCGGAGCGCTACCACCGGCGGATTGCCACCGAAGTGATACAGCTGTTGGATGAGGCGCTGGGCGAGGTCCCGGTCCTGGAAGGCGGGCGCGCCGGTGCGGAAAGCGCCTATCGCTGGGCGGTACTGTTTGCGGGCGGCGGCCTCGCCGAGCTTGTGGCCGGCGATGGCCCCCTCGATGACGCCGTGCGAAGGATCGTCGCGCAGAAGTTTGCCAAAGGCTTGTTGCACTAAACGTGCCTGCGCACTGCCGCAATCAGGATGCCGGCGATTTGCGCTTGCAGGCCCAAGCGCTGAGGGACGTTGCCCGGCGCCCGACTGCGGCGCCATCACTAGGGGCGACAGGGCAGGTGTTCGGCCATGATGCGACACTCGACATAATGGCGACTACCGTTAAGAATTGAATTGCGCAAGAGCGCGGTGGAGCCGATTCGGCGATCAACGCGCAATTCCCTCTTCGGAAGTGGCGCAACGAAACGTGGGAAAACGAACTCTAATTCGTGGTCGCACACGAATGGAGATCGCTACGTCTGCGCCGATCGAACCCGCAAATAGGATCACGACGGTCACAAACAATCCGGCGAGCAGCAGGTCATCTGAGTTCAATTCGGCCACCGGCCCAACAAATTTCACTTCAGCAGCCAGCAACTACGCCGATCAGCACACCCTCATTGACTTGAGTAGATTCGGCCCGCAGCGATTCCTACCCGTTTAGCCGACCTTGCTGATCGGGCGCACCGGGGTTGATCCGCTGCTTCGCCACAAAGTCGAAAGTGTCCCTCCTTGTACCGCGTCATCGCGGCAACGCTTTTGCATGGCTTTTCATCGAAATACGAAAGATCGTGAATGACTCAGTCGGCCAGCGTCGCCACTAAGCGCTGGGTTACATGAGCCTTGGTGAATTCGATCTCCCATATTTGCAGGGAGAGGAGGAAAGATCAGCAGTCGATTCGGCTAACTCATTCCACCTCCGCGGCAAATTCGACTGGGGCGTTGCGATCGAAGATCAACCGCAGTGACTCGTTTTCGCTGGTGTTGACTGGCCGATGAGCTGCGCCGGGCGGGACATAGGACATTTCTCCGAGGCGGGTTACGGCTTCAATGGACAGGTCAGCTCCCGAGAGCATGACCACCTGGCGGTAGGCGACATAAAATATTAATTTCACAGTTCGGGTTATAGTGCCCAGTCGAGCAATGCCCGGGAGAAATCGTTCACGCCAAACGGTGAATTTCTCTGGGTCCCGGTCAACGCCCCGGACGCTTCGCGATGCGGGTCATCGCACCCGACTCGAATTCAATCGCCGGTCGTGTCCGCGGACGACCACAAGCGTTGAATCGTCAGGTTTTGCTTTCGACATGCGCCGACCCCATCCTATAGATTTATTCAACTCGCTCCCCAATTGCGCATCGAATCCAGGGCCGCGGAATGGGAAGCCGACCCTCGCCTCCCGGGTGTTGTGCCCGGGCAATTCGCACGCAAATACGCTCCCTTTCCCGGCCTTAATGCGGGCGCAACGCGGTGATTTCAGCCTCCGTGATGGCATCGGGATTGTCACGCTGGCGTATCGCCAGGAAAGCCGCAAAAAGGGCGATCAAGATGCTGGCCCCCAGGCAGAAGCGGAGTCCGATCAACAGGTCCTCGGGGTCAGCCGCGAGCGCTTCGGTGGTCCCGGCATACGTGGTAACGACAAGGGTAAACGCTAGCCCCCAAAGCGCCAGGCCAGTGGAAAAACCCAACGTGCGAGCAGTGGCAAAAAAGGCGGCCGACAAGCCAAGCATTGATCTTGGCAACGAGCCCACGATGGAAGCGCTGATCGTCCACTCGAATGCCCCGAATCCGAGTCCGGTCAAAGCCGACAGGATCAGCAGAAACCAGACCGGCGAATCAGTCTGTAGCAGCAACGTTGCAGCCGACCCAAGCGCAATCACGAGTAGCCCTGTCGTCGCTGGCTGGCGCGGCGAAGATCGTTCGGCCCACATACCCGCGAGGGGGGCCATGATGAACGTCATCGCCGGCCCTACCGCGAAAACCGCGCCGATCAGGAATGGTGACAACCCGAGAACCTGGGCCATGTAAATCGGCAGCAACAGGAAGCCCACGGTACCCGTCATGAACCCCAGATACGCGGCTAGGACCGGCAACCGGAAATCTCGTAGTTTGAAAAGGTAGAAATTTAAGGTGGGTTCGGGCGCACGCAGCTGAAGGCGGAAGAACGCCGCAAGTGCCAGAACTCCGACAGTTGCCGCCGCTATGATCTCTGGGCTCAACCAGCCTCTTGTGTTGCCCAAGGTGATTGCAAAGAGCAACGGACCCAGCCAAACCAACATCAGGACCGCCCCGGGAAGGTCGAACCGGCGCCGGAGGCGCCGCGGGGTTTCCCACAACCGCTCACAGAGTCGGGTGCGGACCGCGATTACGATCACCAGCAGGCAGACCGCCAGGATGACCAATGGGACCACGTAAAGGTAGCGCCATCCAATCTGCGCGGTGATCAATCCACCAATCAACGGGCCTGATGTCAGACCAACAGTGCTGCAAATACCGACGGTTGCAAGTGCCCGCGCCCGCTTGGCGGGCACGAACGCCCGCACCGTAAATGCCGGACCGACGGTGAAGAGAACGGCAAACGAAATCCCGGAAAGTAACCGGGCAGCGATCAGAAGGAGGAACCCGCTTGAGAGCGTAACCAACAGGGCGCCAGTGACATAGACTGCCAATCCGAAGTAGAGAACGCGCCGGTGACCGACCTTGTCGGCCAAGTTTCCCATTGCTAAGAGCAGCGATGCATTTATGATTATTGGCGCCAATACGACCCACTGCGCAACGATCAGATCGAGTTCAAGTTGATTGGCGACCGCCGGTAGAGCCACTCCCCAGGCGGTGGCGTCATAGGTCCCCAAAAAAACACAAACGAATCCGATCACCAGTGGCGCGAACCTCGTGTGTAAGCTCATGCGCGGAAAGGGCGAACTTTGGAATTTCAAAGCGAAATGTTCAGGGTCGAGCCCATTGCGGTCTACCTGGCCCCAGCTGCCAAGTGGATCAGCCTCACATAAAGCCACTCGGCAATGTCCGAAAAGCCACAAGTAATTGACATAAGGATTGAATCGAACCCAGCACGCTTTCCGTCGATTCTTGTTTGCGAAAAGCCTGGCCTATCGCGCCCACCAATTAAATGGGAGGGGGTTAAAAGGTTTGGACTACAGGCGCTTGTGCATCTCGATGTGAGGAATGCCCACTTCTAAGAAGGCTGCGCCGTGCTCCCGATAACCGCGCCGGGCGTAAAAGCTCTTGATGTACTCCTGGGCGTGAAGGACGGACCGGTAAGATCCTTGGGCCCGGGCTGCATCTTCTAGAAATACGAGGACCCGCGCCCCGGTTCCCTGCCGGCGGAATTTCTCATCTACGGCCATACGCCCGATCCGGGCCCAACTGTCATTCTCAATTACCAGCCGGCCGGTTCCGACTACTCTCCCTTGATGCAGGGCGACGGCATGGATTGCGATTTCGTCGTCCTCGTCGAGTTCCACTTCGGCAGGAATTTGTTGTTCTTGTACGAATACGCGTTCGCGGACGGTTAAGGCGCCCTTGAATTCGGCTTTGGTTTCAACCAGCTTGATGGTGATCTCGCTCATGCAAATTTCCTGAAACTGATCAACCATCATTCGCTTGGCGGCTTCGGGCGTATGGATTGCGGTTGAACGATTAGGTACGTATCGCTGCTCGTAATTCTTCACCGGGGCCGCGTTCCGGTGCTCGCCAGCTCCAAACTAATTCGAGTGCGTGAGGTCCCAAAGTGGAATGGCGTCTCCGCGGTTTGAGTCGATTGGCGTTTGCGGCGTGTTCGACCGCCTCTAGACACAATGATTTTCGGACACAGCCAACACAGCACTAGCGACCTAAGTCGACGTAAAGGTAGACGACATTCATCGTCGCTCGGCGCATTGACTCACTGTTTTTGTAACCCAAACAGGGCCGTTGCCTTACTAGATTTGTAACCCAAATCTCTACGGAGGCAACCGATGGCAGGTAAGAGTTTGAGCCGGGCGGTGCGGAAGGATCTGCTAACGGCCTTAAGGGGCCGCCATGCGCGGGCGAGCAAGATCGAGAAGGGCGCGATTCTGAACGAGTTCGTAGCTCTGTCTGGCTACAACGGCAAATACGCAACCCGATTGCTGGGCAATGCTGGGAGCCCTGATCCGGTACCGCCCACCAAGTCCACATACCGCATCTACGGCGAGGCCGTCAAGGAGTCCTTTCCCGATCACGATGGCAAGGCTCCACCGACCGAATCCTCACAGTCGCTGGCGCTTGGGTTGCTTTCAAAAACCCCGTCTGCCGATACCGGTCACGTCGGTATCAACGTTGAATTCCAATAGGGCACGGACCGCGCCATGTACCGCGATTGGTCCATTTTGACGTCGACGACCGAATTGATGACCGGGGAATTTGGCTCCAAGGCCCCAAAATACAGCCCAGCTTGCCCACCCGCGACTGTGGAAATAGTGATCTGTACGAATAACTAAGGAATCTACGTTAAATAGTCAGGAAATGCTGATAATCTCACAGACAATGCCGCGGTGTTGACTGATTTAGGCGATTTCGGGAGTTTCTAGTCGTGGCTGAATTGCCAAGCGAAGACTGCGACAGCAGCCAATTCGAACGGGTCGACGTTGTGCCGCGAAAGGTGCATCAGTACGCGGTACTCGTTGTGATAGCGGTCGGGTTTGTGGCCGGTAATGGAGTTGGGGCGATATCGCTGATTGTTGCGGCTGCGTGCATGGCGCTTGGTCGATATTGGCGCCCATTTGATCCATTTCGAGTTTTGACTGTTTCGCTGCTGCAACCAAGCGGCCTGTTGCCAAAGCGGCTGGCCGTCGAAGATCGCGCAACTCGCCGCATTGCGCGCGTGTTGGGTGGTGTCGTATTCGCCGCCTCCGCCGTACTAGTGGTGTCAGTTCCGCAATTGGGTTGGCTACCCTGGACGTTGTCAGGGGCGGTAGGACTCATGATCCTGCTTGACGCGGCTTTCGACTTCTGCGTTTTGTGTTTCGTTTTCCACCGATTTGGACACCTAGCTGGCCGCCTGACCAGACAAAAACCAGCAGGGTAATGCAGCGAATTGATTGAACGAGCACTAATCCTATTCGTTGCAATTGCGATGGTAGCCGTAGTCATTCTGATGGTGCGGTTATGGGCGCGGCAATGCGCCTCCAAGGCTAGATTGGAATTCATCGGAGACGCGCTCCCAATCCCCTCATCTTCGGCGCCTGTCGCGCTCCTGAGCTTCGGCAACGCATTTTGTGAAACTTGCCGTCGCTCCCAGAAACCGGTTGTTGAATCAATAAGCGCACAGTATGCGGGAAAGGTTTGCGTACTCGACATTGATACTTTCGCGCACGCGGACCTTGCTAGGCGAATGCGAATCTTGACGGTGCCAAGCACCGTCATCGTCACTAGCGGCACAATCCAGTACGTGAACTACGGCCTGGCATCGTTCGAGAAGTTGGATGTTCAGGTGCGTTCGGTGCTTGAATCCTCGGCGTAACCGGCGATATTGAGCAATTCTTCACTTCCGGTCAATTGGATTTGATCAGAATGGCAGTATTCTTCCGAATAGACAATTCAGGCCACCCATTAATCGCATTCGGCACCGAGGCTAAGCTGGCGCGCTTTAACTTGCCCGTATATGAGGTGACCGGGACCGAGGAAGATCCGGAGCTGCGGGCGACGCGGATTCTATTCCCACACTGCCTGAAGTTTGGCCCCTACATCGATTACAGCCGCCAGATGGAACGGACCCGCGCGGTAGGGGTAGCCGAATACGGGCTTATTCCGGCGCCACTCGCGGAGAATTTCGACTAAGCACGTTACCTGACCCCTGGTGTCGGACATGGCCCAGAGCGGGATCTTGTCCTCCAGGCCGTTACCTTCCAAGATCTGCCGCACTGCCGGTCGGAAAAGTGAGAATTGATATTGGGCCGCTCCTTTTTTGGGGGCGAAGGCATGTTCGTCCGATCCCATCTACATTGGATCCGTTCGACAACGACACAGATCGAAAACCGTGATTACTTGGTGTAATCCCTATCACAATTGAATCCGGTGAGCGAAAGAGAATGGCGAATATTTGGCGGTGAGCCGCATTGCAAAAGCTATGTCCAAGTCATTGGCAATTGTCCCGGCACCGGGGAACCCGGTACGTGGCGGGATCACCGCTCGGATTGGCCTATCAAGGCAATGCGATCCACCCACGGCTTGCAAACGGATGCACGGCGAATGCTCTTTCGTGGCCGGTGGACCAAACGACCAATTTATGTGCTCAAGGCTGCCTTGGGCTACATGAAGGCATCGATGGCCGCGTTGGCCAATCCGTCGGCAGCTTGATTGTGCGAGCGGCGTACATGCTCAAACCCGACCGCGTCGAATTTGCCCACAAGGACTTTGACCTTGTCGGCCAATTCACGCAGGCGCGGATGCTTGATGCGGTATTGGCCATTGAGCTGTTTGACCAACAGTTCGGAATCGAGACGGCAACAGATCGTTGCAAGTTGCAGCCGATGGGCTAGGTCTAGCCCCAGCAGCAGGGCCAAATATTCGGCCTGATTGTTGGTAGCCTTACCCAAATACAGCTGCGCACGACCCAATTCCGAACCGTCCGGGCCGGCGACAACGGCCCCGGCCGCTGCCGGTCCGGGGTTGCCGCGAGCCGCGCCATCGGTGTGTAGATAGCCGTCGTAATGCAATAGTCAGGAGTTGATTTAAAGAGTTGGCGCTGAGCGGTCAATTATGATGATTCTGTGCCCAAACGGGAGGATTCTTGGCAAAAAAATCTGCTGGCTTGCGCGATGCCATAGCCGGATCATCGGACATATGTTTTCTAGATGGAAAAGCCGGGATCTTGCGTTATTACGGCTACCCAATTGAGCAATTGGCCGAAGAATCTACTTTTGAAGAAGTTGCATTTCTGCTCTGGCACGGACGGCTGCCCTTTGAGAAAGAGCTTGATGGCCTGCAAAAGCGGCTGGCTTCCACCACGGTGCCGGGCCCGGTTTGGGATATTGTTCGCGCCGGTGGTCGAGCCCAGGTCATAGATTCCCTGCGCACTGCGGTATCGGCACTGGGCGGTTACGATGCGGGCTTTGACGACGATTCGATCCCTGCGTTAAGGCGCAAATCAGAAGCACTGACCGCGCACACCGCCTCGATTGTGGCCGGTGCTTGGCGAATCGCTAACGGCCAAGACATCATTGACCCGGATCCGCAATTGAATTTCGCGGCCAATTTCCTCTATCAACTTAACGGTCAACGCGCTTCCGCGGTTGCTGAGCGCAGTCTCGATATTGCCCTGATCCTCCATGCCGAACATGAACTGAACGCATCGACTTTCGCGGGCCGCGTTATTGCCGCGACCCTTAGCGACTTGCACTCGGCGATCACCGGTGCAATCGGCGCCCTAAAAGGCCCGTTGCACGGCGGCGCCAACGCCGGAGCCTTGCAAATGTTGGCGGAGATCGGGTTGGCGGAGCGCGCCGAAGAGGCGGTGCTCACCCGCCTGCGCCGCCGCGAGCTGGTGATGGGTTTCGGTCACGCCGTCTACCGAACGACCGATCCGCGGGCCCGGGTATTAAAGGGAATGTCACGCCAGCTTTGTGAGGATGTCGGCGATACCTCGATTTACGAGCTATCCGAAGTTATTGAAATGGTGATGATGCGCGAGAAAAATCTCAATGCCAACGTCGACTTTTATTCGGCCAGCGTATACAAAAATCTCGGGTTCCCGACCGAGCTATTCACGCCGATCTTTGCAATATCGCGCATGACTGGCTGGACTGCCCATGTCATTGAGCAGGTTGCCAACAATCGAATTATTCGTCCCCGGTTGACCTACACCGGATCCCCGGAGCGCGACTACGTGCTGATGGCTCAGCGGGTCGCCACCAACTAAAACGGGTGTGAGGACTGGCCGGTCTGAAGTTGGTTGGGCCGAACGGCGGCGAGTAGAGCACCCAAAGCGCATATTGCGGCGCCGCCAGCGAAAACGGCCGCATAGCCCCAGCGAGTTATCGAGGGTGGGGCCGTGAGGGCCTCGTCGACACTGCTCAGGGAGAAGACCACGCTGGCAAAGGCCAAACCGGCCACGGCTTGACCGCCGGCGACCGACAGCGTTCGCATCCAAGTGTTGCTGGCGGACGCCAGATTTGCTTGGCGAGCCGGCAGGGCACCCATGATCGAAGCGGCGTTGGGTGAAGCGAATAGGCCCTGGCCGAGCCCGGCCCAAAACAGGCGAACCGCCGCCTCCCAAGGCTGAGATTCGGGTCCCAGGCCAACTAGCAACAGCAGTCCCGACCCCATCACCAACAGTCCGGCCACCGCTGGAATGCGTTCGCCGAAGCGATCGACAAAAGCGCCGGCCCGAAATGCAACCAGAACTGCCCCTAGCGGGTAGCAAGCAATGATGATTCCGGCAAGCTGCGGTTGGAGCGCTAACACCTGGTCTAGCAGGAACGGAGTCATGAGCAATTGGGCGCCGATAACTGCGAACCCCGCCCAGCCGGAGATGATAGCAAGGCTAAATCTTGGAATCTTTAGTACCCTCAGATCGACCAATGGCGCTTCCGCCCTGAGTTGTCGGACTATGAACGCGAACAGACTGATTGCCCCCGTGCCCGTGCTGGCTATCACGATCGGGCTAAGTGGCCCAGCCACAGCGATCATGTTCAGCGCGAGCACCAGCGGGCCGGTCCAGAGAATCATCAGCACTGCCCCAATCCAGTCAAATCTGGACGCGGTCAATCCGGACTGCCACTTGGGCAGATAGCGCCAGCCCAATATCACGGCAACCAGCGCCAACGGGGCGATGGCAAGCAGCACGAAACGCCAACCGAAGAATCCGGTAAGTAGCCCGCCGATGATCGGGCCGGCCAACAGTCCGGCCGCAATAACCGTGCCGTTAACGCCCATCGCGCGACCGCGTTGAAACACTGGAAATGAATTGGCCAGCAGGGCCAATGCGTTCGCTTGAACCAATGCCGCGCCCAACGATTGAATTACGCGGACCGCGATCAGAAAAGACAATGTCGGACTCAACGCCGCCACCACCGCGAGCGTCCCATACGCTGTCAATCCGGTCAGCGCCAGTCGTCGCCGGCCGAATCGATCGGCGAGGCGACCGCAGGGAATAATCACCGCGGCCATGGTCAATATCGAGGCCAGGATGACCCACTGCGCGGCCGGTAAGTCAACTCCAAACTGGCGGGCGATCGAGGGCAGGGCAACGCCGATTGACGAAAAATCGATAGTCATCACGAAGATGGAAAGGGCGATCACGCTGATCTGACCCCATTTGGGCCGCAAGAGTTGCTCACCCTGGTCGGTCGGTCCGGGATCACCGCGTCGCGGGTCCACCCCTGCCGCATCTAGCAATTAGTCCAACGTTTCGGGGGTAACTACGCGCCCGCGGGTGGCGGCCAGGATGGCGCCGATTAGGAACAGAATCGCCGACCCGCCATAGACCGCCCAATACCCGTTGCGGGCAATGGCGAACGGCGCCTCCAGGGCGTCGGTGGCACTGGGATCGGAGAGTACAACGGTAGTAAATATCAAGCCGAATATTGCCGCGCCAAGCGCGAAGCCAAACGTTCGCATCCAGGCATTGAACGCCCCCGCCAGCCCGATCTGCGACCGCGGCAGCGAACCCATGATTGAGGATGAATTCGGCGACATGAACAATCCTTGCCCGAGCCCGATGAAGAGCATCCGGGCCCCCGCTTCCCAAATTTCCGATTCCGGCCCCAGCATGAACATCGAGGCCACCCCGGTCGCCATCATCATCAGCCCGATGGAGGCCGGTATTCGCGGACCGTGGCGGTCGGCGAATGCACCAGCCCGAAACGCCAGCAGGACCGCCCCCAGCGGCATTAGCGAAAGCAAGACACCGGTGGTGAAGGGGTCGATTCCCATTGCGTCTTGAAAAAGGAATGGGGTCATGAGGATGTGGCCGGAGAGTCCACTAAAGGTCAAAAATCCGATCCCGATGGACAGCGTGAACATCCTCACGCGAAAGATGCCCAGGTTGACCAATGGCGCCGGGCCATAAAGCTGGCGCCACAGAAAAATGGCCAGCAGCAGGCCGGCGATCGCCAGCGAACCGATGATTGCGATGTCATCCCAGCCGCGCGTGACGCTTTGATTTAGACCAAAAACCAACAGACCTATCCAGCCGACCAGTGAGACCACGCTGAGCCAGTCAAGCCGAAGCCGCTCGCGACGATGGAATTCCTCTTTGAGGATGCGGAACCCCAGCGGCACTGCCAGGATTCCGAGCACGCCGGCCGGCACGAAAATGAATCGCCAGTCCGCCAGTCCGGTTATCACGCCGCCGATGATCGGCCCCAGCAGCAGGCCCAGCGAGACAACCGAGCCATTGAGTCCCATCGCCCGCCCGCGCATCGTTGACGGAAAGGCGGTGACCATCAGCGCAGCGCCGGTCGATTGCAACATCGAACCGCCGACGCTCTGGACCACCCGGGCCGCGATGAGCATTTCAAGATTGAAGCTGAGCGTGGAAACGATGGCGAAGGTGCCGTAAATTGCAAACCCGGTCAGGGCCAGCCGGCGCCGGCCGATTAGATCGGAGAGTCGACCGAATACCAGTATCAGGCTGGCGGTCCCCAGCATGTAGCCCAATGCCACCCACTGGGCGGCGGGAAGGTCGACGTCCAGGTCGTGCGCAATTGTTGGCAGCGCTACGCCGACGCTGGATACGTCGGTGGTCGCCATAAATACGCCCAGCGCCACAAGAATTGCTTGCGGCCAGTTGGGGCGGACCAAATCGACTGCCGCGTTCATTCACTCACTTCGCGGCAAAGGCTTAGCAGCGCGCCCAGCAGCAAACCGGCGCGGGAGTCGTCTAGATTGAGTCGCCAGGTCTCGCCGCGGCGATCGGATTGCCCGCCGAAAGCGGCCAAGTTATCCCGCATTTCCTCGATTTCGGCGCCCTCGATTGCGCCCAGGCGCAAGCGGCCCAACAAGAATTCGATCGCCGTTTCTTGGGCGGCCGATCGCGGGGCAACGATGCGCGCGCCGATCAAATGCGATCGACCATGGCCCCATACGAACTGAAGGGCATTGGCGCGGATTCGAACGTTGCCGCCGCCGCCGGTCCAGGTGGCGGCCAGGCTGGCAATGCTCGGGCCGGCCGACCGTGCGAATTCGTCACACCAAGCCGCCAATCGAGTGTCGTTGGGCGAATCAAGCATGCCCCGGCCGATGTTGCACCAGTGCAC
Source organism: Chloroflexota bacterium (assembly GCA_965249595.1). Classification (GTDB taxonomy): domain Bacteria; phylum Chloroflexota; class UBA11872; order UBA11872; family VXNJ01; genus VXNJ01. The sequence goes on along the minus strand of OZ252242.1, from coordinate 2,034,477 downwards.
GGGGTGGTTCGCCCGCTGGTTGAAAATTTGAGCGGGAGATTCGGATAACTGCTCGGAGTTAACTACGATGTTCGGCGTCGCGATAGAGGGCACCGGGTGGGCGGCGGCGGCGCATGCCGCAGCCTGTCGGAGTGATCCTCGCTGTCAAATTGTGGCAGTTGGCGGTACCAACCGGCAGCGGGCCGGTAAATTTTGCGCTGAGCACTGCCCCGGCGCTACTCCTTACGGGAATTATTCGGCATTGTTGGCCGATCCGGCGGTCGATTTGGTCATCATCGCCACCCCCAATGATCGCCATGTGCAGGAGACCATTGCCGCCGCCCAAGCCGGCAAGCACGTCCTGATTGAAAAACCGGCGGCGCTTGATGCGGCCGGTCTGCAGGCGGCGGTAGATGCTGTAAGCGCGGCTGGCGTGACCAGCCTGGTGGGTTTCGTCCTGCACTGGAACCCGATGTTTAAGTTGATCAGGTCGCAGATTCAGTTGGGATTGCTGGGTCGAATCTTCTACGCCGAAGTCAATTACTGGCATGAGGTCGGCGATTGGTACCGCGGATTCGAATGGGCCCGAACCAGGCGCTCGGGCGGCAACGCCCTGCTCTGCGCCGGCTGCCACGCGGTTGATGCTCTGCGGCTGTTTACCGGTTCTGACATCACCGCCGTCTCGGCATTGGCGGTCGAAGATGGCACCGCCCACGAATATCCGTCGACGACGGTTTTTATCTGCCGGTTTGCCAACGGGGCGATCGGGAAAGTGGCCGCCAGCCTCGGCGCCCGGATGCCTTACCAGTTCGACGTCGACCTGCTCGGGGAAGAGGGTTCAATACGTAACAACCGGCTCTTTTCGCAACGCCTCGAAGGCCTCGAGGGGTTTATCGAAGCCCCGGTCATCCGTCCCGATACGGCCGAGGTTAGCCACCATCCGTTTGACGGTGAGGTCGCCCATTTAATTGATTGCCTGCAGGCCGGTACCGACACCGAATTGTCTCTGGCCTCGACTGTGAATACTCATCAGGCCTGCATCGCCGCGGAGATCTCCGCCAGCGAAGGCCGGATTGTCCAGCTTCCGCTGTAAGCGGGAGCCACTGCCAGGAAATTGGTTATTTCGTCGTAATCGCATCGTCAGCGGGTTGGCCGGCCGCCGCTTTACTCCAATCGGACGTCTCTACTACCGGTGCTTCGATCGCCGAACGGATTTGCTCGAACGTAACCGAATTTGCCAGCTGAACTACCTCGAAGGCCTCGCCGTTGGGGCGCAGTATTCCAAGGTCGGTCACGACTAGTTCAATCGGGCGATGCGCAACTACTTTTTCAGTTTTGGCGTTGGCCGGCAGCAGGAAGTTTGCGACATTTCCGCCGTTTAGGCGGCAGATGGCCAGGAGCCGGCCGGCTCCGGCGAGTATTTCGGCCTCAAGGCCAAGTGGGAACGAAGGGCCGCCGTCGACGCCGTTTAATCTGACGCTGCCGGCGGCATCGAGCGATACGGGCTCGATGATGCCGGCGTCCACCCAGCCACGGCGCAGCAATCCGGCTACTTCCAGTGGTCCCAACATGGCCCCGCCGGTGGCGATGGCAACCTCGGCGCCATTTGAATCCATCTGGCCGGAGCGGTGTCGCGAGCGGGCGTCGGGACCCGCCCCGACGATTCCAATTTCGTCGATGACGGTTATCGGCTCGCCCTCCAACTGGCCGCGAATCAATGCCGGTAAGCCCCGGCCCAATACGACGACGTCGTTAGCCTCGAGCAGCTGGGCACATTCCCGCGCCATTTCAGAATTCTTCCAGCTCATTGCGCCACCACCACGCCGTTTATGGTCAGGCCTGGCGTGCGAACCTGGGCCGGGTCAATGTCACCCGGTTCGAAGAGCTCATCGACCTCGGCCAACACGTTGGGGGCGGCGGTGGCCACGATCGGATTGGAATTGGTCGGAGTGCCGCGGTAAATCAGATTGCCGAAGTAGTCGCCGCGCCAGGCCTTAACAAGGGCAATATTGCCCACCAGCGCTGGTTCGATTGCGAAACTGCCCCCTTTTAGTTCCACTAGTTCGCGTTCGGCGCCCAGTGAATGGCGGGATATCTCTGCGGGGGCGAGCACACCGCCCAATCCCACTCCGGCGGCGCGGATGCGCTCGAGCAACAAGCCGAGCGGGCAATATTCGATAGCCAATCCGCTTGTCGCCTGTTCGTTTGCGGCCCGTTGCTTCTCGCTCAGGCGGGCAATGATCAATCGTTTGCAGCGCCCCGAAAACATGATGTTGGCCAGCGGTTCATAGTCGGCGTCGGTGGCCACGATGGTCAGTTCGTCGGCGTCTGATTGGGCCAGCGAATCGACGAGGTTGGCCGGGACCCCTTGTCCGCCCTGGCCGCCGACAAGGACTACGTCGCCGCGACGAAGATTTGCGAGTGCCTGCTCCGCGCTGACTACTTTGTTGGGCAAAGGCGCCGCCGATGGACGCGCTTGGCCGATGTAGCGGGCCTCGCGGGCCCCGGAAGCCATTTAAGTTAGCGCCGAAAGCGGGGGCAAATTAGAGGAAACGCCGGATCAGCATTGCAAAAAGACTGCTCAGTCCGAGCGCTACACCAAAGGCGATTGCCGAGCGGGTGCCCATGAGCGCATTAACGCGCCCTTCGACCGAGCCGGCCACGACCGCCAGGGCCAGCACGTTGTTTGCTTCGACTGCGCCGGCCACAACGCATTGGGCGGCAGAATTTTCAATCTTTACCGAGCCGCCACCGGCGACTATGACCGCCGATTCATGCAATTGCGCGTTCCCACCTATTGCGGCCGCAGCCGCCGAATGGGATAGCTCGATTCGCGAAGACTGAGCGAGCCCGACCGCCGAGTAGTCGGCATCAACGCTCTCGGCCCGTACCCGTTGTGCCGAACTGAAGTGCAAGTGCGCACGTTCGCAAACTACCGACTCGATTTTTGCCTTCGAATGGGATTGCGCGGTATCCATTGGTGTTTCTGCCATTTGGTCTTTTCAGGGTCAATTTTCGTCTTCGGCCAAGGCCGCCGAGCGGGCTGCCCGGGCGATGTCGGCGAACGGTTGTGAATGGGCTATGGCGGCCTGTCGGACATCATCGTATTCAGGGGCTGCATGGCCCGGGCGATTCGGTGTCAACTTGACCCGGATCGGCCCGTAGGCCGTTTTGACGGTAGCGATGGAGCGCTCCAAAGTTCTGCGCTCAATCGCCTGCCGGCGAATCCCTAGGGTTCCGGTTTCGGCAAAGATCACTTGCTCTACCGCGCCCACCCTATCTGGTTTACATAATGCCGAGAGGACCACTGCCGGGCGGAATTTCTTCATTTGGATGGGGTTGAACCAAACATCGAGCGCACCGGCCGCCAGGCAGCGTTCGACGGCATAGCCGAGCTGCTCAGGACTGGCATCGTCAATGTTGGTTTCCAAAATCACAACCGGTTCGGTCGCGGGTCCCGATGCGCTGTCGGTACCCACGACCAGGCGCAGCACATTGGCCCGGGGTGGATTGGCGCTGCCCGCCCCGTAGGCCTCTTGCTCGATGTTCATCGGCGGCAGCGGGCCGTAGCCGGTGGCCAGGCTGGTAAGTATCAGGGCGCCGGTCGGAGTCAGAAGTTCCATGGCCGGCCCATCGGCATAGACCGTTGCTCCACTGCCGCTGAGCAGCGCCAGGGTAGCCGGAGCCGGGACCGGCATCACTCCGTGTTGCGTTTTCACCTGGCCCGAACCGGAATTGATCGGCGCAACGATGAAGCGGTCGGCGGCGAGCCACTGGGCGCCCACTGCGGCTCCGACGATGTCGATGATGGAGTCGGCGGCCCCCACCTCGTGGAAGTGGACCTGCTTCGGATCGAGCCCGTGTACCTTGGCCTCGGCGTTGGCGAGACGCTCAAACATGGCCAATGCAAGCTCTTTGACGGCGTCATCGAGGTTGGCGTCGGAGATCATGGAGGCGATCTCGACGATCCCTCGCTGCGCTTGGTTGTCGGTTGTTTCCACGTGGAGCCAAGTGGCACTGATGGCCCCGCGCAGAACTGACCGCGGGCGGATAGACCAGTGCGGCAAATCCAATGTCCGCAGCTGTTCTTCAAGGTGATCGAAGGGCATGCCGGCGTCGAGCAAGGCCGCCAAAAACATGTCACCGGCGGCACCGGAGAAGGGGTCAAGCCAGGCAACTTTGCTCATTGCCGGCTTCGCAGAATTAGCGCCGCCAAGTAGCCGGCCCCAAAACCGTTATCGATGTTGACTACCGCCACTCCGGGGGCGCACGAATTGAGCATGGTCAATAGAGGGGTTATGCCGGCCAATGCTGCGCCGTAACCGACGCTGGTCGGCACCGCCACCACCACGCTGTCGGTGAGTCCGGCCACCACACCCGGCAGGGCACCTTCCATGCCGGCCACCGCCACCACCACGTCGGCCCGGTCAATCCGGTCGCGGTGTTGAAGGAGGCGATGGATTCCGGCCACCCCGACATCCCAGAGGCGGTCGACGCGGGCCCCCAGCGCCTCGGCCACCAGCGCAGCCTCCTGGGCCACGGCGATGTCGGAGGTCCCGCCGGTGACTACCGCGCAGCTGCCGGGAAGCGCCGGGGATCCGCCGACCGTGACAACGGAGGCGGTTGCGTCGTAGCGGGCGTCGGGAAATTCTTTCGCGATTGCCGCCGCATGCTCGCCGCTGGCCCGCGTGGCAATTACCACCTCGCCGGCCTCAAAGAGGGTCTGGGCAATTTCCGCGACTTGGGCGGGCGCCTTGCCGGAACAGTAAATGGCTTCCGGAAATCCGGTCCGCGCCGATCGCTGATCGTCGACCTTGGCGTATCCCAAATCGGTATATCGGCCAGCCAACGCGGCGAGGGCTTCGGAAATCGGAACGGTCCCGTCAGCCACACCGGCGAGCAGGTCACCAAGCGGTTGAGCCATTTGCGTTAACCCCCGCCGCCGTTGAACGGAGCGAGATTGCCGGCGTACCGGGCAGATGAACCCAACTCCCCTTCGATTCGCAGCAGCTGGTTGTATTTGGCAACCCGATCCGATCGCGCCAAGGCCCCGGTCTTGATCTGACCAACGCCGGTCGCCACGCTCAGATCGGCGATGAACGTATCTTCGGTCTCTCCCGAGCGGTGGGAAATCACCGCCGAGAACCCACCGCGCGCGGCCATCTCAATACAGTCGAGCGTTTCCGTGAGCGTGCCTATCTGATTGAGCTTGATCAATATCGAGTTGCCGGCGCCGCTGTCGATGGCCTCGCGCAGGATGGCGCTATTGGTCACGGTCAGGTCATCGCCAACCAGCTGAACCCTTTGGCCAATGGCCGCGGTCAGCGCCCGCCAGCCTTCCCAGTCACTCTCGTCAAACCCGTCCTCGATGGAAAAAATTGGATAGTCTTCCACCCAGCGCGCCCAAAATTGGACCATTTCATCGCGTGCGAGCGACTGCCCGTCGCGCTTGAGAACATATTGTCCGTCGTGGAAAAACTCCGAAGCCGCGGCATCTATGGCCAAGAGCACGTTGCCACCCGGTTGGAACCCGGCGCTCTCGATCGCCGCCATGATGGCCACCAAGGCTGCTTCATTGGATTCGAGTCGCGGGGCAAATCCGCCCTCGTCGCCCACGTTTGTGTTTTGGCCTTGGCTTTTTAAGACCGCCTTGAGGGCCTGGTAGATTTCGGCGCCGGCGCGCAGTCCCTCGCCAAAACTGCCCAATCCGGTGGGCATGATCATAAATTCCTGAATGTCAGACGAATCGTCGGCGTGCGCGCCGCCATTGAGGATGTTCATCATCGGCACGGGGAGGATCGAGGCGTTGACACCGCCGAGGTAGGCATAGAGAGGCAGTTGGCAGTCGTTGGCGGCGGCGGCGGCGCAGGCCATTGAAACTCCGAGGATCGCGTTGGCGCCCAGCCGTGATTTGTCGGGAGTCCCGTCCAGGTCGATCAACTGGGCGTCGATCGACCGCTGTTCGTAGACATCGGCCCCGGTAAGCGCCGGCCCGATCAAGAGATCGATATTTTCGACCGCGTTGGTGACTCCTTTGCCGCCCCAGCGCTCCGCATCGCCATCGCGCAATTCGAGTGCTTCACGCGAACCGGTCGATGCCCCCGACGGTACCGCGGCCCGTCCGACGGAGCCGGAATCTAAGACCACATCGACCTCAACCGTCGGGTTGCCACGCGAATCTAGGATCTGACGGGCGACGACTTGTTCAATCTCACTCAAGGTAAGGGCGGTCCTTTGGGTTGCGGGCAGTATCCGCGGCGAACGGGTCGGTGCCGGTAGGGCCAATAGCTCTTGACCCGCGGCAGGCTGATTTTCGAATACCGCCGCTACTAACTATGACCAGTTTGGTCAAATCCCTGGTTTTGGTGATCTCGTGAACCATTTGCGCCGGTTTGATCCTTCGACCGGTGCGTTACCGATATCGATTGGCGCGGCTAGATCGCGCTCGATGAAGCGGCGGCCTGGCGCAGCCGGGGGTCGAAGCGCTGTTCGGTCATGAGCATGCCGAATCCACAGCTGGCCAAGGCGATTACCGCGCCGCCGACGAACGGGACGACATGACCGAATTCTTGCCACAGGATCCCGCCGGTAATCGGAACGATCACCGCGGCGATATGGTTCATGGTCTGACCGGTGACCATCGTCGGACGAAGGTCGGAGTCCGTGATCAACATTTTCTTGCCCCAGGTTGCGATCGCCATTGAATTGGAGAAAAGCAGATTGTCAATCACGTACAGCGCAAATAGGATGATCGCCGAATCGATGAATGCGTATCCGAGAAATACGAGTCCGATAAAAAACGTGGATGGAACAAACACCAGCCGCTCCCCGTATTTGTCGATCCAGCGGCCGAATACGTAGGCGGCAAATATGGTCACGACTTGATTGATCAAAAACAGCGTAGTGATGACTGAGATTTCAGTCCCATAGAGGTCGACGAGGGCGAAAATGGCAAACGTCATGAAGATGTGGCGGCGGCCGCCGTTGAGGACCTGGAGGACGTAAAACAGCCAGTATTGGCGCCGAATTACGATTCGCTGCTCGGGCGGTCGTTCCTTGGATTTGATGGCGAACATGGTCAGCCCACCCAGCCCGATCATCACGCCCGAAAAGATGAACATCGGGCGGAAGCCGAACCCGGCGGTGACCAAATAGACGACGGCAATCCCGGCCAAGGCGGCGATGTTGCCCGATGATCGGAGTATTCCGAGGCGGGTTCCGGTCTCGGAGTCCTTGCCATAGCGCAGGGCCAGTGACATTGAAAGCGGCGCCCAGGTGTGGAATCCGACGCTCCAAATGAGCGAAAAGACGATCAGCAGACTCACTGAGTCGATATAGAAGTAATTGAGTACCCCAAACGCCATCAGCAGCAACGCGATTCCGGCAACCATCGGTTCGAGGAGCATCATCACTACCGCGGCCATCAATACCGACAACAGCCCGGGCACCTCGCGGATTGTTTCCAGCAGCCCCAGTTCGAATGGCGAAATGCCGATCGATTCGACGACAAAGTTGGTAAATACGGTGTTGTAGGCGAAGAACCCGAGCGAGTAAAGGGCGCCGGCGGCAACTAAAAGGCGAAATTGGGGCTGTTGCCCGGGCAAAAGGCGATTGCCTAGGCTTTGCAGAAACCGGCGCATCGGGTGTCCGTTCTCCTATCTAGGTTGCAAACACGCCGAAGTGTCGGCTCAGCACTGCGTAGAAGTCTTCAAATCGGGCTAACTGGGCCCGGTAGTATTTGCTGGCGTTCGGATCAGGCCGGACGATACTTACGACCGGAACCAGCTTGCGGGCTTCATGGAGCGACCCAATCGCGCCTCGGGCCCGCATCGCCAGTAGCGCCGCCCCGAGCACCGAGGCATCGCCTTCGGCCGGCAATGACAATTCGCAATCTAGACAATCGGCGAGCATCTGTACCCAAAATTTGCTGCCGCGGTACCCACCGGTGGTTCGTACCTGAGTGGGCTGGGTACAGATTTGGCGCAGGGCCACCATCACCTGGGTGAGATGCAGGCTGATCGATTCCATCACCGCCCGCGCAATGTGCTCGCGCGAGTGGCCAAGGGTGAGGCCAAGCAGCATCCCGCGGGCATCCGCATTCCAGTTGGGCGTGCGTTCGCCGGCCAGGTACGGCAACAGCAGCAACCCCTCGGCACCGGCCGGCGCGCGCTCGGCGGCCGCGTTGATCGCCCGGTAGCCGTCGCCGTCCGGCGAATCTGCGAAAAACGTGTCACGCACCCAGCGGTAGACGATACCGGCTGAAGAAATGGCGCCGCCGTTTACCCACAGACCGTCAGCTAAGTAGTAGGACCAGGTCGCCCGCTCAGGGTGCAGGATCGGTCGATCGTCGACGGTGCGGCAGGCCGCCGAAGTGGCGATCATGGCCGTGTAAACACCCTCGCCGATGGCGCCGACGCCGAGTGACGAGAGCATTCCGTCGGCCGCCCCGACAATGAGCGGCGTCCCCATTGGCAGTCCCAGACGACGGGCCGCGGCGGGCAGAAATTCAACCTGCGTGTCGGACTCCACCAACTCCCCAAGGCACGATGCTTCGACACCGAGATGGTCCAACCAGGCGGGATCCCATTGCAGTCCGCCGATGCCCAGCAGGCCGGAGCCCGAGCCAACCGAGCGGTCGAGCAACATGCGTCCGGTGAGGCGGTGCAGGAGCAGTGATTTGAGCGGAACAAACCACCGGCCGGCGGCGAACCTTTCGGGATCGGCCTGACTTAACCAGGCAATCTTGGGGCCGGTGTAAATGGAATGGATCTGGCAGCCGGTTGCCCGGTAGGCATTGTCGTGACCGAGAGCCTGTTCGGCTTCGTGAACCTGTTGCGTGCAACGCAGGTCAGCCCATGTGAATGCCTGACCCAACGGTTGACAGTCCTTATCGAGGACCACCAACGACCCGATGATTGCGCTGATCGCAACCGCGGCTACTTCGCGTCGGTGCTCGATTCGGGCCTTTGCCACGCACTCAGCTAGCACCGAAAAGGCGGTATCGACGTAATTTTGCGGATCCTGTTCGGCCGCCCCCGGCGCTGGCGAGAGCATCGGCAATTCAGCCAGGGCCGAACAGACCGGACGGCATTCGGTATCAAAAGCGGTTGCCTTAACGCCGGTCGTGCCGACATCAAGGCCGATAAATACGGGTTGCGACAAGGTATTGGGGCGTTCGGCTTACTGCGTTAGCGGCGCAGTCGGCCCTTGCCTCCGCATTTGGGACAAGAACCGCTGGCCACATGCCAGCCGTTGGGTTTTGACGGGTCCGGCCACCGCTCGTCGATGTTGCCGCTACCGTCGCAGCGATTGCAGCGCGGCCCCTGCGGCCCCATTAGGCGCGGCAATAGCACGATGGCGGCGGCCACTATGGCCATCGGGATTATCAGCGTCGTTAGGTCCATCGGCCCCCTCGCCCCTGGGGAATTGGCCCATTATCAACCGCAGCGGCCTTCGCTGAGGGCAAATTTGCGACCCACAATCCTAAAATCACCCATGCAGAAGGGCTTGCAATCAGATTTCGTGCATCTGCACGTTCATTCTGAATTCAGCCTGCTCGATGGCATGGGCAAAATCCCCGAATTGGTCGCGCGCGCGAGCGAACTGGGGATGGGGGCGCTGGCGCTGACCGACCATGGCTCAATGTATGGAGTCATGAATTTTTATCTTGAGGCCCGCCGCCAAGGCATTAAGCCAATCGTTGGCTGCGAAGTGTACGTGGCCGCCCGATCGATGAACGACAAGGAACACCGCCGCGATCAAAGTTCGAGCCACCTGACGTTGCTGGCGCGCGATGAAACCGGCTATCGCAATTTGATTGGAATGGTTTCGCGGGCCAATTTGGAGGGCTTTTACTACAAACCTCGCATCGATCTGGATTTGCTGGCCGCGAATTCGGAAGGGATTATTTGCCTTTCCGGTTGCCCGGCATCCGAAGTGTCACGGCGAATCCGTGACGGCAATCTTGATTCGGCCCTTCAATTGGCGGGCCGCTATCGCGAGATCTTTACGCCCGAGCGATTTTTTATCGAGGTGATGAATCACGATCTGCCGTTTGAAAAGCAGTTAAACAGGGGCTTGCTGGACATAGCCGATTCACTGGGGTCCCGCCTGGTTGGAACCCAGGACGTCCACTACGTTGCCGAGGACGACTGGGAAGCCCACGACGCCCTGCTCTGTATTGGCACCAAGGCGCGGGTCGACGACGAGAACCGGATGCGGATGACCGATGCCCGCTACCACCTGGCCGCGGCGGAAGAAATGCAGTCGCTGCTTGCCGAATTCCCCGGGGCCTACAAAAACACGCTGGCGGTGGCCGAACAGTGTGATCTGCAACTCGACCTGGGTCGCATCTCTCTGCCGGCCGTCGAATTACCCGAAGGGGTTTCGGCCGCCCAATTCCTGCGCCGGCTGGCGACAAACGGCCTGGAAGAGCGCCGGTCCGGCGCCGGGCCTGAATATCATCGCCGGCTCGAGCACGAGCTATCGATCATCTGCGAACTGGGATTTGAGGTCTACTTCCTCATCCACGCCGAGATATTCCAGTTTGTTCGCCAACGCGGAATCCTGGCCGGCCCGCGCGGTTCGGTCGGAGGGTCGTTGGTGGCCTTCGCGCTGGGCATCAGCGGCATAGATCCGATCCAGCGCGACATACCGTTCGAACGGTTCTTAAATGATGGTCGGCGCGACCGTCCACCGGACATTGACATGGACTTTCCGGACAATCACCGGGCCACTGTAATCGAATACCTGACCAACAAATATGGTGCCGAGCATGTGGCTCAAATTGCCACTTTTGGTACGTTGGCCGCCCGGCAGGTGCTGCGCGACGTGGGCCGGGTTCTGGGAGTGCCCTACGACTCCGTCGACCGGATAGCCAAAGCCATACCGCAGAACGCGGTCGACCCTTGGGATCTGCAACGGGCCGTAGACAACGTCATTGAAATCCAAAGTTCCTATGCCGGCGATCCACAGGTTCGGAAACTGATCGACTTGGGCCTGCGGTTGGAAGGGATCTCGCGTAACCCGTCGGTTCACGCGGCCGGCGTGGTGGTATCCAACCAACCATTGGCCGAACACGTTCCGCTGATGCGCGGCCAACAGGGCGAAATCGTTTCGCAATTCACATTCGAGACGCTAGAGACCATCGGGTTTTTAAAACTCGACATTTTGGGCCTGACCACTTTTCGGACCATCGACCTGGCGCTCACGATGATCGAGAGCAATCACGGACGCCATTTGACGGTCGAAGACATTCCCTTCGACGACCAAAAGACTTTTTCGATGCTCTCGTCGGGCCGGACGGTCGGCTGCTTCCAGCTGGAAAGCGAGGGCATGACGCGCTCGCTAGTTCAGCTGCAACCAACGCGGGTTGAGGACCTGGCAGTGCTGGTTGCCCTCTATCGGCCCGGGCCGATGGGCAATATCGACCAGTATGTGGCGATGAAAAGGGTACCCGACCGGGTCAAGTACATGCACCCCCTGCTCGAGCCGGTGCTGCGCGAAACGTACGGCGTGATGGTCTATCAAGACCAAGTCCTCATTGCCGCCCGGGAACTGGCCGGATTTAGCTGGCCGGAGATTGACGTGTTGCGCAAGGCCCTGGGCAAGAAGATTCCGGCGGAGCTCAAAGTGCAGCGCGAAAAGTTCGTTGCCGGTGCCACTGAGCGAAACATTGACCGTGATGTCGCGGTGTCGATCTACGAACTGGTGGAGCCGTTCGGCGGCTACGGATTTAACAAGGCGCACGCTTTTTACTACGGCACGGTCGCCTATTGGACCGCCTACCTGAAAGCCAATTACCCGCGTGAATTTATGGCTGCCGTGCTTACGACGGCAGCCGGCGACACCGCAAAATTGGCCGCCGCGATCGGCGAATGCAGGCAGTTGAAGCTCGATGTCGAGCCGCCCACGATCTTACGATCGGGTACCGATTTTGAAGTGGTCGGGGAATCGATCTACTTTGGCCTGGCTTCGATCAAGGGCGTCGGACGTCACGTGGCCGATTCAATTGCAGCGGCCCGCAGCAGCCCCTTTACCGATATGGCCGATCTTTGCAAGCGGTCAAATAGCCAGTTGGGTCGCCTGCAGCTGGAGCGCCTGGTCAAATCGGGAGCGATGGATGAGTTCGGCGATCGCGCCCGCCTGCTGGCGGCCATTGAGCCAACGATCCGCCATCTGCAAAGTTTGCGTTCGGCCGGATTGGTCGGGCAGCAAACGCTCTTTGGCGGTGCCGGCGACAACGGTCACGGTGAAGTGCAGGCGGCCTTTGCCCTGCCCAACGCCCCGGCCGCCAGTGCCGAGGAGAAGGCGGCTTGGGAGCGTGAACTGCTCGGCGTGAACTTTACCGCCGACGCACTTGACGGGGTCGCCGAACAGCTGCGCGCGGGTGGGGCCAAACAACCCGGCGAGGTGAGTCACCAACAAATCGATACGACGGTGACGACCGGCGGCATGATTACCGAATTTCGCTCATTTAGAACTCGAAACAACAATTCGATGTGCGTATTTCGCTGCGCCGCCGGAGATCCGGTAGGTCTCAGCGTCACCGTCTTGCCGAGGATGTTTGAAAAAGCCCGGTCACTTCTCTCTGATGGTGCCCGCATATGGGTTCGCGGCAAAGTGGAAAGCGACGGTGCCGGCGTGCGGCTGGTGGTGGGCGACAGCGGACGCCTGGAACCGTTGGCCAACCTCGCTCGTTATGTCGCTGATCGCGATCCGGTAAATCCGCCCGCGGAACCGCGGCGGGAATCGACCGGGAGTTCGGCCAGTTCTCCCGCACGCCAATCTCCGCCGGCGGAATCGCCGGCGATTGGATTGCTAAGGGTTTCGTTGAGCGGCGACGAGCGATCCGATCAATCGCGGCTGGAGCAGCTGTGGGCGGTGCTTAAAGATCACCCCGGCGACATGACGGCGCAGTTGGAATTGCGCGGCGAAGCCGGGACGGTAAGGCTTGTGCTGCCAGAGCCGGTTGGCACATTGCGAGAACTGGCGGCAACACTTCCGTCGGGGGTATCGATTGGAGAGATCGTTGCCGGCGGATTCGATAATGAGGCCGACCGCAGGCCGAATTAGGTCGGGCATTTCGGAATGAAAGTTCAGCGCCTTTAATGCGGGCACCGATCAAATCAAATTACAAATAAGCAATTTATCTGCAAAGGACGATGGCATGAAAGTCGGTTTTATCGGATTGGGAACAATGGGCTTGCCCATGACCGCTAACTTGGTCAAAGCTGGGTTCGAAGTTGTTGTTTGGAACCGGACCGCCAGCAAGGCCGATGACCTAGTCGCGCAAGGCGCAGTGCTGGCCGATTCGCCGGGCGAACTAGCCGCCCAATGCGAAGTTGTCGGGGCCTGTTTGCTGCTTCCGCAGATTTCCGAAGAAATATTTTTGGGCCCCGGCGGGGTCATCGACAGGGCGGCGCCAGGGTCGATCTTGATTGATTTTTCGAGCAACGGCACCGACACCGCCATCAAGTGCTATGAGGCTGCCAAGGCCAAGGGCCAAGGCTACCTGGATGCCCCTATTTCCGGCGGGCCCTGGGGAGCCGAAGCCGGCACTTTGGCGATCATGATCGGTGGCGACAAGGAGGTCTTCGACCGGGCCCAACCAGTTTTGGACGTGCTCGGCGGCAACGTGACCCTGATGGGTGGCCCGGGTGCCGGGTCGGTGACCAAGATGGCGAACCAAGTCATTTTCGCGGCCCAGCTGGCGATAAGTGGGGAGGCGTTTGTAATGGCTCAAAAATTCGGCATTGACCCGGAATTGCTACTCAAAGTGCTCCAGTCGGCGACCGCGGCGTCGGCATCGCTGGACCGCAATTTCACGATGAAGATATTCAATCGAGATTTCGAGCCGGCATTTTCAGTTGACCTGCTCGCCAAGGACTTGGGTTTGACGTCTGATCTTTGCCGGTCGCTCGGAGTGCGCAACAACATTGGCGCCTTGGCTGAGAGTTTCATGCGCGAGGCTCAAGCCGCGGGCAATGGCGGGATGGACATAACCGCGGCAGTATTGACGCTGGAGCGGCATGCCGGCGTTGAGGTTCGTCCGACGGGTTAATTGGCGCGGTCTCTAGATGGCGCCGGCCATTGATGCGGCCGTTCTTAGTCGGCTGGCTGGCGGCGATTGCCGGAATGATAGTGGCCGACGCGCTTTTTACTGGCCTCACCCTACCGCCAAGCGAAACAAACCGATTCTGGGCGACTCTGGCTGGCTTTTCGGCGGCCTTTGCCTTCCTGACCATGATCGTTCGTCCGCTGGTATTCAAACTGCTGGGCCCGCTGGGTTGCCTGCTGACCGCGGCAACATTCGGCTTTATCCAAGTTCTGGGCGCCAGCGGCCTTTTTTGGGTTGTGCTGCAGCTTCCGCTAGAAATCTCCGTCGACGGGCCTTTTACCGGATTGTTGACCGTGCTAGTTATCAGTGCCGTCACCTTTACAAGCTCGATGTTGCTAGGGGCTCGACGATCATCCCGACGCCGTTAGGTGGGAAAGCAAAATCGCCGCTGACCTGATGGCGCGGGCCCTGCGCGTGCTCGCCGAGGCCGATAGGCCAATTGAAATCGCGGAATTGGCCAAAAGGGTCTATGTCGCAGTTGAATCGCCGCCTGCTCCGTTGGTTGAGCAACTAGCCGCCGCCGTGGAGTCCGACCACCGAATTGATCGCGAAGGGGGGCAGGTATCGCTTGCCGCTTGGCAGATGCGGCATGTGTCATTGGCGCATGCTGAGTTCGTGGCTCTTGACGTCGAATCGAACGGTGGAGCGTCAGGGCGGCATCGGGTGATTGAACTGGCGGCGGTCCGCTTCGGCGCCGACGGTGTGCGTGGGCGGTATGCGACCCTGGTTTCGTGCCCGGCTCCGATCGCCAGGGCAGTTACCCGAATGACCGGAATAACACCTGAAATGCTTGATGGATACCCATCGCCGGATCGGGCGGTGGGTGAATTGGCGGATTTTTGCCTTGGAGCAGTGCTGGTGGCGCACAACCTCCCATCGGACTTAAATTTCCTAAATCAAGAAGCGCACTGGGCCGGGTTGCCCCCGTTCCCGCACGACGGCCTCGACACCGCTGAAATCGCAGCGATCCAGTACCCGCAAGATGCTCCCTATGGTTTGGCCCGCACCCTCTCGATTTATGGAATTGCGCCGCGCGAAGTGCACCGCGCCGGCTCGGACGCCGAAGCCGTGCGCCTGATTTTTCTCCAGCAGATTGAGAAAGCGACCGCTGATGGCATGGGGACCGTGGGGTCGTTACGCGATGCCTATGTCCTACGCCGCGGCGACGATCGCCGACTGGCGCGCCTAATCGCGCAGGCCGCCGCCGGACTGCCGGCATTGCCCGGCGTCTACCGCTTGCTGGCCGCCAACGGCGAAGTGCTCTACGTGGGCATGGCGCGTTCGCTGCAGCGACGCGTGCGCTCGCACCTGACCAACACAAACCGCCGCCGCCGCCGCCGCGATGGTTTGTTGGAACTGGTCGACCACATCGAGTACGACGTGCTCGGGTCGGAATTGGCCGCCGCAATTGCCGAACAGGAACAGATTTCGGCCCATGACCCATTCTTCAATCGCCAGAAGCGATCCCGCGTCGGGACCCATTTCGTTGCCTTGGTGGATAGGGACGGGCACGGGCAGTTGCGCGCCCAGGGCCATCCCCGGAAAGGCGCCCGAGCGCTGGCCGGACCATTTCGGACCAGCGCCGACGCGCGGGATATGGCGGGAGGTCTGCGCAGAGCTCTCTCAATTCCGCCAACTTGGCGGGCGAGCAGTGCGCCGCCCGGCATTGCTTTAGACGCCGCAGCTGAAATGCTCAACTTCGGTGCCGGGGCCGCCCGACGGGCCTTGAAACGGTCCACAGGAGAGGACGCGGCGCGTTTCCTTCGGCGCCTTAACCGCCGGCCGCGCTGGCCAAGACCGCTGCCGGCCGGCCGTTCGGGTGGTCGGGTTCTGGCGGTAACCCACGCTGTTGAACCGGGCACGATGGCCCTTTGGTTAATCGCCGACAGCCAGATCGTGCAAAAAAGGGAATTGCCGACCGGCGATGAAATCCAGCTGGCTGGCGCGGTTGACGAGCTGACGGCAATCGGTCCGGTCGAAGGGCTGCCATCCGATGAGAGCGTGTCCCACCGCATCGATAACTGGCTTATAGCCAATGCGGATTCGGCTGATGTTGTCTGGCTGGACCGCGACCCAGATGCGGTGCTCGCGCGCGTGCTGCGCGCGGCGCGGCGGCTGTGGAATTAACTGCGGAGAACCGGGCCCAGCAGCCGCTTTGCTCTGAGCATCGGCAGGGAGAAATAGCCCTGCCATAGCCAAGGACAAACCCGGACGGCGATCAGTCGGTGGCTATATCGCGCCAAGGGCATCAAGTAGCGCGTTGGCCTTGTGTTGGGTTTCCTGGTATTCGGCCAGAGGCTGCGAGTCGGCAACGACACCGCCGCCGACGTGGAACTGCCAATGTCGATCCTGGCAAAAAATGGTGCGAATGGGAATCGAAGCTGAGATGTAGCCGTTAAACCCTATCTGCGCGAAGGCCCCGCAGTAGCCGCCGCGGGCGACCGGTTCCAGCTGGGCGATTATTTCCATGGCCCGCAGCTTGGGTGCGCCGGTTACCGACCCGCCGGGGAACATCGCTTGCAGCAAACGCAACGCGGCGGTGGGGCCGTCCACCCGGGCCCGGATCGTCGATTCGAGGTGGTGGATGCGGGGGTTCGTGGCGAGCCGCGCCAGTTTGGGTACGGTGACGCTCCCCGGCAAGGCGACCCGACCCAGATCGTTGCGAAGGACGTCCACGATCATCACGTTTTCAGCCAAGTCCTTGGCGCTCGAGGTCAACTCGCGGGCCAATGCGTGGTCGGTTTCCGTTTCATCGCCACGCGGCCGGGTTCCCTTGATCGGGCGCGTTTCCACGGTATTGCCGCGGTGGAGGAGCAAGAGCTCCGGGGAGGCCGACACCAAGGCCTGGTTGCCGTGCTGCCAATAGGCGGCCATGCTGTCTTGGCCCGACGAGCGCAAGCGCAGGAATATGTTCCATGGGTCGGTGCCCAGCCGGCCCGAAAGGCGCCGGGCCAGATTGACCTGGTAGACATCACCGGCGCTGATGTAATCCTGAATCCGCTCAACCGTCCGCATATAACCCTGCCGCGTAAAGTCGCAAAATGATTGCGGTGAGCGCACAACCGGAGCGGCCGGCCGCCGGGGCCGGTTGGTCGCCAACAGGGTGCGGCGGCCGGCCATGGTTCCGTGCTCGCGGCGATCTTTGCCATTGACGAGCAGCCAGGTCTCGCCGCTGGCATCGTCGCGGGCGACGACCCAGCCATAGAGGCCGAAGCGCATTATTTCGGTCGCCGCCGGAATGGCCGCCGAACGAACCCGGTCAAAGCGGTATCCGGCCTCGTAGTTGATTTGCCCGACCGCCCCGCCACAAAAAGGAACCGGGGCATCATCGGCATCTTCGGCCTCGGCCAGCACCACCCGGGCCAATTCGTCGAAACCGCTGCTGGCGGATCGGGGGTCAAAGGCGTCGCCGGCTTGCCAGCTGACCCAGGCATAGGGGTCGGCGGTCAGGTACGTGTGGCCGGTTATTCCGTTGGCGAAAAGCGCCAACCCGGGCTGGTGGCGCAACCCTTCGGCCAGTAGTTCGAGCGGCGCCGACGAGCGCAAGCGTTCGTAGCGGACTCGGAGGCGCTGGTGGCGCGTCTGTTGAAGGCCAGGGCGCTGATTATTCGGCATGGAGGCGACGATCGGAATCGAACCGATGATAAGGGTTTTGCAGACCCCTGCCTTGCCACTTGGCTACGTCGCCGAAAGAGCACTGGCGGATAAGGAATATTAATTGGCTTAGAGTGAATGCGGCGATACGACCGTACTTTAAGGAATGCTTCAATGGAATCAATTGAGCGATGGCGCGGGGCAATATTTGGACTGGCCTGCGGCGATGCTTTGGGCATGCCGGTGGAGTTTGTCGACCCGCTGCCCGAATCACCGGTCACTGATTTGATGCCCGGCGTAAAGCGTTGGGCGATGGGCGGCTCGCAGATCAACGTTCCTGCCGGCGCTTGGACCGATGACACGTCGATGACTTTGTGTCTGGCGGAGAGCTTGCTCGAATCCGGCGGGGTTGACCCGGCCGACCAGATGCGGCGCTATCAGATGTGGGGCGAGGAAGCCCACCTGACCCCGTTCGGCCGCACGTTCGGGATGGGACCAACCGTTAGGGATGCCCTGCAGCGGTTTGTCGCCGGCGAACAATACTGGGGCGATACCGTCGCCTTGACCAATGGGTCGCTGATGCGTGGGGCGGCGGTGCCGTTGTACTTCGGCGCGAGCGCAAAGGGCGTTGTGGCGGCCGCGAAATGCTCGGATCCGACCCATCGGAGCCCGGTCTGCCGCGCCGCCTGTCAGGTGTTCACCGTGCTGACCGGACGCGCATTGCGCGGCGCCAGTCGCGAGGAATTGCTTTCTCCAGGCGCCGGGGCCAGCGGATTGACGCGGCCGCTACCGGGCCGCCTTGAACGGATTGTTCAAGCCGATCTCTCGCAGCGTCCGGCCAGTTCAGTCTCCGGGGCCAATGATGTCGAATGCACGCTTGAGGCAGCGCTGTGGGCATTTGCGACGACCAGTGATTTTGAATCCGGGGCGGTGGCCGCGGTAATGCTGGGCCTAGATGCCGATACCACTGCCTGCGTCTACGGCGCCCTGGCCGGTGCTCACTACGGTCTAGATTCGATACCCCTGCGGTGGCGTGAAGGCGTGCTAAAGAGCGAATTGCTCTTATCGTTCGCGGACCGGTTGCACGAGGCCGCAAACTGAACAATGACGCGGTCAACTATTCCTGGTCGCCGCCGAAATCTCTGTCGCCTTGATCCGGCCCCGGCCGGAATATTCGAACCTGCACGGTTTTATCTTTGATGAAATAGCTGTTGGCCAGCGTGGCGGCGAGTGACGTAACCAATGACGTGAACAGGGCGGCCCCGAAACCGGCGACGCTGACCCCAGGGATGGCTTCGCTGGCCCAGAGCAAAAGTAGCGCCCCGAGCACAAAGTGAAAGAACCCGAAGGTGACCAGGATCAGCAGGCACGCCAGCGGACCAAAAAGCAAGTAAATCAACGGGCGCAGAATCACGTTGGTGGCCGTTAGCACCGCCGCGAACGCAATCAAGGTGAGCAGCCATTCCAGTCGGCCATCGGACGCCAACGCGACCACGCCCGGGGCAAGGGTTGTCAGCACCCCCAGGGCCAGGGCGATGGCCACCATCTGGACGGCGAAACGGTAGGCCAGCCCGTCAATAAATTGCGACCACGGCGAACCGCGTCGGGGAGGGTCGATCATCACCGCCCATTTACATATCGATTGGTGCCGAGAGCCGGAATCGAACCGGCGACACATGGATTTTCAGTCCACTGCTCTACCGACTGAGCTATCTCGGCGGCAGGAAGATTTTATTTGGTCGGCGCTTCGTATCCGAGTGCCGCTGCCACTGGCAACCGGCCAGGTCAGCTAACTTGCAATCATCACCAAGCGGGCTTTCAGGGCCCGCGCCACGGTCTGCAGATATGGGCGGGCCGATCGCAGCTGGTGTCCCAGCTCCCTCAGCGGAATCCACTGGCACAGGTCGATGTCCTCGCCCAGGTCCGGGACGAGCACGTCGGTGAGGTCGCCGGCGTACTTGAGCATGAACCAATGAATGGTTTTTTCCACCGGCCGACCGGCGTAATAGGCCACGTAGGTCGAGTCGCAAAGCGGCGCCGTGACTGAGATTAAATTTGCGTTCAATCCGGTTTCCTCGGCAATCTCCCTTACGGCACAGCGTTCCTTGGTTTCGCGGCGCTTGCGCCTCCCCTTTGGGATATCCCAGAGTCCGTGTTTCCGAATTAGCAGGCCGTGGCCTTGGCAAAGGACAAGACCGCCGCAAGTGGTCATCTTGCGCATGCGGTTCTCACTCATGCATGTGGATACGTTCGAGGATTTCGATTTGATCGGCGGTCATGCCTGAGAACAGGACGCCGTCGATGACGACCCTGGTGAAGCGTTCTTCCTCGGAATCTGAATTGGCAGATGACAACGCCAGATCGCGCCGGTCGTAGCTGAACCGCGAAAGCAAGCAGTGGATTGCGTTGAGGCGAGCCTGGTGCTTGTTGTCGGAATCGATCGCCACCCACGGTGCGTAATCGGTCGAAGTGACCGCGAACATTCGCTCTTTAAAGTACGTGAACAAATGCCAACGCTCGGCAACATGTCGGTCGTTGGCCGAGTATTTCCAATACTTGAGTTCGCTGTGTTGGCGCAATTTGAAGCGCAGATCCTGGGATTCCTTGGAGATGGAAAGATAAATTTTGACTAGGTCGACACCGCCATCGACGATTTTTTCCTCCCAAGCGTTCACGTGGTTCATGAAGTAGTGGTACTGCTTCATCGAGCAGTAGCCCATCGCCGGTTGGACCAACGCCCGCGAATACCAGGATCGGTCAAAAATGGCTATTTCACCGCAAACCGGCAGCATCCGGTAATGCGAACCGAGCCAATTTCGCATCTCGCGTCTACTCGGAACGCCCTGCGCAATCACGCGGGCTTTTTGCGGATTCAGATAGCGGGTGATAGTCGCTGCGGTTGTTCCCTTGCCGGCCGCATCGCGACCCTCCAGAACGATTGCCAGGCGGCGATTGTTGCGTTCGACCCACTCCTGCAATAGCAACAGCTGTACCCGCAATTCGCGCAACTGGGACCGGTAACTGGCATATGAAAGATTCCGAAATTTTTCGACCGCGTAGAAATTGGCTGCGGTATACGGCAGATCGCTTGGATTTCGCTTGCTCGTCAATGCAGTTTGCCGTGGGCGAAAGGGAATTTTTAGTCGTGGATCGGACTCGCGCCAGCGATCCCGGGATATTATCTGGCCTGCGGGCAGGACATAACGGCGCTGGGGGGCGTCCCTCCATGTTCATTTTGCATTCGGCCAACGCTTACTCGGAAACCGTTTGTATCCCGTCAAGGAGTGATTTGAATCGAGGCGATTTCTCGAGCTTGTAGCACGGCCATTCGGCCGCTGAAATACCAGCCGGCGTCGTGTGGGTATTCATAAAAACCCGTTGAACGCACCACTTGGGAAGCGGGCGCTCCGATCAATTTCCGGTGCTGGACGGTCCGCTAGCCCTGCGAAACTCACTTTGCCAGGTCAGCCCGTCACCGGAAAAAATTGGTATTCGTGCGGCCCCGGCTAATATGGCAGGATCCCTCGCCCGTAAGGGTCAAATAACGCGTAACGGTAGTTTTGCGGCAATGTGTGCCAAGCAATCCGCTCAATTGCGTGTCAGGAGCCGATAGCCTTGCCCCTACTGATTGGGAAACGGCTAGTTGTTATCAGTTTGCTGGCAGTACTGGCGCTGGCGGTCATTGCCTGCAACGGGACCGGCGGCGGAGAGCAGTCAGCTCCGTTCAGGATCGGGGTGATGGAATCGCTCACCGGCGCCGGTGAGACCTACGGCACCGTTGCCAACCAGGCAAAGCTGATGGCCGTCGACGAGATCAACGCTGCCGGGGGCATCAATGGCCGCAGTTTGGAATTTGTCATCGAAGACTCCCAATGCAATGCCAAGGGTGCGGTTACCGCCTACAAAAGGCTCACCGACGTGGAGGACGTAAAGATCATCCTGGGAACCTCATGCAGCAGCGCCATGCTCGGCGCCGCTCCGCTGGCCGAGGCTGACGGCGTTATCTTGTTTTCCGGTCTTGCGAGCAATCCCGACATTGCCAATGCCGGCGACTACATATTTCGAACTCAGATCAGCGACATTCAGGTCGGTATTGACACCGGGAATTCGCTCTGGGCAGACGGGATCCGCAATATAGCCACCATCACCGAGGCCACCGACTACGCCGAGGGAGTCAGGCGCACCACGGTCGCCCAATTCGAGCTGCGAGGCGGGGAAGTTGTGGCCGAGGGACGCTATTCGTCCGACGTGACCGATTTTCGGTCGCAGTTGGCGAAATTGTTTGACGCCGATCCGGATGCTCTTCATTTGGCCCCGCAGTCCGAATTCGCGGCCGGCACGATCATCAAGCAGGCCCGGGAACTGGGCTACGAGGGTCCGATTTACGCGGAAACGGTCTCGGTCGGCACGACCGCCCTGGAAATTGCCGGCGACGCTGCGACCGGGATGAAGGCCATAACCGCCGACCTCGACCCTGAAAATGAGAAGGCGCAGGAAGTTCTGGCCAACTTCTGGGAGCGGTACGACTACGTCACGTTGCCGTGGCATTTGGGATCGGCCTACGACAACGTCTACATTGCGGCTGAGTGCCTTAAAGAGACCAACGACGATCAGGACGCGGAAGGCTTCCGGGACTGCATGTACGCGATCACCTGGAGCGGGGCGATTGGAAATGACTACAGTTTCGATTCTGACGGTGAGGTCGTGGGTCTGAACAGAGTCGTTGTCGAGGTCCTTGCGGTTGCTGACCGCACCGCGGACAGGTTGTATGAAGTCCGCGGACCGGCGCCGCGAGAATAGCTATGGATCGAAGTCGCGATCCGTAGGCGAACGCCGCGCTGCTGCCCGACACTAAGATCGTCAGGGCAATGCTTCGACCCCTGATTTCGCCCACATCCGGGCCATTCGCAGCGCTCCCGTAAATCTCGTTTAGATGGTGGTGATATGATCGCCAAAAACGACGGGGTCACGGGTCCCCGGCCACCCCGCATCGGCGTTCCCGAGGACCTGCTTGAGGATCTGCGCGATCGATTGGCCCGCACCCGCTGGCCCGATGCCATACCAGGCGTCGATTGGGATTACGGCGCCGATGTGAACTACACCCGCGAACTGTGTGAATACTTGCGTGAAGGATACGACTGGCGCCGGCACGAGACCGCACTAAACGCCTGGCCCCAGTCCCTCTGCGAGGTAGATGGCGTCGACATCAACTACTGGCATGTCCGCGGACAGGGGCCCGACCCGCACCCGCTCCGCATAACCCACGGCTCGCTCGGTTCCAGGTTCGAATTCCTCGAACTCATCGGGCCGCTCACCGACCCCGCCGCCCACGGCGGCAACCCCGCTGACGCGTTTGACGTCGTAATCCCTTCGATCCCCGGTCTTGGCTGGAGCGGCAAGCCGCGCGAGCGTGGTTGGGGGGCGTCGCGGATTGGAGACGCCCTAAACCATCTCATGACGGGATAGCTTGGCTATCAGCGCTATGGCGCCCAGGGCGGCGACTGGGGCGCCATCAGCAGCTCGCGGATGGGCATTAACCACGCGCGAAGCCTAGGTGGCCGCCACCTCAACCTTCCCATCGCCGGGCCGCCCGAATCGCCCACCGCGGCGGATGCGGCGGCCATAGATTCGCGCATTGCCTGAGAGACCAATCAGACCGGTTACAGCCTCCTGCAGGGAACCAAACCCCAGTCCCTCGCCATTGCCCAGGCCGATTCGCCCGCCGGCATCCCCGCCTGGATCGCCGAGATGTTCCGAACCTGCAGCGACTGTGGCGGCGATGTCGAGTCGAGGTTCACAAAGGACCAGCTGCTTACCAACATCATGTTCTACTGGGCTCCCAATAGCATCGCCAGCGCCGCCCGCATCTATTACGAGGGGCGCGCCGAGAACATGGGCGGGCGCATCCCGAACCCCGAGCGGATCGCCGTCCCTACCGGAGTGGCCTCATTTCCAAAGGAGATCTGGATGACGCCACGCTCCTGGGTCGAGCGCGCCTACAACCTGATCCACTGGGTCGAGATGCCGACCGGCGGCCACTTCGCCTCCCTGGAAGAACCCGAAATGTTCGTTGCCGATGTCCGCTCTTTCTTCCGTCTGGTCCGCTAGGGTGGGCGATGCGCGGGATCCGAACCCTCCGACCTGGGCAGGTTGAGCGCAGCGCCAGGCCCGTCGGGGCGAATCGCCGGCGACTCAATTGCCGCTAGCGAGGGCCCGAGGATGATATCTAGCTGGCGTTAGCCAAGAGAGGAATTCCGCCCGAGATTACGGGTGGCTGTCGCCATTCCCTCCTGCGCGCGGTTACGGCGCCAGGGCAATGGCGATCACGCCGATGACGATGCAGCAGGAGCCGAGAACCCGCCCCCGCCCGAAGGGTTCTTTCAAGATCAGGCTTCCCAGCAGCACCGCGACGACGATTCCAATCTCCCGGACCGGCCAAACGTAACTCACCTGCGAAATTTCCAGCGCGGAGAGGACGAGTCCGTAGGCCAGGAATGTCAATACCCCGACGGCCACGATGGTCCACCGATTCGCCCGCCACTCATTTCGCACCGCGGCCAGCCCCCGAAATTTGAGCGTGTAAGGGGTGAGGATGGCCCCCGTGCCAAGCGCCATCAGGTACATGTACAGGAATGGGGCCACGAAACTGACTCCGACCTTGTCCCAGATCGAGTAGCCGGCTATGAACAGCCCGGTCGCCAGCGCATAGAGCGTGCCAGGCTCCCTCATGATCACCAGCGGTTGGCTAAACATCAGCGAAATACGACCTGACCAGTAGACAACAAACATGCCCGCAAAAATGGCGATGACGCCACCGGCCGCCTGCGGCGAAACCGCCTCGCCGAGCAGCAGAACGCCAAGGATTGGCACTAGCGCCACGCCGGTCCCGCGGGCTAGCGGGTAAACCTGGGAGAAGTCGCCGCTGGCGTAACCGCGGCCCAATAGAACAAAGTAGAAAGCATGCAGGATCGAGGTCCCGATCACGAATA
Organism: Chloroflexota bacterium; assembly: GCA_965249595.1. GTDB lineage: Bacteria > Chloroflexota > UBA11872 > UBA11872 > VXNJ01 > VXNJ01. The sequence continues at coordinate 2,009,796 of OZ252242.1, read as the reverse complement.
CCCAACCTTGGCTTGGCACCGGCTCAACCAGGGCCAGGTAAACCGCCAAAGGAAGAAACAAGACCGTCATTGCGGCCTGTATCCACCACACGAAAGCCTCGTGGTCGCGCGCTCGCTTCATCAGGAAATTCCACCCGACATGGGCTAGAGCCGAGAGCAGCACCATCACCAGGGCGGCGGTTGTCATAGATCGCGCAAATTACTTTCAGGCATTAGGAGGTCATCGGTCCAGGGCAGGGCATGGTCTTCCAAGGCCAAATTGGCGATTTAGGCGTCGACGACAGGCTTTGTACACCGGCCTTTAACAAAAAAGGCCCAGGACCAGGTTCCTCGGTGCCGTCCGTTGGAACCAACGACATTTATATATCGCCGGCCGGGATCTACACGTACTCCACTGGGGGTGTTCCAAAGGTACGGTCGCACTCGAGGCAAGCGTCAACATGACCGAGGCTGTCTCCGCCACGCCAATATCCGACCTCAGGCCCTGGGAATTAGCATGGGGTCGTCGCGCAACGTGGGCAGGGCACCTCTGCCTTGCGGATCGGCCGCGACACGTGCTTGGCAAGCGGGTCACTCAGGAGGGTCCCCTCAGGACTCGATTAGTCCATCCTGGGGCTGCGTCCAGGGCAAGTGATAGATCGGCGCGAATTGCGGGGCGCGCGGGACGGGCATGTCGCCGAACGGCACGTCGATAACCACCGCCACGTCGTGCTCCAGGGCCGTCGGCAGCAGGGTCGCCAGCTCGATTGGGTCGTCAGCTCGCATACCGACCGCACCGAACGACTCGGCGAACTTGACGAAGTCCGGGTTGTGCAGGTCGGTCCCGTAGGAACCCCCGAACGCCAAGTCCAGATCACGGGCAACATTGCCGTAGGATTCGTTCCGGAAGACAACGGTTGTGACGTTGATGCCGTGCTGGACGGCGGTCGAGAGTTCTGAGGCGTTGAACAGGAACCCCCGTCGCCAACCATGCAGACCACGGGGCGATCGGGCTTGGCCACTTTTACGCCCAGCGCCGTCGGGAACGAGAAGCCGACGTTGAACTGGTATCCGGAGTCGATATACGTCTTTGGGTGATTCACCTTGTAGTGGGTTCGGGCGTAGTAGCCGAATTGGGTGACGTCCCAGACGATGAATGCGTCTTCTGGAATGCTGCCCTGGATGGCCTCCAGCACCGGATACTGCGGCTCATGCATTCTGATGTCGCGTAGTAGGAAATCAGGTTCCGGGCTGCCGTGACGGCCTCGACGGGCGGTCACTGGCCCCGGCCTCGTCGAGGTAGGGGAGCATCGATTCGATGGTCGCCCTCGCGTCGCCGTGCAGAGGGACGGTGTTGGACTGAATCCTCATCAGCTCGCTGTCGTCCACGTTGATGTTGGTCAGGGTGGACGCGTTGCCCGCCGGGTTGCCCAGCGAGAAGCGCGTACCGATTCCGATCAAAACGTTGGCCGACCGCATCACGTCAAACTGCTGGTTCATCTCCTGCCGCTCTCCGCGGGGGCCAAAGCAGGAGCCATTTGACAGCGGATTGCTGTCCGGGATTGTGCCCTTGCCGCCGCTGGACGGGACCACCGGGATATTCGTCGCCTCGGCCAACCTGACGAGAGCGCCTTCGGCGTCTGATCGCGCCACCCCGCCGCCGGCGTAGATGAGGGGCAGGCGCGCCGCGGCGATGACGCGGGCCGCGGCCCGCAATTGGTCCGGGCTCGGCACGATCGGCGAGACGGGCGCCGGATCCCACAACTCAACGTCCTCTCGCTCCACGTCGGCCTCCGGCGGCACCTCGATCAACACCGGGCGCGGACGACCGCTGCGCATCTGCCGGAAGGCCTCGGTGACGGCAGCGGGAATCTCGCGGGGCCTCATCGCCGCACCCTGCCACTTGGTGACCGCGCGTACCGTATCGGCCTGGTCCTGCACCTCGTGCAACGCCCCGATGTTCTTGCCGATCGCACCCCGCGGCACCTGGCCGACGATGGCGAGCACGGGCGAGGAGCGGGCGTAGGCAGTGGCCAGGCCGGAGGCGGCGTTGTCCAGACCGACGCCCGGCACCACCAGGGCCACGCCCGGCTTTCCCGAGGCGCGGGCATAGCCGTCGGCCATGTACGTCGTGGCCTGCTCGTGGCGTGTATTTATCAGCCGGATACCCGGCTCGTCGCGCAGCCCCGCGACGATCCCGTATGTCTGGATGCCCGGAATCCCGAAGACGACCTCGACGCCCTCACTGACGAGCGACTTGGCCAGGGCTTCGCCGCCGCTGAGCTTAGACATGATCGCTGTCCTCCAAGCGTGGATTGTGAGCCCGGGAGGGCCTTGCGGGCGTCGCTACGAACCCTCGACCACCACTATGTTGATGTTGGAAGACCGGGAGCGGATGTCGTCCGGCGTGGTTTGTTCGGGCGATTCCCACCAGGCTCGGACGCGCTCGATGTCGTCGAACTTTAGGACGGCGAGGCGCTTGGGCTGGCAATCGCCGTAAATGGCCTTGAATGCACCGCAAACGTGCCGCCGTACGACTCAACGGTGCCCGTCACAGACTCCATGAACTGCCCGCAGAGACTCGCATCCGTGATCTCAACATCGATGACGACAAATGCTGCCATTGCCACTCTCCCTCCGCGGTCCGAGTCCGGTGACTCCCGGCCAGTCTATATGTCCGATTCGAGGCCGGTCCGCAAGCAAATCCTCATTTGGCGTTGCTGCCGGCCGCGCGAGGCTATTCGCTGCCCATCAGCCTTAAGCCGTCCGCCCCGGACATCCTTTGCCATGCAGTAGGCGGTGGTAGCGGTCGGGTACGGTGGGCGATGCAGGACTCGAACCTGCGACTTCTACGGTGTAAACGTAGCGCTCTAGCCACCTGAGCTAATCGCCCCTAGGTGGAGAAATTGACGGCGGCCGGCCATTGGCTTGGCCGCCGTCAATTCAATTTTCTGTAATTAGACGCCTAGGATCCGCTCTGGGTAGCGTCAACGAAGACCGGCAAGCCGGTATCCGGGCTAACCGGAACGTAGATCACGCTGCCGGAGGCGGCGTCTTTGAGGCTATTGATGTAGAGGAATGACAGGTAGGCGTCGGTCAACGTCTTGTTGATTTCCTCCTGGGCATCGCGTTCACCAGCGGCTTCGACCCGCCGCCGGTCAGCTTCCACCTCTTGCACTTGCCGTCTAAATTCGGCCTGCTGAACGTTTTGCTCCTCGGCCTGTTTGTTCTCGATCGCCGTCTGTAGGATGATCGGCAGGCGGACGTCGCGTAGCAGTACGTTTTCAACGTTCATGCCGCGTTCACCGAGCGCACGGGTCAACTGCTCTTCAATTTGGATCGCCACCTGCTCGCGGCCGACCGTATAGAGGTCTTCGGCGGTGTATTGGGCGACGACATCACGGATCGCGTTACGAATTGCCGGACGTACGATGATGGCTTGGTAATCAGGTCCAATCGTTCTAAATACCTCGGGCGCGGTCAGGAATTCAAGACGGAACAGGACCGTAATGTCCAGCCCGACCGTTAGACCTTCACTGGTGAGAGTCTGGACGGCATCATCAGCCCCAATTCCGGCCTCTTCAATCCGTGAGCTCATCGTAAATTCTTGGGTCCTGACGTTGAGTTGTTCAAGCGCGGACCATGGCGCTTTGAACAGCAGTCCCGGCGGTTTTGATATTTCGTCGACTACTCCAAACGTGTGTATGACGCCGGCCTGCCCTACGCCCACGATTCGGACTGAGAAAAATGCGAACAGGGCCAAAAGCGCGACTATGACAACGACGACGCCTAAGGCCAGGGAACTGAACCGGGATTGCATTAAGACTCTTTGACGCTAAATGAATAGATGTGGCACATACAGTGGTGCTTCGCGCAGCAAATGCCGACGGTCAATTACTGTCGGCGGCGCGGTCGATCAAATATAGCACCGCTAAATCTTAAGAGTTGCCAAACAATGTTCAATCGTCCCGCTGTCGATGGCGGGTAATCTATTTGCAGGCATCGGCCAATTTGTTCGCCGGTGACTTTAATAAGTGATCGAATTTCCGGGAGGTCTATGGGATGGCAATGCAACAGGTGGGATTAATAGGTGCTGGGATCATGGGCATCGGCATCCTCGGCCGGGTGCTGGCGGCCGGGTATCGGGTACGAGTTTTCGACACCAATCCGGCCACCGTGGCAAGCTGTGTGCAAATGGGCGCTGAAGGCGCATCCTCGCCGGCTGAAGCGGCCCGTGGATCCGCGTTCGTGCAGGCGGTACTGCCCGGGCCGCCGGAGACTGAGGCCGCCGTGTTCGGCCCCGACGGGGTTGCTTCCGGCATCGAATCCGGGGCCATCTTCATAAATCACGCCACCGTCGATCCGGCCTACGTCACGTCGGTGGCCGATCGCTTATTGGACCAGGGCGTGGAAACCGTCGACGCACCGATGTTGCGCGGCCAGGCCCAGGCCCGCGACGGGACGTTGGGCATGCCCGTCGGCGCCAACCCGGGCGTCTACGAAAAGGTTGAGCACCTCATCGAACAGATCTCCGAATTGCGCTTTATGACCGGCGGGGTTGGAACCGGTTCGGCGCTCAAGCTGGTCAACAACATGCTCAATTGCACGATCCTTTGTGCTTCCACCGAGGCCGTCGTGCTGGGCACCAAAAGCGGTCTCAAGCTGGAGACCATGCTTGAGGCTTTCTACATGACGCCGGCCCGGGCAGCGCACTTTGAATTGATGCCGCAGACATTTACCAAGCGAAATTTTGAACCCGGTTTCATGACCAAATTGGGCGCCAAAGACATTCGATTGGCGCTAAAACACGCCACCGACCTGGACGTCCCGATCGGGGTGACCGCCGCCGCCCAGTCGGTGCTCAAGTACGGCGCGATCCGCTACGGCGAAGAAAACTACCCGGCGATCGTCAAGCTTTACGAGGAAGCCGCCGGCGTTACGGTAAAGGCCGAGGGCGACAAATTATTTCCCAACAAACCAGAGGTTGGCGTTTGAGCTCGCGAATCGGAGTCGGATTCATCGGCGCCGGCGCAATTGCGCGCCTACGCCACGGTCCCAACCTGGCCCGCATTGGCGGTGTGGATTTGGTTGCGGTGGCCAACCGCAGCCAAGCCTCCGGACGGTCCTTCGCCGACACGTTTGGCATCGATACCGTCCACGACGACTGGCGGGCGGTCCTGGCCGACGACCGCGTCGATGCGGTTTTCATAAGCACCTGGCCGTACATGCATTCGCAGATGTCGCTGGCCGCGCTGGAAGCCGGCAAACACGTGTTTTGCCAGGCCCGGCTGGCAATGGATGCGGCCGACGCGCGGCGAATGGTCAGCGCCCGCGATGCGGCCGGATTAACGACCATGGTCTGTCCGCCGCCCCATGGAATGCAATTCGCCGATCAGATCGCCTCGATCGTCGGCGGCGGGCAGTTGGGACAGATTCGCCATCTGACGGTTCGTGACTTTTCGCCCGCCTATCTGGATCCGACGACACCACTGCACTGGCGTCAGCAGGAGACCCGATCGGGAACCAACACCCTGACCCTCGGAATCGTCTACGAGGTGCTAATCACCTGGTTTGCACTTCGCGCCAAATGGGTCCAGGCCGGCGATGCAGTCTTTACCGCCGAACGGCCTTCTGAACAGGGACCGGGCCGGGTCGAACGCCCCGATGCCGTTTTCGTAACCGCGGGGCTTGAAAACGGCGCTCTGGCCAATCTGACGCTTTCGGCGGTTGCCGGGGGAATTCCGGCAACCGAAATATCGGCATTTGGGACCGAGGCCAGCCTGCACTGGGTTGGCGGGCCGCCAAATAACGAGGCGGGCACCTTGACTTTGCAGCGATCGCCCGATTGGGCCGGCGAACCTTTTGCGCCCGACCCAGCATCCAGCTGGCGGGTTGAGGCGGAATTTATCGATGCCGTGCGCAGCGGCCGGTCCGGTCGGCCTTCGTGGGACACCGGATTGGCTTACATGCAATTCGTAGAAGCGGTTGAGCAATCTGCGCGCACCGGCCGGCGGGTTGATCTAACAACCGTCTGATCGCCAAATCAAGACGGGAATCTGTTACCCGTCAATCGCCCCGATCAGGCGGCGATTGCGACGGCCGCTGGCGAGCAGGATTAAACCGTCAGCGCCGAGGTCGCCGGTCCCGATTACTCCGGATTGACGGCGCTGGTCGTTGACCCGCACCGCGTTCTGCGCCAACAGGCGGCGGGCTTGCGAATTTGACCTGGCCAACCCGCTGGCTACCAGCGCCTTTTGAAGATCGATGCCTGCGTCGAGTTCAGCCCGAGAGAACGTGAAGTTGGCCCGCCGCTCGCCATCTGAAACCCCAAACATCGCGGCTTGCTGAGCGCGCGCACCCTCGGCGGCCTTGCGGCCGTGCACGAGTTCGGTCACCGAATCGGCCAGTAACCGCTGACCCGCCCGGGCCGCCGGATCAGAATCCTGCTGGCGCCCAATATCGGCTATTTGGTCTAACGGGCAATAGGTAAAAACCTTAAGGGCGGGAATTACGTCCTCGTCGGCGAAGTTGTAAAGGTACTGGTAGAAGTCGTAAACCGACGTCAATGCAGGGTCGAGCCAAATTGTTCCGTCGGCGGTCTTACCCATCTTTTGGCCTGAGCGCGTTTCCAAAAGCGGGAATACCAAACCGTAGGCCTGGGCCTGCGGACCGATGGTCCTTCGTATCAGTTCCGCACCGGCCACGATATTGCCCAGTTGGTCGGACCCGCCTATCTGCAATTTGCAGCCCCGCTGGCGGTACAGATGGAGGAAGTCGTAGGCCTGGAGTACCTGGTAAGAAAACTCGGTGTATGAAATTCCGGCCTTTGACCCAATCCGGCGGCTAACCGATTCACGGGACAGCATCACCGACATTGGGAAGTGCTTACCGACGTCGCGCAGAAATCCGATCAGGTCCAAGCCCGCCAGCCAATCCAGGTTGTTGACCATCTCCGCCTCGGCCGGGCCGTCGGTAAAGTCGAGGAGTTGCCTGAACTGGGCCCGTTGCGCGGCGATGTTTTGGGCCAGTGTTTCGGCGCCGAGCAGATTGCGCTCCGAACTCTTGCCCGAAGGGTCCCCGATCATGCCGGTCCCGCCGCCGAGCACCACGATGGGCCGGTGGCCGAAGCGCTGCAATCGGGCCAGCGTGAGCAGAGGCACGAGGTTGCCGATTTGCAGCGATGGCGCGGTCGGATCAAACCCGCAGTAGGCGGTAAACTGGCGATCGTCTAGGTGGCCGGCCAACCGCTCATCGGTGCTGGTGTGCACCAACCCGCGCGCAGCAAGTTCGGCGAACACGCCTGGTCGGGGTGCGGTGTTGGTCAATTTGCCTCTAACAATTTGGCCGGAAACGGGCGCCGGCGCTGAATTCTCTCGCAGCAAAGGCTAATCTGAAAAACATTCAGCGCTGCCAAATTTAACGCTGATTTATCCATTGACCGCCAGCCTACCAGCGGGAGTTTGAGTTGGAATGATCGAATACACCAGCGACCGGTCGTTGATCGGGTTCGAAATCGACCAACTAAATCAAGAGGGATGCGATACAACCGAACTAAGGGATCGTTTCCAGCGCCTAAACCAGGATGACGCGCCCGAATCGGAATACGCCAAGCTGTGGGGACTGGCGGAGCGGTTGGCGGGCAGCGGACCGATGGAGAGTTTGGAGCCGAGCGACTGGGAGGCGATTGGCGCGGCCAGGCCGGCCCCGCGGGTTACATTAGGCACTCTGTCTGAAGATCTTGCCAATGCCACCCTTGGCGCTTGGCTGGGACGTTGCGCCGGCTGCCAGCTGGGAAAACCGGTCGAAGGCTGGCCGTCCTGGGCGATCCGGCGCTACCTGGAACCCGCGTACGACTATCCACCGGATGACTACATCCCGTTGATAGCCGACCACGATACCGGGATTGAATTGCACCGGTCGGCGGACGAGGCCACCCGCGGCAATTTCGATTCAATGGCCCGCGATGACGACATCGACTACATGATCTTTGCTCTCTCAATATTGGAGCGGCACGGGTACGGTTTCTCGCCCCGCAACGTTGCCGATGCGTGGCTCGAAGGAATCCCGGCGCACATGACCTACACCGCCGAGAGAGTCGCTTACCGCAATCTGCTGCTGGGCGATGAGCCGCCGCTGTCAGCTAGACCACGAAACCCGTTTCGGGAATGGATTGGCGCTCAAATTCGTACCGATGTCTACGGTTACGTCTGCGCCGGCGACCCCGCCGGGGCGGCCGCGCTTGCCTATCGCGACGCAATCGTTTCGCACACCAAGAACGGAATTTACGGGGCATTGTTTTCCGCCGCCGCCAATGCCGCGGCCTTTGCAACTGACGATCCGCGGGTCGCAATACTGGCCGGCATGGACCAGATTCCGGCGGCCTCTCGATTGCAGCTTGCCCTGGAGGACGTGCTTTCGCTGCGCGATAGTGGCATAGATTGGCAAGCCGCTCTGGCCCAGGCGGACGAGCGCTATGGCCACTACCACGGGGTTCACACCATCAACAACGCCGCTTTTGTGGCGATCGGATTGCTCTGGGGCGAACTGGATTTCGAGCGGACGATATCAATTGCGGTGGCTTGCGGCGAGGACACCGACTGCAACGGCGCTACCGCCGGTTCGATCGCCGGAGCCATCCTCGGCGCGCGCTCGCTGCCCGAAAAATGGACCGGACCACTGGGCGATCGGGTGGGAAGCATGGTGGCCGGATTTGATGGATCGGCGATAAGCGATCTGGCCCGCCGAACTTGCGAATTGGCGATGAGCCGCAATTGAAATTCTCGGCGGTGTCACACACCGGAATCGTCGTATCCGACCTTGATCTGATGATTGATTTTTTTGACCGCGCTCTAGGTTTCAAACTGCAGGCCCGGTTTCAGCGGCCGGGCGAGTTGGCAGGTCAGATCGTGGGCTTGCCGGGTGCCGCGATTGAGGTCGCGATCATGGGTTCGGAGGCAAGCCCACAGAGTATTGAATTCCTCTGTTACCACTCCCATCCGGAGCGCCGCTCAGCGCGCCAATCCAATCATTTGCATGCCAACCACATCGCCGTGGCGACCGATGACGCGATCGGCATGATCGAACGGGCTAAGGCCGCCGGCGGCCGGCCGTTTACTAAATTGGTCACCATGCCGGGTGGGGCGAAATCCGTCTGCTATCTGCACGATCCCGAAGGCGGAATCATCGAGATCATTCAGGTTCATGACCCGGAGAACGAATACCCCGCGACGTAGCCTTCATCCGACAGCGGCCAATGAAGACCTAGCGGTAGGTGCGCTGCGCCTTGCGCTGAACGTCGTACTCGGCCCTTAGCGCCCTGATATCTTCGTGGTCTGATACCTCGGGCACCGCGACATCCCACCAGACGCCGGTGTCGGCGGCGTGACGTGCCGGTTCGACCTCGCATTCGATAAGCACTGGCTGGCGGACCACCGATTCGGCCCGCTGGAGCGCGGAACGCAATTCGCCGATGTTCTTGGCCGCCATTCCGACGGCCCCGAGCGATTCGGCGTTCTTGACGAAATCAAGGCCGATGTAAGGGCCGGTCAGGCGGTCAGTGCCTTCCTCGCGCATGCGAAATTCGTTGCCAAAGGCACGCGCCGTCTTGCCTTCCTGGAGCTTGCGAATGATCTGGAAACCGTGATTGTTGGCCACCACGATTACGATCTTTAGGCCCTCCTTGGCGGCCGTGACGATCTCGGTGTTATTCATAAGGTAGGTGCCGTCTCCGATAAAGGAGTAGACGCCGGCGTTGGGATCGGCGAGCTTGGCACCTAACGCCGCCGGAAGTTCCCAGCCCATGCAGGAGTACCCAAATTCGACGAGCGGTTGCCCGCTGCCTTCGGAAATCCACTGCTGCTGAACGTCGCCGGGGGGCGAACCGGCGGCCACAGTCATGAAATCGCCGGGCGAAAGATGCTCATTTAGGGCCTGAATAACCTGTGCCTGGTTCATCCCTTCGCCGGGTGCCGGCGGGCGTACTTCGGCATCAAGCTGGGTTCGCCACTCCTCGTTTAGGCGAATTGCCCGCTGTGTCCAGGCCGGGTCGGCCCGGTATTCGGCAGCCGCCAGCAGCAACTGCTCGAGCGCGATGCGGGCATCGCCCTCCAATGCCAAGGCTCCCTGCTTGTAGGCGTCGTGGCCGGTGACGTTGATGTTGAGAAATCGGACGTCAGGGTTCTGGAACAGCGAATTGGAGCCGGTCGCAAAGTCTGAATAGCGGGTTCCAACGCCGATGACCAAATCGGCGCCGGACGCAATTTGGGCCGCTTGCGGGGTGCCGCATACACCCATACCACCCAGTGCCAGCGGGCCGGCTAGCCGGCCGGCCGACAAACCGGCATGGGTTTCACCGATAGGGATTCCAAATCCGCGCGCCAATTCCCCAAGCGCCTCTTCGGCATCTGAATAGATGGCGCCGCCGCCGGCCAAAACCACCGGCTGCCGGGCCGATCGCAGTAGGTCGGCCGCCGCGTTGATGGCGTCGGGATTGGGCCAGGGACGGGCGATGTTCCATACTCGACGCTCGAAAAAGCGCTCGGGCCAGTCGTAGGCCATCATCTGCACGTCTTGCGGCAGGGCGATGGTCACGGCACCGGTCTCACGGACATCGGTGAGAATCCGCATGGCTTCGGGCAGGGCCGTGAGGAGCTGCTCGGGTCGTGAAATTCGGTCAAAAAATCGACTCACCGGCCGCAATGTGTCAGCGGCCGAAGTGTCGAAACTCACCGGGTGCTCCAACTGCTGAAGGACCGAGCCCTGATAGCGGGTGGCGTAGTTGTCAGATGCAAATAACAGCACCGGCAATCGATTGACAGTGGCGGTGGCGGCGCCGGTGACCATGTTGGTCGAGCCAGGCCCGATCGAAGCCGAGCAGGCAATCACCGCGCGGCGGCGCCGCGCTTTGGCGTATCCCGACGCCGCGTGAACCATCGCCTGCTCGTTGTGCGGCTGGTAGTAGCGGAGACCGGCGCCAACTTCCTCTAGACCCTGGCCCAACCCGGCGACATTGCCGTGGCCAAAGATGCCAAACATCCCGTTGATCAAACGAGTTTCCTGGTCGTCGAACCGGCTGTATTGGGCGGTCAGGTAGCGGACGATGGCCTGTCCGGCCGTTAGCCGCACGGTTGCTGGTGTCATACCGGCGGTCCCTTCAATAGATATTTGGTGAGCTTTCGCTCAAGCTGGCTGTTCAATTCTAATTTTTGCTGGGCGCCCGATCGACACGGACAATATTTCAAGTGCGGATAATTTGTCGCGTAACAGCGCCCTGCGGCTGCCGTCAACGGCAGCTTGCGGGCTTTGTCTATTGGTGCAAAAGTTGATGGATCTCGCCGGAGTTGCCCCGGTCGTGCCGACGCCCTTTGGCCCCGACGGCAGCGTTGATCATGGCTCGCTCGACAATCTCTCTGATTACCTGGCCGAGGAGTCCATTGGCGCCCTGGTCACCCTCGGCATAGCGTCTGAGACGAGGGCCCTGGGCGAAAACGAATGCGCGGAGGTGGTCGAAACCGTGGTGCGGTCGGCCAACGTGCGCATGCCCGTTTTGGTCGGGCTCGACGGCTTTACCGACAGCGCCGCCCGACGCGCGGCGGAATATCGCGGAATCGGCGCCGCCGGTCTCATGTTGCGACCGCCACCGGGTTGCAGTGGAGCGGCTCTCGTAACGCATGTAGCCGCCATTGCCGATGCCAGTCAATTGCCAATCATGATTCAGAATGCGCCGCTGCAGACCGGCGTCGATACCCTGCCCGCCGACCTGGTGGCGTTGACTCAAGCGGTCGAATTGGTCTTTTCGGTCAAAGAGGAATCGGCTGCCGTCGGTCCTCGAACCCGGGAGTTGGCCGATGCCGGAGTCGACGTATTTGTCGGGCTTGAAGGGGCCAATTACCCCGACCATGTCCTGCGCGGGGCCGCAGGTTGCGTACCCGGATTAGATCTTGCTTTGGCCCTGGTGGGAATCGATCAAAATTTGCGCAGCGGACAAATTGCATTGGGGTTGGCTGAATACGCCAAGATTGCTCCCTTGATGATGTTCAAATCCCAGTCGCTGGACCTGGCGATGCATTGCCAGAAGCGATATTTCAAACAGATGGGAATAATCGCCTGCCCGCACGTCCGGTCGCCGGCGAAGCCGCTCGACAAGGTATCCGCCAAGATGTGTGATTGGTACTTTGATCGACTCGCCCGCCTGGGGGTAGCCGGATTTGCGCCCGAACTATTTGCCGGTGCGGCAAGTTGGCGCTAAACCACGTTCAACCCGCCACCCTGGTGGTGGCCCCCTCGACCCTGCCCGGGGAACGTCGCGTCGCGCTCGTGCCGGCCGATGTCAACCAGCTGCGCGGGGCCGGGTACGCGGTGCACGTCGTCTCCGGCAGCGGGTCGGCCGCGGGCCACGACGACGCCGACTACGCGGCGGCTGGCGCGCAGGTGATTTCGGATCGAGGGGCGGGCTTGGCTAACGCCGACATATTGGCCGTGACGCCGCGGCCGGACGATGCCGACCTGGCGCTTTTGCGCAACGGCGCAACGGTGGTCGGATTGCTAGATCCGATCGCCCGTGCCAAGCAGATGGCCGAATTGGCCAGCCTTGGTTTGTCAAGCTACGCGTTTGAATTGATTCCACGAATTTCCCGGGCTCAATCGATGGATGTTCTCTCGGCGATGGCCACCCTGACCGGCTACAAGGCGGTCTTGGCGGCGGCTGATGGATTGGCCCAAATTTTCCCGCTGCTCATGACAGCCGCCGGGACACTGCGACCATCGCGCGTGGTCGTACTCGGTGTCGGGGTGGCTGGATTGCAGGCGATAGCGACCGCCCGCCGACTGGGGGCGCTGGTTTACGCCTACGACGTGCGCGACGTAGTGCGCGAGCAGGTGGAAAGCCTGGGCGCACGCTTTATCGAATTGGATCTTGACACCGCCGAATTGGAAACTGCCGGTGGTTACGCGCGTAGCCAGTCCGACGAATTTCTGGCACGCCAGCGGGACCAACTGGGCCGCGAATTGGCGGCCGCCGATGCCGTAATAACCACCGCCCTGGTGGCCGGTGCGCGGGCCCCGGTGCTGGTTACCAAAGCGATGTTGGAGATGATGCGTCCGGGTTCGGTGCTTGTCGATTTGGCGGCCGCCAAGGGCGGCAACTGTGAGCTGACGAAGCCGGACCAGACCATCGTTCACAAGGGCGTGGCGGTCATCGGATTAACCGACGGCGAGTCCCAATTGGCTGTTAATGCATCGCAAATGTACTCGCGCAATCTGACTCGGTTTCTGTGTCTGCTGGCTGAAAATGACGGCGATCCGACCGTCGATGAAATCCTCGCCGGCGCATTGGTTACCAAAGGCGGCAAGGTGGTAAGCGATGCCGTGGCGAGCCAGTTGGAATCGGTCGATGGCTAGTAGTTGGCAATTCGGCCAGGACCGGTAGGCCAATGGAACCTTTTATTGCTCTGTTGACGGTGTTTGCGCTGGCCGTGCTTTTGGGCCTCGAACTTATCACCAAAGTACCGCCTACGCTGCACACCCCGCTGATGTCCGGCGCCAACGCAATATCCGGAATCACCATCGTCGGGGCCTTAATTGCCGCCGGCGCCGCGGAAGGCGTCACGGCCACGGTGCTGGGTACGGTTGCCCTGACCCTGGCCACCATAAATGTTGTTGGCGGTTTTCTAATAACCGGCCGCATGTTGGCTAAATTCCGGCGTCGCCAGTGAATATCGACTGGCTCATCGCCCTTGCCTATCTGATCGCCGCGATTATGTTGATCCTTGGGCTCAAGGGTCTGGCTTCGCCACGCACGGCGGTGCGTGGCAATCAATTGGCCGCGGGCGGAATGTTGCTGGCGGTGCTGGCGACCTTGACGTCTGCCGAAATCGTCGAATATCAGTGGATAGCGATCGGGATAGGTGTCGGCGCTGCAGTCGGAATAGCCCTGACCCTGACCGTGAAATTTACCGCCATGCCGCAATTGGTGGCCGCCTTTAACGGGTTCGGTGGGGCGGCTTCGGCGCTGGTGGCTATTGCGGTGGCCTTTGTTGGCATCCAGGCCGGTGCCGTGGCCGGCGTTCAGATATCGGTTTCAGTGGCCGCCGGGACATTGATTGGAGTGATCACGCTCACCGGCTCACTTATCGCCCTCGTAAAGCTGCAGGGCATATTTAGCTGGCGCCCGCGCATAAATCTCTTTCATCGCCTAAGCATCGCCGTCCAGCTGCTGGTGGCCATCGCCCTGGCCGGTGCGTTTGTATACGATCCGAGCTGGATATGGGCCCTGTTGGCGCTGGCCGCAGTTGCCGGCCTGATTGGATTCGCGGTTGCTTTGCCCATCGGCGGGGCCGACATGCCGGTTGTCATCTCGCTTCTCAATTCGCTCTCCGGGGTGGCCGCGGCGGCGACCGGGTTTGCCTTAAGCAACGAAGTCTTGATTGTTGCCGGATCGCTCGTTGGCGTCGCCGGATTGCTGCTGACGATGATCATGAGTCGGGCCATGAACCGCTCACTGATCGACGTGGTGCTAAAGAACTTCGGACCGGCCACCATCGTAGCCGGCGACATCTACGCCGGTCGGGTGGTTTCGGCCGAGCCCGAAGAAGCGGCGATGATTTTGGAGACCGCGCGAAGCGTTGTCTTCGTGCCCGGCTATGGACTTGCGGTTGCCCAGGCCCAGCACGCCGTGCGCGATTTGGCCGACCTTTTAAAGTCCCGCGGAGTTTCGGTTGGCTACGGAATTCACCCGGTTGCCGGCCGAATGCCCGGGCACATGAATGTGCTCCTGGCGGAGGCCGACGTGCCGTATGACGAACTGTTTGAATTGGAGCGGATCAATCCCCAGCTCCCGCAGACTGACGTGGCATTGGTGATTGGGGCCAACGACGTGGTGAACCCGGCGGCGGCAAACGATCCGGGTAGTCCGATTTACGGAATGCCGATTCTGGAGGTAACCAGGGCCCGTTCGGTGATGGTCATAAAACGCTCCCTCTCGCCCGGATTTGCCGGCATCACCAATGAGCTGTTTGCGGCCGAGAACACGATGATGCTTTTCGGCGACGGCCGGGCCATGACCGAGAAACTATTAACCGCCCTGAAAAATGCTTAACCCTTGTTAACGACCCGCGTACTGCGGCGCCTCTTCTACGGGTTGGGCATCGCCGCATTGTCTGTTTACCTGCTCAGCTGGTTGGTCGAAGCCGGCCAGCAATTGGGTTCGGTGCTGATCATCTTTCTTTTTGCCGGGATGATCAATCTGGCGTTGCTGCCGCTAGTGCGCGCCGCCCAGCGGCCGCAAATTCGCGGGCACCGGATTCCCTACTCCGTCGCCGTATTGGTTGTTGCCCTCGGCTCGTTCGGGATCATAACTGTTGCATTGATCCTTACCGTGCCCTTCATGGTCCGTGACCTGACCGGCATTACCCGCGAAATTGGCGGACACCGCGACGAAATCGTTGAGCTGGCCGCATTGGCGATTTCGCTTTTGGCCCCGTTTGGCGTTTCGATTACCAGCGTGGAGCAAGTGGTGGCCGACTACGCCAGCACTGTTCAAGGACTGCTCGGACAGGCCGCCGGCGAGGTGCTGTCCGGCCTAACGTCGATCGCTACCGGCATTGTCAATTTCGTGTTGGTGCTAGTCGTCACCGTTTATCTGCTCTTAAATTGGGGCCCGGCGATCGATCGCCTGCGTCAGATGATGCCCGATCGCGTCGCCCGCTATTTCGACTTCGGGGCCAGCACCGTCCATAGCGCATTTGGAGCGTATATGTTCGGTGTGCTCGTTGAGGTGGTGCTTTTTGGTATTGCGGTGGCTATTGTGCTGGCGATCGCCGGGGTTGACTACATAGTTTTTCCGGCCGTTATCTCCGGCCTGTTGCTGGTGATCCCGTTCGTCGGCGCCGTAATCGCCCTGCTTTTACCGATCCTGATTGCCGCTCTTGACTCCTGGACGGTGGCGGTGTTCTGGGTTGGGATCCCGCTGCTTATCGTGCAAGTGGTGTTGGAAAACCTGGTGCGGCCGAACGTGGTCGGGCACGTGGCCGGGGTAAATCCCCTGGTGCTGATCACCTCGGTTCTGGTCGGATCGGCGCTGATGGGTTTTTGGGGGATTATTTTTGGGATCCCGTTGGGGGTGCTTATCTCCCTGACCGTACGGGCGATCTTTCTGCGCTGGGCCAAATTTGAAAGCGCTCGCGACGATTCGGCAGATTCCGGCGACGCCTCGCCGTTGTCGGGCGGCGAGGCGTCGCCGCCTTAGGTTCCTAGCCTGGAAATTACCTGGGTTGGAAGCGGCGGTGCGTCCGCCGCCGCCCTACCGGGTAGGCCCGGACGTCTGGCCGGCCCCGGTCTGGCGCGCCAAGGCAGCGCGCAGACGATTGGCCACTTCGGGTAGTTCCTCGATACGATTTTCGGATTCAGATGGGTCGATCTGGCGGTCGAAGAGCAGTTCATTGCCTTCAACATGGTCGATTACGAATTTGTAGCGCCCGTCGTAGCTCAAATCAAACTTTCTTTCAAGGGCGAGTCCGCGGTGGCCCAGTCCGGTTCCGGTGCCCTGGCGCAGGCCCGAGTACACGTAGTCGTGAACGCCTCGGGCGCGGCCTTCGAGCACCGGTCGCAGGGATGCCCCGTCAACGTCGTCGAGCGGCTCGGCGCCGGCCAGATCCAGAAAGGTTGGGCCCAGGTCGTTGATCTGGACCAATGCTTCCGACACCGCGCCCGATGCTATTCCCGGCCCGGCAATTACCAGCGGCACCGCCAAAGGACCTTGGTAAAAGTGGGATTTTTCCCAGCAATCATGGTCGCCCAGGGCTTCGCCATGGTCGGATGAATACACGACTATGGTGTTGTCCAATTCGCCCCGCTTCGCGATTGCAGCCAATATCGCGCCGGTGTGGCGGTCGATGTTCTCAATCATGGCCGCATAGTTTTGGCGGATGCGGACGTGGTCGGATTCTTCGTACTGGGTACTGTCCCAGGGCTGCGGGTAAGTGCGGCCCTGAACCGAATCCCACATCGACTGGGTTATGTCGTTGGGTTCGTGGGGACCGGTGTAGTTGATTTGCATAAACCACGGGGTGCCAACCTCCACCTGTCCTAGTACGTCGAGGCAGTTCTGGGCGATCCAGTTATCGGAATAGAGGTCCTCTGGCAACGGTGTTGGATCGGTACTGAGGAACCGATCGCGGGAAATTAGGTCGTCGGCGTGGGTCTCGGCCCACCCCTTTTGATGGAGCATCGCCATGTACGGCCCCCTCGGCTTCTCACGTCCACCGCCGGCGCCGGCATGCTTTCCTTCCGAGTCGATGCCGCGGGTAAATCCCCACTTGTCCAACCAGCTTGATCCGTCGGTGTGCCATTCCGCGGTCCCCTTGTGCAAATCGACTTTGCCGACCCCGCAAACCTCGTAACCAGCATCACGCAGATTTCGGTAGAAGTATTGCCCGTCCAGCGGCGTATCCTGCCCGTTGTCATTTACCCCGCAGCGCCAGAAATTTAGGCCCTGCGCCAGACAGGCCCGTGACGGTGCGCACAGCGGCGAACTGCACACGACGTTTTCAAATCGCACACCGCGCTTGGCCAGTGCGGCCAGGTTGGGCATGTTCAGGTCAAGGTCGCTGTTCCAAGGACCCCAGTCCCAGCGGTGCTGGTCGGGGAAGATGAAAAGAATATTTGGTTGGTTGACAGCCATAGGTCAGGTCTTTCTAGAACCGCAAACCGGTGCGGTGGTTTTCGTCGTTGCGAAGTTGGATCAATTCGGCTGTTAAGGAGGGCCGAGCATCGGCAATATCGGTCGTCTCACTGGGATCTTCGTCCAAATCGAACAGCTGCGGCGCCAGCCCTTGACCGTGTTGCCGAACCAGTTTAAAGCGACCGTCGAATATGCAGTCCCAGACATATTTGGGGTTCTCATCGGCGCCCGCATTGCCGGATTGTTGAGCGGCGTTGGTCAGGGCTGAAAAGACGCGCTGACGATGCTGGAGCGATGGATCCCCCAGCACGGGCCTAAATGAAGTTGAGTCCATGTCCGGCAGCGGCGCCGCTGCGGCGAAGTCGAGGAAGGTGGCCGCCAGGTCGGTAATTTGTACCAAGGCGGAACTGGTTTGGCCAACTGCCGCGCCGGGACCGGCGACTACCAGCGGCACGGCGATCGAGCTGTGCCACGGCCGCGACTTTTGCCATTCGTCATGATCGCCCAGCAGTTCACCATGGTCGGAGGAGTAAACGATTACCGTGTTGTCAAGTTCGCCCCGTTTCTCGATCGCGGCGAGGATTTCGCCAATTCGGGCATCGATGTTTTCCAGCATGGCGGAATAGTTTTGGCGGGCGCGGTTGTGGAAATCGGCATCGTGCCGGGTTGAATCGATCGGTAACGGGAAGTCAATTCCTTGGCAACCGTCCCACATCGACTGCGTGATGTCGTTTGGTTCGTGCGGACCGGTGAAATTGACCTGGCAGAACCAGGGTTTCCCTTCCGGTAATTGACTGAGGACGTCGATGGTGTTGCTTGCAATCCAATTGTCACAGTAGGCGTGGTCCGGCAACGGTGTTGGGAACGTTTCGCCCATGCTGTCGCCGCTGGTGCCGACCACGCCGCGCTTAGAAAAATCTTCGGAGTGGGCGTCAGCGAGGCCAAGTGAAGCCAGGTAGGCCAAGTAGGGCCCCTGGGGCCCGTGTGCCGTATACGTACGCTCACCGTCGCGCTTGCCTTCGTTATCGATTCCGCGCGTAAATCCCCATTCGGACAACAAGCGCGAGCCATCGAGATTCCAGCGCGGCGTCGTCTTGTGCAGGTCAAATTTACCGGTGCCGCAGACTTCGTATCCGCTCGCCTGTAGCGATTGATAAAACGTCGGCAGATCCAGCGGAAAGTCCTGCCGGTTATCCACAACCCCGCAGCGGCCGTAAGATCGCCCGGAAGCCAGCGATGCTCGCGCTGGAGCGCAAAGCGGGCAGTTGGCGATGGCCTGATCAAAGCGGACGCCGTGCGCCGCCAACTGCGCAAGGTTTGGCATCTGAACCGGCACCTGCGTATTCCAGGGATTGAAATCCCACCGGTGCTGATCGGGCAGTAGTAACAATAAATTCGGTCGTCGATCAGCCATCGCTGCACGGTCCAATGCGAATTCCGCCAACTAGAAAAGGCGGGAATAAAGAATGATTTTTACCTAGCTGATCGTTGCATACAGGCCAAAAATTGGTAATATCGTCCACGAGCCACCGCGTAAGTGGCCGGTGGTTGGAGACCCTTTAATGCGAACTGCATCACGCCGGCCGCGCTCGGGTATTTGGTCGGCTTTTGTGCGCGTCTGGCGCAATGATGAAGCGCGCAGCGGGATCCTATTCTTCACGCCGGCTTTCATTTTTTTCTTGGTATTTACGTTCGTCCCGGTGTTTGCTTCGTTCTACTTGGCCTTCTTCCGCTGGAACCCGCTTGACCCGATAGAGCTCCGATCCTTTGTGGGCTTTAGCCACTTCTCCGAGCTTATTACCAAGCCAGATTTCATCCGCATCATGTGGAACACCTTTGTATTCGTGGTTGCCTCGGTGGGAATCATGGTTACCGGAGCGTTGGGCACGGCGCTGGCGTTAAACCAGGGGATTCGCGCCGAAACGGCCCTGCGCGGGCTCTATTACTCGCCGGTCGTGACCTCACTGGTTGCCACGGCCGTAATTTGGGCCTGGATATTTGATCCCGAATTTGGATTCATGAACGGTCTGTTGAACCTGGCCGGTTTTCCCGACCTGCGCTGGCATTCCGACCCGGTATTGGCGATGCCCACCGTGATCATCACCTTCGTCTGGCGCGAGGTCGGCTACTTTACGGTAATTTACTTGGCCGGCCTCCAGGGAATACCGACCGAGTTGAAGGAGGCCGCCAGAATCGACGGCGCGAACGCCATAAAAACCTTCCGCTATGTCGTTATCCCGCTGCTGATGCCGACAACCCTATTCGTGCTGGTTCTGGGTATCCTGCGGGCAACTCAGAATTCATTCGCGGTCATTTACATAATGACTGGCGGCGGGCCGGTAAACGCCACCAACGTCATGGTCTTTTACATGTACAGAATGCGTTCGAATTCTTCCGGATGGGGTTTGCCAGCGCCGTTTCGTTATTCATATTCGTCCTGATTTTTTCGCTCTCGCTTCTCCAATTCAAACTCATCGGCTCCCGCACGGAATACCTCTAGATGGCCAAAGTGCAAACCGTTCCGCAGGCTGGCGTCGCTGACATGTCCCCCATCCGCTCGCAGCGGGTCGCGATAATCCGCCGCCTTGGCCGGACCATCCTCTATGCGCTACTGATAGTTGGAATCCTCTTCGTAACCATCCCTTACGTATGGATGATTTCGGCTTCGCTGAAGCAAGAGCGCGAGATTTTTGAGGCGGGCGTTAACTTCCTTCCCAATTCGTTCTATCTTGAGAACTACCTGATACTTTTCCGCGACTACTCGATCGTGCGCTGGCTGATTAACAGCTTTGTGCTGGGCTTCATCATCGTTGGTTCAAATATGATCTTTACGGTGTTGTGCGGTTACGCGTTTGCCCGCCTGCGCTGGCCGGGCCGGGATTTCTGGTTCTTCGTGTTCCTGGGCGCGATGATGATTCCGATCCAGGTTCGCTTAATTCCCAGCTACATCATCGTTAACGAACTTGGCTGGTCCAATACCTACCAGGGGATCGCCTCGATCCAGCTGGTTGAATTCTTCGGCGTATTCCTGATTCGTCAGTTCATGCTCAACATGCCTCGCGAACTCGAAGACGCCGCCCGAATCGATGGCTGCAGCTGGCTGCGGGTCCTCTTTCAGATCATCCTGCCAAATGCGAAGCCGGCCCTGGCGGCCCTGGCGATATTCACCTTTACCGGTTCCTGGAACAATTTCCTCTGGCCGCTGGTAGTGATCAGTCAAGGTCACATGTACACGATTCAGGTGGGCCTTGCCAGCATGAAGGGCGAGATCATCCCCTGGGGCTTGCTGATGGCTGGCACAGCCGTCTCGGCGATCCCGTTGTTCATTGTTTATGTGATCCTGCAGAGACTGTTCACGCAGGGAATCGTAATGAGCGGCATTAAGGGTTAATTCCCGCGGCCGATCCGTTGGCCCAATATCGGGACATCGACTGGGACCTTTCGCTGACCGGGCCCACTCATCCGGAAGGTGATCGGCAGGTTAAAATGCCCGTCCACTGCGAGTTTCCGGTCACGGGAACTGGTTGCAATCTGGGTCGGAGGAACTGGCCGGGTCGGCCAACTGCTCCGGGGGGCGACTTTGGCGAGGATGTGCCGCCGGCGTCTGCCTGGTTGAAGCCGCACAAGAGTCAATTGGTCCGGTTAACGCCGGTTTCAAAACCTTGCGTTGATTCGACGGGTGCGAGGGGACGGTGATACCTCGGTATAACAGGCGCAAGAAGACTGCGATTTCGCTCCCGTACGATCTTTATTATCCCTAGACCAATTGGCCGAAAGGCTCGGGTCCACCCGCAACAGTCTGTATGCGGTCGACTTGGCTGAATTCGTCGCCGAGCATCGCGATGACGACATAACCGCACCGTCGAACGGAGTGCACGGCGACGCGACCAGGAAACTCGAGCCGGCACAACTTTTGACTCCTACGGACATTGATCCGAGATATTGGCGCTCTGAGGGGTGGCGGGCATGACCCGAGCACTCAAATGGCGTCTCGCGGTTTGACGCTGCGGCCCGAAACTCATTCGCTGCTCTGGTACCGCAGCGGAACTTGGAATGTTTATTAGTTTTCGGCGCTGGGCCGGGTCAAGCCAGTCGGGGTCAGGCGCGGATTTAGGTCACCATTCGACGCGATCGACATCCGGGCCGAACCGAGCGCGCTGGCCGCGGTCATCGGTGTTTCGGCGTGATTGACACAAAAGAGAAACTGGGTTGAAACCACTTGTGTGGCCCCCGCCTACCAGCCCAGTTAAGTTGAATACGCTGAATAACCCTTATAAAGTGGTCGATGGACAGGTTTAGCCGCCGGAGATGATCTCCTGAACTTCGGCGTCCATACCTTCGAGGGCTTCCTCGACGGTAAATTCGCCCAGTGCGGCTTTTTCAACCCAGCGGTTCATGGCCGGCTGAACGTTAAAGTGCTCGGGAAGGATCTGGCGATTCTTGCCGTAGCAAGCGTCTTCCACGGCTCTTTTTCGTAGAGCTCGTAGGATTCCATCGCCGTACTACAGGGCATCGCCCGGTCAGCAATGATGTTGATGTCGTGGTTGGGCCCAGGCGAGGCGAAATACTTCATGGTCGCAAAGGTTGCATCCGGGTTCTTCGTCAGCTTCTAGGGCATGTACTTGTCAACGTAGATCTGCATAACCTGCTCTCTGGGGCCGCGCAGAGGTTCCCCAACCAGCAGATCGCCAAACACGTCAGGCGCTTTAGCTCGAATCCACCGAAATTTTCCGGTATTGACGTTTGCAGAGCCTGCAGGTCGTTGTTGAGGCAATTGCCGACGCCACTTGCATCGTTGCCGCGCCCTTGGCTACCGTTTTCCCTGGCAACCGCCCCGTAATTGGCCGCAAAGCCCCATTGGGAGCGATAAAGGACACGCTTAACGCTGGAGCTTTGGAGAGATTGATAACTGGGCGGCCCGCGGCCGCGCGGTCAGACGGGCTGCGGCAGCGCCCGCAGCCGGGTAAGCAACGCTTCCACGCGTCTGGCCCAGGGCCAGGGCGACGGCAGATGCAGGGTGTGGCGACGCGCCGATCTGGTCAGGCGTCCCGGCAGGGCGAATATCCGGCGCCGCAGGGTGGGGGTGGTAACGACTCGGCCGTCGCCAGCACCGATTACAGTGAGCCAGCGGCCGAGATTGCGGGCGATTACCTGTACCGCCAGCCACATCGCCGTTGGCGGCAAACTTCCCCGCTGGCAGATGGTTGAGACCCACTCCGTATTTGCGATCCCGTATCGCGTTCTCTACCTCGGCGTGGCGGCGGTGATCGGCCTCGAGGGAGAGATGATCTCCCTGCCTGTCGGTGATGAAGCCATGGTAGGCGTAATCAAAGAGCGGTTCGTACTGCGACCCCGGGGAGGGCCGGACCCGTCTTACGATCAGGCGCAGCGGTTGGCGGCCCTGGAAGGGCGTATAGGCTATCTCGGCCACGTCGGCGCCGCCATCGGAGCCAGTACGGTATCGGACCAGTCCTCCTCCGCTATCTCTTCGATCTGCCGCCGCAGGCCGGAGTGCTGGCGGACAGTAACCGAGAAGCGCACGTCCAGCTTTCTACAGGCACCGATTAGGCGGCGACTGTAAAAGCCCGAGTCGGCCCTGACCGTAATCTCTCCTCCCGCACCGGCATCACGCACCCGGCGGATAGTCTCGACAAGGAAGTGCGCCGCGCCTCTGTGGGGGTTGGCTCTGCCTTTACGTATGACCAAGGCACCTTCGGCCGGCCCGGCGCCAGGTTCGGGCCCGAGGCCATCCGGGATGTTCCCCGCGCCCACGTCTACTCCGACCCCATGGGCGCGCAGCGGGAAGCCGAGGGGTTTTTCGACATCGACGCCGGCGGCGAGTTGCTAAAGGGCGTGACCATGGCCGACTGCGGCAACGTCACCGTGGTCCCCTCAGACGTGACGATCAACTTCGACAAGCTGAGCCAGGCCGTGGAGAAGGTCGCGGCCCGGGGGGCCCTGCCGGTGATCGTGGGCGGCGACCATGCCATCACCTTCCCGGCCGTTCGCGGCCTGAGCCGCTTTGCCCCCTTGAACATCGTCCACTTCGACGCCCACATGGACTACAACCACGATGTACAGGGGGTGTTCCGGACCCATGGAAACCCAATCCGCCGCTGCCGCGAATTGCCTTTCGTCGATCAAATTACGTCGGTGGGAATACGACGCGCCCGCCGAAAGCAATACGAAGAGTCCCAAGCCGACGGTAATCTCGTAATCACTACCGCCCGGTTCCGTCAACTGGGGCCGCGGCAAGTTGTCGACCTGATCCCCCGGGGCGATAACCTGTATATCACCTTCGACATCGACGTATTAGATCCGAGCCAAGCACCCGGCACCGGGACGCCGGCAGTGGGCGGCCTGGGATACCAAGAGTTGCGGGAATGCTTGGAGTTACTGGTGAGCCGACACAACCTGGTGGCCTTCGACTTGGTGGAAGTGGCGCCGGCTTACGACCCCTCGGAGATCACCGCCCTGGTGACCGCCCAGCTGATAATCGACGTTCTGGCGGCCCGGTTCCCACCGGCCTAAAGGCTCAGCAGCAGCTACGGTCTTTAAGGAGACTCGCGCGGCTAGTGGCTTCCCGCCGATCTCGACCCTCGGTTACGGCAACGGTTCTCGGTGAGTGCTCGCCATTGATGTTTGATCCGGTAAACCCGCAGGGACCCTTAAGGCGGAGACGTGTCCACCGCATGTACAAATTCGGTTGGCGGCTTCTGTATCGGATATCGAACATCTCCGCCAATAAGCCAAGGATCTGCTGGATGGCAATGCGCCCTAACACTCAGCGCCGTCGATAGGCGTGCAATAAATTGAATCGGCACCGATAACACCCAGCAGTCGGGTACGTTTTTTGCGTACCGGCACACAAAGTTCCGTACAAAAAATTGCCGACCATCAGGAATTGACGCCGGGACCGTGAGGCCGGCATGGCCACAATGCAGTGGTCGCCGTCACCCGACGGGACCGGCAAAAATAGCCGACCGTGCTAGAGCCTGCCCGGCACCCAGGACCCGCTGGGTTCAAACGCAGGACCCGCGTTGATCAGCTTGCGTTTCTTTTGTGAAAGCATGGCTCGAGCAGTTACCTCCTCGGGATCGTATCCGGACATCGCCAGCGCCCGCAGATTGGCCAGCGCCTTGGCATAGGCCGGGTTCCCGATCTGGTCGCTGAGCTCATTAGGGTCGGACGCCAGATCAAACAGCTCTTCCGGATCGCCGTGATAGTAGTTGTACTTGAGATTCCCGACCCGCACCATTCGGCAGGCTGCGCGGGCCCCGACCGCAGTGAAGTCGGAAATTACCAGCCCATCGCTCTCATCAGATTCCCCGCCGGCCAGCGGCAACAGACTCTCACCCACCCAGTAATCGGGGGCTTCGACCCCTGCCGCGTCGATGATCGTCCTGGTCAGGTCAACTAACGAAACCGGCTGGGCCACACGGGCATCGGCCGGTATATCGCCGGGCCAGCGGATTTGCAGCGGAATACCGACCGAGTTTTCATAAAACGTGTGCTTGTTCCACATTCCGTGCTCACCGGCTCCGTCGCCGTGATCGGAGGTGTAGACGACGATCGTCTCATCGGCTTGCCCGGATTCGTCCACGGCCTCCAATATCCCGCCCAGGCAATCGTCGGTGTAGGTGATCAAGCCGTAATAACCGGCTCGGGCCCGGGCGGTCAGTTCGTCGGGAACATCGGTGTAGGAGAACCATTCGCCGAGTCGCCGCTTGTGTGGGTGGGTGTTATCGAAATGCGCCGGCACTTCGGGCAGGTCGGCGTGTTCAGGGTAGTACATGTCCCAGTATTTCTGCCTGGCCACGAACGGAAAGTGGGGGGTTATCAGGCCCACGACCATGGCCCAGGGCTGATCGGATTTCTCCTGCGCCCGGATGTAAGTGCTGGCCTGGGCGGTGGCGAATTCATCATAAGCGGAATAGGGATGCTCACCCGGTCCGGCTGCGGTGAACATGGTCATGTCGGCAGCCGCGTTTTCGGGATGCCACTCGGCCCAATCGGCCGTCAATTTCGGATTGGCGTCGCCATGTACGTCGGAGAGAATCCGGCGCTTGAAGCCGTGCATCTGGTCGGCCCCCTGAAAGTGCATCTTGCCGCACAGGACCGTTTCGTAGCCGGCGGCGTTTAGCAGATGAGCCCAGGTCGTCTCGTCGCCATGCAGAACGGTTCCGTTGTCCCAGGCGCCGATGTCCGGCACGTGTTGACCGGTCATAAACGAGGCCCGCGATGGTCCGCAGATCGGCGAATTGCAGTAGGCGTTCTCGAAAGTGGCGCCCTCGTCGGCCAATCGCTGCATGTTGGGGGTTTGAACGAACGGATGCCCGTACGGGGCGGCGTAGCGGGGCGAGTGCTCGTCGCTCATTACCACCAAGATGTTCGGTTTTTTGGACATAAATGGCCCGTCGTTTTACTTTCTGTTGTTCGGCTATGTGGCAGTTGGCGCATTGGCGCGCCCGGCCGTTAAGACCCTGAAAATCGCTCAACCACCATTCAAATTTAATCAGACCCCGAATTCGACCTGCGCAAAGAGCAAGATTGCCGGTTCCGGCGTCGAACCCGCCGATGATCATTGCCGATGCTGCGGTGATGAGAGAAATTACCGCCCGCAGCATCAAGCCGATCCCTACCGGCGGATGTTTTTATGGGACTGGTCGGACCAGCTGTACGAGATCGGCTATTGCTGCGCTCGATTGGCGCCGATATGCCGTCAGTTAGCCATTTGCGCTAGATCTGCCCGGGGGCCCAATATCCGCAGAGCTCAAATGCATAGCCGTCGTTGATCAGCTTGCGCTTTCTTTGCGAGAGCTTTACGCGGGCGGTTACTTCCACCGGGTCGTAGCCGACCATTGCTTGCTCGCGTAGGTTGGCGAGCGCTTCGGCGTAGATGGGATTCCCGCTCTGGTTGGTCACCTCGTTGGGGTCAGTCGCCAGGTCAAAGAGCTCTTCCGGCTCACCGTGGTAGTAGTTGTATTTGAGATTTCCGACCCGCACCATGCGGCAGGCCGCTTTGCCACCGACCGCCGTGAAGTCGTTAATGACCAGCCCGTCACCCTCTTCGCCGCCGCCGCCGGCCAGCGGCAGCAAACTCTCGCCCGCCCAGTAATCGGGCGCCTCGGACCCGGCGGCATCAACAATGGTCTGGGTCAGATCGACCAACGAGACCGGTTGCGAAATTCGGCCGTTGGGCGGAATCTCCCCGGGCCAGCGGATTTGCAATGGCACACCGACCGAGTTTTCATAAAAGGTGTGTTTCTGCCACATGCCGTGCTCGCCGGCGCCGTCGCCGTGGTCGGACGTGTAAACGACAACCGTGTCGTTGGCTTGTCCGGATTCATCGACGGCCTCCAGTATCTCGCCCAGGCAGTCATCGGTATAAGTGATCAGGCCGTAATAGGCGGCCCGGCAGCGAGCTATTAGCTCGTCGGGAACATCAGTAAATGAGAACCATTCGCCGATCCGTCGTTTGTGCGGGTGAATGTCGTCGAAGTGCGCCGGTACCTCGGGCAGGTCGGCGTGCTCGGGGTAGTACATGTCCCAGTATTTCGGCCGAGCCACGAACGGATAGTGCGGAGTTATCAGGCCCACAACCAGGGCCCAGGGCTGATCGGATTGCTCCTGCCCCCGAATGTAGGTGCTGGCCTGGGCGGTGGCGATCTCGTCATAAGCTGAAAAACGATCTTCACCGGGACCAGCCTCAGTGAACATGGTCATATCAGACGGTGCGTTTTCGGGGTGCCACTCGGACCAATCGGCCGTCAAACCCGGCCCGGCGTTGCCATGCACGTCAGAGAGAATCCGGCGCTTGAAGCCGTGCATTTGATCGGCTCCCTGAAAGTGCATCTTGCCGCACAGCACCGTTTCGTATCCGGCGGCGTTTAGCAGATGAGCCCAGGTCGTTTCGTCACCGTGCAGGATGGCGGCATTGTCCCAGGCTCCGATATCGGGAACGTGCTGACCGGTCATAAACGAGGCGCGCGAGGGTGCGCAGATCGGCGAATTGCAGTAGGCGTTCTCGAAAGTTACGCCCTCGTCGGCCAATCGTTGCATGTTGGGGGTCTGAACGAACGGGTGCCCGTAAGGGGCGGTGTAGCGGCGCGAATGTTGGTCGCTCATTACGACCAAGATGTTTGGTTGTTTTGGCATCGTTTACCTGTCGGTGACGGCGTGGTTGATCAGTTGTGGCAGGGTTTATCCCTGTCGGTGTGGGCTAGAGGAAACTTCCGTTGCGCCACGGCGGCCCCCAAGGGTGGGCGCCAATTCCGCCGGCAATCTTCATTCGCGATTGCTGGGACTCTAGGACTTGATCGACTATGGCGCCTGGGTCCCAATCGGCCAGCGCCGCCGTGGTCAAGGACGCCACGGTGGCGGCGTGTTCGGGATCGTCGATTAGGTCATGCACCTCGTCGGGATCGGCCTCTAGATCGAAAAGCTCGCTGGACTCGCCGTGGTAGTAATTTAGTTTGTAGCGCCCCTGCCGAATGCTCCGGCCCGGCCCAACCGACCCGTGGGCGTAATAGTCACAGATCGCCGTTCCGCCTCCATCGGCCTCGTTTCCCTCGAGCAAGGGCAACAGCGAGGTGCCCTCAACGAATTCGGAATCGGCACCGGCGCCGTCAAGCATGGTCGAGACCAGGTCCAGCAGCGACACCACCCGGGTGTAGCGAGATCCGCCTTCGGTTAGGCCCGGCCAGCGGACCATGAACGGGATGCGGGTCGAATGATCGTAGAAGCCGCACTTGTACCATAGGCCCTTTTCGCCGAGCTGCTCGCCGTGGTCGGCCACGTAGGCAACCACCGTGTTTTCGGCTAAACCGTTTTCTTCCAAGGCGTCGAGGATGGCGCCAATTCGCTCATCGGCGAATGTACACATTCCGTAATAGGCGGCCCGCGCCTTGCGAATCTGCTCATCGGGGATGTCGCGCAATTCAAAGTGGGTCAACATGCGCTCGTTTTGCGGGTGCAGTTCACCCAATTCCCCGTAGGCGTGATTGGGCATGTCGACGTTATCGGGGTAGTACTGGTAGTAGTACTCGTCGCGGGCGATGAACGGAAAGTGTGGCGTGAAGATTGAGGCGCAGATGGCGAACGGCCGCTCAGAGCGGTCCGGCTGGCTTAGAAAATCAATCGTCCGGCTGGCCACCTCGTCGTCATATTGCTGATGTTCGTGATCGCCGGGGCCGGGAATTTCGGTGAGCCGCTGGGCGTTGGTGGGCGGTGAATTAAAGCTGCCGGTGCGCCAGTCGGGAAGGGTGCCGGTAACGGAACCGCCACCGTGAATGTCGTCGAGCAGCCGCTGGCTAAAGCCGTGTTTCTGATCGGGTCCGACGAAATGCATCTTGCCGCAGAGGGCGGTGTCGTAGCCGGCCACGTTGAGACGATGCGCCCAGGTGATCTGGTCCGTGGCAAAGCTGGCGGCGTTGTCCCAAACCTGCACCTGATGGACGTAGCGCCCCGCCATAAACGAGGCCCGCGATGGCACGCAGAGCGGTGAATTGCAGTACCCATGTTCGAACGTGGCGCCACTTGCGGCCAAGCGGTCCAGATTGGGGGTGCGAACAGTTGGGTGGCCGTAGGGTGATGAGAAATAGGGATTGTGCTCATCGGTCATGATGATGAGGAAATTGGGCCGGTCCAAATGCGTAGCCTCCATATTTGGCAATTGTGCGGGTCGCTGGCGATTAATCCCACTTATTTAAAGGTGAGCATCACTTCGCGCTGTGAATCGGGCGTCCCTCCGCTTGGCGGGCGGCTGGGCTTACGGGGAGTTATTTGGCGATCGGTCTCATATTGCAAGGGACAATTCGTAAGGAGGTGAGCATGGACCGATCGAAGGTAGCACTGGTTACCGGTGGGAATCGCGGCCTAGGACTTGAGATTTGCCGTCAGCTTGCCCAGGCCGGCCTGCGCGTAGTTCTGTCCTCACGCGACGAACGCCTGGGCGCGGTGGCAGTTCAGAAACTGGCAGCCGACGGCATCGACGTGCTGTATGTGAATATGGACGTCTCGAAGTCGTTTACCGTCGAGCGGGCGGTCGAATTCGTCAAGGGCGCCTGCGGATCCTTGGACGTACTGATCAACAACGCCGGTGTTTCGCTCGACCCGGCAGCGACCGGCCCACCGGACCAGGCCTTGCAGACCCTGGACGCGACCCTCTTTGACAGCTTTCAAGTAAATACGGTTGGCGTCTACCGGGCTTGTCGCGCGGCCTTGCCGGACATGCTTGCCCAGGGGTACGGACGGATCGTCAACGTCACGTCAAAGCGCGGCCAGTTGGCCACGATGGATTCGCGCGCCCCGGCCTATTCGATATCCAAAACCGCCGCCAACGCAGTCACGCGCATTTTTGCCGGCCTGGCCGGCAACGGCGACGTGAAGGTAAATTCCGCTCATCCAGGATGGGTGCGAACCGACATGGGTGGACCCGATGCCGACCTCTCGGTCGAAGAATCGGCGCGCGGGGTCGTCTGGCTGGCCACGCTGCCGGCCGATGGTCCCAATGGCGGCTTTTTCTTTAATCGGCAGAGGATCGATTGGTAGCGGGGCCGATGATGTTGCGGCACCGGCGGACAGGTAGGTGAAAAGGCGATGAATAAGGTCGGCGGATCGTTCGCCCGCCTGTATCGAAGTTCGCAGGACCGCATGCTCGGCGGCATCTGCGGAGGATTGGGCGAGATCTTTGAAATCGACCCGACGATTGTCCGCCTGCTTTGGGTGGGCCTAACGTTTCTTACCTCCGGATTGCTTGCGCTTGCCTATGTCGTGGCTTGGATCGTTGTTCCCCAGCGGTCTGGTGAACCGACTCTGTCCGCCGACCCGGCGGAGGGTGAAGATACCGAATCTCCGGCGACAAAGGAGGATGGCGGAGGCGCTGCCGGTCCGGCCGCGGCGACTAGGCCGGCGACCCGCAAGCTGAGCAGCGCGGCGGTGTTCGCCGGCCTAGTTTTGATCGCCATCGGATCCTTGATGATCGTTGGCGACTTTGCGGGCTTTGATTTCTGGGATCTGGTCTGGAGCCTGATCGGGTGGTTTGGCGGCAAGCTCTGGCCGGCGATCCTAATTGCCGTCGGCGCGACTATATTGCTGGTGCAATTTCGCAAGCGGCGATAGGCGGCGCTAGCGCAGCGCGGCTACGGATTTAAATCAGGCCGCGCGAGGTCCGAACGTCAGCCACTTCGGGGAATCCGTGCTGGTCGCGGTGATAGTTGTTGTCGAAGAAATTGTTGGATTTGAACCACTCGTGGCGACCGTCGCGCGCTTCGCGTTGGACCGCGCTGGCCATCTCATTCAATTGCGACTCGGCCAGGGGTTGGAAATCGCGCCCTATCGCCGTGTCCTGCTCCATATCTTCGAGCGATACCATCCCGCAGCTGAGCGTCGTAATCGGTTGCGAGAGGGCAAAGCGGCGGCAATCTTGCGCCCTCAAGCCGCCGTCAGTTACAAATTGCCCATATCCGCCGAGCGATTTCATGCCGATGCAGGCCATTCCGCGGGCGTTGACGATCGGGAGTACCTTGCGTACGAAGCTGCGATATGAGAGGTCATAAACGTTGATCGGCATCTGCACCGCATCCCAGCCGTCGAATCGCTCCAACATTTCTAAGAGCATGTCCGGGTGTTTGTGCCCGGTAAAGCCGATATAACGCGTCTTTCCGGCAGCCTGAGCTTCGATCAGGGCCTCGAACGCCCCTCCGCGCTCAAAGCACCATTCGGGATCGTTGTCGTAATTGATCTCGTGCAGCGAGAGCAGGTCGACGCGGTCGGTCTTTAACCGTCGCAGCGATTCGTCGATCTGGTCGGCCGCCGTGGCGCGGTCGCGTGAGCATACCTTGGTGGCCAGGAAAAGATCGTCGCGCATGCCCTCGATCGCCATCCCCACCCGAATTTCGCTTTCGCCGTCGCCATAGTCCCAGGCCGTGTCGATGAAATTTACGCCGCGATCGATTGCCGCGCGAAGGATGGCAATTGAAACTTCGCGTGAATTGCTCGGTCGAACTATGTGGCCGCAACCAACCCCGACGATGGTCACTTCGTCGTCATGGCGTCCAAATCGGCGGGTCGGGAGCATACGGGGAGCCTTCCTCATGAGTGGTTAACCGATTCGCCGTTGAAGCGGTAATTTGGGTTGCGGTCAAGTTCACGTTTGCCCGTCTTTTAGATAATAAAAGAGGGTTGAGTGACAGTCTTGGCACTCCGACCTTTCGCCGCTGACGGAAATTGAGAGCAATGGCACTCGCCTCCACAGGGCACCGATTCAATCGCCGCCGCCTCATCGGGATGGCCGCTCCGGCCGCCGCTGCGGCCGCTTTGGCTGCCACCAAGCCGGCCCGCGCTCTGCTGCCGGATCCGCCGGCCCCGCCGGCAGCCGAGATTGCCAAGCTGGACAACGCCGTATATATCCCGCAAACCGGTCACAACATCGCTGGATCAATTCTTTCGCACTGGGCCCGCTACGGCGCTGAAAATATCTTCGGATTGCCGGTCAGCGAACCGGTCAGCCTCGGTGGCCAGACCGTCCAATTCTTCGAATATGCAACATTGACGGACGACTCGAGCGGCAACGAATTGACCAGTGTTTCGTCTATCCACGCCGGATCCGATTGGGTCAATCGAAAATCCCAATTGCTCGGATCTTTGGACAGGGACTTTAGCGAGATCCCGCTGCCTTGGGAGTGGGATCTCGGGATGCATCCGTCATTTCTCAACTGGCATCGCGACACCGGCGGCGTGTTCGCCTGGGGAAACCCGGTCGATTGGGCCTACCTGTTCGACAGCCGCACGCTCATTCAGCCATTTCAAAAGACGGTTTTAGTCACGCGCGATGGCGGGACACCGTTCCCGATGCCCATTGGCAGGTTCCTGACCCGTCAATACGGTCAGTCGACAACCGCAGTGGCGCCTCTACCGGGGGCCCGACTATTTGACCCGGCCAATTTCCAGCCGCGCTTTGGGCCACGCCGGGGCCGCTGGGTTGATGTTGATCTCACCCGGAGCCGGGTCACATTCAATTCGATCGACGGTCCCGAGCACGCGGCCATCACATCCCCGGGCAAGGATTCCTTCGAAACTCCCGACGGGACCTTTCTGATCTTTCGCAAAGTCGAGTCGGAAACGATGACTGGATTTGCGGGAACCTCGGAGTACTTCTTCCTCTCCAACGTTTACAACACGCTGTATTTCACCGACCAGGGCCATGCCTTCCACTACGCTTACTGGCATGATGATTTCGGAACCCCGCGTTCCCACGGTTGCCTCAACTTACGGCTGCCCGATTCAAATTACGCATTTGACTTCTGCCAGGTAGGAACCCGCGTCAATATTCACCATTGACGGTTTTTGCCCCGCTGGCAGGCCGCTTATTCCCTCATTGACAAGCAAAATCATTGCCCGCCAGCCCTAGGATCCTGCTCGTCGATGATGAGCCCAACCTGGTGGCGTCTTTGCGCTACAGCTTGCGTGAATCCGGGTTTTCGATTCATGCCTGCGCCAGCGCCGAGGATGCGCTCGACCACTTGGCCGACCATGCCGTTGATGTGGTCTTGCTGGATGTAAATCTGCCGGGCATGGACGGCTTTGCGGCCTGTCCTCACATCCGTCGCTTGACCTCGGCGCCGGTTTTGATGCTGAGCGCCCGCGGTGATGAAATTGACCGCATCGTCGGCTTGGAAGTTGGCGCCGACGACTACGTTACCAAACCGTTTTCAGTTCGCGAATTGCAGGCTCGGATCAAGGCCCTGTTGCGCCGCCAACAACAGTTGATTGAACAATTGCGCGGCGATCGCGAGGAAGTCTTGACCGACGGCGACTTGCGCCTCGAAGTGGCCGGCCGCGAGCTGGCAATTGGCGGTCGGATGATCAAATTGCGGCCCAAGGAATTTGACTTGTTGGAATACCTGCTTCGCAACCGCGGGCGGGTTATTTCACCCGAGTTGCTCATTTGCGATGTTTGGGGACACCAATTTACCGATGACGTACACACCGTGCGGGTGCACGTGAGCTCATTGCGGCGAAAAATCGAGCCCGACTGGCGGCGGCCCTCAAGAATCGAAACGGTGCGCGGTTCGGGCTATCGCTATGCCCGCGCCTAGCGGCGCTGACGACGGCCATGGGTGATCGAACTTGGCTGCTCGCTGCGCTGGCCGGCGCGTTCGCAGCATCCCTCGGGGCCCTGCTGACCAGCGGACATCTCAGCTGGGCGGCGGCGGCGGCTTTGCCGATAGGCGGCCTGATCGGACTGGGACTGGGGATGTATTGGCGAGCGAGGCAACTTCGATTCACCAGCCAAATGGCGGCGGTTGCCAAAACGTTGGGCTTTTTCGGCCATGATGTGCCGCGCTACGCCGCCGCCGCCGAGAGGGTGGCGGCCAGATTGCACTACGGTGAGGGACGTGCCCGCGCACTGACTTCGCTGCTGTCCAACATGGCCGATGGAGTTGTGGTAATTGGCCCCGATGAGCACATCGAGATGATCAATCCGGCCGCCCGGCGCATTCTCGATGCCGGCAAATCGGATATGGCATCGCTCACGCTAACCCGCCTGGCCCGCGACATGGAGGTGGTTGCATTGGTCGCGGCCGCCCGCACCGCCAATAGCACACAACGGCGCCTGCTGCGCCCGTTGCACCTGAACATCACCCTGCAAGCGGTAGCCACACCGATCGCCGGTACCGGC
Source organism: Chloroflexota bacterium (assembly GCA_965249595.1). Classification (GTDB taxonomy): domain Bacteria; phylum Chloroflexota; class UBA11872; order UBA11872; family VXNJ01; genus VXNJ01. The sequence continues at coordinate 1,975,456 of OZ252242.1, read as the reverse complement.
CGCGGGCGGATGCTGCTATTGCTGCATGATGTAACCGAGATCGAGGACCAGCGCACCGCACAACGCGATTTGATCGCCAATCTTTCACACGATTTGCGCACCCCGGTGGCGGCAATCAAATCCTTGTGCGATGCGCTCAGCGCCGGTGCGGCCGCCGATGAACGGATGCGTGTCGATTTCATCGCGCGCATCGAAAACGAATCCGATCGCCTGACCGCCCTGACCGACGACGTAATCGCCGCAGCCAAGGCCGATGCCCTCACCGACCGGATTGACTGGGAAGTATTCGACCTGTCGATGATGGTGATGGGACTGAGCTCCCGGTTTGCCCAGTTGGCTAAGCGCTCGGGCGTGGAGCTAATCGAATCGTGCAGCTGCCCGGTGTCGGTGGAGGCTGACAAGGCCAAGCTTGAGCTCGCGGTAGCCAATGTCCTTCTCAATGCCATCAAATTCACCCCGCCGGGTAATTCGGTCCACGTCTCGGTCGCCGTCTTCGCCGGTGACGCAGCGGTCAGTGTCGCCGACGAGGGAATTGGATTGGATCCCGAGCAGACTGGTCGAATCTTTGAACGATTTTTCAAAGTGGATTCGTCGCGCGGCAGCTCGGGTACCGGTTTGGGACTGCCGATCGCCAGCCGCATGGTCGATCTGCACGGCGGAAAAATCAAGGTTGATTCGAAAGGCCTCGGAGCGGGGTCGGAATTTGTCATCACTCTCCCGCAACGGCGAGACCATGCCGCCGCTGCGGGTTCTGGCAGCGACGTTTAGGCGACCGGTATCCGAATTTGATCTAGCGTTTACATTGGCCGCCAGGGCAATCGGTGGTGGCTTATATCTTTGTGGTGTCGAGGCGAATTGAAATCGCCCTGGGAACCCATTGATGATCAATAGGAACCAACTGTTGAGCAGTCTTTCGCGACGTCGGATTATGTTTGCGGGGGCAGGAGTGGCGGCCGCCGCGGTGCTTGCCGCTTGCGGCGATAGCGGGCCCTCGGCGCCGGTCGCCGACCAATCGGCAAGCAACATAGCAACAACGGCGGCTGATGATGGGCCGGTGACGGTTGAGCTATCGGGAACGATCCTGGCCGACGGATCGTCGACGGTAGGACCGATAACCCAGGCCGTAGCCGAGGAATTTACAAAAATCCATCCCAAGGTTCGGATCCCAGTCGGGATCTCCGGTTCGGGCGGCGGCTTTAATAAATTCTGCATCGGCGAGACCGATCTATCCAACGCATCGCGGGCTATCAAAGAAGTGGAGATGGCCACTTGTGCTGAAAATACTGTCGACTACGTCGAATTGATCGTCGCCTTTGATGGCCTGGCCGTGGTTGCCAATCCGGCCAACGACTGGGTGCAATGCCTGACCGTTGCGGAACTGGAAAAGATCTGGGGACCGGAGTCGGAAGGCGCAGTCACCAACTGGTCGCAGGTTCGGGACGGATTTCCCGATCGCGAATTAATCCTCTACGGTCCCGGCGTTGACTCTGGAACTTACGACTATTTCACCGATGCGATAAACGGGCAGGAGGGTGCAAGCCGCGGCGACTTTACGCCCTCGGAGGACGACAACGTTCTCGTTCAGGGCATAGCCGGCGATACCAGCGCCACCGGATTCTTTGGGTTGGCCTACTATTCCGCCAATGCCGATCGACTCAAACTGCTGTCCGTCGACGACGGCACCGGTTGTGTGCTACCCACGGAAGGCACCGTCAATGACGGCAGTTATGCTCCGCTTTCGCGGCCGTTATTTTTCTACGTGAGCACGCCGGCGGCCGCCCGCCCCGAGGTTTCGGCGTTCATCGAGTTTTATCTGGAAACCGCCAAAGATATCGCCGCCGACGTGGGCTATGTAGCCCTGCCGGACGAAATGTACGCCCGGCAATTGGATATCTTCAATAGCCGCTAACGGCAGCTTGCCGGACAATGGTTGCCGATCCGGCGGCGCGCGGCCGCCGGATCGGCTCACTAGAGCTGCTGGCGCGGCACCAGCAGCGCGAAAAATTGTCGGGGCCGGGGACGCCTGAATTGGCTGCAGCAGATATTTCATCGCCGGACGACCAGGCAATCGACCTCTCGCCGCGCCGCAAGCGGACGATCACCGAGGGATTGGTCCGGGCGATCCTCTTTGCCGCCGCCGCCGTCTCGGTCCTCACGACGATCGGCATCATCGTTACCCTGCTAGGCGAGACGTTCCAGTTCTTCACCCACATTTCGCCGTGGGATTTCCTCACCGGTACGCGCTGGACGCCGTTATTTGTGTCGAAGAGCTTCGGGGTGCTGCCGCTGGTCAACGGCACTTTGGTCGTGGCCGCGGTGGGTATGGCGTTCGCGGTTCCGCTGGGGCTGCTGGCGGCAATTTTCATGTCCGAATTTGCGGCTCCGCGATGGCGTTCGATCCTCAAACCACTGCTTGAGCTATTGGCCGGCATTCCAACGGTCGTTTACGGTTATTTTGCGTTGCTGTTTGTAACGCCGATCCTGCGCGAGATATTTCCCGACGCCAGTGTCTTTAACGTGCTCTCGGCCGGCATCGTAATGGGCTTTATGATCTTGCCGATGATGGCCTCGATTACCGAGGATGCCCTGCAAGCAGTGCCCGGCGGGCTGCGCGAAGGAGCCTACGCCCTCGGGTCCACCAAGCTGGAGACCGCCACCCGGGTGATTGTCCCGGCCGCCCTTTCCGGCATCCTGGCGGCGGTAATCTTGTCGGTTTCACGGGCCGTCGGCGAGACCATGATTGTCTCGATTGCGGCCGGCCAACAACCACGGATGGGATTCGATCTGCTCTCCTCGATGGAGACCATGACCGCCTTCATTGTTCAGGTTTCGCTGGGAGATACCCAGCAGGGCACGATCGAATACCAAACGATATTTGCGGTCGGCACGCTGCTATTTGCAATGACCTTCGCCATGAACCTTGCCGGTGACTGGCTGGTCCACCGGTTCCGCGAGGTGTACGAATGAGCCGAGAGAACGCGGTGTTTTCGGCCAGCCGCCAGTCGAACCGCCTACGTCGCCTGCGCGCGCGCGTGTTTCATGTGATGACGCTGGCGGCGGTGGTGGCGGCGGTGGTGGTCTTGGCAGCCCTGCTTATCGATGTCTTCTCCCGCGGAATTCCCGAAATCGACCTGGCGTTCCTGACCAGCTTTCCATCCCGATTTCCTGAACAGTCCGGACTGCGGTCGGCTCTACTGGGTAGCCTTTGGCTCATTGGATTTACGGCCTTGATTGCGTTCCCGCTGGGAGTCGCGTCCGCCATATATCTGGAGGAATATGCGCCTGCCAACAAATTGACGCGCATCATTCAAATCAACATCGCCAACCTGGCCGGCGTGCCTTCGGTCGTTTATGGATTGCTTGGCCTGGGATTGTTCGTGCGTTCGATGGGGCTTGGCCGTTCAATAGTCGCCGGCGCCCTGACCATGTCGTTGCTGGTGCTTCCGATCATCATCGTGGCTACCCGCGAAGCTATCAGAGCGGTCCCCGATTCGCTGCGCGAAGGTGGCTATGCGCTGGGCGCGAGCCGCTGGGAGGTTGTATACAAAGCGGTTCTGCCGGCGGCGATGCCGGGAATCCTTACCGGAACGATCTTGGCGTTGGCGAGAGCCATCGGCGAGACCGCGCCTTTGATTACCATCGGGGCATTGACCTACATCGCATTCGATCCACAGGGGCCGATGGATCTTTTTACCGTCCTGCCGATTCAGATATTTAATTGGGTTTCGCTGCCTAACCCGCAGTTTTCCAGCCTGGCGGCGGGTGGGATTGTCGTATTGCTGGCCGTCCTGCTGGTGGCCAATCTGACCGCGATCATCCTCCGAAACCGATTTGAACGAGCCAACCGATGATCGATCTGCCAGCGACCCGGGACCGTCAGCGTGATGAGCTTGCCATAGCCGTGCGCCCCGATCGGGTCGAACCGGCGCCGGTGCTAGCCACCGAAGAGGTGAGCTTTTGGTACGGCGATAACCAGGTCCTCAGCGATATTTCATTGACCATCCCGCAGAACCAGGTGACCTCCATCATCGGGCCGTCGGGCTGCGGCAAAAGCACCTACTTGCGCCTTTTTAACCGCCTCAACGAGATGGTGCGCAATACATCCGTTAAAGGTCGGGTCCTATACCGCGGACGCGATGTATTTGGCCGAGACGTTGATCCGGTTGAAGTACGGCGGCGGATCGGAATGGTCTTTCAAAAGCCAAATCCGTTTCCCAAATCGATCTACCAAAACGTTGCCTTCGGCCCCAAAGTCAACGGGTTTAAGGGCGACATGGACGATTTGGTCGAACGTTCGCTGCGACAGGCGGCACTTTGGAATGAAGTCAAAGACGATCTAAAAAAATCCGCCCTGACCCTCTCCGGCGGGCAGCAGCAACGCCTCTGCATCGCCCGGGCGATCGCCGTTGAACCCGAAGTAATCCTTATGGACGAACCCTGTTCGGCCCTTGACCCAATCGCGACTACCAAGATCGAGGACCTAATCCGCGAACTGCGTGAACGGTTCACGATCGTGATCGTCACCCATAACATGCAACAGGCGGCGCGAATCTCCGACCTGACCGCCTTTTTCCTAAATGACAACAACGGGGCCGGTGAGCTGGTCGAACTTGATGAGACCCAAAAAATCTTCACCAATCCGTCTGACGAGCGGACGGAAGCCTACATCACCGGCCGGTTTGGATAACGAAAATGTCACCATTTCGTCGGCGCCGTGAATACAGCAAGAGCCTGGAGTCAGTCCAGGATGAATTGATCATCCTGGCCAACCTGGTTGAGCTTGCGATTACCGAATCGATCAGGGCCCTGCGCAATCGTGATTTGGAGTTGGCAAGCTTGGTAGTTGCCAGCGATGACCAGATTGATGAAAAAGAGCTGGCCATCCAGGAACAATGCATCGAATTGATTGCGATGCAGGCGCCGATGGCGGCGGATCTTCGGCAGATCATTTCGGTGCTGCTGATCGCGGCCGAATTGGAGCGGGTGGGCGACTATGCCGAGGGCATTGCCAAGATCGCAATTCAAATCGGCGCCGAACCGCCCCTTAAACCACTGATCGACATCCCGCGGATGGCCGAAATTGCCACCGGGATGTTGCACACGTCGATGCTCTCGTTCACCGAACGCGATGTTGAGCGGGCAATTGTGGTGCGCCAAACCGATGACCAAATCGACGAGCTCTACCAGCAGGTTTTGCGCGAGTTGCTTTCCTACATGCTGGAAGACCCTGCGGCGATCCGGCGCGCGACCTACTTGATCTGGATTGCCCATTCACTCGAACGAATAGCCGACCGCTCGGTGAATATTGCCGAGCGCGCGCACTATTTCATCACCGGCAAGCAGGGCGGTCTTTACGAGATCGGGTAAGGCTTCGCCGCCAGTTAATCGCCGAACGCGAAGCGGCCCGGGTCGCGGCCGCCATATTCCTGGGCTGGATGGTGACCCGAGAGCCCCTCATAGGCCGTACCGGTGGCCGGTCCCGGTAGCTGGTCCTCAGATTCAATTAGGACGTCGGCCAACTGCCGGGTCAACGCAAAGCGCTGGCCCGCCCACCGCGGATCGTCGTAGAGGTTGTCTAGCTCCAGGGGGTCGCGGGCCAGGTCGTAGAGCTCGCTGTAGGGTTTGGAGCCGTAGTGGATCAGCTTCCATTCGTGGGTGCGCAGCATCTTCATATTTAGCGATTCGGCAAATGCCCATTGCCGCCAGGGCACATCCTCCTTGGCCAAGAGGTGCCTAAAGCTGGCGCCCTGCAGGCCGATATGGCCATCAACGCCGGCAAAGTCGAGTACCGTTGGCACCAAATCGACGGCCTGGATCAGGTCGGAGACGATCTGGCCTCCGGCATAGGCGGGCGGGTAGCGGACGATTAGCGGGGTGTGGACGATGTGATCGTAGAGCATTCGGCCCTTCCAGAGAACCCCGCGGTGACCCAGCATCTCGCCGTGGTCGGCGAAGAAAAAGATCACCGTCTCGTCGAGGACCCCCTTTTCAGCCAGGGCATCTAGGAGGCGTCCAATTTCACGGTCGACCAATGAAATGGTGGCGTAATAGTAAGCCTTTACTTTGGCCAGCTTGGCCTCGGTGAGAAGCGAAAAATCCTTCTGACCGGAGCTGGTGCGGTACTCGGGAAAGCGGCCGGTTTGGGACCGGCCAAAATCCGGCGGAATCGACATGTCGGCCGGGTCGTACATGGCGGCGTGGTTCTCCGGCGGATCGAACGGCATGTGCGGATTGCAAAACGAAAACCAGGCGAACCACGGATCTTGTTGGTTCGCGGCGATCATCTCGACGCCGCGGCGTCCAATATATGAATCGATGTAGTTGGCATCGCCCAGCGGGAACTGGGCCGCGCCGAAATGTTCGACGTCATCCCACCCCTGCACGTGTTCAAAGTACCGCCCGTCGAGGCCCTTGTCACGTAGGTAGCAGCGGTATTTATCGTACGCGGAGAACATCTTGCCTTCGACATACAGGCGGTCGCTAAATCCGTGGTTGTCCTCAATCGGCGTAAAGTGCATCTTGCCGATGGCCATCGAGTGATATCCGGCCGCGCCCAGCATGGTGGCCAGGTTTTGTTCGCCGCCGGGCAAATCGTACCAGTTCCAGCGCACGCCGGTCACTTTCGGAAAGCGGCCGGTAAAGATCGATGCCCGTGATGGTTGACACATCGGCGAATGGACAAAGAACTTCTCGCAGAGGACCCCCTCGTTGGCCAACCGATCGATGTTTGGGGTCTTGACCAGTCCACCACTGGTGATTCCCAGCGCGTCGTAACGCAACTGGTCCATCGAGATAAAGAGGATATTGGGACGATCGCTCACTGCTCTTTCCGATCGGATTGGGGGCGGGAGCCCTCGGCGGAATTGCGCCAGACGCGGATGCGGCCGGCCGGCGGATCCAATTCGACGTGGTCACCGGTTTCAATCGCCTCGGTCGGGTCGGGTCGCAGACCGGCCATCAACGGCAGGCCGGCCAGCACCGCCCCCTGGACCATGACCGGATTGGTCGAGGAGAAGATCAGCGCCTTTGGCGCCAAATTTCGCGAGGCCATCTCGGCGAGCATCCACGATGTCGCGATTCCGCCCTTGGCGGTTGGAAACACCAATACTCGATTGACATAACTTTGTTGGTAAAGATCATGCGCGGGCCGCGAAAATATTCCCTTCTCACGGTCAAGGTCATAGCGCGCTGAAAATCCTGACCGCGAAACCAGCGCCTCGCCCACCGTCGGCGATCCCACGCCGGGGTTGCCAGTTAGGACGATGTCGGGCGGGCGCGTCAATTGAGGATCCCGCTGATCGCGGCGTCGACGCATTGCTCGGTTGTCCGTAACGCCGGTTGATACCCGTATCCGGAGATGATATTGGCCAATTTGGCCGAATCGGTCACCAATGTGGAGAGGTTTCGGTCCTTGGCCAGTTCGTGTGGGGCCATAACGTAAAAGCAGGTACCGGCCACCAGTTCGACGCCGGCGGCAGCGAGGATTTGGGCGTCGCCCAGGCGCTCCGCCTCAAGGCGGGCCATCGGCGAGGTGGTGGCAAGGCACAGCACGTTTCGCGCCACGCGCCGGGCGGAAAAGCGCCTGGCCAGATCATCCAGTTCCAACGGCGAAAGCTGCGGAGCTGAGAACGCGACCACGTCGACCCTCTCGGAGGGTGGCGTAAATTCAGCCATAAAGGCATTTACCGCCGCGTCATCGACGTTGATCGTGGCCGAAGGCTGGCGACCACCGAAGGCGGCGGCCACGGTAGGCGCCTCCGGTGTTAGCCCGACCCAGTGGAACATCGGCGTCGAGCCGAAGCTGGCCAGCGCTGCCCCGAAGAATTTGAGCTCATCCGGCGATGGATTGCCGGGGTCACCGACAAAACATGGAATCTTCCAGTAGTCGTTGAGGGCGCGTCCGACCAGGCCGCCGAGGGAGCTCCATTGGCCGCGCCCGCTGGGCCGCGCCCGCATCTGCACCAACACGCTGGCTGCCCGCGCTGAATCAAGGTGCAATCCGTAGCGCGGTGTGCGCCCGGTTAATCCGGCTGCCAGCGCGGCCGGACCGGCTTCGAAATTTGAACGGGCCCCGCAGATCGAATTGGCCCAGATAACGGTACCGGTATCGCCCCAGGCGAGGTGTTCTCCCAGGTGTGGCTGATCGAGCAACTGGTAGTTAACGCAGGTGTGGCACATATGGGCGCCCATTGTCGAAAGCGCGTCGCAGATGCGCGCGGTTCGCCGATGCCAAATCGGCCGTTGTCCCAGGATCCCCGGCCGGTCCAGGTCGGCGGCACCGGCGTTGATCGTGGTCGGAATGCTAAAGCGCGCCCCATCGGAGCTGTAGGACTCGAGGTGTTCACTGCCAAAATCACGCAATGATTCGGCATCGGCTGCCAGGTGCGCCGATCGCACCGGAATCATCTCACCAGCCCCAAAAAAGCGGCCGACGGCAACTTGAAATTCCATTGCCCGGGTGGCCGCCGCCCCTTTGGCGCCGGCGAGGATTTCCTTTTCGTCGGCGTCCAGTCGCATCGGTGCCTTTCGCGGGCCGTTGATTTATCGGTCGCCGGCCATGGCCGGATCGCCTTAGATTTTGCCTATAAGGTGGTCTGGATTGGACGGGGCAGTGCGGGAGAATCGGAGCTAGCCAGACTTGGTGGCATCTACCGGATATGAAACCAGTGGCCGCCGCGACCGCCCGAGGAAATTGGGCTCGATACAAGGGGCAAAGCGATCCCATTGGGTAAAGTTCGCTGAGTTCGCCCGCCCGCCCGCCCGTCGGCCGGGCCACTGCCGGGATGCTGACGCGCCCATTTGTCGTGCTCAACGTCTGCTTCCTACTCTCTGTTGGCGGATGGCTACCGGCCCTTTCATTGCTGTCGGTGATGATTCGCGATCGCCTGGGCAGCAGCGTAATCGCCGCGATGCTAACGTTTTTGGCCATGCAGGTCTTTGCGGCCGTTCTCGGCCTCTACGCCGGCGGGTTTTCGGCTCGCTGGGGCTCCCGGCAAACTTTCATGGTGGGCACCGCCGGGATGGCGATCTTCACCGGCCTGATTCTGATTGCAACCTACGACTGGCAGGTGATCGTGCTGGCGGCGTTGGCCGGGATGCTGACCCCGTTCCATTGGACCGGCATCAATGCCTACATGTTGGAAGCGGTTGCCCCGCAGCGCCGCGGCGCGGCCGCCGGCATGGTCGCGTTTTCACTGGTTATCGGACCGGGTATCTTTGGGCCACTGCTGACCCTGCTCGGTGATGGGTTCGGCCTGTGGGCCACCTTTGCCGGCGCGTCGGCCCTGCTCTCCCTTTCGTTCCTTACCGCCTGGCTAGTTTTGCCGGATCTAAAGGACATGGTCGCCCGCTCCCACATATCCGTCAGATCGTTGATGCGCTCCTACCGTCGGTTGCTGGGCGATCGCGCGGTGCTCATTTCGGTGCTGACCAGATCGATGTCCGGCGCCTCGTTCGGGGTATTTCAATTGCTCTCGGCTTTTGTTCTTCTGACGGCCATCGATGAACTGGCGGCCGTCGGTTTCTATCTCTCGGCCGGGGCGATCGGCGGCGGTGCGTCACAAGTATTGATCGGGTCGATTTCCGATCGCGTGGGCCGCCGCAACCTCTTGATTGCAACTACGCCATTTGCGGCCGCCGCGGCGCTAATTTTCTGGCGTTCGACCGAACTGCTGCCACTCTTGGCAGGCGCGGTAATGCAAATGTTTGGACAGAGTTCTCTTCAATCCTTGTTGACCGCCATCAGCGGCGATTTGGTCAATCCGAAAGATGTGCCGATCGTCTCCGGATTGCATACCAGCGGATTCGCGATTGGAATGCTCATCGGCGTGACCATTGGCGGCCTTCTGTGGGGAACAGTCAGTGGACTACCGTTTTTGGTCATAGCATTGGCTTTTATTCCAATCGTGGCCCTGCTCTTCTGGCTGCCGCAACGGACCCTTTCGATAGATTGAGATCCGACCACCAGCCGCCGCGTCGCCGCGCCCTGATCCTCCTGCTTTGCTCGGTAGCGTTGTCAGCCGGCGGATGGATGGCGTCAATGTCATTCCTCTCCAGCTTTGTGGCCAAGGAGTTTGATGCCGGTATATGGTCGGCCGCCCTGATCATGATTGCCGTCCACACCGGGTCATTTACGATCGGTGGCTGGCTTTCACTGCGGGTTGTCAACCGGTTTGGATCCAAGGTCTCCTACGGAGTGGGTCAGGCGATGTTGGCCGCCTATTTGGCGTTCTTGGGGTTGACGCAAAACTTTCTGTTGGCGATTCCCTTGGGCCTCGTGGCCGGCATCGGCTTGGCCCTGCATTGGACCGGCGTCCAAAACTACACCGTGGAAATCGCCCCCCTTCGCCATCGCGGCCTAATCTCGGGCGCCGTCGCCCTGGTTATGGTGGCCGCAGTGGGAATAAGCGGGTTGGTATTGGGCCAGATCGCGGCCGAATCGGGATTCAGGCACTTTGCTTCCATCGCCGCGGCGATGATCGTGTTGGCATCTTTGATTTCGCTGCTGCTATTGCCCAGAGCCGCGGCCCGTCCTAAATTGCCGCCTAGCGGAAACGTGTTTGCCGGCCTGGCCGACCCGATACTGCGCCAGATGTCGCTGATTCGGGGTGCCCACGCGATGGTCTTCGTTCTGTTTAATTTGATGGCCGGTCCGCGCCTGTTTGATATTGGTGGGGGCATTGAGTACGTCGGATATCTCACATTCGCCGGATCGATTGCCGGTGGATTGGCCCAGCTGGTCGTCGGCCGCCTGTCCGATTTATTTGGTCGCACGGGCGTGCTCTACTTACTCCAGATAGGCGGTGTTTTGGCCTGTATTTCCTTCCCGCTTTTGGATAACGTGTACTTGCTATTGGCGATCACTTCGCTCAACTGGTTCATTCAATCCGCCTTCCAAACGATCCTGGTTGCCCTCGGCGGTGATCTCTCGCCGCCCGGCGGTTCCTCGAACGCAATGGCCTTGCTGACGGTCACTTATTCATTCGGCCTGGTCATAGCCGCCGCGTTTATCGGTGCGCTTTCCGCGACCGCTTGGCCGGACGTTGGATTTTTCTTAACCGGGGCCATATCGGCGGCTGCACTTTTGGCCGTATATCGCCTGCGCCATTTGATCGCCAGGTCGTCTAGAGTGGTGGCATGATTCCTCGCCTTCAGGCCTGGCTGCTCGAAACCTACGCCAATCGACCGGCCCGAATATCCGGGGTGCCTTATCAAACTGCGGGTTCCGCCTGGCCCTGGTTTTGGCGGGATTTATTAGTACGTATACCCTGGCTGCTGGCCCCGCCGGTTGTCCGCGGCTTCTGGGACGGCGGACTGGCCGGTTGGTCGCCCCTCGATGGGCCGGGCTGGATCTGGACCCTGGCGGCAATTGTCGGGGTGCTGGCAGTATGCACAACCTTCGTTTTCCATTACCCGTCGCAGCAGTATCGCTGGACGGCCGGCGGGCTGTTGGTCGGCGGAACCTTCTTTCTCGTCACCAATCCGTTGGTTGAGGAGCTGTTCTGGCGGGCGTTCGTGCAAGACGCGCTAACCGACCACTTCACGCTGTTGCCGGCGCTGCTTATAACTTCGCTCGCATTTGGTGCCCACCACGCCCTGGCCGGCTTCGGATTAAGATTTATCGTTGTGGCTACCCTTGGTGGGGTTTTATTCGGACTGCTGTACGAATTCAGCGGCTCGCTCATCGCCCCGGTGCTCGCCCATTCGGCTGCCGACCTGGCCCTGTTTGTGGTCGGACCGCCCCTAAAATTGCGCGCCGCCAGGAAAGACTTGTCCTCGTAGCTCAGCTGGATAGAGCGTATGGTTGCGGACCATAAGGTCGGAGGTTCGAATCCTCTCGAGGACGCCATTTGGCAATGGGCGATCGGATGTCACGCGGATGTCGGGCGCCTAGCGGGCGGCCGTCGAGCCTGGACTCATTTCTAGCGGGCCATGCTTTGAACGACGCTTTTTTGCAGGCGATTGGGCGGCGTTACGTTTCGTCGAATTGGGCAAAGTGAAGCAGGACGCCGGACGGATCCCATACGAATGTGACGAGGGCGCCGTACGACTCTCCCTGCGGCTTACGGGTTCGAGCACGTTTGTATCCGCCTTCCCTTATTACCCGCGATGCATGTTCCCACCATGAATTGGCATCGTCTACGGTGAGGTGCATCATGAAATTGTCCGCCCAGGCTTTGTTGTAGTAGTCCTGGAGGTAAAAACGGCAGTTGGCAAGCTCCAATTCGGCAAGGCCATCGTCGTCGGCCCGCCAATTGACGTTCCATCCCATTGCTTGGTAGAACGCCAGCGAATCGCTGAAATTTCTGGCCGGCACAAATACTTTCACGTCGCTTGCATTCGGTGCGTTCATCCAAATCTCCTCAAATTGCTTGCCACTGTTTGGTCATTCCCTGGGCCGCGCCCAGCGACGACGGCGTGCAACCGGCCGGCGCGATGATTGTTCCAGTGATGCTCAACGGTATGACCGCGCCTGCATCTCAAACAAGCGTGCGTAGGTCCCGCCCTGGGCGATCAATTGGTCGTGGGTGCCGTGTTCGAGCACCCGTCCGCCATCGATTACAACGATTCGATCGGCCAGCCGGACGGTGGTAAAGCGGTGCGAGATCAAAATCGCCATCCGCCCCTTGGACAGGCTCTGGATCCGCCCAAAAACCTCGGCCTCGGCCTCAACGTCAAGCGCCGCCGTCGGCTCATCGAGTACCAGCAATTGGGCATCACGCATAAACCCGCGGGCCAGAGCGATTTTTTGCCACTGCCCGCCGGAAAGATTCACGCCACCCGATCCGAACCATCGGCCCAATTGCGTCTCATAGCCTTTTGGCAACTTCTCGATCAGATCCACTGCGCCGCCCTTGTCGGCGGCGCTGGCGATTTGCGAATAGTCATGCAATCGGGAGATTTCGCCAAAGCCGATATTGCGCGCGGCGGTCTCCTGGTAGGTGCCGAAATCTTGAAATATCACCCCGATCTGCGATCGCAGATCGACAAGGTTGAATTGGCGAAGGTCGCGCCCGTCGACGAGGATCTGCCCTTCGTCTACGTCATAAAACCGGGCCAGCAGCTTTACGGTGGTGGTCTTGCCGGCGCCATTGACCCCGACTATGGCCACCTTTTCACCCGGTTTTATTGAAAACGAAAGGCCGGTCAATACTGGTACCGTCGTGCCCGGATAGGTAAAGTGCACGTTTCGGAATTCGATGCCCTCTTCAATCGGCCGCGGCATCGGCTGGCCGCCGACCTCGGACGGAATGAGCGACTCGAATTCAAGGAAGTCGTAGAAGTTCTTGACAAACAATCCACGCTCGTAAAGGCTGGCGACGCCCTTTAGCAGCATCCCCGTTGTCTCCACCGTCTGCCAATAGGACTGGTAGAAGAGTGAGATATCGCCCAAAGTGAACACCCGTCGAAACACTTGGACGATGACAAAAATAAATACGCCGAGTCCGCCCGCGGCACCGACGGCCTGCAGGAGGAACGATGCTCTGTTGGAACGAATCAACAGCGATCGATTTTGAATGTGGAACTGGTCGAATGTCTGGCGATAGATCCGGATCAAGAACTGTCCCAACCTGAAGATGCGAATTTCCTTGATGTATTCATCGTTGGTTATCAGCCAGCGGTAGTAGGCGAGACGACGAACCAACGGCGACCTAAACGTCTGCAGGCGAAAGCGTTCGCGCGAGTAAATCACTTCCACGATCAGGGCTGGGGCGGTGGAAAAGAGCACCACCAGCACCACCCACCAGGCCAGCGTCAACATAAGTCCGATCATCGTGATCAATGTGATCGCGCTCTGAATCAGCCCGAATGACTCGTTGACTATTTGCACCGGGCCCTCGCGGGCTTCGCGCTGGGCGTTCTCCAAGCGGTCGTAAAAGGCTGGGTTTTCAAAATATGAAATGTCCAGTGATTCCGCCTTCTCCAAGATCATCAAATTGGTCCGATTGGTGAATCGATCGCCGAGCGTGCCGCGGACTGCGGCAATCGCCGAACGGGCACCGAAACTGGCGATCACGACCGCGAAATTGATCACCGCCAGCAGCAGGATCGGCTCCATGTCACCGGTGCCGCTACCACCCAGCTCAAGGCCAATTTGATCCAGGATCTGCTTAAAGATCCAGACTTGGGCCGCCGGCATTAGGGCGGCCAAAAGGGTGAGCACGCCAAGCGAGATGGTCATTACCGGGCTGGTCTCAAATACCAGCAACATCACCCGGGTGGCGTAGTTGAACGCCTCCGGAAATCGGGCCAGCCGAATTTCGGCCTGCTGGCCGCGGCGGCGATGCGCCATTTAGCAGTGCGCCTTTGCCGGATTGCCTACTGCTAGTGCCGACTCAGTTGAGTTGTTGTAAGCCAAATTGCTCAAGATAGTTGGACATGACTGGATCGGGCCGGGTCATTGCCTCGAGGACGTAGGGCCGGCCGGCCTGGGTGGCGCTCAATCCACGCCCAATTGCGGCGGCCAGATCGCCATTGTCGAAGACCCGTTCGCCATCCACGCCAAGCGATTTGGCAAGGTCGGTGTAATGGCCGCCCAGGCGATCGGCGTCAAAGCGCGATACGGCAACCGGCATGTGCTTGCCATAACCCGACATGACCCCGTTGTTTAAGATCACCGTTAGCACGCCGATTTCATTGCGGGCGGCGGTTTCAAAGTCCATGCCGGCCATGCCGACGGCGGTATCGCCCATGATGTTGATCACTTGGTCGTTGGGGCGGGCCAGCTTGGCGCCGTAGGCCAGGCCCAACCCGTAGCCCAATTGCGTCGACTTTCCCCAACCGATGTAATAACCGCCGGGTCGCGATCGCCAAAAAGGGGCGGTCTGGTCGCGCGGATAACCGGAATCGTGGGTCACGATCGTACGATCTAGATCAACCGACGCCATCAATTCATCGATGACGCGGTAGGGATTTAGCGGGTTGGAAGTGTCAGTCAGTCGGTCGCTCCATTGGTCCATCCATTCCCGGCGGGATCGGGCAATGGCCGGTCGCGGGTCGTATGGTGCCGACACGTCCGCTTCGCGCAGGGCTGACAGCAGTTGTTCGAGCACCAGATCGACATCGCCAATGACGGCGTGTTCTATCGGGTAGTCCTTCTGCAAGTCAATATCGTTGTCGATGATTTGCACCAGGCGGGCTGATTCGGGAAGGCCGGCTTGCTGGTTGGCGATGGTAAAGCTGGATCCTAGGCCGATTATCAAATCGGATTGGGAGATAAATTGACAGGCCGGGAGAGTATTGGCTTTGGCGAATAATCCCAATGACAGAGGGTGGTTCTCTGGAAATGCACTTTTACCGTTGAGCGTCACGCAGACCGGAATTGACATAAGTTCAGCCAGCTGCAGCAGGCGGTCTGAGGCATTGCCGTAGAGGACTCCGGCACCGGCATGAATCACCGGCCGCTCGGCCAAACGCAGCAATTCGACCAGATGGTCTACGTCGGCGGGATCACCGCTGGAGCGATATTGACGCGTCGGTACGTAGGACTCGACCCGATCCGGGTACTCCCTGGCGGCGACATCCATTGGGATCTGGAGCAAGACCGGACCGCTCTTGCCGTTGCGCAGCAGGGTAAACGCGCGCCGAATGCGATCCAAGGTCACATCGGGGGTCGATATCTGCCCGGCCCACTTGGTGATGGCCTGGTAATTGGGAACGGCGTCGAACATCGGAGTGATATCTAGGCGGTTGGAGCGATAAGACCCGGTCAAGACCAGGAACGGACTGGCATCGGCAAATCCTTGCGCAACCCCACCGAAGGCGTTCTCAGCACCTGGGCCATACTGGACCGCTACCACTCCAATCTGCTTCCCGCGAGAGACCCGCGAATAGCCGTCGGCCATGTTTACGATGGTCCGCTCGGTGCGGCCGATTATGGGTTTTATGCCGACTTGGGCACACGTATCAATGATCGGATTGGCAGGGAAAGCAAAGAGGTATTCAACACCCTCCGCTTTGAGGGCGTGAGCGATCGCCTGGTTGCAGTCCATTGCTTCCTACCTGATTGAAATCGCGCTGGGGTTTGGCGTGGATCGACGAACGGGGCCGGGTATTCGGCCCAATCGGTTGCTAACTATCACTTTAAAAGCCCAACGATTAGTTCGGCTGTCAGTCGGAGCAAGCGATTAATTTCCAAGCATTGGGTGGAGCGACGATCTGGTCTGCAATCTTCGCCTGCCACTGCCGGCAAGGTGATTTTTGCGATTGCCCTTTGGCTCGGCCGGATCGCGGTGGCCCCGCCAGCGGCGCGAAAGACGCAAATTAGGGCTTCATTTCAGCCTTATCGCCCACCTTTAGCTCCTAAAATTTTTGGCCGGCCGGCATCGGCAGCTGGTCGCCGCGGGACACTTCATGAAACTGCAAATCTCGCCTAATCGGCACTACATCATCGGTACCGACGGTTCGCCATTTTTCTATCTCGCTGATACCGCCTGGCGACTGCTCTACGCGTTGGATCGGGGCGCTGCCGACCACTATTTGACTGACCGGGCGGCCAAGGGCTTCAATGCCATTCAATTGGTTGTTTTTGATATCCGCTACCAACCGAACACAGCCGGCGCGTGCCCTTACATTGGCAATGATCCGACACGTCCCAACGAAGAATTCTTCGCCCACCTGGATTGGGTTGTTGACCGCTGCCAGCAGCTTGGAATGCATGCCGTGATCCTGCCGAACTGGGGTTACATCGTGACCGGCGTTACCCCGGGCGGCGACTACATGCTGGCCGACCCGCTGGTAACGCTTGAAAACGCCTACCAGCAGGGCCGATTCCTCGGTCAGCGCTATGCCGGCCGCTCGGTAATTTGGATGCTGGGCGGAGACCAGCCCGAGCATGGCAAGGGAGCGGTCTTTGCCCGCCAGGCCGAAGGCATTCGGGCCGGTGACGGCGGGACCGGTTTGATCACCTATCACCCCAGCGGCGGGCAGGCGTCCTCAACTTGGTTCCACGATGCTCCCTGGTGCGATTTCAATATCGTCCAGTCCGGTCATTTGCTCGACAACCCGAACTGGCGGTTCATCGCCGCCGATTGGGCGCGCGATCCACCCAAGCCGACTTTGGACGCCGAGCCGATGTACGAAAACATGCCGCAGCATCTGCGAGATTTCGGGCCGCGCGCCGACGATTGGCAGGTTCGAAAACAAGCCTATTGGGCGGTGTTTGCCGGGGCCTGCGGTCACACCTATGGCTGCAACGACGTGTTCATGTTCTACGCGCCCGGCGGGTCGAAGCCGACATTTGGCGCCAACATGCCCTGGCGAATCGCCCTGCAGTTGCCCGGTTCGCATCAGATGAGATATCTCAAATCGCTCATCGAATCGATCCCGTACCAGAGTCGGATTCCCGATGACGGACTAATCGTCCGCGTCGACCGCGCCGCCAGTGAAGGCCGGGTCTGCGCGACCAGCTCGGCATCCCGTTCGCAGGCCCTTGTCTACAGCTCGCATGGCCACGGCTTTACGGTTGACATGGAGGCGCTGGCCGGCTCGGCGGTGTCCTGTTGTTGGTTCGATCCGCGCAGCGGCGTTGCAAGCGAACCGGAGGTGCTTCCCGGGCGGGCCTTCCACAGCTTCTTCCCGCCCAAGCAGGGGCGGGGCTACGACTGGGTTTTGCGGCTGGCGGCTATTTGACCGTTGGTCCGCTGAATTATTCGGTCTCGGCCTGCCCGTTACCGTTGCTTCCGTTGGCCGTCAATTGACCGGAACGGATGTGTAAATCGCGCTGCGGGAACGGAATTTCAATGCCCGCTGCGGCGAAGCGGTGATACCAAGCCGTGAGCAATGCGGTAAGCGTGGTAAGGCGTTTGCCTGGCGCTTCAACCCAGAACATGACCCGAAAGTCGAGCGCCGAATCGCCATAACCCGTGAAGAACACCCGCGGCCCGGGCTCGTCCATCGCATCCGGATGGGCATGCACTTCTTCGAGCAATATTTCCATGACCTGTTCGGGATCTGACCCGTAGGCGACGCCGATGGTGGTATCAGCGCGAACGACGGTATCGGATAGCGTCCAATTGTTCAATTGGCGGGTTATCAATTCAGAGTTGGGCATGACTACCTGGGTTCCGTCGAATTTGCGAATCATGGTGGCCCGCAATCCGATTGATTCAACGCTCCCGGTCACCCCGGAAATTGCTATCACGTCGCCGTCTCTGACCGGTCGCTCGACCAGCAGGATCAAGCCGGAGGCGAAGTTTTCGGTGATGCGCTGCAATCCAAAGCCCAGACCCAGGCCCACCGCCGAGAGCGGCAGCAGGAGCACATTGAGATCAAACCCCAACGACGAAAAGGCAACGTAAAAACCAATGAACACTATCAAAGCCCGGGTCAGATTGACCATCAGGGAAGTAATGCTGCGGTTTATCTGTTCATAGTGGTCCAGCCAGTCTTTAACCAGGGCCCCGGCAACTGCCGCGCCGCTCCAGGCCAGCCACATGATCACACCGGTAACAAAAATCCCGCCGAGGGTGATCGTGGCGCCCTGTATCTGGCCCAAATTGACCGTGTTGGCACCTAGCTGATCGAACGCCAGGTAGACGCCGATGAGCAGTATGAAACCCCTAATCGCGCCCAGCACCTGCTTGTCGAGACCCTCAGAGAGGTCCCATCTCTTGTTTAGCCAGCGATGGGCCAGGAAATGGATGATCCAGGCGGACAGCAGTGCACCGACGATGAACGCCGCCGCCCACCCCAGCGACCCGATGGTCAGCGAATATGCCCCGCTTGCGAGAAGTTCAAGGTTCCATATTTCGGACATTTGGCTCCCAGCTCTCGCCGTCTTGCAGTGGTCACGTCCCGCCAGATTTTAGAAGCGGAAAGCCGCCGCCGATGGCCCGATCGCCAAAGCGAAACTAGTAGCAGTCGGCCGGGTCGTCCGGCCAATCAGCGAAGCAGTGGAATTAACAACTTATGATCGATGGCAATTTTGTTAAGCGCAAAGTGGCGGCCGGCCAGGTATCGGTTGGCGCTTTCCTCAATCTGGTCTCGCCGATGGCCGGCGAAGCCTCGATCGCGGCGGGTTATGAGTGGGCGGCGGTAGATGCCGAACACGGCGCCTGGGACTTTGCCAGCATCACCGCGACATTTACGGCGATCGAAGCCCGCGGCGGCGTACCGATGGCCCGCGTCTGGGACAAAGACAAAGAGACCATCAATCGAATGCTCGACGCCGGTGCGCTTGGAATAATCCTCCCGCACGTATCAACCGTCGCCGAGGCCGAGGAATTCGCATCGGCCTGCCGCTACCCGCCGCTGGGTCACCGATCGGCCGGATCCTCGCGGGCGACTCTGATGAACAGTTCCTATCGCGGCGACTGGGCCAACCAGAACATCATGGTTATCCCGCAAATCGAAGATCCGGTGGGTGTCGCTAACGCCGAAGCCATTGCCCGTGTGGACGGGATCGACTGCATGTTCATTGGCCCCAACGATCTGGCGCTGGAGATGGGCCTGGCCGGCAGCGAAGCCTTCAAACACCCCGATCATCTGGCGGCATTGCAAGCGATCCTGGACGGCGCCCGAGCCGCCGGAAAACCGGCCGGGATATCGGTCCGCTCGGCGGCGATCGCCAACCCCTTCATCAAAGACGGGTTCACTTTCATCAACATGGGCAACGATTTCCGATTGCTCCAGGAAGCCTGCGACCGCGAGTTGGCAGCCCTGAAAACCTGATCGGCCAGCCGACCCGGATGCGGGCCGGCCGCCGGGTTAACGGTTCATTCAATCCGGCAGTGATCGGCCTGCGCCCAATTGGCGGCCTGGGCTTCAACCTGCCTCTATTGGAGTGGCGGCCAAGAGCCGCGTTGGCCGGGTTTGTTCGAATTTGGGCCTATGCCCGGGCTGGGCCTAGTTTCGTCGGTACTGTCCGCCGGCCCCGCCACCGCGGTCGTTGGGACCAAGCTTGACAACGGGATTGGACAGGGTACCGATAACCGGATGTGAGATCTCGACCACGTCTCCATCGGCGACCGCGGCATCCTCTTCCACGATGATGCCGGTACCGGTGGTCAACACCGCCCCGGCATGCAGCGGGTTGTTGCGCGTTAGGTGCGCGGTGAGATCTGAAAATTCGCGCCGGATTAGGTCGAGGTCGACGGCCCCGGCAAATATGGCCTGGCCATCGCGGACGATTCGAGCGGAAAGTTGGCCGCTGCGGGGGTCGGGTATTTCATCAGCCGTTACGACCACCGGACCGATGGAAATGCAGCCGTAAAAGACCTTCGACTGGGGCAAATACAGCGGGTTGGCACGCTCAATATCCCATGCCGAATTGTCATTGCAGAGGGTGTAGCCGAGTACCTGCCCGGATGAGCCCAACACCAGCGCCAATTCCGGCTCGGGAGCTGTGAAATTCGAGTCCGACCGCACGGTTACGGCCTCGCCCGGACCAACTGCGTGCCGGTGGTCGCCTTTGTAGAAGAGTTCCGGCCGTTCGGCCAGGTAAACCTGGTCATAAATCCCGGTCGGGGCGGTCATGTCTTCGTCGCGGAACTGGGCGCTTTTGCGATAGGTAACACCGGCGCCCCAGGCCTCCGGGATCTGCAGCGGCACGGTCAGGCGCGGCAGGTCGTCCGGCCCGGCTTCGAGCAATTGGGCCAGGTCGGGCCCGGGCACGGCGCCGGCCGCGGCGGCGACGGAGGCCAAGCTCTGTCCGGTGGAATCGGCCTGGCGAATTAGATCGAGCAGGTCGCCGACAGCGGTGAAGGTTTCAACTTTGCGACCGGCTATCCGGCCGGCCTGACGGCGTCCGTCAGCATCGAGATAGGCGAGTAATTTCATGGTCGATTGACCCCTTGGGCATTGTGGATTTGAATGCGAATGGTGAAGGTGCGCCGGCCGAAAAAATTGGCTGCTGATCCCGCCGGCAATGCCAACTCCAAATACCCTGCGCTGCCGACTATGGCAATCAATTCATCGTAGCCAGCGTAGGTAGTTACCGGGCGGCCCATATCGATGATGTTTTGACCATCACGGACCGTTACCGTCGGCCGCTGAAATTTTGACATTTGCTCGCCGCGAATGTTGGTAATCAAATTTCCAAACCGATCGACATGGATTACTTCGCCCTCCAGGGCCGCACCGTGGGCGGTGGCCCGCGGGACGGTAGCTGGAACTGGATCCGGCAAGGAGCTGCCCAATGCGGCTATGCGATCGGAAAGGGAGTCGTCGGCAAAACCGGCAAGGTGGGCGGCGACGGGAGCAAAGATGTCGCGCCCGTGAAATGTCGTCGAGACATCCTTTAACCAGTGGCGCGGTTGATCGAGTCGATAAAAATCGGCCCTCTGTCCACCCCCTCGCAGGGACGCGGCGTGCGGGTACAAAATCCCGTTATCGGGACCCAGCAATACGTGGCGCTGGGTGCGCAGCAGGGCCGCCGCTCGACTAGTACCCACTGCGGGGTCGACCACCGCAACGACGATCGAGCCGACCGGCAACACCGGCAACGCAGTTTCAAGCAGGAAAGCACCGTGCTCCACGTCGTGCGGTCGAACGGAGTGCGAAAGGTCGATGATCGGAGCATCCGGACAAATCCCGACAATGACCGCCTTCATCTGGGCGACGTAGGTGTCGTCGAGACCGAAATCGGTTAGCAGGGCGATCGGGCGACTCAAGCGCGATCTTTCAAATCAGCGGCGGCCGGAATCCCGTAAGCCGAAGTTGCCGAACGAACGGCATGCCGGATTGCCGCCGCCAAGGCGTCGGCGGCTAGCCCGCCAACGAGGTCGGCCGGCGCCGCAACCCGATTGCTCGAGCATGCGGCCACGAAGACGGTGTCGCCATCATGGGTGGTATGGGCCGGCCTCACTGCTCGCGCCAATCCGTCCTGGGCCATTTGCGCGACCTTGGAGGCGCCCAGCTTGTCCAAATCGGCGTTGGTGACGATGCAGCCGATTACGGTGTTTGAAGGAAAGCGATCCATCAGGTCGTAGACCATGGCCGGGTCGGCCGCTGAGCCGGAGCTGAGCAGCCCGGCCATGGGTTTTCCTTCCTCGTCGAGCACCGTGCCGACCGGATTGGCGGCCGCAACCGCACCCACCCTGAGCGGCCCGCGCGTAACCGTCGCCGCTCCAAGACCCGACTTGGTGCCCAGCCGTCCGGGACCTGCCGTCACCCCGGTGCCGGCACCGACATTGCCACACTCGAATTCAGCCGTGGAGGCTTCTTGGTAAGCCCGGGCACCGTCCTCTGGACCGGGCCAAGCAGGCTCTCCGGTGGTCAAGTCAAAAACCACTGCCGCGGGCACGATTGGTACCGGTCCGCCGGGCGTTCGATAGCCGCGGCCGTCGGCCCGCAGGGCCTCGGCCACGCCGCTGGCGGCGCCCAACCCCAGCGCGCTTCCGCCGCAGAGCACGACGGCATCAATCCGGTCGACGTGGCAGCGGGGGTCCAGCAGGGCCACTTCGCGGGTGCCCGGTGCCGACCCACGGACGTCGACGCCGCCCACTGCCGGTGGTTCAAAAGTTAAAACGGTACAACCGGTGCCGGCCGCCAGATTCGTGTAATTGCCCACCGCCACACCTCCGACTTCGAGGAGGGCCGGGCCGCCGGTGGCGATCGTGAGCGGCTGTTCGCGCGCCTTAATCGCCCGACCTGCCATCTAGTCCCTCGGCATAGCTGCGCAGAGCGGTCTCGGCATCAACTCCCAGTTCATCGCATTCTTCAACCAACCGATAGAGGCGCTCGGCCAAATCATGTTCGAGTTCAAATTCGGCGCTCGGCGCATCGCCCGGTTCGCTGCCCCCGCGGTCAATGGCGATTTGTTCGCGCGCGTATTTGAGGGCCGGCAAATATCCTGGAATTTTGCGGGGCGCCTCGTCACCGTCGTCAATACCGCGCTCTTGCGCCTTGACCGCTTGCCAAATTCGCACCGCATCGTCGGGCGATTCGGCCCGTTCGCTGCCAAATACGTGGGGGTGGCGACGAATCAGCTTGTCATTGAGGGCCGCAGCGATGGCGGCCAGATCGAAACGTCCGTCTTCACTGGCTATCTGGGCCTGCATGAGGATGAGCATCAGCAGATCGCCAAGCTCTTCGATCAGTTTGCCGTCATCATCCCCGGCCGCCGCCGCCGCGACCTCGTATGCCTCTTCGATGAAGTGTTCGCGCATGGTCGCCAGAGTCAGCGAACGATCCCAGGGGCAACCTTGCGGCGATCGGAGGGTTGCCACCAGCGCCAAGGTATTGGCCAGGCCGGCCATCGCCGCTTCCGCGGCGGTCCCGGTGGGTGATAAAGTCTTGCGCAGCGCAGTTGCCTTGGCGGAGTCTTGTTAACGGCCGCCAGAGGTCGGCGGCGGGCAAAATTATTTTGGACTGCCACTGACCGTTGGCAACGGTCATCGGTATTCCTTGACCCGACTCCGATTCATAGAATCGCGCCGCATGTTCGAACTGCGCAAGACCCCGCTCCACAACTGTCACGTCGCGCTTGGCGCGCGAATGGTTGGATTTGCCGGTTGGAGCATGCCGGTCCAGTACCAGGGGCTGGTCGCCGAACATGAGGCGGTCCGCAATCAGGCCGGCGTTTTTGATGTGTCGCACATGGGCGAATTGCTGGTTGAGGGTCCGGACGCCGAAAAGTTGCTCCAATCGCACTTTTCCAACAATCTTGAGCGCCTCTCGGACCGGCGTTCGCAATACACCCTGCTGACCAATGAACAGGGTGGCGTCATCGACGATGCAATGATCTACCGCTGGGATCGGCAGCGCTTCGTGGTCGTGGTAAACGCCGCCAATCGGGAGCTCGATTTGGCGGCCCTGGTACCGGGAAACCTCGATGTCCAAATCCGCGATTTGACCTTCGACTGCGCCCTGCTGGCCGTCCAAGGACCAAAAACCCGCGATCTGATCGCTCCGTTGGTGGAGGCTGATTTAGCGCCCGTTCGCCGCACCGCCATCATCGAGACCACGATCGCCGGCCGCCCTTGCTGGCTGGCCCGAACCGGCTACACCGGTGAGGACGGGTTCGAACTTTTCTTAGAAAACGGCGAGGCCCCATTCGTTTTCCAGACGCTGCTTGACGCCGGTTTCGCCCCGGCCGGCCTGGGCGCCCGCAATACCCTCCGGTTGGAGGCCGGGATGGCCCTCCACGGTCATGAGCTCTCCGATCAAATCGACCCCTATTCGGCCAATCTTGGGGCGATGGTCAAACTCGACAAGGGCCCGTTCGTGGGTCGGTCAGCGCTGAGAGAACTCCAAGCCACCGGTCCCAGCCAGCGCTTGTTCGGGCTGCAGAGCGATTCGCGCCTGATACCGCGCGACGGGTACCCGGTAACCACCGACCACGGTCCGGGCCGGATCTCCTCGGGATCTTGGTCGCCCACGCTCAAGCGCGGAATCGCGATGGCCTTTCTGCCGGCCGACTGTCAAATTGGTGACACTGTGTGGGTACAAGTACGCGGTAAGCCGGCCCCGGCAACGCTGTGCAAACTGCCCTTCTATTCGAATGTGCGCCGTTGGCGCGCTCGATCCTCCTCATGAATCCGCACCCACCTGATCGGATGTAGCGACTTTGAGCAATCCAACCGACCGGCGCTATTCGCGCGAGCATGAATGGGCGCTTCCCGACGGTGAAATGGTCACCGTCGGGATCTCTGACTACGCCCAGAGCGAACTCGGAGACGTCGTCTTCGTGGAGTTGCCGGCGGTGGGGGCGCAGATCGAATTGATGGACGTGTTTGGCGTCGTCGAGTCGGTCAAGGCCGTATCTGACCTCTTTTGCCCGGTTTCCGGAAAAGTAGTAGCCGTCAATGGCGACCTGGAGATGGCCCCCGAGCATGTCAACGACGACCCATTCAACGCCGGCTGGATGATCAAGGTTCAGATGTCAGACCCGGCACAGCTTGATCTACTGCTTGACGCTGGCGCCTACGACGCGCTTACCGATGAGTTACGCGCCTAATACCGCCTTCGACCAGGAGGTGATGCTGGCCGCCGTTGGGGCCGCCAGCATAGACGAACTATTTGCCGATATTCCGCCGGATGTACGCGACCCCAGGCTGGGCGTTGGGCCGCCGATGGCCGAGATGGACGTATTGGCGCATTTGGCCGAGCTGGCCGCCAAAAACCGCTCGCTCGGCGCCCAGCCCGGATTTCTCGGCGGCGGTTGGTACGACCACTACGTTCCGGCGCTGGTCGACCAGATGTTGCTCCGATCAGAGTTCTATACCGCCTATACGCCCTACCAACCGGAGATTTCGCAAGGTACGCTGCAGGCAATTTATGAATTCCAGAGCCTTGTTTGCGATCTGACCGGAATGGATGCGGCCAACGCTTCAATGTACGACGGAGCCTCGGCCCTGGCCGAAGCGGTCGCCCTGGCCCTCTCGTCAACCGGGCGCCGTCGGGTGGTCGTGGCAGCCTCGGTCGATCCGGCCTCACAGGCGGTATTGAGGACCTATCTGCGACCGCTCGAGGTGGACATCTGTCCGGTTACCAATTGGCGTATCGAGGACGGCCGGATCTGCAGCGACAGCGCATCGTTGGCGTTGGCGATCGATGATCAAACCGCCTGCGTAGTAATGCAGCGCCCCGGTTACCTGGGATTGCTCGAACCGGTTGAACCGGTGGCCGCCGCCGCCCGATCCCGTGGCGCCCTGCTGGTAATGGCCTCCGATCCTCTGGCCCTGGGATTGATCAAGCCGCCGGGGCAATTGGGCGCCGATGTGGCCACCGGTGAACTGCGCCATCTGGCTGGCTCACCGGCTCTCGGCGGGCCGGGTGCCGGATTCTTCGCCATCCGCAAAGAGCACCTGCGGCGCATCCCTGGCCGCATAGTCGGACGGACCACCGACCTAGACGGTGAGACTGGCTACGTGCTGACCCTGCAGACCCGCGAGCAGCACATCCGCCGCCAGCGAGCCTCATCAAATATCTGCACCAACGAAGCGCTGGTGGCCTTGGCGGCCACGATCCACTTAAGTGCGCTGGGTCGCAACGGCCTCCGCCAATTGGCCACCCTTTGCCTGCAAAACGCCCATCGCGCCCTGGCTGCCGATTGGCCGACCGGGTTCGCCCCTGCGGCCAAAGACCCGGTGGTGAGGGAATTTCCCTTGCGCTGCCCGATTCCCGCCGCCCGGGTCAATACGGCGTTGAGCGCGGCCGGATTAATTGGCGGGATCGATTTGGGTCAATTCCACCCCGAACTTGACCATTACCTGTTGCTGGCATTTACCGAGCGATCTAACGCAGCCGCCCTGGATTCGCTGCTCTCGGCCCTGGCCACTCTCTGATGAATCGCCCCGAACCAGTTATCTATGAATTGAGCGAAGCGGGACGCTGCGGCGTGGCCTTGCCGGACATCGATGAGGCGGTCGGCGGGCCGGAGGATTTGTTGCCCGACGACCAGTTGCGATCCGAATTGCCCTTGCCGGAAGTTAGCCAAGTTGACGTGATTCGCCACTTCGTGCGCCTTTCGCAGCGCAATTTTTCAATTGACACGGACATGTATCCGTTGGGCTCCTGCACGATGAAGCAGAATCCCAAGATCAACGAGGCCACGGCGCGCCTGGAGGGATTCAATCGAATCCATCCGGCCCAGGGCGATGAAGAGATTCAGGGCGCCCTGGAGCTGCTGCACCGGTTGGCGGGTCAACTTGGCAACATCGCCGGTTTCGCGGCGGTGACCCTGCAACCGGCGGCCGGGGCGCAGGGCGAATTCTCCGGGTTGCTGCTCATCCGCGCCCACCACCTGGCCAACGGGCAGGACCGCCGCCGCATTCTCATACCCGATTCGGCGCACGGTACCAATCCGGCCACGGCTTCAATGTGCGGATTTGAATCGGTCGCGATTCCGTCGAATTCCGACGGGGAGATCGACTTCGATGCCCTGATGGCCGAGCTCGATGAATCGGTGGCCGGGATCATGATGACCGTCCCCAACACCCTGGGAGTTTTCGAGACGCGGATCAGCGACATCTGCCGTGCGGCCCATGCGGTCGGAGCCCAGGTCTATTGCGACGGGGCGAACATGAATGCCATGCTGGGCCGGGTACGACCAGGCGATCTCGGCATCGACGTCATGCACCTTAATCTGCACAAAACTTTCTCTACCCCCCACGGCGGCGGCGGCCCGGGCGCCGGTGCCCTCTGCTGCGCCAGCCACCTCGAGCGATTTCTGCCGACACCGATGGTGGCACGACACGCCGATGGCACCTATTTCCGCGACCATGACCGGCCGGATTCGATTGGTCAGGTGCATTCCCATCTGGGAAACTTCGGCAATTTGGTGCGCGCCTACACCTACATTTGCTCCAACGGCGACAGCGGGCTAAAAGCGATTGCCGACAACGCCGTCCTCAACGCCAACTACCTGCGCGTTCAACTCCAGGACGTTTACGAGCTGGCGATCGATCGCGTTTGCATGCACGAGGTGGTCTTTTCCGGTTCCCGCCAAAAGCGCGCCGGCGCCAGCACCTTGGATATCGCCAAACGGCTAATCGATTTCGGATTCCATCCGCCGACCATCTACTTTCCATTGGTGGTCAAAGAAGCGTTGATGATTGAACCAACCGAGACCGAATCGCGCCAGACTCTCGATCGCTTCATCGCGGCGATGCGGACAATCGCCAAGGAAGCGGATGAAAATCCTAAATTGCTGCAACAGGCACCGCACCGCGCCCCGATCCGTCGCTTAAACGAATCGGCCGCCGCCCGGCGCCCCGACCTGCGTTTTAGGCCGCCCGCACCCGCCAAGCGCAGCGAACTGGAACCGGCGGTGGGGTGAGCGGAATTGGGGCCGCCGACCGCCGCCTGCCGCGGCGAATTGCGCATTTCGACCTGGATCAGTTTTTTGTAGCAGTTGAGCGCGTCCGCGATCCGTCGCTAAAGGGCCTACCAGTCCTGGTGGGACAGATTGGTCCACGCGGAGTTGTGGCAACCGCCTCCTATGAGGCGCGCGAATTTGGCGCTCATTCGGCGATGCCGATGGCTGAGGCCAAACGGCTTTGCCCGCAGGCCATTGTGGTCGCCCCCAATCGAAAAGCCTACCAACGCGCTTCGGCGATTTTTCACGAGATTCTGGCCGATTTCGCCCCCGTCGTGCAGGAGGGCGGGTTGGACGAGGCCTACGCCGACCTGACCGGGATAGAAGCCGGCCGACCGACCGGACCGCGCCAAGCCGCGGAAGCGATTCGGGCCGAGGTTTTTACCCGCCTGGCGGTGCGTGTGTCAGTTTGCATAGCGGGGGGTCGCAGCACCGCCAAGGTCGGGTCCGATTCCGTCAAACCAGACGGACTGCTCGAGATTCCACCGGGTGGTGACGCCCAATTTCTGGCCCCGCTGCCAATCCGCCGCCTTCCTTCCGTCGGGGCCCATTGGGCGCGCGAACTAAAAGCGATAAATGTGATCACGATCGGTGATATCGCCAAGTTGGACAAGTCTTGGATGGCCCGGCAATTTGGGCGCCGGGGGGCCGAATTGGTAGATCGCGCCCAGGGGATCGATCCGACGCCGGTTCTGTCCGGCGGCCAGCCCGCCCGCGGCGTTTCGCGCGAGACCACCTTTCCAGTCGATATAACGTCGATTGCCCACCTGCAACGGGTATTGCGCGAACTGTCCGAATCGGTGGCCGCCGACCTGCGAGAGCAAAATCGGCGCGCCCGCACCGTGACCCTCAAGCTCCGCTGGTCGGACTTTTCAACGATCTCGCGATCGCAGACATTTGAGCGACCGGTATTTGATTCAGCGTCAATTGGAGCGGCGGCGGCAACCCTGCTGCGGCGCACGCTGGCCGGCGCTGGCCAGCGTCCGGTTCGCCTCATCGGAGTGGGGGTAACCAATCTTGAGGCCCAACAGCGGCAACTGCCGCTCGGGGATCAAATCCTTGGCGACGAGCAGGATGCGGCCCGTCGCCGCGATGAGCAGCGCGATGCCGCCATTGACGCGGTCCGGCGGAGATTTGGACCCGATGCCGTGCGGCGGGGTCTCTAAATTGGCAGTCGCTGCCCGCAGTTCATCGCCGCGACTGACCAAGTCGGGCTATATCAGCGGGCGGCAGTGCCCCTTAAAGCTTTGGTTTGACGTTAAGCGTCCGGCCGATCGGGAACCGGACAAGAACTCGATTGACGACGGGGTTGAGGAATTTGCCTGGCAACTCTTCCCTGGTGGAAAACAGGCCCTCCAACCAGGCCTCACGGCAGCTGAAAATGCAACCCGTACCGCGGCCCTGATGGCTGACGCCGATTGCCCGGCGATCTTTGAGGCGACGATTCTGGCGGGCCGCCTGCTGGCGCGCATTGACGTTCTCGAGCGTTGCGGCGACGGCTGGAATTTGATTGAAGTCAAATCGGCCACGACCTTCGACCCGACCAAGGACACGATCTCCGCCAAGCGACATATCAAGTACGATGTCGCCTTCCAATACCATGTCCTGTCGAAGGCCCAAATCCAGATAAACGCGGCCTTCGTCTATCACCTAAACCCCGAATATGAACTCCATGGCGAGCTCGACCCGTCGATGCTCTTCCGGCGCGTCGAGGTCACGGCGGTGTGTGCTGAGCTTGCTGCCTCGGTGGCTGTCGATTGCCGGGACCAACTGGCAATTCTTGATGCACCCGCTCCCGTCGCCGAGCCCGGATCACGCTGTCGAACGCCATATGACTGCGATCACTTCGACACCCGCTGCCGACCGTTGCAACCCCGCCATTGGACCTACACGCACCTGTACCGGGCCAATCGATCACATATCGATAAATTGCGCGAGCGCGGGATCAGATCGGTGCTTGACATCACTGATGAAAGCACGGCCGGATTTTCTTCCCGCTTGCGAGATAGTTACCGATCCTTCCGCGACGTCTACGTGAGCGGTCAGCCCAGGATTTCGCCATTGCTGGAGTCCGAAATGGAGGAGTTGGGCCCGCCCGCCGCCTATTTGGATTTCGAAACCGTGGCGCCGCCGGTGCCCCGTTATCAAGGGACCGGACCTCACAGCCAGATACCGTTTCAGTACTCCCTCCACATTTGGCACGGGGGCGAAGAACTGGAACATTTCGAATACTTGGCCGACCCGCATGGCGACCCCCGGCCGGGCATGGCGGTCAGCCTTGTCAACCATCTCGGCGAACACCCCGAACTGCCGGTAATCGCCTATTTCGCTTCCTTTGAAGCCGGTTGCCTAGATCGGTTGATCGCCACCGAGCAAGATCGCGCCCGCCAGCAGGTATTGGCCCGGATCAAATCTCAGCTGAAAGACCTCCTGCCGGTCGTCCGCGACAACTTGGTATCGGCCGGATTCGCTGGCTCGTACTCGATCAAATCGGTCGCTCCAGCGATATTGGGACCGGACCAGGGTTATGACAATTTGGCGGTCGCCAACGGCCTGCAGGCGCAGGAGGCGTTTGAGCAAATGGTGGCCGGCCGGATCAAGGGGCCCAGACTGCAGCAGACGCGTGCCGACCTGCTCCACTACTGCAAGCTCGATACCTACTACCTGCATCGAATAGCGCGGCAGCTAGGCGACCGCCCCGGTCTGATTGCTCAGCTAACTTCGGATCCGGGAACCGACTCCGTGTCCACCGCGGAGAGTGCTATTCCGTCTCCGAATTCGCGTAGCGCTCTTCCGCCAGCACAACAAGATTGTTGACCAACACCTCGTTGGTGAGCGGCCCCAATCCGCCGGGAACCGGCGTGATCGCCGAGGCTAGCGCCGACACCCCATCAAAATCAACGTCACCAACCGGTTCGCCGTCCAGGTACTCGAATCCGGCGTCAATGACCACCGCCCCCGGCTTGACCATGTCGGCGGTTATCGAACGCGGCCGCCCGGTGGCCGTCACGATGATGTCGGCATGCGAGGTCAATTCGACCAAATGATCCTTGGGGGTCCTGGAATGGCAAACCGAAACCGTTGCGTTGCGTCGCATCAGAAGCCAGCCAGCGGGTCGGCCGACATTGGAGCTGCGGCCGATTACAACCACGTGCTTGCCCTCGATGGGAATCTGGTAGTAATCGAGGATCCGCAGTACCGCACCCGCGGTTGGGGGCGCCAATTCGCCGTAGCCGAGCGCGATGTCCATTATTCGGCGCGAGGAGATGCACTCTAGGTCGACGTGGTTTTGGACTGCCGCCAGCAGCGGCAGGCGGCGCCGCCCGCGCAAATGGATGGCGAAAGAGTCGGGGAGAGGTTTGAGCACCAAAATGCCATGCAATCGCGGGTCGGTCTGCAGCGCTCGTAGATGCTCGTGGACGGCTGCGGGATCATCATGGCGGTTGAATTCGTGTTTATTGACCGGCACTTTGTAGCGCGCGAAAGTTCGCTTGATGGAGCGAATATAGGTGTCCGCGGTTGATTCGCCGGATACCGACAGGATCGCAATTTCCATGTCGCCATGATCCCAGCGAATTCGGTCCAGGGTCTCGCGGTGCCGGGCGCGCAACTCCAAAGCTGGAGGACGACCTTCTAGCAGCTGCAGATTGTTCATGCCTGCGATTTCAAATTAACGCCATCGGCGGCCAGCCCCAGCGACAGCTCCGACCGGCCGCGCAATGCTAACCATTGCGCCTGCCGGCAATCCTGCGGGCAATACTCAACGTTCGACTTCAGGTTGTCTAACGCAATCGTTGCCGCGGCTCGCGCCAACATGCTGCCACCTGCGGCATCGCTGCGCAAATTTTGATTGCCGATGCGGGCCAGCTCGGCCCCATCGCTTTTGACTGCAAGTGCCAAATCCAATATCTCGGCGGATATCGCGGCCGATTCGGCGGACGCCAGAGCTAGAGCGGCGCAGCGATTGGCGTGGGCCCGTCGATCCTTGCGCGGAAGGGCCATGGCCTGGGCGAATTTCCCATACGACACACCGTCGGCATCCATGCACGAGAGAGCCGCCGCGGCGGTCCGGCGGGAGCGGCTGCCAATCCCTTGCAACCGTGATTCGACGTCGGCGAATCGCGGATTGCCGATCGCGTACGAGGCTGCCATCTGGACCAACGCGGCCCCCAGGGCCAGTGCCGCTGCGGCTGCCGATCCACCACCGGGTGCCGGCGTCCGCGCGGCCAACTGTTCGACGAATGGTGCCAACCGGTTGGAAAATTCACCCGACCGCTCAGCGGTCCCGGCAGTGTTTTCTGGATCCGGATTGGACGACATGTGGGAGCCGTTCCTAATATGGCCTCAAACCGGTTTGTATTGCCCCGGTTTGCAATGATCATCTACTGTCAGCTGTTGCTAGGCCGCCGGTGAGCGGCCAAGCACCGGAGATTATTGTCGTAGTCGGACCGACCGCGGCCGGTAAGAGCGAGCTGGCGGTGGGCATTTGCCAGGCCCTGGGCGGAGCCGTGGTATCGGCCGATTCCCGCCAGGTGTACAAAGGGCTCGATATCGGCACCGCCAAGTTGGGCGCCGCCGAACGTGGTGGAATCGATCATCACCTAATTGACATTCGAGATATCGGGCATGCGTATTCGCTTTTTGAATTCCTCGCCGATGCCAACGCCGCCATCACCGCGATTAGGGCGCGCGGGCAACGGCCGGTAATCGCCGGCGGGACGGCCTTATACGTGCATGCCCTGATCGCCGGATTTGCGCCCGGAGCATCAGATCCGATTCGGCGGGCTCATCTCGAGGAGCGAATGCAGCAGTCCGGGTTGGGTGATCTGGTGGCCGATCTGATGTCCTTTGACGCCAAGTACTGGAGAGGCGTCGATCTTGCCAATCCGCGGCGCGTGGTGCGGGCCCTTGAACGGGCGCATAGCGCCGACCTGCCAACGCAAAAATTCCCGTGCCACCGTGCTTTGGTGCTGGGGATCGCTCCGCCCGCAGCGCTGCGGCGAGAGCGAATCATCGACCGCGCCCATGCAATGTTTAACGCCGGATTAACCGATGAAACCCGGCGACTTCTCTATTCGCATGGGCCGAGTCGCCAACTGATCGCGACCATCGGGTACCGTCAATGCCTCGAATACCTGCTCGGGCGGTACGACCAGCAGGCGGCACGCGAAAAAACGATTGTGGCCACCAACCGCTATGCTCGGCGACAGATGACTTACCTTCGAAATAAGATGAAAATCGAATGGTTAACCGATGCTGAGCCCAGTTTGCGGCAGGCCCTCCGGCTGACCACCCACAATCCGTAACCACTCGCCCCTCAAAGGGCCTAAATTGCAATTTTTGAAGATGCACGGAGCCGGTAATGACTTCGTGTTAATTGACGCGCGCCACGAAGGACAACATGATTGGCCGGTCCTGGCCCGGGCAATCTGCGATCGCCACTTCGGCGTCGGCAGCGACGGGATATTGATCGTTCAAGGCCAGCCGGGGCGGGACCTGGAAATGGTCATGTACAACCCCGACGGTTCCTACTCGGCGATGTGCGGCAATGGCATCCGCTGTTTCGGCAAATACCTCTACGATCGCGGCGATGTGGGCAAAGACCGGGTTGACGTAAAGACCGGAGCCGGCCCGGTCTGGTTTGAAGTAGTCGGATCCGGAGACGACGGATTGCGGATTGCAACGTCGCTCGGGGTGCCGGACCTGGACGCTGCCGCGGTGCCCACCACCCTGGATGCCGATATGGCGATCGAGGCTCCGCTTACCGTCGGCGAATGGGAATTGGAGGTAACTTGCGTGAGCATGGGGAATCCGCATGCCGTGGCCCGGGTGGAAGATGTCGGGAAATTCAGCCTTGCGCAAGTGGGACCGCTGGTCGAGAGACATCCGGCATTTCCAGAGCGCACCAATTTCGAGGTTTATGAGTTGATTCCAGGATCTGAACCGCATTTGCGGATGCGGGTATGGGAGCGGGGCGCCGGTATTACGTTGGCCTGTGGATCGGGCGCTGCTGCCGTGGCGGCGGCGGCCATGAAGACCGGGGCAATCGAATTCGGCGGCGTTTCACTCTCCGTTGACGGCGGCCGGCTCGATGCCTTTTGGGACAACGAGCATGACGATCTGGTACTGTCCGGGCCAGCCCGGACGGTTTTCGCCGGGGAATGGCCGCAGGCCACCGTCTCCCGCTCGGGCTCGGTTCGCAAACAGGCGGTCGGAGCATGACTTTGCAGCGGTCCCGGTTGCTGGCCCGGCGTATTGCCGAGTTGCCGCCCTACCTCTTTGCCCGGCTTGATGCGCTGCGTGCCGAAAAAGTCGCCCAGGGTGTCGACGTGATTCCGGTGAGCATCGGCGACCCCGACCTGCCGACGCCGGCCCCGGTGGTCGAACGCCTGCGCGAGGCCGCTGGTAATTCGGCCTATCACCGTTACAACGAGTCGGCCATTCCACAATTTCGCCGGGCCATTGCAGACTGGTACCAGCGGCGCTTTGGCGTCGAATTGGATCCGAACGACAACATCGTCCCGTTGATCGGCTCCAAAGAAGGAATTGCCCACTTGCCGGTCGCTCTGGTGGACCCCGGAGATTTGGTGCTGGTGCCCGATCCCGGCTACCCCGTATATGCGATTGGCGCGCAGCTAGTTGGCGGCCGCGTCACCTACATGCCGCTGTTGGCCGAACGTGGCTGGACGCCTGATATGAGTGCGATCAGCGCCACCGATTCGACCGACGCCAAATTGATGTGGCTCAATTACCCGAACAACCCCACCGCCGCCGCTGGGTCTGATCAGTTTTTTGCCGAGGCGCTCGATTTTTGCCGACAGAACGAGATCTTGCTCTGTCAGGATGCGGCCTATTCAGAAGTTACGTTCGACGGGTTTAAAGCCGGCAGCGTGCTTTCCCTTCCCGGGGCCATAGACCATAGCGTCGAATTCCATTCGCTCTCTAAGACCTACAACATGACCGGCTGGCGGATTGGCTGGGCGGCCGGCAATCCCGACGTAATTGAAGCGATTGCGCGGGTCAAATCCAATCTCGACTCGGGCATGTTCGCGGCCATCGAAGCTGCCGGTGTAGCGGCCTTGGAATTGCCCGACGCGTGGATTGATGACCGCAACCGCCTCTACCAAGACCGCCGCGATCGGGTCGTTGCGGCACTGCGGGCGATGGGGTTGCAGCCCGAAGTCCCAGCCGCCAGTCTCTATGTCTGGACTCCCGTCCCGGATGGGTACGATTCGGCCAGCTGGGCCGCTCATGTCATCGACTCGGCCGGCGTGGTGGTAACCCCGGGCATCGGATTTGGTCCGGGCGGTGGCGATTACTTCCGCATCTCGTTGACCACTCCGGATGATCGCCTTGATGAGGCGATGGACCGACTGGCCAAGTTGACCGTTTGAAAAGACCGCGGGCCGAGCGCCTATTCCTGGTGGGGATTGATCGTGGCAAGCGGGACATCTGGACGCCGGCCGAAAGCCTGGCCGAATTAGCCGAACTGGCACATAGCGCGGGCGCGGTCGTAGCCGGCCAGAACTTGCTGCGGCTCCGCCGCACGTCACCGCGGCTGCTCATCGGGTCCGGGCAATGCCAGCAGGTCATCGCTGAAGCCAAGGCGGTTGAAGCGGAGGCGATCGTATTTGATGAGGAATTGCAACCGCGCCAACAGCGAAATTTAGAGCGGGCAGCGCGCATCAAGATACTCGATCGCACCGCGCTGATATTGGATATCTTTGCCGCCCACGCCAAGTCCGCCGAGGGCAAGTTGCAGGTCGCGCGGGCCCAGGTCGACTATCTGCTGCCGCGATTGTCACAGCTGTGGGTCCAGTTTTCGCGGACCGGCGGCGGTATTGGCACGCGCGGCCCCGGCGAGACTCAAATCGAAGTCGATCGCCGTGAGCTGCGAGCCCGATTGGCGAGGCTCGACCGCCAGATTGAGGGCGTTCGCTCACGACGGGCGATCGCCCGTGCCAATCGGGCCGATTCGGGAGCCGTGGTCGCGCTGGTCGGCTACACCAACGCCGGCAAGACCGTGCTTCACTCGGCATTGAGCAATAGCGGTGGCAGCGGGCGCGGACAGATGTTCGCCACCCTGGATCCGCTGGTGCGGCGGACGGTGCTTCCGGGCGGGCGGCGGATCCTGCTGGTTGACACGGTTGGATTCATAAATCGCTTGCCACCGAAGCTCTTGGCGGCGTTTCGGGCAACCCTGGAAGAAATCGCCGCCGCCGACTTGATCGTTCATGTGGCCGATGCGGCAACTCCCGGCGCCAACGGGCGCATCGACACCGTCAACGCGACCCTTGAGGAATTGGGATTGAGCGAAAAACCGTCTCTGCTGGTGCTCAATAAAAGTGACTTGCTCGGTGCCGTCGGCGCACCGGCAATTGCCGGCGGTGTGCTGGTCTCGGCCCGCACCGGGTTCGGATTGGATTCACTGGCAGCTGCGATTGATTCACGGTTGGCGGCGGCTGAGCAACCGTTTTCGGTTTTGATACCGTTCGCCGATTCGGCCTTGTTGGATCGCGTCTCGGATCAAGGGCGGGTGCAGAGCTGGGTGCCGGTCAATGATGGGACGCTGGTCCGAGGTACCGCCCCGGAGGGCCTGGCGGCGATGTTGGAACGTTTTGCGCTAACCGATTAGCCGCGACCTAACGGCGACGCTCTTGACCGGCCACCGCTTCGTCAAGGGGCTGCGAGAACCGGTCGAAAGCGGCTCGAAGGTGGCGCACCGAGTAGTGGGCATAGATGGTTTTTGTAGTCTCCGGCGAGGCATGCCCGAGCAGGTCTTGGACGTGTGAGAGATCAGCGCCGCGGTCCAGCAAGGTCGTGGCCTTCAAGTGCCGAAAGTCATGGGTTGATGCATCAACTCCGGCCGCCTCGGCGTAGCGCTTTACGGTTAACCAGATGGTCTGCGGAGCCAATCGCAGGCGCTCTCCCTGCGGGCCGGGAGGTGATCGGCCGACGTGGCGGATAAAGAGCGGGCGCCAGGCATCATTGCGCCGGGCCAGATAAGCGTCCAGGTGAACGACGGTCGAAGGATCGAAAAACACCACCCGCTCCTTGTTGCCCTTGCCGGTGATGATTGCCTCACCGAGGCGGCCGGCGGTCACATCAGAGCAGTTGAGTGAGGCAATCTCGGACCTGCGCATCCCGGTGGAGAAAAGGGTGTTGAGGATTGCCCGGTCGCGCAAGAGCCGCAACGTCAATTCGCCCTTCGGGTCGTTATCCGGGAGCGGGTGGCGGTTGGCATGGTCGACGATCACCGCCAGCGCTGAATCCACGCGTGGCGTCTGGTAGTTCTTGCGGACCTTGACCCGCAGCAGCTGTTCCCGCGCCCGCTCCAGGGAGATGTGCGGGATCGCATCGTCGGCCGCCAGATGACGCAGCAGTCCCCTTAGACCGGATATATAGGTCTCCACGGTTGACAGTCGGGATCGCCCAAACTGGTCGATGAGGTAGAGATAAAACTGCTCGAGACATCGTTCAGAAAGTTGTGAAACCGGAGTCTGATCCGGGTCGATGGATTCGCTTTCTAAGTACTGCCGAAACGCATTGAGGCCGGTGGCGTAGGTGCTGCGGGTGGCCGGCGACTTGGCGCGGCTGGCGCCCAGAAACTGCTCGACGGCATCGTTGATGGTATGCATGGTTTACATAATAGGGCGAGTCACCAAACGGCGCCCGGGACGGGCCCGGGCATTTGGATAATCGGTTACGGTTTCAGTGCCGAGATCGCGATTTGAACAGTGACGACGCCGCCAGAGGTCAACCCAATCGATTCCGGACCACAGGATCGCCTGTTGGCGCTCCTATCCAAACCGTGGTTGTTTGCCGGCCTGGTCGGACTACTAGCTAGCGGACTGGTCACCGCCCTCTACTTTCCGCTCTTCGAGTTGGGCTGGATGGCAAATCCGGCCTTTGATTTCGTCGATCTGGTAATTCGTTTTTCGCCCGGCCAAATCGCCACCTGGTCGATTGAAACGTTTGGGCAAGCCGGCAAGGTAATGGTCGAAGCCGGTGGCTTGGCCGGCTGGATCCTAATTGGTGCTGCCATTGCCGCGTTGTCCTACCGCTTCTCTCCCCGGCCCGAATCGGTGCAGCAGCGGATTCTTATCACCGCCGGCGCCCACGTCACCTTCGCGTTCGCAGTCGAACTGGTAGCCGGACTCTCGTTTTACGGCACCGGCGGAGTCCTCTGGTTGATCATCACGTCGTCCTTCTTTGGCGCCGTGGCCCAATTGTTTGCCATTGCCCCGGCCCCCGCCCCGCCCCCGCCGGTCGAGGAAGCGACATGGCCGCCCCCGCCCCCGCCGTCGTGGTTGGCCGTCCGTTCGCGGCGGGAGCTGCTGGCCTTTTCGGCCGCCGTGGCGGTGACCGGTTCGATCGGGGCATTGGCGGGCCAACAAGGTTTGCTGGCCGCCAGCCGGACACCGGCCGCGGATGCAATTGGCGCAATTGGCCAATCGGGATCGCCGCTGGCCCCGTCAGCAATCGATGCCCTGGACGGATTTGACACCACGTTCGCGCCAGCGGCCAACACCCGGCCCATAATCACCTCCAACGACGACTTTTACCTGATTGACATTTACACACGCCGGCCGACTTTCGCCCGCGCCAATTGGTCGATGCAGGTGGGTGGCTTAGTTGAGCGTGAATTGAACCTGTCCATTGATGACATCGAAGCAATGCCGATGCGCGAGCAATACGGAACCTTGCAGTGCATATCCAACGAGGTCGGTGGCGAACTAATTTCCACCGCCCTTTGGACCGGCGTCGAATTGGGAACCGTGCTTGATATGGCCGGTGTGCTTCCGGGTGCGCAGGATGTTGTGCTCTACGCTCCGGGCGGCTACGACGACTCGATCACCATCGCCAAGGCGCTCGAGCCGAGCACCCTGCTCACTTACGGCATGAATGGGGTTCCGCTGCCCACCGCCCACGGATTCCCGCTGCGCGCCTATGTCCCCAACATCTACGGGATGAAGAACGTCAAGTGGATCACCCGAATCGAAGTGACCGATAACGATCACGAGGGTTACTGGCAGCGTCGTGGTTGGTCGGATATCGCGATCGTAAAGACAACCAGTGCCTGGGACCTGCCCGGTCGCAAACGGACCGGCCGGGTTGCCGCTGGAGAGGACATCATCGGGGGCATCGCGTTCGCCGGCAACCGCGGAATATCAGCCGTGGAGTGGCGCCTGGCCGACGATGAAATTTGGAAACCGGCCGAAATGGAAGACCAGGTGAACGTGACCACCTGGCGTCGCTGGAAAGCCAATCTCGGATTGAGCCCCGGGACCCACCAGATGGAAGTTCGGGCGTTTGACGGCAATGGCGATGAACAACCGTCGAAACGCACCGCAACCCACCCCGACGGGGCTGGCGGTTACCACCTGATCCAATTGGCCGTCGAACCGTAGCCGGTTAGGGACAACTATCTCGCCGCCGGTGCCGGTTTAGGAAATTGGCAGCAGATGGCGGCCGCTGGTCTGCCGGCGGCGGATGAAATGTCGCGCACCGGCGATGGTTGCGATGAAGTCGACCAAAGTTCAGGCCGCGTACTTTGAGTCCAAGAGCCGGCCGGCGGTGCGGCCAAGCATCGGCCCCAAATTGCTGGTTGCGGGCTAAATTAGCCTTAACCGATACAACATCGACGTTGTCAACTGCGCACAGGTGCCTCGATGAACCGAAAATTCCTACTTGTCAACCGACCCCTGGCGGCTCCCTCGCGATCCGACTTTGAGATGGTCGAGGAACCGGCTGGCCAACCGGCCGAAGGGCAGGTCCTGGCCCGTACGATCTGGTTGAGCGTGGATCCTTACATGCGCGGACGGATGCGGCCATCGCGGTCCTACGCCTCGCCGGCCGACCTGCGTGAGGTGATGGTCGGCAGCGGCGTCGGCGAGGTGATCGAATCGCGGTCTTCACAATTTGCCGCCGGCGACATTGTGGAAGGCGATTTCGGCTGGCAGACGATGCCGGTTATCGACGCCAGCGAACTGGATAAGGTCGATCCGGATATCGCGCCGATATCCACCGCTCTGGGCGTTCTGGGCATGCCTGGCATGACCGCTTACTTCGGACTGCTGGAAGTCGGCCGACCACAGGCCGGGGACACCGTGGTGGTTTCCGCGGCATCCGGCGCGGTGGGTGGAGTCGTGGGCCAGATGGCCCGGATCGGCGGCGCCCGAACGGTCGGGATAGTCGGGTCCGAGGCCAAACGCTCCTACTGCCTGGATCGATTGGGTTACGACGCCTGCATCAATCGAGCGGCCGAGGATGTTGGCGATGCCCTGGATGCCGCCTGTCCGGGGGGAATCGATGTCTATTTCGACAATGTCGGCGGCCCAATTCTTGACGCCGTGTTGGCCCGCATAAATTTGGGTGCCCGGATCGCCATCTGCGGGATGATCTCCGAGTACAACCTGCCCGAACCGGAGCTGGCGATTCGCCCGACGCGGGCCCTGCTGACCAACCGGGCGACCATGCAGGGTCTCTTGGTTCGCGATTGGTGGCACCGCCGCGTGGCGGCGCGAGAACGCCTGGCCGGCTGGATCGAGAGCGGTCAGCTCTACTACCGCGAAGAGACCGTAATGGGATTCGAGCAGATGCCCGATGCCCTTATTGGCCTTTTGGTGGGCGAAAACTTCGGCAAGCGGTTGGTTAGGGTGGATGATCCACCGGCCGGGGTGTCGGCCGGTGGCGATTCGACTTAGCCAGGCTCGGCCGAATCTAAGTCACCGAACTGCTCTAGCACTTCGAATATTGCCCGGGCACCAAACTCGAGGCAGCTAACCGGGATGCGTTCGTCGGCGGCGTGAATTAGCCTGAAAATCTCAATATCCGACGGCAGATCCATCGGCAGGAATCCGTAGGTCTGGATTCCGATGCGGGCAAATTCGCGTCCGTCGGTGGCGCCAATCATCAGCATCGGCAGCGGATTGGCCTGCGGATCTTGGCGCCGCAAGATTCGGGTCAACAATGGCAGCATGGCCAGGTCCGGATCGCCCATCGGATCGCTCATCGCCTGCGGTGGATCAAATTCAACATCTGGCCCCAGCAGGGTGCCGAGGTCGGCGATCAACTTTTGCGGCGAAGAATTTGGCAGGATCCGCGCGTCGAGATTGAATTCGATCACGCTGGGAACGACGTTAAATTTCTCGCCCGCCCGCAGCACCGTCACGTTTACGGTGTCGTGCAGCACGGCGTCCAGTGACGCCCCATCCGGCCCCAGCCGATCCAGGGCGGCATCGGTTAGTTCCGGTTGCGACAGTTCGGCGACAGCTTCTTGCTGCTGCGGCGGAAGGTTGGCGCTGAGCACCGTGAGCATTGCAGCGGTCGCGGGCGAGACGTTGGGCGGCAGGCGGTTGTCATTTAGAGTGGTCAACATCCTGCCCAGGCGCGCCATTATTCCGTCGCGATGGACCATTGCGCCATGCCCGCCCGGGCCGCGCAGGCGGCCTTTGAGGCGCACCACGGTTTTTTCCGACACCTGGATCGGATAGAAGTCGGCGCCCATAAATTTCTGGCGATAGCCGCCAAATTCACCGAGCGCGTAGCGCACCCCGGAAAACAGGTCGGGGTGCTCATCTACCAGGAACTTGGCGCCGAACTCGGCGCCCGCCTCCTCATCCGCGAGCGTGCACAGGATCACGTCGCCCGGCAGCGGCGTCCGCTCGCTGGCGGCTCGCAAGAAAGCGGCGATCATCATCGCGTCGCCGCCCTTCATGTCCAGCGCCCCGCGCCCCCAGATAACGCCCTGTTCCTCCTCGGCCGCGAACGGATCGCGGGTCCAAGGCTGGTCGCTCGTGGTAACAACATCAACGTGTCCGTAGAGGAGCAGCGGCGGGGCGCTCCCGCCGGGGATGCGGGCCACCAGATTGGGACGGGCCGGGTCGCGGGCGAACAGTTGACTTTGGACACCGTAGGCCGAGAGCAGATCGGCAATCCACTCGATGCAGGCTCTTTCGTTGCCGGGCGGGTTGGTGGTGTCGAACCTGATCAACCGGCGCAGAATCGCGGCCGGATCGCGGTGAAGACCGATTAAGTTCTCGCCTACCGCCATTGTTGTCCCCAATCGGAGGTTTCATAGGAAGACCGTACCAGCCAGTCGGTGAGCACTTCGTTAAGGCGGATTTTTTCCGCCGCCGCCCCGGGGTCGTCCCAAAGATCCTTTGTTTCGCCGGGATCAGTTTCAAGATCGAATAGCTGGCCCTGCGCTGAATCGAGCAGCCGCACCATCTTCCACCGTTGGTCGCGGACCATCGTCATAAAGTCCCATTCCAGGCCCATCATGTCCTCGCGGCACTGTTCGCAGAACACATATTCGCGCCCCTTGGCGGTCGGGTCGCCGGAGATCGCCGGGAGCATCGAAATCGCTTCAAAGCCCTCAGGCTGGGCCAATCCGGCCAGGTCGAAGATGGTTGGCGCCAAGTCGATCCATGAATACAAATCGTCGACTTGGCGGCCGCCCGAAAACCGTGAGGGCGACCAGATGATCGCCGGAACCCGGGCAACGATATCGTAAAACGTCCACTTCTGGCTGTGGCCGTGGTCGCCGAGGGCATCGCCGTGATCGGACGTAAAAATCACCACCGCGTCTTCCAGCAGACCGCGCTGCTCGAGCGCGTCCATGATCGATCCCACCTGTTTATCGATCATTCCCACATTGGCCATGT
This sequence comes from Chloroflexota bacterium, assembly GCA_965249595.1. Taxonomy (GTDB): domain Bacteria; phylum Chloroflexota; class UBA11872; order UBA11872; family VXNJ01; genus VXNJ01. The sequence goes on along the minus strand of OZ252242.1, from coordinate 1,933,027 downwards.
AACAGGCACGCTGGTGCTGACGTTGGGCCGCTGTCGGGTTGAGCTGGTGAACGATTGAATCGTGGTCCACTTCGGTATTGTGCTCGCGCATGCGTTGCAGCGGCTCTGGCTGATCGGCTATTTCAGCTTCGCTGGGGTCACAGATCGCAAAGTCCCGTTGCGAGTAGCTGCGTTCATAGTCAGGGGTGGGGTCGTAGGGCGGATGCGGTCCCGGGAAGCCAATCTGCAGGAACAGAGGCTCACGCAGCTGCTGGTTGGCGATCCAATGGCAGGCGAAGCGGCCGACAAAATTGTCAGATTGAAGGTCCTCGTCCTGCTCCCAGACGAAGGCCCCCAGCGACGTTTGATAGTCGTCGCGTTGTCGATAGACGATGCGGCCGGGCTTTGGGTGCACCCCGCGGGCGATTAAGGCCTTGTCCCATTCGTCGAGAAAATTGGCCCCCTGAAGATATCGATCTTTGTTTTCGACCACGTAGCGTTCGTCGAAACCGGCCGGGGCGGTAAACGGGGTGGTGTGCATCTTGCCGATATTGACTGTGTGATATCCACCGGCCTGAAGGTCCGAGACCCAGGTATGGCGCCAGGGATCTCCGTTTTTGAAGATTTTGGTGGTGTGTGGATAACGGCCGGTAAAAAGGCTGGCCCGCCCCGGTGCGCAGGAAGTTGCCGGGATGAAGCAATTCGAAAACGAGACTCCCTCGCGGACCAGGCGATCCAGATTCGGCGTGTCCATGTAATCAAATCCCAACTCGGCGATCGTGTCGTAGCGCTGCTGGTCAGTGATGATCAGAATTATGTTGGGGCGTTTGTCGGCCAATTTGCCCTACTTATGGCGGTCGTAGCTGGGATCGGCTTTCAAATGGTATTCGGGCGCAGCGCCGGACGAAGGCCCGCCTCCATACAGGTGAAAATCTAGCTGCCATTTCCGGGTTGCGTCGCTTTGACCGGCCGCGGCCCCAATCCACCAATTACGAATCGGCAAATATTGATGTCAATCGAAGCGAAACTGCCGCTGATCGGCTTAACCCTTGGCGACCCGACTGGAGTCGGGCCCGAGGTGGTCGCCAAAGCCCTGGTCCATCGCCGGATCTACGATCGCCTGCGGCCAGTTGCCATCGGCAGCGCTTCGGCCCTGGAACGCATCATCGATATCTGCGGGCTGGAGCAATCCGTTCGGCGGGTTAGCGATCTTTCACAAGCCCGGCACGAGTACGGCGTCATTGACACGTTGGACCTCTGGGACGTCGACCACAGCCAGCTGCCGTTCAAAGGCGTCACCGCCGCCGGCGGGGAAGCCGCGGTGACCGCGGTAGTTGAAGCGGTCAAGCTCTGCGCCGCCGCCCGACTGGATGCGATGGCCACCTCGCCGCTGCATAAGCTGGCCATGAAGATGGCCGGCTACGACTATCCGGGTCACACCGAAATAGTCCAGGAGTTTTCCGGTGCAGCGGCATCGCGAATGATGCTGGTGGCCGGCAAATTGCGGGTGATCCACGTCTCGACCCATGTCGGCTTGGCAGAAGCCGTCACGCTGGTTAAGACTGATCGCATCGTCAGCGTGATAGAAATCTTCCAGCGCGCCCTCGAAGATTTGGGTATCGCTCGGCCCAAGATTGCCGTGGCCGGCCTAAATCCGCATGCCGAACCGGGTAATTTGTTCGGCATGGAGGATTCGGCCGAAGTTGAACCGGCGGTCGACCGGGCGGTGGCTATGGGAATTGACGCCATCGGGCCGATGCCGCCCGACACCGTTTTTGCGCGGGGCGCCGGCGGCGAGTACGACGGAGTCGTGGCAATGTACCACGACCAAGGGCACATCGCCGTCAAGATGCTTGGAATCCACAATGGCATCAACGTCACCCTGGGGACACCGGTAATTCGCACCTCGGTCGACCACGGCACGGCCTACGGCCGGGCCGGCGACAACCGTGCCGATGAAACCTCGATGCTAAACGCCACCTTGCTGGCGGCCGACATGGTCCAGGCTCGTTGGCAACGGGCAAAATCGGCTGCTTGATTGCGGAAGCGACCGCCACCCTGCTTCGTGGCGATCGGGGTTTCGCCTAACCGGCCAGGATCTTGAGAACCTGATCGCGGTTGGGCAGCGATGACGAGGCGCCCAATCGCAGACATGCCGATGCCCCGGCGGCATTGGCGAATTTGAGCGCCGCCGCCATGCATTGGCCGTCTAACAAGGCCGTCGCAAACGCCCCGCAGAAGGCATCGCCGGCGGCCGTGGCGTCAACCGCCGAAATTGGGTGCGCGTCGATATGGTATTGCTCGTTGCGGTCGGTGGCGACCAAACCGGCCGAACCAAGCGTGATGATCACGCTGCCGCCGGTTCGTGCGGCAAGTTTTTTGGCCACCGCTGGGGCGGTTCGCCGGTCGGGCGGGGGGCACTGAGCCAAGGCGCCGGCTTCGGTCTCGTTAACGATTAGGTAATCCGCCAGGCGGAGCAGGGAGTCCGGAAGTTGCCCGGGCGGAGCCGCGTTGAGGATGGTGGTTGCCGAATTGGCGCGGGCGATTGCCAGGGCCGCAGTTACAGCCGCGGCCGGGATTTCGAGCACCGCCAAGGCCACCGCGGCGTTGGCTACGGCCGGGCAGTCGGCCTGCGATGCGGAAACTGCCAGATTGGCGCCGGCGCCCAGGGCAATAGCGTTTTCGCCGGCCGCATCGACACTGATCAGGGCCACCCCGGTGGCCATTTCGGGCACCGTGCGAATGCTGCTGGCATCAATCCCTTCGCCGGTCAGTTGGTCAATCCGGGCCCGTCCGAAATCATCGTCGCCAACCGATCCGACCATCGCCACCGAGGCCCCCAATCGGGCTGCCGCAATCGCCTGGTTGGCACCCTTACCGCCACCGATGACGCGCAGCGACGACGGTGACAACACGGTCTCGCCGGGACGCGGCAGGCGATCTAGCTGCAGAACGAGATCGGTATTGATGCTGCCGATTACGGCGATTTGCCGGAGGCCCATAAACTCATCCGCCTTAAATTCATAACCCTGCTGCGCGCATTGCCAGGTCCGGTCCGCCAACGCGCAATGACAATAATATTTGGGCGTCAGTTTGGTGCGCTCCGCCAGGCCGGCAAGGCAGTATCTGAGACATATCTAAATGCGCGATATTGACCGTTTTGGCTCCGATGAATTCTTGGCGAGCGATCACCCGCCGATATGGCATCGCTTGTCGTGGACCGTTCCCGTATTTTTCGCCGTCCTGTTGGCGGTATTTGTGGCCTGGCTGATGACCGCCGAAGCCCAGATCCAGGTTGAAATCGAACCTGTCTCAACCGCCACGCCAGCTAGCCGTCTTGCGCCCTTCCAGGAGAAATTGGAGTCCTTGATCGAAACGGTCGCCGAAGCGCCGGATACGATCAACGATCCATCCGATCTGATCCCTAGCTGGCCGCAGAACCGAGCGTTCACGGTGCTGTTCCTCGGGATTGACCGCCGCGGCGACGATCCGTCCGGGCGCACCGATTCCATGATTTGGCTCCATGTGGACCCGATTACCGCGGCCGCCACGGCGGTCTCGATACCGCGCGACATATGCGTAGCCGCCTGTGAAACCGAGCCGGTGCGAATCAATGCGGTCAAGGATCTGCACGGCGTCGCAGGGCTAAAGGGAGAGGTAGCAAACCTTATTTCGCAGCCGGTCGATTACCACGTGACGATGGAATTTGCCGGGTTCGTGGAGCTAGTCGATTTCTTTGGCGGCGTTGAAGTTGACATCGAAGCGCCAATTCGCGACGATATCTACCCCTCGCTTGACGACACGCGCTATGAATCGTTCTACCTCGACCGAGGCCTGCATCGGCTGGACGGTGATTTGGCCCTCAAATTCGTGCGTACCCGCTACCAGGATGGCGATTTTGGGCGCGTGCAGCGTCAGCAGCAGTTCCTGCGGGCGGTACATGATCAATTGATTTCACCCGCCCTGTTGGTTCAAGCGCCGGCGCTGGCGTCCCAGTTGGCGGCCACTTTCGAGACCGATATCCCGATTGCCTCGCTGCCATCATTGGTAAAGCTGGCTTTGCGGGTGCCTGCCGAGTCCATCGTTTCCGGGGTTATTGACTACAGCGATGCCATGGCCGTGCCCGTCACATCGGAAAACGGGGCCCAGGTGCTGCTGCCCAATCGCCAGGTGATTCGGAGCTATGTCAGCGAATTGCTTGACAACGCCCCGACCGGGGATTCTGATATTGAGATTTCGTCGGACTCGGCGGCCGGCCGCCAGCATTTGGAGCCTTAGCGGTGACCGCGGTGCAGATGTTCGACCCGACCCGACCGGCAGAGATCGTAGCGATCGGGACGGAGGTCGTCATCGGCCGGATCCAGGACACCAACTCTTCCTGGTTGGCCGATCGCTTGACCCGGACCGGGGCGGTTGTTGAACGAATCACCGCCGTGGCTGATGAACCGCGCCTGCTGCGCGAGACGTTGCAAAGCGCCGTTGATCGGCGAGTCGGCCTGGTTCTGGGCACCGGTGGACTCGGTCCTACGCCGGATGACTTGACTGTAGAAACGGTGGCCGAACTGGCTCGCCGTCCGGCATCGCCGAGCGAAAAGGTGATGGCGACCTACCGCCAGCGCCGCGGGCTGTCCGCCGACGCCGAGCTGCCGCCGCATCTCTACAAGATGTCGTCGGTGCCGTTGGGCGCGCAGATATTTGAGAACCAGAACGGGTGGGCACCGGGCTTTGCGGTAAACGTCGAGGAGACTGTTTTGGGTTTTATGCCCGGTCCGCCGCGGGAGATGAAATCGGTATTTGCATCCGGATTTGAGCCGTTGATCTCCGCTTGGTATGGCGGGCGAACCGAGTCGACCCGGGTGCTGGTAACGATGTTTGAATCGGAAATCTCGCCCATCCTCGGTCAAATAATGGCCCGTCACGAAAATGCCTACCTGAAGGCTTACGTCGCTCTCGGCGATCGTGAAGTGGGATTGCCGGTGGACGTCATCGTGCGGCGCCAGGATAAAGGCGCTGATATCGCCACGGTGCTTGCCGAATTCGAGGCCCTGGTGGCTGCGGGCGGGGCCAATTTCAGACCCCTACCAGACAACAGCGCCGGCTGAGGGAGGCCAACTCCGCCGAGCCCTGCCGTTGTGGCTATGGGGTCAAACGCCCAGCGTGACTCCCGATATCACCAAGACATGGTCGCTGACAATGAGCGTCCGAACATTCATCGGGATCCGCGGCAGCCCGGCGTTGACCGTCGATTCGATCGCTCCGACAGTTAGATTGCGCATCCACTCGGGCGCGTGAACAGATCCGATCTGGGCGGCCACGATTGACAGGTCGCGTCGACCGTTTTCGATTCGGATTCGGGTGTCGGTGCGAAATTCGAAATCGAGAGCGAGGAAATTGAGCCGACCGATGAATGTCATGCCGTCATCGGAGAGGTAGGTTTCTACGTCGCTAATGCCAAGCAGAAAAATGCCCGGATGCGACCAACTGGCCACCTTGCTAAAGAGCTCAGCCTCGGTGATCTCGATCATTACCGGTTGTGAAATCCCGGTAAGCCGGGAGGCTTCGATCGCACTAATCGCCGGGGCCAACTTTTCGTCCAGATGGCGCAGGTCCAGTTCCGAGGCCGCCAGCGAGGGTAGCCCCGTGCGATCGACCGTAGGCTGGGCCGCGAAAAAAACGGCCAGCGCTAACCCCGAAAGGCAAGCGAGCACTAAAAAGTTTTTGGGTCGCACACCAACTCAGTGGCGATCCTTGCCGCCCATACAATCAATTCGCTGCCGCTGCATTCGGCGCCGGCCGCAGCAACGGTCAATTGGCCGCATCAGCCAGAAGGAGCATGGGCCATGGGAATGTTAATTCCGTTTCGCCACCTTTGGACCGGCCTTAGCGTCCTGTACTACGATTTGATGCCTTTGACGTATCGCACCCACCTGCCCTGGTTGATCTGCATGTTGCCCTGGTTGATATTGATGACGACTTCCGTCGTCCTCGCGATTGGTAGCGAGCAATTTGCCACCGCGGTCAGAACTACCAGTTTCCACCCCTACGAACTAATTGGGTTGCCGGCCCTCACGGTGCTGGCGATGGCCGCTGCCGGCCCCGCCACAGCCGCCCTCTACGATGCCACCTGGCGATTCCATGACCGTCACCAAGATCCGAGCTGGAGTGGATTTTTCAGCTCGATGCGCCATTTCTACTGGCGCGCTTGGATCGTCGCCGTGCTCGACCTGATAGCGTTTTACGCCCTCGTGCTGGCGTTCTTTTTCTACTGGAACCAGGGCGAACTTTTCCTGCGCGTTATCGCCGTGCTCGTTACCTACCCGTTGGTCTTTTGGTTCATGATGCAGCCGTTTCTGATGCCTGCCCTCACCCAATTGGATGCTTCGGTTACCGGCACGTTCCGCTATGCGGCGGCACTAACTTTTTCCAGTTTTTCCTGTGCCCTGGCGATGCTGGTTGTTACTGCGTTCACGATCGTCGCGTCGGTATTTCTCAACCTGCTTGTGCTGCTGGCTTGTCCAACCGCCCTTGCGCTCGGGGGCCAGTTGGTGGCTCGGGATCTCTTGGACCGGCTACAACTGCAAAAGAGTCCCTGACCGAATCGCGTCGGAATAGCCGTAATGACCGAGGTCCGGGCGTCCCAGTTGACGGTGCGTTTTAGGGCATCTTCGGCCAATCGCCCCGAAAAGCACGCCGACACCGGGAATGGCCAAGTAACCGCCCTAGATGGCCTTGACATCCATATCCCGGAAGGGCAAACTCTGGCCGTCATCGGCGCTTCCGGTTGTGGCAAGACCACCTTGATTCGAGCCCTGGCCGGCTTACAACCGGTCGATGACGGTTCGATTTGGTTTGGCGATCGCGAGGTGACCGCGCTGGGGCCGCGCGAACGCAACGTCGCAGTTGTATTTCAGGAATACGCTCTCTACCCTCATATGTCCAGCAGTGGCATCGTCTCTTTTTTCTTCCGCATGCATCGGCGGGAACGAGAAATCGACGAACGCCTGGTGCGGGCCTGCGAAATCATGGGGCCGGGATTCGAAGATCTGCTTGACCGGCGCCCCGGTACGCTTTCGGGCGGCGAACAGCAGCGGGTGGCAATTGCCCGCTGCATCATTCGCGACCCGCAGATGTTTCTGTTCGACGAGCCGTTGGCAAACCTCGACGCAAGTTTGCGATCACGGGTTCGAGTGGAGACGAAACGCCTCTTGCGACGCTTTCGAACGACCGCTTTGTATGTGACCCATGATCAGCGCGAAGCCGCAGCCGTCGGCGACAAAATCGCGGTGATGGACGCCGGCCGAATCGTCCAATGGGGAAGTTACCGCGAATTGGCCGAACGCCCTGCCAATGTCACCGTGGCCGGGTTTATCGGCACCCCGCCGATGAATCTGTTGCCCGGCCGGGTCGTTGATGGCCAGGTCGAGTTGATGGGCAAGCAACTGCCGCTGCCCGGGCCGCCGCGCCGCATATTAAATGGCGAACCGGTATCGCTGGGGATAACGCCCGATGAATTGATGATCGAGCCCCTGGCCGATAGGGTGCAGTTGGCTCTGCCGGTTGAAACGGTGCAACCGCGCCCGGAACGGCAAGCGGTCTTAGTTTCGGGTTCGGTGGCCGGGGCGATAGTTTATGCCTATGTCTCGCAATCGAATCGCGTCGAACGCGGCGATGTCCTGCCACTCGCTGCGGACCCGGCTCGGTGGGTAGTTTTTGACCGCCGCGGTGTACTTTTCAACTAGCCGAAGACGTCTTTTTTGTGATTTACATAAATGCGATTTCGCAAGCTGCAAAACTGGGATTGCGGCTATACTCTGATTCACTAACAAACAGCCAGACCGCGCCAGCGATCGAGGGTGGGCACAACGGCCCACTTTCTTTGTTTGCTAGCAGATTGTTGTGGAGGCCCAAAAGCAGACACATCGGAGGACAAGTCGGTGAAAAGCGAGTTTGAACTCGCCGTTGCGCAGATTGCGGCCGACAAAGGCCTCACGATGGAGCACGTCATTGAAGCCGTCCGAGTGGCGGTTGAGTCTGCCTACATTGATTTACCTGGATCGCTCGACGACATTGCCGCCGAGGTTGATTCGGAAGGCTCGTTCTCAGTCTTCGCCAACAAGACCGTCGTGGAACGGGTCACCAATCCCGACACCGAGATTAGCGTTGTCGGTGCTCGGCGAGTCGATCCCGCGGCCGATGTCGGCAGCGTTGTTCACATCGACGTGACGCCGACCGGGTTTTCGCGAATTGCGGCCCAGAAGGCCGGCCAGGCGATGCGTGACACGCTGCGCGAAACCGAGCGAATGTTGGTTCGTGATCTCTATTCAGATCACGTGAATGAATTGCTGGTTGGCAAGATCATTCGGCTCGAGAACCGCGGCGCAATACTGGAATTCGGTCGCGCCGAGGCCCTACTGCCGCCGTCCGAACAGATCAACGGCGAGCGTTTGCGCCCCAACTCCTGGCTGCGGGTGATCCTGCTTGAAGTCAGGGAGGCCGGGCGTGGCCCCCAGCTCCTCGTTTCACGCCGTCATCCCGATTTTGTGCGCCGCCTGTTTGAACGCGAGGTGCCCGAAATCAACAACGGCCTGGTTGAGATCGTCAATATCGCACGCGATGCCGGCGTTCGCTCGAAAGTGGCGGTGCAGGCGATTCAGGAAGGGCTGGATCCGATCGGTACCTGTGTTGGAATCCGTGGGTCGCGAATTCAAAACATCGTGCGGGATTTGGTTCCTGAAAAAGTCGAGATCGTCGAATATTCAGAGGACCCGTCCACCTATGTGGCCAATGCCCTGAGCCCAGCCCGCTCGATGCGCGTAATAGTTGATGCTGAACAGAATCTGGCCGATGTTCAGGTGGCCTCCGATATGGTCTCGTTGGCCATTGGCCGCGAGGGCCAAAACTCGCGCCTGGCGGCCCGCCTTACCGGGTGGCGGATTAATATCCGCGATGCCGCACAGCCGGATAAACTCCGTTCCGAAGCCGCTCCGGATCCAACCATCCTGCTCGGCGATGAAGACCTTGCGGATCTTGCTCAGATACTGGGTCAGGACCTTAGCGAACTTGAAGATAGCGACCCGTTTGAGGCCGAAGCGAGTGACATCTTGGAACGTGACGGCGCTTGATTACTTTCAAAAGCGGTAACAGCCGGCAACCTCAGGTCGGGCGGGACTAAATGGCTCGTCGTCGCGCCCGTCGCAGGCCACCGCCGCGTCGTCGTCCGGCCGCCGCCCCGCGACCGGCTGAATCGGATGGCAGCACCGCCGTCGTAACGGCCCCGGTGGTTGAGCGGCCGCAGCAGGTGGCGATTCCGCCGACCATCACTGTTTCCGATCTGGCCGAGATGATCTATATGTCCGGCGCCGAACTCGTCGGTGAGCTATTCAAGCAGGGCATCTCGGCAAATATCAACGCACCCTTGGATTTCGAGACCGCCGGATTGATGCTGGCCGACCTTGGGGTCGACGCAGTTCTGATGGAGGCCGAGCCCGAAGCCGAGGCCCAGCCCGAATCAGATATCCCTGAGCCCGAAGGAGAAATGGGCCCCCGCCCGCCGGTGGTCACGGTGATGGGTCATGTCGACCACGGCAAGACGACCCTGCTCGATCAGATTCGCAAGAGCGATGTAGCCAACAGTGAAGCTGGCGGCATCACTCAGAGCATCGGTGCCTACCAGGTCGAAATTGGCGATCGGACCATCACCTTCATCGACACTCCCGGTCACGCCGCCTTTACTCAGATGCGGGCCCGTGGTGCTGATGTCACCGATATTGTTGTCCTAGTTGTCGCCGCCGATGACGGGGTGATGCCGCAAACACGTGATGCCATCGGCCACGCCCAGGCCGCCGACAAGGCCCAAATCATCGTGGCCGTCAACAAGATTGATCTCGAATCGGCAAATCCGATGCGATCTCTCACCGAATTGGCGAGCGCTAACTTGGCGGTGGAGCAGATGGGCGGCGATGTGGTAAGCGTGGAGGTCTCCGCGCTGACTGGTACCGGCGTCGCTGAATTGCTTGAATTGATCTTGCTGACTGCCGATCTTGACCCGCCGCAAGCCCGATTGACCGGCCCGGCTCGGGCGACAGTTTTGGAAACCAGGCTAGACCGATCGCTAGGGCCTGTAGCAACCGTGCTGGTCACCGGCGGCGTTCTACGAGTGGGCGATCCATTCGTGCTCGGATCAAGTGCCGGTAAAGTCCGGGTCCTGGTAGACCCGCATGGCCAGCGCGTGCGAGAGGCAACAGCCTCAATGGCGGTGGAGGTAGTCGGGATCAAAGAGATCCCAATCCCTGGTCAAATCCTCTACGGGGTCACGGTCGATAAATTGGCGCGTTCGATTGCCCAGACCCGCAAAGGCGTCTCTGACCGGGCCGCGGCCAGAAATTCGCTGGCCAGCCAAATGAGCCTGGAGCAATTGGCGCAGCAGCTTACGCAAGGTCGCGTACAGCAGGTCGATCTCGTCATAAAGGCCGAGACTGAAGGCGCTGCCCAAGCCACGGTCCAGGCCGTCGAGGGACTCTCGTCAGCGGTCGTCCGCGTGAACGTGGTATTTCACGGCGTCGGGGCGATTACTGAAAACGATATCAACCTGGCCACCGCGGCCAAGGCCATCGTGTTGGGCTTTGGGGTTCAGCCGAGCACCAACGCTGCCGCCTTGGCTGATCAGAACGGGGTCCAGATCCGTGAATACTCAATCATTTACAACTTAATTGAGGACATCGAGAAAACCCTAGAAGGGCGTCTCGAACCCGAGATCGTCGAAGTGATTGACGGACGCCTAGAAGTGCGCGGAGTCTTTAGAACCGAGCGATCGCTGAAGATATTTGGTGGCCTCGTTACCGAGGGTCGCATCGCCACCGACTTGGCCATTCGCCATTTCCGCGGCGAAGAATTGATACAGACCGGACGGGTACTGGCGATGCAGCGCTTCCAGGACAAGGTCCGCGAAGTCAGTGCCGGTTTTGAGTGTGGTTTGTCGGCCAATTTGCGACGTGTTCTCGGCGAAGGCGACGTAATAGAGGCCTTTCACGAAGAAGAGCGACTTCCGGGTTAATCACCCGGTCGCCCCCGGGCATGGCCTACCGATCTGAAAAAATCGCCTCGCAATTGGCCCGTGAATTGGGGCAGATCCTAGCCCACGAGGTTCGCGATCCCCGCCTGGCCAAGGTCTTAATTACCCAGGTGACCGTCTCGCAGGACCTCAAACACGCCCGTGTTCTGTACGGGGCCTCGATTGACACCGAAGACCTCGATGGCCTCCATCGGGCAATGCAGAAGGCAAAGGGATTCTTGCGTTTTCGACTGGGTCGGGTACTGGCCCTGCGCGTGGTACCCGAACTCGATCTTCGCCCCGACCGTGGTTACTGGACCGGCATGGATGTAATCGAGCTGCTTTCAAAATTGGATATTGATTCCGACCCCGCCAACGATTCCGATTCCGGTGAACGATAGCTATCCAGCATCATTCTTCCTGCCCATCTACAAACCACGTGGGCTCACATCAACCGAAGTGGTGCGACAACTCAAGCGGGCCGGGCGATTCAAGCGGATCGGGCATTGCGGGACGCTCGACCCGTTGGCGGAAGGCGTATTGCCGATCGCGGTCGGTCCGGCTGCCCGGTTAACCGAACAATTGCACGAGTTGCCCAAGCGCTATTTGGCATTTGTGCTGTTTGGGATCGGCACCGATACCGACGATCTGGGTGGGCGTATTTCGGCTAGCAGCCCTGTCACCCCGGCGCCATGGCAAGTGCGCGCTGCGCTCTCGCGGTTTTCCGGAGCGATTTCGCAAATCCCGCCCGCCTATTCGGCGGTTCACGTCGCAGGACAGCGAGCTTATGACCTGGCCCGGGCCGGCTCGGCGCCGGTGCTCAAAGCACGCCCGGTTATCGTTCATTCAATATCTGCGCCGGATTTTAGCTACTGGCCACGGTCGGCCCTGGCCGGCGCCGGACTGGCGGTGCCCGATCCCGCTGGCCGACTGGTGGCCGCCATTGACGTGAGTTGTTCGGCCGGGACATACATCCGGTCCATTGCCCGTGATCTCGGTGAAGCGCTTGGCACCTGTGCCTGTCTGGCCGGATTGCTGCGAACTCACAGCGGCCCATTTGGATTGACCGAGGCGGTCCGACTTGAGCAGGCCGTGGCCCTGGCCAAGGCAGATTCGCTGGCCCACGTCGTTTTCGCGCCGGATAGCGTTTTGGGGCCGATCGCCCCAATCCTGCTCGACGATGAGCTCAGCGCGCGATTTAGCAATGGCGCCCGCTCAACTATCGCTGGCCCTCCCGGCCGCCGTCGCGTGTATGCGATCGATGGGCGCTTTTTGGGGTTGGGTGAATTAACCGCAGACGGACTGCTGCATCCGCGCCGGGTATTGGAAGCGGCTTAAATGGGATCCGGCGCCCGCATTTGGCGACGGTCTGATCCGTTGCCGGTGGGTCGCCTGGCAGTGTCAATTGGCAAGTTTGACGGAGTCCACAAGGGCCATCGTCGATTGCTGTCGGTGCTCTCGTCGAGGGCGGCCGCAGCGGGCCTCGAAAGCGTCGTGGTAGCCTTGGATCCGCATCCTTTGGCGGTCCTTGCCCCCGGGTCTCAACCAACCGCCATCAATTCACCATCCGACCGTCTCGATCTGCTCGCCCAGCTGCCGGTCGACAACGTCAAGATGCTCAATTTCGACCAAGAGCTGGCCGCCCAGCCGGCGGCCCGGTTTCTGGGCGACCTGGCCAAAAAAGCGGGCATGGAATTATTGGTGGCCGGACTAAATACCCGCATCGGCCGCGGCGGGGCAGCCGGGATAACTGAGATCGGGGCCATCTGTCGGCAATTGGGCGTTGAATTGATTTCGGTACCAATCGCATCGGGGTCTGAAGAGCTAAACACCCGAAATCTGCGGTCGACACTGGCGGCCGGCCGACTTGACGCATTTGGCGAGATTTCAGGGAGACATCATAGTGTTGGCGGGATCGTTCGCCGTGGCCAGGGTCGTGGTTCGCAGCTGGGGTTCCCGACCGCCAACATCATCCCGGATTCGGCTTTGCAGTTCCCGCCCGACGGCGTGTACGCGGTCTCGGCTCTGCTGCCTGGTGAATTTGATTTGCGCCCCGCGGTGGCAAATCTGGGCCCACGCCCAACATTTGACAGTCACGCCCGCCTGCTGGAAGTTCACATTTTCGAATTCGAAGGCGACCTGGCGGGATCGCCGCTGCGGGTTTTCCTGGAACGGTTTCTGCGGCCGGTGCAGCGCTTCGAAGGGCCGGACCAGCTGGTGGCCCAAATTGAAGCGGATTCTCGCTTAGCCAGCGCCGTTGAACGTGCGCCGAGAGATCATTACGCGCCCTGGTTGTAGCGTTACCGGGTTGTTAGCCCGGCCAAATTACCCCATCAGATCCTCGCCGCCATCGACGCCGATGACATTGCCGGTGATCCAGTGGGACCGGTCATCGCAGAGTAGCGAAATAGCCTCGGCGACATCCTCCGGGGTAGTGAGGCGTCCACCGGGATTGAGACTGGAGGAGCGCTCCATCAATTCTTCGAAACCGCGAATTTTTTCCAACGCCGGGGTGTGGGTGACGCCGGCCCGGATCGCATTGACGGTGATTCCAAACGGGCCACATTCGAAAGCCAGTCGTCGAGTGTGGGCCTCGAGGGCCGACTTTACCGGGCCGACCGATCCGTAGTGGGGCCAGATACGGGTTGACCCGGCCGAGGTCATCGCGAATACCCGGCCGCCTTGACCCATCAAAGACGAATTGATCAACCCGCGGGTCCAATACACCAGGCTATGGGCCATCACATCGAATGTCATTTCCAACTGCCGCTGATTGACGGAGCGCCCGTGGTCATCAGGGAAATAGGGCAAAAGGTTTCCAAACGCCAGCGAGTGCAGCATCACCTTGACCGAACCGCCTTCGGCGATCGTGGCCATCTTGGCAATGGAAGATTCGCGAACCGATTCGTCGGCCGCATTGGCGTTGAAAAACTCGGCTTGAACGCCCTCGGCTTCAATTTCTGACTTGACTGCCTCCACCTCGGCCATGGTAGATCGACGATCGAGGTGAAAGCCAAAAATGTTGATGCCGTCGCTTGCCAATCGCTTGGCGGTGGCGGCGCCGAATCCCGACGAAACGCCCAGGACAACCGCCCATTGCTTCATGCTTGGATTTGCCATCCCTAAGGTCGTCCTTTAGGCGAGGGAAGTTGGTCGGGTTACAGGCCAGAGTAAGCCGTGCAATTCTGGCCATTGGAATTTTTCGCTGGCGGATGGGCCGCCAGGTGGTCGACCACTCGGCCCGTTCAAAACGTTCATCGTTAGCCTTTCCTGAGCCGCACCCCGGCCGCCGCCCAACAGCGCGTCATCTCCGCAGGCCAGCTGTAGGCCGGCGCAGGGACGGCACCGGAGCCGGGAGCCGACGGTGGGAGTCGAACCCACAACCTGAGCTTTACGAAAGCCCCGCTCTACCATTGAGCCACGTCGGCCGGCGTGGAATTTTAGGAGTGATAGGACGCTGCTAGCCAGCCCTCGATCAGATCGGCCACGCCCTCCCGTTGCGGTGGCGGGAGTACTCCGTCGACAACCTCCAATATCGGCCCGGCGCCACCCTCTATGCCCCAGGCGCGACCGGCCCAGTTGAGCATCTCCAGGTCATTGATGTCGTCACCAACGGCGACGGTATCGCTTCGATCGATACCCAGTCGAGCACTCAGCCAGGCCAGAGCGGCGCCCTTGGAGGCGTCGGCGGCGATTATTTCGAGCACCGTCCCCAAGTAACGGGCACTGTTCCAGGTCATAGCCCGCGCCGGCCGCCGCTCCCAACCGCCGACTTGCCGGGCCAGCGCACCAAGTTGGGCAGAACGACCAAAGCAAACAATTTCCAGCGCATCGCCCAGTCCGTCGAACGTAGTTCTCTCCACGAACGCGTCGGGATTGGATCGCGAATAAATCTCCAACTGCGAATTGCCTTCGATTTGGCCGAAAACAAACAGCCGGCGGGTTCGATCTGGCGTGTCGAACCAAACCGGCGTGAGGTCAAGGGCCAGTGCGGCGCGGCATACCGCCAATGCGTCGGCATGGGTCATGTAGCGGCGGCGGATGATCTTTGGTTTGTCGAGGTCGGCTATCTCGCGCACCAGGGCGCCCGAACTCCCGATCAGGTATTGGCCGGCCCCAAGCGGCTCCAAAACCATCCTGGCGGTACGCCAACGCCGGCCGGTGGCGATAACGATCACGATGCCGGCCGCCTCGGCGGCGCGAACGGCCCTGATGGTACGGTCTGATATTTGCCCGCCGCTGGGCAGCAGCGTGCCGTCAATGTCGAGCGCCAAAAGTCGCGGTAACGAGGCATCCTCTGGCAAGGCGGGCGACTTTCTGGTTATTTTTCCAAGCTGGCGACGAGATTATCCCGGTGTCGACTAACGGTCGCTGGCAAACTTGAAGCTCAGGTCCTAGAGCCGATTCAATATTCAGGATGGTCGCTATGTATTTGGGGATGGATGTCGGTACCCAAGGCAGCCGCGTTATCGCCATCGACGATGACGGCAACATATTGGGAACAGCCGCCAGCGAGCACCCGCTGAGCACGCCCCAACCTGGGTGGACCGAGCAGAATCCCACCGATTGGTGGGATTCGGTCCGACGGGCCTGCCTGGCCCTTGGAGGACGACTGAACCTCGCCGAAGCCAGGGGAATAGGTTTGACCGGTCAAATGCACGGGGCGGTTTTCCTGGACCGCCAGGACCGCGTTATCCGTCCGGCCCCGCTGTGGAATGACCAACGCACCGCCGCTCAAGTGGAAGCGATGGAGCAAGTCGCCGGCCGTCAACTGCGCGACATTGCGCTGAGCCCGCCCATTACCGGATTTCAGGCCCCCAAGATTCTCTGGCTGCGCGACAACGAGCCCGAAAATTTTGCCCGCCTGCATACGGTCCTGCTGCCCAAGGATTACATTCGATTCCGCCTTTCCGGTGACCGCGCCACCGATGTTGCCGATGCTTCCGGTGTTTTGTTATTGGATGTGGCAGGGCGCGACTGGTCAGCCGAATTGCTCGATGCATTTGACATACCTCGCCGCTGGTTGCCGGAAGTCTTCGAGGGGCCGGCCGCCACCGGCACGGTGTCGCCGGCGATCGCCCGCGAATTGGGGTTGCCGGCAGGAATCCCGATAGCTGGCGGCGGCGGTGACAATTCGGCCGCCGCCATCGGCACCGGGATCATTCGCCCCGGTGTCGTATCGGCCAGCATCGGCACCAGCGGCGTGGTCTTTGCCCATGCCGAGCAGCCGGTCGCCGACCCGGCTGGCCGGATCCATACGATGTGCCATTCGGTGCCGTCGGCATTCCATTACATGGGTGTGATCCTCTCGGCGGGCATGTGTTTGCGTTGGCTTCGCGACCTGTTGCTTGACCCGATCTACGACGCCCGCCCGCCAACTGATATCGATGCCTATGAATTGCTCACGGCGGCGGCGGCCAAGGCCCCGCCCGGCAGCGAGGGCCTGGTGTTCCTGCCCTATCTGGCCGGCGAGCGCACTCCTCACATTGACCCCGATGCGCGCGGCGCCCTGGTCGGATTGACCTTGCGACACGGTCTCGCCCATGTGAGTCGGGCAGTGATTGAAGGCATAACCTTCGCTCTTTGCGATTCCATGCGCCTGATCGCCGATTTGGGAGTGTCCACCACCAACGTGGTCGCCACCGGCGGCGGTGCCCGTTCGCCTTTCTGGCAACAGATGCTGGCCGACGCCTTCGACCGTCCGGTGCAGCAGGTTGAGGCTGAAGAAGGCCCAGCCTTCGGTGCCGCGGTGCTCGGCTCGGTCGTTGGCGGCGGCCATAGTGACGTACTCTCGGCGGTCGCCGCTTGCGTGCGCTACCGGCCGCCGCTCGAACCGCAATCCGATCAGGTTGCGATCTACAAGCAGTACTACCAGCAATACATGGAACTCTACGGCCACCTGCGCGATCCCAATCATTCCCTCTCCCGGCTGGCCCGTCAGCATGTCTGAGCCAACACCTTTCGACCTTCCGGCGGTCGAGGACCTGATTCCACAGCGCGACCCATTCCTATTTCTCGACCGCCTTTTGGAACTGGACCCCGGACGTCGCGCGGTGGCCCAGTACCGGGTCCGCGGGGATGAATATTTCTTCAAAGGCCACTTTCCCGGCAACCCGGTCATGCCGGGTGTGCTCCTGGTCGAAGCGCTGGCTCAGACCGGTGCCTGCCTGGCCATGTCAGCGCCGGCCAACGAGGGCAAGTTGGTGGTATTCGCCGGCATTGACGGCCTGCGCTTCCGGCGCATCGTGCGGCCCGGCGACCTTCTCAATTTGACCGTTACGGTGGAACGTCTGCGGTCCAGCGTGGGGCGCGGCGTTGGTGAAGCGAAGATCGGTGACCAAATTGCGGTTGCCGGCAAACTCACTTTCGGGTTGGTGAGTGCTGAGCAGGTCATGGACTAGGCGTCTGCGCGGCGCCTTCGGGCACCTGGCGGTGACCATTGTCTGCCGCCTGCTGGCGATCCCTTTTATCGGTAATCGGCGTCGCCGATTTTCAATTCCCTCTAGCGACTGCCGGCTCATCGTCATAAAACCTGGAGCACTGGGCGACGTGCTGATGGCGGGCCCATTTTTGTACTCGCTGCGCCAGGCCTGGCCCTCGGCCCGGATCACGATGCTGGTGGGGAGCTGGTCGAGCCCGGCGGCGGCCGGGCTCGAGGGAGTCGATGAGCTTATCGACTGCGGGCCGGTGGGCACGCCGGGGGCATACAGCCTGCAGCAACTGTTTGGCGTCGCTGCGACATTGCGAGACGGTCGATTCGATGCGGCCTTCGTGCTGGACCGATCGCCGCTTATGACCCTGCTGCCGCTGCTGGCGCGGATCCCGCTGCGGGTTGGCCTAGACAGCGGCGGACGTGGCTTTTCACTAACGCACCGTGTCCCGGTGGCCCGGCGACGCCGCGAAAGCGAAATCTATCTCGATGTGGCGCGGAAAGTGGGAATTTCGGCGCTCGCTCCTCGGCGTTGGTATCGACCCGCTGACTCGTCTCGCGCGCGAGCGCGTTCGTTGCTGAGCGAATGGGGCGCCGAACGAAGCGGCTACTTGGTTGTTGCTCCCGGCGGCGGCGTCAATGCCGGTTCGCGGATGTTGGCCAAGCGCTGGGACCCGGCCGGGTTTGCCGCCGTGGCCCGGATCCTCCGCGACGACTGCGGATTACTGCCGGTGCTAGTTGGCAGTGCCAGCGACACCGATTCGGTGGCCCAGGTTCTTGATAATTTGGGAAATCCGGCCGCCAATTTGCTCGGACAACTCGAATTTGACGAACTCGCCGTGCTGCTTGAAGATGGCGGGTTGTTTATCGCCAACGATTCGGCACCGGCTCACCTGGGCGCCGCCGTCGGAGCCACCGGCGCGGTCTTGTACACGGTCACCGATCCGGCCATCTACGCACCACCGTCGGCCCTGATAACAATCCTGGCCAGTGGCCGCCGATCGGCCCGCGTTCAGCGGGCGGTGGCGGTTTTGGCGGCGGCCCGTCGCCGGTGAGGAAAGCGGCGCCGCTAGCCAATTAAAGCGGGCACGCAAGTGGGTGCTTTCCTATAATCTCGGCGCTCCTTTGGGAGGGGTGGCCGAGTGGTTTAAGGCGGTGGTCTTGAAAACCACTAACCGATGAGGTTCGTGGGTTCGAATCCCACCCCCTCCGCCCCTCGCAATCGGGGATGGAGGAGTCGCATAGTTGGTCTAGTGCGGCCGCCTGCTAAGCGGTTACCCGGTTTAAAGCCGGGTCGCGGGTTCGAATCCCGCCTCCTCCGCCAGTACCATCCGTTGGCAACGGGATTGCCGAAGAGCAATCTTGACCGACGATCAGCGCGAGAACGGCGCCCAACCGGCGTAGCCGTGCCCGTCGGCTAGCTGTTCTTCTATCCGTAGCAGCTGGTTGTATTTGGCGCCGCGTTCGGAACGAGCCAATGAGCCGATTTTTATTTGGCCGGCGCCGGTTGCCACGGCGATATCAGCGATGGTGCTGTCTTCGGTCTCGCCAGATCGGGCCGAGACAACCGTAGCGAAATCCGCAGCCTGGGCCCGGCGCAGTGCTAAGAGGGCTTCGGTGAGGGTGCCGATCTGATTGACCTTGATCAGAATCGCGTTGGCCGCCGCATTGGCGATACCTCGCTCCAAGCGGGCCAGATTCGTTGTAAAGAGGTCGTCACCGAGAACCTGGATCGGGGCCAGGGCCGAATTGAGCTGGGCCCAACCATCCCAATCGTCTTCGGCCAAACCGTCCTCGATCGAGATTATTGGGAACTCTTCAACCAATCGCGAGAGCATCTCGATCATGCCGGCGGTTGATATGTCGCGATCCTCGGCGGCGAGGCGATATCCGTCGGTGCTGGCAAAATGCTGGGCTGCCACGTCGATGGCGATGGCAACCTGCGACCCGGGTGTAAGGCCGGCTCGTCCAATCGCCTCCACCAACAGGGCGATCGCGGCCCGATTGTCCGGCAATCGCGGCCCGAATCCACCTTCGTCGGCCAATAGCAGGCTGTGCCCACCCTCTTCCAGCAAGGTGGCCCCGGCGGCCCGGATTTCGGCTACCCATTCAAGGGCCTGTGAGATTGAGCTGGCCCCGCCGGGCACTACCAGGTAATCCTGAAAATCCAGTCGACCGCCGGCATGTAGGCCTCCTGAAATGATGTTGATCATCGGCGTCGGCAGGCTGGGAGCAAAGCCCGGTCGGGCAATTTGCCGGTACAGAGGGATGCCAGCGGCATCGGCGCTGGCGTGGGCGCAGGCCAACGAGACCCCGAGCAGCGCATTGGCCCCCAGTCGCGACTTGGAATTCGTGCCGTCGAGGTTAATGAGCGCCTGATCGATCTCGTCCTGTTCGGCGCAGTCCATTCCGATCACATAGGACGCGATCTCGCCGTTGACATTGGCCACTGCCGCCAGTACGCCGCGCCCACTGTATCGACCGGGGTCCAGGTCGCGTAATTCATGCGCTTCGAAGGTGCCGGTCGAGGCACCGGCCGGGACGATCGCGCGCCCGAATCCGCCATCGCATTTCAAATCGACCTCGACCGTCGGCAGCCCGCGCGAATCGAGCACTTCGCGGGCATGGATCGAGTGAATGATCGGCATTAGATTCCTTTATTTGGGGCGCTGACGGACATGTTTTCGGTTCGGCCGCAAGCGGCCGCAATTGAGTTGCATTCGCCCAGCAACAGGGACCGCCCCAAATCTACGACGCGCTGCCGATCGATGTCGGTCGTGATGTATTCGACTGGCGATTTGCCGTCGATCCGGGCCAGCAACAGCGCTCCCAGGCACCGTATTGTCACCGCCTCCTGATCGGCAATGATCCAACCGCTCAGTTGGCGACGATAGCTGCGCCAGAATGTTCGGCCCAGTTGGGCCAGATCGGCCGCCGCGGCCGGGAGATGGAGGCATTTGAGCAGCAGGTGCGAAAGCATGAACGCCGGATCGAAGGCTGGATGGCCGTAGTGGAAGATTTCGAAATCGATTAGAAAAGGGGCCCCGTCGGAGTCGACCAGCACGTTCTTGGGCGAAAAATCCCCGTGCACCAGGCAATGCTGGCGCCCTCCCAATTGGCCGGTCAGGTCAGCCAAGGCGGCTGCCGATTCCGGGTGACTTGATCGCAGCTGGGAGCCGAAGTATGGATCGAGCCGGCCCTGCACGAATGTGTCGTGATTCGGAAACCGGTCCGCCAGATGACCTTGCCCGGCGCTGGCCCGCTGTAGGGCGGCCAACCGGCGCCCCAGAGCTTCGGCGGTGACCATCGTTGTCCGACCAGCCAACAATGCCGATTTCCAATTGACGAAATCGGCGGGCGCACACCCCATTGCCAAAATGTAGTTGGATTCATCCAGCCCAAGGACGGCCGGGCAGCTCGAGTTGTCCACCAGGGTTGACCAAACGCGCATGCCAGCCGCCTCCCGGATCACGCGCACTCGGTCGATGTGCCAATCGGCGGCGACTCGCAGTTTTGCAAACGGCTGTTTAAGCACCAGACAACCATGATCAGATTCGACTTTGAAGACCGCATTCGATACCCCGCCGGCCGATAGATCGCTCACTCTGGCCCGGTTTGCGCCCTTCAAGCGGCCAATTCGACCGGCAACGTCTGCCGCATTGGTTCGATCCAGTTGCACCGGTGCCCTATCCGTCGGCCGTGGCCGGATTCCAATCAAGACGACCAATTTTGTTTTGAGGCTGCCAGCTTGGCGTCAGTTGGCGGCCCTTTTGGTACTGCTGGCGACTTTGGCCTGGCCGGCCGGGGTTGACGCCCAGAGCGGAGACTACGCGATCGCTGGTGGTTGGTTTTTCACCCAGACCGGCGGCGACACCGCCGATCCTCTCGACGGCTACGCGGTCATCGACGATGGAGAGGCCCGCTTCTGGCAAGCATTTGTCGACAGCGGTGGGGTGCAAGCGGTGGGTTATCCGGTTTCACGCCGCTTTATATGGAATGGATTCGTCACCCAGGCGATGCAAAAGGCCGTTTTTCAATGGCGGCCAGACTCTCAAACCACGGTATTTATCAACGTTTTTGATGACCTGTCGCGGTTTGGCTACGACCAGGCGTTGGCCGATCTGCTGGTCCCGGAGCAGGAACAATTCAACGAAGCCGGCCTGGTATGGAGCCAGATCATTGCCCGTCGCACCGAGCTGTTGTCGAGGGTTCCGGAACTTGCCGACGCGTACTTTCAGGCAGGCGACTACCTGCGTTGGTATGGCCTGCCGACATCCAGCGTTCAAATTTACGAAGGGCTATTGGCGATTCGCCTGCAGCGGGCGGTCCTGCAACTTTGGACCAGCGATCGCCCTTGGGCGGCGGCCGGTACGGTCACCGTGGCCAACGGGGGCGATTTGGCCAAGCAGCTGGGGCTTTTTCCGCTAACGGCAACCCAACCCCATCTACCGGGGCAAATCCCGACTACCCAGGCTCCAACCGACCCGATCGAACTGCCGCCAACGGAGTACGGCGCCGGCCGCTGGTTCGCCGCAACTCCGGGTTCGCACGTGAATGTGCGGGCCGGCCCCACGGTCACCGCCGCAATCGTCGACACGGTTGACGACGGAGGGGAAGTATTTCCGACCGGTCTTACGGTCAATGTCGACGGATTTGCCTGGGTGCAACTGGTCGGTGGTGACCGATGGGTCGTCGGTCAGTACCTGGCGGCCGACCCGGGGGATTCGGGTACCAGCCCGGTGGTCGAACCGACCGTGGTCCCCACCGCAACGCCGACCGCAACGCCGGTAACTGGCGAACAATGGCAGGTGAACACGCCCGACGGCGTCTTAAACATCCGCGCTCTTCCGTCTATTTCGGCCACCGTAATCGGACGCGCCCAGCACCAGCGGGTACTCACCGTAATTGGACCTGTCGTGCTAGCCGATGGCATCAACTGGCGCGAGCTGGAATTGGGTGGCTGGGTGGCGGCTGCCTATCTTGGAGAGATATCAGCCATCCAACCCGATCCGCTCCAACCGCCCAGCGAACTCGACGCCGCCCTGCTTGACCGTGTCAACGGGCTGCGCCGGCAGATGGGGCTGATCGATCTTGAGCATTCGGGCCCGCTCAATGCCGCGGCCAGCAGCCATGCCCAGTATTGGATCACCAACCGCGGAGATTTCCACAATGAAATTCCGGGCCTGACCCACTATTCGGGGGTAACGATCTTCGACCGGGCCAAATCAGCCGGCTACGAGCTCAATTGGATCGACGAAGTGGCGGGGTTGCTCACTCCCAGTCGCACCTTGGAGTGGGCGATTAACACCGTCTACCACCGCTACATGTTCCTTCATCCATCGGCGGTCCACATGGGTTACGGCACGGCCAGCGACGGCAATATCGTAGTTACGATCTTTAACGTCGGATTGCAGGCCGACCGGTCCGGTTCACCACCTACCGCCAGCATCCACCCTTTCGATGGCGCACGTGACATCCCCACCAGCTGGGATGGATTTGAATCGCCGGATCCGGCACCGGGCATTCGACGTCCATTGGGCTATCCGATTACCGCCGCATTGCGGGTTGGCGATGCCGTGGTCTGGAATTCGGCCAATTTGGTGCGCGTTAGCGATGGCGTCCATATCGCCGGAACGATGCAGACCAGTCAATGGCGACGGGCGCTCTCGTTTGTTCCGCACGAGCCGCTCGACCCATCGACGCGCTATCGATTTACGGTCAGTTTTGTAGTCAACGGCACCAGCGGGGTCTCTGAATCCGAATTTTCAACTCGTAGTTGATCGCCCGCCATCGCCGACGATCAGTTGGCCAGCGGGCGCGTCGAAGGTGGCATCGACCTTAAACACCGAGCGCAAGTTGGCCGCTGTGAGGACCCGTGTCGGAGTTCCTTGCGCTTTGATCTGTCCCGCGCTGAGCAGCACCAGGCGGTCCGCCCAAACCGCGGCCGCGGCCAAGTCGTGGGCCGCCGCCAGAACGGCCCCGCCAGCAGCAGCGAATTCGGCCAGTTGCTGCCAGCACCAGCGCGCCCGACCGATGTCTAGATGGGCAGTGGGCTCATCGACCAGCAAAATCGGGGTTTGCTGAGCCAGGGCCATCGCCAGGGCGACCCGGCGACGCTGGCCGCCGGACAGATCGCCGACCGGCCGATCGGCGAAGCAGACAAGGTCGCATGTCGAAAGGGCTGCGTCGACGGCAACCCGGTCTTGCGCGCCCAGCTGCCCAAGCAACCCCAGATGGGGTGCCCGTCCAAAGGCGACCAGTTGTCGGGCGCTGTAGGCGAACGGCACCGCAAATTCTTGCGGCACGGCCGCCAATAGGCGTGCCCGTTGCCGGTTGGAGATGTCGGCGACCGGCAGCCCGGCCAACTCGATGTGGCCATCGGTGGCCACGGTGCCATCGATGGACCTGAGCAGCGTGGACTTTCCCGAACCATTGGGTCCAACCAAGACCGTCAGCTGTCCGAAGGCAACCGACAAATTGGGAACGGCAAGCTCAAATTGCCCGCGTTTGGTGCGCATCCCTTTGACGGAAATGGCCAACTGCCTAGAAGTCATAAGATCCACCAGCCCGCCGGAGAAGCCAAACCAAGGCCGGGGCTCCCAGCAATGCGGCCAGGATCCCCACCGGCAGCTCGGTCGGCCGCCAAATGAATCGAGCCATCAAATCGATTAAGACCAAATAGGCCCCACCGGCCAGGGCGCTGGTTGGGAGCAGCATCCGGTTGGCCGGACCGATGAGCAGACGGACGGCGTGGGGCACCAAGAGCCCGACCAGGGCCACGATTCCCGACAGGCTCACGGCCAGGGCGGTGAGCAGTGAGGCCAGCACGATAAACAAGGCCCGAGCGTGGGCAATGTTGACCCCCAGGCGAGCTGCCCCGGCCGGCCCCAGGGCCAGGTAATCGAGTTGACGGGCCAGCAGGATGGCCGCCAGCAAAGCCACCAGCAGGGGCGGAGCGGTAACGACCAAGGGCGCCCAGCCGACGACCTTGACCCCGCCGAGCATCCAGCTCAAGTGTTCAAGCAGTCGCTCGCGCAGGGGTTGGGCGGTGAGCAGCAACAGGAAATTGGCGGCGCCCAGGAGGGAGCCGATGGCAAATCCGGTCAGCACCAACGAGCTGGACGTTACCTGGTGGCGACCGCTGGCCAGCAGGTAGACCAGCCAGACCGCGGCCAGGGCGCCGAGGAACCCCAGCAGTGGTATGACCGTGCTCCCCAATGCGGCCGGCACGATAAGGAGTGCCAGCAGCAAATGACCACCCACGATCCCCAATGCGGCCCCGCCGGAGGCGCCGATCACAAAAGGATCGGCCAGCGGATTTCGAAGCAGTCCTTGGTAAATGACCCCGGCCGCGGCCAGCGCGGCGCCCACCAATAGTCCGGCAATTACCCGTGGCAGGCGGATCTGCAGCAGGATCTGGCTGTTGATTCGGGCATCTGCTTCTCCGGCGGGTTCGCCGCTGGTAATCCCTAAGCCGTTGACCAGGGCTTCGATGTCTAATTCAACCGAGCCAAATGCGACCGCCAGCGCCGTTGCAACCAGCGCTGCCGCGGCAGCGGCCGGGAGAATCAGGCCGCGGCGGGTAATGATTTGACCTGCGCCGCTGAGAGTGAATCGGCCATGTATTCGATCAGGTCAAGCATCGCCGGCGTGGCCCGGGATGCGGCATCGGCCTGCGATTCGGACAGCTCCAAGACCTGGCGATTGGAAATCGCTCGCAGGCTAGCCCAACCGGGGCGCCCGCCCAGGGTGGCGATGCTCTCGCCCCAGGGGGCGTTGCCGAGGACGATCAGGTCGGGATTGCGGGCCAACACCGCTTCAAGCGATACCTGTGGATATGGATCGGTCAGATCGGCGAAAACGTTCACGCCGCCAGCCAAACGAATAACGTCGTTGGCCAGCGAGCCCGGGCCGGCCACAAATGGCCGCGCCGGGTCGGTAGCGTCTATCTCCCAATAGATGGTCGGCGCGTCGCCGTCGGTTGACGAGGCGTCGGCGATTGCCGCCATTCGGTCGTTGAACGAATCGGCGATCTCGGCGTAGGCGTCTTCCCGGTCCACTGCGCCGGCCAAGGCCTCTAAGGCTGCCGGAATTCCCTCAACCGAACGGCTGTCGGCAATAAAGACCGGAAAGCCGAGTGATTCCAGGCGGTCGACATGCTCCGCCGGGGTAATGAACGCTCCGATGATCAGATCGGGGTCCAAGCTGGCGATCAGTTCGTAATCCGGTGGAAAGGTCCCAACCCTGGCGACTTCGCCGGAGAGGCCCTCAAGCGGACTGTAATCATCGACTCCGACCAATAGCTCGCCGGCGTTGAGCAGCACCAGCAACTCGGTTGCCGACGGGGCCAGCGAGATCAGTCGATCGGGCGCGCGCGGGGCCGTAACGGTCTTGCCGGTTGAATCGACTGTCTCGCCCTGACCCGCTGAATCGTCCGGGTCGGCGAATGGTGAACAGGCCATTAGCAAAAATCCGGCCAGCGTCAGCAGAAATGCCGTTCGACCGGCGATGGCCTAGAGAGGTTGAAGGAGGGTTTGCATGTTGCAGCCCTGGCGACGAGCACGCCAACGCCGCCGGCGCGCCCGGCCGTCGAGATCTGAAAAAAATGTCTAGATTGCTTGCGCGAACGGCGTTTGGGCGAAGACCCCGGCCCGGTAGCCCGGCTCATGACGGAAGCTGGCAGTCCCAGCACCCGGTCAATCACGGTGGCGCGTCCGCTGCGGAATCGAACCGCATTCCCCGCTCGTGGCCCCCGTTAAACGGGGGTCCGACTGGGGCCTCTCCTTGTAGCCGAATTTTCCCATCACGGCGGATGCATGCGGCCAAGGTCAATAAAATCTTGGGCGATCGACGCGCAACCGTTCCGGTGAACTCACGTTTCCCGCGCGCCCACATAGCTCAGTAGGAAGAGCGCATTCTTGGTAAGAATGAGGTCTCCGGTTCAATTCCGGATGTGGGCTCCCAACCTGGGATTGGACAAATAATGAACGACCGCAACGGCGAGCAGATGCACGCTGCGGCCATCGAACCCGGGAGCCTCGACCCGGCTCGAGTGGCACTGGGCATCCGGATTCACACCCTGGAAAGCTCATTGCAACTGGGAGGCGGTTACCTTTCCCAGAGCTGTTCATCGGCCGAGATACTGGCGACTCTCTACACCCGCCTGATGCAGTTGGGACCCTCGGTTGCGCCGGCCCTGCCGCCCCCGTTTTCGGGCGTGCCATCGGCTCACAACCCCGATCACTTTGACGGCGACCGCTACAACGGACCGCGCGCCCCGGACCTGGATCGCTTCATCTTCTCGCCCACCCACTACTCGCTCGCCCTCTATTCGGCGCTGGTCGAGGTCGGGCGGCTCTCGCCGGCAGCCCTCTCGCAGGTTGAGGAAGATGGGGCGGTTATGGAGCGAATTGGGGCCGAGCATTCGCCGGGAATCGCGATAACTTCGGGATCCTTTGGGCAATCGCTCTCACAGGCCGCCGGTATTGCTTTTGCCCGGCGGGTCAAGGGCGAAAGCGGTCGTACCTGGCTGTTCATGTCCGATGGCGAATTGCAGGAAGGTCAAACCTGGGAGGCCGTCGCGGCCTGCGCCTTTCACGACTTAGACAACCTCACGGTAATCATCGACGCCAACGGGCAACAGGTCGATGGCCTGCTGGATAGTGTCATGCGCACCGAGCCAATCGCGGGACGCCTGGACGCCTTCGGCGCGCGGGTGCTTGAGATTGACGGGAATGATATAGATGCCCTTTTGGCCATTCCGCAATCCCACAGCCCGGGCCAAACTTTATTCGTCATCGCCCGTACCGACCCGATGCGCGGCATACCGGAAATGGCCCCGCGGCTGCCCGAATTGCACTACGTGATCTTTTCCGACCCCGAAGAGCAGACCGCCTTCGAACGGCGCCTCTCCATCCTTAAGGCGCAAGCGGCATGATTACAAACGGACACTATGTCGTACGGCCGCACCATCACAATTTCCCGCGTTTTGCCGAGCGCCACAGCGACGTCTATGCGCTCACTGCCGACCTTACGCGGCCCTGCGAACTGGGGTTGTTCCGCGAACAGTTCCCCCAGCGGTGTATCTCAATGGGGATGGCCGAACAGAACATGATCGGATTCGCCGGCGGAATGGCCCGCGAGGGGCTTGTCCCATTCGTTCACACTTTTGGTGTATTTGCCACCCGTCGGGTGATGGACCAGATCGAGATGGCGGTTGCCTACCCGAACACGCCGGTCAAGATATTGGGGTTTTTGCCGGGCATCATCTCCCCCGGCGGGGCCACCCACCACGCGATCGATGATGTGGCGTTGATGCGCCCGCTGCCCAACATGACGGTCATCGACGCCGGAGACGCCACCGAAATCGAAACCGTACTGGAGGCGATCTACCAACATCCGGGCCCGGTTTACGCGCGGATGAACCGTGGCCGCATCCCGCGCCTCTTCCCTGAATCGGAACCGTTCGTCATTGACCGTGTTCGAGTGCTCGAACGTGGCGAAGACCTGACCGTTGTTTCATCTGGACTCGTCACCGAGCATGCGATCCGCGCGGTTACCTTATTGCGGCAGCGCGGGCTTTCGGTAGAACACGTCCACGTCTCGACCCTAAAGCCGTTTGACGATCCCCAGATCGCCGAATCGATCGGGCGCGGCCGCCTGGGGGTGATCACCCTGGAGAACCATCTAACGGTCGGTGGGCTGGGGACAGCGGTCGCCGAAACCATCGCCGCCGAAGGGCTCGGCTCCAAATTGGTGCGCCTGGGCCTAAAGGATACGTATGCCCACGGGGCCAATCCGGACTACCTGCTGCGCCTCCACAACATGGATGGGTTGGCGCTGGTCCGGGCGGCCGAGCAATTGGTGGGCGACAGGTTGGGTATTGCCGATGGCGACCTGGCGCAGGTCGGTTTTGAGTCGACGCGAGCGGACTATCGATCCGACGCCCTTTAGCGTCGGCGGCCCGGCCGCCATTAATATTGGAAGCACGGAATTTAAGGGTCATGTCCTTAAAGGCGTGTTATTTTGACAATTGGCGCGAGTTAGTTGCTGGCGCACTAAGTGGAAGGAAAAAGCATGCGGAAAGTAAGCCGCCGGACAGCCCTGCGGGTGTCCGCGGTGGGTGCTGCCGGACTAGCGACAACGGCCGCCCTGGCCGGCTGTGGCGACCCCGAGGTAGTAACCGAGGTTGTCGAAAGGGTAGTGACCGTCGAGGTTCCCTCCGAACCCAAGGTAGTAACCGTTGAGGTTCCGGGCGAAGCCGGCGAGACGAGGGTCGTGACGATCTTGGTCGAGGGCGAGGCTGCTCAACCGGTGACCCAAGTCACCAACGTATGGTTCAACCAGGCCACCCAGCAAGCAAACTTTGAAAAGCATGTTGTCGGCCACTATCACCGCCAGCAAAGCGCCTACCGGCTGGACCCGATTCTTGTTCCAAACAACGAATTGACCGTCAAGCTGACCGCCGCAATCGCCGGTGGCAATCCGCCCGACGCCGTTCGCGTTGGTGGAATTACCCTGTCTAACGCGTTCTTCCGCCGCGGCGTCATGCACGAGTTGGACCAGTTCGAACCGGACATCCAGAGCTTTGATTTTGTCCCGTCGATTACCCAGGCACTCACCTGGCGCGGCAAGATGTGGGCGATGCCGGTCAACAGCGGTACGATGTCGCTTTATTACAACGCCGACCTGTACCGAGCCGCTGGTCTGGACCCCGACTCCCCGCCGGCGACGACCGAAGAGCTCTTTGTGAACTCGCAGAAGATTGATTCGGTTGGCGACGAGGTCACCGGGATGTCGCTGCCGACCAAGCCCAATTTGGGCACTGGAAACACCTCTTCCGGATTATTCTTTCGCCACGGCGCCTTCGGTGTCGACGAATCCGGAACCAAGGCTCTCCTGGACAGCCCCGAAATGCTCAACTATTTTGATTGGGTGGCCAGGTTCGTGGATGCCGAAATACTCCAGTTCAAGTCCGCCGACGAAACCTCGCAGACGAACGACTTTGGCACCGGCCTGCTGGGCCATTACGCCGCCTACCCGTCGCGCCTGCAGAATGCCGTTCAGAACCTGGGCGTGGAAGTTGGGCGCGTTGCCCTGCTGCCGGCCGGCCCGATTTCCAACCTGAACCCGATTGGTGTTGGGGTCCTGCAGTTGCCGGTTGGCGGCAGGAACTCTGAAGGTGGCTGGCACTTTACCAATTTCATTGGTAACGACCCTGAAAACGACTCGATCTGGTGCACGGCGTTCGGCCAAATTCCGCCACGCTTCTCGTTCCGCGACTCGGTCGTCTACAGTGCCTACCGGCGGTCGATTCCGGGAGT
Source organism: Chloroflexota bacterium (assembly GCA_965249595.1). Lineage (GTDB taxonomy): Bacteria > Chloroflexota > UBA11872 > UBA11872 > VXNJ01 > VXNJ01. The sequence goes on along the minus strand of OZ252242.1, from coordinate 1,903,245 downwards.
GCAACCGTTCATTGACGGCCAAAAGAACTCGTTTGCGTTCTACTACGGACCGGCAACAGCTGAAGTCTGGACTTCCTTTGGCAAGCTCCAGGAAGCCGTCATCCTTGGCAACGCCGATCCGCGTGAAGCTGCACCGCGATATAACGAAGAAGCCCAGGCCGCTATCGATCGAGCTCTGGAAGATGATGAGCCGACCGAGCGGACATTCCCGCCATCCTCGGGCGGCTACCTCTAGGACTTATGGCGGAATAACTCCGCTTGAAAAAGGGCCGCGCACACTGGTTGCGCGGCCCGGGCCCACCGACTGGCCCAAGGCATCATTGATCGCCGTCCCCAGTATGGGTGCAAGAGCACCTAACCCATGACTGGCTGTCAGGTCTCGCATCCGGGCCATGCGACCTGCCTGATTGAGATTGACGGCGCCGTCGTATTTACCGACGCCCTTTAGCGTCGGCGGCCCGGCCGCCATTAATATTGGAAGCACGGAATTTAAGGGTCATGTCCTTAAAGGCGTGTTATTTTGACAATTGGCGCGAGTTAGTTGCTGGCGCACTAAGTGGAAGGAAAAAGCATGCGGAAAGTAAGCCGCCGGACAGCCCTGCGGGTGTCCGCGGTGGGTGCTGCCGGACTAGCGACAACGGCCGCCCTGGCCGGCTGTGGCGACCCCGAGGTAGTAACCGAGGTTGTCGAAAGGGTAGTGACCGTCGAGGTTCCCTCCGAACCCAAGGTAGTAACCGTTGAGGTTCCGGGCGAAGCCGGCGAGACGAGGGTCGTGACGATCTTGGTCGAGGGCGAGGCTGCTCAACCGGTGACCCAAGTCACCAACGTATGGTTCAACCAGGCCACCCAGCAAGCAAACTTTGAAAAGCATGTTGTCGGCCACTATCACCGCCAGCAAAGCGCCTACCGGCTGGACCCGATTCTTGTTCCAAACAACGAATTGACCGTCAAGCTGACCGCCGCAATCGCCGGTGGCAATCCGCCCGACGTCGTTCGCGTTGGTGGATCCATTCTGATTAACGCGTTCTTCCGCCGCGGCGTCATGCACGAGTTGGACCAGTTCGAACCGGACATCCAGAGCTTTGATTTTGTCCCGTCGATTACCGAGTCGATCACCTGGCGCGGCAAGATGTGGGCGATGCCGGTCAACAGCGGTACGATGTCGCTTTATTACAACGCCGACCTGTACCGAGCCGCTGGTCTGGACCCCGACGTTCCGCCGGCGACGACCGAAGAGCTGTTCGAAAACGCATCAAGGGTTCACTTGGTTGGCGACGAGGTGACCGGGATGTCACTGACGACCAAGCCCAATACCGGCACCGGAAACCTTTCTACCGGTTGGTTTTTCCGCTTCGGCGCCTTCGGTGTCGACGAATCCGGAACCAAGGCCATCCTGGACAGCCCCGAAATGATCAATTATTTTGATTGGGTGGCCAGGTTCGTGGATGCTGAAACACTCCAATTCAAGGCTGCCGACGAAACCTCGCAGACGAACGACTTTGGCACCGGCCTGCTGGGCCATTACGGCGCCTACCCGTCGCGCCTGCAGAATGCCGTTCAGAACCTGGGCGTGGAAGTTGGGCGCGTTGCCCTGCTGCCGGCCGGCCCGATTTCCAACCTGAACCCGATCGGTTATGGTGCATTGCAGTTGCCCGCTGGCGGCAGGAACTCTGAAGGTGGCTGGCACTTTACCAATTTCATTGGTAACGACCCTGAAAACGACTCGATCTGGTGCACGGCGTTCGGCCAAATTCCGCCACGCTTCTCGTTCCGCGACTCGGTCGTCTACAGTGCCTACCGGCGGTCGATTCCGGGAGTGCAACCGTTCATTGACGGCCAAAAGAACTCGTTTGCGTTCTACTACGGACCGGCAACAGCTGAAGTCTGGACTTCCTATGCCAAGCTCCAGGAAGCCGTCATCCTTGGCAACGCCGATCCGCGTGAAGCTGCACCGCGATATAACGAAGAAGCCCAGGCCGCTATCGATCGAGCTCTGGAAGTTGATGAGCCGACCGAGCGGACATTCCCGCCAGCCTCGGGCGGCTACCTCTAGGACTTATGGCGGAATAACTCCGCTTGAAAAAGGGCCGCGCACACTGGTTGCGCGGCCCGGGCCCACCGACTGGCCCAAGGCATCATTGATCGCCGTCCCCAGTATGGGTGCAAGAGCACCTAACCCATGACTGGCTGTCAGGTCTCGCATCCGGGCCATGCGACCTGCCTGATTGAGATTGACGGCGCCGTCATACTCACCGACCCCCTGCTGCGCCGCCGCCTATTCCAGACCATTGATCGGATCTGTCCACAGGTGAATCCGGCCCGATTGCCGGCAGTCGACATCGTTTTGATTTCGCACCTGCATCACGATCATTGCGACCCCTGGACACTAAAGCGCATCCCTGGCCGACCGTTGGTAATAGCCCCTGCCGGAACCGGCGATTTTCTCCACCGGCATGGCCTGCCGTCAGTCGAGATCGGGATCGGCAACAGCATCGAATGCTTCGGGCTGACGATAGCGGCCCTCCCGGTCGTCCATCCCGGCGAACGGGTTCCTATGGGTCCGCACGGCGAGGCCCTGGCGTATGAAATAAAGGGTTCGCGCACGCTTTACTTTGCCGGCGACACCGATTACTTCGAGTCAATGCGCCCATCGCCGACACGATTGGATCTTGCCTTTTTGCCAATTTCCGGTTGGGGCGCCGCGGTTGGCCGCGGACATCTAAATCCCCGCTCGGCAGCCCGGGCCGCCGCCCAGCTGAAACCGCGTTGGGTGATCCCTATCCACTGGGGCGCCTATCGGCAGCGTTGGCTTCCACGAGCGGCGTCCGCGGATCGGGATCCGGTCGCTAAATTCCGGTCGGCCTTGGCCGAATTGGCGCCCGGAGTTGATCTGGCGGTGCTCCCGCCCGGTTCCAACAGCAAATTGAGGGTTTGATAAATGCCGCGGCTGGGCCGGGTACTGCGGCAGACGGTATTTGTCATTGCCCTGCAGCTGGGCGCATTGGAACTGATGTCCTTCCTGTTGCCCGGATTTTCAGTCGCCGATCTGGAGCAGGGCCTGAAGTTGGCGGCGGCGATCGTGCTGGGCAATATTCTGCTGCGGCCGCTGCTATTGATATTCACCCTGCCGCTGGTGATCGGAACGCTGGGCCTCTGGTCGCTGGTGTTAAATGCCGTTGTCATAAACGTCGCGATAGATTGGGTTCCCGGACAACCGCCGGCCGAAATCGGTACCGTGCTGCTGCTGGCCCTGGCCAGCACGGTCGTCCATAGCCTGGCCACGGTGCTCTCGCTCAAGGACGATGACGATGATTTTTCCTACTACTTTGCCCATCGCCTGACCGCCCGCACCACTGATGCGGAGCTGGTCGGACCGGGTCTGTTGATGGTTGAGATCGATGGATTGGCGGCACCAATACTGCGCGAAGCGGTGGAGGCGCGGCGGATGCCAAATCTGCGCCGATGGTTACTGGGCCGGCAATTTGAGGTGCGCGAATGGTGGTGCGAACTGCCGACTCAAACATCGTCCTCACAGGCCGGAATCCTCTATGGCGACGAGAGCGAAATCCCGGGTTTTCGCTGGTATGACAAATCGGCCGGGCGAATGATCGAATCTTCCGACGTCGACGACGCGGCGGCCATCGCCCGCCAGCGGGACCATCCGCGAGCCCTGCTCCGCGGCGGCACCAGCATCGCCAATCTCTTAGGTGGCGGGGCCAGCACCGCGTTGGCCACGGCCAGCGAAGTAAAAGCCAGAAATCGGATGCGCGAACAGCTTGAAACTGCGTTTTTGTTCTTCCAAAACCCACACAGCTTTTTCCGCCTGCTCGTGGAAATGATCTTTGAAGTTGCGGTCTCCACGGTTTCCGAACTGCGCTTGCTGCGTTCGGGCGGCGCGCATTTCACCTTTCCGATAAAGCGGGCCGTGACCACCGTGCTGTTCGCTGAGATGACCACCTTTTTTGCCACCCGCGAACTCTTCAATGGCACTCCGGCGATATATATGACTTACGTGGGCTACGACGTGGTTGCCCATTACCGCGGAGCTCGCAGCAGTAACGCGCTGCGGTCGCTAAAGACCCTTGACCGGCACTTGGCCAGGCTGCGGCGGGCGGCCCAGTCGTCTCCGCGCGAATACACGATGGTGATCCTCTCTGACCACGGACAGACCGCCGCCGTCCCATTTGAGAGCCTGTTCGAATACCCGCTCGCCGAGCTGGTCACCAGCGCCGCCCGGTTGGTGCGGATTCGTACCAACCGGAGCGAACTCGAATTGACCGGTCACAACTCGGCGATCGCGGCCGCTGAATCAACCCGCGCGGCGGGCTTTGCGATGCGGTCTTTGCTGCAGCGAATGGGCGGCGCGGCGGCCGCCTCAGCGGCCGGGCTGGCACCGGCCCTGCGCAAAGTTTCCGCCGATGACATCGTCGTTTGCCCGTCTGGGAACCTGGCCAACATATATTTGACCGGCCAACCGGGTCAATTGGCGGTCGAGGACATCGCCGATCTTTACCCCGAATTGATCACGACCCTGGCCAATCATCCCGGGATCGATTTTGTGATCACTCGCAATCGGGCCGGCGAGGTTCTGGTTCAGGGCGCCGCCGGCATGATAAATCTATCGGCTGACGCCCTCAACGGCTCCGACCCGCTCGCCGCTTATCCTCGCCAGCTCCGTGATTCGATCCGCAATCTGGCATCGTATTCGAATTCCGGCGACCTTATCGTTAACGGCGCTCAGCTCGAAAGCGGCCAGGTGGTTGCGTTTGAAAACCAGGTCAGCGTGCACGGCGGCGCCGGTGGTGAGCAATCGCGGCCGTTTCTGATCCTGCCCAACGGCTTCGGGGCCGTGCCAACCGAAATCCGCGGGTCCAGCGCCGTATACCAGCTTTTAGTCGATCGGCGACCGTATGCTCCGGAATACTCGCTCGACCGGCGGCGGAGCCGAAAATGATGTTGAAATTAACGGTAAGGGGAAATTGATGACAGATGGTAAATTTGCCGGCAGCGTTGCCGTGGTGACCGGCTCCACGCAAGGGGTGGGGGCCGAGGTTGCCCGCATGTTCGCGCGCGAAGGTGCCGCCGGGGTGTTAATCTGCGGCCGCAATGAAGCAAATGGCGCCGCCGTGGCAGCCGAAATCGAGGCCCTTGGCGCCAAGAGCCGGTTTGTGCCCTCCGACCTGACTGACCTGGCGCAAGTCCGCTCGCTAATCCCGGCCGCTTTGGAATCCTATGGCCGTGTCGACGCGCTGGTAAATTCAGCGGCAATCACCGACCGCGGCAACATCCTAAACACCAGCCCGGATCTGTATCAAAAGACGTTGGACCTGAATTTGCGGGCGCCCTTCTTCCTGATGCAGGATGCCGCCAAGGTGATGATCGAGCAGGGTGGCGGTGGCGCCATCGTCAACGTTCTCTCGGCCAATGCCTATGGCGGGGGCATGGAGTTGGCACCGTATTCCACATCCAAGGGCGGCCTGCTCACCCTGACCAAAAACGCGGCCAATTACCTTGTTAACGAGCGTATACGCATCAACGGGATCGCCCTCGGCTGGACCGATACGCCCGGCGAACAGCGCATTCAAACCACGTTCCACGGGGCCGGTCCGAATTGGCGTGAGGAGATCGAGCCACTGCTGCCCTTCGGGCGAATGCTCAAACCATACGATGTGGCCAATACGGTCAGATTCCTAGCGTCTTCCGACTCTGGACTGATGACCGGCGCGGTGCTGGATCTGAATTGGACGGTTGTCGGCACCGGCGGCACCTCGCTGGTCGAGACTTTGGCCACCGACTAACCCGCGGCACAGCGGATTCGAAAAGAGGACACCATGGGACTGTTGGACGATTTTTGCTTGGCCGGCAAGGTGGCCTTGGTCACCGGTGGCGGCACCGGCATCGGCCGGGCGGTGGCGCGCGGCCTGGCCGAGGCCGGCGCCGATATCGCCCTGGCCGGTCGCACGCTGGCGACGTTGCGTGAGAGCGCCGCCGATATTGAGGCCCTTGGCCGCCGGGTCGCAACCGTTGGGTGCGATGTGCGGGATGCCGATTCCGTCAACGCCATGATTGATACGGTGACCGGCCAATTCGGACAACTCGACGTGGCATTTAACAACGCCGGTGCATTCGGTTGGTTCGACGGCTACGAGGTGGAAGAGGCCGAATGGGATCGAATCGTCGGCACCAACATGAAGGGCGTGTTCTTGTGCATGCAGGCCGAGGCCCGCTGGATGCGCGAGCATGGCGGTGGTCGAATCATCAACAACGCTTCGATGTCGGGATCAATAGTTAATCATCCGCAGATGCAGTCGACCTACAACGCGTCGAAGGCCGGGTGCGTGCACCTGACCAAAAGCCTGGCCGCTGAATGGATCAAGGACGGAATCTATTGCAATTGCATATCACCCGGATACATTGCGACTAACACCGCCGCAGCCAATCCGGCCGCCGAACCCTTCCGCGGCCGCTGGATGGACATTACCCCGATCGGCCGGCGCGGAACTGTCGACGAACTGGCCGGCGCGGTATTGTTTTTGGCGACTCCGGCATCGACATTTGTCGTTGGGTTGGACCTGATCGTAGACGGTGGTTACAGCCTCTGGTAGGGAGGGCGCTGTATCAATCCGGTGCTAGAATCCGCCGCAATGGCGCGGTTGCCAAAAGCCGTGTTGTTGCCCAAGAAATGAGCAATTGGGAAGGCTAGTTGGCGTCCGCCAATCGGCGCTTCCCGACACAGGACAAGATTTGGCTGGCAGAGCAAGAACTAGACGTCGTGCGACCGCCCGCCAGTCGAATGGACCTGCCAATTTCGCGCGGGAAACCGTAGCCGAATTGCGCCGATCGCACTGGCCAACGCGAGACGAGACGATTCGCCTTACGGTGATCGTGTTGGGTGTGGTAATCGCGCTGGCGCTGTTCCTTGGATTTTTTGATTTCGGCCTTTCCAAACTTTCAGATTTGATCTTTATCCAGGCATAGTTGATGGCGACCGATACCAACCTGCGCGGCGACTGGTACGTGGTTCAGACCTATTCGGGTTACGAGAACCGCTTTCGCGACAATCTACTCTCCCGAATCCGGTCCATGGACGCTGAGGACGCGATCTTCGAGGTCGTTATCCCGGAGAAAGACGTCGAGGAAGTTCGCAACGGCGAACGCCAGACCGTCAAGCGCAAGATGTTTCAGGGCTACGTGTTGGTGCGGATGGATTACAACACCACCTCCGGCACCATAGTTCGCAATACCCCGGGCGTCGTCAACTTCGTCGGTGGCAGCCAGCGCGCGATGCCGCTGCCCAAGGTTGAAGTCGAGAGGATCTTTGAACAGATCCACGGCAAAGCGCCAAGGGTCCAGGTTTCGATGGCCGCGGGTGATACCGTGAAAATTGTTGACGGTCCTTTCTCCGAATTCTTGGGAACCGTCGACGAGGTGAACCTAGAACGCGGCCGCGTTCGAGTAATGGTTTCTTTCTTCGGTCGCGACACCCCGGTCGAACTGGATTTCCTGCAAGTCGAACGTGTCCGCTCGGGCGCCTGAGCCCTAATCGGCGCAAACCAAAAATTCCCACAAGCTACTTAAAGAGAGTTCTAATTTGGCGCAGAAAGTGATTGCCATCGTCAAGATGCAACTGGCCGGTGGCCAGGCCACGGTGGCCCCTCCGGTAGGCCCATCACTGGGGCAACACGGCGTCAACAGCGTCCAATTCGTAAAGGATTACAACGCCAAGACCCGGGACCAGATCGGCAACATCATCCCGTGCGAGGTGACGATCTTCTCCGACCGCTCCTATTCGTTTATCACCAAGACGCCGCCCGCTTCAGACCTGCTGCGCAAGGCTGCCGGGGTATCGGTGGGTGCCAGCAATCCCAGCCAAGAGGTGGTTGGCTCGGTGACCGATGAGCAGCTGGCCGAGATTGCCACGATCAAGATGCCCGACCTCAACACCAAAGACCTAGATCAAGCAAAGAAAATTGTGGCCGGTACTGCCCGCAGCATGGGCATTACGGTCCAAACGCCGGCCTGACCGAGCCGATTTCAACCCCTTAAGAGTTCGCCACTATGACCAAAAATTCCAAGCGCTATGAAGCGGCCGCCGAAACCGTAGAGTCCGGCCGTGAGTATGTGATAGCCGACGCTCTTGAATTGGCCCAGACATGGGATCCGACAAAATTCGATTCCACTGTCGAACTGCATTCGAAATTGGGCATCGACACGCGGCACCAGGACCAACAGGTCCGCGGCACCGTGGTGCTCCCCCACGGAACCGGCCGGACTCGTCGCATCATTGCTTTTGCCGCCGGCGACGCCGCGGCCGAGGCGCGTGATGCCGGCGCCGTGGAAGTTGGCGGCGCGGATCTGGCCAAGCGGATTCAGGCTGGTTGGCTCGACTTTGATGCGGCCGTGGCCACTCCGGACATGATGCGGATCGTCGGTCCGCTGGGTCGAATATTGGGTCCACGCGGCTTGATGCCCAACGCCCGGGCCGGCACGGTCAGCCCGCGGATCGGCCAAGTCGTGGACGCGATCAAGGGAGGCCAGATCGAATATCGGGCCGACCAAAGCGGCAACGTTCATTTTGTAATTGGCAAGGTGTCATTCGCGCTAGAGGGCCTGCGTGAAAACCTATACACGGCGCTAAATGCGATCGTTAATGCTCGACCCGATGGTGCCCGCGGCACCTATGTGCAATCAATAACTCTTTCGACGACTATGGGCCCGGGAATCCCGCTCGATGTCGCCGAGGCAATAAATGAGGCTCGTCAACAGGCCTAAAATCCCTAACTTGTAACAACTCAATTTGATGCCCCAGACGGCCGGTGCCGCAATCGCTTGCGGTTAATTTCCAAAAAGGCGAACAAGCCTTTAAGGACGCCCGCCCAGGTACAGGGTTTCTAAAGCGGCGCTCAGGCGCAACTTTCGACCAATCGCCAATCCGACCGCATGGGACATTGAATCTGTGCGGTTTTTTCTTTTAGATCATTTCAATAAAGGAGCTCAATTGGCAACAAGGGCTGAAAAAGAAGCCCGCGTGAGCGACCTCCAGACCCTCTTCGAATCAACGCCGTCGTGGCTGGTCAGCTACTATCGGGGCCTCTCGGTTCCCGCCATAGCCGATCTACGTGGTGAATTGGGCGAGGTTGGAGCCAGCTATCACGTGGTCAAAAACACCCTGGCCCGTATCGCCGCCACCAATGCCGGTTTCGGCGACCTGAGCGAACTGTTCGACGGTCCGGTCGCATTGACGATCTGCGCCGACGATCCCTCCGGGGCGGCCAAGGTGCTCACGCGCCTGGCGGCTCGAAACCCTGAGTATGAGATTCGCGGTGGTCGGGTTGACGGTGAATTGGTCGACGTTCCACTGGTAACGCGCATAGCGGCGATCCCTTCACGCGACGTTTTGGTTGCAACGGTCGTTGGCAGCGTGGCCAGTCCGCTGACGGGCCTGGTCTTTACTCTCGCGGCCACCATATCGCGGCTGGCGGTGGCCATCGATCAGATTCGCGAACAAAAGGCTGCCTAGGGCAACCACCCAAAACTTTTGCCGTCAACGTTGCTTGCCGGCAAGCATTGCAAAGCTAAACAACTTTTCAAGGAGAAATAAATGGCTTCAGAAAACACAAAGCTAAATGATCTGATCGAGGCGATCGGGTCGATGACGGTATTGGAGTTGGCCGAGTTGGTCGAACTGCTCCAAGAAAAATTCGGGGTCACCGCGATGGCGGCGGCGCCGGCGGCGGCAGACGCCTCATCCAACGGCGAGGCCGCGGCGGCCGAGCAAACCGAATTCGACGTGGTGCTCTCCGAGATCGGTCCCAACAAGATTCCGGTAATCAAGGTGGTGCGACAGATCACCGGTCTGGGACTCAAGGAATCCAAGGCGATCGTTGACCAAGCCCCCAACGCCGTCAAAGAAGGCGTTTCCCGGGACGAGGCCGATGAGATTGCCAAATTGCTGGAGGCCGAAGGCGCAACGATCGAGATCAAATAGCCCAATGCCGCCAAGCGGCACTTCAGCTTTTTAGATATCCGCCCCGACCGGTCGGTCGGGGCGGATTCATTTGCAGGATTGGCTTAGACCGGCCGTTGCAACTCAGCGTTATAGATGACCGACTCAAATCCTGGATGCGACAGGTAACGCTCACCGGTATCGGGGAGGATCGTAACGATTAAATTGCCCTTGTTTTCCTCGCGCTGGCCCAGCTCCAGTGCCGCGGCCACACCGGCCCCGGCGGAGATGCCGACGAAAAGGCCATCGCGGGAGCAAAGCTGTCGCGCCATGTGCTCGGCAGCCTCGTCTTCGATCTTGATGATTTCATCAATCAATTCGCCCTCAAATACTGAAGGAACGAATCCTGCGCCGATTCCTTGAATCCGGTGCGGTCCCGGTTCCCCGCCTGAAATTACGGCGCTGCGGGTGGGCTCCACGCCGACAACCTCAAGGCTGGATTTACGCGGTTTTAAGGCCCGGGCACAGCCGGTGGCGGTGCCACCGGTCCCGACTGGCGAGACGATGATGTCGACTTCGCCTTCGGTGTCGCGCCAGATCTCCTCGGCCGTGGTGCGGAAGTGAACGTCGGGATTGGCGGGGTTTTCAAACTGCTGTGGGATCCATCCGCCCTCGATTGAGTCGCACAGCGTCTCTGCCTGGTCGATCGCCCCCTGCATGCCGCCGGCGGCCGGCGTGAGCACCAGCTCGGCCCCGAACAACAGCAGGGCCTGGCGACGCTCAATGCTCATCGTCTCGGGCATTGTTATCACGCAGCGATACCCTTTGGCGGCACAGGCCATGGCCAGGGCGATGCCGGTATTGCCGGAAGTTGGTTCGATGACCACTGTCTCGCCCGGCCGGATGGCAGCGGCGGCTTCGGCGGCATCAATCATTGCCAATCCGGTGCGGTCTTTGACGCTGCCACCCGGATTGGCCGACTCCAGTTTTCCCACAATTACGGCGCCTGATTCGGCCACCGCATTGTTTATCTGAACCAGCGGCGTGTTGCCGATCAGGTCGATGACGGTTGAACCGATCCGGGGCAACTGACGATCACGCACACTTGTCATCTGTGTTCTCCGGAGGGTTTGGGCAAGTAACAATTTAGCAATGAGGACGGTCGCTATTGGAGTGACCGGGCCTGCCAAGAATATCCGCACTGGTTATTGATGAGCGATTCACCTAGGGTGCCGGGGCGCCGTTCAAGTTGGACCCAGCTGGGAGCAATCGGCATCGGCGGCGGCACGTTCTCCGGGTTGGCCGGCATCGGTGGCGGCACGTTTATGGTCCCACTTATGGTTTCCATGCTCTCCATCAGCCAAGTCGTCGCCCATGGCACTTCGCTGGCCATCGTGGTTCTAACGGCGTTGGCAAGCTTGATTGGCTACACCCTTTCGGTGGAGATCGACTGGGTCCTGGTCGCCGTGGCCACCGTGCCGTCCATCGCCACCGCCCCGCTGGGGGCCAGGTCGGCGTCGGCCATGCCGGAACTGACCCTGCGGCGGGTGTTTGCCGGGTTTCTGCTGGTTGCCGCAATACTGCTTTTTTCCCTGGCTGATCCCGAAGAGCTCTTGAGCATCTCCGGCTATGGGCGCTACGTGGCGGCGGTCACGATCGGGTTATTGGCTGGCTATTTGAGTGGATTGCTGGGTGTTGGCGGCGGCATCTTTGTCGTGCCGGTATCGGTGTTCTTTCTCTCGCTGGGCCAGCGTGACGCCCAGGCTTTCGCCTTGGCGATGATGATCCCGACGTCGATTGCCGGGGTGATTGCGCACACTCGGCTGGGCAATGTGCGCTGGCGCTGGGCGGCGGGCATTACCGTGTTCTCGGTCCCAACCGGATTGGTCTTCGGGGCGCTGGCCGGCGGGGTGCTGGACCAGCTGATCTTGCGTTATGTTTTTGTGGCTTTGCTTATCTATTTTTCGTTGCGGATGTTTGGCGTGTGGGCTTGGCTGCGGGCCAAGATTTAAACGCTTGCGCGAAAATCAAATGCACGGGCGCCAAATATCCACCGGTCACGTTTAGCTAGAGGGTCGCCGTATTGTTCCCGCACACCGCCCATGTAGCTGAATCGCTGCAGACCAACGTCTGGTCGGTCGCTCCCACGGCGGCGACTGGAATGCTATTGGCGGCGGCGGCCTATCTGTATCTGCTGGGTCCGCTGCGGGTCCGTTTCAATCTGGGTCCGGCGCCGGAACGATGGCGGGTGCCGGCTTTCTTGGCCGGCCTGGTTGCCATGGCCCTGGCAATCTTTTCACCGATTGATTACATCGGCGAACACTACTTGTTCTCCGCCCACATGACCCAGCACCTGATCATGTTCTTCATCGTCCCGCTGGGCCTGATCCTGGGGACGCCAGGCTGGATGATCGGCCTCTTGCTGCGGCTGCCCGGGGCCCTGGCGGTGGGCAGGATACTGACCAACCCGGTGGTTGCGATCATCGCTTCCCAGGCGGTGGTAGCCCTTTGGCATGTCCCGACCCTTTATGAGGCCGCCCTGACCAATCAGCTCCTTCACGACACTGAGCACATGTCCTATATCGTGGTCTCAATGATGATGTGGTGGCCGCTGGCATCGCAATCTGAGCAATTGCCGCGCCTGGCCCCGGTGTTTCAGATCTTTTACCTATTTGTCTTACCGGTTCCCCAGTCCCTCTTTGGGGCCGTGCTCACCTTTGCCGAGGAGCCGGTCTATTCGGTCTACGCTGAGGCCCCACGGGTCTTTTCAATTTCGGCTGCTGATGATCAACAGCTGGGCGGCCTTCTCATGTGGACGCCCGGCAAGGTCGTTTTTTGGTTCGCACTGGCGATTGTTTTCTTCCGTTGGTTCGCCGACGAGCGGCATCAAGGGGCGCTGGACCTGCGCAACCAATTGGATCAGCGCCCAAGCGTTAACTGATCCTTTTGTCAGCGGCGCATGAGTCGCTCGCTGACCATTGCCCAAATCAATGCCGGTTCCTTAACGCCAAATACTTGCAATACCGCGAAATAGGCCAAAGCGGTCCCGGGCAGGGCCAGCACCAGCGTCACCAATCCCGGCTCAGGGGCCGGTTCGATGAACTGGGCCAGCGCCATTCCCATCCAGAGCGCGGCTCCCGCCGCCGCCGCCGCCGCCGTCACGCCGATTGCGAATCGCCAAACTGACCTCTTCGGCCGAGTTCGCAAGAGATAGAGCATCAGGGCCCCGAGCACTACGGCGTGGGCCCCGTTTTGGATGGAATTGGCCAGGACCAGTCCGTGGAAACCCAAAGCTTGAGCCAAGGGAAAAGCAACCAGCAGATAGATCGCGACACCAACTACTCCCACCGCCGCCGGGGCGATGGTATTGCGGGCGGCGTAAAGCGAAAAAATAAGCAATTGGTCGATAGCGATCAGCGGCAACGCCACCGAGTAATAGACCAGCGCCAGGGCGGTTGGCGCTACGTCTCCGGGTTGGAATTGACCGCGCTCGTAAACGATCCGAATCACCGGTTCGGCGGCCAATACCAGGATTATGGTCACCGGCACGATAGCTACGATGAGGACCCGTGCGGCAGCCCAGAAAAGCTCTTTGAATTCATCCGCCTCCGCCATTCGGCGCAGGGCTGCCGGCGCCGCCTGGGCCAGTGGCGGTAGCAATGCCAGGGCGATCGCGGCCACGATCACGCCGAGCGGAAATTGCTGCAATCGGGTGGCGTACCGCATCATCGCCAGGCTGCCTTCCCCGGCGCTGGTGGCCAGGCGGGTTTCCACCAGGATCACTACTTGGGCGATCAACAGGCCACCCAGGACCGGCAAATACAACAGCACGGCGCGACGCAGGTTGGAATCGGCCCATGGATCTGGCCAGCGCCGAGAGACTCCGGCGCGAAACAGACCTGGCAATTGCACCGCCAGGTGCGCCCCGGCCCCCACGAGATAGCCGACCGCCACGGCGACCGGTCCGACCAGGGGCGTGAGCGCCAAAATGGCGACCACCAGCACCGAATTGAGGGCCGATATGGAAAAGGCCGGTCCGACGAAGCGCTCGAGCGCTATTAGGCGGGCGGTCACGACGGCCGATATTCCCAGCAGCAATGCGGCCGGGATCGTAAAGCGCAGCATGGCCGCGGCCAGCGGCTTTGCTGACTGCGGCAAATCGGGTGCCAATAGCGCCACTAGCTGGTCGGTAAAAACCAAACCACCGATGGTCAGCAATCCCAGTAGCAACGCGGTGACGCTGGCCACATTGCCGGTCAAGCGCCGGGCCGCCGGGCCGTCGCCCATTCCCGCCAGCAGCGGGACGAGCACCGCCGAAACCGCACCGCCGATGGCGACCTCGAGCAGCGTGTTGGGCACCCGCGCCGCGATCTCGAAGGCATCGGCTTGCGTGCTGGCGCCAAAAACGGCGGCGATTACCGGTTCGCGGACAAACCCGATCAGTCGTGAAATTACATTGCCGGCGGCCACCAATCCGGCGGCTGCCAGCATGTGCCGACGCAGCGGGCTGCCTATTGGTCCATTCGGTCGGCGGTGATGCGGCGGGCCAGGCCGGTTGTCGAATGGCCGGGCTCCATGGCCACGTAATGACACTTCACCCCAAAGCGGCCAGTCGATTCCAGCTCGGGCAGCGGGCGCGGGTTGGCGCCGGCGGGGTCGTATTCGCTACCCTTTACATAAATATCGGGACGCAGGGCCGCAATCAACTCGCCGGCGTCGGCTTGGGGAAATGGAATCAGGAAATCTACCCAACGTACCGCCGAGAGTACCGCCAACCGCTGGGGAAGACCTTGCAACGGTCTGCCGGGACCCTTGGCGGCCCGCACGGCGGCGTCGCAATTTACGCCCACCGCCACCAGATCCCCCAGCTTTGAGCATTCGGCCAGCAGGAATGTATGGCCCGGATGCAACAGGTCAAATACGCCGTTGGTAAGTACCAACGTTTGGTCGCCGCGCTTCGCCAGGCGGGAAGCGGCGACGGCCAGAGAGAATACCGGCGCGGCCGGGCGCTTCATCTCACGCCCGCCCAAAGAGGCCGTCTATGATCTGCGGGCCGGTGACTGTGGCCACACCAACCTGACCTACGATCACCGCCGCCGCACAGTTGGCCAGCGTTGCCGCCTCAGCGGCGCTGGCTCCGGCTATCCGTCCGGCGACAAAGACCGCCGCCGCGGTATCGCCGGCCCCCGTTGTATCGGTAACCGACGATATCGGATGCGGGGCAATGTGCAACGGCCGCTGACCGGCCTGGAACAGGGCCATCCCGTCGGCGCCCAGGGTCATTAGCACCTCGCGGCAGGCGATGCGTTCCAGCATCGCCCCGCCCCGCCGCAGCACAGCTTCGACATCGGCAAAACGTTCGCCCAGGAATGATTCGGCCTCCGGTTGGTTTGGCGTAATCGCGTCATATCCGGTGAATCGCTCAAAGCCACCATGCGAATCGGCCACCAGCAGCGTCCCGGATTCGTTGGCTGCGCTTCGGGCCGCGGCCAGGATTTGCGGGGCCACCACGCCCCCTTCGTAGTCGGAAAAAATTACCGCGTCGCAACCGCCAACGGCCCGGCGCAGGCGATCGGCCAACTCCCTGTTGACATCGGCGCTGAGCATCATGTCGACATCAGCATCGATCCGGGCCACCTGCTGATGGCTGGCCTGGCGGTCGCCGGAGGCCCATATCCGCAACTTGGACGGCGTCTTGCTGCCCGGGACCGTGAGCAGGTGGGTCACTTCAGCCCCGCTGGAACCGATCAGTTCGGCCAACCGTTGACCTAACGGATCGTCGCCGATCGCCCCAAGCACGGAAACGGCGACCCCAACGGATCGCAGATTCATCGCCAAATTGGCGGCCCCGCCCGCCAGGTAGCTTTGCTCGCGTTGCTCAATTACCGGCAGGGGAGCCTCACGCGAAAGGCGGGCCACCGTTCCCATACGGTGCTCGTCGATTACCAAGTCGCCCACCACCATGACGCGAGCCCCGGCAAATCTTTCGACAATAGACCGTGCACGGTCAATGTTGCTGAGCATCTTCCCTCATCTGGGCGATCGATTCGAATCTGTCTCGCCGCCATTTTCGCCAGCGATGCGTCGAACAAGCGTGTTGCGACTTGCCCAACCAAAGAAAATTAGGCCATGGACCGTTCGGCTGATCCTCTGCTATTACCGTCGGCGATCATTGACCGAACTCGCCGGCTTCGCCGGCAACGGCAATTCTCATCGGCCGCCAAATTGTTGGCCGTCCTGACGGTGGCCTGGCCAATGAACTGCCCCGCCCGTCTGGAGCGGGCGCGTCTACGCCTGGCCCGGGGCCGCGTTTCGGCTGCCCTTTCCGACGCCCGTTTCGTGCTCGATATTGACCCGCTTGCTGGGCCGGCCAATCTGCTTTCATTGCAGGCCCGCCGGGCGCTGGGTGAAGGGGCCACGACCCTGGCCGACGACCTGGCCCAGCTAGTTGCCATCGACCCGGTCAGCGAGGGAGTTGTGCGGCTCGCCCGGCAATGCGCGATCGAACCTGCGCAAAGCCGTGCCGGCATCGGCTTTATGCATCTGCGGGCCGGCCGATTGCTATTGGCCGAACGATATCTGGATGACGCCCGTGAGTTGGAACACTGGCCAGCCCTTGGCATCCCGGTTGCCTCCATTCAGCTCCAAACCGGGCGCGCGCACAGCGTCCTGCGGACGTGCGAGCGGCTTGCTGACAACTACGCCGATTGCCTGCCGGCGATGCTCCTGGCCGCCCAGGCCTACGCCGAACTGGGACAGCTTGATGCGTCCGCCGAGCAATTGGCGGCCAGCGTTCAGTACGATGCCGAATATTTGCTGGCCCGCACTCTATTTGAGAGTCTCCCGGTTTCACGCATCCGCTTGCCGGATGCTGAGCCACTGCCGGTGCCGGTCGCACTTGTGGCCGCCGTCGACGACATCCTGGGCGGAAATTCGAGCGCCGTTCCGGCCCCGCCGCAATCTGAACTACATGATGTGACCGCCGAAGAAGAATTTGTGCCTCCTAGTGAGCGGCTGCTGCCTCAGCCGACGACCAATGACGTGGGCGAATCAGATGAATCACTGCCGCGGGTCGAATCAAATGCCGGTGAACTTCCCAATCTGATCGCTACTGAAAATTGGCCGCAGGTAGCGATCGTTTTGCAGTTTGCCGGTAATCAGCTGGACGAAGAATTGCTCGCCCAAACCCCGCCGGATTTGCTCTCCCGATTGGGTGATGAGCTCACCCGGGCGGGGCTTACCGAGTTGGCTGAGTTGACATACAGTCGGCACCGCGCCGACGCGGCCGTGGCGCCCGCCCCGGCGGACGGGGCTCCGACCGAAGAAAATTTAGGCGAATGAGACTACTAGGAATCTTCGGGATGCTTGAACGCACATTTGTATTGCTGAAACCGGATGCCCTGCAGAGGTCGCTGGCCGGCGAAATCCTCTCTCGCTTTGACCGGCGCGGGTACCGTTTGCTGGCCTTAAAGCTGCTGCTGCCCAGCCGGAGTCAGGCCCAGACCCACTACGCCGAACATGAGGGCAAATTTTTCTACGCCGGGCTGTGCGACCATCTCACATCGGGACCGGCATTGGCGATGGTTCTAGCCGGCCCGTCAGCGGTCTCCTCAGTTCGCCGCATGGTTGGGGCAACCCGCCCCGGTGATGCTGATGCCGGCACTATTCGCGGCGATCTGGCCCTTTCTCCGCTGCGCAATCTAGTCCATGCCGCCGATTCAACCGAGAGCGCCGAACGCGAGTTGGCGAT
Source organism: Chloroflexota bacterium (assembly GCA_965249595.1). Classification (GTDB taxonomy): domain Bacteria; phylum Chloroflexota; class UBA11872; order UBA11872; family VXNJ01; genus VXNJ01. The sequence goes on along the minus strand of OZ252242.1, from coordinate 1,885,549 downwards.
TTATTTCGACGCGAGCGAATTATTGGAGTTCGAGCGTGTCGCCGATCGCTGGATATTTGAGCCCGACGATCTAGCCTGAAGCGGACGCGGCCTGACTGCGGATTACGTTTAGGGCCGATCCCGCCCAAAGCCAAGCGATCTGTTCGGAGTTGAGGGTGTGCGAGACCGCGCAGCGATCAGTAGACCCATCGGAATGTTGCAGACAGGCTGTCAACGCCGAGCCGGGTGCCAGCGAATCTATCCCCTCGATTGAAATTGAGTCGCCTTGGCGAATTAACTCATAGGACGATTGATCTTTAAACGTCAGCGCCAAGACGCCCTGTTTCTTCAGATTTGTCTCGTGAATCCGGGCGAAGGAGCGGGTGATGACAACCGCTGCGCCGAGCAATCGCGGTGACATGGCAGCATGTTCACGCGACGATCCCTCACCGTAGTTCTCATCGCCAATTGCAACCCATCCCTGGCCGGCGGCTTTAAGTTGCCGGGCGATGTCGGGTAATTTCTCGCCGGTCTCGCCGGTCAAGGGGTTGTAACCCGTTCCCGCGGTCGGGCTGAAAGCGTTGTTGGCGCCGATGAACATGTTGTCTGAAATGTTGTTTAGGTGTCCGCGAAATCGTAGCCAGGGTCCGGCCGCCGAGATGTGGTCGGTGGTGCATTGACCGGTCGCCTTTAGCAGCACGGCCAAATTCTGGAATTGGGCGGGAGTGCGTTCGGCAAACGGTTTGAGCAACTCCAGTCGACGACTGTCGGGGTCAACATTTACTTCACTGCCCGCACCGTTGGGGGCTACATATCCGGCCCCACGCTGCAAAAATCCCCGGGCCGGAATCTCCGGAGCGGGACCCGGCGCGTCCAGTTCGAACCCGTCGGCGGTCTTGTCGCGCCGCGGGTCAAAACCCAACCGCCCGCCGATCGCCATCGAAACCGCGATCTCCGGGCTGGTTATGAAATTTAGCGTTTCGGGGTTGCCGTCATTGCGCCGCGGAAAGTTGCGATTGAATGACGTAACGATCGAATTGGCTGCCGGGGGCGGGGCGTGTGGATCATCCGGATCTGCGCGCCGCCACTGGCCGATGCAGGGACCGCAGGCATTGGCCAGCACGGTGGCCCCAATCGCCTCCAAAGCCTCGATCTGCCCGTCGCGTTCCAAGGTGGCCCGAACCATTTCCGATCCCGGGGTAACCAACAACGGCGTGGCCACCGTCTTGCCGGCGGCCGATGCCTGGCGGGCCACGGCGGCCGCCCGTGAGATGTCCTCATAGGAGGAATTGGTACAGCTGCCAATTAGTACCGCGGAGAGTTCGGTGGGAAAATTTTCCTCCTCGATCTCGTTCACCAGGTCGGCAAGCGGACGGGCCCGGTCGGGACGGTGCGGGCCCACGACATGCGGCTCAAGAGCGGATAGGTCGATCTCGATCACTTGGTCGTAGAAGCTTCCGGGCTCAGCGGCGGTTTCCGGATCGGCGGTAACTAGGGAGCGGTTGGCGTTGGCTTGTTCGGCCGCCACCGCGCGTTCGGTCGATCGCAGATAGGTTTCCATCCGCCGATCGTAGGGAAACACCGAGGTGGTGGCACCGAGTTCGGCCCCCATGTTGGTTATGGTGGCTTTGCCGGTGGCCGATATCGATTCGCAACCAGGCCCGAAGTATTCCACGATCCGGTTGGTGCCGCCCTTGGTGGTTAGGATGCCGGCGACTTTGAGGATCACGTCCTTGGGGGCTGACCAGCCCGAGAGTTGGCCGGTTAGGCGAACTCCCAAGACCGACGGGGATTGCACTTCCCACGGGAAGCCCACCATCACGTCAACCGCATCGGCGCCGCCGACGCCGATTGCCAAAGCGCCAAGTCCGCCGGCATTGGGCGTATGGGAATCGGTGCCAATGATCATCGTTCCGGGAACCGCGTAATTTTCGAGCAGCACTTGGTGAATGATTCCGGATCCCGGTTCCCAGAATCCCAGGCCGTAGCGCGCCGACGCCGACCGCAGGAACGTAAACACCTCATCGTTCTCCAGCCGCGAGCGGGCCAGATCTTCATCGGCGCCGATCTGGGCCCGAATGAGGTGGTCGCAGTGAACGGTGGTGGGGACCTGAGTCCTTTGCTGTCCCGCCAGGCGGAATTGGAGGAGGGCCATCTGCCCGGTCACGTCCTGTAGCGCCACTCGGTCGGGGCGCAACATGATCCATTGGCCGGGGCCCAGGGCGATATTGGCGGGGTCGTCGGCATGCCCGTAAAGAATCTTTTCGGCCAATGTCAACGGCCGTCCCAGACGTTCCCGGATCACTTCCAGGTTTGCGGCCAGTTTCTGATAAATCGCCGCGGCAGCGGTGCTTTCGATTCCGTTTTCACTCATGGCCACCACCTGCTCTGCTACGCGCCCGAGGCGTAACGTAGGGTCGGGCGATTCTAGGGAACGGCTTACCCCAAGCCCGGGCGGCATGGCGGCCAATTGGGCCATGGATCGTCGAAACTAAAAATAGTTGGGCCTTACGTTGGAAAGCCCTTTAGCATCCGAGTTTTGCCCACTTTGAAGTTGCACGAACATCAATCCCGGCTGCTGCTCTCGGCAAGCGGCCTGCCGGTTCCTAACGCCGTGGTCGTGGGTACTCCGGCCGAGGCGGCGGCGGCGGCGGCTCAATTGGGTCGCCCGGTGGTCGTTAAAGCACAAGTCCTCTCCGGCGGGCGCGGCAAGGCTGGCGGTATCCGCCTGGCTGACGATCCGCCCGCGGCCAGCGCCGCCGCCGCCGAAATCTTGGGGCTTTCAATTGGCGGGCACTCGGTTGACCGCTTGATGGTTGCCGAACAGGTTGAAATCGCCTCCGAGTTCTACTTGGCAGCCCTGCCGGATCGGGCCCGCGCGCAGGTCATGGTCATGGCCTCCGCCGCCGGAGGGGTCGACATTGAACAGGTTGCCGCTGAGCAGCCGGCGGCGATAAAACGCGTTTATTGCCCCGCCGGCCAGGGTCTGGCCCCATATGCGGGCCGTCAACTTGGCTACGACCTGGGCATCCCCGGGGATTTGGTGTCCCGCTTTGCCAATATCGCGGCCCAAACGGTGCGCTGCTTGGAGGATCACGATGCCTCTTTGGTTGAGATCAACCCGCTGGTGGTCACTGCCCAGGGGGAACTGTCGGCAATCGACGCCAAGATCACGTTAGACGACTCGGCGCTGTTCCGGCACCCCGACCTGGCCACCCTGCGCAATCCGGAAGAGGAGACGGCACAGGAGGCAGCGGCCCGCGCCGCGGGCATTGCCTACGTGAAGTTGGACGGATCCATCGGTTGTATGGTCAACGGCGCCGGATTGGCAATGGCGTTGCTGGACGTGATCGTCAGCGAAGGCGGCCAGCCGGCCAACTTCCTCGATGTCGGTGGCGGCGCCGATGCCGCCCAGGTTCGCCAGGCGATGGAGATCATACTCTCCGATCCCGGCGTGAAAGTCGTGCTGGTCAACATATTCGGTGGTATCACCCGCTGTGACGATGTGGCCCGCGGGATAACGGCGGCCCTGGCCAGCCTGGACCGCTCGGTGCCGTTGGTAACCCGCTTGGTGGGCACCAACGAACAGGAGGGGCTCGCGATTTTGCGGGCTGCCGGGATCTCAGCCCACCGCGGCATGATCAGCGCGGTGCAGGCGGCAATTGCCGCAAGCGGAGCCTAGATCTTGCTGGTAGACGCTGCCACGCCGATTCTGGTGCAGGGCATAACAGGCCGCCAAGGATCCTTCCATACGCGACTAATGCTCGATTACGGAGCCAACGTGGTTTCGGGAGTGGTTCCGGGGCGAGGTGGCACAACTGAAAACGGCGTGCCAGTGTTTGACAGTGTGCGCGACGCGGTTGCCGACTCCGGTGCGCGGGCCGGAGTGGTGTTTGTGCCCGCATTTGCGGCCGCTGATGCGGTTTGCGAACAGGCCGCGGCCGGCATTTCGCTGATCGTTGCCATAACCGAGGGCATACCGGTCCTCGATTCGGCGCGGATGCTCTCCTTTGCCGCGGCCCGCGGGGCGCGGGTCATCGGGCCAAACTGCCCGGGCCTGATCCTGCCCGGCCAAACCAAGCTGGGGATCATCCCGGGTTCGATTGCCATGCCCGGCCGGATCGGCGTGGTTTCGCGCTCCGGGACCCTTACCTATGAGGTTATTCAAGCGTTAAGTAACCGTGACATCGGCCAGGGCTTGTGCCTGGGGATCGGCGGTGATCCACTCATCGGGACCAATTTCAACGATGCCCTGGAGCTCTTTGAGGACGATCCCGATACCGACGCCGTCGTCCTTATCGGCGAAATCGGTGGTCAGGACGAGGAGAATGCCGCCGAATTCATCGCCCAACAAGTCACCAAACCGGTCGTGTCATTCATCGCCGGTCGGGCGGCCCCGCCCGAGCGCCGCATGGGGCATGCCGGGGCCATCGTATCGGGCGGCTCGGGCGCGGCTGCCGACAAGATTGCGGCACTACGCCAGGTTGGCGTTCCGGTCGCCGACTATCCCGACCAGGTGGGAGATCTGATTGCCAGTCGCATCTAGATTGGCGTCGCCGGGCGATCGAGCCGCCAGTCGCAATTTAAAATCCAACTCGTGGGTTTTTAAGGGTTTCTAAACTGACTAACTTGTTGCCCTTGACCCCCTTGTCCCAATCAGCAGACCGAGGCCCTGCCGCTTGATCGAGTACGACCTGGTTGTCGTGGGCGGCGGGATCGCCGGACTACGCGCCGCAATCGCCGCCGCTGAGGCGCAACTAAACGTAGCCATCGTCAGCCGGACCGCTCTGGCCCAGTCGCCCGACGGCAATCTGCGCGACGGGATCAACGCCCCCAGCGGCGACGATCAGATGGCGGCTTTCATTGCCGACAGCACCGCCGCCGGCGCGGGTTTGGCACAACCGCAGCAGATAGAGTCGGCCGGTTCCGCCGCCGCCGCCGTAGTTGTCGAACTTGAGCACATGGGAACGGCATTTGCCCGTTCCGACGATGCCGGTCTGGCCCAAATCAAACTTGCCAATAACAGCGTGGCCTACACCGTGGCCGCCGGATGGTGGAGCGGACGGGCGGTGCTCAATGCGTTAATTGACCGGGTCGCCGCCTATTCGATCGACGTCTTTACTGAATGGGTGCCACTGGATCTCCACACTGACGAATCGGGAATCTGCGGCCTGACTGCTTACAACATCCGCTCCGGCCTGGCGCAGGGTTTCGCCAGCGGCAACGTGTTGCTAACCGATGGTTCGCTGGGCGGCCTCTTTGCTGTAAGCGACAATCTGGGTTTTGCCGTCGGAACCAGCCAGGCGCTGGCCTTAACGGCCGGTTCCCAACTGGCCGATATGGAAATGATCGAATGGGCCGCCGGGATCGATCACCCGTCTGATTCAGTCAAAGGCGCAGCCATTGGCGGCGCGCTGGCGATGGCCGGACGCGGAATCACCGGGCTGGACGCAGCGCCCGGATTGACCCATGGGTCTTTGGCCCTGGCAATTGAAGAGAGTTCGTCACCGGCTGCCGATTTTTCCCCCTTTGCCGATGAAATTGAATTGGTCGCTCCTGAAATTGCGGCACTGCTCGGCGATGACCTCAAATCCCCGCTGGTCCCGTCAGTTCATTTCGCCCTTGGCGGAGTTAACCCCTGCACCGGCGTCGATGGGCTTTATGTAGCCGGCGAGGCGGCCGCCTCGCCATTGCTTGGTGGCGGCTTGCTGCCCGGCAACGCGATTCTTGACCTGGTCGATTCCGCCAAATCCGTCGCCAACGGGATTGCGCCGCGGCCGGCAAACCTGCCCGAATCGGCCCGGATAGACGCCCAGGCCAGGCTGCAACTGGCTTTCAGGGGCGACGATTCGGTCGATCCGGGCGCCCTGTTTGGCCGCCTAAGGGCGGTGATGTCGGACTTTGTCGGTCTCTCCCGCAGCGCCGATGGTCTCGGCGAGGCCGCTCTATTGGTCGCCGAAATCAGCGACTCGGCCGCTCGTGCCGCCCCGGCCTGGAATGGGTCGCACTACAACCTCGAATTGGTTCGGTTGATCGAACTGCGGCGGGCCGCAATAACCGCCAGCGCCGTCATCGCCGGTGCCCAAAGTCGAACCGAATCACGTGGATGTCACCGTCGCTCGGACCACCCGGAGGGCGACGACCAAGAAGCGATGCACATAGTTTTGCGGCAGCAAGGGGCGGCCGTGGTGACCGACCAAACCGCATCCCTGAGCCCGCAGGAAGCGGGAGTGGCAGCATGATTTCACTGGCAGTGCTGAGCATCTCCCGGTTCGATCCCGAATTGGAATTGTCCCCGACCTGGCAATCCTTTTCGGTCAGGCGGGTACCGGCGATGACCGTCCAGGACGCGCTCATTCAAATCCGTGATGAACAAGACTGCAGTCTGCGCTTTCGCGAGGCCGAACCCGGCGGTTTTTCCGGTATCGGGGCGGTTGCCCTAAATGGGCGGCCGGTGCTCCCGGTGCGTGAACCTTTGCCAACCGGGGACGATGAAGTCCGGATTGGGCCGCTGGCTAACCACGCGGTAATCGTCGACCTGGTGGTCGATTCGGATATAGCCTCCAACCGCATCGCCCAGCTGCGGCCCTGGCTGCAGCGCACCGAAAGCGTTGATTTGGGCCGGCCGACGGAGATGACCCGCGAACAGTTGGACCGGCTGCAACGCAGCGAATATTGCAACATGTGCGGGATTTGCGATGGAGCCCTGCGCCATCCGCCATCCGACTTCATCGGAGCCCGTTTCCTGCTCAAGACCTACCGATTGGCGGCCGATACGCGCGACGATTTCGATCGCGAGCGAATGCAATTGGCGGTTGGTCGCGACGGCGTCTGGGCCTGCAATTCAGAATCCATCGTTGGCGATCCCTGTCCCTATTCGCTTGCTCCATTTGCCCAGATTGATAAGTTGAAACGCTCAGCCGCGGTCAATGGTTTTTCCGACCCGCGCTAATGAAGACAGTTTTTTCAGCCGGGGCACTAGCGCAATTGCCCCAGAACCGGATATGTGAATGCGACCTAAAGTAACAGTTGTTGGCGCCGGCGCCACCGGCGGCTCGACCGCCCGCAGGGTGGCCGAGCGTGGATATGCCGACGTCGTTTTGATCGACATCGTGGAGGGTCTGGCGCAGGGTAAGGCGCTAGATCTCAATCACGCCGGATCACTGTGCGGGTATCCTCCCAACATCCTTGGCACCAACTCCTACGACGAGACCGCCGGTTCACAGGTTTGTGTCATTACCTCGGGATTTCCGCGCAAGCCGGGCATGAGCCGCGACGATCTGTTGCTGGCCAACAAGGCGATCGTTGAGCAGGTCACGCGCGAACTGGTGACACGATCGCCGGAGACGATATTGATCATCCTCTCCAATCCGATGGACGCCATGACCCAACTGGCGTTGCGGGTCTCCGGTCTGCCCAAGGAACGGGTCATCGGCCAGGGCGGCATCCTGGATTCTTCCCGTTACCGCACCTTTTTGGCCTGGGAACTTGGTGTTTCCCCTACTGACATAACCGGGTTTGTGCTCGGTGGTCACGGCGACACGATGGTGCCGGTCCCCAGCTACACCACCGTGGCCGGCATGCCGGTGCGATCGCTGATATCGGCCGAGCGGTTGACGGCCATCGTTGATAGGACCCGCAATGGCGGCGGCGAGATTGTCGAGCATATGAAGATCGGCGGGGCATATGAGGCCCCCGGCGAGGCCTGCGCCATGATGGTCGATTCGATCTTGTTAGACCAAAATCGTCTTTACCCCTGCGCCGTGCTGCTTGAGGGCGAATTTGGCATCAACGACACTGTCGTCGGAGTCCTCGTAAAACTGGGAGCCGGCGGCGCTGAAGCGGTGATGGACTTCCAGCTGACCGACGAAGAGTTGGACGGATTGCGGCGCTCGGCGGCTTCGGTTCGCGAACTAGTCGATGTGATGGGAATCTAACGCCCGAAGTTCTCCTGATTGTGCGGGAACCGCGCTAGATTCGACCAAAAATCTTGTTGTACAACTTCGCCAAGGGGTCATAGGCATCATCAGCCACCCGCTCTTTGAGCGGAATGATGGCGTTGTCGGTGATCTTGATTCCCTCCGGGCAAACTTCGGTGCAGCACTTGGTGATGTTGCAAAACCCCACTCCGTGGGCCTCCCGCAACTCCTCGCGCCGGTCCAATTCGTCGAGCGGGTGCATCTCCAGGGCGGCCGCATAGACCAGCAGGCGCGGGCCGACAAACTGCTCATGGAGGGCGCTGGAGCGCAGGACGTGACACACGTCCTGGCAGAGGAAGCACTCGATGCACTTTCGAAATTCTTGTACGCGATCGATATCTTGCTGGGCCATTTTCCAGCCGCCGGCCATGTGCTCATCGGGGGTCTGAGCGCGCGGTGAAAACTTGCGAATCGATTGCTTGGCGGAATAATTCCAGCTGACATCGCTGACCAAGTCGGAAATGACCGGAAAAGCCTTGAGCGGGCTGATATTGACCGGTTTCTCCGTGTCGATGTCATGGAATCCGGTCATGCAAGCCAGGGCCGGCTTGCCGTTGATTTCCATCGAGCATGATCCGCATTTTCCGGCTTTGCAGTTCCAACGGCAGGCCAATGAAGGATCGGCGTTCTGCTGAACCCAGTGCAGTGCGTCAAGCACAACCGTGCCTTCGGCGAGGGGCACTTCGTATTCGGCAAAGTGGGTGTTTTGGGCGGTTCCCCGCTGGACCCGCAAAGTTGCGTTGTTGCCCATGGCTAACTATCCCTGTCGATGATGGCTTGTAAGTCGGCCGGTGGTTTTTCCAGTTGTTCGGTGCGCACAGACATTGAACCGTCGTCGGCGCGCGAGACGATCACTGAACGGTCGCCCCAGGCCGATTCAGCGGCCGGATGATCATCACGGGTATGGGCGCCCCGGCTCTCTTCGCGCATCAGTCCGGCCATGGCCGAGGCCCTGGCCACCGTGAATACGCTTTCAAGATCGAGGACTTGGTGCCAGCCGACGTTAAAGTAACCGCCTGACGCAACCCCGGCGCGCTGGGCGCGCGCGGCGTATTGGTCAAGATCGCCGAGCGCTGACTGCAGATCGCTGGCCCGGCGGATGATGCCCACTTTTTGATCCATCATCTCCTGTAGCGATGAGAGCAATTGGAATGGGTTTTCATCTTTGGGGCGCGAAAACGGTGACATCGCATCGGTCGTCGCGGCGTCGATGATTGATTCTGAAAGTGACGGCATTTCGCCTGCGGCCAGGGCCGCCTCGGCGGCAAACTGCCCGGCCCGTTTACCGAATACCAAGAGGTCGGTCAACGAATTGCCGCCCAGTCGATTGGCGCCGTGCATTCCACCGGCGGCCTCGCCGGCAGCGAACAATCCCGCCATTGTTGATTGCTGGGTTTCCGGATCGATGCGGATCCCGCCCATGATGTAGTGCGCGGTGGGCCCGACTTCCATTGGTGTGCGAGTGATATCGACCTGCGCCAATTCGGAAAACTGGTGGTACATCGAGGGCAGGCGCGAGCGGATGTCGCTTGCCGACCGCTGTGAGGCGATGTCGAGAAACACACCGCCGTGCGGTGACCCCTCCTCGTTTCCAACCTGCCGCAATATCGCCCTTGCCACCTCGTCGCGGGTGAGCAATTCGGGTGGGCGACGGGCTGATTTGTCACCGCCCAGCCAGCGGCGGGCCTCGTTTTCGTCTTCGGCGAATTCGCCTTCAAACATCGCCGGCACGTTGTCGAACATGAAACGCTCACCGGACCGATTACGCAGCACTCCACCTTCGCCGCGGACCGCCTCGGTGACCAATATGCCGCGCACCGAGGGCGGCCAAACCATTCCGGTCGGGTGGAACTGGACGAATTCCATATCGATCAGGTCCGCTCCGGCGCGCCAAGCCAGGGCATGCCCGTCGCCGGTGCCCTCCCAGGAATTGGTGTTGATGGCCCAGGCCCGGCAGGCTCCGCCGGTGGCGATGATTACCGATTTGGCGGCGATGGCCAAAAGCTTTCCGTCCGAGCGCTGGTAAGCAAAGGCGCCCACTACCCGGCCATCGTCAATTAGCAGGCTGGTGACGGTGACCTCCATATGAACGGAGAGACCCTGGTGGATTCCGTGATCTTGCAGCGTGCGGATCATCTCCAGCCCGGTGCGGTCGCCGACGTGAGCCAGCCGGGGATAGCGATGGCCGCCGAAGTTTCGCTGCAGGATCAGGCCGTCATCAGTGCGGTCGAACACGGCCCCCCAGGCCTCCAGTTCGCGGACCCGGTCGGGAGCCTCCAGGGCATGGATCTGGGCCATGCGCCATTGGTTTAGCAGTTTCCCGCCGCGCATGGTGTCGCGAAAGTGGACCTCCCAGGAGTCACGCGGGTCGGTGTTGCGCAGCGCTGCGGCCATCCCACCCTCGGCCATAACGGTGTGGGCTTTGCCAAGCAGCGACTTGCAAACGACCCCGACCTTGGCGCCGAGCGAACTGGCGGCGAGCGCGGCCCGCAGGCCGGCGCCGCCGGCGCCTATGACCAACACGTCGTAGGCGAGTCGTTCGGGATTGACGCTCATGCCGGGATGATGATCCAGCGCGGGTCGGTGATTGTCCCGGTGGCCACCAATCGCACGTAGGCATCAGCTAGGGCGACCCATACCAGCGAGTACCAGGCCCACTGTCCGTGCCGCTCGTTAAATCGGGTGAGAAAACGCCAGGCGCGGCCGCGGCTACGGCTAACGAGCGAGCAGGAGAAACAGTCAATGCGGCCGCCTACTAGGTGCCGCAACGAATGGCAGCCGAACGTGTATCCGGCAATCCCCACCGCATTGGCGAGCAATATCAGGGTGCCCAAGCCGACGCCGAAGCCTTCGGCAAAGAAGAAGGCGACAACCGCGTCGTAGCTGAGGATCACCACCAGGGCGAGGGCAAAAATGAGCGTATAGCGATGCAGGTTTTGCAATACCAACAGCCGCCGCTCACCGGCGTAAGGCAGGTTTAGACGACCCACCGCGCAGGCCGGCGGGGAGAGGAAGTACGAGCGGTAGTATGAGCGCCGGTAGTAGTAGCAGGTAATGCGGAAGGACAGCGGCGCCCAGAGTATCAGTAGAGCCGGGGTGCGCAGGAACTGGGGCCACCAGTCAGGCCAAATCAAGCCGGCAAAATGCGGCGAATAAAGGGGCGAAAGGTATGGTTCGGCGATGTGGTTATCGTTGTTGGCGCCCTGTAGCAGGGCCCAGCTCGCATAGACGACAAATGCTCCAAAAACCAGGCCGAATCGGACCGGTTCTATCCACCAGCGATCGACCCGCAGGGTCTTGCCCAGTCGGTCACCGGCGGCTGGAATTGTGGCCATTGCAGGTTGCTGTCTCTCGCCCTGGCAGGCGCTATTCGCAAGTACCCAACTAGGATAGTTTGTGCACTGTCAATTAAATGCTGAAATAACCCGGCCGGCCGGGTTGAATTTCATTGCCGTGCCAATCGAGCCCCCGTAGCTCAGGGGATAGAGCAGCTGCCTTCTAAGCAGCGGGCCGTGTGTTCGAATCGCACCGGGGGCACCGTCGAAAGCTAGATCAACCGGGAAGGATTGCGATGGTGATGCTCACTGCCCAGCAACGCCAACTCTTCCACACCTGTGGGGCGTTGGTGCTCAAAGGGGCCCTTAGGGATGAATATGCCGAATTGGAAGCGGCCTTTGAAGCGGCCTGGTCGTCGCGCGAGCGCCATAAAACGCATGCGCGGCAGGTGGTTGGCGGCTTTTTAGACCTCGATCCGCGCCTCGATGGATTCCGATCGCACAGATTGATCAATCATCTGCAGGCTGAATTAATCGATGGTGAAGTGCTCCGTCAGTCGGGGTCGAACGGCAATCTGCATGCCGGCGATACGCCCTGGCACGTTGACGGCGTCGGTCGCGAAGGGGCTCGCGTGCGGATCAATTGCTATCTCGATCCGGTCGGACGCGGACGCGGCTGCCTCCTCGTCGTGCCCGGGTCGCAGCGTTGGAAGATCCTCCAGCCGATTCGACCCGAGCTCAGCCAGCCGATCCTGCCGCTCCCGCATTGGTTTGGCAGTTCGCCGCTTGCTCGGCACAGCCATATTGCGCTCAACTCTGAACCCGGCGATTTGGTCATCATCGACCGCCGCATAATCCATGCGGCGCTCGGCGGCGGCCGGCGCCGGCGGATGTTCAACCTCGATTTGGAAGAGGCCTAACGTGAATTCCCTGCCGGTCAAGATAGCCAGCTCGCCCACCTCCTGGGGCGTTTCGTTCGCCGAAGATCCGCTCCAGCCGCCTTGGGATCGGTTCTTAGCGGAGGTCTCGGCGGCCGGCTATCGCTGGATTGAGTCGGGCGGTTACGGCTACCTGCCCACCGATCGCTCGCGACTGGCCGAGCTGCTGGCCAGCCACAACCTGTCAATGTGCGGCGGGCGGGTGATGCGCCATTACCTGTTCGATGATGAATTGGCCTCAATCCGCGAGGAATGCTTCCAATTGGCCGAGCTGCTTTCAGGAGTGGGCGCCGAGGCGATCATTCTCATTGAGGGCCTCTACCGCGACAAGGCCACCGACCGGCTCATCGATGAAACCGACCTCGACGATGCCCGGTTCCTGCTGCTAGTAGAGCGGGTGGTTGAAATTGCCGCCGCACTGCGTGAGCGCTTTGACCTAAAAACCTACTTCCACCCGCACGCCGAAACCCATGTGCGCACGGAAGAGCAGATGGATCGATTTTTTGAACTGGCCGCCGACGACCAACTGGGCCAGGTGCTCGACACCGGTCACCACGCCTATTGCGGGGGCGACCCCAACGCCTATATGGCGCGAAACTTTGCGCGAATTCCCTATGTGCATTTGAAGAACATCAATCGGCAGGTCCACGCCGCCTGCGAAGAGCAGGGACTGGGCTTTCAGCCCAGCGTGCGAGCCGGTGTTTTTTGCGAACCCGAACAGGGCCTGTTCGACCTGCGCGACTTCCGGCGCGTCTTGGCCGAAGTGGGGTTTGCCGGCTACGCCGTCGTTGAACAGGATCTCTACCCGGTCGCCAGCTTCGACGTGCCCGCCCCGATCGCCACCCGGACGCGGCGCTGGCTAACCGAAAACGGATTTAGCTAAGAGCCGTTTGCTACCAGTAGTAGCGTTGCAGTGAACGGCCCTTTTGGCTCTCGGCGGAGCGCTCGGCCACCAATGGATCGTTGGTGACCTCGGCGGCGTAGACATCCCACCAGACGCCAGATGGCGGCGGGGTGTGGTACTTGTCCATTTCCACCTCGATCAAGCAGGGCCGCTCCTCGGCCCGGGCAGCCTCCAGGGCGGCGACAAATTCGTCGGCGTTGGTCACCGACCAGGATGCTGCGCCCATGCCGGCGGCGATCTGGGCGAAGGGAATCTCTACAAAATCGCCCTTATCCAATTCCCCCGATTCGGGGTCACGCCAGCGAAATTCATTACCCAGGCTGTGGCCGACGGTGCGCCGCTGGTGGGCGTTGATCGATTGGTAGCCGAGATTGCGGGTGATGATCACGGTGATCTTGGCCCGCTCCTGCAGGGCGGTGATCAGTTCGGAGGGGTGCATTAGGAAGCCGCCGTCGCCGAGCGAGACGAATATCTCACCGGGCGGATTGGTCTTGCGTACGCCGATCGCCGCCGGGATTTCATATCCCATGCAGGAATTTCCAAACTCCAGCATCGCGGTGCGTCCGCCGGTCCCGTCCCACAGCTTGCACATATCGCCAACCGGCGATCCGGCGGCGGCAATGAGGATATCGCCGCGCCGGGCATGGCGGTTAAGCAGGCCGACCATCTGGGTTTGCGTTAAGGGTCGAGACTGATTCGGCACCTGCATTTGGGCGATTTCGGAGCGCCAATTGGAGCGGGCTGCCGCAACGCTTCGGACCCAATCCGCATTTGGCTCAATAGATCGCTGCTGAGCCGCTTGGGACAACTCTTGTAATGCCAATTTGGCGTCAGCCACCACGGATAGGGCACCCAGTTTGATGGCGTCGTGAGGGTTGACGTTGATTGAAATGAATCGCACTTCCCGGTTTTGGAAGATTGAATTTGAACCGGTGACGTAATCGGCCAGCCTGGTGCCAACGCAAATCACCAAATCGGCGTTGGCGGCCGCTTCGGCCCCGGCCGCGGTGCCGTGCATGCCCGCCCCACCGAGTAAGAGTTCGCTGTCCTGATCGATTACGCTGCGGCCGGCATGGGTCTCGACAATGGGAATTCCGAATCGGCTGGAAAATCGGCTCAGCTCACTCTCGGCCCCCGAATAGCGAACGCCGCCGCCGGCGATGATGAGCGGCGCCTTGGACTGGGCGATCAGATCGGCGGCGGCCGCTACTGCCCGCTTGACGGGCGGCCGCCGGTCGATTACCCAGGTTCGTTCGTGGAAGAAATTGACCGGGTAGTCGAACGCCCAGTTTTGGATGTCCTGCGTAAGCGCCAAACAGACGGCCCCGGTTTCGGCCGGGTCGGTGAGGATCCTAAACGCCTCGGGCAGTGAAAAAAGCAGTTGCTCGGGACGGGTGATGCGATCAAAGAATCTGACCACCGGACGGAAGCAGTCGGTGGCCGAATAATCGTTGTTGACCGGATGTTCCACGTCCTGGAGAACCTGGCCCTGGTGGCGGGTGGCAAAGTAATCCGAGGGCAGCAGCAGCACCGGGATGCGGTCGATCGTGGCGGTGGCGGCACCGGTGATCATGTTGGTTGCGCCAGGCCCGATCGAGCTGGTGCAGGCCATGGTGGCGAGGCGCCGCTTGGCCTTGGCGAATCCCGCTGCGGCGTGGACCTGGGCCTGTTCGTTAAACGGCTGGTAGTAGGGAAGCTTCGGACCGCCGTACTCGAGGATGGCCTGCGAGAGGCCGGAAACGTTGCCGTGCCCGAATATCCCCCAGATGCCCTGAATAAACTTTTGGCGCTGGCCATCAAATTCGGAGTGCTGGGCGTTGACAAATTTGACGAGCGCTTGCGCCATCGTCAAGCGCTCGGTGGCGTGGGATTGGTAGGTGGTGTACATGGCGGGCCTTTAATGCCGGCCGGCGGAAACCATTGAACGCCGGAGTGGGCTTGCTTAACTTGGGTGGTACGGAATTGTTGGGATTCTTTGCGTTAGATCAATCAGGCGACCGATTCCCAGCGCCTGGAGTCCCAGGATTTGGCCATTGCCGCGGTCACCTGGGCGACCCGGGCGGTGGATGCAAAGTCCGGCGGTGACGAATGCCCCCGGGCGATTGCCGATAGGAAATGATGGGCGCCGATGACCTGGAGGGCGTCATAGTTGAGACCGGCCCCTGAATCGGACGCGAAGCGGGCGTGATTGGCATGGTGTCGACTGCCGTGTATATCGATGATGCCCGCTTTTTTTGGATCGCCGCTGTCGAGGAAAAGGGATAACTCGTTCTGGCGCCTAAATTGCCAGGCCGCGGTGCCGCGGCTGCCGAATATCTCGAATCCGAAGTCGTTGGTGGCAACGTTGTTAATCCGCGAGGCCTCGAGAACGGCGGTGGCGCCGGATTGGAATGTCGCCTGCGAAACCACCGCGTCATCGTTGGTTACCGGCAATTGCGGGTCGTCGCTGCTGCCCTGCATGTAGTGGTCGGCGCCCGGCCACGGGGCCGGGCGTTGGTGATATACGGTCCGGCTCTGCGAGGTAACTTCGGTAATCGGCCCACAGAGCATCATCGACAAATCAACTATGTGGGTCATCAGGTCACCCAGCGCCCCGTAGCCGGATTGAGCGTAGTCGAATCGCCAGGTTCGCAGCCCGTTCGGCGAGGCTCCGTAGGGGGCCGAAAACCGCCCAATGAAGTGGAGGATCTCGCCCAATTCACCGCTCGCGACCAAATCGGCACAGTACTGGACCACCGGCACCCAGCGATAGCAAAAACCCACAAACGTGACCACCCCGGCAGTGGCCGCCGCGGCGGCGATTGCGGCGGTCTCATCCGGGGTGCGACCAACCGGTTTTTCGCAGAAGACGTGCTTGCCGGCCTCAAGTGCGGCGATGGCAATCTCGTAGTGTGAATCGTTGCGGGTGGCAATGGAGACGGCATCGATTTCAGGGTCGGCCAGCAGCTCGCGCCAATCTTCGGTGGACCGCTTTATACCCAGGCGCTGGGCCTGTTCGGCGGCCCGGCCCGGCAGGCTGTCGGCGCAGGCCACCAGTTCGGCGGTCAGCCCGCTATCCGGGAACCGCTCTGAAACCTCGCGGTAGGCGCGGCAGTGGACCGAACCCATCCATCCAGTGCCGATGATTCCGATGGCGATGCGCTTGGCGTTCATTTGATGCTCGCATTTAGCGATGATTCGGGCCGACCGACGTCCCTTGCAACATATTAGTTAGCCGAGCCGGCCTAGAGGGGGTTGTCCTTCTTCCATTCCTCGTATTCGGCCAAGATGTCGTCGTTGGGCGGATAGGCAGCCGACAGGGGGTAGTTGTCGCCCAGAACCCGCCCGCGAATGAATGTCTCCTTGTGCTCGACGGCCGCTCCCTCGGCGGCGATTTGTGCGGCCATGGTCGGCGGGATCACCACCGCGCCATCGCCGTCGGCGATGATCCAGTCACCGGGAATTACGCTGGTGCCGCAGCAGCGCACTGGCCGATCGCAATCGATCGCCATGTAGGAGCGCTGCGAAGCGGCGCCGTGGATTCCCTTGACCAGACAGGGCAGGCCGACCAGTTCGCGTATCTGTACGCCGTCGCGCAGTCCACCATCGGAAATCACGCCAACCCCGCCCTGGGCCTTTATGCGGGCGGCGATGATGTCGCCGATTGATCCGGCGGTCACTTCGCCGCCGGAATCGATGATCAGGAAGTCACCCGGGTTGATGTTGTCGGCCACCTTCCGCTGCGGGTTTTGGCCGGCGGCGATCATGCTGTTGGCCACGTCCTCGCGTTTGGGGATCAAACGCAGGGTTCGGGCCCGCCCGACGACGATCCCGATATCGGCGACGACTGCTTGTAGGCCGACCATGTAGGTGTTGGAGACGCCCTTTTGCTCGAGCAGAAAGGTGGCCGTGGCCGGCGTCACCTTTGCCAGCTCGGCGGCCAGGGCCTGATCGTTACTGTCCATACTGTCGCTCCGCTAGCTTGCAAGTTTTTTATTGCAGGGCCGCGCTGCTGCGACGCTGCCAATTGATATTTTGCTTATTCGGCCTTTGGCCAGAGGGCCGCAAACCCAAAATAGGGCTTGGTGGAATCGATTCAATCTTTTAAAAGGGTGACGTTATACATATGCGTGGAAAAGTTCTCTCAGTTGCCGACTTGGATCCAATATCGCGCGGCGGCGGCATCAACAGCTACCCCTTATTTGGGGATTGGAGCGGCGCGCAGCAGATGGTGGCCGGCATGAGTGTCTTTCCGCCCGGGACCGTGATCTTGGAGCACACCCATAACGTGGAGGAGATCGTCATCGTGCTGGGCGGCACCGGTAACGCAGTCATTGACGGCGTTAGCAACCCGATCTCGGCAATGACCGCCTCCTGGATTCCGGCAGATGTTCCCCATTACTTTGAAAACACCGGTCAGGACGATGTGACGATCCTCTGGTTTTACGGCGAAACCGACGTTGTGCGGACGATTCTTTCTACCGGTGAGGTGATACCGCACCTGTCCGAGCGCGATCGTTCAATCGCCGCCGGCTCTTAAGTAACCAGATCCCGCGTTCCGCAAAAACCACCCCCTCCCACTCCAAGACTGAAACGAAAGTAAATCCCGCCGATGGCCAAGCAACCCAACATCGTCATATTCATGCCCGACCAGATGCGTTGGGATTGCACCAGCCAATCGGGCAACGAACTGTTGCAAATGCCCAACTTTGACTCCTTGGCCGAGGATGGCGCGGTCTTTTCCAATTTCTACGTCAACAACACCGTCTGTACTCCGTCGCGCTGCGCGATGTTTAGCGGGCAATACCCGCACGTGCGTGGGCACCGCTCGCTCTGGCATCTGCTGCAAGACGACGAGCCGAACGTGCTGCGCGAACTTAAAACAGCCGGCTACCACGTGCACCTGACCGGAAAAAACCATCTGCTCACCGATGAAGCCATCGAGTCGAGCATCTCGTCACGCACTCTTTCCTCAATGGGGGTTGACCACCACCGCTTGATGAACCCCCCTGAGTGGCTGGAAGAACGCTTTCGCTACACCCTCTACTACGGGAAACGACCGGCCGAGCTGTCGCAGGATTTCGACCGCGACTGGATCGATGGGGCGCTGGATTTTTTGGGCTCGAATCCGCCCGAGCCGTTCTGCCTGGTCATCACCCTCTTTTTCCCGCATCCGCCGTACTGGGTTGAAGAGCCCTACTACTCGATGTACGACCGCTCGGCGGTGCCGTTTCCCCGCCCCCCGCGGGCAGATGGCAGCCCGATTTACCATCGCGAAATTGCCGATCGCTATGGCGTCGCTGACCTAAGCGAGGACGAATTGCGCGAGATCGTGGCCGTTTACTACGGCATGTGCTCTCGTATCGATGATCAATTCGGCGAGGTCTGCCAGGCCCTTCGCAGCGGCAGCGTGTACGACGATACGGCCATCGTTTATCTGTCCGACCACGGCGATTACTGCGGCGACTGGCAGCTCACCGAAAAGTGGCCATCCGGATTCGAGGACGTCCTCTCCAACGTCCCGTTTGCGATCAAGGTTCCGGGGGTAGCCGGCGGGCAGCAATTCGATCAACTGGCCGAGGCGGTGGACCTGACCGCCACTTTGCAGGACCTGGCCGGCATCGAATCGGGTCACGATCACTTCGGCCGCAGCCTGCTGGGGTTGTTGTCCGGCCGAACCGATGAGCACAAGGATGCGGTGTTTTGCGAGGGCGGCCACAATCGCGAAGAGACGCAGGCGTTGGAAATGGTCAGCGCCGACTCAAGCCTTCTCTGTTACCACCAGAAATCGGCAATTCAGACCGAGATCCGCGACTCCGTTTGCAAGAGCGTGATGGTTCGCTCGGGCAAGTGGAAATTCGTGCTGCGACTATCTGATCTGGACGAACTCTACGATCTGGCCGCCGATCCGCTGGAAATGGTCAATCTGGCCGCCGATCCCCTCCACCGCCAAACGGTTATCGAGTTGACCGACCGCATCGCCCGCTGGTACATCGAAACGGGCGATTACGTCCCGCGCGAGAAGGACGTCGCCGGCCGGCCGGTCCATTGACGGCCTGATCCGTTGGCCAAATCCCAAAAATGGGGATATTTGGCTAGAGGTTGACCGAAACCGGCCTGTTTTCGGCCGCCGAGAGAGTGGCGGCGTCGGCTATTACCAGGGCCGCCAACCCGTCGTGGCCGCTGGGGTTTTGCAAATTCCCGCTCTCTATTCCATCGGCGAACATCTCCAGTTCGGCCCGGTAGGAGGTCTCGTAGCGTTCGAGGAATGAAAACGGCGGCGGGTCGGTGTGAGCGCCGTCGGGGCCCGCCCGGCGGACCGCGTTGGGGGCGATGTTGTCGGCAAAGAGCTTGGCCTGCGAACCGTGAATCTCAATGCGTTGGTCGTAGCCGGCCACGTTGCGGCGCGAGCAGTTGATATGGCACAGGGTGCCGCTGGCGGTGACCAATATCACCATCGCCGTATCGACGTCGCCGGCCTCGCCGATCGCCGGATCAATGAGCACCGAACCGCGTGCGAAAACTTCGATCGGCTCCTCGCCCAGCAGCCAGCGGGCAATATCGAAGTCGTGGATCATCATGTCGCGATAGATTCCGCCCGAGATTTTTACGTATTCCGGCCAGGGTGGCTCGGGATCGTGACTGGTGAGCACCACCATCTCCAGCTGGCCGGCCAGGCCGGCGTCAAGCCGCCGTTTGAGTTCGGCAAACGTCGGGTCAAAGCGTCGATTAAAGGCCATCGCCAGGCGACCGTTGTGGGCGGCCACGACCTCCAGGCAGGCGCGCGCCCGGTTTGAATCAAGGTCGATTGGTTTTTCGCAAAATGCCGCCTTGCCGGCGATCACCGCCGCCTCGATCAGTTCGGAATGGGTGTTGGTGGAGGAGGCGATCAGTACCGCGTCGATCGAGTCATCGGCAACAATCTGGGCCCGATCCAGCACCGCACAGCCCAATTGGCCGGCCAGCGCAGTGGCTGCGTCCTCGACCGGGTCGGATATTCCGACCAGCTGGAATCGCTCGCTGGCAGCTAAGTTGTGTCCATGTACGTGACCGATACGGCCAGCCCCAAACATTGCGATGCGAACCATTGTTACCGCTCTCTTGCCGTGGCTATCTGCGCCTCAAGGTGATTTGACACTTCTTGTTTGATTGTTACCTAGGCGGCCGGCTCCGGTAGCGCTGGGCCGAGGAGCGGGCGAGATGTTCGGCCAGATTGGCCGGGTCGTCAGCGGCCGGGGCCAACTGTTCATCGCCGCCCCCGCCGCGCAAGCGGCGCAGCATGTCAAGCGCCGCTGGCAGGGCGAATTGTTCACCGGCCAAACCGGCCACAAAGCGGCCGCCGCGAACCTGCCCGCGAGCTTCCATCAGGCGCAGTTGCCCAAGCAGCGCTCGCCAGGGCACCCGCCAGCGCTCGCGCTGGGCAACGTCGCGAAAAACCACACCGTACCGCTCAAGCAAGATGTCGGCCAGCCCGGCCGCCAAATCACCGTCCTCGGGCCTGGCGAATTGGTCGCCGCCGATGGCCGACCACCTGCCGGGCGGGAAGACGTCGGTTAGCAATCCGCGCTGCGATTGATTGAATCCGCGCCGGCGCAATCGTCTGGCCAAGGGCCGGTTGACCAGAGAGCGGATGGCGGCGAATCCGTCGGAGCTGACCAGTCCGGCGGCCACCAGCTCCAAAAGGCGCCGCTCGACGTCCTCGGGCAATCGCGTGGTTTGGGCAATGAGGTCCTCGAAAAACAGCGCCCCCCGTTCGCGCAGGAGATTTAGCAACTCCAACGTGCCATCGGTAAGGCCGGCCGACGGGTCGCCGTCGCCACGGGCGGCGGCCAGCAGCAGCGGGAGCTGTCGCCGCGGAAACAGGGCTATGCGGGTGGCCCGGTTGGCCGATCGGCGGCTGGCGGATCCGTCGCCACCGGGGATAGTGAGGCGCATCCAGGCGATCTCGCCGGCCAGGCACAGTTCGTCGAGCATGCTCGGCTGATAGTCGACCACCCGGGCGCTGAGCAAATCGGCCTCCCAGGCATGGGCCGGGGCCTCGTAACCCTGCAGCCGCAGGATGGCCGAACGCAACCCGGCGTGGCCGGCCAGTCGGGTGGTTGCCCCGAGGTATTGCCACTGCATGAGGAATCGCAGGTAGTCCTGCCGTGAAACCGGGGCGATGGCCCGGCGCAGGCGGGAGATGGTGCGGCGGTGAATACGCGCCAAGAGCGCCCGATCACAAAACTCCTCGGCGTCGGAACTTGAAAAATGTCCGCGCAGGACTTCGCCGAGCGATTCGAGCTGGAGTAATCCGATGCTGGCGTCAACTTCGGCCAGACCGCTGCGCAAAGCGATTGTTACCGCCGTCGTGGGACCGAGTACCGCGCAGTGTCCGCGCACCGCCGCAACGCGGACCGCGTCACCGTCGTCAACGGCAATTAGGGCCGCCGCCGGCACGCTGGTAATGTCGACGGCAAGCTCTGGAAATAGGGCTTGCACCTGGGCTGCGGCCTCGCTGGCGTACCAGTACTCAACGCCTTCAATCTCGGATCGCCGGGCGCGCCCGGCGACTTCCAATTCGTCAAACCCGGATTGCTCGCGCGCAAATATCCCGGCCCGGGCGATGACCAGCGAAAGCAGCAGTTCATGCAGTTCGTCGGCATCACGCGGATCCGGCGCCACCTCGGATTGGACCTGCTCGATCACCTTGGCGTCGAGAGCTCCCAGCTCACGCTGATTGACCGGCAAGGTCTGGCGCAATTGAACCGCCCGCGAACGCCGCTCCTCTAAGGGAGCGTCGTCAAGAAAAGTAAAGGGCCGGCCGTTGATGATCTCGTGACTCATCGGGCTGGGCTCGGTCACGTCGCGGGCATGGAGGCGGATTTCGCCGGACTCGATCCGCGAGAGAATCTCCTCCAGGCCGGCGATATCGTGCGCTTCGGTCAGACAGTCGCGCACCGTCTGATCGATTAGCACCTGGTCGGGAATCTCCAGCGGCCCGGTCACGTTCTCCTGGCAGCCAACCTGCTGCGGAAAGACGGCGGCCAACAGGTCGTCGGCCCGCATCCGCTGGATCGGCGGCGGTACGCGGCGCCCGGATTGGAAGCGCCGCACAAACAGGGCCCGGGTGGCATTCCAGCGCCAGCGGGTGGGAAATAGCGGCGTATACAAAATGGCCTGGCGCAGGGCCGGACGGGCGTTGGCGGCGGTAACGTAGCCGAACGATTCCTCCAACGGGAACGATTGCCGGGGACCGAGCGAGAGCAGGATGCAGTTGTCGTTGGCGGCGGCCTGCAGTTCGAAGTCAAAGCGGACGCAGAAACGTTTGCGCAGGGCCAAGCCCCAGGCACGGGTGATCCGCTGGCCGAAGGGGGCATGGACCACCAGCTGCATGCCGCCGGATTCATCAAAGAATCGTTCAAAAATGACATCGCTGGTGGTTGGCACCAGGCCCAACCCGTCGCGGGTCGCGCGAACGTAATCGAGCAAGAGGGTCATGCCGCTTTCGCTCAATCCGCATTCGTCGGCCAATCGCGCCGCCGCCGCCGGCGAGCTCAATGCCTCAGTCAGATCGATCCGCAGTCGCCCGACCTGCTCTGAGAGTTCCGGCGTGCGGCCCAATCCTTCGCCCAACCAGAAGGGAATGGTCGGCGGGGCGCCGTGGGCGTCGGCGACGCGCACCCGACCGGATTCAACGCGCAGGATTCGCCATGAGTTGGTGCCGAGGATGAATATGTCACCGGCGATGCTCTCGATGGCAAAGTCCTCGTTGACGCTGCCGACCACCATTTCATCGGGTTCGGCGATCACCTGGTAGTCGGCCTGTTCGGGAATAGTGCCGGCGTTGGTGGCGGCGATCATGCGCGCCGCCCGGCGCCCGCGGAGCTGCCCGTTTATCCGATCGCGGGTAATGAGCGGATAGCCGCGCCCGCCGCCTTCGCCCAATCCTTCGGCCAACATTTCGAGGACCTGATCGAAGTCGTCCCGCCTCAGTTCGCGGTACTGTCCGGCGTTGCGGAATAGCTCGAATAGTTCGTCCTCATCCCAACCGCGGGCGCCGGTTTCGGCCACCACTTGCTGGGCCAGGACATCCAATGGGGCAACCAATTGAACGACCCGGTCCAGAACGCCCTCGCGCGCCGATCGCACGATGGCCGCGCATTCGAGCAGGTCGTCGCGTGATGTCGGCATCAGGCGGGCCTTGGGGACTAAGCCGATGGCGTGGCCGGAGCGTCCCAGGCGCTGCAGAAAGGCGGTCACCGAACGTGGCGAGCCGATTTGCAGGACCAGATTTATATGGCCGATATCGATTCCCAGTTCCAGCGACGCGGTGGCCACCAGCGCCTTTAGCTGCCCACCTTTTAGCTGCTGCTCGACCTGCAGGCGCCGCTCCTTGGCCAGGGACCCATGATGGCTGGCCACCACTTCCTCGCCGAGGCGCTCGGCCAGTTGGAAGGCGATTCGTTCGGAGAGCGAGCGGGTGTTTACGAATACCAGGGTGGTGCGATGGGCGGCTACGAGATCGGCGATCCGTTCATAGAGAGCGGCCATGTATTCACCGGACGCCACCGCGCCCAATTCCAGGTCCATGACCTCAACTGCCAGATCGGTTTGGCGCTGGTGACCGCAGTCAATGATTTGACAGGGTCGCTGCTCTCCGTTTTGGTAGCCGCACAAAAAGGCCGCGATGGCATTGAGGGGTTTCTGGGTGGCCGAGAGGCCGATGCGCTGGGCCCGTTTACTGGTGAGGGCGTCAAGGCGGGCCAGAGTGAGGGCCAAATGCGATCCGCGCCGGTCGCGGGCCAGGGCGTGTATCTCATCGACGATCACCGTTTCCACGCCGGCAAGGGCCTTGCGGCCACGCTTGGATCCCAGCAGCAGGTAGAGCGACTCAGGGGTCGTCACCAAGATATGAGGTGGGCTGCGGTAGATGGTCTCGCGCTGCTTGGGCGTCGAATCACCGGTGCGCAGGCCGACTGAGATATCGGGCATCGCCAGCGCCATCTCATTGGCCCGGATCCGAATTTCGCGGAGCGGTTCTTGCAGGTTGCGGGCGATGTCGTTACTGAGCGCTTTGAGCGGCGACACATAGACGATGGCCACCGATTCAGTGTCGCCAAATTGGCGTTGGCTGAGCTGATCGATCCCCCACAGGAATGCGGCCAGCGTCTTGCCGGAGCCCGTCGGTGCGGCCAAGAGGACGTCGCCACCCTTGGCGATCGCCGGCCAGGCGCCGGTTTGAGCCGGAGTCGGATGATCAAATTTTTGATCAAACCAGGACCTTACCGCCCGGTCCCGGAAGAATTGCTCGGCAACGCGCTCAGTCATCTGTTAACCGTTGCCTAATCCTTTTCAACCCGTCGATCGCTACCTATAGTCTCGGATTCGCCTGGGAGTGTTCACGACTCGCCCGCCTGCTCAAGAGAACCGGGCAGCCAGGTTGCGACGGATCCGTTGGCCCGACGCTGCGCCGGGCCCAAACAGGGCCATTGCCGATGTCGAATCAAGACATTGGGGAGAGATGGGCAGCGATGAATTCCTCGTCGAGTTCCCACCCGAATCCCGGGCCTGCGGAGAGTTCGATCTGGCCGCCTTCGGCTTCCGGTTCGCCTTTCAAGGCTCCCCAGATGAGTGAATTGCCGGTGAGCGGATAGCGGGCCGGGAAATATTCGCCGATCGGACAGCAGGTCTTGGCCGTAACCAGGTGATAGGAGTGCAGCCAGCCCTGGTGCGGGCAAACCGCCCGGCTGTGGGTGGCGGCTAGGGCGCAAATGCGCAGCACCTCGGTGAATCCGCCCACCCGATTGATATCCGGTTGCAGGTAGTCGACGCCGGCGTCGATGAAGGCCTGATAGTCGAATCGCGTGCGCGCGTGTTCACCGGCGGCGATCGGGATGGCTCCAACATCGGCCAGGCGCTCGTGACCTTTTAGGTCGTCGGGGGTGAGCGGCTCCTCCAGCCAGGCGATATCCAGGGGCGCCAAGGCGTCGATCATCTTGCGGGCATAGGGAACGTCCCACTGCATGTGGGCGTCGACCATCAGCTGTACGTCGGGCCCAATTGCCGAGCGAATCTCGCGGACGATCTCAATTTCGCGGCGCATCCCCACCGGTCCGTGATCCGGGCCCAGTGAGAAGAAGTATTTCATGGCCGTAAACCCGGCCGCGGCATCGGTGGCGGCCCGCTCCACGGTGGCCGCCAAACCGGCGTTATTGCGCAGCAGGCTCATGTACAGCGGCACCCGTGCCTTGCTCTTGCCGCCGATCAGGTTGTAAATCGGTTGCCCGCAGGTCTTGCCCAGGATGTCCCAGAGGGCCAGGTCGATTCCCGAAATCGCCATGACCACCGCTCCGCGCAGGCCGAACTGCTGGGTCTGGTGATACATCTCGTCCCACATCGATTCGATGGCTAAGGGATCGCCGCCGATGAGCAGCGGGGCCAGATGCCGCTCAATGATCACCTCGGCGGCGACGTTGAATCCGCCGACGGTACCGATTCCGCAGATCCCGGCATCGGTTTCGACCTCCACCACCGTCAGGGCGGCCGGCTCGGGCTTGGTAAATGACCCGGCCCGGAACGGCCCGGTTCCCCCCAGCGCAGCCGGCGGCGGCGGGTCAAATATCCCACGACTTTTTTCGGTTGCGCCCAGGGTGCGGGCGCGGATCGCAGTAATTTTCAAGATGTCCCGCCTGTTCTTACTTGCCGGTTTTGCGGTCTTCGGCCGAGAGGTGTTTAAACGTTTCGCCGGTGGCCGTTACCGTGCGCGTTACATTGGCGTCGCCATAGAGCCAGAGAATGCGCATCGGTCCATCACCGCTGTTGACAAAACAGTGCGGCACGCCGGCCGGAATCCAGGTCGTCGAATAGGTCCGCACCGGGATTTCCTGGCCGTCGACGATCGCGGTTCCACTGCCCTCGAGAATGGTGACCGATTCCTCCACGTTGTGCGAATGCATCACGATCTCGGCGCCGGGCGGAAACACGGTCATGCCGGTTGCCATTTGCTCAGCACCGACCCATTCGCCGAAGAACGGAATCGTGGTGATGCCGCCGCCGCGGGTGACGGCCTCAATTTCGTCAGGGTGCGTGATCTTGCCGCGCATATATTGCTCCGAACGGTTTTAAGCGGATATTGTTTGGCCGTTTGCGGGCCAATTTTGATTGGGTGTTAGCGCCTCAATCGACTATCGGTGGCAGGCCGACCTTGCGCTCAAGCCGCGCCGACTCGCGCAGGGCATCGAGCACCCGGGCCTGGGCGATGGCATCGGCCTGGTCGTAGGGCAGCGGCGCCTCGCCGCGAATGGCATCGGCGAAAGCGTCAAATTCGGCCTGATACACCGGGTCGGGGTCGAATGGTTTGACTTCCATCTGGTTGGAATCGATGTAGATGGTCACCGTCCCTGGTTCCTGGGCCGAGACGACGAACTGGTCAACAACCATCCGCCCGTTAGCGCCGATGACCTCGATCTGCTGTGTGGGGGCGTTCTCAATCGAGTAAGTGCAAACGCCGATCGAGTGATCGGGGAATTCCAATATTGCGCTGCCCGACATGTCGACTTCATACTCTTCGTCCATCCGCATCGATGAGATGACCGCAATCGGTTCGCTGCCGGTCAAAAATCGGACTGCCGCGACCGTGTAACAGCCGGCATCGGCCAATGCGCCGCCCGCCAGATCCGGTCGGTGGCGGATGTTGCGCGGTCGTCGCGGGACGTTAAACGAGAAAGATGCCTTGATCGCCCAGATCGGTCCCAAGCGCCCGGAGGCGATGACCGAGCGGGCGTAATTGTTGCGATTTGAGAATCGAAACATGAACGCTTCGCTGAGCAGAACTGAGTGCTTCTCGCAAGCGGCCGCCATAGCCCGGGCCTGATCGGCATCGTCGCCCATCGGCTTTTCGCAGAACGTATGTTTGCCGGCTTCGGCGGCCTTGATGACCCATTCGGCGTGCAGGCTGTTGGGAAGAGGGTTATAGACGGCGTCGATGCTGGGGTCGGCCAGCAGTTCCGCATAGGAACCGTAGGCGGTCGGGATTTCGTGACGCCTGGCATATTCCTGGGCGGAGGCCAGATCTCGACTGGCAACCGCCACCGGTTCGATCTTTTGTGAGGCGATCAGCTGCGAGTGGACGCGCAGGGAGTAATGGAGCGAGGTCGAAATCACGCCTAATCGAATTTTTTCGGTCATCGAATCCAATCCGGGGTTGGGTCTTGCGGGCCAGCGGACCGCAAACACGAATAATTCAAGCGGCCAAAGCCAGGCGACAGCCCCATTTTGCGCCCATCGATCCGCCGGGCCCGGGAGGATCCCACGGCGGCGACCGCAAATAGAATCAATTTCGCCCATTATTCCGGCACCCGAAAGAGCCTAACTTGCATATCTCCGCACGCTTCGGCGCCATCATCAGCGCCGATGTCGACACGCTCATCGTGAGCCATTTTGAAGATGCTGCCGAACTTGGCCGAGCCGCTGCGGCGATTGATGGCGCGCTTGGCGGCCAGCTGTCGGATGTAGTCGCTCTGGGCGATTTTTCCGGCAAGGCCAACACCACGCTGACGATTTATCCGGGCAGCGCCCTGCCGGCGGACCGGGTCATAGTGGCCGGATTGGGCAAGCGCGACAAATTCACCAGCGAAACCGCCGCGCAAGCCGCCGCCGCCGCCGCGCGCGCCGCAATTGCAACCCACTCCAAGCGGGCGGTGATCATTGCCTTCGGCATTGGCGAAGGCGGCCTGCCGCCAGCCGAGGCGGCCGAGGCCACCGTGTTGGGCGCGCGCCTGGCTGCCTATCGATTCGATACCTACAAGACCATTGCCCGCGACGGCGATGACGACGAGCCGGGACAGGTCGAATTGATCGATCGCCCCGTCGGCGACCATTCGGAGCTGGAAGCCGGCCTGGCCGCCGGCAATGCCCTGGCCGATGCCATCACCCTGGCCCGCGACCTGCAAAATAGCCCGCCCAATCACATGACGCCCAGCGCCATCGCCCAAGCCGCCATCGACATGTGCGCCCGCGAAGGCCTGGACTGTTCGGTGATGAACGAGGACCAAATGGGTCAGGCCAACATGGGTTCGCTGCTGGCGGTGTCGCAGGGCTCTGATGAACCGGCCCACCTGATAACGATGCAATACAAGCCGGATCGCAAATCGCGCGGCACCATCGCCGTGGTCGGCAAGGGCGTTTCTTTCGACACCGGCGGAATTTCAATCAAGCCTTCATCGCGCATGGAGGAGATGAAATTCGACATGTCCGGAGCCGCCGCCACCATCGGCGCCATGCTGGCCATTGCCCGCCTGCAGCCCGATGTTGCCGTCGTCGGCATCGTGCCGACGGTCGAAAACATGCCCTCGGCGCGAGCCCTGCGGCCATCCGACGTGGTGACCGCCTCCAACGGCAAAACAATCGAGGTCATTTCCACCGACGCCGAAGGGCGCATGATCTTAGCTGACGCGCTCTGTCATGCCCAGACTTTTGAGCCCGATGCGATCGTCGACCTGGCAACCTTAACCGGCGCCGTAATCGTTGCCCTGGGGCACTATGCATCCGGCATGATGGTCACCAATCGGGCCCTTGCCAGTCGGTTGCGCAAGGCCGGTAACAAGGTCGACGAGAAGGTCTGGGAACTCCCTCTGTGGGACGAGTACGAAGAGAACATCAAGGCCAAGACGGGCGACCTTGACAACACCGGCGGCCGCGCCGGCGGGACCATTGCCGGCGGGATGTTCCTCAAGCATTTCGTGGCCGACTACCCGTTTGCCCATCTCGATATCGCCGGCACCGCTTGGGAGGGCAAGAAAAGCCCGCTTTGGCAGGGTGGCGGCAAGGGAGTCGGGGTGCGTTTGATCACCCAACTGGTCCGCGAATGGTCCGGGCCATTGGAACAGGATTGACCGGGTAGGTGAAATCGATTTCGGTGCAATGGACACCGGATGTGACGATGGCCGAAGCGCGCGCGGTTATTGACGGCCTTGCCGACGGCCTCGAGCATGCCTATTTGCTGGCGGCCGATAGCGGCATCGGATTGACGCGCCCGCACCTTCGACCGCTGGGCACCTGGCACATTCCGTCGGTTGACCGGGGGTCGCCGTATTGGTCAACCCTTTACTACGTTGAACAGAGCCTCGACGAGATAACCGGCATCATCGATGGCCGCCAGTTCATCGAAACGATCCGCCATGAGCCCTGGCAGCAGATGGGGGCCCACTACGACATGGCGATAGTTCACCAGGATCTGCGCGATACGCCGGGCCGCATGCCCGAAGGAGCCGAAGGATTTGCGCTGTCGGCCACCGAGCCAAATTTGGCGGCTGTTCTCTCGGTCAATCGGGTGCGCCAAATCGCGCGATCGGCCGACCGCAAATTGGCGTTGGCTCGCCTGGCTCGCCATTCGCTCGGACATGTTCTAGAAGCGGTGCCCGCCAAGCGCACCAACGCCGAACTCAATTTCGGTGACTGGCACTGCCTAAATGAGGGTTGCACGATGCGCCATGCCGCCGCCGCCGCCGAATTGTTAGAGCTTGCCCACGAAGAGGACGAAAACGATCCGAGCTATTGTGATGATTGCTCTGACGCCATTTTTGGCCACCTGCTAACCAACCACTTCATCCCCAATTGAGCAGCCCAACCGTGCCCAAGAAAAAACGCGTGCTCTCGGGCATCCAACCCACCGGCGATGTTCACATCGGCAACTACTTGGGCGCCATTCGCCATTGGGTAAACGACCAAGATCGCGCCGAGAACTTCTTCACGATCGTTGACCTGCATGCCCTGACCGTTCCGCAGGATTGCCAACTCTTGGGAAACCGAATCCGCGAATTGGCCGGGATCCTTTTGGCGGCCGGCATAGATCCCGAGCGTTCGGTCCTGTTTCAGCAGTCGCAGGTGGCGGCCCATGCCGAGGTTGCCTGGATCCTAAATTGCTTCATTCCCATTGGTTGGCTGGAGCGGATGACGCAATTTAAGGACAAGGCCGGTGTCAACCGCGAGCGAGTTTCGACCGGGCTATTGGCTTACCCGGCGCTGATGGCCGCCGACATCCTGCTCTACGATGCCACCCACGTCCCGGTGGGGGATGATCAGCGCCAGCATCTTGAACTCACGCGCGACGTTGCGATGAGGGTAAATCATCAGTGCGGCGCTGACACCTTCGTGGTTCCCGAGGCCGATATACCGCCCACCGCGGCCCGGGTAATGTCTTTGGCCAATCCGACCTCCAAGATGAGTAAATCCGAAACCGACGCCAACGGCACCATCCTGGTGCTCGATGACCCTGACACCATCGTTCGCAAGCTGCGGCGAGCCAAGACCGATTCGGAAAACCAGATCGCTTTTGATCCTGATCGCCCAGGCGTCTACAACCTGCTGACCATCCACCGCGCTTTTACCGGCCAGGGCGAGGCGGAGGTCCTCTCCGAATACGGTGACAGCGGCTACGGAGACCTAAAACGGCGGCTTGCCGACCTGATCATCGAATCCCTGCGGCCCTTGCGCGAGCGGTATGCCGCTTTGGCGGCTGACCCCGGCCAAATCGATCGTTTGCTGGCCGTCGGGGCGGAGAAGGCGATGCCGGTGGCGACGGCGACCCGCGATCGGCTCTACCGAAGAATCGGCCTGATTTGACGTACGGCCCGATGGTGCTTAGTCGGCATGCGATCGGCGGTCATTGACCCAGGCTAAGACCTGGTCCCTGGCAAATTGGGCCGAATTGGAATAATCCCAGGGCTTTGGCTCGCCCAAGGCGTCGTTGGTCGAGAGCCAATAATCCAATCTTTGAGTGGCCAATTGATCACCGTCGCTTTCCCAGCTAATTTCCTCGCGCCACTCGGCGTGGCGGGCCGTGGCCAGCACCAGGCGGGCTCGGGTCAACGGGTGCTGGGCCGCGTCCGGCTCGCCGTCCAGCCAGGACTCGACCGGGCTCTCGCCGGCCGCCCAGCCGCCCTCAAGCTCCATCGCCGGGACGACATCGGCCAATTCGATCAGTTGGCCGCTGGTGCAGGCAATGTGGAACTGCAGGTCGATATGGTCGCGCGTCAACTGGCGGCAGAACCCATCCCAACCGCTGGCTCGCGCCAGCGCTGGCAGGTCACTGCGGGCGCCGCCCCAGCTGAGGAGCACGTAACCAGCGGCCAGGAGTTCATTGACATAATCTAGGGCTTCGCGGGCGCTTTGGACGCTCAGCCACGGCCAGCCTGGCGAACCGGGATCGGCATTTAGCCAGGTTCTTTCTTCAAGGTCCTCGGCGGCGGTGGCGATGCAGGCGATACGCCGCCGCGGGTCGCCCTGCGGCCCGGCGGCAATGCTCAGCGCGACAAAGCTTGGGTCCCCCTCGGGCGTTTCGGATAACCACTGATCGAGCTCTGCATCTTCCTTAACGTCCGGCGTGTATTCGCCGGATTCATCTTTGGCGGCGATGATGACAACCGAATCAGTTAAGCGGTCGTGAATTGCGGTTCGCTCGCGGCCCAGAACGGCCAGGTGGCCCAGCCCCAGCAAGGCGGTCGCCAATAGATAGCGGGCCAGCAGGCGCAAGCGGCCCAGCGGCTTGCCATCGCCGCCCACCGCGACGGTACCAACCATGTACTTGCCCACCGATCGCTCGAAGATAAGGGCGCAGAGAAATGGGTAGCCAAGCAGCGACAGGGCGGCGCTGGTCAGATGTGGCAGCGCGAATTCGGCGAGCCCCACATAGATGAAAAAGATCATCCCAAAGTCGATTGCAGCAGCGGCAAAACGACGCCCTGGTCCGGCCAGTTCAACCCACTTGCCCCCGTCGGGGCCAGTGACGTACCTAGGCGATGGGGGCAATTTCTCTCACGGCGTGATCCAAAGTTCGGCCAAGGCGCCCAAACAGGCGCCGTAGAGGGCGTGGGCCGGCATCCCCAGTTTGCTTACCCGTTCGCGGGCCTTCTCGCTCATTGCCGCCAGTTCGTCGCGCAACCCGGAGACCGGTTCCCAGATCGCCATCTTGAATACAATCAGCACCGCCGCGAAGACGATGCCCCAAACCCAGAGCCAACTGGTCAGCCCCAAGAGGTCAACAGCCAGCCATACGGCCAGCAAACCGACCAGCGTGCCATAGGCAAAGTGCGAAATGATGCCCAGCAATTGCATCGCAAAAGCGTTGTAGTTGGCCCCCAAGGTCCGGCCGAGCAGCATGGCTGAAATTCTTGTCGTTTGATGCCTATCGTAGGTGCTGACCACGGTCATTACCACGGTGGCCACGAACCCGGCGACTAAGCCGACAACCCAGGTTTCCAATTCGCTCCCCCTTTCAGGCTCCCCGCGGCCGACGAAATGGATCGATCGACGTTGAAAGGTTAGCCTCTGCCGGGGCTCTCATGAGAGCCCCGGCAGTCGGCCTTTGATCTAAAAGTCTTGGCCCTATCCGGCAAAGGTGCCGGCGGGCAGGCCCTTGGCGCCGGGGCGGCATACGAACAGGCCGCCGGGCCCGGTTTCGGCGTCAAGTTCGGCTGGCGAGAGATTCTTGGCCGAACTGGTGATGTAAAGGTCGCGGTAATCGTCGCCGCCGAAGGCGACCGACGTAATCTGCGTCGCCGGAAGCTTGATTTCCGCCTCCAAGGCCCCCTGCGGTGAGTAGCAGCGGACCGCCGATTTTCCGTAGAAGGCGACCCAGAGATTGCCCTCGGCATCGACGGTCATGCCGTCGGGAAAGTCATTGCCCGAAAAATTGATCAGCGGACGACGTCCGCTGGCTGATCCGCTCGCCCCGTCGAAGTCGTATACGTCCAGCCGCCGCGTTGGCGTGTCGATGTAGTACATCAGGGAGTTGTCAAGGCTCCAATCGGTCCCGTTGGAAATGGTGACGCTTTCCTCGATCGTGGTGATCGTACCGTCGGGGTCAATCCGGTAGAACTTGCCCGCCCCGGCGACGTTCTCGGCGTGGGCCATGGTGCCGGCCCAGATGCGTCCGAAGCGGTCGCATTTGCCATCGTTCATGCGGGTTATCGGGTCGTCGGCCTCGATCGAGCAGATGGGGGAGAGGACGTTGGAATCCGACATCCCAAAAAACCCGGATTGGGTGCCCACCGCGTACCCGCCCGAGTCACGGATCAGGATGCAGCCGGGCATCGATTGCCCCAGGTCGATCGCCAGGTCGGCCCCGCTGTCGGGGTCGTAATGGTGGATCGCGCAGCCAGGGATATCCACCCAGACCAGCTTGCGGGTTCGCTCATCCCATACCGGGCCCTCGCCGGTGCCGGCACGGGCATCGACGATCAGTTCAACTTCAGTCATGTCGCAATTGCCTTTTAAGATCTGTATTCAATTTCGGTCAGGACCCTGCCTGATTTTTGATCGCCGACCCTAGCGTATCCCTACGCGGGCGTACTGCTCGGGTGGCGCATCGTTGGCTTCCATATGGTCAATCATCTGTTCGACCAGCATCGCTTCGATTTCCGCGTCGCGGAAATCGCGATCCTGCCCCTGGTCCTCCTGCATATCGAAAAGGTGGGTGCTCATATCGACCGGCCAAAACGCGTAGCGGCTTCCCGACGGGGCAGCGGCGAATTTGGCGGTGCGGACGCCCTTGGTGAAGTCGAACGGCTCGGCCAGCTGGACGTTCTGGAGCTCTGCAACCGGGATGCGATTACGCATATGGGTCCCCATCAGGGTGTAGTTGTAAAGCTCGATCGGGGCATCGAAGTCGGCCGGGCCGCGCATGTAGACATAGCGCCCGTCGGTGATGTTGATGTGCGATCCGAATACCCCGAATATGACCGATTTACGGGTAGGTGAATCATCGGCCAGGGTCTTGCCCAGGGCCACGCCCTGCATGTCTTGGGGGCGCTCGACGCCGAAGAAATCCAGCAACGTGGCCGGCACGTCGATGTTTTGCACGAGGTTGGAATTGCGCACCCCGCGGCGACCCGATCTGGGGTCCCAGACGAAGAAGGGAATCCGGGCGACTTCGTTGTAGAGCGGCTGGACGCACTTGGCCCACCAATCGTGTTCGCCGAGCAGGAATCCGTGGTCGGTGTTGACGATGAGCATCGTGTCATCCCACATCTGATGCCGGTCCATGGCATCGAGGATCGTGCCCAGGTGCCGGTCGCACATCGAAAGGGTTGCCGCGTATTCGTAACGCATGTGTTCGACCATGTGGTCGGGCTCGGTCACCCGCCCGTAGCTGGGCCAATCAAAGTGTGGTCCGTCGTAATTGTGCGGGTAGAGGCTTTTTTCTTCATCCAGCGAATAGAAGGGCTCGTGCGGGTCGAAGGTCTCAACCTGCAAAAACCAGTTGTCCTGATCGACGTTGGTCTCGATGAATTCCAGGCCTTCGGCGAAAGTTTTGGCCTGCGGCAGCTGCTCCGGTTCGCTTAGGTACTTGCGGTTGACCCAGTCCTGGCGCCAGGTGGAACCGGCGCGCTGATCGAGGGTTAAGCCCTTGGGCAGTTCGGGATCGACCACCTCGCCCTTCCAGGCGTCGCCTTCGTGGCCGCGGTGAAAGCCCCAGGTGTTGTAGCGGGCGTGGTAGGTGCCGCCGCCGTCTTCAAAATAGTGCTGGTGATCGGTGGAGAAGTGGCAATAGGTACCCGAGTTTTTCAAAATCTCCGGGGTCGAATCATCGAACGGCTCCAGCGGTCCCCAGGCACGGTGCAAGAAGTTGTAACGGCCGGTGTGCAATTCACGTCGGGCCGGCATGCAGGGCATCGAGCCGATCCAGGCCTGGTCAAAGGTGACGGTGCGTTCGCCCAGGCGGCGGAAGTTAGGCGCAACGGTCCAGTCGCAGCCATAGTTGGGTAGGAAATGGCGATTGAGCGAGTCAAACATGACCATGATTGCGCGCATCGGCGGTAGGGCCCTTCGGCTAGGGGTTTTGCGGTGTCAACCGGAACGGATCGCTTCTATTAATCATTAACCAACCGGCCGCGAATTGCCCGCAATGGTTTTCGCGATTGCCAGCGGCGAGCATTTTGCCTTGATAATGTGCGCAGTTGATAGACGGTCCTGGCGGCCGATCGATATTGATTTCTCTAGGGGTTGATTGCGTATGCAAATTACGGACATTTGGTTTGAGCATCTCGCTGGTCGGCTAAAACCCGATTACCCGATGTTCGAGGAGCGCTTGATCCGACCGATCGACGTCTATCCCGAACACCGCGCCGAATCGGCCCAGTCGATGTGGCAGGATCGGTTCACGCCCCGCTCCGACGGGGACTTCGACGTTACCGCGGTTGTCTGCCACGTTGAAACCGATGCCGGCATTTCCGGGATGGCCGGGCCGTGCTCGGTAAACGAGGCCTTCTTCGTCCGCAAACAGCTGCTTGATCTCCTCAAGGGCGAAGACCCCACCGCCACCGAGCGCTGCTGGGACAAGATGTACCGCTATTTGATTCATGGCCGCAAGGGCGAGGCGATGTTCGCGGTTTCGGCGGTTGATTCGGCGCTCTGGGATATTCGCGGCAAGGCGGCCGGTCTGCCTCTCTACCGCCTCTTGGGCGGTCCGGTCCGCAAGTCATTTCCGGCCTACGCCTCGGCCCTGGGGTATTCCATCCAACCCGACGATGTGGCCCGGGTGGCCTCGGGCTTTGTTGCCGACGGGTACCTGGCCACCAAGTGGTTCGTGCGTCACGGTCCGCTTGAAGGCGAAGCCGGGGCCCGCAAGAACCTGGAGCTGGCCGCCGTGTTGCGGGAAACCGTTGGCGATGACATCGAGATCATGATCGACGCCTGGAGTTCCTGGGACGTTCGCTACGCAATCGCCATGGGCAA
Organism: Chloroflexota bacterium; assembly: GCA_965249595.1. GTDB lineage: Bacteria > Chloroflexota > UBA11872 > UBA11872 > VXNJ01 > VXNJ01. Next base: position 1,849,779 of record OZ252242.1, on the reverse strand, counting down.
CCGCATGGCCGAGCATCGGGTGCGCTGGATCGAGGAAGTCGTCAAGGCCGACGACATCCCGGGCCAGGCCGAAGTTCGCCGACGCTCAGCCACCCCGGTCTCGGGCGGCGAGCACGAATACACCCGCTGGGGCGCCCGCGAATACCTGGAAGCGCGAGCGGTCGACCTCTACCAGGCCGATACGATGTGGGCCGGCGGTGTCTCGGAGATGATGAAGATCTTCGCACTCTGTTCGGCCTACGGGATCCCATTGATTCCGCACGGCGGATCGGTGCCGATCAACGCCCATCTGACCGCGGCCGTTTCGCCAACCGATGCACCGTGGATTGAGTACCTGGTGCAGTGGAACGAGTTCTCGCAGTTCTTCTGGGCCAACCCCACCAAGCCGATCAACGGCCATATCTCACCCACCGAAGCCCCGGGGCTGGGACTGGAGATCGACGAGGACAAGGTCACCTCGCGCACGCGGCTGGATTATTGATGCAATCTGGCGCGCCGATGCAGGCCGAGGCGGCCACCATGCTGGCCGCTGCCGGCATCGAGATCAACGGGCCCAACCCCTGGGACATCCAAGTCAACGACGCGCGGCTGTTTAAACGGATATTCCGGCGGGGTTCGCTGGCCCTGGGCGAATCGTATATGGACGGCTGGTGGGAGTGCGAGCGACTCGATGAGCTAATTGCCCGGATCCTGCGTTCCAATATCGACCGGCAGGTGCCGCGCAATCTCAAAGTCGCCGCCTACCGGCTCTCCGGCGTGATGCAGAACCGGCAGTCCAAGGCCCGCGCCTGGATCGTCGGGCGCGAGCACTACGACCTGGGCAACGACATATTCGAGGCCACGTTCGACACCCGCATAACCGGCAGCTGCGGCTACTGGGCCACGGCCGACAACCTCGACGATGCGCAGACCGCCAAATTGGACCTGATCTGTCGCAAGATCGGCTTGCAGGCCGGGCAGACGGTGCTCGACATCGGCTGTGGCTGGGGCGCATTCATGCAGTTTGCGGCGTCCGAATACGGGGCCCACTGCACCGGGGTTACGGTCTCGGAAAACCAGGTCGAACTGGGCCGGCAGCGCTGCGAAGGGCTGCCCGTCGAATTCCTGCTGCAGGACTACCGCGATGTTGAAGGTCAGTTTGACCACATCGTCTCGATGGGGATGTTCGAGCACGTCGGATTTAAGAACTACCAGGTTTATTTAGACACCGCGCGACGCTGTCTAAAGGATGACGGCCTGTTCCTGCTGCACACCATCGGTGCTAATCGGACCTCGCCAGTGATCGACCCCTGGATCGACAAATACATCTTCCCCAACGGCGCCCTGCCGTCAATTAAGGTGCTGGGCGAGTCCTTGGAAGATCGCTTCGTGGTCGAGGATTGGCACAACTTCGGGCCCGATTACGACCTCACGCTCTGCGCCTGGATGGAAAAATTCGACTCCAATTGGCCGGACCTGGCTGAAAAATACGGCGAGCGCTTCTACCGCATGTGGCGCTATTACCTGCTCTCCTGCGCCGGCGGTTTCCGGGCCCGCAGCATCCACACCTGGCAGCTGGTGCTATCTAAAAATGGCCTGGTCGGCGGATACGTTCCGGTTCGCTGATCGACGACCAGCTGCCGGTGCGGTCCGCCAATCGGTTATCTCATGATTGAAATGGCTCCGACACCGGCTCAAAAGCCACCGGCGCCGGGGTGTAGGGAATCTTTACGTAGTTGGCGATGATGTACTCTTCACCGCCGTGTCGCTCGACGTTTACCCGTTGGTCGGCCAAGGCCTGCCGGTTGACCGCCGCCGGATCGCAGATTGACAGAAGTTCGGCGTGTAAGCGCTCGCGCACCGCGGCCAGATTAGGATCCTGGCCAAGGTCGTTTAGTTCGGTCGGGTCGGCGTCCAGGTCGAACAGCTGCGGTGGAAATTCGGGATCGGCGAAATAGATGTACTTATAGCGATCGTCGCGAATCATGTAGGAACCGCAGGGCGACATCGCCGCGTGGTACTCGGCAAAGACGATCCGGTCCGGCGATTCGGATCCATTGACGATCGGCCAGATCGACATTCCCGGCAGGTCGGCATCGACATCTTCCAGCTCGGCGCCGACCGCATCAACCACCGTCGGGAAAAAATCGATGAAGGAGACGTTGGCCGAGCGCGACTCACCTTTCGGGAGATCCGGTCCGGCCACTATGAACGGGACGCCTACAGCGTCCTCGTAGTGGGAACTCTTACCCCACAGCCCGAAGCTGCCGGCCATCTCGCCGTGATCAGAGGTGTAGATGATGCGGGTGTTGCCGGCCAATCCGTTGGCCTCCAGAGCATCGAGCATTCGCCCGACCTGCTCATCCATAAATGAGATCAGCCCCCAGTAGGCGGTTATTCCCCGGCGGACCGCTTCATCGGGCAGTCTTGCCGAACCATCCGGTGGAGAGAGGCGCAGCGGCCGGGTCTGTGCCCAGTACGGGTGATCGGGGTAGTTGTCATGCGCCAGCGGCATCTCGACGCTGTCGGGATCGTAGAGGTCCCAGTGTCGCTGCGGACAGATAAACGGGAAATGCGGGGTCACCACCGATGCGAAGAGCGCCCACGGTTTGTCGTAGCTCTTGGCCTCATCACCCAGCCAGCGCACCGTTTCATCACCTACCGCGGTGTCAAAACGGATGTACTCGGAATCGCCGGCATGGGCCTGCAGAACGTCACGGGCGGCCGCCTGGTTGGGGACCGTGTTCCAGCGGATTGAGCCGCGCACGTCGCCGATGCCGTCCTTCACATTCATCGAGACGCGCTTCTCGGCGATCCCGTTGTCGTCTTCATCGGCGCGATAGTGGAGCTTGCCGATCGACGTGACCTGGTTGCCGTTGGCGGCCAGGCGGTGACCCCAACTGGCCGCTTCGTGGCCGACGTAAGGGTGGGAGTTGTCCCAGTGACCGGTGCTGTGGCAATAGCGGCCGGTGAGGAAATTGGCTCGCGACGGGACGCAGATGGGAAAGTTGCAGTAGGCGTTGTCAAAGCGCACGCCATTGGCTGCCAATCGATCCAGGTTGGGAGTCTTAACCTGGCTGTGGCCGTAGCAACCGGTCATGCGGCGGGTGTGCTCATCGGACATGATGATGAGCAGATTCATTGGCTCCAAGCGTCAGGTGCCTCTCACGTTGACGGATTCATAAGGAGTTGTGGATGGCCGACTCGCCACCGCAACCCGGTCAAATTTTCACCTCCCGGCCAATTTGAATCGAGGGGAACGGTCAGCGCTGGATTCCGTCCTCGTAAAACTCAACCGGCGTAGGTGTGGCGCCGATGATGGGGCCCTGTTCATATACGAAGTCCTCGCCGCCATAACTGTCAATTAGGGCCCGCTGACTGGCGAACGCCGCGGCATCAACGGCGGCGGGATCGCAGACCTGCTCCAGCTGGGCGTGCATTCGCTCGCGCACCGACTGGAATGCGGGATCGCGGCCCAGGTCTTGGAGTTCCTGCGGGTCGTTGTCTAGGTCAAAGAGTTGACAGGGAATCTCGACGGCGGCGTAGTGAATGTACTTGTAACGACGGCCGCGGATCATGAAATTGCCGGTATGACTCTTGGCCGCGTGGTATTCGGAGAAGGCGATGCGGTCCGGGTCGCTGGCTCCACCGGCGAATTGCCAGAGCGAGGAACCGGGCAACGATTCATCGCCGGCCGCCGGCCGGGCCCCAACCGCCTCGAGCACGGTTGGGAATATGTCGGCCCAGGTCACGTTGGTGTCGTTGGTCTGGCCCTGCGGGATGTCGGGGCCGGCCATTATCAGCGGCACGCCGACGGAATCCTCATACATGCACATCTTGCCCCAGAGACCGAATCCGCCAAGCATCTCGCCGTGATCGGACGTGTAGATGATCCGGGTGTTCTCCGCCTGGCCGGAGGCTTTCAGGGCCGCGAGCACCTGGCCAAAGTTGTCATCCATAAACGTGGTGATTCCGTAGTAGGAGGCAATCGCCCGGCGCACGTCGGCTTCGCTGAAGTACTCGCCCGGGGCGAACGGTATTCGCGAGACGCGGGCCTCGTTCCAGTACGGATGGTCCGGCCAGTCATCTATCTGCCAGGCGATCGGCAGGTCCATCTGATCGTGCGGGTAAAGATCGTAAAACTCCTGCGGAGCAACCAGCGGCGGATGGGGGCAGAGCTGTGAAACCATCAGGCACCAGGGTTTTTCGTGATTGCCCGATTCGTTTTCTAACCACTGACAAGCCTCCGCGGTAACCGCCCGGTCAAAGCGCGTGTAGTGGCTCTCGCCCGGTCCGGCGCCGGCGACCATGTCGCCCTGAACGCCTTCAATGGTGCGCAGGCGCCGCCAGCGCATGGACCCGTGGTAATCGCCCTTGCCCTGAAATATGTTCATGGCCACCCGTGATTCGGTAAGCCCATTGGGGTCGGCGACGTCGTGGAAGTGCAATTTGCCGATGGTGGTGGCGACGTGGCCCTGGTCGGTCAGGCGGTGGCTCCAGCCTTCCGGCTCACCCGCCCAGGCATGGGCGTTGTCCCAGTGTCCGGATTGGTGGACGTACTGGCCGGTCATGAAATTGGCGCGCGACGGTACGCAGATCGGACAATTGACATAAGCGCGGTCAAAGCGGACCCCGCGGGCGGCCAGGGCATCTATCGTTGGCGTCTGCACTATCTCATGTCCGTAGCATCCGGTCATCCGCCGGGTGTGCTCATCCGACATAAGGATCAACAGATTCATCGGTTCCACGTGCTGGCCTTCCCTGATGGTTCGAAATTCGCTATTTGGCGCTACGTAATCATTTAACCAATGCCCCACTGGCCCAGGGTCGGTTGGCCGGAACAATTGGAAGAACGGTGTCGCTATTGGTAATTTCTAACCGTGTTATCCGTTGCGCGTTACCGCTGCCGGGCGTTGATTGAAGGCGAAAGATGTGTGGACGATTCGGACTCTTTTCCGACCTTGACAAGCTGGCCGATCAGTTCGGATTCGCGCCCGCCCAGGTCCGCGAGCTTTTTCGGCCCTCCTACAACGTGGCCCCGACCCAGGATGTCTTGGCCGTTGCGGCCGATACGGCCGACGGCTCGGCGCCGGAGCCCAATTTGATGCGCTGGGGATTGATTGCTCCCTGGGCGCGCCCCGGCGAACGCCCGGCGCGACCGGTCTTTAATGCACGCGCCGAAACTATTGCCGACAAGCCGATGTTTCGGCGCGCATTCGCGCGGCGCCGTGGGCTGGTACTAGCTGACGGGTTCTATGAGTGGGCCCGCCACGGTAGTAACAAGCAGGCCCACTGGATTGCCCGCACTGATGCCCGGCCGGTTGCCTTTGCCGCAATCTGGGAATACCAGGGCGGTTCAGGCATTTATTCGTGCGCCATTGCCACCACTGCCGCCAATGAACTTATGGAACCCATCCACCACCGCATGCCGGTGATATTGGATCGGGCCATGTGCGAGTGCTGGCTCGATCCGACGGCCGATCGCGACGAGTTGCTGGGTTTGCTTGAGCCGCGGCCGTGGCCGACGATTGCACCGGTAGCGGTCTCTGCTCGAGTTGGCCGCGTGGCTAACAACGACCCGGATCTCATTTCGCCGATTAAATGATCGCCGGCGGTCTGGCAACGATCTAACCCCAGTCACGGCTGGGGCTGTCCACCACCAGATCGGATGGCCAGGGAGCGTTTAGCGGCTGGGCGTAATCGACCATGATGTTGGCTGCCTCGTCGCGGCGTGACATCTCACCGGTGGCGATCACCAGTGGAGATGAGAGTGCATCGCGGTGCTTGTCCCAGGTCGTGGGCCAGATTGCCAGCGGGATCATCCCGAACTCGTCCTGCAGGGTCATAAACACCATCGCTCCCAGCGGTCGCTGGCGCCGCAGCACCTTGCCGGCAACCGTGATGCGGGCCCCGTCGGGGATATCGGCTAGCTGCCGGCTGCTCAATATCCGTCTGGGCAGCTGATCCCGCAGGGCGGCCATCACATGGCCGCTGGTCCAAAGCCCCAGGGTCTGGTATTCACTGGCCATCGCGTCAATGGCGTCAAAGGGCTCCAACTCGGCCATCGCCACATCAATCTCCAGCGGCAGCGGCGGTTGATCTGACGGTGGGCGGTAGCGCAGTCCTACCTCCCAGAGCGCGCGGCGTCGGTCACCGGCCCCGGGCAACTGATCGCAGGCTCCGGATCGCACCAATGATTCGAGTGCGGCCTGCTGCAGGCCGCCGCGGGCAACTAGGTCGCCGAGCGACCGGAAGGGACCGCCCCAGCGCCGCGCCGCCAGCAAGCGGTCGGCGCTTATCTTCTCAACCCCGTGTATGAACCGGATCCCCATCCTGAATCCATCCGCGCCCTCCAGGATGCAGTTGCGCTGCGAGTGATTGACATCCGGGCCCAGCGTTTTAACGCCGCGCCGCAGGGCATCCTCCTTTAGGGTCTCGAGCGACCAGAAACCCATCGGCTGGGCATTAAAGATCGAGCAGTAGAACTCAACCGGAAAGTAATGCCGCAGCCAAGCCATGTGGTAGGCGGTGGCCCCGAAGGCCAGGGCATGGGCCTCTGGGAACATGTAGTGCGGGTTGAACTTTCTAAATATCCGATCAGCCGTCGCCAGCGGCACCGCCCGCTGGAGGGCACCGGTGCGAAAACGCTCCCAGTAGCGAGCGATCAGGGCCTTGCTGTTACGCCGCTGAAAGGCCCGCCGCATCAGGTCGGACTCCGATGCCGACAGTCCGCCCACGTCCATTCCCAGCTGAACCACCTGGTCCTGGAACAGGATGATGCCAAGTGATTTGGCCAGCGCCCGCGCTTCCAGCGGATGGTCGTAGCGCCAGGGCTGACCAGAGCGCCGGCGCAGGAACTCGCCGACCCCATCATTGGCGCCAACCCCGGGTCGCACGGCCGCCACTTCCAAGGCCATATCGTAGAGATGCTGTGGCCGCATGCGGGCGATCGTCTGCATCTGCGCGGCGCTCTCGACCTGGAATACCCCCACCGTGTCGCCGCGGCCCAGGGCGGCATAAACTGCGGGGTCACCGTGATCGACTCGGCTCAAGTCGACATAATTGCCGGTACGACGCTCTATTAGCTGCAGGCATTCCTGCATCTGCGAGAGGGCGCCCAGGGCAAGAAAGTCGATCTTGACAAACCCGGCGTCGGCAATTGCGTGCTTATCCCACTGGCAGATGTAGCGACCGTCAATCGCCGACGGTTGCACCGGCACCATATCGACCAGCGGCTGGGAGCTGATGATCATCCCGCCGGGATGCTGGGCCAATCCCTTGGGAAATCCCTGCAGCTGCGCCCCCAGCTCGACCAGGTCACGCCAACCGGGTTTCTCCGCGCGACCCGCCAGCTGGGTAATTTGGGTCAGTTCCTGTCCCAGATCGGCCCCCGACCGCGAATCGGCGCGCCGGCCGAGGATCTCCAGCTCCGCCGCTGGCAGCCCCAGAGCGCGCCCGATGTCGCGCACGACACCCTTGAGACGGTAGGTGGGAAGCATTCCGGTGAGGGCCGCTCGCTCCCAGCCAAACTCTTCAAAGATGCGCAGGATCAGCCTCTCGCGGATGTCGCGCGGGAAGTCCAGGTCAATATCGGGTGGGCCAACCAGGCAATCCTCGGGCAGGAACCGTTCCAGCGGAAGGTCGTATTCGAGCGGGTCAATGTGGGAGAGCCCGATTAAGGTGCCGGTGAGCATGGCCACCGATGAGCCGCGTCCGCGTCCGGGAGCCCGCTCGGCCAGCGAGACATCGGGGCTGGAGTGACCCAGTTCGATTGCGACCTGGCGGGCCAGTTCGATGATCCGGTGATAGAGCAGAAAGAATCCGGCCAGCTTATGCCGGGCGATCAGCCGGAATTCCTCCTGCAGGCGCGATCGCAAACGCTCGTTGATCCGACCGTAACGTTGCTTGGCGGCCACCAGGCAGATGTGTTCGAAATAGGCCTGCTGATCGGCGAAATCGGCCGGCACCGGCTGCTGCGGAAACGAGTAGCGGATCTGATCGACGGCGAACGCCAGGCAGCGCTGCGCGATCTGGGAGCTACCGGTCAGGGCCTGTGGCCAGCGCGCAAACAGCCCGGCCAGTTCGGCTCGCTCACGCAGATGGTAATTGTGGTTGGGCAGACGCTGGCGGTGGCAGCCGTCCAAGGTGGTGCCCAGACGAATGGCGGTGAGGACATCGTGGAGGCGGGCGCGGGAGCGGTCGTGATAGCTAACGCCTCCGGTGGCGGCCACCGCCACCCCCAGATGGTTGGCCAATTTGACCAGGGCACAGTTGCGGGCCAGGTCACCCGGGGCCAGATGGTTCTGCATCTCGACGAACACGCCATCGTCGCCCAACTGCTGGCGATACCACCCCAGGAGCTCGCTGGCCGCAGCGTTGCTCTGGTCGGCAAGCAGCTGGGCCAGATGGGACTCCGGTGATCCCAGCAGGGCGATTAGACCGCTGCCGTGCTCACCCAGGAGCGTTGGGTCGAGCACCGGATTTCGTCGCTCGCCGTCAATGTGGGCGCGGGTGATGAGGCGGCACAGGTTGGAATAACCGTCCCCAGTTTCAGCCAGCAGGGTGATGGGGGCGGGCTCAAGGGCGGGGTGATGCACCATCAATTCGACCCCGATGAGCGGTTTAACGCCCACGGCAGTGGCCGCTTCGGCCAACTCCAGTGCGCCGGTGAGGTTATTGCGGTCGGTCAGGGCCAGGGCCTCATAACCCAGTTCGGCCGCCCGGGCCGCTAGTTCATCAACCGAAGAGGCGCCGCGTCCAAACGAATACCAGCTGCGGCAGTGCAGTTCGCTGTACGGCGGAGCGCTTGTCGACACGGCCTAATAGTTCTGCAGGAACCATTGCCCGCTGCCCTGTTCGCAGAAGGCGGTAACGGTCTGGCCATTGCCAAGCAGCAGGCGGAAATAGCGGCGGGCAATCGGCTGGGGCCGCCACCATTCATCATCTATTTCCCACACGTCAAGCAACTCCGCCACCGGCGCGAGCCGATCAGCGCATTCCGGCCGTGGTGCAATGGCCTGCGGGCGGCCACCGTCATCGGTGTGCACAGTGGTGGCCCGGGGCAGGTTTAGGGGTCGGTAAAGCGGATCAGCGCTTGGCGCCGTTCCGGGATGCGTGACCATGGTTCTACCTCCACTACCCGCAATAGCGCTGAGCTGGCCAGGCGTCGACTGAGTCCGGCCAGCGCGACCTGCAGGTCCTGTTTCCGCGATTGCCGCCAGAGCTGGGTCTGGACGGTGGGCGCCGTGCTGAGCGCGCCCAATTCGACATGCAAGCTCGCGACCGGGCCCGGCAGGCCCAGCGGACTATCGTCGAGTCCGGCCAGGGCCGCCAGCAGTGCGAAGTGGGCGTGCTGTGCGGTCACCGCCGGCTTTTTGAAGCTGCGTTCCAGGGCAAAGGCCGGCAGGTCGCAGATCTGGCAGGTCAGAGACGCCCGTCCGGCGGCCCGCCCGCTGAGTACCGGGCGCTGATATAAACGCTGCAGCAAGGTGAGTAGACCGATGCTGAACGCCTCGCTGCTTACCGCCGGAAACGGAAACTCCAGTTCGCCGGCAACCGTTGCGGCGACCGGAATCGGGCGGAGGTGATCATCATCACGACCACTGGCCAGCGCCCAGGCCCGGGATCCTTCCTGGCCCAGGCGGGCATGGAGAGCGGCCCGTGGCTGGTCGGCCACATCGCCCAGGGTCCGCAGGCCAAAGTCGGCCAGCAGCCGCCGGGCCGGGCCGGCCAGCGGCAGCAACGTAAGCGGTTGATCGGCCAGGAAGGCGCGCCCGGCGGCCGGGTTACTCGGCACCACCAGGGTCTGTCCGCGACCGGCCTGTTGCGCAGCACAGCGAGCGCTGAACTTGCTGGGACCGATCCCAAGCTGTACTTGCCAGCCTTCCGGAATGGCGGCCAGAAGACGAGCGCTGAGAGATTCCTGGCCGCCATAGAGCTCTGACAATCCGTCGACATCGATATAGGCACAACCAGGGCCGCTGTCTTCCACCTGCGGAAATTGCCGGACCAACTCGGTGGTCAACGCCCTCCAGCGCAAGCGGTACCAGACCGGGTCGGCAGCCAATACGGCGGCCTCGGGATGCGCGATTAAGGCCTGACCCAGGGGTGTTTGTGCGCCAATGGCTAGCGCCGGGTCAGCATCAAATACCAGTGGTTGTTGACCGGCACCATCGCTATAGATAAGCAATGGCTGATCGGCCAGCTCGGGATGGCGCACCCGTTCGATCTGTATCGGTAGGTGAAAAACAGTCATACAAGTAACTAACATAGTCAATCAGTATACAAACAAGAAAGCTGTAATAAAACATACAGTTGACCTGCTTGCCAGACACCGGTCGGTCCCGTTGGGCGAGGGTCTTTAGGCAGCTTGGAACCGGCCTGGCCGGCACAGCGATCGAGGCTGCTATCGGCTGCTTTCAAGGGGTGGATGGTTGTCGCCGGTCAGCGACTTTGTCAGTCCAACTGTCCAGGGAAAATGTCAGTAAACGGGTGCGTGGGATTCTCGCTTTCGGATTGCTCCGGCCGCCGCCTTGGCGGCCTCGGCGTCCTTCTCACCGAATCGGTTAAGCGGCGGTTGCGCTGACCCGGCGTACTTGGCAACGGTCACCCGGGCTATGCCAAGCTCCCTGGCGATGGCGCGCAGCGAGAACCCTTTCGATTTGGCCAACTGCACCGCCTTCCAGCACGCAATCTGACGCAGGGTCGGTTTGCGTCTCCGGGCAAGCGTTGCCGCGGTTGACCGCGGCTTGCGCTTCTTTCGTTGCGGGGTGATTGCCGTCAGCTGCGCGACCTTGCCAAGTTGACGCTGCAGTGTGCGATGTGATCCGTCCCGGTTGCCGCCGAGCCGCATCAGACCGGGCCTTGGCGGAGCCAGCTGTGAAGGGACGATCTCACCTTGGCAGGCGATCTGCAGGCGCCCGTCGGTCTGTTCGATCACCTCCACCCTGGCGCCGGCGTAGCTGGGACGCTCTAAAGACGGCAGGAGTTGGGTTAACTGCGAGTCGTATTTGACGGTGTTGTCGTGGGCCACCCTGCGGGAGTGTTTAAAACAGAGTACGTTTTCAAGGTTGAGGCCGGGATCCAAGGTGCGGTAGGCGTTGCCTGGTTGGACTGGTGCCACCGCGAACTTCCCGTTAAAACGCTCAATGAACTGAGAGAACAGGTAATTGGCGCCGGGCAGGGTCTTTATCCCTTCTAAACGCAGCTCGCTAACCAGGCGATCCTGCAAGGTCCCGCAGGCACGTTCGACTCTTCCTTTGGCCTTAAGGCGAGCTGGCGAATATCTGCCGTATCCCCAGCTGCCCCATCGCCCGCGCGAACTGGGTCGCGCCCTCGGCCTGCTTCGGTCGAGCAGCCCGCAGGGATGGAACGAATACGCTGTGACGATCGCTGTAGAGCGCCAAGGGGATACCGTGGCCATCGATCAGATCCCGCATCAGCTCGAAGTAACCACAGGCATCCTCATCGGGCCAGAAAGCGCGCCGCCAACACCTTGCCGGTGGCGTCATCTACCGCCAGGTGCAGGGTGAACAAGGGAAAGTCATCACCCAGCCAGTGGTGATGACTGCCGTCGATCTGGACCAGCATCCCCTCGGAGGGCATACGCTCTCTTCTTACCCGGTGGCGGGGCGGGCGTCGGCGCCGCGGGCTCTCGATTCCGGCCGCTTTCAGCAGCCGGCTAAGGGTTTGCCGACCGATCTCGATTCCCTCCCTCTCGCAGAGCAGCTGGGTCAGATGGGTGTGATTTACGTCTTGGTAACGATCGCGGGCCAGCTCTATGACCCTGGCGGCGACGTCCGGTGGAGTTGCGTTCCCCGGCCGGCGGCCGCGGTTGCCGTGGGTTAAGGCGTCCTTGCCCCGCTGAAGGTAAGCGGCCAGCAACCGATAGAACTGGCGGCCGCTGACATCGAGCAGGGTCGCGGCCTGCCGCGAATCAATCTGCCTGGCAATAAAACAATCAAGGATTTGCCGGCGCGCCGGAGGGAGTTGCTCGACCAATGCCATGGGTCCTCACATTGAAAGAGAACTGACATTTTCCCTGAGCAATTAACCACTGACGGAATCGCTGAGCAACAACACAACTGGCTCAAAAATTCCGCGGCCATCATATTTCCAGGCAGGCCCGGACCGGTCCGGGCCTGCCTGCCAGAGAAATCTTTGGCCGCGCTCTCGCATCTCTCGATGGGTGGAGATCAGAGCGCCCTGCCGAACCCCAAAACCGGCCCGTCGCAAAGGAGTCTTTGGCTTGGAGTCGAACGCCTGGGGGTCAATCCCTAGTCCACATCGTAGAGATTTTCTCCACGCAGCAGCCGGGCGGCGATGTTATATGTCTGGCCGGTCGCCCGAACCGTGGGCGAATGCGCCGACAGGTAGCGGGCGGCGCCGATGAGGATGTGCTCGCCGATCTGCGTCCCGGCAAATTGGTAGTACTGCTTAACCGCCGCCTCAAAAGCCTGGAACATGTGGAATCCGGCATCTTCGCGCAGCAGCGCGTGACCGAGGGTCCCGATGACCTCCGATTGCCGTCCGGCCGCGACCATGTTGGCCACGATCTGGCCCGCCTCGTCCACATGACCCTGGCTGTCGAAGGCCGCCAAGAGATCGTCGCCCGATGTTTTCCGTCGTTCTCCCACCGGAATCGGTTGCTTGGGGACGTTTAGAAACCTTTCCAGGTGCACCGACATCGCCCCGTCAAAGATTCCCCGCGCCAACAAGTTGGACGGCGACCGCCGCATGGCCTGGTCAACGGCATTGGCGTAGGTGAACGTGTGCAGAACTGTTTCCCAGTCCCCGAATTCGTTGCTGGTGCCAAAGTGAACCATCCGGCGGGCACTGGCGTAGGTCACCGTCGCCGAAAGATCGGTGAGAGGTACGCCGGCCTCGATCAGGCGGGCCATTTCCGCTAGCGTCTCACTCGGCTCGGCATCGAGGATCAGCTCACCCAATTCGCGATGGCCCTGCCATTTCGCGCCGTTCTTGGAAACCGTCGCAGCGCGGTCAATGCGGGTGTCGAGTTCGCCGTAGAAATCAAACAGCATGTGCGCCAAATCGACCGGATGACGCCAACTGGCGCTCTCTTCCATCCGCGCCGCGTTGGTCAGGTTGTCGCCGGTCGCCAGCGAGGGAAGGACTTCCTCGGCCTGCTCCCACCCGATATGGTCGAGCAGTTCGAAGGATTTGTTGGCAAAGTCGAGGGTGTGGCCGCCGCCCATATACAGATGGTCGGTGCAGGCGGCAGCGACGATATCGGTCAGGATGGTTGGCCCTATCCCCACGCGGGCGGCGGTCCGAATTGCCCGTTCGGCGGCGTTGGTAGACCTCAGCTCGGCAAACTGGCGAAACCAGTCCTTGTAGCGCTCCGGCGATATCTCGCTGGTGTCGAGCGGCTCGAGGTAGAAGTGCGGCGGCTGGTTTGCGGTGTCGTCGGCGACACTGATCACGCCATGGAAAAGGCCGAGTGGCCGGTCGGACTCATCGAGATGGGGCAGGACGTTGGCCATCGCGGTGAGGATTGAAAGTCCGGGCGACCAGCCACTGATTTGATTCTGGATGCCAAATCTGGCGGTTTTGGCGATCACATCTTTGGCCATGTCGACTTCGCAAAGCCCAATAACCGCTTTGGCCAAAACCAGGCGGATATTGTGCTCTAGGCCTTCGCCCAATTTCCGGGCCCAGCGAACGGAGCGGTCTTCCTCGATCGGTTCGGGGTCCAGCCAAACCGTTCCGTGGCGAATTTCGGTGCGAAAGGCCGGGGCGTCGTCGGCGAACGGATCGAATGTGCAGCCGCCGGCCAGATCGAATTTGGCATGGTGCCAGTGGCAGGTCAGTATGCCGTCGCGCACTGCGCCGCGCGACAGCGGAAATCCCATGTGCGGGCAGCGGTTATCGATTGCAAAAACGCTGCCCTGCGAGAGGAGGACGAGCACGGTGCGTCCGCCGGCTGAGACCACTTTCTGACCATCGCGCTCAAGTTCGGCCATCGAGCAGACGGGAATCGGTTTCGCCCGGACCTTGGAATCTGTCAACACGGCACCGTCCCCACTTTCGCTCCGCCCCTCGTCCATTCTGGCCCACAACTATTCCCTGTCCGCCGCTGGGTTGGCCGGCCGCCTCACGGCCAGCCCACTGCAACGGCTCTGGGGCCTTCTATAGCATTCATCTCGAGAGACAAGGGGGGGCCAGCGATCATGCCCTTGCTCGTGATCAAACTCATTGCCACCGTGGCTATCCTCGCCGTGGGGTTCGTGGGAGGCGTCATTCCATTTCTGGCGGTCCGTCACCATGCGAGCCACCGGTTCTTTTCACTTGGCAATTCCCTGGCCGGCGGCATTTTTCTTGGGGTCGGGTTCATTCATCTCCTTCCTGAAGCCGGCGAGGTGTTTGAGGAGGTTGTCGAATATCCCATTGCGCCGCTGATAGCGGCGACCGGCGTTGGCTTGCTGCTGCTAATTGATCGTGTCTTGTTTGAAGTACCCGGGCGGTCAGACCAGAACACGGGAACAAAGAAGCCGATCTACCCCGTAGTTCTGCTTGTGGTTCTATCAATCCATTCCGTGATCGCGGGCGCCGCACTCGGACTTCAGACTGAAGTAGCAACTTCCGTGTTCGTCATGCTCGGCATCCTGTTGCACAAAGGCTCGGCCGCCTTCGCCCTCATGGTCAGCGTCTACTCTTCCGGTGCCGACAGGCACCACCTGTGGAAAATCCTAACGACCTTCGTCGTGATGACGCCATTGGGCATCGTGCTGGGCACGGTGGCCTCCGGCCTTCTTGAGGGCCGAGCCGCGGAACTGATTGAGGCGAGCTTCAACGCACTCGCGGCGGGCACCTTCATCTACGTAGCCATCCTGGATGTCATCAATGCGGAGATGTCCAGAATCGATGATCGCGTCGCCCATTTCGTGCGCAGCGCTTTGATCGGCGAGGACGACGTGCCGATGCCGGCGGAAGACACGGACCGCATATTCAAGTTCGTCCTGGTTCTGATTGGCCTGGCCGGCATGGCGGTGCTGGCCGTCTGGATCTAGCGTTCTCGCGCTGCGGTTAACGACCGGGGGTTGGGAGTCCGAGTTCTTCGCATTGGCCGGGCGAGGAAACCGTTAACGTTACCACCGGCCGAAAGGGTGTCGCAGGAGTGGGCGCAGGGCCTGGGAAAAAGAGACAGGGACTGGTAGAACCGGAAGGGCTCTTTTGCTTGGCCCACTCAGAGCCTGGCCTGCTGGCGTAGCCGCGGAGCTTATGGGTCCCGTGCGATGAGACCATGTTGGTGATTTTTAGTGGTGTCAACCAAAAAGTTCCTATCCGATCACGGCACCACAATGTCGGATTCGTCTGGCCAATGTCGCCGGTGACGGTGGCAATTGCCAGATCTAGATTTTCCCAGCGCACGCAATCTGCTTTTCCATGGGATCGGGCTTTGAGGAGTTGGATTCGGTTTAATCCCGACTGACTCAGGGCAATTGCGATCGGAATACTCGGTCCACATTCCCGGTTATGGCAAGGTTTTGGACCCGCAAGTCCTCCAGTGGCGGTGATTCGGCCTGGTCGAAAGGACTGTCGGAATAAAAGTGCGCAAGATACTCGGCCAGAACGTCCTGCTCGGTTCCCGGGGCGGCGAAATTGGCGCGGCCGGGATCAACAGTCGTCGGACCATCGATCACTCCGTTGCCGTTGGTGTCGGGAAAGTCGGGATCGGGAGGATTGGGCTGCCCCGCCTCGCCGGCCAGATCAATTCGGCCCTCCGCCGGCAGCCGGAACGGGAAGCCGTCGCCGCCGTTGGCGATGTAGTTCAACGTCACGACCTTGATCACCCGTCCGCCCTCGCCGACGATGGCGCCAGCTTCGACCACCCGATCGACCACCTCGCCATCGTTGCCAACTACCGCCAGTGATCGGATTCGCTGACCTGCCGCTCGCTCCGGGTCAAAGCTAAGCCGCATTCCGCCTACCTGGGGAAACTGACCGGCCGGTGTTTGACCGGCGCCGTCGAATCCGACCGCGTGCTCTAAGACTTCAACCAGTTGGTGGGCGCTCAAGAGAACGATTACCAGGCCGTTGTTAAACCGGAGTGTGCTTTCAACATGAAACTGGGTCACATTGGCGGCCGCGCCGTCGTCGCGAATCGCTGCCGGCGGCGAAAAAATCACGTCGGCCGGACTGGTCGTGCCCGGCGGCTGCACGACGGTACCTATTTCGGCGCGGATACCACCACCGTTTTGCAAGGAAACAGCCACCTCGGGGTCCACCTGGCGGGCGAACCAGAGATTGGCATCGGCGACGATATTACCCAGATTGGTCTCCTGCGAGCGCACGGTATCGCGCCGCCCGCCAAGGTAGACGGCAGTTCTGCCTAACGCGTTGCTGCCGCGTTCACGCACCGTGGCGCGCAGAGATCTGGCAATTGCGGCGACCCGGGCATTCGGCTGCCAATCCTCCCGCAACTCATGATGCTTGTCGGTTGCATGGGCACCGCTAACGGTGGGATCGATGCTCTCTGGCAGCAGCAACCCGTCATCGTCAAAATCGACCACCAATCGACCCAGATAGCGGTAATCACCGTCGGTGTTAACCAGCAATACAGGGCTACCATCGGCGGATCGCAATTGGATCGGATAGGTATGGGCGGCCTCATCGCCAGGCCGGGTTCGATCGATCGCATCAGCCAGGATGGTATTGGAGCCGCCGGCTACGATGATGTCCACATCGGTCAACTTGGTCGCCAGTTCCATCTCCAGCGCGATCTGTTGCAGGTGCGCCAGCAATATGACCTTGTTTAGGCCCTTAGCTACCAATTCGTCAACCGCGTTCTGAACGATCGCGGCCAGTGCATCAAGGTCTTGGCCATCGGTTGGACTGACCGTAATGTCACCGGTCTCGGCAAGCTGGGCCAACAGCGGGGTGGTTACCCCGACCACTCCGATCCTCTCGCCGCCCACCGAAATAATCACACTGCCGGCCAGGCTTCCGGAGGCCCCAGTCGGCGGCTGGGCATCGGGGACCACCAGCGATTGCAGGTTTTCATCGTCAGCAAGAACGAGGTTGCTGGCCAGATATGGAAACGCCGCACCTTCATAGGAGCCATCACCATCGGATTCGGGCGCGATTATGGAGGCGAATTCGAAGGGACCACGATCGAGTTCATGGTTCCCGATCGCCGAGGCCTGAAAGCCCATCGCATTGAGCAGGGCGATGTCACCACGGCCATTTCCGGGCAGCCCGAGCACCTCGGCGTGGGCCTCATCGTCGGCGCCAAAATAACGCGGCCCCTGCACAAAGTTGTCGCCCCCGCTCAGCACCAGGGTGTTGTCGGGATATTGGCGGCGAAACCCGTCAATTAGGGCGGAGAAGACAGCGACGTTTTCGAGCGCCCCGCTTGAACCATCCATGTCGGCGGTGTGCAGCAGTTGCAGCGTAAACAAAGGTTGCACACCCTTCTCTGAATCGGCGCCGTTTGAATTATCCGGGGAAAGTAACCGGGTCACCGCCAATATCGCCACCCCAACGGAGACACACAGCCCAATGGCGGCCGCCAATATGATCCGCCCCTTGGGGCCCATGCCGGCAACGATCATTCGTTATAAGCGACCAATACCATTTGTTCGAATTGGCATCAGCTAGCGCTGGCCGATACCAACTGAGACATCAAAAAATTGCCGCTTTGGCACCTAGTGCACCGGAAAAAAGATGTCGGTGCGCCATTTCGACTGGTCCGGTTCAGCCCCGGGGTCGGTCTGGTACACCTCCCAGGGCGACCCTCTCGGTTCCAGCTGCTGTGCCTCGATCCAATTCGTCAGCGCCGACCATGTCTGCCCGAGTTTTTCATACGGTCCCATATGCGTCACCATGACCACCTTGCCGCCGGCCAGTTCCCCGGCGGTGACTCGGCCCTTGCCTTGGGCGGGCTCGGTCAACGGCATCCCGCACTCCAAATCGATGGTGTTGCCATCAATCGCGTGGTAAACGGTCAGCGGCATTCCGGCCGGTTGGTGGTCGCCCTGCCGGATGAATCCGTAGACCTCGCCGAACAACGGCCCAATCGTTTCCGGCACCTTGTCCATGGTGGTCACAACGCGAACTCCCAGGATGGGCCGGGAATTGATGTGCTTGATCTCAAATTCCGAGTTCATTTACCGTCTCTTTGGGCTTGGGGACAACGGCCCGACCGCTGACGCGGTGGGGCATTGCGGAACACGCTGGCTTACCGCCGGCAAATTTTGCACACGTTCGGGGGTCGATCGGCTGAAAGCAGCTGGTCGCAGCCACATCCCGGATTCATATCCGGTACAGTCGTTCGGCATTTTTGACCAGTAAGCCCTCGCGTTCGGCCGGGCTGAAATCGGCGATGATCTCGCGGAAGGAATCGACGATGTTGGCAAAGTCACTCCAGAGGCTGTCCACCGGCCAGTTGGTCCCGAAGAAGCACCGCTCCGCCCCAAACGATTCGATGCAGTAGAGAACGAACGGTCGGATCGAGTCGACGGTCCAGTTGTAATCGTTCATCCCGAGGCCGGATATCTTGCACCAAACGTTGGACCCGCCGCCGGCTGTGGCCATGCCGCGCCGCCAGTTGGCCAGGTAATCAGACCCTCTCTCGCGCGGCGAACCGGTGTGATCGATTACGATCCGCACGTCGGGGTGGTCATCGGCCAGGGCCCGCACGGTGGCCATGTGTTCCCAGGTCACGTTCATGCTCGCTATCAGGTCGTATTTACCCAGCAGGGCGAATCCACGGCGAAACCCCGGCGTGGCTAGCCGTAAGGCGGCCTCGAAGTCACGGATGCCGCGCATGTTGGCAAATCGGCAGTGACCGGCCAGTACCTGCTCGACATCGGCGGCCGACAGATCGGCGGCGGCGATGATTCCATGCGGAAAACCGGTCCGATCGGCTGCCTCCTGCAGCCACTCGGTCTCTTTGACCGAGTCCGGCGACCCGATCGCAGCCTGGACGTGGACGGCTTTGCTGACGTTGGCGTTGCGCGCTAGTTCGATGTAGTCCTCGGCCAAAAAATTTCGCTCGCCGAGCTTGCGCATCGCCGTGCCAAGGGTGGGATGAACCACGTCCGGCGCCCAGTGCGAATAGACCAGTTCCGGGTGTCCCATGTCGTAGTAATGAACGTGGGAGTCGACGAATTCCGATTTGCCCATCTGTTATTCCCTCGTTAATTTTCTTCGTCGTGGCGCAGATCGTCCAGGCCGGACCAGGCGGCGTTTAACCGGCCTTCATCGCCGATTGAGCCGCGTCCCGGGACCTGTTTAAGTCTTGCCTTAATAAATGCCCTGGCCAAAAACGATCGTTAAATCGGCCGATCGGCACCGCCCGTCGCGCCGGGGGGGGGGACTCTCTACCATTTGTCAAGCCGCTGCGGCATCACTCCGGAGCAGTTCTGGCTGATAAAGGGTCTGGTTACGCAGCATAGCGCAGACCACCGCCAACAAACGGTCAGCTACCGATCGCAACGCCCTTGCATGCCGATGGCCTCGAAGGCGTAATGCGTCGTATTTGCGTCGGCTGACCGGATCATGCTGAACCGCCACCCGGGCCCAGTGGTACATGGCATTGGCGAGTCGACGATGGACGGCATGGCGTCGGACAACGATCATGCTCTTGCCCGATCGCTTGGTTATCGGCGCAACTCCGCATAATGAGCGCAGGGCGCGATAGTCTCTCCGCATAAGAGGATCATGCGCCTCGGTGAGCAGTGTGGCGAGGACCGTCCTTCCGACTCCGGGAAGAGATGAGAGGATGGCCACGTCGCGCTGCCCGCTCTCACCCAGTGCATCGTTGGCGATGGCATCGGTTAAGCGGTCGATCTGGGTGTTGACCTCGAGCAGTTGACGCTGGATGAGCTTTAGACGTTCGGCGACCAGGGTGATCGTCGCGACGGCAGCCTCGGTTGTGCCCGGAGACACCTTTATCGCTTCCTGGCGCAGCATCGAGAGCACGCCTGTCGCATCAATGCGACGGATGCGATGGCGTTTTAGCAACCGGGTTACCCGGCCTCGACTCAATCGCCGCCCCCTCTCCGGTGTGGGAGCCATCTGCCACAGATCCAGGATCCATGGCTCGGTGACGTTGTTGCTGATCTCCAGGACCTGCGGATAGTAGCGCCAGAGTTGTTGTCGCACCCGGTTGCTAAGGCGGGTGCGCTCCTTGGTGAGCTCCTGAAGCCAAACGTGAGAACTCTCTTAGCTCCACGGTCAAGGGATCTGGCGATGCCAGCTGCCGCAGCACCTGCGGATCGGTGCGCAGGGCATCGGCCAGGACCCTGGCATCGCGGCGGTCGTCCTTGGCGCCGGCTGGGAAGAAGCGATCACGGAAGCGATCGAGTTGCTTGGGGTTGATGGCATGCACTTTAAACCCGCGATCGAGCAGGCTCTCGACCACCGGTCCATGCGGCACCTCAATGGCGATGGCGATATCTTCGGGGTCGGTTCCGGTGCGGGACAGGATCCAGGCGGCCATGGCCGCCAATCCGGATCCACGATGCGGGAAATTACGCTGACCATGTTCGTTGCCGTCAGCGTCGATGATGCAGACCTGGTGCTCGGCGATGGCCCTTCTCGATCCGGCGTACCAGGAAGTGTGTTCTTTCACGGTCCTTCCCCATGTGTGGTGCGCGATGGTATTGATCGCATTGAAGGTCCGCCACGACACCTGCCAATCCCTGTACCGGCGTTCTAAGACGCAAACTCTCCACGGGGCATCTGCCGCGGCCAGCTGCACCGGGGCACGGGTCCCCCCCACGGTGCTCAAAAGACACAAGGGGCGATTGGTTACTCCCGGCCGCTGACCTTGACTTCATCCAGGCTGAGCAGAGCATCGCGCATGCCCAATTGCTTAGTCAGATGAAGCTACCTAAAGGTACAGGGGCCGACGAGGCGATTGGTCGACGGTGGTCAGCGGAGGTGGAATACCTGTTCCAGCTGAATCATACTGGTGTCGGGCACGCCACTTAAGTCCTCAAAATATTCGGCCATAAATCCCTGCCAACGTCTGTTGGCATCTTCGCCGGCCATGCCCGAGCGACTCGCCGCGAAGCTGTCTTCGGCCTCGAAATAGCCAAACAGCGTGCCATCCGGGGCCAGAAAGAGCGAGTAATTGCGCCAGCCGTGCCGCCGCAGCGCGTCAAGCATCTCCGGCCATACGGCCTCATGGTGTCGTTTGTATTCGTCCAGTCGGTCGCGGCGGACCTTTAACAGAAATCCCACTCGTTCCATGGCGGCGGCTCACTTTCAATCCCGTGCTGGGATTTTCTCCGTCCGACCCGATTTTGCTGAGCGGTAGCCGGCTGAGAGAAATTCAACGACCCGCGCGCCCAGCTCGCCGGGGGCCCGGTTTTCACCCCGGCCACAGACCAGGTCGGCCATGGCCCGTGATGGGAGGTGCTGCGGATACAGCTCTTCCGGCTCCAGGACTTTGAAGACCTCGGTGGTCCCGTCGTGAAAATCGACACTCAATCGTCCTTCGGTAAGGTCCTGGCGGATGATCCCGTTGGTTCCGAAATAGACGATCGCCTGAATCGGCGACTGATTGGGGCGCACGCCGCCGGTTGAGCCCATCACCCCCACCGCTCCGTTGTCGAGCCGATAGCTGAATGCGTCGGCCAGGTCGACCGGCAGGTCGAAGTTTTCAACGAATCCGGATACCTCGACCGCATGCCGACCGGTGACCCAGTGCACCATCCCCATCGGGTGGGTCACCTGCAGGATTCCTTGTCCGCCACCGGATATGGCCGGGTCTGAGTAGGACTCGGGTTCGGGGCCGGTTACCGGGAAATTGAAAACATCGGTGTAGTCGTCGGGGTTGCCGCGCAGGTACGATTCGACCATGGTGGCGAAGATCCCCGAAACGAACTGGATCTGTCCGAGCCGGCCCGACCGGACTATCTCGCGCGCCGCCCGGGCGTGGCGGGTGAAGTGAAAGGTGTAGCCGACCATCAGGTGGAGGCCGTTTCGCTCGGCCCGCTCGACCAGGTCCCAGGCGTCGGCTGCCCGCAGGGTCATCGGCTTTTCAACCAGGACACTGACGCCGGCATCCAGCGCGTCACGGGCGACCTGGTAGTGATAGGCGTGCTGCACGGCCACCACCACCGCGTCGATGCCGCTGGCGAGGAGTTCGTTGTGGTCGAGAAAGCGCCCCGAGATGTCGTAGTAGTCGGCGGCCCGGTTTAACTTTTCTGCCTTCAGATCGCATATTCCGACCAGCTCGGCGCCATCGTATTCCTTGAGGCTGGGGATGTGGTACTGGGTGGCCCACCAGCCGGTCCCGATCACCCCCATGCGCGCTTTCCGCATCAGATGTCTCCTTGAAAATTCGCCAACCGAGCGGGGCGCCCAGGCACCCGTTGCAATAACCCGCAGCGCTTGAATCGCCGCCCTTTTTTAACGCAAAGAATATCGCCGGCGGCAATTGAGCATTCCTGACACGGCCTTCCCGCAACGGCGGATTGCGACCGCAATCCCGGCCGACGATGAATTTGCGGTTGGCCGCCGGTCGAAATGGCGGCATCGGCACCGTCAAATTCACATCGCGGGCGATGCTGAACCTAACCTAAGGCACTAAAAGAGGCGGCCGACCACCGGCGCCGGAAATTTGGAGGGTTGCGATCATGGCCCGAATCTGGGAAGTGCTGCTGGTCGCAACGCGGTTGGGGCTTACATCGTTCGGCGGCCCGATCGCCCACATTGGCTACTTTCGCGACGAGTACGTGGTTCGCCGGCGCTGGCTCGATGACGACCGATTCGCCGAATTGGTCGCTCTGTGTCAATTCCTGCCCGGACCGGCCAGCAGTCAGCTGGGGATGGCGATAGGGTTCGGACGCGCCGGGTATGCCGGGGCGGTAATGGCCTGGCTCGGGTTCACCATCCCTTCGGCCCTGGCCCTGATTCTGTTTGCCTACGGGGTGAGAGAACTCGGCGGTGAGGGCGAAGCCTGGCTGCAGGGACTAAAAATCGTGGTCGTGGCCGTCGTCGCCAATGCCCTCTGGGGAATGGGCAAGTCGCTGGCGCCGGACCGGCCGCGGATCACCATCGCGATTCTGGCGGCAGTGCTGCTGCTGATCTTTAGCGGAGTGGCCGTGCAGTTGGCGGTCATCGCTGCGGGGGCGCTGCTGGGACTGATTGTTCTGCAGCCCGAAGCGGCGCCAAAGGAGGCCGGCAGCGGCCGGCCGACGGGTTACAAATTCGCAATTTTTGCCCTGGTCCTCTTCTTCGTGCTGCTGGCAGGGCTGCCGATCGCTTCGCGTTTGAGCGAAAGCCAGGCCCTGGCCGCGGCCGAGAGCTTCTACCGGTCGGGGTCGCTGGTATTCGGCGGCGGGCACGTCGTGCTCCCGCTCCTTCAAGCCGAGGTTGTCAATCCCGGTTGGGTGACCAATCAGGAATTTGTGGCCGGATACGGCGCGGCGCAGGCCATTCCGGGGCCGCTGTTTACATTTGCGGCCTATCTGGGCACGGTGATGGGGGCGGCGTCGCCGGCCTGGCTGGGCGGATTGCTGACCCTGGCGGCCATATTTTTGCCATCTTTTCTGCTGGTTTTGGGAGTGCTCCCGCTTTGGGACCGCGTCCGCTCCAACCTGCCGGTTCGCAAGGCTCTTATGGGCGTGAACGCAGCGGTGGTGGGAATCCTGCTGGCGGCCCTCTACGACCCGGTCTTTGTCAGCGCGATCGCGACTCCGGCGGATTTTGCCATCGCCGCCGTGGCATTTGTGCTCCTCTCTTTCTGGAACGTGCCACCGTGGTTGGTGGTCCTGCTCACCGCTGGGGTCGGAGCGCTGATGCAATTTGTGCTCTGAGCCCTGCCCCGCGGTCCTGCCTAGCGGCGTTTCCAAAGGCGCTGCGGTCGCAACCAATTAACGGATCTCAGCCGGATCCACGTTGGTGGATCAGGAAACCTTTATGTTCATCCATGATGCCTGGATGAATCATCTCACGGCCTTCGTCCGCGACCAGCCTCTGGGACCCAGTCTGCACTTGGCGTTCGGCGGCTGGGAGTAACCGAACTTAAGGTTCAGTCGCCCTTGCACAGGGCGGCGAGGTCTCGGGCGGTGTCGTTGGAGATGTCGTTGCACAGCAGCGGGAAAACTTCCGTCGCATGAATGGTGCCCATCACTTGACGACAACGCGCCGACACGCCGGCCGCAAGCAGCAGGCGATAGAAGGCGATGCCTTCGTCCCGCAGCGGGTCGCACTCATTAACTGAGATCGTCGTCGGCGGTAGGCCGACCAGGTCCTCGTTCGATGCGAACAGCGGCCAGGCCAGCGGATCTTCGGCCTCGAATGCTTCGATGCCGTAGCCCATCGCGCCGTTGTTGTTGTGCAGGTCGAGAAGGATGCCATTGTTCTCGATCGTGGACGGCAGATCCTGGCGTGGCCAGCTTCCGGCGATGTACGGGCAGAGCGCGTAGAGACCCTGCACCAGGCCGATATCGCCTTCGCGCAGCAGCTTCATCCCTGTCGCCAGCGTCAGGTTGCCGCCGCCACTCTCGCCGGCGATAACGATACGCGACGCGTCGATACCCAGCGAGTCGGCGTTGGCGGCGACCCACTTGACACCCTCCACACAGTCGTTGAGGCCACCCGGAAAGGGCACCACCTCGGGCGCCGACGAGGCGACCACGCTGTTACGGAAGTCGACCATGGCCACGGCAACGCCCTGATTGGCGATGATCCGGCCCCAGGCCTTGTAGTTGGGGTCGTAACACGACATCTGGGCCATCCCGCCGCCGTGGATGTAGTAGACGCAGGGCAGCGCCTCATCCGAATGCCCGTTCAGCTGGGGGCGAATGTACAAGATGTTGATCGTGTTGCCGTCGGGCGACGAGGTGAAGGTCTCGGTCGTGATCGTTAGGCCATCAGACGAGACGACCGCCTCGGTGTCGCACATCTCCAGGAACGATAGCAAACCCTCCATCTGGGCTTGCCTTTCGGGCGAGTTCGCCCTGGCGATCACCGCTTCCCGATTCGCCGCATCTGGCGAGCCAAGCGTGTCCAGGCCGCCAAACAGCGCCCTGATCCTAGGGTCAATACGAGGGTCTTTAGAGAGCTTGGTCACAGCGCCCACCTTCCGGGTGCGATCTTCGATAGATCAACGGATGTCGGCCAAGTCCACGTCGGTGGCCTTGCCGAGGAATACCTCGGCGAGAACATCGCCCTGGCCAATCGATTGCGGCGATCCCTCGTGCACGACGCGACCCTTATCGAGGACATAGGCGCGATCGACGACATCGAGCACGCTTTTGATGTTGTGTTCGACGACGACGATGGTGGTCTTTAGCTTTTCGCTGATCTCGGCCAGTTTTACAAAGACTTCCTTAACTACCACCGGAGCTAGGCCCAGCGTCGGCTCATCGAGCAGCAAGACCTCGGGATCGGCCATCAAACCGCGCCCCAGGGCCAGCATCTGCTGTTGACCACCGGACATTTCGCTGGCCCGGTCGCGACGCTTTTGCACCAGAACCGGGAAAAGCTCCATCACCGTTTCCAGGCGCCGCTGCCGCTCGGCCTCATCGCCAAGGTAAATGCACCCCATCTTTAGGTTTTCCTCAATCGTGAGGTGGTCGAATACTCGCCTTCCCTGCGGGACAAACGCTATTCCTTCCTTGACGATTTCATGGGTCGCCGTCGCCAACTTGCGGCCTCGCCAAATCACCGATCCGGCAGCGACCGGAGCCAACCCCATGACCGCTTTGAGGACGGTCGATTTGCCAGCCCCGTTGGGACCCATCACGGCCAGAAATTCACCCGAATGCACGCCGAGTGAAACCTGGTCTAGGGCCACCACCGCGCCGTAGCGCACCGACACCTCATCGAGGCGCAGTACCGCTTCGTTAACGGCAATCATGGGTTCATACCGGCGTCAATTTCTAAACACCCAAATACGCTTCGATGACATCTTTCCGGGCCAGTACTTCTTCTACGTCGCCAGCCGCTAGCAATCGGCCGCCGTCTATGACTATCAAGTGATCCGATAACTCTCTGACCATATCCATATTGTGTGAAATCAAAATCACCGAATGACCCTGGCGCCGCAGGTGCCCCATGACCGCCTTCATCCTCACCAGCATTTCCGGGAACAGCCCGGCAAACGGCTCATCGAGAAGGTAAATCTGGGACTGCATGGCCATCGCCCGCCCCATCTCGAGCAGCTTGCGTTGTCCGTATGAAAGCTCCTCGGCCAACGATTGTTGCTTGTCCCACAGCCCAACGAAGGTAAGGATCATTTGGGCGATCCTGGCCTGATCCGGCGTAGTTCGCTCAAACAGCGACGGCAGCAGCCGGCGTTCGGTCAAGACGATCATGATGTTGTCCCAGACGCTTATTTGATCAAACAGGCGAACCTCTTGAAACGTTCGCGTCAATCCGTGTGAGGGCGCTTCATGAGCCCTGACTACCTTTAGGCTCTGCCCGTCAATGACGACGATTCCGCCATCGGCCGGCAACGTTCCGCTAAGCAGATTCACAAGCGTTGACTTGCCCGACCCGTTGGGGCCGATGATGCTGGTCAACCCGCTCTTGGGGATGGATATCGACAGCTCCGCCACGGCCTTGACGGCCCCGTAGGACTTTGAAAGATCGATCGTCTCGATCGCGTAATTTGATCCCGTCATCGCCGCTTTCCCATCACAGCCGATATTTGCCGACTAGGCCCTGCGGCCGATAAAGCATGATCACCACCAAGAGTATGCCCAGCACAGCCTGGCGCACCTGACCGATTGACTCCGATGGCAGGAAGGGCAAAAACCTCATCCCTTCCTCTAGCAGGACGAAGGCCATCGCCCCCAGCAGCGATCCCCAAATCGTTGCCGGCCCGCCCAGGATTACGATCGCCACCAAGAGCATGGATTCAAGCAGAGTGAATGAATTGGGGTCCACGAAACTGGTCCAGCTGGCGAACAGGCCGCCGGCCAAGCCGGTCATCATCGCCGAAATCACCCAGATCGCCAATTTGTATTGCGTCACCCGGTAACCGAAGACCTCGGTCGCCTGCTCATCTTCACGGATCGCCGTGAGCACCCGCCCAAACGATGAATTGACCAAGAACCAGGCCAGGGCGACAACTAGTCCCGTAAAGGTTAAAACCAACGCCAAAAACGCGATTTCGCCATCTAGCACCCAACCGCCGATGCTGGGTCTGGGGATCTCGTGTATGCCGAATGCTCCGCGTGTCACCCCGCGCCAGTTGAGAAAGACGTTAAAGGAAATCACCGCAAAGCCGAATGAGGCCAGGACAAAAATGTCATCGCGAAAGCGATTGAATACGATCCCAACCACCAAAGCAATCACCCCGGCCGCAATCAGGCTGACCGGCAATGCTGCGAAAAATGGCCAACCCAGGGTCGGAATGGCTTCCGTGCGCAGCTGCTCGTACGGCGCATTCGAGGTGAGGATGGCCATGGCGTAGGCGCCGATTCCGAAAAACCCGATGTGACCCACCGCCAACAAACCGGTGTAGCCGACGACCAGATTCAAACTGACCGTCAGGATGGCCCATATCCCAAATACGGTACCCAGGGTGACCGCGAACCCGGCTCCCTGCCACAGCATGAACACGATCGCCCATGAGATCACCAGCAAATTGGCCCACAGTTCCAATTTCCCCTTTTTGGCACGAAGCAGGGCCAGCGGATCGCGCGCGCCAACGATCAGCCCGCGGGCCTGATCAGCGATGCCCAACACCTTGGCTACTTCCGTGGGATTAGGCCGTTGGGCCAAAAGGCGAGGAATAGGATCAGCACCGCGAATGCGATTACGTCTTTCCATTCGCCGGCCAGATCCCATATGCCGAATTGCTCAATGAGTCCCAGGGTGAAGCCGCCGACGATGGCACCGTATAAATTGCCGATCCCGCCAACCACCGAGGCGATCCAGCCTTTCAGCAACAGCAAGAGCCCCATCCGCGGCTGAATGGCCGTGTCATGGCCGCTGAGCAACCCGGCCAGGGCGGCGAATATGGCGCCGATGAAAAACACGATGGCGATGACTACGGTCGTGTTGATGCCAACGACCTTTGACACCTCCTCGTCATCGCCGACAGCGCGAATCGCCATGCCCAGGGTCGTTCGATAGAGAAGCAAAAGCAGGCTAAAGAAACCGACGACGGCCATTGCGATGGTGAAGAGATTGAATCCCTTTATCGTCGCCCCGCCAATCGATATCGGATCGCTGCCCAGCGGCGGCGGCAGTGGCCGCGGAGCGCTCTGAAAAACGATGGTGGTCAGGGCGGTCAGGGCCAAAAGTACGCCGAGTGAGGCGACCAGCATGATCAGCGGGGAGCGAGCCCGCGCGCGCACGTACACGTAAAGGCCTCTATAAAGCGCCAATCCGACCACACCGGCCATCAGGCAAGACACCACCCAACTTAGGTAGAGGTGGGCCTCCGGAATGCTGGCCGCGGCCACCGCGCTGTAGGCGCCAAGCAGCGCGCCGGGCACAAGCGAAATGACCAATATCGAAATCCCGCCCGCTTCGCGCCGGACCTTCTTGGCCAACAAGTAGATGATCCGGCTTACCACCACGGCGGCAAAGAGGCCAACCGCCGGGCTCAAGTAGACGTTGAGCTGACCGGGATTGGACAGCACCAGCCAGGTGTAGAACCCGGCAACGAGGGCCAAGAGGAGGATGCCGCCGCGCAGGACTTTCAAATTGATTCGGCCGCGCAGGCGCGCATAAAACGCCGTGTGCAGAGCCCAGGCCACTACCCCGGCCGTGACCAGCCCGAAGACGATGTCAACGAAAGGGTTGCCAACGGCGAATTGCCCGCCAAACGAACCGGGCGCCCGCAGATAGAAAACACCATAGGCCCCCACCGCCGCAGCAGCGCCGTAGTAGAGATCAAAAAACCAAACGGTGCTGTAGACGAACGAGAAACCCATCGCGAGGAGGGCGTAAATCGCCCCCACCGACAGGCCGTTGAAGGCAAATTGCAAGGCTTGGTCGGGCGACTGGAGGATCTTCCAGCCGATGTAGAGCACGACCGCACCGGTGACCACTAGCGCGAGCAGGGTGTTCTGCCCGATCGGCCGACCGAGCGATTGGATCTGGGTGATTTGCCTCAGCGGACCCGACCCAACCGCCGCCGGCCGTTTCTGCCGGATCGACTCGGCCTAGCAAACATCGATTTGCGTCGGCGATCGCCCGCTTCCCGGTGCCAATAACTCGGGCGTTGCAACAACTTCCGATCCCCAATCCGGGTCACCGTGAAAATTCGCCGCTCGATTTACAGGATTGGCGCCGAACCCAGTACTTTGTAACCGAAGTTGTCCGCAGTCCGCTCGGCGGTCGGCAATACCTCAACTACGACGTTGGCAAGACCGGTCACTTCACCGTCTTGATCAAATTGGTAGTTGTCGCCAATCGCCCCGCTCCAGGTAATTTCGTAGAGGCAATCGCGAATTCCATCGGCGTCCTGATCGTTGTTGGTCGCCTTTAAGCACTCAGCGGTAATGTAAACGTCGTCGTACGCCGAACCTATATACCAGGGCAACGTGACGTATTCGTAACGAGATCGGAAATTGCTAAGGACCTCCTGGCCCTTGGCATTGGCCGGGTCGAGGTCGGCAACGACGGCGACAACGCCGGTTGCGGTGTCACCGGCGATTTCCAATGCGGTTGCCCCGATCGCGACTATTTCCCCATAAATCAGCCCTTCGTACCCGAGTTCGCGAACCTGTTTGATTACGGTTCCGCCGGCAAATTCAGACTGCGCGGCGATGTGCAATGCGTCCGGATCGGCATTGATCAGCTTGGTCAATTGCGAGCGAAAGTCGGTAACGTCGCTGGCGAACCGCTCCTCTCCCACCACTTGTCCACCAAGCTTTTCAAACTGCTCGACCGAGGTCCTGCGCACGCCTTCGGCGTAGTCGGTCGACTCGCTAATCGTGGCCAGGGTCCTGATTCCATCGGCCCAGAGCGTGTTGCCGGTATCTACGCCCAGCTGACTGTCGCTCTGCGCCGTGCGAAAGATGTAGTCGCCGGCATTGGCGATATCGGGATTTGTTGCCAATCCGGAGAAGAGGACCACGCCCGCTTCCTCGGCCAAAGGCGCGGCGCCCAACATCGCGCCGCTGCAAGAGGTTCCGAGGATGATCTTGACGCCGTCAACTTCGGTCAATTTTTTAAATGCGGTGATGGCATCCTGGGCGCCGCATTTTGAGTCTTCGACGATCAGTTCAATAGTTTTGCCGTTGATCCCGCCGGCGGCGTTGATCTCATCCACGGCCATCTGTTTGGCCTGCACGGCCACCGTGCCATAGGTTTCGCCAGGCCCGGTTACCGATTCCATGACGCCGATCTTAAACGTCTCCCCAGCCGCGTCCTCATCGCTTTCGCATCCTATGAGCAGCACCAGCAGCAGGGCCGCCAACAGGCCGGTTAGAACGATACGCGATTTGCCAGCCACTGGCCGGTTG
This sequence comes from Chloroflexota bacterium, assembly GCA_965249595.1. GTDB lineage: Bacteria > Chloroflexota > UBA11872 > UBA11872 > VXNJ01 > VXNJ01. The sequence goes on along the minus strand of OZ252242.1, from coordinate 1,819,393 downwards.
CCGCCCGCGCTGCCAAAACGTCGCAACCTTGTCGATCCTGCTCCTGCCATTGTCTTGGCCCTCCGACGTCGGCGTGAAAATTATCCCGCATCAATCACTGCCCCGACCCTTTACTGTATAGCCATAACCGCGGCAAAAATTTATTGGACAACCCATCGCCAAATTGTGATTGTGGCGGCTACCCGAATCGCGTAGACGGCGAGAGATGGTTAGGGTGGCAGCCCCCTTTGATCGCCCGAATTTACAAATCGTGGACCGCCCTTTGCGGATTTGATTTGATCCGACGCTGATAATTTGGATTGGGATTATTTAAACGATTGTTATATCGGCCATTCCGGGAGCTGTCGTGCCGCCTGCCAATGACCATCAGATCGCCGTTTCCGACGCGCCCTTTTGCGCCGAGACGAAATTGCCTGCCCACAGCGATTGGCAAACTCCGGTCGATCGATTCTTTACCCGCTCTCACTTCGCCGAACCGGCAGTGGATCCGACCAGCTACCAATTGACGGTCAAGGGCTCGGTGGCCAGACCGTTTGCCCTTGAATTGGATGAGCTTTGTTCATATGAAACGTCCGAGTTGGCGGTCACCCTGGAATGCGCCGGCAACTCGCGCTCGTTTCTCACCCCGGCGGCGGCCGGTCTCCAGTTCGAGCACGGAGCAACCGGCACCGCGGCTTGGACCGGCGTCCCGTTGCGCATCCTGCTGGATCGGGCCGGCGTGGGTGAAAACGCCCGCGAGGTGTTATTTCGCGGCGCCGACAGTGGCCTTGAGGGCGGCGAGCACATGCGATTTGAACGCTCGTTGCCGCTGCAGCGGGCCATGGCCGCCGACACCATCGTGGCCCATCGAATGAACCGAGAGCCGCTAACTCGCGGTCACGGGGCTCCGGCCCGGCTGATCGTTGCCGGTTGGTACGGGATGGCTTCGGTTAAATGGCTCACTGAAATCGAGGTCATCGACTATCAATTTGCCGGCCATTTCCAATCCGACGCCTACACCTTTATCAATCCGGGCCGGCGCGATGGCCCCGGGGACCCGGTTACCGCAATGGCGGTCAAATCGGTAATCACCAATCCCAACCAGGGAGATACGGTGACCGCGCCGATGACGGTCAATGGGTTCGCCTGGTCCGGTCACGGCGCCATTGCCAAGGTCGAACTAAGTTTCAATGGTGGGCAATCCTGGCAGGCAGCCGGGTTGGCCGAATCTGATAACCCACGCGCCTGGCGCGCGTGGCAGCTTGACTGGTCCCCACCCGGATCCGGCCACTACGTGATCATGTCCAGGGCGGAGGATTTGGCCGGAAATATCCAGCCCGCCCGGGCGGGCTGGAATTACCGCGGCTACGTGAATAACTCAACCCAAGCGATAGCCGTTACGGTTAAGTGAACGGGTTGATCAAAGCAACGCCGCCCGTGCCCGCCACGTTGGCTGGGGTAGAAGGATTCGAACCTCCGCTACGTGGGCCAGAACCACGCGTCCTACCGCTAGACGATACCCCAGTGCTTTGGCCTGGGAATGTTAACAAGAAATCTACAACTTAACCCCTTCTCCAAACCCCACAAGGCGAAACCGTGCCCATGACAATCAACAAGCTGCTCTCGGCTAGCCGACGGGTTTGGCTGACCGCGATCCTGGCGAGCGCGACCGTGCTGTTGACGGCATTAATAGCAGCGCCGGCGGCCTTTGCGTTAGGCGATAACGATGATGGCGTTGATGATGGCATTTGTGACTACAGCGACGTGATGCGAATGGCCTTGCTGGAGCATTTCGACAAGCCGCATTACCAGTGCAATGACGAGCCGTTCAACATCAACAATGACAACGTCTGGGGTAAAGCTAACGTCGACTTGAAAATTGGGCGAGTGGACGGCGTCTTCGCGCCCGGTCAGGGCGAGCTTGACGGTTATTTCCCTGGTGCCCGGATTGACCTGCGCGATAGCGGAGTCGATATTGACGAAATCGATCTAACCGAGGCCCTTAAGACCTTCGATGCAGAAGCCAATTACCAGATATTTGGCGAAGACGTAAAGGGCGATGAAGATGTGCTCGGCCTGACCTTCCTGCTCGATGGGCGCGATTCAAACGACAACGGCCTGGTGGATGGCAAATACAGCGGAACCGAAGGGGAAATCTCCTTCTTAACCTTCACTTTTGACCGCAAACCGCAGGAATTTTCCAATTTGCGTGGCCCTGATACCGAAGACGACGGACTCTATTTGGTCGTCGAACTGGTAGTCGAGGACTCCGACGGCGACCGCAATCTTTTCTTTGCTATCAATAACCGGGATTCCGACGGCACCCTCTACGTGATTCCCTATCTTTCGCATGATGATGAGGTAATCGAAGACGACGAAATCAACGATGTGCTCGTCAATCTGGTGGGCGTATTCGACTCGCCGGCTGACTTCCCCAGCTCGTCACATACGTTCGACGACGAAGACGATTTCGACCGGATCGTTGACTCTATTGACAATGAAGAAGCCGACTTCGAACTGGCCGATGACGACTCTCCGGCGGTCGATGTCTGTGACCGCAGCGACGAAATTGTTTCGGCGCTGGAAGACGTGTTCGTGGTCGATTGCGACGAAATCAGCGTCTCCGACCTGGCCGGGCTGGACCGGTTGGAACTGGGCAGCCTGGATATCGAAAGTCTGGCCGTCGGCGACTTTGACGGCCTTACCGGGCTCAGCGAACTCGATCTAACCGACAACGATCTCTCATCGCTGCCGACCGGCCTGTTTGCCGATGTTGGGATTGACGTCCCGGCCCCGCAAACTGTATTTATCGATCTGGCTGGTAACAATGGACCGCGCGGCGGCGGTTTCGCGCTCCGCAATGTCTCTCGATCGTTTCGAAACTCAGTCACCGATCGCCAGGCGATTCGCCTGCGCGACTTTGCCAACAATGAGGAGCCCGACTACGGCTTCGACGCCCGGTCGGTTTCGGTTGGCGAGGATTCTGGGTTGACGCTGTCGGTTACGGTGCCCGATGACAGCGCGGTGATCTTCCGCAACTTGGGCGACACCGGCACCTATGAGGACCTAGATAGCGATTGCCCGGCGCCTTGCGAAGCGCCAGATTCGGTGCTGATCGATTTTGCCGGCGAGTACCTGCTCGGCTTGTACGTGCCCGCCAGCGACGACAACGAGGACGACACCTTCACCGGCTTGCTGGGCGAGAGCGTCGACGGCGAGACCCTAACCTCGATCTTTGGGGTCATGACCCTGACGATAACCGACGATACACCGGCGCCGGTAGTTGAAACTCCATTCTTTAGTTCGATAACGGTCACCGGCCAACCCCGCTTTGTTGACGAACCCAACAACTTTGATTTGGCTCACAATTTGGCCGACTTCGCGGTCCCCATCGATGGCCGGCGGTTGCAGGCGAACTTTAAGAGCTTCTACGAGTCGACCGGCGACCTGAAGCGTTGGGGCTATCCGACCTCCGAGGTCCTAATCATTGAGGACCGCACCCTGACCCAGTTCTTCCAGCGCGGCGTGATCGACTTTCACAACGTCGGCTCCGGCTGGCTGGTTGAACGCCGACTGGCCTGGGATTACTTCGGCGGCGGATTAGGCGGCAGCGTCGACCAGGGCGTCGAGCCGGCGCCGGCTACGCCTCCCGCCGGTGGCGTGGTTGTCGGAGCCTTGCGGCACTACGTCGCAAACGTTACCGCCGATGGGCAAAGCACCGGGTTTCTGGACTTCTTTGACGAGCTGGGCGGCGTAGACAGCTTCGGCTTCCCCAAGACCGAAGGTCGCGTTGACACCGGTGCCGCAGACACTCTGTTTGAGGGCAAGACCGCCGGCTTTGTCCGGCAGTACTTCCAGGCCGCGGTGTTCCAGTTGTCGGCAAACGACGGGGTTCAACTCACCTTATTAGGTGATACCTTGCGCAACGCCCTGGTGCCCAACCACGCCTCACTGGCCCCGTTCCGCCGAGCTTCCGTTTTGCAACAGGGTGACGATGTGACGCCGATACGCGTCTAGTGACAGGGCGACTGCCTAAAGGCCCATCGGGCATTGAAGAGGATGCGCGATGGGCCGAGCGGCTGGGTTGGCGGACCATCAGATCGCGCGTGGCCTGGCAGGGTCGGTTCCCGGTCGTCGAGGATGAAATTGCCGCCAACCTTGATGGTCGACGGCACCAGTACACCTATCTGGCCACCAGGTCCCGCGCCGTGGCCATCGTCGCCCAGGACTCTGCCGGCCAGATCTTGACCGTTCGCGAATATCGTCACCCCCTGCATCGGGTGGTCTGTGATCTGCCGATGGGCAGCGTACATCGCGACGAGGAACCGGCGGCGGCGGCGATGCGTGAATTGCGCGAGGAGACCGGTTACCGGCCCGGGCTGGTCGAGTGGTTCGGCTGTGTTCATCCGATTCCAGCCCTTACCGGCCTGCGACTCGAATATTTCATCGCCCGCCAGCTCGAATTCGTCGGCGCTGACAATGACCAGTCCGAGATTATTGAAACCGCCTGGATACCCTTACCAACAGTGTTATCCGGCATTGCCGCCGGACAATTCGATGCCGGCGCCCTCCAGCTTGGAGTCCTCTTGGCCCAGTCACGCGGACTGCTGGTCCCCTCGGCCACCGAACCCTCCGGCAAGGCAGACCTTTGACCGCCGGGCCACGGCTGCGGATCGCTCCCAGCCCCACCGGTTCGATCCATATTGGGACCGCCCGCACCGCTCTTTACAACTGGTTGTGGGCCCGCCAAAAGGGCGGCGTCTTCGTGCTCAGGGTGGAGGACACGGCGCGCGATCGCTTCCGTCCCGAATGGGAACAGGCAATTTACGATGGGCTGCGCTGGCTGGGGCTCGATTGGGACGAGGGCCCCGACGGCAGCGGCGACTTTGGACCCTACCGCCAAAGCGAGAGAGCCGAAGCTCACCGTGAAAAGCTCGATTTGCTGATCGCCGGCGGTCATTGCTATCGCTGTTTTTGTACGCCGGAGCAGCTGGCCGAGGAGCGTACCGCGGCGCAAAAGCGACGGGAACCGCCCCGTTATTCGGGTCGCTGTCGGGACTTGTCGGATGATGAGGTCGAGCGGCGACTGGCCGGCGGCGAAAAGGCCAGCTGGCGCTTCCGCTGTCCCGACCACGTGATCACTTTTGATGACTGGGTGATGGGAAATTTGCGTGAGGACGCGAGCCTGTGGGGCGATTTCATCGTTGCCCGTTCCGACGGTAGCCCGGTCTACAACTTCGCGGTGGTGGCCGACGATTCGGACATGGCCGTCACCGATGTATTGCGGGGCGCCGACCACATCTCCAATACGTTTAAACAGATCGCCCTCTATGAGGCCCTTTCGCTGACCCCGCCGCGATTTGGCCACGTCCCGCTCACCCTTAACTCGCGCCGCCAGAAGCTGTCCAAGCGCGATGGTTCGGTCTCGATCCAGGAATACCGCGATCTGGGCTATCTGCCCGAAGCGGTCAATAACTTCATCGCCCTTTTGGGATGGAATCCGGGCGATGAGCGCGAGTTCTTCACCCTCGCTGAATTGACCGCCGAATTTGATATCAACCGGGTTAACCGGTCCAACGGAATCTTCGACATGGATCGACTCGATTGGTTTAACGGTTCCTACCTGCGCCGGATGGCCCCCGCGGAATTGGCCAAGCGCGCCTGGGCCTATCTGGATGAGTACGGGTACTTTGCCGGCGACGGCGCCCCCGCCCGCACGTTGGGCGACACGACAGTCGAAATCCAACCGATCGATCGCCCTCCGTTCGAGTACTTCAAAGCCGCCTTGGAGCTGGAGCAGGAGCGCGTAAAACGACTTTCCGATCTGCCCGCGGCGATGGACTTTTTCTTCCGCGACCAGGTCGATCCAAAGCCCAAAGATCTCATCGCCCGGCGCGAGAGCCCGGCCGCCACCGCGGCCGCCCTGACCCGGGTGGCCGACTGGGCCAGCGCCGGCCAGCCGCTGACCGAGGAGGCCGCCGAGGAATTTTTGCGCGGCCTGGCCGAGACCTTGGGCTGGAAGGCCGGCACCCTGTTCATGCCGATTAGGATGGCGCTAACCGGGTCGCGGGCCGCCCCGCCGCTGTTTGTAACGATGGCCGTACTTGGGGCCGAGCGGGTGGCTAAGCGGATGCGGGCGGCCGTCGCCAGGCTAGATGGGGAGGATGTGCAATGACACAAGACTTGGGCCAGGCCGATCTGAGCATGGCGTGCAACATCTCTGACTCGGGTCGGCGCCAACGCTTGGTGGCGGGCGTGGTCACGGTTCAAGCCAGCGCAGTCATTTTCGTGGTGCTGTGGGCGCTGCGGGTAGACCCCTCATTGCGGGCATTGATGGCCATACTGATGTGGTTTGGGATGATGTCGATCGCCGAATCGATCCAGCGCTCCTGCGTTTGGAAGGACCTGGTCGGGACGGCCGATGCGGAGCTGGGGCTGCCGGATGCGACCTTGCGATCCCAACCCTTCCGTCGGGAGATGCGCCGACGCACGGTGGCTATGGTGCTGATAACCGCGCCGATTGCGCTCATTACCGGCCTGCTGTCGACTTTGATCTGACCGATAGAGAGGACTACCAGCCGGGCAGGTAGTCGCTTTCGGCGGCAAAGAGCCCTTCGGTCATTTCCTCGATTTCGGCCAGCGTGCATACCGCCGCCGTCAGCGGGTCTAAGGCCAGGGCCTGAAATGCCAGCTGGCGGTCGCGTTCCAGGGCGGCCAGGGCGCCCAATTCGATCACGTTGATATTGGTACGGCAGACGGCCGCCATTTGTTCCGGCAATCGCCCGAAAACGGTGGGCGTGACCCCGCCGGCATCGGCCAGGCAGGCCACCTCGACTATTCCGTCGTGCGGAAGATTGGCGATCAGCGGGCCGGCGCCACCCCAGTTGTTGGGCACGTTGCCGTGGAAGACGTAGGGAGAGTTCTTCTCGCAAGCCTCGATGATCCAGGACGCGTATTCGTAGGTGCGGTCGGTCGCAATCAAAGTCTGGCCGGCGGCCATCGCCCGGCGCTGCTCATCGTCGGCTCGTCGCTTGGCCGGCCACATGCTCAGCAGGAATCCGGTCTCGCCGTTGTAACCCGGACGCATGAACTGCTCCCGCGTCGCGGCCCGTTTGCGATACCAGGGAAGGTACTCCGACAGGTGCCCGGAACTCTCGCTAATAAATGCGCCAAAGTGCAGCATCATGTCCTTTCGGACCAAGTCGGTTGACTCATCGCCGGGGGCGGCGGCGGCAAGTTCCGCGCGGGCCTGTTGCCGCAGCTGCGGATAAAGGTCGACGCCCGCATGCTCAAGGGCCGTAAACCAAGCTAGGTGGTTGATGCCGGCGCATTCCCAGCGCATCTGGTTGTAGGGAATCCCGGCCCGGTCGGCCAATTGGCGACCGGTGCCCTGGACCGAGTGACAAAGCCCGACCACGGTCATCGTCGAGGCGATCGCCGCCGCCCGGCAGAGCATGCCCATCGGATTTGTGTAGTTGAGCACTATTGCCTGCGGACAGGCGTCTTCGCAATCGAGGAGGATCTCAAGGAACGACGGCCACACCCGGAAGCATTTGAAAAGCCCGCCCGGACCAACGGTGTCGCCGATGCACTGGTCCACGCCAAAGCGGGCCGGGATGGCGTTCTCCGACTCAATTGTCTCTAAGCCGGAAACCTCAATGGTTACGATCACGTAGTCGGCGCCGGGCAGCATTTGGCGCCTATCGCAACTTGCCGCCAGCGTCCATTGATTTCCCGATTCCAGGTTGGCAATGACTCGCGCGAGATACTGGCGCATCAGTTCGAGCCGCTCGCCGTCTATGTCGACCAGGCGAATCTGGCCGCCGCGATTGCTGGGAATCGCCAATACATCGGCGACCAATTTGGGCGTGAAGTGACTGCCGGCGCCGATGATGACGACGTTTATTGGGCCCGATATTTCGCCGGGCAGGCCGGCCTGATCCTCGGCGACCATGGACTGGCTGTCAGCCCCCAGGGCGATTGGCAGCGTCTGCGCCATCAGTGGTTCCTATCCGGTTCGGTGCAATTGCGCGATGCCCGGCTAAAGTGCGGGCAATCGCAACTTAAATCTTGCCACTTGCTCGCGGGCGGAACTAAAAGATCGTAAAACCCCCGTCGACGATCATGTCCAGGCCAACCGTAAAGTCCGAGGCGTCCGAGGCCAGGTAGATCAGCGCACCCTGGAGATCCTCAACCGTCCCCATCCGCCCGATCGGGGTATCACGCAGCCAGGCCGGCTGGCAGTTTTCGCGGATATGCGGGTTGTCGGCCAATTCGGTGAAGATGTAACCGGGGCTCAATGCATTGACATAAACACCGTGCTGGATCCATTCGGCGGCCACCGAACGGGTCAGGTGAATCAGCCCCGCTTTAGAGGTGTTGTAGTGGGCCTGCCATTGCGGGCGATTTACGATCGAGCCCGACATCGAGGCGTTGTTGATTATTTTTCCCCCGCCTGCGGCTATCATCGCCCGCGCCTCGGCCTTCATGCACAGAAATGGACCCTTCAGGTTGGTGTCGATCACCCAGTCCCAGGAGTCCTCGGCGGTGTCCAGGGTCTCGATGTGCTCGCCCACCCCGGCGTTGTTTACTGCGATATCGAGTTTTCCCCACTCATTTAGCACAACGTCGACGAAGTTATCAACCTGGTCCGCCACGCGGACATCACCGGTAATCGTTAAGGCCCGCCGGCCGGCTTGGCGAACCAGTTCGGCGGTCTCCGTAAGCGGTTCTTGGCGCCGTCCGATCAGGGCCACATCGGCGCCGGCTTCGGCCAGCGCTTCAGCCAGGGCGCGGCCGATTCCCGACCCGGCGCCGGTGACCAAGGCAGTCTTGCCGGCCAGAGAAAATCGATCCAATACGCTCATTGCTGCCCCATTTTTCAAAAGATTTCGGTTCCGGAAAGGTCATTCCTAGAATCGCCGCACAGCCGTTTCTATTTTGGGTTCGGCTTATCGAAGGCCGCGGCCCTTGGCAAAAATAACTACCTTGCACGTCGACCCGTGCAAGCGGGGTGTGAGAATTGATGCTGATCGCTACTACTCGATGAAAGCGGCGATCCTATCAGTGCTGGCATCGCGCCAAGGGGAGCTACCGTGGCAGGACCTACCGACCGCCGTCGAGCCGATGCTTAAAGCGCGGATCTGATCCGGCGCTTCGATAAGTTGGTACGCAATCAGCGTCAAGCTTGATCTGGAAGCTCGTGGTCATGTCCATCGGGTCGTGCGACGAAATCGCCAGGTAGTTCGTATCGGTCCGACGCCGGCGTGAAGGCGTTGGCCCAACGGTTGCGACGCTGGCTTTTGGTGGCAGCTGGATCGGCCTGCCTGGCGCTGGCTGCAATCGGCGTTGTCACGCCCGGATTGCCGACCACGATATTTCTGATACTGGCCGCCGCCGCGTTCACCAAGTCATGCCCGGTGCTAAGCGATTGGATGTTGCGCAACCGTTGGATGGGCCCGCGCTTGGCCGATTGGAATCAACACCACTCAATTCACGCCCGCACCAAGATCCTTATCGTTACCACCATTGCGGTCAGCGCCTCGGTTTCGGTGCTGCTAATTTGGCCGGCGATCTGGATGGCCAGCGCCGTAATCCTGGTCGCCGTGGCCGGTTGCTACTGGGTCGGGCTGCGAATCCCCACCCGCGAGCATCCCGGAGGCCCTTTCGCTCAGCCCGGCTCGGTTGCGATTGCCGAGGGACAAAGCTGGGACAGCCGACAGGACTGACAGCGGGGTTTGCGGGCCTGGCAAATTGCCCGGCCATGCAGTATCACCCCATGTCCGAAAAAGATCCATTGATCCTGCGGGATTAGGGCGACCAGATCCTGTTCGATCTTTTGCGGGTCGGACTGGGCGGTCAATCCGAGCCGGGCCGCGATCCGCGAAACATGGGTATCCACGACGATCCCGCTGGCGATCCCGAAAGCCGTTCCCAGTACGACATTGGCGGTCTTTCGAGCCACTCCGCGCAACCGCAGTAATTCATCCATTGACTGTGGTAATTCATCACCAAACTCTTCGCCAATGGTGATCGCGGCCTCGCGTATGGCGCGGGCCTTGTTTCTAAAAAAGCCGGTCCGGCGCACCAATTCTTCCAGTTCGGCAATATCGGCGGTGGCATAGTCGGCGATGGTCGGATAGCGGGCAAATAGGGCCGGGGTTTCGGCGTTGACGCGGACGTCGGTACATTGGGCCGAAAGTATGGTGGCCACCGTCAATTCCCAGGCATTTGAAAATTCCAAAGCGCAATCGGCGTCGGGGTAGACCTCGCGCAGGAGACCCACGATCACACTGGCACGGTCGGCTCGTTTGGTCTTTGATTCGCGCCAGCGCCGGATCTTGAACGTGGCCGACCCCTTTGCTTTCTTGCGACTGGCCACGATTGCTCTTCCCTCTAGATTTGGAACCTCTCGCCCGGTCCGGTGCCGATTATCCGCACCAAGGCGCCCGGCTGATGGAGCTTTTTGGACAATTTGAAAAGCTCACCTCAGACCCAGCCGAAACCAGCCACCGGGAACGTAATGATCATGAGGAATTGGACATTTGAAAAGGTCTCTGGCGGTCACGCATTTACCGAGGGCGTCCAATGGGACGGCAGCGGCGTGCTCTTTACCGACCTTTACAACCACCGCATCCTGCGTTTTGACCCTAAGAGTGGACGAACCGAGAGATTCTTTCAAGGGGTTGCCCAGGGCAATGGATTGCTCTATTCGACTGACGGGGCAATATATTGCTGCGAAATGGTGGGGCGCTGCATATCGCGCATTGGCAGCGGCGGACGCGAAGTTGTCGTTTCCGAGTTCGAGGGCAATTCACTCAACAGCCCCAACGACATCACCGAAGACCGCGCTGGCCGCCTCTGGTTCACCGACCCCCGCTACGGGACATTGAGATCGGATATGGCCCTCGACCACGAATCGGTGTATCGTTATGATCGCAGCGACCGGTCGCTGGCCCGATTGACCTTTGACACTACGCGCCCCAACGGCTTGTTGCTCTCGGGCGATGAACGAACCCTTTACGTCGCCCAGAGTGATTACGGGGAGGCGGCAAAGCGCGAGATGCGGGCCTATCGATTGGACGCCGACGGCGATCTGTGCCGGTATCGGGTCATGCACAACTTCTTTCCCGGCCGTGGTGCCGATGGACTAACGCTTACGGCCGAAGGCCTAATCCTGGCCGTTTCCGGCTGGAGGGTAAGCGGCCCCGGCCCGGTGATCAACGTCTTTGACGAGTGGGGGCGGGTGATTGAGCAGCAGAGGGTGCCGGCCGGTACGCCGACCAACATTTGCTTCGGCGGCGATGAACTTGGCGACATGTATGTGGCGGCCGGCGAGGCCGGTATCTACCGCGTCGCCGATTCGGGCTACCGCGGCCATGAGCGGTACCGGCGTTAAATTTCGCATATCGCTCGGCGGCTGGTGACCCGCCAGGGAATCGAACCCTGAACCTACTGATTAAGAGTCAGTTGCTCTGCCAATTGAGCTAGCGGGCCGCCTGAGTATAGGTGCGCTAGAGAACTATGCTCTTACCCGCACCAGGGAGCGCCAATGGGCCGCAATCTAGCTCCTTGATCGAATATTCGGACGGGCGCCGGCAGGCGGGAGAATTCACCCCGGCGGACGCGTCTTACTGGCACGCGATTGTCTGTTGGCCTGGAAACCGTTGGAGAAAATCGAGTGCACGAAGGTGTGGGCACCCGTTTGATCGCCGGTAATGGCGATCGGCCGGGTCCGTCGATTTCCTCAATGGGGTTGAATCTGTTTTCCGCGGTGATTGGGCCACGCTTCCCGTGAGCGCCAATATATGGAGTGACGCCAACCGTCGCTGGTGGGATGAACGAGTCCCCGTCCACCTTCGCTCGGCCTCCTACGACGTTGAGGGCTTCCTGGCCGGCAACAGTGCGCTCATGCCAGTTGAGATTGCTGAGGTGGGCCGCGTCATCGGCCGATCACTGGCCCACCTCCAGTGCCAATTCGGGCTCGATACCCTCTCCTGGGCGCGGCTCGGAGCCGATGTGGTCGGTCTTGATTTCTCCGGCGAAGCGGTGCGCGCGGCCCGCTCGATCAGCGCTAATGTCGGCCTCCAATCCGAATTTGTGGAGGCCAACGTCTACGATGCCGCCGCCGCGCTCGGCGGACGCACATTCGACATCGTCTATACCGGCAAGGGGTCCCTAAATTGGCTGGCCGATATGGATGCCTGGGCCGCGGTCGTGGCCCGCCTGCTCGCGCCCGGTGGATTCCTCTATCTTTACGAATTTCACCGCTTCGGGGAGATGTTCGACGACGGAGCGGGGGAAGATCTTCGACTCCGGTACCCGTACTTTCCGCGCGCTGAGCCGGTGTACGTGAATGCGCCGGGGAGCTATACCGACCGCGCGGTCAAAACCGTCCATGATGATTGCTATGAGTGGCCTCATTCAATGGGTGAGATAGTTTCGGCCCTTGCCGCCAACGGCCTGGCGATCGAATTCCTGCACGAATTCGACTATCTCGTCTGGAAAGGAATGGAGTGCATGGTTCCGGGCGAGTTACCAAACACCTGGGTGCTTCCCCAGCACCGCGAGAGCGTTCCGCTCATGTACTCCATTCGCGCCCGCAGGTCGCCTTAGCGCAGCGGTTTGTCTGCTCCCACCGGCACCATCGATTGTGGCCGGCGGGAAATAGAGATCTTCCCGTGCGCAGGGATTCTCGGGCGATTGGTGCTGCTTGCATTCCGGGGGGCGCAAGGCGCAGCGGGCGCCCGGTAAGAGTCCAATTGGACGCCTTAGCGCCGCACTATCTGATCGCGCTAGCTGTCGGACCGCTGGCCAATTTGGCGGGACGCGCGATTGTGGGCCTGGAACCAGGGCGGCGCCCTACACCCTACGCGGTCAGTCGACCGCAGGGTGAGATTCGATCGCTGTTTAAGCGACCTGCTGCGCTGAAAGGGCCTTGACGTGGTCGCGAACGCCGGCGGCCAGTTCCTCGTCGCTGGCGGCCTGTTCGGACATGGCGATAAAGTCCTCGGCCGAGAGCTGGAGCTGGGCCAGGACGCGCCGGTCAATCGGGCACGGGTAGATGTACTCGTCGATGTAACCACCGGCAAAGGCCTTGGCCTTATCCGACATCCGGGCAATCCAGGGAACCCCGTCAACGGCAACGTCACGGCCGCGCGGGCGGAAGGGTCGTTCAATCTGCTCATGAGCCATTTGCAAGCTACCTAACGTAACCGAACCATTGCCATCTAAATCGATTCTATGACCGATGCGGCGCCCCGGCGAAACAGTTAGCGCCGATCCAATCCCAATTCATGGACCAGATGGATTAGCTCATCGGGCTGGGCAACCGGGTCGGCCAATGCTTCCATTAGTGACTCGATGCGTTCGCCCAGACCGGCCTGGCCGGCCCGTTGCTGGTCAAACAGCTGGCCTAAGACGGTAAGCAGGGCCAGGAAGCGGTGGATCCCGATAAATTCGGGTCGATAGTTTGATCCGCCCAGATAACCGAACAGTTCGATAAGGGTGACTACAACACCGGTAGTGATGGCCGAAACGTAGCGGTTGCCGGCGCCGCGGGCCCCGGTGGCGATCAGGTAGGACACGATGCGTCGCTCCACCCATTCGGCTCCCAGCGTTGAAAAATCGGTCACCGTAACGGTCTCTCCATCGGTGACGATGTTGAATGCCGAACAGTCGAGCGAGCCGTAGTTCCAGGTCCCCTGGGAGACGATCTCGTAGAGCGCCTCGAGCAGTTCCTCGGCCTCGTAAAGGTCGGGATTGATCTGCCGGCAGACCTTGGCAAGATCTCCCAGCTGGCTTTGATCGCGTTCCTTCAAGTGGGAATCGATGAGGTCATCGGCCTCGCTGCGAGATCCGGAAATTTCGGCGAATATGAGTTCGACGGTGACCAGCGAGCGCAGTGCTCGACCTATCAAGGGATCGGTTCGGTCGCGGCAAATGACCTGGTCCAACGTCTCATCGCCGGCCCAAGAAAGAAGCAGCGCCGCCGGATCGTCCAGGCTGGAGTGAATCGCCGGCACCGGGGCGTCATATTTGGCCAGCTGGCCGAGCGTTCCCTTTTCGGTGTGGTAGGCGTTCGGATCGTCGGCGAATAGCTTGAGCGCATAGCGCTCGCCCCGCTCCGTACTTACCGCGTAGGTGGCGCGGCCATCGGCGCGTTCGGTGATCAGGGCGATCCGGGCCGATTCGCCGGCGAGCTGGCGGGCAATGTCAGCCGGTGTCATTTTTTTTACTCTTGCAAAATTCGAAGTTGACGGCGAGGCGGGTGGCCATTCCCATCGACACGCCCAATTGGGCAGCTACATCCTCGGGCCGACAGACGGGCCCGTTGCCAAGGCTAATCTGGACTTCCAATTGATCCGCGGCGGTCGCCGCCAGCGCCGCAACCGCCGTCCGCACGTCGATTTCCACTTCGCGCTTGCCGCCGCGCCTAACGCGTCGCCGGGCTGATTCGAGCGCCGTAAACACTTCGATCCGTTCGCGCAGATCACAAGCGCCGGCTGTTAGGTCGATTCGATAGGTCATCGACTGAGCCGCGGCCATCGGCGAGAGCTGTTTGGCGGCGAAGGGCTCCTCGCTATGGACCTTTATCCCCGATGGGCAGACCGTGCTCAGGGCCAAGGGAAGGTCGGGAGGGTCGGCCGGTCGCGTAAACGCTATATCGACCAGCTCCGAGAGACCCTGGTGGCCGACCGGCAAGGGTGGGCCAAAGCGGAGCACTGGCTTGGGTGAAAACCCATGTGAATAGGCCAGCGGGGCGCGAATCCGGCGCAGCGCGCGAACCATCGAGGTCACTAGGTCGTTGTGCCCGAGGTAGCGCGCCGGTCCCTGCTTGGCATAGCGCAGCCGACGCCAGTATCGACCGCTCGCCGGTGGCTCCGGCGGGATTGTCGGGTGCTCGACCGGGCTGCTCACCGCGCTACCGGCATGGCCTGCGGGGGATAATCCGCACGAGGTTGAATAGTGATGCGCACCCTAGTACTCAATCAGGATTACCAGCCGCTGAACATCTGCACCGACCGGCGCGCATTCGTGCTGGTCGATCGCGGAAAGGCCGATTTGGTATTTGAGCACCAACAGCCGATCACGACCTTCGTCGGTTCATACCGGCGTCCATCGGTAATACGGATGCGCTACTACGTCCGGCGCCCGCCGCCGGGCGCCAAGCTCTCGCCCAGAGCGCTTTTCGCCCGCGATGGTCATACCTGTCAGTACTGCGGCGACCGAGACGGCGAATTCACCGTCGATCATGTCCTGCCCAAGCGCCAGGGCGGCCCGGGCACCTGGGAGAACCTGGTGACCAGCTGTCGGCATTGCAACCATCGCAAGGGCGGCCTGACGCCGGCTCAGGCCGGAATGCGGCTGCGCAAAAAGCCAATTCGGCCGGCCATTTCAATGAATCGGCTCATCACTGCCAAAACTGGCGGAGTGATTGAAGAAAGCTGGGGTCAATTCCTGCTGTCGGAAGTCGTCCGATAGCCAGAAAATCGCCGTTCAGGACGCTGCCGAAAGCCAGTTAGGAACCGGTTTTCGACCCCTCGTCGCCAGAGGCTGAGTCGTCCGAGCTCGACGCTAGCTCGCCAGCGCCTTCGCCCATTTCTTCTTCCTCGCCCTCCGGACGGGCTTCTTCTCGAAATTCGCGGATGCTGCGCCCAAGCGCCCCGCCGATGCCGGAGATCTTGCCGACGCCAAATACGACCAGCACGATTACCAGCACGATCAGCAATTCAAGCGGGCCTACAGATGGCACGATCTGACCTTCTCTACTATTTGGGATAAAGCCCGCGGCAGGAATTAAAAAATAATTTGCCTGCAGGCGTCCGCAGCTATTTTACGAGCGTTCGCCACGCCGCGACCGGGCCGCTGCCCTAAGCCGCTTGGCCGGCTGAGAGATATTCCTGCGATCTTCGGAAGTTGTCCTCGGATATCCAGCCGCGCGAGAGGTAGTAGGTCAGGATCCGCCCGAGATTGAGAATCGAAATCAAGTTGATGCCGTCACCGGCCAGCCGGCGGGTCGAATCGGCGGCCCGGTCAATGAGCACCGCGGCATCGGTCACCTGCAACCCCTGTGACCGCAGGGCCTGGGCGGTCTGGACCACCGACCCCCCGGATGTGACCAGGTCGTCGACGATTAAGACCGCTTGACCGGGAAGGAAGCGGCCCTCAATGCGGGCGCCACCGGCAGCCTGGGGGTTGACGTAAACGAGGGGAACATCGCTGGCCAATGAAATCGCGGTTGCCAGCGGAAGCCCGCCCAGGGGCACGCCGGCGACCAGGTCGAATTGGCCGCACTGGGGGCGAAGCAGTTGCCGCCGCGAGGTGATCTCGTCGACAACCACCTGGGCCGCCGAGCGCAGGGCGGCCGGATTGGAGCACAGCACCTTGGGGTTGATGTAGACCGGTGAATTGACGGTCGATCGCCCGATCGTGAAGTTGCCAAATTCAATTCCACTCAGCTCATAGATGGCTCGGGCAACCGCCAAGGCGGTAAAGTCGTCGTTCATTACCAGTCTTTGGCGGAAGGCAAATTAAAAATGGGGGCCGGCGCCGAGTTTTGGAACACGCCCACCTGATTTTCAGTTCCGGTGCCAAACGCTGTCATGCCGGAAGGGCCGCCAGGCGGAAATGCAAACATTCGACCCGGTCGCGTTCATCGCCACCAAACGGGACGGTCGCGAACATCCAGCCGGCCAGGTAGCCGCGTTCAGCGCCGGCATCGTTGCCGGCCAGGTTGCCGATTACCAGGCCGCGGCCTGGTTGATGGCGGCCTATCTGCAGGATCTGAGCGAGGCCGAAACGATCGAACTCACCATGGCCATCGCCGATTCGGGCCAACGATTGCAATGGCCGGGAGTCGATCGCCCGGTCGTTGATAAGCATTCAAGTGGCGGGGTGGGCGATAAGACTTCCCTGGTAGTCGTGCCGTTGGCGGCCGCCTGTGGCCTGGCGGTGCCCAAGCTGTCCGGCCGCGGATTGGGAATCACCGGCGGCACCTTGGACAAGCTGGAATCGATTCCGGGCCTCAATGTCCATCTGAGTTCGGAGCAGTTTCAGCGCCAGGTGGTCGAAATCGGATTGGCGATTGCCGCCCAGGCGCCCGATCTGGCCCCGGTCGACGGCGTTCTCTACGGAATCCGCGACGTAACCGCCACCGTCGGATCGATCCCACTGATTGCCGCTTCCATCATGGGCAAGAAACTGGCCGCCGGGGCCTCGACGCTGGCCCTTGACGTCAAATGCGGAACCGGCGCAACCATTTCCGAAATGCCGATCGCCGAGTCGCTGGCCAAACTGATGATCCGAATCGGCGAGGGGGCCGGCATCAAAACCCGCGCCTACCTCACCGACATGGACGCGCCGCTGGGCACGGCGGTGGGAAATTCCCTAGAGGTCGCCGAAGCGCTGGACATACTCGGCGGCCAGGCTATAGGCCCGGTGGGTGAATTGGCAATAACGATCGTCGCCGGCCTGCTGCGTGATTCCGGCCTTCGGTCCGCCCCGCGGGCGGCGCGGAGCAACGCCGAGACCGCCCTGCGATCGGGCAAGGCGCTTGTCGCATTCGAGGCGATGGTGTCGGCCCAGAGTGGTGATATCGACGCCTTTCGAGCCAGTCCGCCGCATGCCGCGGTGGAATTCAAAATCGCCGTAAGGGCCGAGGGCGACGGCTATATCCAATCGATTGACGCGGCGCGGATTGGCGGCGTGGCCCGGATGCTGGGCGCCGGGCGAGCATCCAAGGACTCGGCTATTGACAGCGCCGTGGGCATCACGTTGACCGGCCAGGTGGGTGGGGGAACTAGCGCCGGCAGAGAGCTGGCGCTGATCTACGCCCGCAGCCAGGGATCGGCCGAGCGGGCCGCCGCGGCGGCCAAGGCGGCGATCGTCATCGGCGCAGAACCGCCTCTCGCCGCGCCGCTGCTCAAAGGTCAATTCGTCTCCAGCGCCGGGTAGGTTTAAGAAAAATAGAATCGCCCCGGCCCCAGCGCCCAACACCATCCCGTCCGCTGAAGAAGAGAAGCTGAACAACTTGAAGAGTCCCGGGCCCGCCCTTGCGGAGGCCCTGCTCCGGCCCTACGACCCCGCCCAGGTTGAGCGATCGATCTATCGGGCCTGGGAGGAATCGGGGGCATTTGAGCCGGCGATCCGGCCTAACCGGCGGCCGTTCACCATCGCCATGCCGCCTCCCAACCTCACCGGCGCGCTTCACTACGGCCATGTGGCCTTCGTCACCTTTCAGGATCTGATGGCGCGCTGGCAACGCATGCTCGGCGCTCCGACCCTCTGGCTGCCCGGCACCGACCACGCCGCGATCGCCACCAACGCGGTGCTCGTGGCCCAGCTTGCCGACCAGGGCAAATCGCGGGAATCGATCGGCCGGCCCGCGTTTGAGGAGATGTTCTGGGACTGGATGGAGCAGAGCGGGGCCAAGATACGTTCACAGCTGCGAATGACCGGGGCGTCCTGCGACTGGTCGCGGGAACGTTTCACCATGGATCCCGGTCTCTCACGGGCGGTCAATTCGGCATTCGTCGAACTTCATCGCCGTGGCCTGATTTACCGCGGTTCCTATCTCGTCAACTGGGATCCGATCGATCAGACCGCAATTTCCGATATCGAAGTTGAATACGAGGATGTGGTCTCGTCGCTCTGGACGGTCAACTACCCGCTCGCCGATGGCGGGCACATCCCGGTAGCGACCACCCGCCCGGAGACGATCCTGGGCGATACGGCCATCGCCGTCCATCCCGATGATGAGCGTTACCAGCACCTAATCGGCCGCAGCGCCTTGGTGCCGGTGCTCGGGCGCGAGATTCCGATCGTGGCCGATGAGTATGTCGATCCGCAGTTTGGCAGCGGAGCCGTCAAAGTCACGCCCGGCCATGACCCCAACGACTACCAAATCGGCCTGCGGCACGGCTTGGCGCAGATAAATATCCTCGAGCGCGACGGATCGCTCAACGCCAACGCCGGTCCATTCGCGGGCCAGGATCGACTCACCGGTCGCGTCAATCTGGTCGAATGGCTCGAGCAAGCGGGCCTGCTGGTGAGCGTGGTCGAGCACACCCACGCCGTCGGCCACGGTCAGCGTTCCGGGGCGGTGATCGAGCCGATGCTTTCCGAGCAGTGGTTTATTTCAACAACCGGTATGGCCAAAAAAGCCGCCGACGCCGTGCGCTCGGGGCAAATAAAGTTCCACCCGCCGCGATTTGCGCAGGTGTTCCTGCAATGGATGGACAACATCCGCGACTGGTGCATTTCGCGACAGATCTGGGTCGGACATCGCATCCCGGTCTGGTACTGCCAGGAGTGTCCCGATCCGGTCGTGGCCAGTAAGGCGCCATCGGCCTGCCCGGGCTGCGGCGGATCGCTGGAGCAGGACCCCGACGTACTAGATACCTGGTTTAGCTCCGGGCTTTGGACCTTTTCGACGCTCGGCTGGCCGGACCTGGACTCGGCCGATCTGAAGTACTTCCATCCCACAACGGTGATGGAAACCGGCTACGACATCATCTTCTTCTGGGTTGCCCGGATGGCCATGCTCAGCCTGGAACTGCTCGATGAAATCCCCTTTGAGCATGTCTATCTAAACGGCCTGCTGCGGCGCGCCGACGGCTCCAAGGTTTCCAAATCCAACCCTCAACCGGGCGACGATCCAGCCGAGGTGATCGGCGAATTCGGGGTCGATGCGCTGCGTTTCTTAATCGCCACCGGTTCAACCCCCGGCAACGACATGAAACTCTCGCCCGAGCGGTTGACGGCGGCCCGCAATTTCGCCAACAAGCTGTGGAACGCGGCGCGTTTTGTGGTGAGCGCGCAGGAACATCTTGCTCCCAGCCCGGCCCCGCCGACGGCGATTGACGATTGGATCCTGCATCGGGCCGATGAGGCCGTCCGGCGGGTGGATTCGGCGCTTGCCCGATTCCAGTTCGGCGAGGCCGGCAAGGTCGCCCACGATTTGCTGCGTGACGAGTTTTGCGACTGGTACATCGAGGCGGTCAAACCGCGCCTTAATGGCGGCGACCCGGCCGCCGCCGCCCAGGCCGCGGCGGTTCTGCAAACGGTTCTGCAAACCGGCCTCAAGCTGCTGCACCCGTTCATGCCGTTCGTAACCGAGGCGATCTGGGGCCACCTGACCGGCGGCGAAGGGCAGGATGGATTAATCTGCGCCCGCTGGCCGGTGACCGCCGCAGATTCCGACCCCGAGCGGGCCGGCCGCGCCGCCAATGTCGGGGCCATCCTGGCGACGATCTCGGCGATCCGACGGGTGCGGGCTGATTTTCGAATCGATCCGGCCGCCTGGCTAAGCGCCGAGATATTGCCCGGGCCGGCGGCGGCCGAAGTGGCCTCGGAAGCCGATGTGATCGCCCGCTTGGCCCGCTTGGACCAGCTGACGATAAATACCGTTTCCGAGGTCGCGGGCGGCGCGGCTGACGGCTCCATCAGGCGCCGGGCCGAAAAGCGCTGCGCGTTCATCGTCGAAAGCGGTGTCGGGGTCTACCTGCCGCTGGAGGACCATGTCGATCTGACGGCCGAGTTGGAACGCGCCCAAAAGCGCCGGGCCGAGTTGCAGGGACAGGCCAAACGGTTGACCGGAATGCTGTCCAATCCGGGATTTACCGGCAACGCCCCGGCGAGCGTGGTGGACAAGCGTCGGGCCGAACTCGAATCGGCGCGCGGTGATCTGGCCCACGTGGAAAACTTCATCGCCGAGCTGTCCGGATGATCCCCACCGCGCAGGCCTTCCAGATATCCCTCTTCGAGCGCCTTTTCGCCTCGATTGCGCAGGAGATGGGAGTGACCCTGCAACGGTCTTCGTTCTCCCCCAACATCAAGGAACGGCGCGACTTTTCCTGCGCCGTTTTCGACCAGCACGGGCGAATAATCTCGCAGGCCGAGCACATCCCGGTGCACCTGGGGGCGATGCCGATGTCGGTGGCGGCGGCGATTGAACTGTTCGCCCGCGATCCGGCCTTGCCCGGTGACCTGGTGATCCTCAATGACCCCTACCGTGGCGGTACCCACCTGCCCGATATCACCACCGTATCGCCAATATACGTGCCCGAAGCCGATGGGCCGGCGCTGTTTGGCTACGCCGCCACCCGGGCCCACCACGCCGATGTCGGGGGCATGAGTCCGGGCTCGATGGCAATAGCTCGCGAGATTTTCCAAGAGGGCTTAATCATTCCGCCGGTCAAGCTGGTTCGCGGTGGGTCAATCGACAGCGGAATCATGGATTTGATAGTCCGCAATGTACGTACTCCGGATGAGCGGCGTGGCGATCTGACCGCCCAGCTGGCCGCCCATCGGGTGGCCGACCGACGCACCGCGGACTTAGTCGAGCGCTATTCGCTAGAGCGGCTGCAGGTGATATCGCAAGACCTCATCGAGTACTCGGCCCGCCTGGCCAAGGCCCGCCTGGCCCGCCTCCCGCACGGAATATTCAGCTTCACCGACTACCTAGACGACGATGGTATCGAGTCGTCTGATTTGCCGATCAAGGCGACGGTGACGATCGATGACGACGGATTGCATTTCGACTTTTCCGGCACCAGCGAGCAGGTCACCGGATCGCTCAACGCCCCCGCCTCGGTGGCCCGTTCGGCAGTCTACTACGTGCTCCGCTGCATCGTCGGCCAGGACGTACCCGCCAACGACGGGCTCTACGGATCGGTGCGGATATCGGTCCCCGAAAAAAGCCTGCTCGATCCGGCCATTCCGAGGCCGGTGGCCGGCGGCAACGTGGAGACCTCGCAGCGCACCGTCGATGCCGTCTGGGGAGCGATGGCGCAGGCCCTGCCGGAGCTGGTTCCGGCGGCCGGCCAGGGCACGATGAACAACGTGACCTTGGGCGGGGTTGACCCGCGCAGCGGTGGGCCGTTCGCCTACTACGAAACGATGGGCGGCGGCAGCGGCGGCGGGCCGACGCGAGCGGGCGCCCACGGTATTCACGTGGCGATGAGCAATACCTGGAACACCCCGATCGAGGCGCTCGAACATGCACTGCCCGTACAGGTGGAGCGCTATGAACTGCGCAAGGGATCCGAAGGAGCCGGCCTAAATGGCGGCGGGATGGGGCTGCGACGCGACATCAAGGTGCTGACCGAAACCGAGGTCACCCTGTTGGGCGAGCGCCGGGCCCATCAACCATGGGGCCTAAACGGGGGCCGGAGCGGCGCCGCCGGTGCCGATTTCCTTTTCCGCAACGGCCAATGGACCCCGGTCAAATCGAAGGCCACGATACGCCTGCGGGCCGGCGATGTGGTCTCCCTGCGCTCACCGGGCGGCGGCGGCTGGGGAGAATCCCCGCCCTAACCCTTATTGCCAATTGCTCTGGGAGGCCGATGACTAATCGCGAATCGGGCGCCGGTCCGCACGGCCGGGCGATCAGCGATAAGCAACTGGCCGATCTGGCCGGCCGGGCTGAAATCGGCTGGCAAATTGCCCATATCAAAGGCGAGGATCTCCCGAACGCGATCGTCTCGCCGGACCGCGCGCGCGCCGCCCTGGCCGCCCTGGCCGAAGCCCTCGGAGTCGACTCCGTGGCGGTGGCTATCAGCGGAACCGACGATGCCGACCGACGCCGCTGGAGCCGAGCCACCGATTGGCGGCGCCGGGTTTTTTGCCCGCAGCTGCCGGTGTTACCAGCTCCGGCCAGGGCCGTTATATGGGATCAAATATCCACGCTGGACGAACCAGATTTTGAAAGTCTGTTCGCGCAGATCTTTGCCGCCGATGATCTGGGGCTAAGCGGGACTGCGGCGATCGTTTCCCTGGCCCGCCAGCTGCGTAGCGGCGATCCGGTTGAGGGGCGGACCGATTACCTGGGCCTGGTGGGAAGAATCGATGCCCGCCCGCTGGGGCTAATGTTCGTGGCCGGAAAAGGTCCGATAAGAGAAATCGGATTTGTCGGCGCGGCACCGTCGATTCGCCGCACCAAGGCCGTGGCGGCGTTGCTGGCCAGTGGAATCGCCGAGCTGCGGGCGATGGGGATCGAGTCGATAAGCGCCGAAATCGATTTTGAAAACCGGGCCTCGGCATCGTTTGCCCGCAAGCTGGGGGCTAGGACCGGCGGGTGGCGCGCGATGTACCGATTTGGTCAAGCCCCGGCCCGGGAGTGAGGTCGGTTAGGGCCCGCAGCCGGGGCGCACGGCGCCGGGCGGGCGAACTATTTGATAGATCGGCCCGCGCGACGTAAGCCGACTGGCAACCAATTCGAGCCGTTGAACCTGGAAGCTGATGCTCTCGCCGGCCAGCGACTCGGCGAACGCCGCGCTGATATTTGACCGCTGCGACCGGTTGGCCCGCGGCCGCAGGCGAGCCAGGGTGATGTGCGGGCGATAGGTCCCGGTCGGCAGCGGCAGGTCGGCGGCCGCCAACGCGGTGGCGGTCCTGGCATGCAGGTCGACCAGTTGATCGGACCCCTGCGAGATCCCGGCGAGAAGAACACGCGGGCGCCGGGCGGGATGCCCGGCCGGGGCGCCGGTGGAAATTTCAAGCGGCCATTTGACACCCTCCAGGCGAGCCGGCAGATCCGCTGCGGCGGCGACCTGGCGACGATCAAGATCACCGAGGAAGGCGAGCGTGATATGGAAGTTGGCGGGGTCGCCAAGTCGGAGCACGTCGCTGAAACGGGAAAGCGGGGCTAAGAGTGCCGACAACTCGCGGCCAGCGTGGGCCGGCATCATCAGCCCCAAGAAAGAGCGCACCGGCGACTCCGCTTTCAATCGGCGGTCATCTCGCCAGGGGAGGGTTGCAGGGCCGCTCCCAGTCCGTCGGCTAAAAACATGCCCCGGTCGGTGGGTCGGAGCCGCTGGCCGCCGATCTCCACTAATCCGCCCGCGCAAAGATCATCGATTAGGGCCGCGCGCCGCGCCAGCAAATCGAACCCGAAGTTTTCCTGCAGGAAGTCCAGATCGATGCCCGAGCGCGTTCGCAGCGGGAGGGTTACCGCTTCGAGCAGGCGGTCGTGTGCGGAAATATCCTCAGAACCGGCCACCGGCGGTTCAAATGATTCCAGCAGGGCCTGGTAGCGGATCGGGTCACGGACCAGGTGGTAGCGGCGGTCGGCGATGTAACCGTGGGCGCCACATCCCAGCGGCAGGTAGCGTTGCCCGGCCCAAACCGCGCTGTTGTGACGGCTCTCATGACCGGGCCGCGCCCAGTTGGAAGTTTCGTAGTGGCAAAAACCGACCTCCTGCAATATCTCCACCGCAGCGCAGTAATAGTCAAATTGCCGATCGCCGTCGATTATTTGTCCCAATGCGGCGGCTTTCCGCTGCGAGCGTTGTGAATCGAGGGTCAGGGCGTAACAGGAGATGTGCGACACCGGCAGGCTGGCGGCATCGCGTAGGTCGCAGCGCCATTGCCCAAGGCTCTGACCGGGCGAGGCGTAGATCAGGTCAACGGATATCGAACCGATGCCGGCCCTAACGGCCCGCTCGACCGACACCCGCGCTTCCTCGCCGCTGTGGGCGCGGTCGAGTTTTTCAAGCCGCTGGTCGTTAAAAGATTGGACTCCGAAGCTGATGCGGTTAACCCCGCCGCCGGCCAGTGCGGCCAACTTCTCCTCGTCGGCGTCCTGCGGATTGGCCTCGACCGTAAATTCCAGCTCGCGCGCCGCCGGATTTGCAACGAAGGCCGAGCGCAGGCTCGCGGCGAAACCGGCCAACTGCTCGGGGTCGGCATGGGTGGGGGTTCCACCGCCGACGTAGATGGTTTCAACTGCCGGCTCAGGATCGCCATAGCCACCGGCCCAGGCAATCTCGCTATCTAAGGCCGCCAGGTAGCGGGCGATGCCTTCCGGGCCGGAGATATGGACATTAAAGTCGCAATACCAGCAGTGGTGGCGACAGAACGGGAAGTGGACGTAAACGCCAATCGGCCCCGCCGCGGCCAGGGCTGCCCGGTCAGCGAGCCGGTGCAAATCTAGAGTCGGGCTTTGATAATCCACAATCGTGTTTGTAATTTTTTGGCAATGGCCAATTTAGTCGGCACCCTCATTTGATCATCGACGCCCACACCCACATATTCCCGCCGGCGCTAATTGCCGATCGCGGCGCGATAGCGGCCAGCGATCGATGGTTTGACGCCTTTTACGGCGGCGGCGCCCGCATGGCCAACGCCCAGGATCTTCTCACCGAGATGGATCGGGCCGGGGTTGAACGCTCGCTGCTATTCGGATTCGGCTGGGCGAGCGACGCCCTGCACCGTCGCTGCAATGAATATGTTCTCGAGCAGGCGGCTTCCTCGCAGGGACGGCTGCGCGCGGCGATCAGCGTGCCGGCCGGCGATAACGATGCCACGCTCAAAGAGATCGAGTGCTGGGACGGCGCCGAAATTGCCGGGATCGGCGAGCTGTACGCCAGCCAGGGATTCGACCTCGGCCGTCTGACCCAGGCCTCTCCGCTGCCCGACCTTTGCGCCGAGCGCGGCTGGATTCTCTGTGTCCATGTCTCCGAACCGGTTGGTCACACCTACCGCGGAAAAGACGGCAGCGGTCCCCGCCAGATCGGTCAATTCTTAGCCGCCATGCCCGAGAACCTCAGACTGCAATTGCCGCACTGGGGGGCCGGGTTTGGCATCTACGAGGCGATGCCCGAGATTGCGGCCCGCAGCGGCGCGGTGCGCTACGACTGCGCCGCCTCGCACCTGCTCTACGACCGCTCCATCTATCCGTTGATGGCCCGCATCGCTCCGGCGCGGATCATGTTCGGATCCGACTTTCCGCTCACCACCCAGCTGCGGATGCTAAGGCGCGTCCGGGGCGCCGGACTGGCGCCCGATCAACTCGACGCCCTGCTCGGCGGCAATGCCGCGGCCTGGGGAATCTAGGGTCATATGAACGGGCCCGGGAACCGAAAAATTCTGCTGGCCACCGGCAATGCCGGCAAGGGCCGCGAACTTGGCGATCTGCTGGCCCGGGCCGATTGGCAGGCGATCCTGCCAGAGAGCCTGGGACTGGCGCTGGAGGTGAAGGAAACGGGCACCACTTTTGCCGAAAACTCATCCCTTAAAGCACTGGCCTATTCCGCTCATACCAAACTGCCGGTGCTAGCTGACGATTCGGGCCTGATGGTCGACGCCTTGGGCGGCGCGCCCGGAGTGCATTCGGCGCGCTGTGGTGGGAACACCGATCAGGATCGCTGGCGGTCACTGCTTGAGCGGCTGGCCGGCGTTGCCGATGGCGACCGCGGCGCCCATTTTAAATGTGTGGCCACCATCGCCAGAGAAGGTCGCGTCATCCGATCCGCCAGCGGGACATTGCACGGACGAATTGCCCGACGCCCGGCCGGCGATGATGGATTCGGCTACGACCCGATTTTTGTTCCCGACGGATTCGATCGCGCCCTGGCCCAACTGGGCACCCAAACCAAAAATCAGATTTCGCACCGCGCCCGTGCCGTTACTGATTTGCTGGCCAACCTTGCCGCGATCCTCTAGGCGGGCCACGCCACGCCGCCGCGCCGGTGTGCCCAGGGGCTTTCGCCCGCGCCGGGGCCGTGGTCAAAACCTGTTAATCGATGACGATGTGGTCGAGGCGATCGCCGAGGCCGCGGCGTTGGACGGCGACAGCCAGATATTGGAAATCGGTGCCGGAACCGGTCTGTTGACGCGAGCCCTGGCCCAGCGCGCCGGGAGCATTTTGGCAGTAGAGGTCGATGCCGAACTGGTACTTGAACTGCGCTCGCAATTTAAGGGCTACCGCAACGTGTCGATATTGCGTCGCGATGCCCGGCAGCTGGATTTGGACAGCATCTATCCCGGATCCGAGTACCAGGTCGTGGCCAATTTGCCCTATAGCGTGGGCACCCCGCTGGTCGTCGATTTGATTCGCTCGGTTCACCATCCGCGAACGCTGACCGTCATGCTGCAGCTCGAGGTCGCCAAACGATTGTGCGCCCAGCCCGGCCAATGGTCGAACCTTACCGTGATGACCCGCCCTTTTTGTCAGGCCCAGATATTGTTCACCGTCCCACCCGCGGCATTCTGGCCGCGTCCCAAGGTAACTTCGGCGGTGCTGCGGATCGTGACCAACGACGAGGACCGCAGCGACCCGCAGATCGCCCGGGCGGTGTTTGTGGCTCGCCATGCATTTGCCCAACGACGCAAGCAGCTGATCAATTCACTCTCGGCCGGATTGCGCCTGGACCGGCCCGCCACTGCCGAGTTGCTCGCCGCCGCGGCGATCGATCCCGCCCAGCGCCCGGCCGAACTAAGCATTGAGCAATGGATCGCCCTGGCCGCGGCAATAGATCCAGAACAATAATTTGGGCGTGGGTTTTTTCAATCGATCCGACCGCGAGATGCCACCGCAGCGACTGGTGGTGTTTTTGGGCAACCCGGGATCCGGCCACGCCCGCTCGCGTCACAACATCGCCTGGCGGGTGGGTGAGCGGTTGCTGTCCCAGCATGACGGACCTTCAGTCGTTAAGCGCTACGCAGGCAAACTGGCGCTGCGAGAGATTGACGGCAAAAAAACCGCCCTGCTCTTTCCGCAGACCTACATGAACGCGTCCGGCCGCTCGGTGCGCTCCGCCCTAAAGGGGTTGCGTCTGCAGCCCGATCAGCTTTGCGTGGTCCATGACGATATGGATCTGGGTTTTGCCACCCTGCGGATCCGCGGCGGCGGGAAATCCGGCGGCCACCGCGGTGTTGAATCGATCATCGCGGCGATCGGATCGCCCGACTTTCGTCGCTTCAAATTGGGCCTGGGACGACCGCCCGGCGGGCAGGACCCGGCCGACTATGTCTTAGCGCCATTTAGCAGGGCCCAGGCCAACGGGATCGCGCGGCTTGTCGCCGCCGCCGCCGCCGCGATCGCCGCCCAGGGACAGCTCAGCTTCGAGCGGCTGTGCAACACCTACAACCGGAACTGGCAAGGGACCAATTGCGCGCCGAACGAATAACCGACCTAGTCGCCCGGTCGGAGGAATTTGCGGCCACCGTTGAGCACGCCCTGAGCAACGAGCGCGCCCATATTGTTTGCATGCGGCCGACCAGCGCGATCGTGCTCTCCCAAATCGTTTCCCGCAGCCGCCGGCCGATCCTGGTGGTGGTCTCGGATGAAAACCGGTCAGAGGAGCTGCAGCGCGAATTTGAGATGTGGGCGCCCGACCTGGAGGTTCTGCGGTTTCCCGCCGCCGACCATTTCCTGCATTCGCAATCGAGCACCGACCACGAAATTCTGGCCGACCGCAGCCGGGTCCTCAAACGTCTGACCCTGGCCCGCATCAACCCCGGTCGCGGCAAGCCGTTCTTGGTAATCGCATCGGCCCAAGCCATCCTGCCCAAGCTCTGCGAAGCCGGAGAATTCGCCGATCACCTGCTGGCCCTCGCGCCCGGTCTGACCATCGATCCGGGAGAACTGGCCGATCGTCTGCAGGGCCTGGGATATCGCCGCAGCCCACTGGTCGAAGAGCCGGGAGACTTCGTACAGCGCGGTGGTCTGGTCGATTTTTTCCCCGCCGATGCTCCGCGTCCGGTGCGCGTTGACTTCTTCGATGACGAGATTGAATCGCTGCGCCATTTCTCAGTTGACAGCCAGCGGTCGGGAACCTGGCTCGATTCCTGGGAAGTGGGAGCGGCCACCGAATATGCGGTCTGGCATGGACCGCAGGCGGCCCGTGACTTGGCCGAGCTGGACCTTGGCGAACTGCGGCGGGCCGACCAGGACCGCCTGTCACGGCAGCTGGCCCTGCTTGAGGGTTCCGGCTTCTTTGACGCCGCACCGTTCCTGCTCAGCGCGACCTTAAAAGACCCCGGCATGCTTACCGACTATGCCGAAGGATTGCCGATCGCGGTCGAGGAACCGGACCTGGTGCGCTGGTCGCTGGCCGAATACGCCGGCGCCGAGGAGCGGCTGCGCGGACAGCTGATCGCCGACCGGCAACTGCCGCCGGCCATCGGATCGCCGCTGCTGCCGTTGGACAGGGTAAACGAAAAATTGGCCGCCGCCGAATTGGTTATCACTCAGAGCGCGTCCTCAGCCCTCGCCGGGGAGGTCTCGGCGGCCGGATTGATGTCGGCGCCACCGAGCTATGCGGGGCGACTTTTGCATATGGCCAGTGAACTGGCCAACAGTGGATTGGCCACCGTCCTGGCCAGCTACCAGGGCGACCGGCTGGTGGAACTTCTCTCCGAACACGGGGTCTGGGCGCGCCGCTTGGCCGACGCCTCGATGCCGCTAAGGCCCGGCGACGTGGTGGTGGCGCGCGCCTCGCTGGCGCGCGGTTGGCGGCATTCGGGACTAAATCTGCAGCTGCTCACCGATTCGGAAATATTCGGGCGGACCCACCGCCACCGCACCCCGGTGTTCCAGGCCCATCCCGATGACGATTTCCTGCTGGATCTGGAACCGGGCGATCACGTGGTCCACGTCGAGCACGGGATCGGCGAATACCAGGGGGTGGTGCGGCTGTCGGATTCGGCCGGGGCCCGCGAGTATCTGCAGATCGTCTACGCCAAGGAATCAAAGCTCTACGTGCCGGTCGACCAGATGGGGCGCGTGCAACGCTACATGGCCACCGGCGAGGGCAAACCCAAGCTATCGCGCCTGGGCACCCAGGACTGGAGCCGGGCCAAGCGCAAGGCCCAGTCCGCGGCCAGAGACATTGCCGGCGAATTGCTGGAGATTTATTCCACCCGCGAAGCGGCAAATGGCCATCGCTTCCAACCCGATTCGGACTGGCAATTGGGGATGGAGCAGGCCTTCGCCTTCGTTGAAACGCCCGACCAGGTGTCGGCCATCGAGGCGGTTAAAGCGGATATGGAGTCGGACCGTCCGATGGATCGCCTCATCTGTGGCGATGTGGGATTCGGGAAGACCGAAGTTGCCGTACGGGCGGCTTTCAAGGCGGCCCAGGAGGGCAAGCAGGTGGCCGTCCTGGTGCCCACCACGATATTGGCCCAGCAGCACTTTGACACGTTTACTGACCGCATCGCCGATTACCCGCTGCGGCTGGCAATGCTCTCGCGCTTCCAATCGGCCAAAGAGCAGAGGGCGACCCTGAAGGATCTCATCGGCGGCCAGGTCGACGTGATCATCGGCACCCATCGACTGCTGTCTAAGGATGTGGCGTTTGCCGACCTGGGCCTGGTGGTGGTTGACGAGGAGCAACGCTTCGGAGTTTCGCAGAAGGAGAAATTAAAGAAATTGCGGGCCGAGGTCGACATCCTCACCCTCACCGCCACGCCGATTCCACGGACGTTGCATATGGCGTTGACCGAGGTCAGGGACATTTCCTTAATCGAGACTCCGCCCCACAATCGCCGCCCGATCCTTTCCTACGTGACCGCCTACGACGACGATGTGATCCGCGAGGCAATTGAATCCGAGCTGGGACGCGGCGGCCAGGTGTTCTTCGTTCACAACCGCATAAATTCGATCCACGGTGCCGCCGCCCGGGTCTCCAAGCTCTGCCCGTCGGCGCGGGTGGCCGTGGCCCACGGTCGCATGCCGGCTGCGGCGCTGGAATCGGTCATGGTCGAATTTGCAGCCGGCCGGCACGACGTCTTGGTTTGCACCGCGATCATCGAAAACGGAGTTGATCTTCCCAACGTCAACACCCTGGTCGTTGATGAATGCTGGATGTTCGGACTGGCTCAGCTCTACCAATTGCGGGGTCGGGTCGGGCGCTCGGCGACCCAGGCCTATGCCTACTTCCTCTACCGCCGCGCCGATCGACTCACCGAGCGTGCGCAGCAGCGCTTGGAGGCGATATTGGAGGCCAACGACCTCGGAGCCGGTCTCCGGCTGGCGATGCGCGACCTGCAGATCCGCGGCGCCGGCGATATGCTCGGCGCCAGCCAGTCGGGATTTGCCAATTCGGTGGGCCTGTATATGTATCTGCAGATGGTAGCTGACGCCGTCCGCGAATCCAAGCAGGGCGCCCCGGCTACCGACGCGAAGCCCAAAGTAACGCCGGTCGACCTGCCCATCGACGCCTACATCCCCGATCAATACGCCGGGACCTATGCGGCCAAGCTGCGTGAGTATCAAAGGTTGGTGCAGGCTTTCAAGGTGGGCGAGGTCGAAGCGGTGGCCGAAGGCCTGCGCGAACGGTTTGGTGAATTCCCGGAACCGGTGGCCAACCTGGTCTTCGCCGCCCGGGTGCGGGCTCGTGCCTCGGCCATCGGGATTGAATCGATTTCGACGGCCGGTGGCGACCTGTTGATGCGAATCCCGCCCGACTTTGACGTGGACCGCGCCGGACTGCGCCGGACCCTGGGTTGGGATGCCCGGGTCGGAGCGATGGGCATCATCTGGCCCGGCTTTGAGGGTGAACCAAGCTGGCGCGAAATGCTGCTGGCCTGCCTCGAGCGCCTGGCCGCGCGGAGCGGCCACGCGACGATGGCCGGGGAGAGGGCCCAGCGCTAGTTGGTACCGTTTGTTAATGTTGATTTCGGTTCCGAGCAACAATCCGCTAGCGCCGCCGGGCAGTTGACCCGGCGGGAGCAAAACTTGCAACAGAGCACTATTAGAGTCCGCCGGTAAACCCGGCAAGATCGAGCATCCCATCCAATGGCCCAGCGCCGCAAGACCGCAAAAAAGTCCGCTTCCAAGGCCAAATCGGCTGAAAATTTAGTAATCGTTGAATCGGGCACCAAAGCCCAGACGATCAAGCGTTACCTGGGCCGCGGCTACGAGGTCCTAGCTTCGGTCGGCCATGTGCGCGACCTGCCCGAAGGCCGGTTGGGAATCGACGTCGACAACGAATTCGAACCAACCTACGTGGTCCCGCGCGACAAGCAGCCGATAGTTAGCCAGATAAAGCGGGCGGCGGCCGGATCCAAGAACGTTTTGCTGGCCACAGACCCGGACCGCGAAGGGGAAGCGATCGCCTGGCACCTGATGCGGGCCGCCAATCTGGACGCTGAAAAAACCAGCCGGATCGTTTTTAACGAAATAACCGAACCGGCCATCACCGCGGCGGTTGCAAACCCCCGTTCGGTCAACGGCGACTTGGTCGACGCCCAGCAGGCGCGCCGGGTTCTCGATCGCTTGGTCGGCTTTAAGAT
Organism: Chloroflexota bacterium; assembly: GCA_965249595.1. Classification (GTDB taxonomy): domain Bacteria; phylum Chloroflexota; class UBA11872; order UBA11872; family VXNJ01; genus VXNJ01. The sequence goes on along the minus strand of OZ252242.1, from coordinate 1,787,392 downwards.
TTCGCCGATCCTGCGTCGGCACGTGGCCGGTGGCCGCTCGGCCGGTCGGGTACAGAGTGTGGCCTTAAAGATCGTGGTCGAACGCGAACGCGAGCGCCGGGCTTTTGTGCCAAAGACCTGGTGGACGGTTGACGGCCAGTTCGGACCACCCGAGGCCAGCGCGGCTGCCTTTGGCGGCATCCTCTACGAGGAGGGCGAAGAACTGCAACTGGATGACGAAGCGTCAGCGGCGGCGATGCTGGAGCGATTGACGGCGGCCGATTACCAGGTGGCCGGCAAACGGATTCGCGATCGCAAGCTGCGCCCGCAAGCCCCGTTTGCCACCGCCAGCCTGCAGCGGGCGGCGTCCAACCGGTTGGGATTCTCGCCGTCCCGAACGATGCGGGTGGCGCAACGGCTCTATGAGGGCGTAAGGATCGCCGGTCGCGGCCAGATCGGCCTCATCACCTATATGCGGACCGATTCGGTCAATGTGTCGGCCCAGGCCATTGCCGCAGCGCGGGCCATGATCTCTTCCGAATACGGCGCCGATGCCCTGCCCGACAAGCCCAATTTTTATCGCACCAAATCGCGCAACGCGCAAGAAGCCCACGAGGCGGTAAGGCCCACCGATGTGGGGCTGATGCCCAAGTCGCTTGGCGGGGAGCTCGATTCCGATCAGTGGCGGCTGTACGAATTGATCTGGCGGCAGTTCGTGGCCAGCCAGATGACGCCGGCCACGCAGCGTCGCGTGTCTGTTGATATCGGGTCAGCGGCACTGCCCCAAGGCCGGTTGTTTAGAGCCGGTGCATCACGGGTTGTTGTACCCGGGCACCTGTTGGTGGCGTCCTATGGTCCGGCCATAACGGATCGGGAATCGAGCGAATACGACTCGCTCATCGACCTAAATGGTGGTCAGGCAACGAAGCTGTTTGGCGTCGCCACCCAGGATCACACCACCCAGCCGCCGGGTCGCTATACCGAAGCCGGCCTGATTCGGGTACTTGAAGAAGAGGGCATCGGGCGACCGAGCACCTACGCCGCGATCATCCGCAAGATCAAGGAGCGCGACTACGTGCGCGCCGAGCGCCGCATCCTGATCCCCACCGAGATTGGCGAAAAGGTCACCGACGCCATGGGCGAGTTCTTCGCCGACATCGTCGATACGGCGTTCACCGCCCGCATGGAGACCGAACTGGACCGCGTCTCGCGTGGCGAACTGGGCTGGGTTGCAGCCACCGGCGAATTCTGGGAACGCTTGGAAGGCGATCTGAGCAAGGCTCGTGAGAACGCCCCCAAACCAAAGGAACTGGGCGAGGAATGCCCCGAGTGCGGCAAGGGTTTGGTGCAGCGGGTCGGACGCAACGGCGAATTCGTTGGCTGTTCGGGATACCCCAAATGTCGCTACACCCGCAACATTGGCGGCGAAGAGGTCGAAGCGAAATCCGAACTGGTGGGCGAGGAATGCCCCGAGTGCTCAACGCCGCTCGAATACAAGGAAGGCCGCTTTGGACGCTTCATCGGCTGCGGCGACTATCCCACATGCCGCTATACGCGCCAAATAGTTGAATCAACCGGAGTCGCCTGCCCCAAATGCGAAAAGGGCGAGATAGCGATCAAGAAGTCGCGCCGCGGGAGGACCTTCTACGGATGTCAACGCTATCCGGAGTGCGATTACTCGAGCTGGACCGATCCGCGACGCAGTGCCCCGAGCAAGCCGAAGCCGGCTGCCAAATCGAGCCCCAACGGCGCCGAACCGGCGAAGGAAGCGGCGGCCAAGGTTGGGGAATGCCCGCGCTGCGGCAAAGACCTAAACATCAAAAAGGGACGCTGGGGCGAATTCATCGGCTGCTCGGGTTTTCCCAAGTGCCGATTCACCGGCAAGACAGTCGACTACCCGGCCGCCGGGTAACCGCCGCGCCCCATTGGCCAGGCTTGCCCTGCGCCGCTAAGTTCTCCTCTGCCCCCGATAAGGGAAGAATTCGGACCTTGGTCTGAGGATTCCTATCGCCCGGAAAAATGGGCCTTGACTTCGGCGATGTCACCGGTTACGGGAATAGATGGCAGGCTGCCAAGGATCACCTTGCCATAGCTTTTATCGGTAATTCGGTTTTCCAGCAGGGCCAGGGCCCCGCGATCGGTGGAACTTCTAATCAGGCGGCCGAATCCCTGCTTTAGGTCAATGGCCGCCAATGGTAATGCCAGTTCGAAAAACCATGAACGGCCCAGGGCGTCACAGCGGGCGGCGTATACGGGGTCGCTGGGGCTGGGGAAGGGCAATCGGTCAATGATTACCAGCGAAAGCTGAGTGCCGCGCACGTCGACACCCTGCCAGAAACCCTTGGTCGCGAACAGCACCGGCCGATTGGCGCGGCGAAACCGCCTCAGCAGGGCGCCGGTTGGCGAATCACCTTGCAAAAGACATAGCCGGTCGGGCAATCGACACTCGGTCAGGCGGTGGTAGTCGCGCATGCGGCGGGTGCTGGTGCAGAGAACGAACACGCCACCCGGACAGCCCTGGGCCAACTTGACGATTAGGTCTACGTAGGCTTTGAGTCCGGCTCCTTCGACGCCCTGGCTTGGCGGTGGAAGGGATTTGGGCACAAAGAGCAGGGTCTGGCGGGAAAAATCAAACGGGCTCTGGATGACAATTTCATCGGCCCGATCGACGCCGAGTCGCGAACGGGTGAAGCCAAAGCCCCCATCGACGGCCAGCGTGGCTGAAGTCAATATGATGGCCGGGCCGGGCGAATCCGGATCAAATAACTGTTCGCGCAGAACGTCGGCGACCGACAGCGGTGTTGCCTGCAGATAGTGGTTGCCGCGCCGGTCGGTCGGGAGATGGAGGACGAATCGGGGATCGTAATCACCCAGTAGCAACCCCAACGCCTGAGATACCGAATTTACCGATTCAAGGACCGGGGCAAATGGGTCAAACTGCCGATCGTCGGTTTCTATTCGCTCGGAGAGGAACCCGGCTACGATGCGAAGGCCGGTATCGAGTTCCTGGGCGGCATCGGCCAAATAGTCCACAAAGCCGGTGTGGGCACCGGCGTCAATGGCTAATTGCGGTTGGTAGGGTCCGTCCGCAGCGGCGCCTTGGGCACCTTCGACGTACCGGCTGAGCCGGGCAAAAAAACGTGCCGCGGCCTCATCCAGGGTGCGATGCCCGTTCCAGGTCAACTTTGCCAGGTTTCCGGCAATTCTTAAGTTTCGGACCAAGCGCCGAACCTGGGCCGGTGAGATCTCCACCGAAAAGGCGCTCGAGGCGAATGATTCAAGCTGGTGGGCCTCATCGAAGACGACGGCATCATGCTCGGGCAGGAGCGATCCGGCCCCGGCCGCGCTGTGGCGAAGGTTGGCCAAGTAGAGGGCCAGATTGGTAACCACGATGTCGGCATCCTGGGCCCGTCGCCGGGCTATCGTCACGTGACACTGGTTAAACAGTTGGCAACGGGTGCCGTGGCACATGTCGCCGGCGCCGCTGATCGCCGAGAGCAACGAATCGGACGGTGCAACGTCATCAAGCTCGGCAAAGTCACCGGTCTCGGTGGCTGAGGCCCAATCGGCCACGACGGCTAGCAGTTTTCGCTGCGGCGTCGAACCAAGTTCCCTAAACGTGAGCTGGCCGCCATTCAATTGGTCGAATTTGTGTTTACATAAATAGTTGCCGGCGCCTTTCAGGTTGACCGCCGAGCGATCGACCTGATCCAGCGCCCCCATCAGCTGCGGCAGGTCCTTGGAGATCAATTGATCCTGCAGGGTCCTAGTTGCGGTGGCGATAACCAGCCGCTTGCGTTCCAGCAAGGCCGGGGCGATATAGGCAAAGGTCTTGCCGGTACCAGTACCGGCTTCAACCAACAGGGTCCGGCCGCTGGAAAAAGATTGGGCGATCGCGCCGGCCATCTCGATCTGCGCCGGCCGCGGTTCATACTGGGTTCCCAGGGCCCTGGCGACGGCTCCGCGCGGCTCGAATACGGCCTCGATCTTCACGGCCGATTCCTCAATCGGTGGCCGATCGGACGCTGCGCCGGGGCGCTTTGGCACTAGGGATCAACGCTAACTGTCAACGAACTGTCGATGCTGTCGATGGCCGAACCGATGTGAATCACGTAATCGCCGCCGTGGACCTTCCAGCTCCCAGAGGCCTGATCCCAATGGGAGAACGATCGCTTATCGAAGCTAAGCCGGGCATTGGCCGATTGGCCGGGAGCCAACTCCACCCGTTCGAAGGCTTTCAGTTCGCGCCGTGGGCGAAAGACTCCGCCGGCCGGCGGCTCGACGTAGGCCTGAACGACCTGCGCTCCGGCGTGCCCGCCGGAGTTTTTGACCGTAACGGTGACGGTCAGCTCACCGTCGTCGGTGCTCTCGCTTATTTCGCTCGGCCCTATTACAAAGGAGGTGTAGGAGAGGCCATGGCCAAATGCGTAGCGCACCGGAAGATTGCGGGTGTCGAAGTGGCGATACCCCATCAGCAGGCCTTCGCCGTAGCGAATTTCGCCGGCCTCGCCGGGAAAGTTTCCATAAGACGGGGAGTGCTCAAGCCGCAGCGGGATCGTCGTCGGCAGGTGTCCGCTGGGATTAACGGACCCGGTGAGAACGTCGCAGAGGGCGTTGGCCAGTTCCTGGCCGCCAAACCAGCACTGCAGCACCGCCGCGACTTCATCCTCCCAGTCCATCGAAACCGGCGAGGCCGCGTTTATCACCACCACGGTGTTGGGATTGGCCTTGGCCACCGCCCGGATCAGCGCAGCCTGCTCGCACGGAAGGTCCATGTCGGGCCGATCAGAGCCTTCGCTCTCAAAGTCGTCATTGGTGCCGACCACCACGATCGCCACGTCGGCTCGCCGGGCCAGGGACACGGCCGGCCCGACCAAGTCGTCAGGCAGCGGCGGCAGCAGTCCGACCCGGGCCAACCCCAGCATCATGGCGCCCTCGCCGCTGAACTCGATATGGAGATCGTGCCAACCGGACTCCAGCGTCAGGCCCACCCTGACCTCATCGCTGGCAAAGCCGAAGAAATGCTCACCCGGGCCGATCGGGTTCTCGATTCCGTCAATGATCACCGCGCCATTAACGCTCACCCGGGCTCCTCCGGCCTGGATCAAGGAAAGCTCATGGCGCCCGGCATCGGCAACGCGGAAGCGGGCCGTCGCCCGCACCTTAAGCGAGCTCACGTCCATGCCTCCCTGCAAATCGACAAATTCGGAGCGCGACAACACCGCGCTGTTGCTAACCGACCCGTCAGCGGCGAGATATTCGACCAACATCCCGTCGCGGCCGTCGGGTGTGCGCAGATTCGGCGGCTCGATCGTTGGATGGATCTTGCCGACCCAGGCCCCGCGCGAGTAATCGACGCGCCCGTCGCTATCCAACCGCTCTTGCAAGCATTGGATCAGGCAGTCGCGGTAGTGCGGTTGCAGTTGGGCCGATCCGCCGCCATAAAGCTGAAGGCGGCCGGCCTGGTGTCCGATCAGGGCGACGATGGCGGAGGTGTCGATCGGCAGTGCCTGATCGTCGTTTTTCAGCAGCACGATCGATTGCCCCGCCGCCTCGCGCATGACCGCCCGATGCTCGGGTAGATCGACGACGCTTTCAACATCGGCCATCGGCGAATCAAATCCCTGGACGCGATCGACAAAGCGAAGGAGGCGCTGGGCCTGTTCATTTACCCAGGCCGGATCGACCTGCCCATCGGCGGCGGCGGCGGCCAGGGCCGGACCGAACATGCGGGCCGGTCCGGGCATCTCGATGTCGAGCCCGGCGCGGGGCGAATTGATGGTGTCGACGTGGCTGAACCAGTCGGTCATTACTATCCCGTCGAATTCCCACTCGCTTTTGAGGATGTCGCGCAGCAGCCAGTCGTTTTCCGTGCAAAAGGTGCCATTGAGCCGGTTGTAGGCGGTCATCACGCCCCAGATGTTTCCTTCAGTGACGGCCGCCTCGAACGGGACCAGGTAGAGCTCGCGCAGCGTTCGTTCGTCGACCACCGAATTGATCGTCATGCGCTCGAATTCGGAGTCATTGGCGACAAAGTGCTTGATCACGCAGGCGACCTGTTGACTCTGAACGCCCTTTACATACGGCACCGCCAGGCGGGCTGAGAGCAGCGGGTCCTCGGAAAAACACTCGAAGTTGCGCCCAAAAAGCGGCGAGCGATGCAGGTTAACGGTGGGAGCCAGCAGCACCGCGCAGGCCTTGGTCTTGGCTTCCTCGCCCAGGGCGACGCCGATCCGCTCAACTAAGGCCGGGTTCCAGGTGGCCCCCAACGCCGTCCCGCATGGAAAACAGGCCGCCGAATTTAAGAGACCGAACACCCCTTCACCACGGGCGCCATTGGGCCCGTCGGTGACCTTGATGTCGGGGATGCCGAGCCGCGCAACGCCATTCATGTGCCATATGCCGCGACCGGCGGTCAGGGCGGCCTTTTCATCCAAGGTCAGGGCTGCTAGTAGGTCTGGTAAGGATTTGCCGGCCATCGCGTTGTTGAGTCCAAGTCGGGTCTTTGAATCGATGTTCAACTGCAATTTTCAGGTAACTGATCTGGGCTGCTGTGTTCAAAACAGAAAGACGAATGTGGCCACTAGGGTTCGACGGCGCCGCCGGCAACCGAATAATTAACATTGCCCTAGTATTCGTGGGCGAATTTCAACGATTGATTGCGGGGAACATGTGCGCCAGAAACTCTTGTTCCTAAACCTGCGCAACGGTGACTTGAATTCTGAAATCATGGCCTGGGCGCTCTACGATGGGTCGCTATCGGAAGATGAAGTTCAGATGCAGGCCGGCAGCGAAAACGTCCCACCCTATCCCACCGGTATTGCCGCCATGCGCGACGGCTGGCGCGTGATCCAGGCCAGCCCGGTCCCGGAACGTCGGGTCGGCGAGGGCTTGGGCGGATTGTCCAACGAGTACATACTGGAAAAATTGGTCGACTAGGCAAATCCGGCAATTCCCGTAAAAGAGGTGATTCGTGGCAACCGTTGATATCGCCGAATCCGCCGCGGCGGTGGGGCCCGAACACCTGCTAACGGCTGAGCAGATGGCTCGTTTCGTCATCGATGGATACCTTGAATTTGACGATCTGATCCCGGACGAACTCAATGAACGAGCCCTCGCCGACGAGCTGACGGCGGTGGATGACGACGGCCGTAAGCGTGAATTCGCCTGGCACATCACCGACAACAAGAATGGTTTTTACGACTATTCAACGGCGATGCAGGATATCCACGAGCTGCCGGCAATTCGCGGAGCCCTGCAAAGCCTGCTGGGTCCGGGTTACGCTCAAAACCATTCCGCCCTGCACGTTACCTATCCCTACCAGCAGGAAGCCCAGCTCTGGCATGTGGACTCCGGCGGGAGACGCCAGATCCGCCTGCCCGGCGTCCACCCCTACTCGTTCGATATCCTCACCGCCTATTTCACCCATGACGTACCAGTGGAAATGGGCCCCACGCTGGTCCTGCCCGGGTCCCACCTTCGCTCAATGATGGGCCCTGACACCGGGCGTTACAAGAACATCGTCGGGCAGCGCCGCCTCGCTGGCCGCGGCGGACGGATTTGTTTCCTGCACGAAGGGCTCTGGCACTGCGCCCAGACCAACGAGACCGACCGCTATCGCTACATGTTCAAGATCCGTTACAACCCGCGGGTAGAACAGCGCAAAATTTTCAATACCGAGGGCTGGGACAGCCCGGAGATTCGACGCCATTTCTTAAGCGCCAAAGACACCCATGTGCTCACCGGTGAATCGGCCTGGGCGGTGGGCGAGCGAGCCCGCTGGTGGCGCTATCTCTGCGGGGCCGATGAACTTGTCGATCCCAGCGGAACCGGGGCCCACGGAGATTACAACTAGTACCCGGCGGTAAATCGATTCCGCCGTCTGGTTTCCAACGTGGAGCCGGCCGCCGAGGGGTGATTGAAAAGCCCATAAGCCGCCGGCAGCGACGGAAATTGGTTGCCCGGGCTCCTAAAGGCCTCCAAATCGGTTTGGGCCCATTTGAGCGGCTGCAATCTTAAGAACCGCACCGCCAGCCGGCTAAGTGACGTTGGTAATCGAGTGGCCCATCTGGGTTAGCAATTGGCAACCATCATGGGTGATCAGGCACGTAATTTCCGAGCAAAAGTGACCCAATTGCTCGTTTCGAGTTCCGGCCTCCAGGACGATGACCATCCCTTCTTCGAGGCGGTCGTTGACACCCGGCGAGAGGTACGGGTCCTCGTGGATGTCAATCCCGATCCCATGGCCGACGAATGCGCCGGCCAGGTCGAGACCGCGATCTTCCAGCCCCTTGCGCCCGATATTGAAAAGTTGCCCACCGGTTATCCCGGGCCGAAGCGACTCGATCAATGTGGCGTTGACCTCATCCAGCCGGGCATGGATTTCATAGGCCTGCGGCGGCGGACTGCCCAGTGCGTAGATGTGAAACTTGTCGCCTGTGTAGTTGCGGTGAATGCAGCCGACGTCGACCGCAACGATGCTGTTTTGCTCCAACTGACGGTCGGTCGGCGGCAGCACGGTGGCGGTCAGACCGCCGGCGCTAAGGTGCAATATGTAGCTTGCGGTGTCGGCGTCGGCGATCGCAGCACGTATAGAACCCGCCAGTTCGCGTTCACTTATGCCCGGCCGCATTGCCGCCGCCGCCGCCGCGTGACCCCGTTCGCTGCCGCGCACCGCACCGCACAGCCGTTCAATTTCATTGGCCGTTTTGACCTGACGAATGGTTCCGAAGACCGCGCTGGCATTGACGATCCGGGCATTGGGCAGGGCGGCGCCCAGGCGCTCGGCGGTCAGAGCCGAAATGTCGGCCAAGTCCACTCCAATGACCCCATCGGCCAACCCGCGCTGGCGAAGAGCCTCGGCCACGGCGAGGTAGGGCTCGGCAATGGTATTGGGGACCGATCCCGGCCCCGGCAGTTCCGAAGCCGGCCCCACAAATTGCCCGTCGGCTATCCAGCTTCCCTGCAGCACCGCATCCTCCTCCTCGTCGGGGCAGGTTACATAGAACGGCGGCAGCGAAGGGTCAGAGGGCAGGCCGGCGAAACGGACCAGCGGCAACCCGTTGTAGAGTGGACCCGGAAAATCGCGACCAAAGTGGGTGAAGAAATCGGTCAGGTAACCGAAGTTGACATACCCGCCGGCGAGCAGGACGTCATAGCGGTTGCTGGCCAGATTGGCCATGGCCCGTTCGTAATTGAGAAGTTGCGGTTGGCGGGCCATCGTCTTCGCCTTTCGAATCGGCTTATTTCAGGGTAATTACAAAATTCCTGGCCTGGCCCAAGGGCGAATCGCCGCCTGTTGAAACATCTTCCGACCTTAGGGCGATTCGGGCGCCATTGGTTGGCCAACGCCCCTTGCTTCGCGGTTACCAGTGGGCAGCGTTGGCCCATCTGGATTAAGAGGGCCGGCACCCAAGCGGGCAGGCGCGATTTGCAATACCGGGATAATTGCCAGGGCCCGCAGCAGCAGAAATGTATTGATCGCATTGGCCGATGCGCCCAGGATGACCTGGCGTCGCAAATTGGGGCTCACCAGCCGCGGTGGATTAACCGCCTACTGGTTTGTCCTTCCGTCGATCATTTTTATCGGTCTATTTGTAATAGTTCCCATTTTTGGTGCGGTCTATTACTCGCTTACCGATTACGACCTGCTAACCCAGCCCGAACTGACCGGCCTTGGCAATTACGCGGCGGTTGGAAAAGACCTTAGGTTTTTGCCGGCCATGCGCAACACCTTGCTGTTTGCCGCCGGAACGGTACCGGCCGGCGTGGTCTCGTCGCTGTTGCTGGCGGTGCTGATCGACCGCTCAATCCGCGGGATCTATTTCTACAGGGCGATGTTCTACATGCCGGTCGTCTCGTCGTTTGTGGCGGTGGCGGTAATTTTTCTCTGGATCTACGAACCGCAATTTGGAATCGGTAATCAGGCGCTGCGGTCCATGGACTTGCCTGGGCTCAAATGGTTGCGCAGCCCGGATACCGCACTGATTTCCATCATCGTGATGTCGGTCTGGAAGAACATGGGCCTCAACATGGTCATCTACCTGGCCGGATTGCAGGGGATCCCACCGCATCTCTATGAGGCAGCCGAAATTGACGGGGCCGGCCGATTGTCAAAATTTTTCCAGATCGTCGTTCCGCTGCTGGCGCCCACGACCTACTTTGTGGTGATCGTCTACTTCATCGGCGCCCTGCAGATGTTCACCCAGGTATTCGTCATGACCTGCCTGACCGGGCAGGGCATTTGCGGCGGACCACTCGATTCGACGATCACCATCGTGATGCACATCTATGCCCAGGCGTTCATCAACTTGAAAATGGGCTACGCGGCGGCCATTTCGGTGATCCTGTTCGCGGTTATCGCTTTGATAACGCTCGTTAACGCCAAGGTGCTCAGCTATGAAATCGGTTACTGATCGCCCCCAAATATTCGACTGAGCAGCGTTTGGGCAGTTCCAGCCGGGCTTGGGAAATTGCCTCGGCCCCCGCTGGCAACCGGTTTGAAAATGAAATCGCACCGCCGGGTTGTCGGAAAATGGAAGGCAATCGCACCGTGCCCGACCTACTGGCGACAGATCTTCGGGGCTTATAAAAGCGACGGGCAAGCGAACATCCGTTCCAGGCGACAAAACCCATGACCGAGCCCTACACCATTTATTTCGCCGGGCCCCTGATGGACCACAAGGACCTGGCCGGCAACGCCCTGCTCGGAGCGCGGATTGATGAAACCTCCGAGGGCCGCTACAAGTGCGTCCTGCCGCAGGATTTTGAGCAGCGGAAATCCTCGCCGATGCTGATACGCGACCGCGACCTGCAGGCGGTGATGGAATGCGATCTGGCGCTGTTTAACTTCGATGGCTCGGAACTTGATTCGGGCACCGTCGTGGAGTACATGTACGCCAAGACCCTGGATGTTCCTGCAGTGATCTTGCGGACCGATTTTCGTCATGGCGGAGATATGCGGCCCGGCGCCGATCCCTGGAACCTGATGGCCTCCTTCTACCCGCGCACCCGCAGCCGGCACCTAAACGGCATGGCCTGGTTCCAGGAATCCCTCCACCAGGGCGACGACGCCGACGCCGTTTCGGTCCGCTTCCATGAGCGCATTGCCAGGGTCGTCATCGAGTTGCTTGACGAAGTGCTAACCGACGCGCCGGTCTTGGACGGCGGGTCGGCTTACGCGGAGGGCATTTACCGCTGGGCGATTCTGCTGGCCGGTGGCGGCCTGGCCGAACTGGCGCAAGAGAATGGCAGCCTCGATGGCGAAGTTCGCCGGATCGTGGCGCGAAAAATTGCGCGGGGCTTATTGCGCTGATCGAAACTGATCAGATGTGAAACGTTGACCCTGGTTGACGGCTCACCCTTGCAAGAGATAATGGCGCGGGCGCAACTCAGAGGTTCAGATGGCCTGATTGGGATGTGTGGTGGCAGCAGTAAGTAAACCGCCGCGCCGGACTATGCGGCAGCGGCTGGGGATATCACACCGCGGCGGATTGGCGGCCTACCTGTTCGTGCTGCCTTCGATCCTATTGATCATGCTGTTCGTGATCGTTCCGATCATCGGCGCCCTTTACTACTCGTTTAACAAATACGACCTGCTCACGGCGCCGGTGTTTAACGGGATTGACAACTACCTAAAAATCTCGACCGAACCGCGATTCCCGCCGTCGATCCGCAACACCTTGCTGTTCGCCTTCGGAACCGTTCCGACGGGGGTGGTCACCTCGCTGCTGCTGGCCGTATTGATCAATCGGGCGATCCGCGGGATTTATTTCTTCCGGGCATTGTTCTACATGCCGGTTGTATCGTCCTTCGTGGCCGTCTCGGTTATCTTTCTTTGGATTTATGAACCCCATTTCGGCTTGATCGGTGAACTCCTCCGGATCATCGACCAGCCGCCAATTCGCTGGATGCAAAGCGCCGACACCGCGCTGTTGGCAATCATCCTCATGTCGGTCTGGAAGAACATGGGCCTCAACATGGTCATCTACCTGGCCGGCCTGCAGGGAATTCCGCCGCATCTCTACGAGGCGGCCGACATCGACGGGGCCGGTCGAATATCCAAATTCTTCAAGATAGTTATCCCGCTGCTGGCGCCTACGACCTATTTCGTGGTGATCGTCTATTTCATCGGCGCCCTGCAGATGTTCACCCAGGTTTTCATAATGGCCTGCGATGACGGCACGAGGATATGTGGCGGACCGGTCGATTCAACGATCACGATCGTCATGCTCATCTATCTGGAGGCATTCCTGGCTCTGAAGATGGGATTTGCCGCCGCCCTGTCATTCGCGCTGTTCATCGTTATCGCGTTGGTCACGATCGTAAATGCCAAGTTGCTCAGCTATGAAATTGGCTGGTGACCAGGGGTCCCTTGGCCGAAATCAATATTGACGAAATCAAATTTCGCGGTATCTCGGCATGAGCAACGCAGCTTTATCGCAGTTGTCTTCGGGCAGCGACCGGCAGTAATGAATTGGCGTTTATATACGTAACTAGACCTACGCCGACTGCATCTCAAAATGCCCGGCGGATCTCATACACATGATTTTCGGCGCCGAGTCGCAGCCGATCGACCAGACTCGCTCCCAGCGGAAATTGACGCCGACATCGTAACGGGTCTTCCATAAAGGAAGGGGGCTGCCGATTTCTATTCAATCGCGCAGCCGACAGCGTTGCTGTGCGCACGTATCGCCTGGCGACAACTGCTCTCCCAAAAGTAGTCTGAAAGGCGGTTGTCCGGCGGAGTCAAGTCAAGCAGTGCGAACCGAGAAGGAAGGAAGGCCATTGTGAGTTCGGTGACAGCAGTGGCGGCCCTTGCCGCCATCAGCTTGCTTTTCGCGATGGACCCAGGCGGGGTAATCGCCGAAAGCGGCTTTCCCGAATTCCGGGAGATGGACTGGAAGCAGCTGGCGGTCTGGGGCTTCCGCACGATAGGCGTAGTCGTAGCGCAGCTGCTCATCATCGTGCTGTGGTTGTGGCCCAAGTTCCGGCCCCCGCAGGCGTCCGAGGAGCATCGACGCCCGTGGGACTCGGGCCCCCCACAACCCGGTTCAATGCCCGCGGCGGCGGTATCTGCGCTGGAAGGCCACATGATATGGAGTCCGACGCTGCTGGCCTCCATCATCGAGATGTGCCAGCGCGGCACGCTGCGAATCGAAGCCGTCGGAACAAGGGTCGGCTTCCTGTACCGGCTGTCTAGGCAGGCTCCCGTACAGCATGACTGGGAGCGGACGATATGCGAAAGCATGCCGTCGCGCGCCACAACTGTTGATGCGCTCCATGAAGCGGTAAAGAAGCGCGAGGATGCCATCGGCGACCAGATAGGGGACTACCTGCAGCATCGCGGCCTTTTCCATGACAATCCGTTGCGAGTCAGGAGGGAAAACGACGACGATGCAATCGGATGGGGGATGCTGGCCGGCGCCTTGATGGGCGTTGGCAGCGGGCTTTGGGCGGCTCTGTGGCTGGACCAGTGGTGGGCGAACGCCCTGATCGGCGCGTTCACAGGTTTCGCATATTTGGTGATGGCGCCGTCGATACGAACCGGCATGGTGCCGACAACGCAGAGGGGAGCGGATGAGATAAGTCAGTGGCTGGGCTGGAAAAAGACGCTGGCCGGATCTGCCCCGCCCTATGCCCTGCACCAAGCTGCTTCCATGTTGCCCTATGCCGTGGCGCTGAATGTGGCCCAGCCATGGCTTGACGTGGCAGGCTCGGCTCCGCCGTGGTTTGGATCCGGCAGCGCATCCTCCCTGCAGGGCGCCGACCTGGACGCGGCCTATCACGGTTTCATGCACGCGCCGGAGTGGTACCTGAGCGGAAGGTCGGGCGATGCGGCGAAAGCGGCCGCGGGGATTGGTCATGAGCTCGAGCTACTTGAATTGGAGTCGCCGGATACCGGGAAGGCCGTGCACAGGGAGACCGCCGACGAAATCCAGGACATAGCCCGTGATCCGGATTCACAGCACAGTTCTTGGGAAGGTGCGCCACCACCACCATCGGGCGGGTTTCAACAATACAAGGGAGAAAGACTGATTGAGGAACCGAAGAGCGGCGGGGGCCTGCGCGGGTGCTTCATATGGGTGGTAAGCCTGGTAGGCGTAGGGGTGGTGGTCTTGGTCGTCCTGTTCAGCCTCGATGTGGTCTCGCCTCGCGATAAACCGTGTCCCTTGGACTCTCCCGCGATCCCGACGCACGCGCAGATTGCGGTGGCCGGCGACGTGTTCCGCGATGAGTGCGTGAGGGTCGGTGGCACGGTCGTGTTCCAGGACACCTACGATCTGGTGGTGGAGATGAATCGGGGCGAGTACGTGCAGCGGGTGAACGTACGCGACCCGTCGCAGGTTCTCGAAGCGATCCCCTTTGGCCGCGTGGTGACTCTGGCTGGGCGGCTCATGGTGGAGGAGGACGGAGCATACGCAGTCCACTTCGTACCGGACCATAGATCGGACCGGGAGTGGTGGCGGAACCTCCGGGACAACCTTGAAGAGTTGTTCCAGGTGGCTGTGGGTGCGACAGGCTTTGGTGATGCAACGGGCCCGGCAAAACTGGGTGTCGCTGTTCAACCGGTCAATTCACGCACCACCCGCGCGGTTCTGATTGGATATAACGACGACCGGCAAGTTCTTGTCGGGCGACGCTAGCGGAAAAGGGGCCCGCCAAGTTGCTAACTGTCTGAGCTGCGTTTCGGCTTCCTTCGCCGCTTCCGGTCCGCATCGCGAAAGATCGCCCGCGCCAATTCCTTGGCGCCGCTAAGAAACTTAGCCGAAGGTTTGCCGCTGCTACGTGCGCGGCGCGACTGCTTCTTGGCGTCGCCTGACGAATCCTGCATTTGCCCGCCCCCTGTATACCACATACGGTAAAGGGGGTTAAGCCCTAGTACCAACTATCGCAGGGCCGAGCAAAGTGTCTAGGTGAAGTAGATAATCCCCAATGAATTAGTTAGCCCGAGCCCTGATTCAAATGCCCATCACCTGATCGGCAGCGACTGGATCTGCGACGTGTAACCAGATCCGCGCGTCTTTCAGTTTCGGGTAGACCATCGACGCTTGGACGGGCCTGACCTAACCTGGTTGAGCGGCTTTCCGGCCACTGGATCGGGGACCGGTCAGGATCAATTGGCCGACCACCGCGCCCGGTCGCGGCAAGGCCGCCGCGGGCTATGGGGGCACATCGAAAGCCCGCGGCCGCAGGAGTTCGTCGCCGCCATGGAGCAACAACGACCGGGATTGCCAGGATCTACTTGTTTGGCGCAACGGCGGTGATGGTCCGGTTTTTGAATCGTGCCTGCAAGTACGGCCGCGATCAGCACAGGCAGCGGCGATGGCGTTGGCTACACCCTGGCAAGTGCCCTAGTCGATGATTTCAATATCCGATGACGCATTACGGAACTGGCCACCGCATAATGAAATTGGATGTTGCGGCCCGTTAATGGCGAGTGGGGCAATGGCGGTTACTTCGAAACGTACGTCAAGGACTTGGCGGCACCGGATGGGATTTACCTACCGTGGCGGCCTGTCGGCTTATCTGTTCGTGTTGCCGTCAATCGTTTTTATTTCAATTTTCATAATTGTCCCGATCATCAGCGCTCTTTACTACTCGTTTAACAAGTACGACCTGCTCACGGCGCCGGAGTGGAACGGGCTTTCCAACTACATCAAAATCGGTGCCGAGCCGCGATTTTTGCCAGCGATTCGCAATACCATGCTGTTTGCCGTGGGAACGGTTCCGGCCGGAGTATTTACTTCCCTTCTCCTGTCCGTATTGATCAATCGGGCGATCCGCGGGATTTATTTCTTCCGGGCGATGTTCTACATGCCGGTGGTCTCCTCATTCGTGGCGGTGTCAATAATTTTTCTGTGGATTTACGAGCCCCAGATTGGCTTGACCGGCGAATTCATGCGGGTCCTTGATCAACCGCCAATCAAGTGGATGCTCAATCAAGACACCGCCCTGCTGGCGATCGTCCTCATGTCGATCTGGAAAAACATGGGGCTGAATATGGTCATTTACCTGGCCGGATTGCAGGGAATCCCGCCGCATCTCTATGAGGCGGCCGATATCGACGGGGCCGGCCGGCTTTCGAAGTTCTTCAAGATTGTTATACCGCTGCTGGCGCCCACGACTTACTTTGTGGTGATCGTCTACTTCATCGGCGCGCTACAGATGTTCGTCCAAGTTTTCATCATGACCTGCGGCGACTCCCTGACACGGAGCTGCGGCGGACCGGTCGATGCGACGGTTACGCTCGTCGTGCTCATCTACCTGGAAGCATTTCTGAACCTGAAGATGGGATTCGCCGCTGCGCTCTCGTTTGTCCTGTTCATCGTTATCGGCCTGATCACGATCGTCAACGCCAAATTGCTCAGCTACGACATCGGTTGGTAATTGATAGGGCGATTTGCGCTCGACCTATTTGACAAACCTCGGCAATAGAGCTCAATACGACGCCGACTGCGGGCGTTCGCCGAGCGAATTGTCGGAATCGGTTGCCCTCGCCGCGAACAGCGGGCCCAGCTTTTGCCGCCGCGGGCGCTGGAGCGCTTTCCAATTTCGAAATTTCCGCCGGGCTGGCAAAGGTGCCGTTTGCTCAGCGTTCGTTCCGCTTACGCTAACTCTTCAATTTGATTTCGAAAACACCGGCGCCTGAATTTGACTTGCATTCGCGGCGCAAATTGATCCATGCCCTGATAATGCATCAGCACCCGGGAGCTGAGCGCCGCCGCCGAAGCCAATTTCGAGTCGACCGATTCTGGGCCCGGGGTCAATAATTTCACTTTGCGGACAATTCGCTGCTCCTTCGCTGGCGGGCAGCAACGGAAAGGCTTACGGCATGCTCAGATTCGTTGAGGAAATCCTTCTTCTTCTGCTTAGAGACGACGACGGACGGTTTGTCAATGTTTCTGACCTGTCGCGCAAGTACGCCATCGCCGGCGGTGTCTTGATGGACTTAGCCCTGGAAAACCGCATCGATACTGACCTTGAGCATCTGGTTTTGGTCAATGACGAACCGGTGGGCGATGACCTGCTTGACCCGACGCTGGCCGATATTGCCGCCGGAGGCCAGCATGACACCCGCTTCTGGGTCGAGCGAACAGCCGACAACGCCGATTCAATCCGCGAAACGGCACTGAATCGTCTGGTGGCGGGCGGAATCCTGGAAGCTCTGGACGATCGCTTCCTCTGGGTGTTTAGGTCTCGGCGCTACCCGCTGATCGACGGTAAGGCCGAGCGTGAGGTGAAACTGCGGATCATGGAGGTCCTATTCAGCGAACAGATCCCGCACCCGCGCGATGTGATGATCATCTGCCTGGCCGATGCCTGCGGAATATTCCATGAACTGCTCTCTACCCGCGAACTCGGCGCGGCGACCCCTCGCATCGATCAGGTCCGCAAGCTCGATCTCATCGGTCGGGCGATGACCCAGGCGATCCGCGATATCGAATACTCGGTCGCCGCTGCCATGCAGCACATGTACTAAGGCCTGCCTGGCTGGCAGGGCGGCCTCCCGACCAGTGGTGATACCCCAAGTGGGTGTGCGACCCGCCCGATTAAGCGTGGGTTACTAATATCCGATCGCGTAGCCGTCGGCCCGTGGGTCGGCAGCACCTTGTAGCGCCCCGCTATCTTCATCTATGGCAATTACCATCTCGCGCCCGGTGAGCCCGTCCCAAGGCCCGATATTGCGAATCTGATGGCCCATCACCGTCAAATCGGCGCCCACATCGTCGGCAAACCGCGCTTCCATTAGCAGTTCGTCCTCGCAGGTGTGGGGAATCGTCGATTCGAGCGGGCTTTGGTTGTCTTTCCAGCGCGGCGCTTCAACCGCTTCGGCAACCGTCATGCCGAAGTCCAGGATGTGCGATAGGACCTGAAGGTTACTCTGCACCTGGGTGTCGGCGCCCGGGGTTCCCAGGACCAGTTCGAGCCTCTGGGCGTCTTGTCCCAAAGAGCCGGCTCCAGGGCCAAAAACCATCACCGGGTTCATGGTGTGGCGGACCCGTTTGCCTGGCTGGAGGCAATTGACGTGGTCTTTGTCCAGGTGCCAGTAGGTCATCCGGTTGTTTAGCAATACGCCGGTGTCGCCGGCGATGATGCTAGAACCCCACCCGCTCTGGATGCTCTGCAGTTGGCACACCGCATTGCCCTGGCCATCAACCACTACGAAGCAGGTCGTGTCCTCGCCGTCGATGGCGCCGCCGCTTCGCATCGCGGTTGCTTCCGAGTGCGGTCGGTCCTGGTGGGCCCAGGGATCACCGGCGGTCAACTCCGATGCCGCCCTGGCTGGATCGATCAGGCGTCCGCGCTCGCGGGCGTATTCCTTAGATAGCAGGCCATCAATCGGCACGTCGACATAATCCGGGTCGGCCATATAGGCTTCGCGGTCCAAAAACGCCAATTTCTTGGCCTCCACCATCAGGTGCACGGCCGCGGCCGAATTGCAACCGGCCTGGCCCAAATCGAATTGCTCGATCAGGTTGAGCTCTTGCAGCAATACGTGTCCGGACGAATTGGGCGGGCCCTCGTAGACGGTGTGATCGCGGTAGGTCGTCGAAATCGGATCCTGCCAGCGGGAGCTGCAGTTGGCCAGATCTTCCATCGACAGCAGGCCACCCTGCTCGCTGGCAAACCGGGTGATCGCCTCGGCAATCGATCCCCGGTAAAACGCATCCCGGCCCTCGCTGGCGATGGTTGATAGCGTTCGCGCGAGGTTTTCCTGCCGCAGTATCTGGCCCGGCCGCAGCGGGACGCCGCCCGGGGCAAAGACCGCCTGTGAGGTTGGAAATTGGCAGAGCAGCTGGTCCTGGGCAATCTCACGCGAGAGGTAATGGCTAACCGGAAATCCATTGGCGGCCAGGTCGATCGCCGGTGCGAGCACCTTGGCGAACGGCAATTGGCCAAATCGATCGTGGGCATCTGCCCAGCTGTGGAGCAAGGCCGGCACCGAAACCGACATGAGGCCCTTAAACGGGATCCCGTCGCGCAGGAACAGGTCGCGGTGCGAGTGCAACGGCGCCGCCCCGGTTCCGTTGCAGAAATAAATCCGGTCGTCCTCTTTCGAGTAGACCATGATCATTCCATCACCGCCAATTCCACTCATCATCGGTTCGACGACATTTAGGGCCGCGGCCACGGCGATCGCCGCATCCACCGCATTGCCGCCCCGCTGCAGGGTGGATATTCCCGCTTGCGAGGCCAGTGGATGGCCGGCGCAGACCATTCCGCTGCGACCCATCACCACCGGTCGATTGGACCCGAAATTTATCCCGTGCGGAGACGTGAGCATTGGGATCGTCCTAACCGAGATTGATGGTCGCCGAGCCCGATCGAAGCTGAGCCGGATGTGGCGTCCGGCCCGCAGCTGATCGCTGCCGGCATTTCGTAGGTTAGCGGGATTGGCGGCCAGCAGAATCGATAAACCGAATCTTGGCGCCACATTCGGATCCGGCGCCAATTCCCTTCCCGCGGGGAGCCCAAACATACAATCGCAGATTGAATTCGTAGCGGTGTTGAACGGGTAGCGTGTGAAGATTTGTTGGTTCCATCTGATGCCCTATCGGCACCTGCCGGATGATTTTGAGAAGCGCTACCGCAGCGTCTGGGTCGACCCGCCAAGCCATCTCTTCGACCCCGAAAAAGCCCACGTTCTCTACAACGAGTACCTAGACGAACTCGAGCACGCCGCCGCCGTCGGATTCGACGGGGTGTGCGTGAACGAACACCACAACAATGCCTACGGGATCATGCCCTCGCCCAACCTGATGGCGGCCTCCCTGACCCGGCGGACTTCCGACGCGGCGATCGTGGTCATGGGCAACAGCCTGGCCCTCTACAACCCGCCGATACGGGTGGCCGAGGAATTTGCAATGCTGGACGTGACCAGCGGTGGGCGATTGGTCGCCGGATTCCCGGTGGGTACATCACAGGACGCCAATTACGCCTACGGTTCCAATCCGGCTACCTTACGCGATCAATACTTCGAAGCCCACGACCTGGTCATCAAAGCCTGGACCGAGCCGGAACCGTTCGCCTTCAACGGCAAATACACCCAGATCCGCTACGTGAACATCTGGCCCCGCCCGCTGCAGAAGCCGCATCCGCCGATATGGATTCCCGGCGGCGGCAGCATCGAGACCTGGGAATGGACCAGCCGGATGGGATACGTCTACTGCTACTTGAGCTACTCGGGCTACAAGCGGGGCATCCGGGTGATGGACGGCTTCTGGAAAGAGATGGAAAAGCTGGGCGTCGATGACAACCCTTATAGGGCCGGATTTTTGCAGCTGGTCGTCGTATCGGAGACCGACGAAAAGGCCAAAGAGGAGTACGCGGCACACGTCGAGTACTTCTACAAGAAGAATCTGCACGTGCACGAGGCGTTTACCGACGCGCCCGGTTATCGCTCCGTCGAAACCATAAAGGTGATGCCCAATCCGCACCGGGCGTCGGAGAACCAGAAGCGAAAAGACATGCGGTGGGAGGACTTTGTCGAGCAGGGTTACGTGATTGCCGGCAGTCCCGAGACCGTGGTCACCAATTTAAAGAAGGCGGTCGAAGGCCTCCGCGTTGGACATCTGATGGTCCTGTTGCAGATCGGCAGCATGCCCAAGCCGCTGACAATGAAGAACACCGAACTCTTCGCCCGCGAGGTAATGCCGCACTTTGAGGGCATGTGGTCGGATTACGAAGATCACTGGTGGCCGAACCCCATCGCCGAGCGCAGCGTTCCTGATCCGGTCGCCGTCTAAGTGAATAGGCACAACGGCGGCCCGCTGCCAAAAACCGTGCAGGTGGGGCGCGCGACCGTGAGCGTTCGGATCGCCGGTTCTGGCCCTCCACTTCTATACCTTCATGGAGCGTTCGCCTATGCCGGATGGCCGCCATTTCTGGATAGGCTCGCCCAGCGCTACACCGTGTACGCCCCGCTACATCCGGGGTTTGGGGAGTTGCCGGGAATCGAGCACATCGACTCCCTGCTCGAGGTGGTCCTGTATCATGTGGACCTGCTCGATGAACTTGGATTGGATCAGCCCTACGTGGTTGGTCATTTCTTCGGCGCCATGATCGCCGCCGAGCTGGCGGCCATTGCCGGCCATCGAGTGCGTCGCTTGGTGCTCGCTGCGCCGGCCGGGATCTGGCTTGACGATCATCCCGGCGTAGATTTCTTCGCCACAAATCCACCGCAACTGCGATCAATTCTCTACAGCGATCCGGAATCTGAAATTGCCCATCGCTGGACGCCGGACCCCAGGTCAGGCGACGAGGCCAAAATGCAAGCCGTCGAGCGAGTCAGGTCACTCTCAACGGTGGCCAAATTCTTGTGGCCGATCCCGGATAAGGGCCTGGTCAAGCGATTGGGGCGCATCAAGTGTCCGGCACTGGTAGTGGTTGCCGGGCATGACCAACTGGTGCCGCCAGAGCACGGCCGCGAGATTGCCAGCCGGATCGATGGGGCCCAGCTGCAAACTGTTGCCGGCGCCGGCCACATGCTGCCGTTGGAACAGTCGTCTAGATTTGCCCAATTGGTCGAAGGCTTCCTGGCCAGCTGAACGTAATTGCGATCCAATCCCGGATCGACGGCGCTTACAAATGTTTGCCCGCTCCGTGCAATTGCGGGGCCAGTCGACGCGTGGCTGATTTTTGGCTGGCACCGAAATTCGCCGGCAAACCAGCGACGAAAAGTTGATCCGGCACGACCGTATCGATTGATTACCGCCCCGGCGCACTTTTCTCTAGGGCGATCCGCTTTACCCGCTCGATCTGGGGCCAAATTTGCGGCAATCGTTGCTGAAAAAATCGTGCCGCGGCCGGTCATTCCATAAAATCTGACCGGCTACATTCGGGTCCATCAGGCGATCGTTTGCACCGATGCGGTCGGCGGGAACCCTTGGCCGCGATCGGACGTCCACCGCCCGCTGCAACCACCATCTAATATCGCTCACAGCATGACATTAAAAAGCGTCTTTTCGCGTGCCGGTACCCGCTGGTTTTCAGCGATGGTGGTCGTCGTTGCGGCATTGGGACTATTGACCGTCGGTTCATTGGCATTGATCAATCCCTTCGGCGTGGACTCGGATGTGGTCGCCAGAGAGAAATTTGCTGAATCTGCAGATTCAGCTTTGTCGCCTGCGCCTGCCGACCCGCGCAATCAGCCGGCATCGGAAACCGAGCCAACGGTCGTGGTCGATCCACCCAAACCGACCGCCACGCCGGCGATCGAAAAGGTTCCGACCACGACCGTGGCCAGGCGTTCGGATGAGACCTACACCTGGCAGGACGGAGATCGCGATCTCCAAGTGGAGTTGGTGGAAGACATGGAGGCACAGACCGATCTCGGAAACCCTGGCGCCAAGCCGGAAATCAGCGCACCCGGCGATTCCCTTCCCGGGTCGGCTGTCAGTACCCGGTCGACTGCCAACACCCAAAGCGATGAAGAAGAACCCGAGCCCGAACCGGTGTTTAGATCAAGTTCCGGCGGTCTGATGACGCTGCCAGGCGGGGTGCTGGTCGTTCTTAACCCCGCTTGGGACCGAGCCCGCGTCAACAGATTTTTTTCCAGCAACGCGATAAAGGCAAGCCAAGTTTCGGATCTTGACTTTATCGACAACGGCTTCCTGGTAAGCACCGCGCCGGGATTCGCGTCGCTCGAGTTGGCCAATGCCCTGGCCGGGCAGAACGGGGTGGTCAACGCCAGTCCCAATTGGTTGAGCGAAGCTGAGACTAAGTGAAGGACATCTCGCGACTCCGCCCCGGCCATGCAACCGTCGAGATCGCCGGGGACATAGATGGGCGATTCGTTGGCCCGGATCGAGCGGGGCTTAGCCGACGCTTTGTTTGCCCGCCGACGACTTGATCAGCCGATGGATGGTTGACGTTGTCAAACGCCGGGTTCGGTAGCCAGATTGCCAACTGACCACGTTCGAATGCCGGCCACCCCGGGAATGTGGCCGATTTCAAGTAACCGTCGCAATATTGGTGGTCTGCTGGCCGCGATTGCCGCAGTTGCCGGCCTGCTCGTCTCCTCCGGCGCCGCGACTGGTCAATTGACCATCGATGATCACGGCAATGATCGGGCCACGGCCACGGCAATCAGCGTGGGCACGCCGTTGGCCGGCAGCATCGACCCTGGTTCCGATGAAGATTTCTTCCGCCTTGTCCTTAGCGATCCAACGAGCGTTGACATTTACACGACCGGCAACCTGGACACCGTCGGGCAGCTGCAAGACAGTGACGGCAACGAGATTTCGGCGTCCGATGACATCGACTTCTTCGCCAGCTTACTCAATTTCCAGATCAACGCGCGACTCGACGCGGGAACCTATTACGTCAAAGTTCGCTCTTATCGCGATGGCGTAAATGCCCTGACCGGGTCCTATCAACTGAGTGTCGCTCTGTGGACGGAGCCGGGCAACACCATCGCCACCGCCGGCACGCTGCCCCTTGATGGATCGGTGGACGAGCAGATCTTTCCCGGTACCGATGTCGACACATACCAACTGACGCTGCCGTCCGCCACCGATGTGCTCATTTACACAACCGGACGAACTGACACCGTCGGGCACCTGTTTGCTGAAGACGAGGATTTGCTGGAAGCCAACGATGACCACGTGCTGGAGTCCGAGGGGCTAAATTTCCTGATTCGGCGATCACTTGCGGCCGGGATCTACTACGTTGCCGTTTCGGCCTATCAGTCCACTTCTAGGATCGGCAACGGCGGTCCCTACACCTTGCATGCCGAGACCGTCGTTGACGCCGGCGGCAGCCGCGCCACTGCCACCACGATCGGGATCGGTGAGGAGATTGAGGAAATCGCCTTCGATGGCGACGACATTGATTTCTTCGAGTTTGAATTAACCGAGGCAACCGATATTCGCGCTTACACGACAGGAGTTTTGAACACCGTCGGTGCCCTGCAAAGGCAGGACGGCACCGGGATTGACAGCAACGATACTTGGGGCTTTCAGCGCATTACCAACAACTTCCATATCCGCGCCGACTTGGCACCGGGAACCTATTACATAAAAGTTGAACTTTCGGGTTCGCGCGGCGGCAGTTACACGCTACACCTCGATCGCACGCCGGAGAATTTTGACCCGTCTGGATCGGCGGTTCCACTCAGTTTCAATCGAAAAGTTTCCGCCGATATATCAGGATTTGATGATTTCGACTTATATGAATTCGCGCTGACGCAGACCTCCGAAGTCGCGTTCGCGATTGGCAGTGACTTCTTACCCGTGCTCGACTACAGAGTTTTTGACGTAAGCGGGAACCTGGTCCCGGGAGATGGTTTCGCCTACCGACTGGATCCGGGCACCTATTTTTATCGGGTCACTTCGCTGATTGTCGCCAGGCCCTCAACGCTGGTCACGTTTAACACTCAGTATTCGTTTACCCTGCGGCGCAATACCGCCTACGAGTCCTTTATCACTGATTGCAGCGCAATCGCAACCGCCTACGATGACGACCTTTACGGCTGCCAGTGGCACCTGAATAACCAAGGCCGCGACGGCGCAACCGCAGGTGAAGACATAAATGTCTCCGGCGTGTGGGGTTCCAACATGGGCGAAGGAATTCGGGTGGCGGTGGTCGACAACGGACTCGATCATTCCCACGAAGACCTGATCGATAACGTCGAAGCGAGCCGAAATCTTGACTTTGGGAATCGCGATGATGTCCACCGGGATACTGCAAATCACGGCACCGGAGTCGCCGGCATCATAGCCGCCCGCGACAACGATTTAGGCGTCCGCGGCGTAGCTCCACGGGCTACCATCTACGGATTCAATTTGCTCCTTTCGGCCACCGACGTGAACAAGGGGATAGCGATGTCGACCGAGCGCGAGGTTACCGATGTGTCGAACAACAGTTGGGGCGGAAGTGACAGGCCGGGTTTGAAAACCCAATCCCTGCCGTGGAAATTGGGGGTCGAAGCCGGGTTGGCCGACGGTGCCGGCGGAAAGGGTACGGTCTACGTCTTTGCCGGCGGCAATGGGCGGAGGGAAGGCGACTATTCGAATCTGGACGAGACGGCGAGCTTCTACGGAGTCGTAGCGGCCTGTGCGGTCACCGACCAGGGAAAACAGGTCAACTATTCCGAATCCGGTTCCAACCTGTGGGTCTGCGCACCGTCCAATGATTCCCGGCGCGTAGGCGCGCGGGGAATTACGACCATCGACAACTTCGATCGCTATCGCGACAGCTTCGGCGGCACGTCGGCGTCAACGCCGATGGTATCCGGAGTGGCCGCCCTGATTCGCAAGGCCAAGAGCGATCTCACCTGGCGCGACGTCAAATTGATACTGGCCGGTTCGGCCCGCAAGAATGACCCGCGCAACTCCGGCTGGGAGGCAGGGGCCCCGAAGTATCGACAGGATTCAGAAAAGTACTCCTTCAACCACGCCTACGGGTTCGGAGTGGTTGATGCGGCGGCGGCTGTCGAAATGGCCGCCGGCTGGACCAAACTCCCGCCACTGGAAAAAGCGGAGGCCAAATCGGGCGGCCTGGATCTGCGAATTCCCGATCGAACATCCCGGGGCACGAATACGCTCGGCAGCACCCTCACCGTTCCGGACGGAATCTCATTCGTCGAACACATCGAGGTGCCGATCGACTTTTCACATGGCTCGGCGCGCGATTTGCGCATCGAGCTGGAGTCGCCGTCGGGGACAATATCCGTTCTTTCCACCTATTTGAATTCACCCGGATATTCGTGGTCGGGACGATTTCACTTTGGAACTTCGCGCCACCTGGGCGAAGACCCGACCGGGGACTGGACGCTGCGCATAACCGACAACCGGAGAGGGACCGTCGGCTAGCTCAATTCCTGGGCGATCATCGCCCGCGGACACCAACGGGCGCTTGGAACGCCCACGATCAACTCGGTGGCCGCGACTGACACCGCGCTGAGTGTCGAGTGGACCCCCTCGCCATTGGACCATGAATCGGAAATCCTCACCTACGATATCCGCCACATCCGGACCGATGCCGACGAGAGCGTGGATGGCAACTGGACTGAGGGAAGCATTATCTGGAGTTCTGGAGCGCGGCGTTATCTACTGACCGGGCTTGTCAACACCATCGAATACGATGTTCAAATTCGAGCGGTCAATCTCAACAGCGACGGTCCATGGTCGGAGTCTCAGACGGGCACCCCCGCGCCGGTTCCGCGGTCCCCGACGATCACTGTGGCCACGCCCGGCGACGGATCGCTGACCGTGACCTGGCAAGCCCCGACGGTTACCGGTGGATCGCCGGTTACAACCTACGACCTGCGATTCATAAGGGCCGATGCCGAAAAACGGGCCGATGACGAATGGACCGTTGAAGCATCGATTTGGTCGAGCGGCGCCCTCACCCACACCGTCAGCAGCGGTTTGACCAATGGCATCGAATACGACTTCCAAATTCGCGCTCAAAACACCAATGGGTCCGGGCTTTGGTCCCTGGTCAGACGGGAATCGCCGCGAAGAGCGCCCGGAACTCCTAGCATCACCGCGGCCAGTGGCTTTGATCAGAGTATCGAGGTGATCTGGGCCGAACTCACCGACACCGGTGGATCGCCGATTACCGCCTACAACCTGCGTTACATCCGCAGTGACGCCACCGACAAGGCGGATTCCCGCTGGACTCCGGTTGACAACGCCGGGGACATCGCCCCAAAATCTTTAGGCACGACATATCCAATCTGACCAACGACATTTCCTATGATGTCCAACTCCAGGCGGCAAACGCCGCTGGCGGCGGCGGGTGGTCGTTCACGTTGAGCAGAACTCCAAAAAATGCCCCCGGTTCACCAACCATCGATTCGTTAACCGGCGGAGCCGGCAATTTGACCGTGCAATGGACGCCGGGAGCGGGTGGCCCCACGGTTACCAGGTTTGATTCGCGCCACAAATTTAGTAGTGACCCTGACCTGACCGGGTCCTGGTCCGTGCGCAATGGGATTTGGAGTTCTGGGAGCACCGAATATGCCATCACCGGACTAACCAACGGACACGAATACGATGTGTCAATACGTGCCGTCAGCGGGGCTGTAATTGGCCGCTGGTCCGACGCGACATCAGGAACCCCTCGCACTACCCCGGGCTTGCCGGCGAGCATCTCGATAAAGCCCGGCATCAAACTGCTGCAACTCAGCTGGACCGTCCCGCTTGACAATGGCGGCTCGGCGGTTTCCGGTTACGATCTGCGTTATCGGGACAACGAAGATCCCAATCCGGCAGACGCCTGGGTTGAAGTTTTTAACTTTTGGGCCGGCGGCGATCTCAAATACGAGATTGCTGGACTGGACTACGGCACCAAATACGACGTCCAAATCAGGGCGTTAAACATTGCCGGTGCGGGCCTTTGGATTGAAGACCAAGGGGTTCCGATCGATCCTCCATCAATCGCTATCGAATTTAAAGTCGCCCCGGCTCAATCTTCGCTGGAGGTCAGTTGGGAATATTCCGACGAAGATACGGCGCCGGTAGATTATTGGGAAGTTCGGAGTCGAAGTCTTTTCTCCGGTCGGCAAGATTCCGATTGGGTAATTGAAAAGGATATTGCCGGCTATCGGTCGAATCACATCGTCGCTCCGCTGGCGGGCGGCGATAGCTATGAAGCTCAGGTGCGAGGGGTAAATTCGGTTGGCCCGGGACCCTGGTCAGAGACAAAGACGGGCACGCCGTATACCTACCCGAGCGAGCCCGTGCTTTCCCCCTTGCTGCCCGGTGACGGCAGATTGACCGTCATCTGGTCGGTGCCCGCAAACGATGGCGGCGCCCCGATAACTTCATATGACCTGCGTCTATCGAAAGGCATTGACCCCGATGTCGCCGGATCTTGGCGGGAACTGCAGGCTGCTTGGACCGCCGGCGACGACGCAAAACTCGCCCTGGTATTGACTGGCCTTGAAAACGGCGAATCGTATTGGGTGGGGATACTAGCGGTCAATGCCGCCGGCCGCGGTGATTGGTCAGACAGCCGAATCGGTACGCCGCGAACTATCCCTGGAGCACCGACCATCAGGCAGGCAAAACCGGGAGACGGCACGCTGACGATCAGCTGGCGGCGACCGTCTTTTAATGGGGGTGCTGCGGTCACCAGTTACGACCTTCGCCACAAGAAGAGCGCCGATCCGGACCAGGAGAGTTCCTGGACTGAGGATCTCGGCATCTGGTCGAACGGCGACCTCGAAGCCATCGTTGCCGGCTTGGATAACGGGACCGGTTATGACCTACAGGTTAGGGCGGTCAATCCCGCCGGCTTTGGCGCATGGTCGACTTCGTTTAGCGCTATGCCGCAAAAACCGCCGGGGGCGCCAATTATCAGCGCAATCGATCCCGATCCACGGCAATTAAAAGTTTTCTGGGAACGCCCAACCGACGTTGGTGGTGGCGAGATCACTCACTATGACATTCGCCACAAGAAGAGTGCCGACCCAGACCAGGGGAGTTCCTGGACCGAGGAGTTGAGGACCTGGTCGAGCGGTGATCTCGAGGCCACCGTCTACGGGTTGGAAAACGGGACCAGTTATAACATTCAAATCAGGGCGGCCACGGCAGTTAATTACGGCGTCTGGTCTCTTTCACGCAACGGCACACCCAGGACGGTACCCGGAGCGGCCGTGATTGTCGACGTTGAGGCCGGTGTTAATTTGCTGACCGTCAGCTGGCAAAGTCCCTCGCAAAACGGCGGCGCATCGATTACCAGCTTTGACCTCCGCCACAAGAAAAGCAGCGACCCAAACGTTGAAGGCTCGTGGACCCTAATTGATCGGATATCGGCCGGAGGTCGATTTGAATACACCGTCTCCGGACTAGAAAATTCGATTGCCTACGATGTGCAAATCAGGGCCGTCAATGCCGGCGGCGACGGCGCCTGGTCCGCGCCCCGGACCGGTACCCCCAGGACAGTCCCGGGTGAACCCAACATCAGCAAAATTGATCCTGGCCCGCTAAAACTGAAGGTTTTTTGGGATCCCCCGGGTGCTAACGGCGGCGCTGAAATTACCGGCTATGACCTTCGGCACAAGCGCGGCAGCGCTCCCGATCTGAATCGAAACTGGACTGAAATCATTGCGGTCTGGCCGATCCGCGAACGTAGCTACCTGATTTCCACCGGGATAGACAACGGAATTACCTATGACGTCCAAGTCCGGGCGGTCAACTCCGCTGGCGCCAGCGCTTGGTCGACATCCGCTAACGGTATCCCGAGAACGGTTCCCGGGTCACCAACGATCAGCCAAATCGAACCCGGACCGCGGGAATTGTCGGTGTACTGGAATCAGCCAAGCGATAACGGCGGCGCTGAAATTACCGGCTACGACCTGCAACGCAAAAGAAGCCTTGACCCCGACGTGCCCGGTTCCTGGACCCTGGTTTCGGGTTTTTGGAGCGGCGGCAATCTCAATTTTTCGATTTCTTCCGGGCTGAGCAATGGAACTGCCTACGACATTCAAATCAGAGCGGTAAATGCCGAAGGCGAAGGTGTCTGGTCAACGTCCAGTGACGCTACCCCCAGGACGGTGCCGGGGCGCCCTAATGTCACTGAAGTCGTCTCTTATTTCCAGGGACTCATCATTAGCTGGCAACGCCCATCAGCCACCGGCGGGGCTGTCGTAACCGGCTATGATCTTCGTCGAAAGCGGAGCAGTGATCCGGATGAGCCAGGCTCCTGGACAGAGGCGCTCGATATCTGGTCCGGCGGCAATCTCGAATACTCACTATCCGGATTGCTCAATGACACACCCTATGACGTGCAGGTCAGAGCAGTAAATGCGGCGGGCGGCGGAAGCTGGTCGAGTCCTCGCAGCGGCGTGCCCAATGACAATGCACGAAAACCGGTTATCCGAACTATTTCCGCTGACGACAGGGAATTGACCGTCGAATGGCTCAGCCCTACGGACGACGGCGGGTCACCAATTACCAATTACGATCTTCGCCACAAGAGAAGCCGGAATCCGGACCGCCCAAGTTCGTGGACCACAGTTATCGGCATCTTGTCCGGCGGGAACCGACAGTATTCACTGTCCGGGTTGGCCAACGGCACGTCCTACGATCTCCAGGTGCGCGCCGATTCTCAGCTGGATCCCGGACCATGGTCCTCAACGCGTTCCGGAACTCCGGTAGTAATACCGGGCATTCCAACCGTTAGTGCGGTCGAAGTTGGCAACCGCACTTTGATCGTCAGCTGGCAAAGGCCGATTGACGACGGCGGGGCTGAGATAGCCACCTACCACCTTCGCCACAAGAGAAGCCTCGCCCCTGATGTTTCCGGATCGTGGACGCAAATTCAAGATGTCTGGTCCGGTAGACGCCTCGCCTATTCCCTGGGTGGTCTAGCCAACGGGACTGGTTACGACGTACAAATTAGCGCCGTCAACATCGCCGGCTCCGGTGGTTGGTCGGAATCTGGCGACGGAACACCGATATCCGTCCCCGGGCCCCCCGCTATCCAATCGGTAATCGGTGGAATTCGCACATTGATGATCAGCTGGCAGAGCCCTACGGATCCTGGCGGGAGCGCGATAACAGCTTACGGCCTTCGCTATAAGAAAAATGAAGATCCGGACCAAGCAAGCTCTTGGACCGAAGTTCGAAGTATCTGGACCGGTGGCAGCCTTGAGTACTCGCTCCTCGGGCTGGCTGACGGGATCAGCTACAACGTGGAGTTAAGGGCGCGCAATTCGGTCGGCGCCGGCGAACGGTCTGAGCCGGTGACCGGAACCACCATTGTGCAGCGGCCAACCGCACCGAATATCACCAGCGCGACGGCGGGAGATCAGTTCCTTACCGTCGTTTGGCGGCCGCCATCCTCCGACGGCGGCGCCCGGGTCGAGTCCTATGACCTTCGCCACAAATTCGCCAGCGCGCCCGATGTTCCAGGTTCCTGGACGCTGATGTCAAGTATCTGGGCGATTGGCGATCGTCGCCTAGAGGTTATTCTCCCGGCACTTGACAACGACAGCGACTATGAGCTGCAGATCCGGGCCGAAAACTCTTCTGGCGTCGGCGCCTGGTCGCCCTCTCAATCCGGTAGACCATCGCTGCGCCGCAGCGTCAGCAGAAGCGGCGGCGGTGGAGGCGGCGGTGGGCGGCGGATCGTCCCGCCGGATCCGATCCTTCCCGAATTTGCCCACGCCGTTGAAGTGGCCGTCAGCCTCTCGGTGCAGGCACCGGGCAAAAGCGACCTGCTCCACAACATTCCAAACCTGACAGTAACGCTTGACAATGGCCTTGTCGTGCAGGCTAACTTCCTGGCGCACTATGAAGCCACCGGAAAATTGGATCGCTGGGGTTATCCAACCTCTGAGGTCCTGGTTTTGGAAACCGGCACCTTAACCCAGTTCTATCAGCGCGGTGTAGTCGATTTCCACAACGTCGGTCAGGGCTGGCTGGTGGAACGCCGATTGGGCTGGGACTCTCTCGGCGGTGGTGTAGGTGGCTCTTTGGACCAGGGTACCGAGCCCGGGATTTTAAACCCCAACCCGGGAGAGCCGTTTGGTCCCTGGGGTCACAAGGTATCGGATTTCTCAATAGAAGGAGCCGAAGTTGGCTTCGCAGCTTTCTTCTACGACCTGGGCGGAGTGGGTGCATTCGGCTTTCCCAAAACCGATGCCAGGGTTGATGTGCGTCTTGACGGCAGACTGCACGCGGAGGGCACGACCTATGGATTCACCCGCCAGTATTTCCAGGCGGCGGTGTTTGAATATCATCCAGGCGATCCGCTGCCGGTAAAACTCGCCCTGTTGGGTGACATTCTCAGAGATCAACTGGTTCCCGATTTCGCCGATCACGATCCGTTTCACGCCGCCGAGCCGTTGGGAACTGATGCCGCTTACGATGTTTATCTGGTGCCCGTTCCGGTAAATGACTAGGTAGTTCCGGTGGCCGCCTTACTGGCGGCTGTACGAGGTATTTTTCCAGCGCTAGACATTTCGGGTTATCAATACTCTGCCTGCGCCACCAAGAGATGGAGTGCCTGCTTGGACGAATATTCCAAGAATCGAACTGCGTGATTTGCCCGTCGACAGAAAAGGCGCGGCTTGGCCGACCAATTCCCTTCGGTAGGGGCGATTCTTGCGCTTAATTGCCGTAGATTTGAACGAAAACCGGTGAGCTACGTCGGCGAGGCCAAGTAACTTATGCCCAATGGCGGATCCGACAATTGCGCCACGTGTTGGTCAAATCGCGCCAATCGTGATCAGGGTGAGCATGCCGAACGCGTGCCGCGCGGCCCTCATTATTGCGAAATCCGAAATCAGGCAATCGAGGATCCCGGCTACACATATTGCCTAAATCACCAATTTCGAACTCCGGAAAAGGATCCGGTCCCGATCGGCCCCATATTGACGGCTGAAATTGCCTCAGGGCTTTCCTACGTACGGGTAGTTTGGAAAGAATCTCCCGATACAGAGGAAATTAGGATGCACCTGCTGGATTTGCTTACCCGGGTCGAGACGATCCATGCCGCCGACTACCATCCGGTGTTCGGGCCCAAGGTACCCCACTATCCCTCCTATGCCTACGTCGTGATTTGGCAGCTTGGCGAATTTCACGAATCAAGGGCAGTTTCAAAAATCGAATGGGTCCGCCAGAATATTCCGGATCTCAAAGAGTTGGCCCAGGAGGCTTTGGAAAAAATTCGCGGGTAAAGATTGGAGGCATCCAATAGTAGGGCGATCAGTATTCGCTCCAATGGCGGCTTTGCTTGCCCTGCCGAATCAATTCGGGCGGTCTATCGCTGCCTGATTATTCGACTGCTCTGCGATTAACAGCGCCGTCAACAATGCTGGTCGACCAGGATCGGATTGCCGTCTGGGTCCACTGCCAAGAAATTTGCTGGCCCAACGCCGTTTTCATCGGCTTCGTCGGCGATGTGTATGCCATTGGCCTTCAATCGGCGCTGGAGCTCTCGAACATCGGTGAATGATTCGAGCTGACTGCCGAATTTGTCCCACCCGGGATTGAATGTGAGGATGTTCTTTTCAAACATTCCCTGGAATAGGCCGATGGTGTGGTCACCATTTCGCACGATCAGCCAATTTTGGGAAGGGTCTCCGCCGACTTTTTCAAACCCCAATTGTTCATAAAACTCTCGCGAAGCTTCAAGGTCGGCAACTGCGAGGCTGATTGAAAAAGCGCCAAGATCCATATGCAATTGTTTCCAATACTCAACTGACGTCGATTTGAGATGAAGAATACTCCGAACCACTCATCCAGCGATCAGAGTGGTCGTTTACTTTCGATCGTATATGCAATAAATTGATCGCCTTGAGTTTTTTTCAAACCGGCACTGACCTTCGTATCGGCCATCAATTCCGGAGCCGATCAGGTCGGCCGCGCGGAGGCTGGCCAGGCCCGCGCACAATTGCGTAATAATGCCCAGATAAATGGCCGAACAGGAGCACGACGTGTCCTCATATGCGGAGAGTTCTAGCGTGGTGCGCGAACGAAACGTCATGGTGCCGATGCGGGACGGGGTTCGTTTGGCATGCGATGTAGTCCGCCCTGAGGCTCCGGGTAGATATCCGGTCCTGATTACCCGCAGTCCCTATGGTCAGGACGTTTATGTCGATGATCCGGACCATTCCGTGTGGTACTTCGCCGGCCGCGGTTATGTGGTTGTCAGCCAGGACTGCCGCGCCCGCTTCGCATCAGACGGGGAAGACTACGACCCACTTTTCCAGGAGGTCCAGGACGGTTACGACACCGTCGAATGGACCGCCAGCCAACCATGGTCCAACGGACGAGTCGGCACAACCGGGCAATCGTATATGGGCGCAACGCAGTACACGTTGGCCACCAATAACCCTCTGCCCCCGCACCTCCAGGCAATGGCTCCGGTCTCCGCTTCTTCCGATTTCCACCAGAGTTGGGTTTACCACACCGGCGGAGCAATGGAATGGGGTTGGATGGTTCCTTATGCCATCCATAAAGGGCGCAACACTTTGGAGCGCCTGGGCCGCACCGATCTATTGGAAAAGATCGAAGAGTACCTGCTGCCCGCTGACAACTTCGCCCGACCGCTGACCGAAGAATGGTTTCGCCACCTGCCCTTGAGCGATTGGGCGAACCTTTTGGAAGAAACGGCACCGTACTTTCGGGAATACCTTGCAAACGAGGGAGACGGCCCCTACTGGTGGCGTATCAACCTAAATCGACATCTGTCGGGCATCACCATCCCGATGTTTCACGTCACTTCCTGGTACGACATATTCCTGGAAGGGGCGTTGAACGCGTACAGCGGCATTCGAGAGAAAGGCGGAAGCCAACTAGCGCGGAAAAACCAGAAATTACTAGTTGGGCCCTGGGCACACCTGCGCCCGTACACTGGGTCAAGCTCCGGAGACGCCGGGGACATCGACTTTGGTGACGACGCCCGCATAGAGCTCCACGAATACCTGTTGCGCTGGTTTGATTTTTGGCTGAAAGACCAGGACACGGGCATACTGGACGATCCGCCGATATATCTGTTCGTGATGGGCGAGAACCGCTGGCGATACGAGAACGAGTGGCCACTGGCCCGCACAATTTACACCCGGTTCTATCTCCATTCCGACGGTGCGGCCAACACCCTTAACGGCTCCGGGTCCCTTTCTATCGATCCTCCGGGCGATGAGGCCCCGGACTCCTATGTCTTTGATCCTCACGATCCGGCACCGACGCGTGGGGGCAACACTTTGATCATTCCCTACGGTGTCGCAGATCAACGGGAGGTGGAGGAGCGGCAGGACGTACTGATCTATACATCAGAGCCGCTGGACAGCGACATGGAAATCACCGGTCCAATCAGTGTCAGCTTATTTGCTGCATCCAGTGCGGTAGACACTGACTTCACCGCCAAACTTGTGGACGTCAGACCAGATGGCTATGCCCAAAACTTGCAGGATGGAATTGTCCGGGCCCGATATCGGGCATCAGCATCCGAACCCTCGCCCATCACCCCGGGCCGGGTCTACGAATACACGATCGACCTTTGGGCAACCAGCCATGTCGTCCAGGCTGGCCACCGACTTCGAGTGGAGATTTCCAGCAGCAATTTCCCTCGCTTTGACCGCAACCTCAACACCGGCGCGCCGATCGGTCAGGACGCTCGTCTCGAGATAGCCCACCAGGTAATCCATCACTCGTCGGCCTACGCTTCGTATATCGTTCTGCCGGTAATACCCAGGTAACCCGCGGGGAAAGTCTTTCGCAAACCGCGATTGCAGGAACGGCGCCAAACGCAATTCGATTGGGTGTGAAACTGCATTGATTTGGAACAGTGACTGGATCGCCGACGAAGAAATCCGATCAACGATGAAGCAGGGCGCGATTGTTGACCGGAAGGTGATCCAAGAATTGCTGCCGGTCGTTTCGAAAGATGAAATCAGTGCTTTTGACTACGGATATTGGGTGTAGGGCAAATGAGCGAATAAAAATGTGCATAAATAGCCCAGTTGACAACATTGAAATCGATTGCTTCGCACGCTCAAACGCGTGTTTTTTTGGCGCACTGACCCGACGCTCTCGCCCGATAGGGAGCATTTATGGGCGTGCGCCTGCAATCGATGGTTGAGCGCATGTGGACCGACCTCGATATTGCCATCGAGGAAACGGAACGGCGTTACAAACAGGATTGACGATCGACCCGGGCATGGGCGATTCCAAAGCTCCAGGCGGGAATGGGGCCGAGTTGCCCCACGATTTATGCAGGCACCATTTGGTCCGGCCGATGATCAAGCGCTTATGAAGGCGACCGCCAGTGCCGCAGCCGGCAGTAGGTCAGGCCGATCGCCGGAATAACTGCAAAGATCAATGGCAGAGCGGCGTCGCCGTTTTGCATGTTTTCGACGGGTATTCCCTGGCGGCAACGGCGGCGGTCATCCAGGTCCATGTGCTGGCGATGTATCTTCCTTCATTGTTCAGTGGTGTTCTCATCGGACGCTTCGGCGCCGTGCGGGTGATGATTGTGGGAGGGGCGCTGCTTGGCGCCACCCTGGTTGCGGGCCTGGCGGGCCGCCACATGCTGCACTACGGCCTGGCCATGGTGGCGCTCGGAGTCGGCTGGAATTTCCTCTATATTGGAGGAACGACGCTACTGGCCCGAGCCTATCGTCCAGCCGAACGCTTCCGTGTCCAGGCGCTGAACGATTTCAGCATTATGGGTATCTCGGCCATTGCCTCCTTGAGTGCGGGGGCAGTCATGCAGCTGCTTGGCTGGAACGGGGTGCTCTACGCCGCGGTTCCCGCCATCCTCGTTGGGGCTATGGTTGTTCTCTGGATGGGATCGAGACATGGCCATGAAGAATCCACTCGTCCAGGTCTTTCGTAAGCGGTGGCCTGACCCCATATCGGGATCCGGGTTGACTATGGGGATTTATCGAAGGGCGGATTGAGCGCCGTCGTCAGTCGGCGTCGGTCGCGGGCCCGAAGTTCCAGGGCAGCAGCTCGTGGATCTTCGATTGCGGGTGGCCGGTGGCGATCTTCTCCAGCGTGCTCTTGAACCAGGCGTAGGGCTCGACGCCGTTCATCTTGCAGGTCTCAATCAGCGATGCGACGCGGCCCCAGGCGGCAGCCGCCCGGGGAATTCGGTATCGTGGGCCATGAGTATAAAAGCGGCGATCTCCGGGCAAAATCAAAGCCCCTGTACCTTTAGGTAGCTTCATCTGACTAAGCAATTGGGCATGCGCGATGCTCTGCTCAGCCTGGATGACGTCAAGGTCAGCGGCCGGGAGTAACCAATCGCCCCTTGTGTCTTTTGAGCACCGTGGGGGGGACCCGTGCCCCGGTGCAGCTGGCCGCGGCAGATGCCCCGTGGAGAGTTTGCGTCTTAGAACGCCGGTACAGGGATTGGCAGGTGTCGTGGCGGACCTTCAATGCGATCAATACCATCGCGCACCACACATGGGGAAGGACCGTGAAAGAACACACTTCCTGGTACGCCGGATCGAGAAGGGCCATCGCCGAGCACCAGGTCTGCATCATCGACGCTGACGGCAACGAACATGGTCAGCGTAATTTCCCGCATCGTGGATCCGGATTGGCGGCCATGGCCGCCTGGATCCTGTCCCGCACCGGAACCGACCCCGAAGATATCGCCATCGCCATTGAGGTGCCGCATGGACCGGTGGTCGAGAGCCTGCTCGATCGCGGGTTTAAAGTGCATGCCATCAACCCCAAGCAACTCGATCGCTTCCGTGATCGCTTCTTCCCAGCCGGCGCCAAGGACGACCGCCGCGATGCCAGGGTCCTGGCCGATGCCCTGCGCACCGATCCGCAGGTGCTGCGGCAGCTGGCATCGCCAGATCCCTTGACCGTGGAGCTAAGAGAGTTCTCACGTTTGGCTTCAGGAGCTCACCAAGGAGCGCACCCGCCTTAGCAACCGGGTGCGACAACAACTCTGGCGCTACTATCCGCAGGTCCTGGAGATCAGCAACAACGTCACCGAGCCATGGATCCTGGATCTGTGGCAGATGGCTCCCACACCGGAGAGGGGGCGGCGATTGAGTCGAGGCCGGGTAACCCAGTTGCTAAAACGCCATCGCATCCGTCGCATTGATGCGACAGGCGTGCTCTCGATGCTGCGCCAGGAAGCGATAAAGGTGTCTCCGGGCACAACCGAGGCTGCCGTCGCGACGATCACCCTGGTCGCCGAACGTCTAAAGCTCATCCAGCGTCAACTGCTCGAGGTCAACACCCAGATCGACCGCTTAACCGATGCCATCGCCAACGATGCACTGGGTGAGAGCGGGCAGCGCGACGTGGCCATCCTCTCATCTCTTCCCGGAGTCGGAAGGACGGTCCTCGCCACACTGCTCACCGAGGCGCATGATCCTCTTATGCGGAGAGACTATCGCGCCCTGCGCTCATTATGCGGAGTTGCGCCGATAACCAAGCGATCGGGCAAGAGCATGATCGTTGTCCGACGCCATGCCGTCCATCGTCGACTCGCCAATGCCATGTACCACTGGGCCCGGGTGGCGGTTCAGCATGATCCGGTCAGCCGACGCAAATACGACGCATTACGCCTTCGAGGCCATCGGCATGCAAGGGCGTTGCGATCGGTAGCTGACCGTTTGTTGGCGGTGGTCTGCGCTATGCTGCGTAACCAGACCCTTTATCAGCCAGAACTGCTCCGGAGTGATGCCGCAGCGGCTTGACAAATGGTAGAGAGTCCCCCCCTTACAACCGATTGCGGCGATCACGGATGGTGCCGGTAGGAGGAACCCGAGATTAGGTACGACACGGTAATTGTTGGCGCCGGTTCCGCTGGCGCGGTGCTCGCCACCAGGCTCTCGGAGGACCGCGACCGAACGGTTCTACTTCTTGAAGCCGGTCCCGACTATCCGGACCTTGAGCAGATGCCGGACGAGATCAAGTTCGGTTACGGGAACCAGAACTTCTGGGCAAAAGCGTTTGGTTACGACAGCCCCTTTAACTGGGAATACGAAGCCCGGGCGACCGATGATTTGCCTTCGATCATGATTCCGCGCGGCAAATTGGTCGGGGGATCGTCGGCCGTAAATGCCCAGGTATTCCTGCGCGGCATTCCCGAGGACTTCGACAGCTGGGCAGCGGCCGGCAATCCGGGTTGGGCGTACGCGGACATCTTGCCGTACTTTAAGGCGGTCGAATCCGATTCGGACCACGGCGGCGATATCCACGGCAATGATGGGCCCATCGTTGCCAGGCGCTGGCCCCAGGAAGAGTGGCTAGCAGACCAGCAGGCGTTTTACACGGCGGTTCGCGAAATCGGTTTCCCGTACAGCTCAGACCTCAATGATCCCAATTCCACTGGGGTTGGACCGATCCCAATGAACAACCCGGACGGAATCCGTTGGAGTACCGCCGTCGGCTACCTGCCGCTGGCCCGACACCGCCTCAATCTCACGATCAGACCCGATTGCCACGTTCACCGCGTTCTTATTGCCGACGGGCGTGCCAACGGAGTCTTGGTCGAGAGCGGCGGCGAGTTGTTTGAGGTTCATGCCGAGGAGGTGATTCTCTCGGCCGGGTCAATCGGCTCACCGCAAATTCTGCTGCTATCCGGCGTGGGGCCCGCCGATGTCTTGGAACCGATTGGACTGAAAGTTCGTCACGGTCTACCTGGTGTGGGCCGCAACCTGCGCGATCACCCCCAGGTGCAGCTGGATTGGCTTGCCCGGCCAAGCCACAAATTCGACGAGTCCGTGCAGAGCATGCAGGTTGGTTTGCAATACACCGCCGCGGGCTCGCTATTGCGAAACGACATGTTCATTCATGCCTACTCCTTGGTGACCGATCGAAGTTTTTACCTGTCCACTAGCGGCGACCCGATAGGCGTTGGGATGATTGTCGCCCTATACCTTGCCGAAGGCAGCGGCCACCTGCAGCTCCGCTCGTCGAATCCGCGCGAACACCCTCTGCTGGACTACAACTATTTGGCCGAAGAATCCGACCGGCGGCGCCTGCGCGAAGGCGTGCGGCTTTGCGCCCGCTTGGGGGAGTGGGATTCATATGCAGACGTCATCGAAAGTCCATTGAATCCAACCGGTGCTGACCTGGTATCGGACGGCGCGTTGGATGCCTGGATGTCAAGCAACATCCGGACCAGTCACCACGTGTCAAGCACTTGCAAGATGGGTCCGTCTTCAGACCCCCAAGCGGTTGTCGACCACAACGGTTCGGTGCACGGAATCGCCGGGCTGCGCGTCGTCGACGCCTCGATCATGCCAGATTGCGTAAGGGCCAACACCAATTTGTCGACGATGATGATCGCGGAACGCGTCGCCGCATTAATTCGTGGCGAAAGCTAGCGGGACCGCCTCAGCTTGCCCGCATTGCCTTCCGAGGATCGCCACAAAGCGCTTCGCTGACAAATCCTGCATGAGTGAGTGAACTACCGCTGAGCTAGTCGTCCGCCCCGAACGCGGGCTCGGCACTGGAATCACGACGCTCTACCAGGAGCCCGAGCCTCCGCCACCGAACGCTTCAGCCTGACGGACGATCCGGCTCGAGAACGTGATCTCGCGGCTGATCGTCCGGATCGCGCAAGCCTCCGGCCGGGCCCTCTCGAGGAGCGGTTCGAGGCGTGGAGGCTGTGCGCCGGAAGATTGACCGGGTCGCGAACCCTTCGCAAGGTGCCTGACCCTTGCGGGATTTTCTCCCTTGTTCCGGGCCCTATTCTGCGAGAACCGGCCTGACAGCGAGGGCCAGGTACGTCTCCACGCTGTCCGCGGGCATCCCCGTGAGCAGCTACGCATGCCCGGTCGCCTGTTCGAACTCCCCGTTGTCCACGGCGCGATACAGGGAGTTGAGGATAGTGATTTCGGCATCTCGTATCCCGTCCGGCACACTGCCGCGAATTCGGCCTCCGAGACAGGATCAAAGGTGATTGGCGCCCCGGTGACCGCGGTCAGTGAAACGGCCAGGCATGTCATCGACATTGCTTCCGGCCCCGTCAGTTCGTACACGCACCGGGAATGTCCGCCTTGGTGCAAAGCGCCCGCGCTTGCTCGCGCCAGGTCATCTCGAGAGATATAGGCGACGCGTCCCGTTTGGACGGGATAGGGTAGCCGCCCCATCCTGACCAGGGCGGGGGGCCCAGTCTGCGAGCGGGTCCAGGTACAGTCCGTTTCGCCGGATCGACCAGTCGAGACCGCTTAGCCGGAGCTTCGATTCCGCGTAGAGAAGGAAGGGGGCGACGGGAAACGGCGAGTCTGTCCGGGCGGCGCTGGCTCTGGCCATCACGACCCTGCCGACATTGGCCAGAGCAGCGCTTGTCACGGCGCACTCGTGCTGCGTGATTCGATGTTCGACCGCGGCCATGCTTGAAATCAGCATGAGGACGTCTGTCCCGGTAAATGCCGGCAGAAGGGTTTTCGGGCGATCAAGGTCCGCGTGGCGAACCTCTATCCCGCGATCCGCGAGATGTCGCGCCTTCGCTGGGTTCCGACGACTGACGATCAAGTCGCCGCAACAAGTGCCTTCCGTCAGGAGCGCCTCGACGATCCTGGAGCCGAGCTGGCCGGTTTCGGCAAGAATATTGATCTTCATTACGAGAGTCCACGAACGCGGGCGAGTTGCGAACCCGGCATGAGACGTGCCTGTGACCGACGGTAGAAGCGATCGGCCGCCCGTTCTGGTCTGCAGCCGGGTTGAGACTTTATGAGGGAATGGTCTGGACCACCCTAGAAAGCGGGCCGGCGTAATTTTGCGCGCCCCCACAGAATGTGCCCCACCATTTCCCGGCCCGAGATCAACATCGGTGGCGTAGTCAGAAACAAACGATCTCCGTCGAGGCGGAAGAATCTGCGCTGGGAAGTCCCAACACGGTTGGGGAAGAATGCCACTTCGACGTGATGGAGGACCGAATCGTCCTCAATCCCGTAGCGACCGCAATATGAGAAAAAACCGTCGGCTGCGGCGAGCCTTTCCGCGTTGCTGCCGCCGAGCAGGTCCTCCTTGGCATAGCTTTGCCGACCGGTGGCCATCATGGCCACCGACATGAAGCCTTCTTCGGTGTAAATCAGGTAACCAACCGCGTCGCGTCCCAACGGGTAATTGATCGACCCGTCATTCCCGCGCGCCTCGTAGTTGACGAGTCTCCAGGTCCCGACTATCTGATCACGCTGCATCTTCGCTCACTCCCGCTTCAAGAGGCTTCGGCCCGGACTGTGCGCTCGGGCACAATCATTCAATCGTTATGAACTTAATGCTCCGGCCAAAGGCAGGGGCTATGCCCAACCAGGCAGGGGCCGGTTGGGGACTAGCCTTATCGGCCGGAGGAAAGATCCAATAGCTACGCGGGGTCAACCGCCGCCTACGAGAAAATCGGGCGGGTATGTGCGCGGCAACTGTAGACAGTAGTTTGTGCTCTCTGTTCGGGTAAGGTTCCCTGGCATCATGCTGGAAATCGTCGAGCGGACCAACCCTGCCCTGATTGAGGCCGCGTGCCGCCTGCATCAACGTGGCGAAATACCGCCGGACTGCTACGTGGTAGATCTGGAAGTTGTCAAGGAGAACGCTCGCCTGCTGGTCAAGCAGGCGGAAGCCAAAAGCCTGCGGCTCTATGCCATGACAAAGCAGTTCAACCGCAACCCCTCGATTCTTGAGGCACTTTCCTCAGCCGGAGTCAAAAAGTTCGTTGCCGTCGACATTGAGGGTGCCAGAGCCATTAGTGCTCAGGGGCTCGACGTAGCCCACGTAGGGCATCTTTCCCAGATTCCCCGTTTCTGGATTCCCGAAGTTCTGTCCATGAGACCCGACGTATGGACGGTTTACGGCTATGAGAACGCAAGAACCATTTCCGAAGCGGCGATGGGGGCGGGCCTGATCCAGGACTTGCTGTTGAAGGTCACCGGGCCAGAGGACTTTGCCTACACCGCGCAAGAGGGCGGAATTTTCTCCGAGCACGTTGTCGCTGTTGCCCGCAAGATCAGGGATCTGCCGGCGGTTCGCATGGTGGGGGTCACAGGATTCCCGACCATTGCCTATGACGCTGCCACCAACAGGCTAAAGGCACTGCCTAACTTGGCGACGATTATCGATTCGGCGCAGCGAATACAGGATTTATTGCATGTCGAAATGTCTCAAATCAACTGTCCCGGCGCCTCCTCCTGTGCGTCCATGGATTTGATCGCGGCCCACGGTGGAACGGACGCCGAGCCGGGCTCGGCCTTTTGGGGCATGGCCCCGCAGCAATTATTCGGCGATGATGTCGGTCGGCCTGGCCAGGTCTATCTGGCGGAGGTTTCCCATCAGGCCCGAAATCGGATGATGGTCCTGGGGGGTGGGTTCTACCCTGCCCGCCTGGACGGTCCGTGGGCGGTTTCTGCCGCATTCGTAGGCAATCAACCGGACGCCGTGGCGGGCAATCGAGTGAGGGCGGGGATTCCCGACTCGCGATGGATCGACTACTACGCCTCGCTGTACCCGACCGCTGGCCAACGCGTTCGGCAGGGGGATTCGGCCGTCTTCTTTTTTAGGCCCCAGGTGTTCAATGTGCGCTCCGCTCATGTGGCCACGATAGAGGGCGTACAAAAGGGCGAACCGACCGTGGTCTCCGTCTATGACAAGGCCAACCGTCGCATCAAATGACGGGCTGGGACTGCCTAATGCACCGGCGGTTGGTCATCTGCTGCGCAGGTCCGGCTTGATCGACGTTGAATTTGAAATATCTGTCAGCCAACAGCTGAATCGATGCAAATCGACCACTAGCCATAAAGGTGTTTATCG
The DNA here is from genome assembly GCA_965249595.1 of Chloroflexota bacterium. Classification (GTDB taxonomy): domain Bacteria; phylum Chloroflexota; class UBA11872; order UBA11872; family VXNJ01; genus VXNJ01. The sequence continues at coordinate 1,744,229 of OZ252242.1, read as the reverse complement.
CTAGTGCCGACCAGGGTTATGAAATTTTCCCCAACTGGCTCCGCGAATATCGACCGTTGACACCCAAAAGCCCAAGAGGAAACGGCTCTTCGCGACGCTTGTTCTCAGGGCTCGCCCACTCCTCGGCCAAATCTCTAAGTTCGGCGGCCGTAATCAATGTAATCGCGCGATCAAAGTGCTCGGCCCGGTACCGAATTGCTTCAATCTCCGACTCGTCGGAAAACGCGGGGCCGATAACCAAGAAAATTGGGACTGATTTCTCAGCTGCCTCCATATAACCGTCGAATTGCTTTACGTGGTCGCGAAGACTAACGGGTGATTCTTTCGATTTGTTGTCCCACATTAGGTAGTAGGAACCCAGGCTAAGCAGCCCGTCCGGGTGGTTTGAACCGGGCTGCTTGAGCGGCGTGTGCTTCAGCTTTTCCGAAAAAAGGTAGTTGGTTGCTTCTTCAAACTTTGACTCAATTTCCAAGTCTTTGGCAATGACATCCTGAGACCGGAGCAAATCGTAATATCGGGTTGCTAGCTCTTCGAAGTATTCGTACCACGTTGCCCTTTCGTCATCGAGGTGTTCAACAACCGGTCGTCGCCGATCAAAATGGCGAATTATTCGGTCCACCATCTCGTCGGTAGTCCCAGAGCTGGAATCGCCGAGATTTCGGCACCACGCCGCAAGTTCTTTATTGGCCAGCCCGTACCGTGGTGAATTGCTGCTAATGGCGTTGGTCGGTGGAACATAGCTGACGACTAGGTCTGTCAGCGTCTCCAAAGTGTCATATCTGCCGTACTCAACGCCGTTCTTTTCCAATACGCTGGTCAAGTGCGCCTTTTTTCGAACCGGCCGCTCACGAATCATCATGCGGTAGGCTTCATCCCGCATTTGGGTGCCAACCACATTTCTGATCAGTTCGGCCACCTCTGCGGGGACCAGATCTACGTCGGCACCGTCTTCTCGGCGAATTGCAAACAGCAAACCAAGTCCCTGCAGGGACTTACGCGCTTCATCGATCTCGTCTCGCACGTGGAGCCCGTTGTCCAGCTTTGGATATTTACCAAGCTTCGCTTCCATCAGGCGATTGTCAGATTCCGAAATACCTAACCGTTCGCGGAGCATTCTTAACAAATTGACTTCATCGGGCGACTTATCGTCGTTGTTTTGCCATGCCACTTCCAACACGAACTCGTATAGTTTTAGGTTTTTGAATCGTGTCGACGTGTTGCTGGCGCACCCCAGATCTTGAAGCTCAATCTCATTGGATCGGTCCACGACCGTTTGCTCAAATGCAATGACCATTTCCTCGGTCTCATCAAACGGCAATTCGAATCCGAATTGATTTAACAGCACATCGACGAGGATCAACCGCGAAAGCACTCGTAGCTGGGTACTTTCTTCTTTAAACAACGCTTGTTCGAAATTCGAACAAACGGTTTCCTGGTGGAGGTATTGCGGCCTTACCTTCAGTAGCCCCTCACGCAATTGGTCGGTAGTCAGCCGGCGGTGGTCGACTACGTGCGCACCGGCGATTCGATGCAGTTCGTGGTGCTTTGTAATCGCCCCAACTGCGTCATTGAATTTCCTGTGATGTTCTTCCGACGCCGAATTTCTCATCCGATGTTTCGTAAGAATGGCGCCTGTTTCGTGACACGCCCGAACAATTATTGACAAGCAATCGGAGAAGGTGTTAATTGCATTTAGTTGCATGGCCTTCGCGCGAGATTTTGGGACCGTATCTGGCCCGACCCCGATCCGGGGCATCGTACGAAAAATTTGTCAGTTCAACACGACAGCAACTACCATGTTGAACTCGTTGTTGCGGTCACGAACATTTCCCCCGATTTCACACCCAGATGAGTGATCGTTCTTTTAAGGCGTGACGGGTACACATCGGAAAAAAAGACCCGGTATTCCCGCCATTTAATGGGCAATGGCGCGAGACCCAGACCTTATCTATTGCCCGGTTTCCCGAGGGAGTTAGAGTCGGATTTGCTTTGGACAGATTCCGCCAAACTGGCTCCCGATTGGCCCCGCAAAGCATGTTCTCGCAGGGCTCGATTCATGTCGGTTTGATATCCGCGGCGACCTTGTGTTTGTTTCTTGAACCAATCGATTACATCGGCATCTATTCGAATAGTTACTTGTTTTTTGATTGGTCGATAAAAGACGCCACGCCTGGCATCAGACCAATCAAGCACTTCGGGGATATCCGACGTGTCGATTTGGTCATCAGGCAACTTGGCAATTTCTGTAATATCCGGCGCTTGCTCGGCAGATCGCTTTTTAGGAACCAGCTTCATATTCGGCCCTTTCTCTCCGGGTCGCTTTTCGAGCGCTGCTGATGCGCCCGACATCGGTTCCGATCAAGGAATCGTATTCGGGCCACGTGTGGACGACCATCAACACCACTCCCGCTACAACGCCCATCGTGCGCCAACGCGTTTCGAGCGAATTGGGGTCCTCCACTGTCGCGGCGAGTGGGTCATCGAATACGAGTGCGGCCAATTGGAATCGAAAGCCGTGTGCACGGTAATTCGCCTCATCCTTGCTTCCGTTCCATTCTCACGTCGGATTATCACTCACTGACATTACGTAATTGTAAGTATAAATAGGTAGTGTATTTCAGTAATTCAAACACGGCTTCAATCTCGTTCTTGGCCAAGTAGAACCTTTTGAATCTGGGCAATCCGATTTTTCGTGTGCTGATCTTGACTCCAATCAACTTTGCCGGCGACGCGTGCGGTACCTCCGTCACGCACAGCTGTAAATCTCACGGTGGAGTCCGGCCAGTACAGTCGATATCAATTTATTTCTCTAAGAAGCTGTATCAGCAAGGGCTAGCGATTGAACGCGGCATGATGCCTACGGTCGAAGCTGTCAGGTTAGCGGATGGAAACAGCCATTTGACCACGCCTCCAAGATACAAGATAACCATGATGATCTCTAAAGGCCATCGACTGCGACGGCGAAGGTGCGGGTCAGAATACGACAGGGTTCGGCCGCCTATCGGGAAGAGTCGTTGCGACGGTAATAAATCACCGCCGTCATTAAAGGGTTGTGCGCCATGGATGAGTTGATATTCAGATCCGCGTCCTCTCTGGCTGGCATGATCCGGGACCGGCAGGTTTCGTCAGTCGAAGTGGTCCAAGCCCACTTGGATCGCATCGAAGCGGTGACTCCAATCCTCAACGCGGTCGTAATCGTGCTGGCGGACTCTGCCTTAGCCCGAGCCCGGCAATTGGATAGAGAGTTATCCCGCGGCACCTTAGTCGGACCGCTGCATGGGGTTCCGATCACGATAAAAGATGCTGTTGAAACGGCGGGCGTGACGACAACCGGCGGAACCCTGGGGCGCGCCGAATATGTTCCGGTCAAGGATGCCACCGTAGTGGCCAGGCTCAAGCGCGCCGGGGCGATCGTGATCGGCAAGTCGAACTTGCCAGAACTTTCCGCTGCCGGTGAAACTGACAATCTCGTTTACGGCCGAACCAACAACCCCTACGACCCTTCTCGCCACCCTGGTGGAAGTAGTGGCGGCGAAGGCGCCGCAATATCGTCAGGGCAATCGCCGCTGGGCGTAGGCAGCGATGTGGGCGGGAGCATTCGCGGACCGGCTCATTTCTGCGGTATTGCCGGCATCAAGCCAACTTCCGGACGCGTTCCCGGCACGGGACACTACCCCGCTTTCGCCGGCGGCCTCTCGCAGCTCTGGCAATTGGGCCCATTGGCACGATATGTGAAAGATCTGGCCCTTGCTCTCCCGATACTTGCCGGACCAGATGGCGCAGATCCAACTGTGGCTCCGGTCGCGTTGCGCAATCCCAGAGACGTAGATCCGGCGGGGCTCAGAGTTGCATTCCATACGGACATACCAGAAGTTCCTGTCACACCGAAGACTGCCGAAGCAATCCGAAACGCGGCGGCGGCGCTCACTGATGCCGGGGTCACGGTGGTGGAGGATCGACCCCTTTGCTTGGAATCAATCAGGAGCCAGTTCCACGCTTTCAATGCCGGAGTGGGTGGCGATCAATTGAGCCGCATCCTGGCCCGGGCCGGGACCAGTAGGCGTCACAAACTCATGCAACAGGCGATTGAATTTCAACGCGAACACCGGCCGTCAGTGACCGAACTGGCTGAAATCCTGGTCTGGGTCGATGAATTCCGACGGCAGATGCTCTCGTTTCTATCGGGTTACGACGCGATTCTTTGCCCGGCCCACGCCCATGCAGCGATATCCCATGGTCAATCCAACACCCCCAGGTACAAAGATGGGTCCATGTACGCGATGATCCACAACATGACCGGTTGGCCGGGGGCGGTTGTCCGTGCCGGAACCTCAGGCGCCGGTTTGCCTATCGGCGTGCAGGTCGTTGCCAAGCCTTGGCGTGAAGACATTGCGCTGGCCTTGGCACAATGCATTGAGGAATCGCTGGGCGGCTGGCAGCGACCACCGCTTTAACCGAAGCAATCTGGCCCGCACCGCCACGAACATTTGGATGTCCAATCCGGGTCAGGGGTCGTCGGCCGTTAGGCAGTCAAGGAATTCGACTGGACGTTTGGCACCGCGAAACTGAATGGATTTTGTTTCAATCGGTCCGACGCTGAACGACTCCTGAGCCCAAGGGTTCTGAATCTGGACGCCAGCTACCGCAGCGGCGCCCAACTAAGCAGACGAGGATATGGATTCTCTAGCCAGGCAAGGGATGCAGCGATACCACGGGCTCGATGGCCTGCGCGGGACGGCGATGTTGCTCGGCATCGTCATCCACGGATCGCTGCCGTATTTCTCACGCATCGTCGGGATCGAAGCCATATGGCCCGCGGACGACGACCAGTCCATCTTTCTTTTGTTAGTTTTTGACTTCATCCACTCTTGGCGAATGCCGGTTTTCTTTCTCATGGCAGGGTTCTTCGCCCACCTGGTCTTGGATCGCCGCCCCACTCCAGCCTTCATTTTCGACCGGCTCAGGCGAATCGCCCTGCCTTTGGTGTTTTTTGGAGCCGTGATGGCAATCTTGGTCCCGACGATATGGGTCTATGGCTGGTACGGAGCTATGTCTTGGGAAATATTTCAGGATGTAATGCGGGATCGGAAGAGCCTGGGTTCCAGCGGCGATATCGTAGCCCATCTATGGTTTTTGTACTACCTGCTGCTGATGTACGCGGCACTTATTGCCATCCGATCGCTGCCAAAGTTACGGCCGGTGCGGGCAATCCTGCAAGCAGCGGACCGAGTTTCAATTGGCAGGCGGTTGGGCAATGCCATCTACACGCGAATTCCGCTGTTGCTGATGCTGGGAGCGGTCATACTGCTGGTCCTGCGGGCCGGCGATGAGTCAAAACCCGTCTGGCCGTTGAACCTGGTCGATGTGTTCTATGCCGGCCTGTTCTTTTTCTATGGGTATGGACTCTACATCAGGCGCGAATTCATCGACCGGATCAAACGACCGGAAACGATGGTCACACTGTGGGTCATGGCCGCATTTGCATTCTGGGTGCACGTCGTGCTGAGCGGGGCGGTGGACGATGCGACTCGGCAGGACGCGGGTGAAGAGGCAGTGGCCTTTCTTTGGCTGATCAGAACCGTTTTCTACGGTTCCGCGGCGGCCTTGTTTTGCATCGGGTTGGTGGGCCTCTTCGAGAGCTTGCTGTCGTCACCGCGCGTCTGGATCCGCTGGCTTGCGGACTCCTCATACTGGATTTACATCATCCATTTACCGCTGGTGGCTTTCATCACGTTTTATCTGGCCCACCTGGACCGGCAAGGTCGATTGCAGGAACTGACCGGCTTGAGCTGGGGCGCAGAAGCCAAATTCCTGGCGGCCTGCGTCGCCACATGCATCCTGGGCATGTTGACTTACCGGTACTTGGTCCGCTACACGCGATTGGGGGTATTGCTGAACGGTCAAAGATCAAAGTCGCCGCTTTAGGGCCCAAGCCAGGCAGTCCGTGGCGTCTGTTTGTCCATTCGCCTCATGTCAAACAGTCAATATCGCCGACCAAAGTTATCCCAATCTTCGGCGAGGGCGGCAGTCCGCCACAACCAGAGAACACGTTGTGAGTCGCCTCCCCATGATTGCGGATTTCCGATGACGCTTCCAGACCGATTGGAATGTGGTTGCGATCGACTCATCCGACGGCTGTCTACGCAGGTTGCCAGCGCCAGCTGGCAAATTCAACAACTCTCAATTGGCTATCGGCACACGATTCGTCGGCTCCAGATTGCGGCCGTTTCGACGTTATTTCATCTAAGTTATTAAGCTAGCCTTCGGCCGATTCATCCCGCATTACGCCGAGGACGTGCCCGTCGGGATCGCTGATATGGGAGAAGGTGCCAATGCCGGGGACGTGCATCAATTCCCCGACGCCTTTGGCGCCGAGGCCTTGGGCCTTGTCAAGAGTGGCCTGGACATCGTCCACCTCGACATAAAGAGTTAGGGAGGCGGGCCCATCGTCCTCAATTTGACAGATTCCACCGCCAATTCCCCCTTCGCCACCGGTGAGCACCATGGGGTAATCGTTCGGGAGGTCGGTGCCAATTCGCCAATCAAAAAGCGTTGTATAGAAACCTTGCAGATCCGCCGCGTTCGCCGAATTTATCTCCCAGTGAAGGACTGGATTTCCGGTGTCTTCTTCTTGCTCGCGGCCGGCGGCTTGATCGTCCCAATCAGGCGGCGGTTCAATGATCCCGACTAGAAAACCTTCCGGATCGTTGATCTGGGCAAACGTTCCCACATTCGCAATTGGAGTGGGCGGAAATGCGACTTTTGCGCCTTGAATTTCTGCCATATCCAGGGTTGCCTGCAGGTCATTGACCATCACGTAGAACGTGAGATACGGCGGCGTTGCTCCGTCAATCTGAACGATGCCGCCGTCAATTCCCAGCTTGTTGCCGGTGTAAACGACCCGATAGTCCATCGACGATTGCTTTTCTACCCGCCAGCCAAAGAGGCTTTTGTAGAAATTTCCCAACTTTTCGGCGTGCCGAGAACCAAGTTCCCAGTGGACTACGATATTGGCCACAATGATGCCCCTGTCACGTCGCGAATAACGCCAAGTCTAATTTTTCCCAGCATGAAAATTATCGAAACATTTCTTGTCTAAAGTGCTGCCGTGAGTCGTCTTCCACGCTGAGTGTGTGGGCACGGGATGCGATAGCGTTTCGATTGGCCAAACGAACGGGTCAGATAGGAACTTACCCAAGCGTTTGGCATCGCCGGACGCCAATTGCCAGTGGGCTACAAGATTGGCCATGCTGGGGATTCATTTCACGATGCAATCACCGTGCAACTGTCCTCGTCGAAAGTATGAGCTGGTGTGTAGAGATTGCCGTGCCAGCGCGTTGACACCGCATTGATGACTCGGCTGGTCAGCTTGCCGCGCCCTTCATTCGGGCGCACGGGCTTGGCCGGTGTGGAATCTGCCAAAACCCAATGATGAAACTTCGAAACCAACGCTTCCAGGACGCGGTGCACTAAAAGCCGGCGATTGCCGCAGACCGTCATTTCGCCGACAATTTCAGCATGAGCAAGCTATCCACTGCCGAACTCATCGCCCGCCGCGAGCGGTTGCTCGGCACCGGAATTACCACCTTCTACCAGGACCCCGTGCACATCGTACGCGGTGAGGGCGTTTGGCTCTACGACGCTGAAGGCCAGCGTTACCTTGATCTATATAACAATGTGCCCTGCGTTGGCCACGCTAATTCCCATGTCGTCGATTCGATGCGGCGCCAGACAGAGACTCTAAACGTCCACTCGCGCTATCTGCACGAGGGGATCCTCGACTATGCCGAGAGGCTCACCGGCCTGCACGCCGATTCGATCACTACTGCGGTATTTACTTGCAGCGGCACGGAAGCCAATGAAGTCGCCATCCAAATGGCCCGCGCCGCGACCGGCGGGCGTGGTCTGATCTGCTCCGACTCGGCCTATCACGGCAACTCGACCGAGGTGCGAAAGCTGACCCGGGTCCATGGCCAGGATTCTGAAGAGGTCCGCTCGATCCCGATGCCGCAGAGCTATCGCCCGATCGAGGAGGGCCTAAATGGCGACGCCCTCACCGCGGCGTACCTTCGCCAGCTGCAGGACAAGATCGATGGATTTGCCGCAGACGGCATACCATTTGCCGGTGTGCTTTTCTGCCCGATCCTGGCCAACGAGGGGCTTCCCGATATTCCGCCGGGATTCATGGCCCGGGCGGCGCAGATGGTGCGGGCCGCGGGCGGGCTTTTCATATGCGACGAGGTACAGGCGGGTTTCGCGCGCACCGGCCGCTGGTGGGGTTACGAGACTTCCGGGTTCGTGCCCGACATCGCCGTGCTGGGTAAACCGATGGGCAACGGCCTGCCGCTGGCCGGCGTTGTGGCATCGGCCGAGCTGGTCGGCGCTTTTCGCTCCAGCACGCGTTACTTCAACACCTTCGCTTCAAGCCCGTTGCAAGCCGCCGTGGGGCAAGCCGTCATCGATGTGATTGAAAGGGAAAACCTGATCGACAGTGTCGCGACCGTCGGATCGTACCTTCGAGATCAACTGCAGGAGATCGGCCAAAGCTGTGAACCCATCGCCGAGGTGCGGGGCCACGGACTTTTCATAGGCATTGAATGGGTTAAGGATCGAGCCAGTAGAGGGCCCGATCCAGACGGGGCTGAAGTGATCATGAACAGGCTGCGGCAGGCCGGTTTCCTGATGGGCAAGGCAGGGCAGCACGGCAACGTGCTCAAAGTTCGCCCGCCGCTGGTTTTTAAGCGCGAACACGCCGATCTGTTCCTGGAGGCATTCGCGTCGGTCGTGAGCATCCCGGCCTAGATATTTGCCTCAACCAACCAATCTCAGCGAAGCAGAACTGCGCGCAATCGCCGAGCGGGCTCTTCCCAACTGGGGCATAAAAGCGGGCCGGCTTGAATTTATCTCCAACGCTGAGAACTGTACCTTTCGGCTGGTCGAGCCCGCCGGGCGGGCCCACTCGCTGCGGGTCCATCGACCGGGTTATCACACCCTGGCCGAACTGGAATCAGAACTCATCTGGACGCAGGCGCTCAACGACGCCGGAATCCGGGTCCCGGTCGGTCGGCGGACCTTGAGCGGGGACAGTCACGCCACTATCCCAACGCCCGACGGGAAGTCCTCGCGCGCCGTCGGATTGGTGGATTGGGTCGAGGGCCCCATCCTGGGCCGAAAAATCGCGCACGAATCCGATCTCAAGCGGATTGCGGCCAGCTTCGAACAGATCGGTCGTATCGCCGGCCGGATACACAATCAGTCCAGCGGGTGGAAGCCGCCACCCGGATTCACCCGTCATGCTTTCGATATGCCCGGGTACGTTGGCGATGCCCCGTACTGGGGTCGATTCTGGGAAGTGCCGTCGGCGCGGCCGGAGCAGAAAGAAATCATGATTCGCGCCCGCGATCGGATTGCGAAGATCCTTGGCGATTACGGCCAAAGCCCCGACACCTTCTCAATGATTCACGCCGATTTACACCCGAAAAACATCGTGATCGCCGAATCGGGCGCCCTACACGTGATTGACTTTGATGATGCCGGGTTTGGCTGGCATCAATTTGAGTTGGCCGTGGCCCTCTATGACGTGGAGGATGAACCGTTTTTTCATGAGCTCACTCATGCGCTGATCACCGGATACCGTTCCGAACGACCGATCAGCGACGAGGCACTCTCCCTGATTCCGCTATTCCTGCTGATCCGTCTCCTGATGTCGATCGGCTGGACGTGGGAGCGCCCGGATCTCGGGCGCCAGCAAGCCATACCCGGAATGGTCGAAGAGGCATGTGCCAGGGTCGTTGCGCTTGGATTTTGACCCGGCGCCAGGCAGGGGCCTGGCCAAAGCAGGGCTTGCGGCCAAAGAAAATAATCCCGTAATCCCGATTGGGCAAACGCCGATACGCGAGTTGGGCGTTGCCTTTAGGCCCTACAACTTCTAGAGTCGGTCCAACAGCAGCTTCGCCTCGCCAAGCACTGCCTGCTGGTGGGGTTGCAGATCCTGTCCACCCGCCACCGCGAGATTGTCTTCATACGGATCGCCGGCGATTGACCTCTTGCCGCGCAGCTCCTCCACGACGGCGAGGCCGCAGAACGGTACGTAAATCGGGCTGTAGCCGCCTTCATGACTCAGCACCAGTCGACCCGAGCAGAGCTCATCAGCTGCCTCCAGAAGCAATCGCGTCATTTCCCGATAGGTTCCCGAGTGGGCCATCATCCGCGCCAGCGGATCGAAGTTGCTGGCGTCGAAGCCGGATGGAACGATGATCAGGTCCGGCTCAAATGCCTGCAACGCCGGGACCACCACCTGGCGAATGGTCTCCACGTAGGCTCCATGACCACTGCCCGGTGGCAAAGGAATGTTGATGTTGTAACCATCGCCCGCGCCTTCGCCACGATCTTCCATCGGGCCGCTGTCGGGCGGAAAGCACCGGTCCTGATGGATCGAAATCGTGAGCACATCGCTGCGGTCGTAGAAAGCCTGTTGCGTACCGTTGCCGTGATGCACATCCCAGTCGACGGTTGCCACCCTGCCGATTCCGCGCTCTTTAATCGCATGCATCGCTGCGATCGCGACGTTGCCAAAAACGCAGAACCCCATCCCGCGATCACGCTCGGCATGATGGCCCGGGGGCCGAACCAGCGCGTAGGCGTTGTCAACTGAGCCATCGAGCACCGCGTCTACTGCCGCTATCGTGCCACCGGCGGAAAGCAACGCGATCTCAAAGCCGCCGCGCGAGAACGACGCACCCGGGCCGGCATCACCACCGTCGGAGGCCGAGAGCTTTTGGATTCTTTCGACGTAGGCGGGAGTGTGGAAGCGCCGCACCTGCTCAAGGGTGGCTGGACACGGTTTGAGCGGGACCAGTTGTTCTGAAAACCCCGAAAGTTCGAGTAGGTTGTTGAAGCGGCGCTTAGTATCGGGGTTCTCGTAGCTCTCCCAGGCCTCGATCCAATCCCGCAACTCAGGGCTACCGCCGCGCCATCGGCCGGTGTCGTGCCACAGGTAGGACTCGTGGTAGACCCATCCGGTGCGGCGTTCGGCCATGGCGGTCCCCTCATTACTCACGTTCGCAGTCAAGTTGCCGACAGTCTATCGACCAATCAACCGGCCTCAAAACCGCAGCGAGAAACGGTCTATCCTAGTGCGCCCGCGTACAAATGCTGATCGCTCAGTCCTCCGAATCCGCTCGCGGCCGCATGTCGTATCAATAAATGTTGAGGCCAGGGATGAGGTATGGCGATGCAGGGAACAGGGTCAATTTTCAAAATTCGTCCGCAGGCCCGGCCAAAGCGGCGCCGAGGTCGCACCTTTGTAGCTGCTTTCTGCGGATTGGCGCTGGCGCTGAGTCTGCCGAAGGGTCCCGCTTATGCCCAGGAACCTGGTAGTGGCTTGCCGCCGATGCCTCCTAATCAGGCGATCCTAGTCCCCTGGAATTGGAGCCTCATTCCCGAGGAACTCGGACCCGGCGATTCATTTCGGCTGCTGTTTGTTACTTCGGAAACGCGCGATGCAATGGCTTATGAGATAGACGATTACAACTCGTTTGTTATGGGCGAAGCTGCGGCCGGGCATTCCGACCTGCTCGAACACAAGCGGCATTTTCGAGCGCTCGGCAGCACCGAGGATGTAAGCGCCCGGACCAATACCGCGACCGATCCGGCCGTCGATGGTCCAGGAGTCCCCATCTATTGGTTGCTGGGACCCAAGGTCGCCGATGACAACAGCGACCTCTACGACAGCAGCTGGGACCATTACGACCCCGGCCGTAAGCGCGACGGCCGGGAATTGGACTTCTCAAAGGATGACAAGATCTTCACCGGGACGCGAGTAAATGGTGCCTCCGCCCCTCTCCCGCTTGGTGGTGCCGACGTCGATGGCGGCACTAATGTTCGGGTGGGGATGCCGGGAATCGGCGCCGAGTTCGATTCGGGCCGAAGTCTGCGCTGGGACGCTCAGGCGCCCTTCTATGCCCTTTCGGGCATCTTCCGAGTCGAGCCGATAGACCCAATTTCGGTGGGTGTTGCCAATCGCGTGCACGGCGAACTGACAGCCCAGGACGGCGGTCGGGACTGGTTCGTCTTTAGCGCCGAAGGCGGCCAGCCGTACATCATCGAGCTGGTTTCGCGGATGGCATTTGAAGATGTCGAAGAGCACAGACCCGGCGCCGGGGTAGCGTTCGTGGATGACCACCTGATCGACCCGAGCATCCTGGAAATCGTAAATGCGCAGGGAGAGAGAGTTCTCAAGGAACACGACTACGGCGGATTCATCAACAACTTTGCCCGCGCCTTCTTTGTGCCAGATGCCGACGGACGTTTTGCGATTGCCGTCGGAACCGGGAATCAGGACCGTTGGGGGACCGGACACTACACCCTCTCGATCAGGCTTGATGACCACGCCGACGACTATCGGACCGATCGCGGGGTCACGCTGCGCCCCGGCCAATCGATCGAGGCCTATATCGACTCGGATGTTTCTCCCCACGATCCGGGACTGAACCCCTGGGATTGGGCTCCCTTCTATGGCAGCGGCGACAACGCCCTGCGTCCGCGCCGCGGCATCGAGATGCTAGACGATCGCGACGTATTCCGATTCGAGATTGAAGATGAGGGGCTCTACGAGCTGACGGTGCGCGACGGCCCGAGCGGGGTCGGCATCTGGTTTGTCTGGGATGTCAACGGGCATCTGTTCGCCTACGCCCGCAATGGACCGCAGGAGTTGCTATTGGATCAGTTCCCGGCCGGGTTGTACTACATGGAAGTTGGAACCCCGTATGACAGCGCCGGCAATGTCGGAACCTACACCGCCACGCTCAACCACGCACAATGAATTGGAAGTTAGACCATTGCCTCCGGGCAAACCCATGTCCTGCCGTTCGGGAAACGGCGGAATGGTCGCCGGTGGTGCTAGGCATACAGAAAAGATAGTGCAATTTGATCGCAATCACGCCAATAGGTTACCGATCCGCGGTAACCACTATCCCTGCCAGTGCTGCCACGGATTAGGCGCCAGATGAGATTCGCCGTTCTCGGAATTTCGCACGAGACCAATACCTTCTCTTCGGTGCCCGCCGATTACGCCAGATTCGAGGAAGAAGGGGTACTGCGCGGCGACGAAATCATCGAAGTCTTCGGAGGCTCCCAGGCCAGCGTGGCAGGTTTCCTACAGGCGTCCCATGAAATTGGATTTGACGCTGTTCCGCTGATCCACGCCCGCGCCGGCCCCATCGGCATCATCACCAAGGAAGCATTCGATCAGATCGTCGGCGAAATGATCGGCCTTCTGCAGGATAACGGGCCTTGGGATGGTGTACTCCTGGCCAACCATGGCGCCGCGGTCTCTGAGGAATATCCGGATGTCGACGGTGAGGTAGCCAAGCGAGTGCGGGAATTGGTCGGCCCATCAGTGCCGATCGGAATGGCAATGGATATGCACGGCAATTTCTCCCGGGAAATGGTCAACCATTCGACCGTTGCAACGATTTACCGCACCAATCCCCATTTGGACGCCCGCCAGCGCGCATTCGAATGCGCCGAGTTGATCTTTCGTACTGCAAAAGGCGAGATTGCTCCAAAGCAGTGGCTCGAAGTGCCACCGATGGTAATCAACATCGTCAAACAGTTCACCGGCGAAGAGCCAATGAAGTCTCTTGCGGCTGACTCGCTGCGAATCCAATCAGAGCCCGGGATTCTTTCCACTTCGATTGCCGAGGGTTATCCCTACGCCGATGTACAAGAGATGGGCATGTCATTCCTGGTCGTCGCCGACGGGAACCTCGGCTTGGCGCGCTGCCGGTCCCAATGGATGGCGCAGCGTGCTTGGGCGGGCCGAGCAGAAATGGACTCGCAGGTCCCAAGTGCGAGAGAAGCGCTCGAACTGGCGATTGAACACTACGATGCCAATCCAACGAACGGGCCAGTGGTCCTGATGGATGTCGGAGACAACATCGGCGGCGGGTCATCGGCCGATTCAACCGTAATTCTTCGCGAAGCGCAGCAGATGCGCATGCCCCGTTTGCTGCAAACCCTCTATGACCCAGGAGCCGTACAAAAGTGCGTCGAAGTTGGCATCGGCAGTTCGCTGAATATTCTGGTTGGCGCCAAGACGGACAACATGCACGGCACACCGATTCGCGTGGAAGGCCGAGTAGTCAGGCTTGCGGACGGCAAATACGAGGACACCGGTCCCACGCACGGCGGATATCGATTCTTTGCTGCCGGTGCGACCGCCGTGTTGGAGACCGACGATGACCACACGCTGGTCCTCACGAGCAATCGGGATGGCAACACCTCGCGGCAGCAGATGTATTCGGTTGGTGTTTGGCCGGAACGATATCGGGTGGTGGTCGCCAAAGGCGTTGTCTCTCCCCGGCCCGCCTATGAGCCGATAGCTTCACGCATCATCTTGGTCGGTACGCCCGGCGTTACGACTGCCGACTTATCCACATTTACTTATCGTCGTCGTCGTCGGCCCCTTTACCCGTTTGAGCCGGACGCCAAATACAACCCCGCGCCGTAGATTCCCTTTGCCCTGGTTCACCGATCGGGCTCGATTCATCTCCCGCCCAGGCTGTTTGTTTGCGCGCCCGGGCTGCTATCCGATGGGCGTAACGGAAGTACAAGTGGAAATCGGCTGGCCGCTATCGGTTCAAATACGGACACGCCGACGAACATCAATGAATGTGTAGTCTGCCACCAATTGCGATTCCTAACGACGCAGCAACTGACGTGTCCGAACGGGCAATAGTCCGTTGCGATGACCTACGGAATGCAGGGAAGTTATCGACCCATACGTGATCGATTACCCGGTACCGTCAATCCCAACTGATGGCAATTGAGCGCCACGTCGTTTAAACCGTGCGGATACCATCCAAATGGAGCGTCAATCGGAAAGAGGGGCCAGGCGATTCCATGAAGCTAGACCGATACGCTCGTTCCCGGCAATTGTTCCGAGACGCCCAAGGCCTAATCGCTGGCGGTATCTCCAGTCAGCTTCGGCAAAACGAGCACCCGGTTCCGCTTTTCTTCGCTAAAGCCAAACACGGCCGCATGTGGGATGTAGACGGCAACGAATACGTCGATTACGTACAGGGTATGGGACCTAATCTTTTTGGTCACGCCCCCGATTTCTTAAACGATGCGGTGGCCAAAGCGATCCGCAGCGGTCTTGTCTATACCGGCCAGTTCGAGCGGGAATTGGAGGTCTCGCGAATGGTTCGGAACGCGGTTCCGCTGAAAGGGAATGTGCGTTTCGCCAGCTCGGGAACTGAAATCGACCAACTCGTCATCCGCCTGGCACGCGGATATACCGGACGGCCAAAGTTCATCAAGTTCGAGGGTCATTATCACGGCTGGACTGATTCCGTTAGTTACAGCTTTCACCCGCCTCTAGATCAAGCGGGACCGGCGGATGCACCCGTGCCTTTTGGCGAGTCCGAGGGTATGGATCCTGCCGGCAGGGAGAACATCGTCCTCTGCCAATGGAACGACATTGATTCGCTCGCAGGTGCCTTCAGGCGACATCCAGACCAAATCTCCGGTGTCATCATGGAGCCAATACTCATCAATACGAACTTCATCGCGGCCCGCGAAGGCTATCTTGAGGCCGCCAAGGATCTTTGTGACAAAAATAGCGCCCTCCTGATATTTGATGAAGTCATCACCGGCTTCCGCGTGGCACTCGGTGGCGCCCAGGAGCTGACCGGTGTGGTTCCGGACCTTGCGACTTATGCAAAATCCTTAGCTGGTGGGTTTCCGATCGCCATGCTGCTCGGCCGTCCTGACGTGATGCAGGTGCTGGGAGATGGAAAAGTAAACCATGGCGGAAGTTTTAACTCGAACGTTGCGTCCGTTGAAGCCGCGCACGCTTCGCTCAGCCACATCATGGCTGATAGTGATCGCTTCTATGGCGAACTGAACAGGCGCGGTGAGAAACTGATCGCCGGCCTCCGGAACGTCGCCGAGAAATCCGAGAGTGATCTGAGAGTAAATGGACTCGGTTCGGTCTTCGCAACGGCGTTTACAGACCGCGCGGAAATTAGCGACTATCGTGAGCACGTTCGCTACTGCGACGAAGACAAGTACCAGAAATTTCGTGTAGGGATGCTCGATCGCGGTATCCGCATTTCATCCAACGGTCGGTGGCATCTAGCTTCCACTCACACCGACGCGGACATCGAAAAGACGATCGCGGCCGCCCAGGATGCACTTCGATCAATGTGAGGTCAATTGGCACCGTTGCTTTTGATGGTGGCAAGAACTAACTGATTCGAACTCCGGGATGTGCGGGCTCCGGCATTGGCGCGAGCCCTATGCGTGCGGCGGTTACCCTGCACGCCAAGCGCGCAACAGGCGGGCCGTCGCTGGCAGTGTTGGATTCTTGAGGATCTGGATCCCGCCGGTTGAGAATCTCGGGCGTCAAGATCAACGGGTAGCGGGCCACGCCTGCCTTAGATTCGTGTTAGTCAAATTTGAGGCCGGCAAATTCGCCACAGTTTATCTTGATCAAATGGCACTAGGGCGTGATCAGCATTTCACAAATTTTGCAAAACCAAGCGGCCAATTAGCAGTCGGTGCGACCCATACCATCCATATCGACTACTAATTCGACCGGGGTGTTGCGAGCAACGATCAGGCGCAATAATTCCGTCTCACTCGTATTTACCGGTTGGTGGGCGGCGCCTGGCGGGATATAAATCATGTCCCCGGGGCCGATGGCGGCTTCTGTTGCAAGGTCTTCTCCGGAAAGCATGACTCCGATGCCTGAGGCGACGTATATTGCTGATTCGCAATTGGAGTGGTAATGCGCAGTCGAGCAACGACCGGGGGGCAGAACCGCTTCGGCCAAATGGATTCCGCTAGACCCGGTTAGCGATTCTGAAACTCCCGCCATGCGGGTCATCGGGCCGGACTGCAATTCGACCTCCCGCTCGTTTTCGCGGACTACCAAAACTGCCGGTTTATTGGGTTTCATTTCAAGCATGTGCCGAGTTTATCCTGCCCACGAGGTAGGTGGTTACGACCCCGGTCCATCGACGTTTTTCCTGCGCGGTCGTAAGGATCGAATGAAGGCCATCCGTGACACCCGCCAATACCAGTGCGGGTATTCGAAGGCGCAAATACTCGGAGGCAGACCTTAGGTCGTCGTTCAACCAATCCCCTCGGTTACGGAATACGGTGAGCGGCCTGTTGCCAAGCGGGGTCGACCATATTGCGAGCCCGTTGGCGGACTTGAGTCGCCTGGAGACAAGCAGATTTCTTTTCAATTTTTGGTGCCCGGGAATCCCCACAAGTGAGCGTCCTCGCTTACTCTGGGGTGTAGACGGAGACATGGTTTGTGCTGGCGGGAGTTAAGGGGTTGCGCTGCCAGTCGGCCCAGCGGGAGCGGAGGCGGAGGCCAGCGAGTTTCACCATCAGGTCGAGCTCGGCTGGCCAAGCATAGCGAATTGAAACAGGGTAGATGCGGACGCCTTCCGGCGATATATATAAGGTGTCAGGAGACTACGGTCTGGGTGGCCGGGTCGTGCCGGCTGAGGTCGATGGAAACTCGGTCGTTCGCCACGATGCCGGTATTGATGCGTTGGCCGTGGTCAAAGCGCGTGGGGTCGGGCACGAAAGCTTCCAGCAGGATCACTCCTTCGTCGGTGAGATGGCTTGCGACGCTGCGGAAACAGTTGGTCTGGGCGTCCTGCGAACGGAGAGCGAAAAGCGTGTTGAAAACGATATAAACAAGGTTGTAGGGCCCTTCGACATCCACCTGTTCGAAATCGCCGATGGTTACAGGGATGTCACCGCCGCCGGGTTTTTCGCGGAGCTTTGCCACCATTGCCTCGGAGGCATCGAGGCCGTGGACATCGACGCCACGCTTGGCAAGAGGGATGGCGATTCGACCGGTGCCGATTCCAAGCTCCAGTGCGCGGCCGTCGCCCGCGAGGTCAGCGAGCACATTAGCGATCGGGGCCACGGCTTCAGGAGTGCTCAATTTCTCGTGGATTTCGTCGTAGACATCTGCCATGCGGTCGCCGTTGATCGACGTCTCGTGGTCCAATGTTTCGTCCTCTCGAAACGGTAATGTCATCTCAAAGCAAATCGCGAAATTTAGGGATTGGCGTTAGCGGGTTTTGGCATCCCAATACTTAGTACCCAAGATACTAGACATAATGGGTGTTATATCTACGCAATGCTTTAGTAAGCGTCGGATCAGTCTTGCGAGCAACGCCCGATTTGGAGCTTGGAATGCCCGGAGCGGACAGAACAGGTGTCCCGATTACTGATCGCGTTTAAATCGTGGCCGCGGCGGTGCGCGGCGGATTATCGGTGCTTGGGTCCGTGGTCTCTTCCCGGGTCTTGTGTTCGGGCTGCTCCGCACGCAAGAAGAAAAACTATGCGAGATAAAGAGTCGGCGCCCGTTGCTCGGGCGAGATCTGATCAGACGTCAAAGCAATTGCTTGTTTTTGATACATCTGGATGCGGAAAGAACCGAAATCGGTGACAAACATCCGACCCTGGCCGTCAACGGTTACGGAAGTGGGATGGCGGAACCGTTTTTGCGGTTCGAGTGAAGTCATCTCCCGCAACCGCATCGTTTTGGGATTCGCCATCAAGTATTCGGTCGCTGATTTGGAAAACGAAGCGTCGCCTCTGAAGGATTCCAGGTACCGACCATCGGCAGCAAATTGCTGGACGCGGTCGTTGCCCCAATCGGACACGTAGATGTCACCGTCACCGTCCACGGCAACGCCCGTCGGCCGGTTGAATTCGCCCTTGCCGTTGCCCGATCCACCTATCGACATTACAAACTCACCATCGGCGGTGAATTTTTGAATGCGGTCATTGCGCCAATCGGAGACGTACACTTCGCCCAATTCATCCACGCAAATGCCCCAGGGCATGTTGAATTGACCCTCGTTCTCCCCAAACTCGCCCCAATTCTTCAGGAAAACGCCGTCCTTGGTGAATTTCTGAATGCGGTGATTTAGCGTGTCGGCAACGTAAAGGTTCTCGTCGGAGTCAAATGCGATCCCTGACGGCCGGTCCAGTTGGCCATCGCCGTCGCCGGGTTCGCCCCATTTACCCAGGAATTCGCCATCGACGTTAAAGACCGAAATGCGATTGAGGGCTTCGTCGGAGACGTACAACTTCTCGTCACCGTCCATCGCCAATGAAGCCGCCCAAATAAATTGGCCATCGCCGGTGCCGATACCGCCGATGGAACCGAGATCTATGTCGTCTTGGTTGGTTCTGCGGATGTTGACTGTTCCTTCACCGCGGCACAGCACAAACAACCGGTCGTCATCAGTGACCACCACTTGCATGGGATAGCTGGTGATTCGCCTCATGCCGATTGTTTTGACGTAAGGAAAACCTGTTCGCAGTAAGGCGTATGGACGTCCCATGTTGTACCTCTCGAGGACGTTAACCGCTAGTGGGTTCCAAATGAAGGAGCCGACGAAGCAGCGTGCATAAATGGTTGGAATTGTTCGTATTGACCACCAACTATATCGGCGGAATCAATGCCCATCCACCCCTCCAACATCGTGGCGTAAACGCTTCGGAAATCGACGGTGTGTTGTAGGTCCTCGCCGTTGAGCCATTGCTCGGGTTCAAGAGACGGGTACTCGCAGTAGAGCCCACCCTTCACGCGCTTGCCGATGATGAATGCTCCTCCACCCGATCCATGGTCGGTGCCACTGCCGTTGCCCTTCATCCGGCGACCGAATTCGGTGAACACCAGCATGACGACCTCATTGTCGGAATCGTGTTCACGCAGGTCCTTAAAGAAGGAATTGATCGCGCCTGAAAGCTCTCTTAGCAACCTCGGGTGCGTCGGATTTTGAATTGCGTGGGTATCGTAACCGCCGTGTTGAGCATAGAAGATTCGCGTCCCCAGATCGGCCAGGTGCACGCGCGCCACATCGCGGAGGCTCTGGGCGACTGCGTTGTCGGCATATTCCACGCGGGACTCGTAGATCATTGGGGCTTTTTTGAGCAACTCCGCGCTCTTGATAACGTCCATACCGGTCTGGGCGATGTAGTCGACGACCGCGCCGCTACCAATGGCCGGCGCGTACATTTCCTGGAACCACTTGAGAGCCTCGGTCCGTTGCTCCGCCGCAGCGATCCCGGACATCAGGCCGTAGTGGTCCAGATCACCGACCGAGGTAATAGGCACGCCGGAGCTAGCCAGGGCCCGGGGCATACCGCGGCCGATATTGACCGTCGTTAGCACTGAATCATGGCCGGGGTCCAACTGGCGAGTGGCCAGGGCCAACCAGCCATTTATCCCCACCTTGTCGGGCTCGCAGGTGTGCATGACGTCCATCGCCCGGAAATGAGATCGGGACGAATTGTGGTACCCGACGCCCTGTACGATGGCTACCATGCCTTGGTCGTAAAGTTCCTTGAGCGGCGCCAGGTTTGGGTTGAAACCCAGGGCGCCATCGATGGGCAGAACTTCATCCTCGGGGATGGCGAGGCGTTGCCGAGCGTCGTAATAGACCGGATTCGTGTAGGGTACGACCGAGTTCATGAAGTCGTTGCCCCCCGTGAGCTGCAATACGACTAAGACCGGTGGTTTTGCGCTACCTGCCACGGCTCCCTACTCCCTTGTCATTTAAGTGACGTTGTTGGTTCTTTCTCATGTGGAATCAACCGTTTGCATGAAGAGTCGGTCCAAATGACCGCCTCCCCTAAGCGAACTGGTACTCCGTTGACGAAACAATTAGCTGCAACATCCTGATCACCCGGGCTTCGACCTGCCCGTTATCACCATTCGGATGGAATCCCCCGTCGGCCTCGGCGTGTCTGATCAGTGCCGCTCTGGTTTCGGCGTTCAGCTCTAGGGCGCCGGCCGCGTCGAGGCATTTGTCTACGAATTCCGCTGGAGTCAGCGCACCCGAATTCGAAGAGCCATTGCACACGCTACCGATGATCTCGCGGATACCGGGCTGCGACGTGTCGCCGACGAGATCGACGGCGAAATTTACCCTTTCGTTGAGGGTGCCCCCATCGATCCATTCCTTGCCGGTGTGCCAGCCCTCGACGGTAGGCGGGTTGTAGAGATACTGACCCATGGCCGAGGCGGCGACCACCAGATCGCCCAACCCCGGTTCAGGGAACTGGTGGGCCCCCGACATCCTCGTCGCGCCGACTACGAATTCGGCCGGGCTTTTGACTTTTTTATAGCGGGCGTCTTTGAAGAAATCAGAGTTGAAGAGAACTCGCATCACCGCCCGGATATCACCGTCAGATTCGGCGAACGCATTGACCAGGGTATCGATTGCGTCCGGATCCTGCGGAGGCACTGTCTGCCACGCCGGCACCTGTGGCTCATCCGCAACAAAGAAGTTGTACAGGTGTCTGGAGATGAATCTGGCCGTGGCCGGTTGCTCGACAACGATGTCGATGATGTCCTGTCCGTTTAATCGTCCGCTGTGGCCGAGGAAGATCTTTTCCCCATCGTCGTGGTCATCCTCCCGGTAACGAAAATACGCCGGAAAGTACCCACAAGGGTAAAGCGGGATCGGCTGTTCGAACGACCATCCGGTAAACGCGCGGGCGGCCTCCTTGATGTCCGTCTCAGTGTAATTGCCCACGCCCATCGAGAACAGTTCCAACAGTTCGCGTCCGTAGTTTTCGTTGATCGCGCCTTTGTGGTTTTCCTGGTTGTCCAGCCAATCGATCATGGCTGGATCCCGCGACAGATCCAGCAGGATGTCGCGGAAGTGGCCGAGGCAATTGCGTCGAAATGTGGCGATCTGACCGACCGCGGCAGGGACGTTCTCGTTCTTGTGCCACCCTGTCGCGAACACGTGGTGCCAGAAGAGCACCATCTTCTCCTGCAAGGGGCGCCTGGTGTTGACCATCCAGTAGATCCAACCGGCGGCGTAGACATCGATCGGTTCCGATGCATTTAGGCCGGTGTAGTACCGCTCGAGGACATCATCCTCAACCTCTGGAGACCGTTCCGGGTTGACGAGATCCTCGACCACGGCCGCGTAACCCTTTGTGGCCAATTCCTCCAGTTCGCACCTGGTCGCCCCGAAGCCCGCACGGCGCATCAAGTGCGCCAAAAGTCCGGCGTCGCTCTCCCGCACGCTGTCACCTCGATATGGTCGCTCTCTACCCCACAAGGTAAGCCTAATCTCGGCTTCGCTCAACTTCAATCAATTGAGACTCCACGCTCGCAGCCAGCGAGCGCTAGAAGCAACGGAATTTGGACAAGTAGTCAGTCGGGTTGCTCGCGCCATTTGATGTCGGTATCGAGGAACCTGGCGATTTCCAAAAATTGCCTATCAACTTGCGCCCGTTCGTCGCCGGACAACGGCTCGAAGGTTTTCACGGTAACGGTCAACCCACGGGTCCGACGCTTTCGATCCCAGGTGCCCACAAGTCGGCCGTCGACCATTACGCACGATCGAATCATCCCGCCGCCGGCGTTGACGCGTTTGAGCAGTCCATCCGCAACGCCCAGGTCGCGCTTGGCGTATCCGAGTAGATACGGGTCGAACGGCCCCAGCACGCGCAGGACGCCTCGCGGCCCGGTAAGCACCTCTTCAATCCGCTCGGCTGCCCCGGCCATCATCGACATATTTTTGTACTCGACACTTACCGTTGCCAATTCACCGGAAATCTTCTCGATCGCGCTGCGGGCTTGCGCGGGCGGCAATCCAGACCACCAGCGGAAGTCAGCCGAAGTCGCCGGACCAAAGGCCGAAAAATAGCGCCGCGCCAGCTCTGCGGCCGGATCGGGCGGTCGCGGGCCACTGCTTGGGAGCCAATCGTCGAGCGACACAAGGGTGGATTACCCGTCCCGATCGGGGCCAAAGCACATGACTCCATGCAACGAAGCCGTGCGCAAGAGATGCGGAGTCGCTGCTCCCTGCCAGGGCAACCCAGCCGAGCACAGGGCGGCGCCAATCTCGCGGCGGGTCATCGGGCCGCGATTGGTCAGCTCCTCCCGGAGGAAGGCAAGGACTCGCCCATGATCGTCGGCGGTTATATCGAGGCTGGCGCGGTGTTTTAGGGCCTCGGCGTCCATGGCCGGCCCGAGGAGGTCCAGCATCCAATGTAGGTCCGCCGAAGGAACCAGATGGAGCGTGCCCCGCATGAGCCAGGTCCGCACGACCGTGCGATCGATGGTGCGAGCCTGATCGACGGCGGTGGCGGTGAAGCCGGTCGAGCGGGCGGCCAGCCCAAGCTGTTCACCCAACCGGTCCTGGGCCTGGACGCCACCGCAAGCTGATGCCACTGCGGAGATTTCGGACAAGCTGGGCCGCGCCAGACATTGCGAGTTGCTGCGCATTCGGAACAGATCCGTCCGGTCAACTGACCAAGTCAAACCATGCCTCGCATGACTCGCACGCGGCGGGGTGACCGACGCTGGAATTCCACCTATGCCGTGGTGGCTGACGTCGAGATTGCACCGCCATCAATTCTTGGGACCGGTGGGTGGGATAACTTCGTCAGAATCCTGCTTGCTTATCCACTAGGCCCTCAAGATCGAAATTCTGTCGATAGCGTCGTAGGTTCTCGCAAAAACGATCGAGATTGCGCCCGATTCGAAGCTGTGATGCACCGGCCGTATGGGGCGTCATCACGATGTTGTCAACTGAAAAAACACGGTGGTCAGAGACCAGCGGCTCACCTTCGACGACATCAAGGGCGGCGCCCCGCAGATGACCTGATTCGACTGCATCAACGACAGCTTCAAGGTCGATGATTTCACCGCGGGTGACGTTGATGATCACCGATCCCGGCTTCATTTGGGCGAAGGTTTCGCGGTCAAACAGGTGATGGGTTTCGGGGGTGAGCGGCGTGCAGACAGCCACGACATCCGAGTGCGCCAGCAACGAGCCTAAATTGTCCATTTGCTGCACGACGGGAACGATCGGCGTACTTTGGACCGGGAAAGCGTCCACGGCGCGAATTTTCATCCCAAAACCGTGAGCACGTTCGGCGATGGCCCGCCCGGTACCGCCGAATCCAACGATGCCCATCGTCAACCCGGAAAGCTCAAAGGCCGCGCGGCGCATTGGGACTCTCGATCCCCAGGCCTCTCCTTTGAGCGCCATTGCCGGTTTGAGGGAACGGGCCAGCGCCAGCAGCAGGGCGAAAGCGTGATCGGCGAGATGTGGTCCCACCAGTCCCTTTTCACCGGTCAGCGGGATGTCGCTGTTTTTGAATTCATTGAACAAATAGTGGTCGACCCCCGACGCCGTTGCGTGAACCCAGCTGAGCTTTTCAGCCACCGCGAAAAGCTCGGGCGTGAGCTGGCCCAGGAGTACTTCGGCATCGCCGATCAGTTCAGCTGCGTTCGCGGAATTGCTGGCGACGACGACCTCATTCTCGCTGCCGGCCGCCGCACATATCTGCTTGAACTGGGCCTCGGTCACCAGCGGAAGCGTCAGGCCAGGAATTACAAGTACGCGCATGAAATTGAAGGCTCCTTGGCTACCGGGAGCAGATGGTCTTGGCCCAATCAAATTGACGGGGCGAACTCGCCCGACAGCGACGTCTGCGGAGTTAAATGCTAGGCTGCTGCAGCCTGTTGGTCATTGCGTCCCGAAGACTTGGAATCCCGCCGCCGGTCTAGCGTGGATCGCCCGCGCTGCGAGCATTCAGTCGGCTCCGCTAGCTTTTCAATTGAACCAGCGGTCAACGGCGGAGGCGTGCGGGGCAGGTCGGCGCCCTCGGCGGCCGCGCGAATTTCCAGTTAGGTGGTCATGGCTGTGCCCGTTGCGCGAGGGCGGTCGCTCGGATTGAGTCGATTCGCCCGAGTTGCGTGAGCTCCACGGCCGGCGACGAAATCGGATTCCCAGGCGGCGATCGATTTCCCGCCACTTTACCTCATCGTCGCGCGTGACGAAGGTTATGGCCTCGCCTTCACAACCCATCCGCCCGGTTCGCCCCACGCGGTGCGTAAAGAGCTTCGCCGAATCCGGCAGGTCGTAGTTGATCACCTGGCCGATACCGTCAAAATCCAAGCCCCGAGCGGCGACATTGGTGGCCAGCAGAATCGGCGTTTGCCCGGATCGGAAATTGACCATCACCCGCTCGCGCGCGTTCTGACTCAGGTTTCCCTGCAGGGCACCGACCGGGTAATCCAGCGCGTCGAGTTGGCGGGCAAGTTTCTTGATGCCATGCTTCGTCCGGCCAAACACTATTACCGATTCGCCGTCGCGTTCGTCCAACAGGGTTCGCAGGGCCTCGATCTTTTCATCCCGATGGATCGTGTAGATCAAGTGGGTCACACTGGGCAACGCCTTCAGGTCGGCGTCGACTTTGACCGTAACCGGGTCGTCGAGGTGCTTGGCTGCCGTTCTTGACACCCAATCCGGCATGGTCGCCGAGTAGAGCGCGGTCTGGCGGTGGGCCGGTGTGCGGCTCATGATCGCCTCAACATCGCGGGCAAACCCCTGGTCCAGCATTTCGTCGGCCTCGTCAAGCACGAAGAATCGGACCCCTCGAAGGTCCAGCGTCCCCTGACGGAGGTGGTCCAGGGTGCGGCCCGGGGTGCCGACCACGATCTGCGGCCCTTTTTTCAGGGCGTTATATTCCGGGCGGCCGGAGCGACCCCCGTAGAGCAGCGTCGAGCGCAGTCGGCGCGGCAGGGCGACCATGTCGATGACGTGGCCGACCTGGATCGCCAGCTCGCGGGTGGGCGTGAGAACCAAGGCCTGCACACCCCGTTCCGACGGATCGCAGCGTTCGACGATGGGAAGGGCGAACGCCAGAGTCTTGCCGGATCCGGTGCGTGCCTGCGCGATTACGTCGCGACCGGCCAGCAGCAAGGGAATCGCCTGCTCCTGGATCGGTGTCGGATCCGTGATATCCATCCGCTTGAGGGCCGAGCGTGTCGATGGACTCAGGTCCATCTCGGCGAACGATGTCGAGGCGGCGGCAGAGGGATTGGCGGATGAGCCCTTGTCGGGCACATCGCGCGGGGAAAGTTTTTCCGGCGCGGAGCGGCGGTTTTCAAAGCACTCCGCGCAGTAAACCGGGCGGCCCGGTCTGGGCCGGAACGGGACGGTAGTCGAGACGCCGCAGTCTGTGCAGATTACCGATTGCCGGGATCTGCGCACCGACGAGCGTCGTCGGGCGGGGGCGGATACAGGGGTCATAAAGAAACTGGGTCCTATTTGTCTTGGAATTGATAAGTGATCAGGCGCGAGGCGCGGGGGCGAAAGGAAGGGAAAAGATGATTGATCGCTGGATCTGGCCGAAAGCATCGGCGTCGAATCGAGCGCGTTGCACTTGCACAAACGGGTGACAGCCGCAAGGCTCAAGGCCGCCGTCCATCAGGGCGGTGGCGGTTGACAGATCATGTCCACACGCGGAACAGCGTCAGGACTTTAATGTCT
The DNA here is from genome assembly GCA_965249595.1 of Chloroflexota bacterium. GTDB lineage: Bacteria > Chloroflexota > UBA11872 > UBA11872 > VXNJ01 > VXNJ01. Next base: position 1,717,875 of record OZ252242.1, on the reverse strand, counting down.
GACGACTCTTTAATCCGCAGTTTCTGCCGGTACTTGCGACGGTGCGCGCTGGCCGGTAACTAATGACCTAAAGCGCGGCAACGGTCGAGGCTACAGCGCTAGGCTTGCTTCCACTCATCACTTTTTCTATATGTATAGATTGTCGCTGCTCGAGCGCTGACTCGGGAAAACCCTTCTCACGGCCCCGTTTTGGAGAAGCGGGCGGTCCGGCCCGTACCTGACCGGTCCAGGCCGATATTGGCGCCGGATGTCGGATCGGACCTATTGCAAAATCGGCCATGCGATTCCCGGCGATTGAAGCACATATTGCCAATGGTCACCGCCATATCGTCTCAATTGAAATTGGTCTTTTCGCCCACCATCCAGGCAGAAAACAACTTGGTCCGATGGCCTTTCAATTAATCGGTTGCACACGGTGGTGAAGTTGCTCACGATGCGCTTCGGGTTGTCGACAGGATTGGCCGTCGCGGTGTCCGTGCTCGCTCTATCAGCCTGCGTTCAAGCAGAAGTATTGGAGGCGTCCGGGGATTCCGTCACTTACATCAAAGACCCATTCATTCAATCCACCGAATCGGAATGCGCTCAAGATAACCAGGCCCAATGCGACCTCCAGATCACCGACCTGGCGATACGCAGCTCTACTCGGGGTGTCGAATCCATAATCATTACGACAGAGATTGCCGACACGCCGGCGTCGCGAGCGCGCGGCCTGATGTTCCGTCAGTCGCTGCCCGAATTCGCTGGAATGCTATTTGTGTTTTCAGGCGACCACCAAAATGGTTTTTGGATGAAGGACACTTCCATACCGCTCGATATCGCCTATCTCGCCGGCGACGGGACGGTCCTGGAGATCGTCCAAGGTGAGCCCTACAGTCTTGAAATCCTGCGGCCCAGCCAGCCCTACCGTTACGCGCTGGAACTCAATGGCGGCTGGTTTGAATGCTACGGCTTTGGCCCGGGTGATCAGGTGGATATTCCAGGCGGATTGACCGCGCAGCCGTAGGGGCGGGATTTACGTACTTCGCCCGAATCGAGCGCTCGGGTGTGCTTGAGCAAGCGCCGGATCAGGGGATGGAGCACCTTGGCATCTTGCCGATGATGAATTGGCATTGAATTAACCCGCCCGGCAGGCTGGTTAGACCTATCGACTCAGGCCGGCGTCGACATAATCAAGAAACGTCCAAGTTAAGTGAAGGCGAGGCCCGGGTTCGGCGGCGGTAATCCGCCGTTCTGACAGGGCCAACCCCATGACCACAGCCGCTATCGGACACTTTTTTCAGCGGTCCTCCGTCGCCTTGCGGCATCGGGATTTCCGATGGATCCTGCTGGGCAGCCTTTGCGGCCAATCGGCCTACTGGGCGCTGATCGTCATTCGCGGCGTGATGGTCCTGGAGATGTCCGGATCATCGGGACTCGTTGGAATCGTGACTTTCGCTGCGATGGCGCCCCGGTTCATAATGCCTCCCCTGGCGGGCTATATGGCCGACCGGTTTGATCGTCGAACGGTGCTGGCGGCGTCATATAGCCTCCAGCTCGGGCACAGCGTCGTTCTGGCGGCATTGGCATTCGCCGACGTGTTGACCGTTTGGCAACTGATCACCCTTTCACTGATAGACGGCAGTTTTAGGACTTTTCAGATAACTGCCACCCAGACCTTGATTCCCAATCTCGTTCCAAGAAATCGCTGGCTCAATGCAATTGCCCTCAACCAATTGGCGATCCAGAGCTCGCGGCTCGTTGGGCCCGGTCTAATTGTGCCGGTGCTGCTGATTGCCAATCCGGAATCAGCGATCCTCGTCACCATCGGGTTTTACGGTATCGGCATATTTGGCGTTCTATCAGCCCGCATACGCTCGACCGGTGCCCTCAAACGAGGGGCCAAGATGGGGGCGAGCATGTTGTCGGCGATCCGCTACGTGTGGTCTGACCCGCAATTGCGGCCGCTGTTCATCCTGGTAATGCTGCATTGCTCAATGACGATGTCATTTGAGTCGATGCTGCCGGTCTTGGCCCGCGATACGCTAGGCGAATCCTCGGCCAGCGTTAGCTATCTGATGATGGGAGTGGGTTCGGGCGCACTGGTGTCAATTATTGGCATCGCCGGAATGCGCAGCGCTACCGGTCGCGGGAGACTCCTGTTGGTGACCGGTTTCCTTAGTGGGATTTCGATGCTCGTTCTCGCCCTGTCGGACAGCGTCGCAGTGGCGTTGCTCGGGGCAGTCGCGATGGGCGGTTCGCAGGCGGCGTTTATGGCCATCAGCGCGACTTTAGTGCAAACCCTCGCGCCCGACGGCATGCGCGGGAGGATCACCGGCCTAGAGCAAATAAATGTTGGCGGGGCGATGGCGCTCGTAAATCTTGTCAATGGCTTTGTGGCCGACATCTACAGCGCTCCGGAGGTGCTGTTGGCGCTCGGCTTGGGATTCGCGGCGGCCGTCGCCGTAAGTCTCGCCGTGGGCAGCCTCAGAGGAATTTACCGGGGTGCGATCGATTCCCATTCCGCTCCGGTCGATCGGTCCACGATATTGGAGATCTCTCGCTAGCAGCAACCAATGTCCGCCGAACGTGGCCCACGAACGGCTTTCAGGCGCTAATTGATTGGCATCCAATTCGGTTGATTAAGGCCGGTCCCAGCTCAGTCCCCGCAATGCAAAAAGCCTCAACGACCGAATCTTTGCCTCGCGCGGCCGGATATAAATCGATCGCCTAATGGCTGACGATTGCGCCCTCAAGTGGCCCAATGGCCACTGGCCGGACGCGGTTGGCAACCCCTTTTTTCACGCTTGCCGGGCGGGCGGAAATTAAGCTGACCCTAACGGCGTTTGCCGGTGGCAACAATTGATCCGCATACATAACAATCTGGCCCCATATTGGCTAGCTCGCGCTTTCCGGGGTTGGGTTGCTTGGGAGGGGTAGAGGCATGGCCTCGGAACTATATGAGCAAGGCCTGGTAATTCGGCGAGAGGTCCTCGGCAACGAGTATGTCGATCAATCGCTGGCGCAGCTTGACGACTACGGCCGCCAGCTGCAGGAACTGGTGACCGAGCATGCATGGGGCACGATTTGGACCCGGCCCGGTCTGGATCGCAAAACGCGCAGTTTTTTGAATTTGGGGATGCTGATGGCGCTCAATCGTCCGCATGAAGTGCGCCTTCATGTTCGTGGCGCGCTCAATAACGGCATCACCCGCGAGGAGATTCTCGAAGTGATATTGCAGGTGGCGGTTTACTGTGGACCGCCGGCTGGGTTAGACGGCATGCGGGTGGTGCGCGAAGTGTTTGCCGAATTTGACTGAGGGGCATGGATTTACCCCCGTCACCAACCCCAGATAGGCCATGGACTGGCCGGTAGTGTTTGCCCGGCGACGAATCGAATTGGCGCAAAAATATCGATCGGCCCGATCAGTTGGTCTTACTTGTCCTTCAATTGATTTAATCGGATGACGCGACCGCCAAAATCGGGTTGCGGAATAAAGTACCGTCTGTGGGGTAGGGAAGATGAGCGCCAGATTGCCAAGCACCATCCTGGGTCGAACCGGGATTGAGGTTACCCGCCTTGGTTTTGGGACCGCCCTATGGAGGCCGGAACGCACCCATTGGACCGAGCCGGCGGCCAATGCTCTCTACAACGAAGTCCTGGACCAGGGCATCAATTTCATCGATACGGCCTACGATTACCAATTCGCCGAGGAATGGATCGGCAGAAGTCTTAAACCCCGCTATGGTGAATTCCGGTTGGCGACAAAGTGTGGCTGCACCGATGACAAGCCCGACGAAAACAACTCCGGCCACGAATGGACGCGCGCCAATTTGCGGCGCAATATCGAAGTGAGTCTGGAGCGATTGGGCCGCGAAAGCCTGGACATCATCCAGCCACACAACCCAACGGTGGCAGAGTTCGAGGAGGGCGGCCTTCTCGATGCGCTAGTGGAGATGAAAGACAGCGGGAAGGTGCGCCATATCGGCATCTCAACCACCCTGCCGCATCTACCTACCTATCTAGAGTGGGGCGTTTTCGATACGATGCAGATTCCCTATTCGGCTCTCGAGAGAGAGCATGAAGACTGGATCACCAAGGCCGGTGCGGCCGGTGTCGGGATCATCATCCGCGGCGGCATCGCCCAAGGTGAAGACTCAACCGGCGATCGTGCTGACAAGTGGGAGCACTTTGCCAGAGCGGGTCTAGATGAGCTGCTCGAAGAGGGCGAGAGCCGGTCGGCGTTCATCCTGCGCTACACGCTCTCGCACCCCTACGTCCACACGATCATCGTCGGCACCACGCGCGTTGAGCACCTGCGAGAAAACGTTAAGGCGGTGATGTGCGGACCGCTGGCAGATGATGTCTACGAGGAGGCCAAGATCAGGCTCGACCAGATCGGCCAGGTGCCCTCGCCGGCGGAGTGAACACTCGATTGAGTCCGACCAGTGTGACCTAAGACTTTGGATCAATTGGCCATTGCCGGCACGTCCGAATCCAGGGACGACCGGCTGGTTTACGACCTTTGCCTTTTAAAGAATGTTCCGGCGGCCCGCGTCGGTGCCAGGCGCAATCGCACCGGTGCTTGCGCTCGTTCAATTGACAAATAGCGGGGCTATTTAGGGATTCGCGACCGGGGGCCGACCAGAACCGCGAATTGCTGGCCGCGCCCAAAGAGGGCGATCACCTGTCCCGGAAATAAACGACGTCATCCGCAAACGGTTTTTCGTAGTCGGGCGAGGCGACCAGCCCCATTTGGCCACGGCCCATTACCTTGCTGTTTAGACCGTCCATCCGAGGATCGACATATCTTCCATACCACTCTTCCAATTCGGCTTTCATTTTTGAAATTCGCCCCTCTTGCCCGGACTGGTCGGCCAGATTTTCTCTCTCCAGCGGATCGTTGATCAGGTTGTAGAGCTCGGTGGGGCCGTCCGGATAACGGTGGACGTACTTCCACGAATGGGTGCGGATCATTCTTGTCGGCCCGTATTCATCGAGCACGTAAATCGGAGCGTCGGAGGCGATCGACTCTCCCCGCAATATCGGTGAGAAATCTCGGCCCGGGAGCGGTCGGGCGGAGTCCATGGAAAGGCCGAGGTAGCCAAGAATGGTTGGCGCAAAGTCGTACTGGCTAAGCAGCTTGTCGCTCACCAAGTCCTGCGGAATATGACCGGGTCGCGAGATTAGAGCCGGGACCTTTACCGCGGTGTCAAACATGTTTGGTGGATAGGTACCGTTGCCCTTGCCCCAAATTCCGTGATGGCCCATATTCATGCCGTTGTCGGCGTTAAACAAGACCAAAGTGTTTCCCCGCAGGTCCTTTTCTTCCAACCAATCGAGCAGACGACCGATGTTCCTGTCCATCTCTGAGACTGCAGCAAAATATCCGCTTAAGGTCAGGCGGCGATTCTCCGGTGTATCCCCGGGCGGACCCGATGTTTCCGCCTTATGCAATTGGTTTGGATGCACGGGCTCGCAAGGGACCGAGTCAAATGCGCAGTTTTCATAAAACTCGTTAAATACTTCCGGTGGATGATGCCTGCGGCCCCAGGGCGCGTGCGGTGACGTGTAGTGAACGTTGAGTGAAAACGGTTCGCTGGATTCGAGTTGACCATCCAGATATTCGATTGCGTTATCGGTTATCAAATCAGTGACATATTCATCTGATTTGTAGAAGTTCCCGTCAAGGAGCATCGGCGCTTGGTAGTAATCGCCGCCGCCGGAAGCGTGCACGTGCCAGTAGTCAAATCCCAGCTGCGGCAGGGACGAATGTCCCATGTGCCATTTGCCGCTTAGTCCACAGGCGTAGCCGTTTTCGGCCAGCACTTCAATGTATGACTTGCGCCCGCGCAGGTACTCAATTTCCTCGCCGTCACCCTCGATGTGGCGGGAATTGCCGCCCGAGAGGAAGTCCTGAACACCGTGTTGTGACGGCAACTGACCGGTGAGGATCGAGGCCCGGGCCGGCGAACAGACTGGCGATGCGCAGAAGAAATTTTCAAATCTGATGCCGGTAGCAGCGATACGGTCGAGGTTGGGTGTGGGCAATTCGTCGTTGCCGGAGCATCCCATGGCCCATTCACCCTGGTCGTCGCTGAGGATGAAAAGGACGTTGGGAATCTGCCGGTTCTTGCTTGCCAAGATGCTTCCGTTGCCGCGCGTCCGATTGATTGAGAACCGGATCAGATCGCCCGCCCCGGTGATATCACGATACGTTATTTGACCGATTTGATCGCTCTTTTTGGCCTCCGGCGCAAGCGCAGTTACCGGTTGAGCCTCGGGTCGTCGTAGCACGGCAATGAAGCTAGCTAAACCAACTAACGGCTCGCTGATAGCGGCGGCGCAACATTAAAGCCAGGCGAGCGCCGCTGGAAACCCTGGGCAACTTGAATCGTTGGCTGCGTGGCAGTTGGCAATTTCGGCGGCCGGAAATTGAAGGGCACGACATTGGCAATGCCGACGACTTTGGTAAGACGCGATTAGCAAACGTATATTTCGATACGGTTATTTTTGCCCCACCAAAGGATGTGCGTTCCCTCACGACTTCGCGGAGACGTTAGTACTCCTCTCGTGTGGGGCAGCGCGGAAAAGTGTCGATTTCGCAATCTTGGCGCCTTGATCAGATTCCGGCCGCTATTCGAATGAAAATCGCCGTCGGGCACCCTTGAGCTATTCGCTGGGCCTGTTTCGCGGCGATGTATTTGGCGGAGTTACCGCGGCGGTGGTCGGGCTCCCGATCGCGCTGGCCTTCGGTGTTGCTTCCGGGCTGGGTCCCGTTGCGGGACTCTACGGGGCGATTGCGGTTGGATTCTTCGCCGCCGTTTTTGGTGGAACGAGGTCGCAGATCTCTGGACCCACCGCACCGATGGCGGTTGCCATGGCGGTCGTTGTCACCAGCCATGCCGGCAGCCTGGCCGAGGCCTTCACCGTTGTCATCATGGCCGGAGCAATTCAGATCCTGCTGGGGGTGCTGCGGATCGGGCGATTTGTTACCTACACCCCGTACTCGGTTATCTCCGGATTCATGTCCGGCATCGGCGTCATCGTCATACTCGTCCACACCCTGCCGTTTCTGGGGGCGGCGGCACCAACCGATGGGCCGACCGGGGCGCTCGCCGCTTGGCCGGATGCAATTGCGCAATTTAACCCGTCGGCCCTGGTTGTCGCCGTGGCGACTTTGTTGGTGGGTATCTTGTGGCCGTCAAAACTTGGCCGCTATGTCCCTTCCACTCTGGCGGCCCTCGCCGTTGGCACGGCACTGGGGTGCTCTGGTTTAAGGGCGCCCCGGTCATTGGTGAAGTCCCGATCGAGCTTCCATCGCTGCGGCTGCCCGATCTGTCCACCTCGACCCTGCTGCACGCAGTTGAACCTGCTCTGACCATCGCCCTGCTGGGCTCGATTGACAGTCTTTTGACGGCTTTGATTGCCGATTCGATGACTCGGACCCAGCACCAACCCAATCGCGAATTGGTAGGGCAGGGTATCGGCAACATAGTGGCCGGGTTTATCGGTGCGCTGCCCGGCTCCGGCACGCCCACAGGTACGGTCGTAAACATCCGCGCCGGCGGTCAAACCCGGGTTTCGAGCGTGATCCGGGCAGCAATCCTGCTAGCGGTGGTGTTGGGCCTGGGCCGATATGTCGAGGCAATCCCGCATGCGGTTCTGGCCGGGATTCTGATGAAGATCGGCTGGGACATCATCGATTGGCGATTCTTGACTCGTATTCACCGCGTTCAACGTGAACACCTGATGGTGATGTTGATAACGCTTGGCCTAACCGTTGCAGTGGATCTGGTTGCCGCGGTGTTGATCGGGTTGGTCGCTGCCGGGATGGCGAGTGCGCGTCAATTTGAACGCCTAGAGCTAGACAGCGTCGTCTCGATTCCACTGCTGGACCAGAGCTTTTTTGATGACCACGGCGTCGAACAGGCCGAGGATGACTTTAGCGCCCGGGTTGGCCTGGTTGCGCTGCGAGGGAGCTTCACGGTTGCATCCTCGAACAAGCTGATCAATACGATCGGCATCGATGTAAGGGACCACGAGGTCGTGATATTGGATTTCTCCGATACCGTCCACATTGACGACAGCGCCGCTCTGGTGGTGGAGCAATTGATTGAAACGGCCCATCTCCAGGGCACGCAGTGCATCGTGATGGGTCTGCACGGGCGACCGGAGAGCACACTGGGAACCTTAAAGGTGTTAGCCCAAGTGCCACCAGGGCAATTCGCTGCCGATATGGACGAGGCCCGGGCGACGGCCCACAGATTACTCGGCGGGCAATAAGAAAACCCGACGCCGAACCCAATCGCCTAAGCAGGTCGTCCCATCCCCGAGCGGGGATCCGTTCAATGGGCGCTGCAATTGCGCTGGGCGCGCCCATTCCAACTCGGCAGGCAGCAGGACCCCGGCAATATCAGGGCTTGGAGATCCTGCTACTCGACGACCGCATACCGCTCCAACGCCCCTGGCAAGAATTCGAATCCCAGACCCGGCGCGTCAGGGAGCACCAGGCGACCGTCGCGGACCTCCGTCTGGCGATCGATGATGCTGCGGAAGTTGTAGACCTGGTCGTCAGGGAAATACTCGACGTAGGTCGCGTTCGGCGACGATGCGACCAGGTGTCTGTGCAGGTCGTGGAACCAGTGTGGGCAGATTGAGACGCCGTACGAGGCGGCGGTGCTAGCGATTCGCCGGAACTCGGTCACGCCGCCAAGCACCGAGGCGTCAGGCTGCAGGATCATCGCCGCGTCCCTGTCCATCAGGTCCTTGAACCGCCAGCGCCCGACCTCGATCTCTCCGCTGGCGACAGGGACGCCGGTCCTGCGGACAAGCTTTGCATGCAGGTTGATCGCATCGGGACTGAACGGCTCTTCGATCCAGTAGGGATCTGATGGCTCGTAGGCAGCCATGTAGCGCAGGGCGTCTTCGAGATTCGACCAGGCATTGTTGGCGTCGAGCATGATGTGTACATCAGGTCCGACCGCCTCGCGAGCAGCTTGCAGCCGAGATGCCTCCGCGCGCACCGAGAGTCGGCCCACCTTGATCTTTACGGCGTCAAAGCCAAGTTCGACGTAACCTTGCAACTCTTCCTGCAGACCCTCGTGATCCTTGCCTTCGAGGTAGTAACCGCCAGATGCGTAGGCCGGAACGGTGTCCGCGTAATAGCCGCCAAGCATTCGGTAGAGGGGCAGACCGGCGGCCTTGGCGTTGTGATCCCAGAGCGCGATGTCGAGCGCCGACAGGGCGCGGATCGTGGCCCCGGCTCGCCCGTGCAGCAGCGACTCCTGATACATTTCCGCCCATAAACCCTCGACGCGGAACGGGTCCTGCCCCAGCAGAAGCGGCGCAAACAAGTTTTCGATGGCCGAGGTCACCAGCTGTCCATTGGAGTTGCCCGCATAACAAAAGCCGATTCCGACATGCCCATCGTCGCACTCGATTTCAACGACCGGATGATCGCGGTGATAGACGGTTCGATTGGAGAACGAGGTGGGATTGTCAAGCGGGATGCGCAGCATGCGCGAGCGCACGGCGCTGACCTTGGTCATCGAGGCGCTCCTAAAGCGATTCGCTGCAGCGCTTCGATGCTACCGCAGACCCGCCATAAGCAGCCCGGTCGTCGACCCTGCTTTGGCGGATATGACGGAAGTTGTAACCGCCCAATCGTTAATTGAGCCAGCCGAAATTGATCGCCAATACCGCCCCTGCTGGCGGCGAATTAACGCCTCAATGCCGCTATTGGCAGGCACCAGGTTGGGGTGATGGGAACACTGCTACCGGTCGGCCATGCGGCCAATCAAAAGAATGGCCGCATTTTCAATTTGGAATAGAACTCGCCCGCCAATTGCGGTCACCGCAAATTTTTAGATTCCGGCGATAGTGTAAATGATTGCGTTGATGATCCCCACCGGGATGGCGGAGATGAGGATGACAAAGAAGGCCCGCAGGGTGGAGGTGTAGTCGAGGCATTGCCGTACAGCCACGACCATCGCCGCCAGCTGCCAGAAGAAGGCCGCAACTCCAATAATTCCACCAGCTCCAGGTACGGCAACGAGCACGCTTAGCAAACCTGGGGTCTGGGCAAATCCGGTCCCGCGTGCCAATTGGCCCCAGTCAGCATTGGTCTCGGCGGTCTTGAGGATATAGGCCCCAACAATCCAGGCGACAAACGCCCAAACAACCCACGATACGATTCCGCGGACTACGCCGAAAGCCAACGCCGTGGTCAAGTCGCCATCACCGGACAGAAGCGCGCCCACGCCGCTGGCGATTGCCACTGCCACGACCACGACCAGCGCCTGCCAGGTGGCACTCTTGTCGTTTTCGACATCCTCGAACGTGGCGACACTCAGCCGGGCTGCGCCGAGCATCCTGTTAAAAATCTCCATCCAAAAGCGACCTTTCCCAACCACCACGTGTAAAACTGATCGGTCGCGCAACCGTTTAACGCCAAGCGATTGGCGATGCCCGCGCAGACTCAATCAACCCAATTAAACGATAAGAATCACCGGTCGGTTTAATGGCGGACTGTCCCGCTCGGTGAGCCATACCGGCACCGCGGACATGATTTGATTGCCGCCAGAACTTCTGACCCCTAAATCGCCAACGGCCATACCGGCGACGAGGGGTGCACGGACGGGTCAACTTCGACCCACCCCACCGGCCAATGGGTTAACTGGATCCGCTCAGTCGGTCCCTGACAAACGCATGCCTTCGCTGGAAACAAGATTCCGCCAATGGTGCATCGAATTCGTCAAAAGCGTGGGTCGCACCGGGATATATCGCGATTTCGGCGGAGTTGCCAGCCGCAATCCAGCGCGCGTGCATAAACAGTGTGTCGTCAAGCAATGGATCACTTGTGCCACAGCTAAAGAGAGCCGACGGCAATCCGTCCAGCGATGCCCGCAAGGGAGAAATATAGGGATCTGTGGGATCGGCGTCGCCAATTTATTGCGATTCGACCCGGCCCATGGTGTCTTTGCCAATGACCAGGCTGGTGCGCCCGATGATTTTTCGCGCCGGTTAGCCACCGCCGAATTCAAACGCACCATAGACCAAATCGGCGCCGACCCAACCCATATATTGATGTCGGTCACGCATTCGTAGGATCGTAACTGCCGCCAGATTGCCACCTGCCGATTCGCCACCGATAAATAGTCTTTCGGTTCCAAATCGATCGCTTGCATTGGCGACCAACCAGACTGCGGCTGCTTCGCAGTCATCGGGGCCGGCCGGATAAGGGTTTTCCGGAGCCAGCCGATATTCGACACTGACAACCGCCACGTTGCAGGCTTGCGCAAGGCGCCACAAGTTTTCATCCTGTAAATCGCTGGCGCCAAATACGAATCCGCCGCCGTGGATATGCAGATAGACGCCGTCACATCGATCGGGGACGAATATCCGCAATGGGACCGGCTCAGCGGGGCCCAGGCAGCTATCGAGCTGGGCGAAATCAAGCATGGTCCGCGCAGGCTGCCAGGTCGTTCCCTCACGGTGGCGACGACGGATTTCCGGAGCGGTCAGGCCTCTATTGTCGGGGATGGCAGCCATCTGGGCACCCAATTCGGAATTGAATTTCAACGTTTCCGGACTGATTGCTGATGGTCGAAATTGGGTTGGATCCAACGGCATGGCGTCAGTCTTTCGTGATCGAATTAATTGGCAATGGCAGGTTGATAAGGGTGGTAGCCGCAATGGCGTACACGCCAGGCAACCGGTCAGACGGGCCCGATACCGAGCGTTTTCGCAGCTGCGTTATGTCTGCCATTCGTTGACCTTGACGGGTACCCATTCTTGGTACCAAGAGTTATGCGACATTTGCTTGGGTTTCAGCCGATCTCAAGATCGGTTGAAGATGCATACAGTTGACCGATTGCCACTGTTGGTTCGGATTTTGTTGTCGGCGCTTATCCATTGCGCAAAGTGACCAGGTACAGCTCATCACTTAGGTCGTGCGTGACATTCACCGTAAACCCGGCCTCTGTTGCGATCCTTCGCAGCTCGCCAGGTTCAATTCGGCGCGACAAAGGTGGTCCATCACTTGTCTCTCGGCGGTGCCATTCCAGCACCGCGCACCAACCTCCGGTTTTGAGCATTTGCCGCACCGCAGCTAGAAAACGGCCCTGATTTTCGGCGTGGTGGACGACGCATGAGAGCAATGCCCCGTCAATCGACGCACCTGGAAGCCCGAATTCGTAGTCGCCGCATTTTCTGGCTTCGGCATTGGCGATCTGCTCTTTGATGATTCGCCGCCGGCAGATCTCGACCATTTCATCGTCGACGTCAAGCACGATCACGCGGCCATTGGTGAGCGCCCGCGCCATCGCCACCGTGTAGTAGCCGGGACCGCAACCGACATCGGCGACCACGTCCCTTTCATCTAGTCCGGCGAGTCGTAGCAGGGTATCGGTTTTGGCCCGTCGTTCCCGATCTGGAGACAACAGCCGTTCGACATACCCATGCTTGTCCCTGGATCCGGGTGAATGTTCCGATCCGGTATTCAATTTCCAGTCCACCGGTCGACAGTTGGGTATTCGCGCCCGGGATTTGATTCCCGACTGCTGGCCAAGGACAAACGGCAGGGACGCATTAGAGGTTGGGTTGACGCGGGTTCGATCAAGGGGAGGACTTCGATCCGTGGTGAGAACTTGGGCATTTGCAGCCGACTCCGATTCGATTTCGTCGGTCGCACGATTCTGTGCCAAATACTAGACATAATTGGTGTGAAAACATGCTATATCTTCGGCGATCCGCTGGCCTCAGTTGTCGACGTTTGTAATTTATTCCGGACCGCCCGCATGGCCGGCTGGCCGAATTGAAGATGCTCGCGGATCAATTTGGACCTGCGCCAATCGGGGCATTGCGCGGACAGACCCGGGCGGAGTCGATACGGGGCGAGCGGCACGGCCCTAGGGGTGGACGGCGATCTGGGGAGCCGTTCGGCAGCGAATCTACCGGAGTTTGTTTAGCTCAAGATCTCCCATTGAGCTTTCGACTTCATCGGGAGAATCGCCGCGCCTATGACCCGCAGTTGCCGGCAGCGGCGTATCAAATTGGTAGTCGGGTTCGACTTGTTGGCGCCGCCAAACGGAAAGCATCTCCCGCCAGGAACTTATGAGCGTGCGGGGACTGGGCATATCGTGGGCGACGGCATTGTGCAATTTCTTCAAGTTGTAGCAGGGGACTCCGGCATACATGTGGTGTTCGATATGCCAATTCATACGCCAGTAGAGAAATTCGAGTATCGGGATCAGGGTTGTCGAGCGCACGCTTTTGCGAAAGTCGGTGGTTTTGTCTCTGAGGCCGCAATGTTGGGTCATGCCGCAGGAATACTGGGCCCAGTTGGCAATGAAGGGGAAGAACGAAAGCAGTAGTGGCAGCACCCACTGCCCGGTAGCGATCGCGACGACGAGAACCGTGCCGTGGAACGCAAGGTGGCAGCGCGCAAACAATATCTCTTTGCGGTGTTGCTCGGGGTGGGCCTCGTGAAGAGTTTGCAACCATTCATTGCCGTCCTGATCGGTGGGCCCAACGCGGCCAAAGGCCGCCTTGACGGTCAGCACGATCGTGGATATCAAACCACCCTTGGTAAACGATCGCCCGCGCTGGGTTAGTAGATTGACCGTGAACATCTGCAACAGGAACGTCTTGCCAACCGAAGGATGGATTGGCAAAAGGACCTCGCGGTCACCTTCCGGGTGGAGCGTGTAGCGGTGGTGATAGGTATGGCTGGTGGCGTAGTCGACGGTGTCCCACCAACTGAGCAGGCTGAAAAAATAAAGAAAGAACTTGTTTAAGAATTTGGTCCGAAATACCGAGCCGTGGAGAAGTTCATGCGAAGCTACGCCGACGAAGAAGCTGCCGATCGTACCGTGCAGGAAAAGCCCCACGGCGAAGCCGAGCCAGATCTGTTGTGACCAAAAGAAATAGGTCAATGACCCCGATGCAACAAATAGGGCGAGGTGGCCGCCGGTTTGGAACCAACCTTGCAGGTCGCTTCGCCTCGACAACTCGCGCAGCACTTTGCCGTCGATCGGGCATCGATACCATTCGACCCGAAGGTCTTTTCGAACTTCGGCGAGCGGCTTGTAACTGACAGCGTCATCCGCTTGCATCAATTACCCCGAACCGAAAGACCGCCACCAATGCAACTATAGACGCGCCGGAATCCATAGGCGGTCCGCTCATCGTTGACGGAGCAACTTTGGGATTCCGCCGTAGTGAAAGTCCGGTCGTCTGCTATCGCCCCAGCGCGCGGCCGAGGGCTGAGAGCTCGTCGGCGGCCCAGCGACGTGACAGCCCAGAGTCGGGCACGTCCGAGTTCGACCCGTGGTACCCACCCGGGTAGATATGCAGTTCCACCGGGACACCGGCATCGGCCATTGCCCGGGCGTAAGCAACATCCTCATCTAAGAAAAGATCGAGGTCCCCGACGTTGATGTAAGCCGGCGGCAGGCCGGCGAGAACGGTGGCCCGGGCCGGCGCGGCGTATGGCGAAACGTTGTCGCCACCGGCTTTGCCGGCCAGATATGCATCCCAGCCGGCCAAATTGGCCTCGCGATTCCAGGTCCGTGGATCGGTGATCGCGTGGCTGCTGCGCGTGCTATTGCGGTCATCAAGCATCGGATAGACAAGCAGCTGGTAGCACGGCGAAACTTCGCCGCGGTCGCGCGCCAATAACGACAGACCGGCGGCCAGACCACCGCCCGCGCTGGCCCCACCGACGGCGACTCGATCCGGGTCGATTCCGTGCTCGCCAGATGCTGCCGCCAGCCATATCAACCCTGCGTAACAGTCTTCCAGTGGCGCCGGGAACGGGTGTTCGGGAGCCAGGCGGTATTCGACCGAGGTGACGAGCACATTGATCTGATCGGCAATATTGGCGCAGTATAAATCGTCCATTTCCAGTTCGCCCAGGACCATGCCGCCGCCGTGGATCCAATAGAGGGCTGATGCGTCCCGTTGCAGATTTTCAGGACGGTAAATTCGCAATCTCACGTCCGAAGCACCTGTTGGTCCGGGTATCTGGTGGTCGGTTACGGTTACCGTGGAAGGCAGAAACGGCTTGGGTTCGGCCGCTCGTTCGGCCGCCGAAAGTCTGCGCACGGCCGGGATATCCGACCAATCACGCGGATTGAGCGGCAACGCGTCGAATACTTGGCAATGCTCGTGATCTATGCGGCTGCTGATATCAATCGTTGGTGCAGCCATCGGCCCGTCCCTCCCAGAAGATTTTTAGCCAGTTTACGGCGGCAATTTTCATTGCCATCGCCCCAATTCAACGCTAGCCGGAATCCACTGACACGCACCTCTATCGATCGTGCGGAGTGACCATGATCTTGCAGTGTTCTTCAGGACTTGCCAGGGTTTCAAAGGCTCCGGCAACTCCGCCCAATCCGACCCGGCCGCTGATCATCGGAGTCGGATCGATTGTTCCACCGCCTATAGCGCCCAGAGTTTCGGCAAATTCTCCCCGCGTATAGGCAAGGACGAATTTGAGTTGAAGCTCTTTTTCGATTCCTGCCACAGGGACGATCTCATCGTTTTGCATACACACGCCAACGACGATGATCCGGGCTCCACTGGCGGGAGCTTCCTTCATCAGCAGAGCTATCGACCCGGGAGTTCCAATCGCATCGAACATGACAATTTCATCACCGCGCTGATAAGAACTTTGCCGCTGGAGCATCGTGATGGGCGAGATTTCGCGTGGATTGACGGCGATATCGGCACCCATGGTCAAGGCGAGTTTCCGGCGCGCGGCAGACAAATCCGAGGCGACTATTGTCCCGCAACCTTCAGCTTTCAGATGGGCAATGACAGCCAGGCCGGCCGGACCGCAACCATAGACAACCGCTGGTTCGGCTCCGCTGATCCTGGCGGCTCTTGCCGAATGCAGACCGACTGCCATCGGCTCGGTCATGGCCGCCTGCTCGGTAGAAACGCTATCGGGTAGCGGTAGCGCCAGGTTGGCATTGAGCAGCATGTATTCGGCATAACCGCCGGAGTAGTCATTGTTGAATGCACCGTGCGGTGGAATAGAGGTCACGCGGCCGCCGATCGGCACTTTGGCGTCGGTGTCCGGCCCGTAGGCGACGACCTCGCAACAGAACTCGTGGCCCATCACGATGTCGCGGGTTAGATCGAGTGCAAAACGACCGAAGCCGGATTCGACCGACGCTCTCACCATATCGGCGCCAAATTTGAGGAAGTGCAGATCGGAACCGCAGATCCCGCAGGCGAGCACCTTTACGAGAATCTCCCCTGCGGCTGGTTCGGGTCTGGGAATATCGACCAAACGTAGTCGCCCATCGCATGCCGCTACTGCGCGCATGGATGGTTCCTTTCCAGTGCCGATTGGGCCCGTTGACAGGCTAACGGCAATCGACGCTGTCGCGCCGTCCGATGAGTTCTCCTCGCGTTCGCGTTCCTATATTTGCCCGACAGAAGGGATCCAACTGCCGACCGCGTTAACTAGCTGCTGTCCGTGCCATCCATGTCGCGCATCCATACACCCTGTCCGACGATCACCAGCCACGATATGCCAACCACGCCGAAATAGGTGGCGTGCCAGATCAGTGGCGTCGGGCGAGCTGCCGTCACTACATTGGCAAATGCAAATACGGCAAAGATGATTGCGCTTACAAAGAGTCCAAACAAGATCCACGGCCGACGGGCGGCCGAACCGGTTCGCATGATGAACTGGATAAGCGCCCAGGTGAAGACGAGCCCGACGATCAGCTCAACGGTCCCCGTAAAGTAGAGGCCGAAGTCGCCCAGACCCGTGCCCCAACCCATTTGGTCCAGCGTCGCGGCGACAGGATTTACGTCGCCTTTTTCCGCGAACTTGACTCCGATATTGGTCCCTGGAATGAATTTTGCCAATCCGTTGGCCAACCAGAAAAGCATCCAGAAAATGACGGTTGCAAGTTCTAGCGAACCCAACCTGACAGCAGCGTTCTTCAACCCACTCATCGCACAACCCCCGTGAACGATTCCACCATCGGGATTCGCACGGCTGGCCGTCTATGGCGATCCGTCATTGCCAGGCCACGACATAGTCCGTCTCATCCCGCCTCGTCCAGTCTATCCACGCCCGGGCGGAAGACGACTATCTGCAACTTACGTGTTTGATCTGCACTATCGCGCACTCTCGATTACAGAGGGCTTGGGCCGGCCGAATGTCAAAATCCCAGTTCGGCCCGGTGGCCCACAACCGGATGCAGATGCGAATAGCCGATCGCAAATTGACCTGTCGCTGATTGGAGTCTTTTGACCCAGATGCCGGTCTTACCTTCGGTGTCGCTGATTGCATTCTGAGTCGACGATGCCCCAATTTCACTCGCTGGCGAAGGTCCGCGGCGGCATCGACCACCTACATTGCGCCGCCCGCCCAACTTTGCCGCGATTTGGACGACAACTCAAGCAAATCCAACCGCCGAGGTGTGGCCTCCAGCGTCCACATGGTCTCGTGATGCTCGAATGTGAGTCGCCTAAGAGGCAGCTGGGGAACTTTCGCCCACATGGTTAACTAGGCCATTCACTGTGTTGCGAATCAGCAAGGTGAATCCAGAGCGACGGTGGAGGGAATTCGGGATACCATCGAAAGAACCGGGGGTCAATCGAAAACGGCGTCAGATCTGCAGCGTCGCCCGAAGTTGTTGATTTCATGAATGACTGTAGGGATAGAGAAGTATTCACATCCGACTGGGAATCAATCCGCGGCCACGAAGCCCCGGAGTGGTTTCATGACGCCAAGCTTGGGATATTCATCCATTGGGGGCTTTTCTCGGTCCCGGCTTGGGCGACGCCGATAGGCGAACTTGGGACGATTGACTGGACGCGCTGGTTCGCCAACAATCCGTACGCCGAGTGGTACTTGAACACACTGCGCATTGAAGGCTCGCCAACGCAAACCCACCATCGCTCTACCTACGGAAATCAGTTTGATTACTTCGGTTTCGCGCGGCAATTCAATGACGGCATCAAGGTCTGGGATCCGGCTGCAATGGCCTCGTTGTTCGCGGCGGCCCAGGCACGTTACGTCGTGCTCACGACCAAGCACCACGACGGATTCACGCTCTGGCCAAGCCGGGTCGAGCATCCTTTGATCCCCAATGAAAGCCTGTCCAGTTCGCGCGACATCGTAGGCGAATTGACGACAGCCGTGCGAGCGGCGGGCATGCGCATGGGCCTCTACTACTCGGGTGGGCTCGATTGGACCTTTAACCCGACTCCGATCACCGACCATGAGGAAGTGCGCGCGACGATCAACCACACCAGACAGTTCGCCGAATATGCGGATGCCCATTGGCGCGAACTGATCCGCAATTACGACCCGATCATTCTTTGGAACGACATTGGTTATCCCGAGCAGGGTGGTCTGGCCAAAATCGTCGCCGACTTCTACAACGCTCATCCAGATGGGGTGATCAACGACCGATTCGAGATCTGCAAGCCCGGCGCCCCCGCCCGTCACAGCGACTTTGTCACGCCCGAATACACCCAGATGGACGACATAACCGAATCAAAGTGGGAGACATGTCGCGGACTTGGCTATTCGTTCGGATACAACCGCATCGAAACCACCGATCACACGGTAGGTGAGGCGGAACTCATCCATCTCCTAATCGACATAGTCAGTAAGAACGGCAATCTGCTACTCAACGTCGGTCCGATGGCCGACGGTTCGATCCCTCAGATTCAAGCCGACCGCCTGCGGGCCCTGGGAGCTTGGCTGAAAGTAAATGGGGAGGCGATATTTGGAACGCGACCGTGGTCGCGTGCAACCGGCGCCACCACCGATGGAATTCCTGTCCGATTCACCACGAATAGTGGCGTCGTCTACGCGATCCTTCTCGGCCAACCCAAAACCAACCGGATTGGGTTGGACCTCGGCCTGCCCGGCACCAAAACCGAAGTCGGGTTAATTGGAGACACAAATGCTCCAACGGCGACCTATGAGAACCGAAGGCTAGCAGTCACTTTCGCTGCACCACTCCCCAATTCTCATGCCCACGTGTTGCGAATACAAATCTATTGATATTGAAATATCAATTCGGCGCCGGCAGTTGCCGCCTACGGAATGGGTCTAAGAGTCCTAGTAAAAAACCGCGCTGCCCTCGCCACCGCCCGCGGCAATGACCTCGCCGGTAACCGCCCATGCCTTGTCCGAAGCTAGGAAAGCGGCCACATAACCGAGCTCTTCGGCATCGATCATGCGACCTATGGCATTGCTTTGGTCCGCGCTCGCGAAAAAATCTGGGCGCTCGGTATCTTCCGGGCCAAGTCCCTCGCGCTCAGCTCGATCCGCAAGCATGCCCGCGGTCCGCTCGGTACGAGTCGGGCCCGGATGGATGCAATTGACGGTGATGCCGAATTGCCCCAGCTGGTTAGACAGGGTCTTGGTCATGTGGACAAGTGAAACATTGCGGGCACCGCCGGTGAGGTTGCCGGCCCTGCGGGCATTTCCGCCGCTGATATTGATGATCCGGCCCCACCCTTGTTTCTTTAGTAACGGGATCGCTGCCCGGGTGCAGCGCAGGGCGCCGACGAACTTGATGTCGAAATCATTTATCAATGAATCCTCATTGATGGTTTCGATATAACCCACAGCATCCGCGGCCCCGCCGGGGTGGGAAGCGCTGTTGACCAGGATATGCAGGCCGCCCAGTGCCGAGGCCGCCGCCGCCACAACCTCGTTCACCTGCTCGGTGCTGGTTGCGTCCATGACCATCGGAATTACGGTGCGCCCGGTGGCGCGGGCGATTTCCGCGGCCGAGGCATCCAGTTGATCCTTGGTTCGCGCGGCCACGACCAGGTCGCAGCCCTCACCAGCCAGTACGCGCGCGATTGCTTTTCCAATCCCGCGACCGCCGCCGGCGACGAATGCCTTTTTTCCTTCCAGGCCAAAATTCATGCCACAGCTCCCTCTTTGAATCCACTGCTGATATCCGAATCGGATTCAACCCGCTTCCGCAGTGGCAGTGCGAACATTCAATTAGTAGTTTGCGGCAGATGGACCTCGGGCCGAACGTTCGCCAACAAGCAAAAGGTATCCGGGTCGGATAACCGGAGTCAGTTTTCGCCTACGTATATATAGATATAGAAGACAACGCGAACAATCTCACTGACGAATTGGGATTCCTTTGGCCCGAATCGAATTGAATCGGGCTCGGCTGCAGTTTTGAGCTAAATCGTTGACCTGCATGCAAACACGAGTGGTCTAAAGTTTCGGTGACCCGCAGCCGCGCCGGACCGAACGGCGCTAAAGGCGGGTAACGCTACCCGGTGGCTCTACTGCGTGGCGATGATCTAAGGATCCTGCAGATTTGGCAATCTAGCCAACGGGACACAGCAAAAACTTTCACCCGCGGTGCTGCCAAACGACGTCGGGGCCGATGAATTAGGGCTGCCGGATCTCCTCTGGCGCCAGGTCACCGATGGCGCTTTCCAGTTCGTCGGGATTGTCTGAACGGATGTGGCCCGCAGTCAGCGGCAGCGGAGTGTCGTACTGATATCCCGGTTCTTCCTGTTGGCGTTCCCAGATTCGCAGCATCTCGCGCCAGGCGCTACGGAGGGTCCTCGGCGCCGGCATGTCGTGGGCCACCGTGTGGTGGAGTTTTTTCAAGTTGTAACAGGGAACGCCGGCGTACATGTGGTGTTCCAAATGCCAGTTCATCCGCCAGTAGAGGAACTCAAGAATCGGGATAAGGGTCATCGAACGCACGCTCTTGCGAAAGTCGGGCGTCTCATCGATCAGGCCACAGTGCTGGGGCATCGAGCAAGCGTACTGCCCCCAGTTGGCGATGAATGGTGCGACCGTCAAAAGCAACGGCACCACCCATTGACCGGTTGCCAGACCAACGACTACCACGGCGCCATGGAACGCAAGATGCCAGCGCGACCACCACATTGATCGACGAAACTGTTGCGGTTGGTCCTGGCGCAGCATCTTCAGCCATAAATTGCTGGGAATCTCGGAAGGGCCGGATGTTCCGACCGCCGCGCGGGCGGTGCTCATGATCGTGGAAAAAAGTCCGCCTTTGGACAACGTTCGACCACGCTGCGTAAACAGGTTCACCGTAAACAACTGCAACATGAAGGTCCTGCCCACCGAGGGATGAAGGGGCAGGAGAACCTCTCTGTCCCCTTCCGGGTGGAGCGTATAGCGGTGGTGGTAAGTGTGGCTGGCGGCGTATTCGAAGGGATCAAACCAACTGACGGTGCTAAACAGGTAGAGAAAAAGCCGGTTAAGCCGCTTGGTGCGAAAAACCGATCCGTGCGTGAGTTCGTGGCAGGCTACGCCAACCCAGAAACTGGCCACTGTGCCGTGCAGGAAAAGGGCGAATACGAACGCGATCCAGATTTGCTGCGTCCATAGGAAATAGGTGAGCGCGCCGGTAGTCAGGAACATGCCCAGGTGCCCACCGGCTTGCAAAAAGCCCTGCACATTGCTGCGCCGCGATAGTTCCCGCAGGACCTTGTGCTCGATCGGACACCGGTACCACTTGACCCGAAGTTCCTTGCGAACCTCCGCCAGCGGCCGAATCCCGGCAGCGCCAAGCGCCTCTGTGGCCAACTTGCAACCCCTCACCTTATGACAAAAGACTAGCAGCCTAGGAACGAGAGGTCAACGGCTGTCGGCGTTCAAGCAGGTCCGAATTGACGGCAGATCCGGCCGGAGGAATCCGATCGTGTCAACAGGCGATCGAATTGCCTGCTTTATTGCCGGGTTCAATCAAGCAGCCGGCAACCCAGTTCAAGGTTTCGGTCAAATGAAATTCAGTCGACATAAAAGGGCGGGTCACGGATCTCAAAGAGCACCACAATTCGACAGCTGAACCGGGAGGATATCCAGAGTTTCACGGGCAAAATCTCATTGAAGCAAGGATTCGCCCCGTCAACGCTGGCGATCGGCCGCGGTGTCGGCCATCAAAGCGTTCAAGATCAGCCAGCGGACGGCGGGCGCAGTTCGAAGACCATCGTGACCCGCGAAGTGATGACCTCTTGTCCGGCAAATACTCTGGTCGGCGCAAACCCCCCGCCGGCGTCGGCTTGGGCCGACACAACGACATTGCGGTTGACGGCGAAATCAACGGCGGGTTTGAGCTCAACGATACGGGCAATCCGGTATCCCATGTGACCGGCGATCGCGTTGGCCGTAGATTGTGCGTCGTCGATGGCATCAAGCAGGGCCAGGCGCTCGAACTCCGAGCGTCGCGAGGTGGTGAAATCGAGACCGTCAAAGCGCACGAGGTCGCCGCCTGATTTGATAACCAGGTCGACCAGCCCACCGGCAAATCCCGTGCCGCGAATGGCAATCGCCAGCCGGTTCTCATAGCGGAATCCTTGCGATACCCGGCCGAGTTCGGTGTAGTCGAATTCTTCGTAAATGCTGATTCCAACCGTCTGCAGGCCGTTGGGCGAAATGCATGCCGGCGTTGTCGCGGGGTCGGCAGATGGCGTCTCACCGGTGGTGCAGGTTTCGGCCACCGCATCAGCGATCGCTTGCACGGCTACATTGCCGTCGGAAACCGCGGCGATGATGGATTCGCGCAACACTCTGATATTGAATCGCCCGATCGCGCCATCGTAATCGACACTGCGTGATCCAAGGCCCTCAACCGTCAGCAT
This sequence comes from Chloroflexota bacterium, assembly GCA_965249595.1. Taxonomy (GTDB): domain Bacteria; phylum Chloroflexota; class UBA11872; order UBA11872; family VXNJ01; genus VXNJ01. Next base: position 1,695,261 of record OZ252242.1, on the reverse strand, counting down.
CGTCGATGCCGCGTCCTTGGTCGAATCGTCTACCTGATTGGTCGGAAATCGAACGGGGACGCCTTGGCCACCAGCGCTGGTGGGGAACGTGAAAAGGGCCAGGGCCGCAATTGCCAGAAATGCTGCCAAGCCGGCGGTCAATAACGATCGATTTGCAACCAAGCGTTGCGCCAATATCTGCATTTGCTCTTCTCCCGAAAGCGCCCTACGAAGTTCTTCGCCGATCCGCAAATTCAGTATGGGATCGATCAATGTGTTGAAGTGCTTTTCAACCGAGCAACCGGCCCGCGACGACGCGCCGCGAATTGCATGCTCACCCGGATGCTGGCGACTATCAAAATTGACGGCAATCTTGTGGATTTGTTGCCAAACACGTTTGTGCGCGACCAGCACACGACAAATGCGCTACTCGCACGGGTCGGCGTTGCTAAATGTCCATAAACCGTCGTCGCGTAAAAATATTGGCAGTTGTTCGGCGAAGAATCCGAGCGAGGATCCTGGAGAAATCAATTGAGACGATCAAAGGGATTGACAACATGGGCCAGGATTGCCGGCCACGCGGTGCTATTTCTGGTCGCCTTTGTTGTTTTCTTTCTGGGATTGGGAATTGGGCTGCAAGTTAACCCGAACCTGGGGACGGCGATGTGGATCGCATCCGCTGTGATAGTCGCTTTGAATGTTTGGTGGATGAGTCGGGCTGGGCGCAATAAAGAAACAGACTAATTCGTTGTGCATTGAACTCCACCAGCCTGCGCAAGGAGTAACGATACCCGCATTGCCCGATGCTGTAAGGCAAATAAAAGTGCTGAGAAATCTACGGCAATCTCGATTCGACTCTCCATCCGAGCGATCGGTTAACGACTGCGAACGAGACGGAAGCAAAGCAAACCACAAACCGAGACCAGTTCAATTCCGGCCTCTTTGCAAAGGAACACTATGGACTTCATCGCCCTCGACATCGAAACCGCCAAGCCTTTTCCGGAAGGCTCAAACTGGCAAGATCACAGCCCGTTAGGAGTAGCCTGCGCGGTTACGACTACCAACGAGCCCGACGCCACTATCGTCTGGGCAAGCAAGAGCCCGGATGGCAGCCCCGCCGACCTGATGACCCGACAAGATATCCGCGCAATGCTCGCCTACCTGGAAGCTCAATCCCGCAGGCGAAAGATAGTAACTTGGAATGGCCTGGGCTTTGACTGGCAGGTACTGGCCCAGGAATCTGGCGACATGGAAACATGCCAAAAACTTGCCTTGGCCCACATCGACATGATGTATCAACTGTTCTGCATGAAGGGCTTCCGTCTCGCTCTCGGCACCGCCGCCCGAGGTATGAACGTAGGCGCAAAATCCGAGGGCATCGCCGGTAATTTCGCGCCGCACATGTGGCAAGCTGGCCAACGGCAGAAAGTCATTGATTACTGCATCCAAGACACCGTGCTAACCCTGGCCGTTGCCAACGCCATCCAGGATGCACGCGCCCTCCATTGGATCGCCCGTTCCGGCCGCCCCAACACCCTCTTCCTCCCGCAGGGATTGCTCAATGTCAAACGTGCCCAACAGCTGCCTGAACCCGATACTGACTGGATGGACGAGCCAATGCACCGGTCAAATTTCGATGCTTGGCTGGTATAGCCCGCGTTTGATCCAACCCACAGCAAGCGGCGTTGCTTGCAGCCATCCGCAAACAGTCCTCGGCTGTCCGTTACGATTTTGAGGTTGGGGGAGGCTGTATGACATTTGCACGCACGGTAGACACGCCAGCGCTGCTGGTTGACCTGGACGCAATAGAGCACAACGCCCGTCTGATGGTCAAGCGGTGCGCCGCCGCCGGTTTTGACTGGAGGCCGCACGTGAAGGCATGCAAGGCGCCGGCGATGGCTAAACGTTTGATTGAGGCCGGAGCAGTCGGCGTAACCTGCGCCAAATCAACCGAGGCGCTGGCAATGGCCGAGGGCGGAGTCGGCGACATCCTAATTGCCAACGAGGTAGTCGGCACAACCAAGGTCGCCCGCCTCATCCAGGTGGCGAAATTAGCAAATGTCTGCGTTGCCGTCGACGACGTCGCCAACATCCGTGAAATTGCGGCCGCGGCCAATGCCGCGGGATTGGCAATAGATCTCCTGGTCGATATCGACGTTAACTTCCATCGCTGCGGGGTGACACCGCGAGAAGCGCCGGGCCTGTGTTCTCTGATCGGCGAACTTGATGGTGTGCGGTTGCGGGGTTTGATGGGATACGAGGGCCATGTGATGGCCATGGCGGACGCCGACAAAGAACGCGAAACCACGGCATCGGCGGCGGTCATAAAGCGGGCCCATCGCTTGTGCATTGAGCAAGGCCACGACATCGCCGTGCTATCCGGCGGCGGGAGCGGCAACTACCGCTTTTTCCTTGAGCAATCGGTCCTAACCGAGCTGCAGGCCGGCGGCGCGGTCCTGATGGACTTGACCTACCAGCAGGCGGGGGTCGAAGGTCATGCGCTGGCATTGAAATTGCTGTGCCAGGTGGTATCGGCCGCGCGCTCCGGACAAGCCATCGGGGACGCAGGTTGGAAGTCGACCGGGCGCCACACCGGGCTGCCCATGGTCGTAAATCCAAGCGGGTGGCATTGCGCGCGTTTAAGTGCCGAACATATGTTCCTGGTCCCCGACGGTGGCGAAGCACTGCACATCGGCGATCGAATTGAATTGATTCCGCACTATTCCGACAGCACAGTATTGCTACACCGAAAAATCTACGCCTGTCGCAATGGCGAATTAGTCGAGGAATGGCCGATAACTGCGGCAGGGGCTTTGCAGTAAAACAGCAAACTAGGGTTTGCTCGGATTGCGTTTGCTGCATCCATCTGGACCACCGATGCAGCCGATTTTTTCATCTACTCCTTCATGGCTCCGTCGCCGGCCGGCAGCCAAGTTGATGCAAACACACGACTCCCTCAGCGCTATCCCACAGCGCATGCTCATCGTTACCATCCATGACGTGGCGCCACCGTTCACCCCCGGCATACGTGAGCTGCTTGGCGAGTTGGATCGACGGGCGATCAGCCCGCGCGTACTCAAAGTGGTCCCCAACTATGCGGATCGTTGGCCGCTGGAGCGGGATGCCGACCTGTGCGACCTGCTGCGGTCCGAGGTGGCCGCGGGCAGTGAAATCGTGGCCCACGGTTGGACTCACCAGACCCAGGGTGTCTTACATGGTTCGCTGACCCAACGCTGGCGCGGCGCCTGGTTTGCGCCGCGGGCCGCTGAATTCCTAACCCTCTCCGAAGATGCCGCCCACGAATCCGCCCTTTCCGCCCGACGCGGCCTGGCCGATGCCCTGGGAGTGGAGCCAGAGGCGTTCTGTGCGCCGGCATGGTTGATCAACCGGGAGGGCCGGCAGGGCGTCGCCGCGGCCGGATTCCGCTATTTGATCGAGCAGGCAAAGGTGCGTGATATTCAATCCGGCCAGGCTATAACTACCCCCTGGCAGGGTTATATGGGCGTCGGCGGGATTCACGAATTGCTGGTGCAGCTCGGGAATGGGGCAGTTGCGGCCAGCAGCCAGCTCACTGGTGGCGGGCTGTCGCACAGCCCGGTGGTAAAGGTCTTCCTGCATCCCCAACGTTTGCAGGACAGCCCGGCGTTGGAGCGGGTATTGGACCGTCTGACGGAATTGGCTGCGCGGCGGGAACTGGGAACGGTGAACCAGCTCTTCGCCACCCATCAGCGGCATGACCGGCAACTCGTCGCCCGCACCCGGCCGGCAGCGCGGGACCGGCAACCGCTGGTCTCGGTTGTAATCCCTGCCCGCAATGAGCAGTCCTACATCACCCGCGCGCTTGAATCGGTGGCAGGGCAGCGTTATCCATTGGATCGGGTTCAATGCGTGGTTGTAGACAACGACTCGCGCGATGGCACGGCCGGAGTCGTACTCGAACTGGCGGAGCGTTGGGCGGCTGGGACCGCCGTCAAGCCCATGCTGCAACTTGAGCGGGAATCACGACAAGGCACCGCCCGGGCGAAAAACCGCGGCGCTATGGCGGCGGACGGTGACGTTATCGTCTTTCTCGACGCCGATTCCACCCTCGGGACTACGGTGATCGGCGACGTGGCCGCAGTCTGGCGGGCGGGTGCCCGCGGCGGGAGCATCCCCGTATTGGCCGAGTCGGATGACTTCTTCGAGAAGGGATTCTTTTACACGTTGGAGTTCGGAAAACGAATCTTTGGCATACACAGCCAAATGTTCTATATCGACCGTCAGCTTTTCAGTCTGCTCGGTGGATTCAACGATGACCTGCATCTTGCCGAAGATCTGGATCTGATGCGCCGCGCGGCCGATTCGCTGCGTTCCGGTGACGGCAGGTTGCAGCGAATCGGCCGCGCCCATTTCGGATCCCGCAGTCGAAACGGCACGTACATTTACACCTCGCCCAGGCGATTTCGCACCCTTCCGTGGCGATTCGGAATGATCTGGATGTTCGTGCGCTGGGCATTGGGGTTTTTGGGAATCGGCCGCCGCCGCTATGCAGCCGGCGGTACGATGCCGGAGCCTCTCCCGCATTCCGTCCGCTTGGCCCGCCGGTTGGCCGGCGCAGGGATGCGCCTGGTGCTCTCGACAGTCGGGCCGCATGAACCAGGCGAGCCCGCCGGCCTGCTCTGGATCTGGTGGGCATGGGAACGGATTTATACCCGCTGGTATCGGTTACGGCCCGTGAGGCCCGGCGGAATATTGCTCTACGGGTTGGAAGTCCATAAGAGGCCCCGATCGGTCACCCTGCCGGACGGGACCCGGATCGCGTCCGGTGACATCATCTGCCGAATACACCTTCGAAATTCAGTGCTTAGACAGCTGGGCGATAGCGTTACGTCCCGTCGCATCTGGCAGGTGATAAAAGCGTTTCGCGGCGACCTGGCGGTGCTGGCCCAGCAGGGGGTCGATGGAACCCTGGGTCTCAACGGCCGCCCGGCCAAGGCTCTCACCAGTGAGACGCTTTTGTTTCGCATCGCACGGCGGTTGGGATTTGCAGTCTGGGCGCGACCGCAAAGCTGGCGCCGGGAATTTGATCGACAGTACATGCGGGGCATGTTGGCCCTTTATCACCCTGATGGAGCGGACCGCCTGGGCCAAAATACCGCTCAAAGGACCAGAGGGCAACCGGATTTGGCGACAGCCGATCAGCGCGACCCAATTTTTCCGGTCGGTGAAATCTGGATGAGTCGAGCCACCCTCCTTGATCGATATTTGCCTGAAGGCAATAGTCGGGCCCCGGTTACCGACAACTAGCGGGGTGCCGGAAAGCCGGCAGGGAAAGCCGTGAAAATCACCCGCTGGACATTCGATTGCGCCGATGTCGAAAAGACGTCACGGTACGTTGCTGACGCAATTGACCAGATGATGAGCCAGTGTCGCAAACAGTAGTCGATCCATGAATCAATTGCGGGTAAAGCGCCGATCCGCCCAGCCAAGTCCGACACAACCGGTGATGGCAACAGACCCGGCCAGGAAATTGAACAGGATATCAACCGGGTCGAAAACGCGGTCCGGGATCACGAATTGGACCGCCTCGTCCAGTGTTCCAATCGCCGTCGTTATGGTCAGCGCCAGCAACCATGCCGTGCGCACCGGTCGCCTCGGCGAGAGCCGTTCGGCCAGCGCCGCGTAAACGAAGGTGCCCAGCACGCCATATTCGATCAGATGAGTGCGTTCCACTAATACTGCGGTTCGCAGGAAGAGCAGCACGAAGACCGCGACAACCCCGAACGCGATCACAATTGTGAGGCCGCTGGGTCGGGTCGCCAAGCCCTGCGAAATCACGGTCGCCGCAACCAGGATCATGCCGGCCAGGAACAATATGATCGACACCGACTCAACCAGTCCAAATTCCTGCAGCCTGGCGGCCAGTTTTCCCGCAAATCCCAGTGAGCCGAAAATCACCGCAATCACCGCCAATGCCCAGATCCACATTCGGCGTTCACGGGCAGATGATAACAACATCATGCCGCATAGCGGCGCTTTCGATTTCTTTTTTCTCGGCTGCGGGTGAGCCACCAACATGCCATCGTATTTAATCCCGATGTGATCTTCATCTCCGTTTTTGCTAACTTCAATTCGCTGGTCAAGTTACACAACGTCTTCGGTCGTGATCGACATTCGCATAATGGCGATTTTCAGCCCATGTAGCGCCGACGCCAGCCGCTTGCTAGGTAAAAGCGCTTGCCATGGAATATTTAGCGCTTGAAGATGCGAATTCTTCAGTCGGTCCCGGAAAAGGCCGTGCGAGCTGATCTAATGAAGCAGTCGAGTGCGGCGGTGCTCGCTACCGCTCGTTGCGGAGTGCCCAAGGGTCCGTGGATTCATTCGCGATCCCCAACATGCGCTGCAACAGCAGACACGTTGCCCTCGCATCGCCCAGCGCCCGATGCAAATGCGAGGTTTGGATGCCGTAATGACGGCACAGGTCGCCAAGTCGATACGAAGACCCTGCCTGCCAGCCGTACTGTCTCGCCAAGGCCAGGGTGTCGACCCCGTGCAGCGAGGGCAGCGGCCTACCGGCCCGCCGAATTTCCGCCCGCAAGAACCCGGCGTCGAACTTAAGGTTGTGGGCCAAAACGACTTTTCCCTGTAAGCGCTCCAAGATCTCGTCAACAAGATCGGCAAAAGTTGGTGCGCACCCAACTTCCCGGCCGGTTATCCCGTGAATTTCGGTAGCCTGCGCCGGGATTTGGCGACCAGGATTTACCAGTGACTGCCAGGACCAATCTGGGTTCGCAGACTGGTCCAGTCCGACCAGCGCCACCTCGACAATGCGGTCGCGATTCGGCGAAAGTCCGGTCGTTTCCACATCAACAGCGACGATTTGGGACAAATCTGAGGCTTCGATGGAGAGTTTTTCGCTCAATCGTCAATCGGCGATCGCAAGGCGGGTAATTGCGCCCGCCCACTTTTCGAAATCATGGCGAAAATCCGCTTTCACGCATTCGACTGACACCGCATGCTTCGCCAGGATTCGAGCACCAGGGAAGCATTCTTCGGGACCAAGAGTCGTTCCCGGCTACGAACGGTCATCCCCGGGCGGTGGCGGCATTTCCTTTACGTATATATCCCGCTTCGAATAAGGGATTTCGATCCCTTCTTCCATAAAGCGCTGGTAGACCTGAGTATTGAGAGCGTCGGTGACGGCTCCCCTGAGAACCGGCTCATCGATCCAGGCCAACAGCTCCAATTCCAATCCGGAATGCCCGAATGTGCGAAAGCGGACACGTGGATCGGGATCATCGCACACGCCGGGATGGGCAACCGCGACCTCGCGGAGCACCTGCTTGACGCGGTCAATATCGGAGCCATAAGCACACGTAACACGTATACGAATCCGTTCTTTCTCGTGCGGCCCACCGGTTTCGTTTGTGACCTTGAGGTTGCCCATGATGCCGTTGGGCACGGTGACCTCGATATCGTCGCGGGTCAGGATGCGGGTGCTCCGCAATCCGATATGGGTGACCTTGCCACGTTCCCCCGAATCTAAGACGATGAAATCTCCGACGCGGTAGGGCGCGTCGATCAAGATAAGAACTCCGGCGAAGAAATTGGCGACCGTGTCCCTCGCGCCCAACCCGATCGCGATGCCCAATATTCCCGCCGAGGCGAGCCAAGCGGTGACGTCCAGGTCCCACATGAGGAACAGGGCGTATGCGGCAGCCCCGAACAACACCACATTGATGACATTCCGAAATAGCGGCATCGTACGTTCGTCAACGTAGCGAAACCGACTACGGTTCTGGCTCAAGACCTTGAGCGTCACTCGATTAAGGCGAATTGCCAGGCCCAGGCCCACTAGCGCGGCCAGCGTGCCAACGGTCCCATAGGTGGCCGTGCGCAGCCATCCCCCAAGGGGGAGCAGGCTTGCCGCCAGCATCAGGCCGCCCAGGAGAACTAGGAGGAAAAGAGGCTTATGGAGAATGCTCACGAGGTGGTCGTCGAATTCACTACCGGTCCGATGCGCCCACCGCAACAGCATTCTTGAAACGAACCAATCGATGGCCAATGCAGCCACAACGCTCAGAACGGCGACGGCTAACGCCTGGGCAATCGGATCGGGAATAAAGGCATCTAGCCTCGGGAACTGACCTGCAAACTCTTCGAAAACTTGCACTATCTACGTCCAGTCAGCGCCGGCGGCGGCGATTCTAGGCAACCGACAACTGAGGGATTTACCACCACCTCTTAGCGCCATCCCGCGATCTGGTGGTTGCCTGCCGCCCATTGACGGACCGGCAATGGTCTCACTCCGACCCCTGAGTCAAAGTGCGATATCGGGTTCCTACTTCCATCCGCCATTGGGGGGCCAGACGTAGCCGCTGCCCAGAGCGGCTCCCGCTGGGCCATCGATTGTGATGCTGGCAGTGGCGTTGCGAAATTTGATGAAATGGGGAGTTTCCAGGTGGGCCTGGAAGGCGGCCTCGTCGTCGTAGACCTCATAGAGCCAGATTCGGTTCGCATCGCCCTTGTCCTGGATTACGTCGAAGCGCTGGCAGCCCGGTTCGTTATCTAGCGATCCTTTGGCATCGCCGATGATCGCCTCTACGAACTGGTCTTTGCTGCCTGGCTTTATCTGGACGGGTACAAGAATCACAAACATCGGTCACTCATCTTTCGTAGTCAAATCGGCAGTACTACATTCTGACTTTCAATCAGCGCCGAAATTCGCTCTCGTCATATCTCCCAGGGAACGATTGGATGCCAAAGCGAAAGTCGTTCCCGACGAGTGTGCTGCCAATCTCAAAAGTTCCGCATTGCCGGAAATAAAGGTCGCCATACGAGCGGAATATGGCAAAGTACGCGTTGTCGAACTGATTGCCCGGCAAAAAGGGAATTTATTCGCCGATTTTTCACCCGCCTGAAGCCGGAGTTGACGGGTAGTCTTCCGCTTTGCCGGTATCGCCACCCTGGATTACAAAATCACGGCGATCACGATATAGCGGGGCCCGGTTGACCACGTAGTTGTCGTCATCGCCAAAGGGATCGATCTGACGGTAATCGGTCATCAACCAGTATTTGTAACCGCCGATGAAAAGATACGTGTTGGCCATTCGAAAAAATCGACAGGCCACGCCTTCACCGTCGATGAAGCGTTGGCAAACGACCGCCAGCAATTCACGTTGATCGTCTTTTTCGGAAAGTACATATTGGTGTGGCCAGGTATCCCGATAGGTCACCGCTTCTCGCGGTCGTGTCCCCTCGGTAGGTGTAAGTAAGTCCGGCTCCCTCTACTTTGATGGGGTGCGGCAGCATCAGCCTCGAGGCCGATGCTGCCGGCAAGGGCCGGCAGTTGTTGTAGGAGACTCTCCGGGGGCGCTGATCCTTCTGAGTGGATGTGTTTTCGTGCGGCAGTGCGGCCGCAGCCCAATTGTGCTTCGTGCCGCATCGCCAAACGGGATCGCAGGGCGCACCGATCCCGGGGACCCTCGGGCGCGCAGCCCTTCCGGGAGACGGCGGACCGCTCATCCCGCCGCCGGCCGTCTACATGTAGATCTCTTTGGCTCTTTGCAGGGCCCAGTCCCTGGGCGCCGCCACCAGCTGCCCGGTCTGCCCGTCGATATCGTCACGGTGGGCCACCACCTTCCCGATCTGCCGCATCGACTCCTGGGACATGTAGCGGCGCTCGGAGGCGATCCACTCGTCGTTCTGCTCGCACAGGATCGCCCCCGCCAGGCGCGCGACCGATTCGTCATTCGGGAAGATCTGCACCACCCGGCTGCGCCGCTTGATCTCGGCCATGAGGCGCTCCAGGGGATTGGTGGACCAGATCTTGCGCCAGTGCACCGGCGGGAAATCGGCGTAGGCGGTCAGCTCCACCTCTCTGTCGTCGACGTAATCCCCCAGGCGCGGGGCGAGCTTCTCCATCGCCGCGGCGAAGTAGTGGTAGTGGGCTACCGCCATTTCGCGGTCGGCCTGGTTGTAGATGGTGGAGAAGGCGGCCATCGCCAGGCGCTGGTTCGGCCGGCTGCCGGCCCGCCGGGCGATGTTGCGGCCAAAGTGGATCCGGCAGGCCTGCCAGGCCGCGCCCGGCAGCCGGGTCTGCACCGCGGCCTTGATGGACGAGTGGGCGTCCGAGATCACCAGCTTCACTCCCGTAAGACCCCGATCCGCCAGTGAGCTGAGGAAGTCCTCCCAGAAGGGCAGGTCCTCGCCGTCGCCGACGGCAAAGCCCAGCACCTCGCGGCGGCCGTCGCCGGTGACTCCGATGGCCACCGCCAGCGCCCGCGAGCGGACCTGGTGGCGGTGGCGGGCCTTCACGTAGGTGGCGTCCAGGTACAGGTAGGGGTAGTTGGCAAGTCCCAGGTCGCGTTCCCGGAAGGCCTTTACCTGCTGGTCGATGCGCTTGCAGATCCTGGACACCTCGGACTTGGAGATGCCGTGTCCCGAGCCCAGGGCCCTGACTAGCCGGTCCACCTTGCGGGTGGAAGTCCCGCTGATGTAGGCGGTCATCACCACCGCGTACAGGGCCTGATCGACCCGCCGGCGGGGTTCTAAGAACTCCGGGAACCAGCTGCCCTCGCGCAGCTTGGGCAGGTCGATCGCGATGTCGCCGGCCTGGGTGGTCAGGGTGCGCGGGCGCTTGCCGTTGCGGCGGTTCGTGCGTCCTGGCGTGCGCTCGTGGGGGTCCGCCCCGATGTGGGCGGCTACCCCGGCGTCGATTAAATCCTGGAGGCCGCGCTCGACGAGTCGGCGGACGAACTCGCGGCTGTCAAAGCCCTCCTCGGACAGCTTGGTGAAAAGGGCAGCATAATGATCTTGGGCCATCGATGGTTCCTCGATGAAGAAGGTGAAGTGTCTTCATTTTGAGGAGCGCACGGTGGCCCTTTCATTTACCGTGCGCTGCTGGCGCTAAATCGTCAGCAAGCTGGAGCTTTTACACCACGTGGCGGGACACGATCCTTCTCGCCACGGAGCACGATCAATTAGGTCTACCAAAACGTTCGCCACGCTTACACCAATCCAAGCACCAGATGTTCAATCGAATTCATACACCTAGCCTATTTCTGGTGAAGGGGCATTGGAATCGATTACAACGGTTCTCTTCCATGCGCTATTTCGCTTGGTAAGAGATTTCACTGCGGCATCACGCATTGATCACGGTGCCCATGAACACTTCAGCTGACAGATGCTGATAGACGGTCAGGTAGCTTTCAGCTTTGCTTGGATGCCCTGCGCCCAATCAATTAGTCGTGATGACGCATCGTCGTCAGCGGCCAAGCTGTCCAGGCGGTCTGCTTCTTGCGGGTAATCGAACGGCCACCAGCTCGGTTGGACGCCTTCGGGCATTCCGGAATCCTGTTCGCGCCACGATCGGTCGGCTGTTGCCGCCAGCCTGAGCAAATTAGACACGGCGGCCGCCTGAATTTTCATCGCGCGCGGAGCTGAATCTTTGCCGGCAACGTCGAATTCAGGCAAAAACACCAATTCCCGTGCAACTTGCGCCAGTTCCCAGGCTGGAGATCTCGGGTAGGACCCGAACATACTCACATTTTTCCCGTTCGCCACAACTGCCTCGTGAACTCGTCATATATGGGGCACACCATAATTTTGACTCGAACCGCGAATCTGAGAGTCGCCGGTTTTGACCAATGAGCAATTCCCGAATGCCTAAAACCGGCAGAATGGGTCGGAAATGAATATCAACGTGAATCGGCGCGCTTAGTGGCAACAAAAGTGATCTGCTGGAATATCGCCGGTCGTCACGCTCCATTGCGCCAACTCGCAGATATGGACGCCGACGTGGCGCTATTGCAAGAAACAAAGAGCATCCCCGACGATGTCGCCAAAAAAGTCGATATCGGTGCCAAAGCTCATTGGGATTCGCATGTTTGGAATTCGGATTCGCGCAAAAATCGTCCCAAACGGTTGTTCGACCGGTGGCCGATGGTAGTGAAATTGTCCGACCGAGTCCGCGTTGATTGGTTCAACCAGATCAGCCCAGTAAGTGGGGTGGCGCCGGAAGAATTCGCGGTTAGCGGAATCGGGACCGTTGCCGCTGCGCGCGTTACTCCCTAAGAGGCGGAGCCGTTTGTCGTAGGGTCCATGTACGCGCGATGGATGGCGCCGCACCCGTCTGCCAAAAGCAAGTGGAAGGTTGGGTACCCGGACGGTTCGGCGCACCGGATCATCTCTGACCTGTCGGCATTCATTGGCGGCACCGATCCCGGTACTCACCGAATCCTTGCCGCTGGCGATCTCAATATGTCGTTCTACGATCCAGGCGATGACCCGCAAGAATTTTTCGCGCGCGAACGCACAGTTGTTGATCCAATGCAAGCTCTTGGGTTGGAGCACGTCGGTCCAGGCAAGCTGGGCAGAAAAACCGTCCGGCGTATTACAGAACCCGGGAGAAACCGGCGACGGCCAAGATTCAGCTTGATCATGCGTTCGCCTCGCGAGGTTTTCACGAATCGGTCACCGTCCGCGCGTTAAACACGGTTGACGAATGTGGAGCGAGTGACCATTGCCGCTTGCAAATCGAGGTCAGCGGGTTGGTCCGTCCGGGAGTCAATCTACTTTTCGTTGGATGCCGTCGACAGCGTCAATTTGTGCATCGACGCTCAACTGGGGAGTCAATACTGCGAGGTCAGACATTGAGAACCAAACAACGTTGGACGGGCGCCAATTGGCTCAGTTACCCGATCGCCTACGCTGCTTCTCACCAGCGTGCCATAGCTGCATCCGGGCGCGACGTTTGCGCTTCAATGTGATACGAGTAATTGACAGGGCATGAAAATCATCCACCTCTTCGTTATTAGGATTTACCTTCGGCTAGAGACTGCTTGATGAGCAAGCCCTGCGCCCGGGACCGATTCCGTGGTTGTTTGCTGGGACTGGCGGCGGGCGATGCGCTCGGCACCACGCTCGAGTTCAAAATGCCCGGCAATTTCATCCCAATCGACGACATGGTCGGCGGCGGGCCCTTCAAGTTGGACCCTGGTCAATGGACCGATGATACGTCGATGGCGTTGTGCCTTGCCACCAGCCTCATCAATCGGGAGGGATTCGACCCAATAGATCAGATGCGGCGTTACGTGCGATGGCGGCGGGAGGGTTACCTGTCTTCCAACGGAAAGTGTTTTGACATCGGGAATACTGTCAGCGACGCACTGCTGAGGTTCGAGCAGAGCGGCAATCCGTACGCTGGGTCTAGCGACCCGCAATCGGCCGGCAACGGGTCGCTTATGCGACTCGCTCCTGTGCCCATGTACTTCACGGGTAATCCGAGTGAGGCCATTCGCATGGCTGCGGACAGCTCGCGAACCACCCATCAATCCCCGGAAGCTGTTGATGCCTGCCGCTACGCCGCCGGATTGCTGGTAGGGGCGCTTCGTGGAGCCGACAAGCAGACGCTCCTTTCTCCAAGGTACTGCCCGGTCGCGGGAATGTGGGATCGCGACCCGCTCGAAAAGGAGATTGCCCGCATCGCCGACGGATCCTTCAAAGTCCGCAATCCTCCGGCAATCCGGGGTTCAGGTTACGTAGTACGATCGCTCGAGGCAGCGTTGTGGGCATTCCATCGCACCGAGGATTGGCGCGAAGGCGCCCTGCAGGCGGCAAACCTTGGCGAAGATGCCGATACAACCGCCGCAATCTACGGACAGTTCGCCGGCGCCTGCTACGGGATGAAAGAGATTCCCGGCGAGTGGCGCGAGCGGATTGCCGGGAGAGCTGAAATCGTGTTGCTGGCTGATGCCCTGCATCACCACGCTCTAAATTGATACGGGCAACCTAGAGACCAATAAATGTCAACCAAGATCTCTCTCCGCGTTTGCCCATACAGTCCAGCGCCCAATGGTCCGCATATGTAGCCGGGGCCCACGTTCGTTGGTTGATTCTTCCGCCTAGATCGCTCATATTCGCAAGTTCCGATGCCCGCCTTGATCGCGAAGCCGTAATCGCCTATCGGGCGCGCCAATTGCTACCTAGCGCCAACCCGCCGGCGAATCAATCGAGAGTTAACGCAACGACTCTGGGGCAAGATCGCCGATGGACCTGTCGAGGTCGCCCTGATCGTTCGCTCGCTATTGGCGAGCCGCTTCCGGAAGCAGGGTGTCGAGTAGCTGAGCAAATGTCCAATGGCCAAGGCTCGCAGAATTGGTCGGAAATTAATTTCAGAGTAAATCGTTGCGCATAGTGGTAGCGAAGGCGGTCTGCTGGAATATCGAGAACGAAAACGATATGAAAGAGAAATTTCGCGACAAGACCCGTGACGACCTCATTTTTGCGCTCAATTCGCTGGGCGTTGGCGCAGAAATGGCCGACCGCGGGCGACCGGAAGAGGAAGTTCGTAAATCCCTTTTCCGACGATCACTTGGGTTGGTGGATCTCAGCGATGGCCCGATTGCGGCCATAAACGTCCTCAAGCAGGACCGCTCCCAATACAGTCCGCCCCGATGGTGGGTTGTGTTGCTCATCCCTTCCGATCTGCCGGGGGCCGCTGATCACCCGGTCAAGATCCGCTCACACACGACCAAGTCTTTTCCGGTATTCGGGCAGGTAACCGGCTTCGAATGGCGGGGAGAGGACTACGGGTCCGGGTTGATCGAATCCCTCGACCAAGACCGCAATCTAGCCGATCTCGTCAAGCGGGTCGGCGACTTCGAGGTCCAAAGCCACGCAGACGATTTCGATGGCTGGACAATCCAAATCCAAGCGCGGCTGCGCCCTGAGGAACGGGATTGGCAGGTGCTGACGAAGTTGGCCAGGCGGCTTCACAGCATCAGCTATTGAACCGATGTTGGACGCAATGGCCAATCGCTCTATCGTGCGACAACCAACATTTGCACTGGGCCCTTGCTGAAATGCCGAGCGCACCGATTAATCGATAGGTACTGATCGCACGTCAGGTGCACCGGTCGCATTCGGGAAGATTGCCGTCGAGGCGGGTTGGAGCTAGCGCAGCCCCTCCGGAGCCAGATCCCCGATGGATCGGTCCAGGTCGTCCTGATCATCGGCACGCGATTGGTGGGCCGTTTCCGGCAGCGGCGTGTCGAACTGATAGTCGGGGTCATGCTGCTGGCGGTCCCAGACGTAGAGCATTTCCCGCCAGGTGCCAATCAGGGTGCGCGGTACTGGCACATCATGGGCAATCGCCTGGTGCAGCTTCTTTAAGTTGTAGCAGGGCACGCCAGCGTACATGTGATGTTCGCAGTGCCAATTCATTCGCCAGTAAAGAAATTCGAGGATCGGAACAAGCGTCATCGAGCGGACGCTCTTGCGGAAGTCGGGAGTCTTATCCATCAGTCCGCAGTGTTGGGGCAGTCCGACGGAGTACTGGGCCCAGTTGGCGATGAAGGGGAAAAACGTCAATATCAACGGCAAAACCCACTGCCCGGTGGCGATGGCGATCACCAAGACGAGGCCGTGAAAAAGCAGCTGGATCCGGGCCCAGCGGATCGACTTGCCGTACTCGTCGGGCTGGTCGGTGTGAACCGCCAGCAACCACTCATTCGCGGAAACGCCAATTGGCCCGTGAATGCCCCTGGCGGTGCGGATCGTATGCACGATGGTGGCGATCAGCCCACCCTTCCCAAACGTCCGTCCGGGTTGGGAGAAGACATTGACCGTAAACAGTTGCAGCAGAAATGTCTTTCCCACGGTTGGTTTTAAGGGGAGGAGCACCTCGCGGTCGCCGTCCGGATGAAGGGTGTAGCGATGGTGAAAGGTATGGCTGGTGTTGTAGTCGTAGGGGTCGTACCAGCCCAAAAGACAAAAGATGTGGTTAAAGAACGGGTTTAGCCACTTGGTCTTAAACACCGATCCATGTCCGAGCTCGTGCGGGGCCACTCCGATGAAAAAGCTGCCGACCGTACCGTGGACGAAAAGGGCCACCAGAAAGCCGATCCAGATCTGCTGCGACCACAAGAAGTAGGTAAGCGCGCCGGTAACGGCGAACAGGCCGAGGTGGCCGCCGGCCTGGATCCACCCCTGGAGATCGCTGCGGCGCGACAGCTCCTTTAAAACGGTGCGTTCTATCGGGCTACGGTACCACTCGATCCGCAGACTCTTGCGCACGTCGGCAAGGGGTCGATAGCCGGATTCAGCAGCGTCCATCATTGCTTGTGCAACCCCACCTCCACGCGCCGGTACCGTGCCCGAACCCTACAGTGGGTTTCCGGCAAACATCAGTCCGCCACCGAGCTTGTTTCAATTCGCTAGACTCCTTCAAATATATCGCGGCAATACCAAAAGGCCTGCCCAAGGGCGGCAATCGCCCGGCGGCGCGTTTGGCCAGATCTCGGCCAGGCAACACTCGCCCCGGCATGCACTTTCCGATTACCCGTTATCGCCGGCAATGAATCGGAAAACTGCGCCGCCCGCGCCCAGGCCGGTCAACACCCAGAGCAGTTCAGGCGGCACCTAAACTGTCGCAGTACTTACGTTCACAATCCATGCTGTCGATGATGAAATCGTTACCCAACCAAAGTGGGTGGCCGGTTGCCGGGTGCAATTCCGGTCCGAGCTCGACCCGGCGATGGGTCGGGGCTCCGGCAACGGTCGCCGGATTCTTACTTGCGCTGCTGTTAACAGCGGCCGCCTGCAGTCCTTTGCCCGCGCCGGCTTGCCCGGACGGGACTGATCAATTCGTCGAGTACCGGCTTTTTATGGGCCGTGGCGGTGATTCGGGAGAGGCGGTAAGCGATTTACAGTGGGAGGATTTCTTGGCCGAAAGCGTAACGCCAAGATTTCCCGACGGGCTGACCGTACTGGATGGGTTTGGGCAATGGCGTGGCGAGAGCGGCGAGGTCCAACGCGAGCGGTCCAAGCTGCTGATCGTGTTCGCGGTCGAAGATGGGACGGTCGGATCGAAAGTCGACGCCATTTCAGCCGAATACGAAGACCGCTTCGCCCAGGAATCGGTGCTGCGGGTGGTTCGCGAAGCCTGCCTATCCTTCTCTTGATCGAACCCGGCCACCCGAAATAGGGCCGACCCCACGGCGCGGCGCTCATGTCCTTTCGGGCGTTCTACCGGCGCCCCGGAAATAGCCACGCTAGATAGATTCGAGCCGCAGTACCCAGTCATAGCCGGGCCCGGTTTTGGGCGGGGCGAAACGGTAATAGGCGCGACCGCGAAATTCGACCGCGTCCCCAAACTCACTGGCGCGAAGAGTCAAACCATTGTGCCCGCCCGCATCATCGCCGCCCCGCGCTCTCCGATCATGATCGAAGGCGCCTGGGTATTGCCGCTGATCAATTTCGGCATGATCGCGGCGTCAATGACCCGCAGGCGGTCAAGACCACGCACCCGCAGTTGGGCATCAACCACTGCCATCTCGCCCTCGCCCATCATGCACGACCCCACGGGGTGGTGGTCGGTTTTGGCCCAATCGCGGATGTAAGCGCGGATCTGCTCGTCGCTTTTTACGTGCGCCCCCGGCGTGTGCTCCCCAAGTACATACGGAGCCAGAGCCCTTGACTGCAACAGCCGGCGGCCCCATTTGAATCCCTCGATCGAGATCTTCCAGTCGTAACCTTCCGGATCGCCGCAGTAGTTGGGGTCAATCAGGGGCGAATCATCCGGATCGCTCGATCGCAACCTGATCGAGCCGATGCTTTTTGGGCGCAGGTTGCACGTAAACAGGCTCATGCCATGGCCATCAAGGAGCACCGGACCGTCCTTGATGACAACAAACGAGGGCAGGCAATTGATCTGGATATCGGGTGCTTCGACCGCATCGCTGGAGCGGATGAACGCCCCGGCCTCGGCCACCGCTGCGGCCATCGGGCCGCTCCGATATAGCCGGTACTGAAGCATGTGCCGCAGCCGGTTGGGCAGGCGGTTGGCGTGGCTGTACGAAACCGGCTCGGTTGGCGCGGCCACGAATACATCCATGTGGTCCTGGAAGTTCTTGCCGACTCCGGGCAGGTCATGAATGGGATCTATGCCGTAAGCGGAGAGCTCCTCGGCCGGACCAATTCCCGATAGCAGCAGTAATTTCGGCGAATTAATCGTGCCGCCGCTCAGCACCACCTCGCCATCGGCGAACGCGGTCTCCAGCTGCCCGTGGCGACGGTATTGGACCCCTACCGCGGTTCCGCCTTTGACCAGGATCCGGGTCGCCAGAGAATGCGTGTGAACGGTCAGGTTCTCGCGCTCGGTCGCCGGATGCAGAAATGCGCTGGCGGCGCTTTCGCGTCGGGCGTTCCGTTGAGTCAAGTCAAAGTAGGTGACTCCGTCCTGCCGGACGCCGTTTGGGTCGTCGTTGTAATCCAGGCCCAGTTCCTGGCCGGCCATGACAAAGGCCTGCGTCAAGGGGTTGTGCTGAGCCTGCCGGGCAACGCTAAGATCGCCTTCGACACCATGGAATCGGTTGTTTAGACGGGAATGCTGCTCGGAGCGGCGAAACCACGGCAGCACATCCTCGTATCCCCAGCCGCGATTGCCCAGGGACTCCCAGTGGTCGTAGTCGGATCGATGCCCGCGAATGTAGATCATGGCATTGATCGAAGTCGATCCGCCCAGGGTGCGGCCTTGTGGATACCACATCCGGCGGTTGTTCATTTGCGACTGCGGGGCAGTAGTGAATCCCCAGTCCAATTCCGGCGCGGCCAGCCTGGTTATTCCGGCCGGGATCTGAATCAAACGATTGCTGTCGCGCGGTCCTGCCTCAAGCAGCAGCACGTCATTGGCCGGGTCCTGGCTGAGGCGATTGGCGACGACGCAACCAGCGGCTCCGGCGCCGACGATCACGTGGGTAAATCTGCTCATGCTGGGCGGACCTGGTCTTGTGATGTGCCCGTCGCCGTGCCCTCTGGGTGATCAAATTCCGAAATTACAGTCAGCACCGAAACGTTCCAGTCAGGTGGGAGTGGGAATAGCCAGGATTCTTTGCACCGTCTATGGCGAAATTGTGCGTTTAACGCTAGGTTGCGGAGTCACATTGTTCATGAAATCACCAATCGCAAAGGTCGCTGCCGCGTATCTGCTCGCGTCGGGGTTATTAGTCGCGGTTTAGCGGGTTTCGGTAGCCGCGTATCCAGATGGAGTTGGACACTCTTTAGGTGGTGTGCTGCATTGGCTTATGGCGGTCGGCATGGTTGTCGTTCTCCTGGTGGCTAGCGTGGGGTGGATTCGCCGCAGCGGAGCCGATCGTGACGACAAAGCGCTCAACACAGTTTTCTACGGCGCAATCGCGCAAACGCTGCTGTTCTTCTGGGTGTGGGGCTGCAGTACCTGGTCCGAAGGCGAAATTGCCCACATAGCGCACGCCGTGTGGTGGCCGCCAGTAGATGCGCTTTACGTGATCCTTGCTTTCGCGGTCGGGCGTCGATTGTTGTCCCAGAAATAAGTATCAGTGCGCTAGCGCGATAAATCGGGGCGAATTAACTTCATCATTTTGAGAATCAGGACGACGACCAGGATCGATAGGGAAGCGGCTCTGGGCGGCCCAAAATCGACGTGATTGATAGATTCACGATGTTGTTACAAAGCGATTGCGTCAACAGTTAGCGGCCCAGGACCAATGTCATTCCTTTACTTGCGGGGACTCGGCAATTACGCAGCAATTGCTTGCCTGGTTGCACGCCTTTGGCGAGTCCTCGTTGGCTTTGTAGAAACTGCCAGGGAGCCGTCACGGTCTCCCGGGAACCCACGGCCCACTCCGTTCAAATGCGAAACCGGCATGGACCAGTTTGCGTTTCTTTTGCGAAAGCAATATCCGGGCGGTAACTTCTTCCGGGTCGTAGCCGGCCATCGCACGCGACCGCAGATCAAGCAGCGCCTGGGCATAAGCCGGATTCGAACTCTGGTCGATTAATTCGCTCGGGTCGGCTGCCAGATCAAACAGCTCTTCGGGTTCTCCGTGGTAATAGTTGTACTTGAGATTGCCAATCCGAACCATGCGAGTTAGCGCTCGGCTGCCGTCGGCCCCGAAATCGGAGATAACTAACCCGTCGTTCTCGTCGGCTTGGCCGGCGGCCAGCGGCAGCAAGCTCTTGCCCGGCAAATATTCGGGCGCTTCGACTCCTGCTGCATCGATGATCGTCTTGGTCAAGTCAATTAACGAAACCGGCTGGGCCACGCGCGCGTTGGCCTCTATATTGCCGGGCCAGCGGATGTGCAGCGGGATACCAACGGAGTTCTCATAGAAGGTGTGCTTGTTCCACATGCCATGTTCACCGGCGCCTTCACCGTGGTCTGACGTATAGACGACGACCGTTTCGTTTGTTTGCCCGGATTCGTCGACGGCATCCAGGATTTTGCCGAGGCAATCATCGGTATATGTAATCAAGCCGTAGTATCCGGCCCGGGCCCGGGCCGCAAGCTCATCTGGAACATCATCGAACGAGAACCATTCGGCCAGCCGCCGCTTGTGGGGGTGGATGTCATCGAAATGGGCCGGCACTTCGGGCAAATCGGCGTGCCCCGGGTAATACATTTCCCAATACTTGGGCCGCACCACAAACGGGTAATGCGGCGTGATCAGGCCCACTACCAGCGCCCAGGGCCGGTCCGATTTCGCCTGCGAGCGAATGTACGTACCGGCATGCGCGGTGGCGACTTCGTCATAGGCTGAATAGGGATGCTCGCCGGGGCCGGCCTCAGTGAACATGCTCATGTCGGCGGCGGCCGTTTCGGGGAGAAATTCGGTCCAATTGGCGGACAATTCCGGGCTCGCACTGTCATGCACATCGGAGAGAATCCGCCGTTTGAAACCGTGCATCTGATCGGGTCCCTGGAAGTGCATCTTCCCGCATAACACGGTCTCGTAGCCCGCCGCGTTAAGTAGATGGGCAAAAGTTGGTTCGTCGCTATGGAGAACGGTCCCGTTATCCCAGGCTTCGATGTCCGGCACGTACCGGCCGGTCAGGAACGAGGCCCGCGAGGGGCCGCAGATCGGTGAGTTGCAGTAGGCATTTTCAAAAGTGACTCCATCCCTGGCAAGGCGTTGCATATTGGCGGTGCGGATAAAGGGATGTCCGTAGGGGCTTGCGTATTTGCGAGCATGTTGGTCGCTCATCACAACCAGAATGTTGGGAATCTTTGGCAATGTCGCCCCCGTCGATTGGTTGCACCCGTTAAGCGGTGTACTGCATCGTCCCAGAAATCTAACGCCGGCTTCGTCCAATGTGGCGATTTCATTCGCCACCGGGCCCAATGAGCGCCGGCCAAACAGGGATCAGCTGCATTCAGGTCTTGCCCGAGCGTTTTAAGAAATTGCAACTATGTCTGAACTTCCTCTTCGGCTCGGGATTCGGTGAACATTCCGTGCCATTTTTGAGCGGTAAACGTGGCGAAGCCAATTCCGCCGCGATTACGTATGCGTTCAGCGATACATCGCGTGCGGCTCAGTGCCTACGGTTACCATTCACGGGACCACATAATTTGTCTCTGTCACATCTCCGGACCGCTGACCTTTACTTCATCCACATTGAGTCGGGTCCGGTTCTTGAAGTGCCGGATCTGACGAGGTTCGTTTCGATGACTAGGCCGTGACCTGGCGGATAGACAGGCACTCTACGAACGGCATTCAAGGGCAGATACCGTAAGCATCAGCGAGCCTCATGGCGTCATCTTTGATTTCGACTACACGCTGGCAGATTCGTCTGAAGGCATTGTCGATTGCATAAGCTATGCGCTGCGGCGGTTGGGTCTACCTGAGGCAACGGATAACGCGATCCGAAAGACCATCGGGATGTCACTTCCTGACACGCTGAGGGCACTGGCGGGCGAAGAACAAGCATCGCATCGAGACGAATTTATGCGGCTGTTCCTGGAGCGGGCCGACGGGGTGATAGACACCTCGAAGATGTTCGCGTTCGTGCCTTCGTTGGTAGACGCGCTTGTGACGGGCGGCGTGGAAATTGGCATCGTGTCATCAGCCAGACGAAAACGCATCTCGCATGTCCTGCGGCGCGAGGGGATAGACAAGCACTTCAAGGTCATCATCGGCTTTGAGGATGTGAAGGAGTTGAAGCCGGATCCGACTGGTCTGTTACGGGCGGTTGATGCACTTGGCGCCCCTAAAGAGCGTTGTTTGTATGTGGGAGACAGCATTACGGATGCCGAGACAGCGCGGCGAGCGGAAGTGACCTTCGTTGCGGTGCTGTCGGGAACGACTGAGCAAATAGCGTTTGCGGAGTATGGTCCTGCAATGGTGTTGAGGGATGCGAGTGAACTGTCGGATTACATGGCGTTTGGGGCTGACGGGTTTGCAAGAGGGAAGACCCTGAGCGATGATCATTAATTGCCTCGGCGATCCTTGAACCAATCAGCTGGAATAATGCGAATCTATTCTGGTTCTTTTGGCAATTGAGGGCCACGCTGCGCGCCGGAGTGATTAATTGATCAAACACGCCGTCATCTTTGACATGGACGGGGTAATCACCGACAGCGAACCCCTCTACGGCGAAGCAATAAACATCGTCCTCAGGCGGGAGGGCGTCATGGTCACCGACGAAGACCATCGTGCATTCATGGGTCGCAGCATCAGGTTCATTTGGCGCTACGTCATCGACCGATTCAACCTCGCCGGGGATGTCGAAGACTGGATTACCGTTTACGACGACGTGGTCGCCGAGGTGCTCGCCACCAACGCTGTCGCGGCCGAGGGACTCGATTGGTTGCTCGAAGGTCTAAAGCAGCGAGGCGCCCTGATCGGCCTGGCCACGGGGTCTAGAACCAGATGGGCTGAAATCATCCTCAACCGGCTCGGAATCGCCGACACCTTCCAAGCCGTCGCCACCTCGGACATGGTCGTCGCGGCAAAGCCCGCCCCCGATCTATACCTGCTTTCCGCCGGAAAGCTCGGCATCTCTCCTGAATGCTGTCTTGCACTTGAAGACACTACGTACGGCATTGCCTCCGCCAAAGCAGCTGGCATGACTGCCATCGCCGTCCGCACCGAGTCAACTGCCGGAATGGACATCTCCGCCGCCGACTACGCCATCGACCGTCTCACCGACTTCGACTTTGCATGGCTCGAAGAATTGGGGTCTCGGCGCGGGTGAAGCTGAACTTTGACGGTCGATTTACTGGTCAATTGTGGGCATGTTCAAGGGTGCTGTAGGAGCCGTGGGCAATTGGAATCATAGCTCCAGTGAAACGTTGTCGTGCCCGAGGACATGCCAGTAGACATAATTGGGATTAGCGCTAACGACGCAAGTCTGGCGCTGTTCGACGACAGCGCATGAGGCCGACAGAAATCGTGGCTTTGTCAATTGGAGTCCCTGGAAAACGACTCAACGGCCCCAGGCGGAGATATCTCGCTTGGGATACCCTTTGGCGTGCGATTGGAGGCGTGAAATCCTATGGCCAAGACCGCAATGATTCGTGCCCGGGTTGAACCCGAGCTAAAGCGTGAAGTGGATGACGTGTTTACTGAATTGGGTTTGTCGGCCACTGAGGCGATTACGTTGTTCTACAAGCAAGTTGCCATTTACCGCGGGCTGCCGTTCCCGGTCAGGGTTCCTAGCGCTGCAACGATCGAAGCGCTTGCCGGCGTGGCAAAGGGAAAGACTTGGTCCAATATTTGGATTTTGACGAGTTAGTCGCAGACATCGAGTGAAAAGAATAACTCCATACGACTCGTCAATTCAGAAAAGATGTGAGGGCTGCCAATTGGCGGGGCGAGGATCTGGGTAAATTGCGCCCGATCATTGAGCGCTTTCTGTTCGGGCGACCCCTGCCAATATCCTGTCGACCACACCCTTTGTTGGGCAATTGGGCCAGGTTTTGGGAATGCCATATTGAATCTGATTGGCTGCTGATTTGGCAAACAGATGCGGATTCGCTTTTCCTGGCCCGCACGGGCTCTCATTTGGAATTGTTCAGATATAGATCGAGAGCAATTGCAAAATCCGAAAAAAGGCAATTGGGCGACTGAGCGGATTTCGTATTGGAGGTGCCGCTGATCGAGAGCTTCTAGACGGGCCGGCCGATCTGTTGAGGGTGCCAGACATAACGCCAATGGGCCGATGGTTCAGGACTCAAGCCCTGTGGTGTGGTGCACGATCTCGCCGAATTCGTCAACGATGACGACGCGTCGATGGCGGCCGAACAATTTGCCCTTTGCGACGGTCGCTTGGTGATCAGCCGCTTATTCGATTCGCCAACCGTCCTCAGCGAGCCAATCGATCAAGTTATGCAAGGGAAGCTCCCCGCCGGATGTCATCCGAGCGGGAAACAGGGTCAGCGAGGGGCGTCGACCAACTTTTGCTTCAACGCGCAAAATAATCGCCAGCGGATCATTGCTGATGGCCGCCGTTGGATCGTTTTAAATGGCCGCGGTCACGCGTCAATACCGGCGTGCCAAAAAATGCGAGATGATGAAATCGTCGCTCTTGAGGCGACAACACCTACTGCGTAGCCTAAACGAACATCCCAAGCAGACCAGCGAGCAAAACAATGACGGCTGGGGTCACATTAAAGCAAATAGATCCGGTTGACCCTCACGCCGTGGCTTTACGCTCATTTCGAATGTCCGGAGAATCCGATAAAGAAGGGTTATACCTCGGTATAATACGCGCATGAAAACTGCGATTTCACTACCGGACGATCTTTTCCATTCAGCTGATCTATTAGCTGAAAAGCTCGGGACAACCCGTAGCAATCTATATGCCGTCGCCCTGGCTGAATACGTCGCCAAGCATTGCGACGATGAGGTAACAGCGCGACTGAATGCGGTGTACGGCGAAACGGCTAGCGAGTTCGACCCGGCGATCAGGCAAATTCAAGGTCGGATATTTACCGCCGACCAGTGGTGATTGAACGCGGCGAGGTCTGGTGGGCGAATTTGCCCGAGCCTTCAGGATCGAAGCCCGGGTTCTCGCGTCCGTTATTGATTGTCCAGGCAGATTCCTTTAATGGCAGTCGGATTCAGACGGTGGTGGCAATTGTGATCACATCGAACCTGTGTTTGGCCGACGCTCCAGGTGCCGGGTACCCATTCTTGGTACCAAGCTTTATGCGACATTTGCTTGGGTTTCAGCCGATCTTAAGATCGGCTGAATTGGTGGCCGGTAGCTAAGGGCGCTGTGCGGCCGGGTGGCATCACTCGACCAAAGAACCCTTCTCAGTTCCTTAGATAAATCAGTCTGCGCATTTGTTGAAATCGCCGCTAACGCCGCACTCCGAAGACTTTATTCGATGCCCCGAATCGTTCTGCGGCCAGGCGGCGCCGTAGAGGAATCCTTTTCAGATTCTTTCCGGGAATTGCGAAATCCAGCGCTTTATCCGGGCAAGTCGTCAATGCATGTATACACTACTGGATTTGTAGGTACCCGACAGGTTCTGGAATCCTTAAATGCCGCCGAGTGAGGTTGCGTAATTGACTGATAAGAGCGGGATGCGCCCGGTCCATCCAGGGGCAGTCTTGGGCGAAGAACTAGGCGAATTGGAGATGTCGGCCACTGCGTTCGCCGCAGCCCTGGGAGTTCCTACGAATCGAATTACTGCAATCCTGAACGGACAGCGGGGAGTTACCGCGGATACCGCACTGCGACTGGCTCGGTATTTGGGGACGTCCCCGCAATCCTGGTTGACTCTGCAGCTGGACTATGAATTGCGTACCGCGGAATTGAATTCTGGCGAAGAAATTAAACGAGCGGTAGAACCAATGGCGCCGGGTGGCGATACCGACGCAAGCCGCCGACATTGTCCGGCCGACGACCACGGCGACGGTCGTCATCGGTCGCGAAGAGTTCCTGCGATACACCCAAGGGTGTCAATCCCCAAAATTGAATCGGCTTCTCTTTGCAATACGCATGGCATCCGCAAGCTGTCGATATTCGGTTCGGCATTGCGGGATGATTTCACCTCAGATAGTGATATCGACATATTGGTGGAGTTTGCACCTGGTCGAGCGCCGGGATTGCTCGGGTTAGCCGGCATAGAGATCGAGTTGTCGACTTTGTGCGGCGGTCGCAAAGTGGACGTGCGAACCCCCGAAGATTTGAGCCGCTATTTCCGCGCTGAAATTCTAAATTTTGCGGAAGTTCAGTATGCACAAACGTGACGAAATCGGTCTGCGCCATATGCTGGATGCATGTCGCGAAGCCGAATCGTTTGCTCAGAATCGATTCCGCGAAGACTTGAATTGCGATCGCCAACTGGTGCTCGCGTTGATCAAAGATATCGAGATCGTCGGCGAAGCGGCAACTCAGGTCTCGGAGCCCACGCGGACGGTGTTGCGACAGATACCGTGGGATCGGATAGTTGGTATGCGGAACCGGCTCGCGCACGCATATTTCGACATCAATCTGGATGTGGTTTGGAATACGGTTCGTGAAGATTTGCCAGGATTGATCGCCCAGCTTGAGAGGGCAATCCAATTAATGTCCGCCCCACCGCAATGATTGGGTTGAGCGGCACCTGTTCGTCCTCAACGCCGCTACGTCGGTTGAATCATTGCGGGCACTTCCTAGCAATCATTCGGAATCATTGGAAGGTCGGCGGCATGGGCATTTCTCGATTAGGATCGAGCGGTAGTTGAGGATTTGCTGTAATGAACTGAGGGCGATTCCGGCCCGTCGAATGTCGAATTCGTTGACTATTACTAGAGGCACGTTGGGCGACTAGAAATGTATATGAAGGCCGTACACCCCCGGGGAAATACTCAAACACGAAATTACGGAGATCGGTATTCGAACTGCTCGCAGGATTGCAAGCCTCCCCGTTACCTCATTCTTCGATAGACGCAAGTGAAGCATGTGGTTTTGAAACCTCTGCCGGCTAGCCGTGACCTTCTGACATTAGCCGCGCGATTTCGGCGGCAAACCACAGCGCCATTCCACCGGTACGGTCATCGTAACCGGAATTGGCGGGACGATCGAGGTAGCTCTGCAACCCGTCCATGACCCCGGTTCCCGCACAACCGTCGATCACGTTGCCAGCAGTGTCTATGCGTTCGCAGGCGGCGCGCCAAGCGCTCGCGACAGGCTGTAGAAATCCCTCATCGAGGAGACCCAGTCGGATCCCACGGGCCATCGCGTATCCGATCATGCAGGTGGCAGTCAGCTCCTGATACGATCCTGGATAGTCCAAGACCTGCAAGTACATTCCGGAAGGACATTGCAAGGATTTGAGTGCTTCCATGTGGCGGCGAAACTTCGATTCAATTTCTCCGTCGTCGCGACGCCAATTCGCGGGAATATAGGTCAGGTACTCAGCCAAACCCATTGCCGCAAATCCATTGCCGCGCCCCCAATGCACCGGACCCCGCCGACTGTGTTTGAAAAGACCGTTTTCTTCCTGGATCCCTGCATTCACGATGAACTGAGTGAGAGCGCTGACGTAGCCGGCAGTGTTGGTGTCCGTATTGATGTGCGCGCCCCTACCTATCACCGCCGAAGCGAAAAAGTGATCTTCGGCGATAAAGTTCGGGTCCAGCGGATATGGCGGCTCGTCACGGCCACGGGCTTTGAAGCAGTGCATTGCGCCGGCGAGGATATCGCCGTATCGAGCATCTTTTGTTATCGCGAGCATCTCTTCTGCCCAAACCGCCGCCGCTAACGTTGGCGCTGTTGGAGCGGTTTCAAACGCCTCGTAGAAAGCCCTTCCTTGATCTGCAATCACGGGTTCAACGAGCGCAGCGACATCGGCCACACTGTCGGTTGGGGCCGCTTCCAACAAGGCGAGGCGTAGCCTTCCGCTAATTGCCACGCCCTGCGTGTAGATGATCGGGGCCAACGTGCGGCCATTGGTCCTTGCCAAATCGCGTCCAACTTCGAATGGATCCCGCGCAGTTCGTGACCGGAGTACCTGGTTGGCCTGCGAGGGGCCAGGCGGATCACTGGCAAGCAGATCAAAAAACCGACCAAGTTCCCTTTCCAACGAATCCATACTTACGGTCAGCCGCGCCCCGGGAATTGCGCCAGGTTCAACCAAACTGTCTCCCCCCAAGGCGGCGATGAATGAGTCGCGTGGTGTTACCGGCCTGGCCGCAAGCCCCTTTCGCAACGCCCCGGCAGCCGCATTTACTTCCCAAACTGTCTCGTTCCCGGTTCGCACTTCAATTACCATGTCGGGACCCTGAAAACAAACCCATCGCCACAGGTAACGGGATTCGGGGCAAGTCGGATGATCAAAGTACCCGCCCACGGGTGGGTATCTCTGGTCCACCCGCCCGCCGGCACCGTTCGCCGGCCCGGTACGCAGGGCCAAGCCTCCCGGATTAGCGCAAGGTACGGCGGTGACGGCGACGCGGGATCGTCTTAACCCATCGGCAATGAATCGCAATGCGCGCATCGCAATTGCGACGTCTTCCGGGGCTCCCGACAACCCGCCGACCAGCACTACCCGAAGTCGGTCGGAATCCTTTGCGAATGCATCTTGATCTACCAAAGCGAGAATCTCTCGCCCGGCCCGGGTCACACCGCAGGCCGACCGGCGCCAATTGATTCCTGGCATGCACGCAAGTTTGTCGAAGGCGCTCTCAAACTGCTCGATCGACGAGGTCATCGCGAATCCCGGCCCGTCACCTAGTTGGCGAATAGTGACGTTCGCGGCGCCAGGACATCCCTTTTCGGTTGAACGTTGTCAATCGCCACCCGTGATGGGCCAAATTGCCATCACCAACTACCGATACCAACTTCGACACAGAGCAACACCAATTCGAGGGGATCGAACCGCTAGACCAGCCATTGTGCACGTATTTGACCGAATGGCCTGAAACACTCGACACAATCGCGTATATGTTTACTGGCAAGCACCCTTTGGATGGCCACGGAACATTCGAGCCGGACCACGTCAAGATCAGGATTGGGCCCGTTGCTGTGGAATGATTGCTAATGCTGTCTGTGAATAGAGTTTTCAAGGCAAGTTCGAGGCATGGGAATCGTCTCGAACTGGCAAGAAGGGATGGGGCTAGATGCCCAGTTGCAAAATTTCAGAAGTAGACCGTTACGATCGCAATCGCGTTCAGGTACTCGATAGCGAGATGTCGTATGTCGATGCTGGAACCGGCGACCCGGTCGTATTCCTGCATGGGAACGGGACGTTTTCCTACGTATGGCGAAACATAATTCCGTATGCGGAGCCGCTGGGACGCTGTCTCGCCCCGGATCTCATGGGCTGTGGGGATTCGTCAAAACTCGCCGGATCAATGTACCGCATTGCTGACCAATCCAAGTATTTGGATGCTTGGTTCGAAGCGATGGACCTTGGCGATCAAATCACTCTGGTCCTGCACGATTGGGGCGGGCCTCTGGGGTTCGATTGGGCTCATCGGCACCGAGACAGGATCAAGGGCATCGCCTACATGGAGACATTGGTTCTGCCGTTGCAGTGGGAAGATTGGCCCGAAATCAGACGGGATCTGTTCAAATAATTCCGTTCACCCGCGGGCGAGGACTTGGTGCTTGAGGACAACTTCTTTATCGAAACCATCCAAACGCGTATGGTTGGCGATTTGCCAGAGGCAGTGATGGACAGTTACCGCGCGCCGTATCTCGAACCAGGTGAATCTCGGCGACCCACCCTAACGTTTACAAGAGAGTGTCCAATTGGAGGAGAACCCAAGGACGTTATTGCAATGGTCAATCGGGTCGGCCAGTGGTTGTCGACAAGTGACGTGCCGAAGCTATTCATTAATGCGTACCCGGGTTCAATCCTGACTGGACGGCAGCGAGACTTTTGCCGAACTTGGCCGAATCAAAGTGAGAAAACGGTTCTTGGAATCCACTACATCCAAGAGGATTCACCGTTTCAGATTGGCGAAGCAATTGCCGACTTTCTCAAATCCATGGACTGAAGTTGAACCGGGGTTGCCCAGCCTACGGCCAAGACCATCATCGGCACGTCGGAATGATCGTACGACAACCATCCAACCGGACTACTGCAAGGGCATTCGGCTGTTTCGGTCAGTTCCAACTGGAGGGCCACGTTCAGGTTCGCGGATGGAAATGACAAAGACGTCGACTGCCATGATTACCACTGAGGGTAATGTCGCGCCGATGCAGAATCCGCCTCACCCTGGCGAAATCATCAGAAGCGAGTACAGCGATCGTTTAGGCCCACCGTTACCTGGGCGGCATAGGGTTTGAGTGTTTCACTCCAAGCTCTTTCAGAATTAGTAAATCAGAGAGCCGGCATTTCAGTTGACATGTCCATATGTCTGTCGCAGGGATTTGGATCCACTCCGAAAACCTGGCTCGGAATGCAGACGGCCTACGATCTACGGCAAATCAGGGGCGATCGAATTGACGCCAAGCCTTTCGTTGCCGTGGATTCCGCTTGAACGCTGGCATTTGGCAACCCGAGGGCCCTGGAGTTGGTCCATCAGGCAATGACAATCGATAGTTGGCGAAGTACCGTCCCAGCAATGTTTGTGCAGAGATTCTTATTCGATATTCGATCTAGTCGACATAATTGCGTTTAACGCTCCCGACGCAAGTCTGATACTGTTCGATGACAACGCGTGAGGTCGACAGAAACCGTGGCTATATCAATTGGGCACCCACGATAGCGACTAAACGGTCCAATTCGGAAGTATCTCGCTTGGGATACACTTGAGCGTGCGACTGGAGGCGGGAAATCTTATGGCCAAGACCGCAATGATCCGTGCCCGGGTTGAACCCGAGCTAAAGCGTCAAGTGGATGACGTGTTTACTGAATTGGGTTTGTCGGCCACTGAGGCGATTACGTTGTTTTACAAACAAATTGTGATCTACCACGGACTGCCATTCCGCGTGAGGGTTCCTAACGCCGCAACGATTGAAGCACTTGCCGACGTGGCAAACCGTAAAGACTTGGTCCAATATTTGGACTTTGACGAGCTAGTCGCAGATATTGGGTGAAGCGAAAAAGCTCCATACAAATCGTCAATTCAGAAAAGATGTGAGGGCTGCCAAAAGGCGGGGCAAGGATATGGATGAATTGCGCTCGATCGTTGAGCGCCTCCAGTTCGGGCAATCCCTACCAGAATCCTGTCGACCACACCCATTACTGGGCGATTGGACCGGGTTTTGGGAATGCCACATCGAATCCGATTGGTTGCTGATTTGGCAAACAGACGCGGATTCGCTTTACCTGGCCCGCACAGGCTCACATTCGGACTTGTTCAGATAGAGGAAGAAGGTCGCCTGATGCGGATAACGGAGAAATTGGCGGCCGAACTGGATTCGTGTTGCAGTCGCCGGCGGTTGAGAGCCGCAATACCAGCCGTCCGACACGTTTACCGCAATGGACATAATTGCGATATGCACTTAGGCTGACCCATTGAGGTCCATGAAATCGCTCTCGGAGAGTATCTGGATTTCCGCGCCCTTGTCGATCAGGTCTTCGATCCTCCGGTGCTTGCTGCTTTTGCCGTAACCATTCAGCCGGTTCTTTTCTTAAGTGCCAACCACCAGCAGGGTGACTTTCCTGCTGGCGCCACCAACTACCTGACATCCACCTTCAGCCGCCATGTCGGATGCCTCTCGGCGCGAGACGCCAAGCGCCCCGGTGAACAGGGCGGTTTCGCCGAACAGCACGCCATCCGGATTCGTTTCACGCTTCTCGCCCGTGGCCGCCTCAGAACGCTTCTGCCGGCGACGCGGAGGAAAGCGGGCTTCCGATTCGCCGTGGCAGGTCCCCGGTTTTGGTACCAGGTGGTTTGAGACATTGTCTTGTGGGAGGGTGCCGCCAGCTCTCCTGCAGGAGAGCTGGCGGCGAAGCTGATTTTGCGGCCGCCCGTAGCACCCGCGAAGACGGCCGCCGGGCCGGCGATGAGGCCGGCCAACAGCAGCCGGATGGCAACTTGCAGGTACTCCATCACGCCGCCGCCGCGATCGCTTGCAGGGGCGACAGATAGCCGAGCGCACTGTGCGGACGCACGCTGTTGTAGTCGATCCGGAAGCGCTCCAGCATCACCCTGGCTTCTTCCAGGGTGTAGAAGATCTCGCGGTCTAAGAGCTCATCCCGGACCCTGGCGATGAACGATTCGGCATAAGCGTTCTCCCAGGGCGCGCCGGGCTTGATGTAGACGGTCTTGATCTGGTTTGCCGATAGCCATTGCCTTATCGCTTTGGCGGTAAATTCGGGGCCGTTGTCAGAGCGGATGTGCTCGGGGAACCCGTGGGTGAGCATGAGGTCGGCGATTGTCTCGATCACGTCCCCGGCAGGGAAGGATCGGGCGGCCCGGGCAGTAAGGGCCACGCGGGTGAACTCGCCAGGCGACGGTCAGGATCCGCAGCGGCCGGCCGTCCTCGGTGCGTTTCAATAGGCGAAATCGTAGCACCAGACGTGGTTGCGGTGATCGGCCATAAGCCGCGTGGAGCGTCCGTTCTTAAAGCCACAGGCGCGACTTCTTGGAGCTTCGAATCGGGACTTTAAGTCCCTGTGCGCGCCAGATGCGCAGGACCCGCTTGCGGTTCACCTTCCAGCCCGAGCGCTTCAAGCATGCGGTGATGCGCTTGTAGCCATAGCGGGGGTGCCGCAGGGAAAGCGTCCTGATCTCGGCGGTGAGGTTGTCCTCTTCCGGATCGGGTTTGGGGACGTAGCGCTGGGTGCGGCGCGATTGGCCCAGCACCCGGCAGGCTCTTCTTTCGGAGACCTTGAAGATCGCCCGGACGTGGTTAACGCACTTGCGCCGCCGCTGCGGGCTTAGAAGTTTCCTTAAGGCCCCTCTTTAAAGGATCTGGTTGTCGAGCGTTAAATCGGCCACTGCGTGTTTTAAGCGCTTGTTCTCCTCGCGCAGGCGCTTGGCTTCCCTGGCCTCGGCGATCGTCATCCCGCCGTAGCGGGAGCGCCAGCGGTAGTAGGTCTAGACGTTGATCGCCGCCTTACGGCAACTCTCGGCCACCGTATCGCCCTGGGCGACGCTGAGCTCTATGGCCCGGAGCTTGTGAAATGAACTGCTTAAGGCAGGTACTTTCGCTTCGCCATTGCAGTCCCCTTTCGTTGGAACCAGATTATTCACATTCCCTCTGGTGCCAATGAAGCAATTGTCTTGATTGTCAATTCCGGCAGGGGTGGGGTCAGAGGGGTCCAGGGGAGGAGAGATCCAGCGCCCCGACCGCGGTTCACAGTGACCGCAGCCCGATCGGCAGGTGGTGACCGGATGCGGAATCGCCGCAAGGACCCGATCCCGGGCATGGCTTCGCCAAGGACCTTGCCTGCAAGGGCGATCGGACCTGCCCGGCGTTTAGCCCGAGGCAGACTCCTCGCGCCAATACTCGCCGTGCATACAGATCGCGTTCAGGATCACCAGCAGCTTTCTCATGCAAGCTGTCAGCGCCACTTTTTTGGGTTTCCCACTCTCCACCAACCGGTCGTAAAAAGCTTTGATCACCGGATTGTGGCGCGATGCTGACAGGGCCGCCATGTAAAGCGCCGACCTGACCCTTGAGCGTCCGCCCCAGGTCGTTCGCCGGCCGCTGAACTTCCCGCTATCGCGGTTCAGGGGCGCAACCCCCCACCAGGGCCGCGATCTGCTTCTCGTCGACCGTTCCAAGCTCGGGCAGGTAGGCGATCGCGGTTGCCGCCAGCTGATCGCCGGCGCCGGGCACCGAAGCTATCAGCGCCCTGCGGGTGGCAAGATCGGTGTCGGCCTCAATCAGCTTGCCGATATCGCGGCCAAGGGTGGCGATGCGGCGCTCCAGTCCGGCAATGGCGCGCCTGATGTCGGCACGCACACGCGGGATTGGCGACTTCCCCAGCCGGTTTTTCTCGGCGGTGCGATGGTCCATCAGCTGGCCGCGGCGGGCAACCAGTCCCGCCAGTTCGCGCTGGGCGGGCGACTTGCACTCCCTTGCTGGGGGCCTTACCGCTTCGGCGTAGCGGGCGATCACGCTTGCATCGATCCGATCCGTTTTGGCCAGGATCCCAAGCGCCCGGGCGAAATCGCGCACCTGGCGCGGGTTAACCACCGCCACCTGGTAGCCGCGGCGTCCCGGAGAGCGTCGGCCAGCTGCTCCTCGTAGCCGCCAGTGGCCTCCATGACCACCAGCGTCACCAGGAACTCCTTGAGGCGCTCGATCAACGCCCCGAACCCGGCCGCCGAGTTGGGCAGGGTAAAGACTTCGCCCTGGGGGCCGAGTGCGACATCGATGGTGTCTTTGGCAACGTCGACGCCCACATACACGTCCTCGCGCATGCAAAACTCCCTATAGTTACTCCCAGCGCTACGCCCTTCCTTGCAAATTCGGGGTCACGCCCACCAAGGCAATTGTTCGGGGTCTATGCGCCGGGAGATCCGGGTGCGGCGAGCGTGCTTCATTACGGTCTCAACGGACCAAGGGGAATGCGTCCTACCGCACCCGGGACTTCCCATTTGGAACATACAAGGGGAACAGGCCACAACCGCAGCTGTGAGTAAGTCACGACTCGAATTCCGCCGCGTCCAGCAGCGCACGCTCGATCTGCTCGAGCATCACATCAGGAATGGCTTGCAGACCGTTTTTATAAAAGGAGATTGCCTCTTGGGACGAGCCTGTCCTGCAGCCTAGTTCCGTTTGTGTTAATCCGACTTTATTGCGGGTCGTGGTCATCCAATCCCGAAACGCCGCCTGTTGCTGGTGCCGGGCTGTGTACTCGGGCTAATGCCGAACCCCCCGTGGTGGTGTGTATCCGGGTTCGCTAACCGCGATGGGCGGGGGCGCAGACGCGCCGTGGGCCACCAAAAACTCGGTGATCGGCTTTATCAGGTCGTCCGGGATCGCCTGTCTGCCGATCTCCCAGGAGCTCACCGTCCATTGACCGCTGCCGGACACGGTTTCGGCTACCTCGGTCTGATTAATTCCCAACCGTTGTCGCCACATCCGCATCCACTTGCGAAACGCCAGTTGCTCGCGCATGCGCTGACGATA
Source organism: Chloroflexota bacterium (assembly GCA_965249595.1). Classification (GTDB taxonomy): domain Bacteria; phylum Chloroflexota; class UBA11872; order UBA11872; family VXNJ01; genus VXNJ01. The sequence goes on along the minus strand of OZ252242.1, from coordinate 1,660,512 downwards.
CGCCTCTGAGAATTTGTTCATACCCATACTTCACTTGCCTGCGTGCAGAATAACCGGCTTCTCGGGCGCCAAAAATGATCGTCTAACCCGACTCAGCCTGAAGATCGACACGCGTCAATGCCAGAAACCGCTGCAACACGCGCTTTGCCAAAAGATACTAGCCGCTTCGCGAATACGGCATCCACCTTGTATGCGCTCGCCCTGGCCGAATTCGTGGCCAAAAACGAGAGCGGTGACATCACCGCGCGACTTGATGACACCTACGAGGAATCGGCCAGCGACCTAGATCCAGCTATCAGGGAAGCTCAATCCCGATCTATATTGACAGAATGGTGGTGATTGAGCGGGGACAGATCTGGTGGGCAAACCTTCCCGAATCCCGGGGGTCCGAACCCGCTTTCACGCGCCCGCTTTCGTTCATCCAGGCAGATTCGTTCAACCGCAGTCGGATTCAGACGGTATTGGCCATCACCATTACATCGAATCTGCGATTGGCTGACGCCCCTGACATTGTGTCGCTCAATTCCAACGCTACCAGGCTTCCCAAAGATTCGGTTGCAAACGTCTCACAAGTTATCACGATCGGCCGCAATTTTTTGGTTGAGCCCGTTGGCCGCGTCGTTGAACAGTATTTGGCGCAGATTTCACGCGGATTGCGCCTGGTTTTAGATCTCTGATTTGGAGGTCATGGCGACCGCAAAGGACTTCATTGGAATGCCTGCGCCGCAGGCGAAGTATGTGCAATTTACATAATTACCATATTGAGGTAGCGTGATCGGGATCGCCACGCTCGGAAGCCCGGGTTGTTCCGGGAAGCATGCGCAACGAAGGAATTGAAGCGATAAATCGAGATTGGCGACGGATTAGCGTTTGCCCGATTTGCTTCGAGTGCGGTTAAGTCGTCCGCTGCTTCAATTGAGCGGTGAGCATTTCACGGTTTGCAATTTACCCGCTGAGAATTAAAAATGTCAGTAATCAGCTGACCTCGGTGGATCGGAGTTGGGAGTGGCGACACGATCGTTGGAAGAATTGAAATGGGTGAACCCCCGTTGCGCATGAGACCACGAAGCGCTCGATTTCACGCCGTGGTTGGCCAAAAACTTGAACCGGTTGACAGATGTTATTGGTATCGAGTTGGAATTGGAAAGCATTGAGGTCGAAGTCAAAGGATTGCGTGCCGACATCGTGGCCCGCGACCCACGCGACGGCAACCGAGTGTTGATCGAAAACCAGTTGGAGCGAGCAGATTTGCACCATCTTGGCCAGGTGCTCGCTTACCTTGCAGGGCTCGACGCAAAAGTCGTAATCTGGGTAGCCACCAACTTTGACGAGGCGCACCTTTCCGCGTTGCGCTGGCTGAACGAACACTCCGGTGAAGGATTTGCCTTTTTTGCGACCCGAATCAGGGCAGCGCGCATCGGAGACTCAGCCATGGCGCCAGTGTTTGAAGTACTTGAACGCCCGAATGAATGGGAAATCCAGATTCGAAACGTAGCTCGACGTAGCGGTCTGTCAACACTTGGTCAGTTTCGGCAAGATTTTTGGGTGCATTTCGAGCGGCGGCACCCCGGTACCGTACGGTCTGGATTTGCGGGCAGCAATGTCTACGACCGCGTCGAAGATTCAGGACGGCGAGTCTGTGTATATATGGCGCAAAATGGCGCCGGGGTCTATTACCCGCTTGAACGCGAGGAGTCCACCTCAGAGCGAAGCACGGCACTGGCGGCACCCGTTGAACAGCGGCACCCAGTTTTGCCGGTAGACGACAACTACTTTTGCCGGCGCATTGACTCACTGTTTTTGTAACCCAAACAGGGCCGTTGCCTCACTAGATTTGTAACCCAAATCCATAGGGAGGCAACCGATGGCAGGCAAGAAGCTGAGCCGGGCGGTGCGGAAGGAGCTGCTAGCAGCTTTAAGGGGCCGCTACGCGAGGGCGTCCAAGAGCGAGAAGGGCGCGATCCTGGACGAATTCGTAGCCCTTAGCGGCTACAACCGCAAATACGCAACCCGAATTCTGGGCAATGCTGCAAGTTCTGATCCGGCGGTCGTGTCCCCTCGGTAGGTGTAAGTAAGTCCGGCTCCCTCTACTTTGATGGGGTGCGGCAGCATCAGCCTCGAGGCCGATGCTGCCGGCAAGGGCCGGCAGTTGTTGTAGGAGACTCTCCGGGGGCGCTGATCCTTCTGAGTGGATGTGTTTTCGTGCGGCAGTGCGGCCGCAGCCCAATTGTGCTTCGTGCCGCATCGCCAAACGGGATCGCAGGGCGCACCGATCCCGGGGACCCTCGGGCGCGCAGCCCTTCCGGGAGACGGCGGACCGCTCATCCCGCCGCCGGCCGTCTACATGTAGATCTCTTTGGCTCTTTGCAGGGCCCAGTCCCTGGGCGCCGCCACCAGCTGCCCGGTCTGCCCGTCGATATCGTCACGGTGGGCCACCACCTTCCCGATCTGCCGCATCGACTCCTGGGACATGTAGCGGCGCTCGGAGGCGATCCATTCGTCGTTCTGCTCGCACAGGATCGCCCCCGCCAGGCGCGCGACCGATTCGTCATTCGGGAAGATCTGCACCACCCGGCTGCGCCGCTTGATCTCGGCCATGAGGCGCTCCAGGGGATTGGTGGACCAGATCTTGCGCCAGTGCACCGGCGGGAAATCGGCGTAGGCGGTCAGCTCCACCTCTCTGTCGTCGACGTAATCCCCCAGGCGCGGGGCGAGCTTCTCCATCGCCGCGGCGAAGTAGTGGTAGTGGGCTACCGCCATTTCGCGGTCGGCCTGGTTGTAGATGGTGGAGAAGGCGGCCATCGCCAGGCGCTGGTTCGGCCGGCTGCCGGCCCGCCGGGCGATGTTGCGGCCAAAGTGGATCCGGCAGGCCTGCCAGGCCGCGCCCGGCAGCCGGGTCTGCACCGCGGCCTTGATGGACGAGTGGGCGTCCGAGATCACCAGCTTCACTCCCGTAAGACCCCGATCCGCCAGTGAGCTGAGGAAATCCTCCCAGAAGGGCAGGTCCTCGCCGTCGCCGACGGCAAAGCCCAGCACCTCGCGGCGGCCGTCGCCGGTGACTCCGATGGCCACCGCCAGCGCCCGCGAGCGGACCTGGTGGCGGTGGCGGGCCTTCACGTAGGTGGCGTCCAGGTACAGGTAGGGGTAGTTGGCAAGTCCCAGGTCGCGTTCCCGGAAGGCCTTTACCTGCTGGTCGATGCGCTTGCAGATCCTGGACACCTCGGACTTGGAGATGCCGTGTCCCGAGCCCAGGGCCCTGACTAGCCGGTCCACCTTGCGGGTGGAAGTCCCGCTGATGTAGGCGGTCATCACCACCGCGTACAGGGCCTGATCGACCCGCCGGCGGGGTTCTAAGAACTCCGGGAACCAGCTGCCCTCGCGCAGCTTGGGCAGGTCGATCGCGATGTCGCCGGCCTGGGTGGTCAGGGTGCGCGGGCGCTTGCCGTTGCGGCGGTTCGTGCGTCCTGGCGTGCGCTCGTGGGGGTCCGCCCCGATGTGGGCGGCTACCCCGGCGTCGATTAAATCCTGGAGGCCGCGCTCGACGAGTCGGCGGACGAACTCGCGGCTGTCAAAGCCCTCCTCGGACAGCTTGGTGAAAAGGGCAGCATAATGATCTTGGGCCATCGATGGTTCCTCGATGAAGAAGGTGAAGTGTCTTCATTTTGAGGAGCGCACGGTGGCCCTTTCATTTACCGTGCGCTGCTGGCGCTAAATCGTCAGCAAGCTGGAGCTTTTACACCACGTGGCGGGACACGATCGATCCGGCACCGCCCACCAAGTCCTCAAACCGCATTTACGATGAAGCCGTCAAGGAGTCTCTGATCGTCCTCTGGGAAGCGGCCGATCGGGTCTGCGGCAAACGGTTGCAAGCGATATTGCCCAGCCTGATCGAATCACTGGAAGGGCATGGCCACCTACAGCTCGATCTGGATGTACGCAGCAAGCTGCTCTCAATCAGCCCGGCATCGATCGATCGGATGCTCAAACCAGTCCGCAAGACCGCCGGCAGCAGTCGACGGCGTAATCCCCGCCGCCGCAACCGTCATCACAAGATGGTCCCGATCCGGACGTTTGCCGATTGGCATGGCCCCGATCCCGGTTATCTGGAAATAGACCTGGTGGCCCACTGTGGTGGCAACATGGCCGGGAGCTTCATCCAGTCGCTATCAGTTACCGATGTTGCCTCGGGCTGGGTGGAGGCGGTTCCGCTGCTGGCCCGCGAGCAGACGCTTGTGACCGAGGCGCTTGAGGTTATAGGCGGGCGGTTGCCGATTCCAGTGCTCGGCATTGACTCGGATAACGACAGCGCCTTCATCTCGCAGACTCTTATCGATTACTGCCGGCAGCGTGAAATCGAGTTCACCCGTTCGCGGGCGTATCGCTCCAATGACCAGGCCTTCATCGAGCAGAAGAACGGCGCCGTAATCAGGCGCTTTGCCGGCTATGAACGCTTTGCCGGATTCATCGCCGGGCAGACCCTGGCCCGGCTCTTTGCCTTAGTTGGTCTCTACACCAATTTCTTCCAGCCGTCTTTCAAGCTGATCTCCAAGCAGCGCTATGGGGCCAGGACCCAAAAGCGCTACGACCGTCCGCTAACTCCCTGCCAGCGACTGCTCGATCATCCCGCCGTTGCCGAAAAGGTCAAGGAGGGGTTGCGCGCTACGCGCTTGCAACTGGATCCGCTCTTGCTCCTTAGCGAGATCAGAGCGGCCCAGTCGGCCCTGGCCACCCTGGCATCGCCCGAGGAAAGAAGCAAGGTGCAAAGGGATGATCTATCACAGTTCCTGGCCAAGCTCTCTCATCTGTGGCGCAAAGGTGAAGCCAATCCCGCGCGGCGGCCAAAACGAAAGCGCCGCATCTGGTGGCGGACGCGTAGAGATCCCCTAGAGCACATATGGCCCGAGGTGCTTAGCTACCTGCAGGATCATCCCGACGCCAGCGGCACCGGGATCCTAGAAGTATTGATGCGCAACCATCCCGACGCTGTCGGTCCAAAGCAGCTGCGGACCTTGCAGCGCCGGCTGAAGCAATGGCGGTCGGTGATGGCTAAAGAGCTCGTTTACGGGGTCGTAAACGGCCGTGATGGTGCTGTCGACGATACCGAAATCGTACGTGAAATCGCGCCAATCGGAGTCAAATAAACGGTCCCAAATTTCGGTTACATTTTTTGGTGAGGCAACGGGACCGGCAAATCTAAAAGTCGTTGATCACCTGGGCCTTCTCCAGTCTTCCCTGCCCTCCACTGGAGGAAGATCTGGTCTAACAACCCTCTGGAGCGTCTCAACAAGGAGATCAGACGCCGCACCGATATGGTGGGCATCTTCCCTAACCGGCCAGCCGTGCGTCGCCTGGTCGGCACCGTCCTGGCTGAGCAGCACGACGAATGGGCCGTCGGCCGTCGATATCTCACCCCCGCCATTCTGACCCTGAACGAAGCCCTTCCGGAGGCCGATCTCGCCGATGCGACTGCCGCCTAAACAGCATCAACAGGATGACGCACTCTTACACCACTTGACGGGACGTGACTCGTGTATCGTACTACAAACTCTTCAGCTGACGGTGGCGATTTGAACCCCGGGCGAGGCGTGCTCCCGCCAGCGTCATGGCTGGGGGTAACCTCATAAGTGTCTGCATCCCGGGAGCCACATTGCTCTGGGAGTGCCCCGTGCCGCTCCAAGGCAATCCCCACGGATTGCAGCAGACCCAAGGGAACTGACTATCCGACTTACATGCCAGCACGGGGCTGTCCTGGACACCGGCAGGGCGTGGGAGCCACGTCCATTCAGCTCAAGGCTCCTAACGCCAATCGTGCCTCTAGTGGTTTCGCCTCACCATTCGCACCACACCTCGGACTACGGTTGCCACGTCGTGAGCTATGGATGTGAGCGCACTATCCAACGCCCATCGCACCGCTGTCCGCACGGCTGTAGCTACGGTGCGGGCTATGGATGTGAGCGAACTATTCAGCCAACGCACTGCCGTGGCTACGCCCCGGGCGATCACTGCTGGGGGACTGTCGGCCCCCCATAAGAAGCTCGTCCAGCCCCATCGACGGTATACCCCAGCTACTACGATGCCTCCAGCGATTGCTCCGATCGCCAACCCTCCAATAACCATCAGCGCCACTGCTAGGGCCGAAAGCTGTGCCCCTCCTTTGTCCGTCTCCGGGGGCCTGGGGTTCACGGCTGGTTCCGCCACAGCAACAGGCGTCCCTGCCTCCGTAGAGGACCATGGGCCTTGCGCGACACCGTTCACCGCTCGTACCTGCACCTCGTACACAGTACCGTTAGTGAGCGACCGTATCTTGTATCTGAAAGGCGGCGTTCCGGTCCCTCGAGTCCAGGCGTCGTCCACTAACTCCCACTCCGCGCCTCCGCTGGGCCGGTATCGCAGGTCGTAGGCGATGATCGCAGAGCCGCTGTCTCTGGTGGGCGCGCTCCACGGCACCGTCAATTCTTCATTCCCTATTGTGATCGTGCCGATGATGGGCTCGGAGGGTAAGGCGATAACGCTGATGGTGACCGAAATGATGGCGGAACCACCGTAGGAGTCATCGGCCCTCACGGTCACCGAATAGGAGTCCTTCGTCGCCCTGTCCAGTGCAGCCTTTTTCTTCAGCTGCCCGGTCGACGAGTCGATTCCGAAGGATGCCGCGTCATTCCCCAAGAGAGAATAGATGAGTGAGTCGTTGTCGGCATCGGTCGCTTCGACGGGGTTTCCGATGTCGTGGTTGGTGTTCCAGTTCTCGACAACGATCCGGGTAGCAGGGCCACTTTCACTGAAGGTGGGACTGGCGTTGAATGCGCTGCCGCACGTTTCATCGGTCGAGGTAACCGTGACTCCGCCAAGAGCCGGCAGGGGTTCGGTGAAGTGGTTTCCACCGATGGTCAGTGTAGTGAGGAAGGCAGCGTTACCCAATTCAGGTGGGACAGCGCCCGTCAACGTGTTGCAATGGAGATTGAGAACCGACAGTTTGATGAGGTTGCCCAGCTCTGGGGGGATGAGACCGGTGAGTTGGTTGCCGCCTAGATTGAGAACCGACAGTTTGATGAGGTTGCTCAACTCTGGTGGGATGGGGCCGGTGAGTTCGTTGCCGTTGAGGTAGACCTCCGTCAGGACGTTCAAGTCACCCAGCTCTGAGGGGATGGAGCCGCTGAGTTTGTTGCCGCCTAGATTGAGAACCGCCAGGTCGGTGAGGTTGCCCAGCTCTGGGGGGATTGGGCCGCTCAGCTCGTTGCCGGAGAGGTAGAGCTGCGTCAGGTCGGTGAGGTCGCCCAGCTCTGGGGGGATTGGGCCGCTCAGCTCGTTGCCGGAGAGGTAGAGCTGCGCCAGGTCGGTGAGGTTGCCCAGCTCAGTTGGGATTGGGCCGCTCAGCTCGTTGCCGGAGAGGTTGAGCTGCGCCAGGTCGGTGAGGTTGCCCAGCTCTGGGGGGATGAGACCAGTGAGTTGGTTGTCGGCGAGGTTGAGGCTCGTCAGGTCAGTGAGGTTGCCCAGCTCTGGGGGGATTGGGCCGCTCAGCTCGTTGCCGGAGAGGTTGAGCTGCGCCAGGTCGGTGAGGTTGCCCAGCTCTGGGGGGATGAGACCGGTGAGTTGGTTGTCGGCGAGGTTGAGGCTCGTCAGGTCAGTGAGGTTGCCCAGCTCTGGGGGGATTGGGCCGCTCAGCTCGTTGCCGGAGAGGTTGAGCTGCGCCAGGTCGGTGAGGTTGCCCAGCTCTGGGGGGATGAGACCGGTGAGTTGGTTGTCGGCGAGGTTGAGGCTCGTCAGGTCGGTGAGGTTGCCCAGCTCTGGGGGGATTGGGCCGCTCAGCTCGTTGCCGGAGAGGTAGAGCTGCGCCAGGTCGGTGAGGTTGCCCAGCTCTGGGGGGATTGGGCCGCTCAGCTCGTTGCCGGAGAGGTTGAGCTGCGCCAGGTCGGTGAGGTTGCCCAGCTCTGGGGGGATGAGACCAGTGAGTTGGTTGTCGGCGAGGTTGAGGCTCGTCAGGTCAGTGAGGTTGCCCAGCTCTGGGGGGATTGGGCCGCTCAGCTCGTTGCCGGAGAGGTTGAGCTGCGCCAGGTCGGTGAGGTTGCCCAGCTCTGGGGGGATGAGACCGGTGAGTTGGTTGTCGGCGAGGTTGAGGCTCGTCAGGTCGGTGAGGTTGCCCAGCTCTGGGGGGATTGGGCCGCTCAGCTCGTTGCCGGAGAGGTAGAGCTGCGCCAGGTCGGTGAGGTTGCCCAGCTCTGGGGGGATGAGACCGGTGAGTTGGTTGTCGGCGAGGTTGAGGCTCGTCAGGTCGGTGAGGTTGCCCAGCTCTGGGGGGATTGGGCCGCTGAGCTCGTTGCCGGAGAGGTAGAGCTGCGCCAGGTCGGTGAGGTTGCCCAACTCAGCAGGGATGGGGCCGGTGAGTTGGTTGTCGGCGAGGTTGAAGCTCGTCAGGTCGGTGAGGTTGCCCAGCTCAGTTGGGATTGGGCCGCTGAGCTCGTTGCCGTTGAGATAGAGGTGGGTCAGGTTGGTGAGGTCGGCCAGCTCCGCAGGGACGGGGCCGGTGAGCTTGTTGTTGGAAAGATAGAGGATCGTCAGGTTGGTGAGGTCGCCCAGCTCTGCAGGGATGGGGCCGCTGAGCTCGTTGCCGGAGAGGTTGAGCTGCGCCAGGTCGGTGAGGTTGCCCAGCTCTGGGGGGATGAGACCGGTGAGTTGGTTGTCGGCGAGGTTGAGGCTCGTCAGGTCAGTGAGGTTGCCCAACTCAGCGAGGACGGGGCCGGTGAGCTTGTTGTTGGAAAGATAGAGGCTCGTCAGGTTGGTGAGGTTGCCCAGCTCGGGGGGGATGGGGCCGCTGAGCTCGTTGCCGTTGAGATAGAGAAGCGTCAATGCGGTCAGGTTGCCCAACTCAGCGGGGATGGGGCCGGTGAGCTTGTTGCTCTGAAGATAGAGGTGGGTCAGGTTGGTGAGGTCGGCCAGCTCCGCAGGGACGGGGCCGGTGAGCTTGTTGTTGGAAAGATAGAGGATCGTCAGGTTGGTGAGGTCGCCCAGCTCTGCAGGGATGGGGCCGGTGAGCTTGTTGCTCTGAAGATAGAGGTGGGTCAGGTTGGTGAGGTCGGCCAGCTCGGGGGGGATGGGGCCGCTGAGCTCGTTGCCGTTGAGATAGAGAAGCGTCAATGCGGTGAGGTTGCCCAACTCAGCAGGGATGGGGCCGGTGAGCTTGTTGTTGGAAAGATAGAGGCTCGTCAGGTTGGTGAGGTTGCCCAGCTTGGGGGGGATGGGGCCGCTGAGCTCGTTGGTGTGAAGGTAGAAGCGGGTCAGATTGGTGAGGTTGCCCAGCTCGGGGGGGATGGGGCCGCTGAGCTCGTTGCCGTTGAGATAGAGAAGCGTCAATGCGGTGAGGTTGCCCAACTCAGCGGGGACGGGGCCGGTGAGCTTGTTGTTGGAAAGATAGAGGATCGTCAGGTTGGTGAGGTCGGCCAGCTCCGCAGGGACGGGGCCGGTGAGTTGGTTGTCGTGAAGGTAGAAGATCGTCAGGTCTGTAAGGTCGCCCAGCTCTGCAGGGATGGGGCCGGTGAGCTTGTTGCTCTGAAGATAGAGGTGGATCAGGTCTGTGAGGTTGCCCAGCTCGGCGGGGATGGGGCCGCTGAGCTTGTTGCCGTTGAGATAGAGAAGCGTCAATGCGGTCAGGTTGCCCAACTCAGTGGGGATGAGGCCGGTGAGCTTGTTGTTGGAAAGAAAGAGGATCGTCAGGTTGGTGAGGTCGCCCAGCTCCGCCGGGATCGAGCTCGTGAGTTCGTTGGTGTGAAGGTAGAAGCGGGTCAGATTGGTGAGGTTGCCCAGCTCCGCAGGAATTGGGCCGGTGAGCTTGTTGTTGTGAAGGTAGAAGATCGTCAGGTTGGTGAGGTCGCCCAACTCTGCAGGTATGGCGCCGCCGAGTTTATTGCCGGAGAGGTTGAGAATCGTCAGGTCTGTAAGGTCGCCCAGCTCTGCAGGGATGGGGCCGGTGAGCTTGTTGCTCTGAAGAAAGAGGTGGATCAGGTCTGTGAGGTTGCCCAGCTCGGCGGGGATGGGACCGCTGAGCTTGTTGCCGTTGAGATAGAGAAGCGTCAATGCGGTCAGGTTGCCCAACTCAGTGGGGATGAGGCCGGTGAGCTTGTTGTTGGAAAGATAGAGGATCGTCAGGTTGGTGAGGTCGCCCAGCTCCGCCGGGATCGAGCTCGTGAGTTCGTTGGTGTGAAGGTAGAAGCGGGTCAGATTGGTGAGGTTGCCCAGCTCCGCAGGAATTGGGCCGGTGAGCTTGTTGTTGTGAAGGTAGAAGATCGTCAGGTTGGTGAGGTCGCCCAACTCTGCAGGTATGGCGCCGCCGAGTTTATTGCCGGAGAGGTTGAGAATCGTCAGGTCCGTGAGGTTGCCCAGCTCCGACGGGATCGAACCTGAAAGCCCTTTCCCATTGGCGGTGAGTCCAGTGACCCGGCCATGCGAGACGGAGATGCCTTCCCAGTCAGTGATAGGCGTGTTGACGTTCCAGTCCAACACATTGCCGGGGTCAAGAGTTGCTTTGGCGTCAAGCAACGCTTCGCAATCGGCGATTAGGCCGGAATTGGCGGAAGGGTCGGGTACGGCAACGCTGTCGTCGCACCGCGCCTGCGCCTGTGCCGTACTAGGTGATGCAATGGCAAGCGCCAATGTCAGGAAGAAAACAGCGATGAGCAAGACCCGTCCCCGGCTGGGGTTGGGTTTGCCGAGGCCAAACTCGGGGAGGGTAGGTATGTTACAACTTGTCACCAAGGTCTTCCTGTTCCGTAGTTTCACTCCGACGGATGCGACAGTAGCTTCCTCTCCTATCTCCGGCTACGTCGCACCACAATTATGAGAACGACTCCAGCGACTACCCCAATCACTACCACGACGATAGCCCACCAGGGGAATCCTTCGTCCCCGCCGTCCGCCTCGGACGGCGTAGGCTCCGCCGTGGGTGTAGGCGTAGGCTCCGCCGTGGGTGCAGGCGTAGGCTCCGCCGTGGGTGCAGGCATAGGCTCCGCCGTGGGTGCAGGCGTAGGCTCCGCCGTGGGTGCAGGCGTAGGCTCCGCCGTGGGTGCAGGCGTAGGCTCCGCCGTGGGTGCAGGCGTAGGCTCCGCCGTGGGTGCAGGCGCTGGCTCCGCCGTGGGTGCAGGCGCTGGCTCAGCCGTGGGTGCAGGCGCTGGCTCAGCCGTGGGTGTAGGCGTAGGAGTAGGTGGGGGCGGCGCTTCTTCAGTCTCGCCTCTGCCTGATTCCGACCAAGGGCTGACTCCCTCGGCGTTGATAGCCCGCACCTGCACCTCGTAGCCGGTCTCAGGCTTAAGATCGCTCAGGGTCATGGATATGCCGGTGCCGCCGTACCCGGCGTCTTTGAACTCCCCGTCAGCTTCACGGTATTGCAAGTCGTAATCCGTGATCTCCGGTCCCTGGTTATCGGGCGCCGTCCAGTTTACTGCCAGGGTAGAGTGGCTGGTGGCCTTGAGGTCGGGTGCTGCTGGACGTGCCGGTGGCTCATCAACGTTCTCAACGCTGATGGTAACTATGATCCCATCGACACCCCCTCGGCGGTCCCGGGCGCTCACCCGCACCGAGTATTCGTTCTTGACCTCGTAGTCCAACGCTGTCTTGGTGGTGAGCTGCCCTGTGCTAGGGTCCACGTCGAAGGAGGCTCGATCCATTCCCCACAGCCAGTACTCCAGCCGGTCATTATCCGAGTCCCTGGCGTTCACTGGGTCCCCCACAGCCATACCCACTTCTGCGTTCTCCGGGACGGTGCGGGTGGTGTTGAGGCCCTCGTTGAACCTAGGCGAGCGGTTGGCAGGTTCGTCGTCCACCGCAGTGACGGTGACGGTGACCGTACCGGTGTCCGTACCCCCGTTCCCGTCCGACACCACGTAGGTGAACAAGTCGGAACCGTGGAAGTTAGCATTAGGAGTATAGGTGACGGTGGTCCCGGTGCCTGTGACCGCGGCGGCACCGTTGCTTGGTGTGCTCACCTCGATGACGCTGAGGCTGTCCCCGTCCACGTCCGAGTCGTTGTCCAACACCCTAATGACGATGGCCGTGTCCTCGGCAGTCGTGGAGGCGTCATCCACCGCCACTGGCGGGCCGTTGGCTTGAGGGATGGCTTCCCCTTCTGCCTGGGGCCCTGGGCTGCGGAGGTTCACCGCGCGGACCTGGAAGTCATATACTCGGCCATTAAATAGGTTTTCCACCGTGTGCTCGGTGGGAAGTTGGCCTTCGATTCCGGGGATGGACTCCCAGTCATGGATGTCCAGCACGTGGGCCGAGCCGGCCCCCACCAAGGCGGTGTGAGCGGCAGTGTCCACCGCTACGGAATACCCGAACCAATCGCCCGCCTCGCCGTCTTCGTCGGTCAGCTTTTTCTTCTGGCTCCACTCACCGTTGGAATCCCTGGTGAAGACGTAAGCCGAACCTGAAGCAGAGCCGTTGTCGTCGTCCCCGTACGCACCAACCACCACGGTATCAACGTCCACCGCCACCGAATACCCGAAGTAGTCGAGAGCCTCGCCATCGTCTGCAGTCAGCTTTTCCCCACCGTCCCACACGCCTCCCGAATCTCTGGTGAAGACATAGGCCGCACCGGCATCCAGAAGGTACAAGGGTGAATCGGGGTCTGAATGGGGGTCAATGGGGTCGTGCTGATACGCTCCCACCACGACGGTGGCAACTTCCACCTCGGCACCACTAACCTCCACGGTATCAACGTCCACCGCTACGGAATACCCGAAGTTATCCTGCGCCTCGCCGTCGTCGGCGGTCAGCTTGTCGGTCTCATTCCCGTCGGCCCAGGCACCGGAGGGCTTCACGAACACGTAGACCGAGCCCGAGTCAATGCCTTTGTCATCGTCCCCGGACGCCCCGATCACAGCGGTTTTGCCGTCCAATGCTACGGAAACCCCGAACCAGTCGTCATCGGCGCCGTCTGAGGCGGTCAACTTGGCCGTCTCAGTGTCTTCCATGGGGTTCCAGTCGGCCCAGCTGCCACTGCTGTTGGGTTTGGTGAATATGTAGGCCGAACCAGAATCTTCTGAGTCGTTTTCCTCGTCGTCGTCCTGGTACGCTCCTACTAGGACGGTGTCACCGTCCACCGCCACGGAATACCCGAAGTAGTCGAGGGCCGCGCCGTCGGAAGCCGTGAGCTTGGCGGTCTCAGTACTGGTGGCCCAGCCCCCTGTGGGCTTCACGAATACGTAGACCGAGCCGGAATCAGCGCCGGCGCCGTCGTTCCCAGGAGCCCCAACCACGACAGTATCACCGTCCACCGCCACGTAAATCCCGAAGTTGTCGTAAGCCTCGCCATCGAAGCCGGTCAGCTTGGCCGCCTGGGTCCACACACCCTCAACTCTGCTGAAGACGTATACCGCGCCAGAATCAACGCCATTGTCGTCATCCTGGTACGCCCCGATAACCGCGATGTCACCGTCCACTGCCACCGCATACCCGAACTTGTCGCCCCCCACGCCGGTCAACGTGCTGGTCTTGAGCAGGTGCAATACCTCGTATCTGAGGATGGTCTCTTTTGTCTCAACGTGGGTGTAAGCCCATTTCAGCTTCACCTCACCATTGCCCTCCTCCGGGGGCTCCAAGGCCGGGCGAACTAGTTGAGGCGGCAGAGGCTTGGCGTCGATCGCCGCCGAGGCAGGGCCAACGCCGGTTGCGTTCTCCGCCGAGATTTGGAACGTGTACGTGGTGCCGTTGGACAGGCCAGTCACGGTGTACGCGGTGGTGGTGGCGCCGCTGCCGGTGATGTCGGTGAAACTCGTGCCGCCGTCGGTGCTGTAATGGTATTTATCGATCGAAGCGTCGTCGGGGTCGCCCCAACTCAGACGCACCTCTTTGTGGCCCGGCTCCGCCGCGAGATTCAACGGCGAGTCTGGTAGCGTACCCGCCGGTGTGGCAGTGACGTCCGAGGCATCGCCGTATGGCTGAAGAGCCTGGTTGTCCACCGCGCGGATATGGAACGTGTACTCGGTGCCGTTGGTCAGACTGGTAACGGTGTAACCGATGGTGTTCTCGACGCTGTAGTCGATGTCTTCGACGTCGATGAAGCTAGTGCCGCCGTCGGTGCTGTACTGGTATTTATCGATCGAAGAGTCGTTGGGGTCGGCCCATTCCAGCTTCACCTGGGTGTCGCCCGCGGTTGCGGAGAGGTTCGGCGCGGCCGGTGTCGCACTTGCGGGCGTGGCATCTTTTGTGGCCGAAGGACCCTCTCCGATCACGTTCACCGCCCGCACCGCAAACGTGTACGTGGTGAGGTTGGTCAGGCCGAGCACCGTGTAATTGTCGGTGCTCGGCCCGCTGTCGGGAATACTCGTGAAGGTCGTGCCGTCGTCGGTGTTGTACTCGTACTTCGTGATAGGGGCGATAGTGGCGTCAGCGGTGGCCGCAGTCCAGCTCAACGTCACCTGGCCGTCGCCCGCCTGTGCGCTCAGGACGGGCGCGACCGGCTTCCCCAACGGAGTGGCGCTGGCTCCGTCCGAGGCGGGACCAGCGCCACTCCGGTTCAGCGCCCGGATTTGGTACGCGTACTCTGTTCCGTTGGTCAGGCTGGTCACTGTGTGATTTGTGGTCTGATGGTCGCTGAGGCCAATGTCCATCCAATCGGGTATGCCCAACACATGGACCGAACCAGCATCCATGCCAGTTGCGATGTCGTCACTGTACGCCCCAACCAGTGCGAGATCACCGCGTTGATCATCCAGGTCCACTGCCACTGACCATCCGAACCTGTCGTTGGCCGCGCCGTTAGGGGCGGTGAGCTTGAGGGTCTCAAAGGTGCTGGCCCAGCCGAGGGCAGGCTTCTCGAAAACATACGCCGAACCGGAATTGCGTCCGTTGTCGTCGTCTTGCCACGACCCAACTACCACGGTGTCACCATCCACCGCCACCGACACTCCGAAGTTATCTCCAGCTGCGGCGTCGGAGGGGGTGAGCCTGGCTTTCTCGCCCCACACACCCGATTCCCTGGCGAAGACATAGGCAGCACCGGAACCGGCGCCGGTTCCGGGGTCGCTGTGCTGACTTGCTCCGATCACCGCAGTGTCGCCGTCCAGAGCTACGGAAAACCCGAAGTAGCCGCTCGGCTGGCGGTCGGAGGCGGTCAGCTTGGCAGTCTCATTTCCGTCGGTCCAGCCTCCGGGAGGCTTGTCAAAGACGTAGGCCGAACCGCTTCCTAACTCACCGAAGACCGTGTCGTCCCCGTACGCCCCTACCAATACAGTGTCGCCGTCCACCGCTAACGAGTACCCGAGATAGGCGAGTTGCAAGCTTGTGGAGGCGGTGAGCTTGGCCGCTTGGCTCCACACACCGGTACCCGAATCCTTGGTGAACACATAGGCCGCACCAGCGCTCAAACGGCCCCCGGCGTCATAGAGGCGAGACCCAATCGCCAGGGTGTTGCCGGCCAGAGCTACGGAACCTCCGAAGAAGGCGTACTCCTCGGGGACAGTGGGGGCCAGCTTGGCGGTCATCGCTGCCTTGGCTGTTTGTGACAAGGCGTCCCAGGCGGCCCAGCCTCCGGTGGGCTTAGTGAATACGTAGGTCGCACCGGAATTTACCAGGGTAGTATTGCTAGCGTCTTCGCCGTCGTATGCGTGGGCTCCAACCACTACGGTGTCCCCGTCCACCGCAACGGACCACCCGAACTGGTCGCCCGTCTCTTCGCCGTCGAGCTTGACCTGCTGGGTCCAGTCACCGGTGGAATCCCTGGTGAATATATAGGCCGAACCCCTCCTATCATTTGCCCGGTCCGCCCCAACCACGGCGGTGTCGCCGTCGATTGCTACGGAAATCCCGAAATGGTCGCCCGCCGCCCCGTCGGCGGCGGTGAGCCAGTCCTCCGGGATCACCTCCGCTAGCTCGTACCCGGTTATCGTCGAGTTGCCGGGGTTATCCCAGCTCAGCGTCACTCGGGTGTCGCTAGCCACCGCTCCCAACCCGGTCGGCTTGGCTGGCTTCGGAGCCCTGGGAGTGGCGCTGGCGCTGTTTGAGGCAGGCCCTTCGCCGGAGGCGTTTACCGCGCGGATTTGGAACGAATACTCCTGGTAGTTGGTCAGGCCGGTGACGGTGTATGCAGTGGTGGCCGAGTTGCTGCCGCCGTCGAAGTCCGAGAAATTCGCGCCCCCGGCGGTGCTGTACTGGTACTTCGTGATTGTGGCGTTGCCGGGATCGGCCCAGGAGAGCGCAACCTTGCCGTCACCCGGCGCCGCCGACAGCTTCGCGGGGGCGACCGGTACCATCAAGGCCCTTACGGTGGAGGGCGCGCCGTTGCCGAGATCGTTCACGGCGCGCAGCGCCAAGGTGTGCGTGACGCCGTTGGTCAAGCCGGTCACGGTGTAGGTGGTGGTGGTAGCGCCGCTGCCACCGATTTCCGCGAAGGTCGTGCCGCCGTCTGTGCTGTACTTGTATCCCGTGATTGTGTCGTCTTCGGGGTCGTCCCAGGACAGAGCGACCTGCCCGTTCCCTCCCGCGGCCGACAGGTTGGTCGGGGCGTATGGTACCGCCTTGGCGTGGCGTCGAGCCTGTCTGATGCCGGGCCATTGCCGCTGGCGTTCACCCCGCGGAGCTGGAACGTGTACACGACGTCATTGGTCAGGCCTGTCACCGCGTAGGAAGTCGCGTTGGCTTCGCCGGGCGCGCTGTTGGAAATGTCAGTCCAGGACGGGATGCCCATAATATGGGCTGCCCCTTTATTACTGCCGTCCCCGTACGCGCCAACCACGGCGGTACTACCGTCCACCGCTACGGACCACCCGAAGTGGTCTTCCGCCGCGCCATCGTGGTCGATGATTTTGGCCGTCTCAGTACCGGTGGCCCAGTTGCCGTTAATGGGCTTGGTGAAGAAGTAGGCCGAACCGGATTTATCCCCCTTGTCGTCGTCTAGGTGCGGCCCAATCACGACGGTGTTGCCGGACACCGCCACGGAAATTCCGAATTCGTCGCCGCTCGTCCCGTCGGAGGCGGTAAGCTTGGCTGTCTCAGTACTGGTGGCCCACGCGTTGCCAGGCTTGGTGAAAACGTAGGCCGCACCGGAATTGTTCACGGTGTCACTTTTGTCGTGTTGGTGCGCGCCGACTACGACGGTGTTACCGTCTATCGCCACGGAAATACCGAACTCATCTCCCGCCGCAGCGTCGAAGGCGGTGAGTGTGGCCGTCAAAGTGGCCTTGCCATCGGCATCCAGGGAGTCCCAGTCTTCCCAGTCTATTGAGCCGTCGCTGTTGGCGTCGGACGATGGCTTGGTGATTGCGTAGGCCGAATCGGCCTTGCGGGCCCCGACGACGATGGTGTTACCGTCAATCGCCACGGAATTACCGAAGTAACCGCCTGCCGCAGTGCCGGGGGCGGTCAGCTTGGTCGTTAACATGGCCTTGCCATCGGCGCTCAGGCTGTTCCAGTCGTCCCATCCGTTGTCGCCCGAGGGCTTGGTGAAGACGTAGACCGAACCGGACTCAGCGCCGTCGTCGTCGTCCAGGTGCGCGCCGACCACTATGGTGTCGCCATCCACCGCAACGGAATAACCGAACTGGTCTCCGTCTGCAGCGTCGGAGGCGGTCAGCTGGGCCGTCTGCTTCCACATCCCCTGGGAATCCTTGGTGAATATGTAAGCCGAACCGGTATTGGTGGCCTGGCCCTCGCCCGGTTCGCCCTCGTCGTATTGGTGGGCCCCGACCACGGCGGTGTCGCCATCCAATGCTACGGACCGCCCGAACTCGTCGCCATTGTCCCCGTCCGAGGCATTCAGCGTGGCGTTCTTGGTCCACACCTCGGATACCGAATTCCAGGTGAATACGTAAGCAGCACCCGGGCGATTGTTGAAGTCAGCGTCATAAGCCTGCAACGCCCCAACCAACGCGGTGTCACCGTCTGCCGCCACGGCCATCCCGAAGAAGTCGTCATCCCTGCCGGCGCCTCCGGCGGTAAGCTTTCTCGGCGTAATCCGCAACAGTTGGTACTTGGTTATGGTGGAATCGTCGGGGTTGTCCCAGCCCAACTCCACTTGGGAGTTGTACTCGATCCCGGTGAGTCCGGTGGGCTTGGCCGGCAGTATCAAGGCGGTCACGGTGGATGCCTCGCCGTTACCGGTAGGGTTCACCGCACGCAACGCCAACGTGTACTCGGTGCTGTTGGTCAGACCGGTGACGGTGTATGCAGTGGTGGACGCGCTGCTGCCACCGTCGAAGTCCGAGAAATTCGCGCCCCCGTCGGTGCTGTACTGGTACTTCGTGATTGTGGCGTTGCCCGGATCGTCCCAGGAAAGGGCGACCTCGCCATCGCCCGGCGTGGCTGAGAGGTTCACGGGGGCAGCTGGCACGGGCACGGGCACGCCGGTCGCAGTTGATGCCGGGCCGTCGCCGGAAGGGTTCACCGCACGCACTGCGAACATGTATGTGATGTCGTTGGTCAGGCCGGTTACCGTCTGGCTCCTGATCGCGGCGGCGGTATCGGGGATTTTGGCCCAGCCCGATGTCCCGATGACGTAGGCAGAGCCGGCATCGGAGACATCGTTGCCGGTGTCGTCGTCGTCGTCATTGGCGTCGTTCCTGGGCGCAGCCACCAATGCAGTGTCACCGTCCAGCGCCAGCGCGATTCCGAACCGGTCGCCCGTCGCGGCGTTGGAGGCGGTGAGCTTGACCGTGCCAGTAGTGTCGGTCCAGCCGTTCGTGGGTTTGATGAATACGTAGATCGAACCGGAGTCCGTGCCGTCGTCGTCGTTCTGGTGGGTCCCGACCAAGATGGTGTCGCCGTCCACTGCAACGGACCGACCGAACTGGTCGCTATCGGCGCCGTCTGACGCGGTGAGCTTGGCCGTCTCGGTGCCTGCACTGTTGGTCCAACCGGTGTTGGGTTTTGTGAATACGTAGGCCGAACCGGTGCTGGCCTCAGCCCCGTCGACCGTGTTCCGGTCTCCGGACGCGCCAACGACTATAGTGTTGCCGTCCACCGCGACGGAACGACCGAAATTGTCGTTGGCGGCCCGGTCGGACGCCCTGAGCTGCACGGTTTCAGTCGCCGTGGCCCAGGCGGCGCCCCCAGACTTGACGAACACGTAGACCAAACCGGAATCGGTGAGGCTGTTGTCGTCCTTACCGTACGCCCCGACTGCGATGGTATCGTCGTCCACCGCTACTGAATTCCCGAACAGATCGTCCGCACCGGCGTTGGAGGCGGTGAGCTTGGCATTCTGGCTCCACTCACCATTGGAATCCCTGGCGAAAACGTATGCCGAGCCGGTGCTGACGTTTGTGCCAGCAACAGAGTTTTGGTCTCCTGGCGCTCCGACCACGATGGTGCTCGCACCGTACAATGCCACGGAGGCTCCGAACAGATCGTCCGCCGCGCCGCCTGTAGCGGTGAGCTTGGTCTCGGTAATGGTGGATGTCCAGTCGCCATCGGAAGGCTTGGTGAACACGTAGATTGCGCCCGTTTTGCTGACGTTCCCACGGGCCCCAACCACCACGGTATCGCCGTCCACCGCCACGGAGATTCCGAACTCGTCACCATCCGCGCCATCGGAAGCGGTCAGCTTCGCCTGCTGGCTCCACGCACCGTTGGAATCCTTGGTGTAGACGTAGGCCGCGCCGGGCCTGCTAACGTCCAGACTGGTGTCGGGATCCGTATAGGTGGGTTGGAACGCTCCGACCACGGCGGTATCGTTGTCTACCGCTACCGAAACCCCGAACCTGTCATTTAACGCGCCGTCGGAGGCGATCAGCCCGCTCTCCTCGGCGAGCTGCAATAACTCATACTTGGTTATGGTCGTATTCGCGGGGTCATCCCAGGTAAGCGCAGCCTGGCCGTCACCCGGCGCTGCAGAGAGGTTCGCCGGGGCTGCCGGCGCTGTCGGGGCGGAGGCCTCGCCGGAGGCAATGCTGTTGCCCACTGAGTTCACAGCCCGAACCAAGAAGGTGTAGGTCTTGCCACGGTCCAGGCCGGTCACGGTGTGGCCTATGGCGTTGTTTCCTGCGGGGGCACTTTCGGGGATGTCGGTCCAGTTGCCGTAGTTGTCCGTGCCCGCTTTTTGGCGATACTGGTGCATGGTAATCGCGCTGCCGCCGTCGGAAACCGAAGCGGTCCAGGCAAGTGTGACCGAGGTATCGGCGCCGGTCGCCGTCAAACTCGTCGGGGCGTCCGGTACAGTCTCCGGCGTGGCGGTCACGGTCGATGCCGTGCCGTCACCGCCATCGTTCACCGCTCGCACCGCCAAGGTGTACTGTGTGCCGTTGGTCAGCCCGGTAACGGTATATGCGGTCGTTTCATTGTCGCTGCTGCCGATGTCGGTGAAGTTCGTGCCGCCATTGGTGCTGTACTGGTATTTGGTGATGGTGTCGTTGCCGGGGTCGTCCCAGGAAAGCGTAACCTGGCCGTTGCCCACCGTGGCCGAGAGGTTTACCGGGGCGGCCGGGGCGCGGTTTTCCCCTTTGACTTTGATTTTTATCCTAGCGTTATTAGGCGTACCCCAATTGCCGGTCGAGCCCGTGACCCTCGAGTGGCGTTCATTGGCGATGCTCCACCCTGCGTAGGCGCCAGAATCTTCCTGGGTGCGATCCGTAAGGTTCCATTGAGGTTGAGTTGGATTGAGCCCGACATCGAAAGTCATGTGCACGAAGTAGGTGGTTTCTGCGCTGAGACTGGAGTTGGCAGGGGCGGTGAACTTCCGGAGTCCTGTCCCTAGATTGCTCGGGGTGGTCAAGGTATATAGGACCGTGTCGCTAGGGTCTTGCCCGTCGGCCTCCCTCACCGAAACCGTCAGGGTTCCATTAGCTGGAGCCGTGTGTACCTGCAATTCGATACTGGTCAAGACGTAACCCAGCGTATTCTTGCCGGTGGTGAACCCCTGAGCATGGTCGTAGGCGCCTACGGGTGTCCCACCGAATCCACTTTGGCTGGTGTTGCTCACCAGCACGATCTCTGCGGCATCGGACGGCGCAGGAGAGCCGAGCAGCAGCGCGGCGGCGAGAAGCACGCCGATGATTATCAGCCGCGGGAAAGTTCTTATATGGACTGCTCTCATATAATGTCCTGATCGTCGGCATCGGATGCGGTTAGCTTGGCCGCCAAGGTCCACCTACCGAATTCCGAACCCCTGATAAACACGCCAGCCGTACCGGAATCGTCGCCGTTGTCGTCGTCCCTGTACGCTCCTATCACCGCGATATCTCCGTCCACCGCTACGGTATACTCGGATTTATTATGCTGAGTTGGGAAGTCGGCCGTCAGCTTTGCACACTTCGCGAGCTTCCATAGCTGGTAGTCGGTTATGTATGGCGAGTCGGCGGTAGGATCGTAACAACTCGGCCTCGGCTGGGTGTAGAGCGCCTCCGTGGACAGACCGATCCGCGGGCCCGGAACCTTATCTGGGGTTTTAACTCTCGCGAATGTGATCATTGGCACAGTAGGCTGGAAGACCATGCCCAGATTCAACAGACTGGACAGCACCAGCGGCAGGGGTTGAGCTGCCACTGGCTCCAGTGTGTAGAAGCCGTACAGGTCCATGCCAGTTGTGCCGGTAAAGATCAACGTCACGTTCAGCATGAGCAGCAGGCCACCCAACCATGGCGCGGGCTTATCGCTACCACCCGGTCCGGCCCTAGTAGACCTGCCTCCACCCTGGCGGTCCTCTGTGGGAGCCGATATCCAAAACTCTGATGACTTTTGAGAACCCCTCCCCGCCAGACGACGCCTCATAGCACCCTCCACCAGGGCGCAGCAAGCACATCCGGTGCCAGCCATTCCAGGGTATTGCCAGCGTGGAGCAACAGGCCTGCCCTGGCCCTATCGCCATACTCGGCCCGGAAGGTGCGCAGATGGGCTACGTCTCGGAGACGCGGCCGCTCCGTCGCCTTGACTTCGATGGGCAGCAGCCGATCCCCAGCCTCAATCACGAAGTCTACCTCCTCGCCGATGGCCGTGCGCCAGTAGAGGACCTCAGCCCGGTCGAGCCGAGCGTCCCGCCAGGCCAGCAGATCGTGAAGCACCAGGTTCTCCAGATGTGCCCCTCGGGGCTCCTCCTCCTGGGTGAGATGCAACGCCACCCCGGTGTCGCCCCAGTAGAGCTTGGGAGATTTGATCAGCCGCTTGGTGCGGTTCACCGCGTAGGCGGGGAGCCGGACGAGGAGATACGACGTTTCCAGCAGGTTGAGGTAGCGGCTCACCGTCGGCTGAGGCAGCGCCACGTCACGGCCAAGCTCCGCCTGGTTGACAAGGTTGCCCATGCGGAGGCAGGCGGCCCGCATCAGCCTGCGAAAGTCTGGCAATGCCGAGATGGAAGAGAGGTCCTGGAGGTCCCGTTCCAGATAGGTGCGCACGTAGCCGTCAAACCAGACGGCCCTGTCCTGAGCGGCCTTGAGGTGGATGGCCGGTAGCGGGAAGCCA
Organism: Chloroflexota bacterium; assembly: GCA_965249595.1. Classification (GTDB taxonomy): domain Bacteria; phylum Chloroflexota; class UBA11872; order UBA11872; family VXNJ01; genus VXNJ01. Next base: position 1,638,138 of record OZ252242.1, on the reverse strand, counting down.
CCGCGAAGCGCCAGCGCCCGCCAGTCCTCCGGCTGGTCAGGTTGGGCTGAACAGCGGCACCCAGTTTTGCCGGTAGACGACAACTACTTTTGCCGGCGCATTGACTCACTGTTTTTGTAACCCAAACAGGGCCGTTGCCTCACTAGATTTGTAACCCAAATCCATAGGGAGGCAACCGATGGCAGGCAAGAAGCTGAGCCGGGCGGTGCGGAAGGAGCTGCTAGCAGCTTTAAGGGGCCGCTACGCGAGGGCGTCCAAGAGCGAGAAGGGCGCGATCCTGGACGAATTCGTAGCCCTTAGCGGCTACAACCGCAAATACGCAACCCGAATTCTGGGCAATGCTGCAAGTTCTGATCCGGCACCGCCCACCAAGTCCTCAAACCGCATTTACGATGAAGCCGTCAAGGAGTCTCTGATCGTCCTCTGGGAAGCGGCCGATCGGGTCTGCGGCAAACGGTTGCAAGCGATATTGCCCAGCCTGATCGAATCACTGGAAGGGCATGGCCACCTACAGCTCGATCTGGATGTACGCAGCAAGCTGCTCTCAATCAGCCCGGCATCGATCGATCGGATGCTCAAACCAGTCCGCAAGACCGCCGGCAGCAGTCGACGGCGTAATCCCCGCCGCCGCAACCGTCATCACAAGATGGTCCCGATCCGGACGTTTGCCGATTGGCATGGCCCCGATCCCGGTTATCTGGAAATAGACCTGGTGGCCCACTGTGGTGGCAACATGGCCGGGAGCTTCATCCAGTCGCTATCAGTTACCGATGTTGCCTCGGGCTGGGTGGAGGCGGTTCCGCTGCTGGCCCGCGAGCAGACGCTTGTGACCGAGGCGCTTGAGGTTATAGGCGGGCGGTTGCCGATTCCAGTGCTCGGCATTGACTCGGATAACGACAGCGCCTTCATCTCGCAGACTCTTATCGATTACTGCCGGCAGCGTGAAATCGAGTTCACCCGTTCGCGGGCGTATCGCTCCAATGACCAGGCCTTCATCGAGCAGAAGAACGGCGCCGTAATCAGGCGCTTTGCCGGCTATGAACGCTTTGCCGGATTCATCGCCGGGCAGACCCTGGCCCGGCTCTTTGCCTTAGTTGGTCTCTACACCAATTTCTTCCAGCCGTCTTTCAAGCTGATCTCCAAGCAGCGCTATGGGGCCAGGACCCAAAAGCGCTACGACCGTCCGCTAACTCCCTGCCAGCGACTGCTCGATCATCCCGCCGTTGCCGAAAAGGTCAAGGAGGGGTTGCGCGCTACGCGCTTGCAACTGGATCCGCTCTTGCTCCTTAGCGAGATCAGAGCGGCCCAGTCGGCCCTGGCCACCCTGGCATCGCCCGAGGAAAGAAGCAAGGTGCAAAGGGATGATCTATCACAGTTCCTGGCCAAGCTCTCTCATCTGTGGCGCAAAGGTGAAGCCAATCCCGCGCGGCGGCCAAAACGAAAGCGCCGCATCTGGTGGCGGACGCGTAGAGATCCCCTAGAGCACATATGGCCCGAGGTGCTTAGCTACCTGCAGGATCATCCCGACGCCAGCGGCACCGGGATCCTAGAAGTATTGATGCGCAACCATCCCGACGCTGTCGGTCCAAAGCAGCTGCGGACCTTGCAGCGCCGGCTGAAGCAATGGCGGTCGGTGATGGCTAAAGAGCTCGTTTACGGGGTCGTAAACGGCCGTGATGGTGCTGTCGACGATACCGAAATCGTACGTGAAATCGCGCCAATCGGAGTCAAATAAACGGTCCCAAATTTCGGTTACATTTTTTGGTGAGGCAACGGGACCGGCAAATCTAAAAGTCGTTGATCACCCGTGGCATTGCTCCGGGAAGAAATAGGGGCAGAGGGTGGTGTCGGGGAAGTTAGCGGGAGCGGACATTTCTTTCTTTCGATCGACGCTACCGATCAAAGCAATTGGGATCAGATGTCGGATTGGATGACCAAGCGACGCGGGCAATGGACGCGGGCGGTGCAAAAAACTCTCGTTCAAGCTGATTGATACTCATTTCGGCCGATAAGGCGCCCAGCGACCAAGCGACCGTGATTGCCCGGTTGTGTCGGCTACGCACGGAAGTGGGGGCTTGGACACCGTCGGTGTGCCATTAGACATAATCATTATTCCCGCGTGTGACTACGGCGGTCGTTAACTCGGTAACTTAAGATGCGATCAACGCGTTTAGGTTATACCCGGGTATAATACTTGTATGAAAACGGCGATTTCACTCCCCGACGATCTGTTCCATTCAGCCGATGAATTGGCAGACAGCCTCGGGACCACTCGCAGCAATTTGTACGCCACCGCGTTGGCTGAATTTGTGGCCAAGCATCGCCACGACGACATTACCGCCAAATTAAATGAGGTGTACGCCGAATTGCCCAGCGCTCTCGACCCGGAAATCGTAGATTCCCAATCTCGGACACTCGCCTCCGAAAAGTGGTGATTGAACGCGGCGAGGTCTGGTGGGCAAATCTGCCCGAATCTCGTGGATCTGAACCTGGGTTCAGGCGCCCCTTGTTGATCGTTCAGGCAGATTCATTCAACCTCAGTCGGATGCGCACCGTAGTAGCTATCACCGTCACTTCAAACCTTCGCTTAAACGAAGCTCCAGGCAATGTCTTCATGCGGGCCGGAGAAGTTGGGCTGCCGAAAGACTCGGTGGCTAACGTGTCCCAAATCATTACCATTGACCGCGATTACTTAGTTGAACTTGCCGGCCGTGCCCCCGGGCCGGTCTTGGCACAGATATCGCGAGGGTTGCGCACAGTGCTAGACCTCTGAATATCATGTTGAGGCCAAAGATACGAGGCAGAATCATTATTCCGTTCCGAATCATTGATGTGCCCCAAAATCGTCGACTGTTGGAATGAACATCCAAGGCGTAGTCGTTCCCGATCCACCGGCCGTTCAGGCGTTGGCCGTCAACTCTCGGGCATCTAGTCCTCCGTTCGGGGAACAGGCAAGGCTCAAATCGGGCATGGAAGCGGCTGGCGAGATGGGTTTAGGCGCGGCTAAAGTTTGGCCAAAAGCGGCCAGTCCTGAGGACGGGATTTGCCTTCTGGCGGCCGTGCGCCGCATCGCAAGGAGCGGTTAATTGGGTCGATTGGATGGCAAAGTCGCCCTTATCAGCGGCGGCGCCAAAGGGTTGGGCGCGGCCCAAGCCAAGTTGTTTGCCCGCGAGGGCGCCAGGGTTGTCATCGGCGATCTCCTCGACGTTGCCGGGACGGGGGTCGCAGCCCAAATCAATCAGCTAGGCGGCGATGCCAAGTTCGTGCATCTGGACGTTACCAGCGAGCGGAACTGGCAGGATGCCGTCACCGTCGCCGTTTCCGGATACGGCGAGCTGAACGTGCTGGTGAATAACGCCGGCATCTGGCGCGGTGGCCGGGTGGAAGAAACCACCGTGGAACACTGGGACGCCGTCCACAATGTCAACTCCAAGGGAGTCTTCCTTGGAACCAAGGCCGCCATCGGGCCGATGCGCATCGCCGGCGGAGGCTCGATCATTAACGTTTCGTCGATCTCCGGAATCGTGGGCAATATCCGCGCCACTGCCTATGCTTCCTCAAAAGGGGCGGTTCGCATCTTCACCAAGACGACCGCGATCCAGTATGCCACCGACGGTATCCGCGCCAACTCGCTGCATCCCGGTCCGATAGAAACCGATTTGCTCGACCAGGTCCTTCAGACAAAGCAGTACGACGTCTATACGCCCCTCGGCCGGGTCGGCACGGCAGACGACGTGGCCTACGCGGCGCTGTACCTGGCCTCCGACGAGTCCTCGTTTGTAACCGGCAGCGAACTGGTCATAGACGGCGGCGCGACCGCCGAGTAACCGGCCCGACATCGGCCCGGGCGTTTGCGATCCCGGCGCCAGCATAATCGCCTAACCCGCTCCGCCGCGACCCGGCGACGCCGATTGGGAGACGAATCTGGAGCCAATGTGGGAAGCCAAAGTATCGTCGGCCGCGCCCTTGTTGGATAAATACGATTGGCACGCCGCGCAATACTCGTGGGCGCCTTCGGGCGCGTCCCGAAACGACCTCTACGGGCTGCTAATACGCGGCGGCGGCGGTAGCCCTGACCCGGCCGTCGTCCCTCATCGGAAGGTGTACCAGGGCCGCGACAAACGCCAAGATGATGGCCGCCACCCAGATCGGGTCATAGGACTGGATCGAATCGTAGACGCGCCCGCCCAGCCAAACACCCAAGAAGGATCCAATCTGGTGGGAAAAGAACGTAACCCCAAACATCACCGCCAGATAGCGCGCGCCCAGCATTTGGGCAACCGCCGCGGACGTGAGCGGTACCGTCGCCAACCACAGCAACCCCATCGATGCCCCGAAGGCCATCGCCGTCACCGCGTTCAACGGCAGGGCCAGCAGCCCGATCAGGACGACCCCGCGCAGCGAGTAGACGATCACCAACAGGCGGCTACGGCGATATTGGTCGCCGAGGCGCCCAGAGATCGCCGATCCAAAGATATTGAATAACCCGATCAGCGCCAACGCCAAAGCGGCCGCGGTAGCAGAAACCCCGCCGTCGGAAAGGTATGCCGGCAGGTGCGTGGCAATAAAGCTCACGTGAAAGCCGCAGACGAAGAAACCCGCCGTCAGCAGGAGGTAATCGCGGTTGCGCCGGGCGCGGGCCACCATCTTCGAGAACGGCTCGTCGACCACATCCGCGCTGCGGGGCAGGCTGCGGGTGTCGCGCAGGTATACCAGCGCCAGCAGGCCGATCACCAGCGGTACCACCGCGAAAAGGGCAAAGTTGGCGCGCCATCCAACCAGGTTCAGGATCTGCTGCCACACCGGAACCAGCACGAACATGCCGGCCGAGGAGCCGGCGGTGAGGATGCCGAAGGCAAAGCTGCGGCGTTGCACCGGTACCAATTGGCCGACGGCGCCGACAACCACCGTCATCGAGGCCCCGCTGACGGAAATGCCGCCCAGGAAACCCAGATAGACCAGGAATTGGAATCCGGTCTGAGCCTGCGATGTGAGCAGCATCGCCAGCGAATAGACCAATGCCGAGGGGACGATCACCTTCCAGTGTCCGTAGCGGTCGGCCAGGTAGGCCGCAACCGGCAGACCGGTGGCCAGCTGCAGCACCGCGATCGCCAGCGCAAAGGTTTCTCGCCCCACCCCCAGGTCCGCGGTCACTGCAATCAGAAAAACCCCGAACGACTGGTTCGAACCGGTGAAGATAAATGCCATCGCCGCCCCAGCCAAAACAATTGACCAAGGGATCCGCTGGGCCGTCGCCGTCGCCGCGGCGACGGGCCGGGAGTGGGTAGAGGTTTTCATGGGGATTGAGCTGCCCGACGGGCAATTAGAGATTCAATCTAACGCCCCGGCCGGGGAATACTCGATCATCGATGCAATTGCCCAGTCCCCGACCCGACCGCCGCCAACAGGCGCGCGCGCTACGTCGCCAACGCGCTTGCTGCCAGGTTGCCGTTGCGAGGGTGGCCCAATCGGACCGCAAACTCGTCCACGATCCTTCCGGGGCGCGGCGACATCACCGCGACCCGGTCAGCCAGGGCCACCGCCTCGTCCAGATCATGGGTGACAAATAACATCGCCAGGTCCAATTCCGACCGGACTCCGAGCAAAAAGCGGTGCATGTCCGACCGGGTCAGCGCATCCAGGGCCCCGTAAGGTTCGTCAAGCAGCATGACCTGATTGCCGCTCACTATCGTTTCCAGCAACGCCGCCCTCTGGCGCATTTCCGCGGAAATCTGGCTTGGCCTGCAAACTACTTGCGATCCTCCAAATGCGAAGTCCAAGCAAATCAATGTCGAGCGGATTGTTGTTACGGGAATTGATCGGGATGCGTCTAGGGATTGGCGCAAAAGATTCCATTCAACCCGGCGCAGGGCCGGCTATCCGGGTGATTGGCGCCCGACCGCGTCGCAATCCTAATTGACAATCTTGAAGCTGTCGCACCCAACGAAATCCTCGACACAATTGCGATACCAATTGGCGGCCAATTGGCATCTGATTAAGCGGTATCCGGCCTAGGTGTGCCGCGAGGGGTACAAGGTTGCGGAGGTTGAGTTCCGGGTGACGGAAACGGTTCACTCGAGATTGCCTCTCGCATCGTGACCCGGGGAGATCCATGACGACTGTACCAAGCATCATGATCCATGAGGTCGCGGCCGATTCGGCCGAGATTATTCGCGCAGTGGCGCAAGCAGCTTACATCGAGTATGGGGAAACTACCCGCTCCTCCGCCCTACTCGAGACATCTCAAGAGGTCACGCAAAGCATGCGCGCTGACGGCGTCCGGGTGGCGGCAGGCCAGCTTCGAGAATCTGGCGCCGTAATTGGTTGTGTGCGCTTCCGTATATCCAACGAGAGCCTTGAGTTCTTCCGGCCCGCTGTTGTCCCAGATGCTCGCGGATGCGGGATCGCAGATGCCCTGCTTTGCTGGCTCGAAGTCACGGCGAAGCGCGATGGTGTTACGTCATTCACATGCTCTGTCCGGATGAACGTCGCCAGGAATCTGCGCCCCTACCTGCGGCATGGCTACTGACAGACTGCGGAGGCGCTGGGTGACTGCGCTCGATGGCTCCCCGCTAAGAGCAGGAACGCTTGTGAAGACGCTGACGGCGTCGCCCACGGCAGTACGAGCGCCACGATGTCACGGGTAGGCGTTGGATGCTGCGTGCATGCGCAAGTAGTCCGGTCGTGGTCATCGTCGTGGAACTTCGTGGCGCGGAACTCGGCGTCGGGGAATTGGCAGCACTATGCATCAACAGTCCAATGTAGACATAATCGTTACCGTTATCACTCGGGAAAAATCCATCATCGAATTCCTAGGAACTATCCTTCCCTATTCCAAGTACCCTCGAGGTTCCGAAACGCATTGACGAACCGGTCAGTCAAGGCGAATTAAAACTTTCTGGCAAACACAAATCCGCATCGGGTTCGATGACTGCATGAAAGAGAAATTACGCGACAAAACGCGCGATGACCTCAACCTTGCGCTCCGATCGCTGGGCGTCGATGCCGAGATGGCCGAGCGCGGGCGGCCGGAAGAAAAAGTTGGCAAATCCTTACTCCGACGGTCACTCAGATTCGTAGACATTCGCGACAGACCGATTTCGGCCATTAACGTCATAAAGCAGGATCGTTCCCAGCGCAGTCCTCCTTTTTGGTGGGCGGTGTTGCTGATCCCACCCAGCTCCCGGGGGCCGTCGACCACCCGGTCAAGGTCTCAACGCGCAGGCTCAAGTCGTTTCCATTGCTTGGAAAAATCACTGGCATTGAATGGCGGGGCGAGGATTTTGGTGCTGGGCTGCTTGACGCCCTCAACCAAGACAGAAAACTGGTCGAACTCGTCAAACGCGTGGGCGACTTTGAAATCCGAAGCCATGCGAACGAATTTGATGGCTGGACAATTCAAATCCGAGCGCGCTTAAGCCCTGAAAAAAGGGAATGCGCGACGCTTACCCAGCTGGCTCGGCGGCTCAACAACATCCGCTATTGATCCGATTGCGCACAATATCGCGCTTCGCCGCCAAAAATCGACGCCCTTGATCATCGCGCCTATCGCCCGAGCGTTTTTTTTCGCGTCGACTACAAAATTCCGCAATCCTATATGACCCAGTGCCGGGGCCGTCACATGTGTGACCGTTCCGTCAGCCGGTTCTCGGCTCGGAGGCGTTTTCGTCCAGTAGGGATCCATGACGGATTACGACGCCGTACTGCAAATGCGCACATTCAGGAGAAACTAACCCCTGATGTACATCGCGAAGTACGTGCTCAAACGCGCGATGCATAGGTTCGCCATAGCCGCCGCCTCCGCCCGTTCGGGTGTCGACAATGGCCCCGGCCGGGAGTTCGCGGGCCCGCATTTTCAGAGGATGCTCCTGCGTTCCATCCGGCAGGGTGATGGTGTTTACCGGGCCGGCGCCCGCACTTCCGCCAGCTAATCCCCAAGCCGGGGTATTGGACCGATCGAACCACAGCGCGCCAAAGCAACTTTTAAGCAACCTGAAACGCCTTATGACGCCGCAGCCGCCGCGCCATTTGCCGGCCCCACCTGAATCCCGACGCAGGGAAAACTCCTCAACCCGAACGGGAAACTTTGTTTCGTACACCTCTGCCGAAATATTTCTAAATGACCCGTTTACCAGATTGATGAGGGCGCTTTCTCCATCACCATCGACGCGTGCACCCCAACCGCCGGCGGTCGGTTCGATCGCGATCCACTGCCCGCGTTGCGGATCAATCGAAAAGAAGCTGGACACCATTGAATCCCCGTAATGGGCCGCCGTCGCATGTTCCGGCATCGCCTCAGACATGCAGGAAATCATCAGGTCGGCGAGCAAACCTAGGCCGGTGAAGTACCACTCACAGGCCACCGGCTCCTGCGCATTGAACAGGCAGGATTCAGGGATCTTGACTTTCATGGTTTCGAATGATCCACCGGTAATGGCCAGTTCCGGGTTGATCATCGTCTTGTAGGCAAGTCGAAGCAGGGATTCGGTTTGTACGGCGCCGCAATTCACCGACCCCGCAACCGGTCCTGACGTGCCAGTGAGATCGATCAACAATTCCTCGCCCGCGATCTTTAGGGTCAGGGCAACCTTGATCGGGTCGCTGCCTGCGCCGTCATCATCAAGGAACCCTTCGCGATGGTAAGTGCCGTCGGCGAGTTGGGCGATCGCCTCCCGATCAAGCCGGCGGGCCTGATCGAAGATATTCAGACAGGCCGAACGATAGACATCGGGTCCGATCCGATCGAGCAGTTGCGCGAGCCGCCACTGACCGGTACGAATGGCAGCAATCTGCGCATTCAGATCACCTATCGAAACTTCCGGCAATCGAGTGTTGAGCCGGAGATGGTCATACCATTCCCGAATCGGTGTGCCCGCCCGGATGATGCGGGTTGGCCCGAGCCGAAGACCTTCCTGGTAAATGCTGGTGGAACCCATTACCGAACCGGGGTCGATCGCTCCGATATCGCCCCAGTGCGCCCGGGCGGCGCCAAAGCCAACCAGGTCGTCGCCGTAAAAGATTGGGCCGATCGCGGTGATATCGTGCAGATGCGTGCCCTGCAGATAGCTGTCATTCATGATGAAGACATCGCCCGGGGATATGTCGTCGCCGTAGTAATCGCGGACATGGTGGACGCACGCATCAATTGCACCAATGAACAGCGGCACTCCGGTCGACTGGCCGAGCATGTCGCCGTTTGCATCCATTAGGGCGACAGCGCTGTCGCGTCCCTCGTAGATGACGGCCGAATAAGCCGAACGCCAAAGCGCCGCGTTCATGTCTTCGGCGCAAGAAATCACGAAATTGCGGACCACTTCGGTCGTTACCGGATCGGCAATAGGGCCCATTTGTTAACGCTTTCCCCGACTCAGAAGTAGGTGCCCGCCGGCAATGGTTGAGATCTGCCATCCCGGTGGAACCAGGGTCGTAGCCGTCCCCTCCTCGATGATCGCCGGACCGGAAATGGTGGTATCGGATCCGATCGCCGAACGTTGCACGATGCTCGTTGGCATGGCCTCTCCGGAGAAATAAACCGTTCGGCGCCGCACCGGCGCCGGTTCTGCCGGTCCGGGTTCGGGTAATGGCGGCCGATCGAGCTTGCCCACGGCAACAACGCGTACATTTGCCATCTCCGCCCGGGCCTCCGGGTTGTTATGCCCATATTGGCGCAGGTACGCCCCGTCAAACGCCTGACGAAAGGCTGCCATGTCAAGCGGACCATGCGCTACCGGAATCGTTAACACATATTCCTGGCCGTGATAACGGAAATCGATCGCACGTTCGAAATTCACGTGTTTGGCTGGCACCCCCTCGGCCTCGAGACCCTTTCGCCCCTCACGCTCGAGTACCGCAAACCGCTCGCCGATATCGGAAGCCTCCATACCATCCCAGGATCCGTAGAGCGTACTTTTGAAGTCGCGGCGAACATCAGTTTGCAGCATTCCCCAGGCCGAAAACGCGCCCGGATGCACCGGGATAATGACATCCTTCGTGCCAAGGTCGTTAGCCAGTGCCGCCGCCTGTGCCGGGCCCGCGCCGCCAAACGCGACTAGCGTGAAGTCCCGTGGATCAATGCCGCGCCTGACGGTGATGGTGCGGATCGCGTCGGCCATCTTGGCATTGATGATGTCGATGATGCCTTGAGCCATCGCATACGCATCCAATCCGAACCGGGCGCCAAATTGGCTCAATGCCCGTTCCGCCGCCTTCGCATCCAGGGTTATCTGGCTACCAGAGAAATTCGCACTGCCCAACCGCCCAAGCACCAGATTGGCGTCGCTAACGGTCGGTTCATCACCGCCACGGCCGTAACAGACAGGCCCTGGATCGGATCCGGCAGACTTAGGTCCTACGCGGATCGCCCCGGCTTCCTCCCACGCCACCGACCCGCCGCCGGCGCCGATCACGTTGATGTCCACCACTGCCATCTGGACCGGAAGTCCCTCGATCCTTGCTTCGTTGGAGGACGAAGGTAGTCCGTCAATGATCAGGCTGGCGTCAAACGACGTCCCGCCCATATCGATACAGATCAGGTTTCCGCGCCCAGTTGCCTCCGCGAGGGCGCGGCCGCCTATCGCGCCACCGACCGGTCCTGAAAGGAGTGTCTGCAACGGTGCCTTGCTCGCAGCTTCAGTGGACATAACGCCACCATTAGATTGCATCACATGCAAGGCACGGCCAGGGGAGAGCCGGTCCTGGACTTGGCATTTCAACCGGTTCAAATAACTTCGGATGACCGGCGCCACGTAACCATCCATAACGGTCGTGGAGGTGCGTTCGAATTCGCGCCACTCCGGGGAGACACGGTGCGACAGAGCAATGTCGATTTCCGGCAGGCGACGCCGCAATATCGCCTCCGCCTCCAGTTCGTGTGTCGGGTTCTTAAAAGCAAATAGGAAGCAGATGGCAATCGATTCGAACTTCCCGGATCCAACCGCATCCGCAAACGCTTCCACATCGTCCGAATTGAGCGATTCAACTACCTCGCCAGTCGCGGCAATCCGCTCGCGGGCGGTGTAGATGTCTTCAAGTGGAACGAGCGGCTCGGGTTTGTTCCAGCGGATTGAGAAGATCTCGCCGCGGTCGTTCCCCTGAATTGCGTAGATGTCCCTGAAATTGCGGGTCGTGAGCAGCGCGACCCTGGCACCGGTCCGAGTCAGGACCGCATTGAGCCCGACCGTGGTGCCGTGTACGAAAAAATCGAGTCCGGCGGATTTTGGAATGGCGGCGTCAATGCCCGCGACGACGGCCAGCTCCGGGTTGGCCGGGATCGAGAGGACCTTGATTGCATGGCACACCCCAGTCGAAACGTCCTGGGCAACGATATCGGTAAAGGTGCCGCCTATATCGGCGGCAAGGCGGAAGCGCTGTCTTAGCGAGGCCAGCTCTCCAATGTTTGAACAAAAGAACGGGACCGACACGTCGGTCTCGTGAACACTTCAGCTTATTGTTCCCGCTGTCGAATCCATGCGAAGGAACCGGTTCATGTACACCGAATTCGGGGGCATTTCCGCGCACAGGTCGGGCGGCGCAATTGGATACAGAATCGTGATTCAGGAATGCTGTGCCTCGGGGTTCGAGTCAATGAACGATCACGTGGATTGAACCTGCAGTTAATGCGAACTCAATGCTGCGAACAACAGGAAAGGTCGCCTCCCGGACGCTTGGACGCAAGTTTGGCGATCAACCCTGAAGACCGCCCGTTGTAGACATAAACGATTACGTTTGCCTTGGTCTTGCTTCCAAGTTACTCAAAGAAGGGACCGGAATCGCGGCCTGTCGACTGACCCCTTCCCGCATAGCAGATTTGACGGATAAGCCACCCAGTTCAATGCTCATTTGCCACGGGAATATGTGCCAGGAGAAAGTCACGCACTTGGTTTATTGTCTTGACCATTACTTCTTCGGATTCCTCCCAGGGGTAAACCGTAGCCTGGGCCTTGGGCGCCAACGCCACCAGATCCATGGCGGCTTCATAGGAGTGCGATGGCGTGTCATCAGGCATTACCAGCATCGGTGTCTGGCACGAGCGAGCGAATTCACGCGAAACGCTGTACAAAAAATCCGGCTGGACGCGGTACAGATTGTGCAGGTACTCTTCGACCAATCCCATCGTCACTTCGGATCGCCGAGAGCATAGCTCGGGACCCCAGTCATCGCGGCCGCTGTTGTACATGGCGTCCGGCGTTGCCCGGCTGTGTCCAACCGGTTGGCAGAGCACAGCAGCAACGAGCCTGTCAGGTGCCCGCTCCAGGAGCTTTAGCGCAAACGGGCCACCGATGCAATAGCCCATGAACAAGAACTCTTTTATGCCGAGATGGTTCATCAAACCCAGTTGGTCGTCAGCGAAGGCCCCCCACGGGTCGTCGACCTGAACCGGACCGGTGGACTTCCCGCCGATCGCATTGCGCTGGTCCATGGTGATGCACCGGAAGTCGCCGCTGAACTCCTCCATCGCGTTAAACACGTGGGCCGACCATTTGTCAACCGCGGAGTTCAATCCGCCTCCGGGAGTGACCAGCAGTGGGAATCCGGAACCGACCTCTTCATAGCGGATTCGGACATTACCGTCGGTGTAAAACGGCATTGCGGTTTCTCCAAAGTTGGTGCAGCGCACAGCGCACATTTAATCCTAGGAAAAACTGCAACACGCCCGGGCATGGCCATCGCAGATAGTAGACATAATCTTTACAGTTGCGACCGCTGTTCGGACGATGGGGCCTCCAATCGGTCCTACCTATCCGTTAATTTGGATGAATTTATCCAAGCAGGTTATGTGATTGACTAGCGGGCGGTTCAAACCGAATTGGCGGGCGAGTAAGTTCAGACGGCGAAATTGCCATGGAATGACATTCGTGAACCAAAAGTTCAGAGGATTTACAAGGCCCCGTCGAAACAGGACAGACGCGCGTTGCAGGTCGCGGCAATTGGGCGAGATTGATGACTGAGCAAGCGGTGCGGTCATCGCGCCGGTAAGGCGCGAGCGCTTTAGTGGGTTGCCGCAAATTGGCTCCTACTTATATAAGGTAAGGGTGTCAGACATTCGACAGCCTGGCCGGATTCAAATTTCCCTTTGAAATTAGCGGCTAGGCCAGCGACGGGTCCTTGCGATTGTTGTTCCTGCTGGCGGCCTGTCGGCGATTGCTTTACCGCCGGCTTGGGTGGCGGAATTGCATCAGCATTAGACATAATACTGATTATGTCTAATAGGGTAGAAACGCCATCGAAACAGTAGTCGGTGACACCGGGCGAGATGTGGCCCTCAACGACTCGCCGGCAATGACGTGCACGTAGAAAACCGAGAACAGCTCCTGGTGAATTCAGACTTCGCTTCGGCCCGGGCGCGATTGCTCAATCGTCGATTTATGCCAGAAGAGAACCTATATCTATATAGGGGCCTGCTGCAGAACCCGTGCGGATCCCTCTAAATGACACTTATGTCCACGGGCAAGGTCGATGAAGTTGTACCTGCACTTAGAGGGCCGCTGCGGCGATTGACTGGCGATTCCAAGACGTCGGGATTGTCGATTCTGAGGTGGACGCTTCAGTCCCGGAACCAACGTTGACCGCTCTATTTACGGGATTCGGCCGCCCGGTCTAAGGCGCACGCCGTTTGGCGGGCTGGCTGGCGGCGCGCCGCCGCCGGAATGTTTACGATTTCGCGGGTTTCCGAATCGACTTCGTTGGCACTCAAAATCGGCGCCTTGATCACTTAGAGCGCCGGCACCGGATGGTTTGAGTCGCCCAACTCGGCCTCTATTTTCGGATCCGCCCAATCGTCTCGGCGCTGCTGAGCTTGGTGCGCAATTTGGCCAACGTCACCTCGATTGCGGTGGTCATCACCGTGATCGCCACCATGGTGGCGGCGACGCGGATTGCTTCCGACCTGAGCCAGGTAGATGTCGGTGTCTCCAGCGGGGCTGGGTCGGCGTTCGTGGCGGGCATGAACCTGCTCTACACCGGCACCGGGTTCCTGCTGCCGGCCGTCGCGGTGGCCTCATTCTTTAAGGGCTCGACCGCCCATGCGCTGCCCGCTCCAGGCCCGCGGATTGGCAAGGGTGGCGCGCCTAGGATCTGGCTTGGGCCTTGAACTCGGGCATTACCTCTTTGCCGAACCAACGCAGCTGTTCGAGGATCACGTCCTTGGGCGTACCGATCACTGAGCCGATATTTATCTGCGTAAGGCCGGGATAGAGATCCTGGGCGGCCATGAGTTTTTCGGCGACCATTTCTGGAGGTCCGCACAGCCAAGAACCGCGTTCGATGCCGTCGCGAATCGTCGGCAGCTGGGTGGTCGGGATCAGCGCCGGGTCTTCCAGCGCCGCCAGCTGCTCCGGGGTAACCCGGGAGAACCCCAGCGGGGCAAACATCTTCATGTCCTCCTCGAAGAACTTGGTCGCCTCGGCAATCGCCTTTGCCTCGGTATCGGCCAGATGCACGGAAAACCCGATGATCAGGTCGGCGCCGAGCTCGGTCTCGCGACCGGCCCGGGCCAACGTTTCGCGCCACGCCCGTACGACTTTGTCGGACGCCCCGCCGGATGCCGCCCCGCCGCCGACCATGCCCTTGATCCCGTGCTTGACCATAAAGTTCATCCCACGTTGGCTGGCGCTTACCAGCGGTTGGTAGCACTCAACCGGCAGCGTGCGCGGTCGCGGCACCAGCGTGATCTCCCCTAGCTCGTAGCCACGATAGGGGACCCGCGGCGGAATCGTGTAGGCCTTGCCTTGGTGGGAAAAGGAGCGATTGTTGAATGCCTTAAAGATTATGTCGACCTGCTCCTCGAACAAGTCGCGATTGACATCCTGGTCCAGCATTGGGGCGCCGAAGGTTTCGACCTCGCGTGTGTGATAGCCGCGCCCCACTCCAAAGATGATCCGCCCGCCGGTGAGGATGTCGGCGGTGGCGTAGTCCTCGGCCAAACGCAGCGGATTCCACATCGGGGCGACGTTGAAGCCGCAGCCGATCTTTATCTTTTTGGTCAGGTGCGCCAGATGCACGCCGAGCAACAGCAGATTGGGGATGCACTCGTAGCCTTCGCGCTGGAAATGGTGCTCGGCCAGCCACAGAGTGTCGTAGCCGACCTCATCCATTACCGAGGCGATCGCCTCGGTCTTGCCAAAAACACCTGCCAGGCGTTCATCGGACAGCCAGCGTTCATTGACCGGAACGCCGGCCAAACCGATGTCGTCCAAATCGACGTGCCCGGCGTAGAGGGTACCAAACCTTGTGATCATCGGCGTTCACACTCTCCGCGGCACACAACCGCCGCCCGGGCGCGATCGCAATCTGCAGGGTCGGCGCCGCCCTAGTCCAATTGCCAAATACTAAGGTCGTCCCGGTCAGGTTAGCGCCGGCCAGGCGGTGCTCAACTCAGGATCAGGTTGTCGATATGGCGCACACTGCCGATTCGAACCGCCATTGCCAGCATGCAGGGCCCGCTTTCCCACGGATCCATCGTGTCGGGATAAACGGTGGCCACGTAGTCGATTGCAGCGATCGCCGGTTCGGTCTCAAGCAGTCCACGGCAGAAGACCGCCAGTCCGGCGGCTGACGAAAGTTGGCTCGCGAACCGGTTCCGGGTTGCCAACGGCGCGCGGTACACCTAATGCGCCGCCGCGCGCTGGGCGGGGAAAAGTGGACGGTGCGGATGCTCGGCACCATCCCTGCCGTTGGCGCACGGTGGGAACGGACACGATCCGGATCGGAAAGTCCAGATCGGCCACCAATCAGCGCACGCCCGCAACCTGCTGCCCGTCGACATTTATGTTCGCTTCGCGCAATTGCCGGTAGAGGAATAGATTCCGCATTGGCCCGGAACCCCTGTGGCGTGTGGAGTTGAATTTCCAAAATATGGGATCGTGTTGATTGAAGCGGATATGCGGTCTCGGCGCAATCGTTGCCCGACCATTTGACGGTAATTTGGCGCCCGTTCCAACGCGTGCAGAGCAGCTCTGAAGACATTGCCATGCGGGAATATCATGCACCTCCGGGGGTATGCTCTTGGCGGAGGGAGCAAGCAACACGGCAGATCAGATCGGAACGCACCCCAGCGATGGGCGGCCTCTCGTGCTCATGGAGACGCGGGAGGAGTGGCGGGCGTGGCTGGAGCGGAACCATGATTCCAAAGGTGGGTGGCTCGTCTCGTGGAAGAAGGCCACCGGCAGGCGGTTCGTGCCGTATCCGGAGGCGGTGGACGAAGCGCTCTGCTTCGATTGGATCGACTCGCGCCCGAACAAGCTGGACGGCCAACGCGCGGTGCGGCTTTTCACGCCCCGCAAACCGAAGAGCGCTTGGTCTCGCATCAACAAGGAGAAGGTCGCGCGGTTGTCTACGCAGGAGCTGATGGCCCCGGCGGGCATGCGGATCTGGCTTTCGCCTGCCAGCCGTTCCAACGCTGTCGCGATTGAATCGGAAAGGCAATGCGACAGCCTGGCCATCCGCGACCAAGGTGGCACTTCTTTTAAACGGCGGTCGCCACACTGATCCCGCATCAACACGCTTGTACTGCCGGCAGAACCGGGATTGGCTTTTCACATTGGTTCATTCGACTGGATTGCACCAACAGTCCTTTTCCCAACAAAACTTAACCACCCGCTTTGCGTCGGGCGATGGCTCGTTCCCCTCGCGGGCTGGATACGCGTTGGGTTAGCACGTTCACGAGGGCCGGCTTTTGGGCGGCGAACGAACGCTCCAGGGCAGGGTGAAGCTCTTCGGGACTATTTACGAATTCGCCGTGACCGCCTAGACCTTGTACCACTTGGTCGTAGCGCGTCGGGAGTAGGTCGGTGGCCACGGCCCGGCCGTAAGCGGCAAGCTGGATCTGCCGGTCTATACCCCATGCCGAGTCGTTCCCCAAGACGGCCACGATGTCTAGGCCGTGGCGAACGGCCGTATCGAACTCCATGCCGTTGAAGCCAAAGCTGCCGTCGCCGGTTACCAGGGCAACTCGGGCGTTGGGTCGCGCCAGCTTGGCGGTGATGGCCGTCGGTACAGCCGACCCCAACATCCCCAGGTCAGGCAACGACCACCAACTTCTGGGATGGGCCGGAAAAAAGAGCTTCCCAAAGTGGCAGTAGTCTCCACCGTCGAAAACGACCACATCGTCAGGCGCTAAGAACTTGGCCAGCGTCTGATGCACGAAAAGGGGATGCGCCGGTGACTCTGGTACCGCCTTGGCGGCCACCCAATCGGCTTGCTTTGCACGTTCTGCCCGCAGGCGCTGAAGCCAAGGCCCGTCTCTCCAGGTGAGCGCGGACGCTTCCCGAGACAACTGTTCCACAACTCCGGCAATGTCGCCGGCAATACCGATGGTCACGCCGCGGTTGCGGCCGATTTCGGCGGTCGAAGGATCCACCTGGATGGTGTTGGCGTCGGCCGCCAAAACGGGAGGCTGGGCGTAGCCGATGGAATAGTCCAGCTTCTTGCCCAGAAAGAGCACCACGTCCGCTTCCCGCATTAGGGGCGCAGCCCGATTTAGTCCCAGGTCGAAGATCCCAAAGCAATAGGGGTGATCGTCTGGAACGATCCCTCGGGCAGTGCCTTCCGTCATCAGCGGAAGGCGAGTCAACTCCAGGAACCGGCGGAACACATCACTGCTGGCTTCCTCGTAGCCTGCCGGATTGGCGGCGATTACTAGCGGGCGGTCCGCACCGTGCAGCAAGCTAACCGCCGCTTTTATCTGCTCTGAGCTAGCCACTGATGGCCCGGTTGGACGCGACTCGTTGGGGCTGGAAAATCGAACGGCATTTTCATCCACCACCGTTTCCTGGACGTCAATTGGGATGGTTAGATGAACTGGTCCGCGGCGACCGGAAAAGGCGGTCTTGACAGCCATGGAGATGTACTCCGGGATGCGGGCTGCGTCCCGCACAAGCCACGCCGCCTTGGTAGTTGCCTTGGCCATGGCCAACTGGTCAATCTCCTGCATCATGCCGCGGTCGTAGTTGGACAGCTTGTCCGATCCGCTGATGTGCAGCACGGGAGCCTCGGTCGCCATAGCGTGGACCAACCCGGGGAGCGCGTTGGCGTGACCGGGGGTGGTGACCATGCTCACCCCAATTTGGCCCGTCATCCGTGCCCAGGCATCCGCCATATGAACAGCAGCCTGCTCGTGGCGCGTGTCGATGAAACGGAAATTGCCGTCCTCCATGACATCAATGACTGGCAGGATGTGATCCCCCGCCAACGTGAAGACGTTGGTCACGCCCTCCTGCTTCAACGCACCGGAGATGAGGTGACTGCCGGTGATGATGTTGGACTTGGACATTCGTACTATCCCTGAGTTGGTCGCGCGAAATCGAGCCGGGTCAGCCTGCAGGCCCATGGACTTTGAGATCTGGGTGAGGTGCTACCGTTGGAATCGAGGCCGACAGCAATATGGATCAGCCCGGTTGCCCCAAAATTTGATATGGCTTTCATCCATTTTGCCGTCATCGTTACTTTGGCCAGACCATCCCGAAATTCAACGTGATCGGGCTCCGGTGACCCGATCGGTCCAGCAGGCGTCGCAATTGCTTTTCGGAGCAATTAATGGGTGACCGTGAATTTCGAACTCAGGTCGTGGTCATCGGGGCAGGTAACGCCGCAATGGCCGCGGCAATAGCGGCAAGAGAGCGCGGCGCTGACGTGGTGGTGCTGGAAAAGTCGCCGAGATCACACCGTGGTGGCAACAGCGCCCTGACGATCCACATGCGGTTTCCCTATGCCGGGTTGGAAGACCTTATCCCTCTCATGCCGGACGTCCCGGGCGATGAGATCCGAGAGATGGCCGGCCGGATTTCCAGCTATAGCCGTCAGGAGTACTGGGACGACATCATGACGGTTACGGGTGGGCTCAGCGACAAGGGTTTGATTGAGACCCTCGTGAGCCAGTCCCTGCCAACGGTCCGATGGATGCGAAAGCACGGGCATGAGTGGCAACCGGCCTATCGCAATCCCTTGTCCGCCAACGTGGTTGCCTTTGCCGGCGGGGGTTACAACCTTCTCGAACGCTGGTTCGCCGCCGGCGAGCGATTGGGGATCAAGGTCCACTATGACGCTCGTGCCACTGAGCTCGTGCAGGATGACCGCGGTTATGTCACCGGAGTTCGGGTCTTGACTCCCAATGGATTTCACAATTACCAGGCCAAGGCGGTAGTGCTGGCCTGCGGCAGTTTTGAGTCCAATCCCGAGATGCGCGCCCGTTACCTGGGTCCTGGCTGGGACACCGTAAAGCTGCGGGGTGTCCCTTACAACACTGGCGATGGCCTGCTCATGGCGATGGATATCGGGGCATTGCCATTTGGCTCTTGGTCCACGTGCCATGCGTCTCCGCAGGACCTTAACCGTCCGATCTACGACCTGCCAGGCCCGGGCGTTACCGGTGACTACTGGAGCCGATACGCTTACCCCTACTCAGTAATGGTCAATATGGATGGTCGACGTTTTGTCGACGAGGGCGAAACGTGGCGAGGATTGACATACGCCAAGACGGGCCGCGCCATACTGGCCCAGCCCGAGGCGAAGGCCTTTCAGATATTCGATGCCAAGCACCGGAGATTGGAACTTATCCCGGGATACAAAAACGCCACCGGCTTTAAAGCCAGCTCGCTGGAAGAACTGGGGCGACAGGTAGGCATTCGTGACGTTCCGGCATTCGTGGAAACGGTCAAATCGTACAACGGCGCGGTACAACCCGGGGAATTTAATCCCTTCCGGCTTGACGGCAAGGACACGGTTGGCATCACTCCGCCTCGCAGCAATTGGGCCCTGCCTTTGGATACGCCACCGTTCGAAGGGTTCGCGGTAACTTGCGGCATGACCTTCTGTTACGGTGGACTCCAAATCGCAGAGCACGGCAAGGTGCTGCACACCATGGATAGGGCCATCCCCGGGCTATACGCCGCTGGCGAGATGGTCGGCGGCCTTTGGGCTTCGAATTACCCGTCGGGCGGAGGAATGATGGCGGGCGCGGTCTTCGGGCGAATAGCTGGGGCGGCGGCGGCCCAATTCGCCCAGAAATAGGTCGCTGCGTCGACATCAGCCATTCCCTGAACCAGGCGTCAGGGCAATCACCAAATGAATAAAGGAACCGGCTGCGGATCTTGGAAAATGCGGTGGCTCTACTGAGCCCGAAGCTCAATGGCGTGTTGTTGACCGTCACTCCGCCGGGGTAGTTGTCAATTGCTGCGGGCGTCCGGTGGCATACGGTTATTCTGTTCGCCATTTTTACTCAGTATTATGTCTAGCACGCGACCGTATTGGTCGGTCGAGGTTGCGACAGTGAGCCACGCTCGTCATTGAAACCAAGGTTGCCCACACGCCTCAACAGCCTCACTGTGTGCAATCGCAAAGCGATCATCCACGCGCCCCGAACCGTTCGGTAAACGATTCAGTCAATAACAAAGCGCGGGCAACTGCTCGGCGAATGCTGGATCAGACCTCAGCGACCAAGTTGACCTACTAGAACCCTCTTTCAGCACACTGGCGTTTGATTTCGTCAATGATTTCACAGACGTGTATCGATTCGGCGATCGTGAACTGGGGCATTTCCTTGAGTCCGGCGGCCATGCAGCGATGTATGGCCCGTGCCTGATATGTGTACCCGTGCTGGTTTCCGTGACCCCACGACCAGCCCTTGTAGGAAATCAACCTTTCACCAGTCCAGCGTGATCCCGGCGGTTGACCCTCATGGATCGGCGCGGGCGTGGGAACCGGGTATTCGAAGCGCTGCACATGGTTAAATGCACCGCTGGAGGGGTTCAGATCCTGGTTCCAGTGCGTTGGCCGCCAATCACCAACCCGTCCTCCGCTGGAGGTGTATTCCATCTCGGGCTTACCTTCGGCCGCGCGATTACCCCGGCGCGGCGGACGGCCGGTAGCAATCGTCAACGCAGTCGAGTGATGCGCCGGCGTTTCGACGGTGATGCGCCCGTTCGTGCCCACGAATAGGGTCTCCTCTTTGAATCTGCCGGTCGGCAAGGTAATCACACCAATGCCTTGCTGCCCCGCGTATTGCAGAACCGCCGCGGCGGGCAGCCCGGGTGAATAGCCGGCGAAGGAACCGCTCTTGCCAGATTTGGCGACAGTGTCATCGCGAAGTTGGGGTTTTCTCCCGGCAGCCGCGATAACTGGGAATTCACCAGTACCGAATCCGGCAACTACGGGATTGAGCGCATAAACCGGATCCGGGTATTCATTTTGCACGACCTGCAACGCCCCGATGTCACCCCGCTCAAGGACGGCCCGGGCGTGTTCAATCGCCGGAAAATAACGCGTCCACATCCCTTCCCAGCAAACCACACCGGCCTTTTCGGCGGCGGCATACGCTTCCTTTGCTTGGTCCGCGGTATCGGTGAAGGGTTTTTCACACAACACGTTCTTGCCGGCGGCAATCGCCATCATCAGGTCGCGGTGGTGGTGCCAGGTTTTGGAAGCGATGTAGACGATGTCGACGTTGGGGTCATCACATAGCGCTTCATAGGAGTCGTAGGACGTAGGAATGCCATGGGCGTCAGCGTATGCGCGCGCCCGATCCATTTCCCTGGCTGCGATTGCGACCACGGATGCACCCGGCACATCCTGCAGTGATTTGACCCAGTCAGATGAAATCGCCGATGCGGAGATGATGCCCCAGCGAAGTTTGTGGTCGATTCCGTCCTCGTGGGTTAGCCCGAGACGGATGTCCAGGGGGGTGTTTAAGGGAAACCCGTTGTACATGTACGAGTCCGCGTTGGCGAAATCAGAGTCCATGGTGACTTCTTTCAGTTGTTATTGAATTCGCAAGAATCTTGCAACCAGTGCTCGGTTCCTAAGTGCCGCAATAGTTGCCGACTCGAAAAACTTCGAGCCATAGCCATTATGTCAATGGAGATGCGCTCGGAGTAGCTGCGGCGGAGGGGGTCGCTGGCTGCAATTGGTCATGCGCCACCAATGCCGCTCGGGCGCGTATTAGCCGAAGTTTGGGACCAAATTCCAGGGCCCACAGCGTCAGCGCTTGAGTAGATGTACGGGAATTCCGAGAGCCCCACACCCGCCGCACTCCGAATCGCTAAATCATTGATAAGCTGATCCGCGGCGAGTTTCGATCGAATTCACTGCCGAGACAGTGGGGCCGAATAATCCCGACGTCATTGATCTGGCAGTTTCCAACAGAGTTCGGACTTTGCCGTCACGGTCCGCCGATTCCACTTTTGTATGGGCCGCCGGTGTGGTCATTGGGAACCGCGCAACAATTCATCACCCCAACAGCATCGAGGAGAAGGATCATGCAAAAAGCCACCAAGGATGTCTTGTACTTTGAAATCGGCCCCGACAATGAACCGACCCTCCGCGTCGCGCCCGGAGAGGAATTCGAGATCGAGACGCAGATCAACCGTGGCCCCTGGATCGAAGACCATCCTGACCGCGACCGGCTGAGCCGCAAACTGCGTGCCGGCAACCCCGCCAGCGGGTGCATCTACGTCGAAGGCGCCCAGCCAGGTCAAGTCCTTGTCGTCCACATAGGCGAGATTGACCTCGACCCCATAGGTTTTACCCAGTTCAGGGGCGCCAATGGTGCCATGCCGGGTTGGCTGGGCGGTACCGGGATTGGTCGTCAGCAAAAGGTCGTGCAGATACGCGGCAACCACATCCTCTGGAGCAATTGGCTGCAAATACCGATCGCGCCGATGCTGGGGGTGGTTGGCGTGGCGCAGGCGCACTCCCGCTGGACCAACGCTTGGGCCGGCGAGTGGGGCGGCAATTTCGACATCCAGGAGATCACCACCGGAGCGTCGGTCTACCTGCCTGTATCCGTTCCCGGCGCCCTGCTCCACATCGGCGACATGCACGCCCGCCAGGGCGATGGCGAAATATGCGGCGCCGGCGGAATCGAGGCCGGAGGCCGCGTCAGGATAAGGTGCGAACTTGAGCCCCAACCCGCGTCGATGACCTGGCCCAGGATCACCAACGACACCCACATCATCACTACCGCGATGGCCAGGCCTGCCGAAGACGCCTTCCGCACGGCCTTATCGGAAATGGTGCTCTGGCTCGAGGATAGCTATGGTTTCACGCGCGGCGAGGCCTACCTCTTCCTGGGCCAAGTGCTGGAAGCCCGCTGCACCCAGTTCGTGAATCCGACCTTCTCTTACGTCGCAAAGCTGAACAGGGAATTCCTGCCGTAACTTTTTTTGGGGGTATTGGAACTCAATACGTTGCGAGGAAGCTCAGTTGGGGCTAGCCGGGCCGAACGCACGAACATTTTGATCACATCAGAAGTTAGGGGCCAGCGCCAGCGTAAATCCCGGGTTGAGGTCCTCGGCGACGGCCACCCGACACCAAATACTCCGCCAGACCAGAAATAAACATCCACAACGTACCTCGAATCCCGATGGGGCACGGGTTGAACCAACCCTCGATTACGGTTCAGGGTTATTGGGCCCTTGCGACTGTCAAGGTCGACGCGTAATCGGCGCGAGCCTCAACAACGCCGCTATTCTGAGAACCAGGGCAGCCTCTAGCTTTGTGGGGTAATCCGCAAACCCGTGGACATGCCGGTTACGCAGATTCAAGCCAGGCGTCTGTTCAGTCAGGGCGATTCGGAAGTAGCGAAACCAAGCCGCCATGTCATCTGCGTACAGATTTTCCAGATTTCGCAGGATCTCGCCGAGTCCACTCAAGCGACCCGGGCGTTGGCCTCGCGGCGGTTGGTATATGACACCACCAACCGCGTCAAGCCATACGCGAAATGTGGTTTCGATTCTGGGGAGACAGACGAGGAGTGCCTCATCGGGGTGACCTGCCCAGAAGTGCTCAAATGAGCGCGCAAACCCGTCAGCCTGCGGTACATCAATGATCCCGGTCTGGAACGCTGCGGCCAGAACTTCCCGGTTGGCAGAGTACCGTTCCCCAATGCGGTCAAGTGCAAGCTGGCGGAGAAACCCATCGTACTGAATTTTCCTCGCTTCCTGTTCCAGAATGTCAAGGTTTCGCTTGTCTTCGGAGTTCGCAGCCGACCGGATCTGGAAGTCGTGATCATCAACTACGGTGCGAGTGAACAGGTTCTTGAAAACGAATTCCCGCGCCAGCTCATCGACCAACTGCTCAGTTTCTTTACGGTTGCCAATTGGATTCCCACCAGCGATGGCTAAGCGGCGTAGCGCGCCTGCTATTCCATCAGCACCGGCGATCGACTTGACCCACAGCTCCACCTCGTCACGTGGGATTTCAATCGAAATCGAATGCTCCTGCCACTCAGTTGAGTTTGGGTCGATCCGTTGCATCGCTCGCCGGATTCGATTCGCGGTCCGCGCTCCCAACGATTTCGCTCTAGCGAATTCGAGGGCTTCCATGAACCAGTGCTGTCTGGCGAGCCCACTAGCCTGACGACGAGCATGCAAAATAAGCATCGCTACGGCGCTTCGTCCGATCCGTCGCGTCAATTCTTGGTCACCGCGCGCGAGCTGTTCGCTCATCTGGAAAAGGGCCAGCCGGGAATCTGGGCGATCGCCAAGCAGTGCGTGGCCTTGATCGAGTAATTCGTCCAGGTCAGGCGGGCGCTCGTCCGGACCGAGGTCAACGAGAGCCCGGGCGTGCCGCATCCAGATGCCCGGTCGAGAAACTGCTTGACCAGCCTGCATCTCCTTCTCGAGCATTTGGGTTATGCGATCGCGGACGAGACGGACTAGCTCAAGGGCGTTAATTTTCAACGAAAGTTCGAGGGCCCTTCCGAGCCCGAGTGTGGCGCCTAAGAGGCGCTCTTCCTCTGCGGGGTCGGCGTTCGCCAGATCCGAAGCGGCGATATAAGCGCCAATGGCGTTCCTCGCGTGCTGGTGTCGGTTGCCACCCGACTCCATACACCAAAGCAGGTCGCTCACGCGCGACTTTACAAGCGGATGCCGTACGAGCCCGGCGAACTCAGTCCAAATGGCGAGTACGCCTTTGCGATCGGGGATCTGGTCAATGTAGGGAGGAAAGAGGATGTCCTTCAATTCCACGGAAGGTGCGAACGGGGCGCCGTAGAGTCTTCGCGCCGAAGTGTCCGATGCCTCGACAAACCGGTAGCCCAGCATCCAACGGATGGCCCGCACAACTGGATTGTGTGGTTCGTCTGCCTGCTCCCTGAACGCGGAGCAAATGTGACTGAAGCTGTTCTCCTTGCCCGCAATCTCTTCAACCATTGCGGCTGTTGTGGATACGTTGAGCATTTCGGGTCCGAGCCGCTCCCGTTACCGCATCTGCCCTGGAGTTGCGAGCCGAATCAATGCGATCACGTCAAGGACTCGGATCCCCCGCTGACCCACCGACCCGCGTTGCACACGTCGCAGACAAGTCCCATGGTCGGGGCCGGCGACTTTCGGCATCGCTGAGGATGAAGGTGCGAATGCGTGATGCTCGGTCATGCGCGTGTATCAATCGGTCAAACCAGTCTCCGGATAGGCGCTCCAGGAAGCCCTGGGCCGATGAAGACGCTGGCGCCTTGCCAGTATCGCCCCGCTGGCGCCGACCCCTCCTGAGATGATGAGGTTTCCATCCACCACCGCAAACAGGAAATCAGAGCTTCAAGAAGCTTGGAAATTTGAATCAGCGCGCAGTGAGCAAATCTGAATCGCAATTGCGCAGGATATCCAATTCGAAACGGCACAATTCGCCTGGGGTGGATCCAATCCTGTACCGCCGAATCTAAATTGGTCAAACTTGACATTACGATAACCCTCAAGAGTGAATTGGACCGGCAAATCAGGGTGTCGTGCGGATTTAGCTGCTTCACACCAAGGATCTCGCACCACAAAACAACCGAACCAAAAGGGATGTGAAATGCAAAACGTTTGGGTAGTCCGAGCCGGTGGTGGCGGTGTTCATGCGGACGCATATTGGGCGGCCGGCATCATCGCAATTGGGTTTTTCCACAGTGGTGATGTCTCGCCCCTTAAGACGCAGGAGGGATTCATGTCGGTTTTGGAGGGCGAGCATCCGAATACCAAGAAGCGTCGTCTAATTGTGTGGGCGGGGCAAATGTTTCGCTTCTTGAATGAAATTCAGAATGGTGACTTGATTCTCACGCCAATCCGGGATACGCGTGAAATCATGATCGGCAAATGTACCGGTCCTTATAGGTATGTACCGGGACGAGAATATAACAATCCGCACACGCGGCCAGTCGATTGGTTGAAGCGAATTTCACGAGACGTGCTATCCAATCGCGCTAAGAACAGCGCCGGCAGCACACTGACACTTTTCTCAATGAATGATCACCGAGATGAATTCGAACGGATCGCTTTCGGCCACCCGGCTATGAATGGCTCCCTTGAGACTCCAACTCAGGTGGAGTCGGAGGTTCAGTTGTACGAGGAAGTACAGGGAAAAGCCGAAGAGTTGATTTCTGACAAGATTGCCCAAATGGACCCGTTTGACTTTGAGGAACTTGTGGCCGCGCTTCTGCGCTCCATGGGTTATTTCGCGCGGCGCACCGAGCAAGGTCCAGACCGAGGCGTGGACGTTGTTGCGCAATCTGACCCACTTGGACTCGAATCACCCCGAATCAAAGTGCAAGTTAAACAACGAAATCAGCGTGCGAATCCGAGCGAACTTCGAGAATTCATTGCGACATTGCGACATCCGGATAAAGGCCTCTTCGTTTCGACAGGGGGATTCACACGAGAAGCGTTATATGAGGCTGAAAGAACACCGCAGGGAATCTCTCTGACGACCCCGACCGGCGACGAGTTCACTGAATTGCTTTTGGAAAATTACGAGCAATTGGAGCCGCAAGCACAAGCATTGATGCCGCTAAAAAAAGTTTTCGTCCCGATCGACTGACGGCAGCCACCCTCCTGCCATTCGCAGCCAAATTTGCGCCTGGTCATCCGCACAATCACCAACTAAATCGGATCCGAACCGGATCTACCACTATTTAGCGTCCGCCTTCCGATTGGTTGATCCCCTGCTGAACAGAGTGTTTGTTATTGCCGCAGTTGGACTCGCTCAAAGCCAATCCCAGATGCGATCCCGTGCAATTGGTGTGTTTATGGGCAGCATTGACGTCGGCGATCAAGACTTCATTTCGATCGAAAAACTCACGTTAGTGAAAGGACATATTGCCCCTCACATGCGCCAGCACCAAGCGGCGGAGTTCAACTCACACCCGATCTGGCCGATCACTGGCAGTACCGGAGCGCCAGTGGGCCATTAACATCCGCATTGAGCGCTGGAAGTAATAGGGATTACGGATTAGCCAGGCTAATTGGCAGATGGCAGGAAGGAGAGTGCCAGTTGCCGCGGGTCGAATGCCCATGTTCACGTGGCGCAGGCTCTACCATTGAGCTGCTGTTGCCAAGTGTCAGGCGACACCTTACAATCCATTTGTGATCAGATCATTCAAGCACCGTGGTCCAAGGGCTCTTTATGAAGGCCGTCGGCAACACCGATTGAATCCCGATCATGTCTCCAAATTGCGGCGAATCCTCGCGGTCCTTGACCAAAGCACGGGATGGGAGGGCATGGCCATGCCGGGCTTTGGAGTGCATCCGCTAACCGGGCAGTTGAAAGGGCATCACGCAGTTACCGTATCAGCGAATTGGCGAGTCACATTCAGATTCGAAGACGGTGATGCCTTCGAAGTTGACTACGTCGATTACCACTAAGGAAATCTCAATGCCGATGACGAATCCACCTCACCCCGGCGAAATCGTTAAGCACGAATGCCTTGAGCCTTTGGGTTTGTCCGTGACAAGGGCTGCCAAAGGGCTAGGAATTTCGCGGCAGACCCTTTCGGAATTGGTCAATGAACGCGCCGGGGTTTCAGTGCAAATGGCCTTGCGTTTGTCAATGAGTTTCGGCTCTACTCCGGAAACCTGGCTTGCATTGCAGACTGCTTACGATCTTGCGAGGGCTAGACGCGAAAAGATCGAAGTCGAGCGGTTTGTAACTGCCGGAGTGGACTGACGCGGGACTAATCGTGGCCGTTTGTTTTTGCATTGGACTAGGCGTCTATTTGGGCAACCAATGAAGCAACTCATGCAAGTCAGCCACCATGGTTTGAACGCGACGAATCGCTGTGATCCATGCGGAACTGGATGTAATAGGGGTTAGGTCTAACGCGTGCACTACTCGACCATCAATTCACCGGTCTCGGCTCCGAACCACCATCGGGCCCAACTTAGGAATTGCAAGCCACGCATTCGGACCAAACCAGATTCCGCGTCTAACCTACGCGCGCAAAAGTGTCGCCATCGCGACTACTGAAATCGTTGTTGTTGGATCGCTTGAGCCCCGCTGACATGCGTCTGAAAAGCGACGGCGAGGAAATTGTCGGCACGCACGACGACGTTAATCCAAAGTAGGGTGAACGGCGAACGCCGGGTCAAATCGGATTAAGGTCTGCCACCGGAACGCGAAGGCGAGAGATCTTCTTAGAGCGGCAGTATTCGAACTCTGCTCCGGCGTTCATCAACCACAACCAATGCTCCAACTGACAGGTCTGATTCGTGCTGAGCGAGCGCGGCAAAGACTGCTCCCCCGAGGTAATCGGGCAATACATTATCGGATCGGATTTGAATCACGCTAGGGCCGCCGCCTTGCGTTAACGCGAGCATTGTCGCGAAATCGAGATCGTGGGTGAAAACCACGTGCGCATGGGCGGCTGCCCAATCCATGATCTCCCTGTCGGTCGCCCTTGGGTCGCCGACGGTCAACCAGTGAGTAGCCTCTCACCCCTGATCCCGCAGCGCCCACACCCAAACCGGCGACAGATTCATATCTACCAGGACCTTTAACCTCACGGCGTGGAAAGTGGAACCTCACGTTCCTCCAGCCTCCAAGCTGCATAAGCCAGAGATTGATCAATATCTTCTGGCTCCAAATAGGGATAGGCCTCTAAGATCTCGGCGGGGGAGTGCCCTGATGCCAATAGCCCCACGACAATCCCTACGGTGACGCGCATGCCGCGAACGCAGGCCTTCCCACCCATGACGTTGGGATCGAAAGTTATTCTGTCCAGCGCCTTCATGGCCATTTAGTTCCCGAATAAGGAAGGCGATCTATTCCGTGCACCGCCCTTCAATTAATTGTGGCGGATGCAATTGCACACACTCTTACTGATCGACAACGAGCCACTTGCCGTGCCGGAGCGGATTCATTGAGGGCACGGTGAAAACATGGCAAGTAGCTTTCGAAAGTCTTTCGCATTCGAATCAAATGGGAGCGGTCCTGAAGTTAGCGGCGGCGTATGTTCGCCTTGACAGCGGCCATGACTGGCCTTCACAGAGCATTGAGCATCTTCCCTATTATGTCTACCAATGCCGTTTCGGTTGGCTAATCAGTTTCCTCAATCAAGAACTAGCCAAGTGCTGCAATGCTTCTTTGACTCGACGAAAGTGTGTCTCAAATCCAGTCGCGCAATCAACGAGACGATGTATCGGATTCCCCAACGAGATTCGACGCTCATGCGGAGTGTGAAATCCTGGCACGCGAATATTGCGGCCATAACGTTGCCAGGAGCACTGAGGGCCGGAAAAGATCGGCTCGGCAGGCCCATGAATGCTGCAACCGGACCGGCGGATCCGTAATGAATATGTGTTATTGGGCCATAAAGATGGTAATATGGCCATATGAAAACAACGATAGAGCTTCCCGAAGCCACTTTCCGGCAGGTCAAAGCATTGGCGGCTAGTCGCGGCGTGTCGATGAAGTCTTTGTACACCGAGGCACTTGAAGAGCACCTTGCCAGGCGCCTAATTGAGTCCCAATCCGACGAATTGCGCACAGCACCTTGGATGGCCGGTTTTGGTGCCCTGTCCGACCTCAAGGTCGAAAACCGTCGGATCCTCAATTTGATTGAAGAAGAATTTGAAGTGGTCTCGCCTGACGACCTAGCTTGATTCTCGATACCAACGCATTGTCAGGATGGGCTGAAGGTCATCCAGAGCTTGCTGATCACCTGCGGTCAGCTTTGCGAATAGTCCTGCCGAGTATTGTTCTCGGGGAATATGTGTTCGGGATCCGGCAATCGCGTCATCGTGCCCGGTATGAAGCGTGGATCAGCGCACACGTACCCACTGTTGAAATCGCAACGGTAACTACCGCCACGGCATATGCGTACGCCGATATCCGATTGGAGTTGAAGTCGAAAGGTAATCCGATTCCGTCCAACGATGTTTGGATTGCGGCGCTTGCCATCCAGCATTCCCTCCCGGTACTGAGTAACGACATCCACTTTGACGGAGTCAACGGAATCAGGCGAATATCTTTCTGACCCAGCCTTGATGGTTACCAATCGCTGGCGCGACGGGTTGGAGCCGGGAAGTAAGCGATGGCCTATCAAGGACCGGAAACAACGGCCCACTGCTCCTTAATGCGAGGCGCCGGACCTCCATTTAAAGTACCACCGCGCAAAGCTTATCCAGCCCAGGATGCTGTCCGCCTTCATCGCCCTGAAGACCCGCTTTTGGTAGACAGCGCACTCATCGGCAGTCATGGTGAAGGTTCTTCCGGCCTGGCCGTGCAGACCCTCTATGACCAGCCATTGACCGCTAACGAATATGAGGGAGTGATTGGCGACATGTTCGGATCGAGGGCCAAGCAACCGGACATGTATCAGGTCTTCTATTTTTGCCAGCTTCCGCAGTATGCCCCTGGACATCACGGAGTTCTTGAGAGTTTCGCGGGTAAGGGGCGTGAACAGGACGGATACGATTCGCCACGCCTCGAAATCATCGAGCCTGCCGTCCGCTGCGTGGCTTATCAGGTTGTTTACGTTCTCCAGCTTCAGCGGCACGAGGAAGTCGTACTCCTGCGGCAGACCGGAATCGATATGAATCCTGTCCTCGCCTACCCTTACCGCAAGCTCCTCGCCGGTCTCCTCGATGATGATGCCCATCACCTCGAACATCCCGGTAAAGAATTCCACGATTTCACCGGTCTGTGCGATGGCCCGCCAGAGGTCTACAGCCCGATCGGTCTGTGGCTGATCGTTCATTTGGGATTCACCTTCCTCAGGTAAATTCATTCTCGGCAAACGTGACAATTTGCTCCCCTCGGCGCTTTGCGCTCGTTATTGACCGCTGCGGATGTCACGCGACGAAAGGCGATCTGTTCGCCATTTGTACTCAGTATTATGTCTAGTCGGGCAATATGTGGCATCGCGCCGGCGACATAGTCGACTTCCGTACTGATCCCTGCAATCGTCAGCGGGCGAGCCAGGCGAAGTCGAACTCGGAAAGGTTGTCGATAACGTAGTTTGCTCGGGGGACATCCATGCCTGCGGTGGTACCGGTCCGCACGGTAACGACTGTCAAACCCGCCGCTTTTGCTGAGACAATGCCGCGCAGTGAATCGCTCAATAGCGATACAGAACTCTGGCTTAACTCCGAGCGCGCGGCAAGCAAGAGGTCGAGCGATGGTCTTCCCGCCGCGACGATGCCCGTGGCGGCGATGGCCTCAAACAAATCGGCGACGCCGAGTCGCCCCAGGATGGTGTCGGCCCAATTGCTTCGTGACCCGGTGGCAATGCCAATGCGCATTCCTCGTTGCCCAAGGCCCGCGAGTAACCATCTGATACCCTTGGGCAATTGCGTTGGTTCCGAGCACATGGGCGACGGCAACAGCGTGGGCCTGAATCGGGTCTTTGACATCACTGGCGAGATCGAATCGGTCGATGATGTAGAGGTAGGTGAAGTTGATGCTGCTTCCCAATATGGCGCGGTGGTTTTCGGCAGTAAGGGCGAAGCCCTCCTTGGCAAGCATCCTGCTCATGGCTCGGTTGTATCCGGTCGGATGCTTCCCTTAACGACGATCAGGGATTCTCAGGCCGCCTCGTCATAGATGCGATTTCAGGATCGAGGCTGTAATGCCGGGGCGGTGCCCGATGTCTGCCCCAGCAGTCGGGTCAGGCATCTGCGGTTGTAGCCGGATTGAGAGGCGATTTCGTTAAGGATTGCGCCTTTCTTGAGGCTTTGATGATCGGGCGTGGCGGTCACGAACGGCCAGTAGCAGCTCGCACCGCGCGGATCGACCTATCCTCTTCTTTGACATCGGTTGCCTCCAACCAGATTTGGATTACAAATCTTGTATGTTGGCAATGGGCCCGTTTCGATTGCAAAAAACGTGAGTCAATGCGCGTGGACAGAATAGTTGTCGTTGATCACGCAATTCCCACTTTATGCGATTGGCAGTGGCAGCGTCGGATTCTGTTTCGACTTAACACTCAGAAGGATTGGGCGTCTGGATCTGGATATTCAAATTGCAATCGCCCGGCTGATCCAGATGTTTGCTGCACCAGCCCTCAAGTGAAAGGATTCAATACAGGTACACCAAGTTGCTTAAAGTGCCGGACATTATTCGTTACGACAGTAAGGCCGTGTTCAAATGCAGTAGCAGCAATCAACACGTCGGCGTTTGTGTGACCGACTGATGCTGACAACTCTCCCCATCTACGCGCTATAGGAACATCAACGGCGAGAATCCGGTTAGCGTAATGGCGCAGGACTTGATCAAGCCATGAAGCAAGCGCGTCGGCGAACCTTGGATCGTGCTGCTGCTGTTGGGTAATACCGCGCTCAATTTCGCCGATTGTGACAACACTCAGATGAAGGTCTGTCGTTCGTTGAGATGATATCCAG
Organism: Chloroflexota bacterium; assembly: GCA_965249595.1. Taxonomy (GTDB): domain Bacteria; phylum Chloroflexota; class UBA11872; order UBA11872; family VXNJ01; genus VXNJ01. The sequence continues at coordinate 1,605,559 of OZ252242.1, read as the reverse complement.
GCCTCCAATGCGGGGTTGCGATTGACTCGTCGCAGCCCTGATAGAACGTCTGTGTCAACCAAATACACCTATGTCTTCAGCGATCGCGCAGGAAGCGAAAGGCGCTCAAATTCCCGCATATCCTGCGGTATCTGGGTCAGCAGCTGTCCAAAAGTGGGGGCGGATGCTTTTTCACACTGTTGTAACCGCGCATATTCCTCCTCGGCAATGATGACCACCACGGGTTCGCCCCTCCGAGTAACTCGCTGAGGATTGCCCGCCATTGCGGCGTTGACCAACGCGCTAAATTTATTTTTTGCGTCTTGAAGTGCCCAGTCTGTCACGAGAACAAATCCTGCTAGCTTAACTGGCTAGATTATAAGCGAAGTGCTACTTCGCTTCCTCGAAATCAGCGACGTCGAATGTCAGACTAGGTATATTCGCAATTATGTAAATCAAGGGCGAGGCCTTTATTCGAGCGGAGATATCGTCCCGGGCGGTTCGTGGTCCCGAACGCTTCGCCATGCTGCTTTTATTGCGGAGCGATTTTCCGCGGCCCACGCAATGACGAGGCCGTGGGCTCGCGGTGGCAATTGGCCGCGCAACAATGCCAACGGGTCGAGTTGAAACACAGCCTCATACTCTCCGTACATCGCATGAAAGTGGGGTGGGTTGTAATCCCCGTATCACATGAGAATCACGATCCCATAAAACCTGGCAATTTCAGGCACGAAGAATTGGCGTAGTTCCCTCTTGCATCAATTCCGAATATGATCGCCCCGGCAATTGCAAATACAGCGCATCGGCACAAAGCTCAATGTCTTTGCCCCATGCCACGGCACCATAAGGCGTAAGTCGCACATTCAAAAAAACGATTCGTTATTCCAGGCTTTGAACACTCCGTGTCCGACCAAATGAGAGACATCGACCTCCCCTTCGGTGCCGTCTGAATACCGGAGCTTCAGCCGGTAATTGATGCAGGGATCAACCTCAATCAGTCGGATCATCACATTTGGCTTTCCGGGCAAAAAAGACCAGATTGATATTTATCGTAGGCAAGATTGTCCGATAGTTTGGCCAGGCTCGTGGTTGACTGGTCGAGGTGCGCAGGATACAAGCAGACCCCGCACAATGTTGCTGCTTTCATCGCTTCGCGCCCGCTGCCAATCGCTGCGGAAAAAAGTGCCAATAATTGATCTCGTTCGCCATTTGAACTCAGTATTATGTCTAATGCCAAAACAGCAAGCGGTTGAATCGCAAACCTAGTGCGGGGCGCGAGATTGGCCTGACCGCCGGTCGCCAATGCTCGTTCAACTTACACGTATCGGGGCAGCGGGTACATCGTGACCTTGTCTCCCGCCCACGGTTCACCGCTCTGATATAGTCTGGGCCTTTAGTGCGTCAGATCCGAGGTTTGCGGCCGCTACCGCGTCGCTTAGTTCCCGCATTCTGCAATGCGAAGTTATGCACTCTATGCCAGTAAGCGCTATGTTTGCCTGGGAAATTGGCAATTTGGACTCAGGCACGACAAAAAAGCGCCACTGATTGGGGTCACGGGGGTCGGCGTGCTTGCGCCTACGTTCGCTGTGCCAAGCAAAAACGTAAATATCAGCAGGCCGCAATCGTGTCTTAAACTCCACCCAGCGGCTTCCATCCCGAGTCGAGTACCCCTTTCGTGGGGCGATGTTGAAGCTGGGATTGCGTCGCTCCGCCACCTCTTCACGGTCCCAAGTTTGTCTTGCCGCAGACTGTTTGACCTCAATACGCGCACCAGATTCGTGCTCGACATCCCATGGGGCCCAATCCCATCCGGGCTCCCAAGGGAGCCTCCAGTCGGGCCCGAGCGCCAGTGCGACCATGCACTCGACACAGTCGCCGCGGTAGACATTGTTGATGAGAGGGGATTCGTAGCGTATAAGAAGTTTTCGGAGAATACGCGGGCCTAACTCAACCAGTTTTCTGCCTCACATCCTTGACCGCGAATTCCTCCGGATTATCCGCGTTTGACGGGCGACATTATGGTAATTATGTCTAGTGCCAAATCCGCCCATATTCGGCGCTACTACGCTGACGCAGCTTAAAGTCTCACGAATGCGGAGTCGGCAAAACGGCGTCCACCGCCTGGTCGACAACTATTAACCCGGGGGCGGATTGCCGTGAGCAATGAGCACAGATTCGAAAACCTGACCTGGCCGGAGGCCAATGAAGCGGTCAGAAATGGTTTGATACCAATCCTGCCGGTGGGCACGACCGAACAGCACGGCCCGCACTTGCCGTTGAAGATGGATCTTTGGTCGGCCGACTCAGTGGCTGACGAGGCAGCCCGGCGCAGGCCGGACCGACTATTGGCTATGCCGGTGATTCCATACGGCTACACGACCCATGTCATGGATTTCCCTGGCAGCATCACGGTCCATCACGAAACGTTCATTCGCTACGTCGTTGATGTGATCAAAAGCATCGTCCACCACGGGTTCAAGAAGGTGATCATCCTCAATGGCCACGGATCCAACGTGCCGCCGCTGGATTTGGCCGCTAGGCGGGCAATGATTGAAACCGATGCCGTCGTCTCCATGACGAGTTGGTGGTCGCTAGTAACGGTGGATCCGGAATTTAAAGCCAAATGGAGAGAGTCGGAATTTCCCGGTGGCTGCGCCCATGCCTGCGAATTGGAAACATCACTGGCGTTGCACCTCGACGAGTCAATGGTGCGAAAGGACTTGGTCGAGAGCCACCGGACCTGGACCAACGCGCAGGAGTCCAAATTCGAGTCGGTGGACATATTCGGCTTCGGGCCTGTCGCCGTTACCGGTTGGACGAGTACCTACACGGAAACCGGGGTTTGCGGGTCCGCCGAATTGGCGACCGCAGAAAAAGGCGAGCTACTCTTCGAGGAAGCGGTGAGCCGGCTTACCGAATGGGGTGACGAGTTTTTTTCCCGGCAATACCCCGCTCGCAAGGACCACCATGCCAGTCCTCCTACCACCCCGGTCCCCGGGTAGGGTTGGGAGCAATCGGATGGTTTGCTTGACTGGCTATCCGGGTCCACCGATTTGATCATCCATCCGCGCGCCTAAAGGTTGGCGTGAATTCGATGGAGTAGAAACCGGCATCGACACGCAGGGTTACAGAGGTCCGCGGGCGCCGGCATGCCGGGCTCTGGAGATTGCCTCGGAGACAAAGCCGTATGATCATTTGCCCGAAGGCATTTCGCGCGGAATGAAATTGGCGTCAGGGAAAACGACGGACCCCAGCCGTCCGCCAACTCTTCCCGGCTCTCGATTCCCGTCGGGCCCGGTTAGAAAACTCCGAATGTCGTCCGCGTATTTGACTTCCGAATCGTCTTCCGGGGAATACCCGAGAAACTTTCGCGCGCTCGCCAGGGACCAAAAAGCTCGAGTGTTATTGCTTATCCCGTAGACCACCAACCAGGGTATGCCGTGCTCGTTTTCGATTGACGGCGCCTCAACCGCTTTGGTGAACAGCTGTGTCAAGTCCCTTCGACTGAGGTAAGCGCCCAAATCGCGCCTGTAAGCCTTAGGGTTGCCGGGGAAATTCTGTAGGCGAATCTCTCGCGGTGCGCCTATTCGAACCATCACCACTTCCAATTTCCTCCCGAAAACTCCGGAAGCAAACAAAAATCCGATGTGCTCGTACGTCGCCTTGGCCCAACCGTAGAAGTTGTCGGAAAGGGGCAAGTCGTACGGGTCTAGATTCTCCAATTTGCGATCGTGGATCAATGCGTGTTCGTACCAGTCGGCGGCATGATTGGAGCTGGCCATCACCACCCGGCGCACCCCTGCGTCGTAAGCCGATCTAAATACGTTGTAAGCCATCACCACATTTTCTTTCTCATCGTAGAAATCATCCAGAGGACTGCCTCGCCGGCGCATATGCGCGAGGTGGACAACCGAGTCGCAGCCCTGGAATAGATGGGCGTTCTGTTCAAGGTCTGGGGCGCTGAGATCTGCGACGGTAGCCCCCGCCACTTCCCGACCGTCCCAATCGGTCTTGCGAACGTCTACTAGTGAAAGGTCGTATCGCTCCCGAAACGGAGCGAGAAGCTGGGAAGCAACGTACCCGGTTGCGCCGGTCAGGAGCACCTTGCGGTCTGACATTGAGAAATCTCCTTCACTGCTGTGTTCTTGACACATATTTATCAAATGGTGGAGCCGATGAGCAAGAGTGTTCCGACTACAAGAATCGACTGTTTCGAATATTCGATTGGCACTGGCCATTCAGACCAACGCGTATTAGTGCTCCGAACGCACGCTCTGGGCCCGGCTGGGTGATTCGCGGATCAGGGAATGGAATCTTGTAAGCAGCCTTATGCCGGCGAGCGAAGCGCCTTGAGGACCGCCTCGCCGTGCCCCGCCGCCCGCGCGCGCTTCCAAACTTTGGTAAGTCGGCCATCCGGTCCGATCACGAATGTGGATCGCGTCATTCCTAGGAATCGGCGGCCATAGAGCACTTTTTCTCCCCAAGCACCGTATTCCTTGGCGATGGTCGCATCCTTGTCGACCAATAGCGGAAATGGCAGTCCGTGATTTTCACGAAAGCTCCGGTGGGATTCAGCGTCATCGGTGGAGACACCGAGAACTACCGCGTATTCGGTGAGGATTTCTTCGTGCGCATCTCGGAGTGAACAGGCCTGGGTTGTGCACCCGGGTGTCTCATCGCGCGGATAGAAATAGAGAACGACCGTCCGGCCTCGGTATTCACTCAGGCGATGGAGATTACCGTCCTGGTCAGGGAGTTCGAATTCCGGGGGTGCGTCGCCTGCCCCCAGCGTAATAGCCATCGCGATTTCATTTCTCGTTTGCCATCAGGTCGCACCCTTGATTAGGTGCCCACACCATCGAGATTAGCCGCGATTCATATCCGGGCCCGAGCCAAGACAGGTTTCTGGGCCAGACCAAACACCGTTCTGACTGTGCCTACCAACCAATCGTTTAAAGGATCGGTCAATCAGGGCTCGGCCTGATTGAACCAGCCTCTCCATGCATGAGCGCCGGCAGGGTTTCTGTTCACCCCAACCTCCCAATTCTTGGCAAACAATAAGTTACGGCACGTTTAGCTGCCAACTGACACCAAAGCGATCTTGAACCCATCCATACCGGCGGCTGAAACCGTAGTCATCCACCGGCACCATTTCCTTGCCTAAGTGCACCAGTTCCCCATAAACCCGATCCAACTCGGCGTCGCTTTCAAGATCGATGAAAAGCGAAATCGATGGGGTGAACGAAAAATCATGCTCGTAATTGCTATCAGTGGCCAGGATCTCGATTGCGCCGATTTCGAATCGGGCTAGCTGGACTGTCCCTTCCACCTCAACCTCGCCGGTTCCGTGCCGGTCGATATTGATAATGCGCGATCGCGGAAAGAGAGCCGTATAGAACTCGATGGCCTCCTCAGCTTTGCCGAGTTGCGCACCCGCAAACATGAGCATTGGGCGTAAGTTAGTCAATTGAGTCCTCGATTACGCTGTGGGCACGCTCAATATATTTATGTCAAAACGGTCAATTTAATCGAGATTGTATCTTTGACCGCGCTGAATGCGATTTGGATCCCGCTGACGGCGTTTCGCTGATCTAAGGGTTCTGGCAGAGCTCTGTCAACCAAACCAAATGCCGAGGTACTTGGTAAACCAAAACAGGGCGATGTAGGTTGCAACTGCAGCGACAACCAGGGTGATCAATGTGCGCCTGAATCGATATGCACCCGCAACCGAGCACGAGTTACGCCCTCGCAAGTAGACAACCACGGCGATGGTGGCAACCAGGAGGCCGGCACCCCGAAAATACCAGCCGTATGTGTAGTAAAGGGTGTCACCGAGCGAAACGGCCTCTGCCGCAGTCGCCACGCCTATGAGGACCAGGAACACCGGGGATACGCAGCACATGATTGCGGTCAATCCCGAAATCAATCCAATCCTGAGCCCTGAGCGCAGCGGACGCTCAACCGGACTTTCCACCAAAACCGGGACCGGATCTCGCCGGCCTCCAGTCATTGCCGTCCCCGCATTCAACCGCCTAATGAAATCGGATAGCCGTTTGGTTCAATCCAGCCAACCGGGAAGATATGGTTGTCAATCGGATTTTCGGGCCTGCTGCCGGCGACGACATATTGGGGTCTAACTGATAGATTATTCGCGCTCTTCACAACCTATATATATAGGCCGTTGGATAAGTCGACCAGCCGGTCGGGCTAAGACTCACTCGATATTTGGGCATTTAGCCAGCCTGAAGCGCGGTGATTGGCAGCTTTGATCAACGTGACGTTGGCTTCATCCTCCCGCTCCATTTCGTCTAAAAGTCCGCGCCTGCGGGCCTTGTTGCGCTGATAGGCCCCGCAAAGATGGAAACCCAGGCAACCCGGATTCGCGCATAACCCCTCGAGCACACTGGCATACCACTCGCCATCATTGGCCACGAACCCATCCGCGCCGACAGATCCCAAGCCGGCGCCATCCGCCAACAACACCGCTTTGCCCGTGCGACGATGCCAATAATCCAAGTGCTCGACCGGGTCAACAAAATCCTGAAACGAGAGCACATCCACGTAAGGTAGCGCCGCTTCCACTACTTCATTGGCCACCGGCGCGTTGGCCTCATAGCGATCTCCCAGGATGAGATGATGCGGGTCATAGCGCCGAATGGCAGCGTGGATGGTCTCGTAGTAACACCGCGCCAGATCGGACAACTCGCGACGGCCGGTCTCGGTCTTTAGGAGGTCGGGGTCAAAGATTGGTCCTCGCCATTCATTTTCATCTTGGTGATGGGTCCAAGTTGGGCAATCGCTATAGAAATAACCGATCAAATTGCGGTCATCTCCCAATTCGGCACAGTGCGACCTGGCGACGTAATCGACCCACTCGGCCCAGTCCGAACTCCGAAAATCAAAATGTCTGGTGTGCTGCTCCCATTGATGTGACTCAGTGAGGGGAAGCAGGTGGCAGTATGGCATCGCTAAAGCTCGGTACTCGTCGTTGGTAAACGGCCGCGAGTGCCTCCACTTTCGCACCGTAACCTCCTGCACCCACCCAACCGTGTTAAAGCCCCAACTCTCGATGTGCGGCACCACCGACTCGCGAATCCAACGAGTGGTGCTCCCGCCGTATTTCGACTGCCAGATGTGGATGTTTTCCGGGTAGCGCAAGCTGGCTGGATCGATATGGTTGAGGCCAAGCGAAAAAAACGGTTCACCGTCGGGGGTGATAAGCCACCAACGGCCGCCACGTTGGTTGAGGGAGAAGAAGCCAGCGGAATCGGCCTGTGTCGTGTGCCCCGTGACCACGCCTGAAGGGTCCTGGGGTATTGACGACGCTGGCTGCAATTTCATCGCGGCCACCCCGAAAGGTCCAAATTCGAGGCGGCAAAGTCACTAATGGGAGCCCGCTTGGATTGGGTTAACCAGTAAGTGCGTTCGACGATTGGGTCAACCAATGTTCACCGTCTATTTCGAACCTTGCGCCAGGCGCCACACGTCAGCGCAAACCGTAGAAGTCGTGCCCAAGCGAGCGGACCGTTGAACCGGGTTCCGGGGTTTATCCACCATCACTGCCGGTCAGCTTTAGCCGACTCGCACGACTCCTTGATCAATTCCCGCAGCACTTCCACGTCTATATCCGCCAATTTATTTATGTAAAGACAGGCCGCGCCCGTGCGGTGCTTCCCGAGTTTGGACATCAAGCCTTCGTACTCTTCGAATCCGGACATTATGTAGAGCGATATATTTTGCTTGCGCGGCGAAAAGCCGGTCAGAAAAAAATCGCCTTCACGGCCCGACTCGTATTTGTAGTGATACTCTCCGAATCCGATGATGCTCGAGCCCCACATATTCGGTTCCAATCCCGTGATCTCACGCATCATTTGCAAAATCGCAAATCCGTCCCGGCGACGCCTGGGGTTTTCAACCGACTCGAGGTACCTTGTCGCACTTGCAGATGTTTTTTGCGTCTTGTTGGCAGCCATCCAGCAGCCTTCCTGGCCCAAATGAAAAATGACGTCAATTAGCGGAGTGGGTGAGGCGTTTCACCGATGCCGCCGGGTGACACCGGCCTGGCGCCCCGACGGTCGTTGAACAACCAATACTCAGACCTCGGTCGCGATGCGTCGAAACTAGCCCACCACCAATTATTGGACGCCCCCGGCCATTCTGAGCGACATTGCGCAATGACATTGGCGCCACGGTAAGCGCGGAGCGGTTGGCGTACCTCTATTGCGTGACCCAATATCTCGTCGGCGTCGTCGGGGTTACTTCGCCCTCATCGCCACTGTCATCACCGGTCGCCGAATCCACGAGGAACTGCTAAGGATTGTTGGAAACTATCGCAGAGCATATACAACCGGTGGTACAAAATCGAAAATATTGCCCGATTGAACCCAAAATATGCTATGCAGCAAACCCAACCAGTAATTCGGCCCGATCCAAATCACCCTTTCGAATTGACGACACCGTAACCCATTCGCCCGTGGCCCGTCCCGAGTGAAATCATTTCCGCCAGCTAGAGCGCTCGTATTGCTGGTCTGCCTTTGCGCACTCTTCGCCGCTGCTGCGGAAACCGGCCCCGTATCCGCGGCCGCGGGTTGCGAGGCGAGTGTCCAAGCCGACTACGCTGCGGACGGCGTCAGCGGATCGCTGAGTATTCCACTGACGATCAATATTTCCTGTGACCAGTCGACACGGGTGACCGTGCGAATTCCGGGTGGATCAATCTCTCGACATTACGTTGCTTCACAAACGCAAGTCCAAATTAGCCGCAAGCACGCATACGTCTGTCGCGGCCAGGAATCAACGGTAGATTTCGCCGCCGCGTCGCTGGGTTGGTCTGATTCGGTGCCAATAGACGGTCTTGCGGCGATGCCTAACTGCGATTACTTCCTAAGGAAAGGATCAACTTGGGTGCGGTGGACCGGACCGAAAATGCCTTTCGCAGAAGCCTTTGCTGGCGGAGCGCTGGGGTGGCTGCATTGGGAGCGCGGGCCGGACGGCACTGTGCCGGGGCTCAATGTGTGGACTTTGGTGCCGGGTGGAAAACCGCTGGTGCAAGGCTGGGGTGCCGCGGTTCCAACGCGACTGAAGGGCATGACCGATCTCGTTCCGGATCGCCGGTATCTATTCGTTTCAGATGCCGACCGGACCTGGAACTACCCCCGCCCGCTCTCGCGACTCTCCGTATTGGATGATGCCCAGGTCGTATCGTTCTATGGCCATCCATATGTCCCGGGAATGGGCGTCCTCGGTCACGGAACGCCTGATGTGGTGGCCGACGAGATCGCCCGATGGGCGGCGCAGTACGACGCGCTGAACGGCGAGCGCGGGGTCATACCCGCCTTCCACCTAATTACCGGAACGGCGCAAGCCTACCCCACTGCTGACGGGGCCTGGCTCTTCCGGTTGCCAGATGAACATATTGCCCAGTACGTGGAGGTGGCGCGTGAGCGAGGGATGCTGCTGTTCCTGGATACACAGATCGGTTGGAGCGATCCGTTGCACGAGGTGCAGTTGCTGGAACAATTCCTGCGCGAACCGTTCGTCCATATGGCTATTGACCCCGAATTTGCGACCAAGTCCCGCGACATTCGACCGGGATTGGTGATCGGCGGGCTGGATGCCCGGCCCCTCAATGCGGTCCAACGATATCTCGCGGCGCTGGTTCAGGAGGAGCAGATTCCACCCAAGATCTTGATGGTCCACCAATTCGCGCATCACATGATCGAAAACCGCGCCGATATCGAGAGCGTGGATGGCGTTGACTTTTCGATTGACATGGACGGGTTCGGCGGAATTGCGATCAAGGTTCGCCATTACAACTGGTTTGCACTCACGGAGCCTTCGGAACGACCGGCGTTCAAACTGTTTTTCAATGAGGACACGCCGGTGATGACGCCAGAGCAAGTTCAGGGGCTAGAGCATCCGCCGGACGTAATCATCTATCAGTAGCAACCATCTGGCCAACTGAGATACTCGGTTGCCCGGTTGATCCAGTGCGGAACGCGCGCGACTTGTTCCCCGCTCAATTCCATTCTCAATTGGCTCGCGCAAGTTGAGTGCAAGTCGCTCTCATTGGCCTATTTCAACGCTTGGAAACGAAATCTCGGTAGCCCGAAACACTCGGGCACATCCATGCTGACTTACACCCGGTAATTCAATCAACGCCAAGTATGCGGAGCCGGGTGACGTGGGCAATACGGGCTATTGAATGCGGGAAATTGTCGCGTTTGGGCTCTTGGTCAATCGGCCGGCCGAAATCTGTCGATATTCATTGGCGTCAATGGGGGCGGTCCCAGAATAACCGTTCCACTTCCGTTCGCAAGATTGTCAATCGGTCGCCTCCCGTTCGACACGCACGGTTATGACCTCCGTCTCATGAAATTGCTTATGAGTCACGGATGATGCGTAATGTCTTAGCAATCGAAGTGACACATCACGCTCGATTGACGGCTCTGACAAAGTTGCGCTCGGGTTGGTAAGAAGCGAAATTAAATCCTCGACGTTTTCAGTTTCCGTTGGAGTGCTGATAAATTCCAGTTCGGCGGCGGCGCCATCGCTCTTGGCGCGAAGGAGCAATGGCCGGCCGTTCCCTTAGACTGCACCGACTGCAGCGACATCCACAGGGTCACCTCCCGGCTCAAATTGACTCGACAAAACGTAGATAGTCTCTTCGGCGACCGCCCGCAATCGCATAGTCATTTCGTCGCCCCACCCCTGCGATGACGACAAACGGTCAAGAAATTCAACGATGGCCGGTAGAGATGAAATGCTCAACTCGGTTTTGAGCCGGCGCTGGCGGGTGGGGGCTTCGGCCAGAAACGTGAGGGCGGCCATCAGGATACCGCCGGAGATCATGCCCTGCTGGAGGATGGGTCCCCAGGGTCCAGGGATCGGCAATACGAACGCCCTGAAATGCAACATTAACCCGATGGCCAACGAAGACCCCGCAATCACGCTTTTTCGAAAGTCGACACCATCGGGAAACGCCGACTTGGCGCCATCGGCCAGCAGGAGAGCCGCTGAGGCCAGCAGATAGGCGGCAATCACCGGCCCTGGCATCGCAGTGACCAGGCTCCATAGCTTCGGGAAAAAGGCTATGAGGCCAAACATCGCCGCAAGGAAAAAGGCGACGTTGCGGGACGCGCAACTCGTCTGCAGTATCAACCTGGTGCCCAGCGCCCCGATGGTCAGGAAATTTACACTGGCGATCCCGGCCAATATGTTACCGATGCCGATTCCAAGTATTGATGACTGTATCCGCCGGTAGTCAATCGCTCGACGGTCGCGGCTAGAGGCGCGCTGGGCCGATAACGCCACCGAACTGGTCTGGAACATTCCAATCGCGCCGACGAACAAAAAAGCCGGCAGCAACGTCCAAAATGGCAGTCCGAAATCAAGTTGCAGGCCTGGCCAGCCACCGGCCGGAAGGCTGAACCACGGGGCTTGCGCCACCGCTCCGAAGTCATAGATGCCGAAAAACCCGCCGACGACGCCACCGGCGGCGATGCCGAATACCGGTGCCCATGCCCGCCATGTGGTGTTACCGTGCAGATAAACCGCCAGGATGATCGCGAGCGCCACAGTAGAACACGCCATGGCCACGCCGGGACTGGTTCCGGCCGGCATTTCGCTCAAATTACGCCCCGCAATGGCGACGATGGTAATCGCGATTAGCATCGATACGATCCCGCTGAAGCTCGGTGTGATTACTTGCCGGAGCACTGCGAAGCGCCGCGAGATCAGAATCTGCGCTATGCCGGAGGCAAACACCAGCGCGCCGAGGGTTAGCGGCCCGCCGTTCTGCAATGCCAATATGCAAAAAGGCAGGGCGACAACAGAAGGCGCGGATATCAATATGGTCCCGGTGCCGACAGGCCCGATTCGCAATGCCTTCAGGGCGGTTGTAACGGCCCCGAAGATGAAGGCGCCAAATATCAACCACGCTGTATAGGCCGCGTCCATTCCGGCGGCTTGAGCGATGATCAGCGGAAATAGAGCGCGGCTCGGAATTCCCAACAGGGCGTTCTGGAAGGCGATTCCCAGAGCAAATGGAAGCGGCGGCGATTCGTGTGGCTCGTAGATCGGGTCGACTGGGCGATCTTTCGGGGTCACGCTTTGAATCCGACCGGTCGCAGGGATCGCGTCCCTCGAAAAGGAATCTCTCCCATCATTCCAATCACCTTTGCAATCAAAACAACTTGCCGGGTCGGCCGCCAATACCCTGCCGGTCCACGTTTCGTTGCCAGCTCGGCTTGTTGAATTCGACGATGGCCCAACCATTGGCCCGTATATCTCGCCTGCTTACACGCATGGACTGCGTCCCATTAGCGCACTACTGACGGGCTGTAGATGGACCGCCGCAATCCCGGGGCCGGCGATCGCCACCGTTCCCGCCGGGGGACGCCGCGGCTTTTACGATTCATTTGCCAAATCCCACAACGCGTCTGCGAGGACCCGTGCCCCGGCGGCAAGATGATCGGGTTCGGCCCATTCGGCTTCGTTGTGGCTGATTCCGTCACGACATGGCACGAATATCATGCCGCTGTCGCAGTGATAGTGAAGTTGACGCGCGTCGTGCCCAGCGAAGGAATAGATTTCACGCCACCCAATTCCCAGACGGTCCGCCGCATCACCTATCCGCCGTCGAACTGTCGTCGGAAAGTCGAGTGAAGGCGAGTTGGCGATTTCTCGCACAACAACGGTACAGGGCCCTCTCTCTCCTACGCAACAATCGGCAATGGCGTCACCGAGGCCGCTGAGGACCGTGTTGTCTTGATGCCGAAGGTCGATCGAGAAATAAGCCTGCTTCGGCACCACTGACGGAGCGTTGGGGCGAACCTGGAACATACCGACGGTAAACATTAATTCTTTCGGTTTGGCCATCAAAGTGGCCAGCGCGTTGAGCATGCGCGCGGCGGCAAGAACTGCGTCCTTGCGCTCCGTGCGTGGTGTCGTGCCGGCATGAGAAGCCTCGCCGGTGACGGTTACCCGAAACCGTCGACTGCCCTGCATGCCACTCACGACGCCGATCGACGGCCCATCGCCTTCCAGGGCTGTCCCCTGTTCGATATGCGCCTCAACAAAGGCGTGAATCGGAAATCCGAGTGGCCCAGTCGCGACGCCGGAATCGGCGGCGAGGACCCGCGCGACAGCATCCCTAACGACAACGCCTTCGGCATCAGTTACGGCGAGGATGTCGTCCAGGGGGCGCAGACCAACAAATGCTTCCGAGCCCATCATGCCGGGCGAGAACCTCGATCCCTCCTCGTTCGTCCAAGCCACAACTTCGATCGGTCGATGCGGGCGCATATTGCTTTTAGCCATTGCCGTGACTGCCTCAAGCGCCGCAAGAACACCGAATGAGCCGTCGAACTTGCCGCCGCTCGGTTGCGAATCGATGTGCGAGCCGGATAGCACCGGGTCGGCATCCGGTTCCCGGCCCTCCAGGCGAAAGAACAGGTTTGCGACCGAATCATGGCGGGCCTGCAGCCCCGCTTCGTGGGCCCAGGCGACTAAAACTGCGCGAGCCGCGATCTCCGCTTGCGACAAGGCCTGGCGATTTACGCCTCCCGCCGGCGTTGCGCCAAACTCGGCCAGCTTCATGTGGCGGTCCCAAAGTCGCTCCGGGTCGACGCGGTGGGAGGGCAGATCCGCGCTCGGCGAATCCGCCTCGATCATGACGTTCTCATGATCTGATTGGGGTCAGCACGCGGGTCGCGATTACCCCAGCGGCCCAATTCCACCGACGCCAAAAAGTCTGTCAGCAGCTTGTTAAAGAGGTCTGGCTCCTCAAGATTGATGGTGTGACCACATTTGGGCAGCACCGCCAGCCCGCAAGCGGGAATCGTGCGTTTCAGGAAAATGTCCGGCTGCAAACAGTGGTCGTCTTCGTCGCCGCTGACAACGAGCGTGGGCGCCGAGATCGCGCGGATCTCATCCTCCAGATCGTAGAGCGAAGGTCGCTGGGCCTGAACACCGCGCATCGTGTTGGCCGCTCCTATCCCGGAGTGTTTGGCCAGCCGATCGGCGAAAACCCGCCATCCCCTAGGGTCCTTTTCCTGAAATTGCACCCGCGAAGCGCCCTCGGCGTAGATGGGGGCGAAATCGACGGCGCTGCTTTCGAACCCGTCAGCGACCAATTCTGAGATTCCGCGGAAGTATTCTTCATATTCTTTTTCAGCGCCGTAGCCGGTTCCCGCCACGACCAGCGAGCGCACTTTCTCAGGGCCGCGGATAGCCGCGTGCAACACGGCAAAGCCGCCCATCGAATGGCCAATCAAATGGGCCGAGTCGACTCCAGCGGCCTTCATGACCGCGAAAATATCGTCGGCTGCGCGGGACTGCGAATAAGCCGCCACATCATCGGGAACGTCCGAGGGCGGGTAACCACGTGCTGAAAACGTAATACATCGATAACGGCGGGCAAAGGCGGAGATTTGCGGTTCCCAGCTCCAATGGTTGCCGGCGAATTCGTGAACGAAGACCAGTGGCGCGCCTTCGCCTTCCGATTCGTAATAGAGCCGGATGCCGTCATCAGTTATTGCAAAGGGCATTCCTTGACTCCTAGATGATCGAACCGCGTGAGCTGATTCCGCCGTCAATCGTCACTATCGTACCGGTCGTATAGCCGGAGCGGTCCGAGGCTAGAAAGACCATCAAATCGGTGACCTCGCGAACGGTTGCCGGTCGCTTGAGCGGATACCGCTGCAGCAACTCGACATATCGCTCCTCGTCACCGAAAAGATCTAGCGCGCGGCGCCTTAACAGCTTGAAAATTCGCGCGGTGTCCACCGGTCCCGGATTGACGCCCACTACCCGAATCCCATCACCGAGGCTGCGGCCACCAATCGCGCGCGTGAACGCCATCAAGCTCGCGTTGCCGGATGTGCCGGCGACGTAGTCGGGGTCGTAAATCTGGCCCGCGTTGCCGATGTTGTTGATGATCACACCGGCGCCCCGCTTACGCATCAGCGGGTAGATTTCGCGGGCGAGGTTGATGTAACCGAAAACCTTGAGATCCCATCCTGCGCGCCATGCCTCCTCGTCGACGGATCCCAGGTTGCCGCCGGGAATACTGCCGGCGTTGTTGACCAATATGTCTATGTCGCCAACGGCCGTTACCAGCCTGCTGACTACACCGGCTTCGGTTAGGTCACCCGGGTGAACCTCCACCGCGATCCCGTGAGTGTCAATGAGCCTCCTTTGCACATCTTTAAGACGCTCTTCGTTGCGCGCCGTGAGATGGAGGTTGACGCCCTCCTCGGCAAATGCCCCGGCAAGTCCTTCGCCAATGCCCTGGGATGCTCCCGTAATCAGGGCCCATTTTCCCGACAAATGAAGATCCAACACTTACCCCTTTTCGGTTCGGTTTGCTCGGTTGATTGCCGTTAGAACAGATTTCCCGCAGCCGCTTGGCTGCGGCAATGTTCTATCGCCTCGCCAAGCTGGTTGCAAAATTCTGCCACCCAGCCGGCGGGAACCGTTGTGCTGACCTTTATGAATCGACCGCCAAACCGCGTCGTATGGTAGCTCCCCTGGCGAATGAGGATGTTTCGCTGCAGATAGTGCTCGCAGAGGCGTTCGGGTATGACCGACGTGCCGCTGACGTCGATGGCCATGAAATTGCCATTCGATGGATATACGGCGATGTCGAGGCCGGGAATCGCATCGACGGCCGCCTTTATCGACGCCTGGTTGGCAAGCTGCAATTCTTTAACTGCCGGGAACCATTCCGCCTTGTGTTCGAGCCCGGCCAGGGCCGCCCGCTGGGCCAAGATCGAGGCGCCCAGATTGTTTGGCGGCGCTTCGGCGAGCCGCTCGATCATCTCTGGCGAGCCCACCAGGGCACCGAGCCTGAGCCCGGCGATGCCAAGCCATTTTGAAAAACTGTAAGTGGTAATCGTGCCTTCGGGATAAAAGAGGGCGGCCAGCGTATGTTCCCTGGCGAAATGCCTGTACGTGCAGTCGTGAATCAACGTGATTTCGAACTCTCGCGCCAGTGCCGCAATCTCGGCAATTTCGCTCGCAGTTTGAACCGAGCCCATGGGATTGCTGGGGTCGACGAGATAGATCAGTCGAGTCTGCGGCGTGATCGCCGCGCGGAGTTGCTTAGGGCGAAGGCGATAGCCGGCGGCCTTGTCGTAGATCGGAATCGCCACGATCCGGGCGCCATTGTCCGCCGCGAACCGCCGCGGCCACAGCCAGCCTGGATCGGTTACAAGCAACTCTTCGCCCGGCCCGATGAGGGTTCGGCAGGCGTGATAGAGGCCCTCAATCGCGCCATCGGTGACCAGAACCGAAAAGGCCGCGTCCAGACTGAGATCGCCCAGGATTGCCTGGCGCAGCGCCTCAAAGCCGAGCGGCGGGGCATACAGATTGAATTCACCGGAATCAATGCAATCGATCATCGCCGCGCGGACTGCCGGATGCGGGGTTGCGTGGTTTGTGTTTTGCCCAAGCCACCGCAATCCAGCCTTTGCGAACAGACCGTCAAAGTGGCGATTGCGCTGCTCGATCATGATGGTTTCTGACTACTTTGCTGCAGGTTCGTCAGTTGCTCGTCGTATTCGGTCCGAATACGACGCTTGAATTGCTACCCGCATTGTTCGCTGATCGGGCGACCGGGTCAAGTATTCGCGAGCGGACACCGACTGGTCGATAGGGAAATTTACGGTGATCTGACAAACATTTACGTCCTGTAAGTCGATCGTCGAGGTCCCGGCTGGGAGCGATCGATCGGGTTCCGCAGCGTCGCCAATCGCTCAATCCAATTTTCGCTGGCGCCCTCGAGCAGTCCGCAATTTAACTGGGCCGCCGAGACGAATTCCAATGTCTCCAGCACCATGGATGCAGCTAATCTCGATCAGGTCAAGACACTGGACTAGTTGGCGAATGTCAATAGACGCGAGCGGGCAAATGCGCCCCAATTTTTCAAATGTCGAGTATTACGACGCGTCCTCTCGCAATGTGTGTGACATTTACCTGCCGCAAACGGGCGACGGCCCCTGGCCGGTGGTCGTTTGGATTCATGGCGGCGCGTTCCGGCTGGGGGACAAGCGTGATCCGCAATATGCCCGGCGCTTTACCGGCCAGGGAACGGCGGTCGTGAGCATCAATTACCGGTTGAGCCAGCAGGCGATCTGGCCGGCCCAGCGCCAGGACCTGGGCAGCGTCAGCAAATTCTTGCGGCGCAACGCGGATCGCTACGACTTCGACTGCAGCCGCATCGCAGCTTTCGGCAGTTCGGCCGGCGGTCATCTTGCGGCGATGATGGGGATCGCGTTTGCCGACGACCCACAGCTGCGGGTGCACGCGGTGGTCGATTGGTACGGGCCGATCCACTTCGAGCATCAGGACTCAGACATCGCCCTGACCGGAGTCGAACGCGGATTGCCGCCCAACGGTGAATCCGGTTCGCCGGAATCGGATCTTATCGGGGCGGTCGTCGATGACCACCCCAATCTCGCATACCAGGCCAGCCCGCTGGCCTACCGCGAAAATTCCCGTTCGGCACCGCCGTTTTTAATCATGCACGGCGATGCCGACCCGCTTATCGGTGCCCCGCAGTCGGAACGGTTACGTGATGCACTGCGGGATCGTTTTGGAAACGATGCGGCGGAATACCACCTTCTCTCAAACACCGGACACGGCGGCGGTCAATTTGATTCGCGGCAAACAGAAGACCTGGTGGTCGGTTTTCTCAGCCGCGCATTGACCTGAGAGCTGGGACATCGAGGGCCCGGCTGATGGCCGCTTTGCCAGCGGTAATCTGATGCATAGTTAGCAATAGCGCATTGCGGAGTCGCCGATGAAGCTGTCCTGTCAGGAGCATCTAGTCCCCGGCGATACGTTCGCCGACCGCTTGACCAACCTGGCCGCCTGGGGCTATGAGGGTGTGGAATTGACCGATTTTGACGGTAGGCTGCGATCGCGCGTGGACGAGATCAAGGCCGCCCTGGCCGATAGCCCCGTCCGTGCCAGCACGATCTGCGGCAGCTCCAGCAACCAGTTCGTCCATCGCGATCAGGCCAACCGCGAGGTGGCGGTCCAGGAACTGCGTGAATCGCTCAGTCTGACCGCCAAATTCGGAGCGATTGGCTGCGTTACGGTTCCCCTGTTCAACCGCGACCCACGGGTCCTCAATCTCGAACCGTACGCCACCACTGAGCAGTTGCAACGGGATCTGCTCGTGGCGATCATGCGGCCCCTGGCGCAGGAGGCGGCCGACCTGGGGGTTTGCATCCTCTTGGAACCGCTGATCCGCTACGAATCCAATTTCCCGCAGGGTCTGGCTGAAGCGACTTCGATCTGCGATGCGGTGGGCAGCCCCGGCCTGAAAATATTGGCCGATTTCTTCCACATGAACGTCGAAGAAGCCGACATCGCGGCCAGCCTGACCGCGGCCGCGCGGCACATTCGTCACATCCACTTGGCCGATAGCAACCGCCAGGTCCCGGGCCGCGGGCACACCGATTTTGTCAGCGGTTTTCGGGCGCTCCACGAAATGGGCTACGACGGCTACGGCGCCTTGGAGTGCGGAATTGCCGAGCCGGCAGGCCAAACCCTCCGCGAAACCGCCGACTACATTCGACGCTGCTACACACGAGCCACCTGATACCTCTCGGCCATGCCGACGGCTGGCCGCGGCATTCAGCTCACGCGATTACCCGGCCCGGTTTGGCGTTTTAGGCCCTGCTCCCGCTTTAAAGGAAAGAGTTGCCTACCCGTAACCTATGGTCCGGCCGCCGTCCACCATGTAGATGCCGCCGGTGCAAAAGCCGCTTTGCCCGCCGGCGAGAAACAGCATCACCTGGGCTACTTCCTCGGGATTTCCATATCGCCCCAGCGGTATACGGGCCGCAATCGCTTCTTTCGCTTGCTCCTTCGTTTCGCTCGCGGAGTCCAGGCTGGCGGCATGCATTTCCTCGATCGAGCGCATCATTCTTGTTTCGATTGGTGCCGGGTTGACGGTATTTACACGGATGCCCAGCGGCGCGCCCTCCAGTGCGGCAGCACGCATCAATCCGGTGACCGCATGCTTGCTGGTGCAATAGGCCGACATGCCAGAAGATCCGGAAACGCCAGAGGTGGACGATGTGATCACGATACTGCCTCCCCCGCGTTGACGCATGGCCGGGACAACGTACTTGATTCCCAGCCAAACTCCCCGTACATTGACTGCCATAACCCGGTCGAAAACATCTAGCGGGTAATCGGGTATTGGGGCCATGGACCCCTCAATCCCGGCGTTGGCCAGCAGCACGTCGATGCCGCCCCAACGATCAACAGCTGCGCCGACGTAGGCCTGGGTCTGATCAGGTTGAGTTACGTCGGCCACCACGTAACTTACGCGCTCCTCGCTCAATTCCCGAGCGCCGGCTTTTAGCGCTGCGTCATCCAGATCGACCAGCACCAAATTCGCCCCTTCGTCGGCAAACAATCTCGCCGCGGCGCGACCGATTCCCCCGGTGGCGCCGGTGATCACGGCCACCTTTCCATCCAGTACCGCCATGCCCCGAATCCCTTCACGCGTTTTGCACACTCTCGTCAGTGTAGATGAGGGCTCTGCAACGTCGGGTGTCGTAGGTCCCGATCTCCCGTCGCGAATGCGGGTCTGCCCTCCCCTCGCTCGGGCAGGGCCAGGTCACGACCAATAGTTGGGCGTGGCGCCGTTCGATCGGCTCTGCCCCTAAAACTCGGCGATTGGTGCCTGGCGCGGCTCGCGATTGCCGGCAAGGGTCCGAAGAGTTCGTTGCCGTGAAACGAAGTTGCCGCCCAGGGTCACAAGAGCGCTGTTCCGATTCGCTTTGAGCAGCGCACTTCAAGCCACGAGGGATTGCGGTGCTTAACGTATGAGCGCATCGCGGCACCCTCACCCGGAAAGGCCGTCTACCGTTTAAGAAGACTCGGCGGCGGTCAACCGGCCGGTGAAGCTGCGTCTAGCGAGCGAGCACGGCATCATCGCGACCGGCAAACGCCTTGATTTCCTAAACCGCGTTTTCGCGACCGCCCAAGATCGGTTGGGGCGGGCAGCGCAAGGCGCCGCGGCTTTTCTTCTATTTCTGCTGCGCGATCAGCATCAGCGAGATCGCGATCGACATTCGTTGGCGCTGCGACGCGGAAAATAGCGGGCGCCGACTCAGCCAAATCTGGGATCGCGGCCTGGGAATTCTCGACCTCAATTCGACCAGCGTTTAGGAAGAAGCAATGAAACCGGTATTGATCGACTGTGACCCCGGTACCGACGATGCCCTGGCGATCTTCATGGCCCTCAACTGCCCCGATCTCGATGTGATTGGTCTAACCACCGTGGGAGGAAATGCCGACATCGGCGATACCACCGCCAACGCGCTGGCGCTGCTGGAATCGGTGGACCGGGCGGAGGTGCCGGTATGGAAGGGCGCCGCAAACCCGCTGGCGGGAGATTTCAGCTACGCCTACGACTATCACGGCGAAGCCGGCTTGGGTTTACGGCTGCGGCCCCCCACGGCCGAGGTCCGGCCCGAACCGGCCGTCGATGCGATCATTGCCGCGGCCCACGAGTGGACCGGTGGACTAACCCTTCTCGCACTGGGGCCGCTGACCAACGTCGCGTCGGCCCTGCGCCAACACCCGGCGCTGGCCCTGGAGATCGCCGAGATCATCGCCATGGGCGGGGCGCTGCAGGTCCCCGGCAACGTGACCGATCACGCCGAGTTCAATATCTACAACGATCCTGAGGCGGCGGCAATCGTTTGCGACAGCGGCGCGACGGTAACGCTCTTGGGCCTGGACGTGACCACTCAGGTGGCGCTTGCCGCGGGCGACGACCCTTGGAAGAGCGACCGATCGAAAACGGCCGTAATGGCCCGCCGCATCCTAAGGATCTGGTTTTCGACCCATCCCGCTATGAAACGCTACAGCCTGCACGATCCCTTAACCGTGGCCGCGGTGATCGATCCGGGACTGCTTACCTGCCGGCAAGGATCGGTAGCGGTGGAAGTGGGCAATGGCCAACGCCGCGGAAAGACCACCGCAACCTACGAGGGCGGCAACGTCCGCGCCGCGCTCGGGGTCGATGTCGACCGGACAGAGACGTTGATCGAGTCGCTCATTCGCGGAGCGCAATGACCGCGCGGCGGAGGCCAAGCCTTTCGTCGGAATAGTGGCTGCGAATCGGGTAACCGGTTGCCCGCGCTTGACTGGACCCATCTCACCCGCTTGTTCGGGTCCCGACCACCTCCGTCGTTGACCTTCATCGGTGCGCCGGTGACGTTAAGGATGACTCGTCGGTGGCCAGGAACGGGGGCAGTGCAGGTGATTCCTGCGGGGCGGCCGAATCTGCCACGAGGGTGTCGATCGATCGGCAATTGGCAAAATGGATTCAAGTCCGCATTGACAGGAGCAAGACATGGCATTCGCGCATCCGGAGTTTCTGGTTTCGACGGAATGGCTGGCCGAACATCTATCGGACGAGAACGTCCGCGTTTTCGAGGCCACTACGCTGCTGGGTTTCCGTGACGACGGAGGCGGCTACCTGATCGATTCGGGTCGGCCCGGTTACGAGACCGGCCACATTCCCGGTGCCGGATTCCTGGACCTGCCGGAAGACTTTTCCGACGACGAAAAAAATCTGCGCTTTATGATGCCTTCGGCCGAGGCGTTTGCCGATGCTGCCGGGCGGCACGGGATATCCGAGTCGTCAAAACTGGTCCTCTATGACCGCGCCGGTTCGCACTGGGCAGCGCGATTCTGGTGGATGTTTAGATCAATGGGTTGCAGTGACGTGGCGGTACTGGACGGGGGATGGTCGCGCTGGTGCGCCGAGGGTCGGGCCGTATCAACGGAACCGGCAACATATACGCCCGTCACCTTCAATCCGACCGCCGACCCCTCCCGTTTTGCCGACCTCCAGGAAGTCAATTCATTCGTCGCAGCCGGCGCCGAGGCCGGCAGTTGCCTGATAAACGCATTGGGGCCGGAACATCATTCTGGCGCCGATGAAGGTAAGCGGTATGGTCGCGCCGGACACATTCCCGGATCGATCAATGTGCCCTCAGCGGCGCTTTTGGATCCAGCGACCGATCGCTTTCGCCCGGCCGGGGAGTTGGCGCAGCTGTTTGCAACGGCGGGCGTTGACCGCACCCAGCGCGCGGTCGTCTACTGTGGTGGTGGCATCGCGGCTTCCAATGACGCCCTCATTCTTTCGATGCTTGGTTTCGAAGATATCGCTATTTACGATGGATCGATGTCAGAGTACGCCGCCGATCCAGCGCGGCCCTTGGAAGTGGACTGATGCTTGGTTCGGCCGCGTTTTTCAGGGAGCGGACCTGACGGTTTGGTCCCGTTCCAAGAAGCGGGCCAATAAGCCGTAATCGGAAAGCCGGCCAGTCCGGCGCCACGCCAAGGAAACGCACTCTACGGCAACGGGGTGGACCCAAAATGTCGGTCGCGGGTGCAGTCTTGCCTAGGATGGGGCGTACGTGGAGCGCGCCACCAAATATGGAGAAATTTCAATGCCGTTTTTCACCAAGGGCGATGTCCGTATCGACTACGAGGAGGCCGGGTCCGGGTTCCCGCTGTTGGTTACTCCCGGCGGCGGCCTGAACTCATCGATTGACAAATGGCCGGACCAGGTCTTTAACGCGATGGAAGAGTTCAGCGGGGACTTTCGCTGCATCACCATGGACCTGCGCAATGCGAACGGGGGCCAGTCCAGCGGGCCGGTGCAGATCGACGATCCGTGGGATGCCTTCGCCGACGACCAACTGGGACTGATGGACCATCTCGGCATCGAGGAATTCCTCTTTATGGGTTACTGCATAGGTGGCCCATTTGCGCTCAAGCTCATGGAGCGGGCGCCTGGGCGGGTCGTTGCCGGGGTCCTCTGCCAGCCGGTTGGGCACAACCGGGCGACGCCGGATGCCATGTACGACATGGGCCGCGATCTCTGGGGCCCCGAGCTTTGCTCCCGGCGATCTGATGTGACGATGGAGATTGTCGAAAGGCAGCAGCATAATCTTTACCGCCTCCGGCCGGAGTTTGTGTACAGCGTGTCGCGGGACTTTGTCCGCTCCTGTCAGACACCGATGCTGGTGATGCCTGACGACACTCCGTCGCACTCCTACGAAGCCGCGATGGAAGTGGCGGAGTTGGCACCCAGGGCCCAGCTCACCGCATACCCCTGGAAAGAGTCAGAAGAAATCATGGCCAAGACGATAGAGCAGGTGCGCGACTTTCTCCTGGCCCATCAAAGAGTGGTAACCAAGAGCTAAATCCCAAGTAAGTTCGGTGCCGCGGCGTTCGCCCTGGGGCCGCCTCAGATTGGTAATCGGCAGCCAGCTAGTGGCAGAAATCTGCAGGCCCTGATTTGAAGGTCTCGCCAGCGGGGCAAATAGACTTTCGAACGTACGTTGGCGCGCAGGTGAGGGCATCTTTGGAAGTACCGGTTATCGATATCAGCAGCCGCATCGACGATGAGCACCGGCTCGTCTTCGACGCCCTGCCGATGACTCCTCGCGACTGGTCGGACATTCCGGCGTTGCGCGAAAACACCGCCCGGATGCGGGCGCAACTGCCAGCCCCGGAAATGCCGGCAGGAGTTGCGGTATCCGATCGATTTGTTCCGGGCCCGGCAGGCGGCCCGCCGCTCAAACTTCGCTTCTATCGCCCCGATGATCTTCCGCGCCCGGCGGCGGCCGTTTACTGGATTCACGGGGGCGGGACGGTTCTTGGGGAGGCAGGTCAGAACGACCCCTACTGCGCCAACATTGCCGCCAAGCTCAATGTCTTGGTCACCTCGGTCGAATACCGGCGTGCCCCCGAACACCCGTTTCCAATTCCCTTAGAGGACTGCTACGCGGGCTTCAAATGGCTGGCGACATCGGGTGACGAATTCGCCGTTGACCCCGCTCGGATCGCAGTCGGCGGGGTAAGCGCCGGCGGGCTGCTGTCGGCGGCGCTTTCCCTTCTGGCACGCGATCGCGGGGAATTTCTGCCCTGCCTGCAATTACTCAACGCGCCAATGCTCGATGACCGTGGCAATACCCGCAGCAGCTATGCAGTCTTAGATCCGCGGACCTGGGATCGCGATTCGAACCTGGCGGGATGGAACGCCTATCTGCAGGGGAATGCCGGCGGCGATGACGTATCCCCGTATGCGGCCCCGGCGCGCTCGACTGACCTGGCGGGGCTACCGCCGGCCTACGTGGTAGTTGGCGATCTCGATCTGCTAGTCGATGAGGACGTAGCTTACGCCCGGGCCATGGCCGACGCCGGCGTAGCGGTTGAGCTACACGTCTATCCCGGCGCCTACCATGGGTCGGCAATGACCGTCCCCGACGCCCGGCTCTCAAAGCGCTGGATCGCCGATGAATTGGCGGTATTGGCACAGGTGCTGGGAGTCTGATGGGCCACTTGGCTTAAATTTCCAGCCGAGTCGGGGTGGAGCCAGCCAGCCGGCCCCGCCGATCGATCCAAAGGATCTCTACAACTCGCGCCGCAGCAAGCTGAATGACTGCCCGGTAGGGCCCGGGTTGGGTTGGGTCGCCAGGAAAATGGCCACGTCGGCCAATTCCTCGGGCTGTTTGTCCCATTCACCGCTGGCATTAAATCTGGTTGCCGGATCGTTTCGCAGCTCGCGCGTCAGTTCAGTGTGGACGGGACCGGGAACGATTTCGTTAACGTCGATGTTGTATTCGAGCAGCTCCTGCGAAAGGGTCCTTGTCACCATCCACAGCCCGGCCTTGGAGGCTCCGTAGGACGATCCGCGGATCCGACTGTGATGGCCATTACCGGAACCGGTGACTATGATCTTGCCTGCGCCGCGGGCTTTTAAGGTTGGGATTACAGCCTTGGCGCAAAGATAGGATCCGATGAGGTTGACCTCAATCGTTAAACGCCAATCGTCGATGATGCTGTCCTCCAGGGTGCGACCACCGTCAAGCAGCACTCCGGCGTTGAGCACCGCAATGTCAAGCCCGCCAAATTCGGCAACCGCGGCGTCCACCATCGCCGTTACCGAATTCCAGTCGGTCACGTCTGTTGCAATCGCCAGGCCTTTGCCGCCTAACGATTCAATTTCCTTCGCCGTAGCTTCGACTTCTGAACGCGTTCGCGCCGCACAACACACGTTTGCTCCCTCACCGGCCAGAGCGAGTGCAATCGCCCGACCTATTCCGCGCCCGGCGCCGGTTACGATCACCGATTTGTTGCTGAGCCGCATTTGAGTCATCCCTCTTTTGAACCGACCGGCGTCGGATTCACGCTGCGCGCCCGCAATCCGGATTCAAAATGGGACCCGAACCGGAGCCTTAGCGTGTCTGTTCGCCGGTCTTGATATTGCGCTGCTCTTAGTATCTCCCACGTTGAAATTGAGGCCAAGATTTGCATGCCGGCAGGAACGTTAAACAAGTTGGACGTCCACATCTCCACGGCGCGCGGGTACCGGGCGGCAAAGCGGAAGATTCAGGTCAAGCTGTTCAGGTAGCGGCCGGCCAGCATTGCAACCACAGCCCCTTCGCCGGTGGCGGCCGGCGACGTACTTGGCGCTGTCCCTGCGAACGTCGCCGGCGGCATAAATTCCGGCGACCGACGTTTCGAACAATCCCGGTGCCTCATTTAGAGATTCAGGGAGCATTTCCGCCGGTTCAATTGCCAATGCGTCGCGCGGCGGGACATCGGTTCCGGTACAGACAAATCCACGTTCACCCAGGCACCCAGGCTGCCGCGCAAAAATTTTGAATTCGGCCGCATGCCGATGAAAACGAACGCCGCGCGGACCTTAACCTCGCGCAGACTGCCGGTCGCCATTTCGCTTACCAATACCGAATTGAGTTCACCGTTGCCGCGAAATTCCTTCATGTCTACGTTGTATAGGACTTCGACTTTATTAACTTCAAGGAGCCGCTGGGCAAGGATCGAATTGGTGGTCAACTGATCTCCGCGCACCAAAAGCGAGACGGTCGCCGCGCGGTTGGAGAGCGCCAGTGCCGCTTCCACGGCTGAATTACCGCCGCCGACAACGGCGACATTTTCTCCGCCGTAGACGTACCCATCGCTGGCCGCACAGAAATGAACTCCGGAACCTACATGATTTGCCTCGCCCGCGAACTCTAGACGCCGGTAGG
Source organism: Chloroflexota bacterium (assembly GCA_965249595.1). Taxonomy (GTDB): domain Bacteria; phylum Chloroflexota; class UBA11872; order UBA11872; family VXNJ01; genus VXNJ01. The sequence goes on along the minus strand of OZ252242.1, from coordinate 1,579,478 downwards.
TGCTGCCGGTTGCGGTAACTAGGGCAAAGCAGCTGTATTCGGTTCCATCCGCGGTCACCACCGTGTGGTAGCGGCCGATGCTGTCGATGCCGACGATGTCGGCGGCCTGGATCGCCTCAACCATTGCCAGGCGGGCCTGTTCGCGAAGGCGGTCGCTGAGTTCGAATCCGCTGATCGCTTCCGGAAATCCGGGCATGTTTTCACCCTGGCCCGAAACGTTTGTGTCGCCGCCGACCTGCTCGCGCTCAATCACTAGCGTGTCCACGCCTTCCTGGGTGGCAAAAATCGCTGCCGTCAGGCCGGCCGGAACGCCGACGACGATGATCAACGGCCAGTAACGGTGTTCGCGATCCACATCGATGTCCAGCGCGTCAGCCGGCTCCGCGTTGCTTGGTCGATACAGGGTTCGGCCATCGCTGGTAAGGACCGTCGGCAGCACCGGGCGCCCATCGACCAGCCGCTCGAATTCAGTGGCCATTTCAGGTTGTTCAACCAGGTCGACCCAGCGAAATCCGACGCCGTGTTCACCCAAGAATTTTCTGCTTCGGCGGCAGTCGGGACACCATCTAATGCCGTAGATGGTTACGTTCGGTGTTGCCATCTTGGAGGGATGCGGTGCCGCCCGATTCTTTGCGATCGTCGCGGCGATCTTTCTCACTCAATTGTTGTGCACGTTTCCATCCGGGCAAGATGCCCTGTGCCTGGTTTTAGAGCCGTCGGTCCGGTGGTGGTGGCAACGATCCCAAAAAACCAATTGATCCGGTGGACAGAATCCACCCGCATCGCACCGTTTACACGGTGCGCTCGATTACGTGATCACCGGCCCTTTGGGGCAGGCAGAAACGGGATGATGTTTTCAGCCAGCGAGGCCAGATTTCGAGTCTGAATCCAAACGTCGCCGCTGCCACTGAATTTCATCACCAGCCCTTCGCCACCGGCGATCAGTGAGCGAAGTCCGCCCACCTTGCCGATGGTGTAATCAACATCCTCGGTAAAGGCGACCAAGTGTCCGGTGTCCACCACCAGCTCTCGACCTGGTTCTACGGCCACCTTTTTGATGGCGCCATAGGAGTTGTAAAACACCTCGCCCGGCCCGGGTTCCGAAAAGGCGCGCAGGAAGAATATGCTCTCACCGCTAAACACTCCCCGCAACCCTTGGAATTTGGAATCCGTCTGCACGTTCGAAGTGCAGGCAAGAAACGAACTGGCCTGGATAAAGAGGTTGGTGCCCTCGGTTAAGGGAAAAGAACCGATGTCTCCCGGAGTGCCCGCGGCCAGGCTGACCTGACCTCCACCGGAACCGGCCGTGAACGTATTGATGAAAAAGGACTCGCCGCCGAGCATTCGCTTGAATCCACCCAGCAACCCGCCGCCGGCAGATCCGGTCGCCATCTCCACGCCCTGCTGGATTACCATCGCCCCCGGTTCGGCTTTGATGGATTCACCCGCCGCCAATTCAACGTTCAGCAGCGCATAGCTGGGAGCAAATTCAATGTTGGTATTCACGGTGTCGTCCTTTGGGACATGAGGCTATTTTGCGGGTTTTATTTCGCAAAATCGAATTTAGCGCAGTCATTGCCGGGACCGTTGCGGTCCCATCGATCAGTCCAGATCGATCATCGCACCGGGCAACGCGCGGTGATCGGAACGCAGTCCTGAAAAATTGCATCATATGTCCACCGATACGGATAAACGGGTCGGCCGGATTGATGCAGGCGCCTGGATCAGATCTTGGGAGGGCTCGACACGCTTTGCATTTGCTGGACCAAAATTTGGGCTCAAAGACAGGCAATCGATCAAATTTCCTCGCTGCAACTGCGGCCTCAACGCCCATCGCGGGCGCGCCGCATCGCTTCTGAGACAAATTCGTAGTAGTCGGTGCCCGCCCTGTCGCCGGTTGCGCTCAAGTCGCCCATCCTGCGCGATGCAGGAATCCACGCTGCCGGATCGGGCAGCGGCCCGGCGGCGCGGGCCAGTTCCCAAAATCCGAGATTGAGCACAGGACCGGACGCGCCTTCATAACGCTCCAGAAAATCATCGGCGGCCTCTTTGATGCCGCGTAGGTACATGTTCACCCGGAAGAATCCGACGCCCAGGGCGGGATCGCCAAACGCTGCCGCGTCCCAGTCGACTACCGCCGATATCTGGCCATCGAGCCACAGTACATTGCCCGGCCAAAAGTCCATGTGGACTAAAGCCGGCGGTACGCTATCAATGCCGGATCGCAACTCCTCGATGGCCGCGTAAATGGGGTCCGACAGCGGGTGTCCCGACATTTTCTTGGGCCACTCGCCAGTCAGAAAGTAGAGACCGAGATCGTTGTCGTCGTAGACGCCATTGCGGTCCTGGGCTTTCAAGCTGATGTCGTGGATCTTTAGCAATAGATCGGCCAGATCGTTGGCCCAATCAACCGGATTCGGCGGATTTGCAATCTGTTTTCCTTCGACAAACCGGGTGACGAGACCCGGCGCTCCGAGCAATTCGCCGGTTGCATCAAGGAGCAAAGGCTCGGGAGCAGGGACCCCATGATTGCGCGCAATTTGCAACCCGTGGAAATCGGCGGTTGCGCGCTCGGGATCCGGGTCGTCGGTCATTCGCTTTACGACCAACCGTAGACGGCTTCCTCCGGGCGATGAGGTATCAAGCACATCAATGGAATTGCTAAACGCCGCAGCAGCCGGGGTCATCGAAAGTAGTCGATGACCCCGGGCGACTCGATCTAGGACCCGGCGGACCCGGCCCTCGTAGAGGTGAGTATTGAAAGCCCGGTCAGCGCGCATCAGCTTTCGGCAACTCTCTGCATCCGACACCATTGGACCAAGATATCAATCATTTAACTAGTGATGAAGGGTGCCCAGGATTGGGTCCCACACCGCAATCGGCGGTGCTGTCATGAAGTTCCTCCGCTCACAATCCCCAGGAAAGTCCAGGTCCCCGTCTTGCCGAATGCCCTGACAAAAATCAGTGGGGCAGATCTTTGGGCCGAAACGTCCCCCGCCTGCGTCTTTATCCCGTTGTTTTCGAATTGATCCGACTCGAGGCGGCGGCGAACATTGCTGCGCTCAGCAGCGTACAGGCGCTGAAAACGAACCCCATCGCCTGATAGCCGCCAAGCGCCAAAGCCAGCCCGCCAAATGCCGATCCGATGGTGGTGCCAATGGAATAGGTCACGTGCATCAGGCCGGTGATCCCGCCCAGCCGTTCCGGCGCCAAGTCCAGCATCGTGGCGTTAAATGGCGTCGCCCGCAGGCCCAGGCCAAGGGACCAAAAAGCCGACATTGCGACCGCAAAGGCCGGACCCAAAGGGAAGCTGAAGAGGATTGCCAGCGGCAGGAATAAGATCAACCCAGCACCGACCAGGGCCTTGCCGCGGTGCCGTACCGGGATGCGGCCGGAAATGTAGGTTGAAATCATATCTGCCACGGGACCGACCGTGAGCAGGAGGCCGACCCGTTCCGGTGCGAGACCGTAGGAGAAAGCCACGAACGCCCCGAAGTAAACGTCGACGCCGTAAGCGCCGGCAATGAACACCACGTTAGCGGCCAGCAACAACGCGATTGTTCGGTTGCCGAGCAAATCACGGTATGAATCGGCCACCGTCGCGACCAGGTTGGCAAAGGACTCCCCGCGGGTGACCAGACGCGGGGTCACCAACCAAGTCAGGGCGAGGGCTAATACGGAGATCAGCGAACCGGCAGCATACGCTGCCGGCCAACCGAATGCTCCGGCCAGGACGCCCGAGGCCAACGGGCTTACGATGAACGCGATCCGCGATGCGACCAGCAGCAATGCGATCATGCGGTCGCGACGCTGGGACTTGAAGAGGTCCCCGACGCTGGCAAAGATCTGAGGAAAAATGATCCCATTGCCGATTCCCAGGAACGCCGCTCCCACGAACAGTGCCGGCAAGCTCGGGTACAGAAAGACCAGGGCCGCGCCGAAGATTCGCAGCGCTATTGCCACCAGCATCACCGGGCGCCGTCCGAGCGTGTCGGCCAGAGGGGAAACCGACAGGGCCGCAATGGCCGCCAGGATCGTCTCCAGGGTGAGGGTTTGTCCCACCAGCGCGACCGGCACACCCAGGTCGTCGGCAATGAACTGCGGCAGCGGCCCGTAGAGCTGTGAGACCGCCACCATCGCAAACGTCAGGTACATGAACGCCGGTGCGAAAAGCGGGTTCCGTCGGCGATTGGGTCCCGGCGCAACGGGCCCGGTGTTCTCCATGATCGGCGACGAGTCCTAGCCCGAATTGACGAGTGCAAATATTATCCGGGCCAGCCGGGCCGCCCAACAACGGGCATCAATAATCCTTGGACGAAGTATTGGCGGCTACCCATCAACCGGGATTGGAAGTCGAAGTTGCACTTACCCGGAGGAAAATTCACCGCCCGACCGGGCCAATCGGGCTCGGTCCGTTGGGTCTCTAGTGAGCCGCGGCAGCGCCCGCGGTTGCCACCATCATTGGCGGCTTCCAGCTTGCCCGCGGATCAAAAGCCACGGCGCAATTTGGCAATAATGAGGGACTTGCAATCAGCGGCGTCTCCCGTAATTTGCTGGCCGAATTGGCGTCGCTAGTGGGGAGCGAAGTTCGGTGGCACGAGACACAGGCGTGGGTTCAGCCCCTGGCGGCGAATCCGTCCGCGAAATACCGATTTCCGAGCTCGCGTTGGGGACTTGGTCCAAACACGGCCGCGGAGCCGAATTCTGGGCCGAACTGGTCGCCCTGAATCCGGAGGAGCTGGAAGATTTCTCAATCCCCGGCCATCCCGAAGGTTTCAATTTCGACGAGTCGACCGTGCCGCCGTACGATCTACCGCCGGTTCTGCGCATGTCGGACGGGACAGCGGTTGCGACGGCCGAGCAGTGGGAATCCCGCCGAGCGGAAATTTTGGAGCTGTACGTCGACCAGATGTATGGAGAAGCGCCCGACGGTCCGAGCGACATGCGGTTCACGGTGCTCGAGCAGGATCCGGCCGCCTTAGCCGGATTGGCCTGCCGAAAGCAGGTGCGGATTGATTTTTCGTCGGCAGCAGACGGGCCGAGCATGGACCTACTGCTCTACACGCCGGCTAACGCGGCCGGCCCGGTGGGGACTTTCCTCGGCCTCAACTTCGGTGGAAATCACACGATCCACCCGGATCCCGAAATTCATTTCGCAACCGGTTGGGTGATGACCGGAGTGGGCGACTCCAGCCGATCCCGCGGTCAATCCGAAAGTCGTTGGCAGCTAGAACGCGTTCTCAAACGCGGATATGGGCTAGCCACGATCAGCTACGGGGACATCGATCCCGATTTTGACGATGGCTTCAAAAACGGTGTGCACCCGTTAGCTCCACCTCAAACTCCACGCGACTGGGGCAGCATCGCTGCATGGTCTTGGGGATTGAGCCGGGCCCTGGATTACCTTGAATCGGATTCGATGGTAGACGCAACCAAGGTCGCCGTGCTGGGGCATTCGCGGCTTGGCAAAGTTGCGCTCTGGGCCGGCGCAACCGATACCCGATTTTCAATCGTCATCCCAATCAATTCAGGTGGCGGCGGTGCGGCGATAACCCGCCACATATCCGGCGAAACCTTAGAGATTGGCAACGTGAGATTTCCGCACTGGTACGCCGGCAATTACAAGGCCTATGACGGCAAGGAATCGGAACTGCCGTTCGACCAGCACATGCTCTTGGCCCTCATCGCGCCACGACCGCTGTACGTGGCCAGCGCCGAGGACGACGGCTGGGCCGATCCGCACGGCGAATTCCTGGCGACGATGGAGGCGGGCCCGGTCTACGAGTTACTGGGCAAGCGGGGCCTGGGTGTATCGGAGCGGCCACCGGTTGACGAACCCGTCATGAACACCGTCGGATACCACGTCCGCACCGGCCGGCACAATGTGACCGAGTACGATTGGGAGCGATTCCTAGAGTTTTCCGACATGCACTGGTAACCCATCTAATTGACGCCTGAGCAGGATCCTGGGCGGGGTCGGCAAAGCGTTTTCGGGTCTCCCAGGCCGGGCAGTTCTCCCACCAGTCAATTGCCGAATTCGTAGAAAACGATTGCAATGCTGGCCACATTTCCCGCGGCCCGGTTTTTCGGCGATTTATTCACTTGGCAAGGCTGGGGTCGGCCGCAACGCTCGATCGGGGGCCAGAGGGCGCATATACCGTTTAGGTCCGGTTGCTACCGTATTCGTTGGTAGGGTCCCGGTAGATCGAAGGAAAATGCCCTTGGCCGGAGCCGACCGCTCCCTGGGTTGAGAATTCGACGATCAGGAACGGGCCTTGAATCCTGAAATAGACAGGCCCGGAGCCGTCTAAGTTCCCATGCCAAGCGAAGTACGTATCGTCCAATTCACTTTCAATCTGCCGCATTCTCTCTAGGGCACTCTGGTCAGGCAATATTCCCACCCATAGATTGATGGCTTCAAGCAATTGCGATTTGCTCTGTTGATCCCAGTCCCGCACCGGTGAGCCCTCAATATCTGGGACAACGCCGTCTTTGCCCGCTCCGGTCCACACCTCGCGCGGGCGCTGCGCAACTGCCGTTTGAGCGCTAGCGCCTTGCGCATCCAACCCATTTATCAACGCCAGTCTGGCCGCCAATTCTTGGGCCAACGGTTCAATCACCACACCATCGTGCTCGTAGTGTGCCGGTTCAACGCCAATGAACGTTGGCGAAAGAAAACTTCGGCCATCGACCCAGTTGACGTTTACGGCCAGGTGATGGCCACCGAACTGCCACCCCCAGGGATTTGATATTCCGGGTACGCCAAAAAACGCCAACCAATAGTTGTCTTCGCTCCAGCCAAGCCTGGCGGCATTGGGGGCATCCGCCAAAACCGCATCGGCGCCGATGACGGCGATTGCAGTGGCGTACCCATCGTCACTCAATGACGACCGCAGAAACGAGAGCATCTCAGCCATCTGGTTGGCGTCGAGATCACCGATTCGTACTCCGTTGCGGAGCAGTCGCACCATATTCGAAGGCAGGTTCGACCAATTGGGCCGCACCGGATCATCGGCAGCGAGAACAGCCTGGGAGCGTTGTGAGTCTGAAAGCGAATCCAAGAATGTCTGCGCCGCCGCAACGGCGATTTCAAGAGGATCATCCCCCGCGCCGGCCGGTTCGGGGAACTTAGGAATCACAACGTTGTCCTCCGCCGTTTCAGCCGGCCCGGCAGGTTCGACAGGTTCGGCGATCGATGGGCTCGATTGCGGCGCGAGCCGCTCTGCGGAAGGTTCGAGGGGCGGTGTCGTGGCCGCAACATTGACAATTTCTGGAGGGCTGGCCAAGGAAGCGGCGCTATCTTGCCAGTCACAGGCCACCGTTGATAGCGCGGCCAGCAGTCCGGCCATGACTAGGCCGACAAAAATCCCGTTAAATTCCGGTGTCCGACCGGGTCTATTCAATCGCGTTGCAAGGCCTAGGTGTCTGGGCGACAAAGCCGCTGCAAAAAGAGCGATTGGCAAACGGAAATTCCTCTCAGAAGGTAGCGCTTTCGAGTCGATTTTGAATCAGGAAACCTGATTGGTCGACCGGTCTGGGCCCCACTTAGCAGCCTGCAAACGCGAATGCTGCCGTTGTTGGAACAATTTTCTTCGTCGATCGAGAGAACCGCGTACGCTACGTTGCCACCATTGCGCGTCTAGCCACCATATAAGAGCAGGCGTTGAGCAGGTTCAAGGCCGACCGCCTGGCGGATCCCGCGCCGTCCCGGTCGAATTCGGCCGCCGACCATCCCACCAATTGGTGTCAAACGGCCAATCGTTGCATCCCGGCATTGGCACTAATTCGCAAAGAGGCGTGCTTGCAAATCCTCTGGGTAGGTTCGTTGCCCGCGGTCGCTAACGGCTCGGACAAAACCGGCGCCGGCCAAACTGCCGACTCGACGGTAGATTTGACGGTGGGGCCGGCCCCATTGGCAGTAGGGTGGGCGAAGTGGCCACAATCGTCGAAAAACTTCCCACAAGCCCGCAGGTCTTGGAGTCCTCGTGAAAATTACCCGGGTCGAAACAATCTACCTGCGCCTCCCGCAAATCAAGGACACCTACGATAGCGGGCAAGATGCCCTCGTAGTCCGCATTGAGACCGACGAGGGAATATGCGGGATCGGCGAGGTTGACTCTGCCCCGATGGCCGTCAAAGGGGTAATCGACGGGCCCTACAGCAATCCGTTGATCAGTGGATTGGGCAGCCTGCTGATCGGGGAGGACCCGCTACAGACCGAATATCTCTGGCACAAGATGTACTGGCAGAACATATATGCCTCGCGCCGCGGCATCGGAATTCACGCCATGAGCGGGATCGATCTTGCCCTGTGGGATATCAAGGGCAAGGCATTGGGGCAGCCGGTCTGGAAACTCTTGGGCGGTGGGTTCCACGAACGAATGCGGGTATATGCCAGCTCGCTGTTTGGCGCCGATCCGTATGAGACGGGAGAGCTTGCGCGACGATTCAGAGAGCGGGGTTTCTCAGCCGTCAAATTCGGCTGGGCGCCCATGGGCAAGGATGCCGCGACTGATGTTGCGTTGGTGCGCGAGGCTCGGGCCGGGCTCGGCGACGATGGCGATCTGATGATTGACGCCGGGCTGGTCTGGGACGCCAAGACCGCCATTCGGCGGGCAAGAGCGTTCAGCGAATTTAATATTTTTTGGCTTGAAGAACCGCTCAAACCAGACGATTACGAAGGATATTCGCGATTGTCAGCGGCGACCGACATTCCGATTGCGGCCGGTGAGGAAGAGAGTGAACGCAGGTCGTATATCGAACTCATGGACAAGGGAAAAATTGACGTGGTGCAGGTGGATCTGACGCGTTGCGGTGGCTTTACGGAAGCGGTAAAGATCGCCAGCCTGGCCGCCGACCGAGGATTGCGTTGCGTAAATCACGGGTTTACGACCTATATCAACGTCTCCGCCGCGCTGCACTTTCTAAACTCCATCCCCAATTCATTTATTGCCGAATTCGTGGTCGAAGAGAGCACCACCCTGCGCGATGAAATTACCATCCAGCGCATGGTCGCCGAGGACGGGACACTGGCGATTCCGCAGGAACCCGGTCTGGGCATCGAACTCAATCCCGAAGGAATTGAAAAATACCGGGTTGCCTGATCGCGGCGGCCGCGATTAAAATCCAACTTCCGATTTCTCTAACGCGGGCGGGAAGGGTACAAAATTGCTGTCGAAACTCCTTGGGTTTTTGATGGGCGGACACGACCACCGACACCATAGTCATTCCGCCAATCAAAGCGGCCATGGCCACGAGCACGGTCATCAGCACGGGCATGGACACGGTCACACCCATGGCGTCGTCGATCCGGTAATTGCCACCACCGCCCGCGGAATCTGGGCACTCAAGTGGTCATTCGTCGGGCTGGCCATCACCGCCGTGCTCCAGCTCGTGATATTCATCATTTCAGGGAGTATTGCCCTCTTAGCCGACACCATCCATAACGTTGCCGACGCCTTTACCGCGATTCCGCTCTGGATCGCCTTCCTGTTCGCACGTCGTCCGCCAAGCAAGCGCTTTGCCTACGGGCTGGGTCGTGTCGAAGACCTGGCCGGCGCAGCCATCGTCCTGGTGATCCTGATCAGTGCGCTCATCGCCGGCTACGAATCCATTGACCGACTGTTCAACCCGGTGAGCATCAATTTCATCGGCGCGGTTGCCGCAGCCGGCGTAATCGGCTTTATCGGCAACGAGGCGGTGGCAGTTTTTCGAATCCGGATCGGGCGCGAAATAAACAGCACCGCCCTCATCGCCGACGGGCTCCACGCCCGTGTCGACGGCTTCACATCTCTGGGCGTCCTGGCCGGAGCCGTCGGCGTGTGGATAGGTTTTCCATTGGCCGACCCGATCGCCGGGTTGCTGGTCACGGCATTCATCCTCAAGATCGTCTGGGATTCGAGCAAATCGGTATTTACGCGCATGCTCGATGGCGTCGATCCGCAGGTAACCGACCAAATAACCCACCAAGTCGGCCATGTCGCGGGCGTCGAAGGCGTAACCGACATTCGCGCCCGCTGGCTGGGTCACCGCCTGGAGGTTGAGGCGCACATTACGGTGGCCGACGGGGTTTCCGCCGCCGACGCTCACGATATCGGAATCGAAGTCTCTCATCATCTCAGCCATGCGTTTCCGTACATCGGCAATTCGACAATTCACGTCGACCCGATCGCTATGGCCGGAATCGAATTCCATCGCGGGTACACCCATCAACATGACGATTTCCCGCAACACACCCATTAACCGGGGCCGCCCCGCGCCCGGCTAGCCCATTTCCGACAAAACCCGGCGGAGCGAGAGAAATGTGAGGCCAGGCGCCGCATTGTCATTGCGGCAGCCCCGTCGTTGCCGGCGGGCGAATTGCAAACTTCGCCCGGAACCTGCGGTCACGTAAGTGCGAACCGTGGAGCGTTTGCTACCCGTGAATTGCCGCCCATTGCCCGCGGCCGGCGAAAACCAAGCCTCAACGCGGCTTTATTTATAAGCACCAGATATTGAATCGTCTTTGGCCGGATAATGGCCCTGAAACCTCCCCGTCTGGTGACCTGTTGATGCCCGTGCGCCCTAGCAATTACGCGCAACTTTTGGCCCGCTACGAACGAATAGCGGCGCGAGAAGGGGTCGCGATCAGCCGTTACCGCTTGCCGGGGCGATCAATCGAATTGGTGCAGCTGATCCTGACGACCGACGGGCCCCCGCATTTTTCAGTTGCCTTGGACGCCGGGACCCACGGAGACGAACCGGCACCGGTTTATGCCACCCTTCAGTTTCTCGAGGAAGAACGCTGGCGCCGCTGGGATGGGTTGAAGATGCGCGTGCTGCCGTGCGTGAATCCCACCGGGTTTGATCTGGGAACCCGTGAAAACGACCAGGGGCAAGACGTCAACCGCACCTTCAAATTGGCCAACAGTCCCGAGGCCTTGGCGGTGATGGTATTGGCCGGTCTGGAGCCGGTCGACCTGTGGATAGACGCCCACGAGGATCCCGTAGAAGAAGGGTTCTACTGCTTTTCACGACTCGACCCCGACTGGGACCAACCGTTAGTCGCCGCGGTCGCCAAAAAAGGGCCGATATTTGCCAAGCCGGAAGTCGATGAAATGCAGGTTCGCGACGGCATCGTGGTCTTTGATGCCCAACGTCAGCTGATCTGGCGCAGATCACGTGAGCGGCGCGACACCTGGGGTCTGTCGGGGCACATCGCCGTGCAACAGATCACCCAAAGGTCGGTGACGCTGGAAACGCCGGGGGTTATCGAACTTGAAACCCGGATCGAAATGCAAATGGCGGCCTACGATTGCCTGTTGCAGCTGGCCGCCCAGCGGCGGCGGCGGCCCGACCGGGCGATTGGCGAACCTTAAATTCCATCTCTCCGGTCCCGACCGGCGAGATCTCCGGTGCCCTGCCGAACGGAATCGGATCGGATCTGTGCCGATTCCACCGTGGCGCTGTCGCGTTTTTCTACGGCCGCGGCGATTACTCGCTCGACGGCGGCGAGTATCGCCGAATATCCATGTAGTAAACAGACCGGTGGGCATCCCTAAATTGCATAACCACAAACGAGAGGTCCTTTGCGCTGGCGACTGTGCGGATGCGCGGCCTGTTGAAAACGGCCTGGCCCGGAGCCCCCGGATCGCCGTACGAACTGGGGATCCATTGCGGGGCCGTTAGCGCTTCCAGCGCACCGGCAGAATCTGGTCCGACCGACTGGATGCCGTCGTCCCACCAGACGATCATTCGGCCTATCTGGTAGGCAGCGAAGGTCGGGTCGGGGCTGCGATCGCCTTTGCTAGAGACGGGCATTAATGAAGGCCAACCCGCACCTATTTCACTGCGGCCGGTTTTCGTCGCCGGCGGCGACTGACCACTGCCTGAGAGGGGCCTTTGAGGAAAGAGGCACCGGCGGCGGCTAAGAGCATCACGGTCATCACCGAGTAGAGCAAATTGATGCCGCTGACGAAAGAATTTGCAACCGCACCGCCGGTTCCATCGAGATCGCCCAAATTGGCGGCGAAGCCCATCGAAGCCATGGTGGCGGTAACGACACTGGTGGCCACCGCAATCGAAGTGACATTGGCGGAGTTGCGGACCAGGCTCAATAGGGCTGACACGATGCCGTGCCTGGTTGATTTGGCGGCCCCGAATATCGACGCCGTGTTGGGCGAACCGAACAGTCCGTTACCGGCGCTTTGCATCACTAATGCCGCAACTATCAGCGGAAGCGAGGTCGAGCCCGACATTCGCGAAATGGTAAAGACGCCAGCCGCCGAAAGTATCAATCCCAAGACGTTAAATATGCGGTAGCCAAAGCGATCCGATAACCGGCCGGCGATCGGGCCCATGACCGTCATCGTGACCGCCGTCGGCAGCAAGATCAATCCAACATCGCCGGGCCCGTAGCCCAGGACGCCCTGCAGGTAGAAGGGCATTAGGAATCGGACCGAACCGGTGCTTAAAAACGACATGAAGCTGGCCAGGACCCCAAGCGAGAACACCCGGTGTCGGAACAGGCTCAGATCCAGCATCGGCGCCGGAGCCTGCAATTCCCACCTGATGAATCCACCCAGCATCAACAGGAACATCACTCCGACCACCAGGATTACCGGCGAACCCCAGCCAAATCGGGAGCCGTTGGTCATCAGCAGCAGGAAAGTAATCAACGCCCCGGTGGAGAGGGCCGCACCCGGCCAGTCAAAGCCGATTCCGCGCCGCTCTTTGAAAAACACCTTCGAATCCATCAGCAGGATCGCCCCGGCCAGGGCGACTCCGGCCAACGGCAGGTTGACTAAGAAAACCCAGTGCCAGCCCAGGGTGCTGATTAAGAACCCGCCGACCACCGGGCCGGCCATGCCGCCGGCCCCGATCACACTCATGTGCGACCCGATACCTTTACCGCGTTCCGATTCCGGGAACACTGAGGTGATCATCGCCATCCCAGTACCCTGGGTCATCGCCGCGCCGACGCCCTGGACCACCCGCGAGAGAACCAACAGCGGCACGCTGTTGGCCGACGCCCCAAAGACCGATGCCGCCATCAACAATATCAGTCCGCCTATGTAGACCTGTTTGCGGCCAACCATGTCCGAGAGGCGACCCATTGGCAAGAGCAACGCACTGATGGTCAGCGTCTGCGCGATTACCACCCACTGGATGGTTGGCAGGTCGGTTTCGAAAAACGTTGCGATCGTGGGCAGGGCTACGTTGACCATGCCGAACGACATCACCCCGGTGAACGACCCCAGACTGACCGCCCCAAACAACCACCACTTGTAGTGCGGGCTGGCGGCGAGGGCGCGACCTAGCACGGGCTATGCACAGGTCGATATTCCGGGAAAAGGCGCGGCACGAGCGATCTAGTTGTTCTGGCTATTGACAACCCACTGGCTCACGATCAATCGCGACGACTAGATTCTTGCCCAGATCGCCGGACAAGATCAGCGCCGGTGGGCGAGGAGATCTTGGCAAGCGGCTTGCCCGGCCTCGGCGGCAGCTTGATTCCGGCCTCGTCGGGACGGCCGCCGAGCAGCCCATTTGCCATCCAAACTTCGCCTGCTGGACGCCTGGCGAGGCCGCGAATTGGCCCTGATCCGGATAGTCCAACGTTAAATGTTTCATCCACGGCCAACGTTGCAAAGACAGCGATGAAAATCACCGACATCAAGACAACCCAAGTCTTCTACCCGCACACGCGGGCGATCCAAGACGCCACGATTCCGGACCCGCCCAAGGGAAGTGGCGGGCGCGGACAGGTGTTCGTCCATATCTACACCGACGAGGGCTTTGAGGGCCTGGGAATCGGTCTCGCCTACCCCGGCGTCCGCGAGACGGTCGAGCGCCACTTTCGTTCACTGCTCGTCGGCAAGGACCCATTCAACATCGAGCAACTCTGGAACGATATGTTCTGGAACGTTCGCGGATTCGGCCGCAAAGGCATGGCGTTCTGCGCCATCAGCGCCGTTGACATCGGACTGTGGGACCTGAAGGCCAAGGCCCTCGGGTTACCGCTCTACAAGCTGCTCGGCCCGTACCAGGAAACGCTGCCGATATATGGCAGCGGAGGCTGGACTTATTTCGACGAGGCCGGATTGGTCGCCGAAATGGTCGATTATGTCGAGCAGGGCATTCCCCGCATCAAGATGAAAGTCGGCAAGGATTTTGGCCAGTCGGAGCGCGAAGACGTGGCCCGTTTGGCGGCCGTACGCCGGGCGGTCGGCGACGATGTCGAAATCTATATCGACGCCAATAACGGCTACCATGCCAAGCAGGCCATCTACATGGCCAAGGAATTTGCCGAATATGACGTGGCCTGGTTCGAGGAACCGGTGCTGGCCGACGACATCAGGGGCCTGGCGCGGGTCCGGGCGGCAGTCGACGTGCCGGTGGCCACCGGCGAGCACGAATACACCAAGTTCGGCTTTGCCGAATTGATCGCCGCCGGCGGTGCGGACATCTGTCAGCCGGATGTCGGCCGGGTGGGCGGTGTCACCGAATGGCTAAAAGTTTCCCACCTCGCCCACGCCGCCAATCTGCCGGTCGCCCCGCACTCGGTGCAATTGGTTCACCTGCACGTAACCTGCGCTGCGCCGAATCTAAAAGTAGTCGAATACATGAACACCAACCTGGCCACGGACCGAATCTGGTACACCGAATTCCCGGACCAGAAGGACGGCATGTGGGCGCCCTATCCCGATCGCCCGGGTCTGGGGCTCGAACTAGACGCCGCGGCAATTGAAAAGTGGGCCGTTTGATGGATCGCCACCATCCCGGCCCAAAAGACCTTGTCACAGCCCGGGCGATCCGATTAAATGCCGGCGCTAACCGGGCGCCAAATTCCAGTGTCCGTTAGTCGCCGGCGGCGTGGGCGGAGGCAGGTCAATTTCGATAATTGACCGAATTTGATAGCGCTGTCACGGTACTAAATTGATGCAACGAGCTAAGAATTACGCTCAATTGCTGCCACGCTACGAGGCGCTGGCCGACCAGTGTGGAGTGGAAATTATTAGGCATCGCCTGCCCGAACGCAATCTGGATCTGGTGCGCCTGGTCCTCCGGTCGGTGGAAGACCCCGCCTACACCGTTGGCATGTATGCCGGAACCCACGGCGATGAGCCGGCCCCGGTGCACGCCGTGCTGCAGTTCCTGGAAGAAGAGCGCTGGCGGAAATGGCCGCAGATTCGCTTCAAGGTGATGCCCTGCGTAAATCCAACCGGATTCGATCTGGGAACGCGTGAAAACGTCGACGGGCAGGATGTGAACCGGACGTTCAAGCTTGGCGACAGCCCCGAGTCACGGGTTGGGATGGTGATGATCGGCAGCGACCCGCTGGATATGTGGATCGACGCCCACGAGGACCCGGTCGAGGACGGCTTCTACTGCTTTGCCAACATCGCAAACGCCTGGTCCGACGTACTCGTGGCCGCGGTCGGTCGCGAAGGGCCGATATTCGCCAAGCCCGAGGTCGATGAGATGCCGGTCGATCGCGGAGTGGTGTACCGGTCAGACGATGACGAGGAGGATGATGACGAGCCTGAGGATTATTTCCGTGAACGCTCCACTTGGCCGTTGCCCTTCTACGTAATGACCAACCTGCCATCGCCCGGCGTAACCCTGGAAACGCCGGGCGTAATCGACCTTGAACAGCGCATTCGAATGCAGCTGGCCGGATTCGACGCTCTGCTGGATCTGCTCACCGGGCGAATAATCCCAGAAAAGGCCTAAGCCTCACAACCGGCATCCAAGCTGGTTGCACTGGCCGGGCAAGTTTCTTTTCCCTGGTCCCCGGTATGTCCACCGGCGCCGGAGAAGGCCGGTCCCGGTCAACGGCCTCCGGCGCGGGCGCCGGGTTAGGACATGAAATTAGTCGGTTGCCGCAACCCTGGCCAATCGGAGCTCGTGGGCCCCGTCGTCGCGACCCAATTTGTAAAAGTAAAGCAATTGGTCGCCCTGGCGGACGCATTCAAGATAGCGCAGGCAACCGGTTCCAAACGGGCTACCCAGCACCGGCGCGGCCACGGAGTGCTTGACGATATTGACCAGATCGATGGACGAACAGACCCCCGTCTTGTCCTCGTAAACGTCGCCGTCGGTTACCCGGCCGTCGTAAAAGATCACGAATCCCTGGTCGTGCATCACCACCGAGGAGATCCGCGCCACGTTGCGGTCCCAGCCGTTGCCGGGCACGGTTATGTCGCGCTGAAAGGTGAAGTTCCGACCGTCAGGCGATGTCCAAAGACCGGTCGGATGAAGCACCAATCCGGTGGTGAAGATGTTCCCGGTTGAATGCAAATCCTCATAGCTGGAGCCTGGTACCACCGTATCGCGGGGGGCGTAGGGCACGAAAAGGTAGGTCAGACCGCCGATGATCAATGCCACCGGATCCTTGACCCCCTCGGTCAACGTGGATGCTGAATCGAGGACCCGAATTGCGGTGGTTGGATCAAACTCCCGCGGATCGTCAGCTTCAAGCAGGTCGATTACCCAACGTTTGTCGGTGTCCACGTAGGAAATGTAGTAGCGCCAGGCTCCGTCGGGCGCCCGCAACAGGGCACTGCGCTCAATCGACGAGGTCCCGAAGTCCGAAGCATGACAGGCCCAGATTTCCTCGAAATGATCATCGCCATTGGAAACACTGATGGCGGATTTCCAACCGCGCCCGGCGCCCAGCGGGCGACGATGGCGGGTGCTAAGGTACACCTGATCGCCTTCGACCCAGGCGCTCGGAGCTCCGACCCAGTAACCGTCGGCGGCAACTTCAGGCTCTTTGATAACTACCCCGTCGACGGGGTCAAAGAGCGGCAGCGACCCGATTTGCTTAACGCCTGTCTGCATTAACGATTCCAGTGGCTTGGCGGATTAATTTGCCGCAGCACTGGTGCGGCCGCCCAATTATCGAATTTGCGAAACGCCGGCCCCGGCCAGGCGACCGCTCAAGGTCCGGGCGCAGCCAAGATCAGGAGCTTTGCCGGGCTGCAATTCCCTTGCCGGCCCGGGAATCTGGCGCAGCGCGGCAACGCGATCTTTAGTTAGGCAACCAGCGGGGCATTGCGGAACCGCCAAAGCGCCAGCAGCAGAAAGCCCAGCGCGAACGCCACCAGTGCGATCAACTCGTCGGTCACCGATCGCAGATCACCGCCAAACAGCATCAACTGGTTGAACGCCGTATTGGCCCAACCGTGCGGAGTAATCAAGGCCAGTCTGGCCATCCACTCCGGCAAGATATACAGCGGCCACCAACAGCCGCCCAGAGGTGCTGCCACTAGCGCGGTCAATACCGCCGCCGAAACCGTCGCTCGTTCAGTGCGAACCAAGGCCGAAAGCAGGATCGCAAAAGCAGCCGACACGAAAACCATCATCAGGGCCACGGCCACCGTTACCAGCGGGGCAGAGCCCAGATCTATCCCGAATGCCAGAACACCGAACAACCCCAGGATGACCACCTGGGCAGTTCCGCGGACTGCGGTCGCTAGAAATATCCCGGAAACGATAGCCGCCGGGCCGGCACCGGCCGCCACCATGCGGGCCAGCGATCCTGATTCGCGCTCGATCGCCATCGACGTGGCGGTAAATGATGCAGCCATAAATACGAACATCACCAGATAGCCGGGTATTGTGATATCGCCCGGATTGGGCGGATCGACCGAACCGAAATCGCTGATTTCAAAGCTTGGCGCAAGCGGCGGACTGGCCGCCGGTCGCAAAGCGGCGGCGGCTATTTCCACCACCCGGTCCGGGGCGAGCGCCACCAATCCCGCTGCTGATACCCATCGCAGGTTGACATCGGCGGCGATCGCCTCAGCGGTCGCTTCGAGGTATCCGCCGGTATTCGAATCCGGTCCGACGTGGACCGTTATTGCACTGCCCTGGCCGGAGCTCAGCCTCTGCGAAAAATCGCTCCCAAATTCGATAAACCCGGGCAATTGGCCGCTTTCGACGGCCTGCAAAGCCTCGTTGTGATCCCAGATCGGATAGGTCACCCAGGAGCTCTCGACACCGGCCAGCGAATCAATTATTTGCCTGCTTATCGAATCGGAATCGGACTCTTGGGTGGCCAGGGCAATGGTGACCGGACCACTGGCGGTGGGCGCTGTCAGGGCAGTCGAAAGGATAAAGAAGAAGCCGGTGGCAAAGGCTATTGGAAAGCCCAGCGAATACAGGAATCCCAGGCGGTCGCGCCGCCATTGCCGCAGGTCACGGCCGGCGATGATCAATGCCCGGCGCAGATCAAAAATGCCCAGCATCAATTTCCGCGCAGTCCCGAGAAGAGCAGTCGGCCCAGCAACAGCAAGGCCAGGCTGGCAGCGGCCAAAACACCCAACTCCAACCAGTAATCGGCCAATCCGGCCCCCTCTTCAACGATCCCCTGTAGGGCATCGTTGGCATAGCGGTTGAGTGAAAACCGTGAAATCACGTCCAGGATCCCGCCGTATTCAAAACGGAAAAACGACCCGCCGATCGTCGCCATAACCAGGGTGATGGTCACGCCCGCGAAATTGGCCTGGTCATGAGTGCGGGCCACCGCGGCAATCAGCATCCCGATCGCCGCCGCGGCGGCGGCCATAAGCGCTCCCACGATCAGGATTTGCAGAAATTGTTGCGGTGAAAACGACCGGTTGATCGCCCAAGCCAGGCTGGCCAACAACAAGACCGGGGTGATCGCCCGGACCAGCGAAGCAAGATACTTGCCGGTGAATATCCCGCCGGTTCCCAGCGAAGTTGCCATCAGGCGTTCAAGGGTGCCCAATCGGCGCTCGGCAACGATCGCGCCGGCGTTGGCCGCAACCGAATACATCACGAACATGGTCAGTATTCCGGGAAAATACAAATCGAAGGAGTTGCCGGAGGTCCCAGCTTCGGCAACCCTGGTTACGGTGACCAACGGCTGCTCCGAATTGGCGGCAAGCGCGGATTCAAACGCGGCATCGATCTGCTGGGGGTCATCGGCCAGGCTCAGCTCACCCGCCAGTTGCCGAAATTGGATGCGGGCAGCTATTTCTGAGGACTGGCGGCGGACCATCTCGCGCACCAGGCCCATGACAATCTGGCCCTCATCGCCTCCGCCGGCACGCACGCGAAATTCAATCTGGGCAGCTGCTCCACTGCCTCTCAGACCCTCGCCGTAGCCCGGCTTGATCACGGTGATCAGGAGGCGGTCGGCGCGATCGAGCAGTCCGGCGGCCTCATCTTCGGTTAGCGGTTCGACGGTGAGACCGGAGACCCCGGTCAGATGATCGACAAGATCTACCGATCCGCTGCTTTGGTCCAGATCAACAATGCTGGCGGTCGTTGCGAACTGGGTCGACCCGCTAAAAGCCGCCGCCAACAGGACGGCCAATATGACCGGCGTGGCAAGGGTCAGCGCGAGGGCCGTCGGATCGCGCAGGAAGCGCTTGATCTCCAGCAATGCCATCTGCAGCGGCAGGGTGATTGGCATCTTGTCGGGTTAGGCCCGCAAACTGCGGCCGGTGAGGCTCAAGAACACATCTTCCAGCGAGACGCTGGCCGGGTCGCCCAGATCGGATTTGAGTTCCCTGGGCGTGCCCTGCTTGAGCACCACGCCATGATCCATGATCACGATGTAATCGCAGAGTCGGTCGGCTTCCTCCATGTAATGGGTTGTGTAGACGACCGTCGTCCCGGCTGCATTGAGCTCTTCAACCAGATCGAATATTCGGTTTCGCGATTGCGGGTCAACGCCGGCGGTGGGTTCGTCCAGCAGCAGCAATTGCGGGCTGGTGGCCAGCGCAATGGCAATGTTGAGTCGCCTTTTCATACCGCCCGAATAGCCGCCCGCGCGACTGTCGGATCGGTCCGCCAAGCCGACCAATTCCAGGCTCGAAAGCGCCTTGGCCCGGGCCGCACGGCGGTCCAGCCCACCCAAACGGGCAAAGAATTCCACGTTTTCGCGGCCGGTCAAATCCAGGTAAACGGCCAATTCTTGGGGGCAGACTCCCAGCTGCGACCGGACCGCTGCGGGGCTCTCGACCACCGAGTGACCACCGACCGCTATGTCGCCGTCATCCGGGTCGATAACCGTAGTAAGAATCCGCAACAGAGTGGTTTTACCGGCTCCATTGGGACCGAGCAGACCGATGATCTGGCCACGCCGGATGGCAAACGAGACACCGGCCAATGCGGTCTGATCGCCAAAAGACTTGGCGACCTCGCTAACGGTGACTATTTCGTCGGTTGCCCCAGGATCACTCACCTTGGGAGTCCGGCAATTTCAAAGCTGAACAATCGCAAAAATCCAATCGGTACCGAGTGTGTTTCATGCCGGCGACGACCGTAGGGCAATTCTTCGCGTAGCTAGGCCCTTGGGTCGGCCCTTAGCAAACCTGCGCAAAAGCCGGTTCTTAGGTTACGAGATCGATATCGCCCAGCCACCGTTGGCGGCTCAATTATAGGTTTCAACCGGGCCCGACATATCACTTCACCCGGCCTAGACCGTCGATTCACTCGGCCCCAACAAATTGGATAGGCCGACGGCTGCCTTCAATTGCGGTCCGGGTCCATCCGATATCCGAAATTGCCGGCGAATTGGGCTTCAAAACTGCTCTCTACGGCCGCCATCGGAATGGTTCGCCCCCTCACCTGGGAAAGCGATGTAACGGCGATTCCACTGAGCCCGCAGGGGACGATTGAGGAGAACGGCTTCAGATCCAGTTCGACGTTTATGGCTATCCCGTGTCTTGTGACGCCGCGTTGGCAACGGACCCCGACCGCGGCTATCTTGCCGCCGTCGGTCCAAACCCCGGGCCGGTGAGGGTCGGCCGCGCCTACGATGCCGAATTCGGCCAGCACGCCCACAATTACGTCCTCTAGGCGGTGCACGTAGTCGGACGGTCCGATCCCCAGATCGGCCAACCGCAGGATCGGATAGGCGACCAGTTGGCCGGGGCCATGGTAGGTGATGTCGCCGCCCCGATCGACATCGACCACTTCAATGCCCGATTTCGCCAACTCGGCTTCGTCGGCCAGCAGGCTGCCGCGCCCGCCGCGCGCACCCATCGTATAGACCGGATCGTGCTCGAGCAATCCCAGGACGTCGGCGCTCGACCCGGCGCGAACCGAGTCGGCAGTCCGAAACTGCCAGGTGAGACCCTGGCGGTAGGGTATGCGACCCAGGCGGGTCACGATTAAGTCACGCATGGGAATGTCTCAACGGTCGTTCGATTCGATTCTGAGCGACCCGGAATCCAATTAACATTATTTCTGAAGATAAATCCCAACCTGTCCGGGTGACGCGACAGATATCGATTGAATCGATGCCGACCGACCCTCAGACCGCCGCCAATGGTTTCTCAACGATCGACGATCTCGAGTTGGCAGACTGGACCTCAGCGCTCCACGATGTCCTGCACGCTCGCGGTCCCGACCGCGTTAAGCGACTCCTCGAGGACCTCCAAATCTATGCCCAGCAGGCCGGCGTCTGGTCGCCCGAAGCGCTAAATACTCCGTATGTAAACACGATTCCGGTTCATCTCCAACCGGAGTACCCGGGCAACCAGGCCCTCGAGCGGCGGATAAAGAGCTACATCCGCTGGAACGCCATGGCCATGGTCGTGAAAGCGAATATGGAATCTGACGGTATCGGCGGGCACATCTCAACGTTCGCCTCGGCCGCCACCCTTTTGGAAGTCGCCCAGAACCACTTTTTCAAGGGATCCGACGACCCGTCCGGCGGCGACCTGGTCTACTTCCAGGGGCATTCCTCGCCCGGCATTTACGCGCGCGCCTTCATGGAGGGTCGGCTCAACGAGAGCCACCTGACCAACTTCCGGCGCGAGCTGCAGGACCAGCCCGGCCTCTCCTCCTATCCGCACCCCTGGCTCATGCCCGACTTTTGGAATTTCCCCACCGTGTCGATGGGCCTGGGTCCATTGATGTCGATTTACCAGGCCCGCTTTGCCCGTTACCTGGAAGCACGCGGGCTGACTGATCCCTCCAATCGCAAGATCTGGGCCTTCGTCGGCGACGGCGAGATCGACGAACCGGAGAGCCTGGCCGGAATTTCTCTGGCCACCCGCGCTTTGCTTGACAACCTGATCTGGGTTGTCAATTGCAATCTGCAGCGGCTCGACGGCCCGGTGCGCGGTAATTCCAAGATCATCCAGGAGCTCGAAGCCATATTCCGCGGTGTCGGCTGGAACGTCATCAAGGTGATCTGGGGTTCTGATTGGGACGAGCTGTTTGAGCGCGATACGAAGGGCCTGATCGCCCGGCGGCTAAACGATATCGTCGACGGCGATTTTCAAAAATATTCGGTATCCGACGGCGCATATTTGCGCGAGCATTTTTGGAATGCCGATCCTGAGCTGGCCCGGTTGGTGGCCGACAAAACTGACGACCAGCTCTGGCGCCTCAACCTCGGCGGGCACGACCCGCAAAAGGTCTACGCGGCCTACCGCCAAGCGATGCGCAACCGCGGTGCCCCGACGGTGATACTGGCCCGCACGGTCAAGGGCTACGGCTTAGGCGAGGCCGGTGAAGGCCGCAACATCACGCACCAGCAGAAGAAGCTCAACGTCGACGAGTTGCTGGCCTTCCGCGATCGTTTTGACATACCGATCTCCGACGAGATCGCCTCCGGGTTGGACTTCTACCGGCCCGACGATGACGGCATTGAAATTACCTATATGAAGGAACGGCGGCGGCTATTGGGCGGTTCGGTTCCCCGGCGGACGGTAAAGCCCAGCAGCATTTCGGCACCCAGCGACGAATTCATGGCCGAATTCCTGGAGGGGTCCGGAGACCGCAGCGCCTCCACCACGATGGCCTACGTTCGAATCCTGGCCAAGCTGTTGCGCGATCCCGAGTTGGGGCGCTACATCGTGCCAATCGTGCCCGATGAAGCCCGTACGTTTGGAATGGAAGCGCTCTTCCGCCAGTGCGGGATCTTCTCGCCGGTCGGGCAGCGTTACGAACCGGTCGATTCGGCCAGCCTGTTGCGCTACCACGAATCGACCGACGGCCAGATCCTCCAGGAAGGCATCAACGAAGCCGGTGCAATGGCCTCGTTCATCGCCGCCGGTACGGCGTTGTCGACATTTGGTCAGCCGATGATCCCGTTCTACACCTATTACTCGATGTTCGGGATGCAACGCGTCGGCGACATGGTCTGGGCGGCGGGCGACTCGCGCACCCGAGGGTTTTTAGTCGGCGGCACCGCGGGCCGCACCACACTGGCCGGTGAGGGACTTCAACATCAGGACGGCCACAGCCACCTGCTGGCCTCGGCGGTTCCCAATCTGCGCAGCTACGATCCGGCCTATGCCTACGAGATCGCGGTGATCATTCAGGACGGCATCCGCCGCATGTACGAGGACAACGAGGAGATCTTCTACTACCTGACGGTGGGCAATGAAAACTACCACCAGCCGACTATGGACCTGGATTCATCCGGCAAGGACGGCATCGTCCGCGGGCTGTATGAGTTCTCCTCTTCGCCGATCCCGGATGCGCCGATCCAGATCAACCTCCTGGGCAGCGGATCGCTCTTAAACGAAGCGCTCAAGGCCCAGCGGACATTGGCCGATCGTTTCGATGTGGGAGCCGACGTCTGGTCGGCGACCAGCCTGTCCGAACTGGCCCGCGAGGCCAATGCGGCAGAGCGCTGGAACATGCTCCATCCCGCCGAACAGCCCAAGATTCCGTACATACGCCAATGCCTGGGCGAGAAGCCCCGGGTTACGGTTGCCACTTCCGATTATGTAAAGTCGATGGTGGATAGCCTCGGCCGCTGGTGCCCCGGCCCGCTCTTGGCCCTGGGGACCGACGGATTCGGACGCTCCGAAGCACGCGACGAATTGCGAGATTTCTTCGAAATCGATTACCGTTACGTGGTGGTGGCAGCGCTGGGCGAGTTGGCCAAACGCGGCGACGTGGAAACGTCACTGGCGCGGGCCGCCATTGCCCAATTTCAAATCGACCCCGAAAAGGCCAACCCGGTCACCATATGAACCGCGCCGAGATCACCCCGGAATTGGCCGTCGATGGCGATTGAAGAACTGAAGATGCCGTCCCTCGGCGAGGGCGTCGTCGAGGCCGATGTGCTAAAGGTCTTAGTTAGTGAAGGCCAGACCGTAACCATTGAGCAAGCGGTGATAGAAGTTGAGACCGACAAGGCGACGGTGGAAGTTCCTTCTTCCCTGGCCGGCCGCATTACCCGCCTGCTGGTGGAGCCCGGCGCCCAGATTGGATCGGGCCAACCGATCCTGGAGATAGAAGCCGAAGCCCCGGCGGCCAGAGAAACCACCGCCACGCCGACGCAGTCGCCGCAGACCCAGACCACCACCGCACCGACTGCTCCGAGTGGACCCGGCTATCGCCCGGCGCGCCCACCCCGGCGCCCCTCGGCCCCGGCGGCCACACCTTCGATTCCTCTCGACGGCCAGGGACCGGTTTTTGCATCGCCCAGCGTACGCGGCTTGGCCCGTGAAATCGGCGTGAACATCTACCAGGTGGCCGGATCCGGTCCCGGTGGGCGAATCTCGCCCGAAGATGTAAAGGCCCACGCCCGCCACGCCGCAGCCGGCCCGGCCAAGCCCGCGCCGGCAGAACCGCTACCGGACTTCTCAGCTTTTGGTCCGGTCACCGAGCAAGGGCTCTCGCGCCTGCGGCGGACCATCGCCCGCAACCTGTCGACATCGTGGCAATCGATCCCCCACGTGACCTTGAACGCCCAGGCCGATATCACTAAATTGAACCGGCAGCGGCGGCAATTGAAAGCCGCCGGCCGCTCCGTGAGCATCACCGCGGCGCTGATCGAGCAAGTGGTCATCGCTCTCAAGGAGCAGCCGAACCTCAACTCCAGCTTCGACGCCGCCGCCGGCCAGTTGGTCCTAAAGCACTACTGGAACATCGGCGTGGCCGCCGACACCGAGCGCGGCCTCGTCGTACCGGTGATCCGGGCGGCCGACTCCAAATCGCTTTCACAACTGGGCGAAGAATTGGCAGATTTGGCCACTCGCGCCCGCGACGGCAAGATTACCCCCGACGAACTGACTGGGGCCAGTTTCACGATCACCAACCTGGGGACCTTAGGGATCGGTGAATTTACGCCGATCATCAATCCGCCGGAAGTGGCGATCCTCGGTGTTGGCGCAGCCGCCAATAGCCCGGTCTGGCACGATGACAGGTTTGAACCGCGCCTGACGATGCCGCTTTCGCTCTCCATCGATCACCGCGCCATTGACGGGGCCGACGGGGCCCGATTTTTAAAAGCCTTAATTGATGGCCTGGCTGATCCCGGGCTTGCCTAATACACCTTTTAAGAGAGATTGCCGATGAGTGAACGCCCTTTGCGGGTTGTCGTAATCGGGGCCGGCCCAGGTGGCTATCCCGCCGCCTTTGGCGCCGCCAAGGCCGGATTCGATGTCACCTTGATCGACGAGCACGAACAACTCGGTGGAGTCTGTCTGCGCTGCGGCTGCATTCCGTCAAAGACGCTCTTGCACGCGGCCGACGTGATGGCCACGGCGGCCGAGGCCAAGCAATTCGGGATTGAATTCGGCGAACCATCAATTGCCATCGAGCAGCTGTTGTCCTGGAAAGACAAGGTCATTGGGCAGATGTCGGGCGGCGTTGCCCAGCTGGCCCGGGCCCACAAGGTAAAGGTCGTCTGCGGCCGTGCCCGGTTTGCCGGCGTGGGCAAATTGTCAGTCGATGGGGCCGAAGCCGGCCTGATCGAATACGACCGAGCGATCATCGCCACCGGTTCGTCGCCGGCCCGCCTGCCGATGTTTGATCACGCTCACCCCAACATCCTCGATTCGACTTCGGCGCTGGATATCGAAGGCCCACCGGCCAACCTGCTGGTTGTCGGCGGCGGTTACATCGGCTTGGAACTGGGTTCGGTCTATGCCGCCTTGGGAACCCGGGTAACCGTGGTTGAGATGACCGCCGGCCTGCTGCCCGGCGCCGACCGCGATCTGGTCCGGCCCCTGCAGAAGCGATTGCAGGCAAATTTCCAGCAGATTCTTCTGCGTACCCGGGTCATTTCCGCCACGCCGTCTGATGAAAGTGTTCGGGTGGTATTCCTGGGTGAGGACGCCCCCGTCCCGCCGGCCACCTTCGACCGCGTGTTGGTGGCGGTCGGCCGCAAGCCCAACAGCGCTGATTTGAACCTGGAGTCAGTCGCAGTGTCGACCAGCGCCCAGGGATTTATCAAAGTTGACGCCCAGCAACGCACCGACAACGGCGCCGTTTTTGCAATCGGCGACGTGGTGGGCGGGGCCATGCTGGCCCACAAGGCGACCGCCGAAGCCCGCGTGGCCGTGGATGCGATCGCCGGCCACCCCAACACCTTTGACCACGCCGCCATTCCGGCGGTGGTCTTCACCGATCCCGAAATCGCCTGGACCGGGTTGACCGAGACCGAAGCGCGCGCCAACGGGCGGGAAATCCGAATCGTGCGATTTCCATGGGCGGCTTCCGGGCGGGCGACCGCGATCGGGCGCACCGAAGGGCTAACCAAGCTGATCATCGACCCGGTTGACGAGCGCGTCCTGGGCGCCGGAATCGTTGGCGCAGGGGCCGGCGAACTGATTGCGGCCCAGGTTATTGCGATTGAAATGGGGGCCCTTGTCAATGAGGTGGCCCACTCTATCCATCCGCATCCAACGGTTTCTGAGACCGTAATGGAAGCCGCTGAGGTTTTCTACGGAGCAAGTCCCCACTACATGGGAAGGGTTGCCAAATGATCCCTACTCTGGACCCGGCCGCCTGCCGGCAACGCCGAGAGCGTTTGCTGTCAAATCTCGCTGAAAACGGCCACCAATTGGAGGCCGTGGTGGTTTCGCGCCCTGAGCACGTTTACTACCTGACCGGATTTCTCCACGACGCCAACAACATTCATAACCGGGCGCCGCAATATTTGATAGTTGACGCCGATGGCCGGGCCTCGGTGGTGCTTGACGGTTTTGCCCGCGACCGTGGCAGGGTACTGGAAGCTTCCGGCTGTGAGGCGCTAAGCGCAGGATGGCGGGCATTTGACCCGCTCGTTCCGCGCACCGCCAAGACCGCCCTGGCCACGGCCAACGCCCTCACCGGTTTCAGGCGGGTCGGGATCGAGAGCGCCCATCTGCCGGCGATCGCCGCCGCCGGGTTGGCGGACCCGGTTGATATTGAACCGGTGATTACCAAGATGCGGCGACGCAAAGATCCCGATGAATTAAATGTCATCCGGGCCGCCATCGGCGTGGGCGAACGCTTTCACGCCGCCTCGCGCGAATTGGCCCGCGCCGGGGTAAGGGAGATTGACCTCTACGCCGAGATCGTCGCCGAGGCCACCAAGACGGCTGAGCAGCCGTTGGTGATGATGTGCGATTTCCGAGCCGGTCCCCACATGCGCCAGGGCGGAGCGGCAACCGAGCGGGTTATCGAACCTGGCGATAACCTCCTGCTCGATATCTATCCCTACATGAACGGATACCGTTGCGACATCACCAACACCATCAATATCGGCGGTAAACCCACCGCCCGCCAGGAGGAGGCTATGGCCGCCGCTATCGCTGGAATGCGGGCATCGGAGGCCATTGCCCGGCCCGGTGCTACCGCGCATGAGATCTATGAAGCGCAAACGGATGCCATCGCCGAATTCGATCCGCAGTGGAAGCAGATGCAGGGGCATGCCGGCCATTCCCTGGGCTTGGAACATCCCGAAGCGCCTGATTTTCAAGCCGGCAACATGGAAACGCTCACCGAGGGCGATGTGATCACCTTCGAACCGCACGTTTTCGGCGACCCGTTCCAGGGCTGCCGAATTGAGCACAACTATTTGGTTACCGCCGACGGTCTCAAATGCCTCTCATCGCACGAGATCGGGCTGTGCTAGCGGTAAGTTGACGCCGGCCCGCGAATGCCCGACCGCCCGGAATTAGGCGCGATCGCCCCGCCCGGCCGGGCCGCTGGCGCTAACTAGCGCCGAGAGAGCCACCTCAACCTCGCCCGGATGCCCGTTATCGGTCCGGTCCAATCGGCGGTAAATGTCATCGACGGCCCGCAGGATCGCCTCGGCCGTTGCAGGAGGATTCAATCGCGGCAGAAGCCGGTGATCGGACAGGCTGGCCACGGCATCGCGGATGGCGAGCCAGACCGAAAGCGAAAGCAGCAATGGGGGCTCGCCGATCGCCTTGGAGCGGTAAATCGTCGGCTCCCGGTTGGGCGAATCGCCAAGGATCTGCACATTCAATATCGGCGGCACATCGCGACTGCCGGGAATCTTATAGGTTGAAGGGCCGTGGGTGAGCAGCCTGCCATCGGCATCCCACCAAAGCTCTTCCATCGTCATCCAGCCCAGTCCCTGGACAAACCCGCCTTCGATTTGACCCATGTCAATTGCCGGATTGAGTGACAATCCGCAGTCCTGCAGGATATCGGCCCGCAGCACGCGTGACTCCCCGGTGAGGGTGTCAATCGCCACTTCGGTGACGGCGGCTCCATAGCTGTAGTAGAGGAATGGGCGCGCGGCGCCGGTATTTTCATCGCGTCCGATCTTGGGCGTGGCGTAAAAACCGGTCGCCGACAGGGAAACCCTTTTTTGCCAGGTCAATTGCGCCAACTCGGCAAACGTCATTTCGCCGGCCCCACCGTAGATCCGATTGCCGCGAAATTCGATATCGCCCTTGCCGACGCCGAAATGATCGGCGGCCACCTTGGTCATCCGATCCTTGATCTGCCGGGCCGCGTCGCGGGCGGCCATGCCGTTGAGGTCGGATCCCGAGGACGCTGCGGTGGCCGATGTGTTCGGCACCCGGCTGGTGTTGGTGGGCGTTATCTTGATGCGGTCGATGTCAATTTGCAAGGTGGAGGCGACGACCTGGGCCACCTTGACCAAAAGGCCCTGTCCCATCTCGGTGCCGCCGTGACTTAGGTGGACACTGCCGTCGGTATAGACGTGGACCAGGGCGCCGGCCTGGTTCAATTGCGGCACGTTGAAGGCGATCCCGAATTTTGCCGGCATCATGGCAATGCCCTTTTTAACGATCGAGTTGGATCGGTTAAATTCCGCAATTTCGGCTTTGCGCGCGGCGTAGTCGGCGGTCCCGCAAACGCCGTCGACTATTTCGACGATCAGGTTGTCGCGCAGCGGCTGGCCGTAGTGGGCCGTATTGCGCTCGCCCTCATCGTAGTAGTTGACGCGTCGGACGTCATCGCGATCCAAACCGCGATCGCAGGCAATGTGTTCGATTACGGATTCGATGGCCAGCATTCCCTGCGGTCCGCCGAATCCACGAAAAGCGGTGTTGGAGACCGTGTTGGTTCGACAGGGAAAGCCGCGAATATCGGCATTTTCGAGGAAATAACAGTTGTCGACATGGAGAACCGCGCGATTTAGGACCGCCGAAGAAAGGTCGGCGACGTTTCCGGCCCGGCTGGCAAGGGTGATCGCGATACCCTCTATGCGGCCCGCGTCATCGACACCCACCTCGTATTCGAACCAGAATTCGTGTCGTTTTCCGGTAACCACCATGTCGTCGTCGCGGGTCAGCCGCAATTTTGTCGGCCGGCCGGTAGCCGCGGCCGCCAGAGCGGCCAGGGCGGCGATGTTCGTGGACTGGGTCTCCTTGCCGCCAAAGCCACCGCCCATGCGCCGGGTTTCGACGGTGACCGCGTTGGCCGCCAGCCCGAGGACGTTGGCCACGCCATGCTGGGCCTCGGTGGGGTGCTGGGTTGAGGAATACACCAGCATGTCGCCATCCTCCTGCGGCACCGCCAGTGCAATTTGCCCCTCGAGATAAAAGTGATCTTGCCCGCCGCAACCACCGTTGCCGGCGATCCGGTGCTTGGCCCGGGCAATGGCGCCGGCTGCATCACCGCGCTCGATCACCTGCGGGGGCGAGGTAAATTGCTGCCGGGCCAGGGCTTCTTTGATGCTCAGGACAGCTTCCAGCGGTTCGTAATCCACTTTGACCAGTTCGGCCGCGCGACGGGCGATGTCCATCGATTCGGCGACCACGATCGCTACTGGTTGGCCAAAGTAGGTCGCAACCCCATCGGCCAGGATCGGTTCATCGTCAAAGACCGGTGCAACGTCGTTGACTCCCGGGATGTCACCGGCCGCCAGCACCGCCCGAACCCCTTGGCCGGCGTGGGCCCTGGCGATATCGATCGAACTGATCCGGGCATGGGCGTGCGGGCTTTTAACGAGGGCGACATGCAACGTTCCTTCAAGTTCGGCCATGTCGTCGATGAATATCGAGCGACCGCTGACGTGATTGGCGGCGCTGTCGTGGCTGATGGCGGCGTGAACCGCACCCTTGATCTGGTCGCTGGTCATAGCGCCATCACCTGCGTTGCCAGGGCGGGATTGGCGATCTCGGCGCGCAGTCGCCATAGCAGATTGCCGGCCACCCGGCGCCGGTAAGGAGCGCTGGCCCGGAAATCGGTGATCGGGTCAAAATCCCGCTCCAGGGCCGCGACCGCGGCGGCGATTGTCGCCGGCGACAAGGCGGCTCCCAGGAGGGCTTCCTCACAGCGGCGGGCCCGCAACGGCCGAGCCGCCATGCCACCGAACGCCACTCGCACGGCGGTGATCGTTTCACCGTTCAGGGTGAGCGAAAAAGCACCGATCACGGCCGAAATATCCTGGTCAAAGCGCTTGGAAATCTTGTAGGTTTTAAAGGTCGTCGCCGGCCCTGGCAGCGACAGAGAGATGGATTCAAGCACCTCGTCCGGGGCCAGAGCGGTAAGGCGGTAACCGGTGAAAAAATCATCGGCCGCAATTGAGCGGCTGCCGCGAATCGAGCGGACGGTCATGGTCGCCCCCAGCGCCAGCAGGCAGGGCAGGGTATCGCCGATGGGAGATGCCGTACAGACGTTTCCACCGAGCGTGCCCAGATTGCGGATCTGCCGCGAACCGATGCGTCGGATCAGGCTGGCTAGCTCCGGAACCTGCTCGTCGATAACCGGCAGGGCCTCGGCATAGGTGACGGCGGCGCCGATCGTGAGAACCGGGCCGTCGAGCCGGATGCGGCTAAGTTCCTCAACCCGCCGCGTCCAGATGACCTCGGCAAACTGCACTCGATCCCTACTGGCCAGTATTCCCAGATCGGTGGCGCCGCCCAGCAGATGGGCCTTGGGAAACCTACCCCGCAGGTCCAGCAGTTGATCCAAGCTTTTGGGGATGTGAAAGCGTTGATCGCCGAATTCATACGTCGCGAGGGCCGCATTGGTCGGAGGCGATGACTGCAAGCTATCTGCCTTTTCGTCGCCTGGCTGCGGGAGCAGGCGCAGCGCGGCGTCAACGATGGGTCGATATCCGGTGCATCGGCACAGATTACCGGCCAGGGCATCGTGGACGGTCTCCAGATCCACCCGCTCCTCGGATTTACCCATCGCATAAAGGGCCATGACGAAACCGGGTGTGCAGAAACCGCACTGCGTGCCGTGGTTTTCCACCATCGCCCTCTGCACCGGATGCAGACCGTCATCACCCGAAATTCCCTCGACCGTTAAGACCGATTGGCCATCCAGCTGGGGAACCAGAATCAGGCAGGAATTGACCGCCGCTACCCCTGATCCTCCATCGCCAGCGTCCTTGATCACGACGGTACAGGCGCCGCAATCACCCTCGGCGCAGCCCTCTTTGGTACCTTTTAGGCCCTTGACCTCGCGCAGATAGTCGAGCACCGTCATTGACGGCGCGACCGAGGCCTCGGTGCAAGCTTTCCCGTTTAGGACGAAACGGATCGCCATTGCCATCCCCTAAAGTTCTCTTCGGAGCATTGCGCCGCAAAGTTCGATTTAGACCCCGGCCGGGGCAGTTCTGATGTGGCGGCTTGGAGAGGCCTCGCCGCGACTCTGAACGGTGGTCGAATTCGGGCAGGCATCGCGGCTTCCAAATTCGCTGTTCGAGGCGTTCCATATCCTAGCGAACCGGAACTGCAGTAATAAAACGCCGCTCGACAAACAGGCCTATGGCGATGGTCTCTTTGGCCGGCGGCGGCGCTATTGAATGGCCGATTAATGGCGGCCTGGGAAGACCCCGGGGCGCATTGACCACTCGATCAGGCAATGCCGACGAGAAGTGGTTTCGCTTCGGCGGTTGCCAAGGCACGATCTGCACCAACCGGCGGGCCCGTGAATATGTCACTACATATGGTGTAAGAATCGAGGCGACGAATGGCGTTTGTGGCACTCGAATCAATCGCCCGAGCGGTGTGGGCTCGCCGCCAAATGATCCGGCAACGATGAGAGCACGGCCGCCCCAATTCGCCAAACCAAATTCACGGCCGCGATGGATAGCTAATGGAGAGGGACCATGAACAATCGAGAAATCCACATGGCCCGGGCGGTGGTGATTTCGCGCCAACGAATGCGCGACGGACTGGGCGGGCCGTTCGGCGCGGTGGTCGTCAAAGACGGTGAAATCATCGGCGAGGGGTTCAACCAGGTCACATCGGCCAATGATCCGACGGCCCACGCCGAGGTGATCGCGATTCGAAAGGCCTGCCAGGCGATAGGTAATTTCCAATTGGCCGGCTGTGAAATGTACTCCTCCTGCGAGCCCTGCCCGATGTGCCTGGGGGCCATATATTGGGCCCGCCTGGATCGCGTGTATTTCGCCAACAATCGCGATGACGCCGCCCGGATCGGGTTTGACGACGACCGGCTATACGTCGAAATCGCCCTGCCGATCGAAGACCGCTCGCTGCCGCTGATCCATCTGCCCTCGGCCGAGGCCGGATTGGCTTTCCAGGAGTGGACCGATCTAGAGGACAAGACCCCCTATTGACCGGCGAACTGGTCTTAGCGGCTTACCGGCGCCACCGCACTTAGACGTGTGGTCTACCCCGGGCCGAAGGGTCGATCTGACTCCAGCCAGCGCCGTGGTCATAGGTCGATGTGTTTTCCGGGTGAACGGAGAAATTTCCGTAACTGAGCAGCCTGAGAATGGCCGGCGGCCGAAGGTGCCAGCTCGCCCAGGCCAGGGGCGAATCGCCGTTGATGTCTTTGGCGTCCCTGGCCGCCCCGGCGTCCAGGAGAAGTTGGATGCTCCGCTCGCTGCCAAATGCAGCCGCGCGATGGAGTGGCGTTTCCGCTCTTGTCCGGCTATCGCGCATGAATTGGCCCGTGGGCGCCGACGGCTTTGTAACGCACTCGGTGCTGGCGCCGTTGGCCAGCAGGATTTCGACGACGTGGTCGTAAGCGGGGCGATTGGCCTTGCTAAGCGCCGCGTGCAGGGGCGTCTCACCAGTATCTGCAAGCGGATGGTTCACGTCGGCACCCTGTTCGATTAGGAACTGACAGAGTTGCCAATTGCCGTGGAATGCCGCGCCATTGAGCCCACGGTTACCTCCCAACGATTCCAGCTTTTCGCCGTTGGCGAGCAGAAATCGTATCGCGCTCACGTCGCCATGGTGTGCGCACCAGCTAAGCAGCGAGGTACCGCCTTGGTCACTCGAATCTGGGGCGTTGCCCTGCGCCAGGTATTCGAAGACCAGGTCAGTGCGACCATCGGCGATTTGCTGCAGCATCGGCATTTAGCTCAAGCGGCTGATAGGTCGCATGGCACCGATTGCAACTGCCAATCCCAGAACCGCATCGGGTTGCAAAAAGTCACGCTCGTCCGCGCAACACAACCTCCGGCGGGTGGTCGGAAAAGTCCGGACCCTTGTACCAGGCAAGCTCTTCGACCGGCATTGCGTTGCCGTAGGTGGGTACGATGCCACCGCTGGCGCCCACATAACGAATTCCGTTGCCAATCACATGCAACACGGTTTCGTTGTGGAAGATCGGCAGCGTCTCGTGACCGGGTCGAAAGTAGAAGATCTTGCCCGCCCCGCGGTGGAAAACGCAGCCTGAGCGAAAAACTTCGCCGCCCTGAAACCAGCTGACAAAAACGAGTTCATCGGGTGCTGGAATATCGAAATGTTCGCCGTACATTTCGGCCTGCGGAATTTCGAAATATTCGCCCAATCCAGCGGCGATCGGATGAGCCGGGTTCACAACCCAAACGCGTTCGCGTTCATCCGCTTCGCGCCATTTGAGCCAACAGGTGGTGCCCATCAGCTTTATGAAGATCTTTGACAGATGACCTGAATGGAGCACCACCAAGCCCATGCCCTGCATGATCCGGTCGTGCACACGTTCAACGATTTCCTCTTCAACGTCGCGATGGGCGATGTGGCCCCACCAGACCAGGACGTCCGTTCCGGCCAACACCGCCTCGGTCAGCCCGTGCTCCGGTTCATCCAGGGTGGCGGTTGTAATCTCGAAATCCGTTTGGTCAGCCAGCCCAGCGGCGATTGCCCCGTGGATGCCATTGGGGTAGATCTGGGCAATTTCAGAGCTCTGCCGCTCGTGCCGAAATTCATTCCAAATCGTGATCCTCATGGCCAAATTACCTTCCCGTCGTGACCAGCTGCGAGGCCAATCTACAGCGGGCCGCGCGTCGATTTAATTCTGCTTTCGCGCCAATCGAATTCGGCGCGCCAGACCGGGGTCGGCGGCCAGCAGCTGGCCGAGGCGGGCACAAGCCGTCGAATTGTCTTTCCGCAGGTCCGGATCAGCCAGCGCGGCAAGAGCTTCAGCGAGGCGGACTCGGCGCCCTTGCCATCGCCGCCAGGACGCCGCAAGGGCCCCGATCAGGCCCAGCCCCACCGCGAACGCCCCGGCCGTGCGGCCATCCAGGGCATCGACAAGCCGATCGAGGACACCAAAACTTGGGTCGCTAAGCCGGATCGACAAGTCCGCACCAGCCGGGATATCGGTCGTCTGCCAGTGGCCGAGAGTGGTAGTTTGATTCATCTGCAGTCCCGGCAGCTGCACGATTCCTGGCGAGGTGATCGAAAACTGACTTTCCACCGCCCGCAGATTCAACTGCCCGACCGCCACCGGGGCTGAAACGGCAAAGTCCTGGCCGGCCCGATCCCAGGGGAATTGGTATTCAAAGGAAATCGTCGAGTCACCAGGGATTAGCGTGGCCCCGGCCGCCAGATAGTCACCGTCCGGCGCCAATTCCCAGGAAGCAAGACCAGTAAGTGGATTGAATGCCCGGGCCCCGCTCGGCAGCGCGAACCTGAGTTGTCCAGTGGACGCGGGGACGCCGAAGGCCAAGTCCCCGGGCACTTCAAAGGTGATCGTATGAACCGATCGTAGCGTCTTGCCACCCGGTTCGAGGGCCAGTATCACCGAATAGTTGGCGATGCGCAATCCAGGGTCATGCTCAGTCACCTCGAAGACGGTGAGTTCGATTTCAATTCCGATCTGGCCTTGCCCGGCGAAGGATACCGGGGTGGTGGCGAAAGTGGCGCCCCGATAGTTCGTGGTGGCCACGTAGGCCCATTGATCACCGATCGCGAGCCCTTCAAACACCTGCGTGGCAGGGGCTATGGCGGTCGATTCGCGAAGAGTATGAACAAGTACCTGATCCTGGTAGGCGAACAGTTCAACTTCATTGCCCAGCGGCGCGCCGGCCCCGGCGGTGCCATTTGCCAACGTGACCGTCAGGCGGCCAGTTGAATCGGGAGAGCTCAGGTGGGCTGCAGTCATGCCAAGCAGCAGGACCGCCAGCAGGGCGGATAAGAGGATCCGACGGACGATTACGACCAATTCCGACCACCATCGGTGGAGCGGTAGATCATCCCGTCGATTGCCGCCGCCCAGAGGTCCCCGCTGTAACGTCCATCGCCGTAGATGGCGGCCGGCGCAAAACCGGTGGCGATCAGATTCCAGGCGAGCCCGCCATCGCGTGATCTAAACAATCCGGCGTCGGTGGCCGCATAGAGCGACCCCTGGAAGACCTCGCCGGCGGCCCCACTGAATGAATCGCCGCTGTCGGGATCGTAGTCAATATCGAAGACCGTAACCGTCGGCAGGGCTCCATTGACAAACCCGTTGGCCCCGGCCCAACCGCTCTCACCGTCACCGGTCAGCACCCCCTGAACGTCGGTCGCGACCCAAATCCTCCCGTCGCGGTCGCTGACCGACAGGGCCCGCAGGCCCAGCGGCGTCAGGTCGCCCGCCTGTCGCCAGCTCTGCCCGCCATCGCCAGAGAGGTGTAGCGAGCGGTCAATTCCGGCCAGTACCACGCGCCCGCCCGAACGCGAGGAGGCAATCGCGACAGCCTCAACATCCGGCCAGTCCGCGTTTGCAGAGGCCGCGCCGGACAGGTCAAAGCGCCGCCCATCGGCCGATAGCAACAGGCTGCCGGGCGGTGCAACGGCCACCGGCCGCGGGAGGAGGGTCTCAATGCGCGATAGCGAGTCCGATCCGGCCGGCCCTACCCAGATGCCGTCGGCTCCACCCACCACCAATTGATCACCATCGGCGCTCAGGAACAGATCGCCCGTGGCCGGCGATCCAATATTGGCGACGGCGAGAGAGGCCGGTTGATCATCGGTGCGCAGCGCCGCCGCCGCCAAGATTACGGCCAGACCTACGAAAGCCAGCGCCCCGGCCAGCCCTATTGCCTGGCCGCGTTGCAGCCGCCCGACAAACCGGGGCGGCGGCGGGCCCGCATTTTCAGCGGGCGAATTGAGCAGATCGTCAAGATCGTCGGAGTCAACCGGGCGCCCGACGGTTCTTGATCCAAGCAGCGGCTCTAAGGCCAGGGCCAGGGCCACCAGGGTGGTAAGGGCGAGCATTGCGGCGATGTAGGCAATCATCGGTCGCGCCGCCAGCGCGCCAACAGCGCCGAGTGGTCAAATCGCCCCAGAACCATTAGCACGCCAATTGCCAATATCGCAACCGGACCGATCCAGACCCAGAGCTGGATTCCGCTTTTCGGGGGATCGAGCAGGATTTCCGCTCCATAGCGGTCGACCAGATATTCGATGATTTGCGGTTCACTGCGGCCCTGGGCCAGCTGGGTGGCGATGATGGAACGCATTTGGACCGCCAACTCGGCGCCGGAGTCCTTAACGCTCTGTCCGGCGCAGACCGGGCAGGCCAGTTTGCCGGCGATCGCCCAGGTCTGCTCCTCCAATTCATCAGCGAGCAGCGGGCCGGTCAACAGCGATAGCGCCAGCAGCGCTATCGCGATCGCCGGCAGGAGACGGTTCAGGAGGTCCTGGCCGCTTGCCAGGCCAAGGTCGATCGGCGGGCTTGCCGCGCTGAACTGCCAAGGCTGGCCGCAGCGCCCGGCCAGAACACCACCAGGACTCCCAGGAGGAATGCCAATCCGCCGATCCACATCCAACCGATCGCCGGATTGACCAACACCCGCAGGCTCACGGTCTCGAATTGATCACCCCAGCCGGAGAGTATTACGTAAAGGTCGGTCAACTGTGGGGCGGTGGTTTCGATTCCGACATCGGCGACCGGCTGACTCTCCCAACCGCGATGGATGCGGCGGCCGGCGATCAGCGAACTCTGGTCATCGCCGGTGGTTACGGCCAGATGGGCATCAAAGTAAGCAACCGCTCCCACCTGATAGGTTTCCATCTGCTGGTAGGCGATCGAATAGTCGCCGATCCGGGCGCTTTCGTCGACCCTCAATGTGATTGCCCGCTCCTGTTGGAATCCGGCCGTCCCGATCGCCCCGACGGCAACCAACACGATGCTCAAGTGCACCACATACCCACCCCAGCGCCGCCGGTCGGCCAGC
This sequence comes from Chloroflexota bacterium, assembly GCA_965249595.1. GTDB lineage: Bacteria > Chloroflexota > UBA11872 > UBA11872 > VXNJ01 > VXNJ01. Next base: position 1,541,932 of record OZ252242.1, on the reverse strand, counting down.
AGAATTTCGACCACCCGGCGGGGCCAGCGAGCGGCCGATGATCCGCGGCGGACGGCGAAGAACAATTCGGTTGCGATTGCCGTCGTCGTAAAGGCGCAGGCTCCAACTGCTACCAGCGTGAGGGCCTGGCCTACTCCGCCAACGGCAAAACCCAGGCCAATGACGCCAGCCAGTAGCAGGGCCGGGCCGGCCCGCAGCAAGAAGCGCCGCCAGGGGGTGCTGCGCCAGGCCAAAAGCGGTCCGATCCCGGCCAGCAGCAATAGACCGATAAGCAACGGCCCGTTGACCTGGTCATAGAAGGGCGCCCCGACCGAAACCCGGCGGCCGGTGAGCAGTTCGGAAATCAGCGGAAAAATTGTGCCCCAGAATGTGGTCGCGGCCAACGCCGCGAGGAACAAATTGTTAAGCAGGAAGCCCGATTCCCTTGATCCGAACGATTCAAATCGACGATTGGACGAGAGCAGTGGCGCGCGATAGATGATCAGCAGGCCGGCGAGCGTGAGCAACGCACCGAACCAAGCGAAAAAATATGGTCCGATTAACGACTGGGCAAACGAATGCACCGAGGTGAGTACGCCGCTGCGAACGATGAAGGTGCCAAATATTGCCAGCACGAACGTAAGCAGCGAAAGCGACAGATTCCATGTCTTGAGCATCCCGCGGCGCTCTTGCACCATTGCCGAATGCAAATAGGCGGTGGCCAGCAGCCAGGGGATCAGGGCAACGTTTTCAACCGGATCCCAGCCCCAGAAGCCTCCCCAGCCAAGCACCCGATAGGCCCACCAGGCGCCCAGGATCAATCCGCCTCCCTGCAGCGCCCAGGCCAGCAGCATCCAAGGTCTGTTGACGGCCAGCCATTGCCGTCCCACGCGCCCGGTGGCCAGCGCCGCAACGGCGATCGCAAACGGAGTTACGAACCCGGTGTAGCCGGCCGTGAGCAGGGGCGGGTGAATCTGCATCGCCACGTCCCAGAGCAGGGGGTTGAGGCCCTGCCCGTCAGTGGGCACCACGGCAAGCCGTTCGAAGGGCGAGCTTTCCAAAACCAACAGCGTCAAAAAGAAAAGCACCACCGCCGCCAAGACCCCGCTCACGTACGGCCCGAAGGCCGGCAGGCGGGCCCAGATGATCGGCGCCGCAATGCCACCGTGCAGGGAGATCAGCCAGGTCCAAAGCATCAGCGATCCGGCCTGGCCACCCCAAATCGCCGAAAGGACCAATCCGGCGCGCATCGTCCGCGAGGAGTTTTCAGCGACCGTGGCAATTGCAAAATCACCGCTCAAGAAAGCCGCCGCCAGGATGCCGATGGCCATCGTCGTGGCCAGGGCGACGCCGGAGAGCGCATTGCGCCCGGATCGCGCCAGCTTGTCATCGCCCAGGCGGAGAGCCAAGGCGGTTGCAATAAGGGAATAGACGGCCAGGGCCAGAGCCAACAATAGGGCCATGCGACCGAGGGCGGCCAGATCCATTAGGTCATTGCAGCGGAGTGCCGGCCGGCGGCCGGCCGGTGACGGAAATCACTCTTCGGCGTTCTTGCTGTCGCGCCTGGCCTCTTGGATTGCGATCGCCCGGACGCGGGCGCTGGCGTAAATCGCCCAGCCGGCCAAGGTGGCCGCGAGGACGCCATAGGCGATCAGCAGCATTGCCAACCCGGACAACGGCAAGCTAAATCAAGCCTTCCTGTAGATCGGCGGCGCGTTCAATCGACGATTGCACCCAGAGCATCCATGCCCACACCAGGAGCAGGGCGACGGTGGAGACGATAAGGGTGTGGGCCATCGCCGGCGGCAAGCCCGGTGAATTCGGTGCTATTACGGTTGGCGGCGGATGCAGGGTTCGCCACCAGTACGCCGAGAGGTAATTGACCGGAACGATTAAGGCCCCCAACAGGCCGGCGAACGCGGCCAGGCGCTGACGGCGTTCGGGATCTCCGATCCAACCTCTCATCAAGAGGTAACCGGCTTGAACGAACCAGAGCACCAGGGTTGTCGTCAAACGGGCGTCCCAGGTCCACCAAACACCCCAGACCGCCCTTCCCCAGATCGCCCCGGTGGCCAGCGTCGCGGTGGTGAAAAGCACGCCGACCAAGGCCGCCGAACGGGCCAGGCGATCCCATCCGGGCCGGCGGTTGGCCAGCACTCCGATGCTGCCGGCACCGGTAACCAGGAATGAAACGTAGGCCGCCGCCGCCGCGCCGACGTGGATGTACATGATCTTTTGCGCGACGCCCTGGACGGCTTCCAAGGGGGCGTAGAAGACGATAAGGACCAAGCTGGCCAGCAGGGTGAGCAAGGTGAGCAGCGAAAGGGCTAGCGGCGGCAGGTAGCGTCTACTCAACAATCACCTCATCAATAGCAAGAATCAAAAGAGCGCAGATCAAAGCGGCGTAAGCCACCGCCAGGGCCGCGACCTGCCAAGGCGTGCCCGACATAGTCTGGTCTACCACTGCAGCGGTGGAGAGAACGCCAACTATGATGATCGGCAATGCGGCGGGCAGCATCAACAACGGGCCAAGCACCTCACGACTGCCCAGGGCCGATAGCAGGGCTCCGTAGGCGGCGCCCAGGGCGGACAGGGCGATTGCCCCGGCGATGGCCAGGACGACCAGATCGGGAGTTACCAAGTTGACGTTGAAAAGGACGCTGGCGGCAACCAGTCCCAGCAATGCGACCGGAACCAGACGGGCCAGTTGACCGACCATTTGCGATAGCGCCAGGACGGGGCGAGCGAGCGGGGCAGTGAGCAACATCGTCAGCGTTCCGCTCTCGCGCAGGTGCGGAAACCCATGATGTGAGCCGAGCACGGCGGCGAACGTTAGGCCCGCCCAGTAGCCGCCGACAGCCGCCGCCCCGGAATCCGAGGTAGGAGCCTGGAGGGCCAGTGCCACCGTGAGCATGATCAGAATTGAGAGCGCCGCCAGGGCAATCGCGCTCCCGCGCCCCCGCCAAACCTGGGCCAAATCCATCGCCACCACCGCGCTCAGCGGCGAGAAGCGGCCGATGTCCGGCGCTTCAAATCCGCGCCCGGAATCCCTGCGAGTCGGGGAAATCGGGGGCGGAGCGGAATCGGCCAGGTCGATGGCTTGTTGCCGGGAAATACCGGCGCAAGCGCGGTTGGCGACCAGCCGGCCATTGGCCAAGGCCAAGACGTGGTCGGCTAGGTCCCAGACTTCGCCCGGATTGTGGGTGGCGATCAATACGGTTGAATTCTTATCGCGCTGGGCCAGCATGGTCCGAAGGTGCTCGGCCCCCTGGGTATCCAGTCCGGTAAATGGTTCGTCTAGCAATAGCAACCGTGGTGCACGAACAGTAGCGAGGGCCAATTCCAATCGCTGGCGTTGGCCCCGCGAGAGCGTCCCGGCTCGCTGGTCAGCCTGATCGCACAGGCCAAAGCCGGCAATGGCTTTTCCCACCGGGGGCAAAGTTGGCTGGCCGCCCAATCTGCGGGCAAACCGCAGATTCTGCTCCACGGACGCCAAGGGATAGGCGCTGGCCGAATGGCCGGCGTAGGCCAAATTCGAGCGCCGCTGCCAAATCCCGCTGCCGATTTCGGCGCCCTCAAAACGGGCGACCCCGGCATCGGCCCGAATGGCCCCGGCCAGGGCCTGCAGGAGCGTGGTTTTGCCCGCGCCGTTGGCACCCAGCAGCAGGCAAAAGGCGCCCGCCGGTAGATCGAAGGAAACGTCCTCTAGCGCCAATGTCGATCCAAACCGGCGCGAGAGCCCGGCGATTGACAACCCCGCCGCCGGGGATGATTCTTCAACCACTGGCAGTGGGGAATTCAGGGATTTAACTCGTCAACCGGGGCAAATTCGGGCCCGTGTTGGACGAGCAGATTGTCGGCTACCAACTGGCCGTCTTGAATCCGACCTTCAACGACCACGTCCTGATACTTCTGCTCGTCCGAGTAGCCGAGCAGATCAGGCGGCACACCCTCGTAGGTAACCGGCACGCTGTTCGTTCCGTCGGTTAGCTCGAATCGGATCCATTGCCGCGTATCGTCGGTGACTATCGAACCATCGGCCACGCGCCCCTGCACTCGCACCGAGCGGCCGCCCAATTGGTCCCCCTGAACGGTCAATTCATCGATCGTTAGGTAGTAAACGGCGGCCGATTGGGCGGCCGAATACGACAGGTAGGCAACCGCGAGGACGATCACGGCGATGACTACGGCCAGGGTCGGTGAGAAGCGTCGGCGGGTTGACGCCGGCAAGGCTGTCGACTGCAAGTTTTGGCAGGGGGTGGAGATTGCCCGGAAAAGCGAGCCGGCAAATTCTATTGAGTTGGCCGCCTCCGGCCGGCGGGCTAGCCGGCGTTTTCAGCCATGTACTGCAGGATCAAGGAGATCAGGTAGGCCAGAGCGCCAATCCAGGCGGCCAGTCCGACTCGACCGTGCAGCCAGCGGGAGCGGCCTGCCAGGTAGCTGCGAACGGCGGCCGGCAGAGCCACTCCGCCCCGCCAGACCAACCCGAACGCCAATATCGCGGTGGCCATTTTGAAGGCCAAAAGGGCGACGTAGGCGCCGGCCGAACCCGGGCCGGCCAATCTTTCAAACACCAAAACGGCGCCAGTGAGTATGAAGGTGCCGACGGTTAGCGACATCGCCCGTCCCAGGCGACCGGTCAATTTGCCGGTCGCGCTGGTATTTGCCAGAGGGGCGATTACGTAAAGAAACAACAGGCCACCGCCAACCCAGAATCCGGCCGCCAGGGCGTGAACAAAGCGCAAGGCGATCGACAGCGCTACCAGTAGAAGCCCGGGCTCAGCCACCGGATTCAGCCAGCAGTGTTTCGGTCAATTCCATCAGTTGGGCCTCGGTCAATGGGCCGCTCCAGCGGAACCGCAGGACCCCCAGGCGGTCGACGACAAAGGTCTCTGGAATACCGGCCACGCCATATTCGACGGCCACCGCACCGGAATCGTCAAGGGCCAGCGGATAGCTCAATCCGTAGGTGTCGGCGAATGCGGTTGCGTCCTGCGTTTTGTCCCAGAGGCCGATCCCCAGCAGGGCTAGATGATCGGGATCGGCGGCCCGGTGGAACCTTTCCAGGGCCGGCGCCTCGATCCGGCAGGGACCACACCATGAGGCGAAGAAATTGATCACCACCACCTTGCCCCGCAGCCCTTTTAGGCTGACCACTCCCCCACGCAATCCGGTCAGCGCAAATTGCGGCGCCGGACGCGGGTTCTGGTCCAGGCGCTGCGACCGGCTGTTGACGCCGGGAGGTCCGGCCGGGCCTTCCGCCAGGGCCAGCCCCAACAGCAACAGCAATCCGGCAACCGCGACAAAAGCTGCCAGGCCGGCTAGCAGGCTAGGCGGGCGGATCCGGTGCATTAGGCCCGCAACCATCGGGAATCTCCGCTCTTTGGGTTTAGGCCTCGCCGGCAAACAGCAGATAGCGCGACCCGTCGATGCTGGGCAGATCGAGCGGCGCCAACGCCGGCGGCTTGGCCGACAGGGCGATTCGGGCAATTACCGCATTGATCGGCGGCAGTTTCTCCAACGATGCTAGGTCTTCCAGGCCAATCCATTCGGCGCGGTCGGTCTCAACCCCATCGGGGCGCGGCTCGCCGGACACGTATTCGAGCAGAAAAATGACATAGGTGCTGTTGTATTCGTCAGTCCGCGACCGCATCCCCATCAGGCCCTTGACCCGGGCCACGACCCCTGCCTCCTCCTCAACCTCGCGTACGACCGCAACTTCCATGGTTTCATCCCGTTCGATAAAACCACCGGGGATCTGCCAATTGCCGCGGCCATAGCGCGAGGCCCGACGCACCATCAGCAGGCGCCCGTTGTGAACTACGGCACCGCCCACGCCGACGTTGTAACCGGTGTTATAGGCGAGAAAAACTTCACTCACCGGCACCGGCGGGAATGCACTTCCATCAGCCGCAGTGCTCCAATCGGACGGGCCGGCAATTCGGGTTGGGTAAGCCAAGTCTAGATATTGCTGATCTGCGGCCAGTGGCCTGCATTCCTAGATAATCGAAAATGCTGCCCATTTCAGAAGAATCAAAGCGAACCGAGAACCCCCAACGGGATCCTGCGCGGTCTGATGGCGGCGCGCGCGGCGTGATCGTGCTGGCGGTTCGCGGAACCGTGTTGTTCCCCACCCCCGAAACCCTCACACCGCTGCTGGTCTCACGCGAAAAATCGTTGGCGGCGATCGAAGCCGCGATGATATCGGACCGCCAGATCCTGGTGGTTTCCCAGCGCGAGATTGAAATTGAAGATGTCGGCGGCGAAGACCTCTTCAGCGTTGGAACGCTGGCCAGCATCAATCGTCTGTTGCGCCTCCCGGATGGAACGACCTCCGTCCTGGTTGAGGGCCTGGAGCGCATGCAGATTGCGGAGTTCACGCAAACCACGCCCTACCTAATTGCCACCGCCCGGGCGGTGCCAAACCCGGTCACCGTCGACCCCGGAAACCAGTTGCGCAAGCAGGCTTCGGTCGTTTTGGACCTTTTTGCCAAGGCCGTTGAGGAGTCCGACGAACTGGAAAAAGATAGCTACGTGCGGGCCCTAAACGCTCCCAATCCGGGCAGCCTGGCCGACGTGGTGGCGGCCAGCTTGGAACTTCCATTCCGGCAGGCCCAGGAGCTCTTGGAAACCGCCGGCGACGCCGATCGATTACAACGGCTGCAGGCAATTCTCGACAGCGAAATGGCGGTCTTGGCGGCGCAAAACGACCTGCGCGAACAAATTGCCACGGAAGTTGAAGAAGAACACCAACAGGAGATTTTGCGCGAACAGATGAAGGCCATCCTCGACGAGATTGGCGACACCGACGCCGTCTCGCGCGATGTCCGCGAACTCGGCGAGCGCCTCGCTAAGGGGCGTTATCCAAAACGGATAGTGACCCGCATCGAGAAGGATTTGGCTCGTCTCGGCGACATGCCGGCCGGTTCGCCGGAAGTCAACGTCCTGCGCAACTACATCGAGTGCCTGCTGGAATTGCCGTGGACCACTTACACCAAATACAGAATCGACCTCCCGGCTGCGCGCAAAGTCTTAGATTTCGAACACTACGGCCTCGATGAAGTCAAGGAGCGAATCCTTGAATTCCTGGCGGTGCGCAAGCTCACGCGGTCGCGCCGCGGCCCGATTCTGTGCCTGGAGGGACCGCCGGGCGTCGGCAAAAGCAGCCTGGGTAAGTCGATTGCCCGAGCCATGGGACGCAAGCTGGTGCGGGTTTCGCTAGGCGGCGTGCGCGACGAGGCCGAGATTCGCGGGCATCGGCGAACCTATATCGGGTCGATGCCCGGACGCATCATCTCGTCTCTGCGCCAAGCCGGATCAGCCAATCCAGTATTCATGCTTGATGAAATCGACAAGCTGGGTGTCGACTTTCGCGGAGATCCGGCCACCGCCCTGCTCGAAGTCCTTGACCCCGAACAAAATTCCGAGTTTTCCGACCACTACGTGGAGGAACCGTTCGATCTTTCGCGGGTGTTCTTCATCACCACCGGCAACGACATCTCGGACTTGCCGGCGGCGCTGGTAGATCGTATGGAAGTGGTCAAGATTTCCGGATACACCGATATTGAAAAGGCCACCATCGCTCGACTGCACCTGATCCCGAACCTCTTGACCCGCCACGGAATCGACGAGTCCCGCCTGACCATTTCGGAAAACGCATTAAAAGCGGTTATTGCCGATTACACGCGCGAGGCCGGGGTGAGGGAATTGGAGCGTCAGTTGGCTGCCTTGTGCCGCAAATCTGCAGTGCGTACGGCCGAAGGGCGCAAGCCCCGCTTGCGGGTTACCACCGCCAATCTGCGCAACTTACTTGGACAACCTCGCTTCCAGCAGCGGCTGCAGATAGAGCATGACTCGGTCGCCGCAGCCAACGCGGTCATCGCCAACTCCTGGGGTGGTGAATTGATGCCGGTGGAAATAAGCGTCGCCCAGGGCGACGGTGAATTGGTTTTGACCGGCCAGATGGACGACGTATTGAAGGAGTCAGCCCAAGCGGCCCGCACCTATTGGCGCGTCCGCGCCGGCAGCCTGGGGATCAATCGGCCCGATTTTGACGCTCTCAGCTTCCATGTCCATATTCCGGCCGGGGCCCAGCCGAAATCCGGGGCCTCCGTCGGACTATCAATTGCAGTGGCAATGAATTCGGCCCTCACCGGCCGCGCAGTGCGCGCCGATACCGTGCTTACGGGTGAGATTTCATTGCAGGGGCGGGTCATACGCACCAGCGACGTCAAAGCCAAAGTGTTGGCCGCCGGCCGGGCCGGTCTGTCGCGGTTCATCCTGCCGCGCGGCAATCGACAGGAATTGGAAGAAGTGCCCGAGGGCATCCGGGCGGGCATCGATTTCGTCCTCGTCGACTCCGTCGAAGACGTGATGACGGCAGCTTTGGTCGGGGCTTAATTGATGTCGGACCACCGGTGGATGACCCGCCGTGCTTAGACCGCTTTCGGCATTGCTGGGGATATTCTCGGCCGATTTGGGCATCGATTTGGGGACCGCCAACACGCTGGTCTATGTGCGCGGGCGCGGCGTGACGGTGAATGAACCATCGATCGTGGCCGTTGATTTACGAAATGACAGAACCCTGGCGGTTGGGAAATCGGCCAAAGAAATGGTCGGTCGCACGCCTGAAAACATAGTTGCCCACCAACCCCTTAGAAATGGTGTGATTGCAGATTTCGACGTCGTCGAACAGATGCTGCGCTATTTCATCGGGCGTGTCCACAGCGACTCGCCGCTGGTGCCGCGCCCGCGGGTCATCGTCGGTATTCCTTCGGGTGTTACCGAGGTTGAAAAACGGGCGGTCCACGAAGCTACGTTGCAGGCGGGAGCGCGCGAGGCCTACCTGATCCAGGAGCCGATGGCGGCCGCCATCGGAGCGAGCCTGCCAATTCAGGAGGCCGTCGGCACCATAATCGTCGATATCGGCGGCGGAACGACCGAAGTGGCCGTTATCGCCCTCGGCGGGGTGGCGGTATCCAATTCAGTGCGGATCGCCGGCACCGAGCTCGACCAGGCAATCGTCGATTACGTCCGCTCTGAACACGGCTTGCTCATCGGTGAGCGCACCGCCGAAGCCTGCAAGATCCAGGTGGGATCCACCCGGCCCTTTGAGGACGAGGGGTCTACGACGGTGCGCGGCCGCGACGTTTACACCCGCTTGCCGCGGTCGATGGAGATCACGTCGGGCCAGGTGCGTGAGGCGATCAATCCGATCGTTGCCAAAATTGTCAACTGCGTGATAGTGGCGCTTGAATCAACGCCGCCCGAATTGCTCTCCGACATCATGCAGTCCGGGATTTGCTTGGCCGGCGGCGGCGCCCTATTGCGCGGCATCGAATCGAGCGTGGCCAACGCCGCTGAAATCCCGGCTTTCATTGCCGAAAAACCGTTGGAAGCGGTGGTGACCGGTACCGGCATTTGCCTTGAGAACGTGGATCGCTATCGCGACATCTTCGTCGCCGACGAAGCGCTCGCGTTTTAGCCTGGCCGAAAAGGTGGGGGCGGTGCCGACAGGCCGACCACTGTGGGTACTGACAATTTGCACCGGGCTCTGCCTGTTGGCGGCGATCCTGCACAACAATGGCGGATTGGACCCGGTCGAACGTCTTGCAGTGCGGGCCGCCGCGCCGTTTCAGACGGCCATCAGTCAGATCGGGGGCGGCGTTGGCGACTTTTTTGATTCGGTTCGAAACGTCGGCTCATTGTCAGCCGAAAACGAGCAATTGTCGGAATCGGTGGCAGTCCTTAGGGCTGAAATTGCCCGGCTTCGACAGGATGGCCGCGATGAATCTGGTGCGATCGAGGCCACCAATTTCGCGAGCGCCCACCCCGAATTCGACCTAGTCACGGCCGCAGTGGTTTCGCGCGACGGAACCGCGCTGCACGATTTACTCAACCTGGATCGGGGATCCGACCACGGAATCGCCCCTGGCCAGGCGGTCATTTCGTTGAGCGGACTGGTTGGGCGCGTCGTCGACGTAGGCCCCGATTGGGCCCGAATCCTGCCGATAACCAGTCCCAACAGCTCCATCGCCGTATCCGTGCAGGGACAGTTTGAAGATATCGCCGGTTCAGTCCAGGGAACCGGCACCGCACTGCTGGAGATGGATAACATCCTGCTCGGCTCCGACATGGCAATCAACCAGTTTGTGGTTACCGCTGGAATCGGCTCGCAGATTCCGCGCGGAATTTTGGTGGGGCAAGTCGTCAATGTGCGCGACCGCGCCGACATCATCACCCGAACTGCCGACGTGCGGCCGGCGGTAAATAACTCCGATTTGGCGTCGGTTCTTGTCATCGTCGCCGAACGCGCGTAGATGAACGCGATCTACCGGCGATCGGGCAGGGTTTTCGACATCAATCAAGGAGCGCATTGGCGACGCCTCGCCATGGCCCTGATTTTGATGGCGGCGGCGTTGTTGCAAACCGGGCTCGAGGCGACATTCACAATCCTGGATCAAGTGCCGAATTTGGTGTTGGTGATATTGGTCGGATGGGCGGTGCGATCCCCCAGCGCCGGCCTAATATTTGCCGCGTTTGCAATCGGAATCGGACTGGATCTGCTTGGCGGAACCGTTGCCGGCGGTCAATCAATGGCCCTTATGCTAGCGATTCTGCCCGTTGTCCAGTGGCGTTTCGTTCTGTTTGGAAGTTCAGCATCCTGGCTTGTCGTGGCCAGCGCTTTTGCAACGGCGATTTACAACCTGGTGTTTGGCTTGTTGCTGGTCTGGCAGGGAATCGATTTGGTATTCGCCCTGGCGGCCCTTGCCACGGTAACCGCAATAATCCTCAATACAGTCCTGGCGGTCGCAATTTTCTGGATTGGCGGATTTTGGAGTAGCGTCTTCGCCCGTCGCACTAAGTTGCCGGTCAGACCCGGAACGCCATGGTGGTGATCTATTTCTGAGCGGCGCGGACAGGTCGGATTGACCGGTGATCGCGTCACCCGCCGCCAGTTATTGCTAGGGGCAGGCGCCGGAACCGCCGGAGCCGTAATTGTGGGCCGACTGTGGCAGTTGCAGGTGTTCGATCACAACGATCTAGCACTTGAGGCCGAGGCCAACCGGACTCGCGTCGAAGAGGTGCTTCCGGTCCGCGGCAACATTTTCGATTCCCACGGCCGCCAGCTGTCGGACAACGTGCCGGAATTTGAGCTCTGGCTCGATACCGCCGATCTCGCGGTCGACGAATTGCCCGAAATCGCCGACGTGTTGGCGGGACTGGTCGGTGACGACCGCGATCTGCTCTACCGAACCCTCGAGCGGTCCACGCTCAACAATTTGGGCGAGATCCGCCTGGCCCGTTCGCTGGATCGCCAATCGGCCTTGATCGCCCGCGAACAGTCATTCCGCTGGCCCGGGATTGACCTGCGGCCGCGCTACCGGCGGCGTTACGTCGATGGTCTGGTGATGGGACAACTGGTGGGATTTACCGGACCGGTCCCGGCCGAGGCACGGGACGAGCACTTGGCGCGCGGGGTCACCCTATCCGAGGAGGTCGGGTTAACCGGTCTTGAAATGCAGTTTCAGGACGAGTTGCGTGGCTTGAGCGGAGGACGGTTGCTCGAGGTCGGAGCACTCAACCAGGACATTCGCGAACTTCACTTCACCGCGCCAATTTCCGGGGCCAACGTGCACCTGACCGTTGATACCCAATTTCAAGCGGGCATTACCGAAATCCTGGAGCGCTTCCTTGGCTCAGACGGCGCCGGCGTTGCCGTGGTCCTAAATCCAAACAACGGCGACATCAGAGCGATGGTCGACTACCCAACGTTTGACAATTCGCCCTTCGCCGAAGGGATTTCCGATGAAGATTTTCAGGTCCTGATCAACGACCCCCGACGCCCGCTGATAAATCACGCCATTTCAGGGCTCTATCCCCCCGGCTCGACCTTCAAATTGGTTGCGGCCACCGCAGCGCTAGAGGAGGACGTGATCAATCCGAGCACCCCGTTCACTTGCGAGGGGAATCTGATCCTCCCATCCGGGTGGATTTTTCACGATTGGCTAGCCAGTGGCCACGGTCAGGTCAACTTGCATCGGGCGATATCGGAATCCTGCAACATCTTTTTCTACAAGATTTCGGGCGGTGACCCCTACGAGGGGTTCTTAGGAGTTCGCGACCGCGCCCTGGCCGAGTATGCGCGCGGTTTTGGATTCGGCCGTCCAACCGGCATTGACATGCCGCACGAATCAGGCGGCGTGGTCCCCGATCGCGCCTGGAAGGAAAGGAACTTGAGCGCCCCCTGGGTGACTGGTGATACCTATCAAGCCGCAATCGGCCAGGGATTCGTTCAAGTTAACCCGTTGCAGCTGGTCAACATGTACGCGGCGATCGGGAACGGCGGCACGCTTTTCCGACCCCGCCTGGTCTCCCATTTGACCAACAATGAGGGCCGTTTAATTCGTGAAATCGAACCTTCAGTCCTGGGACGCATCCCAATTTCCGAAGGCAATCTCGGGTTGGTCCAGCAAGCCCTCGAGCAGGCTGTCAACGGGGTCAACGGGACGGGCTTTCGAGCTCGCACCGATTCGGTGCGCTCTGCCGCCAAAACCGGTACCGCCGAATATTCAGGCCAACGCGACGCCAACGGGAACCTGCCGTCACATTCCTGGTTCGTTGGCTACGCCCCGCACGACCAGCCGGAAATGGCCTTTGCGGTTCTCATTCGTGACGGTGGCGAGGGCTCGATGGCTGCTGCTCTGGTAGCCCGCGACATACTCGACTATTACTTCACGGGCCAAATTGCGACCTTGCAATACCCAACCCTGGCCGAACTTCGGTCCTCAACCGTAGGCGCCGATGGTTAGATTCAGCGCCCTCTACGCCCGATTTGAACGGCGCGACTCGATGCTGCTGGTTGCCGTCGCCGGCCTCATCGGGATTTCCCTAGTCACCCTGGCCTTTCTCGGCGAGCCCGCCTCCGCGGGTGTGTCCTCGCCGATGGTCCGCCAGGGCATCGCCGTCGTCATTGGATTGGCCCTGTATTGGTTCCTGGCTCATCTCGACTACCACGATTGGTCGACGCTGGGTTGGCTTACCTACGGCCTGGCCCTGGCCTTACTGGTACTGGTGCTGATGGTCGGGGTGGAGCGGGGCGGTTCGCAGCGTTGGTTCATCCTGGGTGATTTTCAATTTCAGCCCTCCGAATTCGCCAAGATCGCCCTAATAGTCGTCCTGGCCCGGTACTACACGCGGGCCCCATACGCCCTAAGCACCCTGCGCGGACATCTCCTGGCCGGGATCATCACCCTGCCCGCGGCCCTATTGGTTCTGCGCCAGCCGGATCTCGGGACCGCCCTGCTGCTAATCGCAATCTGGCAGGGAATCGCGCTGGCCGGCGGCGTCAACTGGCGCCATCTGGCGGTCCCGCCGGCTGTCGCCCTGGCCGCGTCACCAGCAATCTGGTTCGCCATGCAACCATACATGCGCGAACGAATCCTGGCCTTCTTTGATCCCAGCTTTGACCCCCTGGGTTCCGGTTACAACGTGCTGCAGGCGCGAATCGCGATCGGTTCCGGAGGGCTCTGGGGTCGCGGTTTTTCGGAATCGTCACAAACCGCGTTGGAGTTCCTGCGGGTGCGTGAAACCGACTTCATATTCGCGGTAATCGCCGAGCAGGCCGGCCTGATTGGATCGCTGGTGGTCATCGGCCTATTCGGGCTGTTGGTGACATATGCGCTGGTGGCTGGCATTTCCGCAAGCGACCGATTCGGCAGCATAGTCGCGATCGGGGTTATGGTGATGTTTACAGTTCAGGTCACGGTCAACGTAGGAATGAATGTGGGCATATTGCCGGTAACCGGTCTTACGCTTCCGTTAATTAGCGCTGGTGGCAGTTCCATGATCGCGATGCTGGGCGGGCTGGGGTTGGTCACCTCAATTTCCCATAACCGGGAATTTGGCAGCCTATCGGGGCGGCGGCGGTTGCCAAGCCGCCCGCTGTCAATGAGCCCGTGACCGACCGCTGCCATGCCCGCTGAGATCGCAGTCGCCGCCCCGGCAACTTCGGCAAACCTGGGACCGGGCTTTGATGTCTTTGGCCTTGCCCTAAATCTCTTTGACGAGTACAAGTTCAAAAGCGCCGCCGAGGTGTCGGTAACGGTTGAAGGCCAGGGCTCGGAAATGGTTGAGCTCGACGAAACAAATCTGGCAATCGCTGCCGCCCGCCAGCTTTGCGCCAGCCGCGGGCAGGAATTCTCGCACAACAATCTGCTCGAGAAACTTTTCATACCGATCCAGCGCGGTTTGGGCTCCTCGGCCGGGGCTATCTGCGCCGGCTTGACGGCGGCCAACGCCCTGCTGGCCGAACCGGCAGCGGTTGAAGAATTGGTCGAAATAGCAGTCGGTCTGGAGGGCCACCCCGACAACGTGGTGCCCGCCCTGGTCGGAGGCTTTTGCATCGTCTTGGACTCCGGCCCGCGGCCCGATTGGATCCGGATCGAACCGCCTTCCGAGCTGCGCTTCGTCGTTGCCGTGCCGGCCCTGCATATCCCCACCGCCGCATCACGGCGGATGCTGCCACGGCGGGTCCCGATCGAAGACGCCGTCTTTAACGTCGGGCGAGCCGCTATGCTGGTTGCCGCCCTCACGCAAGGTGACTTCCCCAAATTGGCTCATGCCATGGAGGATCGATTGCACCAACCGTATCGTCGCCAATTGCATCCGGTGATGGATCAGATGATCGCGGCGGCCTTGGCTACCGGTGCCTACGGGGCCGCCTTGTCCGGATCCGGATCCACGATCGTCGCGCTCTGCCCGGAAAGCGCCGAATCGGTGCCACTGGCAATGCGTGCGGTGTGCGAAGCGGCGGGTTTTTCCTGTTCGGCCAGTCTGTTGGAGACCTCTTTGCGAGGCGCCCACCAAGTTTGAATCATAAGGGCGCGGCGGCCGACCTCAATATACTTGATCGGCGGCGTGTTAACGTCCGCTTCCACAACCAGTTGTCACACACCCAGTAAGCCCAAACTGACCACTACTGCATGTGGCGTACGGTCGAATTCGAGCTGCTGCCAACATACAAGCCCCAAGCCCGAGTGCCCGGTCATTTGAAGGCCGGCCCGGACACCATCCTGGTACTCGACTACGGTTCCCAGTACACCGCCCTGATCGCCCGCCGGATCCGCGAGGCCGAGGTCTTTAGCGAAATCCTGCCGGCCAGCGCCAGCCTGGCCAAAATATTGGCGCACAACCCGGTCGGCGTGATCCTGTCGGGTTCCGATGCCTCGGTCTACGAGGACGGTGCGCCCACCCTGCCCGACGGGCTTCTGGCATCCGGAATTCCGATATTGGCAATCTGCTACGGCCAGCAGCTGGTGGCCCATGACCTGGGCGGGGTCGTAACCCGCGCCGAGCAGCGTGAATACGGCCCGGCGCAGTTGGAAATCACCGACACCGAACATCCCCTCTTTGCCGGATTTCCCGAGATCACCCGGGTCTGGATGAGTCACGCCGACCGCGTAATGCTCCCACCGCCCGGCTTTGAGCAGTTGGCGCGAACTGAAAATTCCGAGTGGGCCGCCCTGGGCAGCGACAACTTAACCCTGTTGCAATTTCATCCCGAGGTTTCCCACACCCAGCTCGGACATGCCCTGCTTCGCAATTTCGCGCTTGGCGTTTGCCATGCTCGTCCGAGTTGGACGCCGGCCAATTTCGTAAGTCAAACGGTTGATCAAATCGCGGCCGCGGTGGGCGACGCCGGGGTCATTGTCGGCATTTCCGGCGGGGTCGATTCGGCGGTCGCGGCGGCCTTGCTGCAACGGGCCGTCGGGGATCAATTGACCGGAATATTTGTCGATACCGGCATGCTCCGCCGGGGCGAGGTAGACACCGTGCGCACGGCGCTGGTTGAGCAGCTGGGAATCGACCTCGTTACGGTCGATGCCGGCGACCGGTTTTTGGATTTGCTCGCCGGCGTAAGCGACCCCGAGCGTAAACGAATCCTCATTGGCGACGAGTTCTTTGAAGTATTCGTCGAACAGGGGCACGCCCTAACTGACATTGAGTATTTCGTCCAGGGCACGATCTACCCCGACGTGATCGAGAGCGCCGCAGCAGGCCTGGGATCGGCCAAGATCAAGACCCATCACAACACCCGCATTCCCGATCAATTGCACTTGAAAGTCATCGAACCGTTGCGCCGGCTATTTAAGGACGAGGTGCGGGCGGTCGGGCTGGAGTTGGGTCTGCCGGAGGGCATCGTCTGGCGGCAACCGTTTCCGGGGCCGGGCCTGGCGGTGCGCATCATCGGGCCGGTCGACCGGCAACGGGTCGCCGCTCTGCAGCTGGCCGACCACATCTGGCGCGAGGAGATCGCCGCCGAAGGTCTCGACCGGGCCATCGCCCAGTACTTTGCGGTGCTCACCGGTGTACGCACCGTCGGCGTGATGGGCGATTCGCGCAGTTACGGCGAATTGGCGGCCCTGCGGGCGGTCAATAGCGACGATTTCATGACCGCCGACTGGAGTCGGCTTCCGAACGAATTGCTGGCCCAGGTTTCGTCGCGAATCGTCAATGAGGTGCCCTTGATCACCCGCGTCGTCTACGACATAACTTCCAAGCCGCCGGGAACGATCGAATGGGAGTGAGGATCTTGGTGTTAGGTGGCGGCGGGCGTGAACACGCCCTCTGCGCCCGACTGGCCGCCGACGGCGGATTGGTTTTCTGCGCCCCCGGCAATCCCGGCATAAATGAAGTGGCAACGCCGATTGGCCTTGAACCCGAAGACAGCGCGGCGGTGCGCGGATGGGCAAAGGCCAACGCCGTCGATTTGGTGGTCTGCGGGCCGGAAGCCCCGCTGGCAGCCGGTGTAACCGACGCAATCCGATCGGCCGGGATCGCCTGTATCGGCCCTTCGCGCCGCGCGGCCCGGATTGAGACCTCCAAGGTCTTTGCCAAGCGCTTCATGCACAAGGTCGGTATCCCGACCGCCGACGCCGAGGAATTTGACGACCCCCAGTTGGCCGATGCCTACCTGGCAGAGTGCCGTTACCCGACGGTGATAAAGGCCGACGGTCTGGCCGCCGGGAAAGGCGTAACCGTGGCCGCCGACCGCAGCGCCGCCCAAGCCGCCGTCAACGCTGCGATGCGAGAGGAGGCGTTCGGCTTGGCCGGGAGCCGGATTCTCATTGAAGAGTGCCTCCAAGGACCGGAGATCTCAGCCTTTTGCCTCACTGACGGAACCCAATTGGCGATGCTGCCGTTCGCCCGCGACTACAAACGGGCCAGAGATGGCGACCAGGGCGCCAACACCGGTTCGATGGGAAGCTATGCTCCGGCGCCCTTGGTGCCGGCTGGGTCACCGCTGGCAAAAATGGTTGAGGACCGCGTTTTCCGCCCGGCCATCGCCGCTCTGTCGGCGGCCGGCGCTCCCTACGTCGGATTTCTCTATGCCGGCCTGATGCTAACCGCGGCCGGGCCCCGGGTGCTCGAATTTAATGCCCGTTTGGGTGATCCGGAGGCGCAGACGATCCTGGGCCTCATCGAAGGCAATCTTGTCGAGGCCTGCCAGGCGGCCGCCAGTGGGCAAATGCAGCCGGGCCTTTTGGGGATCCGGTCCGGGGCGGCGGTCTGCATCGTGGCCGCTTCCGGCGGTTATCCCGCCGCTTATCCCACCGGTCTGCCGATCTCGCTCGACCAGGATGTCCTCTCCGCCCCGGGAATTGACCTTTTTCACGCCGGAACGGGCCGCTGCGGGATGGAATTGATCACCGCCGGTGGACGAGTGCTCGGGATTGTCGGTTCCGGTGAAAACTTCGCCCAGGCCCGAGAACGAGCCTATTTGGGGCTATCGGGCGTCAAATTTGCTAATCTGCACTTTCGCAGTGATATCGCCGCGGAGGCCGCGGACGGCCAGATGAAAGAATTCGCGACCGCGTGATTACCCGCTACACCCGTCCCGCGATGGCCGCAATCTGGTCCCGCCAGGCTTATTTCGAATCTCAATTGAAGGTCGAACTGGCGGTCGTTGCCGCCTGGGCCGAATTGGGCCACATCCCCTCTGACGATGCCGCCAAGATCACCCGGGCCAGCTTCACGCTGGAGCGGATCGATGAGCTGGAGCACCATTCCGACCACGAGACCAATGCCTTTGTGGCCACCCTGGCCGAGTCGCTGGGGCTCGAATCGCGCTGGTTGCACCTGGGATTGACATCGTCCGATGTGCTCGATACCGCCCAGGTCCTGCAAATGCGCTCGGCGATCGACCAAATCCTGGACCGGTTGGCAAGGTTGGAAAATCCGCTCACGGCCCTGGCCCAGAAGCATCGCTACACGCCGATGATCGGTCGCTCGCACGGCATGCATGCCGAGCCGATCAGCTTTGGGTTCAAGCTGGCCATTTGGATTGATGAATTGCGCCGCGCCCGCACTCGCCTGGCCGCCGCCCGCCAGACCGTCTCGTTCGGCAAGATCTCCGGTTCGGTTGGGACGCACGCCAACGTACCACCCGCGGTAGAAGAGTTGGCCTGTGACCAGCTCGGGCTGACGGCCGCGCCTGTCTCATCGCAGATCCTGCAGCGTGACCGGCACGCCGAATATCTCTGCGCCCTGGCCGTGACCGCGGCCAGTCTTGACAAATTTGCAACCGAGATTCGCTCTTTGCAGCGCACCGAAGTCGCCGAAGTAGCAGAACCGTTTGAGGCATCCCGACACGGTTCGTCGTCTATGCCCCACAAACGCAATCCGGCGCGCTCGGAACGCATCTGCGGTCTCGCTCGGGTGGTGCGCGCCAATGCCCAGGTTGGCCTGGAAAACGTTGCCCTCTGGCACGAACGCGACATATCCCACAGCTCGGCCGAACGCGTAATCATCGCCGATTCAACTACCCTGCTCGACTACATGATCTTCCTGTTTACGGGCATCATCGACGGATTGGTCGTCGACCCCGAGCGAATGGCCCGCAACCTGGAGATGACGGGCGGTCAGATTTATTCGCAGGCCGTCATGCTGGCCCTTATCGAGGAGGGCATGAACCGCCAGGAAGCCTATGAATTGATTCGCGCCCACTGCCACCGGGCCAGTGCCAGCGGCCAGCACCTGCAAGCCCTCCTGGAGAGTGACCCACGGGTCGGAGAGCACCTGTCCCGGGAAGCCCTGTCCGGCCATTTTTCCCACCGGGCCCATCTGGCCCACGTTGATACCGGTTTTGAGCGCCTTGGCCTCTAAAACCGCCATGACCGCCAATTTCCATTTAATGAGCGAAACCTCATGACCAACGCATCAGCAAACGGCCTGTCGGAAACAGTCCTGCCCAGCATTGAACTGATCTCGCGCGGCAAGGTGCGAGACATATATGCGATTTCTGCCAGCCGGCTGTTGCTGGTGACAACCGACCGCCTGAGCGCCTACGACGTGGTGCTGCCCGACCCGATCCCCGGCAAAGGGGCGGTGCTCAACGATCTTTCGGCGTTCTGGCTCAAACGCACCGGCCACATCGTAGAGAACCACCTGGTTGAGACCGATGTGGCCAAGATGGGTCTGCCGCCGAACACCGATCTGGACCAGCTGGCGGGACGCAGCATGCTGGTTGTGCGAACGGAGCCGGTCCTGATTGAATGCGTCGCCAGGGGCTATATCACCGGTTCGGCCTGGTCCGAGTATCAAAAATCGGGCACCGTCTGCGGAATTCCCCTGCCCAGCGGACTGATCGAGGCACAACGCCTGCCGACACCGATATTTACTCCTTCCACCAAGGCCCAGACCGGTCACGATGAGAACATCTCCTACCAGCAAATGGTCGATCAGGTGGGCGAGGAACTGGGCGCCAAGCTGTCCGAACTGACCCTGGCCCTTTACCAGTACGGTCATGATCATGCCGCCGAGCGGGGCATCATCCTGGCCGACACGAAATTTGAGTTCGG
The DNA here is from genome assembly GCA_965249595.1 of Chloroflexota bacterium. GTDB lineage: Bacteria > Chloroflexota > UBA11872 > UBA11872 > VXNJ01 > VXNJ01. The sequence goes on along the minus strand of OZ252242.1, from coordinate 1,522,091 downwards.
CCTCAGCGATGGCCGGTTGCTGCTAATTGACGAGGTCCTAACGCCCGATTCTTCGCGCTTCTGGGACGCCATGCGATACGTCGCCGGCTCCTCGCCTGAAAGTTATGACAAGCAATTTGTCCGTGATTGGCTAGTTGACAGCGGTTGGGACAAAAATCCCCCGGCGCCGCGGCTGCCCGAGGACGTCATATCGGCCACGGCCGCCAAGTACGCCCGGGCGCTCGCCCAAATCAGCGCCTGACCCGATGGCCAGATTCGCTATCCGCATCGAGGTTCGCCTCCAGAGCGAGGTGAACGATCCGGCCGGGGTAACCGTCGCCGACGGCCTGCAACAGATGGGGTTCGACGGTGTTGAATTGGTCCGGATCGGCAAACTGATCGAACTGACACTTAACGCCGGCGACGCCGACACGGCTCATCGGCGCGCCGATGCGATGGCCCACCAGTTGCTGGCCAATCCCGTAATTGAGGACTATCAGATTACGGTCCAATCGGCCTGATGAAAGCCGCGGTACTGGTATTCCCGGGCTCCAATTGCGACCGCGACGCGCACCGCGCGCTGGCCGAGCACTCGGACTTTGACCCTCGGCTGGTCCCGCATCAGCAATCCGACCTGACCGGCTTCGATCTGATCCTGTTGCCGGGTGGGTTCGCCCATGGCGATTACCTGCGGGCCGGGGCTATCGCCCGTTTTTCACCCTGTATGGAGGGAGTGGCCAGGGCGGCGGCGGCGGGCGTACCGGTACTGGGAATCTGCAATGGATTTCAGATTCTGCTCGAGGCCGGCCTGCTGCCGGGAGCCATGCTTTCCAACACCTCGCTGCGCTTTGAACACGGTTGGGTTCACCTGCGCTGTGAAACAACGGCAACCCCGTTTACGCAAACGATTGACCGGCAGCGGCCGCTGCGACTGATAGTGGCCCATGGCCAGGGCAATTACTACGCCGCGCCGGAGCAACTGGACCGAATCGAAGGCGAAGGCCAGGTGGTGTTTCGATACTGCGATGACGAAGGTCACATCACCGAATCGGCCAACCCCAACGGTTCACTAAATTCAATCGCCGGCGTTTGCAATCGGAACCGCAACGTCGTCGGCCTCATGCCCCACCCGGAGCGCGCCAGCGATCCTGCCCTGGGATCGATTGACGGCGCCGCCCTTTGGCATTCAGCGGCCATCGCCGCCGGAGTGGGGGTACTTTGAGCCCCACCGACGCGCAGCTGCGCCTGGTCTCAATGACGCGGGCCGAATACCAGCGCTGCCAGGGCTTGATCGGCCGCGCCCCCAACGCGCTTGAACTGGGAATATTCGGAGCCCTCTGGAGTGAACACTGCGGCTACAAGCACTCACGGCCATTGCTGTCACGGCTGCCCTCGCAATCGGAGCGGATGTTGGTGAGCGCCGGCGAAGAAAACGCCGGGGTGGTCGACGTCGGCGAGGGTATCGCCTGCGTGTTCAAGATCGAGAGCCACAATCATCCCAGCGCGGTGGAACCGTTTGAGGGAGCCGCGACCGGGGTCGGCGGGATCATCCGCGACATCTTCACGATGGGCGCCCGCCCGGTGGCCCTGCTCGACTCACTCCGCTTTGGGCCCTTAACCGACGACCGCAACCGCTACCTGGCCAATGGCATCGTGGCGGGAATCTCCCACTACGGCAACTGCGTCGGGATCCCCACCGTCGGCGGCGACACGATTGCCGATGCCAGCTACGGCGGCAATCCGCTGGTCAACGCCATGTGCGTCGGTTTGATGCGCCATGACCAACTCACGCGGGCGGTAGCTTCCGGTGCCGGAAATCCATTGATCCTGGTTGGCACCGACACCGGCCGCGACGGCCTTCACGGGGCCACTTTCGCCTCGCTGGAAAACCCCCAGGAATCGACCCGCGGTGTCGTCCAGGTGGGCAATCCGTTCATGGAAAAACTGCTAATTGAGGCCTGCCTCGAACTGCTCGAGACCGACGCCGTGGTCGGGCTCCAGGACCTGGGCGCGGCCGGCCTCACCAGCTCCAGCGTCGAAGCCGCCGGACGCAGCGGCGCCGGCGTCACGATCGACGTGGCCAAAGTGCCGCGTCGCACCAAGGGACTCACGCCCTACGAAGTAATGCTCTCCGAGAGCCAAGAGCGGATGCTCGTCATCGCCCGCCGCGGACGCGAGCAGGAAGTCTTTGACCTGTTCGGCCGCTGGGGTCTCCATTGCGCCCAGATCGGCGAAGTCACGCCAGACGGGAAGCTGACCGTGCGCGAGGGCGATGCGACGGTGGCCGAAGTCGCCGTCGAGCACCTTTTGGATTCGCCGCAATACCGGCTGCCGGTTGAGCGACCGGCCTATCTCGACGAAGTGCAACTCCCGCCTGAGATAGAGGACCGGGGCGATCGGGACCTGGCCGAAGACCTGCTCACCCTGCTGGGATCGGCCAACATCGCCAGCACCGAACGGATCTGGCGGACCTACGACCAAACGGTGGGCGCCAACACCGTGCGGGCCGGCGCCGGTGACGCGGCGATCGTGCGAATAGGAAAAAGCGAGCGAGCGCTGGTCTTGGCCACTGGCGGGGAGGGTCGAATTACCTATCTTGATCCGCGACAGGGCGGAGCCATCGCCGTCGCGGCCGCCGCCCGCAGCGTCGTTTGCGCTGGCGGGCGCCCCATCGCGATCACCAATTGCCTCAATTTCGGCAGTCCGACCGAGAGCGCCGTCTACTACCAGTTGGCCGAAGGAATCGATGGAATCGCCGATGCCTGCCGTTCGCTGGGCCTGGCGGTTACCGGCGGCAACGTTTCGCTCTTTAATGAATCGGGCGGCGGCCAGATTTATCCCACGCCGGTAATCGGAATGCTCGGCTTGATCGAGAACCTGGAAAGCGCGGTTGTCGACCAGGCCCTCGCCGGCGACGAACATTTGCTGCTGCTGGGCGGTTGGCCGGAAGACCTTGGCGGCAGTGAATATTTGGCCGTATGCCACGGGATCGTGGCCGGTCGTCCGAAGGTCGATCTGGACTTCGAGCGCCGCCTGCACGATTTCTACCTGGGCCTTGCTGAGGACGGCCTGGTCCGCGCAGCCCGCAACCCCTACCGTGGCGGCCTGGCGGTTGCGGCGGCCGAGATGGCCATCGCCGGCGGCCTGGGCCTGACCGTGGGGACGCTGCCATCCGGCCCGGCCGAGGTTGCCCTCTTTGGCGAATGCCAAGGCCGGATACTAATCAGCGCCGATGAGGCGGGGGTCGAGTCGGTGCGGACAAGAGGCGAGCAGCAGGCAATTCCGGTATGGGAGTTGGGTCGAGCCAACGCCAACGGAACCATCGAATTTGAGGGCCTCTGTCGGGTTGACCTGGCGGCGGCGCGGCAAGCATTCCAGAGCGGGTTGTCCGATCTGCTAAGCGGGACTGGTACTTAAAATGAACTTGCCGACGGTTGACCGAAAGGCACCACGGATAAAAGACTCGGGCCAATACTGGTTCAGTCCGCAGACCCGAACGCTGGCCGAAGAATGCGGCGTGTTCGGAATCTATGCGCCGGGCCAAGATGTAGCCCGCCGAACCTACTTCGGGCTATACACGCTGCAACACCGCGGACAGGAAAGTTCGGGGATTGCCGTAAGCGATGGACGATCTTTATCCATCCACAAACACATGGGCCTGGTTTCACAGGTATTCGATAACGAGTCGCTATCCAAATTGCAGGGCGACATCGCAATTGGCCACAACCGTTATTCGACGACCGGATCCAATCGGATTGAGAATGCCCAACCGATCGTGGCCGAGACCGAATTTGGTCCGCTGGCGGTGTCCCACAACGGCAATCTGACCAATTCCGAAGTGCTGCGCAACGACCTGCTCGGCGCCGGCGCCCAATTTGTGGGCACTTCCGATACCGAATTGATTCTTGCCCTGGTGGTAAACGCGCCCGGGAACAACTTTGTGGAAAAGGTGATGGCCGGGATAGCCGATCTTGAAGGATCCTATTCGCTGGTGTTCCTGGCCACCGACCGCCTCATCGCGGTGCGCGATCCGCTGGGCAATCGGCCCCTGTGCTTGGGCCATTTGGGCGATGGCGTCCTGCTGGCATCCGAGTCGTGTGCCTTTTCCGCCCTGGAGGCAACTTTTGATCGAGACATCCTGGCCGGCGAAGTGCTCGAAATTAGCACTGACGGGATCGCCAGCCACGGTACCCCGGCCACAGCTCCACAAGCCCTGTGCGTCTTTGAGTACATCTACTTTGCGCGCCCCGATTCAGACATCGAGGGAGTGAATCTGTACCAAGCCCGAATGGATATGGGCCGTCGCCTAGCCCTGCAGTCACCGGTGCCGGCTGATCTGGTGATAGGTATTCCCGACTCGGCCACCGCCGCGGCCATCGGCTACGCCGCCGCGGCCGGCATACCGTATGGTGAAGGGCTCACCAAGAGCCGTTACATCGGGCGCACTTTTATCGAACCCGACGACGAGATTCGAAAACTGGGCATAAAGCTCAAATTGAATGCGCTGCCGGCGATTACCGCCGGCAAACGGTTGGTGGTCGTAGACGACTCGATCGTCCGCGGCAACACCACGCGCGAGATCGTCCGGCACCTAAAGACCGCCGGGCGGGCGGCCGAGGTCCATCTGCGCATTTCTTCCCCGCCGGTGCGTTGGCCCTGTTTCTACGGAGTCGATATCCAGGACCCCGATCAACTGATTGCCCACACCCACTCTGTCGACGGCATCCGCAAGAGCGTCGGCGCCGATTCGCTCGCCTACTTGAGCCTTGAGGAGCTCGTCGACGCGGTAAATCCTCCGAAGGCCCAGCTCTGCACCGGCTGTTTTACGCGCAACTATCCAATTGCGGTCCAATTGAAGATGGACAAATTGGCCTACGAACCGGCAGTTGAAGCGACCGCCATTCCACCAACTAGGACGTAGCGAGATCGACTACCGGGCCGCCGGGGTTGATATCGAGGCCGCCGAATCGATGCTCGACTCGGTCCGCGGGCGGCTCCAGGCAACCCATTCGTCGCTCGTTTTGGCGGGCCTGGGATCATTCGCCGGCGCCATCCGCATCCCCGCCGGGATGCGCGACCCGGTGCTGGCCCTGAGCACCGATTCGGTTGGCACCAAGGTGGGCCTGGCGGCGACCCACAACCGCTTGGGTTCGGTCGGCCATGATCTGGTCAACCACTGCGCCAACGACATCCTCGCGATTGGTGCCGAGCCACTGGCATTCGTTGACTACATCGCCCACAGCGACCTGGCGCCGGCCATGCTGGCCGATGCCGTCGGCGGGCTGGCCGATGCCTGTGGGGCCATTGGGACTTCGGTGGTCGGCGGCGAAACCGCCCAATTGCCCGGTGTCTACCGGTCAGGTCAGCTTGACCTGGTCGGAACCATCCTCGGGGTGGTGGAGGCGGGATCACTCATCGACGGGACAAGGGTTGCTGCGGGCGACGACATCGTCGCGTTGCCGTCCAACGGCATCCATACCAATGGGTATTCACTGGCCACCAAGGTCCTGGCGGACTTTGATCTGGCGGCGCACAATCGGCAGGTCGGGCGCCCCCTGATCGACGAACTGCTGGCCGTCCACCGTTGTTATGTCAATGACGTAATCCCACACCGGGCTCATATCCATGCCCTCGCCCACATAACCGGTGGTGGCATCGAGGCCAACACCGCGCGGGTGATACCCGCTGGCCTGTGTGCGCAATTTGGTTGGGGCACATGGCAGGTTCCACCGATCTTTCACCTGATTCAAGAGGCTGGCAAGATCGAATTTGGCGAATTGGCCCAGGTCTTCAACCTGGGAATCGGGATGGCCGTTATCGGACCACGCCCGCTCTCTGACCGGCTGGTGCGATCAATCCCTGGCGCCACCCTGGTTGGCCAGGTCATTGCCGACGAAAGTCCCCAACGGGCACGCATCCTGCGGTGAGCAGCCCATTGCAACTGGCGGTAATTGTGTCTGGGCGGGGATCAAACCTGCAGGCGATCCTGGACCGCTGCCGCAGCGGCGAGATCGCCGCCAAGGTCTCGCTGGTAATGTCCAACCGGCCCGGTTGCCAGGGCCTGTTGCGGGCCCGCCAGGCCGATTTGGAGACGTTTGCAATTACCCGCCGGCAGGCCGGCGGCCGGCCGGCCCAGATGCGCCAATTCGCCGATCGCGCTGCTGCCGCCGGTGCCCAGCTGATCGTGCTGGCTGGTTTCGACCGCATCGTCGGCGGCGCTTTGCTGGCGCGGTTCGAGGGACGGATTATCAATATCCATCCATCACTGCTGCCGGCATTCGCCGGCGGAATGGCCCCGGCCCCGCCGGCGGCGGCGATCGCCGCCGGGGTGCGCTTTAGCGGGTGCACCGTGCACCTGGTTACCGACCAGCTTGACGGAGGGCCGATCATCGACCAGGCCGTAGTGCCGGTCCACCGCGACGATTGCCCGCAATCACTCGCCCAACGGATACTGCGCGAAGAACACCGTCTACTACCGTCGGTGATTGATCGCCTAGCCCGCGGCCGCCTTCATGTTGACGGCCAGTGGGCATGGATCGAGGAGTCGAAGTGAGTAAACGAGCGTTGCTGTCGGTCTACGATAAGCGGGGCATCAGCGAGCTCGCCCAGGGTTTGGCGGAGCAGGGCTTTGAACTGCTCGCCTCCGGCGGAACGCTGACCCACCTGCGGGCCGAGGGCATATCGGCCATCGCCGTGGAGGTGGTCACCGGGCAGAGCGAGATTTTTGGCGGGCGCGTCAAGACGTTGCACCCGGCCATCTTCGGAGGCCTGCTCATGCGACGGTCCGATGAAGGAGATCGGGCCGAGGCTCAATTGCATTCGATAGCGGCAATCGACGTAGTCGCCTGCAATCTCTATCCCTTCGCCGACGCGTTGAAGGCCAGGGCCAAAGCGTCCGCGCTGGTGGAGCAGATTGACATTGGAGGGCCGACGATGATCCGCGCGGCTGCCAAAAACTGCGCTCACGTCTACGCCTTAACTGACCCCGACGACTACCCGGCCGCGCTCTCGGCGCTGGCCGGTTCCGATGACGCCGCGACGCTGCGAAAGCGGCTGGCCGCCAAAGCCTTCGCCCTAACCGCCAGTTACGACGCCCTAATTGCCGCCTGGTGGCAGGGCGTCCCCGAAAGCCCGCCACAGCGATTGGTGGTCCCGCTAGAAAAGGTGCGCGACCTGCGATACGGGGAAAATCCCCATCAGAAATTCGCCGCCCACTACCGTCTCGGACCGAATTCGGCCGAAGCCGGATTCCGCCAGCTGAGCGGTCCGCAACCGTCCTACAACAACGTTTTGGACCTCCACGCGGCAAAAGCCGCCATTGCCGATTTCGATGAGAGCGCATGCTTGGCGCTCAAGCACGGCAACCCCTGCGGCTTAGCGCTCAGCGATGATCAAGCGGAGGCTTTCAGACGGGCACGAGCCGGTGACCGGGTCGCGATCTACGGCGGGATGGTGGCCTTCAATCGCCCACTCCAGCTCGCGACGGTGGCCGCCATGCGGGCGGTGTTTTTGGAGGTCGTCCTGGCCCCCGAAGTTACCCCGGACGCCCTAGAGCGCCTCAAACGGCGCGCCAACACCCGCGTGTTTGCCACGGTAGCGGCGGATGGGTCGATGGACGGCACCCTGCTTTCTGATCTGGCCATCGTCGGTCAGGGCGAGAGCGTCCTGGTGCAGCAACGGGACCGACTGCCAGTTGCCCACGAGAGCCATCGCGTGGTAAGCCGGAGCGAGCCCAGCGCCGATCAGATGCGAGACCTGCAATTTGCCAATCGGGCGGTCAAGCACGTCAAATCCAACGCCATCGCCCTGGCCCGCGACGGGGCCTTGGTGGGTGTTGGGGCGGGTCAGATGAGCCGTGTCAAATCGGTCGAGATTGCCATCGCCCAGGCCGGCGAGCGGGCCAAGGGGGCGGTGTTGGCCTCCGACGCATTCTTCCCGTTCGCCGATGGGGCCCAATTGGCCCTGGCGGCCGGGGTTGGCGCGATCATTCAGCCGGGTGGATCCAAGCGCGACGGCGAGGTCATCGCCGCCTGCGATGAAGTCGGCGCGGTCATGGTCCTAACCGGTCAGCGACATTTCCGACATTGACCGAACCAGCGCGCGGTGCACAGATTCGATTGACCGAGGGCATCGCAGGGAACATCTCTTCCAGATTGAGATATTGAGCAAGGTATGGCCCGAAACCCGATCTACTACCTGAGCGCTGCGCAACTGCGGGCCGCCTACGCCAGCGGCGAGCTAACACCGGTGCAAGTCGCCCAGACCCTGCTCGATCGCATCAACGATCTCAACGATGACCTCGGCGCCTTTTTGCTGGTAACCGCGCAGCGGGCTCTAGGTGATGCTGCGGCCTCTGCCGAACGCTACCGCCACGGCGAACCGCTAGGCCCGCTCGACGGCATAGCGATCGGGCTCAAAGATCTAATAGACACCGCCGATATCGAAACCACCTATGGATCGCGGATCTGTATCGGGCGGATTCCCAATCGTGATGCCTACGTGGCCCGCGCCCTGCGAGCTGCCGGATCCGTTCTGCTGGGCAAATTGGCGCTGATGGAATTTGCGATGGGTGGAGTCACCGACAACATCACCTTTGGCTATTGCCGCAATCCATGGCGGCGCGACCATTTCAGTGGCGGTTCCAGCACCGGGTCCGGGACAGCGGTGGCAGCCGGCCTAGCCGTTGGCGCCCTGGGAACTGACACGTCCGGTTCAATTCGCCAACCGGCCTCCTGGTGCGGGATAGTCGGGATCAAACCAACCAATGGCGTCATCGATCTGGGCGGGATCTTTCAGTTGTCGCCGACCTGTGATACGGTGGGGCCGATGACCCGCACGGTGGCCGACAACGCCATCATGTTCGACACCCTGCGGGGCCAGGGACCACTCTGCCAGCGGGCGGTCGAGGCGCCTGACATCGATGGAATCGTGTTGGGGGTGCCGCGAGGCTGGATTGCCGGCGGCGCCGATTCCGAAGTGGCTGACGCGTTTGAAGTGGCGTTGGGAGTGCTTTCTTCGCTGGGCGCGAAGATCGAATCGGTGGATTTGAGTTTTGGCGGTGACGAATCAGTCGCCAATACTTATCGCGGCCTGGCCTATGCCGAAGCCGCCAAGGCGCACCAGGCCTGGTACCCGGCGCGGGCCCTCGATTACGCACCTCATCTGCGATCAAATATCAAAGCGGGTCGGTCGCTGAGTCCAGCCGACAGGGCCGACGCCTTCACCCGCCGCGCTGAACTGGCAGCCATGACCGCAGACACCTGCCAAGGTATTGCGGCGCTGCTAACGCCGGCCATGCCCACCACCGCGCCGGCGCTGGATCCGCAGGAACCAATCGCCGCCCGCCGGGCCAAGAGCATCCTGACGCAGCGCGGACGCTTCACCATGCCTTTCTCAGTGATCGGGTGGCCGGCCCTTTCGGTTCCCTGCGGTTTTTCGCCAAGCGGGTTGCCGATTGGATTACAAATCGCGGCGACGCCGCTGGATGAGGCCACCCTCTATCGGATCGCCGGCGCCTATGAAGCGCTAACCGGCTGGGCCGACCGGCACCCGATCGATTGACGGCGCCGCAGAGAAAATGCGGTGGCCGGCCGTAATACCCGGACCCGGGCGCAGTCACCGTCCGTTAAGTTAAGCGCAGACTGGGATCGATGTCGGTCGGCCCGGCGTTAGCGGCTCCGGCGGCCAGGGCGATCGTGCCGCTCATCGCCACCATGGCGCCGTTGTCGGTGCAATAGGCAAATTCGGGGATGTGAACCGGTACCGGACTGGCTCGAGTCAACGATTCGCGAAGCTGGCGGTTGGCGGCGACGCCGCCGCACAGCAACACCGACTTGACCTCATGTGCCTGGGCCGCAGCTACCGTCTTGGACACCAAGACTTCAACCACCGAGTCTTGAAATCCGGCTGCCATTTGGGCTATTGCCGCCGGCCGCCCCTCGGCAAAATCGGCGCCCTCGCCATCGGCGAACAAGTCCTTCCTCTCGCGCGGTCCAAGTTCTCCGCGGCGAGCCCTGCCGATAGCGCTTTTGAGCCCCGCAAAAGAGAAATCCCAACTTCCCGGCAATGCGGGCCGCGGCAGGGAAAAGGGAGGGAGCCCCGACTGACGGCATTGCTGGGCGGTCCGCTCGATGGCCGGCCCGCCGGGGAAGCCCAATCCCATGATCCGGGCGGCCTTGTCAAATGCCTCTCCGACCGCATCGTCGCGCGTTCTCCCCAGCAATTGATGCTTATCGAGCGAATGCATCAACGTTAGTTCGGTGTGCCCGCCGGACACCAGCAGACAAACCGCCGGAAGACCCGGGCCCGCGCCGTCCGGTTGGTCTAACCAGCAGGCATGGGCATGGGCGGCCAGGTGGTTCACTGGCAGCAGCGGGACCCCCAAGGCCACCGCAAGTCCCTGGGCATAGTTGAAGCCGACCAGTAGAGAACCGGCCAGTCCGGGCCCATGGGTTGCCGCCACCGCGACAACTTCGGATAGCTCGCGCGAGCCGTCGGCGAGGGCCTGTTCGACCACCGGCCCAACGGCCAATATGTGCTGGCGCGAGGCCAGCTCGGGCACGATGCCGCCCCAGGCGGCATGTTCATCCACGCTCGATTGGGTCGCCAGACCCAGGCACCGACCACCCTCCAGCAGGCCGACCGAGGTGTCGTCGCACGATGTCTCGATTCCCAGGATCAGGCCCACGTCGCCCCAGCTAGACACCGGATTTCCAGTCGAACCGCCCGTTTAGTTCGGCGCGGGTCGCGGCAATAACCTTTTCGTAGTTCTCCTCGTAAATGTCGTCCGACCACATCACTATTGCGTCTTCGTGGTTGTCAGAGTAATAGCGGGGACGGATTGCCTTTTGGTTAAACCCCATGCGTTTGTACATGGCCTGGGCGTACTGGTTTGAACGGCGAACCTCCAAGGTCAACCGATTCGCACCCATGTCGTGGCAGCGCTCGCTGATCGCCAAAAGCAGCAGACGGCCCAGTCCCAGGCCCTGGTAGTCGGGGTCTACTGCAATCGTGGTGATGTGAGCCTCGCTCACCAGGAACCAGACACCCACAAAACCGACGATATTTTGTTCATTCCAGTCGCGATCGCCGGCCAATCGCCGCAACATTCCTCCGACGCCACGCGATTTTGCCGGTGGATTTCCGGGAGTGATTACTTCGCCACCCAAGCGGAGCACCAAATAGCAAGCCGACGGGGCGCGACGAAGTTCGGAACCAAATGCGCTGCGCGGCCAGGGCGATTCAAAACATCGCCGCTCCACATAACGCACCGATCCGATGTCACTTACCTGCATGTGATCAATGGTTACGCCGGCGGAGAGTCGCCGTGACCCGTTCATCGGCGGCCCCGATGCCCGGGGGCGGGGCCGAGGGAAGGCTCAGCCACGTACAGCGGGTGCAAGTCTCCCGCCGATGACCCTGTTCCGGCAGCCGCGCGGGCGTTGGCGATCCGGGCCAGCAGCATGGCCGCAGGTTGCGTTAACGCCAGCCCCTGGTCGCGCGGGTCGCGCCAGGCCCCGGTCTCATCTTGGCCCGAGGCCGCCCGCGGGTCTCCCAACGGCGCCAGCCGTAAATCTTGCACGGTCATTTTTTGCGAGAAGACACGTCTTGCGCCGCCGCTCGACACAATCGTTTTCGTTGTTTCCGGGGCCACCAGCGAGAGCATTTCGAACAGCGTGGCGCCATAAATTCGGGCCCCGCTTCCGCGGGCCAGGCCTTGCGCGAAGGCCATTCCGGTGCGAATGCTGGAGAACTTGCCGGGCCCGAGGCCTACCGCGACTGCGGCCAATCCGTCAATCCCGCGTGGGCAGACGTTAGCCAGATGTTCCCGCAAGGAGGCCGAATTTAGGAGACCACCACTGATTTGAGTCTTGCCAGATGATTCGCAGCGACAGATCTCAAAACGGTCGAACCCGCAGTCGATTCCCAAAACGTAGCTGCCGCTAGAGGCCATCGCACACTTCCAGGCGGGCACAGAGGGCTCGCGCCGAATCACTTAGCGGCCGTATCTCGATGTGGCGGTGATCTTGACCAGAAAAATCGATTGCAACGGATAAGACTGCGCCCCCCGGCAATTGCAGCGCCAATTCGCGGGCGGCCGCCGACGGCCATTCAATCGCCACCAGCGCATCGCCGGCAATCACCTCATCGAGGCCGGCATCGAATAGGTCGCCATCCGCCAACCGATACAAGTCGATGTGCGCCAGCGGCAGCCTGCCACCGCGATGCAGCGCGCAAATGACAAATGTTGGCGACGTAACCTCACCGGGGGCCGACAATCCCGCGGCCAGGCCTTTTACCAGCACCGTCTTGCCGGCGCCCAACTCGCCCTTGAGCAGCACGATAGTGCCGGCCGCGGCCATCGCGCCCACCGTTCGACCCAGGTTAAAGGTGCGCTGACAACTGGCCATCGCCACCCTGATTGTCCAATCGTCCAAGTGATCAGCAGCCTGAACGGCGGTGGATTCGGGAAATTGACTTGCAGTAGACCACAAAATGATGCAACGCAAACTTTGATTCAATTTTTTCAGTTGTAGGAATTGGAAGGGCCACCAAATTCAATTTGTTGCGGCCGGTGCTGCAATTTTGGTTATGGGCATTGCTGCCGCATTGACAAAACTGGCGCCGCAGTACGTTTCCTCCGAGCGCAAGTCTGGATATTACCGTCGAGAGACCAGCGGTGGCCGTAGCCGCCTGCCTTTGGTGGGCGGGCCGGCGCTGTTAGTTGGAATGGCGGTGGTTGGGATCGCCGCCGAATCCTCGCACACCCTGATCTGCCTGCTGGCGGCCTCCGGATATTTTGCCGGCGGGCTGCTCGACGATCTCCTAAAGTCCCGTCGGGGGCAGGGCCGCAGTGAAATCGCCAGCCTGCTGTTCGCCGCAATAGGGGCTGGGCTAAGCGCCACCGTCCTGCTGATGGTCCAGCGGCCGACCACGGTGCTGGCGATGGCCAACTGGGTTGATCAGCCGGTCGTACTGTGGGCCTGGTACTTCGCGCTTTCGCTCGCATTGCCGCTGGGAACTGGTTTTTCCGACGGAATCGACGGCCTCACCGCGGGCCTGGTGCTCCTAACGCTGCTCGTTTTGACCCTGGCCGGAGATGATCCACTGCAGTCACCGGCTTTGCTGTTAGCCGCCGCCACGTTCGGTTTCCTGCTGCTCAACCTGCCGTCGCGCGGGGGCCGCAGACGATTGGCGATCGCCTATCTGGGCGACAGCGGGGCGCTGCTGCTGGGGGGCCTGCTGGTTCCGGTGGCGGTTATTACCGGATTTGACCTGCTGTTGCCGCTGGCGGCGGCGATGATCGTGTTTGAGGGGGCCTCGGCCTTGCTGCAAGCAAAATTGTTAGTTCCCCTGTATCGACGATCGGCGCGACTGGGCGGGCCCGACCACGCCACCCGCCCGCACAACGAATTTCCGCTGCCGTTTATCGCCACCCCGCTGCACCATCACCTAGACCTGTGCGGGCTCGGCCGATTTGGCGCCGTTTTGGCGCTCTGGGCTGGCCAGCTGGCCTTCGGCGCATTGGCCTTGGCCGTCGTTGTCAGCGATGGAAGCGCCGGGCTCTGGATGGCCCTGGGCGCGGTCCTGGCGTTGGCGGCCTGGCTGGCAATTTCAAGCTTGCGCCCCGCGCAAATCCTCATCGCCGAACCTGAGATGGGAAAGTTCACCGTCACCCTGGTCCATGGTCGCTTTCGCTGGCTTCGCGTCCGCGGCGGCCAGCTAACGTTTGACGGTCCACCGCCAGCGATCGCCAGGCAGGCTAGCGGCCGGCCCTTAAACCCGCTCGAGACTCAACACATATGGAGCGCCTTAGCCGCCGGTGATAAAGAGTGAAGGCAGTCGACAGATTCCCCAGCGACAGCCTGCTGTCCGGCCTGCTGGACGTCGCTCCACCATTTGTCCGAGATCCCGTAACGGAAGAATCGCGGCACGGACTGACCCGGATCCGGCGCGATGGGTCAAGCTGGATACTCAAGGTCTATTCACAGTCCGCCGATCCGTTTTTTGATCACCGTTTCCGGCGCGAGGAAAAAATGCTCGCATTTTGCCACCGCCACGACCCAGGCCTGGCGCCGCGGGCTTGGGCCGGGGTCATCAGCGGCTGCCGCGGATTCCTGCTGATGGAAGACTTGGGCGTCGATGCGGCAAATCTGCACGATCGGTTAAGCGAAGCCCCCGATGAGGCAACCATATATCGCCTGGCCGCCGCCGCAGTAGCGACGCTGGTCCGCCTGCACCGGCTGTTGGACCGCTTCGAAGATTTGCTCGCCGCCTTTAGCCAGAGCATAGTTTTGGACCGCAACGACCACCCGACCCTGATTGATCGCTTTTTGCTGGGTCGCCAGCGCCTGGGGATTGACAACAATCGGGCAAATGAAGATCGATTCGGAAAGACGGTTCTTGAACCGCTGCTCGCGCGACCCGGTCGGCCGATTCACAATTCCGCCAATGCCCTCAATTTCGTTTGTCCGCCCCACGGCCCGATGCGAATAATCGATTTTGAAACTATCGCTCTGGGGCCGCGCGAATTTGATCTGGCCGAATTGGCCATCAATCCGGTGATCTTCGACCGCATTGGACTAACAGGGCTAAGCGACCTTTATCACTCGGCCGGTGGTGTCGTCGACGACGAATTCGCACCGGCGTTGGCCCGTGCGGCGCTGGTGCGGGCCATCGACGGCGCCGGCACCTTGGCCGAACGGACCCGTCGATTCAAGTCGCCCGATCAGGCCGCACGATCGGCCACGTACTTGGAAACGGCTCGCACGCTGGCGCTCCAATTGGGCGCCGAAGGGCTAATCTGAAAATCCCATGATCCTGCTAGGCGAACTCATAGCCGCCACCGGCGGCAAGCTCTGCGGCACTCCCGCCCGACAGCATTGGGCGGCATTTGCCCATGATTCGCGCTCGGTATCGGATGAAACAATATTCGTTGCCATGCGGACGCGCGGCGGCGATGGGCACGCCTTCGCCGGCGAGGCGATTGCCAATGGCGCGGGCCTGATCATTTGCGAACGTCCGCCGCCCGGCGACTGCCCGTACCTGCTGGTTGCCGATTCCGCTGCCGCAATTCGCAAATTCGCATCCTGGGCGGTGGCCGAATATGCGCCGGCGGTGATCGCGATAGCCGGGTCGGTGGGCAAGACCACGACACGGGATTTCATTTATCAGCTCTTTAGCGGCCAGCGCCTGACCTTCCGCAGCGCGGAGAACTTTAACGATCTCACCGGCCTGCCGCTGGCACTGGGTCAACTGGGTCGCGAGCACGCCTACGCCGTGCTGGAGATGGCGTCCGACCAACGTGGTGAATTGGCCGCCCTGGCCCGGATCGCCCCGCCCAATACGCTGGTCCTGACAGGGTTTGATGAGACGTACATCGAATATTTCGGTTCCCGGGCCGCAATAGTTGCCGAACACGCCGAATTGGTCGCCACGCTTGGATCAACCGGCCTGCTCGTGTACCCGGCCGAGGATCCGGCCGCGCTCAAACTCGCCGCCGGCCATCGCGGCCCCAAGATCAGTTACGGCCTTGCGAGAGGGGATGTGCGCGGCGACGAATTGCAGCTAGCTTTTCAGCGGACGCGATTCCAGCTGGTGACGCGACAGGGCCGCGAACCGATTGATCTACCTCTGCTGGGTCAAGCGCAGACGCATTGCCTGCTGGCGGCCATCGCAACCGCCCTGCGCACCGGCCTGGACCTTGAAGGCCTTAAAGGGGACATGGAGCGGTTGTCGGCGCCTCCGGGGCGGCTCCAGCGGCTCCCGGGGCGCGATGGCCTGGAGCTGCTCGACGACTCGTTCTCAACCTCGCCGGCGTCGCTGACAAATGCCCTTTGCCATCTCCGCCGCGCGCCGGGCCGACGAATTTGTGTCCTGGCCGGATTTGAGCACCTGGGAGAGCACGCCCGGGTCGCCGCCCAGGCGGTGGCCGATGATCTGGCCAAGACCGATGAAGTGGTCCTCTACGGCGCCGACGTCGACGAGTTGGCGAGCGCCGCGCGGGACCGCGGGATGTCGGATGCACAGATCCACCGAGCCTTCGATTACCAACAGGCACGGCTGCTGGTGGAGCAGCTCTCTAACCCCGGTGACGCGGTTCTGATCAAAGGTGGGCCGGGCGCCCGGCTGGAACATTTGACGGCCCAGTTGCTCGCCGATCCCGAATTGGCCGCAACCACTTTATGTCGACAAACTCGCATCTGGCGAAATGTTGTAACCCTCAATCCCGATGGCCCGGTGTGGGTGCAAATCGATGTCGACGCCATCGCCCGCAACACGTTCCTTATCGGAGAGTCGATCGGGTCTGAGACCGCCATCATCGCGGTCCTTAAAGCCGATGGCTACGGGCACGGCTCGCTGCGCGTGGCCACGTCGGCCTGCAGCGCCGGTGCCATGGGGGTGGCGGTGGCGCGGGCCAACGAGGCCAGCGCATTGCGCCGGCAGGGTTACCAGGGATTTCTGCTGGTGCTTGGAATAACCCTGCCCCGGCAGGTGCGCCCGGCGGTGCTTGCCGATTGCGCACTGACCGTTTGCGACAAGCCTCAGATTGAAGCGATTGCCCAGGCTGCCAAAGGCCTTGGAAAAGTCGTGAAATTGCATTTGAAGATCGACACCGGGATGGGGCGCATCGGAGCCCGTCCCGCAGCGGCGCTGTCGCTAGCAAAGCAGATTGCCGGTGATCCCAACGTCAAGCTCGGCGGCGTGTATACCCACTTCGGGCGCTCTTCCAGTGACGATGAGGCCCCCACCATGGCGCAGTTGGCCAGCTATGAGGGTGTCCTGGAGCAATTGACGGCGGCGAGCATAAACCCGGGGCTAAGGCACTGCGCCGCCACCACCGCTGCGCTGCGCTGGCCGGCGGCTCGCTTTGACGCCGTCCGAATCGGCATTGGTCTTCTGGGCATCGATCCGGCCCCTGGGATCAGTTTGCCACCGGGCTGCCGGCCGGCCCTCTCAATGCACGCCCAGGTCATTCAAGTCGCCCACCACGCGGGCGGTTCGGTAATCGGCTACGGCGATCGTGGCCGGCTTCTAAGGGACTCGACCATAGCCACCGTGGCGGCCGGCTACGGCGATGGTTTCCGGCGCGGGCCCGAAAGTTGGGGTCCGGTTCTCATCCACGGCCAACCAGCGGCAATAGTCGGCAACGTCTGCATGGACATGTTCATGGCCGACATAACGGACATCGAATCGGTTCGGGTCGGTGATGAAGTCGTCTTGCTGGGCCCGCAACTGGACACCGCTTTGTCGGCCGAGCAGGCCGCGCAACGGCTAGCGACGATTCCGTACGAGGTAGTGAGCGGTCTGCTCTCACGGGTGCCCCGTGTTTGACATCCACCTGCACAGCTGGACCTTCCGCGGGCAACCGTTTGCCAAGGCCATCGACGCGGCTTTGGTTAACGGCTATCGGGGAATCGAACTGCATGCAGGCCATTTCCTTTACCCGGCCGAGCCGGCCCAATCGATTGAGCAATTGGCCGGGCGGATCCGCTCCGCCGGCCTTGAATTGATCGCGGTACCGCTTACGGTTTCGGCAACCAGTGAGTCCGAATATCAAGCCGGCCTGGGTGCGGCCGATGTCGTTTTAGAGGCCGCCGCGGGCTGCGGCGGCCGCCTGGTCAACTGCATGATTTCACCCATCACGGGGCCGGAATGGTCGCAGGCTGGATCGGCTGCAATAACCGCTGAGCAACTCCATTGGACGCGGCGGTTCATCGCCCAGTTGGCCAAGTTGGCCGAGCGTTACGATCTGACGGCATGCTTGGAGACGCACATGGTCTACGCCCACGACAGCACCCGGGCGGCGGTTGATTTGATCTCCGGGGCCGATTCAGAGCGCCTGGCGCTAACTCTTGATCTGGCAAATATGGCCGGCTTGGACCACGGCGAGGACTGGTCCACCGCCCTTTCGCTGGCCGGCCCGCACATCGCCTATCTGCACCTTAAAAATCACCGCAATGTCGGCTCCGCGATCAGCTATGAATGCGACCTTGCCCGCGGCGACATCTGCTGGCCCGAGCGACTTGCCGAGTTGTCCCAGCGTGGGCCAATGCCGCCGATCTGCATTGAGTATTCCGGCAGCGCCGATCCGGCCGAGGTGGCGCGGGCCGACTTCGAATTGGTGACCGAGGCGCTCTCCCAAGGATGAGCTTTTCGCTTAGTCAGCTGAACCTAGCCGTGGGGCGCAGCCTGCCCGGCGACCTCAATAGCCGATTTGACGGAATCCAATTTGATTCACGCGAGCCGGTTGCCAACCGGCTTTTCATTGCTCTCCGCGGCGAGCGCGTTGATGGTCGGCAGTTTGTCGCGGAAGCACTCCGACAGGGCGCCAGGATGGCGCTGGTCAGCGAATCGGTCGCTGGCGTCGACCCATCCCGCCAAATCGTCGTCGCCAATCCATTGGCGGCGATTGAGCGGTTGGCAACCCTGCTTCGCCGCCAGGTGCCGATTGGCCGGGTGATTGGGATTACCGGATCAAACGGTAAAACGACCACCAAGGAGCTGATCGCCGCAGCCCTGGCCGGCGATGGCCCGGTGGCTCGGTCGCCACAGAGCTTTAACAACGAAATCGGAGTTCCGTTCACGGTTGCCGGCATAGAGCCCGACGATCGTTACGCGGTGGTCGAGTTGGGAGCCCAGAAGGTCGGTGAGATCACCCAGTACTGCCGCATCGCCGATCCCACCGACGCGGTCATAACCAATGTCGGCACCGCGCACATTGGCCTGTTTGGTTCGCGCGCCAATATTGCCCGCGCCAAAGGTGAATTGGCCGCCTGGATCGAACCCGGCGGAACGGTTGTGCTCAACGCCGACGACGAATACGGCGAAGCGTTCGCTGAGCGCACTCGCGGTCAAGTGCGCTGGATCTCCCAGCGCCGCCAAGATGTTGACGTTCACGTTTCGACCCACCCTCACGGCAACGGAACGGCCTTTCGGCTGACGGGCCGGACCGGTTGCACCGACGTGACGATCGCCACCTTGTCGCCGGCCGTTGGGCTGGCCTGTGCGGCCGCCGTGGCGGTGGCCGAATCGCTTGGAATCCACATCCATGATGCCGCCGGCGGATTCGAACAAGTCGTCCTGCCGCCGCGCCGCATGCAGGTTCTGCGCCAATCTCCCTTTACGGTCATCGATGATTCCTACAACGCCAACTGCGATTCGGCCATCGCCGCGCTGGCCGCGATCGACGCGGCGGCGGTGCCCGGGCGGCGGATCGCGGTGCTCGGCGAAATGCTCGAACTGGGCGAATATGCGGCCGGCGAACACTCCCGCCTAGGCCAATCAATCGATGGCTTGGACCACCTGGTCACGGTCGGTTGTCATGCCCGCTTGATCGGTCAAGCGGCCGTGGCCGGCGGGTTGAATGCAGCCCACTGGCGGCATATCGAATGTGCGGCGGCGGACAGCGAATCAATCTCCGCGGCATCAAAGCTGGCGATAGATCATTTGGCCGGAATTCTTACTGCCGGGGATCTCTTGCTGATCAAGGGTTCCAACGCCCTGGGCATGGGGGCGTTAGCGGCGGCGGCGGTCCGATTGGAGTTGCGCGGTTAGATTTCGCCCAGCAGGTTAACGGCCCGCCTAATCGCCGGTGAATTGGGGTTGCCGATGGAGTCGAACCATCGAGAATCCGGCGGCAAATTCGATTAGGTTGGCCGGCTGACTGCATCGGCGAGCCGGGCCGCCTGAACCGCAGAACGGAAGTCGTGCACTCTCACGATATCGGCGCCGCGGGCGATTGCGATCGTGTGGGCGGCGATCGTGCCGGCCAGTCGATCGCTATCGGGGTCCTTTAGCGCGTGGGCGATCACCGACTTGCGTGATGCCCCGATTAGCAGGGGCAGAGCTACCAAAGAACGGATGCGATCGACGCCATTTAGCAGGGCCAAATTTTGGCCCGGGTCCTTGCCGAATCCGATACCGGGATCGCAGATGAGGCGGCCGGGATCAATCCCTGCCGCCTCGGCCACCTCCCGCCGCCGGCACAACTGTTCGGCGACCATGGCGACCACATCGGAGTCGGTTTCCATTCCGGCGAAATGGCGGCCGAGGCGGGAATCGCGAACCGGGGTGATGCTTCGGTGCATGAGTATCACCGGGCACCCGATTTCGGCTGCCACCGCCCCCATAGCGGGATCGCCGGCCAGGGCAGTTATGTCGTTGATCATGTTGGCGCCGGCCTCTATCGCCTTTGCCGCCACATCGGCTTTATAGGTATCAACTGACAGTGGCAACGCGGTGATCGTGCGGATCTTGGCGATCGCCGGCAGCAATCGCGCCAGCTCCTCGTCGCGGCCGATCGGTTGCGATCCGGGACGCGTCGACTCGGCGCCGACGTCCAGGATATGGCAACCGGCGGCGACGGCGGCCTCAACCCGTTGGCCGAGAGCCGCCAAGTCTGTGCCGACCCCGTCACCCGAAAATGAATCAGGGGTCGCGTTGATGATCCCCATCACGTAGGTTTGCCGGCCCCAATCAAAGCGATGGGGGCCCACCTTTAGCGGTGGTATTGGCGCGGCGCCGGAATCAATAGCGTGCAATCTGGTCAATGCCCCCCGTACCAAACGAAATTCCGCTAACGCTGCTGCCCGGTGTGCCGCTGGTGGCCGCCCCGCTGGGCGTCGGGCCCGCCGGCCTGGCGGTGCCGGAAGGGTGGTCGGCCGCCGAACTGCATATGCACACCTCGCATTCTGACGGCACGCTTTCGCTCGAAGGGAACCTGGAGCTGGCGTCGGGCCGCGGATTGGCGGCGATGGCGGTAACCGACCACGACAAGGTCGGCGAGGGTCTGCGGGCCCGGGAGCTGGCCAACCGTTTCGGTCTGGCGGGCATCGCCGGCACCGAAGTTACGACGCGCTCCCAGCACCACGTGGTCGGGTTATTCATCAAGCGCCCAATCCGGCTTTACCGATCAGTACCAGACACCGTGGCCGAGATTCGCGACCAGGGCGGCCTGGCGATTGTGGCGCATCCGTTCATGAATGTTCCCAACGCCACCACCGCCAAGCGAATACTCTCCTGGCTGGAAAAGACTGACTTTGACGGCATCGAGCTGGAAAGCCAGTACCTGAGTGAATCTTCGCGCCGCCGATTGGCCGATTTTTACCGCACCCACCACCGGATGCTGGGGGCGGCAATCGGTGGAACGGATGCCCATTTCGGTGACGTCGGACGATTCGTCACTTTGTACCCGGGATCGGGCGCTAAAGATCTGGCCGACGCCATTCGCAATCGCCAAACGATCGCCGCGCGCACCAAAGTCGAATTCCGGCGGCCGACGCCGGTCGACTATCTGACCAATAACTACCGCAGCCTGCTGGCGCTCAGTGGTTACCGCGTGGCGGCCTTCTTGACCGGGCGCTACCAATAACCAGCCCGGCATCGGCGAATCGCTTCGCCGCGGCCCCGATTAGCGCAGCAGGTCGACGACCTTGGCGATGTCTTGACCCGGGCGGGCCCGCTTGTACATCGAGGTAGTTTTGTCGGTCTCGTCCGGCCAGCGGTCAAACATGATCTGGTCATAGGCCGGCTGCTCCATCTGGTACAGGACGCCGATCGGGATCTGATCGCCCCAGGCGAAGGAGAGTCCCAGGGCCTGCTTTTTCTTTGTCACTATTTCTTCGGCGTTGGTCGGGTCGGCAACCTTGGGATCGAATCCATCACGGGAGACGTCGTAGACCCGCGGGACGCGATCTTCACGGTCGCGGCCGGAGTACCACTCCATGGTGTTGATGTCGTTGTAGACCGGGCAAGGTTGGAGTACATCGATGTACGAAGTTCCCCGGTGGGCTATCGCCTGTACCAGGATCTTGGCCAATCCGCGCGGGTCCATTGCGTATCCGCGGGCCACAAACGTGTAACCGGCCGAAAGCGCCAAACCGACTGGATTGATGGCGTCCTGGATTGCCGGTTCGGCCATTGAACGAGTCTTTTGGCCCTTGATTTGGGTGGGCGAGGCCTGGCCCTTGGTCAACCCGTAAACGCCGTTGTTGAAAACGACGTAGGTAAAGTCCAGGTTGCGCCGGCCGGTGTTGACGAAATAGCCAGCGCCGATGCCGTAACCGTCGCCGTCGCCGCCCATGGCCAGGACCGTGACTTCTTGGTTGGCCAACTTCAGGCCGGTGGCCACCGGCAGGGCACGGCCGTGCAGGGTGTGAAAGCCGTAGGTGCTTATGTAATGCGGTGCCTTGCCGGAGCATCCGATGCCGGAAACGATGGCCACCATGTGGGGCGGGATCTGCAATTCGGCCAACGCCTGGCGGACGGCATTGATGATTCCAAAATCGCCGCAGCCGGGACACCAATCAGGTTTTATTTCCGCCGCGTAGTCACGCGCCGTGAGCATTTCACGCTGAGCTATCGCCACGCTACCTGGGCCTCCTGCTGCTGAACATTTTTCATTTCCTTTAAGGGCTTGAGATTACGAGCCGCGACTCGGCGCCGGCAACGTGCTGTTCGATGGCAGATTCAATTTCCGTCTGCGAAAAAGCGCGCCCGTCATATTTGAGCACCTGGCGCTGGATTCGAATTCCGGTTTGTTCGGCGATTAGCCGCCCGAGCTGGCTGGTGTAGTTGTCTTCGACGATGATCAGATTCTTGGCCGCCTGCAGCAATTGGGCGATCGCCTCGGCCGGGAACGGCCAAAGCAACCGCAGCTGCAAATAGTTAACGCTATATCCGCGTCGACCCAGCGAAGCGATGCCGTCGAGGATCGCCCCTTTGGTCGAGCCCCAGGCCACGACCGTGAAATCGGCTTCGGGATCGCCGTGCAAGGTGAACTTGATCTCGTCTGGAATTTGCGCGGCGATAAGGTCGAGCTTGCCCATGCGCTTTTCCATCTGCTCCATGCGGTTTTCGATGCTCTCCGAGATCTTGCCGTAGGTCGTATGTTCATCAGAGGTGGTCACGAACATTCCGCCCGCATCGCCCGGCACGCTGCGCGGCGAGATACCGCTGTCGGTTATCGCGTGACGCTCGAATTTCTCCCCGTTGCCGTTGGGTTCATAGCGGGGGCCGGAGCGAACCTGGAGGTGGTCGGTTGCCAGTCCGCGCATCGTCCAATTGCTGTTGGCCAAGAACCGGTCGAGGAGCACGATGACCGGCAGTTGGTATTCATCACCGTAATTGAAGGCCTCAAACGTTAGATCGAAGCACTCCTGGATATCACCGGGCGCGATCACGATATGAGGAAATTCACCGTGGCCCGGTTGGAGGGCCAGGCGCAGATCGGTCTGGCCGCCACGGGTCGGTAGCCCGGTCGACGGGCCGCCACGCTGGTAGAGGCAGATTACCGGCCCCGGGGTCTCGGTCATGGCCGCCAGACCGAGTCCTTCCAGCATCAGGGCGAATCCGGGCCCGGCGGTCGAGGTAGCGGCACGGGCACCGCCGAAGGCGGCGCCGACAGCCTGGTTTATGCAGGCGATTTCATCTTCGGCCTGGATCACCACGATCGGAAAATCGGATTGAATTCTCTCCAGGAACACCGATTCTTCGGTCGCCGGGGCGATTGGGTAATAGGACTGAAATGTGCATCCGGCGTGCAGTTTGCCCATCGCCACCGCTTCGGCGCCGCGAATTAAGGCCCGATGCTGCGTGCTGTCGTCCTCGAGTGGCTGCAGAGACATGGCGAATGGCTTTTCGCTGAGCAACGATTTCGTGTACTCGACCGCCACGTCCAGCACCGCCGCATTCAAATCGACCAAATGGGCACGGTGCGAACCCAACCGTTCACGCAGGATTTCGACGATTGGCGCCGTGTCCAGCCCGACTAAGGCGAACGACGCGGCCACCGATACCATGTTGCGCATGATGTCGTGGCGCCGGGCGTTGTAGGTAACACCGCCGCGGGAAACCCCTTCGCGGAGTATTTCGGCATACGGTAGCGAGAAGACCCGAATGTCTTTGTCGCCAAATTCGTCCGGATCAAGGTGCAGTTCGGAGTCGACGATCAGGCCGCCGCCGGGAGAGATTCGGTGGACATGGCCGCCGTGCGTGAGGAACGGCCCGTCTACATCGCCAAATAGCGTCTCGCGGTCGAGTGCTAGCAGCAGGTCAATCGGGTCAATATGTGACCTGACTTCTTCCTCGGACACCCGCACGCGGAAGAACGAATGCCGACCCATGATGTTTGAGTGGTATTCGATGTTGGAAAAAATGTGGAGCCCATAGCGGACGCAAGCCTTGGCAAATACCTCGGCTGACACGTTGATCCCACTGCCCTGGGGACCACCGATCATCCACGACAAACGGTTTCTAGGCATGACCATCCGGCTTACATTGCCGATCGCTGCAGCCAACTACGCTGTCGGCTGTGGAATATGTGCTAACGCAGCTTGACAACCAACTAGGTGATTAGGAGCGTTTAGCATCAAGTAGAGGTTAACTTACTTTCCGCCAATTCGGGGATTTACAGGACCCGGTCTGGCCGCTTAAGAAACCATTCTCAATTGAGGCGAGGGCGCGTACGTTCCGGTGATCGAACCACCACAAATTGTTGACAAGCCCTGGGGCCGAGAAATCATATTTGCCAATTGCGAGCACTACATCGGCAAGGCCATCGAAATCGATGCCGGCTGTCGGCTGAGCCTGCAATATCACCGCCACAAGGATGAGACCCTCTTCCTTGACAGCGGCCAGGTGTCGGCGGATCTTTCGGAAACGGGGCGATCAAAGCGCGAGACGGTTACGTTGAACCCAGGTGACTGCCTGCGGTTGCGCCCCGGCACGGTCCACCGTTTCACGGCGCTTGACGGCCCGGCCCGTTTGCTCGAAGTCTCCACTCCGCATCCGGATGACGTTGTGCGCCTAGCCGATGATTTTGGCCGCAGCTGAACACCGCTTAAATTGGGTCGCGCCGGGGTGTCGGCGACTAGTATGCACATTGAGATTTGCTCAGCCCGTCCCGCAACCAATCGGGGGCCCCAATGACGGTAAATACGACAAAAGCAATATTGGCGACCGGCAAACCCGCTATCGGCTGCTCGGTTGCATACGGTTCGGATCTGGCGGCCGGCCAGATGGCCCAGGCCGGTTATGACTGGGTGATGCTCGACGGCCAGCACGGTTACTGGAACGAACACAATATGCGCAACGGGTTCATGGCCGTCATTCAGGGTGGCGCAACCCCGGTCACGCGGGTTCTAACCAACCGCTACGACCTGATCAACAAGGCTCTTGAGTCGGGCGCCTTGGGTTTGGTTATTCCAATGGTCGACACCGTTGACCAGGCCGCGGCCGCCTCGTCCGCTGCGCACTACCCGCCGCGCGGTCGGCGCTCCAACGCCGGCCCCTATATGACCACCACTTTCGCGCCGAATTACACCAGCTGGATCGATGACGAGGTGTTTTTGGCGGTGCAGATCGAATCCCAGGCCGCGGTTGACAATGCCGAGGCCATCCTTTCAGTCGAAGGCGTGGACGGTTGCTGGATCGGCCCGAGCGACTTGGCATTGGATATGGGCTTGAAGGTCTCGGACATGGGCAACCACCCGCGCCACGACGAAGCAGTCGCCCATGTGGTCGCGTGTTGCAAAAAGCTGGGCAAGGCGGCCGGTTACGCGTGCGGGACGCCGGAGATGGGCCGACGGCGAATAGCCGAAGGCTTCACGTTCGTAAATATCGGGTCCGATTCAGGGTTCGTCGCCGAGGGTTCCGAGGCCGTGTTGGCCGAATTTAAGCCGAATCGGTAGCAGCTTGCGCGATCGAAGCAATCGCTAGATGGATCTTGGACTGGCCGGCAAGGCCGCCCTGATCACCGGTGGCAGTCGCGGCCTGGGGAAGGCCATGGCCCTGGCCCTGGCCGCCGAGGGCGTCGATGTGGCGATAGTTGCCCGAACTGGGGCCACGCTCGACGCTGCCGCCGCAGAGATTGGCGAGCTGGGAGTTGCCGCACTGCCGCTGCAAGCCGATGTAACCGACGGGCCGGCTCTGGCCGCCGCGGTGGATCAGGCCGCCGAGCACTTCTCCCGTTTAGACATCGTCATTGCCAATGCCGGCGGCCAGCAGCGACCGGGCCTGTTGGAATCGAGCGATGAGGATTGGGCCTTCACGCTGGATATCAACGTTCTCCACAGCGTGCGGCTTATTCGCGCGGCGACCAAACATCTTCGCGCGAGCGGCGGCGGGGCGGTTCTCATAACCGCCTCAATTACCGGATCTCGAGTCCAGGTTCCGGCCCAATATGGAACCGCCAAGGCCGGCCAGATCTACCTCGCCGCGGCCCTCTCGCGCGAGCTTGCTCAATACAACATCCGGGTAAACGCCCTGGCCCCCGGCTCAATTGAATTTGCCAGCGGCAGTTGGGGCCGGCGGCGGCGCGAACAGCCCGCGGAAATGGCCGCATTCTCCGACGGTCAGTTCCCGTTCAAGCGGCTGGGACGTCCAGAGGAGATCGGGTCGGTGGCGGCGTTTCTCTGTTCGCCGCGAGCCAGTTGGATCAGCGGCGAGTGCGTCGTCGTCGACGGTGGTCAGATGAACGCCGGCATGTGGTCGCCATCCGCGTTGCCGGGGCCAGCTACCGATTGACCCCAAGCGCGTTTACCGAAGCGGTGGATGCGTTTACCGGGCCCCGATCAGCGAAGATTCCTAGCTGACCTCGAGCAGGTCGCGCAGTTCCTTGCCTTTGGTCATCCAAAAATCACGCAATACGTAGACATCGCCACTGAGACTGAAGTGCTTAACGCCCATTTCGATATAGGGCAGGGCCTGCTCAGGTGAGCTGATCTCCACCCGCGGCGTAACGTTCATCTTCATCGATGTCTCGATGCTGTAGAGCTCGGCGTCCTTGACGGCAGTGGACGAACGGCCGTCGAAGTTGCCGCTATTCATCGAGAAATCGGTTGGCCCGAACTGGGTCATATCGAGGCCGGGCACCGCCAATACCTCTTCCAGCTGGTCGACGCAGCCCTGCTTTTCGACCATGATCGCCACCACTGCTTGATTGAGGGCGTCAACGTAGCCAGCCACGTCGAACCCATAACCCCAACGGTTATCGCGCGTGGCGCCCATGCCGCGCAGTCCATCCTGGCCGGCCGCATCGGCGCGGACCGAAGCAACCGCTTCGCGAGCGTCGTCCGGGCCTCGAACGTCAGAAAAAAGGAAGTTTTCAATCCCCGCGCCAGCGGCCCTGATCGCCAAATAGGGACGTGGCATTTGGTCCATTTTTATCATCGAGCTAAGGTGCGGGAACAGGTCCACGGCACGGGCAAAGTTCTCGAGCGCAAAGTTGTCGAACGGTCCGTATTCGGCTACGAATTCGACATAGTCGATCTGGCCGGTCAATCCGACGACCTCGGCAATTCCGGGCCAAACTGATGAACACCGGCAGCCGACGCTTGGTTCGCCAGAATCAATTTTTTGGCGCAATACATTTTTGCGGTTCATCATGATTTGCTCGATCGCTCTTCGGGAATTGAGTCAGCGTGGGACAGCAATCAATTGGTGCGGAGTGTCCCACTCGCGGGGCGATTATCGGCTGACCTGATCAAATTTATTGGGTCGGCCAAGTAAAAATGTCCGGGGATCGCGCTATTGCGATCGTCGATTCGGACATCTTGAGGAGAAGTGCTCGATGAACACGCGACTTAGGTCCTATTTAGGGGAACTAGTCGGCACGTTCGTGCTCTTGTTGGGCGCGGCCGGATCGGCAGCGGTGGTGGTTGACGAGCTAGGCGGCGGCAGCGAGACCATGCTGGTAGCGGTGATGGGATCGTTTTTTGCCCTCTCCGTCGGAATTTTCATGTTCTACGACATCTCCGGCGCCCAGTTCAACCCAGCGGTAACCCTGGCCCTTTTGACGTTGGGCAAAATCTCCATCGTCGACGCCATCGCCTACTGGGTCTTTCAGCTGGTCGGGGCGGTGCTGGCGACCGGCGTTTTGGCGCTGGCAATTCCATTGGGTCCCAGCAGTTACGGACTCACCACCGTTGCCTTCGGCACCGAACCCTGGCAGGCGGTGGTTTTGGAAGCGGCGGCGACGTTCATCCTGGTCTCCACCATCCTGTTCGTGGCGGTGCGTTACGAATTGCCCCAACGCGTGGCGGCGGTGGCGATCCCGATCGCCTTGGCGGCCGGTCTGATCGTTTGCGGTGCCCTGACCGGAGGCTCACTCAATCCGGCCCGAACCTTTGGGCCCGCTGTTCTGTCGGGCAATTGGGCTGACCACTGGGTCTATTGGGCCGGCCCAATCGCCGGCACCCTAATTGCCGCGGCCGTGTTCAAAGTCTTCTCCCTGGGTGAGAAGGTGGCCGACTAGAAAGGCCGGCTACCGGCGCTTCTAGGCCGGTTCCGTCTCGCTTTGGCGGGCCTTGACGCGGTCGGCCACCAGGCGGTCAATGCCGGCGGTCAGATGAGGGAAAAACTGGTCCTCATCTAGCGTCTCGACGATTTCACCCTTGGCGAAAATCACCCCGCGGCCGCGGCCGCCGGCCAGTCCAATATCGGCATCGCGGGCCTCGCCCGGGCCGTTGACCACACACCCCATCACCGCGACTTTGAGCGGTTCGTCGATTGCAACGAGGTGCTTTTCTACGCG
Organism: Chloroflexota bacterium; assembly: GCA_965249595.1. Classification (GTDB taxonomy): domain Bacteria; phylum Chloroflexota; class UBA11872; order UBA11872; family VXNJ01; genus VXNJ01. The sequence continues at coordinate 1,493,578 of OZ252242.1, read as the reverse complement.
TTCAACCAAATCGAATAGCTCGATCTCGCAGCGCCCGCAGGACGGGCATGACACCAAGGTCGTGCCCTGCTGGTGCAATTCGAGGCTCTTTAGGATCTCGAGAGCCACCGGGACTTCGGCTTCTGGTTCGGCGGTCAGGGAAACCCGGATCGTATCGCCAATACCTTCATACAGCAGCATCCCGATGCCGATCGCCGAACGGATGGACCCCGATCGCGGCGTTCCGGCCTCGGTAACCCCCAAGTGGAGCGGGTAGGGAATCTGGTCGGCGATTAAGCGGTAGGCGCGAACCATCGGGTCGATATCGAAGGCTTTGAGAGAGATTTTCATCGCCTCAAAGTTTTCATCTTCAAGGATCTGGATATGCTCCAGGGCATGCGCGACCATCGCCTCGGCCAAAGCCTGACCCTGCTTGGGGCGGCCGTCGGCGGTTCGGTTCTCGGGAATAGATCCGGCGTTGACGCCGATCCGGATCGGAATATCGCGCGACTTGCAAGCACGCACCACTTGTCGAACCCGATCGCGATTCCCGATATTGCCGGGGTTGATGCGGAGTCCGTCGATCCCGGCTTCGGCGGACATCAGGGCCAACCGGTGGTCGAAGTGAATATCGGCTATCAGCGGCACCGAACTGGCAGCGATGATCGCCGGCAGGGCGGAGGCCGCGTGGCGGTCAGGGACCGCGACGCGAACGATCTCGCAGCCAAGGTCGGCCAGGCGGGCGATCTGATCGCTAGTCGAGTGCACATCGGCGGTATTGGTGGTGGTCATCGATTGGACGACCACAGGACCGCCGCCACCGATTCGCACGTCCCCAACGTGGACCGGAATCGAAGTGCGTCGTCGCAGTATTTCAGACATGATCGTTGCCGGCGCTCCTTCTAATGCGAAAACCGCTGTCTAGGGAACTGTGCCAAATAGGCCCGAGATGTCAGATGCCGTGACCGCCAATACAAGTATTAGCAACAATGCCATGCTAGTTGCCTGCAAAGCTCGCTCGATCGCCGGAGGGATTCGGCGGCCGCGGACAACCTCGTATCCGACCAGCAATATTCGCCCGCCGTCCAGCACTGGCCACGGCAGCAGGTTAAACAGCGCAATTTGGATTGAGATCGAGGCCGCCAAGCCCAATACCACGCCAGGACCAAATCCGGCCGCGCGGTCAAACGATCCCAGAATCCCGATCGGTCCGGTCACCACCAGATCGCCGGCCCCGCGGAAGGCGTCGACCGTATAGCGCGGGAGCAAAGTCAATGAATCCAGGGTGTGTTCGACAGCCAGTCCCAGCGCCGCCGCCGGGGTGGCATTTCCAATCACGTAATTGACATTTACGCCTAACGGCCCCTGACCGGGCGGCGGGTTTACCCGCGGTACGATGGCAGTGGATCGCTCGATGCCGGACCGCGAAAAGGTAAGTTCAATCACCGATCCGGCGTGCTGCCGGGCAATTGGCAACACTTCATCCGGCGTGACATCAATATTTCCGGCCAGTGAAACAATCTCGTCGCCGGCGGCCAAGCCGGCCGTCGCCGCCGGGCTGGGCGTCGTGACCGCGGTGATCTTTGTGCCCACCGGGGCATAGAGAAGAGCGGAGACAAAGAAAAGCGCCAATCCGCAGAGGACATTCGCCGTCGGACCGGCTAAAAGTATCGCCACGCGGCGCGGCGGACTGGCGATGGCGAAACTGCCGGCGCTACGATCGTGGCCCCCCTCGCCACGCATCCGCACGTACCCACCCAATGGAATCGCATTCAAGACAAAGGCGGTGGCACCCAGCTGCCTGGAGAGCAATCGCGGCGGGAAACCAACCGCAAACTCGTACACCTCGACACCCACTGCGCGGGCCGCCGTGAAATGCCCAAATTCGTGGGCCACCACCAAAAGCGTTAGCAGCAACAGGCCGATTGCCACCGGACCCAGCCAATCAAGCATCGGGGCAAACCTGGGTCAAAGTACTCACAAGCGGGCCAAACAATCGCTCGCCAGGTTAAATCCGCGCTGGTGCCAATGCGGCGCGTCCGCAATCGTCGCCAGCGGTTCCCACGGTACTTCCGAAAGTGACTGGGCGAGCACCTGCGGAATCTGGTCGAAACGGATCTGTCCGGCCAGAAAGGCGGCCACCGCCGCATCGTCGGCCCCCACCAGCACCGCCGGCGCGATGCCACCAGCGGCGGCGGCCTGGCGAGCCAGCGAAAGCAGTGGAAAACGGTTGTGGTCGGGCTCCTCAAAGGTCAGATCCGCTGTTTTCGCCAGCCGCAAGGGCGGCGCCAGATCGCCCACCGGGAGACGGGTCGGGCCGCCCAGTGCGCAGGCTATCGGGATACGCATATCGGGTTCACCCAGCTGCGCCTTGACCGAACCGTCTACGAATTCGACCAAGGAATGGACGATGCTCTGAGGGTGCACCAAGACCTCGATCTGGTTCAGCGGCACATCGAACAACCAATGGGCCTCGATCACTTCCAGGCCCTTGTTCATCAGAGTGGCCGAATCGATCGTCACCTTCGATCCCATGTCCCAGTTCGGGTGGCGGAGGGCATCGGCGGCGGTCAGCGAGCTGAATTTTTCCGCCGGCGTCCGCAGGAACGGACCGCCCGAGGCGGTAAGGGTTATCTTTTTGACGGACCTGGGGTCCTCGCCGCGCAAGCACTGCCAAATCGCGCTGTGTTCGCTGTCCACCGGTTTAACACTTACGTTGCGCTCCCGGGCATGACTCATCAGCAGCTCACCGGCCATGACCAGTAGTTCCTTGCTGGCCAATGCGATATCGGCACCGGCATCGATGGCGGCCACCGTGGGGACAAACCCGGCCGCCCCAACCGTGGCGACCAGCACCAATTCGGCCCCCGATTCAGCGGCGATGGATTTGAGGCCGGACGCTCCGGAAAGCACCTCTACGCCATCAACCCGCACCGGCGCTTGCTCGAATTGCCCGCCCAAAGCCACGCGGGAGACGCCGTGCTGGCGAGCCTGGCGGAGCAAAAGATCACAATTTGAACCGGCTGCCAGGCCGACAACATCAAAGCGATCCGGGCAAGCGGCGACAACCTCTAGGGCCTGGGTGCCGATGGAACCGGTGCTGCCCAAAATCGCCAGGCGGGTAAGTTGCGAATTCAATTTAAGACCCCGACCAGCAGCATTGCCAGGCCCACGGGAAGGGCCAGGGTGTAACTGTCGATGCGGTCTAGCACGCCGCCATGGCCCGGAATGATGGAGCCGGAATCCTTAACGTCAAACGATCGCTTGATGGCGCTCTCGAGCAGATCCCCCAGCTGACCCGCCAACCCCAAGGCCGCCGCCGCCAGGGCCAACCAGAAAGGGTCAACTCCGATTAGCAGACCAGCTGACCCACCGATGGCTATTGCCCCAACGGTACCGCCAACTATGCCTTCAACGGTTTTGCCAGGTGAGATCGTCGGCGAGAGCTTACGCTTACCCAAGGGACGGCCGACAAGGTACGCACAAGTGTCAAAACCCGATACCGCGGCGACTACGAATAGCAATGGGGTCGGATCGTCGGCAATATCGCGGATTGCCCACGCCGCCAGCATCGGCGGTGCCAGATAAATCAGCGTCGCACCCCCTGCCGCGAAACGGAAAAAACTCGTCGGTGATCGCTCGGCCAGCACGCTTGCGGCCAAATACCCGACCGCAAGCAGGGCGGTCCCCAACAGCGCCAACCAGAGAGCCCAATCCTCGGAACGCGAAACAAAGGCGAGCATCAAGACCGCCAGCAGCACCGGTCCAAAAAGTCGTCGCCAGCGATCTCCCGAGGGGTCGGCGAGGGATCCCAGTTCGAAGGCCGCGGCCCCAAAAATCAGCAGAAGCAATCCCGCCATCGGGTAACCGCCCAGCCAGATGCCGCCTACCGCCAGCGGGATCAAGACAACCGCGCTGGCAATCCGCCGGGCGAAATCGCCGCTTATCGATCAGCCCCCGAGGTGAGGTGAGGCGGTGGGAACGCCGCCGAAACGGCGACGGCGACGGCCATATTCGGCAATCGCCAAGTCCAAACATTCCGGCGTAAATTCGGGCCAAAGGGTGGGAGTCCACCAGTATTCGGAATACGCCGATTGCCAGAGCAGGAAATTGCTCAGGCGCAATTCACCACCGGTGCGTATCACCAAATCGGGGTCCGGTTGCCCGGCGGTGTAGAGGTAATTCTCAAGCAGGTCCTCGGTGACATCCTCGGGGTCCAAATTGGCCCGCATCACCCGTTGCACGGCCCGCACAATCTCGCCCCGGCCGCCGTAGTTGAAGGCGATGTTGAAAGTCAGGCGATCGAAGTTGGCGGTGGCATTTTCCAGCTGCCTGATCGTCAATCGAAGCGCCGGCGGGATACGCTCCAGCGAACCTAGGATCCGGATTCGAATGCGGTTTTGGAAGATCCGTCGGCGTTCGGTCTGGAGCCGTTCACCCAACAGCAATAGCAGTTGTTCGATCTCGATGTCGGGACGGTTCCAGTTCTCAGTTGAGAGGGCGTAGACGGTCAGGAAGGCGATATCGCGCTCTACGCAGGCCTGGACGATCTCGGAGAGGCGGCGGCTGCCGGCGCGATGTCCTTGCGAGCGGGTTAGCCCCTGCGCTGAAGCCCACCGCCCATTGCCATCCATGATGATCGCCACATGGCGCGGTCCGCTGTATTGACCGGCGTGCCTGTCGGAGCTGTCAGTCGAAGGATCAGATCTCAAGAACTTCAGCTTCCTTGGCCTTGCCCTGCGCCTCCATCAATTCGATGTTGGAATGGGTAATGCCGTCAAGACGCGTCAGTGCGCGATGCGCCTCATCGGCCGAACACATCTTTTCCGATTCCGCGGTACGGATGTCATCGGCGATATGGCGACGAATATTCCGGACCGCGATCCGGCCGTCTTCAATCTTGCTGGAGACTACGCGGACCATTGCGCGCCGGCGTTCCGTCGACAGCGGCGGGAATGGCAAACGAACCACCGTGCCGTCACTGGCCGGCGTGATGCCGATATCGGATTTTTCTAGGGCCTGGATCACCGGTGCGATCAAAGTCTTGTCCCACGGGTGAATTACCAGGAGACGAGCCTCAGGGACCGTGATCGTGGCCAAGGTTTTGAGTTCAGCCGGGGCCCCATAGGCGTCAACGAGCAGCTCCTCCACCAGAGTCGCTGAAGCGCGACCGGTCCGAATCAGGCCCAACTGATGCCGCAGCGACTCAACCGAACGCCCCATCCTCACGTCGCCGTCAGCGAGTAAGTCGTCAACCATTAGCCTTGCTCCACACGCGTTCCGATTTTTTCGCCTCGCAACACCCCCAATAGATTGTGGGCATTGGCGTCGAGTTCAAAAACAACTATCGGCATAGCGTTTTCCATGCAAAGTGAAAACGCGGTCGCATCCATCACTTCCAATTGGCGGCTCAACGCTTCGATATAGGTGATGCGTGCAAAAGGGACGGCGTCGGCAAATTTTTCCGGATCGCGATCGAACACGCCGTTGACACGAGTGGCCTTGAGAAGGACATCGGCGTCCATTTCGCTGGCTCGCAGGGCTCCAGCGGTGTCGGTCGTAAAGTACGGGTTGCCGGTGCCAGCGCCAAAAATTACCACCCGCCGGCGTTCAAGATGACGAACCGCGCGGCGGCGAATATAGGGTTCAGCCACCTCCCGAATCTCCAGTGCAGACATCACCCGGGTCTCTACACCCTGGGCCTCGATTGCCTGCTGTAGGGCCAGTGAATTGATCACCGTGGCCAACATGCCCATGTAGTCGGCGGTTGAGCGGTCCATTCCACGCTGTTGGGCGGCCTCGCCGCGCCAAATATTGCCGGCGCCCACCACAATACCGAGTTCAACCCCCAGCGAATGGGCGGCAACGACCTGATTAGCCAGTGCCGACACCCGTTCAGGGGCGACGCCAAAACCTGATTTATCAGCCAACGCAGTGCCCGACAGCTTCAATATCACCCGCCGATAGACGGGTGGCGCGGCGGGCGTGACCGTCATTTGACGGTCAGGGGCAACATGGCTAACCGTGGCGTTCCGCTAAACCTCGAAACGAGCAAACTCAGCGACGCGGATGTTCTCGCCAGTGCGGGCAATTGACTCCCGGATCAGCTCATCGACGGTTCGTGACGGGTCGCGCACATAACTTTGTTCCAACAAGGCCTCGCCATCACCTTCTTCATCGCCGGTGATGCGGGTGGGATCCAGGGCCGCGATGTGCATCGCGATCTCATTGGCCAGGACCTTAAATTCATCGGTTCGGGCAACAAAATCAGTCTCGCAGGCGAGTTTGACCAGCGCACCCAGCGGTCGATTGGGGTGAATGTAGGCGTGGACCAAACCTTCGCCAGTATCGCGGCTAGCACGCCCGGCGGCCTTCTGTAGTCCAGACTCGCGCAACGCACCCCGCGCCCGTTCCAAATCGCCGTCATTGTCTTGCAATGCCCGTCGACAGTCCATCACGCCGGCCCCGGATTCACTCCGCAGCGCCTTGATCAAATCGATCGAGATCTTCGTCATTGCTGGTTCTCCGTGGAAGGTTGCTTGGCCGCGGGGGTGGCCGACGACCCACGGGAATCATTGCTCGTCGTGGAGGATCGCGTAATGCGCGTTGCCCCGCGGCCCCGTCCAGAACCGCCGCGGCGGGAACGAGAGCGGCGCCGCTGCGGCGTGGCCGGTCCATCGGTCGTACTCGCCGGCGTCACTTCAACGCCAGCTGCAACATCCTGCTCCAATTTGGCGGCTGCCGCTTTCTGGAGCAGGGCTTGCTTCTTGCGGGCCAGGTCACGTCTGATCTGTTCTTGGCGTTCGCGTTCGGCTCGCTCGCGGTGCTCGCGCTCAACGCGGGCGCTCTCATAGGCCTGCCAGGCCGGCGTTATGCCGCTGGCCAGGGCGCCCAAGACCAACCCCACTGAACGGAGTGAATCATCGTTGCCAGGTATTGCCAGGTCAACGGTATCGGGATCACAGTTGGAATCTACGAGGGCGACCACCGGGATTCCCAACCCACGAGCCTCGCGCACCGCATTGGCCTCCCGGTTGGGATCGACGACGACCAAAGCATGGGGCAGTTCGGCCAGATGGGCAATTCCACCCATCTTGCGTTCCAGCCGCTCCAGGGCAATTTCACGGCGGCGACGGTCACGTTTGGCAAGGTCGTCAAAAGCCCCGTCGGCCTCCTGGATGCGCAATTCACGAAGGCGCTGCAGGCGCAATTTGATGGTGTCGAAATTTGTCAATGTTCCGCCCAACCAGCGCTCAATCACGTAGAACTGGCCGGTTTCGTTGGCGATTTGCTCAGTGGCGTTGCGGGCCTGGCGTTTGGTTCCCACAAAAATGATTCGACCACCGCGCGCTACCAGCGACGATAAATAGGCGTGGGCCTGATCGATGGCTTTGATCGTTTCACGCAGATCAAAGATGTGTATCTCATTGCGGGCGCCGTAAATAAAGCGCGCCATCCGCGGATTCCAACGCCGCGTCTTATGTCCGAAATGCACGCCGTTGGCGAGCAGATCCTCCATCGTTAGCACTGACACGTGGTCACGTCCTTTTGATAATTCTTCCGCCGCTTTCACCCCGGATTTCAGGACCGCTTTATTGGATTGCGGCAGGACTGATCCGGTCCAGCGACGTGCCAGATGTGTTCAAAACCCAACCGATCGGCAGGGTTCGGGCCACAGTTTTTGGGCCTTGCAATTGTAGGAACCACCCAAGAGACGGTCGGGGCGGTTCAAGACAGCTCAAAAGACCTATCAAGATCGATGACGACGAAGGCTGGACGGTCTCGTTTTGCGGGTTATTGGCGACGGCATTGATCAATGGTCGCGAGCTTGGAATTTAAGGGAAGCGATTGATATTGGCGGCCCGAACCGGGCGGGGCCAAATGTAGTGGCCGATAGCCCAGCTATCGCCGCCAATTGGTCGGGGAGGGGGGATTCGAACCCCCGACCTCGTGCTCCCAAAGCACGCGCGCTAACCGGGCTGCGCCACTCCCCGTTTCCGAAGTGAGAAAGTCTATGGGAGTTTTCCCACTCCCCATGACCGGGCGATTGGATATGCCTACTTGGTTCTCGATCGCCATTTAGCAGCAGTCGAAGACAGTTGACCCCGGGCGGGTCACCGCTCGGCCGGCATCGACGGACTGGCGCGACCGTTTAACGGGTAGCGGGTTCAATTTCAGGGAACTTCCGCCCGGTCACCTCGCGGCGGAGATTATTTGTCCGAAAGAGCGGCGCCGTATTACCCGGCTGGCCGGCTGGCGAACAATTGCGCCAAACCTGCTTCGAGTTCTTCGATCTCGCGCAATAGCTCCGGCGCCACCGTAGGAGCCGGTTCGTCTGATTCTTCGTCCGAATCTTCTTGAGTTGGCAGCGGACCAATTGGTCGCTCAAATCGGTGTAGCAATTCGGGATCCGACTCCGACTGTACGTCACGCAACCACTCGACATAGGCCTCCGGGTGATCGCGTCGCGCGATGTCGGGACTGATCATGTACCGATTGGGCCAGGCCGAAAAACTGGAGTGGAATCCGTCGTCAATCGGCTCTTCCTCGCGCAAGGTAACGCGACGAGAAATCGTTGCGAAGGCGCCGCGCGCGCCGTGTTCCGTCTGGTCGATGGTCTCCTCCGGCAGATCGGGTCGGATGATCCACTGGTCCAGAGGCTGATCGGTCCAAGCCGATACGCCCGCTTTGGTCATTTCAACGAGCCGTCCATCCGGGCTGCCCCACAGTTCGAAGGCCAGGCGACGCCGCTTGAGATCGTAGCGTCGGGTAATTAGTACCGCTCCGCCCGTGTTGTTGACGAACTGAAGGTCCAAATCGGGCTGCCAGATCGAAGCGTCGAATCCAATTGGCCAACCGTCGAGCTCGTAGTAGTAGACCCGGTAAAGATGTTTGTGGCGTTCAAGGATTGGGAAGCCGGCCCAAAATGCGGCCCGGAAGAGGGTGGTAGAGACCTGGCAGATTCCGCCGCCGATTGCAAAACGCGTCGAATCCTCGATGATTACCAATCCGTCGATGTAACCCCGCTCGTATTCGATCGGCCCAAGCGCTTCATTAAACGAAAGGGTCTCACCGGGCATTACCAATGTGCCGTCAATATGGCCCGACCCGGCATCGATGTTGGTGATTCGGTAGTCGGCCGATCCGGCAAAACTGGAACTTCCTTCGGCCAGTTTGGCAATGATTCCCAATTGCTCGGCAAGCGGCCCGCTCCACTCAACCGATTGATATGAAATCGGGGCTTCGACGCGCGTTTGGCCGATCAATGCCGCTTCGACCAAATGGTCGGCCAGTGCCGCGCGATTTAGCATTTTTCCCTGCACCGGCAGTTGGAATCGCGATACCTTGCCGGTCTCCGGGTCAATTTCAATGTCACCGGGAACACTCGCAGTGCCGACAAATTGGTCGATCCGGTTCAGGCTGGGCAGACGGCTGTGATCAAGGCCGATCTTTATCGAGCCGACATCGTTGCGGGCGGTCAGGGCGCCGGCCAATTCGGCCTGCCTAATCTGCCAACCACTATCTGAATCGGCGGGATAGACCACCAACGGTGACGCGATAAGCGCCCGCGCCCTTTCCAGGGCCGATTCGGCGTGGGCGGTGGTAATTTCCGGCTGTTTATCAAGTAACGCAATCGGGATTGCGGTTTGGTGGATCGCTTCCCCGGTAAAGGCCGACCGCAATCCTCTCACCGCGCCGTCAATGTCGTACCGCTGGCCAATGCGCGACGGTCGAATCTGCGGCCGCCCGGACTCGAATCGAAGCGCGGCGTCGAGCGGTAGGCGAACGGTGGCCCGCTCCAGCTGGCCCAACCATGTCCGCAGTCTTGATTCATCCAGTTCAATCGGGACCGGAGTATTGGTGGCGCGGCGCGGCGGTTGAAGGGCGGTTAGCAGTGCGCCCCGGTAATTTGCGCTCAGACCAATATCGGCAGATGTGGGTGAATAGACCGTGGCGCCGTTGGCAAATTGGACCGGGGACCGCAACCATTCTCCCCAGGTCTGGTCAAGTCGCTCGGCGGCCTGGGCGCCGCTTAGGCCGCCGACCTGCACGCCGCCAACGGCGGCACCGGAAGGCATCAAGCCGGATCGCGCCAGGCCGGCCGCGCCCACCCCGCCGACCAAGGCCAGTGAGCCGGCCGCGCCGGTAATAAGGAGACGGCGCCTATTCATCCGCCACGACTTAGATGACGTTGACCTACGGGCGCGTTTGGCCATCGCCGATTACCACCCATTTGTACGAAGTAAGCTCCTCCAAACCCATCGGTCCGCGCGCGTGCAGTTTCTGGGTAGAGATGCCAACTTCAGCGCCGAGTCCGAATTCACCACCGTCGGTAAATTGGGTCGAGGCGTTCCAATAGACCGCCGCGGCGTCTATTTCACGCAAGAACCGGTGCGCTTCGGTCTCGTCCTGGGTCACGATCGATTCCGAATGGCCGCTGCCGTAACGGCGAACGTGGGCAATCGCGCTGTCGGGACCTTGCACGACGGAGACGTTCATGTGCAGCGAGAGCCATTCGGTTGCAAGGTCGCCTTCAGCTTGCGGGACCACCCCTTCGACCTCCGATAGCAGTTGGTAAGAGGCCTCATCAGCATGCATCGTTACGCCGCAATCAGATAACGCGGCGCCAACTTTGGGCAGGAACTGGTCGGCAATTTGGGCATCGACCAAGAGCGAGTCAAGCGCATTACAAATGGAGGGCCGACGGGTCTTGGCGTTAACAACGATCCGTTCCGCCTGGATGCTATCGGCCGCCTCATGCACGTAGGTGTGACAGACGCCAAATCCGGTTTCCAGCACCGGAACCACCGCGGTGCGGGCAACAAAGTCGACCAACCCGGCCCCGCCACGCGGGATAACCACATCGAAGTGCGATCGCATGCGCAGCATCTGCCCGACGACCACGCGGTCGGTGTTTTCAATCAACCCCACCCAGCCGGACGGCAGACCGGCACGCTGCCCGGCCGCGCTAAGCACCGCCACCAGGGCCCGATTGCTGGCAATCGCTTCCGTACTGCCGCGCAGAACGGCGGCGTTGCCGGATTTGAGACAAATTGCGGCGACGTCAACGGCCACGTTGGGGCGACTCTCAAAAATCACGCCGCAGACTCCCAATGGGACCCGTACGCGTTGAATCTGCAACCCGTTGGGTCGGGTCCGTTTGTCGATAACCGATCCAATTGGGTCATCGAGAGCGACGAGATCGCGCACGGCTCGGGCGATGGCCCGCACGCGAGGGGCATCCAAACTCAGACGGTCCTGCATCGCCGGGTCCATGCCCGACTGAAGGGCCGCCGCCAGATCCTCGGCATTGGCCGCCAGGATCGGTTCGACGCTCTCTTCCAAGGCGTCAGCTATCGCTAACAGCGCTTCGTTCTTGGCCGACCCGCTAAGCGCCGCAAGATCGGGCAGGGCCGCCCGGGCGGCCTCGGCTAGCCGGAGCAAACCGGCATCGACGGCTGGAGCGACTGTAGTGGCGGTCACGATTGGTTCTTCATTGGATGCCCGTCCTCCGATAGAGCGGGGCGTGGCGGCTCCCTAATTTTCGCCGTCGCCGGCTAATGTCACTCAAGCACCACCATGTTGTTTCGGTGAACTACTTCGGCCCCGTAGTCATAGCCGAGGACCTGGCTAATTGCATCGGAAGATTGACCGGCAATTTGGGCTAGGTCTTCGATCCCATAGGCGATCAGTCCACGTGCGACCTCGCTGCCGGCCGCATCGCGAATCGATACCAGATCGCCGCGTCCGAAACGCCCCTTTGAACCGGTCACTCCGGCCGGCAGCAGACTGCTCCGACCAGCTCGCAGCGCCCGGACCGCACCATCGTCAATCTCCACCGAGCCGAGCAATGTGGGTTCGGCCAGCATCCATCGCTGACGCGACCGCATGCGTCGCGGTTCGGCCTTAAAGCGGGTCCCCAGGGGCTCGCCGGCCACCAGCCGCGGCAGGACATCGCGCCGCCGGCCGGATGCGATCACAACCGTCGTGCCGTGCGCGAGGGCCAATCGGGCGGCATCGAGCTTGGATCGCATGCCACCGATTGAATGATTCCCGCTGGCGCCGCCGGCCGCCTCGTACATTTGCTCGGTGATCTCTTCCACATCCGATTGCAGTTCCCAGTCCGAATCTTGCGACCGGGCGAAGAAACCTTCAACGTCGGTAAGAATCACCAGCAAATCGGCGTCGACCAGGTTGGCGGCCAGGGCCGACAGCCGATCGTTGTCGCCAAAGCGGATTTCTTCCGTTGCGACCACGTCGTTTTCGTTAATTACCGGCAGCACACCCATCGACAAGAGGGTCAAACAGGTGTTGCGCGCGTTTAAGTAACCGCTGCGCCGCTCCAGGTCGGAACGTGACAACAGGGCTTGGGCGGCCAGCAGATTGAACCGCGCCAACTCCTGTGAGTAGGCAGTCATCAGTGGGCTCTGCCCGATTGCCGCCAGGACCTGTCGCTCCCGGGTTCGTTCTTGCTCCGGCGGCCGCTGACCAACGATGCCGGCACCCATCGCCACCGCGCCACTGGTCACCAACACCAATTGATGGCCGCCGGCCATCAATCCAGCAACTTGCGCACAGATTTCGCTGAGGAACTCGGTGCTGAGCCCGCCAGCGGGGCCGGTAAGCAGCGACGAGCCGCACTTGATGACGATTCGCATTGTCGAAGTGCCCTGGCGGATCGGCAATTTTTTGGCGTTCCGGCTGGTGCCGAAATAGGGAGTCGCCAAGCCGAGGTGACAAATTAATTTTCCGCCATCGCGCCGCCACGACCGGCGATTCGGGTCTGGCGGAGGCTTAAGGGTAAAAATGTGAAACCGCGAAATTTCGACTCATTCGGCCATCGGCCGTCGGGATCGACCCCGATTGATTGTGGAGAGGGCATGAAAAAGTACAGCTCCGATCAGATCCGCAACGTGGTGTTGCTGTCGCAAAAAGGAAACGGCAAAACCACGCTTGCCGAAGCGGCCCTTTACTGCAGCGGCGCAATTTCGCGAATGGGCAAGGTCGAGGACGGCAACACCCAATCTGACAGCCAACCGGAGGAGATCGCGCGTCAGGCGTCAACCGGCCTGGCGGTCCTGGCCTGCGAGTGGAAGGACGCAAAGATCAATCTGATCGACGTCCCTGGCGATCCCGAATTCGGAGGCGATATCGCCTCCGGTCTGTGGGCGGCCGACCTGGTAGTCATCCTTCTTGACGGCGCATCCGGTATTGAAGTGGGCACCGAACTGGCATGGCAGCATGCCATCCGCAACGGAATGCCGGTACTCTTTGCGATCAACCGGCTCGATCGCGACAACATCGAATGGAGCCGGCTACTCGATTCCCTGGCCGAGCAATTCGGACCCATCGCCCCGGTGCAATTGCCCCATGCCACGGGCAGCCGATTTACCGGGTTGGTTGACTTGCTAGGCGATCAGTCGTATCACTTCGGCAACGCTGGGTCGGAGATGGTCCCGACGCCAGCGGAAGTGGCCAACGCTGCTGCGGCCGGACGGGCGGAGTTGGTCGAAACCATCGCCTCGCAGGACGAGGATCTGATCGAAAAGTTCCTGCTTGACGAGCCGATCAGCACGGGTGAACTTACGGCCACCCTGGCCCGGGCTACGGCGGAGCGGGAACTGTTCCCGGTCGTCGCCGTTTCGGCCGTCAATAATTTCGGCGTGGATCTGCTGCTTAACATCCTGGCGGCCCTCACCCCGCCACCCAAACCCAGCGGCAAGCGTGACACCGACAGCGCGGTGGCATTTAAGACCATAGTCGACCCCCAGCTTGGTCACCTTACCTACCTGCGCGTCTGCTCGGGGCATCTCACCAGTAGCCACTCGCTGCACAACGTTTCGCGCTCCACCGATGAGCGAATCGGCCACGTCTTCGCCCCGGTGGGGAAATCACAGAGTGAATTGCCGCAGGCCGAAATTGGCGATATCGTGCGCATCGCCAAGCTCTCCCACACATTGACCGGCGACACCCTGACCTCTGAACGCGGCGGCGACCAAATCGCCGGGCCGAAGATGCCGGCGCCGAGCATGGCCTTGGCCGTCAGCCCGGAGACCAAATCAGACGTTGACAAGCTTTCGACCGCCCTTCACCGGTTGACCGAGCAGGATCCGTCGCTGCACGTTACCCGGGGAGAGGGTACCGGCGAGACGCTGCTGTGGGGCCTGGGCGACACCCACTTAAACGCCGCCCTGGACATGATTCGTTCCAAATTTGGCGCCCAGATCGAGACATCCACGCCCAAAGTTCCCTACCGCGAAACCGTGCGCCGAGCCAGCTCCGCCAATGGACGCTTTAAACGTCAGTCCGGCGGTCGCGGCCAATTCGGCGACGTGTCGATCATCCTCGAACCGCTTTCTCCGGAAGAGGGTGATTTCGAATTTGTATCGCAGATTGTTGGCGGGTCGATATCGCGAAACTACGTGCCGGCGGTAGAAAAGGGCGTGATATCGGCAATGGCCGAGGGGATTCGGGCCGGCTATCCAGTAGTCGGCTGCCGGGTGCGCCTGACCGACGGGAAAGAGCACGCCGTCGACAGCTCCGATCAAGCTTTCCAACAAGCCGGCGTGTTGGCGTTTAGGGCCGCGGCCCAGCATGCTCAACCCACCCTGTTGGAGCCAATTCATGAACTGCGGATATCGGTACCGGAAGCATTTACCGGCGCGATCGTGGGGGATTTGAACTCCAGGCGTGGCCACATCCTGGGAACCGATCAAGCCGACTCGTACACCGTCGTGCTCGCCGAAGCTCCACTGGCGGAGACCCAGCGTTACGCGGTTGATCTAAAGCAATTGACCCAAGGTCGAGGCGGCTTCGAAAGCAAATTCCTGCGTTACCAGGAGATGCCCGAGCATCTACAGAAAGCGGTCATCTCCGCGGCCGCCGGCGCAAGTTAACCGGCGACCGGATATTGGAGCTTTGACCAAATCCCTACCTTGGGCGATCCGGTTAGCGTACGCCTAGCAGCAGCTCGATCGTGAGTTGGTCGAGGCGTTCGTACTGGTAGCCACGGCCGGCCAAAGCTTCGGGGTCGATACGGGCTGACTTGACCATCTCGGCGCGCTGCGGGCTGTAGCCGTCGGCAATTGCGTCCCATTCATCACTCTGCTCGCGCAGGCCGGCGATGATTGCGCCGATCTCCGGGTCGGCATTGAATCGGGCGACCTTTTCTTTCAATATCAAGTAGGTGCGCATGCAGCCGGCCGCAAAATCCCACACCCCATCTTCATCTTCAGTCCGGTAGGCGTGGGCGTCGAAATGGCGCATCCCCGCCCAGCCCGAATCCTCCAACAACTTCACCAGGAAGAAATTCGACTTGATTTGCACCGATCCGAATCGAAAATCCTGGTCATAGCGACCCATGTCCTGATCGTTTAGATCGACGTGGAATAGCTTGCCGGCATCGAGCGCCTGGGCAACCGCGTGCGGGAAATTCAGACCGGCCATCGTTTCGTGGGCAACTTCCGGGTTCACTCCAACCATCGCCGGGTCATCCAAAGTGGCGATGAAACCGAGCATCGAGCCAACCGTTGGCAGAAACAGGTGCCCGCGCGGTTCGTTCGGTTTGGGTTCTAGCGCAAAGCGCATCCCGTATCCCCGGTCATTGACGTATTCGCAGAGAAAATTGATCGCCTCGCGAAAACGTGCGTAACCGCCGGTCAAATCCTTGGCGGCGTCGACTTCCGAGCCCTCGCGGCCACCCCAAAAGACATAGGTGGTCGCACCCAATTCGGCGCCCAGGTCGATCGATTGCATCGTTTTTTGCAGGGCGAAGCGCCGCACCGCCGGGTCGTTGGCGGTAAACGCGCCCTCCTTGAATGCCGGGTGCGTAAAAAGATTGGTGGTGGCCATCGGCACCTTTAGGCCAAAGTCGTCCAGGGCCCGCTTGAACGATTGAACGATTCGATCACGTTCCCTTACCGAAGCGCCGAATGGAACCAGATCGTTGTCATGCAAATTGACTCCGTAGGCACCCAATCCAGCCAATTTTTCAACCGATCGCTCGGGCGGAATCGGGCTTCGCACCGGATCCCCGAACGGATCCCGGCCGATATTGCCCACAGTCCAGAGCCCGAACGTAAATTTGTCAGCCGGAGTTGGGTCGTACACGATGTCTGGTCTTTCGTCGAGTGGGTCGTGAGTAGCGTTGATGCACCCAAAAGAGCGCTGCGATATCCTGCCAGTCTATTCCGTAACAGTAGCAATTCCAAGATATGGATGGCTAGAATCGGCGCGATCGGTACCGGTTCTCAATCTCCCCCGCCCAGCCCAGTACAAAGACTTTCGTCATGCCCGATTCCGCAACCGGTTTATTCCATCCGGACCCCGCCTATTCCGCCACCTCGCAGATAGGGACGCTGGCCGAATACCACCGGCTGCATCGCGAAAGCCTGGACGATCCGGAAGCATTTTGGCGAAGAGAGTCGGACCGCCACGAGTGGGTTCGGCCATGGACCAAGTTGACCGAATGGGATCCCCCCTTCGCGCGTTGGTTTAGCGACGGCCAGCTCAACATCACCGTCAATCTGCTGGACCGCCACGTGGCCGCTGGCGATGGTGACAAAATCGCCTATCACTGGGAGGGTGAACCCGGTGATCAGCGCGCAATTTCCTACGCCGAATTGCTCGCCGACACCTGTCGCTGCGCCAACTCCCTGACCGAGCTTGGGTTAACGCGCGGCGACCGCGTGATCATCTACCTGCCGATGGTTCCCGAACTAGCGGTCGCCATGTTGGCCTGTGCCCGCCTGGGAATCGTTCACAGTGTGATCTTCGGCGGGTTCTCGGCCGATGCGATCCGCGATCGCGTCCAAGATGCCGGTGCCCGGGCGATCATCGCCGCCGATGGCGGCTGGCGGCGCGGCAAAGTCATCCCGCTGAAGGCCAATGTCGACAACGCCCTGGCCGGCGGCAGCTGCCCCAGCGTTGAGACGGTCATCGTGCTGCAACGCTGCCAGAACCAAATCGACATGCAGGCTGGCCGCGATCGCTGGTGGCATGACCTCAATGCCAGACAGAGCGACGTCTGCCAACCGGTAACGGTAGATGCCGAGCACCCGCTATTTATCCTCTACACCTCCGGCACAACAGGTACTCCCAAGGGTGTCGTGCACTCAACCGGTGGATACATGGTGTGGACCGCCATGACCGCCCGGCTGGCCTTTGAGCTAAAGACCGACGATGTTTACTGGTGCACGGCTGACATCGGCTGGATTACCGGACACAGCTACATCGTTTACGGCATCCTGGCCAACGGCATCACTTCGATCATGTATGAAGGGGCGCCGGACTACCCGACCTTCGGGCGCTTTTGGGAGATTGTCGAGCGCTACGAGGTTTCTATTTTCTATACCGCCCCGACGGCCATCCGGGCCTTTATCAAGTGGGGCGACCAGTGGCCCGGGCAATCCGATCTCTCATCGCTGCGGGTCATCGGCACCGTCGGTGAACCGATAAATCCCGACGTTTGGATCTGGTACCGAGAGCATATCGGCGGGGGCCACTGCCCGGTTGTCGACACCTGGTGGCAGACGGAAACCGGGGGCTTTATGATCACCCCGTTTTCCGGCGCCACGCCCACCAAGCCGGGATCGGCGACCATGTCGATGCTAGGAGTGGACGCCGAGGTGCTTAACGACGACGGGGAGCCGGCCGGATCCGATCAACGCGGCCTTTTGGTAATTCGCCGTCCCTGGCCGGGAATCATGCGCGGAATTTATGCCGATGGCTGGGGCCGGACCGGGCATCCGGGCCAGCACGGTGATGCCGAGCGCTTCCGCCAGACCTACTTCGAACGGTTCCCGGGAATCTACTTTACCGGCGACGCCGCAACCCGTGATGGCGACGGTTACTTCTGGATAATCGGCCGCGTCGACGACGTGCTCAACGTCGCCGGACACCGCATCGGCACGGCCGAGCTCGAGAGTACCTTGGTCAACCACCCGCTGGTTGCCGAGGCGGCGGTGGTCGGCATCCCCGATGAACTGACCGGTGAGGCGGTGGCGGCCTTCGTAACGGTGCGCAGCGGGGTGGCTGAAAGCGACGAATTGGCCAGCGAGCTGCGGGCCCACGTGGCCAACAGCATCGGGGCTTTCACGCGGCCGCGAATCCTGCGCTTTGCGCCGGCCCTGCCCAAGACCCGTTCGGGCAAGATCATGCGTCGATTGCTCCGTGAGATTGCCGCGTCAGGTCGCGTGATTGGCGACACCACTACCCTGGAGGACGCATCGGTGGTCGAATCGCTGACCGCCGGCGATTCCGGAGAGGGCTAGACGAACAGCTGCCGGGCCCCTACCAATTGGTCACGGCGCCGTCAGCCCGGCGGTACTCGGTCGTCCACGACATTTCAAATTTGTGTTGGCGCGCGGCCTCCAGGTCAAATTCAATTCCCAAGCCTGGCCCATCGGGCGGACGCAAGAAACCGTCTTCGAAGCTGACCTGGACTGGAAATACATCGGCCAGATCGCCGGGCAAGCGCGGCATTTCCTGAACCCCGACCAACGGGCTGGCCAGGCACAAATGGACACAGGCGGCGGCCGAGACCGGTCCCAACGGGTTGTGCGGCGCCAGGTGCTGGTAATGGGTTTCGGCCCACCCGGCGACCTTGCGGGCCTCGGTAATGCCGCCAACGATGCATAGGTCAACGCGGACGTAGTCGATCAAATCGCGCTCGATTAACGGCTTAAATTCCCACTTGGTAGCCAGTTCCTCGCCGCCGGCGATCGGAATATTGGTGTGCGCCCGAACATGGGCGTAGGCGTCGGGGTTCTCAGAACGTGCCGGGTCTTCGATGAAAAACAGGTCCAGGTCCGAAAGTCGGTCCGCTAAAAGCACCGCTTGATGGGGATCCAGTCGGGTATGAAAATCGATGCACAATTCGATATCCGGCCCAATGGCGTCGCGGACCGCTTCGGCCCAGGCTTGGGTTTGACGGATCACGTGGCGCGGCTCAAAGATTCCGCCGGATGCATCGGTGGTCGAAATGCGGACGAACTTGTAGCCCCGGTCCACCACCCGCCGGGCGTTATCGGCCACCGCCGCCACTGAATCGCCGCTCACATGCGGGTACGCTACGACCTTTTCACGGCATTTGCCGCCGAGCAGTTGGTAGAGCGGGACATCAAGGGTCCGGCCCAAAATATCCCAAAGGGCGATATCAATCGCCGAAATCGCCGCCGTAACCACCTGCCCGCCTTTGAAAAATCCGCCACGATAGAGTCGTTGCCAGATATGTTCAATCCGCAACGGATCCTGTCCGATCAGCAGCGGTCGCCAGTGCTCAATGCAGCCGGCGATGGCCAATTCCTTGCCGGTGATGCCCGATTCGCCGATTCCTGAAATTCCGGCGTCGGTTTCAACGATCACGAAATTCAAATTGCGGCCGCGGGCGGGGTAATGAACGGCCAGTGCGAAGACGTCGGTGATTTGCATGGGCGATGCCCTTGTGGCGGCGAAGTGCAATTGATGTGCCAATAGGCCTATTATTCAGGCGGCAGCCTCCAGCGCCAAGGCGCACAGTGATTTGAGAAACCGCCCCGATCGTGGGCGCCGCTACCAGCGCCTGGTTGAATCGGTCAAAGTTCAGCTCGATCGATCGATCACCATCGACGTTGCTGATACCGTCACGCGCAGTCGTATCACCTCGCCTCACCTGACCTTGCTTATCGGTTTTACGGCGATGACGTTGGTGACGGCGATCCTCTTGTCGTTGCCAATGGCGGCGGCCAGCGGGAGGGCTACGTCATTCCACGACGCTCTTTTCACAGCCACCTCAGCGGTCAACACGGTCGGGTTGGTGGTGGTCGATACCGGAACGCATTGGAGCCAGTTCGGGCGGATCGTCATCCTGATCGCCATGGAGGTTGGCGGGCTGGGGTTTATGGCCGGCACGATAGTGCTATTTCAGGCAGTGGGTCGCCAGATCTCGCGCCACTACCGACAGACCCTGCAAGAACAGCTCTCGTTGCAGTTTTTCGGCGGAATCTCGCGGACCGCCCAAGTCTTTATCGCCTACACCTTGGTCATCGAATTACTAGGTGCCCTACTGCTGACTTGGCAGTTCGCCAGGTCCGACGGTCCCGGCGCCGAAGATCCGCTGTTTTACGGGATTTTTCATTCCGTCAGCGCCTTTACGGGGTCGGGATTTGACCTGATGGGCGGCTTCAGTTCGATGTCTTCGATGGCCTCCGAACCACTGTTTTTGCTGACCATGATGGCGCTGATCGTCCCGGGCGACCTTGGCTTTTTGGCGGTGATCGACCTGGCCTATTCGGCGCGCTGGCCGCGATCGGTGATCTGGCGGCTTCAAATCGCCGCGCATTCGCTGCTCGGGCCGCTGCGGGCGATCCATTGGGTGGCCCTGCTGTCGCTGGATTGGATCCGTGGCCTGTGGGGGAAATCCCCGCCGATGCGACTGCATAGACGGGTCAAATCCTCGGCAAGACCCTCGACGCCATCGCAGGTGCGGATGGAGACCAAATTGATCATGGCGGTCAATTTGATCTGTTGGCCGTTGGCCGCGCTTGGATTTTTGGTGTTGGATTGGAACAACCCGGATACGCTCGGCGCAATGAGGGGATTCGATCGGGTCTTAAACGCATTCTTTATCTCCGTCTGCTCGCGCAATGCCGGCTTTTCAACGGTCGATATGTCTGCAGTTTCTGACGTGGCGCTGATTTTCTTGGTACCGTTCATGGTCATTGGCGCGGCATCGGCATCAATGGGTGCCGGCATGAAGGTCAACACCGTTGGAGTGGTCTTTGCCACCGCCCGCTCGCGGCTTCTGGGACGCCGGCGCACCGAGATCTTCGGTCGATCGGTGCCTTACGACCGCGTTTATGTTGCCGTCACCTTGGTGGTTCTATTCCTGGTGCTTGAATTCATCACCCTGCTGGTGGTCCACGGTGCCTGGCGAAACGCCTCGCTGATTAATTCATTGTTCGACGCCGCCTCGGCCGTTAGCGATATCGGATTTTCAACCGGCGTGCCGTCCCAACTCAACGTGGGTGGCAAGCTCTTTATGTGCGCCGTCATGCTCATCGCCCGACTGGGGCCATTGACGGTCGTGCTGGCCCTGCTACGGCCGCGTCGGATCGACGCCGGGGTGCGTTATCCGGAAGAGTCGCTGCGGGTGGGTTAACCGCCGCGCCGATTACGAGATTTGGGCATTGTGAGGGTCAATGTCCTCGGCCACTACCAGCCAGATGATCAATCGCTTATCGCCGCCTTTGGCGAGCGCGCCCGGCAACTGCCAGGCGCGCCGGAATAGGAAAAGCAGCAAGCCGGCCAACGTTCCGATAACCGTGGCCAATTGAGCTTCGATTGGCACCAGAACAGCGGCTGAGCCAATCTTCATCGCCACCACCGCAAAGCCCGGCCGGCGAACCACAAGGCCTGCTCCATAGCCGGCGACCATCCCGAGCAGAAAGATGGGCGTGCCCTCAAGCACCCCAAATGCCAAGTACATTCCAGTTAGTACGGCTACGCCGCGGCCGGCGGTTGTGAATCGGAGCCAGATCGGCCAACAGTGGCCGACGAAAGCCGCCAGCGCCCACGTGGTGGCCGCCAACGGCGAATCAAATACCTGGGCCAGGATCAGCATCGGCACCAACGACTTGCCGATATCTAGGGCAAACACCAAGGCGCCCCACAACTTGCCGATCTGGCGGTAGGCATTCGAGGCGCCGACATTTCCGGTCCCCAGCTGCCGCAGGTCACGCCGCCGAAGCTTTCCGATCAGCAGGGCGAACGGAATGCTGCCTACCAGATAACCGGCGGCGGCGGCAACCAACTCAACCAATCCGAAACCCTCTCGCTCAGGCCGCCGAAGACCAACTGCCGAGTAAGCGCGACCGATCTATTCTTGTTACACGGTGGTCCGATGCCGGTCACGATGCACGGAGGGTTGAGGCACATGGGCGATTTGGACTTTGGGGCCTTCTCCGGTATTGCCGGTTCGATCGGCGCCGCAATTTCAGCCTTCGGCTCGCTTGCATTCGGCGGCATCTTGCTGATCGCGATAGTGATCGGTTACCTGTTATCGCGAGCGCACGCCAAAGCCTACATTCCGTTCTCGGTCGACGGCGTCCTGGTCATGTTTGCGCGGATCGTGGCGATCGTAATGGTAATAATTTCCGCTTTCGCCATCACCGAAATTCTCACCTCGATTTCAGCCGGCCTATTTGGCGACTCGTACACCTATGGCGAGGGACATTCGGCCGATGAATCGTTGGTGCTGACGCGCTCGATAGTCAATTTGGCAATCGCGTTGGTCGTCTACATCCTCTTCCTCATCTGGTCGCGGGCGCTCGCTTCCTCGCAATCCGCCAATTTCGTGCGGCGGGCTTTTACGGTCGCCTTGACCCTGGTTTTTGCGATTGCCTCGTTGGGAGCAACTTTCAATTTGGCCGATTCGATAATCACCCGCACGGCGGCCAGGGGGCCATTCGATGACTCGGTGGCGGTCGGCGCCCCGTTGGCATCATTGGTGGTGGCGATTAGTTTCTTCCTGATTTCTTTCTACTTTCTGTTGCGCGAACAATCGATGGGGAACCGTCCGGCGGCGGTGGCCGATTCCGGTGATGAGCCGGAGTCTGGCGAATAAATTCAATCGGCGCCAGGTCAACTTGGCGATCAGCGTATCGCCGAATTCCAGCCACGATCGACTAACGGGGCTCGACGATGGGCCATTGGCGGCAAACTGCCGACCCTCGCTCTAAGGAATTGCACCGCGCAGCCAATCTGGACGGTTAGCCCGCATATTTCACCGGGCTCAATAAATCAGGTCGCCGCCAAGGGGTAATCCGAAGAAGTGACCGCGCTACTTCAGCACCCGCAAGGCGGCCTGACCATGATGGCAGAGCGTAAGCCGGGCCAGCTCGTGTTCGCAAGCGTTCGCCGCCGCAAGGTAACAGCCAGCTTCGACGAGATTCGTGACATCCTGGCCCGCGCCACGATCGTCGAACACCATGACGCAACCCAGGTATCGGTCGGTGGATCGGTCCTGGTGCGCGATGACAGTGGCCGCGAGCGGACCTATAGTATCGTCGGGTCGGCCGAGATTGACCCGGCGGCCGGCAAGATCTCCAACGAAACACCGGCCGCCCGGGCCCTGCTCGGGGCCAAGGCCGGCGAGACAGTCAACTACAAGGCGCCCGGACGCACGGTCGCCTTGGAAGTCCTAAAAGTCTGGTAGCTTAAAGCCCCCGCAGTGGCTACCGATCCGCCCGCTAGGGGCACGCCGGATCCGTTAATTGCTCAGCGCCGGCAAAAGCTGGCTACGCAGGTCAGGGATCCCTATCCTGATGGTTTCTCACCGACGCACAGCATTGTCGAAGTGCTTGCGGCCTGGGATGAGTCGGGCGAACTTAAAAGTTGCCGGGTCGCCGGTCGACTGACCCGTTTCTCTTCATTTGGCGGCGGAACCTTCGCCGATATCGATTCAGATGGTGCTCGCCTGCAGCTCTTGCTCTCACGCAAAGTCATGGGCGCCGAAGAATACGCCCGGGCACTGGAGTGGGCCGATGTCGGCGACATCGTGGCCGCATCGGGCGATGTTTTTGCGACGCGAACCGGCCAGGCCACGGTGCGCGTTGAAGATCTTTCACTGCTGGGTAAGGCGCTGCGCCCGTTGCCGGAGAAATTTCACGGGCTGCGCGATGTAGAAACCCGATATAGATACCGACATCTGGACCTGATCGCCAATCCGTCATCGCGCGAGATACTGCGAGCCAGATCTCAAGTCGTGCGGGAAGTCCGCGCATATCTGGACAATCAGGGCTTCCACGAAGTCGAAACCCCGGCGTTGCAACCGATATATGGTGGAGCCGCGGCGCAGCCGTTTACGACCCACTACAACGCCCTTAATCGCACCTTCTACCTTCGAATTTCCGATGAGCTGTCACGGACCGGAGAGGGCGGCGGGCCTGAGTTTCTACCGGCGCAAGATTTGGCGCAACGCGTTCGACGCTTTGCCGGCCCGGCCCTGGGCCGGCTGCTGGGGTCTCCGACCAACGTGAATCTGGACAACGACTTTCTGCTTTTCCAGCTCGCGTCCCTGCGCTCGCAGGACATCGATCTCTACGTGCTGGCGGTACGACTCTGCCTGCTCTCACTCAACCGCTGGCTGGATCGCCCGGCTGACCGCAAATTGATCCTGGTCGATGAGGCCTGGAGCCTGCTCCAGGATGAATCGGGAGCTCGTTTCCTGCTCGACCTGGCCAAGACGGCTCGGGCCCGCGGCGCGATGCTGCTGCTGGTAACCCAGGACTCGGCTGACTTTGCGGCAAATTCGCTGGGCAAATCCATCCTGGCCAATTGCGCGGCGTCAATCATCTTCCGTCAGCACCATGCCCACAGCCAGGTTCTCGGCGAAATGTTTAATCTGGACCGCGCCCTGGCGGCACGCATCGGTTCGCTCGGCCGGGGCCAGGCCCTGGCCGCCCTCTCCGGCGGGCAACGCGTACGCATCGAAACGTTCAATCACCCCTGGTAAGCGGCCGGCTGCTCGCCGTGGTTGTCACGCTGGTGGCAATCATGATCATGGCTGGTCCGGTAAAGGCCAACGGCGATCCCTACGAATCGGCTCCAGCGCCGCCGCCGCCAGCGCCACCGGCATCGAATCTGGTCAGCTTCCTGCTGGGCGAGGAATGGACGAGCCCACAGGGAGTAGCCGCGGCCATCGGGAGCGGCCTGGTGGCCGAACTGACCGGCGTGATCACGGTGCCGCTCACCTGGGCCTGGCGCGCCTTGTTCCTAGTCCCCGATGCGATCGACCCAGGGCGAGCGCCGCAGGTTGAGCAAGCCCTGGCCGAAGTCGTCGGGCAATCGCTGACCGATCCGGTATTCGATGCCGTCGGCGCCGCGCGCGCGGTGCACAAGGGAAAGTCGCGCGCCGGACCGCGGCCCGCGGATCGAACCATTCACGGTTTGGCACGCCGGTGGGGTCGGGAGGGTGTGGCGATGAACTTAGCCATCGCCCAACCCTCCTCCAGCAGCGGGCCGAGGGCGTCCGCCACCGCTGCCGGTTCGGGCATGACCGCATGGTAGTACATCCGCACCGAATCTTGCAGCAGACCTCCAAGCAGCGTATGGATGGGAACCCCGAGGGGCTGACCACGGATATCCCAGATGGCCACGTCAATGGCGCCGATGGCCGATGCGGTCAACGGCCCACCGCGCCGTCGATCACCCAGGAAAAGCCGCCACCAGACGTTTTCCGAGGCCATGGGATCCATTCCGACCACGATTTCGCCCATTTCCGTCAAAGTGGCCCGGAAGCTGCCGCTGCGCCCCATCAGGATGGCTTCGCCCAGGCCGGTCAAGCCTTCGTCGGTGTAGAAACTAAGGCCCAGGCGAAAGATCGGCCCGCGAGGCGATAGACAAAGCTCTCGACCGCGGTTATTTTCAACGTCTTCCGCCCCGTTGGCAATCGGTTTTTCCAATAATGGGCAAACGAACGCCGATTGTCCGGACAACCGGAGGCACCCCAATGGCCGAACGCCGCCCCAACGTCCTGTTCCTCACGTCAGACCAGCAGCGCTTCGATTGCCTGGGCGTAAATTCCGACGGCTACGTGCAGACGCCGGCCATTGATTGCCTGGCGGCTGAGGGAGTCAACGTGACCGGCTGTTACGTCAACAATCCGATCTGCGCGCCGTCGCGCGCCACCCTGCTGACCGGTCGCTACCCCCGCAATCACGGCGTTACTACCAACGGCATCCCACTCTCAGAGGACGAGTTGACGGTTGCCCAGCTCCTCTCCGATGCCGGCTACCGGACCGGCAACTTGGGCAAACTGCACTTCCTGCCGCTTTGCTCGCGCAACTATGACCGCCCGCATCCCGGCTACGGCTTCGACGTGCACGTTAACGCCGAAGTGCCGGGCTGCTACCCCGACGACTACATCCGCTGGATTCGTCAGGTCGCCCCGGGCATGGAAGCCAAGGTCGGCGTGCCGCACCCGATAACCGGCGATCGCAGCCAGCAATATTGGGATTTCGAGGCTCCCGAGGAGCTCTCCTACAGCGCCTGGGTGGCCAACCAGACTATTGGGTTCATCGACGCCGCCGGTGACACTCCGTGGTTCGCCATCGCCGGTTTTTATCTTCCGCACCCGCCCTGCAATCCGCCGGCCGAATATGTTGATCGCTATCCGGCCGCAAGCGTGCCGCGGCCCGACGTGGTGCCCGGCGAATTGGACGACAAGCCGCTGATGGTGCGCCAGATCGCCGAGCACCTGCTTCCGGGCATGGAGGATGAGGTAATCCAATACCGGCGGTACTACTATGCTTCCTGCACGATGGTCGATCACCATTGCGGGCGCGTGATCGAGCATTTGCGGCGCTCCGGCCAACTCGACAACACGATCGTGGTCTACTACTCAGATCACGGCGACGCTTGTGGCGACAACTACACCATGGGGAAGAACCAGGCCCACTACGATTCCTGCCTGCACGTACCGATGGTCTGGCGCTGGCCGGGTGGCCTGCCCGGCGGGCGAACATTTGACGGATTCTTCGAAAGTGTAGATCTCGTGCCCACCCTGCTGGAGGCCCTCTCGCTGCCGATCCCGGCGCCGGTCGACGGGGCCTCGCTTTGGGGGCAGCTCGCCGCCGCCGACGGACCGGGCAAGGACTGTGTGCTGGTGGAGTACTTCGAACCCGGCATTGAGCAGGTTGGCTACGCGGTTCCCGGCGCCACCCGCTATTCGCTGGGCGGATTCTCGGTGCTCACGCTCATCGACAAGCTAAACAAATACTGGATTGACGGGGAGGGCAACGAGATCCTCTACGACCGCAAGGCAGACCCCGGCGAGCATGTCAACCTGGCCGGCGATCCGGCCCATGCCCCAGCGTTGGGACGGATGCGAAAGGCCCTGTTGGTCAAGCTGGCCTCGACATACGATCGGCGGCACCGCAAACTGGCGCCCGTCTAGGCTGTCCTATTTCCGAGTGCCTGCGACGGGTGAGAACTTGATTTCGTAGGGGCCACGCACGGCATTCTGCTGTGAAACCAAACGCAACAATGGCCTCTTTGCATGACCCCCGAAGACGCAATATGCCGCTACCGCCTGCGCACTTTGGCATTGGCCAGGGAAATCGGCAGCGTCAGGGCCGCCTGCCGGGCGATGAAGATACATCATTCCTGTACCTTCTTCTACCGCCCGCGGAAGTCCCGGGCCATAGCTACGGCCCCGGCCTCCGGCGCCCCCGTGAGCGCCGCCGCCCGCAGATGCCGAACTCGATCTCACCCCTGCCCGAGCAGCGCATCCTGGCGTTCGCGATCGGTAACCTGGGCCTGGGACCGGCCCCGATCGCGGCCGGGCTGCAACGTGCGGAGTGGGGCGGGATACGGATCTCGGCCGCCGGGACCGCAGCGTCCCGAACCGGAACCCGAGCGGCACCTGGTTGTCGATCGTCCCGGCGAGCTGGTGCAATTTGATTGCTTCCATAGCGGCAGACTCTCCGGCACCGGGAGCACCCTGTGGCTGTACAGCACCATCGACGTTGCTCCCTTCCGCCGCTGGGCCGAGCTGCACCTAACCCCGCGCAATCCATCCGCCCGCTGGACATCCAGACTGGCGCGCAGGGCAGCCAGGCACGCCGGGCTCTGGGCCAAGCAAGAACGGGTATCCGTACTGGCGAAGCTGCGGGCTGACTCCGGTGTCGCGTTCAAATCGCAGCAAGCGCTCCAGCGCGAAGCGCGAGAAGGCGATATCGGCCGGGTCCGTAAATTCCAGCCTGAACCCGCCTGCCGCGCGCCCGGCCGACCCCCAACCAGGTAGTGGCGACCGATCCACGACCACAACATCACCTACGTCCTCGCAGGCCAGGTGGTAGCCAATCGAAGCCCCGACGATCCCGGCCCCGATCATGCAATCGCGGGCCCGTTCAGCCAAAGCCGATCAGTTCAAACGTGCAGGACGTAGCGGACCGCCGGTGAGAGGTTTTCGATCGTGGCCGGGGAGAGCCAATCGGCCTGGATCTGCTGCTGCTGGGCATCGCGGCGCACGTAACAGCCGTGCAGCACGCGGCGTTGCCCATGGCTGCGGTTTTCCGTACCGCTGTGCCAGCAGTGGCCGTTAAAGATCACCACCGTCCCTGCCGGTGCCAACACCAGTTTCTCGGCCGGATGCGGGGCGCGCGGGTCGTCGACCACGTCGCTAGGTCGCTTGCCGATCTTGTGGGATCCGGGAACGATGCGGGTGGCGCCGTTCTGGGGCGTGAAATCGTCAAGGATCCACAGCGATTGACATACCCGATAGCCCTTGTCGTCAGGTGTCCCCATGGCGTCGCAGTGGAGCGCCTGGAGGCCCTGGCCGGGTGGGCAATTGCGGCCGTTGAGCGAGTCGAAGTGGATTTCATCCTTCATGATGTAGGCCATCGCGGCCAGGACGCGGGGATGGGTGTAGCAGGGCCGGAAACAGTCGCCCTTGTCCACCAGATTGGCCAGCCGCCCGATGTTGGCTTCCTTCCCCTCGAAATATTCTTCGCCCGCCAGATCTCCCTCGGCCGCTTCGATCTCGTCAAATCGGGCGCGGATCACTTCGAGTTGCGATGGGCTCAATACGTTTTCAAAGTACGTGTAGCCCCGCTCGTCGAGCTCCCTTTTTTCTTCCTCCGACAACGACTCATCGTTAACGCCCAGTTCAGCCAACGCTGTCTTCGTATCCACTTCTGCCCCTCCACCTTCAAGTTGCGCGTCTGCCGCGCGGCGGTCATGTCCACCTGACCCAAGTATTGCAATTGCTGGTTAGATTGGACAGCGATCCGGCGGCCGGTTCATACGTGCAGGACGTAGCGGACCGCCGGTGAGAGGTTTTCGATCGTGGCCGGGGAGAGCCAATCGGCCTGGATCTGCTGCTGCTCAATCTGGCGCGCCAGCCAGAAAGAGTGGACGGCTCGACGCGGCCGGCTGGTGCGGTTGGTGGTGCCGCCGTGCCAGGTGATGCCATTAAAAACGATCACCGAGCCGGCCCGGCCGAGGGCCAATATCTGGCCCGGGTGCTCGGCCTGCGGGTCGGCCAGATGATCGCGCGGCTGCGCCAACAGCCGGTGGGTTCCCGGCACCAGACGCGTGGCACCGTTGTCGGGGGTGAAGTCGTCAAGCATCCAGAGCGAATTGCAGGCACCGTAGTCCAGCACCACCGCCGCCGTTGTCTGATTGTCACAGTGCAGTGCCTGATTGCCGCGGCCCGGCGGCGCCGCGCGCCCATTGAGGGAGCCCAAATGCATCTCGCCGCCGATGACGTGCCAAATCGCGGCCAGAACCTTGGGGTGAGAGTAACAGGGGGCAAATTGGGAGCCCTTGTCGACGAGATTGGCCAGTCTCCCGATATTGGCCTCGGGTTTATATTCCCTACCGTCGCCACCCTCAAGCGCAATTAACCGATCAAATCGCTGCCGCATGGCAGCCAGTTGCTCACCGCCGATCATATCCTCAAAAATCACGTAGCCCCGCTCGTCGAGCTCCCTTTTTTCTTCCTCCGACAACGACTCATCGTTAACGCCCAGTTCAGCCAACGCTGTCTTCGTATCCACTTCTGCCCCTCCACCCTCAAGTTGCGCGTCTGCCGCGCGGCGGTCATGTCCACCTGACCCAAGTATTGCAATTGCTGGTTAGATTGGGCAGCGATCCGGCCCGATCAGCCGGGTTGGTTCGCGGGAAAGCCGTTGCCGGCCTCCCCGCGCGCGGATCCGGACGTGCGCGTTAACGCATCCGGCTTGTATCTTGTTTATGGATAGTCCCGGGCACGGCAGACCGTCATCTTACGGCTTGGTCGTTTACAGACCGTGTAGGAGCAAGGTCGCCGCGCCCGGTTATCCCCGACCTGCTAGCCCGAACGGTTGAGTGGGCTGAACAGCGACACCCAGTTTTGCCGGTCCCGTTGCCTCACCAAAAAATGTAACCGAAGTTTCTGCGCATTTATTCGGCCCCGATTGGATCGATCTCGCGCACGATTTCGATGCCTGGTTCGCCATCGTCGGATCCGCTGACGACTCCATAAACGAGTTCACGGGCCATTACCGATCTCCACTGCTTGAGCCGTCGCTGCAAGGTCCGCAGCTGCTTTGGGCCGACGCTTTCGGGATGATCGCGCATTAGTACTCCCAGGATCATTGTTGCGCTGGCGTCGGGATGATCCTGCAGGTAGGTAAGGACCGCGGGCCAGACGTGTTCGAAGGGATCAGGGCAAGTCCGCCACCACCTGCGGCGTTTTCGTTTGGGACGGCGCGTCGGATTTGCATCGCCCTCGCGCCAGAGATGAGCGAGCTTGGCGAGGAACTGCGACAAGTCATCCTTTTGCACCTTGCCATCGTTCTTCGGGGGCTGCCAATGTGGCCAGGGCCGACTGGGCCGCTCTGATCCCGCTGAGCAGGAAGAGCGGATCCAACCTGGAGCGGGTAGCGCGCAACCACTCCTTGACCGTTTCGGCAACCGCGGGGTGCGCGAGCAGGCGCTGGCAGGGAGTTTGCGGACGGTCGTAGCGCTTGCGGGTGCGTGATCCGATCTTCTCCCTGGCGATCAACTTGAACGAGGGCTGGAAGTAATTCGTATAAAGACTGACCAGGGTAAACAGCCGGGCCAGGGCCTGGCCGGCGATCAGGCCCTGAGAAGCGCTCGTAACCGGCGAACCCATCGAACCACCGCCCCGTTCTTCTGCTCGATGTAGGCCTGGTCATTGGAGCGATACGGCCGTGAACGGGTGAACTCGGGTTCCCGCGCTGCCGGCAGTAGTCGATCAGGGTCTGGCAGATGAACACGCTGTCGTTGCCTCAAGTCGATCCCCAGGATCGACACCGGCAGCCGCCCGGCGATAACCTCCAGCGCCTCGGTGACCAGGGTCTGCTCGCGGGCCAGCAGCGGAACTGCTTCAACCCAGCCGGTGGCGACATCGGTCACCGCCAGGGTCTGGATGAACGATCCGGCCATATTGCCGCCGCCGTGGGCCACCAGGTCGATCTCAAGGTAGCCGGGATCGGGGCCATGCCAATCGGCAAAGGTCCGGATGGGGACTGCCTTATGGTGGCGATTGCGGCGGCGGGGATTTCGTCTGCGGCTGCCGGCGGTCTTGCGGACTGGTTTGAGCACCCGATCGATCGACGCCGGACTGATTGCCAGGAGCTTGTTGCCTGCGTTTGGGTCCAGCCGCAGGTGTCCGTGGCGCTGTGAGGGCATCGATCAGGCTGGGCAATATCGCTTGCAGGCGCTTTGAGCAGATGCGGTCGGACGCCTCCCAGAGGACGATAAGCGATTCTTTGACGGCCGCGTCGTAAATTCGTCGCGAGGATCGGGCCCGCGGAACAGTTCCGCCGCTCGATGACGACCCCAATAGCCGGGTCGCGTAGCTGCGGTTGTAGCCGGTCAGGGAGACGAACTCGTCCAGGATCTTGCTTTTGCCGGGCTTGCCTGCCCGACGATAGCGGCCCTTAAGCGCGGCCAGCAATTCGCGCCGTGCGATCCGGCTGAGTTTCTTCTTTCGCATCGGTTGCCTTCCTCCGGATTTGGGTTACAAATCTTGTGAGGCAACGGGATCGTTTCAGCTACAAAAAACGTGAGTCAATGCGCCCGGTCTCTCGTCGCAAATACGATGCCTTGCGAGCCCGCGGTCACAGCCATGCCCGATCGCTGCGAACGGTGGGTGATCGACTGCTGGCGGTCGCCTGCACCATGCTGGAAAACCAGATGTTCTACCAGGCTGATCATCGCCGGAAGGGAAGCGCCAACGCAGCTTAACCGGCTTGACAATTGGTAGAAAGTCCTTCCTTTCAACATGGCGGACTTGCACCGCCGTCCTTGACCAGTTAGCCTGGCCGATCTGAAATATGCGGCCTAGGCCGCCGATTATTGGCTCAAAAAACGAATTGCGAATTGGTCGTTGCAAAGCCCGGTGGTCGCGGTCAGCCGTCGCTAAACCGATTTTGGAGGGCCGGCGGATTTGAATATGTCCATCAATGGCTAGTCAGCCCGGGCTTACAACCCCTCGGCATGGGCGGAGTGAAACGTGTCCACGCCGGCCCGAAAACCGGTTCCGGGATCCCGAACAATTGCCACCGGGCTGGCAAAACTGACATTTCCGCTAGCCAAGCCGCGATCGCTAACGACCTCGATCCGGTGCCCGCGCGATCGCAATTCATCAATCACCCGGACCGGAATTCGTGGATCAACGGAGGTGGCCGGCAAAGAGCAGTCGACCCGCGGCGAATCAATCGCCGCCTGCGGGCCCATCCCGAAATCCAAGATCTTGGAGATCAGTTGGCTCACGCAATTGGTTATGCGTCGCCCGCCTGATGCACCCACCGCCAGACGAACGCCATCCGGGCCCATCACCAAGGCCGGAGTCATGTTGTTTAAGGCGTATTTGCCGGGCATGATCGAATTTATGCGCCCGGGCACGGGATCGAACCACATCATCCCGTTGTTCATTACGACACCGGTTCCTTGGGGAACAAAACCCGAGCCGAAGCTGGCCATCAGGGTGTTGGTCAACGAAACGGCATTTCCCGCGGCGTCCATCACGCACAGATGGGTCGTTCCCGAATCTAGGGCCGGCAGGCTCGCCGGCAGCTTCTCGCGTGGTTGGGTGTCCTGAAAGGCCCAAGGGTCGCCCGGGCCGATAGCGCCAATTTCGGACTGAGAGATCAATCCACGCCGCTGGTCGATATAGCCATCGGCGAGCAGACCCTGCCAAGGGCAGTCGACAAAGGCAGGATCGGCCATGTGGGCATAGCGATCGGCGTAAGCTAAGCGCGCACCACTGATAAATGCATGCAGCGCGTCGGCCGAATTGTGTCCAAACGATTCGACGTCAAACCCGCTGAGCAACCGCAGGGTCATGGCCGTGGTGGTTCCGGCACAGGCCAGCGGCGGCACCCTCACGGTGTGGCCGGCGTAAGCAAATTCGAGGCCCCGCTCCCAGATCATTGGACGGTACTCGGCCAGGTCGCGCCCGCAGAGGATTCCACCGTTGCTCGAGATATCGTCAACAATGGCCTTCGCGATGTCGCCGGTATAAAACGCGTCGGGGCCTTCCCGGCCAATGCTTTCGAGCACGTCAGCTAGTTCCGGCTGAACAAATGGGGACGGATTGGCGATATCGGTCGCCGGCAGCTTGCCGCCCGGCATGAACGCCCGCCGCAGTCCTTTAAATGCCAGCAGCCGGGGCGCGGACATTCCAAGCGCGTGCAGGTTGTGCCATCTTGGCAGGTGGCCTTCGCGGGCCAGTCGCACCGCCGGGGCGATGACTTCGGCTAAGGGCAGATTGCCCAATAACTCTTGCGCCTTGCAGAGTCCGGCGATCGCGCCGGGCACAGCGATAGACCGCGGACCATCCAGGTTTTCGTCATTTAGGACCCCGGGCCAACCAAAGTCGCCCACTGCCGCCTGCCCGGTCAATTCATACATGCCGGGTTCGGCGGACAATGGCGCTTTCATCGGGAACCCGATTACGCCGCCCCGGTCGCCGACCTGGTAGACCAAATAACCGCCGCCGCCCAGACCGCTGGACATCGGTTCAACTACACCAACCGCAAATCCGGCGGCCACCGCCGCGTCGACGGCATTGCCACCCTGCTCGAGAATCTCAATACCCGCCCGGGTGGCATGCCAATCCTTGGTGGCAACCATCCCACCCGGAGCATAGGCCTCGCTCTTGGCGACCGTCGCCACGGACGGTCTGGCGACCGGCAATTGCGAAACCGAATCGATCGACGGATTCACTTCCAGGTTATCCATTTGGCTTTCAGATGTCGTTGGAGTGTACGCAGGCTGGCGCAATATTTTGCCCCGCGGTCGTTGGTCGGGCATCACCCTAGTTGGAAACTTCGCCGACCCCATCGGCTCCATCCTCAGATCGGATGGCATCGGGCTAAGTGACGCTAAGCGTGGCCTTCAGCCATTGCCCGGACGCAGCGCGGCCGAATTTCGGGTGAATTGGGATTCCGAATTCTCAGATCGCAAATTGCCACCCGGTTGCGGCGATGATCCTACCGTGCCGGTGCATGATGGACCCGGCCCGGTACTGCATAACCAGACGATGGGGCGGCTAGACCTAAACCTGTTCGTACCAGGGACCGCTGCCCCGCAGACGGCCAGTGACATTGGCCTCTATTTGGCCCCCGAAATCGGCGGCCAATCTCTCCATGGCCATTCCCACCGCTTGCGGTTGACCGGCGGCCACGTTGTCAGCACACGCCGGATAGTCGGCGGCCATGGAATAAAGCTGGGCCTGCGAGCCATCGCGGTGCGCAATAAACCACCAGTCGTCGTCGCGGTAGAAGAGGTAGTCACCGAAGGTGCAGGTGACGTACTGGCGACCGCTGGGTCCGGCCAGTAAATCGACGCCGTCAAGCGGTTGGGGCGCTTCAATGCCCAAGCGGTTCAAGACGGTCGGCAATATGTCGCTGTCGTAAACGTACGAAGAATCCACGCTACCCGCCCCTTCACCCGTCGGATCGGCGAGCATCAGGATTACGTCCATCAATTCCGGGTGCATTGATTCGCCGCGCTTGCCGATGAAATCGTGTTCGCCCAGGGAGTGCCCGTGGTCGGAAATGATCACGGTCAGCGTATTGCTTGACAGATTCAAGGCATCGATGTGGTCGAGGAAGCGCCCCAACCAGCGATCGACCGTCGTGACCTCGCCGGCGTAGAGGGCGCGAATGTGCTCAAGTTCGGCCGCAGTTATGGTGTCCAGATCAATGTTGGTGGGCCATATGTAATCACGGCCCTGGTAATCCGGATCGTATCTTTGCCAACGCCAGGGCGGCGGATCCCACGGTTCATGCGGGTCAAAGCTGTCGACGGTCAAAAAGAACGGTCGCTCGCGGTTGTCCTCCAAGAATTTCATCGCCTGGCGAAATACCTGGGGTGCGAAGCAGTCTTCCTCGCGAGCCCTCGAGGCAGTGTTGGCCAAATAGCGCCGCAAGGCCACATCGCGATAGGAGCCCACGTCCGAGTCCGGTTGGACCTGCCGCACCTGGGCCGGAGATATTCGCTCAGTAGCCTGCCATTGGTCAGATTCCTGGCCGCGAATCCATTGAAATTGGGCATACCCACGGTGAAAATTCATCGACGGTTTGAACTGGTGGTAGGTATCGGTGATCAGGCCGGTGTGATACCCGTGGTGGGCAAGAATCTCGGCCATGGTCACCCGTTGCTCGTCTACCGGATGCCATCCGGGCCAGCGTACGAAATCGCCCTTGCGGCTCTGATGATTTCTAAATGGGAATACCCGTTGACCGGTGTAGAGCGCTTGTCGCACCTGTATCGTGGGCAGGCTTTCGGGATAGGGCTGGGCAAAGCGGAGGGCCCTTCCTGCAAATGCGTCCAGGGATGGGGTGTGGGCGCGGCCACCGTAGCAACCGACATGGTCGCGGCGGAGCGAATCGAGCACCACCAAGACAACGTTTAACTGATCGGTTGCCATCTAGACCATCTCGTACCAGGGACCGGATTGACGTAGTTGTTCAGGATCGGTCACCGGGAACGAACCACCAGCTTCGTTCCGACAACGCGAGAAAAATTCATTGCAACGACCGACATTGGCGGCGGCGATATTTGTTTCGCAGCCGGGATCGGAGGCCAATTCAAAAAGGCGTTCGTCGGTGCGATCATGGTCGGACAAATACCAGTAGTCGGCGTCAGCGTAGACGACGTAGTTGGAATAGCCAGACACTGCATAACTGCGACCCGGTTGCTGGCCGTCGGCGATCGCCAGGAGATCGCGACCGTGCATCGGCAGGGGCGGCGCAATCCCCAACTGGCCCAGGATCGTAGGTGCCACCTCGTGGGTGTAGACGAACGAATCACAAGTTTGCCCGCCGCCCGCACCACCGGGGCGACGCACCATCATTATTATGTCGACCAATTCGGGGTAGCTGTACGCCGGCAATTTGCCCATCACGCCGCGTTCGCCCAACGAGTGACCATGGTCGGACAGGACGATGAGGATTGTGTCATCCATGATGCCCAGATCATGGCAGTGATCCAAAAAGATGCCCAGCCAGCGATCTACCATCGTCACTTCGCCCGCGTATAGGGCCCTGATCATGGCCACCTGCTCGGCACTGAGGTTGTCGCAGGGTCCGTAGCTGGGCCAGATCAGGTCGGTGCCGCGATAGCCCGGCGCGTAGCGATCAACGTACCAAGGCGGCGGATCGAACGGTTCGTGCGGATCAAAACTGTCAACGACCAGCAGGAAATCCTTGTTGTGGTTGTCTTCGCAGAAGCGCATGGCCTCGGAAAATACCCGCGGTGCGAAATACTCCTCCTCGTAGGAGCGACCCGAGATATTGGCCAGGTAGCGCGCAATTCGCCGCTGGCCGAAAGTGTTGTGCTGGGCCGGAACCGAGGCCGCGAGCGCCTCGTCGAGGCCGATCTGGTTAAGTGATTGCCAGCAATCCTGCTCCTGCCCGCGAATCCAGTGGAACTGGTCGAAACCGCGATGAAAATTCATCGAAGGTTTGAACTGGTGGTAGGTGTCTGTCACCAGGCCGGTGTGGTACCCGGCGTTGCGCATGATCTCTGAAAGCGTCACGTCACGTTCCGGGATCGGTGCCCAACCGGGCACCCTGACGCTATCGCCCTTGGCGCTCTGGTGGTTGCCGAACGGGAATACCCGCCGGCCGGTGTGTATCGCCCGCCGGGTCTGGATTGTCGGCAGCGCTTCCGGCTTGGGATTGGTGAATCGAACCGATTCGCCGGCCAGCCGGTCCAAAGTCGGCGTGTCGGCACCGGTCCCGCCGTAGCAGCCAACGTGGTCGCGACGGAGCGAATCGATGATTACGACAATCGCTTTCAGGCGTCCCCATCCCTGCTAAATGTTTCTCGGCCAGCGGCCGCGCGCCAATCGATTATGGCTATCGCGTCATTTTCCCGGCTGCAGATAGCGACGTGCCCGGTCGGCAATCTGCCCGACGCTATCTAGCGCCACGGCCTGAGCAAAATCGACGCGGGCGCGATTATGGTTGCCCAAGCGCCGATGAATGATTCCCCTGTTCAATCGCGCCACGGCGCTGTCGCGGTGCTTGATCAGCCGATCGTAGTCCAAAAGTGAATCCTCGGTCATGCCCAACCGCAAAAGGCAATTGCCGCGGTTTTGCCGCGCCCTCAAATGGTTATCGTCAACGTCGATGCAAATTGAAAAATCGTTGACCGCGTGCCGAAGCTGATCGGTCCGCATGTGCGCCACCCCGCGGTCATAGATCGCACCGAGATCGCCGGGCGCCAGGGCCAGATAGGTATCGAACTCGACCACGGCCTCCTTTAACAATTCACCGCGCGCCAGCGCTCGTGCCAATCGAAGTCGCAACCCCCCGTCGTCTGGTTGGTGTGACAGCAGATCGGACAGGTCCCGCGCCGCCAGCGGAAACTGGTCCACGGCTTCGTAACATTCGGCCCTGAGGGCCAAGGCCTCGGGATTGCCGGCATCGGCGATTAGGACCTGGCGGAGCACGCTGACCGCTTCATTGTGCTCGCCGGATGCGGCCAGGGCGCGGGCGCAGCCCATTCGCGCATCCAAGTCGTCGGGGTCAAGTTCGATCGCTCGCCGGTAGGCGCTGACCGCGCCGGCCGAATCGCCCATCGCCAATCGGGCTAGGGCCAGGGAGTTTTGGGCCATCGGATTCGCCGGGTCAAGGCGGATCGCCGCCTCCAAATCCAAAACGGCGCCGGCATAGTTTCCGTTTTCGATCTTGGTCAGAGCGTTGGTGATTAGTTGCTCGGGATCCATCAATCGTTCTTTTTCGTAATTGCAATTGTCCGGTCGGGCAACTGCCGGGCACTATCCCTTAATAGATTTTCAGATAATCGGTCTCGGCTCGCCCGATCCCCAACCACTTAACTTATGGGTCTACTTTCCGCCGCCTCTAACCCAACCTACTTCGTCGCTCTGGCGGTGGCCTTTGTTGTTGCCATCACGATCCATGAATTCCTCCACGCCTGGGCTGCCGATAGGTTGGGCGATCCCACCCCGCGGTCCGCTGGGCGGGTTACGCTAAACCCGCTGCGCCACCTCGATCCGATGGGCACCTTGTTGCTGGTGATCGTGGGGTTCGGCTGGGGACGGCCGGTAATGGTAAACCCCCGCAACTTTCGGACCGGGGCCCGCAGCGGTATGGCCCTGGTGGCCGCCGCCGGTCCGGCTTCCAACTTGGTTTTGGCTTTCGGATTGGCGCCGTTGCTACGGGGCCTAGACGAGGGCCTGACCATCGGTTCCGGAGTCGATTCGACTCTGGCCCTGTTCATCGTGGCGGCCATCCAAATCAACGTCATATTGGCCTTGTTCAACATGATTCCGGTACCGCCGCTGGACGGATTTTCAGTATTGACCGGAATAGTGCCGCAACAAATCGGCGAACAGTTGGAGCGTCTGCGCCGCTATGGTCCGTTTGCGCTCATGGCGGTGCTAATCGCCGGACCTTTTCTGGGACTCAACATCATTGGCTTCATGCTCGGCGGACCGATTGCGGCGATGTACGACCTGCTGCTGCCGATTTAGATTTAGTCCGCTCCGGCCGGCCGGTTAGCAAGACCGCCGCCGGCAGCCGGTTCAATCACCAGGGCGGCGCATTGCCGCGCGATCCGTACGTTGTAATTGGTCCCGCGATCCTCAGGGTATATCTGCGATGTATTGCATATGAAAAACCCTTTTAGGGCAGTCGCAAACCCCGGCATCTGACGCTGATAGCCGGCGGCGATTACCGGTTGCGCGACGCGGTCACCACTCACCCACAATGAATCGATGAGCGAGGCTTGGAACGCCGGAAAGACCGACTCAATGGCCGGGGCGTATTCGTCCAAAAGCTCGGAATCGGTCATGTTGAAGTAATCATGGCCGGGATCGAGGTAATTGGAAACGTAGAGCAGGTGGGCGCCGCCATAGCGCTCGGGGTCGATGAAATTGGTGTGCTCTATTAATCCCGGGAATGGCACTTGGCGATCCGCAACATTCGTCCAGTAGTACTTCGAAAGTCGCGCCTTGAGTTGCAACAGCATCACCAGTGCGCCGCGATATTTGATCGCCGGCATCCGAATCACATCAACGTGGTCTGGCAGCAGACGACGCAGGATCGGCAGTCCGACGGTGCCGATGACCGCGTCGGCGGGAACTTTAGCGCCGCCAACCGAGAGCCCCTCGACGCGCCCGGCGGAGTGGATGATTCGATCCACCGGTGAATTGAGGTGAATCGTGGCCCCAAGTTCTTCGGCCCGTCGACCCAACTCGCGAGTTATTGCGAGAAACGATCCGTCGATATATCCGAGGAGTTCACGCATCCCCAGCCGGTCGCGCGAGCGGAATCTGACATTGACGCGCCCCCAGAACCAGGCCATTGAGACGGTTGGCCACTCTTCGCCGAATTTTGCTTCCAGCAGCGGGCGCCAGACCGTATCGAATGCCCGTTGCCCGGTCAGCCCAGGCAGTACGTCACCCGCCCGCAGATCTTCAAATTGGGCATATTCGCGAATCCGCTGCAACCGCAAGGTGGCCAGCCCCATCCGGATGCGGTCGGCGAGCGGGATGGCTGAGAACCGCAACAAATCAATTGGTGAGGCGAATGGATAGAGCTGGCCGTCGGCGAAATAAGCCATTCGTGGCGAGCCCCATCGCAGGCGGTCGGCGATCCCCAACTGCCCCATCAGGTCCTGAATATGGCGGTCCCCGAGAAACAGGTGGTGATAATACCGCTCAACCGGTTCGCCGTTTACATTGACAGTGGCCAGTTCGCCGCCGATCTGGGCGCCGGCCTCATAAACCTCCACCCGGGCGCCTCGCTGGGCCAATTCATAGGCCAAGGTCAAGCCCGTGATTCCGGCGCCGATCACCGCCACTTTGGGCGTCGGCTGGCCAGCAATCACAATCTGCCTCTAGTCACCGGGTCGAGCCGGCCCGCCGGATAATGATTTCATGCGATTTAGGTCTCCTTGGAATCTGATTTTCGGCCGCGCCGTTTATCGTGTCGGGCAGCTTGCCCGCGCCCTGACGGCGCACCCGCTACCCGGTCTCCCGGCAGATGCCGCCGTTACCCTGTCGACGCGCGAACAAGCGCTCTTTGACCGCATGCTGCCGTTTGATCAACGACATTGCCTGGCGGTCTGGCGGCTGGTGCGTAAAAAGGCGCCGCAGGACATCGATCTCCAGCGGGCGGCATTGCTCCACGACGTGGGCAAAGGACTGCCCAGCAACGGCCAGCGGGTCGCCTTGGTGCTCGCGAATAAATTGGCGCCCGGTTCACTCGGTCGCTGGCGGAAAAGCCGGATCGTTTGGCTGTCCCAGGTTAGCCAGTTGGACGATCATGCCCGGGCCGGGGCCAACCTATTGACCCTGGCAGGGTCAAATCGGCGGGTCATAGACCTGGTAGCCGGCCAACCGA
Organism: Chloroflexota bacterium; assembly: GCA_965249595.1. Taxonomy (GTDB): domain Bacteria; phylum Chloroflexota; class UBA11872; order UBA11872; family VXNJ01; genus VXNJ01. The sequence continues at coordinate 1,453,226 of OZ252242.1, read as the reverse complement.
TTGCCGGCGCCAAAACGCTTTCGGCGGCCGATTCCCAGCGCTAAGGCGTGGAGCCCGGAGGGAGCGCAATCAATTCGATAAACGGCCGCGGCTTAACGGCCGTCGGTCATTAACGCTTGGTGAACTGCGGGGCCTTACGGGCACGCTTGAGGCCCGGCTTTTTGCGCTCTTTTACCCGCGCATCGCGGGTCAACATGCCAGCTTCTTTAAGGATCGGTCGAAATTCAGGGTCGTAAGCGTTCAACGCCCGGGCCAGACCCATTCGGATGGCGCCGGCTTGGCCAGAATGGCCGCCGCCGCGAACCTTGATTGAAGCGCCCAGTTGACCAACTTCGCAAATTCGCAATGGCTCGGTTGCAATGATTCGGTCAATTTGAACCGAAAAATACTCGTCGAGCCGCTTGCCGTTGACGATCACATTGCCCTTGGTACCAAAGAGACGGACGCGGGCCGAAGCCTGCTTGCGGCGGCCGGTTCCGTAGTAGTACTTTTCGTCGCTAGCCAAGGTCTATATCTCCTGTGGATTCTGGGCGCCGTGGGGATGATTAGGTCCGGCATAAACGTGCAAACGCTTCAATGACCGACGACCGATTTTGTTGCGTGGAAGCATGCCTTTAACTGCCGAGATGATAACCCGGTCGGGATGCTCCGCCAAAAGAGTTTGAAGATTCTGTTGGCGTAATCCACCAGGGTATCCACTGTGGCGGTAGTACTGCTTCTGTTCCAATTTGCGCCCGGTAACCGATATCTTCTCGGCGTTTACCACGACGACAAAATCTCCCAGATCCAGATTGGGTGAGTAATCCGGGCGGCCTTTACCCATCAGGAGTGCCGCCAGTCGGCTGGCCAATCGGCCCAACGTCGCTCCGCTGGCATCGGCAATATGCCAAGACTTGCGGGCCTGCGCCGGGGCTTTGGCCACATGGGTTCGAAACTTGGTCTCAGGCATTGGTGGACGCCACCTGATTTGGCAGGGATTGATGTGGTACTCGTCGGCCATATTCAACCGACCGCAGCGATAGTCCGTGTGCCGGCGCCGATGGCGGCACCAGCGAAGAGTTAAGTTGAGGGTTTAGCAATGCCACGAATTCTTCCGGTGACCAGCGTTCGGAGCCAACGTTTACCAGGGCGCCGGTGATCCGGCGGACCAGGCGACGGGCAAAAGAACTGGCGCGGATATCAACAACAATGAAATTCCCACGACGGTGACAGTAGCAATTGAACACCTGTCGAATCACGGGGCCCGGCTCAGAGCTGAAAGCCGAAAAATCGTGAAGGCCAACCAAAGCTCCGGCGCAATCATTCATCAACACTGCCTGCAGTGGAGTCGGGACGTGCCATGCATCGCCTTCGCGCAGAGGCGACCGGGCCGCCCGATTTAGGATGCGGTATCGGTAGGACCGGGCCGAGGCTTGCCGCCGGGGATCAAAGTCATCCCCAACATATTTGGCGTCAACTACTGAAACGTCGCGCGGCAGCATCCCATTGAATGCCCGCAGCAATTCTGTTTCGGCAAGGCAACCGTGATAGTCGAATGCGATCACCTGACCTTGAGCGTGAACGCCAGCATCGGTGCGGCCGGCTCCCAAGACCCGGCTACGGCCGGAATCCAACACTCCCAACACCCGTTCGAGTTCTCCCTGCACGCTGCGGCCATTGTCTTGGTACTGGAAGCCGACAAAATCAGCTCCTGCGTACTCAATGGTCATGCGGACACGTTGACCGGGCATGGGAACCGTCAGATCAATTCGATCTGGGCCATGCTGGCAGCATCGCCCTTGCGCAAACCGATTCGGTAGATGCGCGTATAACCACCTTGGCGGTCGGAGAAACGTTCCGCCAGGGCGCCGAACAGCTTGTCAATTACTATCTCGTCCTGTATCTGCGCGAACGCCTGCCGGCGTGCATGCTGATCGCCGCGTTTGGCAAGAGTGAGCAGATGGTCGGTTAGCGTTCGCATCTCCAGCGCGCGAGGGTGGGTGGTGCGAATCCGCTCATGAATCAATAGGGAACGAACAAGGTTGCGAAGCATGCTCCTGCGGGCCCCGTCAGGGCGCGAGAAACGGCGCTTTTTGACACGATGAGTCACCGGGAACTACCCTTTGAAAACGTCGGCTATTCAACCGGCGGAGGGGCTGCGTGCTGATCAAGGGCGGCTTCGATTTCAGCCACGGCCTTCTCCCCAATGCCCGCGAGCGAATCGAGCGATTCGCTGGTGCGGAGTTCAACCAGATCCTCTACGAAGGACACTTGTCCGGTCCGCTTGATCGTATTCAATATGCGGCGCGAAAGGAGCTCTTCGAGGGTATCGAGCGGTGTCTGCACGCCAGTGAGCACCTCCGGCGCTGCCGGGGCCGGCTCACCGATGGAAACGGTTGCCAATCGCTGCAGCTCGTTGATAAGCCGCTGCGAGGCGTTGGTGACCGCCTCAACCGGGCCGATCGAAGAATCGGTCCAGACTTCCAGCGTCAGCCGGTTGTAGTCAGTGGCGCGCCCGATTCGGACATCATCTACGCGGTAGTTGACTGCGGTTACCGGCGAGAAGAGCGCGTCCATCAGGATCTCGCCGATGTCGCGTTCCTTGATTTCATGTTGCTGTTCAGAGCCGCGGTAGCCCATGCCCTGCTCCACCCGCATGTCGACTCGCAGTTGACCTTCGCCATCGAGGATCGCCAAGTGGTGGTCGGGATTGACTATTTCAAGTTCGGGCGGAATCTTGATGTCCTTATCGGTTATCAGACCGGGACCGGAAAAGTCGATGGTCGCCGCAACGCCGGGCTCTAACCCGTAATCGGTGGAATAGAGCGCATCGGAGACCAATCGGAATCGGACTTCCTTGAGATTCAATATGAATTGAATCAGGTCCTCGCGCATGAATGGCAAGGTGGAATATTCGTGCAGGCAGCCTTCTACTTTCACCCGGGTGATAGCTGCGCCAGGCAGCGAGGATAGAAGTACTCGACGCAGTGCGTTGCCCACCGTATGCCCGTAGCCACGGGCCAGTGGGCTGGCTTCAAAACGACCGTAATCGTCTGAAGTTGAAATTGCGTGGACCTGCGGCGCTTGCGCAGTTTCGATTGCCAATTGGGCCTCCGTTGGGTGCCGGCTCGGGAAGTTTCTGTCGGCGGGTTATCCCGCGCCCGCCGTCAGCGCGAGTAGTACTCGACTATGAGATGTTCTTGGATTGCCACGTCCGAACTCATTGGATCAGGTTCAGCCGTGATGCGCCCGCGGAAGGCGTGGGGTTCAACTTCCAACCACTCCCGATTGGGGCGGGTGGCGTTGACTTCAAGCGAATATGCGATCACGCCCAGGTCACGGCTTGATTCGCGAACCGCAACCTCGTCACCGATCGAGAGGATCTGTGAGGGGCTTTTGGCGCGACGGCCGTTGACTTCTACGTGACCATGATTGACCAGTTGTCGGGCTTGCTTGCGCGAGGTGGCAAAGCCCATCCGGAAAAATACGTTGTCAAGGCGCATTTCCAGCAGCCTCAACACGATTTCGCCGGTCCGTCCGCCTTCGCGTTCGGCCATCGCAAAATAACGCCGGAATTGACGCTCTTGCACGCCGTAGGCGCGGCGAACTTTTTGCTTTTCACGCAATTGCTGCCCGTAGTTGGAAAAGCGATGGCGCGGCCCTCGGCCGGTTCCCGGTTGACCGGGCGGCAGGTTGCGGCGCTCAATCGCGCATTTCGGCGTAAAGCAGCGCTCACCTTTGAGGAAGAGTTTGACGCCCTCACGTCGACATAGCCGACAGGAAGGACCGGTATAACGCGCCATATTAGTTGCGCGGCCGTTTGCGCGGCCGTGGACCGTTGTGCGGTATTGGGGTCACATCTGCGATGCTCATTATTTGTAAACCAGCTGCTTGCAATGCCCGGATAGCTGCATCACGCCCGCTCCCCGGTCCTTTGACAAAAACAGAAATCCGGCGCATACCAAGTTCCAGCGCCTGTTGGGCGGCGCTATCGGAGGTAATTTGCGCCGCATAAGGCGTCCCCTTGCGGGAACCCTTAAATCCACTGGTTCCGCCGGAAGCCCAGGTTAGGACCGCGCCGGCATCATCAGTGATCGTCACTATGGTGTTATTAAATGTCGCGTGGATATGCGCCTGGCCTTCGGTGACCATGCGCGTAAGTTTGCGACGGCGTCTTCTGGGCGCCATTGTTCGGAGTTAGCCTTTTCGCCTAGCGCTTGATCGATTTTTTGCGGATGCCGATAGTCGATTTGCGAGACCGTCGCGTTCGAGCGTTGGTGTGGGTACGTTGTCCGCGTACCGGCAAGCCCAGGCGGTGACGCAATCCCGTGTAGCACCCTACTTCGCGAAGGCGGGAAATATTTAGCGCAACCTCGCGCCGAAGCTCGCCCTCAACCGTGTGTTCTCGTTCGATTACGTCGCGCACGCGCGCCATTTCGGCATCGGTTAGATCGCGAACTCGGGTACCGGGGCGAATGCGCGCCCGGCGAACTATCTTTTGACTGGTCGTACGCCCGATGCCATAGATGTATGTGAGCGCAATCCAGACCGGTTTTTCGATTGGGATGTCTACGCCGGATATTCGTGCCAAGAGTTAACCCTGCTTTTGGTGATGACGGCGGTTTTCACAAATGACCATGACCACGCCGCGACGTTTGATCACCTTGCATTTGAGGCAGCGTTTCTTCACCGACGCTGAGACCTTCACTGGTCAGGCCTAGCGGGGATTGGGCAGGCGCCAGGTAATGCGCCCGCGGGTGAGATCATACGGAGTCATCTCGACTCGGACTTTATCGCCAATGCCGATTCGAATATGGTTCATTCGAAGCTTGCCAGAGAGGTGTGCTAAGACCAATACACCGTTTTCTAGCTCGATTTTGAAGTTAGTGTCGGGAAGCGAGGAGCGCACAGTGCCCTCAACCTCAATTACGTCTTTCTTGGCCAATTGCCTTTAATTCCCTATTCGTTACAAATGTGCAGACACGCTGCGGTGGAACTCTGATCGGATCCGCTGGCGCGTTCTGGAGGCTTTGGAGCCGACTCAGAAGCCGATTCCTTGCTATTGGCCACCGAGGCATGTCCGGCCGTCCGCCAAGCGAAGGAATTATAGACGCCTAGCAGCCCTACCATTTAGGCGTGCTCCAGGGCATTGACGGTTTTACGCATTTCCAATTTCTTGCCGGTGATTTCCTTTCGCCGGCGTTTGATCAGGGCAAGGATCTCATCGGCGACCGTATCCATATCACGCTCGCCATCGACATCAAATAGGTGCTTGCCGGCGAGGTAGTGGTCAAACACCGGCCGCGTTGCGCCGTCGTAAATGTCCAGCCGATGGTCGAGGATTTCGCGGCGATCATCGGGGCGGCCGCGATGCATCGCCCGGGTGATCTTGGTCTCATTGTCTACTTTTAGGTGCACTACCGCGGCGACCTGCGAACCGCGCTCAGCCAACCAACTGTCGAGCTGTCGAGCTTGGGCTTGAGTGCGCGGAAAACCGTCAATGACGACGCCGGGATGCTTAACGCACTGGCGTTCGATTTCTTCGATGATGAACTCCGATGCCGGTTCGTCTGGCACTAGGTCACCGGAGGCCAGCAGGCCGGCGATCACCTTGGCTACTGCGGTGTTCCCATCCCCAATTTGGCGAAATAGATCGCCCGATGAAATGTGGATGAGGCCCAACGACTGGTGCAAGCGTTCGGCCTGGGTGCCTTTGCCAGCGCCGGGGCCGCCGAGCAGCAGGACCACCAGTTTGTTGGCCATAGTCGTGCCCGGTCTCACAAAAACGCCTCGTATTCACGCATCATTAACTGTGATTCGAGCTGGCGCATCGTATCTAGCACAACGCCAACCGTAATAAGCAATCCGGTTGCTGAAAGCGCCACCGTGGTCACGCCGGTCCCCAGACCTACAAAGAACGGAACCACCGCGATCAGGCCAAGAAATAACCCACCGGCCAATGTGATTCGATTGAGGATGCGGTTGAGAAACGCGGCGGTTGGCGGCCCAGGGCGGATTCCTGGAATAAAACCACCGTTTTTCTGCAAGTTTTCGGGCAGGTTCTGCTGATTGAAGATGACGATCGTGTAGAAGAAGGTAAATATCACAACCAGCAGGAATGTAAGGAACCAATAGGGAAAGGCCTGGGGGCCGAACCAGTCGGCCAGAACCCCGGAAATCTCAGCCAGCCACAACTGGTCGGAAGTGGCGGCGTATTGAGCAATGGTGGCCGGCAGCAGCATTATTGAAAAAGCAAATATCAACGGGATCATCCCAGCCGAGTTGATCTTCATTGGGATGTGCGTTGACCGCCCGCCGTATACGCGGTTGCCGCGAACCCGCTTGGCGTAGCTGACCGGAACGCGACGCTGTCCTTCGTGTACGAAAACGATTGCCGCCACCATCAGCACACCGATCACCGCAAAGGCCGCCAAACCGGTGAACTGATCGCTGCCAAGCAGGGACTGACCCAGCGCCGGTGGCACGCCGGCAACGATTCCACCCAAGATGATGATCGAAACCCCGTTACCGATTCCGCGCTCAGTGATCAGCTCTCCCAGCCAGTAAAGAAACATCGTCCCGGCCGCCATGATGACGAGCATGGAAAAGATCGTGAGCGGCGGCAGGTCGCCGATTGGTGAAGGTGAAGCCGAACGCAGGATTTGGATCTGGGCGTACCCCTGCATCATTGCCAAGGGCACGGTGAACAATCGCGTATAGAAGGCCAGCTTCCGCCGTCCGGCATCGCCACCTTCGCGGGATAACTCACGCAATTGAGGGACGATGGGCACCAGGATGTTGAAGATGATGGAGGCGGTGATGTAGGGATAAACGCCAAGCGCGACGACCGAGAAGTTTTCCAGCGCCCCGCCCGAAAGAAGGTTGAGAAAACCCAGCAGCTGATCGCCTTCAAACCGCTCTTGCAGCAACGACAGATCGACATTGGGCAACGGTATGTGGGCAACGATCCGGAAAATGATCAACATCCCCAGCGTGAAAAGGATCTTGTTGCGAAGATCCGGCAGTTTAAGTGCCGATAAAACCGCCTGAATCATTTGACAAATACCAGCCTGCTATGGCCGTTGACACTTGATACCGGATGCCGCTTCATTGTGGCGCGGCGGTCAGTCAATAACCTGGGCGGCGCCGCCAGCAGCTTCGATCTTGGCAATCGCCGCTGCAGAGAATTTGGTCGCCGAAACAGTCAGACTGCGTTCGAGCAGCCCGCCGCCAAGGATCTTGATCGGCCCCCGATTGGCGATTCCGGCTGCAATCATCTCGCTCGGGCCAACCTCAGCGCCGTCTTTAAAAACATTTAAAGCTGTCACATTGACCGGTTCATATTCCTTGCGAAACCTGGCGTTTGAGAATCCGGGCAGTTTCGGAAACCGTCGCAGAATCGGCGTTTGGCCACCCTCCGCGTACCAGCGCTTGCCGGAACCGGAGCGACTCAGAGCGCCCTTTTGACCACGGCCGGCGGTACGTCCGCGACCGGAACCAATGCCCCGCCCGATACGGCGGCGGCGGCGGCCGGGAGAGAGGATCTGTTCAAATTCACTGGCCATCTAGTCTGCGTCTCCGTCATTGGCCGGTTCGGAGGTCACCAAATGGGCAATAGACCTGATCATTCCGCGAATGGCCGGGTCGTCCTTTTGGCGAACGGTCTGTCCGATTCGCTTCAGGCCCAGCGCGCGAACCGTCGCCTTATGGAAAGCCTTGGCGCCGATCGGGCTACGTTTTAGGGTTATGTCAATCATTTTCAGCATTGCGGTGCCCACGGCGGGGGCGTCGTAATTTCGCCCCGCGCGGAACGCTCAAACTTGAAAGCGCAGCCATCGTGGCCTTGGCTAAATTCATCGAATTTGAGGAGCCAAAAGACTTCGTCAACAAATTGGTGATTCCGGCAGCTTCAACTACAGCCCGTACCGCCCCGCCGGCGATCACGCCGGTTCCCGGGCTCGACGGCCGCAAAATTACCTTTGAGGCGCCAAACTCACCTTCCACGTAATGAGGTATGGTCCCATCGACACGCACTGGTACCGAGATCATTCCAGTTCGCGCCTTCTCGTGACCTTTGCGAATGGCCGAGGCAACCTCGCGGGCCTTGCCAAGGCCAAGCCCGACACGGGTTTGGCCATCGCCGACTACGACGACCGCATTAAAGCCGAACGTGCGACCGCCTTTGACAACCTTGGCCACGCGTTTGATACGCACGACCCGTTCTTCGTTGCGCGAGCCGCCGTCGCTACTGCTTCGTGAACTCAATGCCCTCTGTCGCTTCTCTAAATCTTTAAGCCGGCTTCGCGGGCCGCTGTCGCCAGCGCCGCAACCCGACCGTGGTAACGATGTCCGCCGCGATCAAAAACCGCCGTCGACAAACTTTTGGCACGAGCCCGTTCGGCCAGTGCCTGCCCCACCCGACGTGCGCGTTCGACCTTTGATCCAGTGGTTTCAAAGCCTGTCTCGAGAGTCGATGCGGCCGCCAAGGTGATCCCAGCGTCATCGTCGATCAGTTGACCATAGATATGCCGATTGCTGCGAAATACTGCCAACCGCGGTCGGTCGGCGGTTCCGCGCACCTTTTTCCGAATGATTCGGTGGCGGCGGCGGCGTTGGGCGTGGGGACTCAATTTGCTCAACTTCCAGCTCCAATGGCTGACTTGCCTGGCTTGAGGCGGACCACTTCGCCGACATGGCGAAAGCCCTTGCCTTTGTAAGCATCGGGCGGGCGTAGTGCTCGTAAACTGGCGGCTGTGCGCCCGACCAATTCCTTGTCGATCCCGCGAACTATGACTCGATTGGCTCCTGCCAGCTCCAGTTCAATTCCCTCTGGTGCAGGGAATATCACCGGGTGCGAAAAACCGATCTGCAATTGAATGCCATCGGCGTGGTCTTGCGCGCGGTAACCGGTACCGACGAGGTCGAGCGTTTTTGAGTACCCCTGGGTAACACCGACAACGCAGTTGGCTATCAGGGCCCGCGTCAAGCCGTGCAAGGAGCGCTCGCGCGGCGCGTTTCCGCGACGCCCAACGTGCAGTTGGCCGTCCAGTTCGGTTACTGAAATGCCCGGCGCCAAGTTGACGGACAGGCTCCCCAGCGGACCTCGGATTTCAACCGTGGTTCCGGATTTGGAGTAACCAACGCCGTCGGGCAGTGGTATTGGGCTTTTGCCTATGCGAGACATATGGGATGGTTCCTACCAGACCGAGCAGATATGTTCGCCACCGAGTTTGCGGCGGTAGGCCTGCCGGCCGGTCATGATGCCTTTAGATGTAGAAATAATGGCAATTCCGGTACCACCGCGAATCAGCGGAATATCGGCCGCTCGGGTGTAAGCGCGCAGACCAGGTTTGGAGACCCGCTTGCATCCCAGAATGATCGGCTGGCGATCCTCATCGTATTTGAGGCTCACCCGCAGCAGCGGCTGCGGCCCATTTTCAAGGGCTTCGACGCCGCCGATATAGCCTTCGCGCTCAAGGATTCCCAAAATCTTCTGTTTGGGGCCGGAGGCGGGAACGACCAAATCCGGCAGACCGGCCTGGCCGGCATTGCGAATCCTGGCCAGTAGGTCAGCGATGGGATCGGAATGCGTGTAGCCAATGATGTTCTTATTGCGCGTCATCAGATTACCAACTCGACTTGATCACGCCGGGGATTTCACCCCGAAGTGCGCGCTCACGGAAGCAGATCCGGCAAAGCCCGAATTTGCGCATGTAAGCACGCGGACGACCGCATAGCGCACAGCGATTGTGACGGCGTACCGGAAAACGCGGTTCACGCTTCCACTTTTCGATCAGGGCTTTTTTGGCCATCGCCTACATACCTTCGGCCTGGAATGGACAGCCCATTGATTCGAGCAACGCCAAGCCATGAGCGTCGTTGCGGGCACTGGTAACAAAATTGACTTGAAATCCTCGAACGCGATCGATCTCGGTGTAGTCAATCTCCGGAAAGATCAATTGTTCATCGAATCCAATCGAGTAGTTGCCACGGCCGTCGAATGACCGGCGCGACAGTCCGCGAAAGTCACGAACGCGAGGAATGGCAATAGAAAACAGCCGGTCGACGAATTGATACATCCGGTCACCGCGCAGCGTGACCATTACTCCGACGCGCATACCGGCGCGGAGCGAAAAATTCGAGATTGAACGCGTCGCCCGGGTAATCACCGGTTTCTGGCCGGCCATGATGGTCAAATCGCGCACGGCATTTTCCGGCGCGTTCTGGTCGGAGGTCGCTTCGCCAACGCCGATGTTGAGGACAACTTTGTCGAGCCTTGGCACGGCCATGATGTTGCCGATATCCAGATCCTTGGCCAACCGCGGCCGCAGTTCGTCAACGTATCGGGTTTTGAGTCGCGAGGCCATCAGTTATCGATCACTTCGCCGGAAGTTTTTGCATATCTGACCTTTTTACCATCGGCCAATGCGCGGCGCCCCACGCGGGTCGGTCGATCGGTGGCGGGGTCAATCAATTTGACGTTTGAAACATCGAGCGGCGCCGAGAAATCGATGATTCCGGTTGGGCGACCGGCGCCGGAGAAACGGGCATGCCGCTTGCGCAAGTTCACGCCTTCAACCACGATTTGTCGTTTAGCTTTGAGAACTTGGGTAACCGAACCACGTTTGCCGCGATCAGGACCACTAATCACCTCGACCTGGTCGCCGGTTTTGATGCGCATTGTTGCCATGGCCAGCTAGAGAACCTCTGGCGCCATCGAGATCACGCGGGCGAATTGGGCGTCGCGCAACTCACGTGCAACAGGCCCAAATATGCGGGTTCCAATCGGGGCTTGTTGGCCATCGACGAGCACTGCCGCGTTGTCATCAAAACGGATTCGCGAACCGTCGCGCCGTTTGTACTCCTTGGCAACGCGAACCACTACCGCGCGGGTGACGCGCCCTTTAGGGATTGGGCTATTCGGCACAGCTGACTTAACCGATCCGACGACGATGTCGCCCACCGACGCATAGCGCCGGCCGGTGCCTCCGAGAACGCGAATAACGAGCAGTTCGCGCGCGCCGGTGTTATCGGCCACTCGAATTCGAGATTGCTGTTGGATCATCTACTCGTCTTCGTTTCCTTGAACCGGCGAATTAACTTGCGATACAGGCGGTGGTATCACCTCGCGCAGACGCCAGCGCTTGCGGGCTGAAAGCGGGCGAGATTCCTCAATGATTACGGCATCACCGACGTTGGAAACGTTCTCGGGATCGTGGACCATGTAGCGCTTGCGGCGTCGGACCTGCTTGCCGTAGAGCGGGTGACGAACCAGTCTCACGTGTTCAACGACCCTAGATTTATCCATGGAGTCGGATATGACTCGACACCGAAGCCGTCTTTTGCCAGCCATCAGTCGTCGCTCCGATCGTTGGGGCGCCCGGCCATTTTGTCGCCCAATACCATCAGCATTCGGGCCACATCTTTGCGGGCTTTGCGAACTTGCGAATTGTCTTCAAGTTGATGTGTTGCCGCGCTCACGCGCAGGCGGAAAAGGTCCTCGCGCCGGTCGGCGATTGCGGTTTGCAACTCGAGCGGATTCATCGCCCAGTACTGTTCCAGATCAGCCAACTACAAACTCCTCGGATCGCGAGAGGATGCGAGCTGACACCGGCAATTTGTTTGCCGCCAATTCCAGCGCTCTGATTGCGATTGATTTCTCCACCCCGGAGACCTCGAAAAGAACGCGGCCGGGCTTAATCGGCGCAACCCACTGTTCGGTTGCCCCCTTACCGCCGCCCATCCGAGTTTCAATCGGTTTTGATGAGACCGGCTTGTCCGGGAATATGCAAATCCATACCCGTCCTTGGCGGCGCATCTGGCCGGTAAGGACACGGCGAGCGGCCTCAATTTGGCGCGAGTTCATAAAGCCTCGCTGCACAGCTTGCAGGCCCCATTCGCCGTGCTGGATCGTGTTGCCGCGAGTGGCCAATCCACGGTTTTTGCCGCGCATGCGTTTTTGGTATTTGAGGCGCTTGGGCATCAACATTTGCTTAGCGCTCCAACCCAGCCGGCAACTGCTCGCCACCAGGGCCCGACCGACTCGCATCCGAGGCGCGACGCGCTCGCTCACCACGGTGAATCCAGGTTTTGATACCGATGGTGCCGTAGGTGGTTCGGGCAACCGCTTGCCCGTAATCGATGTCAGCGGTAAGCGTCTGCAATGGAACCCGACCCTCGATCTCATACTCGGTACGGGCCATTTCGCGGCCGCCCAGGCGGCCAGCAACTTGGATCTTTACGCCTTCGGCCCAAGCCCGCAGGCAGCGTTCAGCCGCCGACTTCATGGCCCGGCGGAATGACACGCGGCGTTCAATCTGATCTGCCACTGAGCGGGCTACCAGATAGGCGTCCAAGTCCGGCGAGGTGATCTCGGTTACGTCGACGGCGATTCGCTTGCCGAATTTCTTAGTTAGCGCATCTTGCAGCGCTTCGCGGTTTGACCCGCCGCGGCCAATGACCACGCCCGGTCGCGACGTGAATATGTTGATGCGCACCATATCTTGGACCCTGCGTATTACGATCCGCGAAACGCCCGCGCTGTACGAGCGACGGCCGCCGCCGCGTCGATCCTCAGATTGGCCGGGGGGATTTTTTAACCAGGTGCGAATGAAATCGCGCAAATGCGCATCTTCAATCACCAATGTGGCGAAATTGCGGTCGGCGTACCACTGACTGTCCCAGCTACGGAAATTCCCCAGCCGGAAACCTACCGGGTGTACTTTGCGACCCATCTAACTCTCACGCTCATCGACGACGACGGTGATATGACTCATTCGGTGCCGGTAGTAACCGGCTCGTCCGCGTGATTTGGCACGCAGCCGCCGCAGGCGTGGGCCGTCATCGACAAATGCCCGCGCGATGAAGAGTTGGTTCGAATCTAGGCCGAAATTGTTTTCGGCATTGGCAACCGCCGACTTTAAGGTTTTGGCCAGCATGGGCGCCGAACGATTGGGTACATAGGCGAGAACCGCAAAGGCTTCGTTGACGTTTAGTCCTCTGACCTGATCGGCAACCAACCGCGCCTTGCGAGGAGCGATCCGCATGAACTTTGACGTTGCTGATACTTCCATGGCTTACCGCGCTAACGCCCGGTTCGGGCGCGCGAACCAGAGTGTCCGCGGAAGACCCGGGTTGGGGCGAATTCGCCCAACTTGTGACCGACCATGTTTTCAGTTATGTAAATCGGCACATGGCGCCGTCCATCATGCACGGCGATGGTGTGCCCGACCATTTCAGGAAAGATGGTAGAGCGGCGGCTCCAGGTGCGAATGACCTGCTTGGTTCGACGCCGGTCCAGGGCCTTAATACGTCGCAATAGTTTGCGATCGACGTAGGGGCCTTTCTTAAGTGACCTTGGCATCCTTAGCTTCCGTTCAGTTCTTTACCGGCGCGTCCGGCGGCGACGCAATATCAATTTGTCGCTGCGTCGCTTTCCGATACGGGTCTTTCGCCCCATTGCCGATTTGCCCCAAGGGGTCTTCGGCGGCATCCCGGTGGGGGCTTTGCCCTCACCGCCGCCGTGCGGATGGTCCTTGGGGTTCATCGCCGAACCACGCACGCTGGGTCGGCGGCCACGATGTCGAGACCGTCCCGCCTTGCCCAGCGATTGGTTGGAGTGATCCTCGTTGCCGGCGCGGCCAATTGTCGCAAAACAGGAGGCGTTTACCAACCGCATCTCGCCCGACGGCATACGCAGGGTAGCCATCCCACGATCCTTAGCCAGGATTTGGAGATAGGCGCCAGCAGCCCGTGCCAATTGGGCTCCGCGACCGGGAGTTAGCTCAACGCAATGAACGACGGTGCCATCAGGAATGTCATTGATGTTCAATGCGTTGCCGAGCGTCAGGCTGGAACCCGGGCCGGACTGAATCATTGATCCGGGCCTTAGGCCAGATGGAGCGATGATGTAGCGCTTTTCCCCGTCGACGTAGTGGAGCAAGGCCAAACGAGCCGACCGGTTGGGGTCGTATTCGATCTGCGCAACTCGGGCCGGAACGCCGTGCTTGTCGCGCTTCCAATCAATCTCGCGGAGCTTGCGCTTGGCACCTCCGCCTTGGTGGCGGACCGTGATACGCCCAAGATTGTTGCGGCCAGCTCGTCGCTTGCGCGGACTCGTGAGACTCTTTTCCGGGTGCGAACGCGTCAGTTCAGAGAAATCGACCGACACGTATTCGCGGCGGCCCGGCGATGTGGGCTTGTAGACCTTTACTGGCATTTCTTAAATTCCAGCTCGATCAGACGCCGAAGAGGTCAATGCGATCACCCTTGCGGACGGTGACTATTGCTTTTTTCCAGTCCGCGGTACGCCCGCTGTGGCGTCCGAAACTGCGTTTGTGGCCCTTTTGGGTAATGACATTTACCTTGGAAACTTTGACGTTGAAAAGGCTTTCCACGGCATGGCGGATTTCAAACTTGTTAGCGCCTGGCGCGACCTTGAAAACGAACTTGTTTTCCTCGGCCAGGTAGGTGGACTTTTCCGTTACCACGGGGGCCAGAATCACGGCTGCCGGGTCCATTGCTATGCCAATCCGCGTTCGCCGAGCGCCGCTAGCGCGTCGGGAGAAAATATGAGATGTTTCGCGGCCAGAACATCGTAGGCGGATACCGTGTCGGCGCGGGTCACGGTGACGTTCGGAATGTTGGCCGCCGAGCGCAGCAAAGAATCCGGCGGGTTGGAGTCTACCAGCAATACGCGCCCGGCCAAACCGGCATTCTTGATCCAGGCCGCTCGCGATTTAGTCTTACCGTCGCCCAAATCCATCGGATCGGCGGCAGCGATGGCGCTCCGGCCGGCCTTAAATGCGAGAGCTTGGACAAAGGCCGCCCGGCGCTCACGGCGTGAGAGAGCTTGCGATCGGTCGTTCGGCTTGGGGGCGAAGGCGACACCTCCACCGCGCCAAATCGGTGAACGAATTGAACCATGGCGGGCACGCCCGGTCCCTTTTTGTCGCCAGGGTTTACGCCCGCCACCGCGAACCTCAGAGCGCAATAGCGTTGAGCGATTGCCCTGGGCGCGATTGATTTGATGGTCGATTACCACCCGCTTAAGCAGGTAGTAATTGGGTTCGGTGGCAAGCACTGCCTCGGGCAACGCCAACTGCTTTTCAGTCGCATTCCCGTCCGCGTCAATGACGGTCAGCATGAGTTCGTCTTTGGTTGATTTGGTCATCAATCGACCGCTTCGATCTCAAGCAACCCGCCAGTCGGCCCGGGCACTGGGCCGCCGAGCAGCAGCAAATTCTTCTGTTCGTCTACTCGCACCAGGCGCACTCGATTTCGGGTCGTGCGACGCCCGCCGGAACGGCCAGCCATCTTTTTGCCCTTAAATACGCGGCCGGGATCGGTGCCGGCGCCAACTGATCCTGGTGCGCGCTCACGATCGGATTGGCCGTGGGTGCGGCGGCCACCGCGAAAACCGTGGCGCTTCATCACGCCGGTGAAGCCATGGCCTTTGCTGATTCCGGAGATTCGAACTCGATTGGTATCGGCGAAGGCGGCCACCGTAACTTCCTGGCCACGTTCATAGCTGGTTGCTTCATCCTCGGCAAGTCGAAATTCGCGCAGGTGTCGGTAGGGACCGATGTCTTGCAAGTGACCCAGCTCACCGCCGGTAAGCCTTAGCTCGCGGGTCCGACCGAATGCCAACTGGACGGCATCATAGCCGTCGCGATTGGCTGTCTTGACCTGTGATACCACACATGGCCCAGCCTGGATAACGGTCACCGGTATATAGCGACCGGAGTCGTCATATACGTGGGTCATTCCCAATTTGGTGCCAAGAATCGCGCTCGCCATATTCGACTACGATTTCATCTCGATATCGACGCCCGCTGGCAGGTCAAGACTGAGTAGGGCATCCATCGTTTCCTGATTGGGGTCAGAAACGAAGATGACTCGCCGATGGGTACGCATCTCGAATTGCTCTTGCGAATCCTTGTGGATGAACGGAGAGCGCACAACGGCCCATTTGTTCTTCTTGGTCGGTAGTGGTATCGCCGTCACCGTGGCGCCGCTGCGGCGAACCGATTCAATGATCCGCCTTACCGATTGGTCAAGGACGCGGTGATCGTAGCCGTTGAGCCGGATACGGAATCGCTGCCGTCGCGGCCGGCTTCGGGTGCGCGTACGAGTACGGGCACGACTCCGGCTGCGGGTGCGGCGCGATGCTCGGATTCGCTCAGCCACGCTTTATTCCTATCGCCCCGACTAAAAAATCAATTGATGATCTGAGTGACTGATCCGGCGCCAACCGTCACCCCACCCTCGCGGATGGCGAATCGTACGCCACGCTCGAGGGCGATGGGAGTGATCAGATTGACTTCCATCTCAACGTTGTCGCCGGGCACGACCATTTCGGTGCCCTCTGGCAATTTGATTTCGCCGGTTACGTCCGTGGTACGGATATAGAACTGCGGGCGATAGCCGTGGAAGAACGGCGTATGGCGTCCGCCTTCCTGGCGAGAAAGTACGTATACCTCAGCCTTAAATTCCGAGTGCGGCGTGATCGACTTGGGCTTGGCCAAGACTTGACCACGTTCAACGTCATCGCGCTCAATGCCTCGTAACAGGCAGCCGACATTGTCGCCAGCCTGACCCTCGTCAAGCGTCTTGCGGAACATCTCCACGCCGGTGACAACAACACCCTCACGACCGTGGCCTAGGCCAACTATGTCGATTCGCTCGCCGGTATTGATAACCCCGCGTTCGATTCGTCCGGTTACGACCGTACCACGGCCCTTAATGCCAAACACATCCTCGACCGGCATCAGGAAATCCTGTTCGGTCGGGCGCGGCGGGGCGGGAATGTGGTCGTCCACGGCCGCCATCAATTCGCGAATTCCGGCGTAAGCCTCATCGTTGACGTCGGTCGATTCGCATTCGAGGGCGCCAAGGGCGGAGCCGCGAATAATCGCGACATTCTCGCCATCGAAGTCGCGTTCGTTCAACAGGTCGCGAACTTCCAACTCGACCAGCTCGACGAGTTCATCATCGTCAACAAGGTCGACTTTGTTTAGAAAAACGACCATTGATGGAACTTCGACCTGGCGCGCCAACAGCACGTGCTCGCGGGTTTGGGGCATGGGTCCATCGGGCGCTGACACCACCAGAATCGCGCCGTCCATCTGGGCGGCACCGGTGATCATGTTCTTGATGTAGTCAGCATGACCTGGGCAATCGACATGAGCGTAGTGGCGGTTTTCGGTCTGGTATTCAACGTGCTGAATAGCGATCGTGATGCCACGCGCTTTTTCTTCCGGCGCATTGTCAATCGATTCAAACGGTCGAAAGTCGGCGCCACCCGTCAGGGCCAGAGTCTTGGTTATGGCCGCAGTGAGGGTGGTCTTGCCATGGTCAATGTGCCCGATCGTACCAATATTTACGTGCGGCTTGGTACGTTCGAACTTCTGCCTAGCCATTGCAGTTTTGCTCCTTTTTGTCGTTTTTATTGGATCTGGCCGGCCAGTGGCCGGAAATTCAGCAGATTGTCAGTTTTTTGGTGGTATTAGGTCCGTGCGTTTGCCATCACCGAGCTACTGGCAGGCTCATAGCGGGCAAATTCCATCGAAAAGGTTCCTCGGCCCTGAGTCTGCGATCGCAACTCTGACGCATAGCCAAACATCCCGGCCAGCGGGACCTCGGCTTCCACCAAAACTTCGGTACCGTCGGTGTCGGCGCGTCGAATGACGCCTCGTTTGGCCGCTAAGTTTCCGATGATATCTCCCATGTATGTATCTGGCGCGCGGATTTCTAGCTCCATGATTGGCTCTAGCGCCACCGCCGACGCACGCTCGAAAGCGTCTCGTACGGCTATAGCAGCGGCGATCCGAAAAGCGATTTCCGAAGAGTCAACCGCATGATATGACCCATTGATGATCCTGGTATGCACGCCGGTCATCGGATAGCCATGCGGCCCCTCGGTCATTGCGTCACCGACGCCTTGCTCCACAGCGGCCATGAATTCTAAGGGAATCGAGGCGCCGACGATGCGACTTTCATATGAGTTATCAGGGCTAGCGGCAACCGGCTCAATCTCGAGCACCACGTGCCCAAATTGACCGCGCCCGCCGCTCTGACGAATGAATTTACCCACCCCGGTAGCGGCTCTTCGAATCGTCCCTCGATAGGCCACCTGTGGTGCGCCTACGGTCGACCTGACGGCAAATTCGCGCAATAGCCGGTCGACGATCACTTCGAGATGAAGCTCGCCCATTCCGGCAATGAGGGTTTGCCCAGTTTCTTGATCAGAGGTTACCTGGAAAGTCGGATCCTCATCGGCCAGTCGAACCAACGCTTCGCCAAGCTTGTCCTGGTCGGCCCGCGTAGCCGGCTCAACTGCGACCGTGACAACCGGTTCAGGGAAGGTGATCGACTCGAGCAATACCGGTTTTTGGCGATCGCAAAGCGTGTCTCCGGTAAATGTTTCTTTCAGGCCAATGATGGCGCCGATCTCGCCGGCGCCCAACCCATCGGTCAATTGTTCGCGCTTGTCGGCATGCATTCGCAGTATTCGGCCCACCCGCTCGCGGTTATTGCGCGAAGTGTTGTAGATGTAGGAGCCTGGTCGAACGCGCCCGGAGTAAACCCGCACATAGGTGAGTCGGCCCGAGAACGGGTCGGTCATCACCTTAAACGCCAACGCCGCTGTCTGGGCGTCCTCGTTTGGCGGGCACTGTATCGACTCGCCGGACTTGGGGTGTTGCCCGGAAATTACCGGCACGTCCAGCGGCGACGGGAGGTAGTCAACGATCGCATCGATGACCGCTTCAATGCCCTTGTTACGAAGGGCCGAGCCGCAAAAGACCGGAATCGCGCTGTTGGAGATAGCGATCCGCCGGACCGCAGCAGCCAGCTGCTCTGAACTGACGGTCTCGCCCTCGAGGAACAGCTCAGCGATGTCGTGGTCGTGGTCGGCCGCTTCTTCGATCAAGCGCTCGCGCGCGGCCTTTGCTTGGCCAAGCAGGTCCGGTTCAATATCAACGACCTCGACGTGGGTCTCGCCCTCGGCCACAAAATTGCGTTGGTTGAAAGCGACCAGGTCAATTACCGCCCGGAATTGATCTTCAATTCCGACTGGTAATTGGCAGGTGATTGGGGCAGCGCCGAGACGGTCGCGGATCATTTGCAGCGTGCGCTCCAGATCGGCGCCGCGGCGATCCATCTTGTTTACTAAGGCGATACGCGGGACTTCGTATTTGTCAGCCTGCCGCCAAACCGTCTCCGATTGCGGCTGCACGCCAGCAACGGCGTCGAAAACCACAACTCCGCCGTCGAGGACTCGCAATGAGCGCTCGACCTCGGCCGTAAAGTCAACGTGGCCCGGGGTATCGATGATGTTGATGGTATGGTCACGCCAAGTGCAGGTGGTCGCCGCCGAGGTAATCGTGATACCGCGCTCACGCTCTTGAACCATCCAGTCCATGGTGGCGGCGCCCTCGTGCACCTCGCCGGTGCGATGGATCCGACCAGTGTAGAGCAGGATCCGCTCGGTCACGGTGGTCTTGCCGGCGTCAATGTGGGCGATGATGCCGATGTTGCGGGTGCGATCGAGTCTGACCGCCAATGGATTCACCTTTAAATGTGGAACAGTATGCCGGATGATCTACCAGCGATAGTGGGCGAAGGCCTTGTTGGCCTCGGCCATCCGGTGGCTTTCTTCGCGGCGCCGTACTGCTTGCCCGTCGTGCCGGGAAGCATCCAGGATCTCCCCGGCCAACCGGCGAACCATAGTTTTTTCACCACGGCGGCGCGCGGCCAGCACTAACCAGCGGGTGGCTAGTGAATAACGCCGTTCACCGCGAATCTCGATCGGCACCTGGTAGGTAGCTCCGCCAACTCGGCGCGGCCGAACTTCCAGCTGCGGCGTGGCGTTGCGCAATGCCTGCTCGAATACTTCGATCGCATTCTGATTGGTGCGCTCTTCGATCAAGTCAAACGCGTCATAGAGCAAGCGACGCGCCAGACTCTTTTTGCCGCGCGTCATCAACACATTGACAAATCGCGCCACCGACCGATTGCCATATTTGGGATCGGCCTGAATCGGGCGGCGGGCCGGGCGATTGCGACGGGGCATGGCTGTTCAGGTTTGCGCTTAGGCAGGTAGGCTAATTAAACGTCGCGTTTGGAGCCGTATTTTGAGCGACCCTGGCGACGATTCTCAACCCCGGTCGCATCATAAGCGCCACGCACAATGTGGTACCGCACACCGGGTAAATCACGGACTCGCCCACCGCGCACCAACACCACCGAATGCTCCTGTAGGGTATGACCCTCGCCAGGGATGTAGGCCAGCAGTTCCATACCGTTGGAAAGCCGAACGCGGGCCACTTTCCGCAAAGCCGAATTTGGCTTTTTGGGTGTTACGGTTCGTACCTGTACACACACGCCGCGTTTCTGAGGCGCGCCACCGGTTCGCACCAAGCGCCGCTTATTCGAGTTGTACGAATAGTGCAGCGCCGGCGTTGTCACCTTGCGGCGCGGCGAGCGCCGACCCTTGCGGACCAATTGATTGATCGTTGGCAAACTAGTTCAAGCCGGTGGTGGTATCGGAGGGAGAAAACGGTCTGTAAAGACCGCCGGCCGCCCCCTTTGGGGCGCGGCCCGCAAAGTATAGCAATTTGCGGCTCAGCACTCTAGATTTGTTCATGGGAATGGGAATTCGCCGAATCCATCGTCGAAGCCATCCGGGGCCTCCATTTGGCTAGAAGCCTGCCAGCGTTCCTCTTCCAATCGCTGCAATTCCTCAAGCTGACGCTTGAGCTCCTCGCGCTCTTCACGGCGGGCGTTAATGTCGGCGACAACCTTGGCTGATCCGGTCAGCTTGGTTCCGTTTTCGGCGGTGTGTTCGGGATGACGGTGGAAGTAGCCGGTGCCGGCCGGTATCAATTTGCCGACAATGACGTTTTCCTTCAGTCCCACGAGTCCATCACGAGCACCCTCGAGCGCTGACTCAGTCAGAACTCTGGTGGTGTCTTGGAATGACGCTGCCGAGAGAAAACTCTCGGAAAAGAGTGATGCTTTGGTCACCCCTAGCAGCACTCGCTCGCCGCCGGCTGGAAGCTCGGAGAGGGCGTTGATGCGGTTAAATTCGCGCGAATCCACGTACTCGTCGGGCAACAGTTGGGTGTCGCCGGGGCTGAGGACTCTGATGCGGCGCAGCATCTGTCGGATTATCAGCTCGACGTGCTTGTCGTGAACCGGGACTCCGACCACGCTGTAGACGCCTTGAATCTCAGTGAGCAGATACTGCTCCACCTTACTGAGGCGTTCCGTTTCGGATTCTCCGGCCAGGCTGAGAACTTCGTGCGGGTTGAGCGGGCCTTCGGTAAGCTGTTGACCGCGATTGACCATATCTTTGTCGGCAACCAATATCCGGGTTGTCACCGGGACACTGTATTTGCGCGTCTCAAAGATGGAAATCTGGTCCTTGGTCACCTCAAGCTTGCCGCCAACGGGAGCCAGAATAAATTCGTCAGACCCCTGTTTCTTGGCGATGCGGGTCCCTTGCTTTATCACCACTCCACTCTTGCCGAGTGCTTTGAAGTCTTCGCCAAGGGCGATATCGTGCCGTTTGACCAACTGCATCGCAATTCCGGCGTCGCTACGGTCAATCGACACCTGGCCGTCAAATTCAGCAATCGCAGCCTGGCCCCGGGGCGTGCGAGCCTCAAATAGTTCTTCGACCCGGGGCAGCCCACGGGTGATGTCTTCCTCGCGGAACGTGCCACCGGTATGGAACGTACGCATGGTCAACTGGGTGGCTGGTTCGCCGATCGACTGGGCGGCGATTATTCCAACCGCCGATCCAAGTTCGACCAACTCGTGGCGAGCCAGGTCGAGGCCGTAACACTTCTGGCAAATTCCGGCCGGAGCGGCGCACTTCATAACCGATCGAACGGTCACTGATTTGACGCCACGGGCCCCGATTGCATCCATCATCTCCAGGTCGACGATGTCGCCGGTGTCACCCAGCAATTCGCCGGTCGCCGGATCGGCCAACGGGCCATTCAGAGTGCGCGAATAAGCTCGTTTTGCCAGTGTTTTGCCGAACAGCTGCGAATCCTCATCGCGCAATACGATGGCGGCTTCGGTCCCGCAATCGGCAATAGAAATGATCAGGTCCTGGCATACGTCCACCAAGCGTCGCGTCAGATAGCCCGAATCGGCCGTGCGCAGTGCGGTGTCGGCCAATCCCTTGCGGGCGCCGTGGGTGGAAATAAAGTACTCAAAGACTGAGAGACCTTCGCGGAAATTGGCCCGCACCGGCATCTCGATTACCCGCCCGCCGGGGTCGGACATCAATCCCCGCATGCCGGCGATCTGCCGAATCTGGTCGAAATTGCCCTTGGCCGCTCCAGAGGCGCCCATCAAATAAACCGAATCGCGCTTGTCCAGGGAATCTTCCACCCCAGCGGAGACCCGGCTCGTCGCCTCGGCCCAATTCTTAACGTGCAGCCGATAGCGTTCGTCTTCGGTTATAAGACCGTCTTCAAACATTTCAGAGATCCGGGAAATCGATTCCTCGGTTTCGGACAAAATTTCCGACTTGTTGGGCGGGATCGTTAAGTCCGAAAGCGCCATCGTAACGCCGGATCGCGTGGCCCAATGAAAGCCAATCGACATCACGTCGTCACCGACTTGGGCGCAAATGTCGGCACCATATTCGGAATAGACGTCGTTAATTAGGTCGTTGAGGGCGCCTTTATCCATTACCTGGTTGCTCGGCCGCATCGCCACCGGCAACACTTGGTCAAAGAAAATCCGACCAACAGTCGTCTCGTAAAGATCGCCAGCATTTAGGTCGTCACCGAGACCAACATCTTCGGCGTTGGCGCGAATTTGAATTGTTTGGTGAAGGCCGATCAGTTTTGCCGTGTAGGCATGGGTTGCTTCACGATGACTGACAAATGTCTTTAACGATTCGTCGTCACCGGCGTTGGATTCCGGTTCCAGGGTGAGGTAGTAACAACCTAGGATCATGTCTTTGGTTGGCGAAATCACCGGAGAACCATCGGCCGGGGAAAGAAGGTTGCGCGAGGAGAGCATCAGCTCGCGGGCCTCTTCCTGGGCGATCTCTGACAACGGGACGTGGACGGCCATCTGGTCACCGTCAAAGTCGGCGTTGTAGGCAAAGCAAACCAGCGGATGGATGCGGATCGCGCCACCGTGGACCAAGCGAATGCGGAAGGCTTGAATCCCCAAACGGTGCAACGTCGGTGCCCGGTTGAGCAAGATCGGGTGGTCGCGCGTCACGTCTTCCAGGATGTCCCAGACTTCCGGATCCACGCGCTCCACGATTCGTTTGGCGCTTTTGATGTTCGACGCTATTCCGCGCAGTACTAGCTGCTGCATCACGAACGGCTTGAACAACTCAAGGGCCATGCCGGTAGGCAGGCCACATTCATCGAGGGCCAATTCAGGTCCGACCACGATCACCGAGCGGCCGGAATAATCGACCCGCTTGCCGAGCAGATTCTGTCGGAAGCGACCCTGTTTGCCGCGCAGCAGGTCAGATAGCGACTTGTACATATGCTGCGACGAACTCTGCACCGGACGACCACGTCGGCCGTTGTCAATGAGGGCGTCAACGGCTTCCTGCAACATCCGCTTCTCGTTGCGCAGGATTATGTCCGGCGCGCCGAGGTCTAGCAGACGCTTCAAGCGGTTGTTGCGATTTATCACCCGGCGGTAAAGGTCGTTTAGGTCCGACGTTGCGAAGCGGCCGCCATCGAGCTGAACCATCGGGCGCAGTTCAGGCGGCAGTACCGGCAGAACGGTGTAGACCATCCATTCGGCGCTATTGCCGGATCGGCGGATCGATTCGATTACCCGCAGGCGCTTTACCGCTTTGCGGCGGCGCTGAGTTGACTTGGACGTCAGATCCTCACGCATTTGCAAAGCTTCGGCGTCAATATCCTTTTTCTTTATCAGGGTCAGGATCGCCTCGGCCCCGCTCATGGCCTCAAACACCTCGCCGACGGTCTCGTTTAGCTGGTAATAGCGATCTTCCGAGAGCAACATCAATTCGTTGGCGTCTTGGGCTTTGACCAATTCGACCAAGTTGGCGCGGCGACGCTCGTAGAACTCTTCTTTTTCTTTTAAGAGTTGCTCGATGCGGGCATCAGAACCATCAATCTCGGCCTTGACCCGCCCGGATTCCTTCGCAATGTCGCGCTGGTAACGATCGCCCAATTCAGCGATCTCTACTTGTTCGCGCTCAACCATGCGGGCAAGTTCGCTCTTTAGGGCGCGCGTTGCCCGGGAACGGTGCTTATCGCCAATTTCTTCGGCGTGCTCAACCACCGGATCTTCACGGAATGAAAGTCTCAGGTCGTCTAACGCCGCCTGGCCCTTGTTGTCGCGAATGGTCTTGATCAACCGGCGGGTTTCTTCTTCGCGGTCTTCGCGCCGACGCGTTTCCTGGCCTTTGAGCTGCGCCAGCTGATGATCAAACTCGCGCTTCATTTCTTCAAGCGCCGACTTTAGGTCCTCGTCCAGCTGCTCAATGCGATCGAGCTCCTCTTCGCGAACCGCCCGCAATTCGAGCTTCAGATCGCGATCGAGGCTTTCTAGCCCGTCCAAGCGCCGGTCGTTGTCCATCGAGGTGATTGCAAACGAGGCAAAGTAGACAATCGCCTCTAATTTCTTGGGCGAAATGTCAAGCAGCTGACCGATTCGTGACGGCGTGCCCTTAACGAACCAGATGTGCGCCACCGGGGCGGCCAACTCGATATGGGCCATGCGCTCGCGACGAACTCGCGAACGGGTTACTTCAACTTCGCACTTGTCGCAGGTGATGCCTTTGTAAGTGATCCGCTTGTACTTACCGCAAGCGCATTCCCAATCCTTGGTTGGACCGAATATGCGTTCGCAGAAGAGACCATCGCGCTCCGGTTTGAGCGTGCGGTAGTTGATCGTTTCCGGCTTGGTTATTTCACCGTGTGATTGTTCGCGGATCTTTTCAGGCGACGACAGCCCGATCTGGATCGAGGCGAACTCATTTACTCTTATCACTGTTCTTCTCCTCGCCTGCTAGAGCTTGTATTCGCGGCCTTCGATGTTGATGCCGCCGAGATTCGGGATGTAGTCAGCCATCGCATCGAGCGAAAACTCGACCGGTTTCTCTTCTTCGTCAAACAGATTGACCGAAAGACCAAGGCTCTTGAGTTCGTTGACCAACACTCGGAAAGACTCCGGCACTCCAGGCTCCAATACCGTTTCACCTTTCACGATCGCCTCGTAGGTCTTGACCCGCCCGAGGACATCGTCGCTTTTTACGGTGAGCATCTCTTGGAGTACGTTGGCCGCGCCGTAGGCCTGTAGGGCCCAGACTTCCATTTCGCCGAAGCGTTGGCCACCCATTTGCGCCTTGCCGCCCAACGGCTGTTGGGTGATGAGCGAATAGGGGCCGGTCGACCGACCATGAATCTTGTCTTCAACCAGGTGAGCGAGTTTGAGCATGTACATTCGCCCAACTACGACATCCTTGTCGAATGCTTCACCGCTGCGGCCATCAAACAGCTTCACTTTGCCGTCAATCGGCAATCCGGCTTCTTCTAGCAGGTCGTGCACTTCCTGCTCGGAAGCGCCGTCAAAGACCGGCGTCGTGACTTGACGATCCAGCTTCTCAGCAGCCAAGCCGGTATGCAGCTCAAGTAGCTGGCCGACGTTCATGCGCGAGGCAGCGCCAAGTGGGTTAAGGATTATGTCGACCGGGGTGCCATCTTCAAGATACGGCATGTCCTCCGCCGGGAGGATCATTGAAATCACGCCCTTGTTACCGTGTCGCCCGGCCATCTTGTCGCCAACCATGATCTTTCGTCGCGAGGCAATTCGCACCCGCACGGCGTGGTTGACACCGGCACGCAGATCGGGGTTGGTTTCGCGCGTGAGTTCCTTCACGTCGATGACCGTGCCGGCATCGCCGGCCGGGACATGTTTGGATGAGTCCTTGACCTCGCGCGCGTCACGCCCAAAGATCGCCCGGAGCAGGCGGTCCTCGCCGGTCAATTCCGTTTCACCCTTGGGGGTTATCTTGCCAACGATGATGTCGTCTTGGCCGACCTCGGCGCCCACAAAAACGATTCCCGAGTCATCCAGGAAGCGGAGCGCTTCCTCTGACACGTTGGGGATGTCGCGAGTGATCTCTTCGGGACCCAGCTTGGTGTCGCGCGCTTCGACCTCAAATTTTTCGATGTGAATCGAGGTATAGACATCCTCCCGGACCAGGCGTTCGGAGATGATGATGGCGTCCTCGTAGTTGTAGCCTTCCCAGAACATAAAGGCGCAGAGCAAGTTCTTGCCCAGCGCCAATTGGGCGCCGTCGGACGAAGAAGCTGAGGCCAGCAGTTCGCCGGGCTCCACGGTCTGGCCGGGGCTCACCAACGGGGTCTGATTGATGCATGTCCCCTGATTGGATCGCCCGAATTTGCGCAACGGATAGCGGTGCCAACGGCGGGTGGTGACTTCCTGCAGCTCTACCTGGTGAGGATGAACGTTGATCACCTCGGCCGTTCGCGGCCCGTCGTAAGTGATGACGTGCCCGGAGTCCAGCGCGGCGCGGCGTTCAACGCCGGTGGCCACTAGCGGGGCTTCGGGACGTAGCAGCGGAACCGCCTGGCGCTGCATGTTTGAACCCATCAGGGCGCGGTTGGCGTCATCGTGCTCAAGGAACGGGATTAGGGATGTGGGGATCGAGACGATCTGCTGCGGCGAGACGTCGATTAGTTCAACGTCATTGCGATGGGCGGTATGGAATTCGCGTCCGGTCCGCACATCGATCCGCTCAGAAACGATCTCGCCCAAGGCGTTCAGCTTGGTCTTGTAGGGAGCGACCGCCAGATCGTTTTCTTCGTCGGCCGTGAAATACTCGATTTGCCCGGTGGCAAATGGAACCAGCGGGAACTTTATCTCGCGCCAGTAGGAGCGGTTTCGCAATCGCCGCAGCACGTCGGGGTCGATCGTCTCGCCACCCTTCTGCTCGACACGGCCCCTAACCACCAGATCCGCGCGGAGTAGGCGGCCGTTCAGATCGTTGCCGTCGGTAAATCCGACGTCGCGGCCGATGCGCTCATAGGGAGTCTGTAGGAAGCCGTACTCATTGACGCTGGCGAATGATGCCAGGGAAGAAATCAGACCGACGTTGGGTCCCTCGGGAGTCTCAATCGGGCAAATTCGACCGTAGTGCGAATGATGGACGTCGCGGACATCGACGCCGGCTCGTTCACGGGAAAGTCCACCCGGACCCATGGCGCTCAAGCGGCGCTTGTGGGCCAACTCGGAGAGCGGGTTGGTCTGGTCCATGAATTGAGCCAATTGGCTGCCGCCGAAGAATTCTTTGACCGCGGCCATGATCGGTCGGGCGTTTATTAGGGCGTTGGGGGTGGCCTGCGACGCGTCTTGGATCGACATTCGCTCTTTGACAACCCGCTCCATTCGCAGCAGACCGGTCCGGAGCTGGTTTATTAACA
Source organism: Chloroflexota bacterium (assembly GCA_965249595.1). GTDB lineage: Bacteria > Chloroflexota > UBA11872 > UBA11872 > VXNJ01 > VXNJ01. The sequence continues at coordinate 1,425,777 of OZ252242.1, read as the reverse complement.
GTTCTCCGACCGCGCGTACGCGTCGGTTGCCAAGATGATCGACATCCTCTGGCCGTTGTTGGGCCAAATTGAGGCGAATCAGTTCGTGGACGACGGCGATGATGTCGGACTGCAATAGAACAGTGTCCGAAAACGGTTCGCGGTGCTTGAGGCGCAGATTGAGTTTGTAGCGCCCGACTCGACCGAGATCATAGCGGCGTTGATTGAAGAAAGTTGATTCGATTAAGGAGCGGGCGTTGGTGACCGCTTTGCGGTCGGCGATGTTGAGCGTGTCGCCGGGACGCAGCCGGTTGTAAATCTCGCGGACCGCTTCCTCGTGCGAGGAGGCGTTGTCGTCGGCCAGGGTCGCTTCTAGATATTGATGGTCAGCGTCTTCCGGTACCGCGCCGGCAAACAGTTCGCGAATCGATTCGTCGGTTGAGATCTTCTTGTCGAAGGCCTTTAGCAGTGTGGTAACGGCAATCTTGCGTTTGCGGTCGACCTTGACCGAAAACACATCCTTGGCCGACGTGTCAAATTCAAGCCAGGCGCCGCGATTTGGAAGCAATTTGGCCGAGTAGAGAAATCGTCCCGAGGTGCGGTCGCGGACTCCGGTAAAGTACACGCCCGGGGAGCGCACCAGCTGGCACACGACCACCCGCTCGGCACCGTTGTAGATAAAGGTGCCCTGTTCGGTCATGAGCGGGAAATCGCCCATGAAGACGCGATTCTCTTTGATCTCGCCGTTTTGCAGGTTTTCCAACCGTGCGTTCACATACAGCGGCGCGTGGTAGGTGCGATCGTTTTCGCGGCACTCGATAACCGGGTATTTGGGATCGTCGAACGGGTTTTCGGGCACATCAAAATGCAACCTGAAGTTCTTGCCTGTGAAGTCCTCGATCGGCGAGATCTCGGAAAAAACCTGGCGCAGGCCCTCGTTTATGAACCAGTCGAACGACCGGAGTTGGGTGGAGATCAGGTCGGGTAATTCAATACCCGAGCGATGGCTGGGTATAGTGCCAAAAGTGCGGCCGTTACTGCTTGTCAAACGAAGAACTCCACGAGATATATCGAGCCGAAAAAGTCACATGGGACCGGGAGAGCTGCTCAGACACCCGGACGAATGGAAATCAGGAGAGGATCAGGGCGACACAATAGCGGCCACTAGCCCCGAATCGCGGGATCAGCCGCCTCAATAGAAGAAATAAGGGCGCTAAGCGCGTCCTCCGAATTTCATATGTCCCAAGTCTAGCACCGCCAACACCGATCGAACGCCCCAAATCCCTTCTTCACCGGAAAACGCCCGGGATTTTCCGTTACTAGCCCGGCGGCCAGGTCATCGGGCGCCCAGCTAGGAGGTGGACGTGCAAATGGGGCACCGATTGGAGGCCATCGCGGCCCTGATTAATCACCAATCTGTACCCATCGTCGGCAATTCCCATCGCCACCGCTTCGCGGGTCAAGGCCCGCACCAGCTGACCGATGAGGGTCACATCGCCGTCGTCAAGGTCGGCCACGCCGCTCACGTGGCGGACCGGGATCGCCAGCAGGTGGACCGGGGCCACCGGGGCGATGTCGGAAAACACCAGCCAGTCTTGCCCACGCGCACGAATGTCGGCTGGAATCTGACCGGCAGCCAGCTGGCAAAAAATACAATCAGCGTTCATTGGGCAATTCGGGCCTCGTGGTTGGAGGTTTCAGGCCGCCGTCGGCAGGGGCAAGGCCGCCAATTTTCCGTCTCCGGCGGCCGTCAACAGCACCCTGGCCAGCGTTCCCGGGACGGGTTTGCAACCCAGCGCTTGCACGCGCAGAAAATTTCCGGTGATTCCACTTATGGCGCCATCCGAATCGCGCTGCCAAATTACCTCGGCCGGCCGGCCGACAAAGTCGGCGGCGTAGCTCTCCGCTGAGCTGGCGGCGAGCTCCAGCGCCGAGCGGAGCCGGCTGCGCTTGACCGCTTCGGCGATGTGGTCCGATCGCCGGTTGGCCAATGTATGGTCACGCCGAGAGTACGGAAATACATGCATGTAGGCGAAGCGGATTCGGTTACAAAACGCAATCGATTCGGCGTGCTGTTGGTCGCTTTCGCCGGGAAATCCCACCATCAAATCGGTGGCAATCGCCACGTCGGGATCGGCCGCCCGCAGGCTTTCGATCAGTTCGGCGTAATCATCGGGGCGATACGGGCGCCGCATGCCGGTCAGGGTAGGCGCACTGCCCGACTGCAGCGGGATGTGAAAGTGGGGACAGATCCGCCCGGCAGCCAGCAGATCTACCAGTCTTCGATCAAAGTCCATCGGTTCAATTGAGGACAGGCGCACTCGCCCCGGCATCGCGGCGTCGGCGATCGTCTCCACCAACTGGCCGAGCCCGGCACCAGTTTGCGGACAGCAATAGGAACCCAGGGCGATGCCGGTCAGGACCACTTCACGGGCCCCGCCGTCGACTAGCGCCTCGACCTGCGAAACGACATTTGGCACGGCAACCGAGCGCGGTCCACCGCGAGCCCGCGGGACGATGCAGAAGGCGCATCCGTGGCGACATCCTTCCTGCACCTTGATCGAGGGTCGCGTGCGGGCGTGTTCGCCAAATCCGGTCCGCCGGTTCAGGGCGGGTTGGCTACTCCAGGCGGGGAGGCAATCGGCGATTGCTGCCGCGATTTTCGGCGGCGGCACTTTGCCCAACACCTCGGCGCCCGGGAAAGCCGCTTTTACGGCTTCGGGATCGACCGCAGCGTAACAGCCGGTTACGAACAACCGGGCGTCTGGGTGGTTGCGCATGGCGCGGGCAATGGCCTGCCGGGATTTGCGGTCCGCGACGTGGGTTACGGTGCAGGTGTTTACGATTACGGCGTCGGCCGGTTCATCCAAATTGACGTGATCAAACCCGGCCGCTAGCAACGAACGCAACAACTCGTCCGAATCGGCCTGATTTACACGGCAACCCAGGGTCTTGATGGCAAATGTCGGCGCCGGCCTACCCATGGTTGTCACCGCCGGGCAATTGGCTGCCAATTACCACCCAGTCACCGTCAATTGAAACGCTGGAAATCGGGATCGCGGCCCGATTCATTGCCCCCTGTAATTCGGCCAACCGCGGTTGATAAACGCCTCCCAATAGGATTTGCCCGCCGTCACCGGCCCGGCGATAGAGGGATAGCAACCGACGGTGGACATCGGCCGTGATATTGGCCATCACCAGGTCAAAGGACGGGCGACCGGCAAATTGACTGGAGTCGAATTTGCCGCCAATGAATTCGATTCTGCCGGCCAAGCCATTGCGATCGGCATTGGCGCGTGCGGTTTCCAGGGCCGCCAGATCCGATTCGATCGCCAGTACGCTGGCGGCACCCAACCGCGCCGCAGCAATGGCCAGCACCCCGGACCCGGTGCCCACGTCAAGCACCCTTCGCCCGGCCAATGGACGCTGACCGAGCGCCAGCAACATCCCGCGGGTGGAGGGATGAAGGCCGGTGCCGAATGCCCCGGCGGCACTGATGGTCAGCGAGATTCTGTGCCGAGCCCGCTCTTTGGTTGGCTGGCCGGGTGGGACTATTTGAAATCGGCCGGCGTTTACCGGTTTGGCGTAGGCCGCCTCGCGGGCCAGCCATTCGCCGCGGTTCGTTACCGACCGCTCTGGGCTGCGCAACGCCGATTCGCCAAGCCCACCGGCCAGCCAAAGATCGTTGACCAGGCCTTTTTCTATGGCCGCCCCAGCCTCGTCGTTGGCGATCCAGGCGGTTACCAGGCAATTGCCGGTCAGTCGACTCTCATCGGGCGGCCAGGCGGCAACCTCATCTTCGACCGCGACAGCTACTCCCTCGCGCCGTTCCATCACCAGGCGCACATCTTCAGCGATCGCCGATGGGATCCTCACCTGTACCTGCAACCAGGCGTCGCTCACGAGAAGATCTCGCGCAATCGCTCACCAATCCCAGCTGGTCTCTCACCCTCAATGGCCGCCAGCTGCTCGAACAGCTGACGCTGTTCAGCGGTCAATTTTTTGGGAATTTCCACTCTCGCCACGACAAAGTGGTCGCCGCGGCGGCGGTCCCGCGTACCCGGGGCGCCGCGCCCGGCCAGGCGCACCGATTGACCGGGCTGCGTACCGGGTCCGAAGCTGACCACTTCAAGGCCGTCAACGGTGTCGATTTCGATATCCACACCCAATACGGCCTCGGTAACCGAAATCGGCGCTTCGGACTGCAGGTTCCGGCCGTGGCGCACGATGCTGGGGTGTTCGGCCACCGAAACGACCAGATAAAGATCGCCCGGCGGCCCGCCGGCAACGCCGGTATCGCCCTGGCCGGTCAGCCGGATCTCGGTGCCATTGTCAACGCCACCAGGGATGTTGACCTCGAGGCGCCGCGAGCGCTCAACTTGACCACTGGCTTCGCAAATTGAGCAAGGACTCTCGGCGGTCTGGCCGGACCCACCACAGCGGCGGCAGTTAGTGATATTTACAAACTGGCCAAAGATGGATCGCGATGCCGTGCGAACTTCGCCGCGCCCGCCGCAATCCGTACAGGTAACGGTGGCGCTGCCGGGGTCGATGCCCGACCCATGGCAGTCATCACAGACCTCATGACGGGCGACCGAAATTGTGGTTGCCACACCGTGGATGGCTTGCAGGAATTCCAATTCGATGGGTTGTTGCAGATCGCGGCCACGTTGGGGCCCACCGGCCCCGCCCGAGCGCCCGAAAAACACGTCGAAGATGTCGCCGAATCCGGGAATGTCAACACTCCCAAATCCAGCACCGGGCCCCGATTGGAGTCCGCGCCAGCCGTACTGGTCGTATCGCTGTCGCTTGTCGGCATCTTTTAGTACGTCGTAGGCGGCCTGGACTTCCTTGAAGCGATCCTCGGCACCTTCGGACTTGTCCACGTCGGGATGGTGCTGGCGGGCGGCCTGCCGGTATGCAGCAGAAATTTTCTTGCGCGTTGCCGAGCGCTCAACCCCGAGCACTTCGTAAGGATCGCGTGGATTGGCCATCGTCTTAGCCTGAATCTGGCGATTCGCCAGGATCGGCGTCGGCGACAACGCCGTCGATCACGTCGCCATCGTCGGCCGACTTTTCTTCTGTCTCCGGCGTCCCAACCCGAACCAAGGCGGGTCGTAAGACGCGATCGAGCATCGTGTAACCGAGTTGGTAGACGGTGACTACGGTGCTGGCCCCCTCGCTCCCATCGGTGTCAACCGCCTGGTGCCGAAGTGGGTCGAACGGCTGCCCGGCGGCATCGATCGGCTTGACTTCGTAGCTGGCGAGCAGGGCATGAAAATGCTGACGCGTCATTGCCAGGCCCTCGATGAAAGCGAAGCCCGAGAGCTCCGGCGGAACGCTGGCCAAGGAGCGGTCCAGGTGGTCTAGGGCCGAGAGTAGATCACGCGCAAACGCTTGATTGGCAAACCGGGCGGTATCGGCGATTTCCTGCGTCGATCGACGTTTGAGATTGGCTAGATCGGCCTGGGTGCGGGTAAGGCGATTGAGTAGATCCGTGGCGCGGTCTTCGTCAGCATCGCCAGGTGGGCTTTTTGTCGACCCATCGGTCATTGATTCGTCCAACAGCCTTGCTTCTTTTTGACTCTTTAGCGGATCAATCCTGGTTGATCAATCGCCGGGGTTCTGGTTGTCCCAAATATTGAACAACCAATCAAATGTTCGCAAAAAACGACCCCGCCGCCGAACCTCCACGGTCCGTTGTGGCCTAAGTGAAACGCACTCGGCTGCTGATCCGGCCGCTGGGTGAAGGTGGCGGGCGTTAGGCCATCACCCAAACCACCCCGGAGGCATCGAGGATCAGCAGCGATTCGCCCACCAACACCAAGGCCCGCGGCGCCCGGACCGCCTCGTTTACGGCAACGCTATCGTCTTCGTCGGGGCTCACCAGCGAGAAGCGACCAGTTTGGGATATCTTGTCCAGCCGCCCGACTGATTCGCCGGCCACATATATCGCCCCGCTGGCGTCGACGGCCAAAGATCCGGCGTCAGGGTGGTCCTCTGAAATCAGTTCGATAAGCCCTGACGAGGGGTCGACGGCGAGGATGCGGGCGGTCCCGTTTTCCGATATGAAGACCTTGCCGGATGGGCCCACGGCCAAACCGTAGGGGTTGTGCAAGGGCGAGCCGACGGCCGAAGCCCCGATCGGTGCGGCGGCCTCCCGGCCATTGCCGGCAAAGGGAGTTAGCGTCCCGTCCGGCGTGAGCCGCAATACCCGGTCGGCTGCCGAATCGGCCAGGTAAATTCCGCCCTGCTCGTCCATGGCCAGAGCCACCACATCGGACAAACTGGTCGAAAGCGCCGGTCCGCCATCTCCAGGGTCGCCGGGTCGACCGTTACCGGCGATAGAAGTTATCACCCCGCAGGGATCAATCTGTCGAATATAGAAATTCCCGGCATCAAAGAAATAGACGCTGCCGGTGGCGTCGGCAAGGATGGCTTTGGGAGATGAGAGAACGGCGAAGGAAGCCAGTCCGCCGTCACCGCGCAAGGCCGCCGCGCCGGTGCCGGCAAGCGTTTCAATAGTCGCGCCGGAAACAAGGCGGATGCGATTGTTCCCCGTGTCCGCCAGAACCAAGCCAGCGCGGCTGTAACCGATTGAATCCGGCCCGGCGAACTGGGCCTCCCCGATTGGTCCGCCGTCGCCGGCGAATCCGAATCCAGTGCGCCCGAACCATTCAACGGCACCGATCCCGGAATCGCCGATACCCGACTGGTGCCGTACCGGCGCCGGGGCAACGGGACAAACCGCGTCGCTGGCCGGACCGCTAAACCCGCTGAGGCGATCAACTCGGCCGGTCAGTTGCCCAATCAGATGGATTGTCCCGTCGGGCCCCAGTTGAAAGTCGACCGGACGGGCGAGGGCCGCCTCACGGGCCGGTGCCCCGGCCATCGCTGGGCCAGCCGTGCCTAGGCCGGCGTAGGTGCGAATCGTTCCCGCACCGTCGATTACCCGGATCGCTGCATTGTTCCAATCAACAACGTAGACGTTGCCTTCAGAGTCCACGTCAATCGATCGCGGGGAGTTTAGTTGGGCCCCCAGGGCCGGACCGCCATCGCCGTCACGCCCCGGAATTCCGGTGCCGGCCAGCGTCGAAACCTTTCCCTCCGGCGAGATCCGGCGGATCACATGACCGTCGCGCTCGGATACAAAGATCGACCCGTCAGCGGCGATCGCAAGATCGGCCGGGGCGTCGAAGGAGGCCGACCGTGCAGTTTCGCCATCCCCGGCGGTGTCGGCCAGGCCGTCGCCGGCATAGGTCGTAACCGAACCGTCGGCGCTCACGCGGCGCACCAAGTTATTGCCGCGATCGGCGACATACAAATTGCCCTCCCCATCCAACGCCAGGCCGGAGATTCCGTCAAAAGCGGCCACGCCAATCCCTTGCGGGTCATCGCGACGGCCTGGTTCCAACTGCCCAGCCACGAGCGTCAAATGCCCGTCGGTGTCGACGTGGCGGATCTGGGTGCGGGAAGCGAAATAGACGCCCAGCCGGGAATGGGCCACGATCGGACCAGGGTCCCGCAATCCGGCGGCCAATGCCGGTCCGTCGTCTCCGGAATTGGCGCGATTGCCGTTGCCGGCAAATACCTCCACCTGGCCGCCACGGTCAATTTGGAAGATCTGGCTAAGGGTCTGGTCGGTCACGTAGATCTTCCCGGTGCCATCGACGGCCAATCCAGCAAATGACGGCAGCAGCCCGTCGGCGCCGTCAGTAAAGCGCGGGGCTAAAACAGCCGCATATTCAACGACTGGATTGGGCGGCGCCGGCAGATAGGGCTGACGAGCGGCCGGCGGAGGTCCGGTTTCGAGCTGATCGGGCGAACTTGCGGCGCTCGGTGTCGGCGGCGATGGCGAATCTGGAACTAACGTTCCGCAGCCGGCCAACGTCGCCAGCAGGGTCGCCAGCAGCAGGGCGGCCCGGAAAGGCCGGCGCCGGCTAGTCGCCGGCGTCGTCACTTTCGATACCGGGCGACAGCTCATCTTGCGAAACCAACCTGCCACCTTGAACTTGAGAACTGGTCAGGCGGCGGCGGGAATCGAATTCCAAAAATACCTGGGCCGGGCGAAACGTCTTCTGCCCCATAACCTGCTTAGTGCACGTGTAATGGGTAGGGGTGTCGCCACTCGCGCCGGGCGCATATTCCTGCGCAAGGTCATTGTTCAGATCTACCCGCAGCGTTACCAACTCGCCAGTCCGGTCGAGCTCTACATAGATATAGAGGCCATCATCGCCTCCTGGTGCACCAAAAAACCCCAATCGGTCACCTTTTCATATCGTGTTCGGCCACGGCGGCTGATGCGGTTGCAGCACGCGCCTAACATTGTATTTGCCCATGGAATTGCCGCCCTGCGCGGACAACAGCCCCGATCAGTCTCGATGGCCATCACCCACGTCGTAAATGCCCCCACCCAGATCCGGAATAGTCCGGCCGCGGCTGGCCGCCACCGCTTCTATATCTGGACCGCCGGCTGCCAGATGAACAAGGATGATTCCGAACGGATAGCCAGATCCTTGGTTGCGGCGGGCCACGTTCCGGTATCCCATCCCGACCGGGCCTCGTTCGTCATCCTCAACGGATGCTCGGTCCGCGACAACTCCGATCGCAAAACTTTTGGTCGGATCGGCGCCCTTGGGGCGCGCCGCCGCCGGGAGCCCGACTTGCAAGTCGCTTTAACCGGATGCACAGTACGCGCAACCGAGGCCGAGCTGGCCCCGCACGCCCGCAAACTCGACCTGATCTTCGACACGCAAGAGGTTGATGACCTGCTCACCCACATGGCCGCCCGGCCCGGCCCGGTGGTTGATGACTGGGAAGACTATCTGCCGCAGGATCTACCCGGCTATGGCAGCCCTACCCGTTACGTGACGATCATCTACGGCTGTTCAAAACGCTGCACCTTTTGCATCGTCCCGTTCCGCCGCGGCGGGGAGCGATCGCGTCCAGTTGACGAGATCGAAGCGGAGCTGCGCGCCAAGGCCGATGAAGGGGCGGTCGAAATAACCCTGTTGGGGCAAATCGTCAACCGCTACGGACGGGATCTCGACGATGACCTCGACCTGTGCGATCTGCTGCGCCATCTCGACCGCGCGGAAATTGTGCCGCGGCTGCGTTTTCTCACCGCCCACCCGCGGCATTTCGATGAGCGTCTGGCGCGGGCGATGGCCGATTGCCCCAGCGTGCTGGAAGAAATCAACTTGCCGGTTCAGTCGGGTGACGACCAAGTTCTGCGCCGCATGGGGCGGGGCTACAACACCGATTGGTATCGGACCATGATCAACATGCTGCGCGACCATGTCCCCGGGGTTGCGATATCAACCGACGTGATTGTCGGATTTCCCGGCGAGACCGAAGAACAGTTCAACGGCAGCCTGCGCCTGCTTGAAGAGCTCGAATTCGACGTCGTTCATATCGCGGCCTTTTCACCACGCATCGGCACCGTGGCCGACCGTTGGGGTGACGACATCCCGGCCGCCGTAAAGCTCGAACGATTGCACCGTTGCGAGGCCGTACAGCAGACCATCGCCGAGCGCATCAATAGCCGCCTGCCGGGATCGATACAAGAGGTGCTCTTCGAGCAACTGCAAGATGGGCCGGCCCCGGGTACGGGATCGCGTTGGATGGGCCGAACCCGAACCAACAAACTCGTGTTTTGCCTGGGCGACGAAAACATTGCGGTTGGGGATATTCGCCCGACCCAGATAACTGCGGCCACTCCCTGGTCGCTGCGCGGGACCACCGTGGGGCTTGCCTAAATAGAAAGCGCCGGAACCCGCCTGAGCCGGCGCCGGTTGCTACTGGCCGGCGGTTCCGTCTTGTTGTCGTCTTGCCGGGTGGCTACCGAAGATCCGGTCGTCGTTGAATTCGTCTCGCCCTACTGGAAGCCGGCAATCCAGAGCGCGGCCGAGGCGATCACGACAGTTGGCGGGCTGGAGGCCATCACGTTGACCCTGGCCGAATACCATATCTCGCTCCGCCAATTTGCCGTGGGGGTCGGGCGCTACGGCGAGCAAGCCAACCAGATTGGCTACACGCTGGCCCGCCTGGAACCGCCAAGCGAGGCCCGGCTCGCCCACGCCAGCCTGCTGGCGGTGGCCGATTCGCTGGTGCGTATCGTGGCCAGCGCGCAATCTTTTCTAGCTGTCGAAGACCTTCGCTTGATCACCGCCATGGTGGCCGAACTTGGCGTTGCCCGAGCCAATCTCTTCCGGTTCGTGGCGGCGATTGCCGACGAGACCTCGCGCGACGTTATGGGGGAGCAGTTGGCGGTGCTGGGCGAACTAACCTTCGTCCCGTCGACGATCAGCCGATTCGCAGTCATGGTCGGCGAATTTGATTCGGAGATAGAAATGGCCGCCCGATTGGGCCGCTACAGTCCCGATGCTCGACTTGCGGCGCAGTACCCCGGTTGGTCCGAAATTGCCCGTCACTTCGATGCGGAGGGGGCAAATGCGGCCGCCCAAATCTGGGATCAGCGGGGGTTTAGGGTGCGGATTGAAATGGTCCCCGACATCGCGATCGCGGTGACCGTCGCCAGTGATCCGCTGGGCATCGCCGACTGGCGCGAACCGCTGTGGACATACGACTTGCCTTTCGACGTGGTGGGTCTGGCGGTTTCCGACGACGGGGGAAGCTGGGTCTGCATTTCACGTGAAGGCCAGGTACTCGTACTCAATCGGCAAGGTGTGGTCAATTGGCAGCGCGAACTAAATATTCCGGCCGACGGAATCGCCGTAAACGGCGATGGCACGATAGCGGTCGGCTACGGTTTCTTCCTGGCGCCGCTGGACGACACCGGCCGACCACTTTGGCCGCAGGTCAAAGACCAGGCCGACAACCAGATCATCGAACATATCGGTTTTGCGGCCGAAGACATGATGCTGGCGCGGACGACTAACAATCGTGGCGAGGGGCGCGCCTTTATTCACCGCCGCGACGGGCGCAGATGGCGCCTCGACGCTGGGTCACACAGCAGCGGAATTGGTGTATCGCAACTTAGCGCGGACGGGTCGACGCTGGCGGTCGGCACCACCGGCGCCGACGTCGAACAGGTAGTGACCGTATACCAAGCGGGCTCCGGCACGACCCGCACGTTGGTTACCTTTCAACCCGAATCATCATTGGTCGAAATGGCCCTCAGCGCCAACGGAGCGCTGGTTTTGCTTGGCACCGACAAGGGCCTGGCGATTCACGAATCGGCCAGTGGGCGGCTGCTCCACCACATCCCCTTGGACGTCCAGGCGATTCGCGCGGACCCCCTCGGCCGGGTGGTCTACGTAAGTACGACCAGCGGCCTGAAAGCCTTTGGGTTCGATGGGCAGCTGATATGGTCCAACCAGAATTTCGCACCGTCCCGATTCAAAGTGTCGGCCAACTACCTGGTGGCCATGACCTCGCCCACTACCGTCAGCGTCCTGACCGCCACCGGCATTCACGTCGGCGACGCCGGAACTCTGGCCCCGATCCGGGAATTTGCCCTGGGGCGCCTCGCCGACGTGCTTTGCGTCGCCAGCGCCGAGCGGCTGCTGCAGGCCTGGCAATTGCCGGCGGTCGAGAATTGACCCATCTTCCAATCGGCTCGTAAATTGTCCGCCAGCGCACAGCGAAAAGTCTTGTCGATAGCCGTATCTCAAGCCAGCGACCAAGAGCTAAATCGGGCGTTCGCGTTGATGAGCAGGTGCTTTGCCGGTGAGTCGCCCGCCTACTTTCGCGCTTTTCACAATCTTTTTCCGGAAAAGCGGCCGCAAATCGCCCTCCTGGCCCATGTCGGCGGCACGCTGGCCGGCTATCTGGAAGGGCATTGGCGGTCGCACTACTTTGGCGACCGGGAAATCGCCACCGCCAACATCGGGGCCGTTTGCGTGGATCCGGACTTTCGACGTCGCGGGGTGGCCAGCGCCCTGCTGACCAATGCCCTCGCGCGAATTGATCCAGGCCGGTTCCCACTGACCGGCTTGCACGCGGCGGTCCCGGCCCTATATGAGCAATTCGGATTCCTGCCGGTCAACTCGACTCACTGGCGGGTTGCCGTGCCCGAGCAACTGCCGCCCTCGCCGCGCGGGATCCCGATTGCTCCGGTCACTGCCGGTGATCATGACGAATTGTTCGGCCTGTACCAGCGCGAGAACCGGCAATTGATCGGACCGCTGGTCCGGTCACGGCGCTATTTCGTCGGCCAGCATGATTGGATGCGCCAGGTCGGCGGCCAATTGCACTGGGAAGCCCTCCGGGTTATCGGCAATCCAGTCGGATACCTGCGGGCCCGGGTCGGCGAGTCCCAATTGAACGTACTAGAGGTAATTGCCAGCGGGCGTGCCCGGAGCCGGGCGGCAGCCGGGCGACTTTTGTCACTCGCCCGCGCTGCTGGCGCTGCCACTATCACCGGCGGGATCCACCCGCGTGCGCCGGTGGTGAGCGCAATGCGGGAATTGACCGATGTTGAGCTGGTTGAGGAACCGGGCCTGATGTTCAAGATAAACAGCCTTGACGGGCTCCTGGCCGCCATCCAACCGCAGCTGGCGGCTCGCCGCAGATCGCTGGCGATTTTTTCAGCCCCGGCGATCAATCTGCGCATCGGCGAAGAGTTGGTCGGCCTCGAATTCCCGCCGGCCGCGGTGCGGTTCGGTCACCCCATCGCCGACCGGCCAACGATCGCGATGAGCAAGGGCGAATTCCTCGGACTTGTGTTCGGCTGTCCGGGCAGCCTGGATGTCCTCGACATGTCCGGATTGCGGGCCGACAGCCAGGCTCAATTTGAAGCCGCATTCCCGGAAACCGGGTGGGTTCTCTGGGGCGCTGACCACTACTAAGTTCCCACTTGCGCAATAGATCATGGCCCACCCCGGCCAACCGATTTTTTAGCCCTGCGCAAACCGGGTCGATACGAAAATAGGCTTGGTTGACCAGCGAATTGTCAATCGCCCGGCCGGAAGAGGCCGGGACAACAGCCGTCTGGAACTCTTTAGATCAAAGGAATCGATATGTCATTGAACATTGGCGACATGGCGCCCGACTTTCAGCTCAAAAATGGGGCTGGCGAAGATGTCCGCCTGTCGGACTTCCGCGGCCAAAAGGTCGTAGTCGTCTTCTACCCGTTGGCGTTTTCGGGTATCTGCCAAAACGAGATTTCTGACTACAACGCCAAATCCGACCAGATCAAGGCCAGCGGCGCAAAGGTGCTCGGCATCTCGGTCGACAGCCACTTTTCGGTGGGAGCCTTTGCCGAATCGATGATGCTGGATGATTCAATCACCCTGCTTTCGGATTTTCATGCCCACTCCGCGGGCCAGGCTTACGGTGCCTACAACGACGATCTGGGCCTCAATGAACGCTTGACCGTCGTCGTCGACGAATCGGGCAAGATCGTTTACAAGGTTCACAATCCGGCCCTAGAGCGTCGCGATGAAGACGAAGCATTGGCCGCGCTGACTCAATAGGCCAGCGCCGACGGAAAATCCCCAGCGCGCGATCGGAGCCGGTTTTTTAGCTGGGCTGCTTGACGGTTGCCGCTGTTCGCGCCAGGTGGACGAACCTTCCGTCCTTGGCATCGACAAGCAGCGTCGTATCGGTGCCCAGCTCTTCATTGAGCAACATGCGGGCGGCCGGATTCTCGATGCGGCGCCTTATCGTGCGGGCCATCGGCCGAGCGCCGTATTCGGGATCCCACCCTTCTGAGAGCAGCAGGCCGGTGGCCTCGTCGGTAATTTCAAGCGTCACCCCGCGCTCGGCCAGCCGCGTGCGCAAGGAATCAAGTTGTACCGTGACAATTTGCGCGACTTCCTCGCGCGTGAGAGATCGGAAAATAATCACCTCATCAACGCGATTTAGGAATTCCGGCGGGAAGTGTCGCCGCAGTTGCGTGAGTAACGACGAACGCACCTGGCGGTCATCGGATCCGTCGCCCCCGCCGGCCTGCGCAAAACCCACCCGGTCGCGGCGGCCTAGCTCCGAAGCCCCCACGTTGGAGGTCATGATGATGATCGTGTTGCGAAAGTCAACTGTGCGCCCCTGGCCATCAGTTAGTCGCCCGGCATCGAGCACCTGCAACAGGGCATTGACCACTTCGGGGTGGGCTTTCTCAATTTCGTCAAACAAAATCACCTGATACGGGCGACGGCGAACCTTCTCGGAAAGTTGACCACCTTCGCCATATCCGACGTAACCAGGCGGCGCGCCAATGAGGCGGGAGACGGTGTGGCGTTCACCGTATTCGGTCATGTCGACGCGCACCATAGCGTCGGGGTCGTCAAACATGAATCGGGCCAGCTGCCGGGCCAGTTCGGTCTTGCCCACTCCGGTGGGCCCCAAGAAGATAAACGAACCCATCGGGCGGTTGGGGTCAGATATCCCTGAACGGGACCGCCGCAGGGCGTCGGCGACCGCGAGGACGGCCTCGTCCTGGCCGATCAAACGCTGGTGTATTGCCTCCTCGATGCGCAGCAGTTTCTTCATTTCGCCTTCGAGCATTGAGGAGATCGGCACGCCGGTCGCCTCGGAGACGACCGATGCGATGTCATCGGCGGTAACGGTCTCCGAAATGTTCTGCTCGGCCAGCCAATCGCCGCGCCGCGCGGTCAATTCATCGCGTAGCCGGATGGCCTCCGATTTGTAGTTGGCGGCCTCTTCGTATTCGCGATTCTGCCAAGCCTCTTCCTCGCTTTCCTCCAACCGGTGCAGCTCACCTTCCAGGTCGTGCAATTCCTGTGGCATATTGAAAATCTGCAGGCGCAGTTTGGCAGCCGCTTCGTCCATCAAATCGATCGCCTTGTCGGGCAAAAAGCGATCGGCGATGTAGCGGTTGGAAAGCTTGGCCGCTTCCTCGATCGCCCGGTCGGATATCGCCAAGCGATGGTGATCTTCGTATTTGGAGCGCAATCCGCGCAGTATTTCGATGGCTCCTTCGACCGAGGGTTGGTCGACGAACACTTGCTGGAACCGCCGTTCCAACGCGCGGTCCCGCTCGATGTGGCGCCGGTATTCGTCCAGGGTAGTCGCACCGACGGTCTGCAGCTCGCCGCGGGAGAGGGCCGGTTTGAGCAAATTGGCGGCGTCGAGAGCCCCGTCGGCCGAACCTGCTCCGACCACATTGTGCAGTTCGTCAATAAACAAGATGATCTGCCCGCGCGAAGAAACTACTTCCTCGATTACCGATTTGAGCCGATCTTCGAACTCGCCGCGAAATTTCGACCCGGCCAGCATTTGGCCGATGTCTAAGGAGAGCACCCTCCGGTCGGCCAATAGCTCGGGCACCTGGCCGTCGACAATGCGCTGCGCCAACCCCTCGACGATGGCTGTCTTGCCAACTCCG
Organism: Chloroflexota bacterium; assembly: GCA_965249595.1. Lineage (GTDB taxonomy): Bacteria > Chloroflexota > UBA11872 > UBA11872 > VXNJ01 > VXNJ01. The sequence goes on along the minus strand of OZ252242.1, from coordinate 1,410,488 downwards.
GGCTCGCCAATGAGAACCGGATTGTTCTTGGTGCGGCGCGAGAGAATCCGCATTACCCGATCGATTTCGACGGCACGACCGACGACCGGGTCGATTTGGCCGCGCCGGGCCAGGCCGGTCAGGTCGACGCTGTAGCGGTCCAGCGCGCCGTAGCGGTTCTCGGCAGTCTTCGACTTGGCGCCCTGCGAGCCGCGAAGTTCGCGGACCGCGGCCAGCGCCTTCTGCCGGGTGCAACCCAGCTCAAGCAGGATCGCCGACGCTTCCGAATTTCGCTGCGAGATGATCGCCATGAAAAGGTGTTCGGTGGATATGTAATCGTCCTGCAACTGGTTGGCCTCTTGGCCCGCCCGATCGAACATTTCCTTGGTTTGCGGGGTGATAAATATCTGGGCCGTTGACGATTTCGGGGCCGGCTCGGAATTGGCAACCTTGGGTTTGCGATCGAGCACCGCGTTGACCCGGGACCGGACGAAATCGGGATTGATTCGCATGCGCTGCAGGATACGAACCGCGGTCGAATCGGGCGTTTCCAACAACGAGAGCAGGATGTGTTCGGAGTCGAGCTGGTTGTGACCAAGCTCGCTCATGATCCGGTTGGCGCCGACGATTACTTCCTGAGCTTTCTCGGTCAACCTCGAAAACGGTGCGTCTGCCATCACGGTCTGCCTGTTCGCTTGCTGGCGCTGGCCAGGGTGGGAGGGTGAATTTTTAGTCGCATCTGACGCCGCCTACTGGGTGGCGCGCCGCAGCATGCGCTTGAGCCGGGCAATCTCGCCGAGCAGGCGATTGGCCTCGCGACGGTTCTCGAGCGCCTGTTCATCCAATTCGATTTGGTGCTGACGCCGCAGCTCGGCAATTTGATCGTGCAGGTCCAGGATGATCTCGACACCGGACAAATTGGCGCCCTCATCCTGGGTCAATTCGCGAATGCGGCGAACCCGTTGGACATCGCGAATCGAATACATTCGCACCGAACCCACCGAGCGCAGCGGATTGATCAACCCCATCCGCTCGTAGTGCCGCAGCGTCTGCGGGTGCGTTCCGGTCATTTGTGCTACCACGCCAATGAAGAAACCCTTGATGTCGGCGTCGTCACCGGACCGGGGATCGGGCTGCCGCTCAGGTGGCATCGGAATCATCCGAACTCTCGCCACGCAGCCGCGCCAAGCGTCGAATCAGATCGCGCTGCTGGTCATCGAGCTCCTTGGGGGCATCGATGTTGACCTTTACGAAGAAATCACCGCGTTCTTTTTTGCCCAGCGATGGAAGGCCTTTGCCGCGCAGTCGCAATCGGGCTCCCTGGCTAACCTCGGGCGGCACTCGCACGGTGAGCGTCTCGCCATCCAGGGTTGAGACCGTGGCCCGGGTGCCCAGTGCGGCACCGGTCATCGGGATCGTGATATCGCTTTCTAAATCCGTGCCACGGCGGCGGATCGTGGCATGGTCGATGGCGTTGACCTTTAGAAACAAGTCGCCGCGCGTCGAGTCCGGCCGCACGCCGCCCTCGCCGGCTAGGCGAATGCGGGCACCCGGTCGCACTCCGGCCGGGATCTTTACGCGCAATCGACGCTGCGCCAAGGATCCTGAGCCGTCGGGGGCCTGGGTTGTAATCACCCGCATTGAGCCGTTGAGAATCTCCTCCAGGGTCACGTCGATCTCGTGTTCGACGTCGGCACGGACGGGCGTTCGTTGCCGCCTGGGCCCGGCCTGCGAACGCCCAATCCCGCCGAACAGTTGCTCGAAAAAGTCAGAGAAACCGCCGGTCGGCATCGGACCGTGCCCGGCAAATCCCCCCGCGCCGGCAAAACCGGATTGGCGCATGGCCTCCTCGAAGGATCCGTTGCGGCGGTATGACGATCCAAAGCGGTCGTAACGGGATTTTTTCTCCGGGTCCGAGAGCACCTGATGGGCCTCGTTGACTTCTTTAAATCGGGATTCGGCGGTCTTGTCGCCGGGGTTGGCATCGGGGTGATATTTGCGCGCCAAGCGGCGATAGGCGCGCTTGATCGCCGCCGCGTCGGCGCTGCGCGGGATTTCCAGGATCTTGTAGTAATCCTTGTATTCCACGGCTATTCGGCCACCTCGACAGCGGGACCGGCGACCCTTACTTGGGCCGGCCGCAGCACCACGCCGGCGGCCTCGTAACCGGTCCGCAGGACATCTACGATCTCCCCTTCCGTGGCATTTGAATCGGCCACACAGGCGACAACCTCGTGAATTCGCGGATCGAATTGGCCCGTTGCCCCTACCACCGACAAGCCCACTCCCTGCAGGGCCTCGAGCAATTGGGCCCGCACCAACTCGATTCCGTTGACGAATTGATTGCGTTCCGGGGCCGCCGCCAGGGCCAGGTCAAAGCTGTCAAGAACCGGCAGCAGGGACGAGAGGACGTTGTTGCGGGCGGCGCCGACCGCTTCCCCCTGGCGGCGTCGGGCGCGCCGCAGAAGGTTCTCTTGATCGGCCTGCATACGCATGATGCGCGCCTCAAATTCGGCGCTGACCTCATCGCCGCCGACCTCGCGATCGAGCGACTTTTGGTCACTCATTGATCAGCGTCCCTCCTCTTCGGCAGGCGCAAAGTCATCGGAGGAAAACTCGGCGTCAACCACATCGTCGTCGGACTGATCGCCATCGTCGGCGGTGCCGGCCGCGGCGGACTGATCGCCATCGGCGCCGGCCGATTGGTAAATGCGTTGACCTACCTCCAGTTGAAGGCGCGTGAGGGCTTCGGTCGCTTCCTGCAATTGGGCCAGCGCCGGAACATCCTCGGCGAGGAGGGCGCGCAGCGATTTGACCTGCTCGACCAGCTCCTCTTTCTCGTTATCGGAAAGCTTGTCGCTGTTATCGGCCACCAACCGATCCGCCTGATAGGCAGCGCTGTCAGCCTGGTTTCGCAGATCGGCCAATTCGCGCCGCTCGCGGTCGTCGTTGGCATGCTGCTCGGCATCTTTTACCAGCGCATCAATCTGGTCCTGGTCAAGGTTTGTCGAGGCCGTGATGGTGATCTTCTGCTCTTTGCCGGTTCCGGTGTCCTTGGCCTTGACATTGACTATTCCGTTGACATCGATGTCGAACGTGACCTCAATCTGGGGTACCCCGCGCGGTGCCGGCGGAATCCCTTCTAGCCGGAAGCGACCGAGCGTCATGTTGTCGCTGGCCATCGTCCGTTCGCCCTGGATCACGTGGATATCGACGGCGGTCTGCCCATCCTCGGCGGTGGAGAAGATTTCGGTCTTTGAAGTCGGGATTGTCGTGTTGCGCTCAATCAGGGAGGTCATTACCGACCCCAACGTCTCCAGCCCCAGCGAGAGCGGGGTGACGTCTAGCAGCACCACGTCGCGCACGTCGCCGGTTATGATGCCGGCTTGAATCGCGGCCCCGATGGCAACCACCTCGTCGGGGTTGACCGACCGGTTTGGTTCTTTGCCGGTGAGTTTGGCAACCAGTTGCTGGACCGAGGGCATGCGGGTGGACCCGCCCACCATCACCACCTCGTCGAGCTGGTCCGGTGAAATGCCGGCATCACGCAGGGCTTTTTGAAACGGACCCACCATGCGTTGATTGAGGCGGTCGATCAGTTCTTCGAAACGGGCCCGCGTGAGCGTTAGGGCAAGGTGTTTGGGGCCGGTCTGGTCGGCGGTGATAAACGGCAGATTGATTTCGGTCTGGGGGGTGGTGGAAAGTTCCACTTTTGCCTTTTCGGCCGCCTCCACCAACCGCTGCAGGGCCTGGGGGTCGGCTTTGAGGTCGATGCCCTGGTCGCGCTTGAATTCCTCAACCAGGTGGGTAACGATTCGCTGGTCGTAATCGTCACCGCCCAGGTGCGTATCACCGTTGGTGGCCCGAACTTCAAAAACCCCGTCGCCAACCTCTAGCACGGAGACATCGAATGTCCCCCCGCCCAGGTCCCAGACCAGGATCGTTTCGGCGCTCTTTTTCTCCAATCCGTAGGCCAGCGAGGCCGCGGTCGGCTCGTTGATGATGCGCAGGACGTCAAGGCCGGCGACGGTGCCGGCGTTCTTGGTTGCCTGGCGTTGCGAATCGTTGAAATAGGCCGGAACGGTGATGACCGCTTGCTTTACTTCCTCGCCCAAATATTCCTCGGCGTCGGCTTTAAGCTTTTGCAGCACCATCGCCGAAATCTCCTCCGGCGTGACGTCGTCTTTAATCTGCGGAATGCGGATCCGGGCCTCGCCGTTCTTGCCTTCCACGATCTCGAACGAGACCGAGTCGCGTTCGCTGGCGACCTCGTCAAAATGGCGACCCACAAAACGTTTCGCTGAGTAGATGGTATTGCCGGGATTTAAGACACTCTGGCGACGCGCCAGCTGGCCCACTAGGCGCTCGCCGGATTTGGAATACGCCACCACCGATGGTGTCGTGCGGGCGCCCTCGACGTTGGTTATCACCGTCGGTTGGCCGGCTTCCATGAAAGCCACCACCGAGTTTGTGGTGCCAAGGTCAATGCCAACAACCTTTGCCATCTTTTTAGTTCACCTTTCGGGTTTCGCCGCGCTTGAAACTCGACGGATTGATTGCGAATATGGAAGTCGATTTACTCATGGTGCCGGCGCCAGGGCGGCGGTTAGGACCTGATCCATCGAATCAACAAATATGAAATCGAGGCGCTGCCGCACGTCGGCGGGAATCTCGTTCACGTCGTGGCGGTTTTCGTTTGGCAGGATGACCCGCCGAATACCATGCCGCTCGGCGGCCAGCACCTTTTCCTTGACGCCGCCAATTGCCAGCACCCGACCACGAATGGTCACCTCACCGGTCATTGCCATGTCGCCGCGCACGCTGCGCCCGAGCAGGGCCGATGCCAGCGCCGTGCCCATGGCGATGCCGGCCGAGGGGCCGTCTTTGGGTACCGCACCCTCAGGCACATGGAGATGAATGTAGGACTTTTCGAACACGTTAGGTTGGTATCCCATGGTCTTGGCGTGATATTCGACGTAGGAGAGGGCCGCCCGGGCCGACTCGTTCATCACATCGCCGAGATTGCCGGTGCAGAGGAATTTGCGCTTCCCGCGCGCCCAGGCCGCCTCCACCGGCAACAATTCACCGCCAAAACTGGTAACCGCCAATCCATTGACGACGCCCACCAGGTCCTCGCCGCGATGCGGCCGGTCGATGAATCGGGCCGGGCCCAAGAGATTATTTAATTCGGCGGCCGTTACCACTTCAACGGCGGCCGCTGGATCACTCAACTCCGCGCAGCGATGGGCCATCTTGCGGCAAACGGCAGCCAGTTTGCGTTCAAGTTCACGCACTCCGGCCTCGCGGGTGTGATCGCGCACGATCGCCGCAATCGCCTCGTCCCGCAGATCAAGCTGCGGGCGCGAAGTCGATTTTTGGCCCGGGGCCACCAGGCCATGCTCCTTGAGCTGGCGGGGCATCAAATGAAGCCGTGCTATTTGCAATTTCTCGTGCGCCGTGTACCCTTCCAACCGGATGATCTCCAAGCGGTCGCGCAGGGTCGGCGGGATGCCTTCCTCGTAATTGGCGGTGAGTAAGAACATGACCTTTGAAAGGTCGTAGCCGACCTCTAGATAGTGGTCGGAAAACTCGTGATTGGTGGCGGGGTCTAGCACCTCAAGCAGGGCCGACGAGGGGTCGCCACGAAAGTCGCGACCTATCTTGTCGACTTCGTCGAGCACGAAGACCGGATCGACCACGTCGGCCCGCGCCATGCCCTGAATGATGCGACCGGGCATCGCCCCGACATAGGTGCGGCGATGGCCACGAATTTCAGCTTCATCGCGCAATCCGCCTAGCGATATGCGCACAAACCGGCGGCGCAGGGCGGAGGCGATCGACCGTCCGAGCGATGTTTTGCCCACGCCCGGCGGTCCGACGAGGCAGAGGATGGGACTTTGCGATTCGTCGGTCAAGGAGCGAACCGCCAAGTACTCCATGACCCGGTTTTTTACTTCCTGGAGTCCAAAGTGATGGGTATCGAGCACCTGCCGGCAACGATTGAGCGAAACCCTACGCCGGACCGGCTCGTCTTCCGACTGCCACGGCAGATCGAGAAGGGTGTCGATGTAATTTCGCACCACCGCAATCTCCGGCGACGCCGACGGAATCCCTTCCAGGCGTTCCACTTCTTTGACCACACGCTCACGAACCGTCTCCGGCATGCCCGAATCGGCGACGGCGGCGAGTAGTTCTTCGCGCTCATCACCGGCCGCGTGGGCAATGCCAAGCTCGCGCTGGATGGTGCGCAGCTGCTCCTTTAGGTGGTAATCGCGCTGAGCTTGCTCGATTCCGTCCTGGATCTTGGTATGGATCGACGAGCGGATATCCAGCGTGCGGATCCAACCGGTCAGCAGGCTGGAAACTTCGTAGAGGCGGTCGTAGACATCCAGGTTTTCCAGCAGCAGCTGACGGTTGGCGGCATCGCCAATAAGCTTGGCGGCGGCCAGGTCGGCCAGGTAACCCGGGTGGGTGAGGCGGCGGGCCAGTGAAACGACCTCCGGCGGCACGCGGTTGCTTTTCTCGGCGTATTCGTGAACCTGGGAGGAGAGCGTTCGGCGCAGGGCTTCCAGCTCCGGGCCCGATCGGGCGTGTTCGGCGAGCGGCGCGACCATCGCGATGCGGCCATCGCCGTCATCGGCCATGGCCAAAATCTGGGCCCGCTCTTCGCCCTTAAAAAGTACCGAATAGCCGCCGGCCGGCACCAAGTAGCGGCGCATCACCGAGCACACGGTTCCAACCGCACAAAAGTCGTCGGCGGTAAGTTTGCGGCGCCGGCGCCGATTGGCGCGCTGCAGCAGCAGTACCTTGCCCTCGCCACGGGCTGCTTCGTCGAGAGCCCAGATGGAGGCCTTGTCATCTAGCTGCAGGGGCAGCGAGACGCGAGGAAAAGCCACATCGCCGGTTAAGGCGATGACCGGGTATTCAGCATCCGCGGCCAACGGTTCGGGCGCGGACACCGTCGAGTCCTTTGCGGCACTCATTTCGGGTTGAATCTTTCTTCCCACTGAACTGCGCTTGTCGGTCTGCACCAACTAGCGCAGGCAAGTGTATTAGTTGAGCGTGCCATTGTCAAGTGTGCTGATATTGTTATTGCCAGTTTAGTGGTCAGATCATTACTACAATCGCCACTGATGTCCACTTTCGGCCCACCCTTGCTGCGCCGCCGCCGGGCGGTGTTATCGTTGGCGACGGCTTTGGCCGGTGGCGCCTTGGCCAGCTGCGCGCCCGGCCAACCCGATGAAGTTCCCCCGCAATCAGCGGCCCCGGTCGCAACCGAGGACATTCCCGAACCCGCGGTGCTCGGCGGTTCGGGAATCCCGCCAATGTATGTGGCCGCCCCCGGCGGTCGTCGGGTTGGGCAGCCGGCCTGCGTGGAATTTGTGCGGCAAAATCCCGCATTCCTGGCAGTTTGGGACGAGATCGAGGGTGACTACCAGCGCACGATCGAGGATCGCTTCAGCAGCGGTCAGGCGCCCGATGTCTTTCAGGTTCGCGAGGGCCACTTGGGCGCCTGGGCCAACGCCGGCATGATCACCGGCCTGGGCCGCACGGGGGTGTTCGAGCAATTGCGGAACACGATGTTCGACGGTGCCGTTGCCGGGACATTTCATCCCGGCGGGCAGGCAGCCGGCATCCCTCACTATCACGATGTAATGTTGCTCGCCTACAACCGCCGCCATCTCGACTTGCTCGGCGGAAGTCCCCCGAGCAGCCTGGATGAACTGGCTTCGTTTGCCGTCGAGCTACAGACTCAGTTCGGAATTCGGACCCCGATTGCGCTTAATTTTTCACCCAAGGCCAACGCCAATCTGCCGTGGTGGGGACTCCTCCGTGCGTCCGCGGCATCCCTCATTGATCAAGATGGGGCGGATAGCCAAATGGCCGTCAATGTATTGGCCTGGTTGCGGGCAAGGCTGGTTGAAGATGCCACGCTCGACGGCGATTTCGCCACGCGCGGCTATGATCTCATCGGCCGCGGCGAGCACTCGTTCGCCATCGTCGGGTCTTACATGGCCAAGATACTCGCCTCAGACCAGTTCGAACCGGTAGGATTTGCCGCGCTGCCGGGTATTGATCGGCCCGGCGCCGGAACCGTCTGTTGGACACCGCTGTTCGCGGTGGCCCAGCAGAACCAAGTAAATCCCGCGGCCGCGCCGCTGGCGCTGCATCTGGGGGCCAGCGACAGCACCGGCAATCTGTGGGGACCGCGCCATTTCGCAGTTGTTGGCGGTCTGCCGCCGGCCCACCCCAGCCTGCTTAGAGATCCGACCGTGGGGGCCACATTTGCCCAACATATGGACTTGAGCATGCTCTCAAACCAGTTGGCCGTCGCGCGCCCGGTTGATTCACTCTGGGAGCGGTGGTTTGGAGCATGGGAGCACCGATGCCAAGACGAATTGATCGACGCCCTCTGGGGCCGGCAATCTGCAGCACAGGCAATTGACAATATGCGTCGATCGGCCGCGGATCTAGCTAAAACAAGCACCAATCGGCCCCAATTGGCAGCCGCCAACACCACCTAGTAACTAAGGGATAATTCTGCTAGCGGTGATTAGTTCGATCAATTGATTGGGAGTTAGGTTCTTGATCCATCGCAGTTTGCGGTTCGCGTTTAGATGGCCGGTGCGACCGGCCGGCATGCGCTTGTAGCGACCCGACCCACGACACCGGCCGAGCAGAGGTTGAGCCTCTGCTTTTTTTATTTCTTCACAATTTGGGCAGCCGGATCCGGTATATGAAATGCCAAAGACTGCCAATTCCAAACCGATCTAACAGATAGAAAGAAAAGCAAAAAAAGATGGTAATAGTCACCAAGCCAGGAGTCGATGACTCCGGCATTGCAAGAATCGAAGAACGCGTTCGCGAGGAGGGCCTCGGGGCCCACCGTATCAAGGGCGAAAACATCGTCATAGTCGGGGTCATCGGCAACCCGTCCGAGGCTTTCCGCGAACAGATGGCCGTGTTCTCCGGCGTCGATCGGGTGATCCGGATCGGCCGCCCTTACACAATGGTCGGGCGCGGCGACGGCCGCGATGACACGGTATTTGACGTTGGCGATGCGACTTTCGGGGGATCCGGCATCACCATGATTGCCGGGCCCTGCACGATCGAGACGCGTGAGCAACTTTTTTCCACCGCGGCGGCGGTCAAGGCTGCCGGTGCCACCGTGCTGCGGGGCGGCGCTTACAAGCCGCGCACTTCCCCGTACAGCTTCCAGGGTCTTGAGGTTGCCGGACTGGAATTACTCAAAGAAGCATCCGAAGAATATGACCTGCCGACGATTACCGAGGTGATGGAGCCCGGGCGAGTCGAACTGGTTTCGCAGTACACCGATATCCTCCAGATCGGCGCCCGCAATTCGCAGAACTTCCCGCTGCTGAAAGAGGCCGGCCGGAGCGGCCGGGCGGTGATGGTCAAACGCGGCCCGTCGTCAACGATCGAGGAGTGGTTGCTGTCGGCCGAGTACGTTATGTCGGCCGGTAATCCCAACGTCCTGCTTTGCGAACGCGGCATCCGGACTTTCGAAACGTCCACCCGCGCCACCCAGGACGTGGCCGCAGTGGCCATGGCCAAGCGCCTCTCCCACCTCCCGGTGATCATCGATCCGGCGCACGGCACCGGCAAGTGGTACTTGGTCGAGGCCCTGACCCTGGCCGGAATCGCCGCTGGCGCCGACGGTGCGATGTTGGAGGTCCATCCCGAACCCGATCACGCGATATGTGATGGACCGCAAAGTCTCACCTTTGCAAATTTCGACGAAGCAATGGTGCGATTGCGAGGGATGGCCAAGGCCCTGGGACGACCGCTGCGCGAACCATTGCTCACGACGGCTTGACAGCGCCCGCGGGGACCGGGTCGATCGAGGTCGCCCGGCCCGGCCAGTTGCGGGGTCGCCTCAGCGTCCCCGGCGACAAATCAATAACCCATCGGGCGGTCCTGCTTAACACCTTAGCCAAAGGGCAGGCCGTGGTGCGCGGCGCCGGATTGGGCGGCGATTGCCTTTCCACGATCGGCGCCATCAGGGCGCTGGGGGCATCAGTCCAGATCGAAGGCAGCACCGTCCGGCTGGCCAGCCCGGGCTGGGCTGAACTAAAAGAGCCCGGCGGGCCGATCGACTGCGGCAATTCAGGCACCACCATGCGGTTGTTGCTGGGATTGCTCGCCGGCACCGATTTCTTTACGGTCATCACCGGTGATGGCTCGCTTTCCAATCGCCCGATGGGCCGGGTGGCCGAGCCGCTGCGGCAGCTGGGCGCGCAGATCTACGGTCGGGCCGGGTCTACGCGGGCGCCGCTGGCGGTCGTCGGTCGTCGCCTGCAGGGCCGCGACCTTGATGTTGCGGTGGCCTCGGCCCAGGTCAAGAGCGCGCTGCTGATCGCCGGACTGGCCGCTGCCGGACAGACCATGATCAGGCAGCCGGCTCGCTCGCGCGATCACACCGAAAGGATGCTGGCGGCGATGGGGGCGGCTGTCGAAGTTGACGGCGCGACGGTTTCCATTGATGGCGCAAGCGAGCTATCGCCGATTGACATTACGGTTCCGGGCGACTTCTCCTCGGCGGCATTTTGGCTGGTCCTCGGTTGCGTTCATCCCGATGCCCACCTCTCCATCGCCAACGTCGGCTTGAATCCGACCCGCGCCGCGGCCCTTGAGGTGCTAAGGCGGATGGGGGCACGGATTGAGATGACACCGGCCGACGGGCATGCCGAACCGGCCGGCGATCTGACGGTTGGCTCCTCTGATCTCTTGGCCGCCGAAATTGCCGGGGCGGAGGTCCCGCTACTCATGGACGAACTGCCGGTTCTGGCGGTGGCCGCCACCCAGGCGCGCGGGCGGACCGTGATCAGTGATGCCGCCGAATTGCGGGTGAAGGAATCGGACCGCATCGAAGCCACGGTGGTCAATCTAAGGGCCATGGGCGCCAATATCGTCGCTGCCGCCGACGGCATGGTCATCGAGGGCCCGACTCCGCTGCACGGAGCGGTGGTCGATTCCTTCGGCGATCACCGAGTGGCGATGGCGATGGCGGTTGCCGCCAGCATCGCCACGGGAGAAAGTTCGATTCGCGGCGCCGAATCGGTCGCCATCTCCTATCCTGATTTCTTCCCAACGCTCCGCCGGCTCGCGGTTGGCTGACCATGCGATTCGCCATACTCGGCGATCCGGTCGGGCATTCACTCTCGCCGCCAATGCAGCGAGCGGCGTTTGCGGCGGCCGGTCTGACTGCCGATTACGTCAAGTTACCAACCACGATCGGCCAATTGAGACCGAGGATTGACGATCTGCGTTCTGGCAACTGGACCGGATTCAACGTGACAATTCCCCATAAGCGGGCTGCACTTGCGCTCGCTGACGTCATAGAACCGGGTGCGCGCGCGGTAGGGGCCGCCAACACGCTCTGGTGCCGCGGATCGGCAGTCCATGCCAGCAACACCGATTTACTGGCCGTCGAATCCATCCTCGATGACGCCCAAATTGAACCCGACGATCACGTATTGATCCTTGGCGCCGGCGGTGCCGCCCGGGCCGCCCTGTACGCGGTCAAAGATTACCGCCGGGTTACCGTGGCCAACCGAACTTTCACTCACGCTCAATCGCTCACGTCGGAAATCGCGCCAAATGCGCGGGCGCTGCCCCTCTCCGATGAGAATCTGGCCCGGGTAGCCGCCAAAGCCCGACTTGTCATCAATGCGACCAGCATCGGCATGGCCGGTGGCCCCGATCCTGAAAGTTCGCCGCTACCCGTGGATGCCTTGACCAGGGGCCAGACGGTGTTGGACATGGTCTATCGGCCATTGGAGACACCGTTGCTAGCGGCCGCCCGAAGGGCCGGCGCAAACGTAATTGACGGGTTGACGATGTTGGTCTTGCAAGGCGCAGCCAGCTTCGAGATCTGGACCGGTCGAGCGGCCGACCCGGTGGTGATGCGCTCAGCCTGCGAGGACGCGCTATGACCGGCGGGGGTCAACTGCCGGACCGCATTTGGTTGGTCGGGTTGTCGGGATCGGGCAAATCGACGGTGGCGCGGATTATGAGCGGTCACCTCGGTTGGCCAGCCTTTGACTCCGATCAGCTGATCCGCGACGAATCGGGGTTGGACATCCCGGAGATCTTTGACCGACACGGTGAGGCGTGCTTTCGGCGCTGGGAGCGGGTCATGCTCGAGCGGGCCGCGGGCTCGAGCGAACCCATCGTGATTGCAACCGGTGGCGGACAAATGCAAATTTCCGGGGCCGTCGATTCGATGTTGCAGTCTGGATTGGTCGTCTACTTGCAGGTCAGCCCGGCGGTTTGCGCCGAGCGCTTGGCCCCATCGCTCAAAAGCGAAGGTCGACCGATGCTCGCCAGCCGCGACGCGACTTTGACCGAGAGTATCGCCGAGCTTTTGCAAATTCGATCAGCCACGTACGCGCGGGCTCACTTAACAATTGATGTCGAAGCTATTTCGGCCGCTGCGGCGGGCGCCCAAATCTTGGAGATGCTAAGTGTTGACAGAGGCTGACGGCATCACGCCCGAATACGTGGCGATCGGCGAGGACATCATCGATGACCTTGGCACCGAATTGGCGCACCGTGGGGTCGCTCCCAGCACCGCCTATCTAATCGGCGATCGCAACGTCGACAGGCTCTACGGCGACCGCGCCGCCGCCGCATTGATCGATAGCGGGTGGGAAGTGCAGCGCCGGGCGATTCCAGGCGGCGAGGCCAGCAAATCGCTAGCCCAGGCCCAAGATCTCTGGTCCTGGCTATTGGCCAATCGGGCCGAACGATCACATCTGTTGGTGGCCTTGGGCGGCGGCGTCATTGGCGACCTGGTGGGTTTCGTCGCCGCCACTTGGGCCCGCGGGGTGCCCTGGGCGCAGGTGGCCACGACGCTGCTGGCCCAGGTGGATTCAAGCATCGGCGGCAAGGTGGCCATCGATCTGCCCGGCGGCAAGAACATGGTCGGGGCCTTTCATAATCCGGTGCTCGCGCTGCTGGACGTTGCCACCCTGCAGACGCTGCCGCAGCGCGAATTGGCCGCTGGCTGGGTTGAGGCGATCAAGCACGGCCTGATTCGGGACGCGACCTATCTTGGCAAATTGGAAAGCGACCTAGTTGATTTGCGCGACCCGGCCTTGCTGGACTTGGCGGTACGCAGTTCTGTGCAGATCAAATCGGCCGTAGTCGCCAACGATCCGTACGACCGTGGTCTGCGGGCGATACTAAATTACGGCCACACGATCGGGCACGCCATCGAAGCAGTGGGCAGCTACAACCGTCACTTACACGGCGAGGCGATCGCAATCGGCATGACCGCGGCGGCTCACATCTCCACCCGGGTCACCGGACTGCCGACGGAAGCGACCAAGCGCCAGCGGGAACTTCTCACACGCTGTGGACTGGAGCTGGCGGTCGAGGGATTTGGCGCCGATGACTTGATGGCCGCGCTGGCTACCGACAAGAAGACCGCGGCCGGCCGGCCGCGTTGGGTTCTACTCGATGAAATTGGGCGGGCCAGCGCCGGCCACCTGGTCGAAACCGAATTCGTCAGGGACGCGTTGGCCAGCATCGGCGCCGATAGCTGACGACCAATAAAATTTTTCAATGCGCTGACCCAATTTGACCAGCGCCCCGGCCAAGTCCCGGGAACAATTGAGCTAAGGTAGGCCGGTTTGGAGCAATTTGGTTCCTTTCTAACCATCGTCATCGCCCTGGCGGGGGCTTTTCTAGCGGCGATCTGGGTGGCCACGATATTCTGGGCCTTCAACGACGCGCGATCAAGAACGCTCGATATTTACGTACGCCTTTTCGCTACCTTGCTGGTGGCGGCGTTGGGACCCCTGGGGGTGGCGATTTACCTGATATTGAGACCGCCCGAGACCTTAGATGAGGTCTACGCGCGGGCACTGGGCGAGGAAGCCCTGTTGCGTGAACTCGATGGTCCAACGGCGACGGCAACCCGGCCCGGGCCGCTGCTGATCGATTACGCCGGGCAATCACCGCAAGTCGATCCGGCGGCACGGGTGGCGCCGGGCGCTGTCCTAATTGGCCGGGTGCGGCTTATGGCCGGCGCCAACGTGTGGTACAACGCCGTGATTCGGGCCGACCACGAGCCCGTCACCATCGGTGAAAACTCCAACGTCCAGGACGGCGTGGTGATTCACATCGATCACGGTACGCCGGTGGTGATCGGTAACGGGGTAACCATCGGACATGGCGCCATCATCCATGGTGCCACGATCGAGGACGGCGCCCTCATCGGAATGGGCTCAACCGTGCTCGATGGGGCGGTGATAGGAGAGCGCTCGGTGGTCGGGGCCAACGCCCTGGTCACCCAGCACACTGTTTGCCCGCCGGAGTCATTGCTCCTCGGGGTGCCGGCCAAGGTGGTGGGTACGGTGCAGCAGGATCAGCTTGACTACATGGCCCGCAATGCGGCCGAGTACGTGAGTTTGGCCAATACCTGCCTGGGCGGATCCTGACCGTTGCCGCAAGTAAAAACGCCGCCGATCAAGGTTCGCGTGCTCTATTTCGCCCAACTGGCTGAAATCGCCAATTGCCGGCAGGAGACGTTTGTCTTGGAAAGCCCCATTAGCGCGGGCCTTCTGTTTCGTCGAATCGGTATCGCCCATCCAGGGATCGGGCAGCTGAAGCAATCACTGCGATTGGCGGTCAACTGCCAATTTGTGGGGGATGACCATCCTCTGGCCGACGGTGATGAATTTGCCCTCATCCCGCCGGTAAGCGGTGGCTGATCATTGCCGCGTGGAACTCCACGCCCATACCTGGTGGTCGCAGGATTGTGGGGTCCGACCGCATGATCTTTGTCAGGCGGCCCTAGGTGCCGGCATTGACGTGCTTGCGGTGACTGATCACAACCAGATCGGCGGTGCATTGGAAGCCCGCGATAGCGGATTGATCACGGTGATAGTTGGCGAGGAGATTCGAACCGCCGTGGGTGAGGTTCTGGCCTACTTCATCGAGGATTGGATTCCACCCGGACTCTCACCCGACGAGACGATCGCCCGCATCAAAGACCAAGGCGGCTTAGTTTCAATTCCCCACCCGTGTGATAGCGGCCGCAACAGTACGATGCAGTCGGTCTATCACGAGCAGGTGTTTCCTCAGCTGGACATGGTCGAAGTATTCAATTCGCGGGTAATTGACCAGGCGCACAATCGAGCCGCCGCCGCGCTCTGCGCGCAGCACGGCAAGGTGCCGGCGGTGGGGTCGGACGCCCATACGCGTCGCGAAGTGGGCGCCAGCTACCAGCAGATTGATCAATTTGCGGGTCCGACGCAATTCCTCGCAGCAATGGCCAATGCCGGTCTGCAAACCCAAATATCAGGGTCCCACGTCCGTCTGGCTTCAAATTTTCAAAAAATTCGTAAACGGCTTTTTGGGCCCGACGTGCCAAATCTGCGTCGACCCTAAGTTCGCTTGCCGGCCCCGCCGCCAAATCGATTGACTATTGGGCCAACACGAATAGTCGCAGCGGCTTTCTTGCAGCTATCCCCGACCGCCGCTGATCCGGTAGACGTGCCAGATACGCTGCCCGGCGGTGAAATTGGTCACCACCGCCATCAGCCATATCGCCCCGAGCAGTAGCCAGGACGAAAAGATCAAGGCTACGCCCAGCAATATCAGACGTTCCGGGCGTTGCAGAATGCCGACTTTGCATTCCATCCCTAACCCCTCGGCCCGGGCCCGGCAGTAGCTAACCATGATTGATCCGCCGATGGCCAGCAAAGATCCGAATATCCCCCACTGGTCGCCGGTCTGGCTAAAGTGCCAGGTGATTCCGGCGTAGTAAAAGATCTCCACGTAACGGTCAAGCACCGAGTCGAGAAATGCACCAAATTCGCTGGCGTTGCCTTGCAATCGGGCCAACGCCCCATCAAGTGAATCGAGCGCGGTGATCGGCAGCAGCAGCAATCCGGCGGCTAAGTGAAAGTTGAGCGCAATCAAGACCGCCGGCACGATATTTAGGGCCGAACCAACCAGCGTTATTGCATTGGGCGTAAGTGGCGTGCGGTCTACTCCCCGGGCCAGCGTGGTCATAAATCGCTGGCATTGCTCTTTCGCGCTACGCCAATTCACGCACCACTGGCCAGGGTCAAGTACTGCCGATCATCGACCTGCAGACGGCCGCGAGATCGCAAGAGTTCTAAATAGAAGTCGTAAACCTGGGTGGCGACAACCTCCCAGGAAAAATCGGTGACCCGTTGTCGGCCATTGCGCCGCAAGCGCTCGGCGGTGGCCGGGTGCTGGAGCAGTCGCAATATCCCGCGGGCCAGAGCCCGCTTGTCATCCGGCGCGCAATACAGGACTGCAGTTCCGTCCGGCGAAGCCGTGCGGTAGCCGGGTATATCCGAGGCGATCACCGGCGTACCGGCGGCCATCGCCTCCATCAGGATGATTCCCTGGCTCTCGCGGGCGGAACCCTGAGCCGGCGCAATCAACATGTCGGAAGACTGCAGATATGCGCGTTTTTGTAATTCCGATACGCGGCCAGTAAAGATCGCATCGTGGATTCCGCCGCGTTGCAGACGGCGTTGGGCTTTCTGCAATTGGTTTTGATCATAGGCCCCAACCACTACCAATCGGGCGTCGGGGCGAATCTTACGCACGATTTCCATTGCGGCCATGAGGCCGGGCAACCCCTTGCGCTTCTCAAGCCGCCCGAGGAACATGATCGAAGGACGGTCGCCGGCCAATTCGGGTACCGGATCGACCGGCTGGCCGTACCATTCGTGATCAATCCCGTTGTGAATGATTCGGTATTCGCCCGGAAAGGCGCGCCAGACAAAATCGCGGGCGGCGTTGGAAACTGCAATCTTGCCGTCCAATCGCCGATGGAAGTGAGATAGCAGCGGTTTATAGGCCCGGTAGACGGTTGACGTCTTGCGCGTGGCGTGAAAGGTACCGACGTTGATCGCCTGCGAAAGTCGCAGTACTTGCAGGGGAAGTGCCGGGGCCATCGGTTCGTGGATATGGACGACATCGAATCCGCCTTCGGCCAGGACGCGTTTGATTGCCGGTCTCATCGTCAGCGAAAACGACAGGCGGGCGATCGACCCATTGCTGGGAACCGGCACGATGGTCTTCGATATCCCGACGAAATCGGGCACGCCTAGGCTGCTGACCGGGACCGAACTGGGGGCCACGATCTTTATTTGGTGACCGCGTCGACGGAGGATGCTGGCCAGGTTCGTGATGTGGGAAGTCACGCCCCCGGGAACCGCAAAGTCGTACGGTGATACGAAGCAGACCCTTAAGGATTTTGGGTCGGCTGGGCGTCGGCGCGACCAAATCACGGAGTTGATCCCTGCGGCGGCCAGAGCGGGCGGAACTGATACCACTGATCGGGAGCCGGCCTGATCAATCGTTCAAGGCTGGCGCACGTTGATTGCATGAGCCTGGCAATCTCGTCATCTGGTTCTCGCGACCGGTCCGGGTGAATGGGTTCGGCTATCCGCAGGATGGCCCGCCCCGAAGAATTGCGATAGACGACGGTCGGGGCGATGACGGCCCCGGTGCGCAAGGCCAACTTTGCAACCCCGGATGGGATGCGGGTCGTCCGATCGAACCATTCGACCGGCTCGCCGCCATCGGCCATCGGTCGGTCGATCACGATTGCCAAGTTCCCCTTGCGCCGCAGGACTCGAAACATCTCACGAACATCTGATTCCATGTCCAGCGATTTCATACCCAGGTGTTCGCGCAAGCGGCGGAAGACCTCATTTAAACCGGGACTGTCGAAGTGCTGCTGGACCACGTGCAGATCGGAAATCGACGTGGCCCAACTGGCCGCCGAATCCCAGGTTCCGTAATGGCAGGTCGCAAATATCACTCGGCCCTGCTTGAGAAGGGAGGTCGCGCGGTCGCGCATCAGCGGCGACCAAAATGACACTTGGCGGCGCAGGTCGTTAGGGGACTGAAGATACGCTTCGCCCATGTTTAGCGTTTGCAGCAGAAAGTTCTCGATTGAGCGGAGCGCGGCTCGCCGAACGTGCGGATCATCCCGGCTGGCCGAAAACATAACGGCCATGTTGCCGGTTGTGGCCCGCCGCAGACGCGGCGAAGCGATGAAGATCGCCCGTGCGATTAACCGCGCCAGCGGAGCTTTCAGCGCCCACGGGATCCAATGCGTCAGACGTGCTCCGGCTTCAAAAAGCGCTAACCAGAACCAGGCCAAGATCATCTAGTTGGCAATCTCCACTAGTTGGCAATCTCCACGGACCGAGTCTCTCGTATCACGGTCACGCGAACTTGTCCGGGATTGATCATTTCATCTTCCACCCGAGCGGCAATTTCACGAGCTATCCGCAACGCCCCCAGTTCATCGACGTCGCCGGGGTCGACGGCAATACGTAATTCTCGACCGGCCTGCAAGGCAAACGAATTTGCCACCCCGTCATAAGAATTGGCAATTTCTTCAAGCATTTCCAGCCGTTTGATAAACCGCTCGTTGGTCTCACGCCGGGCGCCCGGCCGAGATGACGATATCGCGTCAGCGGCGGCGACCACGAATGCCTCGGCGGTGGCAGGATAAACCTCGTAATGGTGAGCCTCGACGGTATGGGCCACCGTATCGGGCACCCCGTGGCGACGACAGCGTTCGGCCCCTATGAGGGCATGCTTTCCTTCGACTTCGTGGGTTAGGGCCTTGCCGATGTCGTGAAGGAGCCCGCCGGCCCGCGAAACCCGGATGTCAGCCCCCATTTCGGCGGCCAAAACGCCAGCCAAATGAGCAACTTCAACCGAATGTGACAACACGTTTTGTCCGTAGCTCTGACGGTAGCTCAACCGGCCCAGCAGGCCAACCAGTTCCTGGTGCAGTTTCGGGATTTTGGCGTCGATGCAGGCCCTTTCGCCAGCCTCGCGCATTGCTTTGCGAACCTCGCTGTGGGCGCGATGGTAATGCTGTTCAATGCTCACCGGGTGCACCCGACCGTCCTCAATTAGCGAAACCAGGGCCGTACGCGCTATCTCACGACGAACCGGGTCGTGGGAGGAAAGGGTTACCGCCTCGGGCGTGTCGTCGATTAGGACATCGACTCCGGTTATTGCTTCGAAGGCGCGAATGTTGCGTCCCTCGCGGCCAATGATCTGGCCCTTTGACTCGTCGCTCGGCAACTTGACAGTCGACGTTGTGGCCGACTGGGTAACCGACGATGCAACCCGCTGGAGGCTGTTGGCTACCAGCCAACGGGCCCGATTGTCAGCGTCCTGTCGGGCGGCCTGCTCGGCGTTGCGGACAATCTGGTCGGTCAACTCGCGCGACTCCTGCGAGACCCGCTCTATGATCAAATCGCGCGCCGCCGATTGGCTCAATTGAGCAATTTCTTCTAGCCGAATGTTTTGGTCGGCCTCTTTGGCCTCGGCCGCCTTGATTCGACGCCCAACGCCATCCTCACGCTTGCGAACCTCTTCTTCACGGTTGTCGAGGGTTTCGGATCGTCGGTCAAGTCGTTGCTCGCGACGCTGCGTTTCGCGATTGCGTTGTCGAATCTCGCGCCGCTGCTCGCGTAATTCTTCTTCAACTTTTTCACGCAGCTGATTGGCTTGTTTAGTAGCTTCGGCAATTAGCTCGCGTTGTTTGCGCTCGACTTTGGCGAGCTCGGTTTCCAGGTTTAGGGAAAAAACATCAGCCTGGCGCCGCGCGAAGAGCATTTGCAATAGGTAACCGGCGGCTAGCGCAATAAGCGCCACCCCGACCATCGTGGCCGCAATTACGACCCAGTTGTCGAGCATGGAAATATCCGGGAGAAGTGGAAAGGTGTGAGTCTGCCGCGCGCCGCGATCGGACCCTGCGCGGAGAGTCCGCGCAAGCCGGATTTATTGCATTGTTAATTAGCTGCGAGAGAGTCATCACCGAGGCCCCTTAGAGAGCCTCATTTGTTATCTGAAGCGATTATGCATGACGCTTCGATGCCGAGCGCGGCGCGCGCCCCGGCCTTAAGAACTGGTGTTGCAAACGTTGTTATAGAAATCCCTGGTGGCAATAGCAATTTGCCGGTGGGTAAATTGCGATAGCGCTCGCTGGCGCCCGGACCGGCCCAGGCGCTCTCTGGCGGCCGGTTTGCTAAGGCGCCGCAGCGCCTCGGCCAAAGCTTGGGCATCACCCTGCGGAACGATCAGTCCGGCGTCGCCAATTACCAGCGGGATGGCGCCGGAATCCGAGCCGATAACCGGGCAGCTACAAGCCATTGCTTCAACCAAAACGCGGCCAAACTGCTCTTTCCAGTTGGCGGTATCGAGAGACGGCAGCACCAGGACATCGATCGATCGCAGGAAATCGGGCATCGCGTTTGAAGGCAATTGCCCGTTCAATTTGATCCGCCCGGCCAATGGACCGGCGGCCGCCTGCTCACGCAAAAGACCGGCCAGCGGCCCGTCACCGGCCAGCTTTAGCAGCGGCAGCGGATCCAACCGCTTGGCAGCCTGCAACAGAACGCGCAACCCCTTGCTTTCAATGAAGCGTCCGGCGAACCCAATTACCAATTCGCCGGCCCGCGCCGGCGACGGTTGCGGGCGGAATGATCCGGCATCGACGCCAAACTGGGGGATCTGGGCCAAGGGGCCGCGGTAACCCTTGGCCCGCAGCACTCCGGCAGCCTGGCTGGTGCCGGCAATTGCCCCGACGGCGGTTCGGTAGCAGTAGGCCTCGATCCAAGAAAACGGCGGCGGGTAGCGGCGGTTTATGTTTTGCCAGGTGAAGAAAACCGCCGGGATGCCTTGCCAGTGAGCTTCCCAAATTGCGTGCGCGGTGGCCAAGTTGTAGGGCTCTTCATCGATATGGAGAAGATCGGGCCTTACCCGTTCGAGAACTCGCCCCAGGGTGGGATAGTGGTGCAGGTGAAAGCTGCGCGACCAACGGGTCGGCAGAACCTGCAGTGAGTAACCCTGGACCCTCCCTGGCTCCAGATCTGCTCCACCCCACGAGGCCGGTACGCCGGCCAGCAGTTCAATGTCGCCCCCGGCCGACAAGGCGGTCAGTTTTTTGCGGTACTCGGCCGCCAGCAGGGCCTTTGAGACCAACAGGACCCTCACAGAAGTTCGCGATATGCGGCGAGGGTGGACGCCGCCGTGGCCGGCCAATTGAGTTCGGCGGCGCGGGTCGAACCGGCTTCGATCAATTCGCGGCGGGCAACTTCATCATTCCCGATTACGGCAATTGCCTCGGCCCACTGCTGGGGCTCATGCGGCGGGAGGAGGAGGGCTGCTCCGGCGGTCACTTCCGGAATCGACGTGGCATCAGACGCAATGACCGGCAGGCCATGGGCCATAGCTTCTAGTGGTTCAAAGCCAAAGCCTTCGTAGAAGGACGGGAATAACAGCATGCGGGCACCGGCGTAAAGGGCCTGTTTGCGGGCTTCGCTTACCCGCCCCGTAAATCGCAGCCAGGGATCAACGCCGAGCTGCCGGGCGTATTGACGATGGTCGGGAAAGAGCGGCGTGCCCAGGTTGGGAACATTGCCGGCAATCACCAACTGGGGGCGCTGCTGCGGTTCAAGCCGCGCAATGGCCTCCAGCAGAACGGTGATATTTTTTCGGACGTCGCCCGAGCCCAAGTACAAGCAGTAGGGGCGCTGGACTCCGATATCGGCCAAATGGACATCAATTTCCGTTCGATCCAGGTGAGGGGCCGGTTCAACCCCGAGCATGATTACCCGAATTCGGTCCGGACCCACCGCCAGCAGTCGCTCGACATCGTTGGCGGCGGCTTGCGAGTCAACGATGACCAACCTGGCCCGGCGAACGGCGCGCGACGCCAGCGCGTTGTATAGGCGCCAACGCGGATTGGCAGAGTATTCGGGCAATATCAACCCGATCAGATCATGCACCGTGACGATATCGGTCCGCCCCCACAATGGCGCTGAAAAGTAGGGCGTATGGGCCAGATCGGGGGCGTCGGCAAACACCCGGTGCGGCCAGCCCAATTGTTCCCAGGCCAATTTGGCCAGCGGTGATGCGGTTCCGCGCTTTGGTCGCGCGACCACGAATTTATCATTGGGCGCCAGGCGCCGCAAATGGGTGGTCAGCCGCTCGAGATACTGGCCGGAGCCGGTCGTCGATGCGCCAGCGAAATGGCCGTTGAGCAAAACGTTCACCGGCGCTTTGCCATTGAGTCAGTCAGGACTCGACTAGGCCTTATTGACGCCGATATTGCGTCCAACCCCGTAGAGCGTGGAATCATCGTATTTGGGGCGATGTTTGAGGTGCATCAGCACCGAGATCGCAACTGCCCCCAGGAAAAATTCCCAGGACCGGTCAACGACGAAAAAGACGAACGGAAATGTCCGGTAGGCGATCGAGGTGGCGCGAAAGGTGCGGCGCCGAGCAACGAGCGCCAATACCCAAATGCCGACCGACAAAGCGGCGATGATCGGGAAAGGCCGACCAACGTAGAAATCAAGAAAAAAGGTGCCCCAGCCAAAGGTCGTGGTGCCTCGGCTGCCGCCACGGAACCGGATAAAAATCGGCCACAGCGCGCCGGCAGTGGCGAAAAACAAACCTGTCATCAGGGCCGCTTTGTCGCCGGGCAGCAGGACGTCGGCGATGTGAATGGAGAGCCATCCAATTGCGCAATTGGATGCCAACGTCAGACCGGCCGGTATGTATCCACCATTAAAGAAGGAACTGTAGATGGAGGTATTGCCGGTGCCCACCGACCGCAAATCGGCGTGCGCCAAGACCCTGGTCCAAAGGTACGCGAAAGGGATCGAACCGAGTAGGTAGGTAGCCGCCGCAATCGCGGCGTAGTTGGTTACCGCCTCAGCAAGATCCAACTGCAGCCCCCTCCTGACCAAACGCGAGCTTGGCATCACTATTGCGCATCGACAATCGCCGGCTGCGCGCCTGTTCCAAGTTGGGGCCAAGCATCGGCGCGGGCGCGTTGATTCTACGAATGAGCCAGTGGAAATCGCCGCTCTCGGGCGAGGAGAAAATGGGCACACTGCACCCCTGCCAGGAAACTTCGCCATGCCCCTAGACCCGGCCCTCTTCCGCCCCAGCGCCATCAGCCCGGCGATGCGATATTTCAATGCCGAGTTGGCGGCGGCCTTAAGCGGCCAGTTGGGATTGGGTGACGCCTCGCCGACCGAACTGCGGCGCCAGCAGCGCGAAGGCACTCCCGTTCGGCCGCCGCCGGTGATGCTCGACGTTGCCGAAGCCGCATCGGCCGCCGGTCCGGCCGGCGATGTTCCGCTGCGGATATTTAGACCTGACCGGGTTGACGGCGTCTATTTGCACATTCACGGCGGGGGCTGGGTGCTGGGTTCGTATGACCAACAGGATGAAAAACTGTGGGCGTTGGCGCAAGCGGCCAACGTGGCGGTGGTTAGCGTTCAATACCGCCTGGCGCCCGAACACAAATACCCGGCCGGGCTCGACGACTGCGAAGCGGCGGGGGTCTGGTTGGTGCAAAACTCTCTCGCCGAATTTGGGAGCGACCGACTGCTAATCGGCGGTGAATCGGCCGGCGGTCACCTGTCGGCGACGACCATCCTGCGGCTACGCGACCGGCACGGGTATGCCGATTGGGCGGGCGCCGATCTGGTCTACGGGGCTTTCGATTTCTCGGGTGCCTGCCCGGCCCGCAGCCGGATCGGCCGCGACAGCCTGATCATCGCCAGCGACAGCATGTCGTTGTTCGAGGATTATTTTTTCGGCGGGACCGGAGTCGACCCGGCCGACCCGGACATTTCGCCGTTGCGGGCCCAATTGAGCAGTCTACCGCGGGCTTTGTTCATGGTCGGGACGGCCGATCCGCTGCTTGACGATTCGCTATTTATGTACGCCCGCTGGATCGCCGCCGGCAATGAGGCCGAAATTGAAATCTTCCCCGGCGCCACGCACGCCTTCGATGGGTTGGGGTCACCTTTGGCGGCCGCGGCATTTGAACGCCGCCATCGATTCGCTCGCAGTTGCCTGCGCGACTAACGAGCGGCGCGCCGGTAAGCGGCCAGGGTTTCGGCCCCGGCTTTATCCCAATCGAAATCGCGGGCCCGGGCGTGACCGCGAGCGATCAGTTCGGTGGTCGACGAACCGCGGGTGAGCGCGGATTGAAGGCTAGTGGCGATTTCTTCATGGTCGTAAGGGTTGGCCAGCAGAGCGGCATCGGCTGCTATCTCGGGCATGCAAGATACCGATGCGGTAACCACCGGGACGCCATGGGCCATGGCCTCGATCATCGGCAGCATAAATCCTTCGGCTTCCGATACCGCCGCCAGTGCGCCGGCCCGGGCATAGAGGGCCCGCAACAATCCATCGTCGACCGGGCCAAGCCGGTGTAAGAACCCCGCACCGGTGCTCTCGATGGCGCCCAGGTCGGCGTCACTTATCCAGCCCCGCGCGCCGGCGTGAACTAAGCCCACATCCTCGCCGCTGGCCCGCAGCGATGCCACGGCGCGGGTAATTCGCAGCAGGTTCTTGCGCGGTTGTAACGTCCCCACCGAAAGCACGAACCGGGAAGGCAAATGTATTTCGTCAAGCCGGGCCAACTCGGCCTCAGAAGGATCGGCCGATAGGGCAGAGTCCAGCCCACAGTAAATGACATCGATCCGATTTGG
The DNA here is from genome assembly GCA_965249595.1 of Chloroflexota bacterium. Taxonomy (GTDB): domain Bacteria; phylum Chloroflexota; class UBA11872; order UBA11872; family VXNJ01; genus VXNJ01. The sequence goes on along the minus strand of OZ252242.1, from coordinate 1,385,946 downwards.
GTCGTAATCGAGAAGGCTTACCACGTCATTGGCGGTGGTGCGGGAGATGCAGATTACGCGATCGGCGCGCTCGAGCGCGCGCCGCACGGCCCGATCCAGGCGGACTTGCAAATTGGCATCGGCAGTGTGTGGATGGGTCAGGAATGACAGATCGTGGATCGTTACAACCTTGGCTTTGGCAAACGAGAACGGCAGCACGAAATCTGGCGCATGCAGCAAATCCAGCTGACCGGTGAAGAGCTCCAGCGGCAGCGGCAGGCGGAGGCGCTGCCAGAGGGCGAATCCCAACCGCGGCGAAAACGGCACGATCATCGGGCGGATATTAAAGGTTGCCAGCATCGCCTCCAGACGGGCCGCCGTGCGATGGCCTTGATAAAAGACCACCCAGTCAATGTCATCGCCGGACTGGGAGAGCATGGACCGCAGCAATTCCCACACCGAACGGCCGATACCGGCGCTTTGCCAGGCGGCCGCGGTCGCGTCAAAACCCACCCGCACCTTAGGGAATCACCTCCCTTGGCCGACGCAGGCCGATCCCCAATCCAATGCCAATGATCACGCCCAAGCCTCCCACGATCATGTAGTCGAATAGGCCGTGCAACAAAAACCCCGCCAACAGGGCCGCCGCTCCGACGTCAATCCAATCCGGATCGGGCGACCGGGCACGGGCGATGGCCGGCAGGAATGACGAGATCAAAGCCACCATCAACAGGGCGGCTCCCAGCAGTCCCAGTTCCGCCGCCGTGTTGAGAACCAGGTTATGGGCATGCCCGAGCGAATAGTTCCAAGGTGAGACAAAGAACTGCCCGTATGCCTCATCGAAATTTCCAAGGCCTACGCCGCCTAGCGGGTGGGCGGCGGTCATGTCGGCGGCCGCCAGCCAGAAACCCAAGCGTTGTTCTACCGAGAACGAGCCCGGACTGGGATCGGCGATCACCTCTCGCGGGCGGACGTCGCCCGCTATCAATCCGGTGCCTTCGGCCGGCAGCTGCACGTTAGCCAGAACGACGACAAACGCGGCGGCCGCCACAAGACCCGCCAGTAGCGCGGGAGGTGAAAACAACCAACTGCGCCAACTTGGCAGACGAAGGGCCCAAACGCTCACCGCGGCGATGCCCACCAGAGAAACGATCGCCCCGCGCGAAAGCGAGGCTAGTACGGCCAGTGCCGCCAGTGCCGCCACAATTCGCCCGTAACGGGAAACTCGGTGGTGGTTGCTCAATGCCGCCGGCAGGGCGAACGCAAACGCTATTGCCACGTATGCCCCGAACGGGTTTGGTTGGCCAAATGTGCCAGCCAGGCGCGGCAAAGCGCTGTTGACGGCCAACCCGCCGCCAAGTGGCAGCAGCAAGGCGGTCAGCCCAATCTCGGCTACCACGATGGCTCCGCCCCATCGGATCAAGACTTCCAAATCACCTCGGTTGCGGGCCAGGTCGCAGGTCAACACAAGGGCGATGAGCAACTGCGCCCACTTCACAAATTCCTTAATCGCCGGTCCGATTGCCTGGGCCCAGGTGATGGAGAGTACGGCGAAGGCCAAAAAGGCGCCCCACCAGATCAATTGGCGGGGCAGGAAAAAGCGCCCCGGCCGGCGGAACAAGATTGTCCAAACGATGGCCAACGGGATTGCCGCTTCGGTCAAGCCGATCTCCGCAAAAGACGTCGAGAGACCGGCGGCCAGCCGCAGCGGCACCGCCGCCAATACAACGATCAACCCGATTGCCGGCGAAGGACGCAGCTGTGCGACCGCGCCGATGCGCCAGACCCACCAGGCCAACAGCATTCCCAAAAATCCGGCCGCCGCCGATAGCAGAATGACCTGGGGAATTAGTAGCGCCTGCACGGTCAAGCTGCCGTTCGCGGACCCGTCGGCAGCGGAAAATTCGCCAACCGGCCAAATCCAGCGCCGCTGGGCAGCCTAGAGACAAGGCTTATTTGTTGCCATTGGCTTATTTGGGTCTGGGTGCGAATTTGGGCAATCGCTACCAGAGTCTGCTCAGCGCCTTGGTGCGTTTGGCTGAAATCCTCGGCGGCGTAGAGGTATCGGCGGTCTACGAGACCCAACCCTGGGGGGTAGCCGATCAACCCAATTTCCTCAACTGTGCCTGCCGTGGCCAATTCAGCGAGAGCCCGCAGGCGTTGCTGGCGGCGGTAAAACGCATCGAATTTGATCTCGGTCGCCGGCCCACGCGCCATTGGGGCGAGCGGGTAATCGATATTGACATCCTCATTTTTGGCGATCGGGTGATCTCCTCGCCGCAATTGACGATACCCCACCCGCTAATTGCTCAACGCCGATTCGTCTGCGCACCGCTCTCTGACCTGGCCAGCGACTTGTCGATTGCTCCCGATAGCAGGAGTGCCAGCGCAGTTGCCAGGGACCTGGCCGAAAAAGAGGAACTGGCGATATACCGGCAAAAGGGCGCAGTGGCCCTCGACCTGGCGGCGCAGCTGAGCCAATGCTGAAAAGTTACGCGCAAACCCTGGCCCATCTCTATGAGCGGTCAGACATCGAGCGCGGGCCCGGGTTTTCCGCCAGCGGGGCCCTGCCGAGCCATGGTCGTGCCCGCACTGAGGCCATGCTGGCGGCCGCCGGTTGGCCGCAGCGCCGCTACCCATGCCTGCATTTGGCCGGCAGCAAAGGTAAGGGTTCGACCGCGATCTACATGGCATCGGCGCTCTCCGCCTGCGGCCAGCGGGTGGGACTTTACAGCCAGCCGCACCTCCACACCTTCCGCGAACGATTTCAGATCGACGGTCAACCAATCGGCGCGGCGGCGTTCATCGAGCAAGTGGCACGAGTTTTAAGGTTTGAAACCGATGCCCTCGGGGTTGGATTTGGCAACCGGTTGGGGCCGGCCACCACCTTCGAATTGGCCACCGTGATGGCTTTTGATTGGTTTGCCAGGGGGAAGGTCGACGCGGCGGTGATTGAGACCGGATTGGGCGGCGAACTTGACGCAACCAACGTCCTCGACCCGCGGGTGACGGTAATTACCCCGCTGGAGCTTGAACATACCCACATCCTGGGCGATTCGATCACCGAGATCGCCAAGGCCAAGGCCGGAATTATCAGTCCGGGCCGGCCGGTTGTCAGTGCAGCCCAGCCGGCGGCGGCGGCCCGGGTTATTGCCGAACAGGCCAGGGCGAAGGCGTCGCCCTATTTTGTTGTTGACCCCCAGAAGGTATATCGGTCGCACAGCAAGATCGTCGGTCCCCACCAACGCAGCAATGCAGCCCTGGCCCAACTGGCGTTAAAACACGCCGCATTTGATATCGATGAATCAATATCCAATGCGGCGATGGCCGACGCCAACCTGCCGGCTCGCTGCGAGGTCATCGAAGGTGACCCTCCGGTGGTGGTCGACTGCGCCCATACGGCGGGATCGGCCGCCGCCCTCGGGCAGTTTTTGCACGAATTTCGGCCCGGTGCGCGGTTGCAGCTGGTGTTTGGCTGCTTTTCCGACAAGAACAGCCGTGAATTGATCGACCCCCTGGCCCCGCTCATTTGCGGCCTACACCTCTGCGCCGCCGATCATCCGCGGTCGGCCGGCACCGACCAGCTGTCGGCCGCCTTAGCGGACATTCCACACCGTTGCTATGGCAACGTTAAGGCCGCCCTCAAAGGCGCACGGATGCAGGCCCGCGGTGATCAAATCACCGTCGTGGCTGGCAGCTTGGCGGTGGCCGCCGTCGCCCGGGCCCAGTTGCTGGGCCTGGATTCCTGCCAAGAACTGGTGAGGGCGCCTTGAACCACATCGACGGCAATGGGATGGCCAGCCGGATATGGCCGATTGAGCTATGCCCCCAATATGGTCATCGTGCGGCGGTCGGGTCCCCGACTCTGACCAAGATTGAATGGCCGGGTCCGATCCCCGTCCGGCAGCAGCTGCGATGACCCGACCGCCGCTTGCCGAGCAGCACGACTCCCCGGCCCGTCCCATAACCCCCGAACCGCGGGCGGGGCGGGGGCGGCGGGGCGCCAAACGGGCATTGGGATCAATGCTCGGGCCCTTGGCCGGATTGGCCGGCGCGATTGACCGAGCCGCACATGCCGGGCGATCGCAATATCCGGGGGAACTGTGGCCGTTCGCCGATGGACCGGAGAGGGCGCTGCTGGTCCGCCTCGATCTACTCGGCGATTGCCTGCTCACGCTGCCGCTGGCGGCGGCCCTTAAGCGGCGATACCCTTCCCTCGCCATAACCTTTCTGGTGGCCCGTGGTTCCGGCCCGCTGGTCGGTCTTTGCCGATACGTCGACGAGGTGATCGAATGCGATCTGGCGAGCCTGCCCCACTTAGCTGGATTGAGCGACCCCCACGGCTGGTGTGCGGCGGCGGCGTTGCTGGCCGATTTGCGCCGGCGAAACTTCGATTTGGCGGTGGCCGCCTACGGTCCATTGGCGCGCGCGGTTGTCTCCCTTGCCGGCGCCCGGCGCCGGATCGCCGACGGTCCAGCGGCGCTGGGCATCGACTGCCATCGCCGGCGCCGCGCCGGCGAACACGAGATCGATCATCTTTGTCGCCTGATCGAGGCCGACCCGGCCGATATCCCGGCAGACCTGATAACCAGCCCGATGCCAGTCCCGCTGCCCGTTAGCCCTAAGGGCCTGGTCGTGCTCTGTCCCGGCGCCCGCTCGGGCAGCGCCAAGGCTTGGCCGCTACGCCACTGGCAGGCCCTTGTGGCCGGGTTGGTAGCCGCCGGGCGAAAAGTGGCGATCACGGGCTTGGCCGGCGAACAACCCCTGGCCGCCGCCATTGCCGGCGGAAACGGTGCGGTGGTTGATCTGTGCGGGAAGCTGTCGATAGGCCAGCTGGCCGTCCTGTTGGCCAAATCCGCGGTGGTAGTTACCGTCGATTCGATGCCGCTACACCTCGCCGACCTGCAGGGGACCCGGGTCGTCGCCCTTTTCGGGCCGACCGAACCGGGGCAATACGGCCCGCGCGGGCAGCGCTCCTTGGCGCTTTCGAGCGGAATCGCATGTTCGCCCTGCTATGTGCAGCGGGCGCCGCCCAGCTGCCCTTTTGGCGATCAGCTGTGTATGGAATGGATAGAGCCGGACATGGTGCTGGCAGCTGTCCTAGATCAGTGAACGGGCCGGGCCGGGACCCTCGTCCGGCAAGCGTGGAAGTGCTTGGCGTTCCCCTGCTGGATGGTTCACTCGGACTGGCATTGGCCTGGCTGCGGGCCTGGCTGGCCGGATCTTCGGGAAGGGCCATTTACACCGTCAATCCCGAATTTATCGTGGCCGCCCACCGCGATCCGAAATTCCTGTCGGTCCTGCGGCGATCAGACGTAAATCTCATCGACGGAATCGGCCTGTTGGCGGCAACTAGGATGTCCGGCCATCTGCGCCCACAACGTTGCGCCGGAGTTGATTTGATCCCGCATGTCTCCCGCCTATGCGCAGCCCAAGGGCGCAGTTTATTTCTGCTCGGTGGGCGAGCCGGTGCGGCGGCCATGGCCGCCGAGACCCTGCTGCGAGATTGCCCCGGTCTGCAAATCGCCGGCACGGCCGAACCACTAGATCCCTTCGGCGAAGCCGATGAGCTATGCCGGACGATTGCGATGTCCGGCGCTGGCGCGCTGCTGGTGGCGTTTGGTACGCCGCGGCAGGAATATTGGATCGATCAGCACCGCGAGAAATGCTCGGTGGCGATTGCGATCGGAGTCGGTGGGGCGTTCGATTTTCTGGCCGGCCGCAGCCGGCGTGCGCCGCTGTGGATGCGCAGAGTCGGTCTTGAGTGGTTGTTTAGATTGGCCAGCGAACCTTGGCGCTGGCGTCGGCAACTGGCATTGCCGGTCTTTGCCTGGATGGCCCTGCGGGCCGCAATTAGGCGCCGCCGCTAAAGGGCGCGCGGTGGGCTAAATTGCCATCGTCGACATTGGGTTAGCGAGCCACAGATCTTTGGCGCAGCGGCCATCGGCCCAATTGCCGCGAAATCCTCGATCGCGCCCAACTCGCCTGGCCGGCCCGGCCACAACGCCCGGAATATGATTCGCCGGCATTGGCTGCGGCCGTGATTATTGGGCCGTATAGCCACCATCCACCATCATCGGCGCCCCGGTGACGAAGGACGACTCGTCGGAGGCCAGAAAAAGGGCGGCGTAGGCGATTTCCTCGGCCTTGGCGAGCCTCCCGAGCGGGTGCTTATTGATCAACAATTCGTTTGTTTCCGGATCGGAGGTGAGCCCGACCGTCAGATTCGTCTCGGCATATCCCGGGCAGATGCAATTGACCCGGATGTTGTCACTGGCGCAGGCCAAGGCCAGGTTGCGGGTGAGCTGGAGCACGCCGCCTTTCGAAGCAGGGTACGGGTTGAAGCCGCCCATCATGCTCGGAATATCGGCCGAGTAGCCGACGACGGCAATGATTGACGCCAGGTTGATGACCGAGCCGCCGCCGCCGCGCTTCATCTCCGGCACGGCATGCCACGACACCAGAAAGGTGCCCTTGAGATTGACATCGATGACCCGATCCCAGATCTCCTCCGGCGTGGCATCGGGCCCAAGCGCATTGCGAGGCGATATGCCGGCGCTGTTGACCAGGACGTCGATCTTGCCGTAGTTGACCAGGGCGGCATCGACCATCGCCCTGGCATCCCCGGTTTGCGAGACGTCTCCGGCTACTGCGGTGGCCATGCCACCGGCGGCCGTAATTTCGTCGACGGTCTGCTGCGCGGCGCTCGGGCCGATATCGTTGACCACGACCCTGGCACCCTCGCGAGCGAACAGAACCGCCGCAGCGCGGCCGATCCCTGACCCCGCGCCGGTCACCAGGGCCACCTTGTTTTCAAGTCGCATGCCAATCTCCGGGGTCTCTTCGTTGTCGATTCGAATCACACTAGTGAATATCGCAATTTCCACGCTCGCAGCCAACCGCTGCGGGGCGCAAGCAAATTTCCATCTTCGATGCAAATGCGGGGATGCGAGGCCGGAATCGGTGTTCGGACCCGGCGGTCGGCCGAGTTCAAAATTAAGCCCAATCCCTACCGCCCCGAATCGCCCAACCGATGAAGATAACGGCCATCTCGACAATCGCCACCGCCGGCGGGCATGCCAACTGGTTATTCGTCAAGGTAAGCACCGACGAAGGAATTACGGGGTGGGGCGAGGCCAGTTTGGAGAACCGCGAAACCGTCGTACGGGTCGAGATCGACGAATTGGCCAAAGGGCTCATCGGGCGCAACCCGATGCAGATCGAAAAGATCTGGGTGGATATTCACCGCGGGGCGTTCTGGAGCGGCGGGGCCATATCGATGTCGGCAATATCCGGTATTGACCAGGCCCTCTGGGACATTAAGGGCAAGGCGCTCGGCGTGCCGGTCTATGAGTTGTTAGGCGGAATGGTGCATGAGCGCCTGCGGACATACGCCAACTCCTGGTTTCGGATTGGCGCCTCCCCGGAACAGTACGCCGATGACGCCAGGGCGGTCGTGGAGCAAGGCTTCTCGGCCATCAAGTGGGATCCGTTTACCGGCGCCACGCAGATGCTTTCGCGTCAAGTGGAAGAGGCGGCGTTTGCCAATATCGATGCCGTGCGCGACGCGGTTGGGCCCGACGTGGACCTGTGCATCGAAGCCCATGGCCGCTTTAATGTGTTCTCGGCGGTGCGGGTTGGCCAACGTCTCGAAAGCTATCGTCCGTACTTCTACGAAGAACCGATATTGCATGACAACCCGGACGCCATGGCCGAAGTGGCGCGCGCGGTTCGAGTCCCAATCGCCTGCGGCGAGCGCCTGCTCTCACGGTGGGACTTTAGGCAGATTCTGGAGCGCAATTGCGTGCGCATCATCCAGCCGGACATCTGTCACGCCGGCGGCATAAGCGAGCTGAAGAAAATCGCCGCCATGGCCGAAACCTATTACGTCGGCATCCAGCCGCACAACGCCGGCGGTCCGTTCTCGACCCTGTCTTCAATCCACCTGGACGCCTCGACACCCAACTTTGCAATCCAGGAATTCTTCGAACCCTACCGGCCGCTCTACAACCAACTGCTCACACACCCAATTGAAGTTGTCAACGGGCACCTCGTGGTACCCGATCGCCCGGGCCTAGGGGCCGACCTCAATGAGGAGGCCGCGGCGGCGCTACCGCCAGATCCGACGCTGACGACGGGACGCGTTATCAACCATCCGAATTTCCCGTACCTGTGATTTACTAACGCCCGCTCGGCGAAGAAAACTCTGCCGAGCGGGCGTTTAGCCTGGCTATTTAGTTAGGCCAGGAAGATGTAACGGGCGATAAACAGCAGCGCCAGAACGTGGACCAGCCAGGAGACCTGTAGTCCGCGACCGCGCAGAATTTTTAGCGCCGAGTAGGAAACGATACCCATCGCCAAACCATCGGCGATAGAAAACGTGAGCGGCATTCCAGCCATCGTTATCAAGGCCGGTACCGCGGTGTCGACGTCGCTCCAGTCGATTTCCTTGACCAGCCCGACGGTAGTGGCCGCGATTATGACCAGCGCCGCCGCCACGGCGCTTTCAGGGACGATCGCAATTAGGGCAGCCAGCGGGAGGGCCAATAGAAATAGGATCCCGACCACGACCGCGGTCAGGCCGGTCCGCCCACCGGCTGAGATTCCAGCGGCGCTTTCTATGTAGGTCGTCACCGTCGATGTGCCAGCTAGCGAACCGCCAATGGTCGAAAAACCATCGATGGCCAATATCCGACCCAGGCGCGGTACGTTACCGTCACTGTCTTCCAAGTTCGCCCGTTTGATCAGACCAATGACCGTACCGAGCGAGTCGAAGAAGTCGACAAAGAGCATCGCAAAGATTATGTCGAGGAACCCGATTTCCAGGGCGCCGCCGATATCGAGGGCGAAAACTGCATCGAACCATCCGCCTTCATTGGCCGGCGCGGCCTCCAGGCCCAGGACCACCGATGCCACCGTGGCAACTACGATTCCGACCAATATTCCGGCCCGCAGCCCTCGCGAGAGCAGCGCCGCAATGATGAGAACGGTGACGATTGTCAATATCGCTTTGGCGTCGGTTAAGTCGCCCCGCGTGATGATGGTGGCTTCGAGCGCCTGCACAATGCCACCATTGCGCAGCCCGATCAGCAGCAGGAATAGACCGATGCCGGCGCCGATCGCCGGCAAAAGCTCACGCGGCATCATGCGAACCAGCGCTTGGCGAACACCAGCAATGGTCAATACGACAAAAACAACCCCGGAGATAAACACCACTCCGAGGGCTTCCTGCCAGGTCAATCCCATGGCACCGACAACGGTGAACGCGAAGAACGCGTTAAGACCCATTCCCGGCGCTAAGGCCAACGGCATACGAGCGATTAGTCCCATCGCCAGCGTGCCCAATCCAGCCACCAGACAGGTGGCAAAGGCAGCCGCCACTGGTGGTATTCCGGCATTCGACAAGATCGCCGGATTGACCGCGATGATGTAGCTCATCGCCAGGAACGTGGTAACTCCGGCGACAATCTCGACTCTCACCGAGGTGCCAGATTTGGCTAGGCCAAAAAATTGGTCTAGCTTGGTTGCAACTCCACCCATAACGCCTCCCGCCAAGTGCAACACCGCCGACCATGACGAACACTGCCGGAGGCCGACGACGTTACCGCAACTTCCGCTTACATTGTGTAGTTAGCAACTGGCCACGATACCACAGTTTGACTAAGGGGCGTTACAGCGGCCCAGCTTCGGATTTATGCCACCCCGGCCGGGTGAACCAGCGCTGATCTCGAGAACAACGGGCCGGGAACCGCCAGGGCGGCGGCGAAGCCCAGGACCGGCATGCAGGCAACGATTACCAGCGCCGGCACCAATCCAATCGCGTCGGCCGCCAATCCGGTAAGGGCCTGGCCGACGGCCTGTACCGAAAAAATAAAACCTAAGGCAGCGCCCGATGCCGCCCCCATCCACTTGGCCAACGCCTGTTGAACCATGACCACGCTCGGCGACTGCGGAGTCTGAACGAGAAATCCGGCCACGAATGCGGCGGCAAATGAGAGCGGAGAGCCGATGTCGACCACCATCAGCAAAAAAGCGGGCGTGCCCAGCAGTAGCGGAAAGGCGATGACCGGCTTGGGGCCGAAGCGGTCGGCCAGCCAGCCACCGCCAAAAACGCCGGTGGCCGCGCCAGCTGAAAAAATCGACAGCGCCAGGCCGGCAATCGTCAATGAAGTCCCGGTCTCAAGAAATGCGAAGGGAATAAATACCGGCGCGGCACCGAATGTGATGCCCCGAAATACCGACATTGCGGCCAGCGGGAGCAACAGTCGGTAAAGAGGATCCCGCGTCGACGCGGGCGATTGGCTGGCCGGGGCGCTTGCGGCAGCGCGCGGCCGCGTGAGCACATAGAAAAATATGGTCGTAAGAGCTGAGAAACCGATCAAATAGAGAGGGAATCTGGTCCCCAATCCAACCGTTTCAACGAAGAAACCGGTGACCACTGGCGATACCGCGAAGCCGGCATTGCCGGCCAGGAAAAACAATCCAACCGCCGAGCCTTTGCTAGATGTCGAGGAACGGTTGGCGGCGCTAAGGCCAAGCGAATGGAACGCCCCCGACGCCAGGGCCGAAAGGAATAGGAAGAGCAGCAGCACGGCGTAGCTTTCAGCCTGGGCCGCCAGTCCTACAAATAGGCCCTGGCAGAAGATCCCGGCTACCAAGATGCGGCGGTGGCCGATCCGGTCGCCTAGCAATCCGAAAAGCGGCTGGGCGATCCCGTTGGCGACTATGTGCAGGCCGGCGGCGATACCAACTTGGGTAAAGCTCAGTTCGAGCCGCTCGGCCAACAACGGGAAAAGAATATTGACCGCGAAGGTAATAAAGTCAATTCCGAAGTGGGCGGGCATTACCGCCAGCAGACCGCGGTTTATCCGCATTGCGCCCCGATCGGCTACAGGATTGCCGGCCATGGGTTCCAGAGCGTTGGCCAGCAGTCGTATCGACCCATTATCCGGCCCCTGCTGACGCTGCCGCGCCGCTCGAATTCGGCCGGCCCGCAAACGCACATAATTAATCCGCCGCCGGCAACAATCGCCGGCGTCCAATGTCCAAAAACCCGCCACGCCACCAATATCCGGAGAGTTTTGCATGTCGCAGCCGATCAAATGGGTCTATTTGTTTAGCGAGGGCGATCAGTCGATGCGCAACCTTCTGGGTGGCAAGGGCGCTGGCGTTGCCGAAATGACTCGCTCGGGAATGCCGGTGCCACCCGGCTTCACAATTACCACCGAGGCCTGCTTGGCCTACTTCGAAGCCGGCGGTCAATTCCCCGACCGACTGATTGAACAGGTTGATGAAGCCCTGGCCGCGGTGGAGCAAGCAACTGGCAAAACCTTTGGCGGCAGTAACCCGCTCCTGGTTTCGGTGCGTTCGGGGGCCCGGGTTTCAATGCCCGGCATGATGGACACCGTATTGAACCTGGGCCTGACCAGCGAAACCTTGGCCGGGTTGCAGGCTCTCACCGGCGAGGACCGGTTCGCCAATGACTCCTATCGTCGCCTGGTGCAGGGGTACGGCTCTATCGTGCTGGGCCTGGAGAGTCGGCAATTCGAGCACGTCATCGAATCGCACAAGAAAATTCTTAGCAAGACTGCCGATACGGATTTGTCAGGGGCCGAATGGTCAGCGATCGCCGACGATTTCAAAGCTCTAATTGAGGCTGAAACTTCGTCCCCGTTCCCACAAGATGCCAGGGCCCAATTGCACGGGGCAATCCGCGCCGTATTCGATTCCTGGCACGGGCGCCGGGCGGTAGATTACCGCAATTTCCATGGGTTGCCACACAACTGGGGCACCGCGGTCAACGTTCAGGCGATGGTCTTTGGCAACAAGGGCCCCAGCTCCGGGACGGGCGTCGCCTTCACGCGAAATTCGGTTTCCGGCGAGCGGGAGCTTTTTGGCGAATACCTGCTCAATGCCCAAGGTGAAGATGTTGTCGCCGGCGTGCGGACGCCCGCCCAGATCGCCACCCTCGCCGAACAATTGCCGGAAATTTACGCGCAATTTGAATCGCACGCTGGACGACTCGAACTGCACTACCGAGATATGCAGGACCTCGAATTTACGATCGAGGAGGGGCGGCTGTGGATGCTGCAGACACGCTCCGGCAAGCGCTCGCCGCGGGCCGCCGTAAAAATCGCCGTCGACATGGCCAATGAAGGAATCATCGACCGGGCGACCGCCTTGGCGCGCGTTGAATCGGCCCAGGTGGACGCTCACCTACACCCCCAAATTGACCCCGACGCGTCCGTTAAGCCATTTGCCACCGGGCTGAATGCATCGCCGGGAGCGGCCGTCGGAATAGCGGTGTTCGAAGCCGATGACGCGGCAGAGAAGGGGCGCGCTGGCGAAAGCGTGATCCTGATTCGGCCGGAAACCTCTCCGGACGACTTCCACGGCATGTCGGTGGCAAAAGCCATCCTCACCGCCCGCGGCGGTGCAACCTCGCACGCTGCGATCGTGGCCCGGGCCCTGGGACTGCCGGCGGTGGTCGGTTGTGAAGAGCTCTCAATTGATGTTGACGCCGGTCGTCTCTCGATCGGCGACGTCACCGTCAACGCCGGTGATCTACTGACCGTCGACGGCTCCACCGGCAACGTGATGGTCGGGGCCGCACCGCTCATTGCCGGTGAAATCACACCGGAATTGGAAACCCTGCTCAGCTGGGCCGACGCCGAGCGACGCCTGGAAGTCTGGACCAATGCTGACACCCCCGAAGAAGCGGTCCTCGCAAGGTCCTTCGGTGCTCAGGGCATCGGTCTTTGCCGGACCGAACACATGTTCCGTGAAGAAGATCGGCTGCCGACCTTCCAAGAAATGATCCTGGCCGAAACGGAAGAGGACCGCCGGGCCGCTTTGGACCGTTTGCTACCCATTCAGCGGACCGACTTTTACGGAATCCTAAAAGCCATGGCCGGTCTGCCGGTTGTGATCAGGCTGCTCGATCCGCCGTTGCACGAATTCCTCCATGGCGTCGACGAGGAGTTGACCCAATTGCGCGCCAAAGGCGGATCGGATGCCGCTATCGCCGAGGCCGAACGCAAGGTCCGGCGGATGCAGGAGCTTCACGAATTCAATCCAATGCTGGGTCTGCGTGGCTGCCGCTTGGGGATCGTTTATCCCGAGGTTTACGAAATGCAGGTCCGGGCGATCATCGAAGCGGCGGTTCGACTTGAGCGCGAGGGCGTAGACGCCAAACCGGAGATCATGATCCCGCTAATTGGTCATATAAACGAACTGCGAACGGTCGAATCCAACCTGCGTATCACGGCCGAGAAGGTGGCCGGTGAACAGGGCCTGAGCCCAAGCTACAAGTTCGGCACCATGATGGAAGTTCCACGCGCCTGCTTGACGGCTGGCGCCATCGCCGACGTGGCCGAATTCTTCAGTTTCGGCACCAACGATTTAACCCAGACCACTTACGGCATAAGCCGTGACGATGCCGAAGGTAAATTTCTCCTGCAGTACGTTGAGCAGGGAATCCTGCCGGTCAATCCGTTCCAGGTGCTCGACGCTGAGGGCGTCGGATCGCTAATGCGGCAGGGAGCTGAAGCCGGGCGGGCCGTCGGCCCGATATCGAGATCGGAATTTGCGGCGAACACGGCGGTGACCCAGACTCGATCGCGTTTTGCGAAGAAATTGGGCTCGACTACGTCAGCTGCTCGCCCTACCGCGTGCCGGTCGCCCGGTTGGCCGCGGCGCATGCCCGCGTCGCATCGATAACCAGGGACGTTTAACCGCTCTTTTGGCGGGGACCAATCGAGGCGAGGCCCTATCGGGCCGTCTGATTGATTTGGCTGCCCGATCGGCAACGGGCGGGACTAGCGAAGCCGCGTGATAAGGCTTTCGTATTTAAGGAAGGCGCTTTTGCAGCGAAAGGATTGAATCTATGGTGGTGGCGACGCCACCCAGGTCAGGCTCAATCCGGCGGATTGGAGCGAATCCCTTCTGCGCATAAAGATCGATCGCGGCGGTGTTTTCGGCAAATACGTTGACTGCCAGCACCCGGGCACCCCGATCGATTGCGGCGGTGGTTGCCAGGTCCAACAGACAGGACCCGATGCCCTGCCGACGATGCCTGGCATCGACCGCCAATGCGGCGATGTAATAGTCGCCAACGGATGCGTCAGGCACCATCGGCGCTTCGTTACGACGGCGCAAAAAGCGCGGGATGATCGGGCGCGGGCCAAGAGCCGTGGGTAGGCGGCCGCGAAGTATTGATCGGATCGCCAGGATTGGCCCCAACGCTCTAAGCAAGGGCCAGATGGTGGCCACGTTTCGATTGCGGATCTGGCCCAGCGCGGTAAACGTTACCAGGCCGGTAACGCGCTGGTCAACACAGGCAACCAATGCCGTTTCCCTGGCGTGCAAACAGCCCGGGCTGGCAAAGAATTTCGCACACGCCGTCAACGCGCGCTCCGGGCTTCCCATGCCTAGTACGGCGCTGCCCATCTCCCCGGCCGAGGTGACCAACAAGTGGGCGACGTCGATTTCGTCACTCGGCTCGGCCCAGCGATAGGTCACGCCCGCTGCCGTAAGCAGCGGCGGATTGACACCGGCTGCCGAACGTCCTATTAGACGGCTGCCAATTCGGCTGAGTTTTCTTTCATCCAGGCGCGCAGCGGTACATCCTCGTCGCTCGGTGATGTTCGGCCATGGTTGGTCGAGGAGTAGCCGAGCATTTGCCGCATGATCGGATCGGCAGTCTCGTACCACTCCGCCGGATAGACCATCTCGTCGCGGGCGTGCAGCCAGCGATAGCCGTATCCGTAGAAGAGAACTTTGCGCACCGTGTCGGAGTAATTGGGAGTCGCCGAGTGCCAGAGCCGCCGGTCAAAAATCACCGCATCGCCCGGACTGGCCAGCACCGGGACGGCCCCCTCCGGTTGACCCCGGCCGTCGGGCGGTAATACGAGCTTGTTGTCTAAGTGTGAACCTGGCTTGACCCAGAAATTGCCCCGTCCGGGTTCTGACACATCGGTAATGAAATAGGCAACTTTCGCCGAGACACGCGGTCTGGGATCCGTTTCAAGGTCAAAATTTAGTTGACCTGAATCCTGGTGCCAGCCCCAGGTTTGGCCGGACGGGTCATAGTGGCCGCTTTCGCGCCCTGAAACAGCCAGGTGCGAGTGATAAAGGTAGATATTCCAGCCAAGGATTCCAAAAATCTTGGGCAGGATTTTCTCGTTACAGACCATATCGAAAAACAGGCGATCGTGGCCGATAAAGCCGAGCATGTTAAGTCGCTGCCTGAGCTGCCTATCGTGCTTCACATCGCCCTCAAAGCCCTTTTCCCAACAGCGGTCGACCGCCTGCACCAGCTGGTCATTGAGTTCCGGCGAGAGGGCGCCGGGAAGAGCCAGGTAACCGTCACGCTCGAATATTTCACGCTCGTCGGCGGTAAATAAATGTCCGCCAAAATCCCGTTCCGTCATTACGTCCACCAGTTGGCCAATCGCCCGTTTCAAAGAATAATGAACGTGGCGCCGCGGGCGGCCTCGGGCTGCTGGCGGGGTGGCGGCCAATAGTCCGCATTTACCAAAATTAGCGGCCGGTCCCCGACACCGGCAAAGAGTGATCGCGGGAGTGTGATGGCCGGCGAAATCGACGAGATCAAGATGCGGCTCTCCGCCGAAGCGGTTATCGGTCGTTCGGTTTCCCTGCAGCGTTCAGGCCAAAACCTGCGCGGGCGTTGCCCGTTTCACGAAGAACGAACTCCTTCATTTTTTGTCTTTCCGGATTCTGGAAATTACAAGTGTTTTGGCTGCGGCGAGGCGGGGGACATATTCACGTTCGTGATGAAGACCGAGAACTTGGACTTCCGACAGGCTCTGGTTCAACTGGCTAACGAGTCCGGTGTAAACGTACGCACGCAGCAGCGTGATCCGGCGCAAGTGGCACACCTGAAAGCACTCTTGGAGGTGGTCGAGAGCGCCTGCAGTTATTTCGAATCCCAACTGGCCAATCTTCCCGAGGGGGCCTCGGCCCGCGCGTATCTTGAGGAGCGCGGGATAACGCCGGAGCTGCAGCGGCGCTTCCGATTGGGGTTGGCGCCATCGGGTTGGGATAGCCTGCTTAGTCATTTGCGCCAGCGCGGAGCCGGTGATGATTTGATGTTGGCGGCCGGGGTGATTCGTACCGGTGATCGCGGCAGCCACTATGACGCGTTTCGCGGCCGATTGATGTTTCCCATCCGCTCGATTAAGGGTCGGGTGGCCGGGTTCGGTGGCCGGACTCTGGCAGATGATCCGGCCAAGTACGTAAACACGGCCACAACGGCGGTGTTTGATAAAGGCAATCTGCTCTACGGGCTCGATCTTGCGTTGCCCGAATTGCGGCGAACTCGGCGGGCAATCATCGTCGAGGGCTACACCGACGTGATCAGCGCCCATCAAGCCGGAATCGAGAACGTCGTTGCCTCGATGGGCACTTCATTGACCGAGCGGCAGTTTCGTTCGATCGCCAGCCAGGTCGACCAAATCGTTCTATGTATGGACGGCGACGTTGCCGGTCAGGCCGCCGGGCGACGGAACCTGGAGCGCATGGAGGCCGACTTGGGGCGGCTCACCTGGCACGAAGGGCGGCTCGATGCCGAAATCCGTATTGCGACATTGCCAGCGGGGTCCGATCCGGATGACTTGATTCGCGCCGATATATCACGTTTTGGCGCCATCATCGACGGTTCGCAACCATTGGCCGAGCACTTGTTCGATGCGATCGTGGCCCAGGCCGGCGTTGATACCCGACAGGGTCGGGCAAAGGCTTTTTCGCAGGCGATCCCCTACCTGCGCCGGGTGGCCGGTGGCGACCCGGTGGCCCGCGCCGACTACGTGGCCGCCCTGGCCAAACGCCTTGAAATCGCCCCGCAGGTAATCGAGGACCAACTCCGCCGCGGCGCCCGCAGCGGCACAAGCCTGGGCGAACAGGGCGCACCAGCTGCCCGTGGCGACCGCGCAGCAATAACCATCGACGACCGCCTGTGCGCTCTGGGCATGCGCAACCCGGCCCTTTTGCGCCACGCAATCGGGCGGGACGGTCTACCGGTCGCGGCATTCGATTCCGGCCGCGCCCGAACCGTCTTCGAATTGCTTTCGCGCCTGCAGTCCTCGGAATCGGCCGTTGATTACTTGGCCGCCCATCTAGGCGCCGACATGGCCCCCTACTTGGCCGAATTGGCAGCCGTCAACAGCCGTCTTCCGGCGGAAATCAGCGAGTCGCAACTCCTCGCCGACCTTGGGCGACTGGTGCTTGAGCTGCGGCGGCGGCGAATAGAGGCCGAGGCCGAGCGCGCCCGCTCATTGCTCAGCAGCGACACCGACGGCGACGTTCGCAAGCAGGCGCTGGATGAATTGGCGGGTCTGGTACGTGAACGTTCGCTGATCGACCGGCAACTGAGCACGCTCTCAATTTCCACCTAGAATTGTTTCAAATTCGCCGATTTGAACGGCGAACCTGATTTGTTAATCGAGGGCAATTTCACAGATCTTTAGTACCGTCGACTCGTTGCGGAATCCACCTGATTCGGTGGTTCCAGGTCAAACGCGCCACCGGGTTTTGGGTAGCTGATGGGATGTTGGGATGAACGCTCGATTCAATAACCGGGGGAACAGGGACCAAGTTGGCAAGCAAGACGACCTCTAAGACCAAGCGGAGCAAATCGTCAAAGTCGCCGCCCAAACAAGTTCCTGCGTCCGCCAATAGCGGGCATCCCAACGAAGATCTAGCCCAGGCCGATGCGTCTGGAGCCAAGCCACCCGAAGTGCCGTTTGAAACGCTGTTGGCACAGTGGCAAGAACGGGGTTGGGTCACGTTAGAGGAAGTCTTTTCGATATTCCCCGAACTAGATATAGACAATTTCGGTTCGAAGCACAAGCTACACCAAGAGCTCACCGCCGAACACATCGACGTTTTATCGCAACCGCCCGAGGCTGACGAAATTGAAATATCCCCCGATATTTCGGCCGAGATGGAGGCCCTCGTAACCAAGGGCAAGCGCGACGGCTACGTGACCTACGACGATATCCTCGCGGTTATCCCGGAGGTCGAGGAGGAGATGGACCAGGTAGACGAGCTCTATCAACGCCTTATGAGCGAGAGCGTCAAGATCCTCTCGGAAGGATTGGACCGAGAAAGCCCTCCGTCGAACGGCGAAACGAATGAAACGGTGCCCGCCAACGTGGCCCCGATCGCCTCGCCAACCAGTTCGCTCGACGACCCGGTTCGGATGTACCTGCGTGAGATTGGCCGCGCCAATCTCTTAACCGCCCGCGAAGAGGTCAAATTGGCCCGCCAGATGGAAGCTGGTTCAATGCGGGCCCGCGAACGCCTAATCAAATCAAACTTGCGCTTGGTGGTATCTGTGGCCAAGAAATACACCGGCCGCGGAATGTCGCTCCTTGACCTTATCCAGGAAGGCAACATCGGCCTGGTGCGGGCGGTCGAAAAATTCGACTACCGGCGCGGTTATAAGTTCTCCACTTATGCGACATGGTGGATTCGCCAGGCAATCACCCGCTCCATCGCCGACCAGGCCCGCACGATACGCATCCCGGTGCACATGGTTGAAACCATTAACAAGCTGATTCGCAAAACGCGCGAACTGCTCCAGGAAAACGGCCACGAACCCACCCATGAAGAGCTGGCCGAAGCCCTATCGATATCGATAGACAAAGTCGTAGAGATTCGCAAGGTTGCCCAACAGCCGGTCTCCCTCGATACGCCGATCGGCGAGGACGAGGACTCCCAATTGGGCGATTTCATCGAAGACCAGTCCATCGTCGCCCCGGCCGATGCGGCCGCCCATCGCAACCTGCAGGATGCCGTTCTGCGGGTGCTTGAGGAACTAGACGAACGCGAACGCAACGTCATCATGCTTCGCTTTGGAATCGGTGACGGGCGAACCTGGACCCTTGAAGAGGTTGGGCAGCGTTTTGACGTGACCCGTGAACGCATTCGTCAAATCGAGAGCAAGGCCATTCGAAAGCTGCGCCACCCCCGCCGTGCACAGGCCTTGCAGGATTACATCGAGAATCCGCTTGGGCGCGCCCAAGCGGTAACCTAACAAAATACGGTAAACAGCGGGCACGAGTAAAATTTCTCCCCAGCGACGGTGCGGGCCAGCGGCCATTGGCGGCCGCCTCGGAATCTCTTAGCGCCCATAGCTCCAGTCCTTTGCAACCCAGCACAGCATTGACCTCTAACGCGCGAACCGCGCACCAAGGACTCTGGGACCCGGCCGCCGAACACGCCAATTGCGGGGTCGGCATGATCGCCGATCTGGAGGGCCGGCGAACCCACCGGTTGGTCGACGATGCCCTTTCGATCCTGGAAAACCTGGCCCACCGCGGAGCCAAAAACTCCGATCCGCTGACCGGTGATGGATCAGGGATCCTGCTGCCAATCGCCGACGAATTCTTCCGGTCGCAGGCCGCTTTGGCAGGAGTGGATCTACCACCGGCCGGTCGCTACGGGGTGGGATCGATATTTCTGCCCTCGGGGCGCTCAGAATCGGGCTCCTGCCGGGCATTGATCGAACAGGTTGCCGAGGAACGCGGTCAGCGCATCCTGCTTTGGCGTGATGTGCCAATCAATCGCGGGGGCATCGGCCGGATGGCCTGGGCACGATGCCCAAAAATCGTCCAATGCTTAATCGACCTCGGCCCCGACTGCCCGAAAGACCCGCAGGCGGTCGAACGGACCCTTTTTCTGACCCGCAAACTGATCGAGCATCGGGCCGCCCAAGTGCCGCTGCGGGACCCGTCTTCGTTTTTCATCTGTTCACTGTCAGCGTTGACCGTCGTTTACAAAGGAATGCTGATCTCCACGCAAACCAGGGACTTTTTTCTCGATCTGGATGACGAACGGATGGTCGCCCATTTCGCCATCATTCACTCTCGCTTCTCGACCAACACCCTAGGCTCCTGGCGGTTGGCCCATCCCTACCGGATGACCGTCCACAACGGCGAGATCAACACCATGCGCGGAAACGTCAATTGGATGGCCGCCCGCCAAGCCGGATTATCCCATCCCGACTTCGACGACGTAATCGATCAGCTGCACCCCATCGTCACACCCGACTCGTCCGACACCGCGGCTTTCGACAATGTACTCGAACTGCTGGTTCGGGCGGGGCGCCCGCTACCGCAGGCCCTGTTGATGATGGTGCCGGAAGCTTGGGAGCGGCACGCCGAAATGCCCGAGCCGATGCGTGACTTCTACCGATTCCATGCTTGTTTGATGGAGCCGTGGGACGGCCCGGCACTGATGGTGACCACCGACGGTCAGACGATTGCGGCGATTCTGGACCGCAACGGCTTTCGACCCTTCCGGTATACCGAAACGTGGGATGGGCGGCTGATAATGGCCTCCGAAACCGGCGTGCTGGACATCGCCGCCGCAAACGTTCGCACCCGCGGGCGCCTGGCGCCCGGCCAGATTTTCGTGGTGGAACCGGGCCGCGGCGGGATCTTGACCAATGAGCAGGTCAAAGACCAACTTGCCACGGCCGAGCCCTACGGCGAGTGGTTGGCTCGGAATATGGTCAGCCTCGCCGATCTGCCGCCAGCCGACCCCTCGCGCGGCGGCGCTGCTGAAACGTTGCGGCAACGCCAGCGCGCGTTTGGCTTCACCTACGAGGATGTCGAGGCGATATTGGCCCCGATGGCCCAAACCGGCGCCGAGCCGGTCGGTTCGATGGGCTTGGACACGCCGCTGGCGGTGTTTTCCGAGCACCCGCAACCGCTGTTTAACTACTTTCGCCAACTGTTTGCCCAGGTTTCCAATCCACCGGTCGATGCCATCCGCGAGGAGTTGGTAACGGCGATTGACACAACGCTGGGCAGGAGAGGCAATCTTCTCTCGGCGACCCCCTTGCACTGCCGCCTGCTCCATCTCGATTCACCAGTCGTCGATGATCAAACGACTGCCCAAATCAGCGCCCTTGACCTTCCCGGAATACGGTCCCGGACCCTGCATTCGCTCTACGCCCCGACCGACGGACCGGGGGCACTGGCCCAGGCGATGGACGGGCTTTGCCGACAGGCCCGCGAGGCCATCGCCGACGGCTGCTCGATCCTGGTCATCTCCGACCGCGACGCCGACTCCCAGCGAGCCCCGATTCCGTCCCTGTTGGCGGTCGCGGGTGTCCACCACCACCTAATCCGCAGCGGTGAGCGCCTCTCCGCCGGGATTCTGGTCGAAACCGGTGAAGCACTTGACGTGCACTCGGTGGCCTGCCTGCTCGGCTACGGGGCCCAGGCCGTCAATCCGTACCTGGCCCTTGAGTCAATATCGCAGCTCATCGAAGACGGCATCCTAGACCGCGTCGAGAGTGGTAAGGCCGTCGCCAATTACCAGTCCAGCCTGGCCAAGGGCGTGCTGAAAATCATGTCCAAAATGGGCATCTCGACCGTTCGCAGTTACCAGGGCGCCCAGATCTTTGAGGCAGTCGGGCTATCGAGCGAACTGATCGATGAGTACTTCACCTGGACGCCGTCACGCATCGGCGGGCTTTCAATCGGTGAATTGCAAGCCGATTACGACCGCCGTCATCAAGCGGCCTATCCGCCGGACGGCAAATTGACCGGCAATCTGGAATTGGCCAGCGGCGGGTTTTTTCAATGGCACCGCGACGGCGAACGCCACATGCTCAATCCAGCCACCGTGGCCCTTTTACAAAAAGCCACCGGGTCGAACAACTTCAACACCTATCGCCAGTTCGCCAATCAGTGCGAGGTCGATGATCAGAAGGCCACGACCCTGCGCGGATTGCTCGACTTCCGCTGGGTCGACCAACCGTTAGACATCGCCCGAGTTGAGGCGGAGGAGAGCATCGTCCGCCGTTTCGCGACAGGGGCGATCTCGCTGGGCGCAATCTCCAAAGAGGCCCACGAGGCACTGGCGATGGCGATGAACTCGATTGGCGCAAAGTCAAATACCGGCGAGGGCGGCGAGGATCGCCGCCGTTACCATCCGGACGCCGACGGTGCTTGGCGCAACAGCTCGATCAAACAGGTCGCTTCGGGCCGCTTTGGCGTGACCACCGAGTACTTGGTCAACGCCACCGATTTGCAGATAAAGATAGCCCAGGGGTCCAAGCCAGGCGAGGGCGGGCAATTGCCGGGCGGCAAGGTCGACGAGTACATCGGCTGGATACGCAATTCAATGCCCGGGGTCGAACTGATTTCGCCGCCCCCACATCACGACATCTATTCAATCGAGGATCTGGCCCAGTTAATCCACGACCTCAAGAACGTGAATCCGTCCTCGCGCATCAACGTGAAACTGGTATCCGGCGCCGGGGTGGGAACCATCGCCGCCGGGGTGGCCAAAGCCTTCGCCGATGTGGTTTTGATATCCGGCGACTCCGGTGGCACCGGCGCTTCACCGTGGTCGTCGGTCAAACACGCCGGTCTGCCCTGGGAATTGGGGTTGGCCGAAACCCAGCAGGTGCTCGTACAAAACGATTTGCGGTCGCGGATAGTGGTCCAAACCGACGGCCAACTGCGGACCGGACGTGACGTCGCAGTGGCCTGTCTGCTCGGCGCCGAAGAGTTCGGCTTCTCCACCCTGCCGTTGATCACGCTGGGCTGCGTCATGCTCCGCAAGTGCCACCTGAACACCTGCTCGGTCGGCGTAGCCACCCAGGATCCGGTGCTCCGGGCGCGATTCGCCGGCCGACCGGAAGCGGTCGTTAACTACTTCTTCATGGTCGCCCGCCATCTACGGGAAATAATGGCCGGCCTGGGAATCGCCACCATCGAGGAGATGATTGGTCGGGTTGACTGTTTGGTCCCACGCCAGGATGTTCGGCTGGCAAAGACCGCCCGCATCGAACTTGATCGATTGCTTTTCAAGCCGGAAGTTCCCGACGATGTTGGGCCGCGCAAGATGTTTGAACAGCAACACGGGCTAAACCACGCCCTCGACAACCAGATCATCCGCATGGTCACCCCGGCCATTGTCAACGGCGAAGTGGTAACGGCAAGCTTCGACATCCAGAACTCAAATCGCACTCTGTTGACCATGCTTTCCGGCGACATCGCCCGTCGTTACGGTGACCGTGGCTTGCCGAACGGAACGATCAAGCTGCGGCTAGCCGGATCCTGCGGACAGAGTTTTGGTGCTTTCTTGAGCCCGGGCATCGACGCCCATATCACCGGCGACGCCAATGACTACCTGGGCAAGGGGATGGCCGGCGGCGTCATATCGATCAACCCGCCGGAGGCCGCCGGATTTTCGGCCGAGGACAACATCATCGTCGGAAATGTGGTCCTCTATGGCGCCACCGGTGGCCACATGTATGTTGGCGGGCAGGCCGGTGAGCGGTTCGCGGTGCGCAATTCAGGCGCCCACGCGGTGGTCGAAGGCGTCGGCGACCACGGGTGCGAATACATGACCGGTGGCGTGGTGGTGGTGCTGGGACCGGCCGGCCGTAATTTCGCGGCTGGCATGAGCGGCGGCGAGGCCTATGTCTTTGACCCTGACCGCCAGTTGCCCGGACATTGCAATATGGGTCTGGTCGACTTGGAGACGCCCGACGAGGACGATCTCGAGCGCATCCACGTGCTAGTTTCGCAACACCACCAGCGCACCGCCAGCAACCTGGCAGAGCGCATGCTCAATGACTGGCAGAACCTGCGGCAATCATTTGTAAAGGTGATGCCGCGCGACTATCGGCGGGTGCTGGCCGAACGCGCGGCCCGGTCGCACGAACAACAGCAAGCCGCCATGGAGTTGGTTTACAACGACTGACCCATCCGGTTTCCTAGCTCACCCGCGAAGGGGAATTCCTCAGCGCGAGGTGGCGGCTCGCATCGGCGACTGGCGCGAGATTTACCTTCAACGCCAGCCCGCCGCTTCCGCCGATCAAGCGTCCCGCTGCATGGGCTGCGGTATTCCTTTCTGCCATACCGCCTGTCCGCTGGGCAACAAAATCCCCGACTTCAACCGCGCCGTATATCGACAGAACTGGCCGGAAGCACTGGAAATCCTGCATTCGACCAACAACTTTCCGGACTTCACCGGTCGCATTTGCCCGGCGCCGTGCGAGGAATCATGCGTACTGGCGATAAACGCCGATCCGGTGACCATCGAACACATCGAGCGTGAAATATCTGACTTCGGTTTTGAAAACGGGCTAATTGAGCCGCAGCCGCCGCGCCATCGCAGCGGCTATGCGGTGGCCGTGGTCGGATCCGGGCCCGCTGGCTTGGCCGCCGCCCAGCAACTAAATCGCTCCGGGCACCGAGTGACGGTGTTTGAGCGTGATGAATATCCGGGCGGCTTGCTCACGCTGGGAATTCCCGATTTCAAGCTGGAAAAAGAAGTGGTCTTCCGCCGCGTTCATCAGCTCGAACAGGAAGGAATCAAATTCCGAACCGGGGTTGATGTCGGTCGCGACATCAGCGGTGACGAGCTAAAGGCCGGCTTTGACGCGATCTGTCTGGCCACCGGCGCCAACTACCCGCGCGCCTTTACGATCCCGGGCTATGACCTTGACGGCGTGGTCTACGCCATGGACTATCTCTGCCAACAGATTCGGCGCAATCTGGGGCAAGACATTCCCGATTCGCAGTTCGTGTCGGCCGAGGGACGCAATGTCGTAATCATTGGCGGCGGCGACACGGCAGCCGATTGCCTGGGGACCGCCATCCGCCAGGGCGCTGCCAATATCACGCAATTCGACATTCACGAGTGGCCGGAACAGCGCGCGCCGGACAATCCCTGGCCGTACTGGCCAGCCATCATGCGCACTCGCACCACCCCGGCTCACAACGAGGGCGGGATCCGGGATTTCAGCGTCCTGGCCAAAGGCCTGAGCGGCGATGAAAACAACCGCGTCGCTTCATTGGAAGCGCTCCGTCTGGCGTGGGGCGAAAGGGACGATCGGGGCCGGCCCAAGATGATTCGCCTGCCCGGTTCGGAATTCTCAATTGACGTCGATTTGGTGTTGGTGGCGATTGGTTTTTCGTCGCCGCACGGCGAGAGCCTGCTCGGCCAATTGGGAGTGGGATTCGACGGCCGGGGCATGGTGGCCGTTGACGACAACATGATGACCGCCGCACCCGGCGTCTTTGCCTGCGGCGACGTCCATCGCGGCATGTCGCTGGTGGTCTGGGCGATCGCCCACGGTCGCGACGCGGCGCGCGGCGTCGATCAATTCCTAACCGGTCACAGCAGCCTGCCCGCCAGCGCCGTCACCGGCGAACTCGGGGTCGGCCGCTAGACGATCCGGCCATCGGCGATGGGTCTAAAGGCCGGCTTGGGTAAACGCGGCGGCGATCGTTTGGTAGCCCAATCGCGCCGATTCGAACGGATCGTAGGCGGGTCGGTCCTGGACCATGAACGAGACCTCCAGCGTCTGGTAGCCACAATATCCGGCGGCATCCATTAGGGCGAGCTCGCCAGCGTAGTCGTAGTCATCTTCGCCGGGCACCAAAAACTTGTGATCCGGCCAGCGTCCGGCAACCCCTTTTAGATGGGTGTGCAAGGTGTGCGGAGCCAGTTGATTGACGGCCTCGGCGACCGCGATGCCCTGCGCTAGGAAGTGGGAGTAGTCAAAATTTACGCCCAAACCTTCGGTTCCGAGTTCGCCGAGCACCCACACGGCCTGCTGGGGCGTATGCAGAGTCGATCCCACATGTGGTTCGAGGGCGATTGCCACCTTGGCAGCGCGCGCGTACTCGACCAAGGGGCCGAGCCGGTCGAGGACCTTGGCCCGGTCGTTCTCCCAGTCGCCGGGAGCACCACCAACGGTGGTGTTAATTGCCGGCGGGTCGATTGGGTCAAATTCGAGCGCCAGATCGATCGCCCGCCGCAACCGCAGTTCGCTGTCCGTCACCCGGACGCGACTGTCTGAAAGTAAAGGCGAATGGGCGGCGATGGCCGGCAAGTCCAGATCCAATTCGGCCAACAACCCTCGGCAACTGCTCACCACGCCCGGGGTCAGGGTCGAAAGTCGGGTGGACCAATTGGGCAGAACGGTGAGCTCGATGCCGCAATATCCGGTTCGGGCGGCAAAGCGGACGAAATCGTCGAAGCCGATCTTTGGCATCCCCCAATTGGAAAGCCCCAGTTTCATGGCCATGGAAGTTGTCGGCCGCCGGTCTCAGGTTGGGAACCGCAGGGCGCCGCGCCGGTGGGTGTGGGCCCGCAGCAGCGCACCGGTGCCGGTGGTCACGTACAGATCGCTCAAATCGTCGCCACCAAAGGTGCAGTTGGTTGGTTTATCCAAGGGCAGCGGGTGGGTCTCCAGGATCCGGCCCGATTGTTCGATAACGTAGATCATCGGTCCCGGGCCGCGGCCGCCGTCGGCGTATTCGATGCTCCCCGCGGTGGCCACGATGGCTCCGCTGCTATCCCAGCACATTCCGTCAATGCCGCGGTGCGGGAAGAAATTGTGGACCACCCGGTATTGCCCCAGCGAACCGTTGGCCAGGATTGGATAGGCACGCAGTTCGCGCAGCTCACCATCATCTTTGCCGCATTGCGATACGAATAGTTCGCTCTGATCGGGAGCCACCAGAATGCCGTTGGGGCGGGTCGTGTCAAACGCCACCCGTTCAATCTGATAGGCTCCGCCGGCTTCGGGGTCGAGTCGGTATACCGATTGGTGGTCCAGCTCCATCGGCGGTGATAAATCGTCATAGCGCGGGTCGGTGAACCAGATCCGATTCTGGTCATCAAAGGCCATATCGTTGGGGCTGTTGAGGCGGCGCCCCTTAAAGGAATCGATCAATACGTCGAATTCCCCGCCGGCACGATAGCGGCATACGGCGGCGCGATTCTGACTGCAGCCGTAGAGCTGGCCGTCGCGGTCAAAAAGTAGCCCATTGGTCCGGGCGGTGTCATCGTGCCAGACGTCGAAGCTGTTCACGCGTGGGTCGTAGACCATGATGCGACTGTTGTTGATGTCGGTAAAGAGCAGCCGTTGGCCGTCCCATGCCGGACCCTCGGCCAGGCTGTAGCCCTCTTGCAGGATCTCAAAATCCCAACTCATGTCAGTCCTCCGGTCCGGGCCGCCGGCCCGATCGTTCGCTCAGTGCGGATTCTGCCACGCCGGCGCGTGGTCGGTGCAACGTCTCGGGCACGAAGAACAAAACCAGCAGAGCGGCCCCCATTCCGACGAAGCCCAGCAGCACCGAACCGGTTTCGAACCCGACGCTGTCGCCGAGCTGGCCGGGCAGCAGGTTTCCGCTCAAATCCCCCACGTCGCCGATGCCCCGCCAGATACCCAAGAATTCGCTGATTCGGTGCGGCGGCGCCAGGTCCACGCCGAGCGTCATCAACGCCCCGGAACCGAGCCCATTGCCGATCCCTAGCACGACCGAGGCTACCAGCAGCATCGTCCAGGAATCTGATATTCCGACCAGCACCATCCCTATGCCCATCACCGCAAATGAGGGCACCGACGTGTACTTGCGCCCAAATCGGTCCATGATCCATCCGGCGAGCGGAAACACGATCATATCCAGGGCTCCGCCGACTGCGGTTATGTAGCCGATCGCCGACGCGTCGAGGTTTAGCACAAAAGCGCCGAAGAATGGAATGATGGTCAGCCGCGCCGCCCGTGCCGATTGGCCCAATAGCGATCCCAGCGAGGCGATCATCACCACCGGACGCAAATATTCGCGAGCCACATCGAGGCCTTCAAAGCCCTTCCGCCGGGTGACCACGGCAGTCGAGTTATCCAGTTCGCCGGCCTGCCCAAACCAGGCGGCAAGCGCCGCGGCGGCGTGAAAGGCGGCCGACAGTATGAACAGCTCCCGCAGGCCGAGCAGGCCGCCGAATACTCCCACCAGGGCCGGCCCCAGAAAAAAGCGGGAGATGCGCATGGTTCCACCCAGAACGGCGGTAGCGCGACCTCGGTTGTGCGGCTCAACCACCTCTCCCAACAGGGTTACCCGCGAGAGAAATACCATCGAAAGCCCGAATCCGAACACCAGTCGGTAGACGATCACTTCGTTGTAACCCTGGGCGAACACCAGCGGCAATGTAGTTGCCAACAGCACCAGCGACCCGACGGTGGTAACCGTGCGGTTGGAAAGCCTCCCCAGCAACAGCCCGGCGGGTATGTTGAACGCCAAATTGCCCAGTGACACCATCGCCACGGCCACGCCTATGGCGGTGTAGGAGACGCCGAATTCGGCAATTAGCAGCGGCAGCGTCGGCACCAGCATGCCGACACCGATAAAGAAGAGGAAAGCCGGCAGATACAGTGGCACCAGCAGGGCCCGGATGGCCGTCGTAATAGAAATGGTTGGCAGGCTTCCTAGCTGTCGACCGGCGGCCACAGACCTAGGTTATTCGAAGCCTTCGCAGGCATATGGCGCACCCGCTTGTCAATTAACATGATTTGGGCGACTCCGAACCGAAGTCGTCGCGTTGCGGACTTAAATTACGCAACGGCGCGTACGAGAGCTTCAGGGACGAAAAGCGACGATTATGGCGACCAAGAGCATGGCGATGCGCCCGGTGACGATCCACTCGGTCACCGGACCGGGCCAGAGTGTTCCGACGGCGATCGATCTGCCCGAATACGGGCGCCAGCAGCTCGAAGACACCGCATTTCTAACCTCCATGCTGCTGGTGTTGCTTGGCAATTACTCACAAACCGGACACCTCGGCGGACCGCTGGCCTACACGCCGTACAACGTGGCGATACACCTGGTGGGGCCCGAATTGGGCGGATTGGCCTACGACCTGCGCCGCCCCAAGCACCCCAACGCCGACAACTTCATGCTCGCCGGCGGGCACTGCATCCCGACCTGCTACGCGCTTTGGATCATCCTCTCAGAGGCCCTTGAGCGCCAGCGCGCGGCCAGCGGCGATGATCGGTATGCGACCGATCCGAACCAAAATATGCTCGCGATTGACGCCATCGGCTTTCGGCGCGGCGCCGGTGCACTGGCCACGATACTGGCCGACAACGATCTGGTCGACCACCCGCTTTTCACCCAGGCCGCCGGTCGTCGAATCCGGGCCCTGGCCGGGCATGCCGAAACAACCGATATGACCAATGACGTTAACGGCGGGCCATCCGGTATCGGGTTTGCAACCTCCGCCGGTAAAGCCATGTTCTGGGATTTTGCCGGTTCGCCAGCCGAACGCAAGTCAATCGTCTTCGAAGGCGAAATGGCCTTGACCGAAGGTCACGCCCAGGAGATAAAGACGATCGCCCTGGCCCAAAAGGTCGGCAAGCGGCTGCGGGTCCTCAATTCGTTTAACAACGCCGGTATCGACGGCTCCTTGCTTGACGGGGTAATTGATTCCCAATATTCCGCTTACAACCTGCCCGACCAGTGGTCGGCCTACGGCTGGAACGTGTTTACGCTCGACAACGGCAACGATTTCGACCAAGTTGTCGCCGGATTGAAAAACATGGAGGATTGGGACTTTGGCGACCGCCGGCCGATGATCACAATCGGCAAGACCCTTAAAGGTTGGTGGCCGGGTGCCGTCGACGGTCGGGTTAACGGCCATGCCCAGATAACCGACGCCGCGTCGCACCCCTACACGCTGGCGATGAACAGCTCCTATTTCCTGGCCCTGGCCAAGACTTTCGAGCAACGTTTTGGGGTCGAATTCACCGGCATCCGCGACGGTGTCCCAGCCAGTGAACGCGATCGCCTGATTGAATTTAAGGCCAACGTCGATACCCTGCTCTCAGTCCTCGACGACGGCCTGGGGAGTTGGCTGGCCGAGCGCCTCGTACAAATCGGCGACGCCCTGCCGGATCGAATGTCGGCCCGCATCGACGTTGACAGCGATCCGTTCTGCGACGAACGCCTCTCGCCGACGAACCTGCCACGCGAACCGATGACGGTCAGTTCGGGCGGGGGCGAAGCCCAGATCACGTTGTTTAAGAAAGCCGGCGAGAAAGCCGGCACCCGCCGCGCGATTAGCGAAGTGGGTAAATGGCTCAACTACGTAACCGATAACCGGTTCATCACTATTGCCGCCGACCTGGCCGATTCGATCAACGTCGAAAAGGCCCACTTTACGCCGCATTACGACCCCGAACACAATCCGACCGGCACTCAACTCAGGGCCGCAATCGAAGAAGCCGGCAACGCCGCCACGATTGCCGGATTGGTCTCGCAGACCCTTTCCACCGATCCCGATCGGCACGCCGGAGTCTGGGGCCTAACCGGCACCTACGGCGCCTTCACACCGCTGATGTACACCCCGGTCAGGGTCTTTTCGCAACAGAACCAGGACAGCCCGTTCGCCAACGGCGTCTTGACCGTTCTGGCCGGCCACTCCGGTCCGGAGACGGCGGCCGACGCGCGAACGCACTTTGGGATCTTTGCACCACAGGTCTGGACGATGTTCCCGCGCGGCCAGATCATCAATCTCTACTTCTGGGATTACAACGACGTGGCGCCGGGATACTTTGCGGCGGTCCACCATGCCGCCCGGACCAAG
Organism: Chloroflexota bacterium; assembly: GCA_965249595.1. Taxonomy (GTDB): domain Bacteria; phylum Chloroflexota; class UBA11872; order UBA11872; family VXNJ01; genus VXNJ01. The sequence goes on along the minus strand of OZ252242.1, from coordinate 1,355,544 downwards.
ACCGCCGGCGTCATCGTCATCCACGTGGCCCGCCCGGACTTCTTTGTCGCCGACCGCCAACGCTTTGCCGACAGCGACGTCCTAGCGGCCGCCCGTGGCGCCTATGTCATTCGTGACTATGCATCCGACCGGCAACGCCACGGAACCGTGTATGTCCAGGGATCGTCCTCCACCAACAACCTGGTGTCGGTGATCCCAGAGCTGGAGGCCGCAGGCATCAACGTGCGCATCGTGGCCGTTATCTCTGAGGATTTACTGCGCCTGCAGGACAGCGACTACCAGCGGCGGATCATTTCTGACTCCGATCGTTTTGACTCGATGTTCGTCACCACGATGACCAAACGCGTAGCGCCACTGTCAAATCTGGGTCCGTTTGCCGAACAGTACTCACTCAGTTCCGATTTTGATGATCGATGGCGCACCGGCGGCACCGAAGCAGACGTGATCGCCGAAAGCCGACTCGATACCGCTTCAATTTTTGCCGGCATCAAGCGATTCGCCGCGGCGCGCGACGAACGCCTGGGGCTGGCCCGCTCGGCGCTGGGCAACCTGTAAGAATTGCCCGCTCGGCAGCTGCCGAGCAGCGCAGGTTTAAGGGCCAAAAGCCTATGCTGGCATTGGTGGATTACGGCTCCGGCAACATCCGCAGCGTTGAAAGGGCCCTCGATTTCGTGGGGGCCGACTACAAACTCACCGACGATCCGGCGGCAATCGCCAAGGCGTCCGGACTTGTGGTGCCCGGCGTCGGCGCCGCAGAGGACACCATGCGCGGGATAACCGACCGTCAGTTAGGCTCTCCGATTCGTGATCATGTCAACGCCGGCCGTCCCTTCCTCGGCATTTGCATGGGTTTGCATGCGGTTCTTGATCACTCGGAGGAAAACGACGGCATCGAATGCCTGGGGCTTTTTCCGGGTTCCGTTCGCAAATTCCCGCCCGGTCTGCATGTCCCACACATGGGATGGAATCAGGTCCGCCAAGTCGCTCCCTGCGCCATCCTGGACGGGATTCCCGACGGTTCCAACTTCTACTTCGTTCACTCCTACTTCGCCGACGCTGCCGACGAATCGTTTTGCGCCGGGGTAACTGATTACGGCGTCGAATTTATGAGCGTCCTTGGCCAAGACGTGGTTTTTGCGACCCAATTCCACCCTGAAAAGAGCGGCCCGTTCGGGCTGGCTATCTACGGCAACTTCGCGCGACTGTGCGAACCAGATCAAAGTGCTCGCGGCCGGTGATCATCTATCCGGCCGTTGATATTCGGGGCGGGCGCGCGGTGCGCTTGCAACAGGGCGACTTCGAGCGCGAGCATGTGTTCTTCGATTCCCCGGCCATTGCCGCCCAATCCTGGGTCGACCGTGGAGCCAGCTGGCTCCACGTAGTCGATCTAGACGGCGCCCGCGACGGCGCGCCGGCCAATGAGCGGGCCATCGCCGAGATCGCCAAACTGCCCGTTAAGGTGCAATTGGGCGGCGGGCTGCGATCGCTGAGGGACATCGATTCGATCCTCGCCACCGGAATCGACCGGGTGATCCTAGGCACCGCGGCGGCCAATGATCCCCAGCTGCTAATCGAGGCCTGCCAGCGTCATCCCGGTCAAGTGGTGGTGGGAATTGATGCCCGCAGCGGCCAGGTCGCAACCCATGGCTGGCGGCAATCCGGCGGATTGGAAACCAGCTCCGTGGTCGCCAGCGCAGCGGCGGCCGGGGCCTGCGCCATTGTTTACACCGACATTGCGCGTGATGGAATGCTCAGCGGCATCGATAGCGGCGGATTGGCCCGGGTTTGTCGACAGACGGCGGTGCCGGTGATCGCCAGCGGCGGCGTGGGCAATCTTGGCGATGTGGCCAGTGCGGCGGCGGCCGGAGCGGCCGGCTTGATCATCGGCCGGGCCCTCTACGATGGACGAATTCAATTGGCAGAAGCGCTCGCCGCAGGATCTGGCCGCTAGATGCTCACCCGGCGCATCATCCCCTGTTTGGATGTGAAGAACGGGCGCAATGTGCGCGGTGTCCGCTTCTCGGCCGACCGCGATGCCGGCGACCCAATTGAGTTGGCGTCCTACTACAACCAGTCGGGTGCCGACGAATTGGTGTTTTACGATATCTCGGCCTCCGCCGAGGGACGGGACATCACCTTGGACATGATGCGAGCGGTGGCCGAGCAAGTGTTTATTCCTCTTACCGTCGGCGGCGGAATCCGGACCACTGACGATATGTACGAGATGCTAAGGGCCGGCGCCGACAAGGTTTCAATCAATACCGCCGCGGTCGCCGATCCCCAGCTGATCAGACAAGGCGCTGACCGCTTTGGCAGCCAATGCATCGTTCTGTCGATAGATTCCCTACGCCGCACCGACGGGCCCGGTTGGGAAGTTTGGACTCATGGCGGCCGCACTACAACCGGGCTGGACACCCTCTCATGGGCCCAGCGCGGCGTCGAATTGGGGGCCGGCGAAATAGTTCTAAACAGCATTGATGCCGATGGCACCAAGGATGGTTACGATATCGACCAACTGGCGGCATTGGCCGACCTGGTATCAGTGCCGATCGTGGCTTCCGGGGGAGCCGGGAAGCTCGAACACCTGCACGCTGCCTTGGACGCCGGGCGGGCCCATGCGGTGCTGGCGGCTTCTATATTTCACTATCGCGAATTTACCGTTGGCCAAGCCAAGGATTTCCTCGCCCGCAAGGGCGTCCCAATGCGACTCGACTATGGACGAAATTGACCAATTGCCAATCTCCGAACTCGTCTGGGACGATGCCGGTCTGGCACCAGCAGTGGTGCAGGATGGATCGACCGACCGCGTATTGATGCTGGCCTTTATGAACGCTGAGGCGCTGGAGCGAACTTTTAGGACGGGCCAGGTCTGGTTCTGGTCGCGATCGCGCCGCGAGCTCTGGCACAAGGGTGCGACCTCGGGGAACACGTTGGACCTTGAGGGAATTTACGTCAATTGCGAAAATAACTCGTTACTTGTTCAGGTGCGGCCCGCCGGACCGGCTTGCCACACTGGCCACGAATCCTGTTTCTACCGCCGACTGGAGTCGCGCAAGGGTGAGTGAAAAGTACTCGACGGCCATCATCGATGAAGTAGCCGCCATCATCGCCCAGCGCCGGACAACGATGCCGCAGGGCTCCTACGTGACGACCTGTTTCGAGCGCGGTTGGCCCTACATCGCTCGCAAGGTCATCGAAGAGGCGACCGAGGCGGCCATCGCGGCGCGTGAGGAATCAGACGACCGCTTGGCCAGTGAGGTGGCCGACCTGATATTTTTCGCGCTGGTACTGCTTTGCGATCGCGGCGTAGATCCGTCGTTGGTCTGGCAGGAATTGAGCCAGCGGCGACGTTAGGACCGCCTCTTGGACGGTCTCAGTTTGGCCTCGCGCTAAAGTCGCGGCGAACTAAATTTCGGCCAGGATATCCAACAGCGCCCGGTGGGCGCCGGCGAAGGGTTCTGGACTGGTGTGGCCAAAATGTCGCTCGGCCTGGTCCAGATGCGGCTCGAGGGCCAGATCCCATTGCCCACGCTTGGCGGCGGCGGCGAGTATGGAGCGCCAGTTGCACACACCGGACCCGACGATCACCATTTGCCCTGCCGGATCAACGTCCTTGACATGAAAGCAGGCAACGCTGTCAGATAGAAAAGGCCATGCATCTTTCCAAGGGTCGATGCCGACCACCGCGAAATTGGCTGGGTCGCAAACGTAGGCGAGATTCTCGGCTGGCGCCGACTCCAACGCGGCCCGGATCTGTTCGGGTCGCTCGCCATATACGTCGCGCTCGTTCTCGAGTAGCAACCCGACCCCGGGGCTTCGGTCGCCGCCTGGCGGCAGAGCTCGCCGATCCGCGCCCGACAGCTGGCCTCGTCGACCAAACGGTCATATTGAAAACCGAATATCCGCACGAACGGGGCCTCGAATAACTTGGCGGCGTCCAGGCAGTTGGCGAGCTGACGACGCGATATTGATGCATCGGCGGACACCGGCGATTTGCCAATCGGCGAGGCCACGCTCTAGCAGCCCAGGCCGCTGGCCTTCAATTGCGAGGCTAAATCGGCCCGCTGTCGGGCCGTTGATTCGACAATTGATATTCGATGGCCAGCGCGGCGGCGAAGTGGCGCACATCGATCCGCTATAAGCCAAGGCGCGTAAAGAACGCCAGTTGCTCGCCGAATTCGTCAAACGCCTCGTCGGCAAAGCCCGACAGACGCCAGTTGCTCATCGCTGCAAGACGGAAGTGAAGGCCTCTTGCGGAATTTCCACCTGGCCAACCATCTTCATGCGCTTTTTGCCCTCGGCTTGTTTCTTGAGCAACTTGCGCTTGCGCGAGACGTCACCGCCGTAGCACTTCGCCAACACGTCCTTGCGCAGAGCTGGAATCGTCTCGCGGGCTATGACCCGTCCACCTACGACCGCCTGCAGGGCCACCTGGAATAGTTGGCGTGGAATCACCTTTCGCAAACGGGAAAGTATCTCCAGTCCCCCGTTGCGGGCCCGGTCGCGATGGAGGATCGAAGAGAGGGCGTCGACCCGCGAACCGTTGACCAGGATATCGACCACCTGAACTTGCACCGGGCGGTAATCGGCGACGTGGTAGTCGAGCGATGCATACCCGCGGGTCGATGACTTGAGACGATCGAAGAAGTCGACCAGGATCTCACCCAACGGCGCCTTGGCCTCGATTAAGACGCGCTGCGGATCGATCGCTTCGACCCGCCCCACGCTCCCGCGCGCCAGCCTCACCAGCTCCATGAGCGCGCCGATGTAGTTAGACGGCGTGACGATCGAGATGTCGACCCACGGTTCGAGAACCTGATCGATCTCGTTGCCCGGAGGCATCGCCCCCGGCCCATCGACCAGGCGCCGTTGGCCATTTCGCAGCAGTACTTCGAACTGGACCCCCGGATTGGTGACTATCAGGGTCAGGTCGTTGTCGCGCTCGAGCCGCTCACACACGATGCTCAAGTGAAGTAATCCGAGAAAACCGACCCGGAATCCGAATCCCAGGGCTCCCGATTCTTCCGGTTGGTAAGTTAGCGACGAATCATTTAGGCGCAACAGCTCCAGGGCGCGTCGCAGAGCCGGGAAATCGCCCGGATCCTGCGGATAAATTCCGGCAAATACCATCGGCTTGGCCGGGGCATATCCGGGCAACGGACTCGACTCAATGTCGCGCTGGGCCAGCAGCGTATCGCCGACTACGAATTCGAAACCGTCTTTTAGGCCGGTTGCCACGTAGCCAACCTCGCCCGCCAGCAGCGAGAGAGTTGCCCGCATCTGCGGGCCAAATACGCCAACCTCCATCGATTCAAAACGCTTGCCGCTGCCCGGGAGACGGATTTGGTCACCGGCCGCGATTCGTCCATCAACAACGCGGATGTGGGTTACAACCCCGCGGTGACGATCGTAATTGGAATCAAATATCAGCGCCCGCAGCGGCCCCGGTTCATCGCCCTGCGGCGGTGGCACGATGTCGACGACCACCTGCAGCAGGTCGGCTACGCCGGTTCCGTTCTTGGCCGAAACGGCAACAATCTGACCGGCGTCGACACCCATCAGGTCAACGATCTCATCACGCACCCGCTCGGTCTGGGCGGCAGGCATGTCTATCTTGTTGATCACCGGAATGATCTCCAGCCCCAATTCGAGCGCCTGGTAGAGATTGGCGATCGTCTGCGCTTCCACCCCCTGCGACGCATCGACTAGCAGCAATGCGCCCTCGCACGCCGCCATGGCCCGCGAGACCTCATAGGCGAAGTCGACGTGCCCGGGCGTATCGATGAGATTGAGTTGATAGCTTTCACCGTCATCAGCGCAGTACTGCATTCGCACCGGGGTCGCCTTGATGGTGATTCCATGCTCGCGCTCAAGGTCGAGTGAATCGAGCAGCTGGTCGCGCATGTCGCGCCGGTCAACGGAACCGGTAATTTCAAGCATCCGATCGGCCAGGGTCGACTTGCCATGATCGATGTGGGCGATGATGCAGAAATTGCGGATTCGCGCCAGCGCAGCGGGCAGTTGCGCTTTAGACATAGCTCGACGACACGCCAGGAGACTTAAGTAGGGAGGGAAGCGATTTTAGGAACGCCCTAGAGTCGGCGGCGCCCCGGGGCTAACCGGGCCTTGATCACGTCGGCCATCATGCGCGGTTGTTGAAGCCCCAGCAGCACGGCCAAACCCACATAGAGAAGCAGCGCAACGATGAGTACGGTGACCACCCCCAAGCCGTGCAGCAATCCCGCCGCGAGCCGGGTGTCGAGCAATTGAACTGCCAGCCAGGCACCGCCGGCCGAGAGCGCGGCCGCAAACAGCATCCGGGCCACCCCCGCTTGCAAGCGGATTGTAATTCCGACCCGTCGCAGGAATACAACGAGCACGACCACCTCCACCAATACCCCGATCGATATCCCCAACGCGATCCCGGCAACCCCGAATGGCGCGGCCAGGGCCCAGGAAATCGCCATGTGCAATAGCAGGGTCGCCGAAATAATGAGAACCGGACGGCGGGTGTCCTCCATCGCGTAGAAAATTCGCGTTAGGACCTCGGCCAAGCAGTGGCCGAGGAGTCCAACCGCCAAGGCCGCCAGCACCGCCCCGGTGGCGGCGGTAGCGGCGGCGTCGAAGGCCCCGCGTTCGAACAACAGACCGACTATCGGTCCGGCCAAATTGATGGTGATAAAAGCGATCGGAAGGGTTGCGAAGAACACGAACGTTAAGGCCTCCGATCCCGATTGGGTCATCGCCGCCCGGTCGCCGCGGGCATGCTGCTGGGCCAGAACCGGTAAAGCGGCCTCGGCGAAAGGTACGGCCACCAAACCCAGCGGGAAGGACATGAGCATCCAGGCATTGGCAAATGACGCCACCCCCGACGGCCCTTGCAGCGATGCGAGGAAGTTGATGAATACAAAACTCAACTGGATCACTACAAATCCGCCCAACCGCGGAAGCATCAAGGCCGCCACCCGCCGGGCCGGGCCGGCCAGGCCGATAACCGGACGCCATGACAATCCCACGCCGCGCAGTCCCGGGATCTGAACCAGGACATGCAGAACCGCCCCGGCGACGGTTCCCCAGGCCAGGGCAACGATACCCAGCGGTTCGGCCAAAAAAACCGCCCCGGCGATTATTCCCAAGTTGTAGAGGACGGGTCCGACCGCCGGCAGGAAGAAGTTTCGTTCGGCGTGTAGAGCGCCCTTGAAAACTGCCGAGATTCCCAGCAGCAGCGGCGAGAGCATGAGGTAACGGGTTGCTTCGGAGGCCATTGCCCGGGTAGGTTCATCAAAGCCCGGCACCAGTAAATCCATCAGCACCGGGGCAAAAACAATCCCGGCTATCGCGAATACCGTCATGATCATTCCGAGCAGGTTTAAGACCGCCGAAAACAAGGCGATGCGCTCGGCCCGCGTTCCGCGCCCGCGAACATGCAGATAGACGGGAATAAATGCCGAAATCAGGGCGCCGCCGGCAAACAGCGTAAATAGCGTGTCCGGAATTCGAAAGGCCGCAAACCACGCGTCGGTCTCCGGTCCCAGACCGAACTGGGCGTTGATCACGGTTTGCCGACCCAGCCCGATTATTCGGCTGAGCAACACCATTGCGCTCAGCAGCAGGGCCGCTCCGGCAACTTGCCCGCCGTAGTTGCCTCCCGCAACCGCGGCCGCGGTTGCGCTGTCAACGCCGGGTGGCCGATCGGCTACGGCGTGCGCTCCAAGCGGATCAATTCACCGGCCCGAACCAGGTCCAGATCGGGCTTGGGGATTATTCGCAAGCGGCCCAGCGGGACAACCGGGCTGGCCGCCCGAATCTCCTCGCTGTTGCGGCTGGCCGGGGTTGGGCCCCAGAAGATGCAGACTGCCGAGCCCGGCCGCCAGAACACCAGTTCGCCGTCAAAGACCACCTCGCGTTCGTCACGCGAGGGCTCGATCGCCAGGTCCACGGCGGCGTAGAGCTCCTGCCCCCAGCGGTTGATCTCCGCCTCCAGCGGGAGGGCTTCCCAGAGAGCGAGAGCAGCCGGCGATTCGTTCAATTCGGCATTGATGGCCAATTCCCCCAATATCACGCGAACGAGCTTGGCCGGGGCGCCCGACGTTTGCATCAATTGGCCTCGCGGCTAAGACGGCTACCGGCGCCGCAGCGGCCGGAGAGCGCCGTTTCGATCGACCCCGCCACCGAGCCATCGACGATGAAGACATCCTTGACGGCGTCAAGCAATTCCAGCGCCGACTCCAGTTTGGGAATCATCCCACCGGTGATGGCGCCGGACTGAGCGAGCCGCATCGCATCGGCAGGGGTCACCAATGGAACGGTTTGGCCCTGGGCATCGAGCACGCCGGGAACGTTGGACGCAAACACCAGCGCATCTGCGGCCAGGGCGCGGGCCAGGGCGCCGGCGACCGTATCGGCATTTACGTTGTAGATCTCTCCGTCATTACCGATGGCCAAGGGCGCAATCACCGGTACGAAGGATGCGGCCAGAAGGGTTTCGACCAACGCCGGATTTACGGCGTCGATTTGTCCCACCCAACCCAAGTCGGCCTCGGCGTATGGCCGAACTCGGATTAGATTGCCATCGACGGCGCTAACCCCGGCCGCGTTTACGCCGGCGTTAGCGAGGGCCTGGACAATCCTTTTGTTGACCGGACCGCAGAAGACGGCCAGGGCGGCGTTGAGCACGGCGTCGTCGGTGTAGCGGCGGCCGCCGACGAAGCGGGTGGCGATTCCACTGGCTTCCAAGTGTTCGGTGAGTGCTCGGCCGCCGCCGTGGACGATAACAAGCCGCCAGCCGGCGGCGCAAAGGCGGCTGGCCTGGGCGCAAAGATCGGCCAGATCGAGCTCATCGCCGCCGCCGATCTTGAGCAGCGCCAGGCGGTTATTCGTCAATCGAACGGGCCCATCGCATCAGGTCGTGTATTCCGAATTGAAAGCGACATATTCGGCACTCAAGTCGCAGCCGACTGCGCGCACGCAATGGGGCCCGCTGTGCAAGTCAAGGACCAGCGTTGACCGGCCGGCATCCAGCAAGGCCGAAGCGGCGGCGGCATCGTAGCTGATCGGCAGACCACCGCTCATCATCTGGATATTGCCGATAAACATATCGACCCGGTCGGGATCGAACTGGGCACCAGAATACCCCGCCGCGCAGAGGGCCCGCCCGAAGTTGGGATCCGCCCCGTGGACGGCGGTCTTGACCAAAGACGACGCGGTTATGGTGCGGGCGATTTGGCGGGCGTCGGACAGCGAAGTGGCGCCCTTTACGACGACTTCAAAAACCCGATTCACGCCTTCTCCGCCCGACACGATGGCGTTGGCCTGCTCCCAGGCCAGGGATTGGATGGCGGCCGCAAATTTTTCCCAATCGCTACTTTCCGGATTGACCGCAACCCCGCTGGCGCCGGAGGCGAGCATCAGCAAAGAATCGTTGGTCGAGGAATCGCCATCGATGCTGATCATATTGAATGATCGATCGGCGACCTCCCGGATCAGTGGGGCCAGGGCCGACGCGGACACCTTGGCGTCGGTAGTTAGAAACGCCAGCATGGTGGCCATGTTCGGGTGGATCATGCCGGCCCCTTTGCACATCGCGCCAATGGTCACCGGTCCAGCGTCCAATTCGACGACCGCCTGTGAATATTTGGGGGCGCTATCGGTGGTCATGATCGCTGCTGCCGCGGCTGGACCACCTTCTTTTGAGAACTCGATTTCGGCGATTCCGGCCGACAGCTGATCCATCGGCAGCTGGTGCCCGATGATTCCCGTCGAGCAGACCAGAACATCCTGTGGCGCAATTCCCAAGCGGGAGGCGGTCATATCGGCCATGCGAACGGTGTTGGCAAACCCCACGGTCCCGGTGGCAGCATTTGCGATGCCTGAATTGACTACGATGGCCTGGGCCTGACCGCGGCCAACCACCGGGCGATTGAATCGGACGCTGGGGGCGGCAAAGCGATTGCGGGTAAATACACCGGCGACGGCGGCCGGGCCCTCGGTGGCGTAGATCAGGGCCAGGTCGCTGGCACCGGACGGCTTGATTCCACAGGTGTGACCGCCAGCGACGAAGCCGGTTGGCGCGCATATTCCCTGATTCATCTTGTGCCTACTCCCAGCAAGATTGGTCGCTGCTTTGGTCGCTGCCTATGGATAGGCCGGCGGGACCGCCAGCCCACAGCGCTGATCGAATCCAAGCATCAAGTTCGCATTCTGCAGGGCTTGCCCGGCTGCCCCTTTGATCAAGTTGTCAAGCGCCCCGAACATGAGCAATGAGCGTCCGTTGGGCGACGGTCGGGCATGCACGGCGCAGTAATTGGAACCAGTGGTCCACTTGGTTCGCGGCGGTTGATCCATGACGACGGTAAACGGCGCGTCGGCATAGAAATCGCCGTAAATCGAGGCAACCTCATCGGCGCTCACGGGTCGCCGCAGGCTGGCGTAACCGGTGGAGAGGATGCCCCGGATCATGGGCGTCAAATGTGGAATGAAGGTAACGTCGACGGGGCTTGCGGCAATCAACGAGAGCTCTTGAATCATCTCGGCCGTATGGCGGTGGCCCTCAGTGCCGTAGGCGTGAATCGATTCGGCAACTTCGGAGAAATGACTGTCGATCTTGAGTGATCGACCGGCCCCTGAAACGCCCGATTTGGCGTCGAAGTAAATTTGCGGCTCGATCAATCCCACCGCCAAGGCCGGCGCCGCCGAAAGGATTGCGGCGGTCGGATAACAGCCGGGGTTGCCAATCGATGCGGCCTGGGCGATCTTGTCGGCGTGCAATTCGGGGAGACCATAAACCGCGCCCGAGAGCAGTTCGGGATGAGGATGCGGGTGGCCATACCACTTCTGGTAGCCCGCCGCCGATGCCAGTCGCAGGTCGGCGCTCACGTCAATCACGCGGATACCGGCATTGATCAGCGGCGCCAGGACCGGCGCCGAAGCCAAGTGCGGCAGGCAGGAGAAGACGATGTCGGTGTCGGTGTCGGGCTTATCGCAGAGCACCTGATTGGCGATTTGGCCATCGCCGAAGGTAAGAGCCTGTGGGAATATTTCGCCAAAGCGCCGGCCGGCCTGACTGCGGGCGGTCATCTTGGCGACCGTTAGGTGCTCGTGCCCGCTAAGCAGGCGCACCAGTTCGAGGCCGAAATAACTGGTGGCGTTAATGATGGTGCCGCGCATAGAACCAGTCAATCCTGTTGCCTATCCGGATGGGCGTTGGCGCAATGAAAATTTTATTGCCGATTCCTTCGCCGGCGCCGGGCAATTAGAATGCGAATCGGCCGAACGGCCACCTCCACCCTCGCATTGGACCGGCTCTGGCTATGGATTGGCAAGCACTCGCCGACAACTACTACGCACAATGCTTCGCGCGGACGCCAATTACGCTGGTGCGCGGCGAGGGAACCCGGGTCTGGGACGACCAAGGCCGCGAGTACCTCGATTTCGTCGCTGGCATTGCCGTCTGCAGCCTCGGCCACGCCAACGGCGCGATTGCTGACGCCGTGGCCGCTCAGGCCCGCAAACTGGTAACCGTATCAAGTCTTTACTACACGGTTCCGCAGATTCAGCTGGCCCAGCTCCTCATTGACGGCTCCCCATTCGACCGCATCTTCTTTACCAACAGCGGCGTCGAATCGACCGAAACGGCAGTCAAGGCGGCCCGTAAATACGGCGCCCAAAATCGCAACGGCGCCTACGAGGTAATAACCGCCAACCGATCTTTCCACGGGCGAACCCTGGCAATGACGGCCGCAACCGGGACGGCGGCCTATCAGGTTCCATTTGCCCCAATGCCCACGGGATTCAAGCAGGTCGATTTCAACGATTTGGAGACCATGACGGCGGCCGTATCTGAAAAAACCTGCGCGATCATGGTTGAGCCAATTCAGGCCGAAGGCGGAGTGTGGCCGGCCACCCCCGCCTACCTGGAGGGTCTGCGGGCACTGTGTGACGAGAAGGACCTGGTCCTGATCTTCGACGAGGTTCAAACGGGCATCGGCCGTCTCGGACACCTCTACGGATTCGAGCACTACGGTGTCGAGCCGGACATCATCACCTTGGCGAAGGGATTGGGCGGCGGCTTCCCGATCGGGGCGACGCTCTTTAAGGAGCACGCCCAAACATTGCGACCCGGCGACCACGGCAACACATTTGGCGGATCGCCGGCAATGTGCGCAGCCGGCAAAGTTGTCCTGGAAACGATCCTGGCCGAAGGGTTCCTAACCACAGTGGCCGATCGCGGCCGTCAGCTCGCCGACGGACTAACCGGCCTCAAAGCGACCGGGCGCGTCGTGGATGTGCGTGGGGTCGGGCTCCTGCAGGGGTTTGAACTCGATTCCGTTGAGCTAGCCGACCATGTAGTCGCAGATGCCCGGGCCAACGGCCTGATCGTAGTTAAAGTCGCGGCCTCGGCCATCCGAATGGTTCCACCGCTCACGGTATCTGCTGATGAGATCGATTCCGCTCTGGCGATCATCGCCCGTTCCATAGGCGCCTGAGTCGCTAAAGAGGAATACCCACGCAAATGGATAAAGTTATCCTGGCCTACTCGGGCGGGCTCGACACTTCGGTGGCGATACCCTGGATCAGGGAACATTACGATCTCGAAGTCGTCGCCCTAACCATTGACCTGGGCCAGGGCCGTGAACTAGACGGCGTGCGCGAGCGAGCTTTGGCAAACGGCGCCATTGAGGCTCGGGTTGAAGACGCGCGGGCGATGTTTGTCGACCGATTTGTGTTTCCGTCTCTCCAGGCCGGCGCCAAATATGAAGACGCCTACTACCTGGCAACTGCCCTCGGGAGACCCCTGATCGCCTGGTTGCTGGTGGAAACAGCGCGCGAGGTTGGCGCGGTGGCGGTGGCCCATGGTTCTACCGGCAAGGGCAATGACCAGGTTCGGTTTGACGTATCCGTGGCCACATTGGACCCAAATCTGCGGATCATCGCCCCGATCCGTGAATGGAGCATGAACCGCGACCAGGAGATCGAGTACGCGGAGCAGAAAGGTCTCGACATCCCGGTTACCAAGGAAAGCCCTTATTCGACCGACGAGAACCTGTGGGGGCGCAGCATCGAATCCGGGGTGTTGGAAGATGCCTGGAGCGAGCCTCCGGATGACGTGTGGCTCTGGACAACTGATCCAACAATGGCGCCCAACGACCCCGAATACGTCGAAATAGGCTTCGAATCGGGAATTCCGGTGACCCTAAACGGAGAGGCCACCGACGGTGTCCGGCTGGTCTTGCGGTTGCATGAAATTGGGGGCCGCCACGGAATTGGCCGCGCCGACCATGTGGAAAACCGGCTCATCGGCATCAAATCGCGCGAGATCTATGAAATGCCGGCGGCCGAGATCCTGCACCGTGCTCATTACGCGCTGGAGACAATGACGCTGACCCGAGATCAGATGCGATTCAAAACGCAGGTAGCGGGTGAATACTCACGGATGGTGTACGACGGACTGTGGTTTTCGGGTTTGCACCGCGATCTGGCGGCATTCCTCAAATCCAATCAAGGGAATGTGACCGGCACGGTCCGGGTACGGCTCTTTAAGGGTCACGCCGAGGTCGTCGGTCGGAGCTCGGACTCATCGCTCTATCGCCCCGAATTGGCAACTTATGGTGCCGACGACACTTTTGACCACAACGCGGCGGTCGGGTTTATCAAATTGCACGGCCTGAGCCAGCAGACTCAGGCCCGACTGCAGCTCGGCGCCAGCTCGGACAAATTGCTACCGCCCAGCGGGAGCTAGTCGGGCCCGATCGGGCCCGCCAATTCGCGATTCCGACGGGCGATCTGACTCGTTGCCCACCCCAAATGGCGAACTTGTCACACCACTTCGAAACCGCAATGCGCCTAATTCTTGATCGAGGAATGAGCCACCTTCAATGGCCGCCATCAAACCTTCGGCGGGGCCGATTGCATCGAGCATTTCTCGCTTGGCATGGTGAACCGGAATATTTGAGTCCGGGGCGCAATGAACCACAATTTGAGCCGATTATTGGTCCGCCGCGCCTATCCAAATTAGCCGCTGCATTCGATCCGCGGCAATTTGACTCACCGCCAATCGACGCCGTACTTTGTAATCTCAGCGAGATCAACTCCTTCTTGGCCGGTGGCCGCTGACTTAGAAAAGTCTTGGCAGGTGACTACGCATATGGAATCAGACAAGCGGCCGGACGCCTCTCCAGCCACGCTTTGGTCCGGGCGATTGGGTCAGGGCGGCGGTAGCGCAGCGATGGGCTTTACTTCGTCACTGGCGCGCGATGTCCGTTTTTGGCGAGAGGAAATTGCGGTCGCCATTGCCCATGTAGAAATGCTCGGCCGCACCAAATTGATCGCGGCCAGCGAATCTGCCGGATTGGCCGCCGGATTGCGAACCCTGCGGACTCGCTACGCCGCCGATGGGGTTCCCACCGATGGCGGTGACGAGGATATCCATTCGTTGGTCGAACGGCAACTTGGCGAGTTGGTCGGGACCGCGGCCGGCAATTTGCGCACCGCCCGATCGCGCAACGACCAAGTGGCCACCGCTTTTCGACTCTATGTCCGGACCGCCACCTGCGATATCGCCCTGGCCTGTCTCGACCTTATGGAAATCCTGGCCGGACGGGCGGCCGAATTGGACCAGGCAATAGCTCCCGGCATGACCCATCTGCAAGTCGGGCAACCGGTGTTGCTCGGGCACCACCTCCTCGCCCATGCCGAAGCCCTGCGGCGGACTTGCATCAGTTGCACGCACGCATACCAGCTGGCCGACGAACTGCCGCTGGGGGCCGGTGCCCTGGCCGGGACTTCGCATGCCATCGATCCCGAATATGTCGCTGCCCGGCTCGGGTTTGAGCGCGTTTGCAACAACAGCATCGACGCCGTCGCAAGCCGAGATTTCGTAGTCGACTTCCTCCAGCTGACGGCCCAGTTGGCCGTAAATCTTTCCCGGCTGGCCGAGGAGATCGTCATTTGGGCATCGCAACCGTTCCGGGCCGTTGTCTTGCCCGGCGCCTGGTCAACCGGTTCGAGCATCATGCCGCAAAAGAAGAATCCCGACGTTGCCGAGTTGGCTCGCGGCCGCGCCGGCGCCGCAATCGGTCGCCTCACCGGATTCCTGGCAACCGTCAAATCACTGCCGCTGGCCTACAACCTTGACCTGCAGGAGGACAAGGCGGCGGTCTACGGCGCCCAAGATGATTCGCTGGCCAGCTTGCGGGCGATGACCGGCCTCATTGCCAATTTGGATTTTGATACCACTCGGATGGCGCAAATAGCCAGGATGGGAGGGTCGGCCGCGACCGATCTGGCCGATTACCTGGTTGAGAGAGGGATGCCCTTTGATCAGGCCCATGGGCTGGTAGCCGGACTGGTTGCGGAACTGGAAAGACGCGGCGGAAACCTCGGTGAAGTTTCACTGGCCGATCTTCAGGCGCACAGCCCTTCATTTGAGTCAGATGCGCTGGTTCGGCTCGATCCTGCATGGTCGGTGGCGGCGCGCAAATCCCCGGGCGGGACCGCTCCCGAGCAAGTTAGGGCCCAAATCGATGCGCTGCAGCAATGGATCGAATCGGAGCGCCAGGCAGCGTCGACCAAGCGGCCGGTGCTCGATTTTTAGGTAGTGCCGACGGGTGAAATTTCGGTAGGCCAAATCCAAATAAAATCGTCTTCCGCCGAAAGTGGCGAAACTGCCCGATCCGGGCCACATCCCCTGCTTTAAGTCCCCAATCTAATCGGACGCACTTTTCTTATGACCCAGAGCATGACGTTGGGTTTTCCACGCATCGGTCCCAACCGCGAATTAAAGCGCGCCGTAGAGCGTTACTGGCGCGGGCGAATCGATGCCGAAGCCATGCAGGATATAGCCGCCGGATTGCGGGAAATTGCCTGGCGCGAGCAAAGTTCGGCCGGCATCGACCTGATCCCAAGCAACGATTTTTCACTCTACGACCAAATGCTCGATACGTCGGTGCTGGTCGGGGCGATACCTTCGCGGTTTCGCGAATTGGAAAATCTGTCCGACCTGGATGTCTACTTCGCCATGGCTCGCGGTCACCAAGGAGCGGCGGGTGATGTAGAGGCCTGTGAATTGACAAAGTGGTTCGATACCAACTACCACTATGTCGTACCGGAGTTGGCCCCGAACCAGGCCTTTGCGCTTAACTCGGTCAAACCGCTGGCCGAGTTGGCGCAAGCCCGATCCATTGGCATAGACACCACCCCGGTGCTAATTGGCCCGGTGACGTATCTGTCATTGGCCAAGCGCACCGACGGCGGCAATCCGCTCGAGCTGATCGAAACGCTCCTGCCCGTTTACGCTGACCTGCTCGGTCAACTTGGTGCCGCCGGCGCCCAGACGGTCCAGTTGCATGAGCCGATCTTGGTCACCGACCTGTCGCCACAGGCTTCCGCGGCGCTGGCGACCGCTTACCGGGGCTTGGCAGGATGCGGACCGGAGATCGCCTTGGCCTCCTATTTCGGGGCGCTGGGCGAAAACCTGGCCACTGTCGCTGATTTACCGGTGTCCATATTGCACATCGACCTGGTGCGCGCGCCCGACCAGTTGCAAGCGGTGATCGCCGCGTTCGCTGATCGGACGGCCCGCCTCTCGCTGGGCCTAGTTGACGGCCGCAATGTCTGGCGGGCAGATTTGCAGGCCGCCTTGAAAGTCGCCCTGCGGGCGGCGGAGATCCTCGGTCCCGAGCGGGTCATCCTGGCCCCCTCCTGTCCGTTGCAACATTGCCCGGTTGATCTGAGCAGCGAGAAATCACTCGATTCGGAATTGCTGCAGTGGATGGCCTTCGCCTGCCAGAAGCTGAAAGAGGTTGCCGCCCTGACGGCGGCGCTGGCCGGTGACCGGGAAAGTTTTGCGGAACTTTTCAAGCAATCGGCGGCGGCGCAGATGAGTCACGCCAATTCCCCGCGAATTCATAACCGGGTGGTGGCTGACCGGCTGTCCAACCTCACACCGGCGATGGCCCGGCGCAACCTTTCCTATCGCGGCCGCGAGGAAGTTCAGCGCGAGCGGTTGGGGCTGCGGCTCTTACCGACCACCACCATTGGGTCGTTCCCGCAATCTAGTGAAGTTAGGCGCCAGCGCAGCGCCTTTCGGCGCGGACGCCAGACTCGCCAGCAATATGAAGATTTCCTGCGAGCGGAGATCGAGCGCACGATTCGAATCCAGGAAGAACTGGACATCGATGTCTTAGTGCACGGGGAATTTGAGCGCACCGACATGGTCGAGTACTTCGGTGAAAAACTCGAAGGTATCGCCTTTACCGGCAACGGGTGGGTGCAAAGTTATGGAACACGCTGCGTGAGGCCGCCTCTAATCTACGGCGATGTTTGGCGCCCCAGGGCGATGACTGTCGACTGGTCAGGGTACGCCCAATCGCTTACCGAGAGACCGGTCAAAGGCATGCTTACCGCACCGGTGACGATATTGATGTGGTCATTCGTCCGCGTCGACCAACCGCGCTCGGACACCTGCCGTCAAATCGCCCTGGCCCTGCGTGACGAAGTGGCGGATCTGGAAACGGCCGGCATCGCGGTGATTCAATTGGACGAGCCCGCCCTGCGCGAGGGTCTGCCGTTGCGCCAGGCCGACCATGCCGAATATCTCGACTGGGCGGTGGAGTGTTTTCGGATCGCCTCGAGCGGCGCCGCCGATTCGACGCAAATTCATACCCATATGTGCTACTCCGAATTCAACGACATCATTGAGACCATCGCCGCCCTCGACGCGGATGTGATTTCCATCGAAGCCTCGCGCTCAAACATGGAACTGCTGGAGTCGTTTGTCGATTTTGATTACCCCAATGAAATCGGTCCCGGGGTTTATGACATTCATTCGCCGCGAATCCCGTCGACAAGCGAGATCGAGCAGCGATTGCAGGCGGCGCTAGGCCACCTGAGGGAGCAGCAATTGTGGGTCAATCCCGACTGTGGTCTCAAAACTCGCCGCTGGGAAGAGGTTGAACCGGCGCTGCGAAACATGGTGGAAGCGACCAAAAGGGTGCGCGCCCAGCAGCCCAGCCCGGCATAATTCGCATTCTGCGCACCTGACGGCCAGTCGCGCCCCTCGCCGGATTTTTAGCGTCAGCGATTGATGATGGCGCAACCGCCAGCGCGATATTGGACGGCCCTTGACGGGCTGCGGGCTCTGGCCGTTGTCGCCGTGGTTGCCTACCACGCCAACGCCGCCTGGCTTCCGGCCGGGTTCCTGGGCGTCGATATCTTCTTTGTCATTTCCGGATTCCTGATCACGACCCTGCTGTTGCGCGAACAGGCCGAGCAGGGGACGCTGGCCCTCGGACGCTTCTGGTTGCGCCGAGCCACCCGGCTGCTGCCGGCGTTGCTGCTCATGCTGGGTTTGACCGCCGTTTACCTGCTGGCCTTTGCGCCGGCCCAGCTAGCGGGATTTTTGGCCGATGCCCGTTTTGCTCCGTTGTTCATCAGCAATTGGGATTTCGTCTGGCGTGACATCTCCTACTTTGAACAGGCTCGACCTTCCTTGGCGGTCCATCTCTGGTCACTGGCGGTTGAGGAGCAGTTCTATCTCGTCTGGCCGCCGCTTGCCTTGGTCATCCTGCGATTTGCCGGCCGGCGCTACCTGGCGTACCTGGCGGCGCTGGCGGCAATTGCATCGGCCGCTTGGATGGCGTATCTGTACGTTCCGTGGGGCGATGTTTCGCGGCTCTATTACGGCACTGATACGCACCTGTTTGGGGTCGCCGTCGGCTCCCTGCTCGGGTGCGCCTGCTTTGGCCGGCAACCACTGCTAAGCACTCACATCAGGCTCCACACGGCATTAAGTGCGATGGCCCTGCTGACCCTGATTGCCACGATGGCATTGATCCACGAATGGGATGGACTCCTCTACCGCGGGGGGTATTTGTCAATCGCGCTGATTACAGGCCTGCTGGTCGTTCTGGCAAGTGGGCCCGAACAACCGGTAACCAAGCTGCTTTCGCTTGCCCCATTAAGGTGGGTCGGCCAGCGCTCCTATGCCATCTATCTTTGGCATTGGCCGTTATTGCTAATCGGTTGGCCGCAATCGATCGCCTTGCCGGCGGCGGCCGACATTGCCGTTCGGCTGCTGTTGGTGTTCGCCCTGGCGGCGTGGTCGGCCCAGTTTGTCGAGATCCCGCTGCGGTCGGCAGTCAGACGGGCGATCCGGGCCACCGGCGACGGTTCGATCTCCACCGCACGGGCCCTGCGTGATCGAGTGCCAACCGTCCAAAGTGGGTTGGTTGCAACGGTGTTGGCGGGTGTCATGTTCGGGTCGGTGGCGCTGGCGACGACCTCTGGAATCGTGACCGCTCCGGCCGATGCAATCGCCGACGAGATTCGCGCCAACGCCGCTCTGTTGAGCACGCTCAGCGCTCCGCGCCAGGATAACCCGGAAACTAGCAATCCGCCGATCCAAACGATCCCCGAGCCCAGGGCGGCGCAGGTTCCGTCGGCCCCCCGGGATCCGGCTGGCGACCGCAGCCCTCAGGTTATTCAGGTCTACTCATCCGACCTGTTCGACGTCACCTATGTTGCCGACTTCAAGCCGCAACCCACGCGAGTTCCGGCTCTGCCATTGATGCATTTGACGCCGGTGTTGGCAATTGGCGATTCGGTGATGGTCGGCGCCGCACCGCAATTGCTGGCAGCCATTCCGGAATTGGAAATTGACGCAGCCGTGTCGAAACAAATTGCGGATGGTTTGATGCGCATCGACAGCGCCGTGGGCGGCCCTCTGGTAACCCGCCCCAACGTGGTCGTATTGCACCTTGGCACCAATGGGGTTTTTGATCCGGAGGCGATCGGCGAACTCAGGCGCTACGCGGTGAAACTTCGACGGCTGGTGGTCGTCAATACCCAGGCGCCACGCACCTGGACCAATTTCGTAAATGACCAATTGGCTCGGCTCGACGGCGCTAAGAACACGATTTTTGTCGACTGGCATGCGTTCAGCCAAGATCATCCCGAATGGTTCGCCGACGACGGTGTACATCTGACAGATGCCGGTAAAGACGCTTACGTAAAGCTGATCGTAGAGGCCATCGATTCGCCTGATAGCTAATTCCCGGCGCCGGGCCGGGTGATCCTTATCCGGATATAGACGGTGGTTCTTCGCCGATCATGGCCGTCAGGCTAGCTACAGCCCATCCAACCTGGTTAAAAAAAGTCAACCGTCGAGAAGCCGCTGGGGCCCTGTTTGTCCACCCCTGGAATACCCTGGCCGCGCCGAAACCGAAGCCCGCAGCCGCGGGTCGGTCGCTGGTCATCTACCCAATGGCAACGCAATTCCTCGCCGATGATTTTGGCCAGCGGACCCGGAGAAATCCAGGCATCGGGCCCAAACCGGTCATTGCGACCGGCGGCGGTCATAAATGCGTTCGGTCATTTCCGTTCCTGCACAAATCACGTTCTGGCTCATTCGGTCAATATCCGCGACAGATCTTCCTCGCTGAGGATCGGAATCTTCGCCTCGCGCGCTCGCGCCAACTTGCTACCGGGATTCGCACCGATTACAAGGTAGTCGGTGTCAGTGGTAACCGAATTGGTCACCCGGCCTCCGAAAGATTGGATCAACTCGCGCGCCCGCCGGCGAGTCATCTGTTCAAGTGCCCCGGTCAGGACGAAGGTTTTTCCGGCCACTTCGGGCAGCAATAGCCGAAGCTGGCTTTGTTCCGCCGAAAACCGCAGCCCGGCGGTGCGAAGCCGACCGACCAGTTCCTGATTGTTCTGGTCGCCGAAGTATTCGTGCACTGCTTCACCGATTATTGGGCCGATTTCGTCTACGTCAGCCAATTCCTCGGCGCTGGCTTTGGCAAGGGCGTCCAAATCTCCGAAATGCATCGCCAGCAATTGGGACGCACGCTCACCGATGTGGCGGATTCCCAATCCGAACAACAACCTCTGGAGGGGAACTGACTTGGATCGATCCAGGGCGTCGATAACCCGCTGCGCCGACTTGTCACCAAATTGAGTTCGGTGCGGAATCAGTTCGAGTTGATTGGCGTTGATTTGATAAATGTCGGCCGGTCGCCGCACCCGACCCAATTCAACCAACCGCCGCGCCACAACACTTCCAATGCCCTTAGCTGAACCCGGCAGGTCGCGACGCGCTAGTGGCGCGGTTACCCGCTGCAAGAACTCCATCAATCGAGCTTGGGGCCAAGGACTCTCTCCGTGCGACGTGCCCTCCCCAACGCGCGCGCCGCGTTCGAACGGTGGGCCATAGCGCATTAGGTCCTCGATCAATCGCTGATTTAGCGAATCGGCTAAAAATTTTGTGATGGCCTGAGACTGACTCTCGGTTAATCCGGCCCGCGCGGAATTCATTGTGGGCAATTCGGACCAAAGCTCTGCCGGAGTCGCAAATTGCTTGCCGACCTGTTCGGCCGTCTTTTCGCCGATTCTGGGGATGCCTAACGCGTACAAAACCCTGCCCACGGCGACCGAATCTTTTGCGATCGCCAATCGTTGAACAAGCTTTTCGGCTTCTGAATCGGAAAACAGAAATGAATCGGCTTCCAACCGCGCCAGCTGTTGCGCTTGGAGTCCGTAAAGGTCGGCGATGTCGCGGACCATTCCGCGATCCACGATCTCGTTTGCCAGCCACTCGCCCAAACCATCGATGTCCATCGCGGCGCGATGACCAAAATGCAGGATTGATTCTTTTAAGCGTGTCGGACAGCGCGTATTGGGACAGCGCCAGACAACCTCGCCTTCGGGGCGTTCGATCGGGGTCGCGCAGCTAGGGCAGGCGCTCGGAATCGCAATCTTCTGTCGCTGCGCGCCCGGACTGATTACCCGCAACACCTTAGGGATCACTTCACCGCTGCGCTCGACCAGCACGGTGTCGCCGATTCGCAGCCCGAGGCGCTCGATTTCGTCGAAATTGTGAAGGGTTGCCCGCGCAACCGTAACCCCGCCGATCTTGACTGGACGCAGGTGCGCGCGCGGGGTTATTGCCCCCGTCCGCCCAACCTGCACGTCGATTGCCTCGACTACCGTCTCGGCCTGCTGGGCCAGCGGTTTGGCGGCAATTGCCCAGCGCGGGGCCTTGGCGGTAGCACCCAGTCGCGCCTGGTCCGGCGTCGAATCGACCTTGAACACCAAACCGTCGATCTCGTAATCAAGCGATTGGCGCCGCTCCATCCAGTAATCGCGAAATTCGCGCATGGAGTCGAGTCCCGCAAGGCGGCGGCGGTGCGCATTGACCTTGAAGCCGAGCTTTTCCATCAGGTCCAACCCCTGCCAGTGCGTTTGGCCCCACGGCCGGCCGTCAACTAGCAACGCGTAGCAGTAGAAGTCCAATCGGCGCCCCGCCGTCACTTTCGGGTCCAGCATCCGCAGCGAACCGGCGGCGGCGTTGCGCGGGTTGGCAAACACGTGTCCGCCCTCGGCGGTTTGCCGGCGATTGAGTTCGGCAAAGGCCTGCTTGGGCATCACCACCTCGCCGCGAACCTCGAAGTCGACACCCATCCCGGCATCTGACAGAAGCCGGCGATCCACCGCCAGCGGCAGCGACCTAAGAGTCTGCGCGTTGGGGGTAATCACCTCGCCCGAGACCCCGTCGCCGCGGGTGAGGGCCAGGGCCAACTGTCCGTCGGCGTACTGTACCGCCATCGATACACCGTCGAGCTTGAGTTCGCCGACATAACCGATGGCGTCGACACCAGCCCCTACCCGCACGCGGCGGTCGAAGTCCGCGAGTTCCTCATCGTCTAGGGCGTTGTCCAGGCTGAGCAATACCGACGAGTGATCGGCCTTGGCGACTCCGGGTCGCGGCGATCCCCCGATCCTTAAGGTGGGTGAATCCGGTGTGACCAGGACGGGGAATTCACGTTCAAGCCCTTGGAGCTGGCGCAGCATCCGGTCAAATTCGGCATCGCTTACCTCGGGTCTGTCCAGTACGTAGTAGAGGTGCTCGTGCCGAATCAACTCGCGGCGCAATCGGGCGACCTCGGCAGTGGCCTCGGGGATGTTTGTGCTGGCGGAGGAATCGGCTTCGTTCAAGTGCTAGGCGCTCCCTTCCGGCTTGGCCGCATTCCCCGCGGCCGCACCTTGCCGACGGCGGCACCTTGCCGACGGCGGCAGCGCCCGGGAGAGGGCCCGAATGGCAAGTATCTACGGTTCGCAATTTGACCGCCGGCCCGCGCTTCGGCC
The DNA here is from genome assembly GCA_965249595.1 of Chloroflexota bacterium. GTDB lineage: Bacteria > Chloroflexota > UBA11872 > UBA11872 > VXNJ01 > VXNJ01. Next base: position 1,332,402 of record OZ252242.1, on the reverse strand, counting down.
GGCGTGGAGGCGCCAAATAATTCGGCCAATTCGGTGATGATCTCCAACCGCGAAGAGACCACTTCGAACCGCTGCCGGTAACCTGCCAGTTGCGCGAACATAAGCATCGGCGGGAAGGGTTCTAACTGGCCTTGCTCGGCGAGCTGGCCGGTTGCAGGCGGGCATGAGAGACCATCAGGTTCTTAGTCTCTCCCGAATCGAAGGCCACGGCAACGATCTCTTCGCCGCTGCGGATGGCCGAAGAAATGATCGTGCCGTTGCCAAAGCTGGCGTGATGGACCTTTTGGCCACTGGCAAATTTGCCTACCGGGGTCGGCGGGTGCGGCGCCGGGGTCGGCTGGGTTGGCTGCGGGAACATTCCAAATTGACCGGCGTTCTGGTAGCGGTCGGTGCTCACAAAATCGATCAGCTTGATCGGCACGTCGGCCAGGAAACGGGAAGGGTCCTGCGACTGCGTTCCCCAATAGCCGCGGGCCCGCGCAGCATGTGTGAGATACAGACGATCACGGGCACGGGTCATCCCGACATAGGCCAGGCGGCGCTCTTCATCGATAGCGCCGTCGAAACTGCGCGAGTGCGGGATCATGCCGTCGACGAAGCCGCAGACGAATACGCAGTCATATTCGAGCCCCTTGGCCCTATGCAGGGTCATCATCTCAACGTAAGGCCCATCTGAGCTTCCTTCGCCGTCATCGCCGCCGGAGACTAGAGCCACGTCTTCAAGGAATTGCAAAAGGGCGGTCGCCGGATCGATCGTTGCATAAGCCGCCATGCCGTCGAGCAGTGACTGGACATTCTCCAGACGATCCTCGCCGCGATCGTCGCCGGCGAGCATCGTCTGGTAACCGGATTGCTCGAAGACATGTTCGAGCAACTGCGGCAGCGGCAACGCCGCAGCCGCCTCCCGCAGCCGGCCGATCAGGCTGCTGACCGACTCCAGGCAGCCCCGGGCTCGAGTCGTAAAACGGGCCGTTATGTCCGGATCGGATCCCTGGCAGAGCAACTCCAAGGCCGCTCCCAGCGGCAAGCCTAAATCGACGCGCAACGCCTCGACGTTGGCCAGCGTGCCGGGGCCGATGCCACGCGGCGGCATGTTGATGATGCGCCGCCAGGCAATTAGGTCCGAATCGTTGTGGATGACGCGCAAATAGGCGATTAGGTCTTTGATCTCCCGCCGCTGGTAAAACTCCGGCGCGCCGCGAATGCGGTAATCGATCCGAAATCGACGCAGTTCGGTTTCCAGCTCGCGCGATTGCGAATTGACGCGGTAAAGAATGCCGATCTGGCGCAAGTCCATTCCTTCGTTGGCCAACTCGGCGATCGTGCGCGCCACCGCCTCGGCCTCGTCGTCGGTATCCTCGGCCTCGACAACCGTGATCTTTAGCCCTGGCGGGCGATCGGTCCAAAGCTCCTTGGCATGGCGTACCGGCAATCCCTGGGCCAGATGGTTGGCGCAGGCCAGGATGTTGCCCGATGAACGGTAATTGCGGGTTAGACGCACGACGTTGGCATCGGGATAACGCTTGACGAAATCGAGGATGAGGCGCACATCGGCGCCGCGCCAGGTGTAAATGCACTGATCGTCGTCGCCGACGACGACTAGGTTGCGATGGCCGTCGGCGAGCAGCGTGAGCAAGGAATCCTGCGCCTTATTTATGTCTTGATACTCGTCAACCATCACATGGCTGTACCAGCGCTGGAGTTGTTCGAGGAGGATTTCTTGCTCAGTTAGCAGCTGCACCGGGCGGGCGAGCAGATCACCGAAATCGAGCGCGTTGGCGGCCTTGAGCGACCGCTCGTAGTCGGAGACGATCTCGCCGAAAAGCTCCGGGTCGAGGGCGTAGTCAACGCTGGCGGAATAGAAAGCCACCGGGTCGGCCAATTCCTCCTTGGCACGGGCCAGATAGGTGGCAATGTGGCGTTCGCCGTGCCGACCCAAGCTGGCCTTCGAGAGACCCCGACCGCGCAGGACCGCGCGCAGCAGCGCCCGCTGGTCTTCGGCGTCGACGATTGAAAAGTCCGGCGCGATACCCAGATGCGAACCGTGGCGCCGCAGCAGGTGTACGCCAAGGCGATGGATCGTCGAGATCTGGGCGTCAAAGAGGATCGATCCGCCCAAGTCGATCGCCCGCTGCCGCATCTCGGATGCAGCTTTATTGGTAAAGGTGACCGCCAGGACCCGGCGTGGATCTACGCCCAATCCGCCAACCAAGTAGGCGGCGCGGTGGGTGATAACCCGCGTCTTGCCCGAACCGGCCCCGGCCAGAATCATCATTGGCCCCTCGACATGGTGCACGGCGGCGGCCTGCTCGGGGTTTAGAGATTCATTGCCGTAGCTGGGGTGCGGCATGCGCGCGGAGCCTCCTAGCGATAGGCTGGTTCGCGATCAATGTTATTTGGGCGCTTAGGTGCCCGTACAACTAAGGCCTGGGTGTGAAAATTTAGATGGCGAAAGGACATCGCGATGGCCCAATTGAATAGGATCAGGCAGCCGGCCCGCGTGGTGCCGGCGAATTTGTTCGATGCCCCGGCCATAAAAGCGCTGATCGACCCCTTCGCGGCTGCCGATGAAATGTTGCCGCGGCCAATCTCGGACATCATCGAGAATCTGCGCGATTACAAGGTCGTCCGCGCCGGCGATCTCGTCATCGGGTCGGCGGCCCTGCATATCATGCCGCCGGACACGGCTGAAATTCGCGCATTGGCGGTCGCCACCGAATGGCAGCGCCAGGGCATCGGGCAGGATTTGGTCAGGCGGTGCCTGGATGAGGCTCGAACCCTTGGCGTACCGCAGGTATTCACACTTACTCTGCGGCCCGAATTTTTCAAGAAGTTGGGGTTTGTCGTCTCGCAGCGCGACCGGCTAACCCACAAGGTTTGGACCGAATGCTACAAGTGCCCCAAATACGATCGCTGCGATGAGATTGCCCTAACCATCGATTTGGATACTTACGCCATTGCGCCGTGAAGTGCTCCGGCCTGGCCGGCCGGCCCTCACCCTGCAGCGCCCGCTGGCGCTCCTGGCAGTCGGGGTGCTTGGGGTTTTGGCCTTGGTGACGACCTCGGCAATCGTCTATTGGTTCTTCTATGTGACCGCCGCCCTGGTGGGGATTACCTGGTTCTGGATATCCAGATCGGTTACCAATCTGCGGCTTTCGCGGACTCTGGTGACGAAGGCCGCATTTACCGGGGACGAAGTCGCCGAGGAATTCCGCCTTACCAATTTGGGCCGATTGCCGGTGCTGATAGTCGAACTCGAGGACGGGTCAAACTTTCCCGGTTATTCGGCATCAATAGCGGAAAACCTTACCGGACGTCAGACCAAGGTTTGGCACAGTTCGGGTCGCGCGCTGAGGCGCGGAGTGTTCACGATGGGCCCGATGATCGTGCGCACCAGTGACCCGTTCGGGATTTTTGCGGCTGAATTTGACTTTCCGCGCACGACAACATTCGTGGTCTACCCAAAAATCGCCATCATGGGGGATTTGAGCGTCCCGGCCGGTTATCAATTCGGTTCGGCCCGTTCTAATGCCCGCACCCATCAGATCACTTCCGACGCGGCCGGGATTCGCGATTTCGCCCCCGGTGATCCAATGAAGCGAATCCATTGGCTATCAACCGCCCGCCGCGGTCAGATCACGGTCAAGGAATTCGATCTTGAGCCGGCCTCCAGCGTCTGGATAGTGCTCGACCTTCAACGTTCGGTTCAAGCTGGCGTGGGAGCGGACACCACCGAGGAAATGGCCGTAAACATAGCTACCGCCGCCGCCTATCAGCAGGTTCGTGCGGGGCGGGCCGTGGGTCTGGCCGCGCGGGCCGGTCAGCGCACGATTCTTGAGCCCCAAAAAGGGCCGCAACAGCTTTGGCGGATCCTCGAACATTTGGCGATAGTGCGCGCCCACGGAACAGATGCCTTCGATCTGGCATTGGCCGAATTTGGCGCCGGATTTGGACCCGGCGTTTCGGTGGTCGCCGTGTCACCTTCGCCAGACCCTAGCTGGATTGCGTCGCTGGCGATGCTCGCCCGGCGACGCATCAATTGCACTGCCGTTCACGTCGATGCCACCAGTTTCGATTCCTCTCGGCCGACGGCCGACTTTGGCGACAGTGCCGCAGCCGCTGGTCTGGTGCTGCGAACCGTGCGGTCGGGACAGGAGTTTTCCAGCATCCGACCCGATTTTGGTCCTCCGTCGCTGCCCACCGCGGCAGCGGCATTAATTTCCCAGATGTAACAGGTGGCAACTCTCTCTCCAACCCTTCCGGCTCTCCGCGGGCGAATTGCCGGACTCGATTGGCTGCCCACGTTCCTGGCCCTGGTCGTCGTGCTTTCAGCCGTTTACGCGATCCATGACGCGAGGTGGGTTGAAAAAACCTACGTGATGTATCCACTGGCTGTGCTGGGTCTGGCAGCGGCAATGTTGTCCTGCCGATCCGGGGCTCCCAATTGGCTGCTGCTGGCCGGCGGCGCGATCGGCGGAGCGGCCGTGGCGTTCGTCGTGGCAGCTGAAGTTTTTCCCGGGCCGGCGGAATTTTGGCCGTCGCTGACCCAAATGGTTGGCGGCACCTGGTCGTGGTTGACCGACGCCGTTGAGGGTAGAACCGTCGGCCAGCAACCCCTGCTCGGTGCCATCGCCACCAGCGCCGGATTTGCCAGCGAGCTTTATCTGCGCTTGCTCGATTGGTTCGAGGCCCTCTTTAACCTGAGCCCGTCGGCCGATAACGAGGTTTTTGTCTTCTGGATGAGCCTGTCGGCCTGGGGGATGGGCTTTTTTGCCGCCTGGGCACTTTCACGAACCGCATCGGCCGCATTGGCAGCGACTCCGGCCGGCATTGCGCTTGCCGTCAATACGACCTATTTGGGCCCCATACGGATGCCGTTCGTGGTGTTCATCGTGGCCTTACTGCTATTGATGGTGTTGGTCAATCTGCGCACCCTGACCTCGCGTTGGGCCATCGAGCGCACCGAATACGCGCCGGAGTTGCAGGTAAATATGGCGGCGCTCTCACTGGTCGCGATCGCGCTAGTCGTGTCTACTTCGGTTTTCTTGCCGCGGGTGACCGGCAACCCGTTGGCCACAGCTTTTTGGAACTATATGGGCGATGGTTGGAGCGATGTTGAGGCGGCCACCACGCGACTGTTCTCAGGCGTTTCGAACCCGTCCTCGATCTCGGGACTGACCGGCCAGCAGGGATTCTCGGTAGGCGCGGCGCTGCCGTTCTCGCGTAGCGCAACACTTATCGTCCAGGCCACGCAACCGTATTACTGGCGCGGGACCGTGTTCGATCGTTTTCTGGGCGATCGCTGGGAAAACACCTCCGATCTGTTGACCGCTTTGGGGCCCGGAGAGCGGGTATCGGAAACCGTCGCCGCGGCGCGAATCGCGGTGCAGTCCAATTTTGAGATTTACAACTCCGACTCCTCAATCCTCTACGTGCCGGGCGATGTCGTTTCCGTAAATCGGCCGTACTACATCCAGAGCCCAAGCGACGGCCAGTTGACCGATTTTTCGACCGTCCGCGCCACCCGTCGGGTGGGGCAGCGGATCGCCTACTCGGCTGAATCAACGATCCCGGCCGCCTCGGCGGAACAACTCGCCGCGGCAGCCACCGATTACCCCGACTGGATCGATCGTTATTTGCAGTTGCCCGACACCACGCAGCGCGTCCGCGAATTGGCGGCTCGATTCGGTTCCACCGGCCAGAACAACTACGATGTGGCCCAAAGCATCGAATTTTTCCTTCGTCGCTATCCATTTGCGATCGATCTGCCGCCTCCTTCATTGGGCGACGACATAGTTGATCTCTACCTCTTCGAATACCGCCGCGGTTACGCCGAATATGGGGCCAGCGCGATGGTAGTTATGGTGCGACTCAACGGAATTCCGTCGCGATTGGCCAGCGGTTATGTGACCGGTCTATTCGACGAAGAGGCGGTGGCTTGGGTGGCCGGGGCGGAGGAAGCCCACACCTGGGTCGAGGTCTACTTCTCCGGATACGGCTGGGTCCCCTTTGAACCTTCCGGTTATCGCGCCCCGGCGGCCCTGCTCACCGATGACGTGGGCGCCGCAAATCCCAGTATCGAAAACCCTTCAGAAATTGATTTTGCCGACTTACTGGACAGCCTAGAGTTCGAAGACTTTGAGGAGCTGGCGCCCGAGGATCAATTCTTCCTGCAGCGCATGTTCGGGCAAATAGGCGACCTGTTGCCCATTGTCATCGGAATAGCGGCCGCCATTGGCGCTTTGGGGCTCCTGGCGCCATTTACGCTTTGGCTGCGAACTCGGTTGCAATCGTCAGACTCACGCACGGCAGCGATCTATGGGTCCATGCTCGCCCTGGCCGAGCGTGCCGGATATACTCGCTCGGCGACGCATACCCCGATGGAGATGGCCTTGCAAATCGCTCGGTCAATCGAGGTTCAGACCCCCGACGGGGCTTGGTCCGACTCCCCTGGTAGGCGCCCGCCTGAAATTATTGCCCAACAGTATTCAAGGTCGATATACGGCCCCGGTAGCCTGAACCCGGCGGACAGGCACCGAGTGGAAGCAGCCTGGAACAGGCTGCGACCGGCGCTCTGGAAGTTGGTGTTTCGCCGGTGGATTAAACGAAATGGACTGGATCCGGAAGGTTGACGCTCGGCGAAGTTAGGGACGCTTCGGTCGTCATCTTGGCGATCGTAGCGGTACTGTCGACTACGACTGCCTTGGTAACGATGGCGGTCCTGTGGCGGTTCGTACGCATGATGCGTCGCGAATTGCTGCCGATCATCGACTCGCTTACGCAAACCGCTTCGGCGGTTGAGTCAGCGGTGACGGTAACCGCCGAATCACGCGCTGGATCAGCGCTAAATTCAGTTCTATCCACCGCTGTGCTCCAACGAATCCTGGCCCTGTTGGTCCGTCGGAAATGAACCGGTGAAGATCAATGTTCTATGCACTTTTGGGTGGCCTGGTCGGCTTCGTTCTAGGTAATGTTTTGGGGGCACTATTGCTGGGCCTCCGGAAGGGCGAAGGGATGTCCGACGTGGGCGCCCGCGTGGCGGCGCTTAAAGACAACGCCGAAAAAGCGGCCAATGAGGCCGAATCCTCGATTCGGACGAGATTTGGCCGGCGCCGGCGCGGTGGAAGACGCTAATGTCTGACCCCGCCAGCATCGCAATTGTGATCCTGGTCGCTTTTCAACTGGTGCTTTTGATTGCCCTCGCCGTGGTGGCGGTGTTGGCCAGTATTTCCATCATCGAAGCCACTGCATTGACGCGGCGCGTGCTCAGGAAGAATCACCGAAAAGTCAATCAGATCGGTGAACGCATCGAGACGGTGCTCGAAGAAAAGGTCGTGGACCCAGTTTCCAGATTTGAACGCGGTGCGGCTTGGGTTGAGAGCCTCACCCACAATCTGGGGGGTGAATTGGCCGACCGCACTCCCGAAAAGCGCTAAAGCAGTTGGCCGACGCCTATTTCCAGCAAGTTACGCTGCGTTATTCGGCCCAGCAGATTTCCGATGCCATTGACCGGTTGGCCGACGAGATAACCACCGACCTGGCCGGGTTGGAGCCGGTAATAGTAGTGCTTTTAAAAGGCTCATTTATGTTTGCCGCCGATCTGGTGCGGCGGCTCGAATTTCCTCTCCAACTCGAGTTTCTGGCGCAAAAGAGCTATTTCGGACGCCAGTCAACCGGTCGCCTTGAGCAGACCTTGAACCTGACCGGGCCGATCACCGGCCGGCACGTCTTGGTAATCGACGACATCCGCGATACCGCTTTTACGATTGACCAGACGGTTGCCCATCTTTCAGCTCTCGACCCCGAGTCGCTGCGAGTTTGCTGTCTCATTGAACGCATTGGGCAGGATGCTAAAACCCGCCCGATTGACTACGCCGGATTCAATTCGGGGCCGGGCTACCTGGTCGGCTATGGGCTCGATCTCGATCAACGCTGGCGCAACCTGCCATTTATCGGCACCTTGGATCCGCCCGAGCATGCCTGAAGTTCGCCGGCGCGGCGTCCGCTACAGCTACCGTGAACAGAACCCGGATGGAATCCACAAAGTGGTGCTGCTGCACCCCCAGCTGTCTTCCAGTGGGTTTTGGGACGGATTTCTGCCGGGATTGGACGAATCCTTCAGGGTAATCGCATTCGATCTGCGCGGCTGCGGCGATACCGACAGGAAGACCAAGGGATGTACCATCCACGGCATGGCCGATGACTTGAGAGCCTGCCTGGCCGCGATCGGCGTGCAACGCTGCAGCGTAATTGGAGCCAATGGGGGCGCCAGCGTGGCGATGAGCCTGGCCGCACGTTATCCATCGCTGGTGTTCAAACAGGTCCTATTCAACCCCATGCCAGTTTCCATTGACCACGCCGCTGACCGGGCCGTCGCCGACGAATTGGCCAACCTGGTCTGGCAGGAATCATTGGTTGCCGATTTCCTGCAGCGACAACTTTGGTCCGATGCCGACGATGATTTGCTGCCGGCCCTCACAGCCGCCGCGATGACCGCCGACCGGATGTGCGCAGCGGCTTTGGCACGGTCATTGGTTCAAACCAATTTGATCGACATGCTGCCGCAAACAACGGCCCGCACCCTGGTCGCGACCGGCGCGGATGCCGGAGCGTCGCGGGAGTCCGGCGCCGCCATCGTGGCCGGGGCAATACCGAACTCGGCGACCATCCAAATTGCCGGCAGCGGGAGCCTACCGGTCCTGCAAGCCGGCGTCGATGCGCTCGACGCCAGCCTCATACTGCTCAATTCATGGGACCTCACGGGAGGCTAATCTGATGAAAATCCTGCGCTATCGAACGCCCGACGGCCCCGCCTGGGGCACTCTCAACGCTCAGGGTGAAGTATTCGAGTTGCTCGGCGACCCGTTCGGTGACAACTCGATAGGGGCGCCGGCTGGGCCGCTCGCATCGATCAGCCTGCTGACGCCGACCTGCCCGCAAAAGGTGATCTGCGTCGGGCTCAACTATGCCGCTCACGCCGCCGAAACCGGGTCACCGCTGCCCGAATTCCCGATGTTCTTTCTCAAACCGCTCACCGCGGTCGCCAATCCCGGTCAAACCATTGAACTTCCCACAATTTCCGACCACGTCGAACACGAGTGCGAATTGGTCGTCGTGATTGGTCGCCAAGCTCGTAACGTGTCCGAAGCCGAAGCCCTCGATTACGTACTTGGCTACACCTGCGGCAACGATGTATCGGCCCGCGATTGGCAGCACCGCGAAACGCAATGGTTCCGAGGCAAGGGATTCGACACCTTTTTTCCATTCGGGCCCTGGATTGAAACCGACCTAGACCCGGCCGACTTGGCGGTGTCCACCCGGGTCAATGGGCAAATTCGCCAGGATTCGCGCACCTCCGATTTGATTTTTGATGTCGCCAACCTGGTTGCCGATGCCTCGCGCACGGTGACCTTGCTGCCGGGCGACGTGATCGCAACTGGTACTCCGCAGGGTGTCGGCCGGATCGAAGATGGCGACATTGTCGATATCGAAATCGAAGGCGTCGGCGTATTGAGAAATCCGGTTCGCTCGGCGTCGTAACCCTCACTCTTCCCAACCCCACATGTACAACTGGTTGGTAATTGCCGACGACTTCACCGGCGCCATGGATGCGGGGCTTGGCTTCGCCAAACGTGGCCATCATACCGTTTTCTCGATGCTGGGGGCGGCCGGCGCCGCGGCCGGCACTTTGGTGCTCTCATCGCGTTCGCGGGCCGACGAACCGGCGGTAGCCCGGGCCAAGGTCTTCGACCTGGCCAGCGGCTCGGCGCCACTGGCGCGGCGGATTTTTAAAAAGATCGACTCCACCCTGCGCGGCAACGTGGCAAGTGAACTCGATGCCGTCTTTGCAGCCTGCCAAACTCCAACCTGCGTATTAAATCCGGCCTTTCCGCAACAGAGACGAACGGTTGTCGGCGGCCGCCTGTTAGTTGATGGCATCGAGGTCCACCGCACACAATTCGGCCAGGACCCAACCAATCCGGTCACCGACTCCGATGTTGTGACCATGCTGCGCCGAGGCTGCCAGCTAAGTATTGCCAACGTCCCGCTGGCGCAGGTCCGCGCTGGCGATCACGCCCTAGCCGGCACGCTGGCGGCTCTCTCGGCCCAGGGCGTGCAGGTGATTGTTCCCGATGCCGAAACTGACGGTGATTTAAGCATGATCGCGGCAGCCGCCGCGTTGGCCGACCTTGACCGCCTGGTAGTCGGGTCCGCCGGATTGGCCGACCATCTTGAGCCAGCCCGGCCGATGAACTTGAGCACGTCAATTCCGCCCGCCGCCAAGCGGGTAGTTGCCATCGCCGGGTCGTTTACACAGGTGACCGCCCGCCAGGTTGACGTCGCCGCATCTTTGTTGGGACAGGTCCCCTATCGACCGCAGCTGAGCGGCCGCGGTTCGGCCCGGCGCGCCCTGTTGGCGGCGGGAGAACAACTGGCCAGCAGCGGAGTTTGGATCGCCCATCCCGGGCACACACGAGCAGATTTAAACTCTCAGACGGTCGCCCGCTTGGTCAGCTGGATCGGGACCTTGACTTGCGGGTTGACTTCTGCAGGCGGTCGCACCGGGTTCGTCCTTACCGGTGGCGAGACTGCCGCGATCGCCCTTGAACACCTCAATGCCAGTTCGATTACGATTGCGGCCGAGGTTCAGCCGGGAATCCCGGGTGGCTTCATCGGTGGCGGCATGGGCAACGAACTGCCGATAGTCACCAAGGCCGGTGGATTCGGCAACGAGACAGCGATCTATGACGCAATCGCCTGGCTACGCCTCCGAGAGACCTAAAATTCGCCACGCGATTACACGACAAATGCAAGAGGTTAGCCGGTCATGAGCGCCGCATTACAAGGTGTCCAAATTGTGTTGGCGTTGCTGATTATCGGCGCCGTACTTATGCAGAATTCTTCCAGCGGACTGGGATCGGCCTTTGGCCAATCGGACAGTTTTCGCGCAACCCGCCGCGGGCTTGACCTAGTCCTCTACCGGTTTACAGTGGCCGGCGCCATCGGGTTCTTCATCGTGTCGGTGTTGGTGGTCCGTCTAGTTTCCTAGGTCGCCGAAATTGCAAGTCCCGGCGAGACATCAGGCAAGGCCACGGTTCGCCAAAGACATCGGCGACGATCGCTCTCTCGTTTGAGTTCGGGTTTAAAACCCGAACTCAAACGAGGCCGGCTCATGGCCACTTATTCGGTTGGCCAACCACCCGGAATGTTGCCCGCTTCGAGAGCCGCCTCGATTGCGGCGGCGGCATCTACAGTCACCCAGCCAGTCCAGACTTCGGAATTTGTATTTAGCCACCAGAGAGCGGCATCGTTGTTGGTGGCGTCGGGGTTTTCCTGTTGCCAATTGGCAATTATTCTGAAGCGATCGATATTGAGATCCCAATTGCGCAGCATCGCAACTACGTCCGCAGCGGTAGTCGTCAAGTCCGGGTGGACGGCAACCAACACATCCGCATCCTGGTAACCGCAAGCCTTGGTTGTAAACCAGCACTCGTCACTGTAAGGCGGCTCTTCAAGGCGCACGAGGTCGAGGTTTAAGGCTGGATCGTTGGTGCCCCACTGGTATCCAAGCCAGGGCTCGCCCTTCGCATAGGCGCCGTAAAGATCGGCATTGGCGGCCGCGGAATCACCGGGATTTACGACGTGGACATATTCCGAAAGGCCGTAAGCTTCAATTTGTTGGGCGTTTACTTCCTCGCACGACCAGCCGATCACGCAGGAAACTAGCCTCGCTTTGCCGTCGGTTTCGGCCGTAGCAAAAAGCTCCTGAAACTTTGGATCTTTAAGGTCTTCAATGCTCTTTAGGTCGGGGTACTGCTCTGCGATATACGACGGCACGACAAATGAAGATTGCCAGTCGGAACCGAGGCTTTTCCCTAGCGGGACTACCTCACCGGCCGCCAGGGCCTCGTTCCACACCTCGGCCTGGTTCGGCAGCCAAACTTCCATGGTCACATTGCTGTCTCCGCGGCGCAGCCCTTGAAAAAGGGACACCGTTGCGCCAAACACCACATCGGTCGGGTACCCGTAACCCTCTTCAACCAAGTACTGGGCGACCCGGTTTTGGACCAAGGCGCTGGTCCAATTCAAATCGCTAAAGACGATTTTCGGCTTCTCTTCTTCCTCGCCGCAGGAGACTAGCGCAATTGCCGACAGCAGCAGCACGATCAGGAATAACGCCCTGATTTTCATATATATATATGCTCGTCTCAATCGCCAAAGCGCATGGTTTTTTGGCCGAAGCTTTGGCGAACATCAGTTGACAGTATTTGTAACTTAGCTTAAACGGGGATCCACCGAAACATCTCTGGCGGACCGGCCCTGAAATAAGAAAAAGTGCTTCCCCGTATCTTGGGAAAATTGGTTTACGACGACCAAATTCACAAGAAACAGGGAGCACCTAAAAGATGCTACCAACTATTAACCGCGACCGCGTCCAGATCGCCTTCGACGAGAAGAACCTGGTGGCCAATGCCGGACTGCTCCTGCCGATGACCCTGGCTAAGCGCCTGGGACTTGGGGAACTTAGCGACTCCCGCCTTACCCTGGGCTCAACTCCCGGCGCCGCCAATGCCTCCGACAAGCTGCAGACGCTGGTGGCCTCGGCCCTTGGCGGCGGAGACTGCATCGACGATGCCGATGTCCTGCGCTCGGGCGATACCGAGAAGGTGCTGGGCTTTAAGGTCAAGGCCCCTTCTACTCTGGGGACATTCCGGCGCAGTTTCAGATGGGGACACGTACGCTGAGCTGGATGGGATCAGCCGCCAGCGGCGGCGGCGGGCCGGGGATGCCGGCGCCGGTCCCGGCAGGGATCCCTTCACCATTGATCTTGACTCGACCGTCGGCCAGACTTACGGTCGCAAAAAAGATGGCGCCCGTGATCACTGCTATATGCGGAGTGCGTGGCTACCATCCCTTACTGGCGGTTGCCGCCGGAACCGGCCAGGTGCTCTTTGCCCGTCTGCGCAGGGGCCGGGCCAACACCGGCCGCGGCGCGGCGCACTTTCTCACCGCGAGACCGTAAGCCGGGTGCGCTATGCCGGCGCTAAGGGGCAGCTGACGATGCGCGCCGACTCCGGTTTCTACTCAAAGCGGATCGTTGCCACCGGCCGAGAGCACAACGTACGCTTCTCGATAACTGTCCGCCAGCACTCTAGCCTGCGTCAGAAGATCGAAGAGATAGCCGAGGAGGACTGGACTCCGCTAGAGTACTGGCTCGATGGCGCCGCCGACGCAGCCGAGATAGCCTATGCCCCCTTCGGAGAATTCAGAACCGCTGCGTCTGATCGTAAGACGGGTAAAACCCACACCGGGGTCGCCGCTGGCCCTGCTGGCCAATTACTCTTACCACGCCTTCATCACCGACCGCAAGGGAGAGATGATCTCCCTGGAGGCCGATCATCGCCGTCATGCCGAAATCGAGAACGCGATCAAGGACCTAAAGTACGGCGTCGGCCGCAACCACATGCCAGCGGGGAGCTTTACCGCCAACGCCGCTGTGGCTGGCGATACCGGCGACCGCCCACAAGCTCGGCCGCTGGATCGCCGTAATCGGCTCTGGCGACGGCTCAGTCGTTACCACTCCCACCCTGCGGCGGAGGATATTCGCCCTGCCGGGACGATTGAGCAGGTCGGCGCGTCGCTACACCCTGCATCGGCCGTTGCGCTGGCCCTGGGCAGATCAGATCAAGATCGCGCTTTCCCGGCTGCGGGGGCTGCCGCAGCCTATCTGACCCCCGCGGTCCACGGGGACTGCGGATGTAATCACCCCTACCTGTGGGCGTTAAGCATCCCAGCGGCCGCAGATAGGGGCCTTGACTGGCCAACTGGCCGGCATTTGCAGCGCTGTTGGGCGATTGCAGCGGCGGTGGCAGCGCATTAACCGGTGATGGTGGCAGATGATTGATTCGTCAGGACCGGAAATGGCAGCTTGTCGACAATTTCGGTGGATCCCCGTTAAACGTATGGCCGATGGGGAGTTCGGGACCGTCCGCCAGGCCTGAAAGTCAATAGCGGTTAACCGACGCCCAAGGCGATTTGGCGACTGCTGGCTACGGATTGGGTCAAGCGATCGATGATGATGGCCAGGAATACGATCGCCAGGCCGGCCAGCAACCCGTTGCCCGCCTCGTTCTTCTGCAGGGCCCGATTCACGTTGTCACCGAGGCCACCGGCGGCCACCAGGCTGGCGATGGTCACCATTGCCAGGGCCATCATCGTCGTCTGGTTGATACCAGCCATGATCGTCGGTAGGGCGATAGGGATTTGGACCTTGGTTAGAACCTGGATAGGAGATGACCCGAATGCCCGGGCCGCCTCAACGGTATCGGGTGAAACTTGGCGGATTCCAAGATTTGTCAATCGGATGATCGGCGGGACGGCATATACGATCGTGGCAAATATTCCGGCCGGTTTGCCAAGTCCAAAGAAGAGTATTCCCGGCAACAGATAGACGAAGCTGGGCATGGTCTGCATGCCGTCCAATATCGGTCGCATCAGATTGTTGGCAATTCGACTGCTCGCGGCCAATACCCCCAGCGGCAGGCCCACCGCCGTCGCCACGGCGACCGCCACCACCATAAGGGCCACGGTGTCCATGGTGTTTTCCCAAAGGCCCATAAAACCGATAAAGAGCAGGGCCAACGCCGTAAACATAACGAGGCGCCATCCCCCGGCGGTAAAGGCCAGCAGTGACAGGCCGACGACGACGGCCGGCCAGGGCGCCCAAATCAGGAGGCGTTCAATATTCACCAAGGCGAAGGTGACCCCGGTACTGATGCCGTCGAACAGCCATGCTCCCTCCACGGTCAGCCAATCAAAGACATCGTCAATCGCACGGCTGGTTACATTGCGCAGCGACTGATCCAAGGCAATCGAACCATCGCTGGAAACGGTACTGGTGACGGTGGTGGGAAATTCCATCGCCGGGCCCCAAAACATCAGGCTCGCTGCCAGCACGATGACCAATGCGGCTGCGGCAAGCGCCCAGCGCCGATAGCGCTGTCCGGCATCGGCGACGAGGCCCTCAATGGATGTAACGGAGACGATGCTGCCGCTTAGAAATTTCCCCATGTCACGTTTCCCTAACCAGTGCTGACCATCCCGTTGAGCAGGTTGACCCGATGAATCTCGCCTAGCAATCTCCCGTCGGCGCCGACAACCGCAATAGGTCGATCGGTCCTTGCCGCCATCGGAATGATCGATTCGATCACCGCATCCTCGCCGGCGGTTACGGCCTCGGCCGCCGACACGCCTTTGAGGGTCTTTGACCGTTGGGCTAATTGCAGCTCCGCCTCGTCTGTGGTCAGGAGGCCACGCAGGCGGGCATTTGCGTCCACCAGGAAGGCTGAATCAACTCCCAATTCATTCATTTTTTGCAACGCCGTCGCCGGCGAATCGCCCTCGTTTACCACCGCCTTAGCTTCGTCCATCACCGCCCGCGCTCTTATCACTTTGGCCGGCGACACATCCTGGACAAATTCGGTCACGTAGGAATCGACGGGGCGGGTCACGATCGTCTCCGGCGTTCCCTCCTGGATGATCTCGCCGTCGCGCATGATCGCGATCCGATCACCCAATTTGAGGGCCTCATTTAGATCGTGGGTGATAAAGACGATCGTCTTGCCAAGGCCCTTGTGCAAGGTAAGCAGTTCGTCCTGCATCTCGCGCCGGATAAGCGGGTCAAGGCCGCTGAACGGCTCATCCATCAGTAGGATCTGCGGGTCAACCGCAAGGGCCCGAGCGAGCCCGACGCGTTGTTGCATCCCGCCACTCATTTCGTGCGGGTAATAGTCTTCCCAACCCTCCAGGCCCACCGTCGCGATCGCCTGCGCGGCCGTCGCCTGCGATTCGGCCGAATCCATACCGCGGATTTCCAGACCGAAGGCCACGTTACCCATCACCCGACGATGCGGCAACAGCGAATAATGCTGAAACACCATTGCGACCGTGCTACGACGGAATTCTCGGAGCTCCCGCGGCGAGAAACCGCAAATATCCTGGCCCATATAGGTGATCTGGCCCTGGTCGGCTTCGATCAACCGCGTCAGGCAGCGTACCAGCGTCGATTTGCCGCTGCCGGAGAGTCCCATAACGACAAATATCTCGCCCTCATTTACGGCCAGCGAGATATTACGCAAGGCGACAACAATGCCCAATTCTTCCTGGATCTGGGCCCGGCTCTTGCCAGCGTGCTCCGGTTCAAGTGCCCGCATTGCTTCGGCGCCGAACATTTTCCACAGGCCATCGACTTCGATCATTGGCGCGCCGTGGCTCATATGGTGGAAACCCTCCCGAACATCTGAATTACACCACGCCACGCCGGATTCGGCGCAAGGCGGAACATTTGGCCGGGTCATTCCCTACGTCGAAGCAACCCCGGCGGGTTTCCTGCGCCGATCAAAACCCAACGCAACGGCGCTGGACAACAAGCAGGTTTTATGGCCCCGGGCCGCTAATTGCCGGTGACTTTGCCGCCGTCGAAATTGATGCACTGCCCATTGATGTAGGCACCGGCTTTGGAGCAGAGAAATGCGATGAATTCGCCGGTCTCGTTGCCGTCGGTCGGCCTTTGCAACGGCACCTGGCAGGCGATCATTTCGGCCCACCTGGCAGTATCGACTTCCGAGTCCCAGCGCGAGGTTTCGACCAGTCCGGGACATACCGCATTGACGGTGATGCCGCAGCCGCCGAGTTCCTGCGCCAACGACGCCGTCATCGCATTTATGGCGGCGTTGGCGGCGGCATAGGCGGTCGAATTGGCCTGCGGCCGCTTGCCGGCGATCGAGGAAACGTTGACGATGCTGCCGCCGTCGCCCTGCTCCACCAGGACCCGTGCCACCGCCTGGGCGCAGAAGAAACCGCCCAGCACCTTGACATTGAGGACCAGGCGGAGCTGGTCTTCGCTCAGGTCGATGAGAGGAACCCGGTCGTCGCCCCGCGGCGCGGCCGCGTTGTTGACTAGGAAATCGATGCGTCCGAATTCGGCCACGGTTGCATCAACTACCGCCTGAACCTGGTTGCGACGCGAGACGTCGGCCACCGTCGGCAGGGCGTTTGGGCCAAGCGCCTTGACCTCTTCGGCGACGCTTTCGACATCGCGCCAGCCAATCCTTTTTTCGTCGTCGGGAAAACTTGCCGGGTCGCGCCCGGTTCCGACCGCGACGATCCGGCATCCTCGCCTTGCCAAAGCCAGAGCCGAGCCACGTCCGATGCTGCGCAGCCGCCCGGCCCCGGTGATGATCGCAACTTTCCCGTCAAGTTCACCCATTTGACCACCTGTGCTCTTCATTTATGGCCCAGTGTTGGGCAATCTGGTACATTGCGCAGGCTCTGGCGAGAGCACGTGGTTTGGCGCTCCCACCAGCGGTGAACCATTGCCACCCAACTGGACTCGTTCCAATTCGCCCGCCCAATAATTTGTATTACAGTTTCGATAGTCCCCAACTATTGGGGCGCGGACCCACTGCCGAATCGACCAGCACAAACATCGTAGGGATCTCAACTCATGCGCACCGAAAAAGATCCGCTGGGCGAATTAGGGGTTCCCGACGATGCCCTCTGGGGTATTCAAACCGAACGCGCCCGCGCCAACTTCCCGATTTCGGGCCTGGCGCCGCACTGCGCGTTCGTCCGCGCCACCGTGCAGGTCAAAAGGGCGGCCGCGCTCACCCACATGCGAACCGGCCGGCTCGACAAACGATTGGGGGACGCGATCGTTGCGGCCGCCGACGAAATTCTCAGCCGTGGCGAGCACTCGGATCAATTCGTCGTCGATCCGTTTCAGGCCGGGGCCGGCACCTCGCACAACATGAATGCCAATGAAGTGCTGGCGAATCGAGCCAACGAACTGCTCGGTGGCAAGCGGGGAGACTACCAACCGGTCCACCCCAATGACCACGTCAATATGGCGCAATCGACCAATGATTTAATCCCCACCGCCATCGCCCTGGCGACCCTCGAACTGTTGCTCCCGCTTAGAGCCGGATTGGACTTGTTGGCCGACGAATTGGCCGCGCGAGCGCATGATTGGGACTCGATCATCAAGACCGGTCGAACCCACCTGCAGGACGCGACTCCAATCCGATTGGGGCAGGAATTTGGAGCCTACGCCGAGGCGGTTAGCCGACATGGCGCGCCAATTGACGCGGCCGGCCGGGCGATATCGGAACTGAGCATTGGCGGCACCGCCGTCGGCTCCGGTCTCAACGCCGAAGTCGAATACCAAGAAATGATGGTCAGGCAGCTTGCCGAAGACACCGGCTTTTCGCTTCAGGCGTCGCCAAACCTCTTCTATTCCATGCAGTCAATGGCCCGGTTTGCCCGCCTGTCCGGGGCAACGCGCGACCTGGCGGTCGACCTGACGCGGATCGCCAACGATTTCCGCTTGCTGGGGTCCGGCCCCCGCACCGGCCTCGATGAACTGCGGTTGCCAGCGGTGCAGCCGGGATCGTCAATCATGCCCGGCAAAGTCAATCCGGTAATGGCTGAGTGCCTGAACATGATCTGCCTGCAGGTTTACGGCAATGACGCCACGATCGCCCAGGCGGCTGCCGCTGGCCAGTTGCAGCTGAACGTAATGATGCCGGTAATTGCCCTCAATCTCATCCAGTCGATTGAAATCCTCGGTAACGGCATGCGGGAATTTGCCCAGCGCTGTGTGAGCGGGCTGAACGCCAATACCGAGATGATTGACTATTGGCTCCAGCGCAACACAATGCTGGCCACCGCCCTGGCCCCGCGAATCGGTTACGCCAAGGCCGCCGAAATCGCCAAAGAAGCGGTCCGCACCGGGGAGTCGATACGCGACGCCGCACGGCGCTTGACCGACCTGAGCGAACAAGACCTGTCAACCGGTTTGGATCCGGCACCGATGACGCAGCCCGGCGTGCGATGATCCCCGCCGATCTGTCGGCCGGCAAAACCCCGCCGGCGGTATTTGTTGGTGGCCCGGTTTGCGATATATCAATCACCGGGCTTGACCGATTCGCCAGCGCTGAATTCGAATTTAGCGAACGTTCCGACGTCTGGCACGATCAACCGGCCAGATTGCTGCCCGCCGGCACCGCGGGCAATGCCGCATTGGTCTGTGCAGCATTGGCCTCGCGGTCGCGGCTGGTTGGCCCGATCGCCGACGACCTGATGGGCCGGGCGATAGCGGCGGAGTTTCGGAGCAATGGCGTTGAATTGCACGCCACGCCGGCGCTATCGACCGCCAGCCACGTTATTGTCAATTCCATTGATGGCCGGCGCCAAGCGTATTTCCATCCAGGATCAAATCTTGATCTGGCGGCCGTTCCCCGCCAATGGCTAACTGGGCCGCTGCTGCTGACCGGCTTAAATCTCGCGGTGGCCCGTCCTATCATCCCCGGGGTGCTGGAGCTGGCCCACGCTGCTCATGAGGCCGGGCAATTTGTGGCCCTCGATATCGGTCAGGCCGGTCCGGACATGCTCACCTTTGATGAGCTCTGCGAGCTCGACGGGGCGGTTGACGCGCTGATCGGTTCAAGCCATGAATGGCATTTGGTGCTCGATGGCCAACCGGCCCGCGAAATGAGGGATCTGCAAAGTATTCACCCTGGCCACATCGTGGTCAAGCGAGGCCCAGATGGCGCGGAGCATTACCGGCCAGGCAAGACCGAGCCGGTATCGGTGCCGGCGCCAAAGGTACAGGCGATAAACCCAGTCGGCGCTGGCGACGCTTTCGCGGGGGCGTTCATGGCGATGGCGGCAAGGGGAGCCGACATAGCCAGCGCCATTCGGATCGGCTGCGCCGCCGGCGCCGCGGCAGTCGAACAGGCGGGCGGACCGGTCGCCGTCAAGCGGGACCGAGTTATGGAACTCGCCAAGGGAATTTAGTAACCGGCCGCAACTGGCTGCCGGCAACCAATTTATTCACCAAGAGATCAAGAAAGTTTGACGCCAACTATCGGCGACCAACCTGCCTTTGCCAATCGGCTCGTGATATCACACGTCGCATGAAATCGTCGAACGCGGGCACCGCAAACGCAGTTATACCGTGTCCAGGGCTCCAGAGCATTCCTTTTCTGATCAGACTTCGTCGCGTTGGTCCGAGCGACGATACGCTACGACCGAGCGCTTTTGCAATGGCACCGGATTGATGAGGGCCTGACCCAAGATCGGCCATCGCACGCAAATAGGCTCTTTCTTTGTTGGTGAGTTGGTCATAACGCACGCGAAAAAATCCCCTGTCCAGTTCATCGATTGCAAATTCCGTAGCGGTCAACACGTCACTTGCATCAATCGGAAAGGACTGAGCGACATCCCACAGATGCTTCCCCCACTCTTGCAAGAAATAGGGGTATCCCTGCGTTTGGAACACCAAATCAATAAGCGCGCTCGGCTCAATTTGTTGGCCTTCATTTTGCAGCGGCTTCGCAATTGCGCTCGCCGCATCTTCCGGACCCAATTGACCGATTTCAATGAACTCGAATAAGCGTTCAGCGTACGATTTCGCAATCCCTACATTCCCTCTGATTTGCGGTAGTCCCGCGGCAATCAAAATGACCGGAAGACTAAGTCGTGAAATACGGTGCAGTGCGCTTATCAACGCAGCCGTTTCCCCGGTATTGAAGTACTGGAATTCATCAATGCCGAGGACAACACAACCCTGATCCGCCTTTGCGGCTTCGCCCACTGTTTCAAGCAAATCTGCCAGGTCGCTTTCGAGCGATCCGCTATCTGCCAAGCCGGGTTCGGGTGCGAAATCGGTTCTGAGCTCAAATCCCTCATATGTGAGGCTGAGAGCGTTGGCAAAGCCTGCGAGGCTGCGCAATGCTCTCTCGGCTAGGTCTTTGGCAGCGGCCCGATTGGACATCTTTAGCAATGTTGCTCTGAGCTGAGGTGCGAGGGTGGAGGCTAACGGTTGGTTCTCGTCCGCTTCTAATCTGACGGTGTAAATGCCGGATCCTGTGGCCTGCATGCAGATTCGATCCAACAAGACCGTTTTGCCTACACCGCGCAGTCCGAATAATATGATTCCTCTGCTTGGATGCCCGGATCGGGCTCGCTGGAGAGTGATATTGGCCCTGTGGAGGATATTTTCACGACCCGCTAGTTCGGGCGGTTGAATTCCTGCACCGGGTGCGAAGGGATTGTGGGCCGGATTCAACACGAAAGTGTCATTATTTCCAATAATTCATTAACACGATAATAATTGTAATTTCCCTTAAACTCGCTCGTGAAGAGCCGGCCAAAACCTCATTCATGCCAATAATCGCCAACTAGGCAATTCGCAAGATGCCCAAGAAGAAACCACGATCGAAATAATGGAGATTCAAGTATTGAACGAAGTTGATAGTGGGGCCAGCATTCTGCTACCGAACGTTTTCGACTCCAAATCTCCTAGGTCGAACAAGTGAACGATAAGTACCAATGGCCGGTCGCAAGGGTCATTGAAGCGGTCCGGATGACAAATGAACGGTGGAACCAATCACCGGACATCCAGCGTGATTTGATTGCCGAATATGAAGCGCTACAGGCTTGGTTTTGGATACCAAGCTGTTATTCATTAGTCGAACAGGCAATCAAATTGCTATGGGCAACCCGCAACGATATCCCAGTGGATGACGTTAGATGCGAGTTGCGCGATCGTCTGAGGCTCCATTCGAAACCGCTTTCGCAGTCCCACAATCTAAGCTTCATTTTTGAACTATTGCCTTCCGCCGATCAAAGCCGAATCGATTCGGCTTATAGAGCATTCCAGCGGTTGCATCACCACATCCCAATTGAAACCGCCAACGAGTTTCTGGAGCAGATGGGTGATGGATATACGAATTGGAGATATTTGCTGCTCGAAGGTGCATCTATCATGCCTCGGACCGATATTGGAGCGATGCTCGAGATAGCCAGTGCGTGTGCGGCGATTTTGCAGAACGAGCACTATACAGATCACGGGTTTTTTACGGTCGACCGCAGAGTCAATCAAGAACTTCACCATGCGGTATTCGAAGTTGTACAGGACCAACTTGGGGAACTTCAATCGCGGCGCGGCTTCGAAGGAGGCGAGTTCAAGGCGGAATTTGATCGACAATGGAACCACATTTCCGACTCCATCCGAAAGTATCCAGATTTGGTTTATTCGACCCTGTCTGGTGCACCCCGCCGATTGACGCATGAAGAATTGCTCGTAGAAGAAGAAGTAAAAACAGTATGTGACAAACTGCGAATTGTTGATTTCAAAAACATTAGGCAGTTTTTCTTCAACAAGACTTCGCTGGCGAACTCGAAAGTTGACCATCATGAGATGGAACAAATGCGATTCAATCTGCTAGCAGCACGAATGTCCGTACGGCGCTTACCCCACTCTGCGAATTCGCTTGATTTTGACAAGGTACTTTGTGCCGAGCGGTTTCTGCGATCGATAACCGAGGAAGAATTGCCGGGCTTGAGCTTAGAAGTCAATTCAGCAATCGCGCTTCTCGCAATGCTCAGACACTCAAATGACCCGACGATAGCCGGAGAAACCAAGGTCGCGCTCGATTGTTTGGCGGCCCTTGGAGTGGAACTAAGCCAACTTGATCAAAGCCAATCAGGATGACAAAGGGCCATCGTGTAATCCGCTACGAGGACTCTTCTGCCGAATCCCTAACTTAGAGGAACGGCATTACTTACACTTCCCGGGACGCGTCCAGTCGCCGGTCTCTAATTGGGCCAAGACATGACCGGTCGGCCGCACCCGGGCTACCCTGTCCCAATCACGCCAAATAACTTGGCGGCAACGACCCAACTACCGATGCATCGGTGGCCACGACTACGCTGGCGAAGTTAGCAATTCGCGCAGGTAAACGGCGTTGCGCTCCATTGCCTTGCGAAAGTCCCAACCTTCGGCGTAATCGCCCTCGCAAGTTAGGTAACCCTGGTAGCCTTTCGCCGCTAGTTCAGCCAATGCCCATCGCCAGTCGATATCACCACGCTCGAGCAGACTCGTACGCACGAAGGCCGCGCGATCAATGCCCGGCATGAACACCCGCCGCATGTTTTTGCAATGCACGTACACCGCATGTTGTGCAAGTTTGGCGATCGCGTCTTCGGACGACTCGGTCGGAATGGCCGCGGCCCAGAGGATGTTGCCGAGATCGGGATTGAGGCCTACGTTTTCCCGATCGACCAGCGCCAGCATTTTCAATGCCGCCGCCGAATCTTCGATGAACGAGTTTTGATGGATTTCGAGAGATATCGTGATCCCGACCCGGGCGGCAGTATCAGCCAATTCACCCAGTACCGCGGCCAAGGCGATCCAATCGCGTTCAGGTCGCTCCTGACCGCTGCCCAGCGGTCGCCCCGAACCCACCAGATACTCCGACGGAATGCCTGCGGCGTTGTCAAATGACCGTTCGCCGGGCAGGGTCAAATTGATCGTTGACGCACCAAGTCGAGCCGCGATCATCACGCTGCGCAGGTGGGCCGGCGATGCCCGTTTTCCCGTCAATCGAAACCCGCCGGGGTTGTAGGCGGCAGCCTCCAGGCCAGCATCGGCTAGGGCGCTGGCCACTTCATCTAGCTCATCATCGCTGAAAGTCGCGAAATCCTGATGGGCGGTCGACAGCTCACAGCCATCAAACCCGGCCGCCCGGGCCCAGGCAAAAACCGCTTCCAGGATTGGCATTGGCATCCTCGAGCCGGCCCTGTACCGGTAGGGATGCCACCGTCGTGGATAGCGAAATCCGATCTTCATAGCTGCTTCAATTCGGGTATCGAAGGATCAAAGGCACGAGCCAAGGGCCAGTTGGATAATCGTAAATCCGTGCGCTGGCACATGAGAATTCACCCGATGCCTTGGCCAATGGGCCGTCGCGGTGGTCAACGCTATTCCGATTTGATTTCGAGCCCGAAGCTGATGCAAAAAAAACCCGCGTGTGACCAGTTTGAATCCCGATCGGGCGAACTGGCGGACCTTAGCTACATCCTCTCGCTGCTCTATTGGGATCAACGCACCCAAATGCCTCCCGGAGGCTTGGCCGCCCGCTCCCACCAGATTGCCACGCTTGAGACACTCCTGCATGAGCGATTCACCGATGACGGTTACCGCATCGCGCTGGCCGAAGCCGAGAAGTCCGCCCCGGCGGATCAGGCCTCGATCGCCCGAAGTCGTTGCCGCGTCGCCAGACGTCGCCTGTCCGACGCCGAAAAACTCCCCGGGGAATTTGTTGAGGATTTGGCGCGGGCGGCATCGGCGGCCTTTGGAGTTTGGGCCACGGCCCGAGCCCGAGCAGACTTTGCGATGTTTGCACCCCACCTAGCAATGCTGGTGGATTTGCAGCGGCGCAAGGCTGAGTATCTCGGCTATCAAAGCAACCCCTACGATGCGCTGCTAAGAATTTATGAACCCGGATTGAACACTGATTCGGTAGATGCTCTGTTTGCACCACTGCGTACCCGCATCCCGGCGTTACTCAGGCGCATCGGTGACACGTCGGGCGCCGTCACGAACTGCCTGCAGGGATATTTTGATCCCGCAACCCAGCAAGCCCTCGCGCGCCAGGTAGTCGGCGAACTCGGTTACGATTTCGACCGCGGTCGCCAGGATTTGACCATCCATCCATTCGCCGCTTCGATGGGCGCCGGCGACGTCCGTATCACCCTGCGCACCGAGGATGACAACCTGGCGATGGCGCTGTTCGCATCCATCCATGAGGCCGGCCACGCAATGCACTCGCAGGGCGTACCCGTAAAACTCGCCCGAACCGTACTGGCCGATTGCGAATCGTTGGTCATCTGCGAATCGCAGTCTCGGCTTTGGGAAAACATGGTCGGTCGATCACGGAACTACTCCGATCGATTGCTGGGATCCTTGCGCGAGTTCTTCCCCGACCAATTTGCCCGTGTTGACGCCGACCAGCTTTATCGCGATTCCAACCAGGTGCAGGCCGGCTACATTCGGGTCGAGTCTGACGAGGTCCACTACAACTTGCACGTAATCCTGCGCTACCAGATCGAACAGGAGCTAATCGGCGGCCAACTGGCTGCCACCGACGTGCCTGATCGCTGGGCCGAACTTTCGCAGGAGTTGCTCGGCGTCAAGCCGCCCGACGATGCCCTCGGCTGCCTGCAGGATGTTCACTGGTCACAGGCGGCCATGGGATACTTCCCCACCTATACGCTGGGCAATCTGCTCGCCGCCCAGCTCTATGGAGCAGCGTTGACGCAACGTCCGTCTATTGCCCGTGAAGTTGAAAGCGGTAATTTCGCCGGTCTTCTCGACTGGATGAGGACCCACGTCCACAACCATGGATCCAAGTGGAACGCATTCGAACTGGTGGATGCCGAACTTGGCCAACAACTAACGGCCGAGCCGTTTCTCAATTACCTGGAATCGAAGTTTTTGGCAATCTATCCATCTCCGGTTGTGCCCAAGGCCCATTCAATTGCTTGACCGAATGGCAAGGATCCTGCTGACACAGGCGCTTCGGCGCTGGCGCGGTTCTCGACTCAGTGTTGGGCTAACCGATGGCCGCCGCCTGGAATTCGGGCCGGCCGGCAAAACAGTGCATCGCATTCAAGTCAACAACGAGCGAGCTTTCCTGCGCATTGCTACCGGTGGCACCACCGGGGCCGGCGAGTCTTATATGGATGGCGATTGGACCTGCGAAGATCTACCCGGCCTGATCGGTGCGGCATTGGCCAACACTGCCGCGATCCGACTTGACGGGCCAATGGCCTTGGGACGACGGCTGCTCGATCTGGCGCGCCATCGGCGCCGTAGCAACACCCGCTCCGGTTCGGAAAAAAATATCCACGCCCATTACGACCTTGGCAACGACTTCTTCGCCCTCTTCTTAGATCCCGAAACGATGGCTTACTCCTGCGCCATTTTTGAACCCGGCGACGATCTGGCCGCCGGCCAACAGCGCAAATTCGAAACGATCTGTCAGCGGTTGTCTTTGGGGCCCGACGACCACGTGCTCGAAATCGGTTGCGGATGGGGCGGATTTGCGATTCATGCGGCCCGCCAATCGGGCTGCCGCGTGACCGGAATCACGATCTCGCGCGAGCAACTTGAATTGGCTCGCAAACGGGTCACGGCCGCCGGCATGGCGGATCTGGTGACGATTGAATACTGCGATTACCGCGACGTAGCCGGCCAATTCGACAAGATCGTGTCGATCGAAATGTTCGAAGCGGTGGGCAAAGAGTACTGGGATGATTTCTTCGCCGCCTGCGCCCGAGTTTTGCGCCCGGGCGGCCAGATGCTGATGCAGACGATCGCGATCCCTGATTCGGGGCGCGACAACGCCCTGCGGGCCTCGGGCTGGATTTCAAAGTACATATTTCCCGGCGGCATCCTGCCGGCGGTGGCTGAGATCTCTGATTCGCTCAGGCGAACCGGCGAAGCGCTGGAGATCAGCCACGAGCACGAGATCGGGCCGCATTACGTTCGGACCCTGATCGAATGGCGAGAGCGATTCTTCAGAGAGATTGCCAGCGTCCGGGCAATCGGCTTCGACGACCGATTCATCCGCATGTGGGACTTTTACCTGGGTTCGTGCGCGGGGGCGTTTGACGCGCGCTCTATTCGCGACGTCCAGCTTCTCTTCAAACGGCGCCAACGCTGATATTCGTCAACCGGCGATTGGCGGGCCTAAAATTGGCCAACGCCACCACGCACGCGGAATGCTCAATTGGAAGCTAATTGCCGCGGGCGGTCGATTCAGGAATAGCATGGCGCGAGAAACGCTTGCTGCACCGGCGGCTGGCTCAGCCGAATACCGAAAACGCAAGTTCTTTTGGAAACCGCGGCCGAAGCCAAAAGGCTACTGGAAGCGCAATTTCCCATTTTTTCTGCTGCACGTTAGTGCCTTAGCCGCGGTATTTACCGGCATTAGCTGGCCGGTCGTCGTATTCACGCTGGTCACGTTCTGGGCGCGCGTCTTTTTTGTCACCGGCTTCTACCATCGCTATTTCTCGCATCGCTCGTTTAAGACCAGCCGGCCGTTCCAGTTTGTAATGGGCGTCCTGGGGACGCTGTCGATGCAAAAGGGTCCCCTCTGGTGGTCCAGTCACCACCGACACCACCACTCGCACTCTGACGATGAGGCCGATGTCCATTCGCCACGCAAGGGCGGATTCTGGTGGGCGCACATCGGCTGGTTGACCGAAGCTGACCGCAATGACACGCGTTGGGAACGGGTCAAAGACCTCTCCCAGTTCGCCGAATTGCGCTGGCTCGAATCGGCTTATCCGCTGGGTGCTTTGGCCTATGCGCTCATCACGCTGGGGGTCGGATTTTGGGTTGAACAGGCCTTCCCGCAAACTGGTGCGACGATGGCCCAGTTCTTCGTTTTCGGATTCGTTTGGTGCACCGTCGGTCTGATGCACACCACCTATATGATCAATTCCGGGTCCCACATGTGGGGTAGCCAGCGCTATCGGACCGATGACGACAGCCGAAATAATTTGTTCCTGGCGCTACTAACTTTGGGTGAGGGCTGGCACAACAATCACCACCGTTACCCGGGCGCCGAACGGAACGGGTTCTTCTGGTACGAAATCGATATCACCCATTACTTGCTCTCGGTGCTCAGTTGGGTGCACTTGATCTGGGACTTGCGCGAGCCGCCCGAACGGGTCCTTGCGGAAGGCGGAGGTTAGGCACCGAAGCAGTCCCGCTAGTCGTCCAACCAGTAATCTGTGGGATAAGCATTCCCTCCCGATAAATGGATCCCTTGATGCAATGGCCAACGATGGCGCGGATGCGCCAACCGCTAAGTGACGCGCGCATCAATGACCTCCCGGCGGCGCTTGCCGAGGGCCTGCGAGCCCAACTCGGAAGGAGCCCGATAGAACCGGGCCAGACCGTGGCGGTTGGAGTTGGCAGCCGTGGCGTCTCGCCGATCGTGGAAGTCGTAACCACGATAGTCGCCGAGTTGAAAATGGCCGGCCTCAACCCCTTTATTGTTCCGGCGATGGGCAGCCATGGTGGCGCGACCGCCGCCGGCCAAGAAGCGGTCCTGGCCGAATACGAAATTACCGAGAACGTCGTCGGAGCACCGGTGCGGGCGACCATGGAGGTTGAGGAGCTTGGCCGCGGCCCCAGCGGACAGACGTTTTTTGGCGACGCCAATGCCTACGGAGCCGACCACGTCGTGGTCATCGGGCGGGTGAAGCCGCACACCGACTTTAAGGGTGAAATCGAAAGCGGACTCTGCAAGATGACGGCGGTGGGCCTCGGCAAGCAAGTCGGCGCCGAGCGGATTCACGAGACCGGGCTGGCGGAGACGATACCGGAGGGCGCTCAAGTTGCCCTGGACACCGGGAAAGTCCTCCTCGGAGTGGCCCTGGTCGAAAACGCGTTTGACCAGCCTGCCTATTGCGAAGTCGTCGGCCCTGATCAGTTTCATGCGACCGACCGCCGCCTTCTTATCGAGGCAAAACGTCTGCTCCCGCGCCTGCCCATCGAGCAGTTGCAACTGCTCGTCGTCGATGAAATGGGCAAGAACATTTCGGGCGCCGGGATGGATACCAATGTGGTCGGACTATGGCGACTCCTCAGCTACGGCGAAAAGGTCCCGGACTATCACTATCTGACCACCCTGCGCCTGACCGAAGAATCGGGCGGCAACGCAACCGGAATCGGGATGGCCGATTTCGTCTCTGGCAAATTGGTATCGGCGATGGACCCGGACAAGACCTACATCAACGGCACGACTTCACTGGCGGTCACCGGAGCACGCATTCCAATGAACTTCCCGACCGATCAAGAGACGTTGGCCACTGCCGTGACCGTCGCCTCGCGATTGGCGGGGCGCGGAACGCCTCGCATGGCCCGGATCCGCAACACCATGGAGCTATCCGAGTTTTGGGCCTCCGAACCAGTTGCCCAGCAGTTGGAGGAAGAGGGCAAAGCCGAACGAATCGACGGATCGGAGCCGTTTCAATTCGCCTCCAACGGTGACCTGGTCGGCGCAACGGCCTAAGGCGGTGCCTTCAGCGTTAACTATGTCTGGCAGTGAGGTTTTTTGGGATCCGCGATTGCACATTTGCTGCCAACAATAATCGCGGTCTTGCGCAGACACCACAGCCAGTGTGCGGTCATAATCGCCAACCTGTTTTTGGGGTGGCCGCACCCCGTCAATGGGGGCTCGACAAAAGGTGAAGACGGACCACCGCTGAGGTTCACGACGGCAATCGTAATCCCTATCGGCCAGAACGGGCGTTGCCGGGTTTCGTAGGACTTGACTATGGCGCTTCCAACTCGTTTGGGATGCCCTATGAGTCGGAAGACTGCCCGAAATGGAAACCTCCAGCCTGGCTGACCCGGGGAAGTAGCGTGAGTATTCAGCAAACCTGGACCTGCAAGAAATGCCAGCGAGAGAACCCGCAGGACGCCAGTGTTTGCCGGCAATTTGGCGCGGATAAAAAGCTGGTCAAACGGCCTGCGTTCATCATCGCTGCGGGACTCACGGCGGTGCCTTTCATCATCATCCCGATCCTTGTCGCGTTGGACTCCGACTCCGGCATGTATTTCGAAGAACTCATTTTCTTTCTGGGCGTTGCAGTACTGATGGGGATCTACCTGGTGGTCGGCATGATAGTGAGCGCAGTTTTGCGGCTATTGAAGAAAGACCGTGCCATCAACGAAGGCATCCTCGCCGGCCTTGCAGTCGGGGTGCTGTTGGGAATGGCGTCCTGCACCGTATCCCTGGCCACGATCTCGTAGGAGGCGATTCATAAAGAGCTCCCCAAGACCAGCGAGTTGACCGAGACCGGAATACGACCATTTCGCTGAGACATCACTTCAGGGAGCGCAACCCCACTTCTCGAGACCTGCGCGTAATCCGACTGCGGGCGGCCACATGGTTTTGGCCGCTCGGAGCCTGCGCCGGAGGACAGTCCTGTGGGGCGAGCGCCA
Source organism: Chloroflexota bacterium (assembly GCA_965249595.1). Taxonomy (GTDB): domain Bacteria; phylum Chloroflexota; class UBA11872; order UBA11872; family VXNJ01; genus VXNJ01. The sequence goes on along the minus strand of OZ252242.1, from coordinate 1,302,533 downwards.
GCGCCCGTAGGCGATAAGCGGCATGGTGCGTCTTCGGGGGTCACTTTAAGGAATCCTTCGCTGCGTGTCGTTGCACAGCAGGATGCCTTGAAGTGACCCCTTCTTAACCGAGCTCGCCTGTCACATCTACTCGGAAATAGGACAGCCTAGCAGGTGCCCAAAGCGCACCGCTGAGTTGGTCGGGCTTTTCGGCGGCCACCACTCAAAACGAAAAAACTCGGGGCACCGGATTGGCGCGCGAGTAGGCCTGAGCGTCAAAGGCCTGGCGCAGCAATCGCTGGAACGTGTCGGCATGGGCGGGATCGCGCGAGAGGTCCTCGTGCTCCCAGGGGTCGGTGGACAGGTCATAAAGTTCGTAGCAGTCCTTGCCGTGGTAAGTGATCAGCTTCCAGCGTCTGGTTCGATACATCGTCGCATGGGTCTGGTCGTCGTGATTGATCGCGCCGTAAAACTCGGTCCTGACATACTGCCGGTGGTCGTAACCGTCGCTGTGGCCATCTAGGATGTCAAGCAGCGATTTGCCCTGCACGAAATACGGGATCTCCATCCCCAGCGATTCGTACAAGGTGGGGGCCAGGTCGGCCAATTCGACCAACCCGTCACAGATTCGGCCACCCTTAAAGCGGGCCGGCCAGGAGATCATCAGCGGAACCCGCACCAGCCCCTCAAAGAACCGGCAGCCCTTCAGGATCATTCCGTGGTCGCACAGCGCCTCGCCATGATCAGACGCGTAAATGACGATCGTGTTCTCGCGCTGGCCGATGGCTTCCAGGTGATCGAGCAACCGCCCAAATTCGGTATCAAGCTGCTCAATCATGGCGTAGTACGAAGCCTGCACCTTGCGGTGTTGCCAATCCTCCGGGTCCTTTGGTTTGGATTGAAAGTCAATACCGGCATCCACAAGTCGCTGTTGGTGCCCTAGATCGCTCTGCTGGAAATGGGCGCCTGGCAGGTTGTCCGGATCGTAACGGCGGTAGTACTCGTACGGGGCATCAAAGGGGGCGTGGGGATCGAATGGATTCAGGGTGAGAAACCAGGGTTGACCCTCCCAGCGGCTGGCGTTGATGAACTCGATTCCCATCTCCGTGCACCAGTGGGTCTGGTGAAGATGGGGCGGAACGTTGTCAGAATCCGGCGTGGGTTCGTAGAGCCCGCCAAATGACTTGATTTCAGCACCCTGGCGATATGTGTCGCCAAGACCGCGCTGGGTGGTGAGCAGGCTGTCGGCATCGGCGCCCTGGGCCCGCAGCCAATCGGCATAGGCATGGAATGGGAGATCATGTCCCTTGTGGGAATGCGAGTACTGGAACCAGCGGTACCCGTCTTCGGTTCTCTCCTCGGCGCCGCCGCCGGCCCCGGCCAGGTGCAATTTGCCGGCGTTGCCGACATCGTATCCGTCCTCGGCCAATATCCGGGTGATCAAGCGCCCGGACTGTTCGGGCGGAAAGTAGGGGTTTCCGTTCCCTAGCACCCCCAGCGCGCTGGGGTACATGCCGGTGAGAAAGCTCGCCCGACTCGGAGTGCATATCTGCGTTTGGCAATGAGCGTGCGTGAAGGTGACCGCCGAATCCATGAACTGGCGCAATCGAGGGGTGTTTATGTGGGAGTTGTTTAAACCCTCGATAGTGTCGAATCGCTGCTGATCAGAGCAATACCAGAGGATGTTGGGGCGGTCGGGCATGGCGGGATCTCGATTGCGTGGTTGTGAACAGTAGATTTTGCCCGGCATGTCGTCGCCGCATACATTGAGACGAAAATCTGGCGTGATTTATCAATCTGATCGCGTCGGAACGGAAAGCTGATCGAAGCCCTCCTGGGTATTGGTCTGGTCGTAGCCTTAATCGCGATAAACGGGGTTTACGCCGGAGCTCAATTCGCGCTCATCGCGGTCAACCGCTACCGCGTCGAGCAGCAGGCCGATGAGGGCCAGGCCGCCGCCGTGAGATCCATGGCGGTGCTGCGCAATCTGGCGTTTGAACTGTCCGGCGCCCAGCTTGGAATTACCGTTTCCTCACTCCTGTTGGGGTTTGTCGCCGAGCTGCTGATCGCTCCTGCGTTGGCCGATCCATTGGGGGGATTGGGGCTGCTCCCGCAACCGGGAGCCGCCCTGGCCGCCGTATCGGTGGGCGTACTGGTATTCCTCTCGTTTGCGCAAATGATCGCCGGCGAGTTGGTGCCCAAAAATTTCGCGATAGCGCGACCGCTGCAAATGACCTTGCTGCTGGCCCCGCTGCTGGGAGCCTCGAACCGATTGGCGCGACCGCTGGTCAATACGCTCAACCAGGTGGCCAACAGTTTCATCCGCCTGGCCGGACTTGAACCGGCCGACGAGCTTAGCGGAGTGCGCACATCGGCCGATCTGCTGCGAGCGATTCATTGGTCGTCGCTTAGCGGGGTCCTGCCGTCGAGCACCTCGCGCTTGGCCCAAGCAGTGATCGCGTTTGATTCGATCAAGGCCCGCGACGTACTCACTCCGCGCAGCAATGTAGTCTTCTTATCGCACGACGCCACTATGGCCGAGCTGGCCCAAACCGCCTCCCAGCACGGCATCGACAGGGTGCCGGTGCTAGATGGCGCCAGCGACGAATTGCTGGGAGTGGTAAATGCCCGCGCCCTGCTATCAATTGCCCGCGGCGATTTGGCCAGCATTCCGATCCGTTTGTATCTGCAACCGGCATTGACCGTTCCGATCGCCGCACCGCTTTATTCGGTGCTGCTCAATATGCGGGCCCAACAAAATCCACTCGCCATTGCCGTTGACGAGCACGGGGTTATGGCCGGGGTCCTTTCCATCGAGGATGTTCTTTTGCCCTTGCTCGCTGGCCGGGCCAAGGCTGCGCCCGGCCAGTTGACACGCCGGGCAGTCATCGTCGATGGCTCGGCAACCGCCTCCGACTGCCAGTTGGAGATCGGCTTCGACCTCCCGGTGGGGCCGTACGAAACGCTGGCCGGATTCTTGCTGATGGGGTTTCAGCGCATTCCCACGGCCGGCGACGTCCTCGAACACCAAGGGTGGCATTTCGAGGTTCTCGCCACCGATGGCATGCGGATAACCCGAGTCTTGGCCAACCGGCCGCGGCAGTCTCCGTGACCGACCCCTTCTTGGCTTTGTTGCTGGCGGCGGGGCTGCTTTGCCTAAACGCATTCTTCGTGGCCGCCGAATTTGCGCTCACGGCCGCCGACCGCACCCGAATCGCCGAATTGGCGCATTCTGGTTCGCGCAGCGGGCGGATAGCCCAGCAGTCAGCGCGCGAACTGTCGCTGATGCTGGCCGGAGCCCAGTTGGGGATTACCGGTGCCTCAATTGCTCTCGGGTTTGTGGCCGAACCGGTGGTCGCCCACCTGTTGGAACTGGCATTGGGCAGCTTTTGGCAACCGGGCGCGGCGACGTTGCACCTGATCGCGTTCCCGCTGGCCTTGGCCACCGTGACCGTGCTGCACATGGTATTTGGCGAAATATTGCCCAAAAATGTGGCCCTGACAATTCCCACCCGCCTGGCAATTGCGGTGGCCATTCCATTTCGAGTTTTTGCCAATGTGGTCCGGGTGGTCATTTGGGTGCTCAATCACGTGGCCAACCTGGTGGTGCGGATATTTGGCATCGAACCGGAGGAAGAACTGGAAGTCTCCTACACCCGGCGTGACCTGGAATTCATCGTCGAGGACCTAGGCGACGAAGGCGAGCTGGATAAGCCCGAGCTGGATCTGCTCGAAAGCGCTCTCGGGTTTTCCGAATTGCGCGTCCGCGAAGCGATGACCCCGCGGCCGCAGATGATTTCGCTCGATAGCCGATCAACCCCGGCGCAGGCGGCCGATCTGGCCCTGCGCAGCGGGCGCTCACGCTTCCCGGTATACGATGGTGCGCCCGATACCATCATCGGCAAGGTCGAGGTGGTCGACCTATATCGCCTAGGGGTATCGGCATGGTCGCAGCCCTTGCCGCAAACCGTCATTTCGCCGCTGCCGGCGGTATATGAGAACGCTTCAATCGCCCAATCGCCGGTGGTGATGCGGTCCGCGCAGACCGAGATGCTGCTCGTCGTTGACGAACACGGTGACGCCGCCGGGTTGTTAACCGTGGCCGATATCGCCAGCCGACTGGTGGGCGGTCCGGTCGACCCGTCGCAGCCGCCCGCGAGCGGTTTGATTCGGGGAGACGACGGCAGCTGGACCGCCCTGGGCCAGGCTCGGGCCGGCGACTTGGCTGAAGCATTGCGCATCGAACTGCCGGCCGGACAATTCGATACGGTGGCTGGACTGGTGCTAAATCAGCTCGACGCAATTCCCAGCGAGGGTTCCTACTTTGCCATCGACGGATGGTTGGCTATGGTGGCCAAGATGTCGGGGGCCCGAATCGACCGGGTTCGATTCATTCCCGACTCACCTCGGGTAAGGGATTCCTAGCCCGGCGCCTTAGACCCCAGTTCAACGTCCAGGGTGAGGATCGCGGCCGCGTTGTCGGCCGCGAATTGAACCCGCCGCAGGATGTCGTCAAATAGCTTTTCTTCCTCAACCTGTTCGGTCAAGAACCATTCAAGGAAGACATGGCTGGCATGATCACCATCGCTGCCGGCTTGGTCGTATAGACCTTTGATTGATTCCGAAACCGATTCCTCGTTGGCTAGAGCTGCCGCAATCGCGTCGGCTGAATCGGCAAAATCATTACGGACGCGCGACACCGGACCGATGTCCACTCGTCCGCCGCGATCGAGTACGTATTCGTAAATCTTGAGGGCGTGGGTTCGCTCCTCGGCCGCCTGTTCCTCCATAAACGAGGAAAAGCCGAGCAGGCTCTGGTTGTCAAACCAGCCGGCCATCGCCAAATAGGCAAACTGCGCTTCAAATTCTGCGGCTATCTGCCGGTTAAATCCTTGGAGTAATTTGTCAGAGACCGGGCCCAGTCCACGGGCAGGGGTGCCTTCTTGCATTGGAAAATTCCTTCCATCTATCCGGCAAGTTCGCTATCGCTTGTCGTTGGCAATTGTTGGCCCGGCCGGCCGGAACCGGATTAGCGCATCCTCATTAGCCCCGGCTAACACCAAATTGGCCGGGACTACGATTTGATTTATGGAAAAATCTGTTCTGTTACCGATGTTGATTAAGCGAACCTTTCGATGCCCGCCGCCGATAACGTGGTTTTCATACTCACCGACGATCAGGCCACCTGGGCACTCGGTTGCTACGGTAACCCCGAGATCAGAACTCCCAGTCTCGACCGACTGGCCGCGTCCGGCGTCCGCCTGGAGAACTTTTTCGTCTCCTCGCCGGTCTGCTCCCCGTCCCGGGCTACCTATCTGACCGGGCTGATCAATTCCCAGCACGGCGTGCACGATTGGGTGCGCCAGGACGAGAACTTAGAGATGCCGCCGTCATTGCTCTCCGGGCGGACCACCTATGTGGATGTGATGGCCGCCCATGGCTACCATTGCTCGCTGTCCGGCAAGTGGCATCTGGGTGAGGCCGAGCTTCCCGAGCACGGATTCGAACGCCATAACTATCGTCGTTTCGGCGGCGGCAGCTACGTCGATCCGGAAATGGTCCACGATGGCCGGCGCTACCAGGCGACCGGATACGCAACCGACCTATTTACTGATGACGCGATCGATTTCATCCGCGCCCAGGCAAGTGGCGGCAAAGAACCGTTCTACGCGTCCTTGCACTTTACGGCCCCGCACAGCCCCTGGTTCGGCCACCCTGCAGACTTGGTCGAATCCTATGATGACTGCCCCTTTGAATCCTGCCCCCAGGAAGAGCCCCACCCTTGGATGGGCGCCTCGCCAACTGAATTTAAGGGCGGTCGCGAGATGCTCAAAGGGTATTTCGCAGCGGTCACCGCGCTCGACGCCGCGGTTGGGCGGGTCGTTGACGAGCTCTCGGCGCTGGGCCTTACCGAGCGGACCCTGGTCGTTTTTTGCTCGGACAACGGATTTAACTTCGGCCACCACGGCGTTTGGGGCAAGGGCAACGGCACCTTCCCGTTCAACATGTATGAGACGTCGGTCAAGGTGCCCTGCATCTTCTCGCAACCGGGCACTATTGCCGGCGGGCGGGTATTGACCGGCCTCCATTCAAATTACGACATGTATCCGACCTTGCTTGCCTACCTACAACTTCCGCAACCGGCCGGCCTGGCGCTGCCCGGCAAAAGCCTGGCCGGCGCCCTGCTCGGCGCTAAAGACAACGAGCATTCAGCGGTGGTCGTCTACGACGAATACGGCGGAACCCGAATGGTACGCACCGAGCGTTGGAAATACATCCATCGCTACGACCACGGGCCTTGCGAGTTATTTGATTTAGCGAGTGACCCCGGAGAGCGATCCAATCTTTATTACGACCCGGCGCAAGCGGCTCGCGTTATTTCACTGCGGCGGCTGTTGGAGGATTTCTTCGATACATACGCCGAGGAACGCAACGACGGGCGCGAGTTGGATGTCCGTGGATTCGGCCAAGGCGCCGATTTGACCGGCGACCGGTCGGCCGACCGAGGGGTCTTTTACCATTCCTGGTCCGACGAGCGCCCATTGCCGATCTTGTCGAAATTGCGCGAGCAGGGACGATGACCACCGGCTCACTCCTATCTGGCCTGAGCTGCTGTGAATGCGGCAAGAGCGGCGATGCTGACCGTCTGCAGACCGTCTGTCCTGCCTGTGGCGGTTCATTTTTGGCCGACTACGATTTGGCGGCCGAGAGCCTCGACCGTGACCGCATCTCCCGTCGTCGGCGGGGAATGTGGCGCTGGCGTGAAGTGCTGCCGGTCCGCGAAAAATCCAATATCGCCACCTTGGGCGAAGGCTCAACGCCCCTATTGCGGCTCGACCGCCTGGCCAAACGACTGGGTATCGACAGCGTCCACCTAAAAGACGAAGGCGCCAACCCGACCGGAACGTTTAAGGCCCGTGGCGCGGCGGCGGCATTTTCCCGGGCAGCCGAATTGGGGGTGACCGATATTGCCCTGGGCACCGCCGGCAACGCTGGTTCAGCGCTGGCCGCCTACGCCGCCCGGGCCAACCTGACCGCCCACGTGGCGATGCCGGCATTTACGCCGGCACCGATAAAGGCGGAGTGCCGGGCCTATGGGGCTGAGGTGGTCGAAGTCGATGGGCCAATCTCGGTCGCCGGTGCGCTGATGTCGCAGCGGGCGGCCGAGAACGGGTGGTTTGAAGGTTCAACTCTCAAGGAGCCCTACCGCATCGAGGGCAAAAAGACGATGGGCTATGAGCTGGCGGAATCCTTCGGCTGGGAAATGCCCGACGTGGTCCTCTACCCAACCGGCGGCGGGGTCGGCCTAATCGGCATTTGGAAGGCCGCTCGCGAAATGGCCAAAATGGGCTGGCTGACGGGCCGCCAGATGCCACGCTTAATCGCCGTCCAGGCCAGCGGTTGCGCGCCGGTGGTGGAAGCCTGGCAGGCCGGTCGTGCCGAGGCCGAGGCGGCGACCGATCCAACAACCGTGGCCGCCGGCCTGCTGGTTCCCCTACCCTATGGCCACCGACTGGTGCTGCGAATAATCGCCGAAAGCGGCGGAACGGCAGTAGCCGTCGACGACTCTGAGCTGATCGCCGCCATGAAAGATCTGGCGACATTGGAGGGGGTGTTCCTGTGCCCCGAGGCGGCCGCCCTGATACCGGCGGTTAGCCGGCTGGTCGCCGATGGCCAAATTCAGCGCGACGAGCGGGTGGTTCTGCTCTCAACTGGCAACGCCCTCAAATACACCCATCTACTGACGGGTTCGAACGGTCACGCCGCGTAAATCCGGGTGAGGAACGGCCAGCGGTGATGTGAGAACATCAATCCTCACCCGTCTGCCAAAGCCGTAGGCAGGCTCACCCGCCGGGCGCAGCCTTCAATATAGAAAATCCGATTCGAATCCGCAATGGCCCGCCGCCGCGCCAAATCGACCATTTCATCTGATCCGCACGGGCGCCGCATACTGGTCGCCCAGAACCGCCGCGCCCGCTATGAATACGAACTGGGCGAAGAATTCATGGCCGGTCTGGTGTTAACTGGCACCGAAATCAAGTCGATCCGTGAGCGCAACGTCTCCATCGTTAATGCTTACGTGCAGGCCGATCCACGGGAAGCCTGGATTCATGGAATGTACATCGCCCGTTACCAACCGGCGGCCGGGCGCAACCACGATCCCGATCGACCGCGCAAGCTATTGCTCAGCCGGAAAGAGCTATTGCGAATTTCGGCCCGCACCCAACAGCAAGGATTCACGGCCGTCCCGCTGGCGTTGCTAATCCAGGGACGATTTGCGAAATTGCGTTTTTCGGTCGCCCGCGGGCGAAAGTCCTGGGACAAACGGCGCAAGATAGACAGTTACGAGGCCGAAGCACGGATTCGCCGTTTGCTCAAGACTGGCCTGTGATCGAGGCGGTCCGACATGCAGTGGTCGGCGAATCACCATCCACAAGTTGCGAAAATTGACCTGTTGATTTGAATTGACTGTCTTTCCTGGCATGCCACTGGCCCCTCCCGTACCCACGTCTTCACCACCTGCCGGCCTAAAGCTGGCCCCGGAGGTCAGCGCCATCCTGGCCGCCGCCCCGTCAACCACCTGGGTCGAGAGTGGCGAGCAGCTGCGCGACCTGTCCCTTGGCGGTAATTGCGACAGCGAATTTGAAGTCGCCTATGACGTGCCCGGTCGCGGCCGATTGCGTGAAGCCACGGTGACTGCGGTGCGCAACGGCTTGGCGGTCAATTTCGACGAACCCTACATGCGCCGACGCGACCCCGAAAGTATGGTCATTGGCGACCAACTCCAATCAGACAAAGCCAATATCGTCGATCGCCTAGACGTATCAATGGAAGAGTTGCGGGCCGGTGTATTCGACTGGCTCGCCGAGCAAGACCTGTTGGTAATGGCGATCAAAGCCGGCGGTCAACAGTTCGGATACCCGACCCTGCTCATCGCCCCGGTAAATGCCGCATTCTTCGCGGCCAGCCTGGGTGAATTGCAAGAAATGGTTCCGGCATCGCAAATCGATCGCGATTTTTCGCCGCGGGCCATCATCTATCTGGCGCCACCGTTCAGGCACACCTATTGCGACGGGCGCCAGGTCGTCGTTCACTGTCGCGGCGAGGATGTCCACGAGATCTTTTCGCTCAATCTTTATCTTGGGCCAAGTGCCAAGAAGGGCATCTACGGCATCCTGCTCTCGATTGGCGAGGCCGAAAGCTGGATCACTGCGCACTGCTCTGTGGTCCAAGCCGTCACTCCGTATGACAACGTGGTCACGATCATGCACGAGGGTCCTTCCGGCTGCGGAAAGTCCGAAATGCTCGAGTACCCGCATGTGGAGACCGATGGCCGCCTGTTAATCGGAAGAAATCAGATTTCCGGCGAAGAGCGGCACGTCTCGATAAATCAGTTCTGCCAACTGCTGCCGGTCACTGACGACATGGCTCTCTGCCACCCGGCGATACAGGATGGATCCGGCCACCTAGCGGTTGTCGACGCCGAAGCGGCCTGGTTCGTTCGGGTCGATCACATCCACACTTACGGGGTAGACCCCTATTTGGAGCGGCTCTGCACAACGCCCCCGCGGCCGATCATCTTTCTCAATATTCACGCCGTGCCCAATGCCACCGCGCTGATTTGGGAGCCGGTCGAAGACGCCCCCGGGAAGCCTTGTCCCAATCCGCGGGTGATCCTGCCACGCGAGATCGTCCCCCAGGTTGTTGATAAACCGGTAATGATCGACGTTCGAAATTTCGGATTGCGGCAGCCACCCTGCACGCGCGAACGACCCACCTACGGGATAGTCGGAATGCTCCACTTTCTCCCGCCGGCGCTGGCCTGGCTCTGGCGGCTGGTGGCCCCACGCGGATATCTAAACCCCAGCATCGTCGGTGCCTCTGGCCTCGAATCCGAAGGCGTCGGATCCTACTGGCCGTTTGCCACCGGTCGCATGGTCGATCAAGCCAACCTGTTGTTGGAACAAATGACGGCAGCGCCGCAGACCCGCTACACCCTCACCCCAAATCAGAACATCGGTGCCTGGCAGACTGGATTTATGCCGCAGTGGCTGGTGCGCGAATATCTCGCCCGGCGCGGCGGAGCGCACTTCCGCCAAGACCAAATCTCACCGGCCCGCTGCACGCTACTCGGTTACGCCATGAGCCAGATGCGAATCGAGGGCGTACAGATCGATCAGTGGCTAACGCAGGTTGACAAGCAACCCGAGGTCGGCGAGGAAGCGTACATGATTGGCGCCGGACGATTGACAGAGTTTTTCAAAAAAACCCTGCGCGACAACTACCTCCACCCTGAATTGACGCAGCTGGGTCGCGACATCGTTGACTGCGCACTTAGTGACGGAAGCTTGGCCGACTACGAATCAGCCATGCCGGGCGGAGGCTGGGACCAATAACCGGTTCATCCGATTCTGGCGATCGATTTGCGGCTCTTCTAGACGACCCGGCGGCCATCCCGGTCATCTATGAGAGCCTGCCGCCGGCTGGCGGAGGCAACCGGTCGACGGCCCTGTCGGCGTCCACCCTGGCACGAATGCTTTGCGGATTCGGAGATGTCGTCGACGCGGTCATGATCCCCGAGGTCGTCGACGAAAGCGCTGGCGGGTTGTCAATGGACCGCGATCCGAAGGTTGGGGCCGTCGAATACGCAGCGGCTTATTTGCAGTGCGCCCAAGCACCATCGCCGGGCGCCGCATTAATTGCCCTGCCATTGACCGGCTACCGCGATACCCAGATCGATTCACTCCTGGCCGACGTAGCCCGTGCCGGGATCAGCGGCGCTATCGTGGTAGGGCCTTCAACCAGCGCCGAGACCGCCGAGGCCAAGACCTCCACCATGGCAGCCCTGCGGCGGATCGCCGACGCCGGCACCGTGCGGACCGGGGCGATCGCGATTCACGCCCGGCCCAACGAGCCTGCCCGAATGGTCGCCAAAGTATCCGCCGGAGCGGACTACTTTGTTTCGCAACTGTTTTATGACGGCCCCAGCATGAATGCCACGATCGGCGAATACGCCGAGGCCGCCAGGGCCGCTGGGCAGACTCCGCGGCGGATTTTCCTATCGCTGGCCCCGGTGATTTCAACCGCTACGGCGCGATTGATGGCCAACGTCATCAACCCGGGCCGTCGATTGAATGGCCCGGCGGCGGCAATACCGGATGCGGCGGTGGGGCCCCAATCTATCGAATACCTACGCCATCTGATCGTTTCCACAATTGACGCCGGAGCTAGTGCCGGCGTTCCGATTGGGATCTCAGTGGGCCATGTAACCGAGCGCAATCACCGGTTGTCATTCGAATTGCTCGCGGCCGTTTCAACCGTCGTTCAATGCGGCTGACAGATCGGCTTTCGGACAGCGTTGGCGAGAGCGGCACCGCTGTCTGGCTTGAGCAATTGAACCAGTGCTTACCCTAAATCTCGGGTTCGAACCGATATCGATAACGATCCGGAATTTCGCCTACGGTAATCGCCAATTGCCCATTTCGCTGCACGGTATCCGGCGTCGCGGCGCCCGATTGGCGACGATTGCCGTTGCCTTGGCGCTGATCTTGGCCGGCTGCCAAGATGCAGCGCAACCAGCGAGTGGCGAATCGTCGCTGCGAGTTGTCGCCAGCAACTCGGTGATTGCCGACATCGCTGCCAACCTGGTGTCGGAATCTGATACCGTAGTTAGCCTGGTGCCGCGCAACAGCGATGCTCATGGCTGGGTGCCCACGCCCAACGATCTAAAAAACGTTGGCCAAGCCGATCTGATCTTGGAAGTCGGATTGGAATTTGACGACTATTTTCTGGATCCGATGTATCAATCGTCCGGTAGCGCTGCGCAACGCGTCGGTATTGCCGAGGGCATCGAATTGATCGCCAACTCCGCTCCGTCAATCTCGCCGCGCTCAGATGACGGTGCCGCGGTGGACTCCGCTGACGACGGGCACGACGACTCCGGCGACCGCGAACACGCCGGTCAAGAATTCGACCCGCACATTTGGACCAGCATCGCAAACGCCAAGCAAATCGCCGAGAACATCACCGACGCGTTGGTCGCCGCCGCCCCATCGCGCGGGAGCATTTACCAAACCAACTTTGACGAATATGTGGCCCAACTCGAAGCTACCGAAGGCGAATTCATCAATCGTTTCGCCGCCTTAAGCGACGAATCACGACAGATCGTCACCTACCATTCCAACCTCGCCTATTTTGCTGGCGCTTACGGTCTCGAAGTAGTGGGCACAATTACTGGATCGTTCACCACCGAAGCATCAAGCCCGTCAGCCGGTCAGGTTAGCGCACTTTTGAGCGATGGACGCGCCGATGCCGTTTTTGGCGAGGTTGGAGTTGATCCACAGGCGGCGCGGCAATTGGCCAACGATGCCGGCATCATCTACGGCGGCGAATTGGCCGCTGACTGGCTGGGCCCGCTAGATTCTCAACGAGGCGACTATCTCGGCATGATGCGGGTCTTGGCCGATCAGATTGCCGACGTATTGGAATGAACGGATAACCGCCATCAAGCCCGGTTTCGCACTCGAATTTAACGGTGCCTGTTTTGACTACCCGCAATCAGACTGGCGCGGTCTCCACGAGATAGACCTGCAAATCGATCGCGGAACGGTTTTGGTTCTTCGTGGGGCCAACGGCAGCGGCAAATCGACCCTGCTCAGGCTCATTTCCGGCAACCTATCCCCGACCCGCGGAAGTGTTCTAGTGGGCGGAAGCGAGGCCGGCCATGATCGTCGCGTCGCCTATGTTGAACAATCGCCGGCGATCGACTGGTCCTTCCCGATCGATGTCCGTCGATTCGTGCTCTTCGGGCGCTATGTCCATCGCGGACCTCTGCGCCGGTACCGCGGCGACGATCACGCCCGGGTGGACGCGATAATGCGCGAATTGGAACTCGCCGAGTCCAGCGAACTCCAGATCGCCCAGCTGTCCGGCGGTCAGCGACAGCGGGCCGTGATCGGTCGCGCCTTGGCCCAGGACGCCGATGTCTACCTGTTCGACGAACCTCTAAATTCACTCGACGACCGGTCGGCGCACATCGTAAGCAAGGTGGTTGATCGCCTGCGCAGCGCCGGGCGAACAGTGGTCTTGGTAACCCACGACACGGAGCGATTGGGCATCACGATCGATGTTGTCGCTTACTTAAACGACGGATTGATCGCGCCTGAGCGGGTCGGTATCTGAGCCATGTATGAGATCCTTATCGAGCCGTTCACATACCGGTTCATGCAGTTCGCGCTGCTAACCATCATCGCCAGTGGCACGATATGCGGCACCGTCGGCGTGCATTTGGTCATCCGCCGGATGTCATTCTTCTCCGTTGGCGTATCGCACGCCGTGCTGCCCGGCGTGGTCATTGCTTTTGCAGCAGGCGTCAACGTGGTGATCGGTTCATTGCTAGCGGCCTTGGCCGCAACGCTGGGCATCGGCTGGCTCACCCATCGGCGAGCCCTCAATGAGGATGCCGCAATCGGTGCTCTCTACACCGGCATGTTTGCCCTGGGAATCGTGCTCTTGGCGCAATTGGCCACTTTCCAAGACATGTTGAGTTTGATTTTTGGCGACATCTTGTCGGTATCCGGCGACGAGCTGTTGCTGCTATTCGGACTGGCGGTCATCGTAGTAGCCGTAATTGCCGCTTTCGACCGCGAACTGGAATTGACGTGGCTCGATTCGGAATACGCGATTTCGGTTGGCCTCAATCCGGATTTGGTCCGCGTCTTGCTGCTGGTCCTGGTCGCCGTGGCGGTCGTGGCGGGCATTACCGCCGTTGGCATTGTTCTGACTGCGTCGCTGCTCATTTCGTCGGCTTCGGCCGCCGCGATGTTGTCTGATAACTTGCGACGGCGCTATGCAATCTCTTTGGCGCTTTCGATTGGCACCGGAATCATCGGATTGTACCTGTCATATCATGCCAATCTGCCCACTGGTGGCGGCATCGTTTTGGTCCAATCCCTAGGGGTTGGTTTGGCCTGGTGCATTCGGTGGTTTAGGAACCGAGCCTCGCACAATCCGCATGTCCGTGATCGCCAAATTGGCGCGCCAGGCGGCTAAGAACAGCGGCGAGGTCCTCCACACCGTCCAGATGAAATGTCGCCATTGACGGCCGTCGCCGAGCACTGATCAATACTCCGAGGCCATCGCCGCGGACTTGAGCAAATGCGTCTTCATCAGTCGTGTCGTCGCCGAAATAGGCGGGCCGCGACCGCCTGCCGGTGGTGGCTAATACCCACCGTGCGTGATCGACTACGGCTTGGCCCTTGCCGGCATGGTCGGCAGCGATGAACTCGAATACCTTGCGGCCGGACAACATCCGCAAGCTGGGGTATCGGTCGGCCAAGGCCATAGCCTGGTCAGTCAGCGGGCCAATTGCGCCGACATCTGCCAAGTTGCGGTAATGCAACACGACCGCATGCGGTTTGATCTCGACCGCGACTCCCGCGTACCTTTCAGCCGTCTTAGCCAATTCGCCAGAGAGTTCGTCGAGATCGCCCTGACAGTTGCTAGGCATCTCCAGGCGCGAGCCGTCGGCGAAAAGACCGGTCCGGCCGTGGCTGCCAAAGTACGAAATCCCGTCCAATCCAACGAGTTTTAGAACATCCGTCAAGGCCCGGCCGCTTACAATGGCGACCGGCAACCGGGCGGAAAGCGCACGCAGGGCGGCAATTGCACTCGGATCGGGGCGGGCGCATTTTGGATCGGCGACGATTTCGGCCAAGGTGCCGTCGAAGTCGAGCAGCAGCGACAAGCATCCGGTTGCCGCCAATTCGCCAATGCGCCGCTCCAACTCAACGTCACCTCCCTCAAACACGTCGTCGGTTTGAGACTCACCGGGTCCATCAGGACCCGCCCGGAGCGACTCCGGATCCGTCGGCGCCTTAGACGCTAAAGGATCTGAGGGGCCAGGGTTATTGAATTGATCCAAAAAACTACTTCGACTTGGCAGGATTGGGTTCCAAACGTTGCCTGGCGGCGCACGACATCGGCCGAACTTGCGCCCCCGTGGCGCAGAGCCATACCCTTCAACCCACGATCCTATTCGCCAACTACGCCGAACCGACTGTCGGGGCGATGGCCGCGGTTGGCATCGACATCGCCCCGGAGGTCGTATCTCTTGAACCGTTGCCGATTCACCGATTCCTATTGCAACGGAATCAGCCCCAGCTTTAGCCGTTCATTGAATGCCAACGCCTTGGCGCCAAGTTCCGCCCAGCCTTAGATTTTTTGGCGAGTTCGGCCACCGCCACCGCGTGGGCGAGCGAACAGACCGGATGAACTCGGGACGAATTAGGTTATTTGGGCCCAAATTCGTATCGAACAGCGCCGCGTTGAAGATTGTGATTAACCTTTAGGTTCAGACCGTGGTGGAAGGACCCAGATCATGGCAAAAATGATTCCGCTCATCGGATCTAGCGAAGCTGGACCGCTTGGCGCACAACACCTACCGCGACTTTGGCTAAAAGTCTCTCTGGCAGCCAAGGATGCGCTCGATGATGAATATGACGAGTGCGGTGGCGGATTCGACCAGATGGTGCTGGACGGTCTCGGCGTGGATCGCGATGCGGCGCTAGGTTTCTTACGGACCAACTCGCCTAGCTACCCTGAATTCGAGCAATGGGTGGTCGACCAAAACGGTGGCAGCATAGACCAGTCGGTAATCGATGCATCTAACGCGGCCATAAGCGGGTACGACCACGCCGCCGAAACGGTGGCCGCGATATCGGCTGCAGCGGCAACCAACAGCGAACATTCGATCACCGACGCGGTGACCTTAAATGCCCTCGAGGACTGGGCGGAGCTCCACGGTCAATTGAATAAATAGCCCGTGGATCAATTCCCTTCCAACGGCGGACGGCTGGCCGGATCGCCGCCGGGAGGTCTACATCCCGGCGAGCTAGGTAACCGTTAGCCGAGAAGCCGGACCAGAGCACCCAGCCTTACCCGGCGTTATTGCCCAAAAACGCCGGGTAGATCCATTGAATTAGTCAAACGATTGGGTCCGACACCCATCCGACGGTCCACATGGGTCAGCGGTTCCAAGATTGGCAGGCGGGGGCCATCGCGGTTCGCCAAATGGTTCCAACCACTTCTGCCAATCCCGATTGGCAACCTGCGCACGCTGCTTGCTCATCCGCCCTGGTATACCAGCGCAACTGGCAAATTTTTATAGGGTGGCGCTTTTGCCATTCCTTGCGGTGTGCTCGCAGGCCGTATCAGACCGGCATTGCCGGTGACCGGGTGCCGCAACCGATCTCCGCGTAAGAACCGGCACGGAGCGGGGGACGGGGCTCGAACCCGCAACATCCAGCTTGGAAGGCTAGCGCTCTACCAATTGAGCTACCCCCGCCAGTTGGCGATCGCGACGGCGCCAAATTCTAAGGAGTACTCGATCCCTTGCGGCGGTACAGGAAGCCGACCGGTACCGCGGGTAAAATGCCGATTATCGAGTCGAATTTGGTGTTCGGGCGGGTGCATGCAACGGACAGCGACTGTCGGCACTGCGACGCGGCGCACGATGCGTCACCGCCTTGGCCTGTCATATCGGGGCGGGGCCTCAGCCTACCTGTTTGTGTTGCCGTCGATCATTTTCATCAGCATATTCGTGATCATCCCGATCGTAGGGGCCCTTTACTACTCGTTTACCTCCTACGATCTACTGTCCGCGCCGGAATGGGCGGGTTATAAAAGGGGCTTACATACCTAAGTGCCCAACCGTATTGATCATTCGGAGTCGTTGCCTTGCACCTTAGCGGTGATCGAACCATCTACTCGGCAACCGATCTGGTCGCCCACCTCGAATGCGCCCATCTCTCTCATCTTGAGCGCGCCGCGATCGCCGGTCACCTGCCGGTCCCAAACATCAATGACCCGGTATTGGAACGCATCGCCAAGCGGGGTGAGTTGCACGAACAGAGGTTTCGCGAATCGCTGGAAGAATCCGGAATCATCGTCACCGAAATACCAAGGGATGAAACCCTGTCCTACGACCAGCGGATCCGCGCGGGGCGGGGCGCCACCCTTGCGGCAATGAAAGCCGGAGCCGAGGTCATCTACCAAGCAATCCTTTTCGACGATAGACGTGTCGGGATCGCCGACTTCCTGCGTCGCGTTGCAACGCCCAGCGACCTCGGCGAGTGGAGTTATGAGGTCTGGGACACCAAACTCGCCCGGCATGCCAAGGCATCGGCGGTGCTGCAACTGTGCATGTATTCGGAAATGGTCGAAGCAATCCAGGGGCGCCAACCGGAACACATGCACCTTGCACTCGGCGGCATCGCACGCGAAACGGTCTCATTCCGGGTGACCGATTACGCGGCCTATTACCGGCTGGTGGCCTGCTCGTTCGAGGGATTCCTACGTCGCAATCCGGTTTTTCCCCTCGAATCTGAACCCGAGCCGGTGGGACACTGCGAGGTCTGCCGATGGAGTCAGGGATGTCGCGCCCACTGGCGCACCGTAGATGATCTCGCACTGGTGGCGAACCTGGACACACGACACCGGCGAACGCTGCGCGAGTCCAACATCACGACCAGGACCGGCCTGGCCCACCTGTCCAATGCCGCGGCAAACGAGATCGAGGGCGTTGGTCGCACCTCGCTGATTAGGGCTCGCGACCAAGCCGAAATCCAGGTGCGCGGCGAAAAGCGCGGGGCGGTAATCTCCGAACGTTTAACTCCAGCGCGCAACCGCGACGGAGAGCTGGACTCCGACCACGGACTCTTAATGCTCCCCGAGCCGTCCCTAGGCGACCTGTTCGTCGACTTTGAAGGCGATCCGTTTTTTGAGTCCGCCGACGGCGATGGGATCGATTATTTATTCGGAGTGCTCGAGCCAGAGCGACCCGACGCCGAAGGCGCGCCAAACTTCCATGCCCACTGGGCGATTGATCAGGGGACGGTCACATCGGCCGGCGAACGGAGGGCCTTTGAGGCATTTGTCGATCTGGTTACAGATCGCCTCGAGGCCGATCCACACATGCACGTGTACCACTACGCTCCGTATGAACCAAACACAGTAAAGAGCCTGTCTGGACGATACGGTACGCGCGAAGAAGAGGTCGATCGCCTACTGCGCGGGAGGGTATTCGTAGACCTTTACCGGACCGTGCGCCAGGGGATCCGGGCATCGGTCGAAAGTTACTCGATCAAGCGCCTTGAGCCGCTCTATGGGTACTTACGGCAAATCGATCTGCGCGAAGCCGGCCAGAGCATCGTCAATTTTGAAACGTGGCTCGAGCTCGAAAACGAAGGCGGGCGCGAGGAACTTCGCTCGGCCATCGAGATCTACAACCGCGACGATTGCCATTCGACTTTTCTGCTGCGGGATTGGCTCGAGCAACAGCGATCCGGGTTGGAACAAGGCCTCGACGTCGATCTGCCGCGACCGGTCGTACCGGCAGTCGAAGAAACGATCGATTCGGAGGCTCAGCAAGAGGTAAACCGCCTGGCCGAAGCCTTAGTCGACGGCTTGCCCGAAGTCTTAGACGAGATGGATGGCGACCAGCATGCCAAGTGGCTGTTGGCGCACCTGCTCAACTGGCACCGACGGGAGGACAAGGGCTTCTGGTGGCGGTACTTCTACCTGCTCAACGAACTCTCCGACACAGATCGTCGCGAGGAAAGCGACGCCCTCGGCGAACTTGTCTTTTCAGGATCCCGGGCCGACCCCGCCCCAAGGTCCCGCTCAACCATCTACCGTTTCCGGTTCCCACCGCAGGACCACGACATCAAACCTGGTAGCAGTCCGCATGATCCCGAGACCGGATCTTCTGTCGGCACGGTCGTTGACGTTAACGATGAAGCTGGCCTGATCGATATCAAGCGTGCGAGCAACCGCCCCGCGCCCAGGCCCAGTTCCTTAATCGCCCACGATTTGGTAAGGGCAACACCAAAACCAGATAGCCTGCGACGCCTTGCAAGTTGGGTGCTCGCAAATAGCATCGAGGCGCCCGGCCCCAACCAGGCGGGGCGCGACCTCCTGCGGCACCGTCCGCCCAGGTTCGGGCAGGCACCCGGCCAATCGTTGGCAAGGCCCGACGAAGATGCTCCGGCTGCGGCCCGGCGCCTGGCATCGGAGATGGACCGCAGCTACCTGGCAATCCAGGGGCCGCCCGGGTCCGGCAAGAGCACGATCGGCGCCGAGTTGATCGTCGACCTGGTTCAGGCGCGAAAAAGCGTCGGAGTGACCGCGGGCAGCCACAAGGTTTTTGGTGAGCTCTTGGCCAAAGTGGCCAGGGAGGCCGAAACACGCGGCGTCCAACTAAGGATTGGGCAGCGGTCAGGCGAAGATGCGGCTATACCGGCGGCGACGCCGCTGAACACGGATCGCGCCGTGGCCTCGCTCCAAACCCGATCGTTCGACGTGATCGGCGCCACTACCTGGCTTTGGGCCCGCGAAGACACCGCCGACAGCGTGGACGTTCTCGTTATTGACGAGGCCGGGCAGATGTCCCTGGCCGACGCACTGTCAGCATCTTCGTGCGCGCAGAACCTGATCCTGCTCGGCGATCCGTTGCAGCTCAATCAGCCGCTCAAGGGGGTGCACCCACCAGGAGCTGAGCGATCGGTACTAGGTCACGTGCTTAACGGCGAGCGCGTGATGCCAGAGGAGCTCGGAGTGTTCCTCGATGGAAGCTGGCGGTTGCATCCAGATATTTGTGCCTATACGTCGGAGGTCTTCTACGAAGGCAAGCTGCGCTCGCATCCCGGACGCGAACGCCTTTCGCTTGAGGGAAGTGCACCGTTATCTGGAACGGGCATTCGATTTCTCTCCGTTTCGCACGAAGGGCACTCGAACTCATCGCCCGAAGAAGCACTGGCGATTGCCGGGTTGATCGAAGCATTGCTTGGTTCGGGGGCCACGTACACCGATGCGAATGGGGATCGACATCCGATAACCAGGTCCGACATCCTCGTGATCACGCCCTACAACGCGCAGGTAGCCGAAATCAGCGCCGCATTGCCGGGACTGCGAGTCGGGACAGTGGACAAATTCCAGGGCCAGGAGGCCCCGATCTCGATCTACTCGATGGCCACGAGTAGTTCCGACGAAGCCCCCCGCGGGATGGAATTCCTCTACAACCTAAACCGCCTAAATGTCGCCACCAGCCGCGCCCAGTGCCTGGCCGTCGTGGTGGGAAATCGCAAATTGCTACAGGTCCGTTGCCGCACCCCGCGGCAAATGCGGCTGGCCAACGCACTCGCCCGTTTCATAGAGATGGCTGAGCCGGCGACGTGACCGGCAGTCTCATCCCCATGCCGAATCTGTCGACCCTGACAAGACTCAATTTCCGGGAGTGGTGGCAAGAACCTCGTACCTCGGCACAACCAATGCTGGGTACGGATTCCCGTTTGGGTCAAATTGGTCGTCGAAGCGGACCCGGGCCGGCGTGAATCTATTCGAACTGCTCCGGAGCATCGGCGCCGGATCCGAATACCGATTGGTGGCCCGGGCACTTCGGGCAGCCCGTAGCGGAGATGTCGAACAACTCCTCAACATCCTGAATGCGAATCCGGAGTTGGTGCGGGCCAAAGCCCGGGAAAATACGATCCTCGAATGGCTGACGCAACCCGATTTCGCGCCGCCGCGACGGGAGATCGTGGCGGTGTTGATTGCGGCGGGCGCGGAATTGGATCGAGCCCTGAATCTGGCCGGTTGCTGGAACCTCCCCGACCTTTGCCGCCAGCTTCTGGCCGCCGGCGCCGATCCCAGGGCGCGCGCCGATGCCGGCATCACCGCGCTCGAATCGGCGGCCATGCACAGTTCGATCGAAGCCGCTAACGTGCTCAACGAGCGTGGGCTGCACCGGCCGTCGCTGTGGTGGGCCGCGGCAACCGGGCAGCTGGACGTGGTCAATGATTGGGTCTCAAATAGTTGTTTACTGCGCCGGGATGCCGGACCTTACCGTCCCAATTGGGCCGCAGTCGGCCAGCCTCCCGCAGAACCCTCATCCGACGACGATGCGGAGGTCATCGGCGAAGCATTCGTCTTCGCCGCTCTAAATGACCGTCACAGCGTTGCTAGCTTTCTGCTGGACATCGGCGTGGATGTGGATTCCCGCCCCTACAAGAACACAACCGCGCTGCACTTTGCGATCCAGTTCAGGCGTCTTGAAATGGTCCGATTCCTGCTCGGCCGTGGGGCCTCGGTCGCGATCAGGGACGAAGTCTTCGGGGCCGATGTAGCCGGCTGGGCGAAAGCCTGCGATGACGGGAGCGAATCGGCGCGAGAAATCTACAGCCTGGTGAACGCTGCAAAACCCGGTTGATTGCAAGCGTTTTGAATGACTTAATATTCGTGGCCGCCTCTCCTGAAAGACGCATTTCCAGCGTATGGCAATTGCGCAACCCGCGAATCGGTCAAATTTGTTGTTGGATAACCTTTTTCCGTTTGCCAGTCGGTTCTTCGCCACACCGGATGGCCACCTGGCGCGCTACGGGGACGAAGGCGACGGACCGGCCATAGTTTTCGCTCGCGGGAATCCGGCCTGGTCGTTCGAGTTCTGTGAACTCTTCAAGCGCCTGCGATCGGATTTTCGTTGTATTGCGTTTGATCACATCGGATTCGGCCTCTTCGCCCGCAGCGGCAACCGCAAATGAGCAGGGCCCGCAACGAGCCGACCGGCTACACGATGGGGTACGGCGATCAATGGCGCCAGGTCCTTGACCGCCGCAGCGCCGCCAGCAACGCCGCCTATCTCTTGCCGTACCTTGAACCCGGCATGCGGCTGCTGGACTTTGGCTGTGGGCCTGGATCAATCTCTATCGGGTTGGCGCAGGCGGTAAGTCCCGGGAAATTTTCGGCGTCGATTTCGAAGCGTCACAGATCGATCTGGCCCGCGCCGCCGCTAGGGCGGCCCGATTAGACAATGCCACCTTCGAAGTGGGCGACGCAACCGATCTGCGGTTTGAGTCCGATTACTTCGATGTCGTGCACTGCCATGCCCTGCTCATGCACGTACCCGACCCCGGCGCGGTTCTAGCCGAGATCAAACGAGTTTTAAAGCCCGGCGGAACAATTGCCTGCCGCGAGCTGAGCGCCGGTTCGTCGTTTCTGGCACCCGACCAAGGCATCTCCGATGCGGTGTGGTCCGCCTTCGCTGCACTCCTTGCGGCAAACGGAGGCCACCCGGAAATGGGACGGGATTTGAAGGCCGTGCTCAATCGCGCCGGGTTTTGCGATATCTGCCCCTCCGCGTCATTTGACACTTCCAGCACTCCGGCCGAGATCGATTCAGTGTTCAGCTTCCTTTCCGAATGGTTCCTCTCAAAAGGCGTCGCGGCGGCGGCCAGCCACGGGTTACTCAAAAAGTTCCAGACCGACGCCTGGCGGCCCTGCAGCGATGGCGCACTCGGCCCGACGCATTCGCCGGTTACGCATTCGGCGAAGCCCTGGCCAAGAAACCCTAGGTACCACAGCCCGGAAGTATGGATTACCGGTGACGCTGCGCTGCCGGCAAATGCATGCGTTCTTGATGCAGTTGCAACGATTGGCCCCGAGTAAACAAACTGATCAACTGCGATCGCGGATTTACCTCTGCCACCGGCACGATCACCGACCCCCTTGCACTTCGATCAGTTGGGTCCTGCCCGCTCCTGGGACCGCTGCCGGTGCAGCCCAGATGCAGCGATCGCGTTCGTGAGCCACTCGTTGGGCAAACCACATGTATCGATTGCGGCGAGGGGATTTACTTGGATTGCCGGTGCCTCGGCGTCCTCATTACGCTTACGCCGCGGCGATTTGATCTGCAGCTCGAAGCGCCGCCTAGGCCATGGGCACGGACACCTCACCGCGCAGGAACCCGGTCAACTGACCGCGGTCCTCCATTTCCGCCCACGCCTTCCAGAAAGTCGAATTCCACTCGTCAGTTCCCGGGTGCTTGAGCATGTCCCAGTACACGTTGGGAAACGTTACGATCGCATCGGCGCCGGCCGAATATGCAAGCTGGGCGTGGGCCGGGTCGCGGATGATACCACCCATAATTCCGGGGGGATTTGGACGGCCGCGAAAGGCCTCTGAGATTTGCTTGACCAATGTGAAGGCGTCGTTACCACCGGCATGAGTCGGCCCAACAAACGGCGCGATCCAATTCGCTCCCGCAGCAGCCATCATCACTGCCTGGTTCAGCGAAAAAACGGTCGTAGCCATGGTGCGCACGCCGCGTGATCTGAGTGTCGCGAGGGCACGGATCCCAATCGGCTTGGTGACCACTTTTACGATCACTTTCTCCGAGAGATCGCTGGCTACCTCGGCCGCGTAGAGGAATTCTTCGTAGGTGCTGCCGTCCACCTCCACGACCAGCGCGTTCGGATCGAGTTCAAGGTAGCGATCAAGGAGAGAACGCAGGTCGGCGTATTTCTGCGCCATGTCGCGCAGGATCAGGTTGTTAGTGACCAGGCCTGCAATCCCGAGCGGCAACATGTCCCGCAGTTCCTCGGGATCTCCCTGGAGCCAGATCTGAGGTCCGTCTGGACGCGCGTCGCTGGTCATAGTGCACCTCCGCCCGGGCTGGCTCCGTTAAGACACGATATTCGCCAGAATCGCACTGGCCCGATCATACGTTTGGCAGCGGCCGCTATCAACGAAGACGGCGCCGTCAGGAGTACGCCTTTGCATGAACGCGAAGGCGAGAGCGCCCTCAATTGGCACGGTTGCGCAGACTGGCGGTCGAGCTCGGCCCGCTCGGCATCACCGCGAACGCAATCGCCCCGGGCCCGATATACGTGCCCCGCTACGACCGCGTCGGCGCCGACAAGTCGAAGATGGCCTCAACCGTGCCCAACGGCAAGCTCGGCGACGCTAACGTCATCGGGCGCACGGCCGCGTTCCGGGCCGATCCCGACGCCGGTTACATCAGCGGCGAGATCCGCTACGTCGACGCCGGCCCGACCTCGAAGATGACCCTGACCGGAGCAGCCCGGCGGTCCTGACAGCGCCGCGCCCTCAGTCCCCGCCTTCCAGAAAGGCGATCTGGGCCGGCGAAAGCACCAGGTCGACCGCGGTCAGAGTCTCTGCGAGTTCGCGCTCGTTGGCCGACCAGAACACGCCCAGCGAATCAAAATCCTGGCTAAGCGTGTATGCCAGCGCCACCTGCATCGGTGAAACTCCGACCTCGCCCGCCAACTGCTGGGCCCTTGCCAGCCGGGCCCAGTTCTCTTCCGAAAAGTAGGTGTTGGCCATCGGCTCGTTGGAGCGATCGGCGGGGTCATAAATCCCGGCAAAGAAGCCACCGCACTGCGAGGACCAGGCCAGGTTAGGCCTTCCGGTGGCAATCAGGCGTCGCCGCTGTTCGGGCAGCAGGCTCACGCAACCCGGCCAGCGAGGGGACTGCTGCGTCGCCAGGCCGAAGTGGTTCGAAAGCAACGAAAAGCCCTGCATTCCATTGTCGGACGCGTAGCGGTTGGCTTCCTCGAAACGGTCCAGGGTCCAGTTGGAGGCCCCAATCGCCCGGATCTTGCCAGCGGCGATGTGGGAATTGATGCAGTCCATGATCGGAGCCACCTCGACCTTGGGGTTATCGCGGTGGAAGAGCCAGATGTCGATGTAGTCGCTGCCGAGCGCCTCAAGGCTGTTGGCGACATCGCTGTTGAGGACTTCGTTGCTCACCCAACCCAATCCCGAGTTGTCACCCGCGCGCGAGTGGGCGCCCTTGGTGATTACCGTGATCTGGCTCCGATTTCCCCGTTCGGCCATCCACTTCCCGACGACCAGTTCCGAATTGGGCACCCCGTCACGGGTCGCGTACATGCGCGCCGTATCAATGGCGTTGCCGCCCCCGGATATCCAGGCGTCGAGGATGTGGGCATGGTGGTCGAATTGGTCAAGGTAATAGTCCTCGGTGCCGAGCACCACCCTTGAAACCGGCCGGTTGATCCCGGCAATACTGGTGAACCGCATCGGCGTCTTCCCCTGCGCCTTGAGCGCAATTCCACATCTGGACTTAAATTTTGCCGCCGCTCAGCCGGCAGGCCAACTTGGATTAGAGGATCGCCGGCGAAAGATCTGGCAGCCGCGCCGCGCAACCGGCGCGGCTGGGGCCGGTTGCCTCTACCCTACCCCGGCTAATTGTCCTGGCGGTTCGCGCCGATCGCCGCAATGAACTCTTGGCTGCTGACGACGGCATGCGCGAATGCGGGCCAGTTGATTTCGATTGTGGCTTCCATCTCGGCCTGCGAGAAAGCGGCGATGGCGTCAGAGATCAGAGTGGCGTGGAAGCCGAGTTCAACCGCATACCGGCCGGTTGAGTCGATGCAGGTATTGGCCCGGTTGCCCGCAATCACGACCCGTTCGATCCCGTGCTGGCCGAGCAGGAATTCAAGATCCGTGTTGGCAAAACCACTCGAAGTCCAGTGCTCCTGGGCGATCACGTCCCCCGGCTGCGGCTCGACCTCATCGATCACCTGAACGCCGAAGCTGCCGTGGGCAAACGCACCCGACCGCTGGATCCCCAAATGCCCCGGCGCGGGATGCTTCCAGCCGTCGTATTCGCCACCGCGATTGCTGTGATGGTTCGCGTAAACGATCAGGATACCGGCCTTGCGGGCGGCCGCGGTTACGCGCTCGAGGTTGGCGACGGTATTGGCCGCTTCCGCGGTTTCCTTGGTCCGTTCGTAAAGTTTCCCGCCGGGTTTGAGGAATTCGTTCAGAGCGTCGACCAGTAAGAGCGCTGTCTGGCCTGGCGGGAAGGTAGGCGTGCGCGACATTTTAGGGCTCCGGCTCGGTGGTTTGGCGATCCCTCGGATGCGCCAAGTCTAGGAGCCCCCTTCCAACGGTTGACCGGTCTCAAGGTACCGGCGCTGCTCGGGCGAAAGGACCACGTCGGCGGCCGCCAAACACTGCGTCAATTCAGACGAATTGGCGGCCCAGAACACTCCCAGGGAATCAAAATCCTGGTTCAGGGTGTAAGCCAGCGCCACCTGGGTGGGCGCCAACCCCAGCGCGTTCGCAAGGGAGCGGGCACGCTCGCGGCGGGCGAAGTTCTCCGGGTGATGGAAGGCGCGCCTAAAGTTCGGATCCGGATGCTCCGGCGCCCCCTCCCTGATCGCGAAGAATCCGGAGCACTGCGCCGACCAGGCCAGATTGGCCACCCCCAGGGCCGCGAGCCGGGTCCGCTGTTCGGGCGGAAGATTTTTGGTCCCCGGCCAGCGCGGCTCCGCCGGAGTGGCAAGCCCGAATTGGTTTGAGGGCAGCGAAAGCCCCCTAAGGCCATTTGCATTGGCGTAGGCATTGGCGGCCGCCAATCGCTCCAGGCTCCAGTTGGACGCCCCCACCGCTTTGATCCGCCCGGCGGCGATTTGCGGATTTACCCAGTCGATGATCTTGGCCACCTCGACATTGGGGTTGTCGCGGTGAAACATCCACACATCGATGTGATCGGTCCGCAGGCGCTCCAGGCTGGTGAGGATGTCGTAATCGATGTAGGCCTTGGTCATCCGCGCCAGCCCCCGCCCTATTGGCAGGCGGTGCGCTCCCTTGGTGTTCACCATCACCTGATCGCGGACGCCCCTGCTCTCCATCCAGCGCCCCAGCACCTGCTCGGACTCGCCGTGCGCGTTGGGGCCGACCGGCACGCCGATGCCGTAGGTTCGGCCGGTGTCGAGGACGTTGCCGCCACCGGCCAGGTAGGCGTCCAGAACCCTGGACCGGAAATCGTAATCGTCCAGGTAAAAGCCCTCGGTCCCGAGCACGGCCCGCGCCAGCGGCCGGGGGATTCCTGGAATTGAAACGTACCGCATACCCATCCTCGCTAATTCGGTCGCCGTCGCCCGGCGCGCTCGCCGATTGGGCCTTGTTCTAAAAAAGGCCCGAACCGATTCACCACCATTCAACGACCGGAAACGTCATTGGACGTCGGTGACATCGCACCCGATTTTCAGGTTCCTTCTACCGACGGCGGCGATTTTTCACTCGATCGGGCGGTTTCCGGAGACCGTGTGTTGCTGGCCTTCTACCTCAAGTCATTCACCAACGGCTGCACCCACGAGATGGAAATCCTGCGCTTTCTGCACTCGCGTTTTGACGGCGCCGGGGTTAATATCCTGGGAGTTTCGGTGGACGCTCTAGAAACCCAGGAGCAGTTCAAGAAGACCCTGGGACTGTCCTTCGAGCCGCTGGCCGATGATGAGGCGGCGACGCGCGCCCTTGACTGCCTGCGCGAATCCGGCAAAGCCGAACGCGACATCTTTATCGTCGGTCCCGAGTACGCAATTCACAAGCTCAAACCCGCGCAATTAAATCCAGTACAGGGAGCTTCCAGAGGCCGTAAGTGCCGACGCCGGAGGGCTCTAACGGACCGCGGAGACGTTGCTGCGAGCCCGCGCATTGACTCACGTTTTTTGTAGCTGAAACGATCCCGTTGCCTCACTGGATTTGTAATCCAAATCCGATAAGGAGGCAACCGATGCGAAAGAAGAAACTCAGCCGGATCGCACGGCGCGAATTGCTGGCCGCGCTTAAGGGGCCGCTATCGTCGGGCAGGCAAGCCCGGCAAAAGCAAGATCCTGGACGAGTTCGTCTCCCTGACCGGCTACAACCGCAGCTACGCGACCCGGCTATTGGGGTCGTCATCGAGCGGCGGAACTGTTCCGCGGGCCCGATCCTCGCGACGAATTTACGACGCGGCCGTCAAAGAATCGCTTATCGTCCTCTGGGAGGCGTCCGACCGCATCTGCTCAAAGCGCCTGCAAGCGATATTGCCCAGCCTGATCGATGCCCTCACAGCGCCACGGACACCTGCGGCTGGACCCAAACGCAGGCAACAAGCTCCTGGCAATCAGTCCGGCGTCGATCGATCGGGTGCTCAAACCAGTCCGCAAGACCGCCGGCAGCCGCAGACGAAATCCCCGCCGCCGCAATCGCCACCATAAGGCAGTCCCCATCCGGACCTTTGCCGATTGGCATGGCCCCGATCCCGGCTACCTTGAGATCGACCTGGTGGCCCACGGCGGCGGCAATATGGCCGGATCGTTCATCCAGACCCTGGCGGTGACCGATGTCGCCACCGGCTGGGTTGAAGCAGTTCCGCTGCTGGCCCGTGAGCAGACCCTGGTCACCGAGGCGCTGGGCGTCATATCCGGGCGTTTGCCGGTGTCGATCCTGGGGATCGATTTGAGGCAACGACAGCGTGTTCATCTGCCAGACCCTGATCGACTACTGCCGGCAGCGCGGGAACCCGAGTTCACCCGTTCACGGGCCTATCGCTCCAATGACCAGGCCTACATCGAGCAGAAGAACGGGGCGGTGGTTCGCCGGTTACGAGCGCTTCTCAGGGCTGATCGCCGGCCTGATCGCCGGCCAGGCCCTGGCCCGGCTGTTTACCCTGGTCAGTCTTTATACGAATTACTTCCAGCCCTCGTTCAAGTTGATCGCCAGGGAGAAGATCGGATCACGCACCCGCAAGCGCTACGACCGTCCGCAAACTCCCTGCCAGCGCCTGCTCGCGCACCCCGCGGTTGCCGAAACGGTCAAGGAGTGGTTGCGCGCTACCCGCTCCAGGTTGGATCCGCTCTTCCTGCTCAGCGAGATCAGAGCGGCCCAGTCGGCCCTGGCCACATTGGCAGCCCCCGAAGAACGATGGCAAGGTGCAAAAGGATGACTTGTCACAGTTCCTCGCCAAGCTCGCTCATCTCTGGCGGGAGGGCGATGCCAATCCAACGCGCCGGCGCAATCGCAAACCCCGCTGGTGGCGAACTCACAAAGATCCCCTGGAGCACGTCTGGCCCGAGGTGCTCACCTACCTGCAGTACCATCCCGACGCCAGCGGCACCGCGATCCTGCAAGTGTTAATGCGCGATCATCCCGAAAGTGTCGGCCCAAAGCAGCTGCGGACCTTGCAGCGACGGCTCAAGCAGTGGAGATCGGTAATGGCCCGTGAACTCGTTTATGGAGTCGTAAACGGATCCGGCGATGGCGAACCAGGCATCGGAATCGTGCGCGAGATCGCTCCGGTTGGGATCAATTAAACGGCTCTGAACTTCGGTTACATTTTTTGGTGAGGCAACGGGGTTCTGCAAAAGTAACTGGCGTCGAACAGGCGCTTCCTGCCGGCGATCCGCAACACGGTTCTGTTCGCGCTGGGCACCGTGCCGGCCGGGGTCATCACTTCTCTGTTTTTGGCGGTTCTGGTCAACCGTTCGATTCGTGGAATCTACTTCTTCCGCGCCATGTTCTACGTGCCGGTGGTTTCATCGTTCGTTTCGGTCGCCCTGATCTGGCTCTGGATGTACGAGCCGCAATTTGGATTGGCCAATGAGTTTTTCCGCCTGGTCGGAATTGAACCGTCGAAATGGCTACGGGGACCCGAGACCGCGCTCTTCGCAATCATTCTCATGAGCGTCTGGAAGAACATGGGCCTGAACATGGTCATCTACTTGGCCGGATTGCAGGGCATCCCGCCGCACCTTTACGAGGCGGCCGAGATTGACGGTGCCGGGCGGATTGCCCAGATGTTCCGCATCACCGTTCCGCTGCTGGCGCCAACCACGTTTTTTGTGGTAATCGTCTACTTCATCGGCGCCCTGCAAATGTTCGTGCAGGTGTTCATCATGGCCTGCGAGGTACGCCCAAGGCAATTGCGGTGGACCGCTCGATTCGACCATCACGATCGTCTTGCTGATCTATCTGGAAGCCTTCGCGAACCTTCAAATGGGATTTGCGGCGGCTCTCTCGTTCCTCCTGTTCGCGGTGATTGGCATCATTACGATCATCAATGCCAGGCTGCTCAGCTATGACATCGGGTACTAGCCCAACCCAAGGACAGCTTGCCGGCGCCGGCAATTCCCGCCGTTTGGTCGGTTGTTCGCCGCCAACATCTTGGCGGCCGGTAGCGCGATCGATTAGCAACAACCATCCTCGTCAGGCGGCACAAGATAACGGAGCTGGGACCGGGCTTGATGGGGTAACGCCCGACTTGGCAGGTTAGCGCTCTATCAATTGGGTCGCATCTGCCGCCAGGCTTTTGCGCCGGTGCCAGATTTGAATGGGCGCCCAGGTCATGGCGCTAAATTGAGACCGCGGCAGGAGTGGAGATTAGAATCTGGCCGCACCGTAGAGTTGATTTTTTCGGAGAGATTGCATGCAACGAGCGGGGACTGTCGGCACTGCGACGCGACGGACGATGCGTCACCGCCTTGGCCTTTCATATCGTGGCGGGGCCTCTGCCTACCTGTTCGTGTTGCCGTCGATCACTTTCATCAGCATATTTGTGATCATCCCGATCATTGGCGCCCTTTACTATTCGTTTCACAATTACGACCTCCTGACCGCGCCGGAATGGGCGGGTTTTAAAAACTACCTCGCCATCCGCAAGGACCCGCAATTCCTGCCGGCAATCCGCAACACCATCATGTTCGCCTTCGGCACGGTGCCGGCCGGGGTCATTACCTCGCTGTTTTTGGCGGTTCTGGTCAACCGCGCTATCAAAGGAATCTATTTCTTCCGCGCGATGTTCTACATGCCGGTGGTTTCATCGTTCGTTTCGGTCGCCCTGATCTGGCTCTGGATGTACGAGCCGCAATTTGGATTGGCCAATGAGTTTTTTCTGTTCGCCGATTTGCCTACTTCCAAGTGGTTGCGAGGTCCCGAGACCGCGCTCTTCGCAATCATTCTCATGAGCGTCTGGAAGAACATGGGCCTGAACATGGTCATCTACTTGGCCGGATTGCAGGGCATCCCGCCGCACCTTTACGAGGCGGCCGAGATTGACGGTGCCGGGCGCACTTCGCAGATGTTCCGCATCACCATACCGCTGCTGGCGCCAACCACGTTCTTTGTGGTAATCGTCTACTTCATCGGCGCCCTGCAAATGTTCGTGCAGGTGTTCATCATGGCCTGCGCCGACGCCCAAGGCAATTGCGGTGGACCGCTCGATTCGACCATCACGATCGTCTTGCTGATCTATCTGGAAGCCTTCGCGAACCTTCAAATGGGATTTGCGGCGGCTCTCTCGTTCCTCCTGTTCGCGGTGATTGGCATCATTACGATCATCAATGCCAGGCTGCTCAGCTATGAGATTGGTTACTGATCCCTAGCGGCAACTAGCCGGGGCGGTTAATGGACGCCGTAGGCAAAGCGCGAGCGCGGAGATCCGGGATGCGATTGCCGGACTACCTGTTCAAGCAATAGGTCGCGCATCGACGAGCGCACCGTCGAATAGGCGGGTAATCCAGCAAGGTTTTGCTGCTCACCGCGATCAGATTGCAAACCAAATAGCTGTTCGCCGCCGTCATCTGGGTACCAGGTATAGCGCCATTCGTCGGTGATGACCGTCCGGGCCCAGCGGTCGATGGAGTTGGAATCGATGTTGTTGTAACTCTCAGCGTAGCCACAGCTCCGCCAGCCGGCGGGAATTTTTCCGCGGGTCAGCGGCAACAGCGAATCTCCCGGCAAGGCCGGGAACGGCAATCCGAGGCGCAGGCTGGAAGGCTGTGGCACTTCCATACCGGCCATATCAAATACAGTCGGGAAAAGATCTTCAAGGCATACGAATTCGTTTCGCTGACCGCCGCGGCGCAGGCCCGGCCCGGCAATGATTAAGGGAACCCTGACGCAGGCGTCGTAGTGCATCTCGCCTTTTGAGATCAGGCCGTGATCGCCCAGCATCTCTCCGTGGTCGGAAAGAAACACCCAGTACGTACTCTCCGCGCGCCCTCGCTCGGCAACCGCCGCCCGGATTCGACCCAGCTGTTCATCCAGGTGGATCAGGTCGGCAAAGTAGTGCTGACGGTCGGAGTGGAAGTCGTGGCCATCGGCCATCCTGGCAAGAACCGGCAGGCAGCGGGGAGCCTCGGGGGCACCGCGCCATTCGGCAGCCAGCGGTTCGGGTATTCTCTCGGCGGCAACCCGCCCCAGGTAACCGCTGGGTGGAGCAAATGGCCCGTGTGGTTGAACATATGAGATGTGGGCATAAAGCGGCTGCCCGGGCGAGGTCGAAGAGATAAATTCTTCCGCTTTGGCGGTGATCCACTCGCTCTGTGACAGCTGGGCCGGGAACGGTAATTCGTAGGCGCCGCCCTGTGGCGGGATCGATTCAAGGCGGGCGGCCAGATCCATTCGGTCGGGACCGTAACTGGTAAATTCGTCGATCTGCCGCGCCCAGACGGTCGAAAGCACCGCGTCGGCGTGCTCGGGGTGTTCCGCCAACACCCAATCCAACCACGGTCCTCCGCGGGCATCCTCGGTGTTCGCGCAGACGTCAAACCCGTATTCGCGGTAGTCGGGATATAGCGACTCGAAGTGGGGGTGGAAGTGCACTTTGCCAAGGGCGCCGGTTCGGTAGCCGGAACGCTGCAGCGCCCGCATGAACGTTGGTAATTTCGGATCGAGAAAATATCCATTTTGTAGGACCCCGTGCTGCTGCGTGGTCAACCCGGTGGCCAAGGTCGCCCGGGCCGGGCAGCAGAGGGGATTTGACGAGATGCAGCGGGAGAAAGTCGTACCCGCCGCGGCCAGTGCGGCAATGTTGGGCAGATCGACGAAGTCGCCGGCCAGTGCGGCCTCCAGCCAGCATGCCGACAGCTGATCGACCATGAAGAAGACGATATCGTGGTGATCGGACCGGGGCATGGGTGAACTCTCAGTTGCGGCTATTGGTCAAAATTGTGTCAATGTTTGGCCTTCGGAGGCCATTCCCGTCAGATATGTTGGCTTCGACGTGGCGCGCCGCCCGGGCCAACCTGGCTTCAATTGAAGCCTTAAGGGGTTTTGCAACGCATGCAGATCGCAGGGTGCACTTGGGGGCTGGCCACCGACCAACCGGCTGCCGCCGCCATTTTTGCCGATGCTGGTTTGTCCAGCATCGATGTCGATCCCGGCTACGGCCCGGCCGCCGGCTGGGACCCGCCGCTGCCGGTCACCTGCCTGGCGGCAGGACACCTGTTTCCGGGCGGGACACGGCTTGACGATGAGGCTGCCGGCGACCGCTGCCGGGCCCGCGATCACGTCATTGCGGCGTTCGACGAGGCCAGGCGTTTGGGCGCCGAGGTCGTCTATGTCGGTGCTCCCGATCCCGGACCCGGTCCCATGGGTCGATTCGCCGCCATGGTCGAAGAACTCTCGGCCGCGGCCAGCGAGCGCAATCTGCTCTTTTGCGTTGAACCGTCGCCGCCGCGCGGGCTGCGCACGATTGCCGAAACGGTGGCCTTCATCGAGAGGAGCGGGGTTGCCAACTTTCACGTGCTGCTCGACTTTGCCCACTGCCTGCTGGTGGGCGAGGACCCGGTTGCGGCGATTGCAATGTGTCAAGACCGATTGGCCTACGTGCACTTTAACGACACCGACGGGGTCGCCGACAACCACCTGGGACTCACCGAAGGCTGCTTTACCATCGGCGTGATCGACTCGATCTTGAGCGAGCTGGACCGAGTCAGCTATTCCCGGGCGCTGGCCATCGAGAGCAGCCCCAACCTGGCCGATCCATTGGCCGCCGCGTTAAAAACCCTGGCCGTGCTGCGCGCCTGCGGGGCACGCTGAGCCCGACACGTCTAAAGATCGCTTAGCTGCGGCATCACCTCGTTGGCCAACAGTTCGATCGAGCGCTGCCATTTGTCGAGCGGTTGCCATTCGTGAATCATCATCAACAGCACCCCGAATCCCCCCACGTCGCCGTAGAGTTTTCGCAATTTGGCCGCGACCTGATCGGGATCGCCTACGACCCAGATGTTGTCGGCCATGTAATCGAGGGTTACTTCGCTGTCGGCCATCGCCTCGTCATTCTTGAGCAGCTTCAAGTAACCGGCCTTGGGCAGCAGTTTGAAGAAGTAGTCCTTAACGTCGCGCCCCAGCGTTCCTTCAATGGCTCCACGTCGGGCTTCCTCTTCCGTTTCAGCGACATAGATATCGCGAGCGATCCGCCAATTGGAGCGGTCAGCGCCGATACCGGAGGCCTTGGCGCCGTCCTCGACGGCCTCCCAATGGGTGCGCAAAATCTTGGTCGGCACCATGTTGATGCTCATGGGAATCCAGCCGCGCAAGCCCGCCACGCGGAGAGTTCCCGAGCGTTCTGAAACGCCGGCCACACCGATCGGTGGATGCGGCTTTTGGAATGGTCGGACGTGGACCGACAGGCCGATATCTTCCTCTGGATCTGGGACCGTATATTGCCATTTATCGGTTTCATAGGCTCCCGGGCGGGCGCTATCCCACAGCTCCAGGATCGCCTCCAGGCTTTCGCGCATGACCTTGCCGGCGGCCCCGGGGTCGCCGTATCCAAAGGCTTCGAGGTCGCCCGGAAAACTGCCGGCGCCAATTCCCCACATGAAGCGCCCGCGGGCCATGTGGTCCAACTGGGCGATGCGGTGGGCAAGCATGAACGGGTTGTGATTGGGAAGGCATGAAACGCCGGTACCCAGTTTGATGTTTTCGGTGAGGGCCAGGGCCTGCGCAATTACCAGATCGGGCGCCGGAATGTTCTCCCATTCCGACGTGAAGTGCTCGCCCAACCAGAATTCTTCAAACCCCAGTCGGTCGCAGTGGACTATCGAGTCCAGGTCGTCGCTGAGCGTCTGTGTGTAGTCGTACCCTGGCGGGTGCAACGGCATGCTGAATGCGCCAAGTTTCATGCGGATCCTCGGGCCCCGGGGGCGCATCAAACGGCCCCACCTGATCCGATTTTATGGATTCGCCGGTCCCGAAGTGGGCCAAAGTGGTCAGCCAACCCGGTAGCGGGTGACAGCCTCCTCATCAAGTTCGAAGCCAAGGCCGGGGCGCTGCGGCGCGTCAATTCGACCGTCGGCATCAATCAAAGGCCAATTTGTAACCAGCTCGGTGCGCATTGGATTGGGGTTCTGATCCATTTCAAAGGCATACCCCCGCTCTGCTGCACAGAGCAGATTCAGATTGGCAAAACCGGATATCGCGCCGCCGTAGTTGTGCGGGGCCACCTGGAGATGGCAGGCCGATGCATAGGTGGAGATCCGATGACTCTCGGTTATGCCGCCGGCCCAGGCGACATCCGGCTGCGCAATGTCAATGCAGCCGGCGTCGATTAGGGCCTTGAATCCCGGCAACGACGTTTCCGTCTCGTAGCCGGCCACCGGCATAGAGATATTGGCGCGCACAAACGCCGCGCCGGCGATGTCCTCAGTCCAGGTGGGCTCTTCAAACCAAGCGATGTCAAACTGCTCAACCGCGCGCGCGAATCGGATCGCCTGGTGCGGGGTCATCTGGTTGTTGGCGTCGATCATCAGCTCAGCTTCAGCGCCGATGTTCTCGCGCACGACGCCGACCCGCTCGACGTCTTCGGCTAACGACCCGCGCCCAATTTTCATTTTGGCCGCCCGATAGCCGCGGTCGCGCACGGCGGCCATTTCGCGGCCCAACCCATCAAGGTCCTTGCCGGGTTCGTAAAAACCGCAGCTTCCATAAGCCTTAACCGAGGTCGCCGTCGATCCGAGTAATTTGTGCACCGCTAGCCCCGCCGTTTTACCGAGGATGTCCCAGAGCGCCAGGTCGATGCCGGCGATTGCCATTTGCATCACCCCGCGCCGCCCGGACTGGATCGTGCCTTTGTACATCCGGTCATATAGTTCGCCAATTTGGGTGGGATCGTAGCCCACGATCATCGGCGCCAAAACCGACTCGATGATGGCTTTGACGCCCAACGTCACTCCGCCGCCGGCGAGGGACTCACCAATACCTTCGATCCCGTCGCTGGTGCGAATTCGCACCAAAATGCAGGTTCGTGCAGGGATCCGCACCTGGGCATCGCAAATCGGCGTTTCCAACTCATGGCGGAGTATTTCAACCGCAACCGAATCGATTACCACCGCCGCTCGCCTTCCCCGGCCGTCGCGACCGTCAACCTGAGTTCAATGGTTTCAATCTGGTGGTTCAAGCCGTTTTCTCGCATTTGCCCTAGAACCGACCGTTGATTTAACGCCACGAACTGCAACGCCGTGCTATTTGGCACCCGTAGCAAAACCCTTCCGTCGCCAATAGATTCCGCTTGACACCCGTCCGCGTAAGGCCCGCAAACCTGTCGCAGAGCCTGATTAAAGCCGGCCAGCAGGTCTGCCCGCGCCAGGCCGGCCCGGTAGGCGGGCTCGGCAAGCAAGTCGGAAATTACGGCAGAGAGCCGGCGCGACGGATGATCGTCAGACTCAGCATTTGCAACATCAATTGGATCGGGCATCGCCTTCTCTTACAAGAAATCGCCGGCAGCGGTCGGCAATCGACGGGGGAACCTGTCGATCATCAGCGGAGGCTAGGAACAATTGGCAGTCTAGCGGTAGGTTTTCGGTAAGGAGCGACCGGTGATCGGGGTCAAGCTCGGAATAGACATCGTCCAGGCTTAAGACCGGCGTTGACCCCAGCTGATCGGTGAGCCATTTGAGCAACGCCAGCTTGAGGCAGAGGAGCCCCAAACGCTGCTGGCCGCGCGAGGCATAGGAAGACGCCGGATGGTTGTCGAATCGCATTTGAAAATCATCACGGTGCGGGCCAAAAAGCGTTGCCCCGAACGCCAATTCACGATTGCGGCCGGCTTGGTAGGCACGGGCCAAGGCGTGAGGGGTATCCAATGACACCGTGGGTTGGAATACCAATTCGAGATTCTGCGGTCCCTTGGCCAACCGGGAAAAAAGGTCTTGCGCCAACAGGGTGATCTGTTCCAGCCAATTAATCCGGGCTGCCGTCAGAATCTCGCCGTGGGCTGCCAACAAACCATCCCAATGGTCCAGTTGGCCAGGATCGGCGCTTTTGCCATCGCGGAGCGCCTTTAGCAATGCATTGCGATGCCGGCGGGCGCGCTCATATTCAGCCAATGCGGAAACGTAATATTGGTCGGCCTGCCCGATTGATCGGTTGACGAAACGACGCCGATCGGCCGGACGGCCGGTTATCAGATCCATGTCCCGGGGATCGAATCGAACCAGCGGCAGGCGACCCAGCAAGGACCGTCGCGGGACAATTTGACCGTCGATTCGAAATCGACGGTCAACCTGCCCGCTGCGACCACCGGCGGGCGCCGCGATGACGACCTCCAGTTGGCAATCTGGCGACGGCGACGATTCCATCGTGCCGCCAACGCGCGCGAAATCAGCGCGGATGCCCTGCTTGTCGATCCGAATCAGTTCGGCCCCGCCGCTGGGGTTTGCGCCTCTGCCCACCGCCAATAGCTGCAGGGCCTCCAAAAGATTCGATTTTCCGGATCCGTTTGGTCCCACCAGCAGGCAGCCGCCCGGCGGGATGTCGATGGCCAATCCTTCGTAATTTCGAAAGCCGGTCAATTCAAGGCGGGCGCACCGTATCAAGTCGACTCAGCCCTTGCGCACCAGCATGTGACCCAATTGGGCGATCAGCAAAGCGATCACCAGCAGCGCTGCCAGAACAAATAGAACCAGCAGGGTCCAGCCTATCTCCGCAAAGAAGAAGACCAGCGCCAGAACATAGGCCGCCGATCCCAGGCCGGCGGCCAGGGCTGCGATTAGCGCCACCCGGCCCCACCGGCGGCGGCGTGCCAGGTCAGCCGGCCGTAGCAAGTCGTTCCAAGGCCAATTCCGGGCTGCCGTCGGGATTGATCTGGATCCGGGCCATTCGATACAGATCTTCCGGCCGGTGGATTCGGCCGCTCCGGGTGCTCACTGCCGAGCAATAGCCGGCCGCGCGCGCCAGATCGGCAACCCCCTGGTCGTATTGGCCGAACGGATAGGACAGGTGGTCTCCGCCGCCGATGTCAAGCAAGGCCGCTCGTGAGTGAACCGCTTCGGCTTCGGCGGCTCCGTGGTCATTGATCAACAAGGTATCCAGAGCGGCGTGATTAATGGTGTGTGACTGCACGCTAAAGCCGCTCCGGGCCAGTCCTTCAAATGCAAGCGAGTCCATAAACCCCGGTTGCTTGAGGTGAAACCCCGGCAGCACAAAAAAGGTTGCCGGCAAGCGTTGTTCGAGCAGCACCGGTACCGCATTCTGCAATTGCGAGAGACGTCCATCATCAAAGGTAAGCACCAAAGGAGAGGGGGGCAGGGCGGCTGCTCCACGCAGTGCTCGAACCAGCCGGGCATAGGGCACAACCGTGTATCCGGCCTCCTGCAGACCCCTCAATTGGGAGGCGAAGCGCGTCCGATCGGGCACATCGTGGTAGTAGATGATGGGAGCGTCGATTCCGCTGGCGTAATCGATAAGTGAATCGGCCGGCGGCAAGAGGTCGACCGCCATGCGCTCATCGGCCGTGAGACTCTCAAATTGCCGGCCCAGATCTGCGGCATTGGTAGATCCATCGACTCCCTGCTTTAGCAGCGCCTTGCCAAAAAGTTGACAGAAACTCTCAGCGTCGGAATATCCACGCCCCAATGGCGCCCCGAAACGGCGATGGCCACCGTCAGTGAGCCAGTGTTCGGCGAACTGGCGGGCAATCGCATGTCCGCCGGCGTTTAGCCCCAATGCGCCGGATTCGCCGTCGGGAAGTAACCCTCCAGGCGGGAAAGGCGTTTTTCCAGCCGCCAGCAGGATTGTCCCGAGGTCTGAAATCCGCACTTGGCCGAACGGGCCATAACGGCCGTCGGTTGAAAGCTCCAATCGAGCATTGGCAAAACTTTGCGTCAGAACCGATCCATGTTGAACTGGCGGTCCCAGCGGCGGCCCCAAGCCAAAGGCGTAATCGCGCAAGAAGAGCACAAACTCCCCAGCCGCTCCGCTCCCTGGTTGCCCCTCGGCGGGAAGACCCGTCGATGCGATTTGATCGGCGCTAGGAAGCGACTTATTGGACGACATCGCCCTCGATCGGGTCGATTACTACTCCCCTTGACCGCATCCAGGCGATACCGGCGTCGATGTCATCTTGGTCGCCGGCCAAAGAGAGGATCAGCCAGCCGATGTGTTCGCGCACATCGGCGCGCCGAATATTGCTGACCAAGTTGAAGTCACGGCTCACCAGATAAACAATCGGTTCAGTTATCAGGTTTTCGGGAAAAGTCAGCTTCAGGCGCACACTAGTCAAATTGAGCTCCTGGGACCGGTCGCACCGGGCAATGATTGGATCGAATAATTTTGGTATGTTTTCATACCGCGCGGACAGGCGGGAACGCGCCGCTCCCTAAAATTTCAAAGATTCACCGGCAACTGATTGGGAATTGGCCATGGCCGACCCGCGACCCAACGTCCTCTGGTACTGCACCGATCAGCAGCGATTTGACACGATTGCCGCCCTGGGCAACCGGCATGTCCACACCGCCACCGTAGACGGTCTAGTCGAAAGCGGCGTGAGCTTTACCCGGACCTATTGCCAGAGCCCGATATGCACACCCAGTCGGGCCAGTTTCCTCACCGGCCAGCTGCCGTCGACGGTCCGCGCCAACGGCAACGGCATCGAATACATGCCCCAGGATTACCCGCTGGTAACGCAGATGCTCGCCGATGCCGGCTATGACTGCGGCCTGGTGGGAAAACTGCATCTGGCGGCAGCCCAGTTTCAGACCGAGCAACGTGGTGCCGACGGGTACCGCTATTTCGCCTACAGCCACGCTCCGCGCGATGATTGGGACGAGGGGCATGATTACGTCAACTGGCTGACCGACCGTGGGCGCGATCTAACCACGATGCTCGCCGACCCTGACAAAGTACCGGCCGAGCACCATCAGACGACCTGGGCAACCAATGCCTGCATCGAATTTATCGACCAGGAGCGAAACGGCCCCTGGCTGCTGAGCGTTAACCCGTACTATCCGCACCCGCCGTTTGATCCACCACGTGAATACTTCGATCGTTTCGACCCGCAATCACTACCGGGACCGATATTTAAAGAATCGGATTTGGCCCTACAACGGCGCATCGCCGACGCCGGCGTCGATTTTCAGACCTATCCCGAGCACCCCGATAGCTTTGACGGCAAGACCGTCCAGGCCCAGTACTTCGCCATGATCGAACTGGTCGATGATCAATTGGCCCGGCTGCTGGCACATATCGAAGCAAGCGGGCAGGCCGACAACACGCTGGTAATTTTCACCTCGGATCACGGTGAGTCAATGGGAGACCATGGACTGCTGACCAAGGGCTGCCGGTTCATGGAAGGCATGGCCCGGGTCCCATTGGTAATTTGTTGGCCGGGGCAATTTGCGCAGGGCCTTCGCTCAGATGCCCTGGTCCAATTGACCGACATTGCTCCCACCCTGCTAGAGATTGCGGGCTTGGAAATCCCTGAACGAATGGATGGCCGGTCACTGCTGCCGATCCTGACTGGACAGGCCGACCCGGATGAATTTAGGGAGTACGTTCGCTGCGAATTCCGCGATGCGATCTCGATGGAAGATGGAACCCACGCGTCGATGATTGCCGACAAACGCTGGAAATTGGTCCTCTATCACGGCAAGGACGGCCTCGGGGAACTGTACGACTTGGCCAATGACCCGAGTGAACATGAAAATCTCTACTACGATGAGGGACATTTTGAAATCGTGGCCAAATACATGGTCAAAATGTTCGACGACACCGTATTCGCGACTGATTGGGGCCCGCGCCGCATCAGTCAAATGTGACAGGTCCACCCTGTCGTTTAACACGATCATTAACTAGCCAAAGAATTGACCGGAGGCCGAGCGGGACATGGGATATCCAAAGATGCTGCGGATGCAGCAAGAGCTTTTTTCCGAAAAAATTGAAGATCTTGAATCGCATCTGCGCGGGCGGCTGGCAAGGGCCCTGGCAAAATCCGAACTAGTTGCCGGCGGGACGGTGGCCGTCGGCGTAGGTTCGCGCGGCGTGACCCCAATCGTGACCGTGACAAGAACGCTGGTGGAGGGCCTGCGGGCCGCGGGGCTACGCCCATTCATCGTGCCGGCCATGGGCAGTCACGGCGGCGGCACGGCCGAAGGCCAGGCATCGGTGCTGGCAGAGTACGGAATTACGGAAGAAAACGTGGGGGCCCAGGTGCGGGCCACGATGGATACGGTGCTAATCGGCCACACCGATGATGGGGTTGAGGTGTACATGGATGCCAATGCCCATGCCGCCGACCATGTGGTACCGATCGGACGGGTCAAGCTGCACACCGGCATGACCGGGCCGATTCAAAGCGGGCTGTGCAAGATCTTGGCCATCGGCCTGGGCAAACGCTATGGGGCCGAGCGCCTGCATGAAGCCGGGATTGTGACGCAGGTGCCCAAGGCTGCGCAGATCATGCTCGACACCGGAAAAATTCTCTGCGGGGTCGGCCTGGTGGAAAACCCTTTCGACGAGACCATCTTTGCCGAGATGCCCACCCCGGAGGAATACATCGCAACTGACCGCGACCTGTTGACCAAATCGATCGCCATTTTTCCATCCATCCCAACTGCGCACGCCCACCTGCTGGTGGTCGACGAGATGGGCAAGAACATTTCCGGCTCGGGTATGGATTCGAACATCATCGGCACCAAAGCGATTCGGACCGGTGAGGCGCGCGACCCGATGATCAACTTCATCGGCGTCCTGCGCCTCACCGAGGTATCGCACGGTAACGCCGCCGGAGTCGGGCAGGCTCAATTTACCACCCGCAAGCTATACGACGATGTTGATTGGCCCGATACCCACGTCAATGCGATAACCGCAATGGTGCCCGACGGGGCCATGTGCCCCATGGTTTTGGAATCAGATCAAGCCTGCATCGACCTTGGACTTTCGATGGCCGGCCGGCGGGCCCGCTCCGACGGCGATGATCTAAAGGTCATGCGCATCGTAAATACGATGGAACTTTCTCATTTTTGGGCGTCGGAATCACTGGCTCGGGAAATGGTCGATGCCGGACGGGCCACGATCGAACGGGAAGCCAAAGGATTTAACTTCACTGCAGCTGGCGATCTGATCGGCCTACGATCAATCTGATCGCCGGGCGGCCGCGGCCGCGGTGAGCGTTGATGCGGCCCGGCGCCGGAGCGGGTTTTCGGCGGGCCACCGAATAACGTTCAGCTGCCAGGGATTGGCGTTTTTCCTCTTCGGCATTTCACTGACGGTCATCGGCCCGATGCTGCAGCCGGTCCGTGAAGAATTCGCGGTTTCCAACGCCGTAGTCGCGTTGATATTTCTAGTGAGCTCCGCCGGCCACATCACCGGTTCTTTGGCCGGGTCATACCTCTCGGATATTTACGGCCGCCGGCCTTTTGTAATCGCCGGCCCGGCCACCTTGGGGATTGGCCTGCTGGGCGCCGGGCTGGCGCCGGGATTCGAATTGTTCCTGCTGGCAGGCGCAGTATTCGGATTTGGCCTGGGGATGCTGGATGGCCCGACCAACGCCTTGGCGGTGGACATCGCCGGGGCCAGTTCGGCCCGGATTCTCAACATGATCCACAGCGCTTTTGGACTCGGCGCCGTGGCTGGACCGCTGCTCTCGGCGC
Organism: Chloroflexota bacterium; assembly: GCA_965249595.1. GTDB lineage: Bacteria > Chloroflexota > UBA11872 > UBA11872 > VXNJ01 > VXNJ01. Next base: position 1,260,258 of record OZ252242.1, on the reverse strand, counting down.
TGGTCTATTCCCAGACCGGTGATTGGCGGCCGATGTATATCGGATTGGCGATCGCGTGCCTGGCAGCAGCCGTTCCATTCGCCTTTGTAACCATGCCGGCGCGGGTCGCGCGGCAGCCTGGCGCCTGGCGATTCTCAAAGGTGATAAATCCGCACATCGTGGTGATCATGGCCGTGATGTTCTGCGCGGTGGGAGTTGAAATGATCTACCAGTCCTGGCTGCCCAGCTACCTCGAGCTCGATCGCGGCGTTGAGAGAACCATAGCTGCGGCGTCGCTAACTTTGGTTTCCGTCGGGCTGATTGCCGGACGGATCTTGATGGCCGTGGCGGCCAGTCGTTGGGATAACTACAAGGTCCTAACGATCGCCTTTGGTCTTTGCGCAATCGCCGCGGCCGGGGTGATGTTGCCGATCGGGCCAATCGCGGCCCTTGCATTTATCGGACTAGCGTCAATGTTCGTGGCCGGCGGATTCCCGATGGCAATCGCCATTGGGACCAGGCAGGCTCAGGGCAGTATCGGCGCCGCCACCGGGCTGATTGTGGCGGCGGCGGGCATCGGCGGGCTGATAATTCCGCCCGGATCCGGTCTGCTGGTCGAGCGCGATCGCTTTGACTTGGTGATGCAGCTGCCGGTCGCGATTGCGCTGCTGGGCGCAGTCTGTGTACTCTATGCCGGATCGATTAGTCGCAGAGATAGGCAAATTGCAATTTGACTGCCGATAACGTTCGTCGACCGGTAATCGCAGTTGACTTCGGCGGAACCCAGATTCGATCCGCCGCCGTGGCCCCCGACGGTTCGATCAGTTGCCAGGCGCTGGGCGAAACCGGCGACGGCCAACCGGACCAAGTTGTCGGGCGAATCGTCGCGGTAATTGCCGAGACGTTTGCGCAGGCTGAGGCGGTGGGTATACATCCGCAGTTCATATCCATCGCCGCCCCGGGCCCGATCGACTTCGCCCGCGGGGTGATTCTTACCGCCGTCAACATCGTCGGATTCCGCAATATCCCGCTGGTGCAAATCGTTTCACAGCGGTTTGGATTGAGTGCATATTTGCAAAACGACGCCAACGTGGCCGCGCTGGCCGAACACGAATTCGGCGCCGGGCGTGGATACGACCACATGGTGTACATGACGGTTTCTTCGGGCGTTGGCGCCGGCGTGATCGCCAACGGGCGTCTGCTGACCGGGGCCACCGGAAACGCCGGTGAGGTGGGACAAATGACGGTCGACTTGAACGACCGCGTCTACCTGTCCGGGTGCCTAGGGACGGTCGAAGGGCAGTCCTCAGGCGACTACATGGCCCGTTTTGCCGAGTGCCGCATCGATGCTGGGCAGCCTTCTTCGCTGGCCGATCACTATCGCCGCGAGGGGCAATTGGACGGGAAGGTGATCGTTGAGGCCGTTCGCCAGGGTGACCCATTGGCGGTCGCCACCTGGCAGCGGGCGCTGGCCGGCCTGGGCGCCGGCACGGTCTCCTTCGTGCACGTTCTCAACCCGGAAATCATCGTCGTCGGCGGTGGCGTGGCCAAGGCCGGGGAGATGCTGTTGCAGCCTCTGCGCGAATACGTCCTGCAATGGGCGATGCCCGGATTTCCCGAACATCTGCAAATCGTGCGGTCGCAACTTGGCGATCAAGTCGGGCTACTGGGTTCTGCAGTGTGGGCCTGGCGTTCTCAAGCCGGACAAACTTGATCGTCAATTGACAGGCGGCTGAGCCAATCGAATTGCCGCCCATAGTGCAAATCGGCCACCCAGGGCTGCACCAGCAGGTGGTCGACGCCAAATGTCAACGGCAGTATCGCGGCATCGGCCAAGATCTGCCTTTCGGCCGCCCGATAGAGCGCTTCGCGGTCCTCGCCCAGAGGACGCAACTCAGCTAGATCGATCAATTCGTCAACTTTTGCGGAGCTGTATTCAAAGGAATTGACGGGACTGTTGCTCCCGAATAGGGCCTCCACGAAATTTTCCGGGTCGAGGTAGTCAGCGAACCAGGCCAAGACATACATCTGCAATTTCGGGTTGGTAGGTCCATCGAGCAGATTAAGCAATTCGCCAAATGAAAGGGACCGGAATACAACCGCTACGCCCAGGTTTTCCTCAAGCATGTTGGCGATCGCCCATTCAAGGCGATCGAGGCCGAGCGATCGCCCGACTGATGAGAAAACGATTTCGCCCAGAGCTTCGGCCGATCCGTAGGAAGATTCGGCGAGCAGCTGCCGGGCCAGCGCCGGATCGTAGGCCGGAGCGCCGGCCGAACCGGCTTCATAACCGGGAATGGCCGGCGGAATGATGCCATCGGCGGTCATTTCCAATCCCAGGCCTAAAACCCGATTTAATCGATCCACGTCGATCGCGTGGCTGAATGCGCGGCGGACCAGGGGATCGTCAAACGGAGCAGTCTTGGATCGAAACCCGAGATAACTCAAAGCGATCGCATCGGTCGTGCGATAGTGCGAGTGCAACCGATGGGTTGGGTCGGAAACCTGGGCGGACCGGACCCCGGGCAGAAATATTGCGTCGAATTCGCCGCTTTGGTACCCGATATAAGCGGTTTGGCTGCCCACGGCATGAAATTCAGCCCTGATCAGGCTGCTCGTCGCACCAAAGTGGTGGTTCCGGTTGGGCGTGACGACGACCGGATCTTCGTCCCCCAACCCGGGCAATTTGACCAACGAAAACGCTCCGCTGGAATTGGGATCGCGCCACCATCCATCAACATCGACTTCACTACTATCAACGACGAACGATGTTGGGTAAGTGAGTTTTTGCAGAAACGCCGCTTTGCGTTCGGTCAATTCAATCTGTAACGTGCCCTCACCCAACGCGACCACTCCGGTCAATGAATCGGCGTTGCCCCGATTGAATTCGCTGGCCCCTTTTATGTCGCCCAGATAAGTAAGCGCAACCGGTGACCGGGTGGCCGGAGCCAGCGCCCGCGCAATCGAGAAGACAACGTCCGCGGCCGCAATCTGCCGACCGTCGGCAAAGGCCGCCGCCGGCCGGAGATTGAAGGTGTAGATCCGGCCATCTCCCGACACGGTCCAACCGGCCGCCAAGTCGCCTTCCACTTCACCGGCGGCGCTGACGCCAACGAGGCCGGAGAAAAGCAGTTCGGCGAGGAGGCCCGATTGACCGGTCCGAACTACCGCCGGATCGAGGGTAAGCGGCCGCCCGGCGGCGATTCGAAATACATTCGGTTCAGGCGCTCCGGCGCAGACCGCCGGGCCGGGGTCGGGCTGATGTTCGGCCAGTAGCAGATCGCCGGGCCAGGCCAGGGCCAGAATTAGGCTGGCGACCGCCAGTAGGATGCCGATGCGCCGCACGACAAGCGGTGCGCAAAAAATAGGCAATGGAACGCGGTCTAGCAAATCAAAGTCGTCAAAATTGCCCGCTATCAGCCTCAACGCCAATGAACCGGGGACTAACTTGACCAATTATCTTCTGGCCATCGACCAGGGGACATCGGGCACCACGGTTTTAGCGATAGATCGGATGGGACAAGTGCGGCAGCGTGCCCACCGGCCACTTCGATCCACGTTTCCCGCCGACGGCTGGGTTGAGCAGGATCCCAATGATATTTATCGCTCGGTCGTTAGCGCCGGATCAGAGGTCATCACCGCCTGCGGATCGGCGCCGGCCGGAATTTCCATTGCCAATCAACGTGAAACGACCATCGTCTGGGACCGCGCCAGCGGAGATCCCTTGGCGCCGGCCATTGTTTGGCAGGACCGTCGCACCGCGGATCTTTGTCGGCAATTGGAACGCGCTGGCGCCGGTGAATTGGTTCGCCAACGCTGCGGGTTGGTAATCGATCCCTATTTTTCGGGTACCAAATTGCGCTGGCTGTTCGATTCTGATCCCGACCTTGTCAGGCGCGCCAAGGCCGGCAAACTCTGCTTCGGTACGGTGGATTCATGGCTTATCTGGCGACTCACCGGCGGTCGCCAGCATGTCATCGACGCCACCAATGCCTCAAGGACCATGCTGGCTCGAATAGACCCGCCAGGCTGGGACGATGACCTCTTGGCGCTACTGGACATTCCGCCATCAATCCTCCCCATGATCGTGCCCTCCAGCGGCTGGAGCACACCGTCGCAGGAGCCGGCCCTAGCGCCCGGGGTGCCCATCGCCGGCATTGTCGGCGATCAGCATGCCGCCCTGTTCGGGCAATCCTGCTTTGGGCCCGGCCAGGCCAAGACGACCTACGGGACCGGCTGTTTCGTTCTGCTCAACACCGGCGATCGACCGGTGGCCTCCAAAAACCGCCTGCTGACAACGCTGGCCTGGCAGATCGGTGACAAGACCAGTTATGCCCTGGAGGGATCGGTATTCATGGGCGGGGCGGTGATCCAGTGGCTGCGCGACGAACTGGGCCTGATTGCCAGCGCCGCCGAATCCGAACAGCTGGCCGGCAGCGTTGGCGATAGTGGCGGAACGGTATTGGTGCCCGCGTTTACCGGACTGGGCGCACCGCACTGGGATCCCCGGGCCCGGGCCGCGATATTTGGAATGACGCGCGGAACTTCGGCCGCCCACATCGTGCGGGCCGGACTCGAGTCGATTGCCCTACAGGTGTGCGACGTGCTGGATGCAATGAGCTCCGACAGCGGGTCACCAGTTGCGCAAATGCGCGTCGATGGCGGGGCGGCGGCCAACAATTTGCTCATGCAGATTCAATCTGACATCGCCCAGCTGCCGGTGGTGAGGCCGGCGGTGATCGAGACCACCGCCCTGGGTTCGGCCCTGCTGGCGGGCCTTACTTTGGGCTGGTGGCCTTCGCTTGATCAGATTGGACGTTTGGTGGGCGACGAAGCAAGGTTCGAGCCAAATTCGGCCCAACCGATTGCCGCACTGCGGGCACGTTGGAAAGAGGGCGTGGCCCGCGCCAGCAACTGGGTTTGACCAAATTGGAGCACCGATCGGGATCCTTTGCCGCCGCCACGCAATTGGATTGATGCGGACAATTTGCCGCAAGATCGCTGCGATCCCGGTTGGGGTTTAGCGGCGCGACTTGGTCGGTCCCCGAGTTCGGAGATCAATACCGTGCGGCAATTGCCAAAATTTTCCCGTCCCACAGTCGAAAGCCGGCGATAGCGGCGCCGGCAGACTAATTTGCCGGCAAGTCAACTGAGGCTAAAGGTGGATCCCGCCATACTGTTCTCCCGTCCACCAGCGTGGCCCTGGCGGCAAGATCGTCCGTTAACAAAATGCAATCGGCCGGGCCGCCGACGGTAAGTCCGCCCGACGTCGGTCCCGCACCCATGCCAATTGAATCAAGCGCGGTGGCGGTGGCCATTGCAAAACCATCGTGTAACGCGACTCCGAGTTCGCCGACCGCCCAGCGCAGATCGGCCAGCAGCGGGCTAACTGATCCGGCGATGCGACCGTCAGCCGTCTGAGCGCGACCGGCCCCAACAATAATTTCGCGACCGCCCCATTGATGTTGGCCGTCGCCGCAGCCGGCCACCGGCGTGGCATCGGAAATCAATACCAGTCGCCGGACGCCGATTCGGGCGAAGGCCAGCCTGGCTATCGCCGGATGCACGTGCACCCCGTCGGCGATCAATTCGCAGTGGACGCCGGAGTCCAGCATCGCCCCGATCAATCCCGGCTGGCGTTGGCTGAATTTCCCCATGGCGTTAAACAAATGGGTGCACCGCCCGATCCCTCTGGCCACCACCCGGAGGCCATCCTCGTAAGTTCCCAGGGAATGGGCGAGCGATCCAATCGACCCCAAGCTGGCGAGGACCTCGACTGCTCCCGCATCTACCGCCGCAACATCTACGTCCACTACCCGAATGAGACCATCGGCGACGTCCTGCAAACGGGTGATTTCCTCAACATCAAATGGGCGAAATTCGTCGTCGCCAAACATGCCCGGCGCGCGCCGGTCCAAATAGGGTCCTTCCAGCCGTAAGCCGATCATTCGAGCGCCAGGCAAGGAGGCTCCACCGGCGGACCGCACGGCGCTGACCAGATCCGCCGGTGGAGCCGCAACCAGGGTCGGCATAAATGACGTAACCGCTTGCGCCGCCAGCTGCTGAGACATCCCGGTCAGGGACCGTGCGCCTCCCATTGCATCGTTTCCCGCCCACCCGTGAATATGGGTGTCGATCAGGCCGGGGCCAGTGTTAAATCGGGCAAGTTGAGGCTTTGGACACTGGAGGATTTGGGCCAATCGGCCCCGACCGAGGCGATGGCGCCGCGTTCGATGAGGATGTGCCCGGGCGCCACGGTGCGGTCCGGCAATACCACCCGGCCGACGCAGAGCAGGGTGCCCACGGACTTGCCGTCAGTCGATTAGTTGGCCGCGGCCAAGACCGCCTCAAAGCCGCCCTGGTCCTTAAATGGACCCAGCACCGCCAGTCGGTAATTTCGCGCGTCCAATATCCGATTGGCAACGCGCTCGATGTCATCAGGGGTAACCGCATCTATGCTGGTGATGGCTTCCGACAAGGGCGTAATCTCGCCTTTGATGCAAGTCTGACGGCCGATCCAGCCGAGCACACCGCGGGTGTCTTCGGTACCCAAAATCAGTCGGCCGCGAGAAAATTCGCGGGCCCGCTCCAGTTCGTCGTCGGTCAGCCCTTCGCGTGCGCGCGCCAATTCGCTGGCGATGGCCGTCAATGCGTCAACCGCCTTCTCCGGACTCACGCCGGCATAGACCGAGAAGTGTCCCTGGTCCGATGCCGGGTGCCAGTGGGCAAAGACCGAGTAGGCCAAACCCATTTGCTCGCGAATTCGTTGGAAGAGACGTGAACTCATCCCGCGCCCCAGGGCGGTGTTGAGCAGGCTCAACGCGTAACGGTCGGGGTCATCCTGGGCCAGAGCCGGCATCGTCAACAGCAGGTTCGCTTGTTCAGTGGCTCTATCTTCCACCACCAGGGCCTGACCGCTGGGGCGCCCGTCGGTGTATTCGCGTTGGGCGGGCGCCGCTCCCGGTCGCCAATTGCCAAATTCGCGTTCGGCAATCGCTACCGCTTCTGAATGCGTGGGGCGGCCGGCCACGGCCACAACGGTGGCGCTCGGCTCGTAGCGTTGGCCAATGAAATTGAGCAGATCCTGGCGCTTAATCGACGCCAGCGTTTCCGGGGTTCCGGCAATGTCGCGACCCAGTGGGTGGCCGGGATAGGTAATCCGCTCAGAGAGCAACTCGGTCATCGATTGCGGATCATCGTAATACATGTCGAGCTCTTCTAAGATCACCTGACGCTCGCGGTCGACATCGTCAGGTGGAATCAGATGCTCGGTGACGAGCGAAGAGATGACCGACGCCCCGAGATCGAAACGGGGGGCGGGGACCTTGCACCAATAGGTGACCAGTTCCTTGCCGGTGGATGCATTGAGCATCCCGCCGACACCTTCGATCTGCTCTGAAATCTCGCGAGTGTTGGGCCAACGGCGCGTCCCTTTAAAAACCAGATGCTCGATGAAATGCGAGATGCCGGCCTGCGCCGGTGCCTCGAAGCGGGAACCGGCATTGAGCATTACCGCGTAGGAGACGGCCTGGGTATTGGCCATCGTCGCCGAGACCACGCGCAGTCCGTTGTCCAGCGTGGTGGTCTGGGCAGCGTCGATCGGATTGGCGGATATGTCTAACATGACGGTTTATCTGGGAAATTAACGTGGCTCGCCAACGCAGTTAGTCGGCGGCGCAATTATCCGTTTCGGCGCGATCAGTTAAGCTGCCAACATGCAGAGACGAATTGTCCCGATCGGCGATCCCGCCCTTCGAAAGCCGGCCCGCCCAACCGGTTCCTACGAGCGGGACCTGGCCGAATTGGCAGTCGACATGGTCGAAACCATGCGGTCCCACGATGGCGTCGGGCTGGCCGCCCCACAGCTTGCCGAAGACGTCGCTATGACTGTCATTGAGGTGCCCGACCCCGGATCGCCCGACAGCGAGGATATGGTGCTCTATGTCCTCTGCGACCCGATCATTGAACATCTGGCCGAATTTGAGCCGATGCGCGAAGGATGTCTGTCCCTGCCCGGCTATATCGCCTATCCGCGGCGGGCCCGGCGGGCTCGCGTCAGAGCCACGACATTAGACGGCCAGCAGCAGCTGATTGAAGCGGATGGCCTATTGGCGCAGGCTCTCCAACACGAGATTGACCATCTTCACGGAATCCTTTTCACCGACCTGGTCGACTCCCTCTGGGAACTTGAAGCCGATGATCAGGTGACCCGCCGGATGAGCGAAGTCAGCTAACGGCGGACCTCACGCAAAAGGTGCGCGAGCTCGGGTAGCAGCACCCCGCCCAGCGCCGTGGCCACTGCGTTGGGTGAACCCGGGGTGACGGCAATTAAGCGGTCGGCAATCGATCCGGCCAGGGCTCTCGAGAGGATCGCCGCGGTCCCGATCTCGTCCCAGCTCAATCGACGAAAGGCTTCGCCATAACCCGGCAGGGTCTTCTCCAGACGCGGTTCTACGACCTCAACCGTGCCGTCACGGCTGCTCAGCCCGGTTCCACCCAACAGCACCAGACAATCATCATTGCCGCCGAGAAAATCATCCAGCGCCGCCGCAATATCGGCACGGTCGTTGCTAACGAGCAGCGGGTCTTGGCAGTGGTGGCCATGCTCCCGGACCAATCGCGCCGCCAATTTGCCCGACTCGTCGGTCCTTTCGCTCCGGCTATCGGAGACAACCACCAACCGACATGTCAGCGGATCGGCACCCCGCGCCAGGTGGCGATGCTGGGCTGTCGAGGCCGACCGATTTGGTTGGGCCACTGGCGCTGGCCTTAGAGCGCGTGGGCTCGCATGCGCGCCTTGATCTTCGCGATGATCGCTTCAGAGTCCGAGCGCTCGCGCTGCCAAATGTTGCGCCCGTAGATAAATCCGCTGGCACCGGCCTGCAGGGAGGTGTCAACCCGGTCCAACAGGGTCTCATCGTCAACCCGTGAACCGCCGGACATGATCACCAGCGTATCGGCCGTCGAGGAGAGGATTTGTTCCAATGCCGACTGCAGATCCGGCCAGACCATCGTGTCGTACGGCTTGGGGCCGCCAGGGACCGGACCGACCGACCCGTCGGCGTTTTGGAGCGGGTAGTTGACCTTGATCACGTCCGCTCCAAGCTCGGTCGAAACCCTAGCCGCATAGTCAATCGCGTAAATGCTGTCGCGGCCGCCCTTGGCCTCGATGTATTCGCCACGCGGGTACGCCCATACAACCACCGGCAATCCCACTCGTTCTGCTTCCAGGCGAACCTGGGAGAAGTTCTCAAAATCCTGTTCTTGCTGTGCCGAACCGAAATAGAGGGTGTATCCGATTGCATCGGCCCCGATTCTCACGGCGTCCTCAACACGGGAGGTCAGCGGCGAGCGCGGTGCCCCGGCCGGCGGAATTTCGCTTTTGCCGTTGATTTTCAGGATCAGGGGCACGCGGCCGGCATAACGCCCGATGTAGCGGTTGGCCAGACCATATTGGACCGCGATCGCTGAATAGCCATTGTCCGCGGCCAGTGAAAAAACGTAATTTGGGTGCAGGCTTGCTGGATTTGTGAAGAAATCACGCGGTCCGTGTTCCATGCCCTGATCGACCGGCAACACCAATAGCGTCGACCCGCCGGGCCCAAATTCGTTGAGCATTCGGCCCAGCCGCACGCGCTTGCCAACGCTTAAATCCAAATCGTTGAGAGTGGGTCTTTTCATCTTGGCCTGTGGTAATTGAATCCCGCGGAATTATCGCGATTGGAAGGTCATCGCTGCCGGTGTCTTGAGTTCGGCCGCCGTCTGCAAAGCGCCGAAATTTTCGAAGGGACATAGTGAGACACCCAGGGCGTTGGACCCGTTGAACGGGCCGTGGTAATCACTACCGCCGGTCGGAATGAGATCAAAGCGGTCGGCATAGCGTAGTGCCCAATCACGGTCACAATCTGGAAAGTCGCCGTAGTAGACCTCCAGGCCAGTCAGCCCCGCGGCAACCGCGGCCGGCAGCAATGTTGCCAAGTCCAATTTCCGGTTGTGAAAGTCGTAATACGGGTGGGCCACGACCGCCAATCCGCCGGCTGCCTTGACCAATCCGATGGCATCGTGGACGTCGAATTTGCCGGCCGGCTGATAGGCCGGCGCATCGTTGCCGAGCCAGCGTTCAAATACAAGCTGCCAATTGGTTTCGTAACCCTTTTCGATGATGGCGCGGGCAATGTGCGGACGACCAATTTGCGCTGCTCCGGCGATTTCCTTTACGCGCTCGAACGTTATGTCAATGCCCAATTCGCCCAGCCGTTCGACCATCGCCATCGCCCGACGGGTTCGCGATCGCTCTTTGCGGGCCGCCAGCTCGGTGATCGCCGCGCTGGCCGGGTCGCAGAAGTATCCGAGCAGATGGACCGTCTGATCGCTTCCGTCCGACGCCGTCCAATCACTCGACAACTCTATGCCGGGCACCACGTTGATGCCCATCCGCCGACCTTCGGCCAAAGCCTCGCTCACACCGGCCATGGTGTCATGGTCGGTGACCGCAATAGTGTCGATGCCGGCGGCGGCGGCCAGCGCAATTAATTCCTGCGGTGGATGTTCGCCATCGGACGCGTTGGTATGGGCGTGAAGATCTACCGTTGGCATCTTCAATTAAGCCGTAGCGGCGTGTTGCCGACGTCGTTTCCTGGCCGCAGCCAGCGGTAACCGCAACGCTCGATGAATTGGTCGGCCTGGGCAGGGCCCCAACTGCCGGATGGATAGGAGCCGAGGCGATAGGACCCAACCTGCGACCATCCCTGGACCAACGGGTCGATGATTCGCCAGGCCAGTTCAATTTCGTCGGAACGGATAAAGAGGGTCGAGTCACCGGCCAAGGCGTCAACCACCAGTCGCTCGTAGGCGTCGGGTATCTGTTCTCCGGCCGAATTTTCAGCGTAATCAAAATTCATCTTCACGGTGGCTACGTTCATGCTCCCGGGAAGCCGGGTCTCGAAACTAAGGTCGATTCCTTCGGCCGGCTGCAGGCGCAGGGTCAGGGCGTTTGGGCACAATTCCGGGTCCTCTCCATCAGTTCCGAACATCACGTGCGGCGGGGAATTGAACTCCACCACGATTTCAGTCGTTCGAGCGCCCATCGCCTTGCCTGAGCGTAGAAAGAATGGGACCCCTTTCCAACGCCAGTTGTCGATTTGCAGCCGCACCGCCGCGAATGTCGCGGTATTGGAATCCAGCGCCACCCGGGGGGCGTCGCGGTACCCCTCGTACTGGCCTCGCACCGACTCTTCAAATACGGCGTCTCCGCGGATTGGGCGAATCGCCCGCAGGACTTTCACCTTCTCGTTGCGCAGGGCCTCGGCCTCCAGGGTCGCGGGCGGCTCCATGGCGATGAGCGAGAGAAGTTGAAGAATGTGGTTTTGGAACATGTCGCGCATAACGCCGGCCGAATCGTAATAGCCGCCACGGCTGCCGATGCCGTCGTCTTCGGCCACCGTGATCTGGACCTGGCGGACGAAATTGTTGTTCCACAGCGGCTCGAATATCCCGTTGGCGAATCGCAGGACCAGGATGTTCTGGACCGTGTCTTTACCTAGGTAATGATCGATTCGCAGGATCTGGCATTCCTGGAATCCGGCGTGCAATATTTCATTTAGCTCCTGGGCGGTGGCCAGATCCCTCCCGAACGGCTTCTCCACCACCAGATGTACCTGACCGCCGTCAAATCTTTTTTCAATCGCGCCCAAGTTGGCGGCGATAGAGGCGAAGAACTGCGGCGCGCAGGCCAGGTAGTAAAGTCGCGCCGAACCCTGGCTGGCGTCAGCGATCGCCGTGCCCAACTCGGTGTAAGCCGGCGAGTCGGCAAAATCGAGTTGAAAGTACTCGATCCGCTCGGCAAATTTGGACCAGAGATTTGCGTCGACGTCATCGGGGACCAACCGCCGCAACAATTGAGCCCGCGTGATTTCGGTATGGGCGACCGCCAGGATTCGCAGGTCCCGGGGTATTCGCCGGCAGCGCCATCCCTCCAGCAGCGAAGGGATGATTTTGCGTCGCGCCAGGTCACCGGTGGCGCCGAAGATCACTATCGAATCGGCGATCGAAGTTACTCCCGCGGCTTTACGGCATGGCCGCCAAACTGCTGACGCAGCGCCGAGAGCATTCGCTCCGAAAACGGCGAGGGATCGCGCGAACGGAAGCGGCGCAGCAATGAAATGGTGATTACTTCGGCCGGACTATCAAGGTCAATCGCTTCCAGTACCGTCCAGCGCCCTTCGCCCGAATCGGCGACGTAGGCTTCCAGCCGATCCAGCCCGGGGTCTTCCTCAAGCGCCCGCACGGCCAGATCAAGCAACCAGGATTGGACGACTGACCCGTGTTGCCAGATTCGACCCACTGCCGCCAGATCCAATTGCAGCGACTCCTTTTTGGCCAGGATCTCGAACCCTTCCGCCAGGGCCTGCATCATGCCGTACTCGATGCCGTTGTGAATCATCTTGGTAAAGTGCCCGGCTCCGGCCGGGCCGACCAGCCCGAAGCCGCGATCGGGACCGGGAGCCAACGAGGCGATTAAGGGTTCAACGCGATCGTAGGTGTGGCGGTCGCCGCCAACCATGAGGCTGTAGCCGTTTACCAGCCCCCACACTCCGCCCGAGGTCCCGGCATCGAGGAATTCGATGCCCGACTTGGCAAGTTGGCGCGAGCGCCGCTGCGAATCCTTGTAGTTGGCGTTGCCGCCGTCGATGATCAAGTCGCCGGTGGTGAGAAGTGGAACCAACGATTCGATCACCATCTCGGTCACCTCGCCGGCCGGGACCATTGTCCAGACCACGCGCTGCCCCGGGGCAGCGTCCAGCTTGGCGATCAATCCGGTCAGGCTGGCTGCCCCGTCGGCACCGAATTCAACCGCGCGCGCCACGGGGTCGGGGCTGCGATTGTGGGCCACGACCCGGTGTCCGGCGTTGAGCCAGCGCTGGGTCATGTTCAGACCCATCCGCCCCAGCCCGGTTATTCCTATCTCCATCGGCAATTGGCCTTTCGTCGGTACGGCAATGTTGCGTTCAACCCTAAATGCTCTTCGCCAACTGCAAAATCGCCGTCGCCGGGTCGCCATTGAGCGTTACCTCAATTACATTGCGACCCAGGCCGGAGAGTGTGTCACGGTCGCCGGCGGCCTGGGTCGCCGCCAGAGCGCCGAAGCCAAAGCTACGGCCAGCGATCGCCGGTTCGTTGGCAGGCACCGGTTGGGTGAGAAATAGAAAGCTGCCGTTGGCCGGGCCACCTTTGTGAAACTGGCCGGTGGAGTGCAGATAGCGCGGGCCATACCCGGTGGTGACGGCATTTGCGCCGCGGTCGGAGAGGCGCTGCGCAAGGTTTTCCAGAGCCCTGTCGCAATCGCGGTCTTCGCGGCAGTATGCGAGCACCGCGACGTAACCGGCGGGGTCGCCAGCGCTGAGCCATTCGGCCAATTCCGGGCCATTGAATTGGGACGGCGACCGGCCTTTTGACAGATCTTCAAGCAGGGCCGCGGTGGTGTCCTTGGCCAACTGCACATTTGGTTGGTCGAACGGATTGACAGAAATCAACTCGCCGGCGATCGCAACCGCCAACATCCAACGGAAGAACTCGGACAGCACCGCCATTTCATCTGGCAGATCGATGCGCAACAGCGGGCGGGAAGACCCGGTCAGCTCGCCGGCTCGCCGGTCGCCGGCGGCGTTGTCATCGCCGTCCAGGCGCAAATAGACGAAGAAGCGATCGTCGCCGTACTCGGCCGGCGGGCGGGCCGGTTCGGTAACGATCGGCAGAATCCCGCGGCCAAGTTTGCCCAGCGATTCAGCCACCAACTGTTCGATCCAAAGACCCAGCCGCGAGAGTTTGGGCGAGCTAATCAAGGTGAGCTTGTCACGTCCCTTAGAGGACTGTCCGGCCAGCATCGCGGCCAGCTGGGCGGCCGGGTTTTCATTTGTCGGCGTGATGCGGCCGCTCGCCCGACGCGCCGCTTCGCCCGCCCGCACGATCTTGGGCATATCCAACCCCATCAGGCCCGCCGCACACAACCCAAACTGGGTAAACGCCGAGTAACGTCCGCCAACCCGCGGGTCGCCTGGCAACCAGGCCAAGAATTTATTGGCCAGGGCAAATTCGGCCAGCGGTGAAGCGGGGTCGGAAACGGCCGCAAAGCGGTGCCATGGTTGCTCCACCCCGGCCTCCTGCAACCGAGCAAAGAAGTGGTCAACCAGCGCCCACACTTCTGTAGTCGTACCAGATTTGGAGGCCGCCACAAATAGAGTGCGTTCAATATCGATCGCCGATTCGACGGCAGCAATCCGACCGGGCACGGTGCTGTCGAGGACAAAGACTCGCAAACCGCGCTCGGATGGATCAAACAGCGAGGCGATGACCTCGGCGGTCAGCGAACTGCCACCCATGCCCAGCAGCACCGCCGACCGCAAGCCGGCCCGGGCCGCGTTATCGGCCAGGTTGGCCAGGCTGTCTAGGCGGCCGGCACCGGCGGCCGGATACTCAAGCCACCCCAGCAACGAATCGACGTTGGACGGCGACCCCCATAGCCGGCGATCACGATCCCATACGCGCCGCGCCAGTTCGCCCTCGGCGATAGTAGCCAACGCGCCCTCAAAATTACCAGCCATTTCTGGCGTCATGCCGAACCGCTAATTACCAGCAGCCGCCAACTGTCGGGCCTTGGCGGCAACGACATCGAGCAGGGCGTCGTAGGAATCAGCGAAAGATTTGATTCCGGCGACGGTCAGCTCATCGGTGATCGCTCGCAGGTTGAGGCCGGCGGCGCGGGCCTGGGCGATATGCTTGCCGGCGGCCGGCAGGGCGGGATCTAGGGCATTGCGCGCTATTCCGTGGTCGAGCCAGGCATCCAGGGTGGCCGCAGGCAGCGTGTTGACGGTGTCGGGACCGATGAGTTCACTGACGTATAGAACGTCGGGATAGTCGGGATTCTTGGTGCTCGTGGACGCCCAGAGGCAACGTTGCGGACGGGCACCCAATTGCTTTAGCGCCGCGAATCGCTCCGAGCCAAAGATGCGGCGAAAAGTCGAATACGCCAAAAGGGCGTTGTCGATGGCTATCTTGCCCTGCAATTCGCTGCGGCCAATCTTGGCAAGGGCTGCATCGGCGGCCGAGTCGACGCGCGATACGAAGAATGAAGCCACTGAGGCCACGCCCCCTAAATCGCCGCCGTTGGCCGAGAGCGCCTCAAGGCCGTCGATGTAGGCATTGGCGATCTCCTCGTAACGCTCAACCGCAAACAGCAGTGTCACGTTTACGTTGACGCCCTCGCCGATAAGGGTCCGAAAGGCACCCACACCGGCGGCGGTACCGGGGACTTTGATCATCAAATTGGGCTTGTCGACCTTGCGCCAGAGACGCCGTGCGGCAATCACCGAAGCCTCTTCGTCATCGGCGAGGGCAGGGGGCAATTCGTAGCTGACAAAGCCGTCGGCGCGCCCGCCACGATAGACATCGGCGAATATGTCACAGGCGTCGGCGATGTCGGCCAGGGCCACCTCCTCAAATGCCTCCGCCGGCGAAAGATTGAGGGCGGCCAAGCGGGCGAGTTCTTCGTCATAGGCCGACGATGATGAAACCGCTTTTTCAAAAATCGACGGATTGGAGGTGACCCCGCGCACTCCCATCTGGGCCAGATTGGCCAATCGACCGGAATCGATTAATTCGCGGCTCAATTCGTCCAGCCACGCTGATTGACCATGGGCCAATAGGTCGGATATCGGGTTAGGTTGCATCGCTGGGCTCCTTTGGAAACTGGTCCGCGTTGGTCATTGGATGGGCCATCCGTCCAATATTGGTACTTCCAGCCAAATGCCGGTCAGTCGGACTCAATTGCATCGACCTTGGCAATGCGGCGCAGAAACCGCTCCTGTGGGTCGAACTCGGCGGAGATGAATGCGGCGACTATTTCCAATGCCGGCTCCACCCCGATTACCCGGCCGCCCAGGCAGAGAACGTTCATCGCGTCATGCTCGACGCCCTGATGAGCCGAGTAGTGGTCGTGACAGATGGCCGCTCGAATTCCGTCATGTTTGCAACAGGCGATCGCCGCTCCCACGCCCGAGCCGCAGACTACGATCCCGCGATCTGCGCAGCCCTCGCCGATTGCCACTGCAACCGCCGAGCAGAAGTCGGGGAAATCGTCATTGGCGTCAAATTGATAGGCGCCGCAATCGACAACTTCGTGCCCAGCTCCGGCCAAATGGGCAATCAATGGGTCCCGCAGGGCGAATCCGCCGTGGTCGAAGCCAAGGGCGATCCTCATCGCCGGGACCGTTGGTTGCGGTAACAGATCGACGGCATCAGGACATGTAAATCCCGCCGCAGATATTTAGCGACTGGCCGGTCATGTAGTCGGAATCAGGTGACGCCAGGTAACTCACGGCGTTGGCGACATCGGATGGTAATTGCATGCGGCCCAGCGGGATTTTGGCGATCGACTCAGCGCGCACCTCTCCTTCCGAAAGGCCGGTGATGGCGGATCGTTCGACGGCAATCTGATTCCACATCGGCGTATCTACCATTCCCGGACAGTACGCATTGCAGGTTATCCCGTGCGGGCCAAGTTCGGTCGCCACCGCCTGGGTGATGCCCACCACCGCAAATTTGGTGGCGTGGTAGACCGACTGCAGCGGCGTCGTCCGTTTGCCCGAGATCGAGGCGGCGTTGATGATCTTGCCAAAACCCTGGCGAATCATCTGCTTGGCGGCTTCGCGATCGGTTAGGTATACGCCCCAAACGTTTACCCGGCTGATGCGCTCAAATTCCGCCCGGCTGGTTTCGACTAAAGCGGTGGAAGTGTGCAGCCCGGCGTTGGCGATCGCCACATCGAGCTTGCCAAATTCGGACACCGTTTTGGCCACCAGCGCTGCCATATCCTCCTCGGAAGTCACATCGCCGGCGAGCGCAAGCGCCCGCCGTCCATGCCGCCGGGCCAGTTCGCAGGCCCGTTCGGCAACTTCCAAACTGATGTCGTTGATGACAATGTCGGCCCCATCGATCGCCAATCGATCGATGATCGCGTTGCCCAATGCGCCGCCGCCGCCGGTAATCATCACTACCTTGCCGCTTAAATCGCGCATTTTTGGAACAACCTGGTCAACTACCGTCTGCCGCAGCTCGTCGGCCCGGTTCCATTTTCACCGGGATCGCCTCCGTTGACCGCCAATAGCGCGGCAATAATGATGATCCGGTTACATTCCTACCAAACACCCTCGGCCAAACTGGCCCGATCGGTGCTCGGCGGCCTTAGAACGAATAGCAGATTGACCAAGCCCATGACCGCCGCCGGCACACCGGCGCCAATTGGGGCCGGCGCGGCGGCTGATCGCGAACAGGCGGTCGACCAGTCAATTGAGCGGCGCACCACGGCGGCCGGTTCAATCGGCAAATTCTTCTACGGCCTATTTCCGGCGGTCGCAATCCCCGCCTACATGATCCTCTGGCAGGGCAATATCGCCACCATGCTGGCCTTTTGGATGCAATTTACGGCCGAGGGATATTTCGTTTACCTCCTGACCGGCTCCAATTCCATGCTGGCCATCGTGGGGATGGCCCGCTCCGTGCCGATGATTTTCATCGCCCCGATTCTGGGCACCCTGGCCGACCGTGTCGATCGGCTCAAGATGCTGGTTATCGCCCAAGCCTTCGGCGCAATCGTGGCGGTCGTAATCGCGGCGCTGATCTTCACCAACCTAATCGAGCCCTGGCACCTGGTAATCGGCGCCCTGTTGGGAGGGATGGCGATCGCCGCCAATTTCCCGGCCCGACAGGCGCTAGTAATGTCGATCGTTGGGCGCAAATACATGCTCAACGCGGTCGCCTTGCACACAACCTCGGTCGGGGCCACGCGAATTCTTGGGCCGCCGGTGGCCGGTCTCCTTTTGGCATTCGTGAGCGTGGCTTGGTGTTACACGGCCACCGCGGTATTGACCGCAGTGGCCGGCCTCTATATCCGGCGTATCAAGCCGCCGCCGACAAACCCGTCGAGTCGCCGAATTTCCTTTAGCCGCGACGTCCTGGCCGGCTACGTCTACGTTCTGCGGAACCCGCGCATGCGGCCAGTCGTCGTCATCGGCATCCTCACCTCGGTGCTGTTTTATTCGCACTATCAGTTCTTACCGGCAATCGCCCGTGACGTCCTCGGATCGCCGGAGGCCGGGTTGGCGGTCATGTCGGCAGCCTCCGGCGCCGGTGGGCTGATCGGCGCCCTCGCCGCATCGCGCCTGGACAAGGTGGACCGCAAGGGCCTGTTGCTTTTCGCCGGCGCCTTCCTTATGGGGGCGTCGATACTGCTCTTCGCCCAGACCGACTATTTGCCGGTGGCGGCATTCCTGCTATTTGCGACCGGACTAGGCTCGGGACTGGCCCAGGCCACCAATGGCGCCCTTTTGCAATTGCTGGCCGAAGATCGGTACCGCGGACGAATGGGCGCCGTTCAGCTGGTTATGTGGGGGCTAACGCCCCTGGGGGCCATCCCCATGGGATTACTGGGCGACGTGACGAGCTCATCATTTTCGGTTGGCTTGGCTGCGGCAATCGGATTGGCCATCTTGGCGGCACTGATCTTGCTATCGCCGCAGCTGCGCCAGATAAGAACATGACGGCGGCGCCGTGACCCTGCCGGGCGATTGCGAATAGACTCAAATCGGCCGCGCTAGGTGGGGAGCTAGCGGTGCCCTCTATCCGCAATCCGCTACAGCGGAACTGAATTCCTTTTCGGCGGGGTACGGGCGGTCGATTCTGTATTGCATTCGGCGCATTGAAGGCTGGGCCTTGTGCGACGGGAAACTCCGAACTCCGTCAGGTCCGGAAGGAAGCAGCGGTAAGGGGAACTTTCCGGGCGCCGCGAGACAACCTGGCCGGAGCACTGGAGGTAGTGCGTGGCGACCTGCGCGATCACAACGAGAAGGTGCGCGGCCGACTGAAAATTTGGCATAAGGCCATTGACCAGCCCATCGAGGCCCAAGACTTGCAAAATCCGCCCCTGTCAGCTGATTCACTACGGGCGCTCTACAACAAATACCGGCCGCAAAAATTCGCCGATGTGGCCGGGCAGCAGCATGTCGTGCGCATCCTGCAGAACGCCCTCCGCTTCAATCGCGTTTCCCATGCCTACCTCTTCTCCGGCGAGCGAGGAACCGGCAAGACCACCGTGGGGCGGATATTGGCCAAGGCCCTCAATTGCCAGCGCGGCATCCAGCCCGAACCGTGCAATCAGTGCGAACACTGCCGCAGCGTCGGCAACGAGTCGTTCCTTGATCTCATTGAAATCGATGCCGCCAGCCACACCTCGGTAAACGACATCCGCGACCTTCGCGAAAAGGTCCGTTACCGGCCGGCTGCAGGCCGATTCAAGGTCTATCTGATCGATGAGGTGCACCAGCTGTCGCGGTCAGCCTACAACGCTTTTCTAAAAACACTTGAAGAGCCTCCCGATCACGCCGTCTTCATACTCGCCACGACTGACCCGCACCGGGTCCTGCCAACGGTTCGGTCGCGCTGCCAACACCTCCGCTTTCGCCGCATCGGGCACCGGCAGATAGTCGACCAACTGCTGCTGATAGTCGAGCTTGAAGCAGCCACCGCCGAAGATGAAGCTCTCTCGCTCATCGCCCGCAATGCCGAGGGCAGTCTGCGTGACGCGCTGGGCTTGCTCGAGCAGGGATTGGCTTACGCTGACAACGCCCTCACCGAACGCCACATGCGAGAGCTTCTCGGATCAGCCGGCTATGAAGGGGTCACGGCGATCGCCAGCGCCATCGCCCGGGGCGAACTTTCCGATGCCATGGATGCCCTCCTGGCGGCATTGAGCGACGGCGCCGATCCGTTGGCCCTACAGCAACAGTTGGTCGGATTTTTCCGCGCCGTGTTGCTGCTATTGGCCAGTCGGCGGCGAGTGGAGCTTGGTCAATACTCCGGTGACGAACTCGAAGTCCTCGGTGAGATTGCGGGTCATTTCAGCCGCATCCGGCAACCGTTGGCGGTTGTCGAAGCGCTGACCGAAAGGCCACCGGCGACTGCTTCGCGACCACCACAGCTAGACCTTGAAATGGCAATCGCCCAGGCCGCGATCGCGGCCGGCGCCGAAGACCTGATCAAACCATCGACCGCTCCCACCCGGCGGCAATTGGAACCGCACCCCCCGACTGCCGTGGTCGGGAGCGGCGGCGGCGACAAACCTGACGCTGCGGCGCAGGGGCCAGAGCCGGCAGCAGCACCGACGGCCAGCCAAGCAACTCCGGAACCACCAATGGGCCAGGCGCCCGCGGGAGCGGAGCTGCTGGCGCTCTTTGAGGCCAATCGCCCGCGATTTGAAGAATTGGTGCGAGCAATGGACCCGTCCCTGTCGAATGTGATCGCGCAAGCCGGGGTCGAGGCGCAAAGCGACGGACTGGTGCTCTCGATTGACCAAAAATTTGCCTACGACCGTCTCTCCCAACCATCGGTAATCGGCAAACTGTCGGATCTGGCCAGTCAAGCTTTAAATGTTGCGGTAGCCGTGCGGCTCACCCTGGTCAGCAGGTCGCGCGCCGATGCCGCCTACACTGAAAAATTGGCCTCGTTCGCAGCCGACAAGTTTGGCGCCCAACGCTTGGGTTGACAGACCAACAATTTCGATCAACGTCAATTAATTCGCAAAGGAGCTATCGGCGTGCAAATGATGCGCAAAATGCAGCGCCAGATGGAGAAGATCCAGACTGAACTGGCTGCAACGACTATCGAAACCTCGGCCGGCGGTGGCCTGGTCAAGGTGGTTATCACCGGCGAACAGGTAATTCAATCCATCACCATAAGCCCCGACGCGGTGGACCCCGACGATGCCGAATTGCTTGAAGACTTGGTCCTGGCGGCGGTAAACGACGCCGTGGAACAATCGAGATCCTTGGCGGCCAAGAAAATGAGCGTCCTTACCGGTGGGATGAAAATTCCTGGGATGCCCTTCTAGCTAACCGGCAAAGTCAGTTCGGCCAAGCCACCCATGATCGATTCCGGATTGCCCGCGCCGCTGCGCGACCTAATCCATAACCTGAGCCAGTTGCCCGGGGTTGGGACAAAAACCGCAACCCGCTATGCGCTGCATCTGCTGCGGTCCCAGCCGACGGCGGTGGCGGCGTTGGCCGAGGCCGTGGCGGCAATCCCAAATAGCATTTTTGAGTGTTCAGTCTGCCGCAATTACACCGATGAACAAATATGTCGCTTTTGCACCGATTCGGCTCGCGATGGCGATCAACTATGTGTGGTTGAGGATCCGCTTGATCTGCTGGCTTTAGAGCACTCTGGAGGTTATGACGGGCGCTATTTCGTTTTACACGGCGTACTCTCACCCATCGATGGGGTCGGGCCCGATGAATTGCGCCTGCCAAAGTTGGCCCATTTGGTGGTCGAGCGATCGGTCCGCGAAGTGATCGTGGCGACCAACGCCTCTATGGAAGGCGACGCCACCGCCAGCGAGATCGCCCGGATTCTGGGCAGCCACGATTGCCAGATAACCCGCTTGGCCCGCGGCCTGGCGACCGGTGGCGATATCGAATTCGTCGACGCCCGAACCCTGGCCCTGGCAATCGAAGCACGGCGTCAGATCTAAGCTGATTCCGTCCCGAGCCAAAATATTTCAGCTGCCCCGCGGGGCCATGATCGGATTGACCGGACGTCCCCGCAAACGTGCGACAGCCACGTAGATCAGCGGCAAGAGCACAGCGGCCAGCCAGGGCAGGATGTGCACGAAGAAGAATTCCCCGCCGATTTGCTCGATCCATCCGTGCACGGCCTGATCCTCGGCAATTAATACTGCGCCGATCCTAAATATGACCGCGGCGCCGACGTAAATGAGCAGCGGCAAGCGGCCGGTGAAAGCGGCGATCACGCCGGATCCCACGAAAAGCAGCGGAATTGAGAGCACCAACCCGAATACCAGAAGCCCGGTATTGCCATGGGCGGCCCCGGCCACGGAAAGAATGTTGTCAAGGCTCATCACCACATCGGCTAACAAGATCAGCATCACCGCCTGGCGAAAGCTGGAAGCCTTGGTGGCCGACCCGCTGTGGGAGCTATCAGAGGAAAGCAATCGCCAGCCAACCCAAAACAGTGCCACCCCGCCGGCCGCGGCCAAAAACGGGAACTGAAGCAACTGAACAGCGATGACCGCGAACGCGATCCGCAGCACCACGGCGGCGCCGGCCCCCACGATGATTGCGTAGCGGCGCTGTTTACCCACCAATCCTGAGGCGACGATGCCGATGAGGAGCGCATTGTCACCGGAGAGGATCAAGTCGACGACTATGATTTCAATCAGGTTGCCCAGCATTGATCCATCACCGCTGTCGAACATCGGCAAGACAAAAAATCCTTGATGAAAATAGGAACGGCGATAGCCAATTGACACCACAAGCGGAAGACGCCACCGAAACGACCTTCTTCGCTTGACGAATTCGTCCACGCAAGGCGGAGATCGCGGACACGAGTACGTGCTGAATCGATGCTAAACGAGAAACTGTTCGTCCTTGACACTTCCCTGATAAAAGTCGGGACGGGAGCGATCGCCGAGTTGGGCTACGAGGCGACCCGGCTAGGTCTGCGCCGGGTGATGGTGATCACCGACGCCACTGTCGGCGACTTGGACTTCTTCAAGCTTGCCGTTGCCAACCTGCGCTCGGCAGGAATTGACTGCGAAATCTTCAATCAGGTCCAAATCGAACCGACCGATCGATCGCTGCGGCAAGCCATCACCGTGGCGGTGGAGGGCGGATTTGACGGTTTCGTTTCGATTGGCGGCGGCTCGAGCATCGATACCGCCAAGGTCGCCAACCTCTATGCCACCTGGCCGGCCGAATTTCTAACCTATGTCAACTATCCCATCGGTCAGGGGTTACCGGTTCCGGGTGCCTTGCGTCCCCATATTGCAGTGCCCACTACCGCCGGCACCGGGTCGGAAACCACCGGCGTGGCCATATTCGATTTTTCGGAACTGGGCGCCAAGACCGGTATCGCCAGTCGGCAATTGCGACCGACTATAGGGATCATCGATCCCGATGCGACCGCCACCCTGCCACCGTTGGTAGCCGCGGCATCAGGCCTCGACGTGCTCTCGCACGCCCTGGAGTCGCTGACTGCGATTCCCTTTAGCGATCGTCCCGCCGCTGCGACACCTCAATTGCGGCCCGCTTACCAAGGGGCCAACCCAATCTCCGATATTTGGTCAACGGCGGCCATAAAAGGGGTGAGCGCCAACATTACGACCGCAATTGAGGACCCTTCCAACGAGGACGCACGCATGCAAATGTTGCTCTCGGCGGCCTATGCCGGGATCGGATTCGGCAACGCCGGCGTGCATTTGCCGCACGGCATGTCCTACCCGGTTTCTTCCATGGTTCGCGGGTACCAGCCAAACGGCTATCCGAGGGCCAAACCGATCGTTCCGCACGGAATTTCAGTTGTACTCAACTCGCCATCGGTTTTTCGCTGGACGGCCCAAGCTGACCCGGTCCGCCATCTGGCCGCGGCCCGGTTGATGGGCGCGGCGGCGGCGACCGATGTCGAAGAGTCCGCTGGCGAGATCCTCGCCGACGCGATAATCGCCCTGATGAAAAGGCTTGAACTACCCAGTGGCCTGGCCGCAATCGGATTTAGGGATTCTGATATTCCAGAACTGGCCCGTGGGACCTTGCCCCAGCACCGGGTAACCAAGCTCTCTCCGCGCGAGGCCAGTGAATCGGATCTCCACGAGTTGTTCGCCGGCGCAATGGCCTATTGGCGATGAGTCGACCGCCGCGTGCGTTGCTCACCGATACGTTTTGGGACGGATCGGAAATTGAGGATGAAATCCTGGGCGGGGCCGGCATCGATTGGCGAGTTGCCCCCGACGGCTCCGAGGCAACCTTGATTGAGCTTGCGCGCGACTGCCAGGCAATCCTGACCGTATTCGCCAAAACGACAGCGGCGGTGATCGCCGCGCCGACTGACTTGCGAGTCGTGGCCCGCTACGGCGTCGGGGTCGACAACATCGATGTGGCCGCCGCTACCCGCCGCGGGGTTCCAGTTACCTACATTCCCGATTACTGCATCGAAGAAGTGGCAACCCACGCCTTGGCGTTGCTGCTCAGCCTTAACCGCGCATTGCTCAAAACCCATCGCGGGCTCATTGGCGGCGGGTTCGGCGTGGACTTGGCCGCGCCGGTATGGCGAATCTCGGGACTCCGCCTGGGCATTGTTGGTTTTGGCCGCTGCGGCTCTCAGTTGGCCCGCTCGGCGAGCGGATTGGGAATGGAAATCGTGGCCGCCGACGATGCCTACCAACCGGGCTCACGCGACGGTGCGATTGCCTTCGTCACGCTCCCTGAGCTGATCGCCACCAGCGATCTGGTCAGCCTTCACATTCCGCTCAATTCCCAGACCCTACACTTATTTGGGCCGCCCCAATTTGCGGCGATGAAGAAGACCGCCTATTTGGTCAACACATCGCGCGGTCCGGTGATCGACACTGTGGCCCTGGCCACTGCATTGACAACCGGCGAGATCGCCGGCGCCGGCTTGGACGTTTACGAAACCGAACCGCTGCCGATCGACCATCCGCTGCGGTCAGCGCCAAATACGATCCTCACTTCGCACACCGCGTTTTATTCCGAAACGGCCCTAATCGAGAACCGGCGCCGGGCCGCCCAAAGCGTAGTCGACGTCTTGGCCGGCCGCCGACCTGGCCACATTGCCAACCCGGAATATTGCGCCTAAGCGACGGTTAGAAGATCGAGTCGAACATTTCCCGCAGTTGTTCGAACGTGGCCTGGGTGGGGCTTTGCAGCTGTAGGCGCTCAGAGTCAGCGGTCAATCGCGCCATTTCATCAAGGTCATTGCGACGAATGCCGTAGGCGCTCAATCTGGTTTCGATTTCAAGGTCGTCAACCAACTGCTCCACCACTGCAATCACCCCGTCGGCGCGCGCTTGCGGGCCGGCAATCTTGCCGGAAACGCCGAGTGGCCCCGCCAATTGAGCCATCTGGTCGGGGACCTGCTCGGCATAGAACTTAAATATCGGTACGAGGCAGATCGCATTGGCGATTCCGTGCGGTACCTTGTAGCGGGCGCCGATCACGTGGGCGGTGGCGTGGATGATCGTCACGCCCGCGTTGGCCAGGGTGTAACCGGCCAGCAGGGCCCCGAGCATTTGGCCGCTGCGTGCGGCAAGGTCTGATCCCTCGCGGTAGACCCTTGGCAAGTTCTCCACTATCAGGCCCATCGACTCGCGCGCAAACATCCGCGTTTGGGTGGTGGCGTTGGTTGAGAGAAATGACTCGGTCGCATGGCAGAAAGCGTCGATCCCTGACGCCGCGGTAACGGCCGGCGGAAGGCCCAGCGTGAGTTCGGGATCGACTATCGCCACGTCGGGATAGATATGAGGCGAAATTACCGGCTGTTTATTGGAGGAATCTTCGAGCACAGCGACCGCATTGCCGGTAACCTCGGAGGCCGTTCCGGCGGTGGTTGGAATCGAGATATTGGGAAGTCCGGGACGCTCAACCATGTTGACGCCGATAAGTTCCTCGACTCGCTTGCCGTTGGCAACCGCACAGCCGGCGATCTGGGCGGTGTCCATCGAGCTTCCGCCGCCAAGGCCAATTACGACGTCGGCGCCGGAGGCGGCAATGTCATCGGCGGTGACGTTTATCAGCGATATCGGCGGCTCCTGGGCTGGATTCTCACGGACTTGAAATTCGATCCCGGCCGCCGCGAGGATTCCTTCTACGCGGTCTACGATTCCGGCCTGGCGCAGACCTTGGTCGGTCACGATGAAGGCCTTGCGTCCGCTTAAGTAAGCGAATTCTTCGGGCAAACGAGCAACCGCTCCCGCTGCGAAGTCGATGATCTTCGTTGTGCGGAATACCGCCGGATCTACTGCCATCTGCCGCCCTTGGGGTAGTGGAGGTGCGATGAAAATTTATTCAAAAACGCCGAGCAAGATTATTGCGAATTTGCGCCGGACCGGGCTAGACATCCACTTCGGCGAGGAAATTGAGGATGTGGTCGACAACCGCTGCCGGCGCCTCCTGCTGTATCCAGTGACCGGCTCCGGGCACTAGTTTGACCCCGCGCAGGTCGCCAAAAACCTGATCCAGGCCGGCCAACCCACCCGGACGTTGGTGCACACCCCAGTCGCGTTGGCCGCCGATAAAAAAAACCGGGACATTGATGTTTCGGCCGGTGAACAACTCCAGCTCGCCGAGCAGTCGTCGGTCGGCCGCAACGCGGTAGGAATTTAGAGCTCCCTGGAGCCCGGTTCTGGCAAATTCGCCGCGATAGAAATCGAGCTCGGGCTCGGTCAACCATTGGCAGGCCGCAATTTGATCCGCGGTTGGCATTTCCTGAGCGACCGCCTGGGCCATAGTGGTGCCCAGGTCCAAAACGTAATAGGTTGGCAATCTAGAAATTTCCAACGCCGTCCAGCCGGCCAGGGGATGGGTGTCATTGGCTGAATGGTCGCCACTTTTGAAGTGGTAGTAAGCCCGCAGGAAGTCGCCAAGACCTTGGTCGCAATTGCTAATTTCCCTGTCCGCAGAGCGCGTTCGGTAGTAATCCTGGTAATGTCGGCGCGGACGCTCCAAGGCAGCCAATGCCGGACCGATCTGTTCAACTGGCACCGAAGTTGATCCGTCCCGATTAGCCGCTTTGGGAAGTCCAAAGGGACCACTCATGTGGGTTACGGCGGTGAATCGATCTGGGCGGATCAACGCCGACCAGCACGCGACCGTACTCCCGTAGTCATGGCCGATCACCGCCGCCGACGCCCTTCCAAGGGCGTTTAGCAATGACAGGTTGTCGCGAACCACGTTGGGTATCGACCAAGGCCGCAGATTGGAGTCGAAGTCGACCCGCGCTGGGCCGGTACGACCGTAACCGCGCAAGTCGGGTGCCACCACGAAATATCCTGCTTGGGCCAATGGCGCCATCACCCGACGCCAGGAGAAGGCTAGCTCGGGAAACCCGTGCAGAAGCAGCAGGCAAGGTCGGTCGGGTTCGTTGACGCCGGCCTGCAATGTGTGGACCCGCAAACCGTTGACGCCCTCATAAGACCGCGCAGTTATCGCGCTATTGAGCAAACCAGCGGGTATCGGCGAGGGCTGAAACATTCGGGATCCGGCCGGCTAAGACGGTGCGTAACAAAAATATACGGGCTAAGCGATGGCAACCCGAACAATCGACTAAGGCGTCCTCAATGTGCAGACATGCAAGGTGCGCGGCATCATTGAATAGACCGCCAGTCGGGCGAGATGCAAACCGTGGGATTGGCGGTTGATTTTTGCTTTGTTTCCAGGGACGGCACCTCGCCAAACGGGATTGCCCCAAGCAGATGGAGGGCCGAGGATTTGGCCTTTGGAACCGCCGCTATCGAGGCGTCGATCGGCTATCAGTTCATGCGCTTTGACCAGAAGCAGTTGCTGACGGTGAAGGATAAAGGGCCCCAGTTTGGAAGCGATCGGCCACATCTCGCGGCGATCAGACCGCGGCGGTCGGCCAATGCAAGGTTCCTTTGTTCAAATTCCGCACCGGATTTGATTATTTCCCGCGCGAGATGCGCGCCTGGCAAATCCTTAAATGTAGCCGGGTCGGCTTAGAAAGAACCCATGCCAGCGCGCGCCTACACATTCTTTCGACAGTACCTTGTTGGCAGGATGCTGCCGCTGGCTATTTTGCTGCTTGCTGCAGCGCTGCGGCTAATCGACCTAGGTTCGCGCGCCTTCCACCACGACGAATCGATTCACGCCTTAACGGCCACATATCGATTGAGCGAATTCGTGCATATCTACGACCCGGTTTACCACGGGCCATTCCTCTACTACGCCAATGCTCTTGTCTATTCGCTGTTTGGCATTTCAGATGTGAGCGCTCGCCTCTTACCAGCGTTGGCCGGAATCGCCCTAGTGGCGGTAGTTCCCTGGTTATTTGGCCGTCAGTTGGGTCGCTACGGGACGGCGCTAGCAATGCTGTTCCTGGCAATCTCGCCGGCCTTTCTCTATTACTCGCGTTTCCTCCGCAACGACATCTATATCGCGTTGGTGACGATGCTGGCCATGGGCGCCCTGATTCGCTATGTCGAGCGTCCACAGCGACGCTGGCTGCTGCTTGCCGCCAGTGCGCTGGGACTTGGTTTGGTGATTAAGGAAAACACCTACATCGTCGGGTTCATCTTCGTCACATTTCTGCTGCTGCTGTGGTCATTGGCTGCTTGGTTTCGGCCGCAAATCCCGGTCAGCGGCGGATCCGGGCGGCTTAAATCGATCAATTGGGCGTTCTCCCAGTTCTTCGGCGACTGGGTGGGTTTGCTGGCCGCGGTCAGCATACTGGTTGCGATCCCGGCGCTCTTTTTCACGTCATTTCTGCAGAACACCAGCGACCTCTGGCGGTCGGTCTTTGATTCAGTTGCGGTTTGGTCGCAAGTGCACGAATCCGGCCGGGTCAATCAACCTTGGTTCTACTACCTGCTGTTTGCAATCCTGCTCGAGCCCACTGCTGCAGTCCTTGGGCTAGCCGGGATAGTCTCGGCGCTGCGACGCATCGATGTCTTTGGAGGGCTCCTGCTGTGGTGGCTTCTATTGTCCTTCTTCATCTATTCGATCGCCGGCGAAAAGGCGGCCTGGCTGACCCTGCACCCTTTGTTGCCGCTCATATTGCTATCGGCCCGATTCGGCGGTCAATCGATAGGGAAACTTCGGGGTCGAGAGCTGTGGCTACTGGGCGTGTCGATAGCACTCTTGACCGCATTGACGTTACGTCATTCGATTCCGAGCAATTTTCTGTACGGAGACGTGCCGCGAACGCCCCTCGTATACACCCAAACTTCGCCCGACATCGCGGACGCCATAGAGCTAATCGAAACGGCCGGGCTATTGACGGGTGTCGGACATGAGCTGCCGATTTTTGCCGATTCGATATCGCATTGGCCGCTCGCCTGGTACCTTCGCGACTACTCAAACGTCTATTACGGATCCGGCGCCAAAGACGTTCGACCCGGTCGATCAGCAATCATGTTCCTCGGCATCAGCACCAGCGCCGAGTTGGAACTCAATGTCGAAATCTCCGGTTACCAACGCCAACAAATACATTTGCGCGAGTGGTTTCCCGAATGGATATACGGAGATTGGAATTTGGGCAGCGTGGGCTCGCTGATCACAAATGGCGATCACATTGGTCAGGCCTGGGGCTTTTTGGCCTTCCACAATCCGCCAGCGCCAATCGGATCCACCGATTTGTATCTATTCATCCGCAGCGATCTCATCGAACTCGGCATCCGGCCCAATTTCACGCGCTAGTTTTTTAGCGGTCAATTGGCCCATCGAGCTGCAGGCAGCTCGAAAAGGCAATAGTACCGACCAGAATAGCGCGATGGAGCCAACGTTTAAAAGATTGACTCTAGACGGCAAAAACCCGCGATCGGAGGCGAGCACTTTGCCGATCTTTTGGACGGTCAATGTGAATGCAAGGCTTCCGCAGGCGGGTCGCATTTTCACTATGAAAAGAACCCCCGGCGACGACCTATCTTCCCGAACAGTTGCCCGTTAAGTATTGTCGGCGCTGGAGGGCTTAACTTCCGTGTTCGGAATGAGAACGGGTGGGGCCCCTCCGCTTGGTCACCGGGGGATTCTTGCAAATTAATCGCAAGTAAATATTTGTGCAAAAACTCCAGTATTGCCGTCCCGAAGACTCGGTTTGATCGCAAGACCTCGTCCTTTAGTACCGCTCGGCTGAGACTGTTACCAGCCTTACACCTGCGGCCTATCAACCACATAGTCTTTGTGGGGACTTACTTGCTTTGACGCAATGAGAGAACTCATCTCGGGCGGGGCTTCGCACTTAGATGCTTTCAGCGCTTATCCCTTCCGAACATAGCTACTCAGCAATGCTCCTGGCGGAACAACTGATGCACTAGAGGTTCGTCCAGCCGGTTCCTCTCGTACTATCGGCCAGCTGCCCTCAATTCTCTTACGCCCGCAACGGATAGAGACCGAACTGTCTCACGACGTTCTGAACCCAGCTCGCGTGCCGCTTTAATGGGCGAACAGACCAACCCTTGGGACCTGCTACAGCCCCAGGATGCGACGAGCCGACATCGAGGTGCCAAACAGCGCCGTCTATGTGGACTATTGGGCGCTATTAGCCTGTTATCCCCGGGGTAACTTATAGCCGTTAGCTGCAGCCCTTCCATTCGGAACTGCAGGGTCGCTAAGCCCGACTTTCGTCTCTGCTCGACATGTATGTCTCGCAGTCAAGCTCCCTTATACCTTTGTGCTCTACGGTTGATTTCCATCCAACCTGAGGGAACCTTTGGACGCCTCCGTTACTTTTTGGGAGGCGACCGCCCCAGTCAAACTACCCACCTGAGATTGTCTCCACGCCGGATAACGGCCGCGGGTTAGACCTTAGAACGCATCAGGGTGGTATTTCACCAATGACTCAGCCGAAACTAGCGCCCCGGCTTCAAAGTCTCCCACCTATCCTGCACAGATACGCCCCAGGATCAGTCCCAGGATGTAGTAAAGCTCCCGGGGTCTTTTTGTCCTGTTGCGGGTAGCCCGCATCTTCACGGGCACTTCAATTTCGCCGGGTCCCCTGCCGAGACAGTGCCCAGATCGTTGCTCCATTCGTGCGGGTCGGAACTTACCCGACAAGGAATTTCGCTACCTTAGGACCGTTAGAGTTACGGCCGCCGTTCACCAGGGCTTCGGTTCGAAGCTTTTACACCTCTCCCCTTAACCTTCTGGCACTGGGCAGGAGTCAGCCCCTATACATCACCTTGCGGTTTAGCAGAGACCTGTGTTTTTGATAAACAGTCGCCTGGGCCTGTGCACTGCGGCCTCCCAAAGCTCCCGGCCGTATAGACCGTTCACCATAAGAGGCACCCCATCTCCCGAAGTTACGGGGTTAATTTGCCGAGTTCCTTAGCAGAGGGTATCCCGATCACCTTGGGGCATTTACCCCCGCCTACCAGTGTCGGTTTGCGGTACGGGCACCTGGGTTCGGACACGAAGCTTTTCTTGCCGGCTGGGCTCGATCAAGTCGGTTCTACCTAAGCAGATCCTTCACATCGCACCTCGGATTTCCAGCCACATGGATTTACCTATGTGGCCAACCTACATGCTTGAACGCGCATTTCCGTCAACGCGATTGACCTACCCTGCCGGGTCCCTCCAATGTCCATAGAACCCGAGGTGGTACTGGAATGTGAACCAGTTGTCCATCGTCTACGCCTGTCGGCCTCGACTTAGGCCCGACTAACCCTGAGAGGATTAACCTTCCTCAGGAAACCTTAGGCATACGGTGTGCGAGTTTTTCACTCGCATTACGCTACTCATGCCGGCATTCTCACTACCACGCGCTCCAGCCGCGCTTCCGCTCGACCTTCACAGCCCGTGGAACGCTCCCCTACCGTCCGCCCAATCGGGCGGCTCCCGCAGCTTCGGCACTCGGCTTGAGCCCCGTTACATTTTCCGCGCAAGATCGCTTGACCAGTGAGCAGTTACGCACTCTTTTAATGATGGCTGCTTCCAAGCCAACATACTGGCTGTCTCAGCAATCTCACATCGTTTTCCACTTAGCCGAGATTTAGGGGCCTTAGCTGGCGGTCTGGGTTGTTTCCCTTTCGACAATGGAGATTAGCCCCCACTGTCTGACTGCCCGGCATATCTATTGGTATTCGGAGTTTGATAGGGGTTGGTAAGCGTGAGCCCCCTAGCCCAGTCAGTGCTCTACCCCCAATAGACTCGCTCCGGACGCTAGCCCTAAAGCTATTTCGGGGAGAACCAGCTATATCCAGGTTCGATTGGCGTTTCACCCCTAACCACAGCTCATCGCCCAAATTTGCAGCTTTGGTGCGTTCGAACGTCCACGAAATGTTACTTCCGCTTCCTTCTGGCCATGGTTAGATCACCTGGTTTCGGGTCTGACCCACACGACTATTCGCCCTATTAAGACTCGCTTTCGCTCCGGCTCCAAACCATAAATTCTTAACCTTGCCGTGTAAGTCAACTCGCCGGCTCATTCTTCGATAGGCACGTCATCACGCGTTGCAATTCGTAACGAGCGTCAGCACCCGAACCGTCCCGCGATTCCCGCCGAAGCGGTCCCCGCGTTCAGATTCAAGCGCGTGGCTCGAACTGCCATAGCGCTCTGACTGTTTGTAAGCAATCGGTTTCAGGTTCTATTTCACTCCCCTCCCGGGGTACTTTTCACCTTTCTCTCACGATACTAGTTCGCTATCGGTCACCAGGAGTAATTAGCCTTGGGAGATGGTCCTCCCAGCTTCCCACAGGGTTTCTCGTGTCCCGTGGTACTTAGGAAATCGAACGGGAGGTCGCAGGCTTTCGCCTACCGGGCTGTCACCGTCTTTGGCGGGGCTTTCCAACCGCCTTCGGCTAACTTGCGACTTTGTAACTCCCTTGATCCACACAGGCGGACCAGTTCGCTCCTACAACCCCGCGTGCACAACGGCCTGTGCCTTTAACATGAACGCGGTTTGGGCTGATCCCCTTTCGCTCGCCACTACTGAGGGATTCGCTTTTGCTTTCTTTTCTTCGGGGTACTTAGATGATTCAATTCCCCCACTTGCCTACTGATTCCTACTTTGGAAAATCCTTCAGAAACAGTTGACAGGCGTTTCCGCCTGCCGGGTTTCCCCATTCGGGTATCTGCGGGTCAAAGCTCACTCACAGCTCACCGCAGCATTTCGTAGTCTGCCACGCCCTTCTTCGGCTCCTGGTGCCAAGGCATCCACCGATCGCCCTTAATATCTTTTGATCGTTTTAGATTCCTCGGGTCGGCAAAACTGAAGTTTTGCACATATTGACTTGTCGAAGGTGCCTCCTACGCGAAGCGACGCAGGTGCACAAATTGCGCACCACGGCAAATTCGTGTCGAAGTTAGCCGTTGATTGTAATCGACCCAG
Organism: Chloroflexota bacterium; assembly: GCA_965249595.1. Lineage (GTDB taxonomy): Bacteria > Chloroflexota > UBA11872 > UBA11872 > VXNJ01 > VXNJ01. The sequence continues at coordinate 1,227,359 of OZ252242.1, read as the reverse complement.
ACGCCAATATCCACGCCAAAATCCGGACGGTTGAAGCAACCACCACCTAGGTGCCGAGCAAATGGCGAAATGCGGCTCTAAACGGGGCTTCGTCGGCCGACTCGGAAATCTCCCAGCGGGCGGTCGGGGTTACGGCGGGGTCGACGTGGCGACTCTGTTCCGTCACCGCTATTAAGGACGGTTCGCGCCGGTCTACAACCGTCATCCCCCACGCCGCGTCACGCCCCACATCGACGTCCATCGAATAAACATTCGAATTGACAGCGTCGGGATCGGTCAGCCAGACAAGCGTTAATAAGTCCGGGCAGACCATCCTTCCACCCGCGTTAGCGCCCGCGGTAGCGAAGTGATAGTAGGCCATAGGGCGGGCTAAAAATCGCGCCGATGGTGATTGACTTGCTTTCAACGTCTCCAGTTCCACGCTGGACAAAGTTGTCACTCGCATCACGTCATAAGTGAGCAGCCGCGGTGGTTGCGGCCAGGCCGCGTTCACCATTTCTTTGGCCGCCAAGGGGTCTCCGGCAGTGTTGAAGCTGGCGACCGGTGAAATATTGCCGGGGAGATTGAAAGTTCCGCCCATGGCGATCAATTCGCCAAGCAAGTTCGGTAGCTCCGGCTCAAGACGCAGCGCCCGCGCCACGTTGGTCGCCGGACCTAGCGCCGCTAACGTCAATTGCCCTGGCATGCGGCGGGCTCGATCAACTATCGCCTGGTCGGCCGACAAGTCATCGAATTCAATCGTGTAGTCCATCAAATCGGCGTCACCCAGGCCGTCGTTTCCGTGGACGGAAGCGGCCCTTCCGACAACCGGCGAGCCCGCCAAGGCATCCGAGGCGCCCAACGCAACTGGGATGTCGGTGCGTCCGGCCGCCCCCAGGACCCGGGCGACATTTCGCGCCACTAAGTCATGGCCGACGTTGCCGTGGACGCAGGTGATTAGTTCGACTTCGAAGATCGGGCAGGTCAACGCATACCAAAGAGCCACCGCATCATCAACACCACAGTCGGTATCGATGATCAGCTTGATCTTTGGGCTTGAATTCGTCATCGGCCACGACTTCTCGCTGCTCATCTTTATGCACGAGACATTTTGACCATTGATGACATCGCTAAATTGCTAACGCCGGGGGCGCCGTTACCGACCCGGCGGCAGGACCCGGCAATTATTCCGCGCCGCAATCTTGCAGCGCAGACGGCGCGGCGCCAATAACCCGCCAGGATCTGGACGGATTCCAACCGCTACCAGGTTGGACCTACGGCCCGTTTGAGACTCAGTTACGGGCAAAACCGTATTCGATTTGGTTGGCGGTGCGCGAGAGGGCCCAACGGTGTTCGGCAATGCTCAATCGCGATGCTGGCAAGCCGGCCAAACTAGGTGACCGCCCACGGCGATACAAGTTCTAAAAGAGGGATCGGTTCTAACGTAGGAAGCCAGATCAAGCGCGAATAGCGCTGACCTTTTCGAAGATTCCCCAAATGACCCCAATCACGCAGGCCCCTGAAATCAAGATCGGCACGTCTGGCGTCCCGGGCATCTGGCCACTAGCGATCTGATTTGAAAACCAAATCGCCATCAACACCGACACCGCGCCGATGCCAATCCCAAAATCCAACAGACGGCCATTTAGCCTGCCCATTTTTGCCGACCAAGCGGCCGTTGCCAGCAACAAGCTCCCAACCGGATTGAATCCGGCAACCCAGGCTGCCTGCGCCAAACCGATCTCCGGCCCGCCGCCGAGCGCTGTGCCCGCAAAAGAAACTGCGAACACTGTCATGAGTGATATGACCACGGCGACGCCCATGCGAATCTCGTTCATCTGGCGCCGGCGTTCATTGACTGTTCAATCGAAGAAAGCTGTTGGTGGGTGGAGATGAGGGGGCTCGAACCCCTGACCTCTGCCTTGCAAAGGCAGCGCTCTTCCAGCTGAGCTACATCCCCGCGCCCGGCCCGATACACAAATCTGTTGGTCCATTGGGCGGCCGAGTAATTTTCGCCTCGGCGGCCAAAGGGAGCCGGCTACGCCAACGGGCGCACTCTTTCCCAAGCACTCGACTGCCAGGATCGGGCTATCGCATCCTGCACGCCGGCAACAGCCAAGGCCTCGGCGATCCCCGGGGTTGTTTGTTTGTGGCCAGTTGCCGCCTGCAAAAAATTGTGAAATTCAATGACCTTGAGGTCCATCAATCCGGGTCCGATGCCCGCGCCAGGATTAAAAGCCCCGTGCTGGCCATAACTTGGCTGCGAATAAACCTGTCCGTATCCTTCACCGAGTTCGGAGCGTTGGTACAGCCAGAGTTCGTGCATGCGCTCCAATGACCACTTCGCCGACCCCTCGCTGCCATTGAGCTCGAACGACAACTCGTTGGTCGGCCCTTTGATCACCCGGCAGACCTCAAGGGTGCCGTGAGCGCCATTGTCAAATCTCACTAGCGCACCGACGTAATCTTCGTTCTCCACTACGCCCATCGCCCCGTCTTCACTGCCCTCTCCATCCAATAGCCGCTCGCCCACGAAGGTCTCGCGGTTGGCCACTGTTTCGGCGATCGGGCCAAATAGGAAATGGGCCATATCGATCGTGTGCGACATTAAGTCGGACAGGGCACCAAATCCCGATTCGGCCTGGCGGTGGCGCCAGGCGTACGGGAACGGTTTGCCTATTCGTTCGCCGGTGAAGTAGCGGCCGCGGTAGTGGGTGAGTTCACCCAAGTCACCGCGCCGGATAACCTTGTGCAGGTGATCCAAAACCGGAACGCAACGATAGTTATATCCGGTCATAAACACGGCGCCCGTATCGCGAATCACGCGCGCAACGGCGGCGGTTTCGGCGGGCTCGGCGCCGACCGGTTTTTCGCACAAGATCGCCTTGCCGGCGGCCGCGGCGGCCGAAACGATTTCGACATGCGTCCTATTGGGTGTTGCAATCGCGACGGCATCCACCCGCGGATCATTGATCACGCTGCGCCAATCATCGGTCCAACGTTCAAATCCGAGCTGGCCGGCCACCCGCTCAGCCAGTGGGCCGCAGGCGTCGGCGCAGACGACTGGCACCGGATCAACCGTTGAATCGGCGAACCATATCGGGATTTGCAAACAGGCCCGAGCGTGCCGAATTCCGGCGGCGCCAACGCCGATGATGCCGATTCCAACTCGCGTGCCCATCGATTAATTGGCCGCCGCGCCGGCAGCCAGATTGCGCGCAATTTCCGACAGCCAGCAAACACGTTCAAGGCTCGTATCGAGCGTAGTTGCGACATCCTGGTCTTCCAATCGGACCACCATTGGACGGCGCAGCCAGTAGCCACCGGGATCGCGAGTTTCCACCAGCATCGCGCCGACTTGGCTGGCGGCTTTTGCAAAACGCTCGCCACCGGTGACCGCATAGAGCACCGAGGCTCCCCATCCAACCTTGGCCGCAGTCAGGTCGGCGAAGGACCCCGGCTGGCATTGTTTGGCCCACTCGAAAACCGTCGTGGCGGCTTCCAGGTGGGACTTCTTGCCGGTTACAGAGTACAGCTGCCCCAAGGCGGCCATCGAAATGCCAAAGAACCAGTAAATCTGTCCCGGTACGCCCAGCAAGATTTGATAGCGGGCTGAATCGGCGGCGGGAAATTTGTCGATCCACTCACCATCCCAGTTTTTTCGCAATAGAACGCGGCCATCCAGATCGGGTTGCCCGGCCACCAGCGAGTCGGCCAGGAAATCTCCGGCCTTCGTCGCCGCATCCTGGCGCCCAGCCGCCAGCAAGGCCACAATCGCCGCCGCAGTCGTTCCCATCTCAATCACCCGCGCACCGTCGTCGTTGTCTGGAATGCCACCGGTTGCAGGGTGGGCACCACGTTGCAATCGGTCGGCGATCGCGCCGGCCACGCCATAGAATCCCGATCGCTGCGCACTCAGGCAAAAGAATGAATTGCGGAAGTTAGCGACTGGCGAGTCGAATTGTCCGGCCACATCATTGATATCGCCATTGACGAGAAATCGATCCCGCGCATAAGTGATTATTCGAGCGCTAACATCCGGTCGACCGAGCGACGTGTAGGCCAGGCCGCCCAGATAATACGGGCCCAGCGAATCTTCGGCCCCGACGAAACTCCCATCACCGGCCAACAGATCTTCAGCCCAACGCAGGCAGCCGGCGGCCGAATCCAATAGATTGCCGATTAATCTGCCGCCGTTCGTCATTCGGATCGCCCGATCCGTCCCGCCGTTCCCAATCCGGACCCGGCGGGGAGGCAAAATTTGTATCCGTTCGCGGTCACAATACCGCTGGCTGCACTTCGCGCGCGAGCAATTCGAGGCTGTGGATCGCCCGATCATGATCGGCCCAATCGTGGCCCATGACCAGCAGGGTGCCAAACCGGCCATGCTTCCCACGAAGGTCGTTTATCTTGTCGGCTACGGTTGCCGGGCTGCCCACCAGCCATACCTTGTGGGCTAGGTATTCAAGAGTTACGTCGGAGTCAGCCATTTCAGGGTCATCCTTGAACGTTCCTACCCCACCGGGCGCGTTGATCGCCAATATCGGGAGCATAAAACGCTCAAAAGCTTGGCCCATCGGGCCGTTGATCGCATATTCGAGCGCTTCCGCGTCACTGTCGGCCACAAAAACTTCGCGGGCCACTCGCCACGGTTCGGGGTCGGCCGGTCGGCCGGCATCGGCTAATCCGCGGCGATAGGCATCCCAGTGGGTTCCAATAATCCAGTTGGCGGCCAGATTGGTTGACAGGGGCCAGTAACCGCGTTGACCGGCCATGACCAATGACCCGGAATTTGGCGTATAACCCGGAATCCCGATCGGTGGATGTGGTTTGGTGAACGGCCGCAGCGGATAGCCCATTTGTAAATCGCGCTGCTGTTTGTCCTCGCCCAAATAAACCTGCCAGTGCTTACCTTCGTAACGCCAAGGCGGATCTACCTCAAACAGCGCCAAGATCACTTCGAGGCCTTCGTCGAATCGTTCCTGGGTCGACTGCCTATCGCCGGCAAGGCCGAGAAAAGGGCGATCGGACGGAATGGATCCGGTCCCCAATCCCAAATTGAATCGGCCGCCGGAGAGATGGTCCAGCATTGCGGCGCGCGTTGCAAGATCAGCCGGGTGGTGCAAGGCTGGCAAATAGACACCAGTTCCAAGGCGGATGTCGCGAGTTTGCGGGAAGGCGTTGGCCAGGAATAGATCGGGCGCCGATATCGTCTCCCACAGCGAGGTCATGTGCTCGCCCACCCAGGCTTCGCTGAATCCCAAGGCGTCGGCTCGACAGATGAGCTCCAAATCTTCGGCGAATCCAACCGCCCGCGGCTTTTCCGGCGGGTGGACCGGCATTATGAACAGCCCTAGATTCATCCTGCCGTTACCGCTCGCCCGTGAAATTTTTTGAACTTCTTAAGAAACATGGCAATCTGAGCGAAGACGACTCGTCAACTCCCGACCCAAATTCCTCACCCCGCACCGACATCGGTTACTCCTGCGTTACTAGCCAACAAATGAGCCCAGCTGGCTTAACAGTCCGGTTCTGGTTAGCCGCCGATGAACTTAGCCTATCCGGCGGACAGGTTGGCCCTCGGCCAAAAGGCCATACAGAACGTTTTGGATCGCGCGTGGGCGCTGCATGTCTTGCGCATTGGGGAGCCCACTGGGCGTAATCGCCACCTGCAGCAGGGTACCAAACCTTGCGCCTTCTCGGCCAATGCGTACCACACAAACGTCGATTTTTATGGTCCTTACCTTTGGCCGAACCGTCATGCCCGAGTCGCACTGTCCGGCGGAAACACCTGAAATATTTAGCCATCCGCAGAATGCGTATCATCGTCCGACGGAGCAGCGGGTCCCGCATTCGGATAACTTCCGGCCGCGAACCGCACCGCACGTACGCACGCATCGAGAGGCACAACAATGTCTTGGTTCTCTACCAAGAAGCTCGAACTCCCGACCGCGAAGGACGCCCCGTCTGGCCGCTCCGAGGGCGTGTACATTCCGCCGCAGCACTACGTCAACGGCAGGCCGCTCGGTGAGCCCTTCCGCGACGGCTTGGAGAGGGCGCTCTTCGGGATGGGCTGCTTCTGGGGCGCAGAGCGAATCTTCTGGCAACTCCCGGACGTCTATACCACCGCCGTCGGTTACGCGTCAGGGGTAACGCCAAATCCAACCTACGACGAGGTCTGTAGCGGCCGCACCGGACACAATGAGGTTGTGCTCGTAGTATTCGACCACTCGCGGATCAGCTACGAGGCGCTACTCCGCGCATTTTGGGAGGGCCACGACCCGACGCAGGGCATGCGTCAGGGTAACGACATCGGGACGCAGTACCGCTCCGGCATCTATGTTTACGGCGAGATGCAGCGCGAGGCCGCCGAACTGAGCCGAGCCCACTATCAGCAGGTGCTGTCCGCGGCCCATTACGGTCCGATCACAACCGAAATCCTCGGCGCGCCCGACTTCTACTACGCTGAACATTACCACCAGCAGTACCTTGCGAAAAACCCCAACGGCTACTGTGGCGTCGGCGGCACTGGCATCAGTTGCCCCGTCGGTGTCATGCAGGCGGGCTAGCAGCAAGTAACTGGATCTCCCCGCCCGAAGCGCATCGATCATCGCCTCGCGAAATAACCGGCGCGGAACACGCTGCGGAAATCAGAATGCCCCAGCGTGTTGTCAATGCAGTGCAAGCTGAATCCCCCGCGAGGTTACGAAGTCCGCACGCAACTGAGTTCCTGTACGCAAGGCAACCCAGCGTGGCCAAGCATTGATAATGCGCGGTATCTTGTTAAACGAATTGATGGAAGTGGTTGGGCGGCTGGGAGGATAAGACGAAATTTGCTCTTGCGCCGTCTAACTAGCCATTAACTAGAAGCTGGGGCCATTCGAGTAGGTAGTAATGGGTGCTGGCTGAGTTCAATCGGAAACTGGAACGAATCTCGCTATTCGCCGGGAGCGTCATCCTCGCGCAAGCCGAAACCTGCGACCGCATCAAGAACCAGCGCGATCGGCGCCCGTAACTGGAATTCGCTGCCGAAGAGGCGATGGCGGAGCGCCGCGTGCTGCGGGACGGCACCTACACCATTGCTAGCTTCGCCCGGACATGAGCGAGTTCCAAAGGACTAGCAAGATCTCCGAGACCCGGGCCTTTGTCCGCTATTTCGCCGTCTAGGTGCTGGTCGAGCCCGGTCGGACCGTCATTCGCTACACGGTACCCGCGTCGGAGGTCAGCCACCTATCGCGATCACCGATAACGCCGAGGTGGCCTTGGGCGTGCGCGTTCGCAATTTAGTTCTCGCTGGTGGGCCACATTGGAATCGAACCAATGACCTCGCCCTTATCAGAGGCGCGCTCTAACCGACTGAGCTAGTGGCCCGGCAAGCAGAAATTTTAAAGGGCGTGTCCCATTGCTCGTTAGATCCGGAACGCCCAAACGGTATGAACGCCTTGCCAGCGGGGTGCTCCCAGTTCCTCAAACGCGGCCGGCGATAAATTGACTAACAGGCCGGCCGCGGTTGAAACTTCGACTACGCCGGCCAATACATACCGCCAAGTACTCGAATTTACAACTACCATCTGCGATCCAATCCAAGATCTATCACTGACTGCAGCGTACCAATTCGACGGATGGCCGCTATAGTCGGCGGCCCGATCGCCCCACTGGCGGCGGTTGGCGATATCAATACGTCCCAATTTGCCGCATACCATGTCGCCCTGCCTTGTTGGCCAAGCCGTTGGGCTAAATAGAGTCCCGCCCCAGTTGCCCCCACGTGCCAGATGCGTCGAGCGCCGACGCCTGGACCTCAGTGGCAGTCCCAGTGCCAACCGCCGCCGCCGCAACCGCTGCGGCCGATGCCTGCAGTACGGATCGCCGCGGGCGAACGTTTTTCATCATTGTTCTGAGCGATTCTCAAGAATGTTCTGCAATTCAATCGAATTGCTGGATCGATTGGATCCAATCAACTCGGCGATGGTGCGGTCTCGTAAATGGCGGGAAGGTAACCGCGGACCCAACCTTGACTTATCAGGTCATATGTCAATTTGAAGCGATTGGACTTTACTGAAGTTCCGGGCCCGAATTATGTGCCTGGGCATCAGTCGGGACCCGAACGCCCAATTCATCCGCCTAACACCCCGTGGGCTAGACAGTGAAAGTGAAATTGGGCATCGCCGACTTAGCCACCGTCGGTTTACGGGATTGGGACCTGCGACCAACCAGCAGCCATTTGACCGGAACAGCGTCTTTCAATTCGGCGACTGCGCCGCCGCGGGCGATTGAGGGCAATAGTCAATTAGTTGATATTGTGGTTGTCGAGCCGTTAAGATTCCGTCAATTCCTTGACCTGGGCAATTGCGGATTGAATATTGGCCCGTGAATTTGCAAATGAAAAGCGCATGCATTTTGAGCCATAGCTGCCGAACGCCGAGCCGGGCAGGACCGCAACTCCCGCTTCATACAGCAAGCGGTGCGCCAATTCATCAGCCGGCTGGTCAAACTGCGGGAACACATAGAAGGCGCCGCCCGGGTTCGGACAGACGACCCCGTCTATGTCGTTGAGCCCATCGACTATGACTTCGCGTCGGGCCCGGAATTCATTGACCATCTCATAGAGTGCATCCTGCGGGCCTTCTAACGCCTCGATGCCGGCCATCTGCACAAATCCGGCGGTACAACTTACGGCATTTACTTGCAATTGCGCCATCGTGTCAATCAACTGCTGGGGCCCAAGTGCATAACCCAAACGCCAACCGGTCATCGCGTAGGACTTGGAGAAACCGTCAAGGATTACCGTGCGATCGGCCATGTCGCCGATCGCCGAAATCGACGATGGTTCTTCCCCGTAAACAATGTCTTTGTATATCTCGTCGGCGAGAACCACTACGTCACGCCCGGCCAACAACTCGGCTATCGCCGCTATATCTGATTGAGTAAAGGCGCCGCCGGTTGGGTTGCCCGGGGAATTTAGTATGACCAGCCGAGTCTTGTCGGACAAATCCGCCGCAAATCGGTCTATGTCAACCCGAAAATCGTTTTCCGGCAACAGGGGCATCGGCACCGCACGGGCACCGATGTAGTTGATCATCGATTCGTAAATCGGAAATCCCGGATTGGGGTAGATCACCTCATCGCCCGGTTGGCAAAGGGCCAAGATGGCATAGAACATGATCGGTTTGGCACCGGGCGTCACCAACACCTGTTCGGGGGAATGTTCAATTCCTCGCCGCTCAAAGGAGTTGGCCGCTATCGCCTCGCGCAATTGCGGCAACCCGTGAGCCGGACCGTAGTGGGTGTACCCATCGCGTAGCGCGCGCACGCCGGCCTCGACGATGTTGGCTGGCGTATCGAAATCAGGCTCGCCGATTTCGAGGTGGATGATCGATTTCCCTTGGGCCTCGAGAGCTTTGGCCCGGGCCAACACAACAAAAGCTGACTCAGTACCTAAACGAGTCATCGAATCGGCGAGACGGATATTCTCGGCGCGGGCGCTCGTCGACATAGGTAGGGGTACGCCTTTGGCTTGGGGTCAGCGGCAACTTGCCATTTTCGCCAAAAACCCCGGCTGCTCGCCGGCTGCCGCAATCGCGGTTTAACTCAGAGTCGACCCTGCAGCCATCTGGCCGAAATTGCCAAAACCGGCACCGCAATCGCGGTGGCCAGCGATAACACCGGGACTGGTGCGCCCAAGCGCAGACCCGCCAACCAGGCGGCAGCGATTGCGGCCGCAATCGCCGTCCATTTAAAGCAAATGCGGCCCACGTCCGCGCCCGCTCCTGCGCTCAATCGCTCGCGCTGAATGCGATAGGCAGCAGCCCAGCCCATTTGGGCGGCGCCAGCCAGGACCAAGCAGTAGAAAAAAATTTGATTGGTCGGTTTGCCGGGATCCGCTAGCAACATCAGCGAAACGGCGGCCAGCAGACAAGTTAAGGCGCCCGCACCAGCGAAGGCGGCAGTTATCCGTATCAGGACCGCCGCCCGGGGAGCCGGCAGCCTCGATCCTGGAATGCGCTGCGGCTGGCGGGCCAGCGCCTCCAAATACGTCCTATGCGCCAACTTTGGTCGCGATCAATTGCCCAACACGCACAACGGTTCGAAACCAGCGGCGGTAAATGACCGGCGACCGCTCAACATCAACATTTGCGGGATCGCATTGAGCATTGGATCGCTGTCTAACGCATCCGCAAGGACATGCTGAAGCGGTTCGGCGATGAGGGCGCCGGGATCATCTAGAAGGCAGAATCCCGGCATCCCGGAAATTGACGTACCGCTGTGCGTGACGGCGCGGGAGAGCCAGATTACCAACTCGGACAAGTCGCGCAGGGAGCTGCCGAATTGGCCAGCCCCGATCCAATCCTCGGCATCTTCGTCCCACAGCCGAATTGTCCCGTTGGGTTCAACTTGCAAGTCGAAATAACGCCCGTCGCTTACGCGCGGTAAAAGGTTACGGGCGTTTTGGATGGTCCGCTCGGCGGCTCTAAGACCAAGCCCTTTGTCCAAACCGCGAATTGCCGGATCCAATTGACGGCGGCGTTCGACCCGTCGCTGCAGGCGTTCCAAATTTCTTTCGGCCAGTTCGACATCGTCCTCATCCACCGGATGTCGGCCGTTGCCAGAGGGTTTAGCGACCGATGCGGCCAGGCTGGCAATCTTGGTTTCCAGGCGTTTTAGCTCCATTTGCAGTTGGCGGCGGCGGTCGGGCCGCGCGCGCTGCTGGGCCGCTTTGGCCAATGCCGAAACCGGGTCGAGATCCAACTGCCGTGCTGCAGCCTTGATGCGGGATTCATGTTCGTCCACGGTGCTGGCGGCGCGTTTGCAACGTTGTTGACAGCGTTGCATCATCCGGTTGAGCACCGGGTCGGCAGGAGCGGGATGTAAAGAAACGTCGGCGGTTGACTGATCGCGCAGAGAAATTACGGAATCTAGATCTAATTCGAAGTGTTCAAACCCGGCGTCTGGCTCTCGTTGCGCCAACTCCTCCCGCCCCTGATCGAGCAATTTGCGGCGGCGGACAATTTCGAGTTCATGAGCGCGAATCTGTTCGACGAGCAATTGAGGATCTGCGGCCAGCCGCTCCAACTCCTCGATTTCTTGATCGATTTGGGAAAGTCGCGACTCCACCAGCCGTCGATCGGGCGGCAAATCGAGTCCGAAAAGCATGGTCGCAGCCCGCTCATGGGCCGTCGTCGCCCGGGATCGGAATTCCCTTTCGAATGATTCATCCGACGGAATTGCGGGCGATTCCAATTCAGATTCCAAGCGCAAAATCTGGTCCGGCTCGTTTTCGGTCAAAAACTGGCGGGCCTGGTCAATTGAGACCGGAATTTCTAGGCCGCCCTCGGTCATTTCAAGCTCTAGTTGGCGAAGTTGGGCCTTCATCCGCACCGGGTCAACGGCATCCGGACTGCCCAGGTCAAACCGGGCGCTTACGCCGGCTAACGCGGCTGACGAGACCTGTTCGGTCAAATCGATCCAACGTCGATACCGCTCTTCACTTACCTCCTGGAGGCTTCCGGTGCGCAGCTCAACCAGCTCTGAAAGAACCTCTCCGACGCGCCCGCGTTGAATATTGGCATCGGCCGCCTGGGCGTTGAGTTGCTCGGCCTCAACCAACGCGGCGTGGGCGGTTGCCACCCGGCCGGCCTTCGCCCGCAGGCGAATGAATTCGGCTTCTCCGCCATCGACGTTGGTAGCCAAGTTGTTAAGGATTCGTAGCTTGGCTCGCAATTGATCGAGCGCTTCAGCCTGATCAATGATCTCGGTCGTGACCTTAAAGGTTTCGGCGGCGCGACCGGTAAGCATCGCCTGCTGGCGCTTTTTGGCCAGTTCGCAATCCAGCTGTTTCAATTCAGCTTCAGCCGTTTCAAATTCGGTCCGCGCCCCGGCTAACGCCGGCGCCAATTCCACCAACTCTTCGCCGGCCAATTGACGGCGCAACCGAAGTCGTTTGGCGATCAGCTCACGGTGCCGTTTGGATTCGTGGATTTGGGCGACCTTCGAGCGGGCATGTCCGAGCGCCCGTGCCGCAGCCGTACCATCATTGTTCCCGCCGGCGGCCCGCATCAGGTAGGAACGATCGGCCGCCAAGGGCCAACTCCGCGACGCGCTCACGGAACTCCAAACAAAAAAGTCGGCCACCTGTCCCAGCGGATAGGCAAAGAACTCCGAAGCCAAAGCATTTACGGCTTCCGGCCGATCGGCCTTTCCTTCGGTGAGGCCGGCGGTCAATCTCGCCTGCGCAGCATGTCGACCTCTGCCGATTTGGCGGGCGATCCGAAGTGTTTTTGGCCCGTCGCGAAGCTCAAGCTCTACCTCGGCCGATTGCGAACCGTGGCGAATCAGGTCATCCAATTCCTGACCCCGGGTCGGTCCTTGCAGTGCTAGTCGCATTGCCAACGCCACACTGGTCTTGCCTTCGGCGGGAGCGTCGATTAAGAAATTGCCGCGGGGCGGCAGGTTCAGGTCCAGGGTCGATATGGCCCGGACGTTTCGAATAGCCAGTCGCGTGATGGTGATCATCGAAGGCCAATCCCCAAGCCATTTCGACCGGCAATCAGCGATTTGTATTCGTCAATGGCATTGGCGCGTTCGTGGTCGCTTTTCCATGACGATCGGTCCCGTTCGGCAACCTGATCGCCAATCTCGTCGAGAACCGCCAGCGGACCGCGGCCGGCGTCGTTTTGAACAGAGAGCAATCCCGATACATCCAGGACGAAGCGCGCCGTTACCGACCGCCCATAGCGGACCAAGCTGGCAAGTCGCGCCCGGCGCAGGGATTCGGGCGAGGCGCGCCCGTAAACCCTCATAACCACCTCGGTGGCCTCGGTGGCCGACTCGGCAATCTTTTTACGAATTTGGCGATTCGCATCGGGTAATTCAAGCAGGCTGGCCGGCACCAACACCTCGGCCGCCGGCAAACCGGCGCCGGATTCAAACTTGATGTCCTGCACGCCCCCGCTGGCAACCGAAATGTCGACGAACCCCCCGTCTGGAGAAGGCCGCAACGGCGATCCCGGCACGACAACCATCGCCCGAGTCGCTTGGTAGCGCTGGGGCCGCGGCCCATTGGCAATTAGAAGGCTTACGCCGGTTAGGGCATTTACAGATTCAAGGTCTATTACCGGCCCTGGCGCACCGGCGGGTGTCAGTTGCTCCACCTGGCTATCGGTCACCAGGACGTGACAATCACCCATGCGCGGGAATGAGAGTTGACGCAGCGGATTGTCCCTGCCCCGGGCATCGGCGCCCAGCAGAGCTGTAAACGCGACACGTAAACCGCCTAGGCGAGCGATATGGCTCTCACGTTGACGGTCAAGACAGACGAGCAGATCAAGCTTGGCCAACAGGTCAAGCGGTGAGACGACATCGCCGGGAGTGGTCTCGGCAGCACCGTGAATTGCGAAGCAGGCGACGCCGGCCTCGGCCAGTGAACCTAGTCCGGCGACGGCGGCGGCAATCTCGGCCGGCTCCGGACTGGTGTCATCAAACAAACCGCCGGCGATAACCAGTGCTTGAGCATGGCTCGAAAGCACGTGATTTACCACAACCCCGAATGCTAAGCGGCGCTCCAGCAGCGCGCCCAGCTGTTGTCCCCGCGGCAGCCAATGATTTGAACGACCAAGGGCGACATCCGCGGTAACTACTATCCGCGCCGATTGGGGCGACCCATTCTTGCCACTAAGGAGAGACATTCACACCGATCAAATACAGCAAGATCCCGTGCCGACGCCTCCCCATGCCGACAATTAGATGTTAGGGCGCAAGCCCAAATTCCTTGGCGGCGGTATTTGCAGGTGCGGCAGGTCGTGGCGATCGTTCGCCGCCAGTCGTAATAGGTAAATCGCATGGTCCAAATCCGACCCGATCTGGCAAATTTTGCGGGTTACGTACCTGGGCACCAACCATCCGGTGGTGGCTGGATCAAACTCAATACCAACGAATCGGTAGCCGCCTCCCCGCGCGCCCGCAAAGCATTGGAATCTCTGCCGGCGGCGGCCTATTTCCGCTATCCGGACCCGACGGCATTACCACTGCGTGAAGCATTGGCCAAAAAGTTTGACCTGGATGTATCCCAAGTCGTCGTCGGCAACGGATCTGATGAGATCCTCTCCCTGATCATCCGGGCCGTATGCGGTCCTGGCGACACGGTACTGTCGACTGATCCGGCATATTCGCTGTATCCGGTCCTAGCCGGTAGCGCCGGCGCCGCCTATGAGGCTATTGCCTGCGACGACAACTTCGCTTTGAAAGTGCCTGAGCTTTCGCGGCGGAATCCCAAGGTGACGTTCATCACCAGTCCCAATAACCCGGCTGGCACAGCCTATCCGGCCACCACCCTGGCGGCGATATGCGCGGGCGGGCAAAACTTGGTGGTTATCGACGAAGCGTATGCCGAATACGCCGATACCAACGCCCTCGAACTTCTCGATCGATTTGAGAACGTTGCGGTGGTGCGGACATTTTCGAAGGCTTATGGGCTCGCTGGCATGCGGGTCGGTTACCTGCTCGGGCCGGCCGATCTCTGTGCTTGCTTGTTAAATCTGAAGGACTCATACAACGTATCGGCGGCATCTCAGGCGGCGGCGCTGGCGGCCCTGTCCGACGCTGAGTGGGCCGAGGAGATGTGGGCCGACGTGCGGGCTCGACGCAGCTCGTTGGTCAGCGAGCTTGGTCGCATCAAGGGCCTCAAACCCCATCCTTCGCAGGCCAACTTTGTGTTGGTCGAATGCACGGAACCGCCAGCCGCTGAATTGCTGGCAGGACTGGAGGCCGAGAAGATCCTGGTTCGCCATCTTCCGCATGTCCGCGGCGCAGAAAACGCGCTCCGCATCACTGTCGGAAATGCGGAGGAGTTAGAGACGCTGACAGCGGCACTAAGGCGGCTGTGCGGCCAGTAAAAGCCCGTTTCGACATCGGTTCGCCGCAACCCTCGGGCGCACCGTCAACACCGGTCATGAAGGCAGACTCCCGGTGCGGCCGAGTCCCACGGATCGTGTGCTTTGCCAACCGAGGCGAACCGCCAGTTCCGTCATCGCCAGCCAGCTGACCGCCCGGCAACAATGGATCGAGCGGGGATTCGGGTGGATCTTTTGTAACCCAGCCGCTACAGACACGGGAAGGCTCCTCCGCTTTCAGAGGCCATCGGCAATCGATGGAAAGGCAGGGGAGGGCTCCACGAGCATGCAACAACCGGTAGATGCGCTCGCCGCGAACGGCTCGCCGGCGGCACGCGAGCAATTCATCCTCAACGCCTCGTTGGGTCGCAACGATTGGTGGCGTTGGGTCGTGGGGATTCTGGCCATCATCGTCGTTTGGCTCGGATCGGGGCTCGTCGCATCCATTGCCGGCTGCGCCGCCATCGATGCGACAAACATCCTTGATTTGACGTGCGCGTCGGGCGAGGGATTGGCCGGAGACGGCACGCTATCGGCCAGTTTGGCAATAGCCGTCACCGGTTTCGCCTTTGGCCTGATCGCCGTTTGGGGAGTGGCCAAGCTGCTCCATCGGCAAACACTGCGACAGGTAGTTACCGGCAGGAAATCCATTGACCTGCACCGGTATTTTTGTGGTGCGCTCGTCGCCCTGATAATCGCCGTCATAGTGCAGCTGGTCAACCGATTCGTACTGCAACTCGATTTCACCTACCAGGCACCGGATTTGGAATACCTGGTCTTCGCCCTGGTGGCGATCGTCCTCGCCCCAATCCAGGCCGGCTACGAGGAAGTGTTCTTCCGTGGCTACATCCTGCAGGGGCTGTCGCTGCTCGCGCGCAACCGCGTGGTGGTGGCGATCGCCGCCGCGGTGATTTTCATGCTTCCGCACCTGTCCAATCCAGAACCTTGGGAATACGGCATTGCGCCCTACGCCGTCGCGCTGGTGTCCTCAGGGCTCTTCTTCGCCGTGGTCGCGTGCTGCTCGACGGCGGAATCGAAGTTGCGGCCGGCTACCACGCAGTGAACAATCTATTCATCGGCTTGTTCGCTAACACTGAAGCTGCCGCAATATCTACACCTTCGCTGTACGTGATCAACATAGAGGAAATTGCACTTTTCCCAAACGTTTTCTTAGACATCGTGGCCTTTGTGCTCGCGCTGTTGATCCTCAACTACAAATACAAGTGGTTCCGGCTCGCCGGCATGCGCAAATAAATTCGATGCCGCCTAGCAGGCTCGGCCGCTGCAGGCGTTTTAAGACCGCGCCGCGATCCGGGTAAGGGCGCAACGCATCGCCGGTATCAGGGCCTTAGCCGGCCGGACTGCTGCGCGCCCGGGCCGTCTCGCCGGCGGCTTCAAACCCTTAGCTTGGACCGGCAAACTTCGTACCTTTTTGAAAGTTTTTGAGCCGTTGGCTGGCGGATTGATGCTGGTAGCGGAGGTTGCAAAGCTTCTGGTTCGCTCGGTTCCGCTTCCGTTTTCGCGCATTGGCCGCCCTTTTAAATTTCGTTCGGCAGGTGGCGCGGATTAGCGATGGCGGCGGCCTACGGCCGATTGCGCCCGCGCCGAAAGCCCGCTAACTCAACAGATCGGCTCATTGAAGATAATTCGCATGGTGCGCTGGCGCCAACTCAATCGCGTGCCCGACATTAAGTCCGGGCAACCCGCTAATTTCTCCACTCAAGAGGCATCCGGACCTTGGAAGATTTCGCACTTTGGCTAGTACCAATCGTCGTTGCGTTGGCATTGTTATTTGCCGGTTACCTGGCCTTTGACGTCCTCAAATCTGACGCCGGTGATGAGGGTATGCAGGAAATCGGCGGCTACATCTACGAAGGTGCGATGGCCTTTATTCGACGTCAATATCGCACCATCGCCATGCTGGCGGTTGTAGTAGCCGTAGTGCTCTCGGCAACAGTTGGCCTGTTTGGCGGCGAAGAGGTCGCCGGTGGCGATCCGATTAAAGGATTCGACATAGCCTGGCGCACTGGAGTTGCCTTCATCATCGGGGCCACGATGTCGGCCATCGCCGGAATAATCGGACTGATTACCGCGGTGAAGTCAAACGTCCGCACGGCGTCGGCGGCTACCCGTTCGCTCGGTGAAGCCCTGCGCATCGGATTACGCGGCGGGGCCATTACCGGATTCATGGTCACCGGCTTGAGCCTGCTCGGTGTCTACGTTCTCTACATCGCCTTTGGCGGCCTGGACCATCCGACAACGACCCCCTATCTGATCGTGGGCTACGGGTTCGGCGCCAGTTTTGTGGCGTTATTTGCGCTGCTAGGCGGTGGGATTTACACCAAGGCCGCCGACGTGGCAGCCGACCTGGTGGGCAAGATTGAAGCCGGCATCCCGGAAGACGACCCCCGTAACGCGGCGGTCGTCGCCGACCTGGTGGGCGACAACGTTGGAGATTGTGCCGGGCGCGGCGCGGACCTGTTTGAGTCCACCGCCGCCGAGAACATCGGCTCAATGATCCTGGGAGTTTCACTCTACCTGGCCGACCCTGAGCACAGCCTGATATGGATCCTTTTCCCGCTGGTGATTAGGGCGGTGGGGATACTCGCCTCGATGGTCGGATTGATGGCCGTGCGCGGCGGTACCGTCAATTCGGCCCAACGAAACCTGGATATTGGTTTTTGGACAACGGCCATTCTTTCCACGGCCGGATTTGCGGCGGTTTCGCTCACGATGATCGGCAGTTGGTGGCTGCTTGCGGCCGGCGTAACCGGCATCGTAACGACGATCCTCTTCTATTACATAACCCAGTACTACACCGCCGGCGAATGGCGCCCGGTCCGCAATATTGCCGAGGCCGCTCGCACCGGGCCGGCGACCATCATAATCGCCGGCATCGCCATCGGCTTTGAAACCACAGCCATCCCGGTTTTGGTACTTGTCTCAGCTTTGGGAGCCTCGTATTTCTTCGGGGTCGAGGCAGTGGCTGAATTGGGACTGGTCGTCTCATCGGATTTTGTGGCCGGGGTCTACGGCACCGCCGCTGCGACGATGGGTATGCTCATGTCGGCGGCCTACATCCTGGCGATGGATACGTTTGGACCAATCTCCGACAATGCCGGTGGCATCGCCGAGTTTTCACATGCGGGCCAGGAAACTCGCGACATAACCGACAACCTCGACTCGGTTGGCAACACCACCAAAGCGCTCACAAAGGGCTACGCGGTCGGGTCAGCCGCACTAACGGCGTTCGTATTGCTATCGGCCTTCATTCAAAAAGCCGAAATTTCCTCGGGCGTCATCAACCTGGCCGATGTACGCGTCTTTATCGGTGCGTTCCTGGGGGCGATGATCGTCTACCTCTTTTGCGCCATGGCCATCCGCGCCGTCGGCGTATCTTCGAGCGCCATCATCGAAGAGGTTCGCCGGCAATTCCGCGAAAAACCGGGCATCATGACCGGCGATGAGAAGCCGGAGTATGGTCAGGCTGTAGACATCGCCGCGGCCTCGGCGCTGCGCAATATGCTGCTGCCCGGCCTGCTGCCGGTGGTCGCTCCGATCGCGGTTGGCCTAGTATTGCGAGCTGAAGCGGCAGCCGGGTTTCTCATGATCGCCACCATTGCCGGTGTTGTTCTGGCGCTGTTCCTCAACAATGGCGGCGGGGCCTGGGACAACGCCAAGAAGTTCATCGAGGCCGGTGGTCTAAAGGATGCCGAAGGGAACCCGATCCCCAAGGGGTCTGACGAACACGCCGCGTCCGTCGTGGGCGACACCGTTGGCGACCCCTTCAAGGACACCGCTGGACCCTCGTTGAATGTCTTGATCAAGATCCTGGCTACCATCACGTTGGTCCTCACGCCGCTGTTTATCTGACCGGCGGCGGCGCGGAATGCGCCAACCAAGATCAAGACGCACCGTAAATGAATATCGACTCTGCCGATCTGATCTGGGCGATCGTTCTTGGCTTGATACAGGGTGCGACCGAATTCATGCCGGTGTCCAGCTCGGCCCATCTGCTGCTGGTTCCCCGGCTGTTTGGCGTGAGCAATCAACTGCTCAATTCACTCACCTTCGCCCTGGCCCTGCATTTGGGCACGGCGATCGCGATCGCGGCGGCTATCGCTCCGGCCTGGATATCGCTGCTGCGCGCGGCCGCTGGCCCCGCCAGCGCAAGTAGGCATTCGGATCGCCGGCGGCTCGCTGCCGTAGTTTTGGCCACCGCGTTCACCGGAGTGGCCGGAATCCTCCTAGAGCAGGCAGCGGAAACGGTTTTACGCTCAGCCGCGGTAGCGGGTTCCGCCCTAATCATCGGCGCCGTCTTCATGTACCTGGCCGATCGCTGGGCCGGATCGGAGCGACCGACAACATTTTGGCGGCTGGCTCTGTCCGGATGCGCTCAGGCGATCGCTCTGGTGCCGGGTGTTTCGCGGTCAGGGGCCATATTCACGTTCGCCCGCTGGCTGGGGCTGGACCGCCGTGCGGCGATCGAATACGCATTCCTGCTGATGGCCCCGATAGTGATTGGCGCCGCTGTCTACCGACTACCCGATTTGTTGGCCCAAAATTTGGGTGGCGACGGATGGATATTGTTGGCCGCCGGCGTGGCCAGCGCCACCGGTTCGGGATTCTTGGTGGCCAAATGGCTGCCCGGTTTTGTAGCCAAACACGGTGTGGGCGGCTTCTGCGCGTATCGCATCGTTATCGGGTTGATCGTCCTGACCAACCTGCTTTAGCGGGGATCCACCGAAACATCTCTGGCGGACCGGCCCTGAAATAAGAAAAAGTGCTTCCCCGTATCTTGGGAAAATTGGTTTACGACGACCAAATTCACAAGAAACAGGGAGCACCTAAAAGATGCTACCAACTATTAACCCCGACCGCGTCCAGATCGCCTTCGACGAGAAGAACCTGGTGGCCAATGCCGGACTGCTCCTGCCGATGACCCTGGCTAAGCGCCTGGGACTTGGGGAACTTAGCGACTCCCGCCTTACCCTGGGCTCAACTCCCGGCGCCGCCAATGCCTCCGACAAGCTGCAGACGCTGGTGGCCTCGGCCCTTGGCGGCGGAGACTGCATCGACGATGCCGATGTCCTGCGCTCGGGCGATACCGAGAAGGTGCTGGGCTTTAAGGTCAAGGCCCCTTCTACTCTGGGGGCATTCCTGCGCAGTTTCAGATGGGGACACGTACGCCAGCTGGATGGGATCAGCCGCCAGCGGCGGCGGCGGGCCGGGGATGCCGGCGCCGGTCCCGGCAGGGATCCCTTCACCATTGATCTTGACTCGACCGTCGGCCAGACTTACGGTCGCAAAAAAGATGGCGCCCGTGATCACTGCTATATGCGGAGTGCGTGGCTACCATCCCTTACTGGCGGTTGCCGCCGGAACCGGCCAGGTGCTCTTTGCCCGTCGGCGCAGGGGCCGGGCCAACACCGGCCGCGGCGCGGCGCACTTTCTCACCGAGACCGTAAGCCGGGTGCGCTATGCCGGCGCTAAGGGGCAGCTGACGATGCGCGCCGACTCCGGTTTCTACTCAAAGCGGATCGTTGCCACCGGCCGAGAGCACAACGTACGCTTCTCGATAACTGTCCGCCAGCACTCTAGCCTGCGTCAGAAGATCGAAGAGATAGCCGAGGAGGACTGGACTCCGCTAGAGTACTGGCTCGATGGCGCCGCCGACGCAGCCGAGATAGCCTATGCCCCCTTCGGAGAATTCAGAACCGCTGCGTCTGATCGTAAGACGGGTAAAACCCACACCGGGGTCGCCGCTGGCCCTGCTGGCCAATTACTCTTACCACGCCTTCATCACCGACCGCAAGGGAGAGATGATCTCCCTGGAGGACGATCATCGCCGTCATGCCGAAATCGAGAACGCGATCAAGGACCTAAAGTACGGCGTCGGCCGCAACCACATGCCAGCGGGGAGCTTTACCGCCAACGCCGCTGTGGCTGGCGATACCGGCGACCGCCCACAAGCTCGGCCGCTGGATCGCCGTAATCGGCTCTGGCGACGGCTCAGTCGTTACCACTCCCACCCTGCGGCGGAGGATATTCGCCCTGCCGGGACGATTGAGCAGGTCGGCGCGTCGCCACACCCTGCATCGGCCGTTGCGCTGGCCCTGGGCAGATCAGATCAAGATCGCGCTTTCCCGGCTGCGGGGGCTGCCGCAGCCTATCTGACCCCCGCGGTCCACAGGGACTGCGGATGTAATCACCCCTACCTGTGGGCGTTAAGCATCCCAGCGGCCGCAGATAGGGGCCTTGACTGGCCAACTGGCCGGCATTTGCAGCGCTGTTGGGCGATTGCAGCGGCGGTGGCAGCGCATTAACCGGTGATGGTGGCAGATGATTGATTCGTCAGGACCGGAAATGGCAACTTGTCGACAATTTCGGTGGATCCCCGTTAAACGATCACGATGTCCTGCGCGCCGATCCAATGCTGGCGCTATTGGCGGGTAAGGATGATTTGACCGGAGAGAGACGCCGCCGCAAGCGCGACAGGGGCAGGCCGCTGGCATCGGCATCGGCCCTAAACCGCCTGGAACTCTCACGCCCGGATACGGCTCCTTTAGACCGCTACCGGAAGATCGCGGCCGACTTTGCGAAGATGGACGCCCTGCTGTGCGATCTGTTCATCGAGGCCCAGCAGCGTCCGCCGCGGCGGATCGTCCTCGACCTTGACGCAACCGACGATCCACTGCACGGTAAGCAGGAAGGCAGATTCTTCCATGGCTATTACCGCTCATACTGCTACCTGCCGCTGTACGTCTTCTGCGGAGAGCACCTGCTGCTCTGCCGTCTAAAAGGCGCCAGCCGCGATCCCGGAGCGGGGATGGCGGAAGAACTCTCCCCGCTCATCGCCCGGATCAGATCGGCCTGGCCGGATACGGAGATCATCCTGCGCGCCGATTTAAGGCTTTGCCCGCGATGCGACCATGACCTGGTGTGAGAAGGAGGGCATCGGCTACGTCTTCGGTCTGTCCCGCAACCCTCGCCTACAGCAGAAGCTGGGAAAGGCGCTCCATAAATCGCGGCGGCGCTCCATCGCCACCGGCTCCCGGTCACGGCGCTTTCGCCAGTTCCACTACCGGACCTTAAAGTCATGGTCGAAGCGGCGCCGGGTGGTGGGTAAGGCCGAGCATCTGCGCAAGGGTCCCAATCCCAGATTCGTGGTAACCAACCTGTCCCCATCCCGTATCGGCAAACAGGATCTATACGAGAAGCTCTACTGCGCCCGGGGCGAGATGGAGAACCGTATCAAGGAGATGCAGCTGGGACTGTTCGCCGACCGCACCTCCACCGGGGCCATGCGCTCCAATCAGCTACGACTGTATTTCTCAGGGTTCGCCTACGTATTGCTGGAGAGCCTGCGACGGCTGGGTTTGCAAGGAACCGCCAATGCCCGTCGGCGCTGCGATACCCTGCGCCTGCGCTATCTCAAGATCGCCGCCCGCATCAAGATAACCCATCGCCGCATATGGCTCGCATTGCCTACGGCCTATCCCTGGCAGGAGGAATTTGCCAGGGCCCTTGCCAATCTGGCCAGGGTTCCCCTCTACCCTATGACGCCGGGGTAGTACCCGGCGCTCCCGGATAGCCTGACGGCCAGGGTCCCGGCCGCGCCGGGTCCAATGCAGGCAGTTTGCGCCGCAAATGAGTCGGATGCGCTGTTGCGGGAGGGTCTGGCACCGATAACGGTCGCAATTTAGTCGGAAATGGACGGCTCCCACCGCAAATCAGGTCCGATCACGCCCAATCAGCCCGAATTGGGGTCGAACGGGCATGCTGGTGCAAAATGCGGGCTAGGCATTCGGATGGACCCCGCGGCCGACCAAAGTTCATTCCAAACCACCCTGCCGGCGTATGGACGTTGAGGACACATCCAGGCGGAAGGCACTTTCCTCCAGCATCGAAAACAGCTGAGGTGCGGCCGCAAGATCCAGATCGGCCATCGTCACATAGCCTCGCCGAAGGGCCCGCCCGGCCACCAAAAAACTGCATCCGCAATCGGCGATGGATGAGAGCGCCGTGTGCATGGTCGACCGGCTGCCGCCGTAGAACCGTGGGTCAACGATTCTTTCTGCGGTATCGGCGCCAACTACGAAAACCGCACCCGGAAAAAGGGCCGCTTTTTGCGCGAACGTAGCCGCCATGTCTACCGTTACCGTTCGCCGCGCCGCCATACTTTCGACGCGATCGACCACCACATCAGACTGCAATTCCGGTTTCTCGACGTTGGCCATCGACAGCTCAAAAGCCACTGCAACGCCCAGGTGCGATTCAGCCGCCTCGGCCAGGCGACGGTGTCCGTCGTGGAGCGGATTAAATGATCCGGCGAGCAGGGCCCGCGGCGCCGGCGGCGGCGCCGACCAGGCGCCGGCTTGATCGAACAAGGCGAATGGAATGACGCTGCGAAGAACCCTCTGCGGCCAATAACTCGGCGCTATGTCCACTCGCATGAGAGTTTCCACGAGTCCTTCGGGCAAGGGCAGGTCGGCGGGCCGGTCCCGTTCCGGGACGGCAGCTAGGAGCAATGCTGCCCCGGTGAGTAGTTCCTGGGCCGCCCGTTGGCCCGGCCAATTGGCCAATTCGAGCGAATACACGTCGGTTCGGCCGACCGCCACAGCCGCAATGTAGGCGCGGTCGCGACCACGCCGAGCGCGACTGGTGGCCAGCGCCCCGCTGGCGGCAACGGCGGTCAGTTGCAAGCCGGCATCCGGTTCATACTCGCGAGCTCGACGCAGAGCCAGGTGCGCCAGGTCCAACGACATCGCTGGACTGCAAAACTCCGCTTCGACAGCGGAGTTGCTGGCCTGCTCCACCGCCGCCCGGGAATATGCCAGCCGGCCCTCGACCAATACCTTCGAGGCACCGGGGCAGCTGGCCAGCGACGCTATCGCCGACGACCCGGCGCCGGCGCAGGCGAGGGTCAGCCGGCTGTTGGCGTCGGCCAAATATTCGATAACTGCCACAGCCAACGGACCTAACATTGCCGGATCTCGATTGCTGGACAAGCTCGGCCGCCGAATCTGCTACAGCCGGTCGTAAACCTCCGGGTTTACGACCGCGGCCGGCCGGCCGCCTTTTAGGAATTCAACCGTGGACGAGTGGCACAGCGCACCGATACGGTGAAACGCTTCGTACGTGTTCGAGGCGATATGGGGGGTGAGCGCCGCTGTCTCAAGGGACAGCAGAGGGTTGTCAAGGGCCGGCGGTTCGAACGCGTAGACGTCCAACCCGACCCCGGCTATCGCCTCGCTCGTGAGGGCATCGATTAGGGCCTGCTCATCGACGAGGGCCCCGCGGGCGGTATTGACCAAATATGCGCTCGGTTTCATCGACTCAATCAACGACCTGGAAATCATGCCGGCCGTGTCATCGACGATAGGCACATGCAGGGTGACGACATCGGAATTGGCCATCAGATCGGGCAATGTGACAAAACGGCCGCGTAAACCGGCTGCGTCGAATCGGGCCGGATCAGGATTCTTGGTATTTACGAGCAATTCCATGCCGAACCCGAGCTGGCAGATGCGGGCAACTTTAACCCCGATCTCCCCGAATCCGACCACGCCCAGCGTTTTTCCGGCAAGCTCGCGCCCGCGCAATATCGGCCGCATCGCCAGGCTCTCTACCCGCACCGACCGGTCGCCGCGGGTGATGTTGTAGGCGGTTGCCAGCATCAGTCCAACGGTGTGCTCGGCTACCGTCTGGGCGTTCACTTTGGGCGAATAAAAAATCGGGATATTGCGAGCCGTGGCGGCTGCCACGTCGATGTTGTCGTAGCCGGCGCCAAAACGGTCGATCGCAACCAGGTTGCTGGCGGCGGCGATCACTTCGGCGGTTATCGGCTCGGTCCCGCAAACGATCACATCGGCGTTGCGCGCCTCACGAATTAAGACATCGACGTCATTGGTGTGAAGAAGGCGTACCTGGCCGACCTCGCGCAGGATATCGATATCTTCTTCCGGCATCGGGTAGGTCTGAAAAAAGTCGTAATTCAAGGGACCATCTTTCTGGGATTGCCGTCAATTGAACTGGGAAAACTGAGAAATCCAATCGTAGTGTTCCAGAGCAATCCCGGTGCCTAAGGCCACGCACAGGAGCGGTTGCTCGGCGCGAAAACAAGGGACCTGAGTTTCGCTGGAGATGAGCACGTCCAGGTTGGCGAGCAGGCAGCCGCCGCCAGACAACACGATCCCGTTGTCGAATATGTCGCCGGCGATTTCCGGCGGGGATTGCTCCAGGACCGACTTGATTCCCCGGATCAGCTCACTTAGAGGTGGGTTCAATGCCTCGTAGATATGTTGCGGCTGCACATGTATGGAACTGGGTAATCCAGTTTCCATATCGAGACCCTTGATTTCCACTAAATCGCTTTCAATTGGCGGGGTCGCCGAGCCGATCGAGATCTTGAGTTCCTCTGCGGTGCGGGAGCCAATAAGGAAATTGAAGTTACGCCGTAGGTAGGAAACGATGGCGTCGTCGAAGGCGTTGGACGCCACCCGCAGCGAACGAGACGCAACGATTCCCGAGAGCGAGAGGATCGCGATCTCGGCCGTTCCCCCGCCGACGTTTACGATCATGCTGCCGATGGGCTCTTGCACCGGCAGGCGGGCGCCGAGAGCGGCGGCCAAGGCCTCCGGGATCAATATCGTCGAGCGACAACCGGCCGCCGAAGCGGCATCGCGCACGGCCCGCCGCTCAACCCCGGTGGCATCAGCTGGAATCGAAATGATCACATCCGGCTGCAATACCCGCAGCCGACCGCAGGCCCGCGAAATAAAGTGACCTAGCATCGCTTCGGTCACCAGATAGTCGGCGATAACGCCATCCCGCAGCGGGTTTGAAATTTCGATCTTGTCCGGCGTGCGCCCGATCATTTCATAAGCGTTCGAACCGACGGCCACGATCTGTCGACCGGGACGCGCTACGGCCACTACCGATGGCTCACGCAAAACAACGCCACGTCCATGTACAAAGACCACCACGTTGACGGTCCCCAGGTCAATGCCTAGCTTGCGTGGCGCGATCATCGCGCAACCAACCGGATATCGGCACCCAAATTGGCAAGGTCGCCAGCCAAGTCTTCATACCCGCGACGGATAAATTCCACATCGCTGAGGACCGTTCGCCCGCGGGCGGCCAGGGCGGCAATCGTTAAAGCCGCACCGGCCCGCAAATCGCGCGCCAGCGGGACTTCGGCGCCGTGCAGGATCTGTGGACCTTCAATCACCGCGTAGGTACCCTCTTGTTCAATGCGGGCGCCCAACATTTTGAGGCCTTCGAAATATCCGAATCGATTCTCAAACACCCGCTCCGAAATCACGCTGCGTCCATTGGCCTGGGTGAGCAGCGCTCCCATTTCGGCCTGCTTGTCGGTGGGAAACCCCGGGTGTGGCATGCTCTGCAGCTCCAGTGCCTGCAGCTGGCGATTGGAGACAATGGCGACCGAGTCGCCTTCGTGGTACACATCAACGCCCGCCTCTTCCAGCTTGAGCAGTACCGGTTCGAGGTCATCGCGGACTATGTCGTCAAGAACGACTTCGCCCCCGCAAACGGCGGTGGCGATGGCGATCGTGCCGGCAACTTGGCGGTCGGGCATCGCCCGATATCCAGCGCCGAACAGACGGCGGCGCCCGTGGACCCGGATTACGCTGGTTCCAACGCCGCGGACGTCGGCCCCCATCGCTCGCAAGAATCCGCAGAGATGGAGAACTTCGGGCTCCCGCGACGCGTTGACGATGGTGGTGACGCCGTCGGCCAGGGTCGCCGCCATGACCAGGTTCTCAGTGCCGGTATGGGATGGGTAATTCAGGTACAACCGCTCGGCCCGCAGGGTGCCGGCGGCCATGTCGTAACCGACCTCCGATTGCTCGACGGTAGCGCCCATGCGAATAAGCCCGTCGACGTCGACATTGACCGGCCGGCTGCCAATTTCACACCCGCCAGGGGTAATTACGGTAACCCGTCCAAAGCGCGCCAGTAGCGGCCCGGTTACTAAGAAGGAGGCTCGCATTTCGGCCACCAAATCGGGGTCAGGCTCGAGCGAACTGATATTGGCGGCGGTTATCGTCAACCGCTTGTGGCTGCGATCGTACTCGACTTGGGCGCCAAGTTGTCGCAGCAGGGCAATCATGGATTCGACGTCGGTTATCGCCGGAACATTGGTTAGGTGACAGGTCTCTTCGGTCAGCAGCGTGGCCGCCATCATCGGCAATATAGCGTTCTTGGCCCCGGGCACCCGGAATACGCCGTGCAGGCGGTTATCGCCACCGTTTATTGCGTATTGACTCAGCAGTGGTTGCTGCGTCGTTCGCAGGCTCATTGCCGCCACCGCTAGCCCCGCCCTAATTGATGTTGCCGATTAAGCAGATCCCCGTTCGACGGCCCGCAAGCGCGAAAGCGCCCGCATCAAGCGAACGCGCGCTAGCAGCATCGCATCAAGATCAACTGCTTCATGGATTTGGCGCTCAGCTTCTACGCGCGCGCTTTCGGCGCGAGCACGGTCGACTTCACTGGATCGCTCAGATGTATCGGCCAAGATTACAACGCGATTATCTTGAACCTGTAGAAATCCGCCGCTTACCGCCAGAACTTCCTCCTGCCCGCCGCGACGGGTGTAAACAACGCCGGGCTCAAGCTCGGTCAACAGCGGGGAGTGACTTGGCAAGATTGCCACCTGCCCATCGACGCTTGGCGCAACCAGCAATTCAATACCGGTCTCCTCGACCACGCTTTTTTCTGGCGTAATCAGTTCAATGGTCAGTCTGGCGTCACTCATTCCACATTACTTCTCTAATTTGCGGTCCACCGGTGACGGCGGCCTAGGTAATCATCGCCATTTGCTCGGCTTTGGCAACCGCCTCAGCAATGGTGCCAACCATATAGAAGGCCTGCTCCGGAAGAGCATCGTGCTCACCACTGAGAATCTGATCAAAACCGCGCACCGTCTCTTCAATCGGGATCGTGCGCCCTTCGAGACCGGTGAACACCTCGGCTACGTTCATCGGTTGCGACAGGAATCGCTCGATGCGGCGTGCCCGCCCCACAACCAAGCGGTCTTCTTCGGAAAGCTCGTCGATACCCAGGATGGCGATGATGTCCTGCAGGTCCTTGTAGCGCTGGAGCACCTGCTGGACACCGCGGGCGACCCGATAGTGATCCTCGCCAACGATGTTGGGGTCGAGGATGCGCGAAGTTGATGTAAGCGGATCTACCGCCGGGTAGATACCGCGGTCAACGATCGAGCGCTCCAACCGGATCGTGGCATCAAGGTGAGAGAACGTCGTGACCGGCGCCGGGTCGGTGTAATCGTCAGCCGGCACGTAGATGGCCTGCAAAGAGGTAATCGAGCCGCGATTTGTGGATGTGATGCGCTCCTGCAACTGGCCCATCTCCGAGCCCAGCGTCGGTTGGTAACCGACCGCCGAAGGCATTCGGCCAAGCAGCGCCGAAACTTCTGACCCGGCCATCGAAAAACGGAATATGTTGTCGATGAACAGGAGTAGATCCTGGTTTTCCTCGTCGCGGAAATATTCGGCCATCGACAGGCCGGCCAGGGCCACCCGCAGGCGGGCGCCCGGTGATTCATTCATTTGCCCGAACACCATCACGGTGTTGGCCATAACCCCAGATTCCTGCATTTCGCCGATCAGCTGGGTGCCTTCGCGGGTCCGTTCACCGACTCCGCAAAACACCGAGTAGCCACCGTATTCCTTGGCTACGTTGTTGATCAATTCCATGATGGTGACGGTCTTGCCAACGCCAGCGCCGCCAAAAATGCCGGTCTTGCCGCCGCGCGTAAAGGGCGCGATCAAATCGATAACCTTCATGCCGGTCGCGAACAACTCGGTCGACGTCGCCTGATCGGCGACCTGCGGGGCTGTTCGGTGGATCGGGTAGTAATGATCTGAAGTTACCGGCCCCTGTTCGTCGATCGGCTGGCCGATCACGTCGAAAACCCTCCCCAGCGTGGCCGGGCCAACGGGCACCGAAATCGGCGCACCGCTGTCTTCCACCGGCAGGCCTCGGCGCAATCCCTCGGTCGGGCTCATCGAGATGCATCGGACCCAGCTATTGCCAACGTGCTGCTGGACTTCCATGACCACCTGGGCACCGTCGCCAGTGTCGACCGTCAATGCACTGTAGATGCCCGGCATCAACTGGGGGTCAAATTCGACGTCGACTACGGCACCGATGATCTGAGCGATCGTTCCAGTTGCCATCTTTTTCCTTTAATTTGAAATTGGTTGAGGGTTGTTTGGATTTAATTTGATTGGGCGTTGGCGCCAGAGGCGATATCAATCATCTCGGACGTTATGGCGCCCTGTCGTTGACGGTTATAGGTAAGTTTCAAGTCATCGATTAATTCGTTGGCGTTCTCGGTGGCGTTGCGCATCGCCACCATTCGCGAAGAGTGCTCACTGGCCGCCGCGTTGAGGGCCACTTGCAACAGCCGCGATTGCACGAACCGCGGTAGCAGCGAATCAAGTACGGCCGCCCGCGAAGGCTCGTAGATGTATTGCAGATTCCGCCTCGATTCGTGTTCCAGTAACTCGGTTAGCGGGAACAGGCGTTCAATCACCGGGAATTGGGAAACGGTATTTACAAACCGCGGATAAACCATCTCGATGGCCCCAAATCGGCCATCCGCATAGCCATCCACGAGCAGTCGCGCTAACGAACTCACGTCATCGGAACCGGGTTGGTCGGGAAACTCGGTAAATTGAGCGTGCACCGGAATGGCGCCACCGAGCATTCGAACCCCCACCCGGCCAATGCAAACCGATTCGATTTCGGCGTCGGAATTCTCGTTGCGGAGGGTCCGCGCGTGTTCCAGAGTGGTGCGCGCCAAGTTGGTGTTTAATCCGCCTACTAAGCCGCGATTGGTCGCAAAAGTAACCAATGCGGTCGGCCGCGATCGGTCCGGTGGCTGCATCAACGGATGGGCGCCTACCAGGTCGGGATCGGTAGCCGTCAGGTTCGCCACCACCGTCCGCAGCGCATCGGCGTACGGCTGTGATTGGCGCACCGCCTCCTGGGCTTTAAACATTTTGGAGGTGGCCACCAGCTGCATTGCCCGGGTGATCTGCCGAGTGGCGTCAACTCCGTTTATGCGAGTACGGATGTCCCTTAAGGAGGCCATTGGAGTAGCCTAGGCCGCCGACTCACTGGGGATAAAGTGACTGCTGGCAAATCCTTCAATCGCCGCGTCCAATGCGGTCAATTGGTCGCTTTCGATGCGGCCACTTTCAGTAATTGCGCCTACCAGATCGGCTTGACCGGCCCGCAGGTGCATGAGAAGTTCATCGATGAATCGGGCAACGTCTTCAACCGGCACCGGGTCAGCCCGGCCCGACGTGCCAGCGCGCAGCGAGATCACCTGGTCTACTACGGATTGCGGCTGGTACTGATCCTGCTTGAGGATCTCCAGCAAGCGCAGTCCGCGGGTGAGCTGTCGCTGGGTGGCCGGATCAAGATCCGATCCGAATTGGGCAAAGGCCGCCACTTCGCGGTACTGGGCCAGTGAAAGCCTCAATCCATCGGCGACGGTGCGCATGCTGCGCAATTGGGCGTCGCCGCCAACCCGCGAGACCGACAGACCGGCGTTGATTGCCGGTCGGTTGCCGGCGTTGAAGAGACTGGGCTCGAGGTAGATCTGACCATCGGTGATTGATATCACGTTGGTGGGAACGTATGTGGTCAGGTCACCCTCTTGGGTCTCGATGATCGGCAGTGCAGTGAGCGATCCGCCGCCGGCGTCAGACCCCATCCGGGCGGCTCGTTCAAGCAGCCTGGAATGCAGGTAAAAGATGTCGCCGGGGTAGGCTTCGCGGCCCGGTGGACGGCGAAGCAGCAGCGAAATCTGGCGATATGCCCAGGCGTGTTTGGTCAGGTCGTCATAGACCACCAGGGCGTCCTCGCCGCGGTCGCGGAAGTACTCGCCGATGGTGCAGCCTACGAATGGGGCGATGAACTGCATTCCAGCCGGATTGGATGCCGTGGCCGCCACGATTACCGTGTGGTCCATCGCGCCGTGCTGATCAAGCACCGCTCGAACCTGGGCTACCTGACCGGCTTTCTGGCCGATTGCGACATAGATGCATTTAACGCCGGTGTCGCGCTGGTTGATGATGGCG
The DNA here is from genome assembly GCA_965249595.1 of Chloroflexota bacterium. GTDB lineage: Bacteria > Chloroflexota > UBA11872 > UBA11872 > VXNJ01 > VXNJ01. Next base: position 1,196,356 of record OZ252242.1, on the reverse strand, counting down.
TCAATGGCCACCGCGGTCTTGCCGATTTGGCGGTCGCCGATGATCAATTCGCGTTGACCGCGCCCGATCGGGATCATCGAATCGATGGCCCGAATTCCGGTCTGCAGCGGCGTGTCGACATTGGCGCGCGCGGTTACCCCGGGCGCCACTTTTTCTATTACGTCAAATTCGCTGGTTTCCACCGGTCCGCGACCGTCAAGCGGTTCGCCGACGGCCGAAACCACTCGGCCCAGCAGGGCTTCCCCGACCGGAACCTGGGCGACGCGACCGGTTGACTTGACCTCGTCGCCTTCACGAATATGCTCGAATTGGCCCAAAAGCACCGCGCCGACCGAATCCTCCTCCAGGTTGAGGGCCATTCCCAATACGTCGCCTGGGAATTCGACCAATTCGCCGGCCATCGCCTGGGAGAGCCCCTGAATACGGGCTATCCCGTCGCCAGCTTCTACCACCGAGCCGACGTTGGCGGCGTCGGTGGAGGGATCTAGGTCCGCAATTCGCTGCCGGAGCAGCGCCGCTATATCTTGTTTTGATTGCACCATTGGTACTAAAAATGCCTGCTTTAGTTAATTGATCGTCTCAGGGACTCGAGCCGCGAACGGACCGAGAAGTCGTAGCGCCAATCGCCGATGCGGACAATGATTCCACCGATGAGATCGGGGTCGATCCTGGTCTGCATAACCACTTGGCGATTTGGCTTGGTCAGTTGATTGGATATGGCGCCGATTTGCCGGTCGGTAAGTTCCCCGGCGGCGGTAATCAGAACCCTGTCCAACGGTCCTTCAGTGGCCGACCGACGCACGAATCGTTCGTAAATCGCGCCGACTAATTCGAAGTGGCCCTCGGCCGCGAGAATCTCGCTGATGGCCAATCCACGTTCCCCCAAAATCCCGCCGAGCAGAGCCGAAACCCTGTCATCGCCGGTGCCGCGTGCACTGATGGCCGCGGCGAGAGCACGGTCAGCGCCGATCTGAGCCAACGCGTTAAGGTCCTGATCCCATTGCGCCCAGGCGTCGGCCGCTTCGGCGTCGGCAACGATCGCATTTACATAGGAAAGAACCATTCGGCGAGCCGAATGCCGGTCTCGGATCAATTCGATTGGCCGCCTAGCTCAGCGACCGCCTCGTCAACCAACCGGGCACGTTCTTCGTCGTCGACAACACGACCCAAGACCTGGCCGGTGGCCGCCATCACCAGATCGGCGAGTTCGCCGCGGGCTTCGAGCAGCGCTTGCTCTTTTAGTCGCTCTGATTCGCTCTGGGCCTCGGCGCGGATGCGGGCCGCTTGGTCGCGGGCCTCCTGCATCTGCTGGGCCTCGAGTTCAGACAGCCGTTGCGCCATCTCCTGCCGCATTCGTTGCGCCTCGGCCTGTTGCTCTCGCAATTGGACCTGGAACTGCTCCTGCTCCCGCATGGCCTGCTGGCGCAAATCCGATGCCGAATCAATGTCACTTGCAATCCGCTCTCGACGCTCGCGCAGGGCCCGGGCGATCGGTTTGAAAAGCAGCCGATTGATGATCCAGACGAACAGTAGGAACGTGATGAGCTGGAACAGCAGGTTAGGGAATAGGATCCCCACTCCCTCAAATAGCTCTACCACTTAAAAATCGGTCCTCCCGTATGGTTCGGTACCGTGCTCAGGCCGGCTTTAGCCGCCCAGGCCCAGCGCCAGGAACAGACCGATTAGGAAGCCGTAGATGCCTATCGCTTCGGTCAAACCGAGGGCGACGATCATGTTCGGGCGAACGACGTTTTCAGCCTCCGGGTTGCGGCCCAGCGCCGACATTGCGGCAGCGGTACCTAGCCCCAGGCCAATACCGGATCCGATTCCGGCCAGGCCGATCGCCAGACCAGCTCCAATTGGTCCGTAATCCATTTGCGACTCCTTTTAAGTTGTTTGTTCGCGGAAATGGTTGAAATTCAATGGTGTTCACCCGCCGCCGCCGCCGACCCGACTGCCACCCCAGTGAAACTCAAGGTGAGGATCGCAAATACGATGGCCTGTATCAAGCCGAACAAAAGTTCCAGCAACAGGAAAACAACGCCGATTACCGGCATGTAGGTCGACGACAGTCCCAGTAGGACCTCGCCGGCGAAAAGATTGCCAAAGAGCCGGAAAGAGAGCGAGATGATCACAAACAGCTCAATGAGCACGAAGATAGGGGCCAGCATCCACGATTTCTGGGCTACTTCTTTTAAGTGACCGACGAGGCCGTGCGAGGCGATGCCGGTGGAGTGAATCAGCACGAAGGCAACGATTGCCAGGGCCAGGGTCATGTTTATGTCGGCCGTCGCCGGTCGCAGGTAAGGCACTAAGACCTCGTGACCGTGCGACTCGTGCAAATAACCGACGGTGCCCACGAAAGGCAGCAACGAGAACCAGTTGGCCAAAAGAATGAAGGTGAAAAATCCGGTCAGCAGCGGAAGACGCGGGTCACTGAAACGCCCCAGCGTGGCTCGCGTGACGGATTCAATCTGGTCGTAGGTGACCTCGACCAGCGACTGCAGGGATGAGGGGACTATTCCGATTTGGCGACGGGTCAACAGTGCGGTCAGCAGCATCAGGCCCATCACCAAAAACATGATCACCATTGAATTGGTGAGCACGAATTCGCTAAACGGTTGGGCCACCGAATCGCCGAGGAGCGACCAATGGCAACCCTCGCAGATCGGCTCGGCCGGAAGGACAAATTCGGGAAGCACCGGGTATCAGCCTTCGTGCCAACGGTAGATGCGGTAGAAAACCGAAAAGCTGGCTGCCAGCCCCATCAAGACGCCGACGGCCAGAAACAATGGGCGCGCCGCCAATTGGCCGTCAAGCCAAGTGCCTAGCTTTATTCCAACTATTAAGAACGCTCCGACGATGAAGCCAAATTCAAGCGCGAGCGCCGCAATTCTCACCACACGCCCGGCCGCCTCACCATCTTGCAAGCCGCGTCTTGCGCCGAAAAAAGTTTACACGGAAACAAGGTGGTTATGGTCAGATAACGCTTGCCAACCGGCGTCGGCCTAATATTCGATTGTTGGCAATTGATCAGATGAGCCCACCGGGCGAACAAGAACTCCATGCAAGACCCCATCAAACGACCCAAGATCAAGCGACCACGAGCGGCTATCCCCTGGACGTTCGTCACCGTGGTGGTGGTCGGAATGCTGGCGATGGCCGTATTTGGCAGCTGGGGTTACGTCGCCTTCCAGTAGTTACGGAAACGCCCATTCCGGGCGGCCACTACTCAGACGGAAGGATTGCGCAGGCGATATTCAGACAGGGCCGCCAGAGCTGAACTGGCCGCTGACTCAGGGTTGACTCGATCAACCATTACCGGCAGGTCTAGATTTCGGCGAAAGACCGTTCTTTCGGCGCGCGGCAGCATGACCGGCTCGGCGGTGGGTAGTGCCGATCCCAGAAATTGGATATCGGATGCGTTGATGCGCGGGTGGAGTGATTGAATGGATCCCAGATCGGATCGGAAGGCGGTCGGAAAAACAACCTTGCCGGCGCTTTGGGCGATCGCCCGCAAGCTGGCCACCGCGGCCTCGCGGTCACTGGCCGTCGTCGAAACACCCATCATCATGTGCATTTCGACGGGAGTAAAGTGCCCGCTCCCACGCGGCAGGTGAGCCAATTCGACCGATTCACCGGTCCCGGTTCGCCAAAACTGATTGAGCCAACCGCTGTTGAACTGATAGGACATCATCGCATTCTGATGCTCGAATAACACGTAGCGCAGGCTGCGCCCGCCCGCACTATCAACTTTAATTGCGCTGCGTTGCTCGTGAACCAACGAGTGCATTAGTTCCAGGGCCTCAAGCGCCGGCGTTTCCTGCAATATTTCCTCGCCGCCTTCGATGTCAGGGAGCTGCGATCCCATCGCCAACAGCCAGACCCAGGAAGGGGGCAATGAGTCGGAGAACTGGCTTGCGGTCACGATTTGGAGAAACCCGAACGCACCACGCTCGGTGGGGCCTCGCGACGGATTAGTCATGCGGGCGACGTTGGTCAGGAACTTTTCTCGCGGCCAAGGCGAATTTATCGGCGGATCTATTGCAAAAGGATCTAGCACCGCGGTATTGCAAATCATCAGCCAGGGTCCCAGCATCAGCGGTATGGCCAACTGGCGCCCCTGGACTCGTCCCGCGACCAGCGTCTGGCCCCAGTACTGCTGGGGATTGAGCAAGGGTTCAGCGCCGCCGGCCTTGTCCAATTCGATCAACAATTTGTTGGCGTGCAGATCGGCTAATTGACTGCCCGGAAAGATAAGAATGTCCGGTCGCGATTCAGCGCCCAGCGAACTCAAGACTTCGCCGATCGTCAGGCCCTCCCTCTCATTCAACAGGATTCGGTCTTCAAGGAGACGCGGGTAGGCATCCTGGTAAAGGCTGGCGGCGTCAACTATGCCCTGGTAGTGTTCATTCCGACCGCCGCCCGGCGATGCAACAAATCCAAGTTTTACGGTTTGGTTGACCAGATAGCTCGTCGAGAGATCGATGTCCGCTCCGAACGTCGACCGCGCGTTTTCGAGGATTAATTCCTGTTCTTCGGAAATCGGCGGAACATCGGCGCCGGGGCCCTGGCCACAGGCAGCCAAGACGGCCAACGCGATCGTCGGTCCGACACCACCAAGCAGGCGGCGTCGGGTGATCAGGTTATCGGCCTTAACCGATCCCATCTGGCCGGTAGACGAGTTCGGTTGGATCGGGCGACTCGAACTCCAGTGTCGTTGGGTCATCGCGGTAACCCCAAATTTCGCCCCCTATTGCCAGCAGATAAACGGTGCGATCCGTGCCAAATGCCGGCGACGCTGCAATTTGCAGTACAGCCCGATTATCGAGCCCTGCGTTGACGGCGTGCCAGGTTCCGCCAGCGTCAGCGGAGCGATAGGCGCCGCTGCTGGTGGCGGCGAACAAAAGCGGTTCATCGGCAAACCCGGGCGCCGCTGTCAGGCTCAATATCGAGGTGGCTTTGTTGGCCGGCCGTGTGCCCGACCACACGTTGCGAAAACGGCGAGCCGGTTTGAACACTTGGTTTTCGGCAGCAAACGCCCAATATTGGTTCTCGACCGGATCGTAGCTGTCGGGGATTACGATGCTCGACCACTGGGCGGCGGTGCGATGCCGCACCATCCGGCGCCAACTGGTGCCGCCGTTTTCCGTCTGGGTCAACACCACCCGGCCCGAGCCGTACGAAGCGACCACGATGGTCTCGTCGCTGGCGAAAGTCGGGGTAAATTTGACGTCGAGCAGGGTATCGCCGCGGAAATCGTGATCGATCCGAACAAATTCGCGCCCGCCGTTTCGACTCAAGTGCGCCCGGCCGCCAACCCCGCCGGCGAATACGGAGTAATTTCCACCTGATTCTTTGGAGGTGGTGACGCAACGCAATTCGGTGGGGCCGAGCGGTTCGTAATGGCTCCAATTGACCCCGGCGTCGTCACTGGTAAAGAGACCTGCAGCGCTTGCCGCAAATACTCGGCTATCGGCGGCAAACCGCGGCGAAAAGGAAATTTGAAAATACGGCACACCTTCGGTTTCGGCGGCGGCCTCAGACCAACTGGCGCCGGCATCGTCGGAGGTGAAGATTCCACCCTGCGAACCACCGGCCAGCATCAAGCGTCGTTCACCAAAATCAGGCGACATGGCAAAGCACAGCCAGTTCTGGCTGGGGATCCCATCGGCTGAGTATTCCCAGCTGGCGCCCTGGTCGACCGATCGCATTAGGCCGGCCCCGTAGGTGCCGGCTAGCAGCAAACTGCCACCGGCCGGTTCAGCCATCGCTGCCAACGAGAGGACCGGCGCACCGGCGGCCGGGTCGGAAACTCGGCTAAAGCTGGCTCCGGCGTCCTCTGATCGATAGATTGCGCCGTCACCGGCGCCGGCGAAAACGGTTTGGTCAGACGCGAAGCGCGGTGAGACTGCCAATGCGTTCACCGATTCATCCTCGATGCCCGCCGACCGGGCCACCGTGCGTCCACCGTCGTGGCTGTACCAGACGCCTTGGTCTTCATCGCCGAAAAAAACTCCGGTAACTTCGCCGCGTAGCGGAGCGGCGGCGATAACCTGCACCGCGGCCGGCGCCGGTGAATTTTCCTGTCCGCAAGCCGCCCAATTGCGGCCACCGTCCGATGAACGATATACGCCGTTTTCGGCAACGGCGCAGTAGGCACGCTGGTCCTTGGCAAAACCCGGCGAGTAGGCCACGCTGAGTACCTCGCCGGCGCCGCTCGGCAGGCCGGTGTTGGTCGCGTTCCATGTCTTGCCGCCGTTGTCGGAGCGAAATATGCCGTCGGAGAGCGTGGCGGTGAGGGCCGATTGATCTTTAGCGAAATTCGGCGAAACGGCAAAGGCAGCAATTTCCGGCTTGATTCCCCAGTAGTCGAGACGCCGCCAGTTAACCCCGCCAAAGGACATGAATCCGCCGATTCCGCCCGCCGCCGCGAACAATCGCGGGGAACTGCCGGGTTCGGAAGCCAGTGCCAGGTTTTGGATGAACGGGCTCTGTAATCCCACGTTGGAAATGGTCCATGAACGACCGTTGTCCCGCGATTTATAGACACCGGACATGGTCCCGATATAGAGAACGCGGTCGGTGCTTGGTCCGGGAGTAACCGCGATGGCCGATACGGTGCCGCCGCTTTTGCCGCCGACGCGGTTCCAGCGATTGACGGGAATGGTAATTGTTTCGGTAGCCATATCAGTCCAGATGTAGTAGCCGGGGTCGGGGCGCTGCCACGATATTGCACGGGCCGCGCTGCGCCACAGAGATCAATGGTCGCACCAGCGCTGCGCATGCCGGGCGCGCCCGGCCATTTATTTTCCCGTGTTTTAGGGAACCATTATCGTATCGCCGGCCCTAATGAGGTCTGGGTCAACAATGTTGGGATTGGCCGTCAGCAAACGGTCCACGGATATCGAATAGCGATCCGCCAGCTCGGCCAGCGACTCGCCTGGTTGGACGACGTGAAACGACAGCAGGGGCGGATCGGGGGTCACCGCCGGTGGCTGCACAGTGGTCTCAGAGACCACCAGTTCCGACGGGGCAATCGTCGCCAGCAACGGGACAGCTATCGGCTGCGACTCGCTGGTGGTGACCAGTATTTCCTCAGCGTTTAGGGCCGCGTTTTCGTATACCCCGGTTTGCCAGTCCAGCGCCATGTAGGCGATCAAGGCGGCCGCGGCAAGGATTATCAGCCGGGCCGGCTGGGTCCAGTCGAAACGGTCCCCGCCCTGCACGGCAGCGCCGGTGACTGGGTGCCACCGTTGGCCCCCATCTATTCGCTGAGGCGAAACGGTCAACGCGGATTCGGTTTGTTTCAAGGGTTTCCCAGCACTAGCAGCAGGTCATTCACGTTGGTCTGCGTGGGGCCAATAGATAGGAGATCTCCACTGGCCGCCAAGTATCGATTGGAATCGTTGTCGCCTATGCAAACGTCGGCGTCAACGCCCATCGCCCGTCCACGACTAATCGTCTCACCATCGGCAAATCCACCGGCGGCCGATGTCGGACCGTCAGTTCCATCGGTACCGACGGCCAGGACCGTCAACCCGGAACTGCCGGCCAATTGGCGAGCCGCCGCCAGCGCCATATGCTGGCATCGGCCGCCGGACCCGCTGCCGGTGACTTTGACCGTCGTTTCGCCGCCGTAGATCAAACAGAATGGTCGGTCGGCAACCGCCAACTGGGCGCGTCCCGCAGCCACCAACATGGCGGCCGCCCGATCCGCCGGACCGGTCACCTGCAGATTGCGGATCTGGCAGTCCAGGCCAAGAAGTAAGGCCCGATCGCGCGCGGCGTCCGCCGCTTTCGCCAAGTTGGCGATCACCACATGAGATACCGCCGCAAATTCAGGCCCTCCCGGTTTGGGGGTTTCCGGTAACTGACCTGCCAATCCGGCCGACATCGCCTCGCTCACGCGGACCGGCAAATGGTCTTGCAATGAATACCGATCGATCACCGACTGGGCCTCCGCCCACGTGGTTGGGTCTGGGTAGAACGGGCCGGAGGCGACCGTGTCCAATCGATCGCCGAGGACGTCAGAAATGACTAGCGCTAGAACCTCACGCCCGGCGGCCTTCGCGGCGAGGCGTCCGCCTTGGGTTCGTGACAGGTGTTTGCGAACGGTGTTTAGCTCGCCGATGTCAGCGCCGGCTCTGAGCAGCTGATCGGTCGTTGCGGCCAGATCGGCGAGGGTGATCGAGTCAATCGGATCGGTTATTAGGGCCGACCCGCCGCCGGACAGCAGGGCAAGGATCAGACTGTCGCGGGGTGCTGCGGCGATCAGCCGGCGAATGCAACGACCAATGGCCGGTGACCGCTCGTCTGGCACCGGGTGCGCGGCCGCAAATGTAGGAAGGCGCGCCAAGGGCAGTTGGTGCGAGTCCTTGACCGCCACGATACCGGCCGCAATGCGGTCGGCGAGAAGCGATTCGGCGATTTGGGCCATCGCCGCCGACGCCTTGCCGATACCGATAACGATTACCTCGCGGCGTCCGGAAAGGTCGTGGCTCTGCTCGCGACAGACAAGGGTCTCTCCGCGCATTTCCAACTCGACGGCCATACAGGATGCCGGCTTTACCGCCTCGATCCCGGCCTTGGCAATGGCCAGCGCCTTGTCGCGCTGGGTCAATCCCAACTTTTCACCTTGAAGAGCCGGATTGCCTCACCGGTCGACGCCCCTAACGCTGCAGAATCGCCGGCCGCGGAATCTCGAGTTGACCGGCGGCCAAGTACGGCCAATTGCCGGTGTGGGTAATAACGTCAGGAAACGGGTCCCCGGCGCTATCGGATAGAACGATGACGGTGTCCTCGCTCTTGACGCCGGCAATGGAGGGATTCCAGGCGAAGGAATGCCCGATCGCTATTTTCATGTCGGTCGTCCCGCCGGCGAAGAATTCACGTGAACCGTATCCGGCCGGCCCACCCTGGTGATGATTTCGCCACTCCCCTTCGTAGCCTTGCTCGGCGTAGGCCGCCTGGCCGGCAGCGAATGCATCGGTCACCAAATTGCCCGGCCGCGAAGCGGCGATGTAAGCGGCATCCACTTCAGCACAGGAGCGGGCTCGGTCCGCCAGATCGGCCGGCACCGGCCCAAAGTGCACCAGACGGGTGATCGAGCACCATAGACCGTCGCGCAGGGCACAGGCCACGACCATCAGGTATCGATCGATCGGCTTATTAACTGGCAGCGGGTGACGGTGTAAACGAATGCGCTGATCGGAGGCGACCAAAAGAACCGGCGCCACGATTCCGGCGGCGTTGAGTTTTGATTGGAACAAGGCTGCCGCCGCAAATTCGGATTGACCAGGCACGACCTGACCGGCCACCGCCTCGGCCGCGGCGGCGGTATCGGCGCCCAGGGCCCGATAGCGGGCAATGTCGCCCGGCAGCAATGCCGAGCGCAGTCGCATGATTTGGCCGGATGCGTCGACGGCACCGGCGAATGGCAGATCGCTGGCTAGCGTCCCACCGCCGGTTAACCGCACAACCGTCGGGACCGGATCGCTAAACATCTCCGGCCAAGCGACCGATTCGACTTCCACCGGCAGGCCCCGCAATTCTTCCTGCGTCAAGCGCGGCAGCTCGATATTGGCGGTTATCAGAATCGTCCGCGCCGGCGAGATCAAGAGCCAGCCCACACCGCGCGGATCGCCCGCCACGATGTAGGAACGGCCGCCGCCGGTAAGCCAAGCGAACGAGCCGGGAGATTGCAGGAGCACATGGTCCCAGCCTTGCTGGTCCATTACCGCGCGCAGCGCCATCAATTTGGCGTTTTGTTCTCCGACAGCAGGATCGATCATTTGCTGGGCAGCCTTGCCGTTTCACGACGAACTTCGCTTACATTGCGGATCAGATGCAGGCGATTGAGCAGTTGCGTAAGTTGGTCAATGCTCTTTAGTGCGACCGACACCCGGACCGTCGCCACCCCCTGCGAGGAGGTAATCACGTCGGCTGATTCAATGTTGTGCCCTTCTTCGGCCACCACCGAAGCAACATCGCGGAGGAGCCCTTCGCGGTCTTCGGCTTCGATCAGGATAGAGGCAGGAAATGGCTTGCTGCTGCCGCTTTTCCAAGTCACTTCGACAATTCGCTCAGAATCTAGCGATTTGATCACGTTGGCGCAACCGACGCGGTGAACGCTCACCCCATGGCCGCGGGTAACGTAGCCGACGATGGCGTCGCCGGGCAGAGGGTTGCAACAGGCCGCCAGGCGGGTCAGGGCAAAGTCCAGATCGCCCACCCGTACGCCGTCGCTGCGGGATATGGGAGCACCACTGGCGGGAGCCACCAATTCCGGAGCAGCTGTCTCCAGCCCCATCCGGTTGACAACTTGGGTAGCCGTGGCGGCACCGTAGCCAACCCCAATCAGGAGTGAGGGGACATCCTTATAAGAGAGTCGGCGGGCCGCTTTCATCACCACTTCGGGCTCGAGCGTCGTTAGCGGACCATGGCCGATACGGCGCAATTCACGATCCAGCAGGAGACGGCCCTGGGCTTCGTTTTCAGCCCGTGTTTGGCGCTTAAACCACTGGCGAATCTTTTCCCGCGCGGCCCCCGTGGCCACGATCGTTAACCAGTCGCGGCTTGGTCCACGACTTGTATTGCTGGTCTTGATCTCAACTGTGTCGCCGGTGTTGAGCTCGTACCGCAGGGGAACGATACGGCCATTTACCTTGGCCCCAGTGCAGTTATGTCCCACCTCGGTGTGGATGCGGTAGGCGAAATCCAGCGGCGTTGAACCGCGCGGCAGATCTATTACGTCACCCTGCGGCGTGAAAACAAATAACTGGTCGGCGAAGATGTCGGTCTTGAGGATATCGAGCAGTGGTTCGGCGCTTTCTAAGTCCTCCTGCCATTCGAGAACTTGACGGATCCAGGCCAGCTTCTCGTCGAACCCCTCTTGGGTGGCCCGCCCCTCTTTGTAGCGCCAATGCGAGGCCACCCCGTATTCGGCTTCGCGGTGCATTTGCTCGGTCCGGATTTGGACTTCAAAACGCTGCCCGCGGGACCCCAACACGGCTGTGTGCAACGATTGGTAGCGATTGGCTTTGGGAGCGGAAATGTAATCATCGAACTGGCCGCCGATTGCACGCCAACGGGAATGTACGGTCGCCAGCGCACGATAGCAATCTTCGACGGTGCGAACAACGACCCGGACCGCGATCAGGTCGTGGATTTCATCGAATTCGACACTTTTGCGGCGCATCTTGCGATAAATCGAATAAATGTGTTTGGCGCGCCCTGACAGGGTCGCCTGCAGACCGGCCTTGATAAGCCGCTTTTCCAGCTCGGAAACCACGTCCTCGACCATCGTCTCGCGTTGACCGCGGCGCATCTCCAACATGCGGGCGATTCGCGAATACTCTTCCGGGGCGAACTGTCGGAAAGACTCGTCTTCCAGCTGCCAGCGCCAGGTCCACATCCCCAACCGGCCGGCCAGCGGGGCATAGATTTCAAGGGTTTCTTCACATACGTGGGAGCGTCGCTCGGGGCTGAGCGATTCGGCGGTGCGGATGTTGTGCAGGCGATCGGCCAACTTGACAATTACCACCCGGATATCGCGGGCCATGGCCAAGAACATCTTGCGCATGGTCCAGGCCCGTTCGCCCTCGATGTGGTCGAAATCCAAACGGGTCAAATTGGTCACGCCGTCCACCAACAGGGCGACCTGCGGTCCGAAACGTTTTCGGATCTCGCCGGTGGTGATATCGCAGTCTTCGATTACGTCGTGGAGTAGCCCGGCGGCAATCGTGTCAGCGTCCATGTGCAATTCGGTCAGCAACATCGACACCGCCAAAGGGTGAGAGATGTACGGATCGCCGGAGAGCCGCATTTGGCCGTCGTGGCAACGGGCCGCAAATTGGTAGGCCCGGGCGATCAGCGACAGCTGGTCGGCAGCCTCGGCTCCCATGTAGTTGGTGGTGGCGACCAGCAAGGGGGCCAATTCGGCCGGAACGGCGCCGGCCGTCGACGGTGCGCTGGTCTTAATGCTCATGCCGGGCGCATATCTTCAACTATCACTGAAATACCAGAATAGCCAACCTGGGGGCGGCGCAACTGGCCGATCATGTCGACCCGCTGACCGCGGCGCAGCGAACGCCCTTTGCGGCCGCCGCCGAACCAAATTACATCGACGGCGTTCGCATCGGCGAGCGCCAGTTTTAGATGCTGTCCGCGACCGACGCTAAATACGCGCTCTAGCAATGCACCGCGGATTAAAAGATTGGGCGCTTCAAATCCCCGGCCAAAGGGCTCAAACCGGTCGAACAGATCCAACGCCGGAGTACCGAGCAGATCGGTCGCCAGGCACATGTCGTATTTGAGGGCGGGCGGCTGCCAACCGTCAGCCATGTTTTCCCAATACGAAGTTACCGCCGCGGCAACCTCATCGAGACGTTCGGCAGCGATGGTAAAGCCACAGGCCTGACGATGACCACCCAGCTGTCGCGGGGGCGGATCGAGCGACTGTAATGGGGCCATGACGTCTAGGCCGTCTGGGGCCCGGCCAGATCCGCGCACCAATTCGCCGGCCTTGGCGCAGATATACACCGGAGCCTGGCGGCGCGCACTCTGCCGGGTAGCCGCCGCCGATACCACGCCGGGGTGAAAGCGTTCGTCGAAGTAGAAGACCGGCCCCGCTGGAGGGATCTTCTCAACCAACACCCGTTCAACTTCGGCTGATAGTTCACGCCGTCGTTTGCCCAGCGCAATCAGTTCCTTGGCCAAATTGCGGGCCGCCAGCCCACCGGGGCAGGCCAATAGGCGGCAGGCCAACCGCGGATCACCAATTCGGCCGGCGCTATTTATGAGTGGAGCAATGCGGAAGGCAATATCACGGGCGGTCAGCGGAGGGTGGATGCGGGCCGCGGCAAAGAGGGCGGCCAATCCCGGGCGGGGCTGCCTTGCCATGGCTTCTAAACCAGTACTCACAAACCAACGGTTTTCCCCGGTCAACTCCATCGCGTCGCCTACCGTGGAAATCGCCGCCAGATCGATCAGGCTGCTGGCGACTGGAATTTGCCGGCCAAGTTTCCAGCTGAGCACTTCGGCCAATTTGTAGGCCAGGGCCCCGGCGCTAAGTTCACTGCCCGGTGACCCGGCGGGCGGATCCACTGCCGCCGCCGTCCCCCGCAGCGGTTCTGCGGCGACGTGGTGATCGACCACCACAACCGCGATACCGAGGCCATTGGCATGATCAATCTCCGATTGCGCGTTGGCGCCGATGTCGAGGGCCAGGAGCAATTTGACGCCGGCATCAAAACACTCGTTCAGACCTCTTTCGTTTAGGCCGTAACCGTCGCGCAGCCGATCGGAAAAATACAAGAAAGGTTCGGTGCCCAGGCCGCGCAGGAATATTTGCAGGAGGGCTGCCGCACAGATTCCGTCGCAGTCAAAATCGGCATATATCCCAACTTTCGACCTCTGCTTGAGGGCGGCCGCTACCTGCATGGCCGCTTCTTCCAAGCCCGAAATCGATATTGGGTTACTGGATTTGGGGTCAAAGATTTCGGGTGGTTGACTGCCGGATTCGATTCCGCGGGCGGCAAGTAGGGTCGGAGCCAGTTCCTCAACGGATTTGAGTTCTGCTTCGGCCGTGCCGTGCGAGGGGGCCCAAGCCCGCCCCGACAGGCTCAACTGCGGTTGGTCGCCAAACAGGGTCAACTCAACAGATCCTCGAGCAGATCGATGATGCGTTCGGCCACCTCCGATTTCGGAACCGGACCAATTTGGTCCCAGAGTCCTTTCTCGGTGTAGATGCTCACGGCGTTGGTCCCTGGGCCAAAGCCGGCCCCGGCGGCGCTGGGGTCATTGGCGACGATGGCTTGCAAACCCTTGACCGCCAATTTGGCCTGCGCATCGGCTGCCAAATCACGATTGTTCAACGCAAAGCCAATCTTGACTGCCGGGCCGCGGGCACCGGCTACGATATCTTGCGTTGGCTCAAGTTCGAGCATCAAGCCATCGGACCGCGAAAGCTTGTCGGTTCGGCGGTGGACCGGTTGGAAATCGCCAACCGCCGCGCACATGATCAACGCATCGACGGCGCCCTTTTCAGCCACCGCAGCGGCCATTGCCGCCGCATCGTCGGCATAGCGCACTTGAATCGCCGCGGGCGGGCGAACCGTCAGATTTGCCGCAATTAGGGTCACCAAAGCGCCGCGATCGCGCGCCGCCTCGGCCAGCGCTACTCCCTGGGCGCCGGAGGAGGGGTTTGAAATGAAACGCACCGCGTCAATGTATTCGCGAGTTCCGCCGGCGGTCACTACGACGCGCCGGTCTTTTAAGGGACCTTCGGCGCCCAGCGCCGCCCGCAGTTGGTCGATCTGGAACTGTGGCTCGGCCAACCGGCCGGGTCCGAAATGGCCGGAGGCAAGCCGACCGGATGGCGCCTCGACGATCATGGCGCCGCGCGCGCGCAGGGTCTCGAGGTTGGCTTGCACCGGAGGCGAAGCGAGCATGGCCGATTCCATGGCCGGTGCGATCAGAACCGGCCCGCGTACCGACAGCATCGCCGCGGTGAGGATGTTGTCGGCCCGGCCACTGACCAATTGGGCGATGGTTTCGGCGGTGGCTGGAGCGATCAGCGCGCCGTCGGCGGCCAGGCCCACTGCGACGTGGGCTATTTCGCCGGATTCAGTCATTGCACCGACATGACCATAGGCCCGGCGCCCGGTGAGTCCCTCGAACGTGGCCGTTCCGACAAACCGTTGCGCGGCACCGGTTAGCACAGCGTCGACCAGTGCCCCGGAGCGCGTAAGTTGGCTGGCGGTCAGGGCGGCCTTGTAAGCGGCGATCGAGCCGGAGACCCCGAGCAGGATTCGCCGACCGGCCAGAATGCGCACCGGGCTCATATGCGCTCTCCCGCCAGGGCGATACCGCGCAGCGTCAGCAACGGATCGGCGATATCGATCTCCGGCACGTCATCGGCGATCAGTTGGCAATATCCGCCGGTGGCGATTACCTTGTTGATGGGTCCGGATTCGGAGCGCACACTGCCGATAAGTCCCCGCACCAATCCGACCAAACCCCAGTAGGCTCCCGCTTGCATCGATTCTTTGGTGTTGCGGCCGAGCACTTGGGCGGGACGGGCAAATTGCACCGTCGACAACAGTTCGGTGGAGCCGGAGAGGGCTTTTAGGAAGCTGGTCGGACCCGGCGCGATGACACCGCCGAGGTACTGACCGGATTCACTCGCCACATCGACCGTGACGGCCGTTCCAACATCGATCACGATCGCCGGCGCGGCATGCAGGCCAGCCGAGGCCAAGCAATTCAAAACCCTGTCAATGCCTACCCGCGAGGGATCGGGCACCAGTGGAATCGCTCCCGGGATACCGTCAGCGGGTAATTGCACAACCTGTGACGAAAAGTGCGACAGTGCCTCCATCAACGGGCCTCGCCGGGACGGCGTCACCGAACCGAGAAGAATCCTCTGGTACGGTCCCGATTGGCAGATCGCCGCAAGTTTGCCCGTCATTTCTTGGTCAGTTAGCTTGGCGTTGGTCGCAATTCGCCAGTTGGCGCACAGGTTGCGTCCGGCGAAGGCAGCCAATCCGACCGAGCTATTGCCCTGATCGACCGCCAGCAACATTGACGCGTTTCCCAACCCCGCTCCTTGGCCCTGAATGTGCCCGGAATAAAGTCCCGCAGACTCCCGCCGGACACCCTGCTTGCCGAATACGATTTTCGGCCAACGAAATTTAAAAAAGCAACTTGCGCGGATCGGGGCGGGGCGACCGATGCGGGCCTTTGGGTCATCGCCGCGCATTCGGTCGTCAGTATCGGCCCGCTCTCGCCGCGGCTGAACTTAAACGGCCGCGGCTTTAGACGTCGAGAGTCTTGCCGGGCAGAACGAAAAGAGAGATGATGGCCGGAACGAACCACAGTGCGGCGAAGAGGAACGGAAGCCGGTGATCTACCTGCCAAAGCAGTCCACCGGACAAAACTCCGATGACCATTCCCATTGAAAACATGCTCGTTTGCAGCCCTGAAACGATCGGGATGTCGCGGCGTGCAACCAGGTCGCCGGATACCGCCGTAATCAACGTCTGAAATGCCGCGAACGCAAAGGACTGCAGGACCGAACCGAACAGTAGCTGGGGCAGAAATTCAGCGCGCCAGAAAAGCAGGGCCGCCCCGATTCCGGACAGTTTGGCGACGATGAGCAAATTGCGGCGCCCGATTCGATCGGATAGTGCGCCTACCAGCACCTGCGAAGCCCCTCCGCCCACCGCTCCGGCGGTCAGAAAAAGCCCCACTGCCGACAACTGCCCGGTAAGGTCGAGCAGCACCAACGCCGAGAGCAGTTGGAATATGCCAAAGGAAATGCCCGAGACCATGCGGACGAAGGCGGCTACTAGGTTATGGCGGTTGGCGAGCAAGCGCAAATAGTCGGAAAGCACAAATCCACGGGCACGGAAAAGTTGCGCGTCGGGCGAGGGCAGTTCGGGCAGTAACAACACCGAGGCCGAAACCGCTATGGCCAGCAGGGCCGCCCCACCGGCGATCGTTAGCCAGATTCCGACTTCATGGCCGAGAGCGGTAAGGATCGGTCCGCTAATTCCCGGCGCGAGGACCATTACGAAGGCGCTAACGCCCATCCCGGTGCCACGCCGTCGCGGAGCGACCGCCTGCAGCACGTAGGTGCTGATCGCGGTCCAATAGAAAGCGACCATCACACCGGCCAGTGGTGCCAGGGCAATGACCTGCCAGCCCTCGCCAATCCGGCTCAGCAAACCGGCAAAAACCGTCATGCCGGCGACGGCGATCATATAGATTCGGCGTCCACCCCAACGCGAGGCGATCGAACCGGCAAAAAGGCTCATCCCGATCGATGTCACGTGAATGATCGTGATGGTAGCCGTGGCCGCCAAGACGCCGGCGCCCAAGTGGTCGCGCATGTAGACCGCCAACAATGCCAGCACCGGTATCCAGCCGCCCATGGAGAACATTTGGCAAACCGTGAAGATGACAAATGGGCGGTCGCGGAGCCGACTGGCCGAAGGTTGGCCAATCAATTCGCCAAACTCCCAGCGTCGGCAATGCGACCGGCGATGCCCGCAGGCCCAGGTCGCGACCTACCCTGCCGCGCGCGGTTGCCGCTCGGGCATCGGCATCGCTCGGCAACCGAGGAATTCTCACCGACCGGTGCAAAGTCGATCCAGATCCGCGGCGGCATGTTTACAAGTTCAATTTGCATCCGGCCTCCCGACGTCGATGTCGAGATCGCGCCAACCGATTGGCTTTGCAAGCTGAGGGCGCCCGGGCGGTTATTAGGCGTGAGCCGTGGGGTGGGAGAAATCAACTTCCAGCGTACAGGATTGGGTCGGCCCGGCATCCGACCAAGATTGATCAAATTTCGCAAAGAAATTGTGAAAGGCGAAAATCGCCTCGCCCGGATTCGGCCGGGGTGGCGGAATGGCAGACGCAGCGGACTTAAAATCCGCTGGGCTTTTAGGCCCGTGCGGGTTCGAATCCCGCCCCCGGCACCGTGGCAATTCCTTGTTTAATTGACGCTTTTTTCGAGCCGCGCCCGCTGATCTGCGGTCAATTCAAACTGAGCGGCAGCGGCCAATTCATCAACCCGCTCAATTTGGTCGGTTTTGGGAATTACCACAACGCCGCCAGTGCCAATGGCCCAGTTGAGCAGGACCTGGGCGATGCTGTGGCCCGACTCTTTGGCTACGGCCTCCAATACCGGTCGGGCCTCACCCAGTTGAAACCGCGCCAGCGGGCGATAGGCGACCAGTACCACACCGCGATGCTTGCACCACGGAAGCACCTCGGCCTCCGCGCCCCGATCGAGCAGGCTGTAATTTACTTGGTTGGAAACTAACGGGATATCGCCCAATGCGGCCTGCGCGGCCTCCATTTGGGAAACCGAGAAATTGCTCACCCCAACGTAGCGCACCAGCCCCTGTTCAACCAGGTGGCGCATCCCGCGCATCGTCTCGTTTATGGGAATGGCCGGGTTTGGCCAATGCACTTGATACAGGTCGATGGTCGCCGTCTGCAATCGCTCCAGCGAAGCCAGACAATGATTTATCACGTCGGCGAGGCCAAGATTCTCCGGCGACACCTTGGTGGCCAGGAATACCTGGTCACGAATCGGGGCGATTTCCGCTCCAACCAACTCCTCATTGCCATAGAGCTCGGCGGTGTCGACAAGCCCACAGTCGAGTTCCGCGGCCCTGCGCAGGACTCCGTGGCCGCCGCTGTAGAGCCAGGTCCCAAATCCGATAACCGGCACGCTGTCGACTGCTTCACGCAACCAAATGCGCGGGGTAGCGTGGTTGGACATAAGAAAGATCTCGGTTCAATCGCCCATCATGGGCCGCTTATTTTGAATTGCGAACTCAAGAATTGGCGAAGGATAGCGGCCAGGCGTTCAGAGCGATCTCGTTGAATAACGTGGCCGCAGTCGGTTAATTCGATCAATCTCCGGTCGGGCAGGCGCGAGAGCAAACGGCGGGTCGCGACCGGATCGGACGCGAGATCGTTATCGCCCAAAACGGCCAGGGTGGGCACCTTCACCTGCGGGAGGATTCGTTCGAGTCCCTCCGGTGCCAGATGAGCCAGGACCTCGAAGTAGGCTCGGACGAATCCCGGCGACCCGAAAGCCAAAAATTGCTGATCGACAACCGAGTCTGTCACCAAGGTGTTGTCCTCCGTGCCCAATCGATTGGCGATCATCACCGTCCAACGGGTGGCTAGCAGACGGCTCGCCAGGGCTGCCAGAAGGGGCAGGCGACCCAGCGCCAGCAACGCCTTGGTCGATCGCGAAGGGACCAAGAACGGCGCCACCAGAACCAGCGCCCGGCAGCGGGCCGGAGCCGCTTGGGCGGCGGCGAGGGCAATCTGGGCCGAGCCCGAACTAGTTATCAGGGTAGCCCGCTCGATCCGCAGCGCGTCCATGACCGCGAGCAGGCGCTGCGCTTGGGCCGGCGCTCGGTAATCGGCTCCCGGCACCTTATCGGCCAGCCCGAAACCCGGCGGGTCAACCAGCAGCCAGCGCCAACCGGGTCCCAGAGCAACCACCAGCGCTCGCCAGGAATCGGCCGAACCGGCAAAACCTGGCAGCGCCAATATCGGTGCGCCAGAACCGATGTCTTCGACGACCGCACGCCCCTGGCCAGTATCGACAAACCGGCGTCCATTTAGATACTCATCGGGCTTGATTGGTATCGGCCGCCATCCATAGCGTTCCAGCGCGCTGCGCGTTCGCTGGCGTATTGCTGCCAACGATTTGGGGTGAGTGGTGGGGCGTTGCATCAATCGGTACGGATCGGTAATTACGTAACAGCGGCGACCGGGTTCAGCGTCACTGTCTGGTTCTACGACTCAATTTAGTTGAAAACCCGGCTAAAATCTGCGGCCCGGCCTTTGATCCGGGAAAAGCCTTTCTATCGGCGAATTTGCACGCCGACGAACCCGCAGGAAGGGGCGATTCGCTTGGAAGATTATGAAATCGTGGTCCTCTTTGAGGCCACTCCAGACGGCATCGAAACGGCCCCCGAGCAACTGTCTAAAGTCGAAGGCCTCGTCACTACGAACTCCGGTTCGGTCACTGAAATTCACCAGTGGGGACGGCGCCGCTTGGCCTATGAAATCGACAAGCGCCGCGAGGCCTTTTACACCCTGTTCAAGGTCAATCTGGACCGTGCGGCAATTGAGCCGATCAACGAGGGTTTGCGATTGGAGGCCGCCGTGGTGCGTTATCTGATCGCCAAGGACGAAGGCGGAATTGGTCCAGTTATGGACCTGGCTGACGAAACAGACGACGCGTGAATAATCTCCGAACGGATTCAAATATATGAACGACGACGGTCGCCCACGCCGCGCGCGAGGCATCAAAACAATTACGTTGGTTGGTCGCCTCGGCGCCGACCCCGAGAAACGCTTTACACAGGATGGACGTGAATATTCCACGTTCCGCGTGGCGGTCAATGACAACCGCCGCGGACCTGACCGGCAGTGGACCGAACACACCGATTGGTTTCGCGTTACCGCCTGGGGACGTACGGCCGAAATGGCCAATCAGTACCTAAATCGAGGCTCGCGCGTCTATGTTTCGGGTAGATTCCGCTCCAGCGAATGGACCGGCAATGACGGGCAGACTCGAACGTCGTTGGAGGTTTCAGCATCCGACGTGGTCAACCTCACCAGCGGTTCGCCCGCCTCCAGTGAAGGACCACCGGTTCGCCCGGCTGCCCGGCCGGCCGGCGGAGCAGTTGAATCATGGGAACAGGCCGCCGATCAACCAACCGGCCAACGCCCGGCGAGTGGTGAAAAGGAAATCGACATTGACGATTTGCCGTTTTAACCACTGCCGGCCAAACAACCAATCCGATTGCCAAGAAGGTACCTCTAATGACTGACCAAGACCGACCCCGTTCGGCACCACCCAATCGATTCGAAGACCGACCCCGTTCGGCACCACCCAATCGATTCGAAGAACGATCCTCGGAAGACGCGCAATCGGGAAATCGTCGTCGTCGCCGTGGAGCGATTGGCCACGCGTTCGAACCGGGCGAAGATGTAATCCTCGATTACAAAGATGTGGATCGGATTCGCAACTTTCTGGCCCCGTCGGGCAAGATAATGGCGCGCCGGCAAACGGGGCTTGACGCCAAGCAGCAGCGCAAGTTGGCCCGGGCGATCAAGCGTGCCCGGTACTTGGCCCTGTTGCCGTACACCCAGCGTCGCTAATCGATAACGACCGCAGAATTCTTCCCAACGTCTATGGCCAGCCGTAAGGATCCACCGCAGAACAAATCCAAGCGGCGGCGGCACGAACGAGAAGATGCGCGCCGCATCCGGCGCATTGAGACGGCCGCCGAACACCGCGTTGGCTGGCGTGATCTGCCGGATGTGATTTCCTCTTGGAACGATCAACCTGACGCGGCCCGTACTCAAGCCGGCAACCGATTGGTCCAGCTTTTTGTCTGGCTGGTTGCCGCGGTTGTCGTAACGATATTGGTCTGGATGCTCTTCTACAACCGCGTTGGGGTTCAGTGGAGTACCGTGGCCGAAATTGGCGAAACCGCCGTTCAGCTTGAGCAGGTCGCCGTCGAACGCGACTTGGTGCGCTGGCGTGCGTTGACCGGACTAAACGAAATCGCCCAAAAGATACCCTCTGGAGCTGAATTTGTTCCCAATGCCGCGTCCGATGAGTTTGCCCAGAGCTATTTCGGTTCCGAATCAGGCGCGCTCAACGATCTAGTAAATCGCCAGATCCTGTTTGACCGGTACGCCGCGGGTGAAGTCCCGGCCGCCGACCGATATCAAGCCGCGCTGCTCGACTACGCCGCAGCAGCCGGCATCGCGGCTTCCATCGCGGCGCTGGCCGAGGCCATAGACGTAGAAGGCGATGCATTGGAGAGACATCTGCGCGGACTGGCGCTTGAGGAGTACGAAATTGCCGGTGTCAGAGCCGGTGTCCCAACTGAAGCCGACCAGATAAAACTTTTGATCATTCGATCTACGGACCGCAAGCGCCTAGATCAATTGGAGATACAGCTAATCACCGGTGGGCGCCAAACGATCGTCGACGGCGACGCCGACGATGAGGGTTATTCGGCATTCGATTACGGTTATCGCGTGCGGTCGCAGATCCCGCCTGAATACGCCGACGGTATCTGGCAGCAGGAAGTTGGCACGGTATCGATATTTGAAGTTCCCGATGCCAGCGACATCCTCTTCTATGTCGAGGATTTTGAAGAGATGAGGCCACTGGAAGAGGACTCCCTAGGTCAGTTGCAAGAACGGGCAATTGACAATTTCTACTTAAATTTGCGCAGCGACAGCGCCGTATTGACGAGCCAGCTTGATTCGGTTCAGGAGGATTGGCTAAGCCGGAACGGGCTGCAGCTAACGGCCGATCCGATCATCGCTGACCACTACGGGATCATGACCGGGGACGGATAGACCTCCGGCCTGGACGGATCATCGCCCGCATCCGCCCAGATCTTAAGGTTCATGCCACTGAAAGGTGCGGCCGGCGATTTCGACCTGATCTCCCTTTTTGGCCCCGGCCCGCCGCAGCGCTCGCATCGCTCCCGCCCGCTCTAACTGGCGCCAGAACCACTCCAGGGCTTCCGGCATCTGAAAATCCACCCGCTCGATCAGGGTTTCGATTTGACTGCCGCGAACTTCAAACTGCCCTGGGCCGGTTTGTTCGACGATGGTCGGCCTTTGCCCGGCGCCGGGCCGCAGGACCGGAAGATTGGCGCCGGAGTTGTCGCCGAGATGGTGGACCGGAGCCGCGGCGGCGCCGGCGAAGGCGGCGGCCAGCAGATCGCTGACGCCTTCGCCGGTGACTGCCGAAATCGGGTAGGCGGAAACGCCGAGTCGCTCCATCTGCGCCTGGAAAGCTGGCCAGGCATCGCTGGCCGTGGCGATGTCCATTTTGTTGGCCGCCACGATATATGGGCGACGGTCCAGCGGACGCGGCGTGAACTCGAGTTCGCGTCGGATCGACTCATAGGTCTGCATCGGGTCGCCCGAATCGCCCGACAGATCAACTACCTGGACTAGGAATCGGGTGCGTTCCAGATGCCGCAGAAATTCATCGCCCAAGCCCTGCCCTAGATGGGATCCTTCAATCAGACCGGGAACATCGGCAAAAGTCAGTTGCGAATCACCTCGCCGAACCACGCCAAGGACTGGATGGACTGTCGAGAAAGGGAACGCCGCCACTAGCGGCCGGGCCGCCGAGATCTTGGCGAGCAACGAGGACTTGCCCGCATTGGGGGCGCCGGCCAATCCAACATCGGCGACCAACTTAAGTTCCAATCGAAGACGACGATGTTCCCCCGGTAGGCCGCGCAAGGCGAAACGCGGAGTCTGGCGAGTCGAGCTTTTAAAGTGATGATTACCAATTCCGCCGTCACCGCCCGCGGCGGCGACCAAAGTTTGGCTGGCTTCCGCAAGGTCGCCCAGCAGGCAATCCTCGGTAGTGTCGTAAACCATCGTCCCACAGGGAACGTCCAGGTGCATGTCGCGGCCTTGGCGGCCGCTGGCCAGGCTGCGGCCGCCGGCACCACCGGACTCGGCCGCAAAGCGCTTCTGGTAGGCGAAGCGAACCAATGTGTTCTCACCGGTACTGGCCCGCAGGATCACGTGTCCGCCGCGTCCTCCGTCACCACCGGCCGGGCCGCCGTGCGGAACATATTTTTCGCGCCGCAGCCAAGCCGAGCCCGCGCCGCCGCGTCCGGCGACTACGGAAATGGTCGCAGTGTCGAAAAATTGAGTCAATGAGCAATCGATCTGTTGGCGGCGGTCAATTTACGCTTTGGCGATGTTAAGGAATAGGGAGATGCCAATTGCAAGATCAGTTTGATCAGCGCACGGTGGTAGTTGCGGCCTACCCGCTGGAGGCGGAAATCGCCTGTGGCGGCCTGCTCCTTGCGCATTCACCTTCCAATCCGCCAACGATTGTCGTAATGGTGGAACGCTTGCTGCCCGGCAGGCGTCTGCCCCCAGACCGGGCCGAAGAGACGACGGCCAATTCGGCGAAGCAATTCGGGTGCAGGCTCACAACGCTGGGTTTTTCCGAGCAGACCGTACGCGACGATCCCGTCGCCGCCATCCGGCTTGCCCAGATCCTGCGCGAGGCCGATGTCCAATTGGTGATAACCCACCATCGATTGGACGCCAATCCAGACCACGCCGGCACCTTTGCAATCGCCTATCGGGCCATCGTATTGGCCCAGGCCGGCGGGACGCTTGTTGACGGCCCGCCGTTGCCGGAGCGGCCCCAGCTTTGGACATTTGACGCTGACGGAAATGGCGAGATTGCCGTCCCCGCAAATGGTCCGGGCCGGGCCAAATATGAATTGCTCGGCAACGGAAACTTTCCCGGCGATGGAGGTGCCGGGCCCGCCCAGTCGGCCCGGCAACGCGACGCCGCCAATGGCGGGGTTGAGCGATTCCAACCCCAGGTGGTTGCTTGACGGCGCCACCAAACAACTGGCGGGAGTTGTTTGCAACCGCCGCAGCCTGCCGCGCGTGCCCGGCGATGGAAGGGCGGCGGCGGGTCCTAACCGCCGCCAACGGGTCCTTGGATACCTCTCTCCTGGTCATCGCCGAGGCCCCGGGCGTGCGGGGCGCCGAGCAGTCCGGGGTTCCTCTCAGCGACGACCGCAGCGGTGAAAACTTCGAGCGATTGCTCGCTTCCTGCGGGTTGAAGCGGTCGGACCTGTTCATTACCAATGCGGTCATCTGCAATCCGCAAACGGGTGGCGGCCGAAATCGGGCCCCACGGGCCAGCGAACTGGCAGCCTGTAGCCACTGGTTAAAAGCGGTAATCGACCTGCTCGAGCCGCCATTGATCGCCACCCTCGGCGCGGTGGCGTTGGCCGCATTGAAACGGATCGATCCACACGAGTTGTCATTGCCCGGCGCCGCCGGGCAAGCCTGGCCCTGGCACGATAGAGTCCTCTTCCCGCTCTATCACCCTTCGCCACGCGTAATGTCTCGATACCGCAGATTTCCGCAGCAGGTCACCGACTGGATAGCGCTGGCCAAATTTGTCGAAAATTTGCCTGCCCTGCGCACCAACGAATCAACAATCTCGATGGCCGGCCGAATTGAATCTCGAAGACTACATTCGCACGATCCCGAACTTCCCGATTGAAGGAATCCTGTTTAAGGACATCACGCCACTGCTCCTTAACGGTGAAGCGTTCGCGCAGGCCGCTGAGCAGATGGCCGCTCCTTTTAAGGACGACCCGCCCGACGTCATCGCTGCCGCCGAAGCCCGTGGTTTCCTATTCGCAGTCGCCGTGGCCCGCGAGCTGGGCGGATGCGGCGTGGCCCTGGTGCGCAAAGCCGGAAAACTGCCGGCGGCGGCGATCGGGGAAAGTTACGACCTCGAATACGGCACCGCAACCTTGGAGATCCACGCCGACGCGGTTCAACCGGGTCAAAAGGTCCTGCTATGTGATGACCTGCTGGCCACCGGCGGCACGGTTGCGGCGACCGAGCGCCTAATCGCCCGCTTGGCCGGGCAGATTACGGGTGCGACCTTTCTGGTTGAACTTGATTTCCTGTCCGGCCGCAGCAATCTGGCCGACTATCCGATTCACAGCCTGATCCATTACGGCGACGGCGAATAGGGCGCTAGCGCGAAGGTTGGCCCGTCTCTGATTCGGGCAGCGACTCGCGCATGCGGGTCAGCCAACGATCGGGATCGGCAATCTCAGCTAGGTCGGGCAGGTTGGCCGGTCGACGCCAGACCAGGTCCACAGCCTCCATGCCGGCCTCTTCAAACACGTGCCGACAAAATCGCTCGCCCATTCGGTATTGATCCATTTTTAGGCCCAATCCCAGCAGGCGCAGGACGAGATTGGTAAATAGCGAACGGGACTTTTCGCGTGAGCGCATCGCCGCGTCTATGCGCGGATATTCGCCGAGAACCGAGCGTCCAACCTCGCGCATGACCAGATTGGAATAACCCTCCAGAACGCACATGCAGGCCTGGGTGCGGGAAATCATTGCCCGCTGGTTGCCGCTAAGCGCCATCGCCAGCAGCCCACCAGCAGCCTCGTCATCCTTAGTTGCGGTCGCATCATCGGGCCGGTCGTCGGAAAAATAGCTCGCAATCAGGCCGCGTAAATGGTCCGGCAACCACGCGGCGCGTTCGAATTCAAGAGCATGGGTCAATTCGTGCAGGGCGACCCAACGCCAAAGCTGGTCGCGGTCAACCCCCATTCGGCGCGCCAAAGAGTCCACGTTGGCCTCAACCACATAGGTGGTGTGGTCACCGCCGAATAGCTTCACGTCATATTGGCCCATCACCCGCGATGCTAAGTACCCCAGCAGGATCCCGACCTGCACCGAAACGGCGACGCGCGCGAAGGGATTGTCAATGCCCTTGCGGGCCGGGCCGTCCAGGGACTGGAGCAATTGGGCGAATCGCACCAAGTTCAGATCAATCCAATCGAGAGGTTCGATTGCCTTTACCGGGTGCTCCGCCAGCCAATTTATGCCCAGCGCTTCAGCCAATTGCTCAGAGCACTGGCGCCCCGCCAGATCGGCCCAAGTTGGGCTAAAAGCGGCTCCACCGGCCGGTCGATGGACGGCCCGTGCTACGCGCCGGGCCAGCTGCTGATCGATTATCTCCGGGCGATTTAGGTAATCCCGGAGAGGACGAATCGCCAGCCGCCCAGCTGCGTACCCCATCCCGAAAAGGAAAGGTGCGGCCGGGGCCGTGGCCCGCAGCAATTTCCAGACCAAGGGGCCGGTCATTCGCCGACGAACCAAATATGGAATTTGTCATGATCGATTTCCATTGGATGAGGTCGATCATGGCGGTAGAGACGAATCCGTAAATCTCCATCGGCACGCATAAATACAGTCGCCGAATAGCCATCGCCGTATATCATCCGCATGTGCTGGCCACCGCGTCCGTCGGGCGTCGCTTCGACCCGCCATTCTTCGTCAACTGGCGGCACAATGTACCAATCACCCTGTGGCAAAACAGCGGTAGTCGCCGCCGTATCATCGGGCGCCATCTATGGGCTAGGGCGAGAAAGCATGATCAGGAAAGATTATCGGCGGCCCCGATATCAGGCGACTGCATCGGAGGCCTCGTGACCGGGACTCCCGAACCGCCGCCGGTGGCGGTGGTCACCAAGCCACGGGTTGTGCTGGTCGGCAGACAGGAAGTCGTCGACGCCGGCACGGCTCAATTCCTGTCTGACCACGGGCTGGAGTGGACTTCGGATACCGACAACGCCGCAGAACTGCTGGCCGAGGCCGGCGGCCGTCTCTGTTACATGTCCTTTGGCAAGGGACGTCGCTCAAATCGCGATTACCTGTCCAATATCATCACCTCGGGCCACGGCAGCGTACTGGAGCACGCGGTGTGGAATTTCATCTTCAGCGGCGTTTCGCGCTCCTTTACCCACGAGCTGATCCGGCACCGTGCCGGATTCGGTTACAGCCAGCTCTCCCAGCGTTATGTCAACTCAGCCCGGACCGAATTTGTGGAGCCGGCGGCCATCGCTGAGAACCCCGAGGCGCACCAAGTTTGGCTGAAGGCAATGGAGCATTCACTCGACAGCTATCGGCGCCTGGTCCGTATTTTGCGATCCCAGTTCGAGGGAGTCGAAAGCTTGACTCTGCGCCGCAAGCTCTCCCGCCAAGCCGCGCGGTCGGTGCTGCCCAATGCCACCGAAACCAAGATATTTGTAACCGCCAACGCCCGTGCCCTGCGTCACTTTATCGAACTTCGCGGCAGCGAACATGCCGAGACCGAAATTCGCCAGGTGGCCACGATGGTGCTTGAAATCATGCAGCGCGAAGCACCCAACCTTTTCGGCGACTACCGCCTGGAGCCGCTTGCCGACGGGACCAACGAAGCGGTGACCGAATTCCGCAAGGTCTAAAAGCAAAGTCGGGCCATATTGCACGACCGCATTTCTAAACTTGGCTTTAAGAATGGCGATTAGCGGCAGGCGGTTGGATTGAAGGTCATCGCAGTCAATCCGCGTGGCTACTGCCACGGCGTTGTAACCGCCGTGAACATGGCGCGCAAGGCGGCCAAATCTGAAGATGGACCGCTGTACATGCTCGGATATCTGGTCCACAACGAGCACATGACCCGACAACTCCAGGATCAGGGTATCGAGCTGATCGATTCCGACGATCGGATCGAAGGCCTAAACCAGGCCGATGGAGGGACGATCATCTTTACCGCCCACGGCGTTTCTCCGCAAGTTAGGGAAGTGGCCGAGCGGCGGGGACTTAAGACCATCGACACGACCTGTTCCGACGTGCAGGTGACCCATGACCTGATCAATGACCTGGTGGCGCGCGATTACGACGTTTTATTCGTCGGCAGGCGCGGTCACCCGGAAGCCGACGGGTGCCTGGGTGAGGCTCCCGGCAGGGTCCATCTCATCGAATCGCCCAAGGACATTGCGAACCTGGTCATCGCCAACCGCAAACTGGCCTTGACCACCCAGACCACCTTGAGCATTTGGGACACGGCGGCGGCGATCCGCGCAGCGCGAGAGCGTTGGCCGCAATTGGAAATATTTAACGAAATCTGCCGGGCCACCCAGGAACGGCAAGAGGCGGTGGTCAAAGCCGCGCACGACGCCGATCTGGTGATCGTGGTGGGTTCGGCGCGCAGTTCGAATTCCAACCGTTTGGTGGAAGTGGTCAAAAAGCGGGTCGGCAAACCGGCCTATTTGATCGATACCGCCGAGCAACTCCGTGATAAATGGTTTGAAGGAGCCGATGTCGTCGCCGTAACCGCCGGCGCTTCAACCCCTTCGCCGCTGGGCCGGGAGGTCATCAAAGTGCTAGAGCGTTACGACCCTGCAACCGATCAGATCAAGGCGTTACTAAATTGAACGGCGCCGATGCAATAGTCGAGGTCCTGCGCCGGGAAGGCGTGGAGCTGGCATTTTGCTTCCCGATGACCAACATCCAGGAAGCGATGGCCCGGGCCGGTATACGCGTGGTTATGGCCCGCCAGGAGCGGGTGGCCGGGAACATGGCCGATGGCTATTCCCGATCTACCTGGGGAGACAAGATGGGCGTGTTCGTCGTCCAGCAATCGGCCGGGTCGGAGAACGCCTTCTCGCCGGTCGCGCACGCTCGAACCGACAACAGCGCGATGCTCTATCTGCCCGGCCACCCGGGAATCGACAAGATCGGTATCACGCCGACGTTTGACAGCGCGAGCAATTTCGCCGGCACGCTAAAGCACGGCAGCAAGCTTTACAAGGCCGACCAAGTCGAATCAATATTCAGACGCGCCTTCGTCGAACTCCGCTCCGGGCGGCCCGGGCCGGTGATGGTCGAAATACTGGGCGACGCAGTGAGCGGCGATATTGACGGCCCGTTGCAGTACCGCTCGATCGAGCCGATCAAGATGGCGCCCGACAGCGGCGCGGTCGCCGAGGCGGCCCGCCTGCTGGTCAACGCCAAATGCCCGCTGCTCTGGGCCGGCCAGGGAGTCAAATGGGCCCGGGCCAGCGCCGAATTGGTCAAATTGGCCGAATTGTCAGGCGCCCCGGTGATGTCCACGTTAATCGGCAAAGGGGTCTTTCCCGAGGACCATCCGTTAGCCGCCGGGGTTGGCGCCCTTTCGGCCACCGCGATGGTCGACCACTATCTCGAGCGCGCCGATTTGATTGTGGCCATCGGCACCAGCCTTTCGCAATCGAGTTTTACTCCGACCATCCCGGCCGGCAAGCAGATCATCCACTGCAATGTCGAGGCCTCGGAATTTCACAAGAACTATCCCACTGATGTGGCGGTCCAGGCCGACGCCAAATTGTTCATCCAAGCCCTGACGGCCGAGGTGGAACGTCACAAATCAGATTCGCTTGACGCTCGCCGTCAAATCAACGTTGAAAACCTGGCCGCCATTCGCAAGGGTTGGTTGGCGGCCTACGCCGGCGAATTTACCGACGATAGCGCGCCGATAAACGGCTACCGGTTATTTGCCGAACTTTGGCGGGCCCTCGATCGCGGGCCGTCGACGCTCTTGCATGAGTCCGGTGCCTCGCGCGACATCCAATCGGTTTTCTACCAGGCTCGCGAACCGGAAGAGTACCTGGGTTGGGGCCAATCGACCCAGTTGGGCTTCTCATTGGGTGCGGCGATGGGGGCCAAACTGGCTCATCCCGATCGATTCGTGGTCAACGCCATGGGCGATGCCGCCGTAGGCATGACGGCGATGGACTGGGAAACGGCTGCACGCGAACAGATTCCGATCACCACCGTTGTAAAACACGATTCCAAGTTCTCCGGCTACTCAAGCTCTATCCCCGAATCGGCGGCCCGCTACGGTTCCGATTCGGTTGGCGGGGACTACGCCGGCGTGGCCAAAGCGCTGGGGTGCCACGCCGAGCGCGTGGAGAGTCCGTTCGTGCTGGCTGATGCCCTCCAGCGGGCGATGTTGGCCAACGCCGAAGGGCGTCCGGCGGTGCTTGACGTGATAACCAAACCGACTACCCGACTTTCGCGCCGCCAGGTGGGCTAAGAATGTCCGATCAAGAGAACATTTATGGTCAGCTATACGGCCTGCGGCCGATCGTCAACGCCGCCGGCAACTACACCGATCTGGGCGGATCAATTCCAGACCCGGAGGTGGTAGCGGCCATGGCGCGGGCAGCCGCCGACTGGGTTAGTCTGCCCGATCTGCAAAGGCTGGTCAGCGAAGAGTGCGGCGGGATGCTTGGGTTCACCGCTGGTTCAGGTTCGGCGCTGCAGGCCACTGCCGGTGCGGCAGCGGCCAACATGCTGGCGGCGGCGACCGCGATAGCCGATGGCGACATGGCCGCTATGGCCCGCCTGCCAGATAGCGGCGGGCGCGCCAATCGCATAGTTTTCCCGTCCCAGATGGCCGGAGTTTGGACCAAGACCTTTGCAATGGCCGGCGCCGAGATCATTTTGGCGCCCGCTCGGCCGGTTTACGATCCGGTGCTGGGTGGGCGTGTGCTCGCTTCGACCATTGACGACGTAGCCGACGCAATTGACGATCAAACATGTGCGATTGGAGCCGTCTGCAGCTGGGAGCTTCCGGCGCCACGGTTGCTTTCAATCCGCAAATTGGGCGCGCTGGCCGCCGAGCGCGGCCTTCCGCTGCTCGTCGATGCTTCGGCTGAGATTCCACCGATCGGCAACATCGCTGCCCTGCGCGAGGCCGGGGCAACCACGGTGTCAGTCAGCGGCGGCAAGGCGATCGGTGGACCCAACGCCTCCGGCTTCTTAGTTGGCGCGACCCCTTATGTGCGCGCCGCCGCGATGATGGCGGCACCGGCCGAGGGCATGCTCGGGCGGGTGGCCAAGATTGCCCGCGAGCAACTGGTCGGACTGCAGGTGGCCGCGCAGAGGTATTCGGAGCGTGACGAGGCGGCGATGATCGATACCTGGCAGGCCCGCTGCGCTACGATCGCCGGCGTGTTATCTGCGTTGCCCGGGGTTCGCGTGGAACAGGTCCACCCCGACGAGACCGGACTGCCGGTTCCGCGCTTGCGCGTCCATCTGGCCGAGGAGTTGCCGAGTTCCGTGGCCGACGTAACCGCCGCGCTAAGGGCCGGTGATCCAGACATCCGACTACGTGGTGGTTATCCCGGTGCTCGATTTCTAAACGTCGATGTTGCTTGCCTGCGTGATGGCGAGGCCGAACTGGTCGCATCGCGATTGATTAGCTTGCTAGCAAGCTAATCGCCGCTCCGGACGCCGATTCGTAGGCAAAGTGCAGGATGATTCCCGGCACCCTCATCGCGAACGCGTTGTAGTCGACCCTCAACGTCTCGACCGGGATCCTGGTCGATATGCGGATGGTATCGTGCGGATCGCAAGTCGAAACCACGGACATTAGCTCGGTGGCGATAAACCACGCCGGCAAGCCGGGAATCCGATCCGGAGTCGCCGCCGCGGCCCGATCGCCGTAATCTTGATCGACATCTGCGCCAAATCCGCATTACCCGGAAGGGATTCGTCCATGCAGCGATACGTTGTTCTAGCCAAATTCGCCGATGCCATCGAACAGCCCACGATTGCCGAGGGTACACCTCAGATCGCAGCCGTGTGTGAGAGTCACGGCGGCGAGGTCGTTGACGCCTACCTGACCATGGGTGGCTTTGACATCGTGCTGGTGCTCGACTTTCCCGGCAACAGCGAATGCGCCGCGGCGATGCTCCAGTACGCGCAAAAAGGTCTCTTGACGACCCACACGATGCCGGCGTTTGGCGCCTCCGAATGGGCGGGCCTGGCCGGCTGACAATCACCGGGTGGCGACCGGGGTACCGGTGCGCCCGCCGGGCGATCTAACCGGCGAAAGTCGCGGCCGGCTGCCCCCTGACACCGGGCCGGCACACGAACAGGCCGCCGGGCCCGGTCTGGGCATCGAGTTCGGACGAGGAGAGCTTGTTGGCGGCACTGGTTATGTAAAGGTCCATGTAATCGTCGCCGCCGAACGCCACCGAGGTGATGTTGGCGGTCGGCAACTCGATTACTTCCTGGAGCTTGCCCTCGGGCGAATAGCAGCGAACCGCGGAACCGCCAAAGAGCGCCAGCCAGATGTTGCCCGCGGCGTCGACGGTCAGACCGTCCGGCCAGATACCCTCCTCGATCTGAACCAACGGCTGACGGTTGGCGGCAACGCCGCTCGCCGAGTCGAAGTCGAAGACGTCGATGTTCTGGGTGGGCGAGTCGATGTAGTACATCAACGAGTTGTCAAGGCTCCAATCGGTGCCGTTGGAGATGGTGATGCCGTCCAGGATCTTGGTCACCGAGTGGTCTGGATCGATTCGGTAGAAGTTGCCTGAACCGGGGATGTTCTCGGCGTGGGCCATGGTGCCGGCCCAGATCCGGCCGGCGCGGTCGCACTTGCCATCGTTCATGCGGTTGACCGGGTCGTCGGCCTCGATCTCGCAAATCTGGGTCAGCAGGTTCGAGTCGGCCATTGCGAAGAAACCGTGCTGGGCGCCAACCGCGTATCCGCCTGAATCGCGGATCAGAATGCAACCCGGCATCCGATCGCCCAGATCGATCGCCATGTCGGCGCCGGTGGCGGGGTCGTAGTGATGCACGGCGCAACCAGGTATGTCTACCCATACCAGCTTGCGGGTGCGTTCATCCCAGACCGGACCTTCACCGACCGCGGCGCGGGCGTCTACAACCAGTTCTACTGGGATCATCGGTTCTTCGCTGTAACTTTGGTCTGCCAGATCTTGGTGCCGGTCTGAGGCATGGCTGTCGGCCGGCCGCGGTTGATACTTGCGGTTCATTATCAGCGGCCCTGGCGGTTCGCTATTTGCAGATCGCCGTCGGTGACGACTGCTTGGCAAATTGACGGTGGCGCCACACTCGCCAGCTATGAAATCCGCGCCCGGTTCATACTCGCAACTACCAGTCCTCCGGTTTGATCACGGCACCTATGGCCAGCTGTTCGGCCGTGCCGAAGGATTCCATAGCGGCGTAGCCGGGGAAGAGCAGATCGCGCAGGGTATCGCCCAGAATGGTCAGCCGCACCGTATCGCCTTCTGCCAGCTGGAAGATAGCGGCCTGGAAGAAGGGCGCAATAGTATCTTGGCAATGTGCCAAGACGCAATCGAAAGAGTTGAGCAGCGCGTGAATGCCGAATCCCGAATAATCGAACTGGGAATCAATCTGCCGGAACCGGCGGTCCCCGTCGGGTCCTACGTGACATCCGTGCAATGCGGAAATCTGCTCTATCTGGCAGGGCACCTGCCCGCCGCCAGCGAAGGTAGCTGGGCAGGCAAGGTTGGGTCGGACTACACCGCGGCCGAGGGCGCCAGCGCCGCGCGGGCGGTGGCGATCAATTGCCTGGCCACGATCCGCACTGAGCTCGGATCGCTGGACCGGGTCCGGCGGGTGGTCAAGGTCCTTGGATTCGTAAATTCGGCGCCCGGATTTAGCGCCCAACCGACGGTGATAAACGGGTTTTCAGACCTGATGGCGGAAGTCTTCGGCGATGTGGGCCGGCACGCCCGCTCGGCGGTTGGCGCCAATGAGCTCCCGCTCGATACGCCGGTCGAGGTAGAGATGATCGTGGCGTTCGAATAAGGCCCCCCGGGTTGGTCGTTTGAGCGGATCCGCTTAACGGACCCCATGGTCGAACCCAATCCCGTTTTCTATCTGATCGCCTGGCCCCTGCTTGGGGCGGTCTGTACGGTTATCGGCCTGCCACTGGTCCGTCATGCGCTGGCCGGGTTGCCCTCCCGGGGCTTGATGTTGGCCAAGCCGATTGGCTGGTTCGCTTTCACACTGCTGGGCTGGGCCCTCCTGCACAGCGAATTGTTTGCCAATGGGCGCGGATTTGCCAGCGGCCTGCTCTGGTCCCTGCTAGCGGTTGCTGTCGTTGCAATCGCCTGCAATAGGACTCTGCGCTGCGAGCTGGTAGCCAACTGGCGAGTCCTGCTGACCGCTGAGGCAATCTTCCTGGCCGCCTTTTGGAGTTTCTTGGTGCTGCGGGCCTTTGTTCCCGGAGTCGCAGCTACCGAAGCGCCGGCAAATTACGGACTGCTCAACACCGCCCTCCGCTCGGCCAACTATCCGCCCGCCGACATGTGGCTGGCGGGGTTGAATTTGAATTACTACTACTTCGGGCATGCCGCGGCCGCAATCGGATCGCATGCCGTTGGCGTCACCCGCCTGCTGGCCTTTGACGTGGCCCTGGCCCACCTATTTGCCCTCTGCGCGCTGACCGCGTTCGCAATCGGCCGCGATCTGACACGACTTCGACGACACGTCGGCGAACGATTGGCAGCCATCGGTGGACTCGGGTCGGTTGTGGCCCTGCTGCTGACCGGTAACCTGGCTGCCCTGCCGTACCTTGCCGGTCGGGCTCAGGACGAGAGTTTCTTCTATTCCGGACTCAGCTGGAATGCCACCCGCATCATCCGCCTTGTCGATGGTGGCGGTCTCCCCGCTTGCACCGACCCGTCGGTTATCGACTGCCCGATCACCGAATTCCCGGTATTTACGTTTCTACTCGGTGATCTCCACGCCCATGCCCTCGCCATGCCGCTCGTACTCTTGGCGGTGGCCGGGGCGATTGGCTGGTACTTGGCGTGGCGCACGACGGATGTGCTGCCGAAGCTGAAACTGGCGGTGTTCTCCGGGGCTATAGCCGGTCTGCTGTTGGCGACCAATTCATGGGACTTTCCGCCCGGTCTGCTGATCGGTCCGAGCGCTGGTGCACTGGCTGCAATCGGGCAGAGGAATTTCCGCCGCGCCAGGCAATTGCCCGCCTACGTCGCGATTGTCCTGCTGACCGCTGGATTGGTCGCCCTGCCGCAGCTGCTTTTCTATCAATCCCTCGAACTGGGCTTGGCCCCCTCGCCCAATCGATCGCAACTAGGTCCATTCCTGCTGATGTGGGGCTTGCCGTTGGCAGCCTTTTTTGCCTGGCGAACCGCGGCCAGCGTCGCCCAACACGGCCGGTGGGGATTTATTCCGTTGGCCGCTGTTTCGATCGCCGCTTTGTTTAGCGAGGCCCTTTGGCAGGTGGGCGTACTGGCAATGCTTACCGGCGCCATCGTCATGGCCCTGCCGGTTCTGATTGATCCCGGCCGCGATCTGCGTCGCGTCGTCCTCGCCGGTCTCGCGATTTATGGCTTGTTGCTGTTGATGGGACCTGAACTGCTTATCGTTGCCGACGGTTATGGTGCCCCTTACATCCGGATGAACACCATCTTCAAGACCGGTTTCCATGCCTGGACCGTGCTGGCCCTAATCGCCCCGGTTGCGGCCATCGCCACGCATCACGAATTGCAATTGGGTAGTTCCGGCGCGCTTGCTCGCCGGGTGACTGCAAGCGCCGTCG
This sequence comes from Chloroflexota bacterium, assembly GCA_965249595.1. Lineage (GTDB taxonomy): Bacteria > Chloroflexota > UBA11872 > UBA11872 > VXNJ01 > VXNJ01. The sequence continues at coordinate 1,161,042 of OZ252242.1, read as the reverse complement.
CATTGGTGTTGGCGGGTCTGTTGGCAATCGGACTCGGTTACACCGTCAACGCCGCCACGGCACGGCTTGCCGAGCGTTCGAACCCTTCATTGAACGCCTTGCGCACGATGAAGAACTCTCTTCCCGACGACGTCGCGGCCGCCGATTGGGCGGCCGTCACATTACCGCACGACGCAGTCTTATTGGAGGCCTGCTGCCGCGCCTACTCACACAGCGCCCGCATCGCCAATTGGACAGGGATTCCAACGTTACTGGGCTGGCAACGGCACGGATTTCTAAGTTATCGCTCCGATTACGCCAAGTACCACGCCCGCGGCGAGCGGATCGACGCATTGTTTAAACAACTCGATTCGCCAAACATCGGTCAACGGCTCCACGCCGAAGGAATTTCCCATGTGGTCGTCGGCCAACTTGAGCGCAACGACCACCAAGCCGTCGATCCGGCTCCCAATGGCCCGTTGCGGCCGGTGTATGTGGCCCCGGCCGGCAGCTTGACGATCTACGCCCTTCCACGCCCCGGTCCGGTTTGGGAATGACGGCCATGGTCAATTCGCTAAGACGCGGGTTTTCCGGTTGGCCAGTTCTCATCTTGGCGATGGCCCTGGCCCTGCGATTGCCGGGACTCGGGCAACGGGCGTTCCATCACGATGAATCAATCCATGCGGTCACCGCTTTGCAGCGGCTGGCCGATTTCCAACATGTCTATGAACCGCTCTATCACGGTCCATTTCTCTATTACGCAACCGCCCTGATATTCGTTCTGGGTGGCGTTTCCGAAACTACCGCGCGATTGCTGCCGGTGGCCGCCGGAATGGCGCTGATCGCGAGTACCTATTGGCTTTGGCGCGAATATTTGGGCACCGCCGGGACGACGTTGGCGATGCTGGCCTTGTCGCTCTCAACCGGCTTTCTCCACTATTCGCGATTTCTGCGCAACGACATCCTCATCGCCCTCTTTACGCTGGTGGCGTTCGGGGCCCTCGTGCGTTATGTCCAACGTCCCCAGCGTCGCTGGATGATCCTGGCCGGCGCCGCCCTGGGGCTGAGCGTGGCCAGCAAGGAAAACGCCTACATAACCGGATTCATCTTCGTCTCCTACATCCTGCTGCTGGGCATCGCCGTAGCTATCGACGCCCGCCGCCCCGGTCCCTCGGCAACGCTGGCCGGCCCGCGCGCGGCCTTCCGCGCGCTGTTGGCCGATCCGCTGGGCCTGGCCATGGGTGTATTGGCGACGCTGATTATTCCGGCGCTCTTTTTCAGCTCGTTTGCAATAAGTCCGCAGTCGGTGCTGCCGGCCATCGCCGATTCGGTGAGCGTTTGGGCCGAGGTCCATCTTTCCGAGCGCCTGGACCAGCCGTGGTGGTACTACGGCGCGCTGATATTCCTCTTTGAACCGTTTGCGGCAATCGGGGCGCTGGTTGGCATCGCCTGCATCCTGCGCCGGCCCGACTGGCTCGGCGCGCTGCTTGCATATTGGCTGGTCAGTTCGATGGTCATTTATTCGCTGGCCGGCGAAAAGGCCGCCTGGCTAGCCCTGCACCCGTTGCTGCCGATGGTTCTTCTCTCGGCCCGCACTTTTGGGTCGGCGCTCGGGGCAACATCGACGCGACGCTGGATCGCTATCGCCGCAGCGATCGTGCTCCTGGGGTTAACCGCCCGTCATGCGATCGCGGTCAGCAATATTTACGGCGATGTCGCCCGCACTCCGATCACCTATGCGCAGACTTCCCGCGACTTGCTCGGGGCAATTGATTTGATCGACGAGGCGGCGCGCCGCAGCGGCCAAGGACAAGCCCTGCCGATCTATGTGGATTCGGATGCGCATTGGCCAATGGTCTGGTATCTGCGAAATTATTCAGAGGTCGAATATGGCGAAGGTCTGCCGGATCTGTCGAAATTGAGCCCGCAAGTGGCGATCTTGAACATCGAGAATGTCGATGCCAGCGGTTTCCTCCTCCCGAGCTACACCGGGGTGGAGTTCAGCCTGCGGGAATGGTTTCCGGAACGCATTTACAAGAACTGGGATTGGTCGGCGCTGGGCCAACTGTTTTCCGACGGCGCCAATGTCGCGGCGTTGGCCAACTTCGTCGCTTGGCACGATCCGCCGGCCCCGATCGGCGGCACCGACATGTTCATATATCTACATGACGAATTGGCAGTGCTGGGATTACAGCCCGGCGCAACATTGGCGGGCAGCCGGCAGTGACAACGAATACCCCGGTTATTGAAGGCACCGTCACCAACGTGGCGCGCACGCGATGCGTCGCCGACATCAATGGCAATCCGGTGGAGTTTCACGTCCCGGGTGGGATCATTCGCGCCAACGGCGGACGCAACCCGGTGCGAGTGGGCGACCGGGTTAGCCTCACGCTGCGTTCAGGGACGATCGTTCTCGACAAAATCGCCGAGCGTGACTCGACATTTGAGAGGACTCACTCGGAGCCGGGTCGCAGTGACCGGCGGTCGGCCATCGCTGCGAATCTGGCGTTGGCCCTGTTCGTCTTGCCGGCGACCTTTAGTGAAGGCCCGCTGCGCATGCTTGACCGCATGTTGGTGGGGGCCTGCGAGGCCGAGATCGATGCTGCGATTTGCATCAACAAATGGGACCTGGTAAGCGATCACGAGGGCCGTCGCGACCGGTTGCGGCCGTACCGGCAGGCTGGCTGGCGGCTGTTTTTTACTACCGCCCCGGCCGGCGACGGAGTTGGCGAACTTACCGCTTATCTCCCGGCCGGGTTGTCGGCCTTCGTTGGCCCATCAGGGGCAGGAAAGACCACCCTGATCGCCGCCATCACCGGTCGAACCGATCTAAAAACCGAGGCCGTCAACGCCCTGACTGGCAAAGGCCGCCATGCGACCACGGCGGTGTCCGCCTATGCGATTGGCAATGGGCGCTGGGTTGTCGACGCGCCGGGACTTAAAACGTTCGGTGTCGGCCAGGCGACTGGCGAGGCGGTGATGGCGGCATTTCCGCAGATCGAATCGGCTAGTTCGACCTGTCGGCAACGCTGGTGCACCCATCAGCGGGAGCCCGGCTGTGGCATCCAGGCCGGATTGTCAGCTGGTCAGATTGACCTTAGGCGCTGGCAAAGTTTTCAAATATTGATGGCTGAAGCATCAGACCGAGTCGACTGAAAGAAATCTACGGGCAACCGAATCCAGGATCCCTGATACGGCCGCGGCCGAGCGCTGGGCGGCGGCGACAACGGCAGCGTGTTCGTCAGCGGCCGGGTGGCGGCCGGCCACATTGGTGATCGCCGACAGGCCCATTACGCGCACTCCGCAATGGCGGGCCACCAGGGCTTCCGGCACCGTACTCATGCCAACCGCGTCGGCCCCCAACAGCCGCAGCGCCGCCACCTCTGACGGTGTCTCATAGGTTGGACCAGAAACATGGCAATAGACACCCGAGTGGACCGTCGCATCCGATTGGCCGCCAGCTTCCCCCGCCCATACATACAACTGCGGGTCGTAGCAATCGGCGGTGGGCAGGAAACGCGGGCCGGGCCCGACATTGGGTCCGGTGAGGACATTGGCGCCGGCCAATGAGGGGATGGAGATGTGATCGCGCAGGATCATCAAATCGCCGGGCCGGTAAGTTGGATTGATGGACCCGGCGGCGTTGGTCAGCAGGATTGATTCGATTCCGCAGGCGCAGACCGACCTAATTAGGTGAACGATACCCGCGTAACTGCCGGTCTCGTAAAAATGGACCCTACCCTGCAACACCAACACGGGGTCAGATCCAATCTCGACCGCCAGCGCACGCCCGGCGTGGCCGGCAACCGTTGATTGCGCCAGGCCCGGAACATCCCGATAGGGAATAGTGCTAACTACCGGCCAGCAATCGGCAATCTCTCCAAGGCCGGATCCGAGCACGATCGCCAAACGCGGTTTGACCGGCATTTGCGAAAGGATTGTTGCTGCCGATGCGCGCGCAGCCTCGGGGAGGTCGGTTCGCGGAAGCAAAGCCTCTACGATCCTTGCAAACGGTCGCCGGTTCGCTCGTTGTCGCGGGCCAGTTGTTGGTACATGGCGGACGCCGACCCGCTCACGTGGCCCAGCCGGGCCCGCACCGCGGCCAGGGAATCAGAGTGGGCGGCCAGATTGGTGGCGAAAGTATGGCGCAAGATTCGTGGCGATATCGTTTTGCGGATCCCGGAATTGCGTGCCACCCGCTTGAGAATCAGCCAAGATCCCTGACGCGTCAATCGCTTGCCGCGTTGATTGACAAACAATGCTGTGGTCGCTTCCCCGCTATGGCGTGAGCGTTGACCAAAGATCCAATGTCGCAGCGCCGAGACCACCCGTGGGCCGATCGGTTGTAGCCGATCTGAGCGTTTGCCACGCCCGCAGCGCACCGTTCCCGCGTCCAAGTCGACATCCACCAATTCCAATTGCACCAACTCCGACGTGGCGGCCCCGGTGCCATAGAGGACCTCAATCATGGCGCGGTCGCGCTGGCCGGCAAATTCCCCCGGCGCGGCCGTGGCGGCCTCGATCAATCTGTCAATATCGGCCGTGGTCAATACATCGGGCGGATCGCGTCGGCGCCAGCTTCGCCGCAACTCCGCGGTCGGGTCGTTTTCAGCCAACCCGTTTTCGATCAGGAACCGGTAGAGCGATCGCACCGACGCAATCTTGCGCGACTGGCTTGAAATGGCATATCCGCGCGAACCGAGCATTTCGACATAAGCGGCCATGGCAGCCTGCGGCAACATCCAATCAGTTATCCCGCGACCGGTGACGAACCCGATGAACTGTTCGATGTCGTTGGCGTAGGCGTAGACCGTGTTTTCGGAAAGGCCGCGTTGATCCCGTAAGTAATGGACGAACCGAGCGACATCGCCACGGTGGCGACTTAGCTCGGCAGAATCAGCCATCATCTGATTCGGGCCGACAGTTAAAGGTCTTCCACCAGGACGACTCGGGCAGGTGCCCCGTCGCCACGGGCAATCTTGATCGGCAGGCAGAACAGGTTGTAGTGGCCAGGGTAAATATTGGCCAAATCCAATCCTTCAACGATGACCAATCGGTTGCCCAAGATCACGCGGTGGGTGTCAAATCGCTTTGAGTCCATCGGCTCGATCGAGAGGTAGTCGATCCCGACAACTTTGACGCCGCGATCCACTATCCAGCGGGCACCGCCTGGCATGAGAGCCGAATACTGCGATTGATACTCCGGCTGGCGCAGCAGTTCCTTGGTCGAATTGGAGGTTTTTATGAGCAATCGCCTGACCCCAGGTGGGATTCTGGCGGCGTCCAACTGCTCACGATCAATCTCTTCGACACCGAGGATTTCAGTGACAAAGGCAGGACCGCAAAGCATGTTTAAGTCGAGGCGGTCGACCGTCATGGTGCCATCGAAAAAGTGGGCCGGGGGGTCAACATGCGTTCCCGAATGGGTACCCATTCGCAAGGATGAGACGTTACTGTTTCCGCCGTCGGCGATTCGAGTGGCAAATTCGATTTCAATTGACGGCTCTTCGGGATGGGTTGGGGTATCGCGATCGAGCGGCATTGAAATGTCGTGTATTCGCGTCTTCGTACTCCTGTGCGCTTAGTCAGGGTGGCCTGACGGCTGGGGTGCGACCATTCGCCCGCAGGCCGCAGGGCCCGGTACGCGTGGCGGCGTCAGATCAAGATATATTTATGTTAATTTGCCGATGCCCGATTCGAAGCGAATTGGTCAATTGCGGCGCGGCGGATGGCCGGATGGGAGGTTGCGGCCGATGATCGATTGCAAGCTGGATTTTGGCCGAGGGCAACTTGCCGTCTCCTTGCCGGAACGATCGACGCGAGTATTGCGCCCCTCGTTTCCGCCTCCGCTGCGAGATCCCGCGGCAGCCCTGCGCTCTGGCCTTGCCAATCCAATCGGCTGTCGGCCATTGGCCGAAATGATCGGGGCTGGTGAGAGCCTGGCGATCGTCTTTTGCGACTACACCCGCCCGGCGCCCAGCCGCCTGATGATCGAGGCGATCGTAGATTCGCTGCCCGAGGACCATGGCGGACCGATCACCCTGATCAACGCCCTTGGGCTGCACCGTCCCAATACTGCTGGTGAGATTGAGGCCATGCTCGGTCCGGATCTGCCGGCGCGATTTCGACTCGTCCAGTGTGACGCTTGGAATTCCGACGAATTCGTAACGATCGGACACACCGTATCGGGGCGCCCGGTCAGCCTGGCCCGCGCCTATGTAGAGGCGGACCGACGGATTACAACAGGATTCGTCGAACCACACTTTTTTGCCGGATTCTCCGGTGGCGCCAAGCTGACCCTGCCCGGCGTGGCGGCCGCCGAGTCAATCCTGGCCAATCACGACGCACAGATGATCGATCACTCCGGCGCGACTTGGGGCCAAACGCGAGGCAACCCAATATTTGAGGAGCAACGCCAAGCCGCCGCGCTATGCCCTCCGGATCTGATCGTAAACGTCGCGCTGGACGCCGCCAAGGCAATAACCGACGTGTTCTGTGGCGAATTGACCGCAGCCCACGATCTGGCCTGCCGGTCGGTGGCTAAATCGGCGATCGTAGACGTGGATGGGCGCTTTGATCTCGTGATCACGTCCAACAGCGGATTCCCGCTCGACCAGAACTTCTACCAGGCGGTCAAGGGCCTCTCGGCCGCGGCCCGGATCGTAAAGCCGGGCGGTGCGTTGGTGATCGCCAGCGAGTGCTCGCAAGGAATCGGCCACGGTCATTTTGCCGAATATTTGCAGCGCGATCGAAGTCCGAGCCAGTTGCTGGCCGAAATCACCGCCCAACCGACTCCGCAGGCCGATCAATGGCAAGCCCAGATATTGGCGCAGATCCAATCAAAGGCCAGCGTTTACGTCCACAGCACCGGATTGGACGCCCGGGCAATTCGTCAGATCGGTTGCATTCCATGTCCCGATATTTCGGAATTGGCCGATCAGTTATCTTTGGCGGCGCCAAATTTCGCGATCGCCGCATTACCGGACGGGCCGCTGACAATTGCCCAAATTGCCGAGACCGCGGCCAACGAAATTGCGGCAAAAAACCTATAATCTTTCGCCTTGCGCTAGGCGCTGGTCGCGCCTGCCAATCTCTTTAGTTTTTGCGCCGCCGTTTTTGCGCGCCATTATTCCAAAAGGAACCGCCCCGATGGGTCAGATCAAGCCTCTAGGCGATCGCCTGCTGATTAAGCCAATGGAACGCCAAGAAATGACCAGCTCCGGTCTCGTTCTACCCGACACCGCCAAAGAAAAACCCATGGAGGGTGAAGTAATGGCAGCCGGGCCCGGTGGCCGCAACAACAAGGGCGAGCGTATTTCGCTCGATGTCCAAGTTGGCGACACCGTTCTATTTGCCAAATACGCCGGAACCGAATACAAATCCGACGGTTCCGAATACCTCATCATTGCCGAGCGCGACGTCCTCGCCGTCATCGGCTAACACCAACTGCTCGCTGGCCCGATTGCGCCACAGCTGAACCTGCGCCAGGAAAGGCCAGACTGCCATGCCTGTTAAGGGAGTCAAATTTTCCGACGACGCCCGTCGCGAATTGATCAAGGGCGTTGACCTGCTCGCCGACATCGTCGGTTCTACCTATGGACCGCGCGGTCGCAACGTCATGTATGAGCGATTCCAAAGCGCCGAGGTCACTAACGACGGTGACGACATCGCCAAGCAGTTTGCCGAGTCGTTCTCCGATCCCTACATGAACATCGGGGTCCAGATCGTAAAAGTAGCCGCGATGAAGACCGGCGAGAGCGTCGGTGACGGCACCACCAGTTCGGTTGTGCTCACCCAGTCGATCGCCCGCGAAGGGCTGCGCAACATCGCCGCCGGCGCCAACCCCATGATCCTAAAGCGGGGTATCGACCGGGCGGCCCGAATTGTTCACGATCGAATTCGGGAGATGGCTCGTCCGGTAGCCAACTCGGAAGACATTGAGCGGGTTGCGTCGATCGCATCGGGCGACCCGGCGATCGGTGAATGTATCGCCGAGGTCATGGAGCGAGTCGGCAACGACGGTCTGGTCCAAATCGACGAGAGTCGAACCGGCCTACCGCTGGCCACCCGCTACGTCGAGGGCATGCAGTTGGACAAGGGATGGATCTCCCCATACTTTGTCACCAATGCCGAACGGATGGAAGCCTACCTGGACAGCCCGCACGTGCTGCTGGTTGATACCAAGATCACGTCGGCGCAGGCCTTTGCGCCGTTTCTCGATCGCATCGTGGCCTCCGGGATCCGCAACCTGTTCATAGCCGCCCTCAACATTGAAGGCGATGGGCTAGCCCTGTTGATCATGAACAAATTGCGCGGCAAACTCAATGTCGCTGCGATCAAGGCGCCTTCCTACGGCGAACGCATGCGGGCCACCCTCATGGACTTGGGTGCCATGACCGGGGCCACCGTGTTCTCCGAACATGTCGGTTTCTCCTGGGAAGAGGCATCGGTTGGTTGGCTTGGCAAAGCTGACCGGGTAACCGTTGGGCGACAGGCCACGATTCTGCTTGAAAGCCCCGGCCACGACGCGGCCGTGCAGGAACGGGCCGAACAAATTCGGACACAAATTGAGGTGACCGATTCGGACTGGGATCGCGAGAAGCTTGAAGAACGGCTAGCACGGCTCACGGGCGGCGTTGGCATCATCTCAGTTGGCGCAGCCACCGACATCGAACTTCGCGAACGCAAGGCTCGCGCCGAAGATGGCGTTTCGACGACCAAGGCGGCAATGAAAGATGGGATCGTCCCCGGCGGGGGTACCGTCTATCTGCGGGCTGCCGATGCCATTGACCTCGAAAGTTTCCCGGAGGGTGACGAGCGGACCGGCGCATCAATAATCAAGCGGGCACTGCAAGGCCCGCTGCGCAAGATCGCTGCCAACGCCGGTGCTATCCCGTCGCTGGTGATCGACTCAGTTCTGTCCGAAGACGACCCTTGGTACGGTTGGAATGCCGACCGCGACGAATTTGGCGACTTAAACGAGTTGGGTGTGATCGATGCCGCCAACGTGGCCTGCACAGCTCTCGACAACGCAGTATCCGCCGGCGGCATGCTCCTAACCACAGAGGCCATGGTCGTCGACCTTCCCGAGCCCGCCCAACCTGTCTCGCCTGAGGCGATGGCCGGAATGGGTGGCATGGGCGGTATGGGCGGCGGTATGCCGCCTGGCATGGGCGGTATGGGCGGCGGTATGCCGCCTGGCATGGGCGGGTTCTAAGACCCCCGTCGAAGCGATTTAATTCGCCCGTAGACAGTCCCATAAAAAAAGTTCATTGCCGGCGGGTTGGCGACCCCGATTCGCTGGTGAAAGCTACGTCTGGAATCGAGATTGGCGGCTGGTTTTATCAGCCCTTGCCCGCTCCATTCGCTTTGACCAATTCGCCTTCTCCCAGCTAGGAGCCACCTGGCCGGACAGCGTTAAATGTCAAGACGCAACGTCCCGCGAGCGCACAAGGCCCAGCAGTATCAGATTCGAAGAAATGCTTTCATCGCACGGCCGCCATCGCGCCCGGACCAGTGAAGATCGTCTCGGCGCCGATCAGCCGCCCATCACCTACCGTTTAGGCGCTGGGCAACCAGACCCGGGATCAATGCCGCTGGCGGAGCTGGGTGATGCCGCCAAGGCCGTAATCGGCAACGACGTATCGGCCTTGCTCTACGGCGAGGCCAAAGGCTATGCTCCCTTGCGCGAATTGCTGGTCGAAAAAACCGCCCGGCTGGAAAATATGTCGATCACTCTGGAAAACCTGATCATCACCAATGGCGCCGCCCAGGCGCTGGGCTTGCTAGCCACGGCCCTCCTAGATGCCGGCGACCGGATGCTCATAGACGAGGCGAGTTGGGGCGCTGAATTCTTCGGCGGCTTCGACGTCGAGCGGATTCCCGTCCGCTGGGATGAAGACGGCCCAATCCTGTCCGATATTGAGAAGGCCTGCCGGCAGGGCCCGATCAAGCTGGCCTATACGATTCCGACGTTTCAAAACCCCATGGGCCGAACCGCCACCACAGCCCGCCGCCGGGCGCTGCTCGAACTGGCCCGACACTACGGGTTCCTAATCGCCGAAGACGATGCCTACTACGAGCTGCGTTTTGCCGGCCAACGCGTGCCAAGCATCTACCAATTGGCCCGTGGCAACGGAGTTGTGAGAGTTGGCACGTTCTCCAAGATACTCGGTGCTGGTACCCGGCTGGGTTGGGCCATGGCCGATCCGGCGACCATCGATACGCTCACGCTGCACAAGTACGATCTGGGTGCCAGCCCATTTACTTGCCGGATAGTGGCCGAATACATGCAAACGCGCATGTTCGACCACATCGAAGCCCTCCAGGCCGCATACCTGGCCAAGCGCGATTGCCTGTTGGGTGTTCTAGATTCACGGCTGGCCGGCAGCCCGTTTATTTATTCGCGGCCCGAAGGCGGGTTTTTCAGTTGGCTCCGTCTGGGCGGTGGGATAAGCGCCCAGGAGGTCGAGGCGGCGATGGCCGCTAAGGGCGTAGACGTATGGGCAGGGTCATGGTTTCGTCACGACCAGCGTGAGGACGGATGCGTCCGTATCAGCTACTCGTTCGCCGACATTGACGAAATCGAGGCCGGAGCCGAATTGCTGTGCGAGGAACTGCTTGCGCGGGTTTGATTGAATTGCGAAATCGGATCCGCTAACAAATCGATAATGTCGCCGATGCCAAGAATCTTGAAGTTGGGTTTACATTGAGCGGAACTGGCGATTCGATTCGACTCGATCACCGCGAGTTGGGAAATTTTTCTGCAAAGTTGTTCGAACAGCGCGGGGTATCGCCGGAAGGCGCGAGCTTGGTGGCTGATTCGCTGGTTTGGGCTGACCTCCGCGGCGTTTATTCGCACGGCGTGGTTCGTTTACAGCCTTCCTACATGGTGGCTTTGGGCGACGGTTCCGTCGATCCGCAAGGGCAGATTCGAACCTTGAGTGAAGGTCCGGCGTTCGCCGTACTGGACGGTGGGCACGGCCTAGGTCAGATCGTAGCGAACGAGGCCATGGAGGCCGCCGTTACCAAGGCCCGGGCCTGCGGAATTGGTCTGGCAACGGTAATCAATGGACGGCATTTCGGGGCCGCCGCATACTGGCCGGCGCAGGCGGCCGAACAGAACATGATCGCCTTTTCCTGTTCCAACGGCGCGGGCGTCAACACAGCCCCCTACGGCGGGGCGCAGTCGTCTATGGGCAACAACCCCCACTCATGGGTCTTTCCGGCTGGAACTGACCGGCCCGTGATTTTGGATATGGCGACCGGCGTCGCCGCCTTTGGCAAGGTGATGATGGCCCGCTTGCACGGGACGCCATTGCCCGCCGATTGGTGTCTTGATGCCGATGGCAACGAGACCACCGACGCACAGGCAGCAGTTACCATGCTGCCGGCCGGGGGGCCCAAAGGGTATGCCATCGGTTACGTGATGGACCTGCTGTCGGGCGTCTTGTCAGGGGCGCTTACCTCAACGATCAAAACCCAGGGCGGAATCACCGGGGACCTGGCGGTTCAGTCCGGCCAGACGTTTATCGCAATCGATATCGCGTCATTTATCGAAATTGAGAAATACCAGGAAATGGTCGACCAGAATGCGCAGCTCATGCGCGCCACTCCGCCCCGACCCGGTTTTAGCCAAGTCTTTATTCCCGGTGAGATTGAATGGAACACCTATGCCGACCGCATCGCCAATGGGATTCCGACCAGCCGGGCCCAAATCGGCGTGTTAGGAAAAATGGCATCAGACTATGGTGTAGACCCCTTCTGGTCGTAAAAAAGGGCGGGAACTATGATGACCGGTGACTGCGAAACCTATATTTCGAATCAGGGAGATCTCGACGGTCTCCTGTCTGCCGAGGACGCCGCCGGCATCGACCGGATAGTGCTGTTTGCGCGGGTTGAGTACGAGCCCGCCAATTGGGCGGTGGCCGAATGCGCCCAGCGATCAGATCGCGTCATCCCGGGAGCCTGCGTCAACCCGCGTTTGGGGGCCAAAGCAACCAGCGAACTCGAGCGCTGTCTGGGGCCCGATGGCATGCGTGGCCTCAAACTGATGTCGGCCAACCACGGCTACGTTATTTCTTCAAACGTGGCCGACAGCTGCGTTGAAATCGCCCAGAGCTTTGGCGTACCGGTAACGGTGCATTCGCAGGGCACCCCGTCACACCCGCTGGAGATCGCAGTGCTGGCGCGGCGGTTTCCGACGGTCCCATTCATCATGGATCACATGGGTCACCGCTACTGGCGCGGCCAAGCGCTAGAAGCCGCTCATCTGGCCGACAACTTGTACCTGGGTACCTGTATCGCCGCATTCGAACCGGGGGCGGTCAGCGATGCGGTGGCGGCGGTGGGGGCCTCGCGAGTCGTGTTTGGCTCAAACGCCCCGACTGCCCACCCCGACTTGGCGGTCGAATCTATTCGCCGCCTGGGTCTGCCCGGCGATCAATTCGACAAGATCATGGGTGGCAATCTCAAAGACATCTACGGGCTATAGACTGCCCGCCAAAGTCCAAAATTGCGGCGATTAGGTTTTAATCGCTCCGGCGACGCCCAAATCAAATCGACTTCAACAATACGCGCTCAAGGCCGTCCATACTTCCGACATTGACCTGATTGACACACCGTTTCCCGGAGTCGTGCGCAAGACGCTGATATATCACGAGAACACCCTGATGATCGAGGTCCACATCGAGGCCGGGGGTTGCGTAACGATGCACAACCACCCGCAGGAGCAAACCGGATACTGCATCAAGGGCGCTATCGATCTTGAGGTCAACGGCGAAAAGGCAGTGTGCCGGCCTGGCAGCGCCTGGGTGATCCCGGGTGGCGCCGACCACGAGACGACCCGCCACTGAGCCGTCCATCATCGTTGAGATCTTTTCTCCGGTGCGCGAAGACTATAAGCCTTAATCGGCCCCGGTTCTTGTCAGGCCGGCGCAGGCGTCAGATAGTCTGAAATGCGCCGATTGGGAATTTTCATCCCAATCTAATAAGCCCTTCAGCGCATATTCGCGCTGCTCTGGCGGCGATCTACTTCTTGGCAGCTACAGCTGGAAGGGCCCCTCAGGCACAGGCCGGGTGGTCGGCCGACCAGCGGTTGTAGGAAGGATCGGGATGCCCCGCCAGCCGGTCCCGGGCCTGGCGCCACAGGCTTGCCCAAACATCCGCGTCGCGCAACTCGGACTCCGGGTTGGCCCGGCTTCGGGCCACAAATCCCGGAAACGCTGCCCGTCCGCTGTCATGGCCGACCGGGTTGTAGCGCAGGTCCAGGCTCCAGCGAATTCGATCGCTGTGGTTGGGCAGAGAACCATGGCAGGTCAAACGGTGCATGAAGAGTACGCTGCCGCGGCGCATCGGCATCGGTATGGCGTCTCCGATCCGAAACATCTCGTCCGGTATACCCAACCCCGATGGCGAGGTCGCGGTTCCGCCGGGGCAGTGCAACTGCATGCCCTCGCGTTGGCTGCGCGGCACCAGGTGCAGGCATCCGTCGACTTCGCCGGCGTCCCACACCGGAATCCAGACTGTCACGATTTCTGATTCGTCAGCCTCCGCGTTCACGACGCCGGCATCCTGATGCCATGGAGTAGCGCCGAGTTGTACGAGACCGGTTTCGGGATTCCGGGGGGTCAAGTGTTCGGGCGGTTTGAGACGCACGTGCTGGGTGGGATTCGAATAAATCTCGGCGCCGATGATCGACTCCACGGCATCCAATAGTGGAGGAGCGGTCAACACGTCAAATACCGCCGGACCGTGCCACATCGGGGTATTTAGGGTAATGCCGCGCTGGGGCAAGGAAAAATCGAAGTACTGCGAGTGGACCTGCCCGCTGTCGTCATATATACGAGTCAGCCGGTCACCGAACTCCAAGCCCGCGTAGGAGGAATTGACCAGTCCTTGCCGCTGCAGCTGGCCTGCCAATTCATCCAACCGACGTTCATATTCGGCCACCAACGGATCGAGGAATGTTTCGGGGTCGATGAGATCCTCGACTACAACGTATCCCTCTTTTTGGAAATGTTCCAGCTGCTGCTGATCAATCCTCGACATAACCACATTCGCTCCCCACGCGCGCGCAACATGCATACCAGTTACATTCATACCAGTTACATTATTGGCATGCGCGGGCGGGGAGCGATCGGCCACGGCGAAGTCGCATGGCGTTGATATCTCAAGATTGCGACAGGGTGAAGAACGGTGTCAACACACATCAAAAGTGACGCATCGTCGTCGATTTCCGATACGTCGCAAGCCCCGTTCGATCCCTTCCAGATGACTCCCCGGCCCCGCCGATGTGCGCGGTGCGCCGGCCCTTCGCCGGCACCAGTTGCTGGTGACGGCGCCAAGTAAACAGGGTCCTTCCCGTTCGCGTCGGCAGCGCGACTTGGCAAACTTCATGCCAGGCACACAAATTCATTGTTTAATCGCGTTAACGATGCCGTCTTCTAGCCGCTAGGCGAACCAAATGCTCAAAGCCGTCGATTCAGCAGACATTGATCTAGCCGACACCCCGTTTAGCGGGGTCAAACGCAAGAAGCTCGTCCAACACGAAAACACCCTGTTGTATGAGATCCACATCGAGGCCGGGGGTTGCGTATCGACGCACCACCACCCGCATGAACAGGCTGGTTACCTTATCAGGGGCGCCATTGAGCTTGAAGTCGCCGGTGAAAAAAGGGTTTGTCGGCCGGGCAGCGCCTGGGTTATTCCGGGCGACACTCCGCACGGGGCCACCGCGATTGAACCCACGGTCCTGATCGAGATCTTCTCACCACCGCCCCAGGCCTAGATGCGTTATTCGGGGCGGCCAGCGGGCTGACCCCAATACCGGCAAGAGAATACTCGACCGGGATCGGTCACCGAACTTGCAGCTGCAATACCTGCAATTAGTGCTGACTTGAATTCGCCCAGCGAAGCGTTGGCTGGTTTGGCCAGATTCGTTCTTGGCACCCAATCTGAAAATATCGGCGGCTATTCATTGCGACCGAACCTAGGCTTGGCCGCAATCGGCAAATGGCTTCCTGGTAGTTGGCGTTTCAAATCGATTTGTCACGGCGTGCAAACCATTCCCGGCCCAGCGGCGTAACCCCGGCCCGGGCAATCGAGAAGCCATCGCGTCGCACGCCGTGCGGGGCCCGCTCGAAGAAACCGCTCTCCTGCAGGCGCTCAACCATGGCGAGAGAAGTTTCCAGCGACCAGGGGACGGGCCCTCCAACATGCGGTTGCGAGAGCAGCGCCAACCCGGTAGCGTCTTCGATTTGCAGTCGAAATACAAACCCCTGCCGAGTTTGGGCACCGGGTCCGAAAGCCTGCCTGCAAATTGCCAGGAGCAAATCGGCAGCATCCTCAGTTAGCGAGTCAGGCATGTACGACCGGTGGTGGCCATCGGCCTTCGGCGAGAAGTACCTCCTCTAGCAGACGCTCGGTCAATTCGGTGCGGACAGATGCGTGATCGGCCGAATCGTAAAGATTGAAACGTTCACCCGGATCGTTTGCCAAGTCGTAAAGTTCTGAGCACGGCCCGCCCGCATAACGTGTGAGTTTCCAATCTTGGGTGACCAAGGTGCGCGAACAAAAATCAAAGTAACGGCCCTGAAATTCACACAACGCGCTGCTGCGGCCGGCGCCGCCGTTTAACCACCCGGTCATCGGGCGGCCCTGCATATGGGGCGGGACGGCGATTCCGGCTACATCGCAAAACGTTGGCGCCAGATCAATTTGCGATCCAAGGCCCGGCAGGGAGAGTCCGCCGGGCGCCCCCGGCATGCGGGCGACAAAAGGTACCCGCTGTAATCCTTCGTAGGCGAACGGGCCCTTGTACAGCAGTGAGTGATCACCTAACAATTCACCATGGTCGGCTGAAAAAATTACCAGCGTGTCATCGGCCAAGCCGAGCTCGTCGAGCGCATCGAGAATGTTGCCGACGGCATCGTCGATCTGGCGGCACATCCCGTAATAGAACGCCGTCACCTGCCGCCAGGCGGCGGTGGACATTGTCGAAAGATCGGCCGAGCCGGCTCCCGATCCCTCCATGTCCCTCTGAAGGCGCCCGGCGGCATAGTCACGCACGTGTTCAGGTTTACCGTTTAGGTCGGATCCAAAGGTTTCCGGCAGATCGATTTCATCCGGATCGTAAAGGTCGGCATAGTGGCCCGACGGGGCGAATGGATGGTGAGGGTCGGGTATTGAGGCCCAGAGGAAAAATGGCTCTTGGCGATGTTCCCGCAGATAGGCGATGGTCCGCTCGGCGACCCAGGTAGTCGGATGCTGCTCAACCGGCAGGGCCGACTTCCATGCACCCTCCCATATCGGGGGCTCGATCGCGTGTTGGACATCGGCCAAGTCGCGAAATTTTCCGTTTGCCTCCTGCTGGCGACGAATGTGGCCGCCGCGAACATAGTTGTGCCGGAGCGTGAGTTCAACGTGGTCGAATCCGTAATAAGGACCATTCCAGTCTTCGGGTACCAATCCGTCAGCCCACGCCTGAGGAGTCTCGAGGGCGCGCTCCGGCGGCAGGTCCGGGTGCTGCCAGTAAATTGAGAAATGAGCCTTGCCGATGAGGGCGGTCGCGTACCCGGCTGCCGCCAATTCAGCTCCCACGGTCGGTAAATCTTCAGACAAGGTCAGGCCGTTTGACCAAACACCGTGACCGCGCGGGGTCATTCCGGTAATCATTGATGCCCGCGATGGGGCGCAAAGCGGTTGGACGCAGTACATGCGGTCCGACCAGGCACCTTGCCCGGCCAGGGCGTCAATGCGGGGCGTGGCGCCGTACGGATTGCCGGCCACTCCGAGAGTGTCGGCGCGCATCTGGTCGGTGGTTAGGTAAAGAATATTGATGGTGGTAAACCATTTGCGGGCGCCGTTTGGCGGAGGGCTTCAGTGCTCAGAATAATCAACAGGCCATTTGCTTTCCGGTGTCGATATGCGCGACATCAATAGCGTGCCGGCGCCGGCGGATATCGATCTTCGATACGTGGACGTCGACTTGACGGCCCTGGCCCAATCACACGGGTGGCGCACGTTGGCGCCGTTTCATTGGTCAGACTCGACCGCCCATCTAGCCACCGCCGCCGAAATCGCCGGCCGACCGGTGGCCATTGATCTGCGCCAAGCCGAATCCTCGGTCGTGGCCAGTTTTTGGGGACTGCGTGATGTGGACCAGGCTGACCGCGTGGCGCGCCGGATACTCAATCGCGATCTCGACCTATCCGGTTTCCACAGCGCCTGCCGGCGCCGGGCCCGCTACCGACACCTGGCCGAATCGGGTGCCGGTGCGCTCCTGCGCTGCCCCTCAATCTGGGAGGACCTAGTCAAGGTATTGGCGACCACCAATGTCTCCTGGAGTGGAACGCGGTCGATGACCGAAAAATTGCTCATCAGCCTGGGCCAGCCTTCACCGCTGGGCCGGAGGACTTTTCCGGGCCCCGATCGCATTGCGGCGATCGAAGTGGACGCCCTGGCCGCAATGTCCGGGTTCGGCTACCGCGCCAAGAGCCTGCAGGCCATCGCTGCCATGGTCTGCGATGGGGAAATTGACCCCCAGTCATGGGCCGACACCGCGCGCAGCGACCGGTCGGTTTCCGCTGAGATAGGGGAATTGCCCGGTATCGGCCCCTACGCTCGCTCCTGCATCTTGGCTCTCTGCGGGCGATTTGGGGAACTTCCGATCGACTCGGTATTTCGCGCCCGTCACAAGGATTCCGAACGGGCAATTCGCCACTACGCCCGTTGGGGCCGCTGGAAATATCTTGCCTATTGGTTCGGCAGCAAGTCCTAGAAAATAACCAGCAACGTGATGTAGCCGACCACCGCCACCACCAGCGCCACGGGGGTACCGGCGCGCACGTAATCATTGAACTGATAGTTGCCGGGCCCCATCACCAGAATGTTGCCGGGGTGGGAGAAAGGCGCCACGTAGCCGGTGGCTGCGCCCAGCGCGACGGCCATTATGAACATTCGTGGATCGCCACCGGATGAAATTGCCGCATCAATCGCCAACGGCGCCATCAGGACGGCGGCGACATGGTTGTTGACAAATATTGCGAAAAGCGACGTGAGCAATAGGATGATCGCCAGGATCAGTTGCCAACCGGCACCGCCCACAAGGTCGACCATCGATGTTGCCAGGTATTCGGCGGCGCCGCTCGCGGTCATCGCCTCGGCCATCGACAGCATGCCGCCGATTAGCAAAATGGCGCGCCAGGAGACTGAATTGCGGGCCTCGTCCATGTTGATGGCTCCGACCATCACCATCGCCGCGGCTCCGGCCAGCGCCACGATTGCCACCGGCGCCACGTTGCTGACCATGCCGATGACAAAGAGGAGGAGGACGCCAACGGCCAGCGGCGCGCGCTGGCGCCGAAATCGCATCCCGGTTTCCTGGGTGATGACCACCAGGTCGTCACCGCGTTCGCGGAGGTTGTCAACCAGACTGGTTGGGCCCTGCACCAGCAGTGTGTCGCCCTGCCGCAAGCGCAGTTCGATTAGGCGAGTGCGGATAGCGACACCCTCACGCCAAACCGCCAATACGTTAACGCCGTAGCGATCGGCAAACGAAACCTCGGGCAAGGTCCTGCCAATTAGCCCGGAGCGGGGAACAACGACAACTTCCGCCATGCGGGCGGAGCCGGATCCCAACTCTGAAAGGTCAAGCCGGCTGGGGCTGG
Source organism: Chloroflexota bacterium (assembly GCA_965249595.1). GTDB lineage: Bacteria > Chloroflexota > UBA11872 > UBA11872 > VXNJ01 > VXNJ01. Next base: position 1,142,395 of record OZ252242.1, on the reverse strand, counting down.
ATTCACCCAATTCAAATTGGGCCACCACCCGGTCAATATCGGCTTTGGCGCCACTGACCAAAAGGTGATCTTCAGACTGAATGACGGTTTCTGCCAAATTGGTAAAAATGTGCTTGCCGGAGCGATTGATCGAATAGACGTATACGCCAAAAACTCGGCCCAGGGCGGCCTCGATTGGGGTCTGCCCGACGAGCGTTGACGAGAACTGGACCTCAATGTCATAGAGGCTTTCTTCCAGCCGATAGGGTTCGTGATGGCGGCTGCTGGCCGGCAGCATGGCATCGATTTCAGCGCCGCTGGCGTAGGTCGGCAGCAGCCAGCGTCGCCCCAATACCATGGTGGTCGTGCCGGCGGCCAGGATGGCGGCGCCGACCGGCGTGAAATCGAAAAGGGTGAACGTTTCAAACCCCCGGTCGACCATCACCGAATTGACCAGCAGGTTGGCCGGGGTTCCCACCAACGAGAGCATCGAGCCCATAAGCGCGCCGTAGGAGAGCGGCAGCAGTATCCGGGAAACCGGCGCATTCATGGACCGCGCCGCGGCCACGATTGCCGGCAACATGACGGCGGCCGCGCCGATCGCGTTCATGAAACCGGAGAGCCCACCCACCGCCAACATGGTCAGTATGATCAGGCGGGATTCTGAGCCGCCGGCGGCGCGCTGCAGGACCTGTCCGACGGCGTAGGCCACGCCGGTTCGTGACAACCCCTCGGAAATTACATAGACCGAGCCGATCGTAATTACCGCGCTATTGGCAAATCCGCTCAGCGCCCCATCCAACGGAATGAGACCGGTGACGTATACCGCCACCAGCACTCCGATTCCGATCAGGTCGAACGGAATGCGGTTGCTTGCGAACAAACCCACGGCAACCACCAGGATTGCCAGGGTCAGTCCGATATCAGGCGTCATCGGCGCCCAGTATCAATCGCCACCAAAGGGACCGGCGGTCGCGGGCAGGTTATCCAAATCAGGCGGTGCTCGAATTTTCGGGCCGTTCAATTAGCAGTTTGGGGATGCCTTGTTCGATTGCAAAACTGTGCGGGCAAGCGTGACAAACCAACTGTCCAGAGTGCTCGACCAACGGGCCATGGCAATCGGGGCAAACGATGGCCGCAAGCAACGCAGGATCAATGTTGGTATTCGCCGTCGGCAGATTGGCCAAATTCGGATCCAGTGGTTGAAAATCTGAGCTGTTTGCAAAAGCCGCTTTCATTGTATTTGGCCAATGAGTAGCGGAATGAAGCAAGATTCTTGATTGAATTGACCATGACAATCGTTAGAATTTCGTAAATGATGGAAATCGTGATTAACATCCCCATCTGCGGCCCGCGCACAGCTCGTCTCCGCTGATGGACATCGCTTGGTTCGGCGCTTCCTGCTTTCGGGTTCAACACCGCAATACCACCGTCTTCATCGACCCCTTCAGACTTGATCCTCGTTATCAAAATCTGAAACTGCGAGCCCACGCTCAATCGTTCTCTACGGCCCCATTGTTGCTGGGACTGGCAGCGCGAACGGTTGAAGGTTTCGCCGACCCGCCGGCATCCGATCCATACACGATCGACCGCCCCGGTGAATATGAAATCGGTGGAATTTTTATTGACGCTTGGTCGGCCAACCGGCTCGTCGATCCCGGCCCGACCAGTTTGATATTTCGCCTTTTTGCGGATCGCGCCAGCATCGCCCACCTGGGCCAGTTAACTTCAGTGCCGGATGATTCGGTGCTCAACGGTTTGCGTCACGTTGGGGCACTGATAGTTCCGCCCGGAGGACGCGGCGCCCTCGAGGCCCGTCAACTCTCGCAGATCATTTCCAAAATTGACCCGCAATGGGTGGTGCCAATGGGGTATGCCGCAGTTGACGAGCTAACCAGCGATGAACAAATCGCCGCATTAGTTGCCGATCTCGGCTTGGAACAAAGCGCTGAACAATCAAGTTTGAATATCACCGCAGCCCCCAGCGCCGGCCAGGGACCGTCGGTCATCGCCCGGTTGCGGCGGCGCGCGGCTTTAAAGAAATCAGCGGCAGCCTGAGCTCGTTGCAATGCTAGACAGCTCCAAATACGTCATCGTCACCGGCGGCGTGATGAGCGGGTTGGGCAAGGGCGTTACCTGTGGTTCGATCGGGCGAATTCTCAAGAGTCGCGGCCTGGGCGTCATCAATATCAAGCTCGATCCGTACATCAACGTCGATCCGGGAACTATGAACCCGGCCCAGCACGGCGAGGTGTTTGTAACCGATGACGGCGCCGAAACCGACCTCGACCTTGGGCACTATGAGCGGTTTACCGATGTAAATCTGACCGCCGATTGCAACACCACCTCGGGGCAGGTTTACGCCGAGGTAATCCGGCGCGAGCGTTTTGGTGACTATCTGGGCGGGACCATCCAGGTCATCCCGCAAGTTACCGACGTAATCAAGTCACGGATCCTGCGCCTGGGCCAGAGCGCCAGGGTCTTAGTCATCGAGGTCGGCGGAACGATTGGCGACATGGAGGGATTGCCGTTCGTCGAAGCCCTGCGCCAACTAAAACGCGATGTTGGCGAAGAAAACATCATGTACATCCACCTGACATTTGTCCCGCGCTTGGGTTGGTCCGGCGAGCTAAAGACCAAGCCCACCCAGCACTCCGTCGCCACGTTGCGTTCGATCGGGATATTGCCTGAGGTCGTAGCCTGCCGCTGCGAGGAACCACTAGATCAATCGACCAGGGAGAAGGTGGCGCTGTACTGCGATATTGATGCCGATGCCGTAATTTCCCTTCCAACTTTGGACGACATCTATCGCCTGCCGACGCACCTGGAGGAGGAAGGCCTGGGCGACTTGATCTGCCGCACCTTGGACCTGCCGGCTGGATCGGCCAATCTCGACAACTGGGAAGCAATGGTGGACCGCTCCGACCATTACTACCGCGAACTCGAGATCGCGGTCGTTGGCAAGTACGTCAACGCCACCGACGCCTACATGAGCGTCGTACAGGCGCTCCAGCATGCTGCCGTCGACCATTCGGCCCGCGTCAATATCCGCTGGGTTGACGCCGAGGAATTAGAACTTGGGTCTCCGGCCGAAACCCTCGCCAGCGCCGATGGCGTGCTGGTGCCGGGCGGGTTTGGCGTGCGCGGTCTCGAAGGCATGATCGCAGCGGCCGGATTTGCCCGCGAGAGCAAGACTCCGTACCTCGGACTTTGCCTGGGCATGCAGATGGCCGTGGTCGACTTTGCCCGCAACGCGGCCGGCATCAAGGGCGCCAACTCCTACGAACTGGACGAATCGGCGACCGATCCGGTCATTTCGCCGATGCCCAAGCATCACGGCGACATCGATCTGGGTGGCACCATGCGGCTGGGGGCCCAGAAATGCACGATAGTGCCTGGGACTGCTGCGGCCGGCGCCTACCGGCAGGACCACGTCTCTGAGCGGCACCGACACCGGCTGGAATTTAACAACGCCTACCGGCAGAAATTGCAGGCTACAGGGTTAGTGCTGTCCGGCATAAATGAAGATCAGGATCTGGTCGAGATCGTGGAAATAGCCGATCACCCTTGGTTCGTAGGTGTTCAGTTCCACCCCGAATTTCGCTCACGCCCGAATCGCCCGCACCCGCTTTTTGTCGCGTTTTTAGGGGCCTGTCTGGGGAAGTCGCAAAATTCCAGCGTCAAGACCGCCTACCAGGAAAATTTGCAACCCTCGTAGTTGACGGGGGCGGTCGCCCAGGGCAGCCAGGGAGCAACAACCAACAATGAGCGTTACCTGTGTCATCGGAACCCAGTGGGGCGATGAAGGCAAGGGCAAAATCGTTGACTTTTTGGCAAAAGAATGCCAAATGGTCGTTCGCTTTCAAGGCTCTGACAACGCCGGTCATACCGTCGTTAATGAGCATGGCCAATTTGGCCTGCACTTGATTCCGTCCGGCATATTCAATCGGAAAACCAGAAACCTGTTGGGTCCGGGCACTGGCATAAACCCAATATCCTTCCTGTCCGAAATCGACGGTTTGGCAAAAAAACTCCCCCAGCTGGATATCCCTGGACGGATGTTTATCGCCGAGCGAGCGCACGTGATCATGCCCTACCACGTGACCATTGATTCGGTTCAGGAATCGGCCCGCGGAGATTTGGTCCAGGGGACCACCGGCCGCGGCAACGGCCCTCTTTACGCCGACAAATACGCCCGCGCCGGTATTCTGGTGGCCGACCTTTTCGAATCCGCTTATTTGGAACGCTGGCTGGAACATATCGTTAGCGAAAAAAACCGAATTTTGGCGCCGAACGGCAACCAACCGCTCAGCGTTGCAGCCGCTTTTGACCTCTGTCAACGATGGGCCGATGCGTTGCGCCCTTACGTGGTGGACAGTTTCCCGTTCATCCAACAGGCCCTCTCGGCCGGCGAAAACATATTGCTTGAGGGCCAGCTCGGCATCATGCGCGACGTCGACTGGGGCCACTATCCCTACGTAACGTCATCCTCTCCTACCGCCGGCGGGGCGGCAATCGGGAGCGGCATCGCGCCGCGCCGCATCGACCGGGTGATCGGCGTCGCCAAGGCATTTACATCTTCGGTTGGCGAGGGCCCGTTTCCAACCGAATTGGGTGGCGTTGAAGGGGAGAAATTGCGGACCGCCGGGGGTGAGTACGGTGTATCAACCGGCCGCCCGCGGAGGGTTGGATGGATGGATGCGGTGGCCGTCCGCTACGCAATTGCCCTCAACGGCATCGACGCCTTGGCCTTGACCAAGATTGACCTCCTCGACGATCTCGACGAGATTCCAATCTGCCGCGCCTACCGCGTCGACGGCGAGACCTTAGATTGGGTTCCCAATACCCATCGTCTAACCCGGGCCGAACCGATTTACGACTATTTGCCCGGTTGGCGATCGCCGACCAATGGGATCGACCAATGGTCCAAATTGCCGGCCAACGCCCAAGCGTACGTTCGCCGGGTTGAGGAAATCACCGGCGCCCCGGTGAAATTTGTCGGAACTGGCCAAGAACGCTCAGCTCTGATCTGTCGCTGAAAATCTGCGCCAGGCGGTCCGCCAATCGGCTATCGGCAGCCGATCTTAAATTGCGACCAGTTGTCGCCGTTGGTTCTTAAAATCGGTTCAGTCCTTTAATCCGGCCCAGTGAGGCGGAAAGGTCATGATGGCTCGACGCGGCCCAGATTTACGCCCAATATCGTCTCCGACGGGAGAACCCTCGCAGGCGATTACTGTTCCCGACGGAACTCGCATCCTTATGCCGGATACCGGTATGGGCCGTTCGCTGCGGCGTTTGGCCCACGAGATCATCGAGCGCTCGGGGCAGATCGAATCCCTGGCCTTGGTTGGTATCCGCACGCGCGGCGGCCCGTTGGCCCTTCGGCTGGCAGCCCAGATCGAGTCGATCGAAGGCCTGCGCCCACGGGTTGGGCATCTCGACATCACGATGTATCGGGACGATTTGGCCATTCGCTCCGGAATGAGCGAGATCCTGCCCAGCGAAATCGATTTTCCGCTCGACGGGCTAGACGTGATCCTGGTTGACGACGTCATATTCACCGGACGTTCGGCGCGTGCTGCGTTGGACGCCCTGGTCTCCTACGGCCGTCCGGCGCGTGTTCAACTGGCGGTCCTAGTCGATCGCGGACACCGCGAATTGCCAATTCGGCCCGACTATGTTGGCAAGAACGTACCCACCGGTCGCCATGATCACGTGCGCGTGCTGCTCGCCGAAACCGATGGTCAGGATCGCGTAATCGTGCAGCCGGACGCCCAGTGAAGGAATTCCACCACCGCAATTTGCTCGATTTGGCGCACTACCAGGTTGACGACATCGAGCACGTGCTCGATACCGCCGAATCGATGGCCGAGGTGCTAGACCGCAAGGTTCCGCGAGTTCCGGCATTGCGCGGCGTCACCGTAGCCAACATGTTCTTCGAGGCCAGTACGCGAACCCGAATCTCCTTCGAATTGGCGGCCAAGGCCCTGGGCGCCGAAGTGATAAATTTCACGGCCGCGGGAAGCTCGCTTTCCAAGGGTGAGTCCCTCTCAGACACCTTGGCCACGATTGCCGCCTTGGGTGCCGACATGTTTGTAATGCGACATGAGCGGGCCGGCGCTCCTCACCTTGCATCCCGCTTGCTGGCCGGTCCGGTCATCAACGCCGGCGACGGTTGCCATGCGCACCCGACCCAAGGCCTGCTTGATGCGCTCACGATCCGCCGCCGCATGGGAACTATCGCCGGCCTTAAGGTTGTCATCGTCGGTGACGTCCGGCACAGCAGGGTGGCCCGATCCAACATACGGGCCTTAAGTTGCCTGGGCGCCAACGTAGTTCTCTGCGGCCCACCGCAATTGGTGCCGAACGGACTGGCACAGGCCAAGCAGGCCGACGGTAGGGGCGGCGTCACATTGCAACCGAACCTGCAAGAAGCCACCGAGGGCGCCGACGTGCTAATGGCCCTTCGGATCCAGCGCGAACGGATGGCCGGTCCGTGGCTGGCCTCCATGCGGGAATACGTCGAGCACTACGCGATCGCGCGGAAGCATCTGGCCCTGGCCAACCCACAGGCCATATTGATGCACCCCGGTCCCCAAAATACCGGCATCGAAATCGACCCGGAGTTGGCCGATTCCGATCGATCGGTGATCTCAGACCAGGTCACGGCCGGCCTGGCGGTGCGGATGGCGGTTATCTACCTGCTCTCGCGCACCCTATCGCGGGCCATTCGATGACTAGTCAACGCGACCTTCTCATCGCCGGCGGCCGGGTTATTGACCCCGCCAATGGCATCGACGGCCAATTTGACGTGTTGGTACGCAATGGCCGGATCGAAGCGCTCTCCAGCGCACTTACGGCCCCCGATGGCGCCCGCCGGTTCGATGCCAGCGGATTGGTGGTGGCACCCGGTTTGGTCGACCCGCATTGTCATTTGCGGACCCCGGGGCAGGAACACAAAGAATCGATCGAAAGCGGTGCTCGGGCCGCAGCGGCGGGCGGTTACACGTCCGTTGTGGCAATGGCCAACACCGACCCGGTGGTCGACAACCCCGCTGTCCTTCGCGAGATCGGCGAACGGGCGGCCGACGCCGATGTGCATATCTACCAGCTGGCTACGATATCAATCGGCATGGCGGGCAGTGAGCTGGTCGACATGGGCCGGCTAGCCCAGGCCGGTGCGGTCGGATTCTCCGATGACGGGATTCCATTGGCATCGGCGCGGCTTATGCGTACGGCCTTCGAATATGCCCGGCGGTTTGACCTTCCGGTGGCCAATCACGCCGAGGATCCGTCGCTGATCGCCGGTGCCAGCATGCACGAGGGACTCGTATCTGCCCGCTTGGGGCTAACCGGGGCTCCGCGTGAAGCCGAGGAAATCATGCTGGATCGCGATCTCAGGCTGGCAATACTGACCGGCGCCCGTTACCACGCATTGCATATTTCCTCGGGCCGCTCACCTGGAATCATCGCCCGGGCCAAATCGGCTGGCGCCGATGCGTTCGCCGAGGTTTCCCCCCATCACCTAACCCTTACTGACGAATTAGTGGCCGGCGGCGGCGATCCCGCACGAACGTTCGACAGTTTGGCCAAGGTCAACCCGCCGCTGCGAACCCAAACTGACATTGACGGGTTGCGGGCAGCCTTGGGCGCCGGGGTTTTTGACATTGTCGGAACTGACCATGCGCCCCATGCCGAGCACGAAAAGTTGGTGCCGTTCGAGGAGGCCGCGCCGGGATTTTCGGGATTTGAGACCGCCCTGCCGCTGATGCTCGGACTGGTTTCCGAAGGGGTCATTACCCTGCCGCGATTGTTGACGATGATGACCATCACGCCGGCCCTTCTCTACGGTCTCGATGCCGGCACGCTTTCGGCCGGGGCCCCGGCCGACATCGTCGCCTTCGATCCCGATTCACATTGGGTACTTGACCGTCATCAGCTGATCTCGCGCGGCAAGAACACCCCTCTCGACGGCAAAAAACTAAAGGGCCGAACAGTCGGAACCTGGGTCGGCGGTCGACGCGTATATGAGCATCGACGGGCGAAACGAGCGAATGCCCATGCCGGCTGACCGCTGCATTCTGAGCCTGGAGTCAGGCGAGCATTTCTTTGGCTTAAGCGGCGCTGCAGCCGGTTGCGCCTCGGGCGAAGTGGTGTTTAACACGTCGATGACCGGCTACCAGGAGATCTGCACCGATCCCTCGTATCGCGGACAGATCGTGACCCTGGCTTATCCACTGATAAATAACTACGGCGCCAACTATCAGGATCCGGAATCGCGGCGTCCGTGGTTGTCGGGCCTGATCGTGCGTGAATTGGCGGGCGTGGCCAGCAACTGGCGCAACAAATTGCCGTTGGCCGAATATCTGAGCGCCCATCAAATCCCTATCGTGGTGGGTGTCGACACGCGCCGACTAGTCCGGATATTGCGCTCAGGCGGCGTTCGTCGCGGCCTAATCACGCCGATAGAGAGCACCGCTTGCGATTCGGACAGATTTAGTTGGGCGCGCGGCAGCGCCAACCTCAAAGATGGTTTCTTGGATGAGCTCACCGCCCGTGCCCGTGCCGTTGTTCCGCTCAGCGAGAAAAACCTGGTGGAGGAGGTGACCCATCCCGAACGCTTCGAATTTGCAGACGACGACTGGACGCCCTGGCCGCGGCCCACGCCCCGCCGCCACCGGTCTCACATTGCGCTCTTAGACACCGGCGCCAAATCCAACATCGCTCGCTCGCTAACCGCTCGTGGCTGCCGGGTCAGCGTTCTACCCTACGAAACCAGCGTCGAGCAGATCCGCCAGTTGGCTCCCGACGGAGTTGTGGTCGGCAACGGGCCAGGGGATCCAATTGCGGCCAGAGCGGCGGTCAGCACGACGCAAGCGCTGTTGCGGCGCTACCCGACGATGGGGATTTGCCTGGGCCATCAAATATTGGCTCTGGCGATTGGTGCCAGCACGTCGAGGCTCAAATTCGGCCACCGCGGCGCCAATCATCCGGTCAAGGAGCTCTCGACCGGCCGCGTCTGCATCACCGCCCAAAATCACGGATTCCAGGTCAACGCCGATTCGCTACCGGCCGATTCGGGCTACTCGGTTTCGCACATCAACCTCAACGACGGTTCAGTCGAGGGCCTCAAGCACGAGAGCCTGCCGGTGTTTTCGGTGCAATATCACCCCGAGGCCGCTCCGGGCCCGCAAGACAATCAGCACCTATTCGACCGGTTCCTCGATTTGGTCGAGGCTCAATGAAAGACCCCGATCTGCACAAGGTCTTAATCATCGGGTCCGGCCCGATCGTAATAGGACAGGCGGCCGAATTCGACTACGCCGGCACCCAGGCTTGCAAGGCAGTGCGCGAAGAGGGCATTACCACCGTCCTGATCAATTCCAACCCGGCCACCATCATGACCGACGAGGACATCGCTGACGCCGTCTATATCGAGCCGCTGACGGTGGGGGTGATCGAACGAGTGATCGCCCGCGAACGACCCGACGGTTTGCTGCCGACGTTGGGCGGTCAGACCGGTCTGAATCTGGCCCGCGAAGCGCACCAAGCCGGAATCTTGCAGCGCTACGGGGTCCGGCTGTTGGGCACCTCGATCGAGGCGATAGAAAAAGCCGAAGATCGCAAGTTATTCAAGCAGTTGATGGTCGATATCGGTGAGCCGGTACCGGGATCGGCGATTGCCAACAACGTCGATGAGGCATTGCGGGCGGCGACGCAACTTGGCTATCCGTTAATCGTCCGACCGGCCTACACCTTGGGCGGAACCGGCGGCGGAATCGCCAAAGATTCGCATGAATTGGAAATCCTACTTGAGCGGGGATTGTCGATGTCGCCGATCGGGCAGGTACTGGTGGAGGAATACCTGGCCGGCTGGAAAGAGATCGAGTACGAGGTAATGCGTGATGGATCGGGCACCTGCGTGACGATCTGCAACATGGAAAACTTCGACCCGATGGGGGTTCACACCGGCGATTCGATCGTATTTGCGCCCAGCCAGACGCTCTCCGATAAGGAATATCAGCTGCTGCGTTCGGCTTCACTCAAGATAATCGACGCGCTCGGCATCGCCGGCGGCTGCAACATTCAGCTTGCGCTTGACCCAGATTCGTTCCAATACCGGGTCATTGAAGTCAACCCCCGGGTGAGCCGATCATCAGCGCTGGCTTCCAAGGCCACCGGATACCCCATCGCCCGAATCGCCGCCAAGATCGCCATCGGTTTCGATCTCGATGAGCTGGCCAATCCGATAACCCGCGAATCAACGGCCGCCTTCGAACCGGCCCTGGACTATGTCGTGGCCAAGATTCCGCGTTGGCCGTTCGACAAATTTCCGGCCGGCGACCGGACCTTGGGAACGCAAATGAAGGCGACCGGCGAAGTGATGGCCATCGAGCGGACGATTGAGGGCGTGATAAATAAAGCCCTCCGTTCATTGGAAATTGGCGGACGATCGCTGCTGTGGGAAGACCCGCGCTGGGCCCAAAGCGAAGCCTTGGAATCCTCCCTGGTGGTTCCCAATGACGAGCGGTTGTGGGCATTCCTGGCCGCTTTGCGGCGCGGCCGGTCAATTGCCAGCCTGCATCAACTTACCGCCGTTGACGAATTCTTCCTGGAAAAATTGGCCAATTTGGTGGCGATGGAAGTCCGTCTGTTGGAGGAACCGCTCAATGCTGAACTGCTTTGGGATGCCAAGCGCCTGGGATTCCCCGATGCGGTAATCGGGCGGCTCGCAGACTGGTTGCCATCACGGGTTAGGGATCTGCGCAAACAGCTGGGGATGTTGCCGGTCTACAAGCTAGTCGATACCTGCGCGGCCGAGTTTGCGGCGGTTACGCCATACTACTACTCAACCTACGAATTTGAAAACGAAACCGACTTGCATGAAGGCCCGGCCGCGGTGGTGGTCGGCTCAGGCCCGATTCGCATCGGCCAAGGGATCGAATTCGACTACTGTTCAGTTCATTCGGCCTGGGCCCTGCAGGAAAGCGGTTGGCGGTCGGTGATGATCAATAGCAATCCGGAAACCGTTTCAACCGACTTCGACACTTCGGACCGCCTCTATTTCGAAGCGCTCGATGTCGAGTGCGTGGCCGACGTGATTGACAACGAAACCGGTCGGTCAGCGCCCAGCGTGGTGGTTCAATTCGGTGGACAAACCGCGATAAATCTGGCCGAGCCGCTCTATCGCTTGGGCACAACCCTAACCGGCTCCGATGTTGCCAGTATCAACGCCTCGGAGGATCGCCAAGAACTTGACCAATTGCTCGAGGAAATGGGCATTCCACGCCCGCCCGGAGCCACCGTACGCCGAATCGAAGACGCGTTGGTGGTTGCAGAGCGGATTGGTTACCCGGTCTTGATTCGGCCCTCCTACGTGCTGGGCGGTCGGGCCATGGAAATTGCCTCCGACGCCGAAGGGCTCGGCCGTTACATCTCAACGGTCACCCTGCCGTCACCCGATCACCCCGTTCTTGTTGACAAATATCTGCAGGGCCTGGAAGTGGAAGTTGACGCCATATGCGACGGCGAGGGAGTGTTAATCCCGGGCATCATGGAGCACATTGAACGCGCCGGGGTTCATTCCGGGGACAGTTTCGCGGTATATCCGACGCAGCACGTCCCGCCGGACCTTGTCGAGACCTTGGTCGACTACACCAATCGGATCGCCCACGCGGTTCGGGCGGTGGGCCTGATCAACATCCAATACGTCATCTGGCAGGATCAAGTTTTTGTAATTGAGGTCAATCCGCGGGCCAGCCGCACGGTCCCGTTCCTCTCCAAGGTCACCGGCGTGCCAATGGTCCGGCTGGCAACCAAGGCGATGCTTGGCCAGACCCTGCCGATGCAGGGTTGGAACTATGGCCACCATCCGGTGGGCCCGCTGGTGGCGGTCAAGGCTCCAGTCTTTTCGCATGCCAAGCTGGCCGGGGTCGACACATTTCTGGGCCCCGAAATGAAATCCACCGGCGAAGTGATGGGCGTCGATTTTGAATTCGCCCCGGCTTTGGGCAAGGCATTGCAAGCCGCCGGGCTGGGAATCCCGGCAACCGGGACGGTGATCATGTCCATTGCCGACCGTGACAAGAAAGAATGCCTGCCAATCGCCCAGATCCTCTCTTTGCACGGTTACCAAATCAAGGCCACCCGTGGTACTGCCCGCTATTTGGCCGCGGCCGGATTGCCGGTGGAAACGATCAACCGGATTTCCGAAGAGACGCCCGGCGAATTGAGCCTCTTGGACCAGGTGGCCGACCCGGCCACGGTGCTGGTCATAAATACGCTTACGTGGGACCGTCCAACCCTTGAAGATGGATTCCAAATGCGGCGGACCGCCAACGAGCGATTGATCCCCTGTTTGACTTCGCTCGATACCGCCCTAGCTTTGACCAAGGCCATCGGTTCTGCCGCCAACTGGCACATCTTGCCAATTGACCACTACCGTGATGGCCGCCGGGAATGAATCAAGAAGGCCCTATATACGACCTGTGTGAAGTAGTGTCCAACCAGCAGCTGTCCGAATCGCTCTGGTGGATCATTCTGGCCGCTCCGCACATCGCCCAGCAAGCCCGACCCGGCCAATTTGTCCACATCGGCGGCGGCGATAACGATCCGCTGCTAAGGCGACCCTATTCACTGGCCCAGATTGACCGCCTCGAAGGCGTCATTGGAATCCTCTACCACGTCGTCGGACGCGGATCTGCATTCCTGGCCGGCATGGCCGCCGGGGCCACGGCCGATGTCCTGGGGCCGCTGGGTTCAAGCTTCAACCTGCCCGACGATTGCCGGCACCTGCTTTTGGTCGGTGGAGGTATTGGCATGGGACCGCTGATTGCATCCGCGCATAAGAGCGGCGAACGTGACGTTGTCGTCCTCAATGGCGCGCGCAGCCAGAGCGGGTTGACGCCGATCGAATACTTGCCCCCGGCGGTTGAAATCTTCTATGCCTCCGATGACGGCTCCCGCGGCCATCACGGGAGCGTCATTGACCTGATCGGAACTTGGTACGACTGGTCGGATGCAGTCTTGGCCTGTGGGCCGAATCCCATGCTGGTGGCCTGTTCACGGGCAATTGATCGTATCGATCAGACTCCTCGGCGGCGGCGGCGGCCGACGCTCTACGCCCTTGAAGCGCGGATGGCCTGCGGACTGGGAGTTTGCTACAGCTGCGTCGTAACCACTCGCAAGGGATTGGCTCGGGTATGCCATGACGGACCAGTATTTGATGCCTATAACCTGACCTGGGAGTGGGATTCCGGAATTTAAATCAAGTTCGCTGACGGCCGACAGATTGACATCTCGGCAAATCTCCGCCGCGGCCTGAAAGTCCGCCCGCAAAGTAATCCTTCGGCGCGAAGGCCGTCGTTTGATCAACCGGTGGTGGCAAACCAGGACCATCTAGTTGTGGCTGGCTGATCGAAAACTCCATCTTGAAATAGCCATTGACTGCGATCCGATGAAACAATTGAAGGCGAAATATCTCCAATATTGCTTAAACTGCTCTCCAATTTCCGATGGGCGTTCGGCAGTATCTAATAACGGCACCGGCCACTTTCCAGGGGCCGTCGAGCGGACGAACCAGGCATTCGGCGAATCGAATGTTTAGACAGGTATTGGCGTTTGTTGGTTAACGCGGCAACGGAGCAAGTGATGCAACACTCGGCTAAGTCAGAAGAAATGGGATTGAAATTGTGGTCAGGTTCATTGATCGTAAATCCCCTGCGGGGCGTTCCGCGCTCGCGTGCGGCTCAAAATCGCCCAATGAAAAACAAGAAACGATTCTTTGCCCGACCGCATGCGCCCGCGCTTGCGATCGCGGTAGTGCTATCGGTCGGCTTGCTGCTCGCCGCGTGCGACGACGGTGAGCCGGGTGACCCAGTCACAAAGCGGATTGAAGAACTAACGGAGAGCCCCGATTTAGGTCAAGCTGCCTCCGCAAACGGCCAAATAGACGGCGCGGATCTACAGCAGGCCAATTACCTCACCGAGAGCAGCGAATCCGGCCAAGCCACTTTAGAAAACGGCCAATTCCGTGCCCCTGTCGCTCCGGGTTCGGCAAGCGAACTCGTAATACGGCTCGACAAGTGGGTGCTTGGTGATCTTGATGGACAAGCTGGCGGGGATGCGGCGGCGATCACGATCGAGTCTCCCGGCGGCAGCGGAGAATTTTTCTACCTGCACGGCCTAGTTAACGAAGGCGGCGCCCTGCGCGACGCTGACTTTGTAATCCTTGGCGACCGAATTCGGGTCGAAGGCCTTTCCATCCATGACGGGATCATCACCGTCGCAATGCTCGATCGTGCGCCGGGCGAGCCGTTCGCCGCGCCACCCTCTGTTCCTGCCATTCGCCAATTTCGCCTGCAAAACGGCAAATTGACAGAGGTTGACGAATTCGTCGGCAACATCGCGCAGGGCGCTGCCTCCGCAAACGGCCAAATAGACGGCGCGGATCTACAGCAGGCCAATTACCTCACCGAGAGCAGCGAATCCGGCCAAGCCACTTTAGAAAACGGCCAATTCCGTGCCCCTGTCGCTCCGGGTTCGGCAAGCGAACTCGTAATACGGCTCGACAAGTGGGTGCTTGGTGATCTTGATGGACAAGCTGGCGGGGATGCGGCGGCGATCACGATCGAGTCTCCCGGCGGCAGCGGAGAATTTTTCTACCTGCACGGCCTAGTTAACGAAGGCGGCGCCCTGCGCGACGCTGACTTTGTAATCCTTGGCGACCGAATTCGGGTCGAAGGCCTTTCCATCCATGACGGGATCATCACCGTCGCAATGCTCGATCGTGCGCCGGGCGAGCCGTTCGCCGCGCCACCCTCTGTTCCTGCCATTCGCCAATTTCGCCTGCAAAACGGCAAATTGACAGAGGTTGACGAATTCGTCGGCAACATCGCGCAGGGCGCTGCCTCCGCAAACGGCCAAATAGACGGCGCGGATCTACAGCAGGCCAATTACCTCACCGAGAGCAGCGAATCCGGCCAAGCCACTTTAGAAAACGGCCAATTCCGTGCCCCTGTCGCTCCGGGTTCGGCAAGCGAACTCGTAATACGGCTCGACAAGTGGGTGCTTGGTGATCTTGATGGACAAGCTGGCGGGGATGCGGCGGCGATCACGATCGAGTCTCCCGGCGGCAGCGGAGAATTTTTCTACCTGCACGGCCTAGTTAACGAAGGCGGCGCCCTGCGCGACGCTGACTTTGTAATCCTTGGCGACCGAATTCGGGTCGAAGGCCTTTCCATCCATGACGGGATCATCACCGTCGCAATGCTCGATCGTGCGCCGGGCGAGCCGTTCGCCGCGCCACCCTCTGTTCCTGCCATTCGCCAATTTCGCCTGCAAAACGGCAAATTGACAGAGGTTGACGAATTCGTCGGCAACATCGCGCAGGGATGCGAGCTGACGCCCCCGGACACGGCGCTGGTGATCGTGCTCGAACCCGGTAGCGGCGAAGCCGTCGGTTCCGGATTCGCGGTCAACGGTTGTTCCCGCACCTTCGAGTCGAACATCAACTGGAGGTTGCTGGCCCGTTCAGGCGAAGTTCTCGCGGAGGGCTTTGCGATGGGCGGCGGAGTCTACGGGCCGGGACCTTTCAGCTTCACGGTCGAATACACGAGCCCCGAATCCCAACTCGGGCACCTCGAAGTCTTTGAGATAGACGTTTCCGATGGGGCGGGATTCCCGCCCCCGCGCGACGTCGTTCCGGTGGTGCTGCAACGCACTTCTTAAAGAATCGGCACCTCCCCGCAAGAACGCTGCTTTATGGCCCTGGTTCCAACAATCAGCGTCAGTTACCGGCCACTGGTCCATGCGGTGCTTCTATCGCCGACGACGTGCGCTAAACATCCGGCGCGGCAAACGTGACAGCTGCGGCAGCCGGTCCGAAAAAGACGACGTCGCCGCGAGCCTCTTCGTCTCCCAATCAATATTTGCGACGCCGGGCTCAGGCCAGGTCACTACAGAGTGGATCAGCCGTTGATGCTGACGGTCGGATTGTTCGCTGCCTCGCGCGCATTTAGGTCGTCATCCTCAGGGGGAGCAATTTGAAAAATCACCGTGGCTTCACAACCGTCGGCGTTGCGAATTGAAAATTGTCCGCCCAGGTCAAATTCGACCAATTGTGAAACGATGGCCAAACCCAATCCGCCATCGCGGGAGATTTCAAAACTGCCCGGCAGGCCGCGCCCGTTGTCATGCACGCGGGTCCTAATCGTGCCGTCGCCATGGCTGATGCGGACCCGAATCTGCCCGTTGGATCGGCCTTCAAATCCATGCCCCATCGCATTCCAGATGAGCTCATTGATGACCAACGCGAACACCGTAGCCTGATCTTCCGCAATCTCGACCTTGTCGCCGTCAACCGCAATGTCGACGACGGTGCCGGCGGCGGCGGCGTCCGAACTGGCGATCTCAGCCATCTTCTCGACGATCTCGATCGCCGTCGGACTGTCTTGGCCGGGTACCGACAGGAGGTCGTGGACGGCGGCCATCCCGGCAATGCGCCCGGCCGAAAGGGCCAGTATTGACGATGCTTCTTCCGATCGCGTCCGGCGCGATTGGAGGTTTAGGAGCGAGGCCACCGTTTGCAGGTTGTTCTTTACCCGATGGTGTAGTTCGCGCAATAACAGTTCATTGCGGCGCAGACCGCGCTGCGATTGGTCATAGAGGCGCGCGTTGGCGATAGCGATCGCCGCCTGGTCGGCGAAGCTGGCAATGATCCGCACTTCATCTTCAACAAATGCCGCAGTCTTTGCTGAATAAACGGAAATTACGCCAATGACCGCACCGCGAAACATCATCGGCACGCAGATCATGGATCGATAGCCCTCCTGGCGGATGAGGTCACTCGAGACCCGCAAACGCGGTTCATCAAGTGCATCGTCAACGATGATCGGCGCGCGGGATGCCGCCACCCGCCCGGCCACTCCATCACCCAGCCGCAGCGTGAGATCGCGATAGGCGGGACTCAATTTGTGGGCGGCCACGATCGTTAGGCGCGAGTTGCTCTCATCGAATTGAAAGATCCCGGCTTTGTCGGCCCGCGAAATGGCGGCGGCCTGTTCGGCGATCGTTGCGAGGACATCGGTGTATTTAAGCCGCGACGTTAAGTTTTGGCCAATTCTTTGCAGGGTGGTCAGTTCGGCATTGCGCCGCCGTAACTGGTCATCGGTTTGTTGGTGCAATATCGCGTTCCAAAGCGCCAATCCCAATTGCTCGGCTACGGTTTCAACAAACTCGATTTCTTCAGTCCGAAAATCGCGATATTGGAGGGATCGCACTGTCAACACGCCCTGGAGGCGCCTGGGGCTGGATTGAATTATGGGCACCGCCAGCATGCTGCGATAGTTCTTTTCGTCCAACGCCGGCATCACCTTGAATCGCGGATCAGCCCAGGCATCGCGAACTGCAATTGAGCGGCCCATTTCCGCGGCGGCGCCGGATATTCCCTCACCCAATTGCATTGCGGCGTGACCGATCAGGTCCGCATTCAGCCCGGTTGTGGTTCGCAGGATTAGACGATTGGTGTCCTCGTCAAGAACCCAGATAGAGCACTCGTCCAAGTCCATTACGTTGACTATTGCCTCGGCCGTAAATGAACAGGTCTCCGAGAAATCCAGCGACGAATTGGCGGCCTTGCCGATCCGGTGCAACGCCTCCAGGCTGTCTAGCGTGGCGATCGCATCACGGTCATCGCGGCGACCGCCGATCCAGGTATGTTCAAACCCGGCGGCAATAGCCGCCAAGGTTTCGATCTGCAGCCTATTGAAGCGGCGAATTTTTTCAATCCGCCGAGAATCGCGATTCAGCGGCAGCAACAATTGCGGCAACGATGAATTTAGCCGGTCGACGGCCAAGCTCAACGACATTGACAACGATCCGCCAGCAACCGCATGCCGGGAAGCGTATCCACGCACCGCTGTCGAAAATTCCGGTGCGTCGTAGTAGTGCAACGCCAGCTGGAGCATTTCCAGTCCATTCCAACGGCGCGGCGTCCCTTCGCGATCGGTCAGCCACTCGCTGATTCGCTGCAGCGCTGCCTGTTCGGGGAGGGCGTTTTGCTCTTTTTCGGCCCTGGGCGACGCGGTCCTGAAAAACCGCCAAATCGGCATTTGGATGTCGCTTTAGCGACGCAGGGAGTTCAGATGCGGCGCATCCGCCGCCTGATGAAAGCCGGAACCTCGGGATCTGCCTCATCCCAGCGGCCGATGTTTTCGTATGCCGTCGCGGACTGGCCGCCGGAGTAGGGAGTCCCACCCAGCTCGGTTTCGGCGGTTACCCCGACCGGTTCCAGTTGAGCGACGCTGTCTTCAGAACGCGATGTCGTGGTTCGACGATCGCCGTAGTAGTTTGCGGGCGATCTGACCGGCGTCGCCTCCAAATTCGATTGATCAAAACCCGTGGCAATGAGGGTAATTGACATGCGGTCGCGGGCATCTTCGTCAATGGTCGCGCCGAATACTATATCGGCATCTTGGTCCGACATTTTTCGAATGGAATCGACGATTTCGTTTATCTCGTGTATCCCGAGATCGGCGCCGGCCGTAATGTTGATAAGAATGCCGGTCGCATTGTGCATCGGGGTCTCCAGCAACGGACTTTCGAGGGCCTGCTGGAGCGCCCGTTGGGCGCGGCCTTCGCCGTTAGCCGCGCCGATGCCGAGCATCGCTGTGCCGGACTCAAACATGATCTTGCGCACGTCGGCAAAATCGACGTTGATGAACCCGCAGCTGGTGATCAGATCAGTTATTCCCCGGACCCCGTTGAGCAGCATGCTGTCGGCCACCCGCAGCGCCTCAGGCATCGAGGTTGAGCGATGGACCAATTCGATCAACTTGTCATTGTTGATCACCACCAGCGAATCGACGTTCATATGCATGTTTTCAACCGCCGTGCGGGCCACCTTCATCCGGTAGCCACCCTCGAATGAAAACGGCGTGGTGACTACGCCAATGGTCAAAGCGCCGGTCGCGCGCGCGGCACGAGCCACTATTGGCCCGGCGCCAGAACCGGTACCGCCGCCCATTCCGGCGGTTATGAACACCATGTCCGCGTTAGCCACCGCAGCTTCGATCAACGCCAACGACTCGATCGCCGCCTTTTCGCCGAGGCGCGGATCGGCCCCGGCGCCAAGCCGGCGGGTCGAGCGTTCACCGATGACGATTCGCTCGCCGGCCAACGATTGATCGAGATCCTGGGCATCACAATTTAGGGCGATGAATGAAACGCCCTCTATACCCTCGGCGATCATCCGATCGAGGGCATTGTTGCCGGCGCCGCCCACCCCGAACACCTTGATGTCGTGGACTGCATTGGAACGCATATTCAAGTCGGCGTCAATAACACCGGCTACTACGTTCGAGTCGCGGCGATTGTCCTCCAATCGCCTCGGATCAAACGCTCCTCTTGGGCGACTAGACACGGGCGGCTACTTCCTTGGCCAATTTTTCATAGGAGCCGATGGCCAAATTTAGACCCCTGTTTGATTTCGATTTACCGCGTGCGGTGTACAGCGAGATCCCTTGCGAGGATGCCTCGAGGATCTTGCTGTTGGTAGGCACGTAGGCTGAAAACGTAATGTCTCCCCATTCCTTGCGCACGTACTCGGCAACCATCTTTTCTTCTCGCAGTCGCCGGTCCAATTTGGAAAGCAGAATCCCCAGGATGCGCAAATTGGGATTTATGTAAAGAACCTCATTGATGCTCTCTTTGAGCATTTCAAGACCCTTCAATGAGAAAAATCTTGCTTCGGTGGGCACGACGACATACTCGGCAGCCACCAATGAATTGATTGTCAACAATCCCAACGAGGGCGGCGTATCGATGAGGATGTAGTCGTAGTCCGAGGTCACGTCTCTTAGGAGATCGCGCAGTCGCATTTCCCGCCCGATCTTGGACGAAAGCGAGGTCTCGACAACGGTCATGTCCAAGCTCGACGGGCTGATATCTATATCCAGGCCCGATTTTTCAGCCACACGAAGAATCGGCAGCGTCAGGTTGCGGTCGATTAAGGCCTTCGAGAGCGAGTCCTCTAACCCCCGGTCTACGCCGAACGCGGCGGTGAGGTTGGCCTGTGGATCCATATCGACAAGCAATACCCGCTTGCCGTCGCCGACCATGGCTACGCCCAAATTGGCGGTGGTCGTGGTTTTGCCCACGCCGCCTTTCTGGTTCGCCACGGCGATTATTACGGCCAAACGATAGTCCCTGCGGCCGCAAGCAACAGAGTGGCGCAGCCCGCTACATATTGAGGTTGGTTCTCGATTTGATGTTATCAGGTTGGGGGAAATTTCACCGCTTTGTAGCTGCAAACGCCGATTTTGTTTTCGGCGCCTCAACGGCGCTGCGGGCGCCGATCAAACATCGCGAAAATACGACGGCAGGTTCCGTTCCACGAAGGCTAGTGCAGGCCCAATACCGCTCATGGCGATTGACATGTCGGCGCGCATCGGCGGTGGCGACCGCCCGTTGACGATCGCGGGACCGCTTATGACCGCATCCGGAACGGCCGGGTTCTCAGACGAGTTGGCCCGGGTGGTTGATTTTTCACCTCTCGGGGCGTTCGTCACCAAGACCGCGACCCTGCGGGCGCGGCAGGGAAACCCGACCCCTCGAACCGTCGAGACGCCGTCCGGAATGATCAATTCGATCGGTCTGCCCAACCCCGGACTGGCCGGATTGATCAGGCACCAGCGGCGACGCTGGCGGGAATTGGGTACGCCGGTCATTGTCAGTGTTGCCGGTTACAGCGTCAGCGAGCTGGCGGGGCTGGCGGGGCTACTTGAAGGCGTGAACGAAGTGGCGGCCATCGAGGCGAATTTCTCGTGCCCCAATGTCGCCAGCGGCCTGGAATTTGCCACCGACGTCAAGCTTCTCGAGAGTGCAATTACGGCGGTTCGTGAAAATTGTTCGCTTCCCCTGTTGGCCAAGCTATCGCCCAATGTGACCGACATGCGCCCGCTGGCGGTTGCCGCCCAGGGCGCCGGCGCCAACGGGCTGACGATCATGAACACGGTGCTGGCGATGAGTATTGACCTGGCCAGACGTCAACCTTTGCTGGGCGGCCGCTACGGCGGGCTGTCCGGTCCGGCAATACGCCCGATCGGCGTGCGCTTCGTCTATCAGGTATTCCCCGAGGTCGACATTCCGATCATTGGAGCCGGCGGCATCAGCGCGGGCAACGACGCCCTTGAATACATACTCGCCGGAGCGAGCGCGGTGCAACTGGGGACCGTCAATTTCGTAAATGCTGATCGATGGTCTCAAATATCGAATGCGATTGCAGCATATTGCCGCCAGGCCAATGTCGATCGATTGTCTAGCCTGGTCGGTTGTGTGCACCACCCGGCGGCCAGCTAACTGGAAAACAGAACGCTCACATATTCCCCGTCAGCCAGTTGGTAGGACCGCCCGGCGCGACGCAGTTTGCCTTGCCCGCGGGCGGCGGTCAAAGAGCCGCAATCGAGTAGTTCGGCCACCGTTAACACCTCGGCCCGAATGAATCCCTGCTCAACGTCGCTGTGGATGGCGCCGGCGAAATCTAAGGCCGTGGCAGTTGGCCCTAAGGCCAAAGCACGAGTTTCGGAACGGTTGCCGGTGTAGGCGATTTTTAGTCGCAGGGCTGTTTCGATCGCGCCAGCCACGCGCTGACCGATTGGATCGTAAATCCCGTATTCGGACAGCAGTTCGGCGCGTTCGCTCTCTTCCAGATCGCCGGCCTCGGCCTCCAATTGGGCGGCAACTCCGACTAGGGGATGCGGGCACGAACCCGCCAGTTCCGGCCAGCTCCCGATAGCCGTATCGGCGGTGTTGGCAATGACCACCAGGGGGCGAGTGGTGAGCAGGTTAAACCCCCGCAGCACGACCAATTCCTCGTCCTTTAATGCCATCTCGCCTACCCACCGTCCGCCGCCCAGATGGATGGCCAGGCGCTCGAACAGGTCTACCTGGCGCTGGGCGCGCTCACGCTCGGTACGAGCTATCCGCAGCGAATCTGCTGCCAAGCGCTCAAGCCGCCGTTCAACCACGCCAAGATCCCAAAGGGCCAATTCGTCGCATATAGCGGAGAGGGCCACAGAAAACGCTTGGACCGGATCATCATCACCGAACAACCCCAGGACGGCCGCGATTACATCGGCCGTGGCCAAGCTGGCAAACCATTCGGCCTGGCGTTCCTGGCCGCCCATTCCGGCCTCACAATCAATGAATTCCATTTCGATGGGTGTCGTCTTTTTTGAGGAGAGGGCCGCCGATAGCCTATCCAGCCGCGGATCGCCCAGACTGACCCGCCCCAACTGGCCCACCAATCGGGGCGAAAATGACACTCCATGGCGGCGTTTGGGGGCGATCGCCGAGAGCAGCTCCGAACGACCCGCGCCAAGTTGACCGACCAGGGCTACCTGCGGCAATTGGTAAAAACGCTTCACAGAAAGCATCCGACCGGACAATATTTGAAGTTGGTGTGGGCCAAGGCACTCGCCGATTTCGCAAAATCAGACATTAGCATCAAGCTCTTGAATTGGATCGAGGATATCCAGATGAAAGGCAACGTCGCTTTTATTGGCGGCGGAGCGATGGCTACCGCCACGATCCGCGGCCTTATCCAATCGCAGATCTGTGCAGCCGGCGATATCAACGTCTCTGATCCGCTCGAGTCTGCACGTAAAGAATTGGCCGCCCAAACCGGTGTGAACACCCACGCTGAAGGCGGGCCCTGGATCGGCGAAGCGGAGACCATCATGCTTGTGGTTAAGCCACAGCACGTTGAGCAGGCCGCCGCCCAGGTAGCCGAATTCGTCAAAGAGGGTCAAATCGTAATCTCGTTCGTAACCGGCGCCCGGCTCAGTTCGCTTGAGGCGCATCTTGGACACTCGAGGGTGGTCCGGGCAATGCCCAATACCGCCGTGCAAGTGGGTCGTGGCTTCACCGTTTGGTCGGCCAGCTCGGCGGTCGACGAATCAGATCGAAGCCACGTGCGCAAAATCCTCAATGCGCTAGGCTCCGAGCTATATACGGCCGATGAACACCACATCGACATCGCCACCGCGGTCAGCGCAAGTGGGCCAGCCTACGCGCTGTTGGTACTCGAATCGTGGACCGATGCCGGCGTCTTTCTCGGCCTTCCCAGACCGCTGGCGCAGAAGATGGCCCTTGAAACGATAGCCGGCACGATGGCTCTTTGCGATGCACTGGACCAGCACCCGGCCGTACTCAAATCGCAGGTGACCTCGCCCGGCGGCACCACTGCGCGGGCGTTGCAGGTGTTTGAAGAAGGCGGAATCCGCGGCCTTTTCGGACGGGCCATTACGGCCGCGCATGAGCGATCGTTAGACCTGGGAAGCTGAAGCTGCGGACCCGGCCCGGCGGGCCGGCGCCACAATTTCAATCAGCCGAACTGGCCGGCAGCTTTTAGGATCCGCAAGCTCGAACGAACCGCATCGACGGTGTGATCGATATCTGATTCGTCCATGGCGGCGCTGAGCATTCCGCCGTGTGAACCCATGTGCACGCCGTGTTGAAGCATCAAGCAGCCAAATAACTGCCCGGGGCCAGACCCGGCTGGCCCGGCCTGTCCGTTGAACGTGATATGGACGAAGGAATGGGAGCCATAGGTGCCGCCGGGCAGGCCGGCTTCGGCAAAAGCCTCGTTTATCCCTTCACGCAATCTCCCGCCCAATGCGTTGACGTGGGCATGCACACGCCCGTCGGCGATCTGCTCAAGGCATGCCGCACCGGCGGCTGCTGAAAGCGGATTGCCGTTGAAAGTTCCGGGGTGGGAAATCCGTTGACCCCGGTTCCAGACGGGGTCCTCGCGCATTTCCAAACGGTTGAGAAGGTGAGCCGGGCCGGCCACCGCGCCGCCTGGGAATCCACCGGCCAAGATCTTGGCCATCGTGGTCAAATCGGGAATGATGTCAAATTCTTGTTGATATCCGCCCGGACTGTACCGAAAACCGGTTACGACTTCATCAAATATGAGCGGTATGTCGTATTGCTTAGTCAGCCCTCGCAGCGCTCGCACCCAATCGACGTCGATCGGCCGCCAACCCCAACTGCCGCCAGACGGCTCCAGGATGACACAGGCGATATCGTCACGGGAATCCAAGGTGTCAGCTAGGAGCCGTGCATCATTTGGTGCGATTGCGATCACTTGGTCTCGCACGTCGGCCGGCACGCCAGCCGACGACGGGATATCAAACGGTTGTTCATAAGCCACGACCGCGTATTCGTGCCAGCCGTGAAAGTGACCCTCAAATTTGAGCACCTTGTCGCGCCCGGTTACCGCACGGCAGATTCGCATGGCCATCATCGTGGCCTCGGTACCCGAAGAGTGGAATCTGACCAATTCGGCCGACGGCACCAATCGCTTGACCCATTCACCCCACTGCAGCACCTGGGGGTGGGAGGCGCCAAAGTGAGTGCCGCGAGTTAATTGTTCTTGGGCCCTGGCCGTCACGACCGGGTGATTGTGCCCCAGCAAGAGGGCACCATGGCCAACGATGAAATCGATGTAACGGTGGCCGTCGATATCCCATTTGTAAGCGCCATCGGCGTGATCGACGTAGACCGGAAACGGGTTCGATATCCGCATGTCGTGCTCAACGCCACCGGGCAGCACATCGCCGGCGCGGGTGGCCAATGCAGCACTGTTGGGATGCGTGCGCACGTAGTCGCCAATAATTTTTTCGGCGCTGCTCACTTCGACCGCCATCGCTACCGGGTCCCCATTTGCTGTGCTTTTGGCAAGTTCATTCTAGGAACGTATCTTGGCAACAATTCGCTTTGCGATCGCCGCTGCGCTGACCGCCGGCAATTTCAAATGTTGATCGAAATCAACATGTAGCCGCCAAAAACCAGGCTGCCCAATATGGATGCTGCGACTATGAAACGCCCGTATCGCTCGTTTCCGGTTGTCAACTTGAGTCCTGCGCCCCTAGCCAGCGTGATCAGCACTATTGCCCCCACTGTGCCGGGCGCAGATAACAACAGATAACCGACAGCCAGCCAGGCCGATCCGATCTGCGGGAGCACGGCTAATATCAGCCGCCGCCCCCGTCCAGATCGTGCACGGCGCCAACGGCTAAGGAGCGCCGACGGAACCGGTTATGGCCGACGCGGCCTGCAGATCCCTCGCCGGAGTATCGACTTCGGCTGCCGCCGCTTGAGGTGCTCGATCCAAGTTTTGCGCGACCGTCCGGATGAACCGATCGAGCGGTTTTCCACAGATGTTTCCGATAGCCGGCGGTGGGGAACGCCTGAAACAGGGCGATTGCTCCAAGGCATATCAAAGTCAGGCTGACCGGCACTTCCAACAAGTGCGCAATCTCATCAAATCGCGGGAGCAATGCCTCTTTCGACAGCAGCACGACGATGCCCAAGCGCAGCAGTGTTGCGCTGTGCCCAATGCCCCAGGAGACTCCAACCCATGCTCCGGTTCGAGCGCCGGCGCGCCGGGTGGCAATGGTCGCCAGCGCCAATATGTGGTCGGCATCGGTAGCGTGTTTGACACCCAGTAGAAAACCGAATGTCAAGACTCCAAGTTCGCTGGCAGATAACTCAGTCAGGGCTCAATACACCGCAGAAATGGCAAATCGAATGGCCGGTGCCGAAGGCATTCCAAATAACGCTGGCTATTCGTAGACTGCGCCATGGCTGCTAGGCAAACCAATGTCCACATCGTGGTTGGCAACCGCGATCAGCGAATGCGCTCCGTAATCGACCGCCTTTTGGGCCCAAAAGGCGACGTGCTCAACTCGGTCCGACTGGATTTTGCTGAAACTGGGCTCGATGAAATATCCACGGCCATTTTGTCGCTACCCTTCATGGGAGCGGGCAGCAGCGCCCGGACAGTACTAATTGACAACCTTCCGCCGCCGACTCGATCCGGGCCATTTTGGCGCTGGTTGGCCGAATCACAATCACAGATCCCGGCCACGACAACCGTCGTGCTGGCCGTGGGCCTCGAAGGTGTTAGCGGACGCGAGCGGGGCGGGCGCGAGCGGGCCGTCCGGGGGCTGGCATCCGATTCGGTCAGCGTACAAATCCTGCCGGATTTGGCAGGTCAAGGCCGGACCGGTTCCGACGCTCGGCGTTGGGTGGAGCAGCTGGCCCGGGCCAACGGAATCACATTGGAGGCGGCAGCGGTCGAACGCTTGGTGCAACGCGCCGAAATCGACGGAAACGTGCTTTCCCGCGAAGTCGAAAAATTGGCCGCCTTGGTCGGCTTCCAAGGCCGCATAACCGCCAGCGACGTGCAAGCGGTTGACCCATTGCCGGCCCACGTCGTGGTTTGGGACTATATCGACGCGGTGGTTGTCCGCGACCCCGCCCTGGCGGTCAAATTGCTCACCGACCTTTTGCGTGAAGGCGAGGCCCCCGAGGCCCTACTGGCGATGCTGGTAGCGCGCGTCCGCCAACTGATTGCGATCCGCAGCTTGCTAGCTGGCGGGGCCAGTTACGAACAAACCGCCCGCCGAGCTCGCACATCACCGGGCATGGCTCGGCGGGCGGCCCCGCAGGCGATGGCATTCTCCGCTGAAGAATTGGCCGACATGCTACATGCAATTGTCGATTTGGACATCCGCGAAAAATCGGGCCGGATCCCGCATGGCCGACTGGCGTCGGGCTTGGAAGCCCTCACGATTCGTTTTTGCTTTCGTTCGTTCCGCTCTTCGGCGCGAAACGCCCCTAATTCAGCTGCGTCTCAGCTGGCAAAAACCTTAGCGTAAGCGGCCATCAGTCGCGATTTGCGACGGGCGGCATTGTTGCGGTGAATCGTACCTTTTCCGGCGGCGGTGTCTAGCTGCCGGGTTGCCGCCGCAACAGCAGTGTCAGCGGCCTCCTGATCACCATTGGCAATCGCGGCCCGAGCTTTGGTTACCAAAGTTCTGGCAGTCGTGCGGAAATAGCGATTCCGGATTCGGCGAGCCAGTTGGCGGCGGACCACCTTGGCGCGCTGGCGTTGCATTCGCAAGTTTCGCGGTGAGGGCATGCTCAATCAGATTTGAAAGCGGTAACGGGCGGCGGTTTAGTGCTTGGCCGCCGCACCTAGTTGATGGGATGGCGAGGGATTATAGACGCGCCGCGAGATCGGCCTGCTGGGAATCGGCCACACCTTCGATTGATACGGGAATCGCCACACCGCGCCGGTGCGGGTACTATTGGCCGGAATTGATGTCGATTCCTTTCGGTTGCATCAATAATTCTTAGCGCACAAGTCAATTGCGGCGAGCATCCGGGCGCCCGTAGCTCAGCGGATCAGAGCACTGGTCTTCGGAACCAGGTGTCGGGGGTTCGAATCCCTCCGGGCGTACCAAATTGGACGAAATCAATAACCTAAAACGGTCCGCCGTTCACGGCTGCGTTGTATCGCGTCACCGTTGCCGGCACGGTGTTCTTTAGGGTGCCGATCCGAGTCTGTGCGACCAGGACTAGGAATCCCTCTCACGCGCCGCAGGCGAGGGCACGGGCGGAGATCCGCCCTCGGGTCACAGATCTAGTTTCGAACGCGGCGACGTAACGAACCTGCCGATCCGCCCCTAACAATCGTTGACCGCTAGGCGCGATCCAACTTCCCGGCGCCCCTACCCTGTCCCATCGACGCTCACACTGACAATATCCACCCCGTGATACTTTTGGTGGCGCACCGATGAGGCATAGTGACGCAAAAGGCGGAATGACAATTCCCGTGCTTCCGGAATGTCAGGTGACTCGCCAAGGTAAGCCAGCCGATCCTCCAAGTTCTCGCCAGCGGAAGCCGAAACGAACTCGACCTCCGCGCCGCGACCAACAGCGCGGGTGGACACCACCAACCGCTTGAAGTAATCGCCATTCAAATCATCGTCTTCCGCTGCCAACAAACTGCTCAAAGTTTCCTCGCCGACCAATAGCAGGCGATCGGTGGCGTTGGGATCCCACCCGGCCTTCGACGCAAAACCGCGCAGGAAATCCATCAATTTCGGCAGGGCGTCAAAGTCCAAGGCAACCGTTAAGCGGCGGCGGCGGGAGTTGGTCAATTCCATGAAAGCCATCATCAGTACCGCGATGATGGCGCCTGAAGTCATGCCGTTACCGAGCAAAACACCAATGAAGCCGTCACCGATCAGGCCCGGAAATATCCATCCGTTCTGGAAGCCGGCACCGATCCAGAACGAGAGACCGGCAACCGCTGCCGTACGGTGGTCGACACCTTCATGGATGATGATCTTCATGCCCTGCATAAAAAGCAGACCCAGCAGCACGGTGAAGTAGGCAGCCGCAACCGGACCGGGGATCGCGATAAGCAAGGCCGCAAATTTCGGAAGAAAGGCCACCGCCAAGAAGATGGCGCCAACAACAACACCCACCCGGCGGGCACCGATTCCGGTTACCTCGGCCAGCGATATGCTGGTCGAATAAGTTGTGTTTGGCAGTGTTCCGGCGAGACCTGATAGCAGATTGCCGACGCCATCGGCGTTTAGCGCTCCCTGGACCACCCGAAAATCGGTGGCCCGCGGCTTTCGCCGGGAGACCCTTTGAATGGCGACCGCATCGCCGACGGTTTCGATTGCACCCACCAGGGTGACCACCACAAATGCCGGTAGCAAGGCCCAGAACTCTATTCCCGGAGTCAGATCAAAACCCGGCCAGGAACCGACCGGCAATCCAATCCAAGGTGCATCAAGAATTGGCTGGATGTCGAATATCCCGAAAGCTGCTGCTGCTGCGCAACCGGAAGCTATGCCGATGGCCGGCGACCAGAGCCGCCAAGCCGGTGACCCACACAGCACCGGGCCGACGACGCCAACCAAAGTGACAAACGCAACAAGCGGGGCCGCAGCCTGAGAAGTGCCTTCCGGCACGTCGGTTAGTGTGCCGAAAACTATTTGCATGACCGTAGCGGCAATTAGCATGATCACCGTGCCGGATACGACCGGCGTGAAGATTCGCCGCAGCCAGGATAGGCGCGCGGCCATCGCGAACTGAAATAGCGATGAGATCACGATCAGGCTAGTCAAGGTGGACGGGCCACCGTTAACCAGCGCCGCCACGCATACCGCGATAAATGGATAAATGCCCCGGACGTGCCCATCATGAGCACATGCCCGGCCCCGGCCCGTCCAATCCGGGTCGCCTGCAGTGCTGTGGTGATGCCGCTAACTATCAAGGCCGCAAATACGGCCCATGAAACATACGAATCGGGCTGCTGGGCAATTCGGCCAACGATGACCACAGTCAATACCACCGGCGCCACAATAATCATCGCGGCTTGAAAACCGGAGCCGAGGGTCACGAGCGTGGGTGGTCGATCATCCGGTTCGTAACGGACGTTTCGGTTTTCGGGGGCCACCGCAATCAGTTGCACCTCAGCTATGGCTACATGCGGCCATTTCGACCTGAGCGAAGAACGTTAAAACTGTAACCATATCGGTGCGGGCGATTCCGTGAACGCGGGTTTAGCCAATCGGCACCACGACCGGGAAATCAGAATCGAATAAGCGTTGCCGGTCAAAAACGGTAAGTGCAAATTGCCAGGGTTCGATTGAGATCGAAAATATGAGCTTAAATCGGCATCGTCCGCTCCTGGTCGCGCATCGTGGCGGTGCTGGCCAGGGGCCCGAAAACACCATCGCGGCCATCGTCAACGCGCTCAGATTGAACGTGCCGGTCATCGAAATCGATGTTCAGTTGAGCGCTGATCGCCAACTCGTTCTTCTCCATGATCCGAACTTGGTGCGAACGACCAATTCCACCGGCAAAGTTTCAGAACTTTCGGCCGCTCAATTGGCAAGGATTGATGCCGGAGGACATTTTCATCCGGGTATGTCCGGGGAGGGAATTCCCACTCTTGACCAGGCGGTCGAGGTTATCGGTGGCGAAGCCATGTTAGACATCGACATCAAGGATCCGGCGGTCATCGAATACGTGGTCGAAGCCGTCGCAAGGCATAACTTGAGCGATCGCTGCTGGCTTACCGGCATCAATTTGAATCAAGCGCGGGGTCTCGCCAACCTGGGATTGCGGACATTGCCGATCCTTTTTGGCAACCGCGTGGCCGATGCGGCCGCAATCGCCAGCGGGCCGGACATCGCCGCATTGACCCAGGAACTTAGCGAAATGGGGTCGGCTGGTCTAAACATTGATCACCAATTGATCCAGTCGTCGCAGATCGTTTCGGCGCACCATGCGGCTCGCCTCGAACTTTGGACGTTCACGGTCAATGATCCGGGGCGTTGGAACGAGCTAGATGAACTGGGAATCGACGCCATCTGCACCGATCTGCCCGGTTTGATGACTTCCAGCGGAATATCGCGGCCGTGTTGACGCGTCGTCGCCTGCTGGGGTTGGTATTGGTCGCAAGCGTCGGCATCCTGGCGGGGTGCGGCACTGACGGGAATTCGGTCGATACGGCAGCAAAATCGCCGGCCGCCGCCGGTACGGTAGCGCCGACTGCCGAGCCCGTCCCAACTGAGCAGGCGACAAGCCAACCAGCGGCCAGCGATTCGCGTCCCAACCGCCCGATCGAATCGGCCAGCCTCCGCCCTGTTGACGCTGCCACTGCCTGCGAATCTATCTCCGACGAGGAATTGGCGCGGGCCGAACCCTTCGCGATCACGCTACCGTTTGACGCAGCCGCCTGCCGCTCGGCCCAGCGCCTGCCCGATCAACGCGAGGTTCTACTCGGCGCCGGCGGTGAATTCGTGCCGGTCCACACGGCGCGGCTGCCGGAAGGCGCCCGGTTGTGGGCACCGCTGGCCGGCAATATCGAATTTAGAACCATGCAATCTGATCTGCCGACCGGTTACCACCTCTACGGTGCCGGTTCACTGCGGATTACCATTCGCCCCGTATCAAGCGACGGGAAATCGATCCCCTATAACCCGGCGATCTACCTATATGTACCGGATGATTCCGAAATCTCCGGCGAATTTGCCGACCGGCCCGGCGCTTCGGCGCAGGTCCAGGTCGGGCGGCGGCAACCGATCGTATCCGCATTAAGCGCCAATTCACTTGACCCGGAAGGCGCAGATCTAAATCTGGCCCTTTTCTATGAAGCCGACGGGCAATTTACCGACTTGCTTGCCGAGGGGTCAGAACACTTTTGGGTTGGTGGCCAGCCGCGCGTATAGCCGGGCAGCGGCCCGCTGCAATCGAGCATCTAAACCGGCTCTACTTACCGGATCGGTCCGCAGAGCCGGTTTTTCAACTGCTTGCGGATGATCCTATCCGCTGGCCTTGGTCTCGTCGTCGAATCCAACTTGGCGGTGCGAACCGTCGCAGAACGGCTTGTTGTCGGAAGCCCCGCAGCGACACAGAGCGATTGCGTCTTTTTCAACTTCGAAGGCATTGCCTTCGAAATCAAGCAATTCGATCGCCGATGCGCCTTGAACCAATAGCGGGCCGCGCCGGGCCAGGGTGATTTTTGTCTCACTCATCTGTCTGCCGTTTCCTTAATTTGATTTGCTGCGGTGCTACAGGTGCATAACGACCATCTTGGTTTCGGTCATTTCATCGACCGCGTAGCCGGGACCTTCTTTGCCGTAGCCAGAATCCTTCACGCCGCCGTAAGGCATCAAATCGGTGCGCCATTGCGTACCGAAATTGATGTGTAGATTGCCGGATTCAACCTCCTGGGCAAAGCGCATCGCGTGATTGATGTTCTCGGTGAATATTGCCGCCGAAAGGCCATAGCGGGTCTGATTGGACAAGGCGATCGCCTCGTCAATCGTGTCCACCGGCGTTACTCCGGCAGCCGGACCAAACAATTCATCGCATGAAAACTGTTGGGCGGGATCGATGTCGGCCAACAGGGTCGGCTCCACAAATGCACCTTCGCGGCCGCCGCCGGTTACCAGGCGGGCGCCGTCGGATACCGCTTGCTGGATCCAGTTTTCAACCCGGACGGCATCGCTCTCGCGCACCAATGGCCCCATTTTCGTTGCCTCAGAGCGTGGGTCACCGTAGTCGATCTTGGAAACGGCGTCACCAAACGAATCGACGAACTCGCCGTATATCGAGCGATCGGCGTAGATCCGTTGGGTCGAAATACAAACCTGGCCGGCGTTGGAGTATCCGGTGGTCAGCAGCGCCGCATTGACTTTTTCCAGGTCGGCATCCGGCATGATGATCACTGGCGAATTGGAGCCAAGCTCCATCGTCACCCGCTTGATGCCGGCGGCCCGCGTGATGGTCTCGCCAACGTCGCGCGAACCGGTAAATGAGATTTTTCGTACCCGGGGGTCGGCAACTAGGGCATTGCCCACCACCCGGCCGCCACCGGTAATCGTCTGGATTGCCTCCGGCGGCACACCGGCTTCGAGCAGTATTTCGCAGAGCCGCAGGGCCACCACCGGCGTATCGGAGGCCGGTTTGTTAATTACCGCGTTACCGGCGGCCAAGGCCGGACCGACCTTGTGACAGACCAGGTGAAGCGGGAAATTAAACGGAGTAATCGCGGCAACTATCCCGCAGGGCACGCGGATCGTAAAACCGAATTTGCCCTTCACGCCAGGACCACCCTCAAGCGGGATAACTTCCGAGCCCAGGCGTTTGGCTTCTTCGGCCGAGAGGTAGATGATCTCGGCGGCACGGGACGCTTCAACGCGCGCCTCGTTGATGACTTTTCCCATCTCATGGGTAATGGTCTGCGCCAATTCCTCGCCACGTTCGACCATCAGGTCGGCTGCCCGGTGTAGCAATTCATAACGCTCAAATCCAGTCATTGAGGCAATCTTGCGGGCGCCGATTTCGGCGGTGCTGATGGCCCGCTCAACGTCGCTGGTGGTCGCTGCCGGAACGGTTTGATACAGCGAACCGTCCCAAGGTGAGAGCACCTCGAATTGATCCGACCCGGCAGTCCATTCGGCCCCGATGTGCATTTTCATCACGTTCAATTCCCTCCTAGCGGGAAGCATTCATTAACGATTGCCCAATTTGTCGATGGCGACTTCATGAGCAAAGATGCTGCGTTTCCAATTCCCAAGAATAGGCTTCGATGGCGGTTAGACCCGGTCACTTTGTCAAGATTGACAATGCGACTTAGAGTCTCGCTTATCGTTGCCGGTTTTTTGGCAGCCCTCATCCTGTTGCCGGTCGCGGCGATAGTGGCGCTGGGCGTATACGGAGGTTCACAAGGCGGCCAAGCCAGCGGCAGTTCGGCCAGCGGCGCCTCGGTCACGTTATTGCCGGCCAGTGGAGAACCGGGCTCGCTCGTCACCATCGTGGGCGAAGGTTGGCAGCCGCGCGAACCGGTGCGATTGGCGCTGGTAACCGGGGACGGCGAGGGCCGCCCGCAGCTGGACGTGTCCCTTGGATCGGTGCAGGCATCCCGTTCCGGCCAATTCGATGCATCGCTGGTTATCCCGCCGCTCCCGTTCGGCGGCGGCGGGACGTCAGCGTTTATCGAGGCGCGGGGCGATGCTGCCGGGCAATCCGGCAATGCCTCGGCGCCGTACCAAGTGGAGGCCTACGCGACAAGATTGGCCTTGGTCGTACTAGATTCGCCTGGCAAGACCCCAATTTCCGGCACCCGGGTGACCGCCCGCGACCGATTCGGCCGAATCGCCACAACGCTGACTACAAACTCCGACGGAAGGGCAACGTTCGTCGGATTGGCACCGGGCCAGACCGAGCTGGCGATCCGCGCGCTCGGATATCACCCGGCCAACCTGAAAACTACGGTCGTTGCATTGGGCGATGTGGAAGGCGAGGACCAATCGCCAGTGGAGATGGCGTTGACCCCGTCACCGGGGTTGAGGTTGGCAATCCCGCACCCCGATAGCCCGGGCGGCGGATTACTTACCTACGTCGAATTCGACCCGGTGGCGGCGATAGCCGCTCCCGTGACCCCCACCCTCACCTTGGAGACCGGCTGGATCGTCGATATGCCGGATCCCGGTATTCGGCAACACTTCATCCTGCCCACCGAAAATGGCCCGGCCAGCGAATTGCCGACCATTCTCAGTGTCGCCAATCGCACTCGGGGCTTTGAAAATTCCAGCCAACCGGCGCGATTGGTATTCGTCGGCGCCAATGATCAGACGGCGGCGGTTTTTGCGACCGACGATTCCTACTGGCGTACCCAATCGCTCTTCATCATTGACCGCGCCGACAATTCCCTGGTGCGGCGCGTTCCCTTCGGTCCCGAAGAACTCGACCCGATCATGTCACTTGATCGTCGCCAGGTTTACGTGGTCGATTGGTTCATGCGTGAAATTGACGTCATTGATGCCTATACCGGCCGTCGAATAAAAACTCACACCGGCCTGCCTCGATTTACGCGGGCGGCGATTCTCAGTTCCGACGGCAAGCAGATCTACTTGGTGTCGGCCCTCGACGATGAACTGCGCATATTCAACTTTGACGATGGTCAGGTCGAACGCACCTTCATAAAGATGGTCGGGGTTACCACCATGTGGCTATCGAGGGATGGCAACCAGCTCTACGGTGGTAGTTATTTCGCGCCTGAGATAGTGCGCGCCGATCTCACCCAACCCGCGGCCATCGAGCTGGCCCCGCTGGCCGAGCCGTCTGAGTGGATATGGTCGGCGCCGGAATCTGGATACATCCTGTTGGGGTCGCGCGGCGGCCGCAGCGTGCAGGTCCTAGATGCCGATTCCTTGCAATTGCTGGCGGTCGAACAACTGCCCGAAGCCCATTCACCGGACCCGGAATCCTTCGGCTCCCGATTGCTCCGACCGTCCTGACGGTGCCGGCAAATTCCCGCCCCTTGTTCTGGTAGCTAAAAGACATGCGGGCGCGCCTGGCACTCATCATTTCAACCCTGCTGGGGGCGGCGGTGCTGGTACCGGTGGCCGTGATCGTGGCCCTTGGCGTCTACGGGGCCGCGCAGGGTGGCGGCGCCAGCGCGGTCTCGGACCAAGGCTCTTCGATCCAACTGATTCCGGCCAGCGGGGCACCGGGAACCCAGATCTCGATACATGGACGCGACTGGGCGCCACGATCGTTAGTCCACCTAGACGTTGAAGTTGCTAGGGACCGAATTGGATCCGAATCGGTCCTTACATTCGGCTTGGCCGAGGTCGTCACGTCGCGCTCGGGCGGATTTGAAATCGATGTCGTGATGCCGGCCGTCGCGGTTCGCGACGGGGCCAGCCAAGTTGCGATCGCGGCTTCTCTGGCCGACGGAAAAGAGCGTGCGGCGGCGCCGTTCGGCATCCTGCTGCCCACAAATTCCCTAGAGGTGTCGGTGGTCCGCAACGGACAACCGCTGGCCGGGGCCAAGATCGAAGTCGCTGACAACTTCGGTCAAATGCTGGCGGCCACGGACAGCGATCGGCTCGGCCGCGGTAGCTTCGAAGGATTGCCCACGGGCCCGGCAACGGTAACGGTTGTGGCGCTCGGCAATCGACCCATCAAGAATCAATTGCGCATGCCGCTCGACGGCCAGGTTGATTTGAGATTTGACCTGGGCGAATCCAATCCACGCCGGCTCAAAATTCCCGACCCCGCCAACGCATCCCTTTTTCAGCTCACGCCAATTACCATCGACCGGCTATCGGGCTTGGTCATGGACCGCCAGTTCGACCCTGACCAGAGCAGCAGGCGGCGGCGGCCGGTAGTCATCGTCTACCAGGTGCCCGACAGCGAGCCCGGAATCAGCGCCATCGAAGTGGTTCTGCGGCAGCTGCCCAATTACTTCTACTTCAATTCCGGGGTGGTGCTACACATTGGCTCCAACGACCAGTCCGACTTCATCTTCGCCCAGGACAATGCGTTTCAAAGACGGCGCGTTTTATGGGCTTACGACCGCAGCGCTGGTCGATTGACGGAAGTGCTTGAACT
Organism: Chloroflexota bacterium; assembly: GCA_965249595.1. GTDB lineage: Bacteria > Chloroflexota > UBA11872 > UBA11872 > VXNJ01 > VXNJ01. Next base: position 1,106,635 of record OZ252242.1, on the reverse strand, counting down.
CGATCGCCGGGAGCTGACACCGCTGGCGTCGCCGGACGGCCGGCATATCTACGTCCTAAATTGGGAACGGCAAACGCTGTCCGTCTATGACACCGTCAATGGGTTCGCCGAACGCACAATCACCGGCCTGCCGCAGTGGATTTCAGCCATAACTCTCGACCCGGCACGGGGCACGATCTGGATGTCTTCGGCCCTCACTGACGTATTGATCCCACTGGATCTAGAAACCGATCAGGTGGGCGATCCGGTTCGGTTTTCAGCAGATCTGATAGCCCTGACATTTGATCCGTCGCGGAGGCGAATCTACGGCATAAATTACAAGCGGCCGGAATTGGCCATGATCAACCTTGCCGACGGCCAGGTCAGGTTTGCGCCGATCGCCAACGGGGCGATGTGGCTTTGGCCCGACCAGGAAGGGGACCTGCTCTTTGCCGGCGTTGAACTCGGCAAGAGCGTGCAGGTTCTTGATAAGGACTCGATGGCGATCGTTGCCCTTCACCAGTTCATCGAATCCGATCCCTGATTCGGACTAGGCGCCCACCAGATTTCGCCACGTCTGTTGCGCGACCGCATTTAGGAATCGGGTGTCCGACACCGCATCCATGGCGGTGTGCAACGGTTCGGCCTGACCCTTGCAAACCTGATAAAAATGGGCCAGTTCGAGCTTGAACGATTCTTGGTGGGAAGATTCAATTTCCCGCACGATCAGGCTCCCGGCCTCCATCGCCCGCACCTCGAAGCGAGTAGCCTCCCAGGGATGGTAGGGCGAGGGCCAAGTTGCAGTCAAGCGTCGATTGCCGCCGACCACCTGCAAAGTCTGGCGATAGTCGGCCAATTCGTAGTTGTAGACCCAGCTGTGCTGGACTAGCACTTGGCCGGGAAACTTCAATGTCGTAGCCACGCACTTGCCATCATCCCAGGCCCGGGCATCGATGATCTGGGGACCGGCGCCGAATAGCAGTCGCAGCAAATAGGCCTCGTGGATACAGGACCCGTGCAGGGTAAAGAAGGCTTGGGTCATCGCCGCGTCCGGCTTCCCACCGATAACCTGGGCAATCTTGGCAATTACCGGGTTGTCGTCCGCCACCAAGCTCGACGAACCTTTGGCCCATTTGGGAACATCGTCAAAGTAGCGAACGTCAAGATGGCGGTAAGCGAGGGAATTCTCGGGATTATTGATCTGGAGCGACACGTAATTTACGCTCTCCCATCCGGCAAGCTCCCGCCGGATCGCCTCCAATGCCGGATCGAATGCCACCGAGTAACCCATCAGCAATTTGGGAACCAGCTGGGCCGCCGCGGTTGCCACTGCCTGGGCGTCCGCCGCGGCGTAGGTGAGCGGTTTTTCGCAGAGAACGTGTTTGCCGGCCCGCAGGGCATCGAGCACCACCGGGGCGTGGTCACCTCCGGAGAGGATTAGGATCGCGTCCAGCTGGGGATCGGCGATCAATTGATGGTGACTCAAATAGCGTTTGTCGACCGAATAGCGATCACCCAGATAGGCCAATAGCTTGGGTGAGACATCACAGAGAGCGGCGATTTCAAATTGCTGATCGAGTTCGCGCAGAAATGGGAGATGCATGATCTGGGCAATAGTCCCGCAGCCCATCACACCGACCCTTACCCTGTCCATCGTTGCTCCTTTCGGCCAACCGGAGTGGCAATCCCCGCTTGGCGTGTCCGCGGTCAGCCCGGCAATCTAATGTAATTGAGAGCTCTTGAACCGACCCGATATCTATTTCAACTCTTCCATTTCCAAGGAGCTTGGCGATGCAGGCAATCCGAATCCACCAGTTTGGCGGGAGCGAAGTTCTCTCGCCAGAGGACATCGCCGTACCCGAGCCCGGACCGGGCCAGGCCTTGATCAGAGTTGCCGCCGCCGGGGTCAATTTCATTGACACCTATCACCGAACCGGCCTCTACCCGCTTGAACTGCCGTTGACATTGGGTCTCGAAGGCGGTGGCGTGGTCGAGGCGATCGGCGGTGGTGTTGACCGAGTGGCGATCGGCGATCGGGTAGCCTGGGCCTTCGTCGCCGGATCCTATGCCGAATACGTCGTCGCGCCAGCCGATCAATTGTTGCCCGTGCCGGCCGGGGTGAGCCTGGAGCAAGCGGCGGCGGCAATGCTGCAGGGTATGACAGCCCACTACCTATGCCACAGCACCTATCCGCTGCGGGGCGGGCAATGGTGCCTGATCCATGCCGGAGCCGGCGGTGTCGGACTGCTGCTCACGCAGATGTGCAAGATCATCGGCGCCAAGGTCATCACCACCGTCTCCACCGAAGCCAAGGCACAACTCTCACGTGGGGCGGGAGCCGACGAGGTAATCAACTACACGGCCGTTGATTTTGCCAATGAAGTAGCCCGCATTACCGCCGGCCAGGGGGTTTCGGTGGTATTCGACGGTGTGGGCAAGGCGACTAGCGACGGCAGCTTGCGCTCGCTGTCGCGGCGTGGAATGCTGGCGCTGTTCGGGAACGCGTCAGGCGCCCCCGATCCGATTGAGCCCCTGCTGCTCACCCAGCTCGGTTCTCTCTTCCTCACGCGGCCGTCGTTGGGCGACTACACCGCCACGCGAACCGAACTGGAATGGCGCGCCGGTGACATTTTTGGCTGGCTGGCCGATGGGCGATTGCACCTGCGGATGGAAATTGAATATCCACTCGCCGAAGCGGCCACCGCCCACGACATGCTCGAAGGTCGAAAAACCACCGGGAAAGTTCTCCTAAAAACCTAGATTCGGATCGCCATTGAAAAGTCAGTCGCGACTGCCGGAGCCAAGCATGGCTCGCGATAAATCCGGCTTAATGGCCGGGCCAGTCCACCAATAAATTTCGAACCGCAAGGAGCCCTCAGCAAATGAATTTCATCGTCATCGTTTCCGACTCGCTGCGGCGCGACCATGTCAGTTGCTACGACGATCAGCCATCGCGCTGGGCGTCGGGCGCCGATTGGAAAATCGAGACGCCCAACATGGACCGCCTGGCGGCGCTGGGGGCGCGCTTTGACAACTATTACGTCGCCTCATTTCCAACCGTGCTCAATCGCCACGAGCTAATTACCTCGCTGCCCGTTTTCACCTATCACGAATGGGCGCCGTTGCCCGCCAACGAGGCGACCCTGGGAGCGTATCTGGCGCAGGCCGGATACCGATCGATGCTGGTGGCCGACACCCCGCACCTGTTCCGCTTGGGTTTTAACTACGCCCGCGATTACAGTGCCTTCGATTGGATTCGGGGCCAGGAAAATGACGCCCAGATGACCGATCCGCCGGATGCCGAACTCACCCTGCCGTTCGATGAGGCCAAGATTCGGCCGACCCTCGACTCCTGGCGCAACCACACCCGAACCCTGCGCGCCGCCCGCCATGAGGACGAATATTTCGCGCCGATGACCTTCAAGCGGGCCTCCCAATGGCTGGAGCGGAACCGCAGCAATCGACCGTTCTGCCTGGTGGTTGACACCTTCGATCCGCACGAGCCGTGGGACCCGCCGGACTGGTATGTGGAGAAGTTCTATCCATCGATGGCCGAACGGGTCACTTTTCCGGCCAACGACCACGCCTCACGGGTTCTCAACGCCGAAGATCTCGTTTCCGCCCACGCCCATTACTGCGGCGAGGTGGCGATGGTTGATCGCTGGCTTGGCCACCTGCTAGACACCGTCAGCGCCCTAAACATCCTCGACGACACGGCAATCCTCTTTGTCTCCGACCACGGGTACATGTTCGGCGAGAAAGATATCTGCGGCAAGCATGTCGTCCAGGACGGGGTCTCCAAGCCCATTCCCTTGTGGCCCGAAGTTTCCCATATCCCGTTTCTGGCCTACATCCCCGGTTTGACAACACCGGGCTCGGCGATCAGCGGCTTCACCCAGCCGCAAGACATCCTGCCGACCCTGATGGATCTGGCTGGCCTGGACCGGCCCGCCGAATTCTGCGGACATTCGCTGGTGCCCTTAATCAGCGGGCAGGTCGAGCAGGTCCGCCCGGTGGCGATCTCCTCGCACAGCATCATCGGGTCCGTCGCCGGACGGCCGGCCCGGGTAACGGACCCCGAGTGGAGCCTCTATACCGGCGCCGCGGTCACCCAACAGACGCCGCGCAGCCTGAGCGGATACTTTGGCGCAACCGCCGTGCTGCGCGACCCTTGGTACGTGGCGGCACCGGTCGCCGTCGAGCGCACCGAATACTGCACCGATGAAACCCTGGCCCCCAAATTGTTCAACGACCGGGTCGACCCACGCCACGAGAACAACGTGATCGCTGAGCACCCCGCGGTGGCCGAGCGATTGCGCGACCTATTTATCGACTATCTGGTCGAATGCGGTACACGGCAGGAACACATCGCGCCACGACGGGCGATGACATACCGCTGACGGGACCCTGTTGGTCGAAAGAGAACCAATCGCCCGCGGGGCGGGCGCAGATTGAGGGTTTTATCGGGTAGGTTAATAACCCGCGTCGAGGTCGACTACGTTGCGAAGCGGCCGACCTTCTTTAAATCGCTTGACGTTGTCAATAAACAACGAGCCCAGCCGCTCATCGCGGGCCGTGCTGGCACCGCCTATGTGTGGCGTAATGATCACGTCTTCGCGCCGCCAGAGGGGGTGCGAAATGTCCAGTGGTTCCTCATCGACAACATCAAGGCCGGCGCCGCGCAGCCGTCCCGATTCAAGCGTGGCAATAAGATCATCGGTGCGCGTGAGTCCGCCACGCGATACGCTGATATAGATCGAATCCTGTTTCATTTGGGCGAACGCCGCCGCATTGAACATATGGTGGGTGGCCTTGGTATCGGGCGCGCATACGACAACCACATCGGATTCGCCCAGCAGCCAACCCAATTCGTCAACGCCGCGTATTTCATCCACAAACTGGCAGTTGATAGCGGTGTTTACATCGATGCCAATCACGTGCATATCGAAGCCCTTGAGGCGGCGCGCCACCTCTACTCCGATACCTCCGACGGCCACCAGGCCGGCGGTCTTGCCAGCGAGCTCGTAGGTGTCACGGTGCGATCCCCAGCGATGGGCGAGGTGATCGCGAACTGCCCAATTGACATTGCGGGCGACGCCCAGCAGCAGGGCCAGAGCGGTATCGGCAACCGGAATTGCGTGAATACCGGCCGCGTTGGTAAGGACCAGACCTCTGTCCTTCACCTCGCCGAGCGGAGTTTTTTCAACGCCGGCGCCGCCGGTCTGAATCCACTTCGCTCCGGTGCAGGTGGCCAGGCCGCCGGGGGCGCGGAAAGGATCAAAGACGATCTCGGCATCCGCGTGGGTGACGAAATCCTGTTCGGATTCGGCTACAACTACCTCGACGTCGGGATGGGTGGCTCGCAGACGGTCAATTGATCCGCTGATCTGCCCGCTGCCGATGAGAATTTTCATTAAGTTGCTTTCGTTTGGGTAAATCTAAGCGCGATGATCGGGGCGCCAGCTAGAAATTGACATCCCCGGGGACGTAGAGGTCAATCCCGTCGCCGGCCGCATCGATGACCCAAATCTTGGATTCGCGTTCACCAATGAATAGCGTGCCCAGATAGGTTTCGGCCTCGCTGCCATCGGCGTAATAGAAGTGGACCAAGACCCTGCCCTTGCTCTTATTGCGTTCAACTTCGACAATGTCGTACGAGTCGACGTCAACACCGGAATGGGCTTCAACCGACAGGTAGGAAATCAGGTCGCCGTCGTCGGTGTCACGTTCATAGGTCAGTTTGGCCTTGGTCGAAATGGTGGCCTTGGCAGCCGGTGAAGCTGCACCTTCGCTGACGATTCCGTCCATGAAGGCAACGCCGATTGCCTCCAAGCTGACAAGTTCTTCGGCCTCGCGGGTCTCGGTCTGCTGCTGGGTTTCACAGGCGATAAGCGCAATACTGGCGACGGCCAGCGCAAGGATCAAAAGTAAAGGCCGAATCAAACGGCTAATGGAGAACGACAAAATAGTGTCTCGCTTTATTGAGCGTGGTCGTTAAAAGGCGGCGCTCGCGCGATCATCATTGCCACAGCTGCGCAGTATCGACCAATGATATTCCAATATCTGGCCGCCTAACCGGCAATCGCCACATATCGCAGATTGAAATATTGACCGCATCTGCCCCGGACCGGTTGGGCGGCCAATGCATCCAGCCGGTTTGTTTTTAGAGCGCCGGTGGCCTGCCTTCATAGTCGATTTGCGCACCTGAGCAATCGGAAAGCGTTCGCGTCGATTGCTGCTGGCCCCCGCTGCCCGTCTACAACCACTGGATACTTCAGACCGTCTGCCGCTCTGGCCGCAACGGGCATCTTGGGTAGGCGAGGCACGCTGCCCGTGATTTAACACCGCAAATCGCTCGCAGTTTTTATCCGGCGGTTCTCAGCGCCGCCAATAGGCCGACAAGCCCGACAAGCCCAACGTCAGCAAGACCATCGCTGAGGTCGCCATCAACGCCGTGGCAATGGCCACGGCGGCACCGGTGTATCGCTCGGCGGTCGAAATCTGTTGGACCAATTGGGCTCGCAGGCGCACGGTTCGCGGGCCAAGGCTCTCCAACTCCACCAGCCCCCGGCCTCCATCATCGCCGCGCAGATCCACGTCGAAGTACGGCTTGCTCGGGGAGACCCCGGCTTGGTCGAACGGAAATAACCCGGCCGGGCGTTGCAATTCTTCCGGCGCGGCGATCACAACAGTGCCCGAGCCGTCCACCGCAAATATCCGCAGTCCCTCAATCGCCGGGCCCAGCGGAACCGAGTATCTGACGGCAACGTCAGTCTGATCCATGTAAATGGTGACCGGCTCAAGCGGCGGAAACCGGTCGAAGCTGGGGTCACTTACGAAGGCCCGGACGATAAGCCCGATGAGAAACAACACCAGGGCCGGACGCCCCAATGCGTTGTTGATCGCCATCGAACCGAGCATCCAGGTTGGGGTCGTTCGGCCGCTGTCGCGCATTACCACCTCAATGTCCGGCCGCTCGGAAAATTCACTCCCGATTCGACGGGGTGCCATTCGGAACTCGCTGGCCGATTGGCGGGTGGCCACCAACCGGCGATTGAATTGCATCATCTGCTCGTACTCAGAATCCCCGGCAGATCCAGACTCGTAGCGCATCTCGGTGCGTCGCGGATTGACCCAATCCCAAACTCGCAGCCAAAACGGGATCGCCACCAACAAGACGGCCAACGTCGCAGCCACTAATCCAATCGTGATTAAGCCTTCGCGAGAAAGAATTTGGGCCAGGCCGGACAACTCCAGCGGTCGATCGGCCCTGCCCCAGGCCGCCGCGATATCAAAGCGCGTGGCACTAGCGCCGTAGAGAGCGGTGGCCGACAGCACGCTCCATGGGCCGGCATATGCCGCCAACGCGGCCCAACCCGGCCCGGCCCCCACAAGTGCTCGCATCGCCGGGATCATTGCCACCAGCGCGACAAACCCCAACAATCCAGCCATCGCTCCGCCAGCGAGGATGGCGATGGGAGGAATCGCTTCGCCAAACGCCGCCGTAAATGCCCAAATGAGCGCCCCAATCCCCAGATAGGCAACCAACGCAACAACCGCCGCGGTGGCAATGCCACGAAAGTACATCCCCGTTGGCGGACCTGCAACCAGTCGCCCTACACGGTCAGGATCGACCCGTAACCAGAATGCAACTGCGGAGCCAGTTTGCTGGGTGGCGCTCACTGCTCCTTGCGCCACCAGGAACTATGCGAAAAAGGATCTATGTGGTCAGGATCACTTTCGCGCACGAACCCTGCAAATTTGAGGCGTTCATCGTTGCGCAAGGCCACTGATATCACCTGGCCGTGGAGCGACATGAAGCCCAAGTCGGGATCGCCGCCGAGGGTCGCCAGGGCATCGCGGTAGGCCTTGGACCTCCCGGGATCCTGCAGGAAAACTTCGATGAAACGCCTGGTTGAAAACTGACAGATTGGTAACTGCCCGACCAGATCCGCCACCAATGGATCCAACAGCGCTCGGGCCTCGGTGGTATCGGGTTCGCTAAAGGTTCCGGGAACGGTCGGTTCGTCATTCATTCGCTAAAGTCCCCGCTTCAATAAGGCAGCAGTTGGGGTCATTTCGCATCAGGTCAAGGGCCGCTTGCACGAAAACGTCATCGTCTTCCAAATCTCCATTGGTGGCCGGACCGACCACGACGTCGGGTTCAAGGCCGGCCCCATCGAGCTGAACTCTATTGCCGGTAAGCCACTTGCCAACGGTCACCTTAACGATTGAATCGTCGAGCAGGTCATAACTGATTTGCACCGACCCTTTGCCAAATGTAGTTTGCCCCAGCAAGGGAGCGCGCCCGTTGTCGCGCAGCGCCGCCGCCACTATTTCGCTGGCGCTGGCAGTTCCACCGTCCGTGAGCACAGTGAGCGGAAGGCGAAGCGCTTGCCCTTCCCCCTTGATGCGGTGGCGGACATTCGGCCCGTCGCGTTGGGTTTGAATCAACACCGTCGAACCATCGGGCAGGAATTGCGCCGCAACTCCCAGGGCGGCCGTTAAAAATCCTCCGCCATTGCCACGAAGGTCTAAGACCAGTCCCTCAACTCCGGAGCCCATCAGTTCGCCGAGCGCATCGTGTAGTTCGGCTGCCGTCTGGACCCGAAACTGGGTCACTTCAATTACTCCATATCCGTCCGCCACCCGGGTCCAGACAGTGGGCGGCAATATCTCGGCGCGCTCGATTTCGAATTGAATTTCCTCGTCTATCGCGGCCCGGTAAACGCCGATGTTGACTGTTTGACCGCCTTCGCCGCGAATGAGCTCTATCGCTTCGGGGAGAAATTGCCCGGTAAGCCGTTGACCGTCCACCGCAACAATCTGATCGCCCACTTCGATGCCCGCCCGAGCCGCCGGCGCATCGGGTATCAGGCGCCGAACCAATACTTGGTTTTCAGGGTTGATTGAGAGCACGACGCCGATGCCGCTGAAGCGGCCCCTGAGCTGCTCGCGGTGATCGGCGGCCGCCCGCGGCTCCAAAAACTCGGTGTGGGGATCGGCGGCAACATCCACCATGCCGTTGACGGCCCCGCGCATAAGGGCATGCTCGTCAAGCGGGCCGTCATAAAAATTGGTTTGCAGAGTGTTCCAAGCCTGCCAGAAAACCGCGAAATCTTGCTCCAACGCGGCGGCCGTCGTAGATTGCGGATACCCCTCCCGCAACGGAGTGGGTAAATCCGAACGTCCCAGCAGGATTCCCGCCAGCAGTCCAATAGCGGCTAGTAGCAGTCCGGCCGCCAGCGGTATTGGGCGGGCCAGGTTGGCAATGGTGGCGCGGGTCGCGCGGACGGGGTAGGGCGGCTCTTTCAGAAACCGAACTCAATCAAGTCGCGCGGATTAATCTGATATCCGCCGCGGCGGACCTCGAAATGCAAATGCGGCCCAGTAGTCCAGCCGGTCAAGCCGACGTACCCGATCGTGTCGCCGATGTTTACGGTCTGACCGGGCACCACGGTGGGTGGATGCGATGTATCGGCCAGATGGGCATAGAGGGTCTCGTCACTGGTCGTATGGGCGATGATCACGGTCATTCCGTAGGACGCCCAACGGTTACCGGGAATTGCGTATCCGGCCTTGATAACCAGTCCCCCTGAAGAAGCCACGATCGGAGTGGTCAACGGCGCCGCGATATCCATGCCCAGATGTGGACACTGGCCGTAAGTGCAACCGCCAAATTCGGTCGTGACGATGCCGTATAGAGGTGAAAAGTAGGCACCGCCAAAATAGCCCGCCGCCCGCCGGCGCGCCTCTTCAATTTGCCGCTGGCGTTCGAGCCGCGCCAGCTCTCCTTCAATCGCCCCTTTGAGGTAGTCGATCTGGCCGTTGAGGGCGGATTGCTCGGCGGTGAATGCGTCGACATCATTCTGGTAACCCGCCTGCTGCGCCTTGACCTCTGCGACTCGCTGCACGTGCTCCGCCCAACGACGGTTCAGCGCGGCCTGAACCTCCGCCTTCTGGTCACGCAGCTGTTCGAGACCCTCCTGTTGATCGGTGAGCAATTCGTGCCGCAGACGAATCTCCTCGCGTTTGCCGAGCAGCTTTTGCAGTTCATCCTGGTCTTGTTGGAGCACTGCCTCCAGGGCCGCGATTTTGTCGAGACCTTCGGTGAGCGAATCCGACGAGAGGATCAAAGTTAGCGGGCTGGTCCCTCGCGAAGCTTTGTAAATTGCTCTTATCCGACTGGCTACCGAGCCACGGATGAGCTCGAATTCAGTTTCCAGATCAGATATGTCGCGCCGCGTCCGTTCAGCCTCCAGGGCCCCTATGTCGAGTTGTTTGTCAATCTCCTGCGACCTTACGATCTCGCGAAACCGCGCCTCATCGGTAACCCTTAATTGCACTTGCAACGCCGAGGAACGCGCCGACGCTGCTGCGCGCAGGGCATCGGCGGCCGAAAACGATTGGCCGGCGCCTTCCAAGTCACTTTCCGCTCCCGCCAAACGGGCCTTGAGTTCGGCCAGCTCATCGGCGTTCGAACGAACGGGCGCGGCGGTCGCGGTTCCAGCCAGCGCCAACACCGAACTTGCCCGCAGAAGGGTGCGGCGGGAGACTTTAGGCACTAAATGTTCCTGCCGGGTCGTCGGCCGTAATTCGGCCCTGGGACAGCGTTATTACCCGCCGGCGCAGTCGATCTACGGCCGCCGAATCATGGGTTGCCACCAACGCGGTGATGCCGTCCTGGGTGGCTTGCAACAACAGTTCCATGATTGCCTGCGAGGCATCCGGCGAGAGCGCCTCGGTCGGTTCGTCGGCGATGAGAACTTCCGGATCATTGGCCAACGCCTTGGCAATGGCAACTTTCTGCTGCTGTCCGCCAGAGAGCTCAGCAACCGCCACGGAAGCGAAATCTGCCATGCCGACGCGGTCTAACGTGACATGTACGCGTTCGCGCAAGCGGCGGCCACCGGTGCCGGCAACCTGCAGCGGCAAAGCTACGTTGGCAAAGGCCGTGCGGTCATAAAAGAGCCGATTCTCCTGGGGAATGATCCCCAACCGGCGACGCAAGCGGGAGCGGGCTGGGGCGCCCAACCCACCAACCTGGAGAGATGCCACGACCAACGTTCCCGAGGTCGGTGCCTCCTGCAGCGTGGCGAGTTTTAGCAAAGTGGATTTACCGGCACCGTTGGCCCCGATCACAAAAACAAATTCATTGCGCCCGACTGCAAACGACACGTCGGACAGCGCAATGCGGTTCTTGCCATAGACCTTGCTGACGCGGTCGAAGATCAGCACGGCTTACATCTGCGCGTTGCGGACCGAGAAATATGAACCCAGGATTCCAATCACCAGGCCCATCAACACGATGAACAACGCCAAGTTGACCCAGAACAAAGCCGCCGTGCGCACCGGCAGGAACGAGATTAAGGAATTGGCGGCCGGAACGACCCGAACGTATGCCGCCAGGGTCAAAAGGGCGGCTGCGACCGATCCCACAAACCCGATGACGGCGCCTTCGATCAGGAATGGGCCACGCACGAACCAATCGGTGGCTCCGAGCAATTTCATAACCTCGATCTCGCGGCGACGGGAATGAACGGCCAGACGGATCGTGTTAACGATCACCAACAGCGTAACCAATGCCAACAGCACCATCATCAAGGTGCCACCGATGGTCACCAGCTGCGATGCCTGGAGCAATCGTGAAACGACATCGGCCCGAACTAACACCTCCTCAATCTGGTCAGTTTGGCTGCCCAATTCAGCGGCCAGCGCAAGCGCAAAGGCGGGGTCCTCCATCCGGATTTCGATTGAGGCCGGCAAGGGGTTTTCGCCAATCACGTCGAGAATCTCGCCCAAATCGCTCAATGATTCGCGAAAGTTGGCGGCTGCCTGTTCTTGCGTGATCAAGGTCACCTCGGCCACGTCAGGCCGCTCTCGCAACTCTTGGACCGCGCCGGATATCCACAGCGGAGAGGCATCGTCGCGCAGGTAGACCACCATGTTGGTTCGTCGACCGAGCGCCTCGATCATTCGATCAAGGGTGTCATTGACGGTAAGGAAAATTCCAAACACCAACAGCATCACGGTGGTTGTCACGATCGCCGCGATGGTGGTGAGTCGATTGCGCCACATCGACGAGAACGCTGCCGCGACGATGTACTGCAGGGTGTGGACTTTGGTCATCACTTTAATCGGCGGCCGATTTGTCTGGGTCTGCGGCTGGGCCTTCGGCATGGTAGCCGGCGCGAATTTCATCCCGCAACATCCGCCCGTCGGCAAGCTCGACGACCCGCTGCCGGAGCGAATTTACTAGCTCACGATTGTGGGTCGCCACGATAACGGTTGTTCCCTGACCTGAGATGCGAAGCAAAAGTGAAATCGTCTCGCGGGCGATTTCGGGATCCAGATTGCCAGTTGGTTCATCGGCAATCACGATCGGCGGGTTGGTAACCAAGCAACGGGCGATTGCTACCCGCTGCTGCTGTCCGCCTGAGAGCTGCGCCGGGTAGTTTTCAGCCCGATTGGCCAAACCCACCGTCTCGAGGGCGTCGTGCACCCGGCCTTCGGCAAAAAAGTCATAGCGGCCGGTGACCCTCAGGGCGAATGCCACGTTTTCGCCCACGGTGTGTTGCGGCAGCAGCTTAAAGTCCTGAAATACAATGCCTACTTGCCGGCGCAAACGCGAGATTTGGGCCCGGGCAAGACGGGCGGTGTTGACGCCATCTATGTAAACGGCGCCGCCGGTTGGGACCAAATCGCGGTTTAACAGGTGAATCAGCGTAGTTTTTCCGGCGCCCGAAGATCCGACCAGGAACACAAACTCGCCACGCCGAATTGTCAGATTCAGCGACGAGAGGACGCGCCCGCCGGCCGGATAGGAGAATTCGACGTTTCGGGTAACGATGATTGGCGGTTGGCCAACGCCATAGAGGGCGTCGGCCAATTCGAGCGACTCTTGCTCGCTGGCAACTTCTGGGCGTTTGGTTTCCTCGCCGCTAGATTGGACCACTTTCAGATCAGCCAGGCCTATCGAGATCGGTCACGGTTGCCGCCGTCAGGTAATCGACGACCTCGGTAAGGGCAATTTCGCTTGGCAGCCCGTTACCGCGGGCCGCGTCAAAGATGCGCAATTGTTTGTGGGCGCTGGTCCCGTCGGCGAGGATCTTGCGCACATGCTCTACTTCGTCAACGCAATCGAAAAATTCGGCATCGGGCATGATCAGCTCCAGCAATTCCTCGCAAAGGTCGGCGCAGGGTTTGATCACACTCTGACCGAAGTCGACGAGTCCGCCATCGATCCCATAGCGTCGGGCACGCCAGCGGTTCTCGTTGATTAGGAACGGCGAATAGGGCCGCCATCCCAAATTGGCGCGCCGGAGGCGGTAGAGCATCCGCAACACACAGCGGTAAATGGCCGCCACGCAAATTGCATCGTCGATGCGCGTGCAAATGTCCGTCGCCCGCATCTCAATTGTTGAAAACCGCGGCGAGAGGCGTGCGTCCCACCAAACCATCGTCCCGTCCTTGATCAATTCGACGTCGACCAGCACGGCCAGCGTTTGTTGATATTCGGCAAAGCTCTCAAACCGCTCGGGCAACCCCGTTCGCGGGAATTCCCCCATCACGGCCGTTCGGTAGGACATCAGACCGGTGTTATCGCCCTCCCAAAATGGCGAGGATGTACTCAGTGTCAGCAGGTGCGGAATGAAATAGCTAAGTTGATTGAGCAAATCGATCCGCAGATCGTCGTTTTCGACTCCAACGTGAACGTGCATTCCACCAATTAGGGCTCGCGCCGCGACTCCCTGCAGATCGTGGCCCAGGCCTTGGTAGCGGTCTTTCTCGGTAAATTTCTGTTCGCGCCAATTGGCGAACGGGTGTGTCGAAGAAGCAATCGGGGCCATTCCGAAATCACCGGCCGCCACGGCCACCACCCGCCGCAATCGCGATAGATCGGCCCGTAACTCGGAAATTGACTGGCAAACTCCGGTGCCAACCTCAATCTGGGTCCGCAATAGCTCGGGACTAACCTGGCTGCCAAGCTCACGGTTGATCCGGGAGATCAATTCCTCCGGCGGTTCGGCAACCAAATTGCGCGACGCTAAGTCGACGAGCATGTATTCCTCTTCAACCCCGATCGAGAAGCTGGGATCGGCTACTGACATTTGTCATCCCCTTTTCGAACGCCGCCGAACAACAACAGATCCATACGCGTTGCAATCCCCCTAATCGCGGGCTCGAAAGCGTCGCAATTTCGGTTTCGGAAACGGTAGAAATCGATTCAGTTGCTGCGGCGCCAACTTTGCCGAACGGTTGAACCCAAACCCGCCGACGCGCCTTCGCGCCGACCTTGCCAAATCGCTTGAGATAGCACCCCCGGCCACATTCGAAGCGGATATTGCCGAGCGGGATTGCCAGCGCGGGGCACCGGTATCATCCCCAGGGCGGCCGGCGCTCATCAACGCGAATGGCGGCGGAGCAACCGGTGAAGCGGCTAAGGCCGAACTTGGGCGACCGCGTCGGCGCGCCAATAGGGCGGTTAGCGCCAATAAGCCGATCACCGTCAAACCAGAGATTGCGATAAAGGCCCGCGTACCGTCATCAGCGAGCGGCAGTTCATCGTTGCCGACCAAGGTTTCAGCCAATTCGACATCAGGGGGCGCTGCCGGTTCGCCCGTTTGCGGCTCCGCTCCATCGGGCGGGGCGGCCGGTTGGGCTGCAGTACCGGCGGCCTGCCGGGCCGGCGCCGGGGCGGCGGCGTTGGCGGCGGCCGATTCCTCAAGATTGGCCAGCCAATCGGCCTCCAGGGCGGCGGCGTCAATTCCGATTGCGCTGACCAGGGATTCATCCTCGGTCTGCCCGCTGGCGAATGCGGTCAGCAATGCCGTCACTGATTCGACCCCGTAGGTATCGATCAAAAAGGACATGAGGGAGTAGCTCTCAGCGTAGACCAGCGATACTTCGCCACGTTCAATTGGCAGATAACCGCGCAGCCCCCGCAGGGAGATCAGTTCGTCGGCGGAGAGAGCCTCGGCAACCGTTTGGTCGTAATCGTCGCCGCCGGAAACCTTGGCCTGCATCCTGGTGGCCAAGCCTTCATGCACCCAGGTGGGTAACCGCCACGGGGCATTGGTGTATTGCCCGATCGCGGCGTGGGTTAGTTCGTGCGTTAAGACTCCATTCAGCGTCTCATCTTCGGGATCGCTGTAGAGCATGATCAATTCGTGAGAGGCAAACCAAAGGCCCTTGGTACCGTCATCGGCCGCGGCCCCCAGTACCTCGAGCAGGTCCGCGCTAGTCGAATAGGTCACGACCCGAACTTGGTTCTTTACGGTAAAGCCCAGTTCGCCATCGATCAGCTCGATTGCTTCAAGCGCCGTCGCCAATATCTGTGGGCCAAATTCAGAATCGTCTGAGTAGTCGAAAACGCGGGCGATCGGATCGTTATTCAGCCGCCAGCCGCGGTTCGGGTCGATCGTGAGGACCGTTCGGTCCTCAGTTACGTGCCGTACACCGTCAACATCGGTGAAGCGCCACCGGTAGTGGAATTGCAATCCGGTCCAGAGTTCACCCAATTGATCCAATTCATAAAGCGCGCCCACGCGATCATCATTGCGCACGAATTCAACGAAATCGATATGCGTCCACTGACGCTCGGGCAACTGCAAGAGGATTGCGGCCTCGGAAGGGTCGGGGCCCGACCAGGGAACCTCCACGACAAGCTGAACAATGTCGGCTTCAAAATCCGGATATTCCAACAATCGGACCGGTCTGATCGGCGACTCCGGCGATGCGGCGTTTACAGTCGGCGATAGCAACCCCCAGACGACCAACAAAATAGCGGCCGACAACACCAGTCGAGCGATCTTGCGGCCCGCCCAGCTGCTGTCAAATGCTTGGTGGTTGAATGCGTTCATGGACCACGTTCTCCGGAACGCCAAGTGTCCGTCGGGCACAATATCCGCCCGTCCCACCGTTAAGTTTCGTTTATCTTGCGGATTTAGTCAGCGGCTGCCGCCGTACGCTAGCCGCTATTGGCACCTGTCGGATCGGCCACCACGGTTGCTAAGTAGGCGTTTATTAATCCATCTAGATCGCCGTCTAACACGCCCGCTGTGTCGGAAGTCTCGTATCCCGATCGCAAGTCCTTAACAGACCGATATGGGTGCAATACGTAGGATCGGATTTGGCTGCCAAAATCGGCGCTGAGACGGTCACCGGCGAGTTTTTCGCGCTCCGCCTTTTGCTCAGCCTGGCGGCGCTGGTAAAGCCGCGCCGTGAGCAACTTCCAGGCCGTTTCACGGTTCTTGATTTGTGAGCGCGAATTTTGACAGCTGGCCGTAATACCGGTCGGGATATGGGTTATGCGAACCGCCGAATCGGTCTTATTGACATGTTGGCCACCGGCCCCGCCAGCCCGGAATGTATCGATCCGAACCTCATCGCGCCCGATTTCTATGTCGATATCATCCGCGAGTTCGGGAAGTACCTCCACCCGGGCGAAGGATGTGTGGCGGCGCCCGCCGGAGTCAAAAGGCGAAATTCGCACCAAGCGATGGACCCCGTGTTCGCCTTTGAGATACCCGTGCGCGAGTCGCCCCGCAATTCGGATGGTGGCCGAATTGATGCCCGCCTCCTCGGCCGGCAACAGGTCAAGAACATGAACGTCATAGCCGCGGCGTTCGCCCCAGCGGATATACATCCGGAGCAGCATTTCGGCCCAATCCTGCGATTCAGTTCCTCCGGCCCCGGGCGAGATGGCTAACAGGGAGTCGGCCGAGTCGTGTGGCCCGCTCATCGCTAATTCGAAGCGGCGTTGGCCCACGGTGGCTTCAAGCCGATCCAACGTCGCTTCCAATTCAGCGGCAATCTCCGGATCCTCGTCGGCCAATTCGGCCAGTTCAGCGGAATCGGTCAGCTCGGTTTGCAACCCCGCCCAGGTACCCAGTTCAGCGCGCAACGCCGACAACTGCTGCATGCAGGATGCCGCCGCGGCGGCATCCTGCCAAAAATCGGGCTCGGCCCAGCGAAGCTCCAGTTCTTCGACCATTGAGGCCTTGGCGGCGTGGTCAAAGACGCCCCCTAATATCTGCAACGGCTTCTAGCAGGCGATTCGCACGCTCGGTGCCCTCTTGCCCGTTCATGTTCGAATCCTTCCAGTAGATGCCCTACCGGCGTAATTTCAACCGCTCACGCGGCGGAATTGGGTTTAGCGGGCGCTGCGCCGGCGCGAGCGCCGCTGGGCCGCCCGCCGTTGCGACCGGTTGGGCCCCTCGGCGGGGCGACGGTTGGCGGTTGCGGCAGGCGCTCCGGACAGCTTCCCACCCCGGGTCTGTTGCCCATTCTGCGTTGTCAGCACGCTCTCTTGGGCCACTTTGGCCGCCGGTTGCAGGCGGAAAAACCGCAACAGCGACTCATGCCGCAGCGCGTCTTGCATCTGCCTGAACATCGAAAACCCGTGGCGGCGGAATTCAACCAAAGGATTCTGCTGTCCCACCGAGACCAAGCCGATTCCCTGCCGCAGCTCTTCAATTCCGGTCAGGTGTTCGACCCAGAGCAAATCGAGCGTTTGAACCAAGATCCAGCGCCAGGCCGGGGCCCGCAGACCCGGATCGATGATGGCCAATTGTTCGCCAAGCCGTTGGTGGGCAATGCGGCCAAATATCTCGGTTATCTGTCCACCGTCCTGGTCGACCAATTCGTCGACGGCGATCGGATCGGGCAGGTTGAAAAGGGCCGCAACGCTACGCGCCGCTTCGGTCAATTGTTCAGGGTCCGAATCGGGCGCCAATTCGTGTGAGGTGACGACGTCGGCAACCTCCTCGTCAATCATCTCGGCCAGCAGCGGCTCGGGGTCTAGGCTGCTGCTGAGGTAAGAGGTCCGTTGACCGTAGACGATCTGCCGCTGGCGGTTGATCACGTCGTCGAATTCGACGACGTGACGACGGATGTCAAAGTACTGCGACTCCACCCGGCTCTGGGCTGATTCAATTGAACGGGTGATGATCTTGTTCTCAATCGGACTGTTTTCGTCAATCCCCAGCCGCTCCATTACCCCGGCCACCCGATCGGAGCGGAAGCGCAACATCAAGTCATCTTCCAGGGATACGAAGAAGCGCGATTCGCCCGGGTCACCCTGGCGCCCGGATCGCCCACGCAATTGGTTATCGATCCGCCGCGATTCGTGGCGCTCGGTCCCCAGCACGTAGAGCCCACCGATCTCGGCGATGCCTTCGGCCAATTTGATATCGGTTCCGCGCCCGGCCATGTTGGTGGCGATCGTGACCGCCCCGCGTTCACCAGCCTGGGCCACAATTTCGGCCTCCTTGGCGTGAAAACGGGCGCTGAGAACCTGGTGCGGAATGCGCTCGGCACGCAGTCGTCGGCTCAATTGATCAGACGCTTCCACCGACGCCGATCCAACCAGCACCGGGCGGCCGCGGTGGTACTCGGCGGCAATCGCGGCCACAACCGCCCGTTCCTTGCCCGATTTGTTCTTAAACACCAGATCAGCCCGATCCTGGCGAATCATCGACGCATTGGTGGGCACTTCCCAAACCCGCAGGCCGTAGATCTTGTGCAGCTCTTCCTCTTCCGTCTTGGCGGTACCGGTCATCCCGGCCAGCTTTTCGTAGGCGCGGAAAAGATTCTGAAAGGTGATCGTTGCCATGGTGCGGGTCTCGGCCTGGATTTGCACCTGCTCTTTGGCCTCGATCGCCTGGTGGAGCCCTTCGCCAAAGCGGCGTCCGTGCATCATCCGCCCGGTGAATTCATCGACGATGACTACCTGGGCCCGGGAATCGCGAGTGTCGACCACGGCGCCGTCACGGAGCAGCACGTAGTCCCGGCCACGGTGATATAGTGCCTTGGCCCGCAGGGCCTGCTGGAGATAGTGCAGCAGCTGGTAGTTTCCCTCGGCATAGATGTTGTCAATGCCGAGCCGCTTCTCGATGCGATCGATGGCTCGGTCGGTGGGAATCACCGAACGCTGTTTGTGGTCAATCTCGAAGTCGTCGCCTTCGCGCAACCTGCTGACCAACACCGCAAAATTTTGATACAGGGCGGTCGATTCGGCCACTTGGCCAGAAATTATTAGCGGGGTCCGCGCTTCATCGATGAGGATGTTGTCGACCTCGTCGACGATCGCGAAATTCAGCTCGCGTTGAACCTGGTCTTCGAGCTTTTGCACCATGTTGTCGCGCAGGTAGTCGAAACCGATTTCGTTGTTGGTACCGTAGGTAACGTCGCACGCATAGGCCGCCCGCCGGGCGGACAGATCGATATCGGCGGCGATCACACCGACCGACATCCCCAGGCGCTCAAGCACCGGGCCCATCCAATCGCGATCGCGCCGGGCCAAGTAGTCGTTGACCGTAACGACGTGAACGCCATGGCCAGGGAGGGCATTTAGATAGGCCGCCATCGGCGCCGCGTAGGTCTTGCCCTCGCCGGTCTTCATCTCGGCGATGGCGCCATCATGGAGCACCGCTGCACCAACGAGCTGAACGTCGAATTGGCGGTCACCGATCGTGCGTCGCGTCGCCTCGCGGACGGCGGCAAAGGCCTCGGCCTGAATATCTTCAAGTGAGCCCGAGCGGACCAGTTGCTCGCGTAGCTGACCGGTCACGTTGGCCAGCTGCGCCTCATCCATTGCGCGGTATCCATCCTCGAGATCATTGACCGCCGCGACCAGGCGTCGGTGGCGTCGCATCGTCTTGTCGGGCCCATCGCGCAACATGCCGGAAATCTTGCCAAACATTACGGCAGCCCTAACGGAGTACGAAAACGGATGCGCAGCGGATCTTCATCAGTAACCCAGGCCGTCGCGCTCGCGGCTGATGAAGTCACCAAATTCCCGCACGAAGAGCGCCTCGACGGTACCGGTCCGGCCGTGGCGGTGCTTGGCAACTTCGATGGTGAGATTCACCGGGCCCCGGTGTGGCAGGTCGCCTTCTTCCGGGTAGAGAAATATCACCACGTCGGAATCCTGTTCGATCGACCCGCTCTCACGCAGGTCCGACAGGCGTGGCCGCTGTAGATTTCGCATTTCAATCGCCCGTGAAAGTTGGGCCCCGGCGATAACCGGTATTTCAAGTTCGCGGGCCAATTGCTTGAGCGAACGAGTGATTTGCGATATCTGTTGCACCCGGTTTTCATGATCGCGATGCGGGCGCATCAACTGCAGGTAGTCAACGATCACCAAACCGATATGGTGATCGAGCTTTAACCTGCGGGCCTTGGACCGCAACTGCAATTCGGTGAGCGCGGGAGTGTCGTCAAGGTAGATCGGGAATTCGCTCAAGTTGCCGGCTTCTTCGCCGATCTGTCCAAACTCGGCGTCGGTCAGCTTGGCGTCACGCAGTTTGGAGGAATCAATCCGAGTCTGCATGCTCAGCAGGCGCTGGGTCAGCTGCTTAGGTGACACCTCAAGGGTGAACATGGCTACTGGAACCTGGTGGACACCGGCCGCCCGCCAGGCCAAATTGAGCATGAACGAAGTCTTGCCGATTCCGGTGCGGGCAGCCACCGTAATCAAATCTGAAGCCTGAAATCCACCTAACAGGTCGTCCAATCCAGCAAAGCCGGTATGGATTCCGCTGAGCACCTCGCCCTGGTCACGGCGCCGGACCAATTCGTCGAGGTAGGGTATTAGCAGTTCGCGCACGTGCTGGTAATGACCGGAATCGGAACTGGCCGCCAGTTGGAATAACAATTCCTGCGCCTGACTGGCGACGGTATCGGCGTCAGCTTGCGGCGCGTAGGCCATTTCGGCCAACGTTTGCGCCCCGTCGATCACCTGCCGCAATATCGAATTGCGCTTGACGATCTCGGCGTAGTAGCGGACGTTGAACGAAGTGGGCACATCGTGAGCTAGCAAGCTCACGTAAGCCTCTCCGCCGGCGCCTTCCAGATTTTCCTGGCGCTGCAGCTCATCGACAACCGTGATCAGGTCGGCGGGTTGGTGCCGGGACGCCAATTCACTAAAAGCGCGAAAAATTAAGCGGTGCGGTTGCCGGTAAAAATCACTCTCCGTAATGAAATCGGAGATCTTGACCATTCCCTGGGCATCGAGCAAGAGGGAGCCCAGCACCGACCTTTCGGCATCCTCTGAGTGCGGTGGAACCCGCATATCGGCGGCGGTCATTTATCTGTTAGCTAGTTCTAGCCAGCTCGCCGGCCTTGCAGTCTGAAAATCTCTCCACCGCCGAGGGCAGTGTCAGCTGGCAGCGGTCTCGGCCGCCAGTTTTTGCTGTAACTGTTCGCGGGCCATTTCTTCAGCTTCGGCGGCCAACTCGTCAAGATCTAGCACCTCGACGGTAATTGACGCCTCTAATCCGGCCACCACCCGCACCGGCAGGGTGTAAATGCCCAGCGATCGGATCGGATCAAGGATTGTGATACGGTGGCGATCGACCTCCAGGCCGATCTGTTCAAGCAGCGCTTCGGAGACCTGCTGATTCGTCACCCGCCCGTGGATCCGGCCCTCGCTACCAACCCGGGCCGGGATGATTACGGTGGCCCCTTGCAATCGAGAGGCTATGGCCTGGGCTTCCACCATCGCCTGCTGGGCGCGCCGCGACTCGATCAGGTACTGCGTGTGCTGATCGCGCAGCACCCCGTTTGTGGCCGGTCGCGCCAATTTTTTCGGGATCAAGTGGTTGCGTCCGTAGCCAGCCGCCACCTCGGCGATTTGGCCAACGGTGCCGAGCTTGGGAACATCAGCTAAGAGGATTACTTTCACAGTGATTGCTTCGATACGATGCGCATGAAATCGGCGTTGTCACGGGTCTTTTTGAGTTGGTCGAGCATCAACTCGATTGCGTCTTCGTCGCCAACCGCGGAGAGCATGCGGCGGAGCAGCCAGCTCATGCGGGTTCGCTCTTCATCGAGAAGAAGCTCGATCCGGCGAGTACCAGATTTAAGCACATCGACGGCCGGAAAAGTGCCTCGTTCGGCGAGACGCCGGTTGAGAATCAGTTCCCAGTTACCGGTTCCCTTAAATTCCTCGTAGATCACTTCATCCATCCGCGAGCCGGTATCGATAAGGCAGGAAGCCAATACCGTAAGCGAGCCGCCGTTTTCAATGTTGCGGCCAGAGCCAAAAAACGTCTTCGGCGGCACCAGGGCGGCTGGGTCTACTCCACCTGAGAGCGTCTTGCCGGATGAGGGAACCTGCAGGTTGTAAGCCCGCGCCAAGCGGGTAATCGAGTCGAGGATGAGCACCACGTTGGCGCCGTCTTCGACCAATCGCCGCGCCCGCTGCATCGTCAATTCGGCAACCCGGCAGTGGCTGTCAGGATGCTCATCAAAGGTCGAGCTGATCACCTCGGCCGAGACGCTGCGCTCCCAATCAGTAACTTCCTCGGGCCGTTCGCCGATTAGGGCCACGATGATTTGAAGATCGTCGTAATTGGTGGCGATCGCTTTGGCGATGCGTTTGAGGACCTCCGTCTTTCCGGCCTTGGGTGGAGAGACGATCAGACCGCGCTGTCCGCGCCCAATCGGTGCCACCAAATCGATAACGCGGCAGGTTAAATCAGACCGCTCGTGTTCGAGATTGAGCTGCACATCGGGAAATATCGGCACCATATTCCGAAAACGCGGTCGTCGCGAGGCGGCCATCGGGTCGGAGTTATTAATCGCCACAACCCTGGACAGGCCGCGGTATTTCTCGTTGTCTTTGGGTCGGCGAACTTGTCCGGTAACCAAATCACCGGTCCGCATGCCAGTGCGCCGAATCTGGGCCTGCGAGACATAGATGTCCTGAGGGTCAGGCAGCCAGCGACCATTGCCGCGCAACAGGCCGAATCCCTCATGGGTGAGTTCAAGCACCCCGTGTTCGATTTTGTTGGCTAACGTCTCGTCACTGCGGGTGATTATTTCGTCGACCAATGCGCGCTTGTCGGGGATCTCCAGGTCGTCGAGGTAATCGATGTCCAATCGCTTGGCCAGGACCTGTAATTCCTCAACGTCACGGGCCATAAAGTCACGGGTCGAAAACATCCCCAGGACGTCCAGCGAACCGTTCTCGCCATTGATGTCGATATCCCGCACGGCGGAGCCCCAGTTGCCGCCACGGCCGCGGTCACGATATGGTCTACGACGTCCGCTCAATTGGGTTTCTCCGTGAGATATGGGCGCAACGGGCAGGTTTTGCAGGGCAGTAGGCACTGCGTCGGGCAATCCAACTGCAAAATTTGCATGCTCTGACCGTGTCGCCAGATAAATATCCGGAAATCTCGACGCAGGCGGTAAGTCGTCATCGACTAGGTCCGGGCGCCGGCCCGGCTTAAAGATCGGGCACGCGCTTCGGCCACCCGATTCGGAGAATGATACACGTTTATTGAGGCTCAGGCGACAAAGGCAAAAATTGGAGCGCAAAGATTCCCGTCCCGTGC
The DNA here is from genome assembly GCA_965249595.1 of Chloroflexota bacterium. Lineage (GTDB taxonomy): Bacteria > Chloroflexota > UBA11872 > UBA11872 > VXNJ01 > VXNJ01. Next base: position 1,083,311 of record OZ252242.1, on the reverse strand, counting down.
TGGGCATTTTGGGTGGTTCATTCGATCCGATCCACCGCGGTCATTTGGCGTTGGCGCAGGCCTGCATCGCCCAACGGTTGGCCGCACGGGTGCTCTTGGTGCCGGCTGGCCAGGCACCGCTGCGCGAGCCACCGCGGGCAAGCGCCAAGCACCGCCTAGCCATGTGCCAATTGGCATGCGCCGATATTGATCGCGTCTGCGTCAGCCCCATCGAAGTTAATCAGCGACGCGCATATACAGCCGACACGCTGGCCAAGTTGGCAGCGGATTGTCCCGGTTGGCAATTGGCGCTAATCATCGGCACCGACCTGTTGACCGAATTACACAAGTGGCGCGACATAGACGGGATATTGGAGCGCGCCCGCATTTTGGCGTACACAAGGCCCGGCTTCCCCGCCGAGGCCAACACACCGCGCGGCGCCAGTTGCCAAGTGATCGCCGCTGCTACGCCGGAGATCTCATCAAGCATGGTGCGCAATCGCCTGGCCAGATCACTGCCGGTTTCAGATCTCCTGCCGGAGGCGGTGGCAGGCTATATCGAAGCCGTAGATCTCTATCGCCTTTGATATCCGTTGGCCCAACTAATGGACAATCAGTTTCCAGCCAGCGACGGACCGACGACGGACGTCAATACTCCGAAAATGCCTCAAACCACCGAAATCACAGCAGAAACCGCCCGAGGATTGGCGCACCGCATAGTTGAGGAACTTTCAGAACGATCGGCCAGCGATATTCGCCTGCTCGAGATCGGGCCAGTTTCCACAATCGCCGACTATTTTGTGCTGTGCAATGCCAACACCGGTCTCCACCTGAGCGGCCTTGTTGATGCCTGTAGCGACCTGGCCCCAAAAGGCGTCGGGGCCCGGGTTGAGGGGCGACCCGGCGACGGCTGGATGCTGGTTGACTTTGGCGCCGTGATCGTTCACGTATTCCTAACTGATCAACGCAGCTATTACGCAATCGACGAACTTTGGTCGGATGCCCGCACTCTGATCCACGTGGTATAGCGGCCGGGCTTTACGCGATTTGTTAGCGTTGAAGTGAATAGGTAAACCGGTTACGCAGGTATTTGGTTGATATGGCCAATAGCGATAAGTCAGCGCAAGGCAGTAGCGACACATACGCCGCGTTAGGCGTGCTGTTGGCCTTTCTTATGGGGATCGGCATCGGTACCCTATTGGCTTCGCGCCTGCCGCTTCACAAATTGATCGCCCGACTGCCGAATCTGGCCCGTCGGCGTGATGTCGACTATCAAATATTGCGCCAATAAATATCCACTGCTGGGCGTTCGCCGGCATTTGAATATTTAGAGCGAAACGACAGTCAACCCGTCGCCACCTTCAGATGGCGGGCCCATTGAAAACCGCTTCACCAGCGGGTGGCCGCGCAGGTAATTGCGCACCGCATCCCGCAGCGCGCCCGAACCCAATCCGTGGACCAAATGTATGGTCGAACGGTTTTGCGCAACCGCGTTGTCGATGTGGCGGTCGACTTCAAACTCCACATCATGGGGATAGACGCCGTGCATGTCCACGCGCAGCGGGGCCGGGTTGACCGGCATTTTGGCCGGTCGCCGGCGCGGCCGGGGATTTTTCGGACCGCCGATTACGCCGGTGACTTGATCGGCCCTTACAAGGCGACGTACATTGCCGACGGCCACCTCATATTCACGTCCACCGCGCCGAACGGCGGTAACCCGGCCCGGTTGCGATTGGCCGGTGAGTTGGACCCGGTCTCCGGGATTGAGAGGCCTCAGCGGAGGTCGAAGGCGCTCGGCAGCCCGGGTGGTTGGGCTGGCCGGGGCCGAGATCTCATCATGGGTTCGCTGCAAAGCTCGAGCTTCCTGGGCCAGTGCCCGGCCGGCGCCGGCATCGCTCCTGGCAACCGAGCGTGCCATGCGCTTGGAGAGCGATTCCATCTCCCGCATGAGGCGCCGCGATTGGGCGCGGGCGCGAGCCAACTCTTCTTCAAACTTGGACCGCTGGTCGGCGCTTTGACGGCGCGCGGCTTCGACATTCTCACGCGCCCGGCGACGGTCAGCGACAGCCTCTAACAGTTCACTACCAGCCGCCAATCGCTCCTCACGGACTTGACCGAGCAATGATTCCATCTCCCGCCGTTCGGGCGTTAATCCCTCGCGGGCGCGGGCGCAAATCCGCTCCGGTAGGCCGGTTCGCCGCGCTATCTCGATGGCGTGCGAAGCGCCGGCCAGGCCAATTTGGAGTCGATACAGCGGGGCGAGGCTTGCAAGGTCAAATTCGACGCTCGCGGTTTGAGCCCGGGGGTGGGAAATTGCATGGTACTTAAGGTCCCCGAAGTGGGTTGTGGCCACGACCGCCGTCCCGCGCTCGATGAGCTCATCGATGATGGCCGCAGCCAGGGCGGCTCCTTCGGCAGGGTCGGTTCCGGCCCCGATTTCATCGGCCAGAACAAGCGAATTGCTACCGGCTGCATCCAGGGCCGCTTTTAAGCGAACCATATGGGAGCTAAAAGTCGAAAGGTCCTGGGCGATGCTCTGAGCGTCACCGATGTCGGCCAATACTGCATCGAAAACCGCGGTTGTTGATCCGCTGGCGGCGGGAATGTGGCAACCGCAAGCGGCCATCAGATGCAGTAGGCCCACCGTTTTGAGGGCGACAGTCTTGCCACCGGCATTCGATCCGGTAATTAACAGGGCCCGAAAATCCGCCGCGCCACCAAGATGGATGTCGATCGGCACCGCCGAATCGCCCAGCAAAGGATGCCGGGCCGCCACCAATTCGAAGGAGCAATCACTCGTCAAGCGCGGCCGAATCGCCTTTTGGTCGATCGCCAAGCGCCCGCGGGCGAGGATCAAATCCAATTGGGCGGCCAACCGCAACGCCGCCGCCAGGGCGTCGGCGTGCTCACCGAGCCGTGCGGCCAATCGTCCTAGGACACGTCTCTCTTCAGACCTTGCAAGGCCACGCAGAGTTCGCAAATCGTTGTTGGCGGCAACCTCCGAGAGAGGTTCGACATAAGCCGTGGCGCCGCTGGCGGAAAGATCGTGCACCACGCCCTCTACCTGCCCCTGGGCCTCGCGCCGGATCGGTACCACAAACCGCCCCGAACGAATTGTGTAGATCGGCTCGCGCAATAGCCCAGCCGCGCCGAGACTGTCACACAACTTGGAAAATGACTTCTCCAGGCCGGATCGGCGACGGCGCAACTGGCGGCGCAGATGGGCCAGTTCCGGCGACGCCGAATCGCGCACGATGCCGGCATCGTCAATCGTTTTGGAGATCACCGCCGGCAATTCCGGCGGCGGATTCAACTTGCGGGCGCGGGCGGACAAGGCCGGGGCCGTCTGGGCATTGGTGAGCGCCGCGGAAAATCGACGCAGCGCCAAAACGGTTTGGCGAACCAGCAAGAATTCGGCCGCCTCGGGCACCGAACCGACCCGTGCAGTGGCCAAGATTTGGTCGATGTCGTCGATCCCTTGGCAGCTCAGTCCGGCAATTTCGCCCAGCACCGCCACCGCTTCATCGGTCTCATCTTGCAACCGATGGACTCGTTCACGATCAGTTGATGGCCGCAATTCGCCCACCAATTGGGCCGAGCCAAAAAAGCCGCACAGACTGCGCAATTGGGCGACCACCGCTGGCAACTCCAAGGCTTTGACGCTCTCGGAGACGAGCCACTTAGTTGAACTGTTCATCCGACAGCTGTCACGGGGGGTGGGGTTTCTTCGTCAGTTGGCGGGAGGTTGCCAGGGTCGTCGCCGTACACATCAACCCCGATATCGGTCCACTGGCGAGTGTCTACCGGCTGTCCCTGGTATCTAACTTCCCAGTGCAGGTGAGGGCCGGTTGACCGGCCGGTGCTGCCGGCCAGCCCGATCACGTCACCCTGACTGACTTCCTGGCCGGCGGCGACCGAAAACTCTTGCAGATGGGCATAGATGGAGTAGACCCCGAACCCGTGATCGATCACCACGGTATTGCCGTAGATGGAAAGCTCCAGCGTGCCGACCACCACTCCCGAGGCGGAAGCTGCGACCGGGTCGCCGGTCCGGACTGCGATATCGGTGCCCGCATGTAGAAGGGGTTCATCACGCAATGGGGTGTGGCGAATGTCGCCAAAAAATGACGTTAGAGCACCCTCCAGCGGGGCCGTCCAAACCGTCTCCCAGAGACGCTTCGAATTTATCGGACTGGTGATGGATCGCAATATTTCGTTCTCCATGGTCTCCAGTTCTACGTCAAACAACGGGGCGAGGAATTGGCCAAGCCCAGTAATGTCAATTTCGGTGATTTCGAGGGGCTCAACGTCAATTGTCAGTTCGCCGATGAGCGCTGGCCCGCGGCCAAGCGCGTTCAGTTCGAATTTGACCTTCTCAGCAATAACGTCGTGGGGCACAGGGACCAGCAACCGCTGGAATACGCCAACGCAGTGGGAGCGCCAGGTTTGGTCGGCGGCGGCGACCTGAGCCGCGGTCCCATGCACCGTGGCCAGGGCAATGGAGCCGGCCCGCACCGGATTGGCCTGGGCAATTATTTGATCGCCGGTTATTGCCGGCGGCGGGTTTAGCAACGAAGCCGAAGGGGGCACAAGCCCATATTCCTTGGCCATTTCACCGGTGTTGGCCAATACCGCCACACCGACTGGCCCGCCTATATCGGCTACATTCCAGACCTGGATAAGTTGGCGTTGGGTGCGCATCACCCGCAACGAGCCGAAATCATGGTAGCTGATCGGCAGCCCGTAGAGCTCGAGCCAACGCGGTTCGGCGAGGAAAAAATCGCGAATCTGCTGGTCCATCGCCAGCAGCTGGAGGTGATTTTGGACGATGTGTGAATAGTCATCTGGGTTGCGCGGGTCGAGACCGTAGTCGGCCAATAGCGGTACGGCCCGGGGAACTTGGCGCCGCCCAAATAACTCATCCTCATCAGCGATTCGGCCAAGCCAATCGACGGTATTGACGTGGTTGAAGTTCTCCGCTTCCGGCGACCACTGCAGGATCGCCTTCTGAAACGCTTGGTAGACAAATCCGCCATCGTGATAGCGGTTGCTTATCGGATAGCCGATCGCCGGGACTCCACCGGCGGATTGGAAGGCCGTCCAAAAATTGGCGCCCCCATCATCAAACACGTAATACCCGAGGCCGCTTTGCGAACCGGTCTGGCTAAAAAATCGGCCGTTGGCAATTGCCAGGTCGGGCGCGCTCAAACAAGCCGGTTCTCCGGCATTCACGTTGGCCGGTGCAAACAACATGGCCGCGATCGCCAAACCCGAGGCCGAAAGGCCGAGTCGCCGCCACGCCGCGGCCCAGCTCCCTGTCATCGCCCTCACCCGGCTGGTCCGTAGCCAACCACAAGCAGTATTTTTGACCCGAACGCGACTCGCTCTCCCGCCACCAGCGACTGAGCGCGAACCAAGAACGCCAGACCTGTTTGCGGGGCCGGGTTGATCACGGTTTCGATTTCAATTCCGGCCCGTTGGGCCACGCTGCGGGCTGTTTCGAGTTCCAAGCCGACGAGATTGGGCACTTCGACTACGGGCGACTCATTGACGAATAGGGTCATTTCTTCCCCTAGCGCCAAAATCGAACCTGGCTGCGGCTGTTGGCCGGACACGGTGCCCGGCGCGAGGGCGCGGTTGTAACCGATTGCCGACGCACTGGTCGCCGTGAAACCAGCCGCGGCCGCCCGCCGAACCGCAACCGGCACTTCCAAACCGACCAAATCGGGTACCGTCAACAATCGCAGACCGGCGTTATAGGTCAGGATCAGTCTGGCTCCGGTCGCCACCCGGGTGCCCGGATTAGGAAACTGCTCGGCGACGACTCCCACCGGCAGGTTGGGTTGGAAGATCTTCACCGTCTCGACCACGAACCCATCGGATAGAAGCTGGGCCTGGGCCTGATCGATGTTCTCGCCAATGAATGAACCGAGGGCAATTTGATCATCAGCGACGGCAATCTGGACCAAGATGCTGGCCCCTTCTGGAAGCAGACTGCCCGCAACAGGTACCTGACTGACAACTTGGCCGACCGGTGTCTGCGGATCGACCACGGGTTCCACGATCAGTGTCAGGCCCTGTGCGGCCACCTCTGATCGCGCCTCGGAAATCGTGCGTCCGGCCAGCCGCGGCGCAGCTAGTTGGGCATCGTCGGGGCGGAAGGTGAGAGGCTCGAAGGCGTATCTAAATTCGGCGGTCAGCTTGCTAATCGGCGTTGCCACATCCAAATCGATGCTGTAAATGGCGGCGAAGACCGTCAGGGCGACCGCCATGACCACCGAGAACATCCAACCACGGATGCGGTAGGTTCGATTGACCTGGCGCGGCCGCGCCGGCAATCCAATCCGGCGTGAATTTAACAATTCCCAACGCATAACTCGCTCTGCCAAGCGGCGGCGGCGCGCGGGGGTGGTCCTAGGACCGGGCGGCAACATCGTCGACCGGCCTGATCAGTGCCATCAGGGGGAGTCGGCCGGGCTCAGCAATCTCATCCACAGCCAACATGCCAGCGGGTTGCTAGGGGCAATGGAGCGAATCCTAGCGCCGGTGAGACGAGCTGCGCAATTCCCTTTCCAGCCCGCGCAGGGACCTTCCGGCAGCGGTCTGTTCGGCGCCACGCATCGTTTTACCGGAGGCCGTTGCTAGGCGCCGGCCGTCCAATATCACGGCGACCGAAAAGGTTGGCGCATGGGCTGGTCCACGGGTGGAAATAACTTCGTAGCGAGGCTGCAATCTGAATTCGCCTTGCGTAAATTGCTGCAAGCGCGATTTGTGGTCGAGCGCCGGCGGTCGGTCGCGGTCGTTTGCATCGCCGTCCGGTCGGTCGCGGTCGTTTGCATCGCCGTCCGGTCGATCGCGGCGGCCAGGTCTGACTCGTTCGCGAGTTGGCCAGCCACGTACATGCTGATTGGCGATCAAAAGGTCTTCGAAGAACGGACTGAGAACTCTTTTCACCTGATCCAGTCCATATTCCGAATCGAGGAATATCGCGCCCACGATCGCCTCAAAACTGCGGCCAGCTACTCCCTTTTGGTTTCGCTTTTTGGTTAAATCCAGGCCTGACCCGACAACCACGTAGCGATACAGGCCAATGCTCTCGGCCATTGTCCCCAGGGCGGTCAGACTCACCAAATCTTTGCGGACATTGGTCATCTCGCCCTCATCCATCTGCGGAAACCGCAGATAAAGGGCTTCAGCGGCGGCCAGATTGAGAGCCGAGTCGCCGAGGAATTCCATCCGCTCATAGGAGTCCAGACTGCTCAGCTGGCGGTCCTCGTTGATCGCTGAGCGATGGGTCAGGGCCTGTAGCAGCAAGTCAACGTTTTGGAAGCGATAGCCGAGATCGGATTCGAGGTCGGCGACTTTTAGTTGCCCACCTGGTTCCGATCGGTGGCGATTCGTCCGCGAGTGGCCATTAGTGCGGGGAATCGGCCGAATTCGCGGCGGAGTCACGCCGTTGGCCGAAGTGGGGGCACCACCCCCACGCATGCGGGAACCGGATCGGCCACGGCGGCGAGTTGGCCGGCGGTCGCGGGAGGTAGGTTGGGCTTCAGATTCAGTCGCTGCCGGCGGCCCGCTTTTGGAAAACCCAATCGAGCGCAATAAATTTTTCAGGGTTGGGATTCGATTTTCAGAGGGTAGGCCGTAGTGAGCCAGTGTTGATATTTGGAGTTGCAACCTTTGACAACATCGAAGTAAATCGTCTGCATGGCGCGGGTGACCTCACCCACATTGCCATCGCCGATCGTCCGGCCGTCAAGGTGCGAGACGGCCGAAATCTGTGCACCGGTTCCGCACAGGAAAAGTTCATCGCAGGAATACAGCTCGGTCCGATCAACCGGCCGTTCGATAGTGTCGATGCCCATCTCGCGCGAGGCCAATTCCATGACCGTCGACCGCGTGATGCCCTCGAGGATGTTCTCCGATACCGAGGGTGTAACCAACTTCCCGTCGCGAACGATAAATAGGTTTTCGCCAGTGCCTTCGCTAACGTGCCCGGAGGCGGTGAGCATGATCGCTTCGTCATAGCCATTGCGCTCCGCTTCGGTCTTGGCCAGCGCGGAGTTTATGTACAGCCCAGTGGCTTTGGAGCGGGCGGGAATCATGTTGTCATCAATTCGAACCCAGGGCGAAATACAGCAGCGAATGGGTGCATTCACGTCAAGGTAGTCGCCAAACGGGGCCGCGAACAGGCAGAAATCGTCCGGCAGGTTTACAACCTGACCGTTCTCACCGCGGCGGACCATGCTCAAGCCAATGGTCGAGGATGCCTTGTACACCAGCGGACGAACGTAGACGTCGGTTCGGTATCCATTGCGCTCGACGAGCTGCCGGGTCAGCGCACAGAGCTCTTCAACCGAATAGTCCAAAGTCAACAGGAGCATCCGCGCAGAGCGATGCAGGCGTTCAAAATGTTCGACCAGGCGGAACAGGTAAATCTGTTCTTCTTCTTCGACCCAGTAGCCACGAATGCCTTCGAAGCATCCGGTTCCGTAGTTGAATCCGTGGGTCGCGATACTCACTCGAGCGTCCTGGAACGGGACGAATTCACCTTCGAAGAAAGCCCACTTATCAGCCATAACTAAAACTGCTCGCCATCGGTGGCACTGACCGCTTGCATTGCGCTATTTGCGCTAAATGGTGGAGGGATTACCGCGGCCTTACTTGATTGAAAATTCTATAACGCCTTCGGCGACACCATCTTGGGGCTCGGGCTTATCAAAGACCGCCCGGCGGAGGAATATCAATTCCCCGCGCAGATCACTGATCTGCCGGTGTACCACAAAGCCCCAACCGCGGTAGAGATTGAAGGCGTAACGGTTGGGTTTGTCAACGGCTATCACCAGCTCGCAGCGGGCGCGTTTTACAGCCAATTGCGATGCCGCTTTAAGGAGTGCCAGACCTATTCCGCGCCGACGGTTGGCCGGATGTACGAACAGGGTGTGCACGTAGGCTTGACGGGAATCGTCAGATATCTTGGGATCACTGCCGCGAAAACGGATCCAAATCTGGCCCACCAAGCGATCGCCAATACAGGCCACGGCCACCGCCTGGGTGCCGAGGGTCACCTCACCAAAATAACGCTGGAGAAGGAATCTTGAATCGGCGGTGGCGGCCAATTGCCAAAGGTGCGCCAAGCCCGGCTGATCATCATGATCGCCAAGGCGGATCCGGACCTTTGCATCGGGTGGCGGTCGGACCTTGGTTAGCCGGTCGGTGGATGCCAGCGGGTGAGTCCCTTTCGGCCGGCGGCGGCGGCCAACACTTCAGTTAGTGCCTCGCGCTCGGCCGGTGAAATAGATTCGTGGCTAAATCGATAGTCGGCCTTGCGTATGATCTCATCGAGCCGGGCCCGCAGATCCGCCCAGCGGGCCGATTCGGTTTCAGTTAGCAATTCAAGAGCGGCGGCGTCCGCGGCGGCGGCGGCGACCAGCTGCACATGCCCCAGGCAGAGTCCGTCACCGGCCCGATAGCGCTCATTGAGCATCGGATCACCGGCGTAGTCGGCGAAAGTTGCCGCGTAGCGCCATTCGGCCCTCCACTGCAGCCGACAGGCCGGGCAAGGCTCGGGACGGGCGAACACGGCGCCCTTGGTGGTTCGCAAGCGCCAATTTCGCAGCAACCGAAACCACCAGCGGCCCAGCCGCCCGCGCCTGCGCCCGGCATCGGCATCTTGCAACTGGCGGCGCAAGTTCTTGATGATGTCGCCGTATGTGATCGCCAACCCCAAAGCATCGCGTTTGTCGGGCAACGCCCAGGCATGCGTATTGCAGAAACCATTGGCTGACCGCATCTCGGCCCTGATATCAATATCGGTCACATTGTCAGAGCAGTAGACCGTGATGTAGTGGTCGGCGGTGCGCAGGGCCAGGCGACAAATCGCGCACCCCGGTTCGTGCATGGCTTCGTACAGCTCGGCGAAACTCGGTTCGCGTCCCGAGAATCGCTCATCGGACCAATCGATTTGGGGTCGTTCCTGCTCCCGTCGGCCGGAATAATCGGTAAAGTAACGGCGCGCGGCGATGGTGGATAAATTCCCTGTGAGGAGCTGCAGTGGCTACGATTGACCGGCGCAGATTTCGTAAACTGATTTTCAACTGAACTTGTGACAGCGCGCCGCCGCCAAACATTGGGCAACTATATATAAAGCAGGTTGAGGCATGACCGACGCGCTGGTCGAGAAGATCGACGCCACCCCGTTATCCGGCGAAGCTCGCGTCGTCGCTGACGAACTGGCCCGGGCCCTTGGACATTCCGAAACGCCGGCGCCGGAGGCTATTCAAACAGGCGCCTTTCTAAAGGCTTTGTTGGATCTTCCCTGGGCAGCGTCCAATCCAGCCCCGCTCGGTGATCCCGAACAGCTGGCCGCGGCAATAGATATAGGGCAGTACGCGCCGGCGTTCTATCGCCGAATGCTCATCGACTATCTGCTCAGTTCGCACCTCGATGCCGAATCGGCACCCGGGGCGGTGATATTGAGTGGACCGCCAGGCAGCGGCCGGCGGCACCTAATCAGGCGCGCCGCCGATGAGCTGGGGTTGAGCCTGGCAATTGTGGACCTGTCTCGCACCGCCAACGATTCCGACATCTTTGGGCATTCAAGTGACCAGGGTCGCGGCCAAGTCGGTGCCCTCACCCGGGCACTAACCAAGTTGGACAATCGCCGTGGTGTGGTGGTTTTGGCAAATATCAATTGGGCGTTGACCCACTGGCCCGACCATGGCGCCAATTTGCTAAATCTGCTAACTGACCCAAACTCGCGAACCCATTGGCGCGACCGATTCCTCGATGTGGAATTTGATTTAACCGACACGCGCTTCGCAATCACCGTTGATGGTATGTCCGGGTTGGCGCCCGAATACGCCGAACGGATGCCGGTAATCGATTGCCCTGGCTACACCCGCGATGCCCGAGCTGAAATCGTTGCCGGGGCGCTGTGGGGCCAGGTCAAGGAGCGATTTGCAATCGACGGTCCGGCTTCATTTGACGCAGACGCCGCCCAAGCACTGGTTACCGAATACACCCCGGAGCCAGGATTTGCCCATACCCGTATCGCCCTGACCGAACTCGCCCGCCACCTGGCAGCGATGCCCGACGGAGCGGCGACCCAATCGGTTGATGCCCCCAAACTGCGTGAGATCCTGGGTCGCCCGCGGGCCTACTTCCGTGCCGAACGGGAGTTCACACAGCCCGGAATGGTCCGCAGCCTGCCCCTCAACCCCGATGGGGCGGCACAATTGATCGAAGCAGTGCCGGTGCCCGGCGGCCGCTACTACTCAACCCCCGATGGCACATCACCGGCGATGAGCAAGGTATGTGACACCGCTTACTATTACGTCCGCTCGCGCATGACCGAACTGGACATCTCGGCCCGCCAGCTTTATGAATACGGATACAAACTCAACCACAACCTGGTCGGGGTTGATGCCGATGTCGAATCGTTGACGTTGGCTGTTTTGGTTGCGCTGGTATCGGCACTGCGGGATCGCCCGGTGCACCCGGAGACGGCCGTCGTTGGCGAGATGAATCAGAACGGTCATTTGATGGGCGGCACTGGATTGGCCCACCGCCTGCTGTCCGCTCAGCGGGCTGGCATCCGACGCATCATTCTTCCGCGCAGCAACGCACCCGATGTTGAAGACCTGCCCGCCGGCTTAGAGCAGGATATGACCCTGATCATGGTTTCAGACGCGGATCAGGCAATCCGCGTAGCGCTCAGTTGAATCTCCCGATGGCATCCGTAAGGTAGCTGGCGATGTTTGGAGTCGGGGTCACTGAATTCATCTTCATATTGGTGATTGCGATGATCGTGCTCGGCCCCGATCGACTTCCTGATGCGATGGGCAAGGTGGGTCGAATGGTGCGCAAGCTGCGGGTGTGGGCGCAGGAATTTAGAGCCGAATTCGACGAGGAAATAACCATGCTGCGTGGCGAGGTGGAGTCCCTGCAGCGGGAGGCTGAGCTAACCCGCCAAGAGCTGGCCGAAATTCACGCCGAGGTGGCCAGCACGGTTGTCGAGGCCCAGGAAGATTTGAACGCCGCGGCTGCCGAAATCACCGACGAGGTAGGTTCGGCCACCGAAACCGCCAGCAGCCAGCTCGACGCCGCCACGGCGTCATTGACCAACCCGGCCCCGGTTGCCGGCAGCGGACAACCACCGGCCCCCAGCACCGGCAGCGCTCCGGCTGCAAATCCTGCCGACGCCATGGCCGGCGCAATTGGCGATACATTCGCGTTGCCTAACGATCGAGACCGCGACATGCTCACCGCTGCGCCACGCTGGCGCCCGCCGAGTGCACCCGAACCGCAGACGCCGATGCAACTTCCGGCCAATGGGACAACCATGGAGCGGTTCGCCCCTGAGTCCGGCCAATACGCCGCGCTGCTGCGGGCCGCCGCCGCGGACGGCGCAGATTCGCTGGGCGCCGGCCAGGAAGCGCTCGCTCGCCAGGGCGGTGCCGATGCCGGTGAAATGACCGAATACGTCGGCAAGGGGCCGATGGCCGCAGCCCTCCTCTGGGCCGCTAACCAGCAAGCCCACCTGGGCGGCGACGGTATCGAAATTGAGCGCACCGGCAGCGGTGACGAACAGGTGGTCACCGTCCGTCTAAGTGAAGATCCGTTGGGTCTGGAGCGACCAATAGATGCACCGGCGGCCCGGTTGGCGCGCCACTACGATCGCGCATTCTTTGACGGCCTTGGAGTGCTGATGGAGGGTCGGTCGCTGTTGGCCGAAGGGGCTAAGACGACCGAGTTTGAATTGCGACCTCTGCCTCCGGCGGATGCAGATGAGCCGCCATCGACGGGCGAATAACGACCGCTTCTAGCGGTCAAGCCGGTGGCAGTTCACGCCGACCGCCTAGGTCGCCTGGTCGCCGATCTCCTAAGCGCCCGCGGGGTACCAGCAGACGCGGCGGCGCAAACTGCGGCCGCCCTCGTCGAATCGGATTTGCGAGGGCACTACAGCCACGGGTCGTTCCTGGTGCTGCCGTATCTCGAGGAGCTTGCGACCGGGGTCCTTGATCCGGGCGGTCAACCGCGCGTCGACTCCGTCAATGGCGCGGCGGCCCGAATCGATGGCGGAAATGGACTTGGCCAATTGGCGGCCCAGTTGGGCATCACAACGGCTATCGAGCTGGCCAGCAGCTACAGCATCGGGATGGTCAGTGTCAATTCGGCCGGGCATTTCGGGGCCGGCGCGCACTGGGTCCAACAGGCCGCCGACGCCGGCATGATCGGGTTCGCAACATCAACCGAGCCCGCCGGGTGGGTCGCCGCACCTAACGGGGCCGAAGGAATGCTGGCCAACCTTCCCTACGCCTGGGGCTTTCCGGGCCGCGACGGTGATCACCTGATTTTTGATATGGCAACCGGCCAAATCGCCGACGGTAAGTTAAGACTGGCGCGACTGGGTATCGGTGAACTCGCGCCCGGCCAGGTGGTCGACTCGGCCGGCTCGGGCACTTCCGACCCCAACCAGGCCGCCTTTATCCAACCACTCGGTGGCCCCAAGGGATTCGGTCTTACGTTGGCCGCTGATGCTTTATCTGGCATCCTGGCCGGAGTGCCTGGATCCACCGTTCGTGGCAAGCAGGACCCGCAACCGGGTCACACATGCCAGTATTTCCAGGCCATCGATATCTCGGCGCTCGGCGATCCCGACCAGTTTCGCCGCCACCTGGCTGATCAACTGGCCGCGGTTCGCTCGAGCCGTCAGCGCGGAGGCCAGCAGCCGGTGCGCGTACCGGGCGACCGCGCCAGGGCCGTGCGCGGCCGCCAATTGGTCGACGGAATTGAACTACCCAAGCCGATCTGGAATCTACTGCGAGATGCGGCCCATCGGTTAGGGGTCTCCCCGTGAGGGTCGCCCAACGCTCCAAATTGGCCGAGGCTTTGGTTTGTCAGCAAGATCGACGAAGAATCTCGACCATCATCCCACTGTTGGAGCCAGGCTACCTCCACCGAGTGGCTGGCTGGCTGGCCCGAGGCGATACCCGATTGCTGCTGGTGACCGGTTTTTTAGTCAATGGAGCGCCGGAGACTGACGGCCCGCCCGGGGCGCGGGCCATCGCTGATGCGGTTTTGGGAAATGGCGGCGCAGTGACCGTGGTGTGCGATCAACCCACCTCTGCGGTAGTGGCCGCGGCGATGGGCGACCGTATACCGGTGGTGGCCATGCCGATCGGCGGCGATGACCAGTCGGCTGCTTGGGCGCAAAACTTGATCGGCCAGTTCAATCCGAGCGTGGTCGGTTTTATCGAACGCTGCGGCCGGTCCGGCGACGGTCGCTATTACTCGATGCACGGCGTGGACCTGACCAACGTCACGGCGCGTACCGACCACCTGATCAGGCCCGGATTGGCCAGTTTTGCAATCGGTGACGGCGGCAATGAAGTTGGCTTTGGAAGATTGGCCGATGCCCTGCGGCAGCGATCGGTCACCCTTTGGCCGGCGGCTTCTATCGTCGACGAACTGATCGTCGCATCGATCTCCAACTGGGGCGGCTATGCCCTGGCGGCGGCGATCGCCTGGCGCCAGGGACGACCCGCGGCCAAAGTATTGCCCGAGCCCGCCGAAGCGTTAGCCAGATTGGAAGAACTGCACGCCCTAGGGGCGGTTGATGGATCCTCGGGGCGGTGCGAGCCGAAAGTTGACGGGCGCCCGTTCACCGCTGAAATCGAGATCATTGAAGCGTTGATCCAAGCGGAGCAGACCGTTAGTGGAGATCATTGATGTGCCAACAGGAATAGCTGACTAATGCGCATGGTCCGCCTTGGTCGCACCGAGGAACTGGTAAGTCACCTCGGCTGCGGCACGATGTGGTTCCGCAATCTTTCGCAGGCTGACACCGACGCGGCGGTCGGGCACGCCCTCGATCGCGGCATCACCTACTTTGACTGCGCACGAGCCTACGGAGACGCTGAAATAAAGCTCGGCCGGGCCCTCGGAGCGCGACGCGACAGGGCTTTTATCGCGACTAAGACCAACAAACGCGACGCGGCGGCCGTTTCATCGGAAATTGAGGAAAGTCGACAGCGGCTCGATTGCGGAGCAATCGATTTATTGCAATTGCACTACGTAAACTCTCCGGGCGATTTCGACGCGGTGATGGCTCCCGGAGGAGCGCTCGAAGCGGCCCGCCGAGCCCAAGGCGACGGCCATGTTCGCTACGTTGGCATAACCGGTCACCGACCGGAAAAATTGGCCGAATGGCTCCAGACCGAAGAGTTCGATACGGTCTTATTTCACCTCAACCCGATTCAACCGTTCGCCGCCACCGAACTGATGCCAACCGCCCGTCGGCTCGATGTGGGCACCTTGGCGATGCGCCCTACCGGTTCGGGTTTGACGACGGAATACCGATCCTTCCTGCGCTACGTCGAAAGCAACCGCCCGAATGTTGTCGTAAGCGGCCTGCCCACGCCAGAAATCGTCGATGAGAACATCGCCAACCTGGAAAGGGCAGTCGAGCCGCCGGAGATCGTCGAACTCGCCAAGCTGGCCGATACCTACGGTGCAAACCTCTGCCGCCGCTGCAATTACTGCAGCTGCCCGGTAGGAATCGAGGTGCCGGAAGCGATGATGGCCGAAACGCTATGGCGCAACGATGTTTTCTCTCAGGCCGGACGCGAAGCCTGGTCCGAAGCAATTGCCAGCGTCGACCGGTGCGCCGGTCACGAGCCCTGCCAGACCCAACCGATCTGCGAATCAAAGTGTCCGTACGACCTGCCGATCCGCGAGACGATGATGCGGATCGCCCATGACTTGGAAACTAGTTAGCTAGCGTGCCCTGGGCACATTCCCTGCCCGCCCTGCTGCTTCGGGCGGCCTTCCTCTCGCCATCAGCCTGGACGCTACTGCTTGGCGATGGACGATTGTGGCGGGTCGGGGTCCCGCTCGTCGCGCTATCCGGTATCAGCGGGGTGCTCGGGCGCAGCATCGGGCGCCATTTCGCCTGGGAGGAATTGGCCGGCAACCTGGCGATTGGCATCGCCATCGCCCTAGTCGGCTGGTTGCTGGTTGGGTTCCTGGTGCACTTGATCGCCGACATCATCGGACCTGGTCGCGGCAGTATCGGCACGATCTTGGGAACGGTGGGGGTGGCCCACGCCACCGGTCTCGTGCAACTGGCCATGGTGTGGACCGACTGGACATTTGGCATCTGGGCGATAGCCACGGTCTGGGCGCCGCTGGCAGCGGCAGTAG
This sequence comes from Chloroflexota bacterium, assembly GCA_965249595.1. Classification (GTDB taxonomy): domain Bacteria; phylum Chloroflexota; class UBA11872; order UBA11872; family VXNJ01; genus VXNJ01. Next base: position 1,067,126 of record OZ252242.1, on the reverse strand, counting down.
GCGTCGGCTATGCCGCCCGCACTTCGCTGGTGTTTTCCCTTTTGGCAGTGCTGCCGCCGTGGATCATCTGGGCCTTGCTGCAATTGGTGGTTTGGACGGCATTGGGCGCCGCATTTTCATAAGCGGCGGGTAATTTCCGAACGCGAGAGCAAACCGGCGGCACGACCGCGACGCGGTGCAAATCCTCGGTAAGCCGCATCAAGCACCGGACCCAGCCCGACAAATTCGACGATCACCGCAATGTGGCGCAGGCAGCTAATCTGACCGGCGATTTCTAAGAGGGCTGCGGCCCCGCTGTGCAGCATCGACCCGTCAAACAGGCGGATTGAACCGGCCCCGCCAATTTCGCCAAACCGTTCCACGATCGCCGCCGGCTGCGGATCCTGAGCCGGCGCGATTGCCAAATTGCCAGCCTGGTCAAGGCGCGCGATCGTGGCCGCCGACCAGCGGCAGAACCCACATTCGCCGTCGTATATCACCATCGGCGTCCGCACCGAGCCGCCGGTCCTGCCGAACGGCAGTTGGAGGGGCCGGGGCTTTTCGGGCCCGGCAGCGCGAGGCGCCGAGGGGCTCTCATCGGATGGCTTCATCATTAATTTCTCATTGATCGGCAAGTCGCCAATCTTAGGAGGTGGCTTATTTGAACAATCTGTCAGCTAGCGATAGGATTTGCCCGGTCGCCGGCGCGGTAGCCACCTAGACGCCGGAGTTTGATTTCGAATCTTGGTCGGCAATTGGCAAATCCGTTCTCCGTCGATACTCGAACAGGCCGCAATCGCTCGTCGCGGCCGTCGGGCCGGAAATCCGGCCTGACAGATTGCTCAGATGGCCCCTACAACACCGGTTTAACATTGCACCTGGAACCGCAAGATCGGGTCCAGGCCAACTTGGAGCGGGCAGCTCCCAATATGCAAGGGAGAGGTGCCCGAGTGGTCATAAGGGGTCCGTCTCGAAAACGGATAGGCGTGGTAAGCGCCACGTGGGTTCGAATCCCACCCTCTCCGCCGCAGTCGCTGGCCAGCCCAGCTCGCTGCCCGTGCGGCGGCCCGCTCCAATCCTGGGAGAGGTCGCATAGTGGACTAGTGCGCACGCCTGGAAAGCGTGTAGGGTAATACCCTCGTGGGTTCGAATCCCACCCTCTCCGCCGCAGTCGCTAGCGCCCCCTGGTAGAAAAAATCGATCAACCGCCGCGGGCGCCGATTGAAATGGAGCGTGCCTTATGACCGTCGACCTGACAGACAGCCATCATCATCTCTGGCTTATCGACGAATCCAACCTCAATTGGCTCTCGGACTCGATGCGCCAGGCCGGCGGTGCACCGATTGCTGATTTCGATGTGGCGCGCATGGAGGAGACGTTTGCCAGCGTTGGCACCAAGCGTTCGGTGCTGGTCGAAGCCTGGCACGAAGAGGCCGATCAGCTTTATTGGATGGAGCAGGCCGAGCGGTCAGGCACCATCGCCGCGGTTATCGGCTGGGCACCGTTGGACGGGCAGGAGGTGGATCGCTACCTTGACCGCTTCTCGCGGTTTGAAAAATTCCGCGGTCTGCGCCTAAATTCTCAAGACGAACCGGATCCCGACTTCCTCCAACGCCCGGACATCCGGGCCGGAATCGCCCGCCTGGCCGCTCGCGATGGGCTAATCATGGATCTGTTGATCAAACTGGGCGACCTTAAAGACGTGCCTGAGCTTTGCCGGTCATTCCCGGATCAGAACTTTGTTCTAGATCATCTGGCCAAGCCACAGACCAGCTTGCCCGGATACTTTGAACCTTGGGCCGAGCTGATGGCACCGCTGGTTGACATCCCCAACATCGAATTCAAGCTATCCGGCATGCTCACTGAGGCCGGTCCCAATCCCACGCCGCAGCTTCTGGAGCCGCCCATCAGATACATGTTCGATAACTTTGGCAGCGGCCGGCTGCTGTGGGGTTCGGACTGGCCAGTTTCCCTGTTTGCAGACAGCTACCGCGCCAATTTCGAGATGATGAGTGAGGCGATCGGCCCCTTAACGGAGAGCGAGCAAACGGCTGTCTTTGGCGGCAATGCCGCGCAGGCCTACCGCTTGCCTTAATCGCCGATTCGGTCCAGCGGCGGCGCTGACGGATATTGATAATCAAAAGTGCGGCAGCTCAGTGTGGGCCATGCCGCAGTTGGCCGGCAGCAGGAGCGGGTGGAAATGGCAGTTACGAGTGCGGCGGTAGATAGCGGCAAACGCCGAAAACTGGCCACCAGGATCATCGACAGCGACCTGCACCACGGATATACGACGGACGATGAGCTCTACCCCTACGTACCGGCCGAATATCTGGAGCGAACGAAATGGTACGGGCTGCAGCCGTCATTTAATCCGGTCCAGAACAATGGCGGCGTCAACGGCGGACGCGGCGACCTGGCGTTCGATTACCCCGATCTGTTCATCAGCACCCGTGAGAACTCGCTCAAGCGCTGCCAGGATGTCCTCCTCGACCGCTACGACATCGATTTGGCGATCCTCACCGGCGGCCAGATGTACGCCCAGGCCGCCGGCATGGATTCCCAGTACGGTTCGATCCTCTGCCGTGCCTTCAACGAGTACACGCGGGAACAATGGCTGGATCGGGACGATCGCCTGCGCTATGCAATGGCGATAGTTCCGCTGGACCCGCAGGGCGCGGTCGCCGAAATTGAACGCCTGGCCGAAGATGACCGCATTGTCGCGGTTCAGATCAACACCGGATCGTTAAGGCCGCTCGGCAACCCGATGTACCACCCGATCTGGGAGGCGGCCGCCAAGCATGACCTCACGCTGCAGCTGCACCTGGGTGGTGAGGGCACCGGCATCCACTCCGATATGACCTCGGCCGGATTTCCCACCCACTACATCGAGCGCCGGATGGCCGAACCGGGCTTCTATCTGCCCCAGCTGGCCAGCTTCATTTTCGAGGGCGTATTCGGCAAATTTCCCGATCTGCGGCTGGTGATCGCCGAGTCCGGTTTTACCGTCTTTCCGCACTATCTCTGGCGGATGGACGCCTGCTGGAAGGGCCTGCGCCACCAGGTTCCATGGATTAAGGAACTGCCCAGCGAGATCTTCTTTAGGCACTGTCACGTCACCACCCAGCCGATGTACGAGTACGACGAGGACCGCGAGAAACTGTTAAAGACCCTGGAGTGGATCCGCGGCGAGGAGACGCTCGTTTACGCCACCGACTATCCACATTGGGACTGGGACGATCCCAATGATGCATATCGGGCCTTCCCGGCCGAGATTCGGGAGCGGATCTTCTATCAAAACGCGCTCAAGGCCTATCCCCGTCTCTCATGACAGTGAAGGGCAAGCGGGCCCATGTGGTCTGCCGCAGCGACGAACTCGGCGACGGGGCGCGGATCATCGTTACCTGTGGCAGCATCGAGATCGGCGTCTTTAACCTGGGCGGGGAATACTTCGCGTTGCTCAATCGTTGCCCGCACAAGACGGCTCCGCTGTGCAAGGGACACCAGCGAGGGCACGTCACCGCCGAGAGCGATGCGCCGCGACAGATATCCATGACCGCGCAGAAGGAAGTGATCATGTGCCCCTGGCATGGTTGGGAATTTGAGATCCGCACCGGGCGCTCGTACTTTAATCCGCATCGGGTGCGGGCCCGTCGCTATGACGCGGCCATCGTCAACGGGGCCAACCTGCCGGACGAGGATCCCTCGATCCCGACTTTCCCGGTACGGCGCGAGGACGAATACATCGTCGTCTATGTCTGACTTTTCAGTTCGCTAGCCAACCAATGAATGATCTGCGGCTGGGGATCGCCCAGCTAAACCCCACCCTGGGCAACGTCGATCGCAATCTGGCCCTGCACCTTGAGCAGATCGATCGCGCCCGCGCCGATGGCTGCCAGCTGCTTGTATTCCCCGAACTCTCCTTAACCGGCTATGTGCTGGAAGACCTGGCTTATCAGGTCGGCCTGGCGCGCGACGATGAGCCGTTGGCCCGGCTTGTCGAGGAATCGAAATCGATCTCGCTGATCGTCGGCTTCGTCGAACATACCGACGATCACCAGTACCGAATCGCCAGCGCCTATTTGGAGGATGGCCGGATCGTCCATGTCCACCACAAGGTGTATCTGGTCACCTATGGGCTGTTCGACGAAGGTCGCTACTTGAGTGCCGGCGAGCGGATACGCGCTTTCGATACAAAATTTGGACGACAGGCGATCCTCATCTGCGAGGACCTCTGGCATCCATCGGCTCCGTCGATCGCCGCCGCCGATGGGGCCGATATCATCCATGCCCCGGCCGCCAGCCCCGGCCGCGGGGTGTCCGGCGCCAAGGAGGTCCTGGGTTCAGAGCGCACCTGGGCCGATCTGACCAGGGTCTATGCCCAGATGTTCGTGAGTTACGTGACATTCGCCAACCGCGTTGGTTACGAGGACGGCATCAACTTTTACGGTGGGTCCAGGGTGTTGGGGCCGGATGGCGAGGTACTGACCGCCGCCGCCGGTGAGCCCGACCTGATCGCGGCGAACCTGAGCGACGGTGCCCTGCGCCGGGCGCGGATCGCATCACCCCTGCGGCGGGACGAGAAATTGCACGTCACCTTGAGCGAGCTCGATCGCATCCAGCGGCATCGAATGCAATGAGTCAGTTCGCATCGGTTGATGGCGAATTCGTCGCCAATCTTGATCGCGCCCTGCAGCTCGATGACGCATTGGCCGAACAGGTCCTGGTCGGGTTTGTTCGCAATCAGGTGGTCAAGGTCGGTTTCGAGCGGGCGGTTATCGCCCTCTCCGGCGGAATCGATTCGGCCCTTTCGGCGATCATCACGGCCAAGGCCCTAGGCACCGCCAACGTGACCGCGGTGATGATGCCCTATCGACAGAGCAATCCCGACAGTCTGGGCCACGCCCAGTTGCTGGCCTCACAGTTGGGGATTGCGGCCGAGGTATGCGATATAACACCGATGGTTGAGCCGTATTTTTCGGCCAATCCGGACATGGGCAATCTGCGCCGCGGCAACGTGATGGCGCGAACGCGCATGAGCGTGGTCTACGACGTCTCGGCCCACGTTAACGCGTTGGTGATTGGAACGTCGAATAAGACCGAACTGCTGCTCGGCTATGGAACCCTGCACGGCGATATGGCCAGCGCCGTCAATCCGCTGGGTGATCTATTCAAGACCCAGGTTTTTGAATTGGCCGAGGCCTTGGGCACGCCGGCCGCGATCACCTCCAAACCGCCCAGCGCCGATCTCTGGGAAGGCCAAACCGACGAGGACGAATTGGGCCTAAGCTATCGCGACATAGACCGCCTGCTCACGCTGTTGGTCGACCGGCGTTATCTGCCCGCCGAAGCCATCGCCGCCGGCCTCGATCCGTCTTTCGTAGACCAGATCGTCAGCAAGATCCGGGCCAATCAATTCAAGCGTCGTCCACCGGTGATTGCCAAGCTGTCGGACCGAACCATCGAACGCGAATTCCGTTACCCCCGCGACTGGGGTGTCTAAGACGGGCGGAAGCCCATAAAGCCAAGCCTGCGCGGTGCCAGCTTCCGGTGCTGGTCGGGGCGGCCGGATTTGAACCGGCGACCTCCTGAACCCCATTCAGGTGCGCTTCCAAACTACGCCACGCCCCGCGAATTCGAATTATCCCTGACCCACATTTGCCATCGAATGCTCGTCGGGAGCGCCGCGACGCGGGATTTCACAGATTCAGCGGGGTTTTTTTCACACTCGCCAAAGATTGAACCGTGCTGACAGAGTGCATCCGACTGAAGGAGCCGCAAAATCCGTGTGCCGCACCAACCCTCCAGGCCAATCGGTTCCGGACACACCCTAAGAATGTCCTAGCCAATTAGCTGGACGACTTTAAATTCGGGGAGGTCCAGCTCATCAAAGTCGGCCCCGTGCCGATTGCTGGAAAGCACCCGTGGGACAGGTCTCGCAACACCGCAATCGTGGCGCTATGACCGCTGCTGGAAGCGTGCCGGCTGGTGGTGAGCCAAGGGAGCGGACGAAAAGTGATAGTCAAATGGGCTTTAGATGGCGACCACTTTCATTCGCAACAAACTGGCGTACCGCGCCGCTTGAGGCCTACCGCAACCAGTTTTCCACCGACAGTTCAGGGATTTGCTGGTAATGCTTGACGTTGCCGGTAACAACCGTTAGTCCGCGTGACAGTGCGATCGCCCCGATCTGCAGATCGGCTTGCCCAATTGGCGTGCCTCGCCGCTCGAGCTCGCCCCTGATTTCGCCGTATTGCCGCGCAGCCAGTTCATCAAATGGCAGCACTGGCAAGTTCGCGGGTAGCAAATCATCCAATTGAGCCAACAAGCGACTGGACCGCTCCGGGACTCGGCAAGCACCATACACCAACTCGCCAAGCGTGATGCTTGAAGTGAATTGATGGTTGGGTGGAATTGCCACGAGTTTTTTAATCAGCGCCGTGGAGGGCGCCCGCTTAAACAGATTGCTAATCACGTCGGTATCGAGCAAATACATCAGGCGAAACCTTCGACCATCCGGTCCGAATCGCGAAGCCGTTGATCGTAAATCTCTTCGAGCAATTCGTCGATCGTCGAGTCTTCCAGCTCCTGCCACGCGGCGATAAGAGCCAGGGCACCAAGTGGCTGCTGATTGTTTGGCCGCACTCTTTCGATATGTTCAAGGTCGCTGATGCTGACCAGCGCCACGAATGGTTTACCGCGACGCTCCACGACTACCCTCAGGCCGTCGGCGGCAACATTCGCCGCCAGGCTTGAAAACTTGGCTTTGGCGTCGGTGGCGGTAACTTTAGCCGGAATAGGTCAACTCACACGTCAATAGACTTATTAGCTCTATTAGTCATTCCAATGTTAGTCGGCTGTTTGCAACGTTCTCCAATGCGCCAAAGAAGCTCGGGCGTTTGCTGCAAATTGAAAATGCAAGATCAGAATGCCGCTGGCCTTGGACACGCTGGCCAATTCGACCGTTCGCCGGTTTGCGTGGGCGGCGATTGAGGGTTAGTATGGCAAAGCCGTACATGATGATATGGGCAGTATGGGGACTTGAAGACTACAGTCGAAATTGACGACGAGATACTGCGGCGGGCCAAGCAGTACGGGCGGGAAACTGATCGCCCACTGCGAGCGGTCGTTGAAGAGGGATTGCGGGCCGTTTTGATTGCGAAGAAGCAGCGTCCTCGGTACAAGCTTGAGGACTTTAGCGTCGGATCAGAAAGTGATCCGGATCCGCTAGAAAAATACACCTGGCAGGATTTACGCGACATCATTTATGGAGATGACGACTTCCGGTGATCGTCGTCGACACCAACGTTCTCGTTTACGCCCATCGCCGGGAATCGCGACATCACCAACCGGCAGCCCGGTTGCTTCAATCGCTGGCCGAAGGTGAGACGCCTTGGGCCATTCCGTGGCCGGCATGTTCCGAATTTCTCAGCGTCGTAACCAATTCACGGTTCTGGCGGCCCGATTCGATCGATCGGGACCGCGCCTGGCAACAACTGGCGGCCTGGGCCAAATCTCCCTCGGTCCAACTCCTGTCCGAGACGGAGGACTTTCTGGTGGTTCTGGAGCGTTTCGCAAGGCACCCGCGCGTGAACGGTCGCATACTGCACGATGCCAAGATCGCCGCAATTTGCGTAGCTCACGGAGCCGAGGTGCTTCTTTCCTGCAATCGCGACTTTGCGCTATTCCCTGAGCTTCGGACACGGGATCCGTTTCGGGTCCGTTGACCTAACCGGGGCCTCGCCGGCATAGATCAGGGTGAGCGGTGCTTCACCAGCATATTTGCCCACGACCTATCCCAAGCGGGAAGGCCTTCGGGGGTCCAGGCCACACGGGGCAAGATTTTGGCCTACCGCTGCCGGCCGGGGTGGTGCTTCCCTGCTGATCCCTCCCCGGTCGGCGGGGTCTCTGCCAGGCTGGGCTCAACGCCGGTCATCGGCGCGCAGAACGGGCGCATTGGGCTCGCGCGCGGCGGTCGCGGCCGGTCAGCCGGGTCGGTTAAATATGCGGGCCACGGCGCCATAAGGAAGCCACCGCGAAGTCACCTCATTCAACCGCCAAAGGCGCGGTTCTCCCGATTGAGATAGTCCTGCCGGGGCGGCGTGAAAATATCGATTGCCACCGCCGGTCCGCCAAGGGCCTGGGCCGAATGAAGCGCATTTGGCGGGATGAGGAACATGTCGCCGGCCCCAAGGTCGTGCGGTACCCCATCGATGTGGAAACGGATGGTGCCGGAGATGACTACGCCGGCTTGCTGATTGGCGTGATGGTGCTCGGGTACCAGCACGCCGTCATCAAATTCGACGTAGGAGACCATGACATCGTCGGAGCTAATTAGGCGGGCAACGACGCCATCCATGAGAACCAGTGGTTCAAGTTCACTATTTCGGTAGGAAGGCATGGGATATCAAACCAGTACTTGCCCGGCGCGTACGACTTCGATGTTATTGCCCCAGCGCTCTCCCGTCTCCGGATTAATCGCTGCGGTTGGACAAAACTGGACCACGTAGGCGCGACGCGGGTTGTCTGAGGTATTGGGGCCCGATCGGTGCAGGCAGAGAGAGGAGAAAACGGCCATGGCGCCTTTTTCAATCTCGCAGGGGATGCCCTCGGCGTCGCCGAAATATCCCACCTTGTCGCCGGTCTGCTGGTCGACAACATGGTCCTGCAGACCCCAGCGGTGGGATCCGGGCAACAACCAGATGGTTCCGTTGTCGACCGATGCCCGTTCGAGCGGAATCCACAGGGTCAAATATTCCTGCGGCTCAATCGGCACGTAACCAGAATCCTGATGCCAGGAGAAGGAGCCGCCGGACCGCGGCGCCTTGGTCACCGCCTGGTTCCAGTACAGTCGCACGTCGGGCCCGAGCAGGGCGCCGGCCAACTCGGCAATGGCGGGCGAGAGCGCCAGCCTGCGACCGGTCGGTGAGAGCTCGTGGATGCCGCTGATGAAGTTGCGGCCTTGATGACTTATCCCGGAGCGTTCATCCTGCTCTTTAAGCGCAGCGTCCTGTTCGGCCCGCAGGCGCTCAAAATCAACCGCCAGGTCATCTAGCAAACTCTCGTCCAGGACCACTCCGGTTATGTAATAGCCCTCGCCTCGGAACTGGGCTTGCTGATCGGGAGTCGGGAGCACAATTACGCCTTCAATCGAAAAAACGGGCCGCAGCGGCCTCGATAACGTCATTATTTTCTAAGCGGGTGCCGGGGCGGCCAATGTCGCCTTTCATCCGCACGTCAACCGAATTGAAAAAAATGGAGCAAAACACATGCCCAAGGCGCTGATGGGCCAACCGATGGCTCATTCCTGGCTCAAGACTGTGCAACTGGACCGTATGCGGGCTGCCGGATGGGAAATTGTTGTGGCCGACGCGCCGCCGCCGCTGAGCGAGGCGGATCTGATTACCCAGATCGGCGGCGTAGATTACCTGTTCGCCAACGGTCGCGATGATGTAAACGCTGCCGTAATTGCCGCCGCAAGTGACCTTAAGGGGATCTTTAGAACCGGTGTGGGCGTGGATATGGTCGACTTGGCGGCCGCTGCCGAACGGCGAATCCCAGTCTGCAATACACCTGGCGCCAATTCGGAGACGGTGGCCGACATGGCGCTGCTCATGATGCTGGCCCTGGTTCGCCGGTTGCGCGACCTGGATGTCTCCATGCACCAGGGGCACTGGAATCAGGTATTTGCAGGCAATCTGCACGACAAGGTCGTGAGCATCCTGGGGTTGGGCCAAATCGGCATGGCAGTGGCGCGAAGGGCGGCGGCATTCAATATGAAGGTCCGCGGATTTGATCCTTACGTCTCCGCTGAAGCGGCGGCGGCGGCAGGGATAGAGCCGGTGGCGAGAGCGAATGATTTGTTCGCCGATTCGGATTTCGTTTCGTTGCATGCTCCGGCGACCGAAAGCACCAGCGGAATCGTAAACGCCGAAACGATCGCCCTGATGAAGCCGAGCGCCTACCTGATAAATTGCGCCCGCGGCGGCCTGGTTAATGAGCCGGACTTGCTCGCGGCACTCGAGAGCGGGGCCATTGCCGGCGCCGGGTTGGATGTCTTTTGGAATGAACCAACTTACGATGAGCGGTTCACCAAGCTGGACAATGTGATCCTTACGCCCCATGTGGCCGGCAACACGGTCGAGACCACGGCTTCAACCGCCCATGCTTGCGTTGACAACGCCCTGGCCGTTGAAGCGGGCAGCTGGCCCCGCCGGGTGGTCGTCAACGGGGTTTATTCAGACTGAATAAAGTCTCAGCCGGCCTCTGCGGGCAGGGCCACCGGTGGACCCTGGCCCGTTTCCAATATTGTTCGCAATCGTTGCCTGAAAGTTGCAGCAGAGGTCAGTTGGCGTTTGCCGGCAGACCGAATCGGGCGCCATCGGCCAATAGCGAGCGTGCCCTTGGACCGGCGGAGGGATGACCGCTCTGCGCCCGGCCAATACCCGCGATCTTGCGGCGCAGGTGGCCGCAGGCGGGGCCGCGATCGGCATAAGCCAATCCTGGGGGACGATCTGGTCCAGGTCGGAGCCAGGCGGCGAATTTACACGAATCAGCCTGGCCGGCCTCACCGACCTTCTCTCATTGGCCAAAGGAGATCTGACCTGCCGCGTGGGGGCCGGAATCTCCCATCGCGCGTTGGCCGATCAGCTGTCAGCGCGAGGGTTGGAATGCCCCCTGCGACCATTGCCCGGGCAATCCTTAATCGCCCAGTCCTATCTTTCCGGCGCGGCCAGCGCCGGCAGCGGCATATTCAGCAACCCGCGCGACTGGCTGCTCGGATCGACTCTGATCAGCGGACGGGGCGAATTGGTAACCAGCGGCGGGGCGACGTTGAAGAATTCGTCGGGTTACGACCTGGGCCGCGCTTGCATGGGCAGCATGGGATTGGTCGCGGTTCCGGCCGAATTGCAACTGCGATTGCGCCCCCTGCCCGAGCAGCGGTTGGCGGTGCGAACCCAGGCCCTGGACCGGGATGGATATGCAAAGCTGCTTACCGCGGTCCGCGCCCAGTTGGACGTGACCGATCGATTTGAAATCAGTGGCGACGGGGAATCGCTAAAGGCGGTCATCGGATTCGCTGGCGCCTGCGACCGGGTTGCCGAGGCATTGGTCAGTGTGGGCGATATCACCGCCGAACCGATCAGCAACGACGACCCCGGAGCGGTCGCCGACTGCCTGTCCTGGGCCGCCGTCCATCGCGTCCCGATCGACGCCGCTGCCGTTGGCGGCCTGGCGCGAGACGCCAAGTTCATCGCCTATCCCTTACAGCGCCTGGCCTATCTTTCCAACGGGGCGAGGAACCGCCGCAAAAATGGCGCCGGCGACCTCACCCTGCCCCTGAGCGATTCCAAGTTGCTGCGGGGCCAGTTGGAATTGTTGGCCGACGGCCTCGATCCGGATCGGGTATTCGTCTAATCGGCCGGCCCGGCCAGCGCCGCTGCGGCGCCGCGCCCGGTCACCAGCTGCCAGAGAGAAAACTGGGCGGCCACGAATACCAGCGCGCCGGCCAGGACAAAAACCAATGCAAAGGAATCGGACTGCTGCTCAACCGGGGCGTCGATCGCCCGGCCGCCGTCAAACGAAAGCAGCACCACGAAGGCGAATAACCCGCCCCAGATGGATTGACCTGCCCCAAATCCAAAGGTGCGCGAAGAGGAAATAAAAGCCCCGGCGGTCCCCAATTGCGAGCGCGGCACGGCGCCCATGATGATCGAGTTATTTGGGGTCTGGGTCATGCCGACGCTTATTCCGACCAAGGCCAGCGTGGCCACCGCCAATATCACCGGTGAATCCGGTGACAGAAAGGCCATCGACAGGTAAGCGATCGATGCAAGATAGAACCCGATGGTTCGCGGCAGGCCCGGGCCGATCTGATCGGAAATGACCCCTATCAACGGCGCCAGCAGGGCGCTCATGACCGGATAAATCGCCATGTACAGGCCGGCCTGCAGGACCGGGATCCCCATCACCCGTTCAAGCACGAACGGCCCATTGAGCATGACCGACGACATGCAGACAAACCCGGTCAGGCCAACCACCATTCCAATCGAAAAATCGATGTTTTTAAAGATTCGAATGTCAAGCAGCGGATTGGCGGCGGATGCCGTCCGCATTGCAAAGGCGATCGCCAGCACGACAAAGGTCGCCAGCGCAACGAGGACCTCGAATTGGAATCCAATCGAAAAACCACGGTTGATGGCGTAAATGAGGGGCGCCACCCAGCCGATGAGGAGCACCGACGAGAGCCAATCGAAGTTCTTCTCGCCGGTTCCTTGGATATGCGGGGCGGAGAAAAACGCGATTACCAGGGTGATGGCCGACAACGGAACGAGGGCGAAGAACATCCAGCGCCAGTCGGCAAATTCAATCGACAATGCGGCCAATACTGGCCCCAACGCTAAGCCGGCCGAGGCCAGCGTAAAAAACAATCCGATCGCCCGTGAACGCTGGCGCGGCGAAAAGACCGCCACCAGCAGCGCCTGACCCTGCGATTGTAGGAACGCTGCTCCTACCGCTACCACCACGCGGGCGACGATCAGCCAGCCCAGGGTGGGGGCGAATCCACAAGCCAGCGAAGCGACGCCGAACACCAGAATTCCACCCAGAAAGGTATGGCGGCGGCCGTAGATATCGCCGTATCGTCCGGCGGTCAAGTGGGTGGCGGCGATGACCAGGAAAAATACCAGGGCCACCCATTGCACGGTGGTGATATCGACCTGAAAGTCCTCGGCCATCGTCGGCAGGGCCACGTTGACCATTGAAGTGGTGGTGGTGGTGAGAAAGGTGGCCATACCGGATGCCACCAGGACCGAATATCGACGGGCCGCTGAGTAGATCGGCGTTACTTCGGGTGTCGCGTCCATACCGCCAAACGAATTTCGGCCGGGTGCCGAGTGGAGACTGCATATGGGGCGCGCCCCACGGTGGTCGGGGCGGCCGGATTTGAACCGGCGACCTCATCGTCCCGAACGATGCGCGCTACCAAACTGCGCTACGCCCCGATGGATTGCGCCCGGGTCGGCCTAAAAAGGCCGCAGCGCCGAACTACGGCTCATTATCCGCCAGTTGACGATTTCGATGCCGGGCCGCCGCGGTCATTTCATCTCGATCGGAACACGCACGGTGATCGGCACGTGAATTAGGGCCGGCCCGCCGTCGGCGAGCGCGCGGCGAATGGTGGCGGCCAGCTGATCGGGACCGCAACGATATGCCGCAACCCCGAAAGACTGGGCAAACGCCACAAAGTCGGGGTTGGCCAGGTCCACTTCAAAGGCTTCGCCATAGAGCGATTCCATGCCCTGCTTGATTACTCCGTAGGCCGAGTCGTCAAACACGATTGCCACCACGCCCAGATCGTGCCGAACGGCGGTCGCCAATTCCTGGCCCGTAAACAGAAAGCCGCCGTCCCCGGCCAGGGCGACAACCGGCAGGTGCGGCATTGCCGCTTTGGCTCCCAGGGCCACCGGATAGGAATATCCAAGTGCGCAGCCGGTCATTCCGTAAATCCAGCGACGCGGCTGCGAAATCGGGAGGAACGGCCGGCACCAATAACCGACTATGTGCGGGTCACCGGCGATGATGGCCTCCTCCGGAATACCTTTCCGGATCGAGCGGACCAAGGCCATTTCGCTGGCCGCGTGATCTTCCATATAGGCCAGGACCTGGGCCCGGGCGTTGCGGGCTCGATTTACCCAGACATCGTGATTGTCCTGACCGGGACCGAGGGCTTCGAGAATTCCATCGATCGCCAATCCGGCGTCGGCCCAGATCCCCAGCGCGGCCGGGTAGTTCTTGCCCGGTTGCCTGGGATCGATGTCGATATGAATCAACTTTTCGCCAACCGGCATCGACCACATGCGGGTGGGAGTGGTGCCAAAGGCCGAACCCACCGCCAGCATCACGTCGCTTTCGGCCAGCAGGCGCTGCACCGGACCTTGGTTAAAGAGCGAACCGACATGCAACCGGTGATCATCGGCCATTACTCCCTTGGCTGTTGTCGAAGTAACCACCGGCGCATCAAGGCGCTCGGCCAGGGCCTGGAATCCAGCCCAGCAGCCTGACGTCATGACTCCGCCGCCGGCCCACAGCAACGGCCGTTTGGCCTCGGCCAGCATCCGCGCCGCCCGCTCAATGTCGGCGGAGCTGCCGGCCGGCAGCTCAATTGGCGGTGGCGGTGGGGCAGCTACCGAACCCTGGGCCAAATGGACGTCGTGAGGGACCTCAATGGCCACCGGCCGCGGCCTCATTTCGCGCATTCGCCGAAATCCCTCGCGGATCGCCCCGGGGATCGCCGCCGGGCTCTGGACCTGGGTATTCCATTGCGTGAGACCGGAAAACAACTGCTGCTGGTTTTTGATCTCATGCAGATAACCGACATCGCGGTAAAGCAGATTGCGCGCTTCCTCGGCCATGATGCACATGATCGGCGAGGAGTCGGCATGGGCCTGGGCCAGCGCGGTTGCGGCATTGAGGGCGCCCGGGCCCGGAGTGGTCAGTAGCACCCCCGGATCGCCACTGGCGCGGGCGGCGCCGATCGCCGCAAAGCCGGCTCCCTGTTCGTGCCGGACCAGGACATGTTTTAGGCTGCCGTCGCGCGGGAGGGAGGCATAAAGGTGCCGGGTATGCACACCCGGAATGCCAAACACCGTCTTTACGCCCTGGGCGGCCAGGCCCGCGACAACAGCTTCCGAGCCGTTCATAGATTTGGCATCAACTTTGTCAGTCACCACAAAAAACCGCCCGCGATTAACGCATTTGACCGGGATCAAACCACATTGGCCGTCACCTTGCGAAACGACCCTGATGGCGGGTCATTCACCCAATCCTGATATATTGCACATAGTGATCACGACCGCCAACCCCGGAGGCGGCAAATGGCAATAGCCCCAGAAGTTAGATCTTCGCGTCCACAGGAGAGCCCGGTGGACATCAAGCTCGTGGACGGCGACGTCCACAACTATATTTCCCATAAGAGCGAGCTTTACCCGTATCTGCCGGCCCGCTGGGAGCACTACTGCAAGACGACCGGTTTTGAAAAACCGCCGGCCGATCTCTACCCGCGCTTCTATCCCAACGCCGCCCGCCGCGACGCCAATCCACCTTCCGGTCTGCCCGGTGGTGATCCGGAATTTGCCGCCGCCCAGCTGCTCGATGGCTACGGGATAGACATCGGGATCCTCAATTGCCTCTATCCCGCCTACAAGCTATTTAATCTGGATCTGGCCAATGCCCTGATTCGGGCCGCCAACGACTGGCAGATTGAAAAATGGCTGGAGCAGGATCCGCGCTGGCGGGCTTCGATCTTGGTCAACACCCACGATGTCGCGTTTTCGGCCGAGGAAATAAAGCGCTGCGCGAGGATTGCGCCGGGATTCGTCCAGGTGCTGCTGCTGGCGCGAGCCCACGCCCCGCTGGGACGGCGCGAGTTTTGGCCGATCTACGAAGCCGCCCAGGAATGCGGATTGCCGATCGGGGTCCACTTCGGCGGCGGGTTGGAACACGCCATCACATCATCCGGCTGGCCTTCTTACTACATCGAAGATCACACCGGCATGGCCCAGTCCTTCCAGTCACAGGTGTTGAGCCTAGTTTGCGAAGGGGTATTCGTCCACTTCCCCAAGACGAAGGTAATCCTGATCGAGGGCGGATTTGCCTGGATGCCGCCGCTGATGTGGCGCCTCGACAAGAACTGGAAGGGGCTTCGCGCCGAGGTTCCCTGGCTGACCAAGCTGCCCAGTGATTACATCCGTGAACACATTCACGCCACCACCCAACCGATGGAAGAGCCGTCTGACCCTCGCCATCTGCCGCAGATGATCGACATGCTTGGGACCGACGATTTCCTGCTCTTTGCTACCGACTATCCGCACTGGGACTTTGACTCGCCGGAGCGCTCGATACCGAGCTCGATCGGCAAGGAATTGCGCGAAAAGATCTTCTACAAGAACGCTCTGGCCGTTTACGACTTTGAGCGAAGTTGACGTAGGGGCAGTCGAGGACTTTCCACTGGGAAGGATCTCGGCCGCCAAGGCCAATGGGCGCGACCTGGCCATCGTGCGCCAACAATCGGGGTTTTTCGCACTGCGCGACATCTGCCCCCATCAGGGCGCGCGATTATCCAAAGGAACCCTGACCGGCGAGCCGGTATTTTGTGGGACCGGAAACATCGAGTGGCGCCGATTCGGAAAACTGCTCAAGTGCCCTTGGCACGGTTGGGATTATTCGCTCGACGATGGTCAGGCGGTAGGCGGCAATCGCAAAGCCCGCGTGCGCAGTTACGGCGTACGCGAGCATGAAGGACGCGTCTTGGTTGACCTGGGCTGATGCTGGAGGCCAAGCGTCGCCAGAAACGTCTATTCAATTATTCTTTTAGAGGACGGTTGGAGTAGTCGCCCCGCCCGACTCGAGTAGTCAAATTTCAATTAGTGTGAAGGAAGCTTCGTCCTTGGCCAACGATCGGTCGGCCGGCCCCACTATCAAGGACCCCCTGCTGGTTCGACTCGGCGAGAAGAGCGGTGCCCTTGATATCCTCACCACTACAACCGACAAGATTTTTTCCTGGTGCATGGCCAATTCCCTGTGGCCGCTCACTTTCGGACTGGCCTGTTGCGCGATTGAATACATGGCCACGGCGGCGCCTATGTATGACACCGATCGATTTGGCGTGATCCTTCGTTCTTCACCGCGGCAATCAGATGTGATGGTCGTGGCAGGCACGGTCACTAACAAAATGGCGCCGGTCGTGCGCCACCTCTACGAACAGATGCCCGACCCCAAATACGTAATCGCGATGGGCATCTGCACAATCGCCGGCGGACCGTTCCGCACTTACAACACCCTCCAAGGTGTAGATCGCATCGTGCCCGTCGATGTGCACGTTCCCGGTTGCCCGCCGCGACCAGAAGCACTCATCGACGCGATCCTATTGCTTCAGCACAAGATCAAAAAAGAGGGCGTGTTGCGCTGGCAGCCGCCAGACTTGCCGCCGCCGCCATCGGGGATCGGTCACTCCCTGGAAGCTCCACTTCCGGGCGAGCGCGTTTCGCCCGTGCCCGACGGGATGCTGGCCTCTCACCGCAGCTAACCCTCGCCGTCCGCTGCCGTATAGCGGGGCCACGCCGAATATTTAATTGGCTGGTGGGCTACTTGACTCAAATGGGCGTTTCCCAGACATTGGTGTGGCGTCAAAAGGCGTACTAGCACGCTCAGGTTGGGTCGTTAGTCCAATCCTGGTCCTGGCGACCGCCCGCCGCCTGCGGCAAGCGGTAATCGCAGCGCGACGTCCCAAATTGGATCTCTTCCAGGGAGCTGCGCAATATACGTTGGCCTTCACGGGCTCCTGCCTTGACGCCGCCTACGTCAACGGCCAAAAGGCAACAATTCAAACCGGTTAAGGTACTTTCCGGGCCGTCACAATCTGAGATTCAAATTGCTTGGCCGGTCCGTTTTGCCAAGGCAGATTCGGATGTGCCGCTTAGCAATGATCTAACGCGGCAATCGCGTACTCGTAACCGTCGATTAGGGCTATCCAGGACGCCTCGACGACGTTGCCCGAACTGCCGACGGTATTCCATTCGCGATCGCCATCAGACATCGTAATGAGCACCCGAGTATGGGCACCGGTGCCCGAATCGGGATCTAATATACGGACCTTGTAATCGGCGAGATTTACGTTGGCAAGGCCTGGATGGACAGGCAGTATCGCTTTGCGCAACGCCTCATCAAGCGCTGAAACCGGGCCATTGCCGGCGGCGGCGGTATGGAAGTGGGAATCATTGACCTGGATCTTCAACACCGCTTCCGAAGCCGCCGGTTGATTGCCCCGGGTCTGCGTAAACGCCAAAAAATCAATCAACTCAAACGGTGGTTTGTAGCCCGGTTGGCGACGCAGCATCAACAGTTCGAACGATGCTTCGGCACCCTCAAACTGATAGCCTTCAGCCTCCAATAGCTTTACCGTGGCCAATGTTTCCGCGGCACTGGCTCTCGATTGATCGATTCCCAGCCGGGCCGCCGTCGAGGTAATATTTTTCGATCCCGAAAGTTCGGAAATCAATATCCGCTGGCGGTTGCCCACCAAAGCCGGGTCCACATGCTGGTAGGCGTGTTCGAATTTGCTGGAGGCCGAAGCGTGATATCCCGCCTTGTGGGCAAAGGCCGAGTTGCCAACATAGGGCGCATGCGGATCGGGGGCCATATTGGCCAGTTCCGATACAAGATGCGAAAGGTCGGTCAGCGATGAGAGGTTTTCATCGACGCCGCTCGTGTAACCGAGTTTGAGGGCCATCGTCGGGATAACCGAACAGAGATTGGCATTTCCTGTCCGCTCGCCACATCCATTGATGGTCCCGTGAACCTGTCGAGCTCCAGCGGACACGCCGGCGACACTGGCCGCCACGCCCATCTCCAGGTCGTTGTGGGCGTGGATCGCCAGTGGAATATCCAGTTCCGTCGCCATCAGTTTGGTGATGTCGTAGATTTCGGTCGGCAACGTACCACCGTTGGTATCGCAGAGGGCCAGCCAAGCCGCTCCCGCATCCTGTGCCGCCCGCGCGGCGGCCATCGCAAATTGAGGGTCCTCTTTGAAGCCGTCGAAAAAATGTTCGGCGTCCAGGATTACTTCTTTACCGGCAGCGACAAGGTAGGACACGGTGTCGGCAATCATCGCCAGGCCTTCTTGGGACGTCGTCTCCAGAATCTGCTGGACCTGGAACAGCGATGTCTTGGCCACGATCGCACAGGCCGGGGCCGCCGAATTGGCCACCGCCTGGACCGCCGCGTCGCTCTCGCAGCGCGAACCCTTGTAGCGGGTGGCGCCAAAGGCCGTGAGCTTGGCCGAATTCCAAGTCAGAGCCTCGGCGCGGCGAAAGAATTCTTCATCTTTGGGATTGGCGCCAGGGAATCCGCCCTCAATGTAGTCAACCCCGAACCCATCCAGGGCCCGGGCGATGTTGAGCTTGTCGGATACCGAAAACGAGATGCCCTCGGTTTGGGCGCCGTCGCGAAGGGTGGTGTCGAGGTAGGAGATACGGGTCATGGCAGGATGTCGAATCGAAGAAGCAGTTGGGTGGTTGGTCAAAAGGGAAAGGGAGCAGCGGTCAGGCGGCGGCGGGTCGGTTACGTTAGCTCGCCGCCGGCACACCGATCCGCGCAATGATGGAGTTGCCCATGTCGACCGTACCGACATGTGACGCATCCGCCTCCTTTATGTCCAGTGTCCGCGCCCCGCCGTCGAGTGCCGAGGCAACCGCATCCTCGATCGCTTGCGCTTCCGTTTCGAGGTCAAACGACAACCGCAGCATCATGGCGGCCGAGAGAATGGCGCCGATTGGGTTCGCCAGGCCGGCGCCGGCAATATCCGGGGCGGCGCCGTGGATCGGTTCGTAAAGGCCGCGCGGCCCGTCACCCAGGCTGGCTGATGGCATCATACCCAGCGACGCCGAAAGCACCGCCATCTCGTCGGTGATGATGTCGCCGAACATGTTGGTGGTCACAACCACGTCGTAGTCACGCGGCGAAAGTATGAGCCGCATGGCAAAAGCGTCAACCAGGATTTGGTCAAATTCGATATCAGGGTGCTCAGCCGCAACCCCGGTCATCACCTCGTGCCAAAAAGCCGAGGATTCGAGGACATTTTGCTTGTCCACTGATGTGACCTTACCGCGGCGGCCAGCGGCCATGGAAAACGCCCGGCGACCGATTCGTTCAACTTCGCTTTGGCGATAGAGCAGGGTGTCGCGAGCCGCCGGCTCGCCGTCAACCTGCAGTCGACCGCGTGGCTTGCCGTAGTAGAGGCCGCCGGTCAGCTCCCGCAGTACGACCATGTCCACGCCGCGCAGCACCTCGGCTTTAACCGGCGAGGATTCGATGATCGGTTCAAAGATCCGCACCGGGCGGATATTGGTCCAGAGCCCCATTTCGGTCCGCAACCGCAGCACCGCACGTTCGGGATGGAGGCCATTGATGGCCGCTCCGCCAGCGACCCCGCAGGCGCCCAGCAGCACCGAGTCGGCGGCCAGGCACTCATCTACAACCTCGTCGGTGATCTCGATGCCGTTCCGATAGATGGCAGCGGCACCGACCAGCGCTTCGCTAAATCGGAAATCATGCCCGAATTGGTCAGCTATCGCTTCCAATACGCGACGAGCCTGACCGACGACTTCGGGTCCGATGCCGTCGCCTGGGGCAAGGAGGATGTGATGTGATGCCATGCGGCTAAATTATCTCGGAAGAGAAGGAATTTACGTAAGGCAGTTGATCGCGAACGCGATCCACTTTTGCGGCGTTGGACCGCAATTCCGCCAGCGCGTCCCAACGGCCCGAAAGCAGGGATTCGCGCGTGGCCGCCGGCAACCCGACCGCCTCCGTAGTGTCCCCGGCGCTCAGTGTGAGGGCGGCGATATCGAGCTGAAAGTGGGTTTGCGGATCCTTTTCGATTAGGCCTTGCAGACGGGCGGAGACTTGGGCTGAAACCGTAACCAGCGGCAGCCCGAGGGTGGTCGAATTGCCGAAGAAGATTTCCGCGAAACTCTCTCCCACAATCGCCGCAATTCCCCAGCGGGCGAGTGCCTGTGGGGCATGCTCGCGCGAAGAGCCCGAGCCGAAGTTGTTGTTGACAACCAGTATTCGGGCGCCCGCAAAACGGTCTTGATCGAATGGGTGCCGGCCCAAATTGGCCTTGCGCTCATCCTCGAAGACGTACTGTCCCAGGCCCTCAAACTTGACCGCCCGCAAGTGTCGGGCCGGAATTATCTGGTCAGTATCGACGTTGTTGCCGCGGATGGCGATACCGCGCCCGGTCACCATCGTTACCGGCGTTCCCGGCTTTTCCATTTAGGCCACCTTCCGAACATCGGCCACCGCGCCGTTGATGGCCGCCGCGGCCACCATCGCCGGACTCATCAGCAGGGTCCGCCCGGTGGGTGATCCCTGGCGTCCGATGAAATTGCGATTGGAGGAGGATGCAGACACCTGCCGACCGACCAATTTGTCAGGGTTCATTCCCAGGCACATTGAGCAACCGGCATTCCGCCACTCAAATCCAGCGGCACGGAAGATCTCATCGAGGCCCTCGCTTTCGGCTTGCGCGAGCACCTGTTGCGAGCCCGGCACCACTATCGCCTGCACGCGGCGATCTACGCGCTGACCCTCCACAACCCGGGCCGCTTCGCGCAAATCGCTAATTCGCGAATTCGTACATGACCCGATGAACGCCACGTCGATCGGAAAACCGGCGATGGGTTGATCGGCGCTAAGTCCCATAAATTCGAGCGCCGCATTGGTGGCGACCCGATCGGCCTCGTGAACGCCCCGGGGGTCCGGCACGTTTTCACCGACTCCGACCACTTGGCCGGGATTGGTCCCCCAGGTCACCTGGGGCTCAATCTCTTGGCCATCAAATTTGACCACGTCATCGTAATCGGCGTCGATATCGGAAGCCTGCTGTCCCCACCAGCGCGTGGCGCCAGCAAAGCGGTCGGCGGCCGGGGCATAACGCCGCCCATGAAGGTAATCGAATGTCTTCTGATCGGGGTTGACGTAGCCAACGCGGGCCCCACCTTCGATCGACATATTGCAGACCGTCATCCGACCTTCCATCGACATTTGATCGAATACCTGCCCGCCGTATTCGTAGGCAAATCCGGTACCACCCTGAACCCCGAGACGCCCGATGATCGAGAGAATCACGTCCTTCGGATAGACCCCGCGGCCCAGTGAACCGCCAATTTCGATCCGCCGCAGCAGCGGTTTGGAAACCGCCATCGTTTGCGTAGCCAGGATGTCGCGTACCTGCGAGGTGCCGATCCCGAATGCCACCGCTCCCATGGCGCCGTGAGTCGAGGTATGCGAATCGCCGCAGGCTATGGTCATTCCCGGTTGCGATAGCCCCAATTCGGGCCCGATCACGTGCACTATCCCCTGCAGGCCGGATCCTTCGTTAAAGAAAGTCATGCCGTTGCGCGCGGTGTTTTCCTCTATCGCCGCGAACATCGCCTCGGCCATCTCATCGGCGTAGGGGCGCGCCGAGCCGTCGGTCGGGATGATGTGGTCAACGGTCGCGAAGGTGCGATCCAATTGGGCCACGCTCAGACCCAATTCGCGCAGCATGTCGAAGGCCTGCGGGCTGGTCACCTCATGGACCAGGTGCAACCCGATGTAGAGCTGGGTCTGGCCGCTGGACAGCGTGGTCACCGAATGGTTTTCCCACACCTTGTCGAGTAATGATTGGGGCATTTGGATCTACCTGTGAACCTCTTTGCCTAAACGGATTGGTGGGCGGGCACCGGGTCGGCCACGGCGAACTCGGCGGTCAATCGGTTGAGCCCGTTGACAAAGGCGTTGGCCGAGGCCACCAGAATGTCGGTATCGACGCCATGACCGGTTGCCGTGCGATCGCCCTGCGAAACCCGAATGATCACCTCACCCAAGGAGTCGGTGCTTTCAGAGACCGCCGATATTGAAAAGTCGATCAAATCGACCGACATATCGGCAGCGGCCATGATGGCTTTGTAGACGGCGTCGACCGGGCCGTCGCCCATGGCCGCCTTCTGTACCGGCATATCGTCTACCAGCAGTCGTACGGTGGCCGTCGGCACACCGAAGGATCCGCACGATACCTGCACTAGATCCAACTTGAAGCGCTGGTGACGTTCGGCCCGCAAACGGGCGCCGATGATCGCTTCCAAATCCTGGTCGGAGATGTCCTTCTTTTGATCGGCGATGCGCTTGAATTCATCAAACAGGAATTGGAAGTCATCGTCGGTGACTTCGATGCCCATCTGCGCAAGATGATTGCGGAACGCGTGACGGCCCGAGAACTTGCCCAGCACAATCCGCGATGAATGATGGCCAACATCTTCGGGCCGCATGATTTCGTAGGTAATCGAGTTCTTGAGCATTCCGTCCTGGTGCAAGCCGGAGGAGTGCGCGAAGGCGTTGGCCCCGACGATCGCTTTATTCGGAGGAACCGGCATGCTCATCAGATTCGAGACCAGGCGCGAGGTGCGGTAGAACTCCCGCGCATTGATCGCCGTGTCGGCGTCGTAGTAGTCGGAGCGGGTACGCAGGGCCATCACGATCTCTTCCAGCGAAGCATTCCCGGCACGTTCGCCCACGCCATTGATCGTGCATTCGACCTGGCCAACGCCTTTGAGCACGCCGGCCAGCGAATTTGCCACCGCATGGCCCAAGTCATCGTGGCAGTGAACCGAAACTATGACCTCATCGATCCCGGGCGTGTTCTCGATACAGTGAGCAACGAGCGAGGCGAATTCGCCCGGCATCGAATAACCCACCGTATCGGGAATGTTGACGATCGTGGCGCCGGCCGCAATTGCGGTGCCGAGCACTTCGACCAGGTAGTCGCGATCTGAACGCGTCGCGTCCATGGTCGAGAACTCAACATGCGGGCAGAGCCGGCGGGCCAATTCGACGGTCCGCTTGGTCAATTGCACGACCTCGGCGCGAGTCATGTGCAGCTGCTGTTGCAGGTGGACATCGGATGTCGATATCACGGTGTGCAGCAGCGGCCGCTCGGCGTCGCGCAGGGCCTCCCAGGTTCGCTCGATCTGATATTCGCGAAAACCGCTCAAGGCGGCGATCTCGACGTTGCGAAACTCGCGGCACATTCGGGTGACGGCTGCGAAATCACCGGGCGAGGTCGACGGGAAGCCGGCCTCGATTACGGTTACCCCCAACTTTTCCAGTTGGCGGCCAACTTCCATTTTTTCGTCCAACGTGAGCGACCCGCCGGCCGCTTGTTCGCCGTCACGCAGCGTGGTGTCAAAGATGCGTACTTCGCGCATCGGCTTATTCCCTTGATCTAAATTCTGGTTCGATTAGTTTTCCGCCCGCTGCTTGGGCTACGTGCAGCGAGGAAACGCCTGGGTTTAGACCCCTCTGCCGCCTCTTGGCAGCGAGGGGCCGCTAAGCAGGAGCAACACCGAAGTGCGCAGCGGCGCGGCGGATGGGAAGGGAACAACCATGGGAGATTTTAGACTGGCCGGGCAATCGCCAATCTTGGAGTCAGATGGCCAATTCGATCCGATTCCAAGATTGGCCGATCATCCGCGAGAAGCGACTAGGCGCGACGCTTTTGCAGGTGCGGCATCATTGACCGCAATCTGGCGCCAACGTCTTCGAGTTGACTTTCCTTATCCCGCTGCCGAAGGGCCGAGTAGGAAGGGCGGCCGGCCTGGTTCTCCAAGATCCAGCGGGTCGCAAAATTCCCATTCTGGATATCGTCCAATATCTCTTTCATGGCCTCGCGCGAAGCATCGCCAATCACCCGCGGGCCTGAGA
Organism: Chloroflexota bacterium; assembly: GCA_965249595.1. Lineage (GTDB taxonomy): Bacteria > Chloroflexota > UBA11872 > UBA11872 > VXNJ01 > VXNJ01. The sequence continues at coordinate 1,042,847 of OZ252242.1, read as the reverse complement.
CCAGATCGCCAAACTCAGCGGTGTCGGAAACCGAATAGCGCATGTAGTCGATCCCGCCCTGGTACATCAAATCAACGATCAATTTGAGCTCGTGCAGGCATTCAAAATAGGCCAGTTCCGGCGCATAACCGGCTTCAGTCAGGGTCTCAAAGCCGGCCTTGACCAACGCCGTGCAGCCCCCGCAGAGAACCGCCTGTTCACCGAAAAGGTCGGTCTCGGTCTCATCGCGAAAGGTTGTTTCGATCAGGCCAGCCTTGGTCGCTCCGATGCCCTTGGCGTAGGCCATCGCCAGTTGACGGGCACGCCCGGAGGCATCCTGATGGACGGCGAACAACGCCGGCACGCCGACGCCATCCTCGAACATGTCGCGGACTATATGGCCGGGGCCCTTTGGCGCGACCATCGCCACATCAACATCAGCCGAGGGACGTACCTGGCCGTAATGGATATTGAAACCGTGGGCGAACATGAGCATGTCGCCGGCGGCCAGATTTGGCTCTATGTCCCGAGCGAAGGCTTCCGGGGCATTCTGGTCGGGCACCAATACCATCGTTATGTCCGAGGCGGCGACAGCTTCGGCGGTCGGCAGCACCAGCAAGTCGGCACTTTCGGCACGCGACCATGAGGATGAACCCTCACGCAGGCCGACAACAACTTCAAGGCCCGAATCCTTCAGATTCAAAGAATGGGCATGGCCCTGGCTACCGTAGCCAATAACGGCAATTTTCTTGCCGGCCAGCTCAGCGGTGTCGGCGTCGGAGTCGTAGTAAACATCGACCATTGGTTAGGTTCCTTGTCCGTTTATTGATTCGACTGGTTGCTTGTTGGGAGTTCGGGCCATCGCCAGCGAGCCCCGGGCCATCGCCACGACTCCGGTTCGGGCCAATTCGAGGATTCCAAAATCGTCGGCAACCCGCAGAAATCGATCGATCGAATACGGCGACGCGGTCAATTCGATCATCACGTTATCGCGGCCAACGTCGTCGACGCGACCGCCGAAAACCTGGGCTATACCGATGATTTCGGCCCGATTCGATCCGGTGGCAGCCACCCTGATGAGGGCCACCTCCTTTTCGACCGCGTCGGCGCCGGAAAGATCGTGGACCTTTAGGACTTCAATTACCTTGTAAAGCTGTTTCTCAACCTGTTTTACCAGTGCTTCGTCGCCCTCAACAACAATCGTCATGCGCGAGACGCCGGCGGTTTCGGAGTGCCCGACGGCCAGTGAGGCGATGTTGAAATTGCGGCGCCGTAGCACCATCGTGACCTTGGCCAATACACCGGGACGGTCCTGGACCAAAGCCACCACCGTCGTTAGGCGGGCAGCTGTCGTTTCGGCCATCTATCGCTCCACGGTCTCGCCGAGCGAGGCGCCCGGAACAACCATCGGCATGCAGTCTTCAAATTGATCGACTAGGAAATCAATCACCACCGGCCCGTCAATGGCCCGGGCGGCAGCGATGGCCTCATCGGCCTCGGCCTGGGTGGAGGCCCGCAGTCCGGTGATTCCATAGGCCTCGGCCACCTTGTCAAAAGGCGGGTTGGCCAGCCGCGCTCCCAAAAGGCGACCTTCGTAGAAACGGTTCTGCCACTGGCGGATCATGCCCAGGTGACCGTTGTTCATGATTCCAACTTTTACCGGGATTTGATACTCGGCCAGCGTCGCGAATTCTTGAATGTTGATCTGCAGTCCGCCGTCGCCGGTCACGCACCAGACCTCATCATCAGGGCAGGCCACCGCCACGCCCAACGCGGCCGGCATTGCGTAACCCATCGGTCCGGAACCACCGGCTGAGAAGAAATGCAGCGGGCGATCGTAGAAGTAATTCTGCGAAGCCCACATCTGGTTCTGGCCAACATCGGCGATCACTTTGGCGTCGCCGCCAGAGTGTTCGTAAATCTTGCGCACCATGTGCTGCGGCAGAAAATTTTCAACGTCGGGCGGATCATGCGATGGGTGATCGGCTTTCAGTTGGGACAGGTAGGAAAGCCAGGTGCTTATTTCAGGCGGGCTGGCGTAGCGATTCAACTGGGCCAAAGTAGCCTTGGCGTCGCCGACGATCGGCACCTCGGTGGGAATGATCTTTCCCATTTCGGCCGGGTCAATATCGATGTGGATTATTTTTGCCGCCGGAGCGAAATCGGCCACCCGACCGGTAACCCGGTCGTCAAATCGGCAACCGATACCAATCACCAAGTCGGCCTTGTCAACCGCCATATTGGCGTAGTACATCCCGTGCATGCCCAGCATTCCCAGCGACAATTCGTGCCGTTCGGGAAAACAACCCACGCCGTGCAGGGTGGTAATTACGGGCAGCCGGTTCTCAGTCGACAGCTGGTACAGCTCGTCCCACGCTTCGGAAATGCCCACGCCATGACCGGCCATGATGACCGGGCGTTTTGATTTGGCGATGAGCTCGGCCGCGCGCTTGATCAACTCCGTGTTGCCGGCGGCAGGAGGGTGATATCCAGGGACGCGAACCGACTCCGGGGTCGGCGCCTGGGTCTCGGCCAAAAAGACGTCCTTGGGGATGTCGACGTGCACCGGGCCGGGCCGACCGGACCGGGCCAGATAAAAAGCTTCCTTCATGATGTGAGGTAGCTCGTCGGGATCGGTGACTAAGTAGTTCTGCTTGGTCACCGGGATCGAGCATCCGGTGGCGTCGGTTTCCTGGAAAGCATCGGTGCCGATGAATTCGCGCGCCACCTGGCCGGTGATGAAAACGACTGGCACCGAGTCCATCATTGCCGAGGCCATCGAGGTGATGAAATTGGTCGCTCCGGGGCCGGAGGTGGAGGTCGCCACCCCAACCTGGTTGCGGGACCGAGCATAACCGTCGGCGGCGAAGCCGGCGCCCTGCTCGTGACGCATCAGATAGTGACGGATTTGCGGGTAGTGGTAAAGGGCGTCGTAGAAGGGCAGACTGGCCCCTCCGGGCATGCCAAAGATGGCATCCACGCCTTCGTTGATCATTACCTCGCACACGATTTGACCGCCGGTGCGGGTCTTCTCGCTCATCGCGATGTGGTCCTTTTCGAAAGTAATTTAAGGGTCGGGGAATTACGTTATTAGTTGGGTTCTTTAGGGATTGGTCTGGTTTTCGAGAGCCGGTCCTTAAGGGACTCCTAGCTCCCGGCGCGTACGGTAACCAGTACCAGCCTTCCCAATTCGCTCGGGGCGACAGCGACCGACCCCACGACTGGCGCGTGGGATAAACAATTGGTTGCGCGCTGTGCGCTCATTCCATTTGACCCGTTGGAGAAAAGGGTGCGGAACACTTCCGATTCGCGTTTACTGCAAATCGTTCGGCCGTCACAAATTCTATTAGCCGCCGGGAAAGACGCTCAGGGCCGCCGCCGGTCAGCCGGGAATCGGGAATTCGACGCCGGATTTAGGGGCGATTACGGTCGGGTGGGGGGGCTCGCCCAGGCCCGCCTCGAGGGCGCTGCAATCTTGGGCCAGCATTGGAAACGTTTGATAGTGGCAGGGGATTATGAATTGCGCGCCAACCATCCGGGCAGCCCGGGCGGCATGTGATCCGCCCATGGTGAAGTGGCCACCGATCGGCAATACCGCGATCGAAGGTTGATACAGCTCCCCGATAAGGGTCATATCTCCAAACAAGGAGGTGTCGCCAGCAAAATAAATGGCTCGCTCATCTTCGAGGGCGACCACATAGCCAACCGGCACCCCGGCGTACTCGGCGCGATCGGCCAGGCGCAATGACGAAGTGTGGCGAGCCTCTACCATGCTCACCTTGACCCCGTCGATGGCGATCTCCCCACCCAGGTTCATACCCAGGGTTCGATCCGCCGACAGGCCATGCTCCACCAGCAGATTGGCCGCCTCCAAAACGGTGATGACGGTGGCCGAAGGGTTGGCGGCAGCGGTTCCCAAGAGGTCAGCGACATGGTCGTCATGCCCGTGCGTGAGCAATATTATGTCTAGATCGGATTGCGATTCCTCGCTTGCCGGACAGGACGGATTGCCCCTGAGCCACGGGTCTATGAGGATTGACTGGCCGCCGAGCGATTCGACCCGGAAAGTGGCGTGGCCGAGCCATTTGATAGTTCCAGCCTGCATGAAAAATCTCCGCGCTTGCGATTGCCAAGATTTTGCCCGACCTTTCCAAAAATCAACAAAACTGTTTTAATCGAGATTAAGGCCCATGGGCCTTAGCGAAAGGCGATAAGGTGCACACGTGGCGTGAAACTGAGCACCGTCTGCATTTGCTGGGCGGCAATGCCGGCCGGCGGATTCAATTGCTGATCGCCCTGGTCGTCATGTTGCTGGTGGCAATTCAGCTATCCGAGTTGAATGTCTTTGCCATTGCCCTAGTAGCGGCGATTGCAATCTGGATCGTTGCGCTGTTACTGCACCGAAGCATCGAGGTCGTATTCGACCGCCAATTCCGTGTCGCCATCATCCGCCAGCGCGATTTGCTGGGTGTTTTTTCCTACCACGACCAGGTATTTGAATTGAGCCAGCTCGAGGCAATCCCGGTTACTTCGAGGCGACGATATGTGGCCTTCGGGGCCGAAACCTTTTGGTCTATACACGTCAAGTTCGCCGGCCATCGGGCGGTATCGGTTGGAACGATCGAGGGTGAATCGAATCGGGCCGAGGAGATCCTGTCCGAGTTGAGTCAGTTCCTGACCCACCCGCTTTCAAGCGAATCGTTCGAAGCCGGAACGGCGATTGCGACGGGGCCTCAGGGATTGCTGGCCGAACTGCTCGATTCCGAAATTACCGTGCGCATCGGCCAGATCTTGTGCCTGGTGATGATATTGCTCTCGCTCTACGCAGCTCCCGGCATGGCGATCTATTACCTGATCGCTCTGGTCTTGGGTACGTGGTTTGACTGGTTGGCGCGGCGCGGCGACCGCACCTAGCAACGCCTTCTCGGGCCCCCGGCCGCCGTGAATTGGCAAATCCCGCAATTGCCGGCCGACCCAGGCCGATCCAGCCTCAATCGATACCCAGGTATGCGTTCTGAATCGCCGGATCTGACTTTAATTCGCTGGCTTGTCCCGATTTGACGACCATCCCGTTACGGAGCAAATAGCTCCGATCGGCGAGCGAAAACGCGGCATTTGCGTTCTGCTCAACCAACAGGATGGCAGTGCCGGCGGCATTTATCTTGGCAATCTGGGCAAAAATTTCGCGAACCAAGAGCGGTGCGATTCCCATCGAGGGTTCGTCAAGCAACAGAAGGCTTGGCGATCCCATCAACCCGCGACCGATCGCCAGCATCTGCTGCTCACCACCGGAGAGGGTGCCGGCGGCCTGCCGGGCACGATCCGCAAGGCGCGGAAACAGTTCATATACCTGCCGCAACGATGCGGCGATTGCTGCCTTGTCACGACGAAAATAGGCGCCGATGTCCAGGTTCTCGCGCACCGACAAGCGGCTGAAGATATTGCGTCCCTCGGGCACATGCACCACTCCGCGACGCACCACCAGATGTGCCGGCATGGAGTTCAGTTCCCGACCCTTGAACTCAATCATTCCGCCGCTGACCGGCACCGAGCCGGAGATCGCCTTGAGCAAGGTGGACTTGCCAGCCCCGTTGGCCCCGATAAGGGAGACGATCTCGCCGTCATAAACCTCCAGGTCCACCTGTCGCAACGCCTCGATCCCCCCGTATCGAACGCTCACCGCGCTCACCCCCAGCAGCGGCAACCGCACCGGGTCAGGCCTCCTGTCCGAGATATGCCTCAATCACCGTCGGATCCGCGCGGATCTGATACGGTGCCCCTTCGGCAATTTGCGATCCAAAGTTGAGTACCACTATGCGGTCGCTGATCGACATGACCACGTTCATGTTGTGCTCAATTAACAGAATGGAGATCCCCAACTCGGAGCGCAAATTGGAAATTAGATCGGCCGTTTCGGCCGCCTCCACCCCGTTCATTCCAGCCGTTGGTTCGTCCAGCAACAACAATCGCGGACCAGCCGCCAGGGCGCGGGCGATTTCAACCCGGCGCTGGAGTCCATAGGGAAGGTCGACGGCTTGTTCGTCGGCAACATCAGCGATTCTGAAAAGGTCAAGCAAGCGCCATGTCTGCTCAATGGAGTCACGCTCCAACCGCCGATACGACGGCGAGCCCAGCACCATCGCAAAAATCGAGGCGTGGCCGCGCCGGTGCTGCCCGACCTGCACGTTTTCAAACACCGACATCGAGCCGAACAGGCGGATGTTCTGAAACGTCCGGGCGATTCCACTATTTGCCACGCCTTCTGGTGAAGAGCGCTCGATCCGACGCCCGGCCATTTCGATCCGTGCACTGGCCGGTCGTTCAAAGCCGGTCACCACATTAAAGAATGTGGACTTGCCTGACCCGTTGGGGCCGATCAGGCCCACGATCGAACCCTCTGCCACGCTCAGCGAAAAATCCCTCAATGCCACAACGCCGCCAAAACGCTTCGTCACATTGCGGGCTACGAACAGCGGTTGCGCCATCATCCGAATTCGCTTGCTTTCAACGCCGGCGGCCTTGCCGGCGCCGGATCGGATCGTTTCGGGATAAGGCCGCGCGGCCGCAAGATCATCGCCAGGATGAGCAGCACTCCGAATGCCGCCAAACGAAATTCGGATACCTCGCGTAGAACTTCGGGTAGGCCGACCAGCACGACCGACCCCACGATCACGCCCGGCACCGATCCCATTCCGCCAATGATCACCAGGCAGAGCACATTTATTGACACCAGCAACGTGAAGTCGGCCGGAAATATGGCGCTCTGGCGTGACGCGAAAATGGCTCCGCCAATTCCGGCAAATATCGCACCGATGGCAAACGCCAGCAATTTGTAGCGGACGGCTTTTATGCCCAGCGCGCGCGCGACGTCCTCATCCTCGCGCAGGGCGAACCAGGCCCGCCCGATCGGTGACTTGGCCAGCCGCAGCGAGATGGCCGCCACCAATACCGTGGCAACCGCGATCAAGTAGAAGTAGTCCTTGGAATCGACAAAAGTCAATTCCCCCACCGTTGGGCGGGCGACATCTAGGACGCCCTGCGGGCCATTGGTAATTTGCACCAAATTCTGCGAGAAGATCCGGATGACTTCACCGAATCCAAGGGTTACGATCGCCAGGTAATCGCCCCGCAGAGACAGCACCGGAATCGCCAGCAGCACGCCGGCCACCGCTCCAATCGCCGCCGCGATGGGCAGCGCCGCCCAAAAATCCAAGCCAAATCCCTGGGCCGACGAGGTCAGGATCGCCATTGCATAGGCGCCAATGGCAAAGAAGGCTACATAGCCAAGATCTAGCAACCCGGCGTAGCCAACCACGATGTTTAGACCCAGGCCCATCAACAGGTAGATGCCGATCGAACCAAGAACCTGATTCCAATAGAGCCCGATCAATTGCGGACCAATAATCAGAGCCGCTGCCAGCAGCCCCAGCCATAGGATCTCCGAGTGCTTAAAATGCCGCGTTTGCCGCGCCCTGGCCAGGGTGGCCAAGACGTAGCCAGTGGACCGGTCAAATCGAGTGGCCAGAGCGCCAATCAAGGCCATCAGGGAACCTACCAGTACGCCTCCCGCGGCACCCATCCATCCGGATCCGAACAACAAACTTTCAGCCACCGGCACCGTGAATTTGATCCAGGATTCGTGCAACGCCAGCGTCAAGCAGGCGATGGCCGCCAAAACGATTGCGGCCCCTGTCAATCCCCCACTCAAGCCCGCCAGAACCCAAAGTTGCGTCCGGCGATAGGTCAAAAATCCGGCCGGGCTGGCCAGCGCATACATTGCCCAGGTTCCCGGATCCCAACCGGCCGCCTGGTTGGCGGCCAGGGCCACGCCCAGGACGATTAGCAAGGCTGCAATCAAACCGGTGCCGGCGCCGGCGGTGCTGGCGGTTCTTAGCCCGGTCCAGTTCATGCCCGGTCGCGTTCGATCACCTCGCCGAACAGTCCGCTCGGCCTAAAAATGAGCACCGCAATCAAGAGACTAAATGCAACCACATCCTTGTACGCCACCGGGATACCCAAGGCGAAAGGCCCGATGGATTCGGCGACACCGAGAAACAATCCACCGGCGACCGCCCCACCGACGTTGCCAATTCCGCCCAGAACCGCGGCAGTAAACGCTTTCAGGCCTGGAATAAACCCCGAATAGTGATTGATCTGTCGATTGTGGAAACCGAGCATCACCCCCGCCGCACCGGCCAGGGCAGCCGCCAACACGAATGTGAACATGATCACGCGATCGACATCAACACCCATGGTGCGGGAGGTCGGAATGTCTTCGGCGACCGCCCGCATTGCCAGGCCGAAACGAGTCCGCCGCAGCACGACCAGCACCAGGAAAAGCATGATCGCAGTGAGAGAGATGATCATCAATCCGGTGTTGGTCACATAGGCCTGGCCCAATTGTTGTCCGCCGGCCAAATACTCGATGCTGGAGGTGGCATAGACCTTTGAATCCGCCCCCACCGCCAATTGGACCGCGTTCTGCAGAAAGATGGAAACGCCGATCGCCGAAATCAGCGGAACCAAGCGCGGGGCGCCGCGCAACGGGCGGTAGGCCACGCGCTCGGTGATCACGCCGGCGGTAACCGACATGGCTACTCCGCCGGCGAAAGTGAGGGCGATCGCCAAAAACGCGAACGATTCCAGCAGGCCGTTCATGGCCATCGCTTCGAGGACGAAAAAGCCGGCCATTGCACCCAGCATAAGGACTTCGCCGTGGGCGAAGTTGATCATCTGCAAGACCCCGTAAATGAGCGTGTAGCCGATCGCCACCAGGGCGTAGACCGAACCCAATACCAGGCCGTTGATCAATTGCTGAATCCAGAGCGCACCCGGATATTCCGCCTCGGTCAAAGTGGTCGTCAATCGCCAGATGAGAAACAAGCTGGCCAGGACAAAAAGCCCGATCACCGTTGTTCGGCTGCGCAGCCTAACAACTAGGTCCAAAGGGTTAAATTCCGAAGCGTTAACTTAAGTTGCGCCCCGCCGCGAATTTGAGTTGCGCCATCTAACGTGCGTCAAGTTATGGCAATTCCAGACACCCTCAAACGGGGTTGAATTTCAAGTTTCTCGACGTTGCGGCAACGCTAGGCTGCCACCCACTCGCCGCCGCTTACGACCTTGAACGAAACGGTTCCGGTTCCGCAGTCGCCCTTCTCGTCACAAGTGATTTCTCCGGTGAGTCCGGCATGACCACTGGTGGCCCGAACGGCGTCATTGATAGCCTTGCGGCCAACTATTAAGGATCCGTCCGGGGCAACCGAAGATGCGGCCCTGATGGCGTTGATGAGTACGACCGCCGCGTCGTATCCATGCGGGCCAAAGGGGCCCTGCACCTCATCGACGTTGTTATTTTCCAGATAGCGGGCCGTAAATTCGGCCAGGCGGTCCGCGTTTCCATCGGCAAAGCCGGGTCCGGACGCGTAAACGCCTTCGGCGTCGGGGCCGGCCAATTCGATAAATTCGGGCGAATCGAGACCGTCGGCGCCGAACAGGATGGTGTCGGCCAGGCCGACCTCTTTGCGCTGGATGGCCAGTTGGGCACCCTCGGGGTGGAATCCACCGAAGTAAATCACATCCGGCGGGTCGGCCGCCAGCAGGGTCAGCAGCGAACGAAAGTCGTCTTCGTTCACCGACAACCCCTCGGTTGCCGTGATCTGCCCGCCAAGTTGGCCAAAAGAGGTCTCAAATACCCTGATCAAGCCCTCACCGTAGGGGCTCTGGTCGTGGACCAATGCGACCTTTTCAGCGCCCAGCGTCGCGCGCGCATATTTGGCAGCCTCATCGCCCTGAATGCCATCGTTCCAGCAGACGCGATTGGTCACGTCAAGTCCACGTGAGGTGAAGTCGACCGCCGTGGCGGACGGCGAAATCATCGGCAGTCCAGCGCGTTGATAAACGACCGAAGCCGGGATCGCCGCCGACGAACAGGCGGGACCGATTACGCCAAGAATCGATTCATCGGCAGCATATTTGTTGGCCACCGCAGTTCCGCCCTCACCCGAGCACATGCTGTCCTGGGTATCAATCTGTACCGGGAAACCGTGCACGTCGGAGTTGTCCTCGACGCCCAATTCAGCGCCCCAGACGATATCCAATCCAATTCCCGCCAGATCGCCGGAGAGAATGCTGGTCACACCGATCCGCACCGGGTCGCCCGGGGAGATCGTAACCGTGCCCCAGGGGTCAGTGTCCATGGCCGATTCCGGAGTCGCGGTGGCTTCGGCGACCGGCGGCGATTCGGGGGCTGGCGCCTCGGTTGGATCCGGCTCGGCAGCCGGAGCTGGAGTTGATTGGGGAGCGGCGACGGTAGCGGCCGGGGCAGCCACGGTCGTCGGCTCGTCTTCATCACAGGCCGCCAATATCGCGGCGGCCGCGGCGCCAGTCAAACCGGTCGCCAGGATTTTGCGGCGATGCATTTTTCGCTGTTGCATATTGATCCTCAATATCCCGCCAGCGGCGTATTTTGATCCCAAGATTGGGGCGATTTGATTCTTAATACCAAAGTACTCCATTCAAACCGCTCAGGTAGCCTCACAAGCACCGGCAGACGGACCGAATTGGCCACTCAATTGCCCCTTCCAGCCAGGCTTGCCTGGAGGCGCGGCGGCGAAATTGGCAGATCGCGAACCCGTGCCCCGGTGGCCTGGGCCACGGCATCTGCTGCCGCTGCCGCGGCGGCGACGATCCCGGCCTCACCTACACCGCGAACGCCGAAGGGGTGCTCAGGGTTGGGGACCTCGACGATGATCGTGTCGATCATCGGCAGGTCGAGGGCGGTCGGGGTGCGGTAATCGAGCATCGAACTGTTGGCCAGAATGCCCTCGGCGTTGTACCAGTATTCCTCGTTGAAGGCCCAGCCGATGCCCTGTACGGCAGCGCCCTGCATCTGCCCTTCCACGTATGGCGGATAGATGGCTCGTCCGGCGTCCTGCACAACCGTCCAACGCAGCACCTGCGTTTTTCCAGTGGCCAGATCCACTTCAACATCGCAGGCGTGCAGGGCAAACGATGGCGATTTATAGGTGGGAGCGGAGTAACCGTTGGCCGTTGGCAGGCTGCCGTAGCGTTCAAGCAACCCGGCGGCGGCGGCGAAGTCAGCCGCCTGGTCAGGGCCGCGGAATCGGCCGCCCGCAAATTTGATTTGGGACACTCCGCAATCCCATACCGTCGCCAGTTCCTCGGCCATGGCGGCGATCAAGTTTTCGCCGGCGGCAACAGCCGCCTGACCGGTAACGTTGGTCGTCCGCGAACCTCCGGTTGAGTGGTTAAAGCCCACCGAATCGGTGTCGACCACGACCGGGTTAATGGTGTCGACGGCAACCCCTAGTACCTCGGCCAATTGCAGCGCGATTGCGGTGCGTGATCCGCCGATGTCGACCGAACCTTCGGTCAGCGTTACGGTTCCGTCACCGTGTAGCCGCAAATCCACCGTCGATTCGAAGGTGTTGTTACGCCACATGCCGCTGGCAAAACCGCGACCGCGTGCCTTATCTGGGTCCGACGCGCGGCCGAGCGGGCTGTTCCAGTGCTCGCTGTTGGCGATTTCCGCAATGCACTCCAGGTTCCCGGCCGGCGGCAGCGTCGTTCCGTCGGCCCGCCAGGCTCCCTCGACGGCGGCATTGGCGCGGCGGAATTCCAGCCGGTCTAAGCCCAGCCGCCCGCAGATCTCATTTACCAAGGACTCGACCGCGAAACTGGTCAGAGGTGCGCCCGGCGCCCGGTAGGCGTGCACGTGCGGCTTGTTGACCAGTACCTCCCAGCCTTCAATCTCCACGTTCTCGAGCCAATAGGGTCCAAAAGCCATGAGCATGGCCTGGGCGACCGGCGATCCCGGGTGCATGCCCGCTTCTAAGACCACGGCGGCTTGCGCGGCGGTGATGATGCCCTCGCTTGTAACCCCGATCTTGACCTTGGTGACGCTGGCCGATGTCGGCCCGGTCGCCCGCAGCACCTCGGCCCGATCCATCGTCATCTTCACCGGGCGGCCGCATTTGCGTGAGAGCAGCGCCGCGGGCAATTCAAGATAGGAGGTCAGTTTGCCGCCGAAGCCGCCGCCTATCTCCATCGGATGAACGCGGATGCGCGAGGGCGAGATGGCCAGCAATTGGGCAAGCTCGCCGCGAATCGCAAATGCGCCTTGCGACGAGCACCAGACCTCCAACCGGCCATCCTCCGTCCAAAGGGAGGTGGCATTGTGCGGTTCGATATAGCCCTGGTGGACCGTGGTGGTGGAGTATTCGCGTTCCAGCACCAAGTCGGCACGGGCAAAACCGGCTTCGATGTCGCCGTGACCGACTTGGGTGTGTACCGCCACATTTGACGGTTGATCGGCTCGCCGACCATCGCTGTCGGTGTAGACAGCGGGGAGGATGAGCGGCGCATCGCTGGCCATTGCCCGCTCGGCGCTGAGCACCGGTTCTAACACCTCGTATTCGACGGCGATCAATCGTGCGGCGATTTCGGCCGTGTGCGGGTCAACGGCGGCCACCGCGGCGATGGCGTGTCCGTCATAGAGGACCTTGTCACGCGCCAACATGTTCATTGATTTGTAGGACAAGCGGGCATCGATCCCCTCGCCCAATTCGGCCAGTCGGTCCTCGATCTGCGGCAGATCGCCGGCCGTGACCACCGCCAGCACGCCAGGGAGCGATTGCGCCGCACTAACGTCTATCGAGAGGATCCGGGCATGGGCATGCGGCGAGCGCAGCATCCGTCCGAAGGCGGCATTGTCGGGAAATACGTCGGCGCCGTAGCGGGCTCGCCCGGTGACCTTGTCGACGCCGTCCTGGCGAACTGGCCGGGTGCCGATTGATTTAAATTCTGTCGCCGCCGCGCTAGCGGGTCGCTCGGTCATTACCGCCATGGGCAAACTCCGTGGGTCGCTGTCAGGTTGGTGAATCGATTTGGATTGATCTGTATTCTCATTTCCCTAGTTGGAAAAAGGAAGCCTGGCGGTCAGGGCAATTCCACGTAGAAGGGGCTGCTCCAGGCCATGTGGCAGTCGGTCTGGGTGACCCGCAGGTGGTATCCGGCCGATTCCAGCTGCCGGTACGGAATGACCCATTCAAAAGATTGCAGTTCTTCGCCGTCTTCTTGGACGCGCTCGACCTCGACCCGGCAGTCAATCGGCCCACCGTCGAAGCGAATCCGCTCATCGCCAAGATTGGCCAAATCAAGCTCGAACCGCACCGGTCCGGCCGCAAACGAGAGCTGGCCGCCACTGTCGGCCATAGTCAGCTCCACTCCGTCCAGATCGCCTTCGGTCGCCGAATTCCAATCCAGGGCATTGGCGCTGTTAAGGGTGATGTTCTCGCCCAGGTGATCGAATCCGACCGAGCGGGCACTTAGGATTTCGTTTCCGGAGAGCGTCAATCCACCGTGCCACCTTACCGAGCGGCGCCGCCCGCGACTGGCGGCGCCGGCCCAAATCACGCGCAATGTTGATGCTTGCGCGCTGGCGCGGGGGCGCAATTCGGCCACCGGCTCCCAGTCACGGAGCAGTTCAACGCTCTGGATTGGAGCGGTCCCGTCAACGATGCCCGCAATGGTCAGATCCTGTCCCGCCGACGGGGTGAGCGACGATCCGATCGGCGCTCCGTTGGCGTTGGCGATCAGCAGTATCCGGGTCCCGGTGGTCCCGTAGCAATCGCGTCGGCGAAGCGCATCAAATATCGATTCGCGATTCAGCTGCGGGGAATGAATCGCCGCCAGGCCGCCGCACACGCCAAGGCCGTCCTCGCCGGTTTTGACCGACGGACGGGCCGCACCGGGACGACCGACATGTACATCGCTGCCGCAAAAGTAGCCAACCTTTAGACCGCGCCGTCGGGCATCGCGCCCCAGCCATTCAAAAGTGCCATGCGCCGAGTGGATCTCAATGACCGGTTCGAGAGCAGGGTCGTGGAAATCCAAATTGGCATAGCGCCCGCCCACGTGGGGAACCAACAAGACGTCATCGCGCGCCCGCAGGCGCTCAAATAACTCCGACACCGGACAGGCGTCCTGGTCGGCATCGGATACGTCGCGCAGCAAGGCGTGGGAAGAGCGATGCAGGGGTCCGCTGTCTCCCAGGAAGTGGACGTTTCGATCACCACCGGTGGTGGTGTTGCCGGACCATTCCCAGCCGAAGAACGGCACAAATCGACCGGGCTGGTGCATCGAGCTGGTGAGCGTACCCAGGTGGCTTAAGAAGTCATTGGTGATCTGAAAATCATTTGCCTGGTGGCCCACGAATTCGACAAACGCATCATCACGGGCGAAGCGAAGGTAGTCGGCGGCATCCAGCGTTCCAACTGATTCACGGCTCTGGCCGTGCAAATCGCCCCAGCGCACCCGGCCATTGGCAAGCGAGCCCGGGGCGCTGACGTGGAGGGGGTTTGAGCGCACGGCGGGGAGGCCTTTGGCCTGGGCATGGAAATGTATCCGTGCCGGTGCGGCAGCCGATATACCCTCGATCACGCGGCATCCACGGTCTTTGGCGCTCATTATTACCGTGGCCGGAAGCGAGGAAACCGGCGCATCGGCCGACAGCGCGATCGGGCCTTTAAAGAATTCGTCGGTGTTGCCCCAACGATCCACCGCCCGCACGTGCAGGGCGATCGATTCACCAACCTCAAACTGCGATCCGCAGCGCAGTTCAAGGCCATCGGCCACATCACCTAGGACGCAAACGAACGGGTGGTCAGGAACCGGAAAGTAGCGCTGGGCGCCGAACGGGTCGACGTGAACCTGGAACTCGGCCTCCGGTTCACGGAAAGTCTGGGCGCGCCGCCCGGGGCCGCCGCCGCTGGTATCGCCAAATGTGATTTCGATCCGTTCACCCGGTTTTAGGGATCCGTTGGCCACCGTCGCCAAGAGCGTGCGCCTAAACGGGCGCTCGTGCAGACTGTCGAACCAGGCCAATTCGATCTCGGCGTCACCGTCGGTTACGGCGGTGGTCCAGGCTTCGCCGGTCGGGTCGGTAAATTGCGGTCGCTGCCAGTCGACCATCTGACGCTCACAGATTCGAACGTGGGCGCTGTCGTCCATCCCCACGCGCCCGCAGATGAAAGTGATTTTCCAAGTGCCAAATGTGCCGGCCCGCACCAATCCCGGTGGATCTATATGGGCGCGACCGAGCAACTCGCCATCGAACGGAGGCACAGTTGACGAAAACGGTCGCGGTCGGCTTGACTCTTGGCTCATACCCGGGATGCTTTCAGAATTAAAATCGGCCACACTTATGAAATTATTGGGTGAGTGGGCGGAAATGTACGAAGAAGTTGATCTAGAACGCGCCAAAGCATTAATCGAGTCCGGCGTGGCGATAGTTGACGTGCGCGAACAGCGCCAGTTCGACGAAGGCCACGTGCCCGGGGCGGTGCACCTCCCGCTCAACGACATCCTCATGGATGCCTCGCGGTTGCCCGCCGGTGACATCCTCTTTGTATGCAATGTCGGGATTACCAGCCGGGTGGCCTCGGAGATGGCTACCGCCTCCGGCGGCGGACAGTACTACAACATGTCAGACGGCACCCAAGGGTGGATTGCCGCCGGCAATCCGGTAAACACCGCCTAAATCACTTGCCAGCCAACCCGACAATCACGTTGAACAATTGCCAATAACGCCAACTCAAGACCGTCCCCATAAGAAAAGACACATATGTTTACCCCTGATCAAGTCCGACGCTACTCCCGTCACATGCTCCTGCCCGAAGTCGGTCCGGGTGGCCAGCAGAAACTCCTCGATGCCTCAGTCGTCTTAATCGGCGCGGGCGGGCTCGGGTCACCGGCGGCCTACTACCTGGCGGCGGCCGGAGTCGGGACGATCGGCTTGGTCGACCATGACGTCGTCGAGGACTCCAACCTGCAGCGGCAGATCCTCCATGACACCGCCCGGGTGGGGATCGCCAAGGTTGAGTCGGGACGTCAGACGCTCACCGCCCTTAATCCCGATGTCGACGTGATCACCTACGACGAGGTGATCACGTCCCAGAACGCAATGCGCATCATCGCTGACTACGACTACGTGGTCAACGGCTGTGACAACTTCCCCACCCGCTACCTGGTCAACGACGCCTGCGTGCTTTTGGGCAAGACGATGATCGACGGATCGGTTCTCAAATTTGAAGGCATGGTCTCGGTATTTGCGCCCGAGTGCGGATGCTACCGCTGCATGTACCCGTCGCCGCCGCCGCCGGAACTGGCCCCCTCGTGCGCGGAAGCCGGCGTGTTGGGCGTGGTTCCCGGCGTGATTGGCTGCTTGCAGGCGACTGAAACGATCAAGTTGATCCTGGGTCTTGGCGATCCGCTGACCGGGCGCCTTTTGACCTGGGACGCGTTGGAGATGGAATTTATCAGCTTTAAAACCAAGCGGCGGGCCGATTGCCCAGTCTGCGGCGATCACCCAACGGTGACCGAGTTGATCGACTACGAGGAATTTTGCGGCCTGCCGGCTCCACGCCAGGAGCGGGTGGAGCTGGTCGGCAGCACCGCATAACCTGGCCCCATGGTTGATCTGAGCGGCGCCGCCGCCCTAGTTACCGGCGGGGGCACCGGAACCGGCCGCGCCTGCGCTGAAGCCTTGGCCGAATTGGGCGTGGCGGTCTGCGTGAATTATTCGCGTTCGGCGACCGAAGCGAACGAAGTGGCCGACGGAATCATTGAACGTGGCGGGCGGGCCGTCACCTACCAGGCGTCGGTGGGTGATGAATCGCAGGTCCGGGCGATGGTCGAAGCTGTCGCAGACGAGTTCGGGCGTCTGGATATCGTCATCAACTGCGCCGGCATCACCTACTTTGCCCCCCACGACCAACTGGAGCTGATGACCGATGAGAAGTGGGACGAGATCCAGCAGATCAATCTCAAGGGCTCCTTCTACACCGTCCGTTGCGCTGAAAAATATCTGCAGGCCTCGCCCTGCGCCAGCGTGGTTTCGATTGCATCGATTGCCGGAATACACGGCAGCGGTTCTTCGATCGCCTATGTGGTTTCCAAAGCCGGCCAGATCGCCCTGACCAAGTCGCTGGCGCGGTCATTGGCGCCAATCCGGGTCAATGCCATCGCCCCCGGCGTCATATTGACGCGTTGGGTTTCCGGCAAGGACGAATTCATTGCCAGCTATATCGATCGCACCGTCCTGGGAACCGCCTGCACGCCCGAGGACATCGCCCATGCCTGTTTATATCTATGCCAGGCGACGACCGTCACCGGCCAGACCCTTGTGCTCGACAGTGGATTCCTGCTAAATTAGCCCATTAAACGCCAGCCCGAGGCGCCTTGGATAATCGGGCAGTGACTTAAGAAATCGCCGGACTAGATCTAAATTGGCTACCGCCAGATACCAAGCCGCCGCTGAATGCGATGATCTGGCGTTCGCTGATCGTCGGCGAAATGAATCTTCCGGCAAAACTCTGCGCCCGCGCTCGCTCTTTCGTTTGCACTGGCCATCCGACATCCAGGTCATTTTTGACAAGGACCCGGCCGCCGGCAACTTCGGCGAAGTTTTCCTCTATCAGGGCCTGCACGCCATCTTGTTGCACCGCCTGGCCCACGCCCTTTACAAGCGCGGCTTGCCGCTGATTCCACGCTTGATTTCCCAGTTTGCCCGGGTTATCACCGGCGGCATTGAGATTCATCCTGGCGCCAAGATAGGACGTCGCTTTTTCATCGACCACGGGTCCGGGGTGGTCATCGGGGCCACCGCCGAGGTCGGTGACGATGTGATGCTCTATCACCAGGTCACGCTTGGAGCCACCGGCTGGTGGCGCGATGTAGGGCGTCCCGGCGGACGGCGCCACCCAAAAATCGGCAACTGCGTAACCATTGGCTCCGGTGCTTCGATACTGGGAGCGGTGACCATCGGCCACAACTCCAAGATCGGCGCCCAGGCGCTGGTGCTCGAGGATGTCCCGCCCCGCTCGGTGGTCGTGGGTGCACCGGCAACCTACCTGGTCAAGGAAGGCAACCGAGCCTACGGTCTGCGGATGCGTTCTTCAGGCGTTCCGCCCGAGTACCACATCTAAATACCAGACCGCCCGTCGGTTTGCCATACCCTAGCGAGATTCCTGCCCGATGTTGATGTCGCAGCTGTTCGGCCGAACCCTACGCGAAGATCCCGCCGGTGCCACCAGCGACTCGCACCGGCTATTGGTCCGATCGGCCATGATCTCCCAATTGGGGACCGGCATCTACTCCTATCTGCCCGGTGCCTTTCGGGCCCTTGCGCGTATTGAGGCGATCATCGCCGATGAGATGGACGGCATCGGCGGGCAACGGATCGAAATGCCGGTGGTGCATCCGGCCGATGTTTGGAAGCAGAGCCGGCGCTGGTTCGATGTCGGCGATGAGATGGTTCGCTTTCAAGACCGAATGGGTCACGACATGGTCCTGGCCATGACCCACGAAGAGATAGTTGCCGACCTGGCCGCCAACCACGTTTCCTCCTACCGCGACCTGCCGCTTTTGATCTATCAGATTCAGACCAAATTCCGCGATGAGCCGCGCTCCCGGGCGGGGCTGATCAGGGTGCGCGAATTCGTCATGAAAGACGCCTACAGTCTGCACGGCGAACTGAACGACATGGCCGAAATCTACGACCAGGTGGTCGGTGCATATGTGCGAATTTTTCGCCGCTGTGGCCTCGAAGTGGTGGTGGTGCAATCCGACACTGGCATGATGGGCGGTTCGGTGGCCCACGAATTCATGCTGCTCGATCCGAGCGGCGAGGATACGGTGGTGATTTGCTCTGCTTGCGGCCTGGCCGCCAATCAGGAAATCGCCCAGGCCGAGACCGGGCAACCGCCAGTTGATCGCCCATTGTTGCCGCTGACCGAGGTGGCAACGCCAGGCGCGACGACCATCGAACAGGTTGCCGAGCAGCTCGGCATCAAGCAGTCCGAAACCGCCAAGGCGGTGTTCTTCAGCGCCGGTGACAAATTGGTCTTCGCGGTCATTCGCGGCGACAAGGACGTCAGCCCGGCCAAGTTGGCCAAGTTCTTGAAACGCCCCGTCGTGCCAGCCGTTAAGTCTGATTTGGACAGCGCTGGAATAGTTGCCGGGTACGCTTCGCCGGTTGGTCTGTCCGGTGTAACCGTGGTTGTTGACAACTCAGTTGCCCACACGCCCAATCTCGTCGGCGGAGCCAATCGACCCGGTTTCCACCTGCGCAATACAAACTTTCCCCGCGATTACGAAGGGCAAATTGGTGACATCAGCCAGGTTACGGCGGGTGACGCCTGTCCCGAATGCGGCGGCTCGCTGATCACGGCGCGCGGCATCGAACTTGGCAACACCTTCCAGTTGGGGTACGGATACTCGGAAAAGCGCGGCGCGTTTTTTGTAGACCGCGCTGGCAAACGGCAACCATTTTTCATGTGCTCATACGGAATCGGCGTAGGGCGCATCCTGGGCGCGGTGGTCGAACGCTGGAACGATGCCGACGGAATGATCCTGCCGGCCACGATCAGCCCATGGGGTGTCCATATCGTCCAATTGGGGACCGCCCCGGCAGTGGTAGCCGCCGCGATTGAGATTGAGACGGCGCTGCGCGATCTTCAGCTGACGATCCTGCGTGATGATCGCAACGAGAGCGCGGGCGTCAAATTTAATGACGCCGACCTGCTTGGATTACCGGTCCGGATAACGGTCTCCGCCCGCAACCTGCGCGACGGGCAACTGGAAATAAGGGTGCGCGACGGTGGTCAGACCTCATTGGAGCCACTGCCCGAAGCTGCCGCAACGGTGCGCCGCATTCACGATGAGCTGGAGTCCCGCAATGATCCGACCCGGCCTCGCTGGGATCCGGTCTCTGAGCTGGGGGCGGCCTGAAGGGTCACTTTTGCTGCCCGCAATGCGGACCCGTCGAACCCGATCGATCGGCAGTCTGCGGTGTTTGTCATTCGCTGCTGACTCCTAAGGCGGTCCGGCTCGCCCAGATCGCCGTAGAGCCGGGCCCGCGGCCTGGGATCTGGGCCTGGGCCGATCTCTTGGGAATTGCCTATCAACCGGGAATGCTCACATTGGGTGAAGGGTCCGCGCCGTTGGTCGCGCTACCGCGTTGGGGCGCATCGGTTGGCCTACCCAATGCCCGGGCGATGCTGGAATTTCTCTCGCCCACGGGAAGCTTTAAAGACCGCGGGGCGGTGATGGTGGTCCAACGCCTCGCAAACGGCGGATTCGACCGATTGGTTGAAGATTCGTCGGGGAATGCCGGAGCGGCGCTGGCCGCCTATGCAGCGGCGGCCGGGTTGCATTGCGAGATCTTTGCACCCGGTGCTGCCGATGCCCCCAAGCTCGCCCAAATGCGGGCTTTTGGAGCCAGTGTGACCGTCGTGCCGGGGGCCCGCGCCAAAGCCGCCGCCGCCGCGTTGTCAACCGCGTCTCTTCCCGGTGCGGTCTACGCCTCGCACGTGCGCGATCCGGCATTTCTACTCGGGATGAAGACCTTCATCTTTGACACCTGCCACAAATCCGGCGGCCGACTGCCAGATCACATTGTGTTTCCCACCGGTAACGGCGGACTGCTGTTGGGCAGTGCATTGGGCATTGCCGACATCGGCGAGACGAAGGGGCGACCGCGCCTGCACGCGGCCCAAGCGCGCGAGTGTGCTCCGCTCGTGGCAGGGGCCGGAATTTCGACGGGCGGAAAGACAATCGCCAGTGGCATCGCCGTGGCCGCCCCGGAACGCCTGGATCAAGTGCGCTCAGCGATTTCAAATAGCGGTGGTACCGTCAAATTGGTCACGGATAATCAGATCAGACGAGCCTGCAGCGAACTGGCCAGGTTCGAGGGGATATACGTTGAACCCACCGCGGCGGCCGGATTTGCCGCCGCCGCCGAGCTTGCCCGGGCGGGTCTGATCAGGGGCGATGAATCGGTGGTGATTCCAGCCACCGGTAGCGGATTAAAGGCCAATCAATGAAGATTTTGCTAATTGCAATCGCAGTGGTTGTAGTAGCTGCGCTTGCAGTGGTATTTGGCCTGGCCGCTTTCGGTGAAGACGAGAGCACCCCGACCGAGTCAAGCGCGCCGGCCGCAATCGCAACTACGTCGGCGGCAACTACGCCGTCCCCGACGCCCACGCCTGAGCCGACGCCCGAGCCGACTCCCACGCCTGAGCCGACGCCCACGCCTGAGCCGACGCCCACACCGTTTACTCCGGAAGGGTACTTGTCGAGCCTGCGCGACGATCCGCCCAGTTCGGTTCGAATGAAGACCAGTATCACAGATTTTGCCGGGCTTCCCGAAAACGTGAGTATTGAGGTTGAAACCACGTCACTCCCCCACATTCCGGGGCGCCAATCCGTCACGCTGGAGGCGTTAGTCGACGGCGAGATCCGCGCCAGAGTGGCCCTGATAATGGACGGCGAATTCATCTACACCAGCCCCGAAGGCATCGATAGATGGCTGCGGACGAAGCAGGGGCAAGAGGAGGGCGCGATAGCTGAAATGTTGCCGCTGGCCGATGATGTGACCGGGTTTTTTGCCGCCCTGCCCGACCCGGCCTCCGTTAGCTATGAGGGTGAGACCGACTGTGCGGGAATTCCCTGTCACGTCCTTGTTAGTCCTACGACCACTCTGGAGGTCCGGGTCGAAGATGAGATTCCGATCCAGATAATCTCGGAGTTGACCGACGGATCCCCGCTCATCGTAGAGATCGTGGGATGGGACGAAGGCCTGGACATTGAAATTCCTGAAGACGCCCGCGATGCGCCCGCCAGCTCCTTCTGGCAAGTCGTAATTACAGTCCTTAGCGCGGCGTTTATCTGATTTGATCGCAATTCGCACGCGGCCAGCCGCGTTCGGCGCAATTGTTTTCCTGCTGGTCGGCCTCTTACTGGCAAGTTGCGGCGATGAAGAACCCGGTCTTCCTTCCGGCCCGATAGTCAATGAGCCGTTTACGGTTGAAGGTTTGGCAGGTTATTGGACAGCCAATCGGCCCCGTTCGGTCAGGGTGCGGGCCGGCCTACCGGCCGACACCATACTGCCGGGTAATTTGGGTGCCCTATTTGAAATTGTCACCGTCACCGAAGGCCAGAGCGCGGTAGCCGGCAAGGTGCAAGTGCTGCAAGACGAAACGGTCGAGCAGGAAATTCAATTCATGCTCATCAATGACCGCATTTACATGCTTCCCAATGCCCAACTGGACAACTGGATATTTATCGAAGCAGCCTCGGGCCAGGCGGCCGAATTTTTTTCGCCGGACGAATTGATGCAGTCGGCCCAGCTGATACCCGAACTGCTCAATGAGGTTGGGCTGGTTCACAGCGCCACCGAGGCCTGTGGGGATGAAGAATGCCATTTCATATCCGGTCCCGGCGCGAATTTTGCAATCCACAGCGGCCACTGGATCCCTCGCTATGTTCTACTTACGGATTCCGATTCAGGGTCGGAATTTAAGGTGGACGTGGTGGGCTGGAACGAAGATGTGGTCATCGCCCCGCCCGAGAATGCCGAACAAGTGACGGAAGATCAATTTTTGAGCGTGCTGTTCACCGTCGGCGCGCTTCGGCTGCTCTAAATGGCCAATAGTCCGGCAAATCTGAGCGCTTCCGAGCTGCGAGAGCAGATCCGCAGCGGGGAGTGGACAGGCCCAACGGCCGGGGCCGCAACCCGCTATTTGCAAGCCAACTTGGTAATCGTTGAGGGCGCGGTTGCCGATGATTTTGAAGATTTTTGCCGCGCCAACCCAAAACCCTGCCCCCTCCTCGAACGCTTGCCGATTGGCGATCCGCGACCCCGCCGGCTGGCTCGGGATGCAGATATCTGCCGCGATATCCCGCGCTATCGCGTTTATCGTGACGGTGCATTGGTGGAAGAAATTCTCGACATCCGAGATCTTTGGCGCGATGATTTGGTGGCCTTTCTAACCGGTTGCAGCTTTACGTTTGAAAAACGGCTGGCAACGGCCGGAATCGGTGTTCGCCATGTTGAATGCGGCCTAAATGTGCCGATGTACAAGACTTCCATCCGCTGCGAAGCGGTGGGGAAGTTTGCCGGCCCGATGGTGGTTTCGATGCGACCGATTCCGATGGATCGGGTTGCCGAAGCGGTTTCAATTACAGGCGCGTTGCCCCAAGTTCATGGCGCACCGGTCCACACCGGCGCGCCGGAAGCGATCGGTATCTGGAACATAGATTCGCCTGACTGGGGCGATCGAGTGCCGGTTCAAATCGGCGAAACTCCGGTTTTTTGGGCCTGTGGGGTCACGCCACAGGCGATTGCCTTGGACGCCAAATTGCCGTTCATGATCACCCATTCGCCGGGGCACATGTTCGTTAGTGATTTGCTCGAAAGATACGTCGAAAAAACGATCGATCCTCCGATATTGGCGGTGTCACGGTGATGGGAATGATCTCTGGTCAGGTACTAAGAGCGGTAACCGAAAAGGTGCTGGCCAAAGTGGGCGAACAAATGCCGCGATTGCTGGCCGATTACGCTGGCCAGGCCGGCGTCACCGACATCAGCGCGGCGGCGATTGCACAAGAACGCGTGGAGCGTAAAAAGCTCGAAACCGAGTTAACAAACTTGACAACCAAAGTGAGTGAGTTGAACGGCCGTGCGGACCTGCTCGAGCGCCGAATCGAGAAACGCAATCTGGGGCTCTGGGCGCTTGCCGCAGTCACGATCATCCTTGCTGCAGCGGTGATCCTGCTGGCGATTCCGGTCGTCAATCTATAAGGTCAGGACAACCTACTGGGCTGCAAATTGGCCCCGTCGGGCCAAACCCGGCGTGGGCGCAGCGGCCCCTGATCGCTCGCGCAATCCGTTAGACGGACAGGTCGAACAACTTCCGCCGCCGCAGGCACCGCGCTGTGAATCGCGGCGTTCACCCAGATTTTTCAGCCTTATTGCCACGCCTGGAAGGCGAAGGCCGAGTTCCTCGCGCAGCGAGGTTCCAGCGTGCGAGCGGTCACAGCGAAATCTAAATCGCAGGCGAGAGCCGTCGAAGCTGTAGTCGGCATGGACCGACGAAACTTCCAGACCGGCCGCAAACGCCGCCCGGAAGAACTCCATTCGCGCGGCAACTTCGTTTAGCACGGCGAGGTGAAGGCTTGATAAGTCGGCGTCGTCAGCCGGCCGGATGATTTCCCGCCCCTGCACCGGCGATTCCTGGGAGGCCGGTGAAGTCGCAAGGGTGACGCGCCCAATTTCCGGACCGGTGGCAGTCTCTACAATCGCCATTTCGCCAACGTCCATTTCATGGCCGCCAGACCGACATAGCAACATTCGCCGGCTGCGTCGTAGCCTCACGCCGGTCACAAAAAATGCCGGCTGCACTTCGATTAAAGTTGCTACGCTTTCCACCGGCGATTCTATTGTTTAGATGGCAACCCGTTCTGCTCCCGCCACCGGATAATCGCAGCGCCAAGACGGGCCCATAGCTCAGTGGTTAGAGCGGCCGGCTCATAACCGGTTGGCCGTTGGTTCGAATCCAACTGGGCCCACCAGTCTTTGCCTACGACGTTAGAGGGCTCGAACTCTTCCGGTGCGCACCCCGTGGGCGGGGTGGAATCCCTTTCCTAGCCATGATCTGCATGTGCAATGGTGGGCCTTGCTGGAGGAGTTCCACAGGCTCACAGTTGGCATCCAGTAGATTCGATCCCGGATGTCGAAGCCATCATCCTTCGCCAGCGCTATCGACGCAATCTGCTAAGAGGCACTGAAGCGATTGTTGAGCCGACCTGTCGGTACCGGCTGCGCTTTCCCGCTGCCCTATTGACGCTGATGTATGTGCCTGAGGCCATTGCCGCCTCTCCATTCTTAGGCCCCACCGACCGGGACAGCGATGTCGACCCGATGGGCGGCCTTCTGCTGATTCCGAGATATGCAAAGGTGCTTCAGATTGCTTATGCTTACAATATTTATCCACTTGACCATGATTAGTATGGTCAGCATACTAGTTATGGCAATAGTAATGGTGAGAAGTTCATAACAGCAAGGCCGGAACTGGTTGCCAGCATCACCAATTTTGTGGAGTCACTGGCGGCGTCAGGTCAAACGGCCCCCAAGGACTTTGTCATAGAGGCTGACCTGACTATCCCACAGATCAGGATCCTGTTCATGCTCTCTTCTGGCCCAGCCAGGATCACAGATATTTCGGAGGCCCATGGGATGGCCCTTGGCAACGCCTCGACCATGGTAGAACGCCTGGCCAGGAAAGGTCTGGTGGAGCGTGTTCCA
The DNA here is from genome assembly GCA_965249595.1 of Chloroflexota bacterium. Classification (GTDB taxonomy): domain Bacteria; phylum Chloroflexota; class UBA11872; order UBA11872; family VXNJ01; genus VXNJ01. Next base: position 1,017,703 of record OZ252242.1, on the reverse strand, counting down.
TATCCCAACGACAGGCGGGTCGCACTGGCCTGTCTGACCAAGGAGGGACGACACATTGTTGCGGGAGTGACTAGCAGCGAGATTGCAATCGTTGAGAAGATTTGCGAGTTGCTGTCGATTGACGAGCTCGAAGCGGTCGTTCGCGCGTTGGAAATTCTCAATGAGGGTGTGAAACGCTTGGACGCGGTCGCCAGAAATGACGTCGCTGTCCGGTTTGCTGACCCTGAGTAGGACGAGTTGAATTGGAACTTCAGAACTATCTCTCTAAAGGGGGCGCGGCCGCATGGCAATAACAACCGGACGCGCGACAAAGGCAGCCATCCACACTGAAGGGCTGACTAAGTACTATGGCGAGCAGCGCGGGATCGAGGCCGTCGATCTGGATGTCCGTGTGGGCGAGGTCTTTGGGTTCCTCGGACCGAACGGCGCAGGAAAGTCCACGACCATCAGGACACTGCAGGACGAAATCCGGCCGACGGCCGGAGCCGCAACGATCCTCGGTCTCGACACGCACAAGGATGCTGTCGCCTTACGGCGGCAGGTAGGGTATATCCCGGGGGACTTGGCGCTGTACCCAAACCTCACAGGCCGGGACACGCTGATGTACTTCGCTAATTTGCGCGGTGGTGTCGACTGGAGCTATGTCGACGAGCTGGCCGATCGTCTCAACTCCGATCTGTCGAGGAAGGTCGGCGACCTTTCGACGGGCAACCGGCAGAAGATCGGCGTTATACAAGCGTTTATGAACCATCCAGCCCTGCTGATCATGGACGAGCCAACTTCCGGCCTCGACCCGCTGGTGCAGAGCGAGTTCCACACGATGCTGCGTGAGGTCACGGGCGCGGGAAGTACGGTCTTCCTCTCCAGCCACACCCTGTCCGAGGTGCAGCGCGTCGCCGACCGGGTCGGCATCATCCGCGACGGCTTTCTCGTCACCGTGGAGTCGGTTGCGGACCTGCGGTCGAAGGCAATGCGCCAGGTGGAGTTTGTGCTCGATTCGCGGGCAGAAGCCTCGGTTTTCGAAGGCCTCCCGGGGGTCCGCAACGTCGTGGTCCGCAATAACCACGTTGAAATGTCCTTCGACAGCGAAATGGGCCCGCTCCTGAAAGCCGCGACGGATCGGTACGAGATAGCCGACATCAGGACGAGCGAGGCGGACCTGGAAGAGATTTTCCTCACGTATTACCACGCTGACGAGGGAAAGTAGCGATGGCGTTGGCCAATATCTTCATCAAGACGTCGAGGGACAGGTGGATGGGTTGGGCGATCTCGGCCACGAGTCTCACCCTGATGCTGTTGTTGGCGATGTCTCTCTATCGCAATATCGACCTCACGATCTACACCGAACTGCCCGTGGCGTTCAGGTCGCTGTTAGGCATTTCAGATGACATCGACGTTGGCGGCTTGGCAATAGGCTACGTCTTCGGGTCGTTCGGCGCCATTGTCGTGGCCGCGATGGCGCTGGTCATGGGCTCGGCGACCATCGCCGGGGAGGAGCGGAACGGAACGATGGGCATTCTGCTGGCCAACCCCAGAAGCCGCACCCATGTGCTGCTGTCTAAGGCCTTCGCCCTGGTGCTACTCACGGGCGCCACGGTCTTCGTCATGTGGGTGCCGGTCAATCCGATTTCCGCCATTTTGGACGTGGAGATCGGCGGCCTGCACGTCGAGGCCCTAGCCCTACACCTATACGTCAACGCGGTGTTCTACGGAATGCTGGCACTGGCCATCGGAGCCGTCACCGGCAACCGTGACACGGCTACAGGCGCGACGACGGGCATCCTCGTGCTGTCGTTCTTTGCGGTGGGACTCCTGCCGCTTGTCCCTGAGCTGGAAGACTTGCGGATCGCGTTTCCCTGGTACTACTTCGATGGGAGCGATCCCGCCTACAACGGAATCGCTTGGGACCACCTTCTGGTGCTACTTGTTGCGTCCTTAGCCCTTCTGGCTGTGGCCGTGGTCGGGTTCAACCGCCGGGATGTGCGAGGCCAATCCGTGGGGACCACCCTTTTTGACAGGATTCGGGGCAACTCTCTCCTCAACAGGCTTGTCGGTCAGATTGCCGGATCGGCCAGGGTTTCGTCCATATGGACCAAGACAGTCTCGGACTACCAGGTGCTGCTGCTGATCACGGCGGCGGCGATGTTTCTCGTCATGGGCGTCGCATTGGGGCCAATGTATGCGTCCTTGCCGGAGGAAACACTTTCAGCGTTCGATACCTTCCCTGAAGAGGTGCTCGCGCTCTTCGGGGGCGGCAACTTGAGTACGCCAGAGGGCTGGTACACGCTGGAAACATTTGGATTGATGGCCCCGCTGTCGGTCGTCTTCGTGACGGCGATCGTCGGCGCGGGGGCGTTGGCAGGGGAGGAGTCGCGCCGGACGATGGCGCTGCTGCTGTCCAATCCAATACCAAGATCCAGGATTGTGCTGGAAAAAGCCGCGGCGATGGTGCTGTTCGGCATAGCCATCGGGGTTGCGACATTTGCAGGCGTCGCGCTTGGTTCGGTACTGGGCAGCCTGGGGATGTCGGTTGGCAACATCGCCGCCACCGCGACGCTGCAGGTACTGGTGGGGTTGGTGTTCGGCGCCCTGGCCCTGGCGCTCAGTGCGGGCACAGGGCGCACGGGAGTCGCGATATTCGGCACGGCAGGGGCCGCGCTCGCCTTCCATCTGTTGAACTCTTTAGCGAACATCACAGGTGCTGTTTCGGCCGTGGAATGGGTGTCTCCGTTCCGGTACTACCTGGGCAGCAACCCGCTGGTGAACGGCATGGACTGGGGAGACGCCGTTGTATTAGCCGTGTTGGCATTAGCGCTGATCGGCCTGTCGTTGACGTTATTCCAGCGACGAGACATAAGGAATTGAGCGTAATTTACCGTTTGGATTGGCAATCAGGCTTGGTGCCCGCGTATTAATTGGGTGAGTAGTCCCCCAACTCATCACTGGGGAACGGCCAGGCCCACCGAGACGTCGACGATAAATCCTCCTACTCTGGCATGCCAGAGGCTTGAGTGGGGCTTTTCAAGGCCATTGTGCCGGCCCCATGACTGGAACCGCCAAAAAATTTTCAGCCCAGTGCGCTCCAGTCCACATATTCCGGTGGGGCTGCGCCAGTTTGCCGACCAAATTGGGGGCATCAATCATTGCAACGGTCTTGTTTCGCTACCGTCGGGCAAAACCCGAGCGGGCCAAGGTCGAATGTATTAGTAGCATGGCGGAAAAGTCCCTTGTTTGAGGCGACCTGCTTGGCCGGTAAAGAGATGTGCACCAAGACCGATCGGCGGGTTGTGGGTGGCCATTGGTTTCTGTTCACTGGCGGCCGGCCGCCCAACCGGCGCCGGCGCTCAGTCGACCACCAGCGGCAGAGACGGATCGGCGGCGTACTCGGACATTGAACCGTCGTAGACCGCAACATCTCTATAGCCGAGCAAAGAAAGTGCCAATGCGTCGTTGGACGCCGCGATCCCGCCGCCGCAATAGAGGAGCACGCGTTTACCTTTGTCGGCGCCCGCCTCGACAAACATCTCGGCAAGCTCCGCTGGTGGGCGGAAGAGAGCAGTCTCCGTGTCAATCAGCGCCACCGACGGCACGTTGGTGGATCCCGGGATGTGACCAGCGCGACCGTAGCGTCGCCCGCCGTCGGCTCCGGAATGCTGCTCCGGCGCCAGGGCGTTGATCAGACAACTACCTCCGTGCGCGCTTGACTTTAGGAACGATTTGATTTCATTTAGGTCAGCGAACCGGTCAGGGTCGGCAGTTGCATTGAACGAAGTTTCCCCGTAATCGGACGCGGCTGTGGAAACCGGTCGACCCTCGGCGCACCAACGGACCCAGCCGCCGTCCAGGACCGCCGCGTCTCGGCAGCCCATGGACCGGAACATCCACCACAGCCGTGCGGCCCACTGCGAACCGACGCGGTCGTAGAGGATCAGCTTGGACGATTCGGAGATACCGTGTCGCCCGGCGGCGGCGGCGAATTCGTCAGTTGTGGGCATCATGAAGCGAAGTTTCTGGCCGTTGTCGGAGAAATCTTGCTGCAGGTCCAGGAACCCGGCGCCGGGAATGTGGCCTTCTTCATAGGCCGGCCGGCCCGATTCGATCAGATAGCCGCCACCATCGCGGAATCCGAGGAATACGGTTGCTTCGAAGATGCGGACATCGCTGTCATCGAGATGCCCTGCCAACCAGTCAGTTGAGACGAGGAACTGGGGATTGTCAAATGCCATGCTTAACTCCGGTGGATCGAGATTGCCTTGAGTGTTAAAGGACGCCTTTTAGTATCAGCACCGAGACACGATCCTCAGGCCGCAGCCACTACTGGGATTCGGGATGCCTGAATCCATGCCGCAGGGCCGCTGCGCGGCGCAGGCAAGGCGTGAGCCGGTTACGGTCCTGGATCGTCCACCCGCACCGTGATCACGTCCTTGTCGTGATACTGCTGGTGTTGGACGGAGGACGCGTAGTGCCGCAGAATGCGCAGCGAAAGCTCCTCGGCGATCGGCGGATCTTCGTCGTGTAGTTGAAGCTGGCTGATCTGGTCTTCGAGGTTTTCCTCGTTGCCGCCACCGATGAATTCAAGGTCCGCGATCGCGCCCTCGCCTTTCGCCTGCACCACGAGGCGCCGTGGCTCTTCGTCCTCGGGTTCGGGGTCGAGCGATATCGGCGCCTCCAGATCCAGTGGCGCCAGGGTGAGCAGCGTTTCCTCGGCAACCGCGCCCAGTCGCTGTCGCATCGGCTCGCCCCATCCCCGCCGGCGTGCGAATTCGTCGATGAATTCATTTAGTTGCGGCAGCGAATCGATGTGCAGGCGCGATTCGAAGTGCATTCGGCGCGGGCCGGTCAATTCCAAAAACACCACCGCCGCCATCGCGGTCAGGCCGCCGGTAGTTACGCCGCTCTTTAGCACGGTACCCAGCACCGACCCCAGATTCGGCAGGTTGAAGAGCCCGAATTGGAACGCCGCGCCGATCCAGAAAGAGACACCGGCCACCAGTAATTTCTGGCGGTCGCGTTCGGTCTGAATGACGGTGCGGGCACCTTCGACGAACAGTGACCCCGTGATCATCACCAGATAGCCGCTCATTACCGGACCTGGGATCGAGCTGAGGAACCCAGAGACCTTGGGCAGGAAGGCAACCGCGATCAGGGTAAGTCCGATGCAGTATCCAACTCGCTTGGCGGCAACCCCGGTTATCTGGGTGAATGGCACGATTCCCGGGTTGGCGATGTTTGGAACCGTGCCGGCCAGGCCGGCGACCATATTGCCGACTCCGGCGCCGGACAGTGCCCCTGGACGCCACGGAAATCGACCGCTTGCGGCTTGCGCCAGGCAACCCGCTGCTGCGAGATCGCCTCGCCGTTAACCTGGATCGAAATTATCACGGCCAGAAAAAGGAAGGCGGGCAGCAGGGTCCAGAAGGGAATCCCGAAGGAGAGCGACAGACTCGGCCAGGAGCTCGGAATACCGATCTACAGCGCCGACAGCAACCGTTCGGGATCATAGATACCGAAGGCGGTCGCGACCAGGCAGCCAATGAGAATCACGATCACTGACGCCCAGAGCCGCAACACCGCGTTGCCGCGCATTGTCAACGCTCCGACTATGACCAAGGTGGCCAGCGCGGTGACCGGGGCCACCACCGGTTCGTCAATCGAAGCCTTGTCAAGTAGACCGAATACAACGTAGGCCAACGTGATCGATAGGATCATCATCACAGTCCCGGTCACGGTAGGAGTGACGATCCGCCGCAGGATGAACAGCCAGCGCGAAATAACTACTTGCAGCCCCGCCGAGACCAGCATCAGCGTCGTCAGTGTGGCCGGGCCACCGTCAACCACGGCGGTTATGCAGAAGGGAATTGAAAAGGCCGCCGTGAACATCGGCAACATCGCCCCCGCACCCACCATCGCCAGCCGGCGAACCTGTAATAGCGTGGTCAATCCCACAACGCACAGGGATGCGAACACCATCCAGTCGAGATACGAATCGCCGCGTCCGGAAGACTGGGCGACGATTACCGGAGTCACCAGCAGGGTGGCGGAGGCGATGAGACTGAACTGAAGTCCAAGACTGACGCTGGCCAGCAGGGGCGGAGACTCGTCAGCCTGGTAGCGGGGATGCCGGGATTCGCGGGTGGCCGTCGAGGTGTCTCCAGCGGCTATTGTCCGAGCGGCCCGCACGAGCGGTTTGGCGCGCCGTATAAACGACGCGACCCGGCACCTTTAAACCTCGGATCCTATCGTAACCGGCCCGGATCTCATACTGCATTTTCCCTGTCACCGAATGCCAATCCCGGCAGCGTGCCGACCGGCTTCAACCTGATTCGGCAGTCGGTTTCAGCAGGCAAGCAACTGGGCGTCATCCCTGAAGATTCCACAATCGTACCGGGCCTCGCATTTGAAGCAGACGATCGCCTCCACTTCCTAAGGCGAAACGCCGGCCGCCCTATCGATTCGCTGGTATTGGCAAATTTCTCTAATATCTAGTGGCAGTCCGCGGCGGGGTAGCTCAGAGGTAGAGCAGGAGACTCATAAGCTCTTGGCCGTCGGTTCGATTCCGACCCCCGCTACCAGGCAGTGTGGCCCGGTAGGTCATCGGGCTCAAACATTGTTAGCCGAAGTGGCGGAATTGGCAGACGCGCTGCGTTCAGGGCGCAGTGCTCGTACGAGCGTGTGGGTTCGAATCCCACCTTCGGCACCATATTGATAATCAAGGACTCCAGGGACAGATGCACATTGAATTCCTGTGGTTCCCGGACTGCCCCTCGCACCCACAGGCCCGGGCGATGCTCGCCGAATCGTTGTCCGAAGCCGGAATTGATGCTCAGGTGGAAGAAATCTGCATAACCGACTGGGAGCAGGCGCGCCAACATCGGTTTCCGGGGTCGCCCACGATCCGAATTGACGGGGACGACATCGACCCGGTTGGGGCCGCGGCGATGGGAACCGCCCTTACCTGCCGCACCTATGAGCGCCCTGACGGGCGGTTTGGCCCATTGCCGCTGCGCAGCGACCTGGTCGAAGCGATCAGGCGGGCGGCTAACCTTTAACTGAATCGCCGCGGCGCCCGCTCACCGATCGCTGGCCGCCCCGCAATTGAAGGATTAAAGTCAATGCCGCTCCCGCTTGGCGCAACCGCCCCAGATTTTTCCCTGCCCGCCACCGATGGCTCAACGGTCTCACTCTCAGACCTTGGCAACGGACCAAGGTTGGTGGTATTTACCTGCAACCACTGCCCCTACGCGAAGGCTTGGGAAGGTCGTTTGATAGATATCGCCGCCGACTACGCCGGACGTGTCGGGGTAGCTGCAATCTGCTCCAACGATGCCGTCAACTACCCGGATGACAGCTTCCAAAAAATGCGCGACCTGGCCGAGGCGCGGGCGTACCCATTCCCCTATCTGCATGATGAATCGCAACAGGTGGCAAACGCCTACACCGCCAACCACACCCCGGAAGCCTTCCTATTTGATTCCAGTGGGGCCCTCGTCTACACCGGCGCAATAGATGACAGCGTTGAGGCCGACGAGGTCAAAGAGACGTATCTGCGCGACGCAATCGAATCCGCCTTGACCGGAGCCGACCCGATGCCTGGCGCAACTAAGGCGATTGGCTGCACCATCAAATGGGCGGCCTAACCGGCTGACACTCGGCCGGTTAGGCCGACACCTCGCCGGCGCGAAACCTTAGCTGGGCAGCCTGGGCTTGGATATTTCCAATTCGTCGCGATTGCCAAGTTCCGGGAACTCGTTGGTCGGAAGTGATTGGTACCAATAAGCCACCGATGAAATATCGTCTTGCAGTGGCAAATAACGCCGCTCGGGGCGCGGCCGCCAGCCGATAGCTTGAATCGTAATCCTTAGGCGTTCTTTGAAGCGTATCGGGTCCATCACGTGGAAACGGTACATTGCGAAACGGCGATTCTGGTTGTAGGTTGCCTTGGAGTCCCACACCATCCGCATCCCCAAAAATGGCGTCGAATAATCGACGTATTTGCCATCCACATCCCAGTTGTAGGCGCCTCCGAAGTAGTCCTCGGTGCCGGTGCCACAGATCGTCGGGTACTCGGTATCCGAATCGATAAAGAACTTTATTTCGCCTTCGCCCCACCAACCGTCGTCATTTGGCTGCCAACCCATCGAGCAACCCACCAATTGGCCCTGGCCCTGGACCTCGTCCAGAATCGTGTAGTCACTCATGTACGGGAGCGGGTTGGTGCGGCGGAACTGGGCGTGGAAGTAGGCCGCATCGTCAGGCACTTCGGTGAGCGTGTAGTTGACCTGGTAGTAACAGGCCAGGGTCTCGGTCGTACGGTTCTCAATCGTGATGTGAGCGCGGCGGCGGAAGGGCATTTCCCAGAAACAATTAAATCCGCTGTTGGGGTTTACTGAGACCGGCAGGGCATTGACCTGGGCAAATTTCTCCCATGGCTGGGCAAAAAAATCGGGCAACGGAACTTCCACCGATGGAATTTCCTGGTCGTCCCAATAAAACCGCAGGATGACCTCGCGGCACACGATACGGCCGGTGATCCAAATGCTCTGAATTGCCCCCGGCCCTTCGATGTCGGCAAGCTGATACGTCTGACCCGGTTCAAGCCAGACAGCTGGCGACACCTTCCAACCCTGTCCCAAGTCGGTCGCCGCTTCGCCACCGAACCCTTCGGTCGCCATCCCTCCGTGCCCCGGCGCTCCGTTGGGATTTTCAGCTGAGATCGACCGCGACTCGGCATCCGAAAGGCGGGATAAGTTCCCCAGGCTCATTCCCAAGCCATCGAATTGATTCATTGAAGATTTCTCACTTCGGGCGGGTTGGGCCACATATGGTATTCACGTTAGTGGGGGCGAGGGCGGCAGAGCGGTGATCCCTCGCGGGCGTTGCCCCTATCCGAGCCGCACTGCCGTTCCGTAGGCCACGATTTCGGCCGACCCTTGAGCCACCGATGCTGTAATTAAGCGGGTGCTGACAACGGCGTCGGCACCAAGGCCCTCTGCTTCGGCCACCATCCGTGCAATTGCCTGTTCACGCGCGTCGGCCATCAGTTTCGTGTACTCAGTAACCTCTCCGCCGACGATGTTGCGCAGTCCGGCAACGATGTCGCGGCCAACATTGCGGGCCCTGACGGTGCTTCCGCGTACGAGACCGATGGTTTCGACCGTTGCGCGGCCGGCTACATGGTCAGTGGTGGAGATTATCAATTCTCTCGCTCCTCAAAGTCATTTTTTTGGCGCCCAGACAACCGCTCGACGATCAGGGCCGCTAACAGAAGTGCAAACCCGATGGCAACCGCCACAACGGCGATCGAGATAACCGCCGGAATGTCAGGGTCGGAAGTGAAAGCTTGGACTGTTCCAAAAATGCTGGCACCGCCCAAGACTACGATTCCGATTGCCAGCAATATCCCGCCAACCCAATAGAACGGTTTGGTGATCCTGCTATTTGCCACTCGCGTCTCCCGACATTGGGCAGCATGCCAATTCCGAGCACACCCAGATTATGGGGTTACGTTCCGCCGGGCGCCACGCGGATGAATACCCTTTTACCTTTTAAAATCCGGCGGGCCCATAGCTCAGCTGGAAGAGCGCCTCAATGGCATTGAGGAGGCCGTCGGTTCGAGTCCGATTGGGTCCACCCAGCTAAACAGGCTCAAGAACCTTACGTATCGAGATTCTGATTGGTTCTATAGGCGATGTTGGGCAGTCTCACCCTGCCAGTTTTTAGCGGTTTCCCGCCTTCTCATCGCCTTGGGCTTCTACGGGAGAAGGATTTGAACCGGGCGTTCTGTTGCATCAGGCGAACGATCTCATCAACCAACTCTTGAGCACCTCAAAGAAGTCCAGTCTTACGGCCCGTTCGAGCCAAGGGAGGTGGCCGCACTCTCCCCATCCCCTGTACTCAAGCTGCGGCAGATACTCTCGCAAGCAATCGCGGATCATGGGACCGGGGTGAGGATCGTAGTGGCCGTGCAACATTAGGACGGGCTCCGAGATTGCCGAGAACGCACCAGGGTATACGCCTTCAGCCTGCAACCGCATCATGTCGTCCCACGTTTCTCGATTAGATCGAGCGTCCACGCCGGCAATGACTTCCGGTTCCGCCAGGTCCCAAGACTCAACATGCCGCGTCAATTCATGACTTCGGGCAAGGCGAACGTCGCGGTCTCCCACCTCTTGGGCAAGACGGGACACGGTCGCAAGGGTCTCCTCGCCAAGGCGCGACTTCTCGGTCGCTTGCAATACGTTACGTGACTCGGAGTCGAACGTGCCACACCCGACGAGGACCAACCCCTGGGTGTGGTCGGGATAGGCCGATGCATAAGCCAAGGCCAGCATTGCACCCCAGGAATGGCCGATCAGGACTGGGCGAGAGGTGGCGTAGTGCTCAGTGAGGAAGTGGTCCAAGTCGGCGACATGCAAGGCCACTGACAACGGGACATCGCCGCTGGGCCGCTGATAGGGCTCGAGCACGAGAAACGAATCACTGAGTCCGCGAGCGAGCGTGGCAAGGCCGGGGGCGCCTGGCCCTCCGTGGAGAAGGACCACCTGGTCACCCGAGGTTCCGTACGTTTTAAAGTTCATCGCTGCCAGAGACTACCAACATATTTACGGATGAGTCTTGGGCGACTCCTCTGAACCCAAAGGATCTACCCACAATTTCTATCGCCAGCAACGTCTCGACCGCATTACGCAAACCAAACCCGCTTACACCATTGCGGGGGGGACTCTCTACCATTTGTCAAGCCGCTGCGGCATCACTCCGGAGCAGTTCTGGCTGATAAAGGGTCTGGTTACGCAGCATAGCGCAGACCACCGCCAACAAACGGTCAGCTACCGATCGCAACGCCCTTGCATGCCGATGGCCTCGAAGGCGTAATGCGTCGTATTTGCGTCGGCTGACCGGATCATGCTGAACCGCCACCCGGGCCCAGTGGTACATGGCATTGGCGAGTCGACGATGGACGGCATGGCGTCGGACAACGATCATGCTCTTGCCCGATCGCTTGGTTATCGGCGCAACTCCGCATAATGAGCGCAGGGCGCGATAGTCTCTCCGCATAAGAGGATCATGCGCCTCGGTGAGCAGTGTGGCGAGGACCGTCCTTCCGACTCCGGGAAGAGATGAGAGGATGGCCACGTCGCGCTGCCCGCTCTCACCCAGTGCATCGTTGGCGATGGCATCGGTTAAGCGGTCGATCTGGGTGTTGACCTCGAGCAGTTGACGCTGGATGAGCTTTAGACGTTCGGCGACCAGGGTGATCGTCGCGACGGCAGCCTCGGTTGTGCCCGGAGACACCTTTATCGCTTCCTGGCGCAGCATCGAGAGCACGCCTGTCGCATCAATGCGACGGATGCGATGGCGTTTTAGCAACCGGGTTACCCGGCCTCGACTCAATCGCCGCCCCCTCTCCGGTGTGGGAGCCATCTGCCACAGATCCAGGATCCATGGCTCGGTGACGTTGTTGCTGATCTCCAGGACCTGCGGATAGTAGCGCCAGAGTTGTTGTCGCACCCGGTTGCTAAGGCGGGTGCGCTCCTTGGTGAGCTCCTGAAGCCAAACGTGAGAACTCTCTTAGCTCCACGGTCAAGGGATCTGGCGATGCCAGCTGCCGCAGCACCTGCGGATCGGTGCGCAGGGCATCGGCCAGGACCCTGGCATCGCGGCGGTCGTCCTTGGCGCCGGCTGGGAAGAAGCGATCACGGAAGCGATCGAGTTGCTTGGGGTTGATGGCATGCACTTTAAACCCGCGATCGAGCAGGCTCTCGACCACCGGTCCATGCGGCACCTCAATGGCGATGGCGATATCTTCGGGGTCGGTTCCGGTGCGGGACAGGATCCAGGCGGCCATGGCCGCCAATCCGGATCCACGATGCGGGAAATTACGCTGACCATGTTCGTTGCCGTCAGCGTCGATGATGCAGACCTGGTGCTCGGCGATGGCCCTTCTCGATCCGGCGTACCAGGAAGTGTGTTCTTTCACGGTCCTTCCCCATGTGTGGTGCGCGATGGTATTGATCGCATTGAAGGTCCGCCACGACACCTGCCAATCCCTGTACCGGCGTTCTAAGACGCAAACTCTCCACGGGGCATCTGCCGCGGCCAGCTGCACCGGGGCACGGGTCCCCCCCACGGTGCTCAAAAGACACAAGGGGCGATTGGTTACTCCCGGCCGCTGACCTTGACTTCATCCAGGCTGAGCAGAGCATCGCGCATGCCCAATTGCTTAGTCAGATGAAGCTACCTAAAGGTACAGGGGCGTTGGCCCCGTCTCGGACCTACACCCGCCCGCCCCTGAATGGCGCGCGGGATCCGAGATAGAACCCACGTGCGGCTTCTTCCCTCATATCCCCTCCTGATGGCCTCTCTCTGGGAGCGCACGTCCAAGGGCGAAAAAGCCGCGGAGTCCAGCACGGGTGGAACAAGCATGGCCTGTGGCAGTGTCACGAGACGAATTCGATGCGGTTGATTGACGCCGGATCCTTCGCCGTTGGCCGGGTGACCTCCGCGCCAGTGCGTCGATACAACCAAGCGGAAGTTCTATTCCGATATGCCGCTGCACGAGCTATTCGCTGTGAGACTGAAGTTGTGATCTGGACTCCTTTGCGCCCGCTGCAACGATGGACCCGAGAATGATGGCGTCGCAGCTTCCCGATAATTGGTAGCACGAACTTTTTAGAACGAACAGCCAGCCATCGGTCTCGCTTTGAGAACCGGTTGGTTGGATGCCAAGGGATGCTGGTTCTGTCTGCGGTTTATGACTAGTTTTCGATCCCTTTTTCGAAAACTATCATTCAAAAATTCGCAGTCTGGTCCGCGTAGGTTCACCATCCAATCAAGGATCAAAATGCCGATAACTATTGCATTTTTAACTGCAAGGGGCAGGCTTCTTCTATTCGTTCTGTCCGCCCTAATCTTTGCCGCTTTGTTCGCCGCGTGCGGGGACGACCCAGAGCCGAGCACACCAACTCCGACAAAGGTAGCGGCAGTCGAGACCTCCGCCGCCCAAACTACCGATCTGCCGACCGACGATTCACTTCCAATAGCCGCACCGATCGGCGAAACCGAGGCAATGGTCGATGATGATGATGCCGAGGCCGGTGGTGAAACGAAGGCCATGGTTGATGACGGCGCTGGCGCGGCCGGTGGCGAAACCGAGGCAATGGTCGATGATGATGATTCCGAGGCCGGTGGTGAAACGAAGGCCATGGTCGATGATGATGATGCCGAGGCCGGTGGTGAAACGAAGGCCATGGTTGATGACGGCGCTGGCGCGGCCGGTGGCGAAACCGAGGCAATGGTCGATGACGGCGATGCCGAGGCCGGTGGTGAAACGAAGGCCATGGTTGATGACGGCGCTGGCATTGCGACATCGAGCGGTCCGCTCGACGGAATCGCGGTTCCGGATCGTTTCGAAGCAAACGATGACGCGTCGGTCATTGCCCGTTACGCGGCTGACAAAGCAAGATTCGAAGCGGTGCTGGCGTCTGGATCGCCGGTGCTATGGAAAACGGACGCCATTTGGTGTCACTTTTGCGTTCAAATGCGGCCCGTCGTTCTCCAACTTATGGACGAATACGAAGGTCGGATCCACGTCCTGATCATGGATTACGACGATGGCGAGTTAAGTGAATACCGACGTCGATTAAACGCCACCAACCACCCGTCATTTGCCGTAATCGGTGCCGACGGGGCAGTGGTTCGCTCGTTTCAGGGCGTTACCGCCAAGGCCGATTTGGTAACCGCGATTGAAGAAGTCCTGGCGGCCGCTTGACCACTTCAAACGGCAATAGAAAACACGCAATCGAAATGCCAAGTTGGGCCAAATCGCGGCGGCGGTTTTTGGCCGACCATCGGGGAGCCCCGATGGCAGTCCCAGCCATTGCCCTCATGGCGGCGGCGCTGTTCGGGCGGGCTGGAGTGCTATCGGCCGCTAGCTGGATTCGTCGAACAGATCCAGCGAATCGGGAACGGTCCTGTTGGACGTGGTCAATAACCGGTCCGGCGGTACCCGCCGATGATCCGCTCTCACAGATTGGCTCACGACCCGATCCCACACTTTGTGCCAGTCGTCTGGTAAGACCAACAGAGAACCGAAACCAATTGCGCAATCGAGTCGAGTAGATCCGGCAACAAAGGTAGGGCTCGCACTTACCGCAGCGCCTGCACTACAGGTTCACCGCCAATTGAATCGGCGTTCGGGACTTATAGTTGAACGACTAATTTGAAGAGCGTCGTTACGGCCAATATTGGCCCACACTTAATCCAAGGGTCAGCATGCCGACAAGCTTAGATTTCTTCCGCAACCCGGCCAAGTTTCTGCTGGTAATGTTGGCTGGAATCACCGTCGGCATTTTCCTGGCGGCTTGCGGCGACGACCCAGAGCCGGCCACCCCGATCCCGGCGGCCGCGACATCGGCGACCCAATCTGCCGTCGAGCCCAAGGCGGTCAGCGATGACAGCGATGCTGTCGCGACGGCTAGCGGGCTCCTCGACGGGATCGCCGTGCCGGATCCTTTTGATGCAAACGACGACGACTCGGTTAGGGCCCGGTACACCGCTGACAAGGCGAGATTTGAAGCGGTGCTGGCATCCGGATCGCCGGTTCTGTGGAAAACGGACGCCGTTTGGTGCGGTTTCTGTGTTCGGATGAGGCCGATCATGCTGGAGCTCATGGATGAGTACGACGGCCGGATTCACGTCCTGATCATGGATTACGATGACGGCGAGTTAAGTGAATACCGAAATCGATTCGACGCAACCAGTCATCCATCATTTGCGGTCATCGGCGCCGACGGGGCGGTCGTCCAGTCGTTTCACGGCGTTACCGACAAAGCCGACTTAGTTTCCGTGATTGAAGAAGCCCTGGCGGCCGCTTAACAATAGCCGGTGGTAACTAACCCAAGATAGCCACGCCGGGGAGCGTCTTTCCCTCCAGCACCTCCAACGAGGCGCCGCCGCCGGTCGAGACATGGTCAAACTTTTCGGACAGGCCGAGCCCCATTACGGCGGCCACCGAATCGCCGCCACCCACGATCGAGATAGCGTTGGACGCGGCAACGGCCCCGGCAATTTGCCGGGTGCCGTTGGCAAATGCCGTCACTTCGCTCATGCCCATTGGGCCGTTCCATATGATGCTGCCAGCGGATGCTACTACCCGTTTGAACCGGGCAATCGTCACCGGCCCAATGTCGAGCATCATCTCCGACGTAGGAATCTGATCGGCGGGCACGATCCGGGCCTTGTCAACGGCGGTTGGATCCGGAGCAACCACTGCATCCTCGGCGACAACCAATTCAACGCCGTGCCTGGCCGCCGCCGCCACGACCTCTCTCGTCTCGTCGATCATGCTCGGTTCGAGCAGCGACCGGCCGACATCTAACCCTCGGGCGGCAAGGAAATTCCCAGCCATACCGCCACCTATGAGCAGGGCGTCAACCTCTCCGAGCAGGTTTTGCAGCACGCTGAGCTTGGTCGAGATTTTTGCGCCGCCCACGATTGCAACCAGTGGCCGTCGCGGCTCGGTCAAAACTCCGCTGAGGGCGGCAACTTCCTTTTCAACCAAGAATCCGGGATAGGCCGGCAGATAATCTGCAACTCCCACCACTGAGGCATGGGCCCGGTGGCTGGCGCCGAATGCGTCGTTTACAAATACATCGCCCGGCTGGGCCAACGCCCGTGCAAAGGCGGCATCGTTGGCTGTCTCGCCGGGGTGAAAGCGGACGTTTTCGGCCAAAACCAAAGTGCCCTCTGCCGCCCGGCCCAGGGCATCGGCTACCGGGCGCCCGATACAGTCGCTGGCGAAAGTGACCGGAATGCCGCAGGCGCTGGCCAGCGGCGGCGCCAACGGCGCCAGCGACATGGCCGGATCCGGAGCACCGCGCGGCCGTTTAAAGTGCGCCAATACAATCACCGCGGCGGCCCGTTGGCTCAGATAGCGCAGGGTTGGAGCAACCGCCTGCAGGCGGGTATCGTCAAGGATTCGGCCGTCATCGGCGGTGGGCACGTTCAGGTCCGCCCGCACCAGCACTGTCCGGCCCCGCAGCGCGGCTGTCCTTAGATCACGCATGTTGAATTCGACCGATTGCCGACAGGCCCGAGCATCGGCCACCAAAGGTCGATGCGGTGGACTCTAGGCCGAGCGCCCGATCAATTCGACGACGTCGGCTAACCGCGAAGAGTAGCCCCATTCGTTGTCGTACCAGGCCGCGACCTTGGCGAGATTGCCGCCAACAACCATCGTGCTGGCCGAGTCGATGATCGAAGAATTCTCATTGCCGCGCAGATCGGCCGAAACCAGCGGCTCATCAGAGACTGCAAGTATTCCGGCCAGCTGGCCTTCGGAGGCATCGCGGAGGGCTTGATTGATCTCCTGGGCGTCAGTTTCGCGGTCCAGCTCGACGACAAATTCCACGATCGAGACAGTGGCCGTGGGGACACGGTAGGCAGCGCCATCAAGTAGGCCGTCCAATTCCGGGATTACCTGGCCGATTGCCCGGGCCGCCCCGGTCGCCGCGGGAACGATATTGAAACCGGCGGCACGCGCGTCGCGCATGTCACTGGTGGCGGTGTCAACCAGCGATTGCGACGATGTGTAGGCGTGGACGGTCGTCATTTGACCTTTGCGGATTCCAAATACATCGTGGACGACCTTCACCGCCGGGGCCAGGCCGTTAGTGGTGCATGAGGCGTTGGAGATGATGCGGTGCTCGGAGGGGTCGTACTGGTCGTCATTAACGCCCAGCACGACCATCACGTCAGCGTCCCCGGACGGAGCTGAAATAACTACCCGGTCGGCCCCGGCGGCAAGATGCTTTTCGGCGAAGGCGCGCTTGGTGCCCACGCCGGTGGCTTCAATCACGGCGTCGATCTTGAGTTCGCGCCACGGCAGATTCGTCCACTCGCGCTCGGAAAAGATCTGCACGTCCTTGCCGTCCACGACGAGCTTGCCGTCACGGGCCTCGACCGTGCCCGGATAGGGGCCGTAGTTGGTGTCGTACTTGAGCAGGTGGGCATTGTGCTTTAGATCAGTCAGGTCATTGATCGCCACGATCTCGATCTCGGGATACCGTTCGCGCAGCGATCGGAAACAGAGACGGCCAATCCGGCCAAAGCCATTAATGGCTACGCGCATGCAGAGTGGATCCTAATAAGTTGGCAGACGGGCGATGTGCGCTGGCGGTTGTTTGAAAAAGCGGGCGCGGCGCGGCTGCTTGGCAGGGCTGAAAATTTTATCCAGTAAAGCGAGCAAGCGGATTGTTCAATTAGGCTGGCGGCTGCGCCGCCTGGTGGTATTCGATTACCCTGGTTCGCGGTTGGGCTCCGGAACCAATGTAGATCTGCATTATGGTTTCGGCCAATTTTTCGGCATCGTGATGGATCGGGAATTCGAAATCGATGATGGCGTCGGTGAATATTTCATATCCGCGGGCCAACAACTGTGCCTGGTGCGAAGCCGAAGCCAGCACGAAAGTGCGATTGCGGGCAGGGCCACGCATCGGGGGTGCCGTATCGCTGTTGACAAGGATGTAGTCGAAGAGCTTCGGGCCGACGTGAGACTCGATCGCCTCTACGTGGTCGAGCAGGTCAAAATTCTCCGTTTCGCCCGGTTCAGTGGTCACATTTACTACGAAGATCTTCATCGCCGCCGACCGCCGGATCGCTTCGGCGATCTCTGGCACCAGCAAATTGGGAAGAATCGAGGTGTAGACGCTTCCCGGGCCAACAATGACCATCTCGGCGGCCAGGATCGCGCTGACGGCATCTTCATTTACGATCACCCGTGAAGGATGCAGATAAACGCGCCGGATTCGGCGATGACCAGTCCCGATCCGCGATTCCCCGATTACGGTGGTGCCATCCTCCATCTCGGCGGCCAGGTGCACATCGGTGGCCGTTGACGGCGTCACGTGTCCATGGATACGCAAGACTTCCGAGAGTCCTTCGACACCGCGCTCAATCCCGCCGGCAATGTCACGCATGGCAGTTATGAGCAAATTGCCCAGAGAATGGCCCTGCAGGCCATCGCCCCGCCGGAAGCGATAGTCGAGCAACTTAGTCATCAGGGCTTCGGAATCTGCAAGCGAGGCCAGGCAATTGCGCAGGTCACCGGGCGGCATCAGTTGAAATTCCTTGCGCAGGCGGCCCGAACTCCCTCCGTCATCGGCCACGGTCACGACCGCGGTTATGTTGGCCGTACGTTCCTTGATGCCGCGAAGCAGCACGCCCTGTCCGGTGCCGCCGCCGATGCTCACAATGCGTGGTCCCCGGCGCAATAGGCGACCCCGATAGACCATTTCGGCAACGTTTTCGCCGGGCGCTAAAACCACCGAAATGATTGATCGGAAAAGGAGAAAAAAGCTGGTCACGGTGACGCCTGCGCCGACTGTGCCGACGAGGATTTCGCGCAGCGGGTGAGCGACCCATTGCAAGGTGATAAAGACGACCACCGAACTCGTCGCCTCGGGAAAATCGGCCGTCCGATAAACGGTGGCCAACATCATCGCCAGAGCCAGACCGACCAGCGCAGTGCCAAAGAGGATTCCGACAACGTAGCGCTTAACGCCCATCCCGATGCGCAGCCATCGCGTAGACCGCATCGGCTAATAGTCGCTCGGTGGGTTAACTATGGCAGTTTCCAGGCAAGGTGCAGGGGAGAGTCTCAGGGCAGCACCAGGGTAGAAAATTATTATGCCACCGGTGTGTCGGTGGCGGTTCGGCCCAGGGCCTGTTGAGATCTTTGTGAGGCGCCTTGTGTGGATTGGAACCATTCGCCTGACCCTGCGGTTGTCAGGATGTCGTTCCCGCAAAGACAAGCGTTCACAAGTTCGATCAATGATTGATCACGCGCGAGCCCGCTTTAACGTTTCGGCAGCCGAAGTTGGTCGGATCGACCAACTGGACGCAACCGAGATTGGGCTGGCATTGACCGCCAATGAGCGGCTCTTTGTCGATCGTTCACTTGACAAGATCGAACATTCGATGCTCAACCGCGCTCCCGACGCCGAAGTCAGCAAGCGCGAACGTGAAATATACTCGCTTTAGCAACCAGACGGCCCCTCACCACCTACAAGCAGCCGGCCTACGGCCGACCGATGCACCACTTTAGTGACAGGGGCTCACGCGCCAATATGTCGGGCAATCCCAGATGAAACGTACCTATCAGCCCAAAGTGCGACGCCGCAAGCGTCGCCACGGCTTTAGAAACAGAATGAGCACGCGCGGGGGGCGGGCCATAATTCGCCGGCGCCGCCGCAAGGGAAGGCAGCGCTTGGCCGCCTAGCGCGCTAGGACCAGCCAACCCAGTGACTACTAATCGGCGGCCTGCGCTGACTCAGCGCTTACGCCGCGGCAGCGAAATCTCCCATACCCGGCGCATCGGCCAGTTACACCGATGCCGGGCGATGCGTGTTTTCTCGGCACCGTCCGCCGGGCCCGACCTGCGCCTGGCGATCACCGCCACCCGGCATCTGGGTGGAGCGGTGATCCGCAATCGCGCGCGACGCCGTTTGCGAGCGGCCTTTACGATCGCGCAAGACCATTGTCAATCCCAGCTTGATGTCGTCGTAAATGCCCGCACCGATGCATTGAGCGATCCGTTTTTGGATCTGGTCAGCTGCGCCCGCCGGATATTGGGTGGAGTCGCCAAGTGACGGCGTTGCTGCTCGGTCTCATAACGCTCTATCAGCGCTTTGTCTCGCCGCTGCTGGCTCCTTCCTGCCGTTTCGCACCAACTTGTTCGCAATACGCCGCCGAGGCCCTCACTGCGCACGGCTTAATTCGCGGAGGGTGGTTGGCGACAACCCGTATCCTGCGCTGTCATCCCTTCGCCAGCGCCGGATACGACCCGGTGCCGACACCTGAGCGGAACCATCCCAAGGAGACGCTCTAGATGCCTGGCTGGCAAGAATTTGTAATCGATCCGTTGACGATGGCCCTCACCGGGCTTGCCGAATCGGTCGGCGGATTCGGGGTCGCAATCGTGCTGATGACGTTGGCGATACGAGTTCTCATCTTCCCGCTTTCAATTCGTGGAATCCGATCGCAGCGCAAGATCCAGCTCCTCCAGCCGCAGGTCAACGACATCAAGAAGCGCGCCCGCGGCGATCGCCAGAAGGAATCCCAATTGACGATGGCGCTCTACAAGGAACAGGGCGTAAGTCCGGTCTCCGGGTGCCTGCCGTTGCTTTTGCAAATGCCGGTGTTGTTGGCGATGTACGGTGCCCTGCTGACGGTGGGCACCTGTATCGGTGTCGACGGGGCCCGGATCGAGCAGGGCGTTATGGGATTGGGCGCCGATTCCTATGCAAGTTGTGTCGCGGTCGGCGGTTCGATACCACTGGATGAGAACTTCCTCTGGTTTAACCTGGCCCAGATTGATCGGACCATCGATTTCGGATTCCTACCGCTTTGGTGGCCGGAACCGCTCACCTATATTTCGGTGCTCGCCATCCTGGGCGGGTTGACCTTTTGGCTACAGACCTTCATGGCCCAACCGGTGACCGCGCCAACTGGTCCCCAGGCCACGTTTCAACGGGTCATGCAGATCTACCCGCTGTTCTTCGTATTCATCGGGTGGTTCTTTTTCTCCGGCATCCTGCTCTACTGGGTTCTGGCCGGATTTATTCAGATCGCCCAACAGTTCTTCATTTCCGGCTTAGGAAAATTCGAAGACATGCTCCCGCCGCACCAGCGGCGGCTGGCCGAGCGCCTTGGCGCCGGCTATTTTTCGCGCGGGCATTCGCCCACGCCGCCAGCAGCTCCGCCGATGTCGGCCGGAGCCCCCGACAACACTGATCCGACGCCGCCCCCAATGGGCGCGCCGACCACAAGAACTCGAAAGAGGCGCAAGAGAAGGAGACGTCGCCGTGGATGAAATCGAGGTCCAAGCCTCAAGCGTCGAAGCTGCAATCAAAGAAGCCCTCGAAGCGCTTGATGCAACCTTGGACGAAGTCGACACCAAGATTCTTGAACCGGGCAAACGCGGCCGTGTATTGGGCTTTGGTGCCCGCAACGCGGTCGTCTTAGTCACCCGTCGCAAAGAGGGTTCGGTTCGAGGGTTCGATGACGAAGACGAAGAAGACGGCGGCGATCAATACTTCAGCGAGGCCAAGCCACGACGCGGCAGGGGTCGCCGCGGCTCACGCAACCGGCGTCGTTCACCGGCACCCCGATCAGAGCGATCTGACTCCCGCGCCGAGGTCTCACCGCGGCGAAAACCAGAATCTGAATCCAGCGACGCTGCGGTGCCACGACAGCCGCGGCCCGAACCCGAACCGATGGATGCAGCGATGGCCGAAGAGGCGAGAGTCTTCATCGGCCAATTCCTGGCCAAGATGGGATTTGACGCCGAAGCCGAAATCATCGACGGCGATCCACCGGTATTTAACATTCGTTCCGCCAGTGACCAGGATATGGCCGGACTGATCGGCTCCCGCGGGGAGACTTTACGCCAGTTTGGATTCTTAGTCTCGTCGATGCTGGGTCGGCAGATGGGGCAGAGCGTCCGCATCGTTATCGATGTCGACAACTACCGCAGCCGCCGCGAAGATTCGATTCGTGAATTGGCAATGGAAGCGGCCGCCGCGGTGCGCGAAACCGGACGGACGGTCACCCTGAGAGTCATGCCCGGACACGAGCGCCGGATAGTTCACATGTCGCTGGCCGAGGATGACGACGTCCACACATATTCGGTTGGCCAGAACCGCAGTCGGCGGGTGGTTATCGCCCTCAAGCAGTAATTCGGGTCGCTGATGGCACGTCAAACCTACGCCATCGCTGGCCACGTAGTGCTTGACCGGGTTCCCGGTGGCACCCGGGTCGGCGGAACTGTTTCTTTCGCCGGCGTCACGGCTGTGGTCCTGGGGGCCAAAGTCCGGGCCATCACTGCGGTCGCCGAAGCCGACCGAGACCGAATCGCCAGCCGTTATGGTGACGCGGAATTTAAATGGGTCGATACGCCGGTTACCACGGTATACGAAAACATCTACCGCCCCGATGGCCGCGTCCAATACTGCCATCAATTGGCGACCAAACTGTCGGTTGCCGACGTCCCCAACGAATGGCTGGCGTCAGACATCTTCCACCTCGCGCCGCTCACCGGCGAGGTTCCCGACGAACTGGCGGCGGCGATCCCTGAATCGACGCTGATCGGGGTAACTCCACAGGGCTGGCTGCGAGCCCGGGCCGAGAATGGATTGATCTCCCCGCAATCGTGGGATACCTGCGAACAAGTACTCAACCGCGCCGAAATTCTGGTGATCTCCGAACACGATCCCACCGACCGCGATCAGCTCGATACGTTTCTGCGTTCAGTCCGCTACGGTGTGGTCACGAGGGCCGTAGATGGTGCCGAAATCTTTGAATATGGCCGCCATTTGGCCCATGTCCCAGCCTTCCCGGCCAATGAGGTTGATCCCACCGGCGCCGGCGACTCATATGCCGCCGCCGTCTTTTTGGAATATCACCGGACCGGCGATATAGCCCTGGCCTGCCGCTACGCCAGCGCTGAAGCTGCCCACCAGGTCGAAGCGCCCGGGTTGGACGGGATCGTCGGCGACGCCCAAGTCCGCCAGCGCATGGCTGGACCCACCCTCTAACCCGTTTTCGCTGCGGGCGGCAACGCCTGGCAGTTCGGACAAAAATGGGTGGCGCGGCCGCCGACCACGACCCGCTGGATAGTTGCGCGGCAGCGCGGGCAGGGCTGCCCAGTACGCCTAAATACCATCAACATGGCCTGGAAAGCGCCATCCTGACCATGGGCATCGGCATAAATCCCAAAAGTGGTTCCGCCCATTTCAATTGCTTTGCGCATTACGGATCGCAGCGTGCGGTGCAGGCGCTGTGTTTGCCGGTAAGTGAGTAGGCCGGCTGGTTGGAGCGGATGCAGGCGGGCGCGCCACAGCGCCTCGTCGGCGTAAATATTGCCAACTCCGGCTAGGACCTTCTGATCCAGTAGGGTAGTTTTCAGGACGCCCCGGCGCCCTGCCAGGCGGCCTCCCAGATCAACGGCCCGAAATCGGCCGGAGAGGGGTTCGGGGCCCAGCCGGGCGATGGCGGCTTTTAGTTCGCCGGGTGACAGCACGACCATCGTGCCAAAGCGGCGTGGATCGCAAAAGCGCAATTGATTCCCGTCGCCCAGGCCAATTCCGACCCGCTGGAACCGGTCGGGCGGCGCCCCGGATCCGCGCAGCAGCAATCGACCGCTCATCATCAGGTGTACCCGTAGCGTGCGACCGTCGTCGAGCGGGAGCAGTACCGACTTGCCACGACGCCGAGCGCGGCCAATCCGACACCCTTCCAAGCGCTCTTCCAACAGGTGCTCAAGGCGCGGGTCGCTGACCTTAAGCTGGGCGATTGTGGCCCCGGTGACCGCAGCTCGCAACCCGCGCACAACGGTTTCCACCTCGGGTAATTCGGGCAATTCAAACTCCTTGCAGTACGCCGATGACCAAACAATTGCGCACCGCTTCTGATAGCGGGCACCCGCGCCGGTCAAGCGCACCGGGCACTTCGGCTGCCACCCTACCAACTCCCCATCAGCCGACTTTCAATCGCCAACCCCTGTGGCGCGAGCGTTCAATCGGCGCGAGGCCCGTCAGGGTCTCCGCTGCGGGCAGTGCAACAAAATTATTATTGGGTCAGTTACTCGGCCGCAATCCGGCCGCGACCAGTGGGCGGTTACTTCCAACTTCGATGTTTTTTGATCAGATTGCCCGGCGCAACGAACAAGGCCAGTCCGTAGCGATGGCCACCATCGTCAAGAGCCGTGGTTCAACACCCCAGAAGGTCGGCGCCCAAATGCTGGTCTTCGAATCGGGCGAGGGGGCCGGCACGGTTGGCGGTGGCTGCGTTGAGGCCGATATTTGGCAGGCCGCGGCAACGGCGATCGCCGACGGCCAACCGCGCCTGCTGCGAATCGACCTCGTCGATGATCTGCGTGGCGAGGGTGATGTCTGCGGCGGCACAGTGGACGTATTTATCGACGTATGGCCGCCGGCCAACCGTTGAAAAAAGGGCTGCTGGCCCGCTTAGTTGACGTCCAATCCGGGCGGCGGCGGGCGACCCTGGCCAGCGTGATCCGCTCGCGCAGCAAAGAATTTGCCGTGGGCACCAAGTGGCTGGTCGCCACTCGCGGCGACTTGCCGTCGCTGCGACCCAGTCTGCTGGCCGAATCGATCTTGGCCGACCTGGCCGAAACACCCCTGACCGAGGGGCGTTGCATCGCCTACGATGCCGACGGGCGGCGGCTGCAGCGGGCGCGCTCGGCGGTGTTAGAGGTGTATTACGAGCCGCTGGCGCACCAGGATCGATTGGTGGTTGTCGGCGCCGGGCACGTGGCCGTGCCGATCTGTCAAATCGCCGACGCCGTGGGGTTCGAGGTGACGGTCATCGATGACCGTTCCGACTTTGCCAATCGCGAACGGTTTCCGCAGGCCGCCCGGGTACTAGTTGGCGAGATGGCCACGACCTTAGGTGAACTGACGGTGGACGAAGGCACATGCATCGTATTGGTCACCCGGGCGCACTCGTTTGACGAACAGGCTCTGCACCGGCTGGCCGGGAGCAGGACTCCCTACATCGGCATGATCGGCAGCCGGCGGCGGGTGATGATCGTTTACCGCAATCTACTAAACGCGGGGGTTACCGCCGATGCGCTGACCAACGTATACGCGCCTATTGGTTTGGACATTGGCAGTCGGACAGCGGAGGAAATCGCTCTGTCCATCGTGGCCGAGATCGTCAACGTCAAGCGCGGCGGCAAATGCCCGTCGTTGCGTTTGGAGCAGTGGCAGCGTTACTTTGACCGGCCTGCGAATCGCGCCGACCAATAGTCCTTATTTAATAAACTCCACCAGCGAATAGTAGCGCCCCCGTCGGTCCGGCTGAATTGACCGCGGGTCGTCGAAGATACGACCAAATTCTTGGCTTTGTTCGATGGGCTATTGCGCCTCAAATCCAAGATCGGGTTCACGCATGCGGCATGTATTTGGCGGACTCGGTTGGCTATCCGGTTCTCCCTGGCGATCGGCCGGCGTGCTCTTCGCTTGGGCGATCATCACCGCGTTGATTTTTGCTGCCGCGCCCAGTCTGGGCGATGTGGTTAACGATGACAATGCCGATTTCCTGCCGACTGCATCCGAAGCCCGCCAAGCCCTTGTAATAAGCCAGGAAACATTCCCGTCGCCGGGATTGCCGGGCATCACCCTGGTGCACCGGCCTTCTGGTATCACCGAAGCTGATAGGGCCTTAGCTGGCGAAGTATTCGATTACCTGAGCGCCGGCGAATTCACCGGATTTGTCGAGGCAACGCTGCCGCCGGCCGACATCGTTGAAGGCGACGGCATGGTCCGCACGCTTTCGATTGTTTCGATCTTCGAAATTGGCGGCAACCTCCCGCTATTCGCCGAATACACCACCGAACTGCGGTCGCACTTCCAAAGTCTTTTAGGCGCCGATGACGAATTGGTGATCTCGTTTACGGGTCCGGCCGGCATATTCGCCGACCTAGCCAGCACCTTTTCTTCGTTTGATTTCCGCGTAACCCTGCTGACCATAATCCTCGTCTTTGCCATCCTCCTGTTGGTGTACCGCTCACCGGTTATGCCCGTCTTGGCCCTCCTCGGCGTGGGCTGGACCCTGGCGACGGCCCAATTCCTGTCGGCCCTGGCCGCGAGCACCTTCGATTTACCAATCAGCAGCCAGATAACCGCCCTCATGTCGGTATTGGTATTCGGCGCGGGCACCGATTACACGATTTTTGTAGTGGCGCGCTATCGCGAAGAGTTGCGCCGGCAAGGCAACCGCTGGTCGGCCATGGCAACCGCGGTGGCCCGGCTGGGGCCGGCGATCAGTTCCAGCGGCGGCACCACGATCGTTGTTATGGCGCTGCTGCTGTTGGCATCTTTTGGTTCGTTCCGAGGCATGGGCCCGACATTGGGCATGGCGATCTTCGTAACCGTTTGCGCCGGGCTAACCCTCATTCCAGCAATCGTCGTTCTGGCCGGCCGCTGGGTATTCTGGCCAGTCTCACTGGAACGGGCAATTCGCCCATCAACGCTGTGGCGGCGGGTTGCCGACTGGACGACCAAAAAGCCCTGGGCCACATTGCTAGCGGCTTTGGTAGTCCTGGGGTCCTTCGCGCTGGGGAATTTGCAATTGGAGCAGACTTTTGACCAGGTCGCCTCGCTCCCTGATGGGACCGACTCAAAAATTGGCTTCGAAATCTTGGCCGAATCGGGGACCACCGGATCAGCCCAACCGGGGTTCGTTTATTACCAATTGCCGACCGGTTCGGTAAATGACCACCTGCCAGCCCTGGCCCAGATTTCTTCGCAGCTGGAAGCGCGCGTCGAAATAGCCCGGGTCTTTGGGCCGACCCGGCCATTCGCCACCGTCCCCCAGCGCGCCGGTGAGGAATTTGCCGAATTCCTCGATTCGATACCACCACCGCTGCTAGGTGGAATTACCGGTGGTCCGGCCGCGGCCGGACCACCGGATGGATCATTGGCACCGGGGGCAGATCCGGCGCTGGGGCAATCGATCGCCACGCTGGCCGCCGGGCAGCGTTACGTTTCACCAGAGAAGAGCACCGCATATCTGGAATTTGAACTAGCGGCCAACCCCGGTTCGGTAGAAGCAATTGATCAGATTCCAGCCCTCCGAACGGCGATTCGACAGTTGACCGCGACCACCTCGCTGGCCGACGTAAATCCAATCGTCGGCGGGCAGACCGCGATAAATTACGACTCGCGCGAGGCAATCAATCGCGACACATTGTTGGTGATCCCGCTAGGTTACCTGATGATTTTTGCCATCCTGGTGTTGGTGCTGCGCAGCCCCGTGGCGGCGACGTATCTGGCGCTAAGCGTTTTCGTATCCCTGCTGGCATCGCTGGGTATCGCGGTATTTATGTTCGAGTACGTATTCGATCACAGCGGGGTGGGCAGTCAAAACGTGCTTTGGGCGTTCATTTTCCTGACCGCCCTGGGCGCCGACTACAACATCCTGTTAATCACCCGCCTGCGCGAGGAGTGCGCCGGTTCGGACGTGGCCTCGGCCACCCGCCGGGCGGTGGCCAGCACCGGCGGGGTGATCACCTCGGCGGGCATTATCCTGGCCGGTACTTTCCTGGTCCTGACGACCTTCCCGCTGGAGCCGATCGTCCAAATCGGGCTAACCGTATCGATTGGCATACTTATCGATACATTCATTGTCCGGACGGTGCTGGTACCCAGCATCATCATGCTGTTGGGCAAATGGAACTGGTGGCCCACTGATCCAACCAAACCAGTTGCGCCCGCGGTGGTCAATACCAGCAACATTTGACCGCTTAGAGGGCAACTTAGCCCGGAAAGCGTTGTTCTGATGGCCGCGAGGCGCCTTGACCGGTTGCTCATCATCGACGCGATGTCGCTGCTTTTTAGGGCCTTTCACGCCGTTCCGGCGCGCTTTGCGGTATTCGATTCACAAGGCCAACGTGAGCACACCAATGCCGTTTACGGGTTCACAACGCAGATGCTGCGGGCGATCGATGATTGGGATCCAACTCACCTTGTAGTCGCCTTCGACGCCCCGGGGCCAACCTTTCGCGACGCCATCGACGCCAATTACAAAGCAAATCGATCCGCGCCCCCGCCCGAGCTGATACCGCAATTCGGCCGCGCTCGTCAACTGGTTGAGGCGCTGGGCATCCCGGCCTACCAACATGAGGGCTTTGAAGCCGACGACATCATTGGGACGATCGCCAAGACGGCGGCCGGGGAGAACTTCCACGTGCGGATCTACTCCGGTGACCGCGACCTGTTCCAGCTGATCACCAGCCGCATCAATGTCTTTTATCCGCGCCCGGGCAGCATGCCAAACCTGCTCTATGACCGCGAACGATTCATCAAACGTTGGCAGGTTGAGCCCCGCTACTTAGTCGACATCAAAGCCCTGCAAGGAGATTCCTCGGACAACATTCCAGGGGTGCCCGGGATTGGTGAAAAGACGGCCATCACATTAATTAGGGATCATCGCAATCTCGAAGGCGTCCTCGCCGCCATTGAGGATTTACCCTCCAGGGCGCGACGTGCGCTAGCCGAACCCGAAAACCAGGAATCGGCCCAAATCTCCAAGCGCCTGGCCACGATCGACACCGGCGTTCCAGTTGAATTCGACGCCCCGCGGTCACGGATCTGGGAGCACGCCGATCCGGTTCGGGTACGGGAGATCTTTGATCAATTGGATTTCAATTCAATCCGCCAGCGCCTGCCATTTGACCTTGAACTGCACGCCCAGGGTCAGTTTTCGCTGTTTGCAGCCGGCCCCCAGTCCCAAGACTGGACGGCGGTCGACGGGGCGGCGGCGGCGGCCAAATTGGCAACCCAATTGATTGCGGGTAGTGAAACGCCCTCGCTGATCGGATGGGCAACCGGCGGGAAGTCAAAGCTGAGGCTGGCGTCACTGGCGATCCATCTCGACCACCACAATTGGTACATCGCCGATGCGAACAGATCAATCCTGGAGGCCCTCGCTCCCTGGCTGGGCGACTCCGCCAAACCCAAACGGGTCTTCGCTGGCAAGGAACTGATTCGAGCGTTGTTGGCCGCGGGAATCGGACTGGCCGGAATCGATTTTGACGCCGCGACAGCGGCTCATTTGGACAGCGGCGGCGAGAGCGTCGGCGACCTGCGGCAATTGGTGGCCCGCCAGGTGGATCAAGTACTGGCCAATTCGCTGCCAACCGGCGACGGAGTGGTTTCAATGGCCGAGGCCGCCGCCCTGGATCCGCAAGCCTGCATCAGGGCCGCCCAGGCGGTCGCCCAAATGGCCGATCGCTTGGGGCCGTCACTGGCCAATCAGGAATTGAGCAGCGTCTATCAGGACATCGAACTGCCACTGATCCCGGTCCTGGCCCAGATGGAGTCGGTTGGAGTTCAGCTGGAAAAATCGGTATTGGTCGAGCTTGAAGCCGACCTGGAGGTCGACCACGCCCGAATCGCCGAGCAGATCCATGAACTTGCCGATCGGAAATTTAACATCAATTCCACTCGTGAATTGGGTCGCGTTCTATTTGAAGACCTCGGCCTCGAGGCCAAGCTCAAGACCCGGGGCGGAGCGCCATCAACAGCGCGGCGGGCGTTGGATCTCCTCCTCGATGAACACCCGATCATCGCGGCCGTCATCGAGCACCGTGAATTGGCCACCCTGCTGCGCAACTACATCGGTCCATTGCCCACCTTAGTCGATGCCAACGGGCGGATCCACCCCCGCTATTCCCAGACCGCCTCGGTCACCGGGCGGTTGGCCAGCCGCAATCCCAATCTGCAGGCCATCCCGGTTCGACGTGGACGTGGCCGAAAGATCCGTCACGCCTTTACCGCCGCTCCCGGCCGGACACTGATCTCCGCCGATTATTCGCAAATTGATCTGCGAGTGCTCGCCCATATATCCGGCGATGAAAACCTAATCGCCGCCTTCAAGGCTGATTTGGACATCCACCAGGCAACCGCCTCTCAGCTCTATGGAGTCGACCCGGCGGCGGTTAGTGAACAGATGCGCGAACACGCCAAGATGGTCAATTTTGGAATCGTCTACGGGATAACGGCCCATGGTTTGGCCTGGCGCGGCGGACTCGAGTACGCCGATGCCAAGGAGATGATCGATTCCTACTTCCGGCGCTATCCGGGTGTGCACAACTACATGGAGGAAACTGCCCGCAGCGCCCGTGAAGAAGGATTCACGCGTACCCTGCATGGACGAATTCGCCGCCATGCCGATTTGCAATCCTTCGGCAGACGGCGTGAGGCGGCCGAGCGGGAGGCGATCAACATGCCCATCCAAGGCACCTCGGCTGAAATCATCAAGCTGGCCATGATTGAGCTCGACCGCTACATCCGCGACCAGCAGATTCCGGCGGCGATGACGCTACAGATACATGACGAATTGTTAATCGAAATCGATGCTGCCGTGTTGACCGATTTCGCTCCCCAGTTGGCCCGGATCATGAACGGCGTCTGCCAGCTGGCGGTCCCGCTAAAAACGGACGTGGCAGCCGGCCCCAATTGGGCCCAAACGAAGCCGGTAGCCCTTAACTAGTACTCGACCGGCACCTCGGCTCCCGATTCGGCCGAGCGCCAGGCCGCTTCGGTAATGGCTAGGACTTTAACGGCAGATTCGGCGGTCGCCCGGACTCGGTCCCGACCTAAGAGGGTGTCGATGAAGTTTCGATCAGGCGTGCTCGACGATTCGGCTATGTTGACTGGCAGTGTTTCATTGCCAATCGTTTCGTAATCGAATTCCAACCCATTCGCCAGGGGCATCTGGGCGGTCGACCGCATCAGCAAACGAGCATTTGATCCGTAGAAGGCTATTTCTTCCCACATATTCTTTGGCGCATTGCCGATGACCGCCAGGCTGCCCAGTGCACCGCCTTCAAAGCGAATGGTAAGGGCGGAGTTGATATTGACTCGCTCGGTGAGGTTGCTTAGCACCGCGTTTACCGCCAGCGGGCGTAATTGTGTGGCGTGCAGGACATAGTCGAGCAGATGGCTGCCCGAGTCCATTAACTGACCGCCCGCCGAGTACTGGGGATCACCGCGCCAGGTGCCTCTGTTGCTGAGCAACCAACCCTGGCTCTGCCAGGCGGTGATCATCTGCAATGCGCCCAGCTTGCCGGCAGCGATCTGCTCGGCGCCAAACACATAAGGTGCCAAAAAATTGCGCTGATACGGAACCATCAATTCGCGCGACAGTTCATCGCGGCGGGCGATCACCCGAACTGCGGCGGCCACATTATGTACAAACGGCTTTTCGCACATCACATGGCAGCCGGCCGCAAAAGCGTCCATGATGTGCTGCTCATGAAGGGTATGCGGGGTGGCAATCACCACCGCTTCGGGGACCAATTCGGAGAGCATTTCCTGGTAGTCGGAGAACCCTGGCACATTGGCCAATTCGGGCGAAATATTGCGGGCAAGCTCGATCGCCTCGGATTGGGGATCAGCAAAACCGACGATTTCGACATCGTCAAACTCATCTTGCCGGGCGATATGACCCTTTCGGGCCCAACCGCCACAGCCGACAAACCCCATTCGCACCAATTGAAATCACCGTTCGTTGATGGCAACCGCCCAATTTTGCGGCTTGGCACTTACGAGTCGCACAAATCCCCATCGGAGGATCAGGCGGTATCGTCCTATACCGCGCCCGAGCGCACCACCACGCGGCGGGCCCGCAGCCGCAAGTCGGACATTAGCTCGCCACTGACGTCAACCAGCGCTCCCACGCCCAGGTTCCCGCCGACTATGATGGCGTCCGCTTCAGTATCGCCGGCGATAAATATCACCCGACCATCGATGGTCAGGGTGTTTTCACCGTAGGCCTCGATATAGCCCGAGTAATCAAACGGCGCCAGCGGCGCCAGCGGGGTGGCGGTTGCCACTGGGCTGGGGGTCGGTTCCGGAGTCGTCGTCACAGTCGGAGTTGACCGCACCGTTGTCGGCGTGGCGGTGGGGGCCGAAGCTACATCAGTGATGATTCGCACCTGGCGCGCGGCGATCGTATTTTCATCGCGCTGGACACCCGTGACTTCGGCGCGGGCTCCAATTGCCGGCTCGCCTTGAATCGATACCGGCTGGTCGTCGCCAGGATCGAGCAGTACGGTCGTCTCCCCGATACGCAGTGCACCGCGGCCAATTTCATCGATGACGCCGGAAATGGTCACCAATTCCGGTGCGGCGGTCGGTTCCGGCTCAACCGTCGCGGTAGGTTCCGGAGTCGATGTCGGCGTTGCGGCCGGGGTCGGGGTGGGCTGGGCTGTCGGGGACGGCGTGGGGTCTGGCGCTGGCGTTGCCGCGCTTCCATCTGGTGAGGATGCAGTGGCGTCCTCTGACCCCGGCTCCGGGTCGGCCGTGGTGGTTGGTCTGGAGGAGGTAGCGAGTAGTTCGCTGTGCGAGAGCAGGCGATCCTGATAACTCTGATAGGCGTCGGTGTAGTCGAATCCTGAGGTACTTTCCAGAGAATTGATCGATGCCAGCCCGTCCTTTACCAATTGGCGATAGGAATCGGACACCTGGGCCACCAGTTCGGAAGACGCATCGGGTCCTAACTGCGACAGTTCGGCAACCCGCCGCTCGGCCAGTTGAATGTAGGCGGCCGGACGATCCTGTTTGGCGGTTAGCTGAATGGTTGCCTGTTCGACCGTCAGTTTGTAGTTATATAACGGGCTGCCCGGCGGGGCTGCCAATGCCGCTACCGAAACGGCGCTGCCGGCCAGTACCGCCACCACCAGGGCTAGCGTGGCGGCCGCCAGGCGCGTCTGTGCAAACAGGCGTTCGCCTAGGTTGAGCAGCTGTCGCCGCCAGTTCGAATGAATGCCCTGCCGGGCCAGTCGATCAACCTGGCTTTCAAAAACACGGCGGCGGCGCGTGACAACATCGCCCGCCGGGTCCGCTGGGCGGGCCGCCATCAGAGCGTCCACTACATCAATGTATTCACCCAGCTCGGCACCCAGTTGGGGGTTATTGGCCAGGAGCCGGGCACGGTCAACGCGCCCGTCTCGAAATTCATCGAGCAGGTTGGCAATGGTCGCCTCGGCGCGGTTCACGCTTCGAGTTCCTCCATCCGGCGACGGAGGTTGGCGATTGCCCTAAATTGCAGCGCCCGGACAGCGTTTTCCCGCTTGCCCAGGAGGGCGCCAATCTCCCGGTGCGACAGATCCTGTGAGAACCGAAGCGCGATCACTTCGGCCTGATCCGGTGTAAGCACCTCGAGTGCCCGCGCGAGGATGTCGGATTGATCGATCCGCGCGAAATCGTCGTTCTCGTCGGCGAGGTGGCCGGCGTGCGCTTCGATGTCATAGGCGACATCTTGGCTGCGCCGGAAATGGTCGGCAATCGCGTTGCGGGCAATCCTAAATATCCAGGCCCGAAAACCGGCAACCGACTTGTGGCGGTATCGACCGATGGCCCGCAGGGCCAGCATAAATACCTGACTGGACAGATCTTCAGCGATCTGCCGATTGCCACCGATTCGGTACTGAATGAACCGATGTATTTGTGGAAAGAATTCCTCATATACGAGACCGAACGCATCACGATCCAGTTGAATGGAGCGCTTTATCAGTTGGTCCAGCTCGTCCGGTGTCCTAGGCGAGCTAATAAACCACGTCCTGCGCCATACTCATACAACAAAACGTCAATTTGTTCTGCAGCGTTACCATTAACACCCTTCAAACAGGGATTAAATGCAGATTTTCGCGACGCAGCGATGCCGACCAATTGGCACCGACCGAAATACCCATCACGCGATGGGCGTGGGCGGGCAGTTCTACCTCTAAACGCAGGTCCTCATCTACGCCGTCTTCATCGAGGCGCAGAACCAGAGTGTGCAGGGACCCGCGCAGTTGATCGCTTTCGATTCGGCCAGACACCAAGTTTTCCGGTCGGCGTGAAAGTCGATCGTGACGCATCAATATCACCGCCTGCGGCCTGATGCAGACCGCCACCTGGTCACCAACCCGGAATGGGTAGTTCATGGTCGCAATTTTCCAGGGGCCAACCTGGACCAGCGTCTCATTTTCTGATCTCCCCACGACTCTCGCCTCCAGCACGTTGCTGGTGCCGGTCAAAACCGCGGCCCGCCGGCTGGCCGGTCGCGAGTAGATTTCGTTGCCCGGCCCAATCTGCAATATGCGCCCGGCGTCGTAAACGGCAATTTTGCCGCTCAGCGAGAACGCTTCGGCCAGATCGTGGGTTACGTAGATCATGGTTAACCCCAATCGGCGTCGCAGTTCGATCAGCTGGCCGATTATTCGGGATCGAATGGGCAAATCCAGCGCCGCAAATGGCTCATCGAGCAGAAGGATTTGCGATTCCCGGGCCAGGGCCCGGGCCAGGGCCGTGCGTTGCCGTTGTCCCCCGGAAATTTGGTGTGGGCGATGTTCGGCCAGTGCGTTCAGGTCGAGCAGATCAAGCAGGTCCCCGACCCGGCGACGGCGAGCCGGCGCATCCAGCTGACCGAGCCCAAAGGCGATGTTTTGCGACACGGTCAAGTGTGGAAACAGAGCTCCGTCTTGGACCAGGTAACCGACCTGGCGCTGATGGGCAGGGACCGCAATTCGGTGCTCCGAATCATACAGAACCCGCCCGTCAAAGGTAATTCGCCCCCTATCCGGACGAACCAACCCGGCGATCGCCTCCAACGTTGTCGTCTTGCCCGAGCCTGAATACCCAAACAAGACCAACGGTTCAGGACCGACACTAAATGACGCTTGCAAATGAAATTGCCGGCGCCGCAGGGCCAATTCGACTTCAAGCATTTGCCTTCGCCCCGGGAGAGATCAGGCGCAGCAAGACGAGCAAAGCAACCGCCACCAGCAACAGCAATAGGGACAGGGCCAGGGCGGCGTCAAGGTCGTATTCCAACAATTCGGAGATCGCCAGCGGGAGTGTCTGGGTCGAACCGGGAAGATTGCCGGCAAACATTAGGGTGGCGCCAAATTCGCCCAATGATCGCGCCCACGCTAGGACTGCCCCCGACGCCAAGGCCGGCCGCGCCAGTGGCACCGTCACCCGCCAAAAAACTAGCAGCGGAGGCACCCCCAACGTTTGCGCCACCTTTTCTAGCCGTCGATCGACGCTGTCAAATCCCGCCCGTGCGCTCCGCACGAAGAGCGGGGTGGCGACAAACACTTGGGCCAGGATCACGGCCAGGGTCGAATATCCCAGTCCGCCTGGAATCACCTGACCGATCAGTCCAATACGCCCAAATGCGGCAAGTAGGGCTACGCCAGCCACTACCGGTGGCAATAGCAATGGTGCATCGACTATTGCCTCTACGAAAGCCGATCCGGGCCAGGATCGGCGTGATAGGGCCCAAGCAAGCGGAGTCCCGAAGGCCACGATTAGGGCCAAGGCCAAGACTGAAGTTAGCAGCGAAAGCAGAAGCGCATCGGAAACCGCCCGTGAGCCAAAGTCGACGCCGCCCAGCCCGGCGGTACCGCGGAGCAAAAGGGCGATCAGTGGGAGCAGCAGGAAGGTGGCCAGCATCGCCGCCGGCAGCAAACCTAATCCGACCGGCAGAAAGCGGTTAAGGAATCGCAAAACCGTGCTCAACCAGGGTTGCGCGGGCCTGCTCGCTCCCGAGATATTGGAGATAGTCAGTCCCGGCGCGGCGGGTGCCAAGGTGATTGGCCAGGTATGTAATCGCGGCCGCATGGGGCGCCGTTCCGCCCAGAACGGGACCCAAATCATCTACCGATTTCAGATAAGAACTAAAGACAAATCCGGCATCGGCCTCGCCTAACAACAGGCGCGAAAGTACCGCCCGCGCGCTCTGATCATGTGAAATGACATTCGCCAATACCGATGCCGAAAAATCCATCCGACTAGGGTGGACCTCGGCCATCGAAGCCAGCGTTTTTCGGGAGGCGATACCCAGCGGCACCCGCGGGCCGGCCATTGCCAATCGCAATCCCAGCCTGCCCAATTCAAAGGCCGATTGCAATCTCGCCGGATTGTCGACGGCCGTTGCCACGGTCACCCGGTTGGCCGCAATCGGACGTCCGGCGAAGGGATTTGAGTCACCAGACCGGGCAGAGGCGTCGGGATCGGCGCTAATGAACACTTCGGCCGGCGCACCCAGTTGAATTTGGGCGGCCAATCTCTGTGATCCTTCATAACTTGCCCGCACGCTAAACCCATAGGCCGCTTGGAACTGTTCATTTATCGGGTCAAGTGCCGGCTGCAGGGAGGATGCGGCCAACACAAGGAATGTGTCTCGGTCATCCGAACAGGATGCCAGGACCGGGACGGCCAACAGACCGAGCAGGAGCCGGCGCCGCTCTAGGCTGGCCCCACTGCCACAGCGGGCCACCGGGTTTACGCCAATCCGGCGCTGGCCCGTAGGGCGTCCACTTTGTCGGTCTGCTCCCACGGCAAATTCAAATCTGGGCGGCCGAAGTGACCGTAGGAGGCCACCTGACGATAGATCGGGCGACGCAGGTTCAAGTGTTCGATGATCCTGCGTGGGCGCAGATCAAAGTTCGCTCGCACGATCTCGTCCATCCTCCCCGCCGACAAGCCAACCGCCGCAGTCCCAAAAGTTTCAATGTTGACCGAGACCGGGTCGGCCACGCCGATGCAGTAGGCCAACTGCACTTCGGCTCGTTCAGCCAGGCCAGCAGCGACCAGATTCTTGGCAACATAGCGGGCCATGTAGGAAGCTGAACGATCGACCTTGGTCGGATCTTTGCCGGAGAATGCTCCGCCGCCGTGACGGGCCATACCGCCGTAGGTATCAACGATGATCTTGCGGCCGGTAAGACCGGCATCAGCACCGGGGCCGCCGCTGACAAAGCGACCGGTTCCATTGATCAATATTTCGGTTGATCGACCATCGCGGAGACTGCCGGGAATGATCGGGTCCACGACGTGCGCATTTATTTGCGATCGCAAATGGTCGTCATCCACGTCCGGACTGTGTTGAGCGGCGATTACCACGTTGGTGATGCGAAAGGGCTCGCCGTTGCGGTATTCGACCGTCACCTGGCTTTTGCCGTCTGGCCGCAGAAACGGCAGCAAGCCCTTTTTGCGAACGTCGGCTAGACGGAGCGCGAGGGCATGGGCCAAAGATATCGGCAAGGGCATCATCTCATCGGTTTCGCGACATGCAAATCCGAACATCATGCCCTGATCGCCGGCGCCCTGGGCGTCCGGATCGTCGCCGTCGACACCCTGAGATATATCTGCCGATTGCTTGTTGATGCGCGGCAGGATGTTCTCGCGGCGCAGATCCAAACCGAATGCGGGATCAGTGTAGCCGATATCGCAAATCACTTCCTCGACCGTGTCGCAGATCAAATCCGCCAACTGGGCCGAACTGAGATCCGGATCGGTGGTGATTTCTCCCAGCACGTTGATTACATGATCGGAAGCGGCCGTCTCGCAAGCCACCCGCGACTGGGAGAAACGCGCCAACAAGGCATCGAGGATTGCGTCCGAGACCTGATCGCAGACCTTGTCCGGGTGACCTTCGGTTACCGATTCGGAGGTGAACAAGAACCGCTCGGCGGCCAGCAGATCTACTCCCATGCAGTCGGCCTCTCGCTCATGTTCCTTCCTCCCAAGATGTTGCGTAACGGGCCTGTTCAGCCGTCATCACGTCGATTTGAATACCCATACTGGCCAGTTTCAGTCGGGCAATTTCCGAATCTATTGCCGGCGGCACCACGTGCACGCACGCCTCAAGTTGACCGGCGCGTTCCCACATGTACTGGGCACCCAGGGCTTGATTGGCAAAACTCATGTCCATCACCCCGGGCGGGTGGCCTTCAGCTGCGGCCAAATTGACTAGGCGTCCGCCAGCCAATAGCAATATGCGACGACCGTCGCTCTGGCGGTATTCCTCAAGCAGCGGTCGCAGCGTTCGCACCGATTCGGACGTTTCCGTCAACGCCGGGATGTTTATCTCGGCATCAAAGTGGCCTGAATTGGCCAGGATGGCGCCATCCTTCATCCGGGCGAAGTGCGGCTCGTCAATCACGTTCTTGTTCGACGTAACTGTGACGAAAAAGTCCCCGACCGCCGCCGCTTCGCTCATCGGCATGACCTGGAAGCCGTCCATGACCGCTTCCAGCGCCCGGGTGGGATCGACTTCTGTGATGATCACGTTGGCGCCAAACCCGGAGGCCCGTGCCGCCAACCCGCGACCGCACCAACCGTAGCCGCAAATGACAAAGCGGGAGCCGGCAATCAGCTTATTGGTGGCCCGCAAAATGCCATCGATCGTGGATTGACCGGTACCGTAGCGATTGTCAAAGAGATGCTTGGTGTTGGCCTCGTTGACGGCCATGATCGGATAGGCCAACTGCCCGTCGGCCTCCATGGCCTGGAGGCGAACCACACCGGTGGTGGTCTCCTCGGTTCCGCCGATGATCCCCTCGATCAATCCCCGGCGGTTCTTATGAATCTCCGATACCAGGTCGGCACCGTCGTCCATGGTCAGCTGCGGGCCAAAGTCCAAGACATTGTTTATGTGCTTGTAATAGGTGGCGTTGTCTTCGCCACGGCGGGCGAAGGTGCTAATACCGTAGTGGGCCACCAGGGCCGCCGCGGTGGCGTCCTGAGTGGAGAGCGGGTTGGACGCGCAGATGGCCACCCGGGCTCCACCCGCCTTGAGCGTGCGGGCCAGATTGGCGGTTTCGGTGGTCACGTGCAGACAGGCCGCCAAGGTAAGGCCAGCCAGTGGTTGCTGCTCGGCGAACTGGTCCCGGATCTGGGCCAATACCGGCATTGACGCATCAGCCCATTCGATCATGTCACGACCGGCATCTGCCAATGTCAGGTCAGTTACGTCGTGATCGACAAGGCTGGTGGAAGCTGTTGCCATCAGAGTCCTATTTGTTGGTTGGGTGGGTTATCCGGCGTTGCCGAGGGCGCGCTCAATCAACAGGCCGTAGCGTTCCCGAAGACGGTTATCAACAAGTCCGGGATCTGACTGGATGGCGCCATCCAGGGCGGTCGAAGCCGGGCTGGTTTGGTTGCCGGCTGGCAACATGGTTGCCAAATTGACCACTGATTGGCGCGCCACTTCCAAGTTGGCTGCCATGTTGGCGACAACCATGGCGGCGGAGACCGGCTCGCCTTTCCATACGTCGTAGTCGGTTGAAAGAGCAAGTAAAGCGAAGGGAAGCTCGGCCTCGCGGGCCAACTTTGCCTCCGGCACGGCGGTCATCCCGATTATTGATGCTCCCCAGCCGCGGAATATCTCCGACTCGGCAACGGTAGAGAACTGCGGACCTTCAATACAGACATAGGATCCACCTCTATGCACTCTCGCCCCGGCGGTGATGGACGCATCGGCCACCAGGCCAGAGAGCACCGGGCAAAACGGCTCGGCCATTCCGATATGGGCAACCAGACCCGGTTGATCGAAATAGGTCAGGCCGCGGGACCGCGTGCGGTCGATTAGCTGGTCGGGAACTACGATATGGCGCGGCTCAATCTCCTCGCGCAGACTGCCCACGGCCGAGACTCCCAACAGCCACTTAACGCCCAGTTGTTTGAAGCCATAAATATTGGCGCGCGAGTTAAGTTGGCTGGGCGCTATACGGTGGCCGCGGCCGTGTCGCGGCAGGAAGGCAACCGGCACGCCGTCCAGATCGCCTAGGAAATAACTGTCACTGGGTCGACCGAAGGGAGTGTCAATCTCAACCTCCCGTAGGCCGGTCACGTTCTCTATGTTGTAAAAGCCACTTCCGCCGATCACCCCGAAGAATGCGTCAGGCATGCAGGCTCATCCAAACTAGCAAAGGAAAAAGGTGGGCAGCGGCAACTGGGCGCTGGTTGTGGCGCGGCTGACCGTACGTATTATCGCCCTGCCGGACGCGTATTTGCGTTAGCCAAGACCGCCCAGGCCGGGGATGGCGGGCATCCGACCGCTGGCCATTTGTCGCATCATTTTGCGCATCGCAAAGTACTGGTTCAACAACTGGTTCACATCGCGCCGGGCCGTGCCCGATCCGGCGGCGATGCGTCGTCGGCGCGACCCATCGATGATGCCCGGATTGGCCCGTTCCGCGGGGGTCATGCTCAAGATGATGGCCTTGAGTTGATCCACACGGCGGCCGGCAAGCGCTTCCTGGACGTCGGCGCGGCCGGCGATCTTGCCGAACCCCGGGATCATCCCCATGATCTGCGAGAGCGAACCCATGTTTTCGATCTGCTCAATTTGCTCCAGAAAATCGGACAGGTCAAAGGTGGCCGACCGCAGTTTCTTCTCCAGCCGGACGGCGGCCTCCTCGTCGACGGTTGCCTGGGCCTTCTCCACCAGGGAGACAACGTCGCCCATTCCCAAGATGCGGGAAGCTAGGCGATCAGGGTGGAATCGCTCTAACTGTTCGATCTTCTCGCCGGCGCCGATGTACTTGACCGGAACTCCGGTGGCCGCCCGGATTGAGAGCAGCGCGCCACCGCGGGCGTCTCCATCAAGCTTGGTTAGAACCAGGCCCGTGAGCGAGAGCCGCGAATTGAATTCGCTGGCCA
This sequence comes from Chloroflexota bacterium, assembly GCA_965249595.1. Taxonomy (GTDB): domain Bacteria; phylum Chloroflexota; class UBA11872; order UBA11872; family VXNJ01; genus VXNJ01. The sequence continues at coordinate 977,681 of OZ252242.1, read as the reverse complement.
CATTGACCGCTTCCTGACCGGTCATGGCATCAACGACTAACAGCACATCGGTCGGATCGACATGCTCGGCCACCCTTGCGACCTCGTCCATCAGGTCGGCGTCAATTTGAATGCGGCCGGCGGTATCGACGATCACGTCGGTGTAGCTGTTGGCGATGGCTTTCTGAACCCCGTTGCGAGCCACGTGTTCGGGCCGCGAGGCGACAGATTCGGCGTGAATCGGTACGTCGATCTGAGTCGCGAGCGTTGCCAACTGCTCGATCGCCGCCGGGCGCTTCAGGTCGCAGGCAACCAGCAACGGTTGCCGACCCGATTCCTTGACCGCCAGTGCCAGCTTGGCGGCGCTGGTCGTCTTGCCGGAACCCTGCAGCCCCACCATCAGGATGCGGCGGCGACCCGCCCGGGCCGGACTCAGTTCGGTGCTCGTCGATCCCAGAAGGGTCGTTAATTCATCGTGGACGATCTTTACGATCTGCTGGCGCGGAGAAACGCTATCGAGCACCTCGCGGCCGACCGCGCGGGCCCCGACGGCGCGCACAAAATCACGCGCCACTCCGAGTTGCACGTCGGCCTCCAAAAGGGCCACGCGCACTTCCCGCATGGCCAATTTGATATCGGCCTCGCGGATTCGGCCACGCCCAGTGACCTTTTTTATGACCGAGTCGAGGCGGTCGGACAGCCGTTCAAACACCGTTACGCCCCACGGGTCTTTAAATTGCCAAGCATTTGATAAGCGAGTTTAGAGATTTGGCCAGAACATACAGCAACTGCGGCAGGGCTAAAATAATTTTCGTTCTCTGGCGCATTCGTCTAGTGGCCCAGGACATCGCCCTCTCAAGGCGAAGATCGCGGGTTCGAATCCCGCATGCGCTACCAAAAACTGAGTAGAACCAAGAGCCTTCGTACTGACGCTTGGGGTGACCTTCTAATCGATGCTCGTGGGTCTCGCCCTCTTGAAGGGTCGGCAGCGCTCGGCGAGAGCAGCCCGGGCGACCAGAAACCGATCGTTCCGCCCGGCCAAGTCAAGATTGATAATTCCGCCGTGCAACCGCAACCGACGACAATCCCCAAATCGCTAAAGAAATCGGGCAATGGCCACTGAGCAACGTACGCAGCGGGACGACGATATCAAACAGACTGTCAACGAGCGATACGGCGTGCTGGCGCAGCGCGTTTTGGCCGAGATGGGCGATCACGCCGCCAAGGCGCCAGACAGCTCTGGAAATTCCAACGTCGACGGGGGTTGCTGCGAGTCCGGCGCAGATGTCAATGGCAGGACTTCCCTCTCCAACGACGCCTGCTGCGCACCGGGCACCGAGCTAGTTGGTGCCCAACGGGCGTCCGACGGGGGGATCGTATACGGATCTCGGCTCTACTCGCGGGGCGAAGCCAATGCGCTGCCCGACGCTGCCGTTAGCGCTTCGCTGGGATGCGGAAACCCGGTGGCGATCGCCGAACTGAACGCCGGCGAGCGGGTGTTGGATCTGGGCTCTGGCGGAGGGATCGATTGCCTGTTGGCCGCCAAGCAAGTGGGGGCCGATGGCGAGATATGGGGGCTCGACATGACCACCTCGATGGTGCGTCTGGCGCGCCGCAATGCCGAGTCGGCGAACGCCGCCAACGTGCGCTTCCGGCTCGGTGAGATCGAGGATATTCCGTTCGCCGAGAACTACTTCGACGTGATCATCTCGAATTGCGTGATCAACCTCTCGCCAGACAAGGAGCAAGTGTTCCGCGAGGCATTTAGGGTTCTAAAGCCCGGAGGCCGGCTGCGGGTCTCCGACATGGTGTGGATACGCGACGTGCCGATGGAGGAACGTGGCGATCGCGAGGCGATCGCAAACTGCATCGCAGGGGCGCTTCCGCTTGGGGAATACCTGGGCGGAATCGAGGCTGCGGGGTTTGTCGAGGTCGCCGCGGAATGTCCGCAAAGCGGCCTCAGTCTTGCTTCCGCCGACGTGTCAGCTATCAAGCCGAAGTAGGACCGTAGCCGACGTCCAATCTGGGAAGCATTGTTCAATTCGCGTCCGCTTGCCCAATGATTTGGCGCCGAACCCAGTTAACGGCCCTTCAATCCAATCGCGATCGAAGAACCGACTTGAACCCTCAGGCCGGCAAAACCTCGTTTAGCAGTCCGGTTCCACAGTCGTAGACGAAACCGCGGATATCGTCCTTACAGGGAATAAATGGGCTGGCCATTATGCGGGCGATCGACTGTCGCACATCCTGGTCCAGATCGCCGAACGCTTCCAAGGCAAAAGGCGGGCGCAGACCAGTCTCGGCCTCAATCGCCTCTTTGACATCGTGGTCGCGGAAGGTGAGCATTCCGCAATCGGTGTGATGGATGAGGACGATAGCAGTGGTCCCCAGCAGTCGTTGTGAGATTACCAGCGAGCGGATTGCGTCATCGCTGACAACGCCACCGGCGTTGCGGATCACATGGGCATCGCCCTCGCCGATACCGAGGATGTTATGGACATCAAGGCGCGCGTCCATGCAGGCGACAACCGCCAACTGCCGCGCCGGCGGCATTTTCAGGCCGCTCATCGTAAAGTTATCGGCAAATCGCGCGTTGTTTTCAATTAGTTCGTCAATGACCGACACCGCAGCCTCCAAGCCCTGTCCGTTTCCCCAACCGGGTGCAGCGATTGTATGTATAAGGGCAACGGGTCAAGAATGGGAACCGCCTATCAGGGCCATAGAAGCGGGGGCCGACCGCCAATTTGGGAGGCAGTTAACGAAAATCCCCTGCCCTCATGCTTATCTGGTCAGGAACCCCAGGCCATGGGAAACTCCAATGCCTATGAAAAACCGGCCGTAACCGACCGGTCGTTAATCGATGCGGTCAGCCGGCGTTGGAGCCCACGGGCATTCGAACCCGGGCGACCGGTTGATCCGGAAACAACCGCGACGCTCCTAGACGCTGCCCGCTGGGCGCCATCCTCATATAACGACCAACCTTGGCGCTATTTGGTCTTTGACCGCTCCGAACCAGCCGCTAGAGCGCGCGCCGAAGATTGCCTAAACGATGGCAACTCCTGGGCCCGCGACGCCGGCCTGTTGTTGATCACGATGGCAGCCAAGATTTCTGACACAACCGGCAATCCGAATCGATTCGCACTCCACGACACCGGGATGGCCAATATGTGCCTGGTGCTCCAGGCAACCCAGCTTGGGCTCCACTCACACCAGATGGGCGGCTACGATCGCGACCGGGCAAGGGCCGAGTTCGCGATTCCGGATGAATTCGAACTGGCGTCCATGATCGCCATTGGTTACATTGCCGACCCGGATGCCTTGTCCGACGAAGTTCGTGCCCGCGAAAGCCAGCCGCGGATCCGTCGCCACATCGGCGAATTCGCCTTCAGCAATGCCTGGGGCAACGCAATCGAATAACTCGGCAGCGGTAGTTGGCTGCCTTCAGTTCAATTGCGGCGGTCAGCGAACGAAGGGCCCATCCACGCAATTTAAGCCGGAGTTAGTTACCGGCAAACCAGGTTCGATCGAGCTCTTGGTCGCCGGAGCCAGGTTGGATCACCACCTCGCCGTCGACCTTAATCTCCAGCGCTCCGACGTTGTCGCTTTTTATTCGCAGCGACTCGGTGCCCGTCCAACTGTGGATTTCACCGGCCGCCACGAAATCGCTAAATGCAGTCTGCCCGTCAACTATCGCCTCAAGCAAGGTCGGCTCGCTGGCCGCGACCTTTACCGAGATCGAAGGAGCCAAAACCTCGGTCTCCGAACTGGTAAACGCGGGCACGATCGGCGCCGTTGACGGCGTAGCGGTTGTTTCAACGGTGGCCAATTCACCGCCGGTGGTCGCCCGCAGAACCAAGAACGCCGCCAGTATCACCAGTGCGACCGCCAACGCCAACGCCGGCGCCGAAAGCCAGGCCGGGCGGTTGCGGGTCGTGCCGAACCGCTCTTTTTCGGATTGATCGAGTTGCGGCCCGTACCGGGCCACCAACGCTTCCAGGGCCGCGGTGGGATCTTGCCCCAACTCGCGCGCACAGACCCGAATATGCCCAACCGTAAACGCACGGTAGGGAACGCGTCGAAAATCGTCTTCCTCAAGGGCCAAGATCCGTTCTGGCCGCAGTCGGGTCAGGGACGCCAATTGCTCGATCGAGCAGCCATTCGCTTCACGCATACTGCGCAGGATTTGGCCGACGGTCGGCTTGGTCGCTCCCGGACCCGTCTGATCAAGAGGGTCAGCGTTCATCCGATTGCCCCAACTGGAACTCCTCAAGTACTGTCAATTGCAACCCCAGCGCGTTGAGTCTTGGGTCCTGTTCAGAGGCATCGATTAATTGATTGAGGATCGGTTCGATTCCCAACTTGATCTTTTCGGTCTCCGCTGCCAGGTCGTCGCCGGATTCGGCACGTTGATTTTCAAGCAGTTCAGCCAACAATTCTTCGACCACTTGCGATCCCTGGACGATTGGGTCGGACCATCGCAATACAGCATCGCCGTAGGCGCGGGGGTCGTCAATAACGTAGCCGAAGCTGGCTTCGACATTTGCAATCGCGTCATTCTCGGCCAGGCCGATGTCAACCATTACCGGCAATCCGGTACCGATTAACTCAATCTGCATCCGCCGTGTAAGTGGGGCCGGGGGCGCCCAGAACCAACCCGGTCCGACGATCGGGATAGCAGCATCCGAACCTTCAAAGTCCACGCCGCGAGCTTCCAGTCGAGTCAGATCGACGTAGTCAATTGCCCCCGGCGGCTGCCAAATCGAATTGGTTCGCATTAGCTCAATTTCAAATGCGTCGAGGCGGATGATCCCGGACATGACGAACAGGGCCGCGGCGACCGCCAGTCCCAGCACCGGTTGGAGGATCAGTCGTAGCCAACCAGATCCTGACGATTCGGCTGGTGGCTGGTAACCGGTAAGCAATTCGGCCACCACCAGGCGTCGGCGGGACCCCCAGCGCCGGGACCCCCAAGAGGCAGTGCGTGCTCGGCCGGCCAGATCGCCGTAACAGGCAGCAGCCACCGGCACGCCGGCCCGCAGGGCCTGTGTTTCGAGATGGAACAACGCCTCCGCGACCCTTATGGCGTCCGCCTGCGGAAGGGTCTGCCGGCCGGCCACGAGCGCCCGTATCTCTTCGATCGAATCGCCGACGATTTCGAGCAACTCCCGCATCGGTGCACCAACATCGAATACCTCGGATTCAACAAACTTGGCCGATCGAGGTGGAGCCGGCCAACCACGCAGGTGTGACCAAACCAGCCAAGCCCCGGGAACTCCGCACACCACGGTGGCTAGCGGTAGGCCACCTATGGAAGCGCCGGCCGATCCAATTACGCTCGCCAACAACGGGCCAACGTAGGGCAAATGGGCCAGCAATAGCCCGGCGGCGCCAAGCAGCGACGCGGCCAGGAACGTCAATCCGACCGCTACCGCCGACAGGTAGATGGTTCGCCCCAACCGGCGGCGCCTTTCGGCGGCCAACTGCCGAACCAAGTCCCTTTCGAGCGCTTGCACTTGCCGGGCGCACCGGTCGAAATCACCAGCCGCCAATCCTCGGCGACGATCACCCGACCTGAGCGCCGCTAGCACCGATCCGCGATCGTGGGCCAACAGATTTCCTAAGCCCAGTGGGTTTGGACTTTCCAGGTAAACGACCGCTTGCGGAGGCGCTAGCGACGGCAACGGCGATGGATCGACGGCACCGGCCGGTTCGTCGGTGGGTTCGGCAACCGATTCGACTTCAACTTCGAAGACCTCGAAGTCTTCCGGTTGACTCACTTGTCCTAGCCCAGTTTTCCACTGGCGGCGGCGGTGATCAGGGCCGCCGCTGCAGCTAGTAAGAAATTCGCCCGCCGGGCCGGGTCATCCACCGTCGCGTGAGCGCTGTAGCCACCGGACCCCAGTCGCCAGCGTGCAAAGGCAGCTGACGAAGAGTCTGGTCGATCACGTCGGACATTAAAGAGCAGGCCTGGCGCTACCGGTACCAACCCGGCGCCAAATGCGGCGCGCAGTTGATCCAGGTTGCGTACGTAGTTGACCGCCAATTCACCTTCGGCCAGTCGATCGGGCACCGGCGCAAATCGCCGCCGCGGACCGCCGAATCGCAGGTGCGTCGAAAGGTTGCTGGCGATTGCATGCTCGCGCTGGGCGCTAAGCAATCTATTTGCTCGCCGGTAGCCGCGACGGGCCGCCGATCCAGGCCAGGATCGCCCGAATGAATTTGGCAAATCGCGTTCGAGCTGGTCGGCAAGTTCAGGCGGGAGATGGGCGACCATCGTCAAAAAACCGTCATCGCCGCTGAGCCCGCCGACACCGCCGGCATCGCGCAACGACAGCAGGGAATCGGGCTGGGTCGCCGATAGGTGTTCGCTCATCCCGTGCCAGAGACCGGCGATGTTGATCACGGCCGAGGCGATGGCTGCACCGTAACCGCTGCCAGTCGGCGCCGGTCGCGCGGCCAATGACGATTGAGTGGCCACCACTTCAGTTACGTAAATCCGCAGCAGACAGGAGTGGAGCATTCGCTGCCGGTCGGTCGACCCCGATCCCAGGGCCCTTAACAAGCCGCGGGCGGCAACCCGCTCAACGACGGTGGGGTTGGCGGGGGCGATCTCGATCGAAAGCGAGCGGTCGTCAACTCCGGTGCCGATCGTGTGGACCCGCAACACCGTTTCCAAGCCGGGCTGGATCGGTACCCGAGCCAGGGTTTCGACCTCATAAGCCGAGGCAAACGATTGGACCTGCTGATCCCAGGCCGCGTCATCTGCCAATTCATCGTAGAGCCCGCCATAGACGACCGGGATGCGGATGTTGGTTTGCTCCATGGTTGTTGGCTAAGCGGGTTGCGCTGACGCCAGCTCGGCGTCACCTTCGATGAAATCGTCGTCTTCGGATATTTCCGGATCTTCGTCCGGATCGCCGGTCGATAGCAGCGGACGGTCGAGCCCGGCCGCCGGCGCCAACCAAACGCCGTCCAGGCCCAGGAGACCGTGCGCGGACTGCGAGGCAATCACCCGGCCATATATTTCAGCCGCCTCGGGCAGGGCGATTTCGCGGGCCAGGGCCAGGGCCTCCATATAGGCGAAACGTTCATCGTCGCTATCGGCAAATAGTTCGGACAAGCGGCGCAGGCCGGTGTGGGCCGAGTTGGCCACCGGACTCCGATCCAATATCGGAGAACGCAGCAGGCGCATTCGCGGTCGCCGCATCCGAAGGACCAATTTACCCAACAGGTAGAGACCGCCCAGGGCCGGAATCGCCGCCCCTTGCGACGCAATCAATAAGGCCACGCCGATCGCCAGATCGTAGGCGCCACGCATCAAGGCCAGCCGTCGCCGCAATTGCCCCGGGCCGGCCCGGCCGGCCAACCAGCCGCGTTCGGCCTGCAACCGCGCCGCTCGCTCGGCGGCCGACGGATCGAAACCGCCGCGGCCGCTGTCACAAATGCGGACAGTAAATCCGGGATCGGCCTCCGTCAAAAGCCGCCGGCTCCCCCGCGACAGGCAAACCCAACAGCCCTGGGCCAGCGGGATTACCAGACAGATCGCTTCGTTCATCTGTCGCGAAAAGCCATTGGCGCCTTCGCCCGGCCGGACCGGAGGCGCCGGTAGAAAACTGCCGCCGTCGGCCAGAGAGCCCGGCGGCTGGCGTTCTCCAAGTCCACGTGGTTAGCGCCATGCTGCGCTACGGCCGGTTGTGCCCATATTTGCCCAATACGCTGCACCGACGAACCATCTACTCCGGCGGCCGCGGCAACAACTTGACCCGGCGACCGGGGCGAACGTTGGCGAAGGCTGACCGTTAGCAAATAGGCCGACGGCAATAGCGTTGCCCCAACCGCCACCGACAGAACCGAAAGCGGCCCCTGCCCGGTTTGGCTGAAGTAGTAGACGAGCAGCGCCAAAAGCGCCAACTCGAAAATCGCCAACAGCGCCCGCTTCCGGCGCGACCGTCGGCCGCGCCGGCTGCCGGCAGCTACGTCGGCAGCGTATTCAGCCCGCAAATAATCGATTTCACCGGGCGAGAGCTCAAATGGGGCATACACCTCCAGCGCAACGTCGCCACGGCATTCGGCCGGATCTGGGTCATACATGACTGCGGCGCCGGACTCGGTAGGCAATATGTAGGCTTTGGCTGCGCGAGCAGTCGGGGACACCAGCACCAGCTAGACCTCGTCAATTGGCGCTGGCCCTGGCCACGCCTTATCATCCGGTCGGCAGGCGGATAATCGCCCACGACCGGCCCGTTTGCATTTTCGCACCGGTTCACGCCCCGCAAATTAATGTCTCAATCCGCACCAAACCAATACGACTTTGACGTCATCGTAGTCGGCGGCGGCCATTCCGGCTGCGAGGCGGCCCTGGCCGCCGCCCGCAGCGGCGCCTACACCCTGCTGGTAACCCAGAACCTGGGCAAGATCGCCACGATGCCCTGCAATCCATCAATCGGCGGGCCGGCCAAAGGCCATCTGGTGCGCGAGATTGACGCACTCGGTGGCGAGATGGGTCGCAACACCGACCGTACCCAGTTGCAGATCCGCATGCTCAACACCGGCAAGGGGCCGGCCGTGCGGGCGCTGCGGGCCCAATGCGACAAACGGCTCTATTCAGTGGCGATGGGCCAGGCGCTGCGCGAATGTGAAAACTTAACGCTGCTATCCGACACCGTCAATGCGTTGATTTGGCAACCCGCCGCGGGCCGGCGATGGCGAATCACCGGCGTAAACCTTGAAGGTTCGTCGCCCATGCATGGTAGGTCCGTCGTTATTACGACCGGTACCTTCCTAAACGGCAGGATAGTGATGGGCGAGCAGGTATTTGCCGCCGGTCGCGCCGGTGAACCGGCCGCTTTTGGGATGTCGGAAGATCTGGCCGCGCACGGATTCGAGATCGGTCGACTCAAGACCGGTACCCCGCCCCGCATCGATGCGGCGAGCATCGACTTTGCCAAGACCTCGCTACAGCCGGGCAGCCCGGATCCGCTGTACTTTTCGTTTGCGCCCCCAAACGCCAACCCCACCGATGGCACAAGAAGCGTGCTGGGCGTTTACCCGGGCACCGCCCGGCACGGGTGGTCGGTGCAAATGGCCTGCTATGGGGTCAACACCAGCGAGGAAACTCACAGCCTGATTCGGCAAAACCTGCACCGGGCGCCGATGTTTGACGGCACGATCGAAAGCACCGGGCCGCGGTATTGCCCCTCAATCGAAGACAAGATCGTGCGGTTTGCCGGCAAGACCTCGCACCAACTGTTCCTCGAACCGGAAGGGTTTGATACGACCTCGATATACGTTCAGGGCGCCAACACTTCATTGCCGGCCGACGTGCAACTGCACCTGCTTCAGACAATTCCGGCCCTCTCCCGTGTCCGCGTCCTGCGCTATGGCTATGCGATCGAGTACGACTACTGTCCACCGCGCCAGATTAAACCGACACTTGAGGCACATTCGGCTGACGGCCTGTTTCTGGCCGGGCAAATCAACGGCACAACCGGTTACGAAGAAGCTGCCGCGCAGGGCCTGCTGGCAGGCATAAATGCGGCCCGATTGGCCATCGATTCGGCCCCGATTACGATCGGAAGGGAGCAGGGCTATCTGGGCGTGATGGTCGACGATTTGGTGACAAAGGACATAACCGAACCATATCGGCTGCACACCTCGCGCGCCGAATTCCGCCTGCTCTTGCGGCAAGATAACGCCGACCGGCGCTTAACGCCGCTGGCCGGGCAGATCGGGCTTGCCGATCCGGAACGGCTTGCAGTTCTGGATCGCAAGGAGTTAGAGATTTCGAGGGCCGAGGAATGGCTAACCACGGTGCGTTTCAGCCCGGCCCAGATCAACGGCTACTTGGCCTCGATCGGCGAATCACCCGTCGGCGAATCGGTTCCCGCGGCCCAGCTGATCCGCCGCCCGCGGGTGCTGCTAAACGATCTGTGCGCTGCCGGCGGTCAGTCCCCGTTCGCGGCCGAAGTTGCCGAGCAGATCGAGCTGGCGGCGGTTTATGGCGGTTATATCCAGCAGCAGCAGCGTCAAGTTGAACGGGCCCGCCGGCACGAGAACCGTCCCCTGCCGGATGGATTTGACTACGGGGTCCTTAAAGGCCTTCGCACCGAGGCGCGAATCAAGCTCGATCGACATCGTCCGGCCACCCTTGGCCAGGCGGCCCGGCTAGACGGTGTTACCGCCGCCGACATGGCCGTTTTGATGGTCTGGTTGCAGCGGGCGCAGGCCGCCTAGGACGGTCTGTTGTAACCAGGCGTTACTATTCGGGTCGCGGCCAGAAATGCCGGGTCGGGCTCGCCAATTGCGGTAATCGCCGGCTGCCCATCGACCAGCGAGACCTCGTAGGCCAGGTGGTCAGGCAGTCCGGCCGAAAGCAGTTTTACCTGGACGGCGATCGATTGCCGCGATCCGATATCGGCGCAAACCGGACCGCCATCGGCGTAGAGAGCGGTCAAGCCGGTCTGTCCGTCCAGGGCGGCGGCCAGGATCAGCCGCACGGTGCCGCCTACTTCCAGGTTCACCAGGTCGAGCAGCTGCCCGCCATCGCCGAGCCAGAGCCCGCGACGCACGTCGCCGGTTAGATCATCGCCCGCTGCCTGGGCCCGAATACTCAGCAGGCTCTTTAAGTTGGGAAATCCGAGGCGGGGGCGGGGGCCAACTGGAAGTCCGAATACGCGGCGGCGCGGTTCGGCACTAAGCGATATTCCGACCACGTTGGCACCAATTGCATGGCCGCCGGCCAGCTGAATCATGACTCCGGCCTGCCTAAACGGCGCTACTACTACGGCTGCGTAGTCACCCGGCACCGGTCCACGGGCCGGGGCATTGGGGTAGTCGACGGTCAAGTTGCCAAATTCCACGCTGGCTTCTCCGGATTCACATGCTCAATCTGAGGTTGGCGCGCCTATTGGACCGAATCGTCCGGCGACGAGCCGACTTTGACATTTTCGCAAGATTGCCGCCCGAAATGCCCCGTAAGATAAATATCGCCGAGTCAATCTGCCATACCGTTCCAGCGAAAGTGTTCGCCCGTGTCGCAAAAGCGTCCAAACATCCTGTTCGTGATAACAGATCAACAGCGCTACGACACGATCAACGCGCTCGGCTATGACTACATGGACACGCCGGTTCAGGACCGGTTGGTACGCGAGGGTGTTTCCTTCTCGGGATGCCACGTCAACGCCCCTTCCTGTGGTCCCTCACGAGCCAGTTTGTTTAGTGGCCTTTCTCCCCACAACAGCGGCGCCCTGATGAACCAACAGACCTGGCCCCGCACCTGGGTAAAGGATCTCTCGGAATCCGGCTACCACTGCGTAAACGTCGGCAAGATGCACGCCTGGCCGTTTTGGGGCATGCACGGCTTCCACGAACGTTTCGTCGTTGAAAACAAGCAGCGGCATTTTGCCGAGCTGCTTTGGACCGGCAACAACCTGACTTACTTTGACGAATGGGACAAGGCGCTGTGGCGAGCCGGAACCAGGCGGCTGGAGAGCCCCGACCTGGCGAAGTGGCCCGATATCGAAACGAAATTGGGAGCTTACGACTGGTGGGAAGCTGACGAGTTGCACTCCGATGTATTCGTCGGCGACATGGCGTTGCGCTGGCTCAACGACGTCCCGGAAACCGATAAGCCAATCTTTCTCGAAGTCGGATTTCCTGGCCCGCACCCGCCGTTTGACCCGATCAAGCGCTACGCCGACGCCTACAAAGGCCGCGACATCCCGATGCTCGAGGTAACCGAAGAGGAGATGGCCAGCCAGCCGGCGGCCCTGCAGAAATTTCGCGAAACACACGAAATGCGGTTCGCCGATTCGATCCACTTCGACGCGCTGGCGCCGCGTGAGCAGCGCCAGCGCCAGCGCGAGTACTACATGGCCAACGTGACGATGATCGACGAAAAGGTCGGCGAAATCATCGACGCCATAGAAGAAAAATGGTCGCTTGACGACTGGGTCATCATCTTCACCTCCGACCATGGCGAACAACTGGGCGACCACGGGCTATCCGAGAAGTGGGTAATGTACGACCAATCGGTGCACGTGCCGCTGCTTATTTCAGCGCCCGGCCGAATCGAGCCCGGCCGCCAGGTTGATGACTTGGTCCAACTCTTCGACATCGGGCCGACGATTCTTGATTTCGCCGGCGTCACCACGCCCGAGCATTTCGAGGCCCAAACACTTATGCCAATGCTGCGCGGCGATCCCGGGGCCAGCGGCCGCCAGTACGTCTTCTCCGAACATGGTCCGGACCCGATGCTTTCGCATGTCGAGTACGAGATGATGGTGCGCGAACGCGATTGGAAGCTGGTCGAATTCCTGGGCGAAGAAGATGGCCAGCTCTACGATCTGCAGGCTGATCCGGACGAATTGGTAAATCTGTGGCACGATCCCGGCCACGCCGCCAAGAAGGCCGAACTGCGTGAGGTTCTCCACCTCTGGTTCATCCGTGGTGCCGTCAACGCCACGCCGGCCCGGGTACCGGCCATCGAAAGCTAGCCAATCGGCAAGTCGGCCTAGAGCCACCGTGCCATCGGGCCCACCCAAGGCGATCGTGCTGGTCATTACCGACCAGCAGCGGTTCGACACCATCGCGGCGCTGGGCTATGACCATGTTGATACACCCAACCTGGACCGCCTGGTCCGTGAAGGGACGGCCTTCACCCACAATTTCGTGACCGCGCCCTCCTGCGGTCCAGCCCGCGCCAGTCTCTTTTGCGGAAAGTATCCGCGGCGTACCGGAACGTTGGAGAACATGGATCCGTGGCCCGAAACCTGGGTTGGCAGGCTGGCCGAGCAGGGTTACCACTGCGTAAACGTCGGCAAGATGCACACCAGCCCCTGGGAAGATCCGTTCGGATTCCACGAGCGATTTCCGGTTGAAAACAAGGATCGCTATCGCATCGACCGCTGGTACGTGGATGAATGGGACAAGGCGCTCCGGGTACGGGGTCTGACCAAGCCGTCGCGGGCCAGCTATGCCCAGCTGCCCGACTGGCACGAACGATTGGGAGCCTACGAATGGCCCCTTCCGGAAGAGATGCATCCTGATGTATTCGTTGGCCAATTTGCCAATTGGTGGCTAGATTACCAACCCCGCCAGGAGCGGCTGTTCCTGCAGGTTGGGTTCCCGGGACCGCACCCGCCCTACGACCCGATCGAGCGCTACACGCAGCCCTACAAAGATCGCGATCTAAAAATCCTCCCGTTTGACCCGGAGGAACTGGATTCACAACCGGCGGTCTACCGCGCCACCCGCGAAAAGATGCTGGCCAATGACCCGGACGCGGTCTGCCACCTGCCCGATCCGACTTTCGACCAGCGTCAGCGTCAGCGCGCTTATTACCTGGCCAATGTGACCATGATCGACGAGCAGATCGGGGAGCTCCTCGAAGCCCTGGAACGAAACGGTTACCTGGACGACTGCATGGTGATTTTTAGCTCCGATCACGGAGATTGTTTGGGCGACCACGGCCACAGCCAGAAATTCAACTTTTATGAGGCGGTCGTTAGAACCCCGTGCATTTTCTGGTCGCCCGGTCGCATCCCGGCCGGGCGGACCATCGACGAGCTGGTTCAATGGATGGACATCGGCCCCACAATCCTGGAGCTGGCCGGGGCAGACGTGCCCGAGGATTTCGACGCGGTATCGCTACTGCCGCTGCTGGAAGATCGACCGGGGGCCGCCGGGCGCGAGTACGTCTTTAGCGAACATTCCCGCGACTACTACATCGTCAACACCGACTTTGCCAGCATGGTCCGAGACCACCGTTGGAAGCTGGTTACTTTCGCCGGCCATGCCGACGGAATGTTATGCGATTTGAAATCAGACCCGGACGAGCTTGACAATCGCTGGGATGATCCCGACTGTGCCGATGTGCGGGATCGGCTAAGAGCTACGCTGTTTGACTGGCTGCGGTCGGGGGACTTGGCCAATCGCCACCGGAATTAACAAAGTGGGTGGCCCAATCCGCGATCTTTGGAGGCCAAGGGAAAGGAGCTGTACGCAGAAATCACTTTGCGTGTCGTGGCGCCACTCCCCCGTCGCCAGAACCGGGCGCAATATCAACAAGAATCGCCCACGACCCGGCCCGCAGTGCTCGGACCGCTCCATGCCGGTCAGGCTGCAAATATCGCAAAGCGCGGTTCTAAAGATTGGCTGACAAGGTCCAGCAACCGCTAACGCGGCTGCGCGCCGGTGACGTCAAGTTCACGATTGCATCGCGAAGAGAAATAGGCGTTTTACCCATCTCACCGGCAATAACCGCATCCGCCAAGACGGTCTACTATTGCCGCGCTACTAATTTGCCAGTTTGCGCGCGACCAATTGCACAGATGTAGGTCTACGCACCTACCCTCGGCGCGTTGTAGCGCTGACCGGCATCCAATGGGAAAGCGGCGTCGAACCCCGATTCCCTTTCGTGGCGCGGTACCAATTGGTTCCGCAAGATATCGCCCAATAGCGTCAATTTGACTGGCTGATTTACATCGCCCGGATGGTATTCAAAGACCGCTGCCTGGAAGTACTGACGAGTAAATCCAAAGGTTGTTCCCGGCGCATGCAGGCGTCCCACGACACCAATGTCGACGCGTGCATCGGTCTTGGGCAAACCAAAAGCGGAAACGCCGCCCAAGCGTTCGAAGAAGTCGGCGAATCCGACGTTGACGCCTTCAATTGAGACGTTGGAGACCTTGTGGCCCCAGGGGCCGAGCAATCTTCCGGCATTGGGATTGGTCACGCGTGGTTCGACACCCTGATCGTTGTCGCTGGCATAGCCGCCGACATAATCCCAGGTCAGGCGCCGCTCGAGAACCCATCCGGAGCCTACATCGTGGAAATCGATCACGCCGCGTTGGAAGAACTGCGTTAACGTTCCGTCTTCGAGCACCAGCACCTCGGAAGTGGGCCAGCCCCAGCGCTCTAATTTGCCAGTTTGCTCGTAGAAATTGGCGAAGTTGGCTTCAACAACCCGGTTGTTGATGACCACATCTAGATTGGGAATGTTGTGCTTGAGATCAGCGTTATTTTCTTCCTCCAGGTAAATCGGAGCGCCCCGCACGGTTACCGAATGCCTGAATCGGGGTGACGCCGAGGTGGTCGGAGTCGGCCTGGGTGTCGGACGATCATTGCGTGCCGGTGAATACACCGACGATGCCGTGCTGATCGTGCGCGTGCGTTCCTTGGTCACATCACGAATACGCACCAAGGCGGAATCCAGCAAGGGGCCGCCGTTTCCTTTTCTAAGCTCCAAGTTGAACCATTCGTCATCACGGAGTTCATCGCCAGTAAACGGCATCCTGACCGCCACCACGAAACTCCCGGCGCCACCCTTGATGTCGCGTCCAAGGGTCAATGGCGAAGTTGGCAAATCATCGGCTTCGGCCCTATTGGCATCGGTGATTGTGTTGTCGTCGTTATCTTCCCGGTTAAACGCTATCACCGGCCAGTCGCTATCGACATGCACGTCAAAAACCAATACGTCGCTCTCGTAGACCGTGTAGGAATCACGCAGAATTCCCTCCAAATCATCATCGTCCTCGTCGTAGTCGACGCGAATAACTTGGAGATCCTGCAGGTTGGTTCGCAGCGATGAGCTCACGTCGCTGGCCAGGAATCCGGTGTTACGGCGACGACCGGGGTTATCACGTATGTCGATCATCGTTATGACTCCGGCGGCCGTGTCCGTCCCAACATCACGGAAGACATTGGACGGCAGGGTCTCGATGTCATTGCCGAGGATGTCCAGGTAGGTCAGTCCGGTAAGGCCCTCCAAGTCGGAATAGTCGAGCCCGTCAAGCTCTTCGTCAATTCCGCTGCTGGCGTCGGGGTAGATACCGAGTTCCGGCACCCTGGCCAAAAGGCCCAGCGAGACATCATCGCAGTTGACAGAATGCTGGTCGGGTAATCCGCCAACCGCATCGGTGATTGCTTCCTCAGCTTGCGGACGGCGCGTGCAAACACTGTACCGCGGTTCGTCGTTGTCGGTAACTTCGATTTCCGCCAGGGCGACAGTCAGTGAATCTTCGAAGTCATCGTCAAAGTCCTCAAGGATCGCGCCCCGGTTGAAGAGATATTCAAGGTCGAAGCCGTCTTTTTCGAAAGACCGTGTAGCGTCGGCCATCGCAGTATCTAGTTTTCCGTTGAAATATTGACCGACCTGGACGCCGGTGACCTCAATTTCCTCGTCCTCGCTGTCTTCGACGCGGTCGTCATCGCCGACCAGGAGCGGCACCACGTAGAGGGTGTCGGAGCTATCGCGTGACGAGGTAAGGATATGAACGACTTGATCCTCGCTCGAACCACTAATTTGGTTGCTGACCGTGATCTCAAATGCCACGAATCGCTCAACCGAGTCGCCGCCGCGTTCTCGCCCACCGTCATAGTCGCCCGAAGCCGGCAGACAACTATCATTCGTGGGATTGCAACCGGTAACACCATTTTCTGCGGCCGCCGACAGGCCACTGGGACGATCGCCAAATTGGAACGTCAGATAGAGTATTTCGCCCTCGGCTACCGAACGGGGCAGGATACCCAGTCCGGTATTGCCGGTGTCGCGGCCATCGAGAAGGATCGTGAAAGATCCGCCGGCTGTGTCATCGCCGCTGGCTACCTCTGTAAATCTGCCAACGGGAACGGGAACATCATTGGTGGTGTCGAAAGATAACGCTCCGCTTAGATCCAGATCGCCTACGCTTACCGACGTGTCGCGCAGATCCAATCGGCCGTTAACTCTAAATCCGTCAAGGTCGCCGGGGCCGGGCTCAAAGGTCCGGATGTTGCGGTCGCTCAGGTCTATTTCAGCCCAGTGGACGGAATCCGCTACCGTCTGGCAGGCGTCTACTGCGTCGGGGTCAGTGGCAAAGGCCTCCAATATCGCGGCTCGGAGGTCATCCTGTTCGATGTTGCAAACCCAATTGGCGTTATTCGTGTCATGGTCGGCAGTGGATGTCGATTGCGGTTGGAATGTAAATACAGCTACCAACAAAAGCGCCAACAGCACCAGGAATGTTGGAACAATCGCGAAGTATCGGGATATGCCGCACGTCGGATACATGTTCAGCCGACCGCCTTACCTATAGATGGGGCCAGATTGGCTAACGCAGGGTTCTAAATTCAAACACGCGATGCCAAATGCTCGCCGGCCACTCCTAGAATCAACCCGTCCGCCTTTGAAATGTAATAAGACAAAACGGGCGACCGCGAGGTTGGATGTCTGAACTGCTTGGATCAATCCAAGAAACCCTGCTCAGCTTCTTAGAGGCCAACCAGTACTACGCACTGGCCCTGCTGATTGGCATCGAGGAGGCGGGCGTGCCACTGCCATTGCCTGGCGATCTGGCAATCCTATTTATGGGATTCCAAATCTCACTGGGCTCGGCTCACCCTGTCGCTGTTGTACTTGTTGCGGCCGGGTCAGCCACCGCCGGAGCTTCGGTTCTCTATTGGATATCACGACGGCTGGGCCTGGAGCTGCTTAGGCGTTTCGGGCACTTCATTCGCGTCGATTCAGATCGCATCGAGCAGTTTGAAACATGGTTTCGGCGACGCGGCGGCTTGGCCATAGTAGTTGGGCGAATGATCCCGGGACTGCGGATCGTGGTGGCAATATTTGCCGGACTGGCACGGGTTCCGTACCCGCAGTTCGTGCTCTACACCGCGATTTCATCACTGATCTGGGCGAGTTTCTTCACTGGCCTGGGTTGGTATTTCGGTTCGCGCTGGCACGACGTATCCGGACTGCTCGAGAGAATCTACGCCAATCCGCTTCTTACTGCAATCGTCGGCCTGGCGGTAGGAATCACCGTAACCCGTCTCTACTACAGCCGCCGTCAGCATGGCGTCTCAATTGCCAATCTGGGGCGTAAAGCACTTGAGTCGACCGCATTGCCGCCGCCGGTCGAAGGGCTCGAATTTAAGGTCTCCAGGCCACAGCCGGAAGAAATTGACGACGACGAAATAGTTACTAAAGGGCGGTCCCGACCGGATTCGAACCGGCGATCTCCTCCTTGACAGGGAGGTATGCTAGGCCGCTGCACCACGGGACCCAATAGGAATTTTAATTTTTCGGCCGCTGAATCGCCAGATCCGACGCTTCGGGAAGCGCAGCGCGGCTTGTAAGTTTAAGCGCTCAATTAGAGTTGAATTTCCCGACGAATGACCAATCGATTGCTCTTGTTCCAACTGTGCTGCGAGCGGGCAATTTAGGAGCATGCAAAGCGCCTAGAAGAAACACCCCACCTTAGCTATAGATACCCTCGGGCCATCTTTAATGATTGAGTATCAAATCGGCCAATTTCTGCCGGCAAGGTCTCTGGCATTAGATATGCTGGTTGAGGGCAGTTGGAGGCGCCGGGACCCTACGCATTGACCAATCGATGTTCGAGTAACCGGCCGATCGAGGAGCGCCGAAAGCCATGGCATTAGTTCTGCGAATAGTTGGAATTTACCTGATAGTCACGGCGGTGGCGGTGGGTCTTCTACTAATGTTCACGCCGCTGATTCATGACGGATCGCCCGAATATCCGCTCTGGGAAATTCTCAATTGGTTCATGGCTGCCGGAGTGGTGCTAATCCTGGCTATCAACCTGCGCCGGCGAATTATGGGCCTGGCGGGTGGAACTGACGCTTCGTCCAAGCTCGACCACCTGCAAGTAAACATCGTCTACTACGCTACCGTGGCACTGACGATCCTGTTTTTCTGGGAATGGTTTTGGACGCTAAATCCCGCCAGCGAAACCGGTGATGCCGTCACCTCCCACCTGATTTATTTCCCGATAGTCGACGTGCTGTTCGTCGTCCTTGCGCTGTCCACCGGCCGGCACCTCTTTAACGTGTTGGCCCAGGCCCCGAAAAATTGACGGCTGTTCGCCCGCAGCATCCTGATCACCCGGGTCGTTCGCTCCCGCCGAAGAATCCAACCCATCCACCAGGTTTCCGTCTATCGAAGATCGGTTCAGCGCCACCGATTCTTGGCGCTGGCCGCTCTGCCGGTCGGCGATTTGATCCCGCTATCGGGGACCGGAACATGGGGTCCGGGCGGCGGTCGAAACTAGGCGGCGTCGCGGTCGCAACCGATGACCCGTGGTTCTGCTCCGGACGACTTTTGACTCGCCAACCGGGCCGCATCGGCTCTTAGGCGTTGCAGGGAAATCATATCCACCGACCAAGTTGAATTGGGCCTGCGAATCCGGCAATCGCCCGGAGCTTTGGCCAATTTTTCACGATGGATATTGGATTGCCCCGCTACCTAGTCTTTGCCCAGTTTGCGCTTGGACATCCACCCCGCAATGTCCAAATTCTCCTCGCCCAGCAACCTGGGTTACCCATTGGTTATTCGCCGGACAACCACCATAAACTGGGCTTGCTGACCGTTCGGCTAGGCCGACATTTCCAGGCACCAACTGACGATGTCAGGAGCGCAGCCTTGAGTAAGTCGATGCATTCGCTAGCTAGGCGCCGTCTCGCCGCGATTATGGCGGTCACCGCAATTGCCGTGGTCGCCTTTTTCGTATTCGGTGCGCAAAACGCGGCCGCCGACACTGCGGAAACGAACTACGTACTTAATACGTTTTCGTTTTTGGTCTGGGGCGCCCTGGTGATGTGGATGTGCGCCGGTTTCACGATGCTCGAATCGGGCTCGGTGCGCACGAAAAACGCCTCGATGATCTGCCTGAAGAACATCGGGCTCTATTCGATCGCCGGCCTCGCTTATTTCTTCATCGGCTACAACCTGATGTACGTCGGCGTCGGTCGTGAATTTAGCTTGCTTGGCCTAGAAATTGGCAACCTTATCGGCTCGATCCAACTTCTGTATGGGCCAACCTCTGATGAAATAGCCCTTCTGGCCGGGCAGGACGGGGCCCTGGAAGCAGTCTTGGCGGCCGAGGCCCAGTACTCGACGATGTCCGATTGGTTCTTCCAAATGGTGTTCGTCGCTACGGCGGCGTCAATTGTTTCGGGCGCCCTTGCCGAACGCGTCAAGATGTGGCCTTTCTTCATATTCACGCTGGTTCTGACCGCTCTGATATACCCGATCACTGGCGCTTGGACCTGGGGTGGCGGATGGCTCGCCGAACTGGGGTTTAAGGATTTCGCCGGCTCAACCGTTGTTCATGGCACCGGGGGCTGGGCCGCTCTGGCCGGCGCGCTGGTTATTGGCCCCCGATTGGGCAAGTTTCGGCAGGACGGTTCAGTGAAGATTTCGGCGCCATCCAACATATTGGTGGTCACCCTGGGGGTGTTCATTCTTTGGTTTGGCTGGTTCGGATTTAATGGCGGATCCCAATTGGCCTTGGGGAGCGCCGGCGACGCGCTGGCGATGAGCATCGTACTGGTCAACACAAACCTGGCGGCGGCGGCCGGGGTTGTTGCCGCGCTCGCCGTCTCTCGCCTCTTTCTTGCCCGAGTTGATTTGTTCGCCGGATTAAATGGCGCGATCGCCGGGCTGGTATCGATTACCGCCGGCCCCGACATCGTCGAGCACTATTGGGCCATCATCATTGGCGCAATCGGCGGAATCATCTGCACCGCCGGGCTCAAATTGCTGGAAAAAATAAGGGTTGACGATGTGGTTGGCGCCGTGCCCGTCCACCTCTTCGCCGGTATCTGGGGCACCTTGGCCGTCAGCATCGTCGGCGGTGGCGATTTTTGGGTGCAACTGTTGGGTATTGCCTCCGTCGGTGTCACGGTTTTTACCGCTGCGTTCTTGCTTTGGAAATTGCTGGCCGTCACCCTCAAGGCCCGTGTTTCGCGACACGTTGAGCAACTGGGGCAAGACGCCGGGGAGTTGGGGATTGAGGCCTATCCTGAATTCGTCTTGATGCCGGAAGAGCCGGAAGACTACTGAGCGCCGATTTTTAAATTGCCAGCTGGCGCTCCGGCAAACCCGGTTCAAGCGCCGGGACATGGCGATTGCAGCGCCGACCGGCGTTGCGGCCGTTCTTCTTGCCAAGGATTAATCGTTTTATTCGCGATGATCGAGGTCGCCGCGCCGGGGACCAAATACCCAACCCGCTCGACCAAGCAATAGAGCTTGCCGCCTAGTTTTCGGAAAGATTCAGCCCCGGGCGCCCAGCGAATTGATCCAGCTGCATGACGGACCCGTTTTTCAAAACCTGGGACACGCCGACACTGATTGCCGGTGTGCCCCTAGCGGGCAATAAATGAAGTTGCCAATCCCGAATTTACGTTGACCGTGTATTCCAAGCCGGACTCGAAACCGCCACCCAACGGGACCGTAGTTTCCACGGTCGGATATTCGGCGGTGCAAAACACCTCCGGGTCACCGACCTGATGGTGGGTGACGACTACGTTAATCGCATTCGGCTCCTCGCGCCGGATTTCATAACCATCGAACTGGGAACAACCGCTTCCGGTGGGCAGACCGGAAACGACGCGCAGTTCGTAATGCGCCGGCGCCCCGTCGAGCGCTACCACCTCCGCGCTCTCTATCGGCGACTCGGCGATGAAGGGGTGCGAAAGGCTCGGTCGCGGCAACGTTAAGGTGGTCAGACCAATACCGTTTACCAAAACGCGGTAGGTCTGGACGGGTTCGAGAGGCTGGGCGATTGGCGCGACGGTATCAAGTTGCACCAGCTGTTTGTCGCAGGGAATTGCCCAGGCAGTGGGCGGCGGCTGCATCAGCGTAACCCGGGCGATGATGTCAAAGCCTTGATCAACCAGATCCGAACTGCCAGGCCGGACACATCCTTCAACCGTGGATTGGTAGTAGGCGATACGCAGCAGGTTCTCCGGTTCGTTCGGAATCAGGTTGGCCCAAGCCACCGTAACCGGGGTCTCAACCCAGGTTCGCCAATCCGGACTTCCGGCGCCCGGATCGTCGATGAGTTCAGGCGGAGGCTGAACGAGCACGAGGACCATATCCACATTGCTGGGATTTCCGTTGGTGATCACCTCATGTGCCGTGTCGTTAGTGAACGCCAGGCGGCCATCAGATTCGACGATTCTGGCGCTTAGCGAATATCTGTTCCGCGGATCGATATCTTCACGGCTGTAATCAACTTTGAACTCGATGGGAACCTGACCCGGGTCGGCGATAGTTTCTCTGGCGATAAGCGGAGCCGACGCGTCGGCATAGGAAACATCGCGCAGTTCAACTACGAGGTTTGCATCCGGGGTGAGGGCCAATCGCTCCCGGTATGTGACGGAACCGACTACGGATGCGTCGGGTTTTCGGCCGGACGGCACTTCCGTCGTCGTTTCGGTCGGATCCTGCTCCAACTGGCAGGCCGTCAAGACCAGCAAGGCAATCGAGATTGCCAACGCGGAAACCGAGAAAAGCTTGGTATTCGTCTTCACCGCGGCAACCTTTGCTTGGCGGATTTACGAGCAGGCTGCATCTATACATACGCTATCCGGCCCACGCTATTTCACGAGCTCAAGCGAGCTGTGGCAATTGCCGAACAATTGACCGGCCCGTGCCTCCTGACCGCGAGGCCGCAATTAGGGCGAGGCTCAGCGCTCAACCGGCAGAGAATCCATGCCCAATCGAGGCCGAGACGGGATCCCCAGTGCGGTCACAGTCAGGCATATCTTCGGGCCCCACACCGCAACTTTCGCGCCGCCTACGGCAGGCCAATACCTCGCGGTTGAGGGATCATCCAACCTCGGGATGGGCACTCCATGAGTTAAAGGACTGCCCGGTTGCCGGGAGCACTACGTCAATCGCCTGGCCTGGATCCAGATCTGTCGGAGTTGTAGGACCCAGTTCGGTCCCGTTGGAGAGATGAACCTCGACCCTTACCCGGCTCAACGCGGATTCGGTGGTGTTACTTACCGTGCCGACGAAGGATTCGGCCGTCGAGTCATAAGAGAGGACCAACCGGGCGCCCGCTCGAACCTCGTCGAACGTTTCGCTCAGACCGAATTGGGTGCCGGATTCTTCATCGCCCTCACCGGACTCTGAATCTTCACCATGTTCGTTTGCCTCGGCGCCGCCACCGTGCTCCCCCGACTCCGATGCGCCGCTATTTTCTCGCGATTCCGATCCACCACCGTGCTCCCCCGACTCCGAATCGCCATAAAGGCAACCCGTCAAGACGAGGGCCGAGAGGACTCCGGCAATAAGCAGAATCGCCAGGCAACGTTTCTTCATGTCAATTTGGTTCCTTGGGCGCAATGTTGCCGGATAAATTGGGACGAACCTACATCCCCGCCATAATCACCTCGAAGACCTCGATCACATACTCCTTGCCCCAATCAAGGTGCGGATGACCTGCCAGCAGCGCCCTCGCGGCATCCATGTTTTCCGCTTCCAGGGTGGAGTAGCCAACGATGTCCGCGTCGCTGGCCGCGGTGCCCGAATTGGCAATTCTTTGGCCGTTCACCAGTGGTCCGCCCATGTCCACGAGACCGTCGCCGCAGCGCTCGGCCCATGCCATCCAGGCCGCCATGCCTTTTTGCATGTCTTCTTTCGTCACGCCCGGTTTCGAACCCCATGCTTCGGGGGCGTGGTAAAACACGTTGAATCTTGCCATTTACCACTCAAAAGTCAGTGATTGTCACGTTCTGATAATAGTTGCCTGAAAACCGCATCCAAGGCGGCCCCAGCGGTGGCGCCCTCGCCGGTGGAAAACCAGAGACCAGGATGCGAAATATTCGCCGAGAAAATGATCTCTACCGCTTCCAAAATGCTCCAACTCGGGCAATTTTCCAGTGCTAGAGTTGCCTTTCCTTGCGGGAACAAACTGAAACTCATCGGGTCGAAAAATGCAGATCGATATTGGGGAATGGCAGGTCAGAAGTTTTGACGACGGCGATGCCGCGTCTCTGGCCAAGTACGCCAACAATCCCGCGATTTCACGAAACTTGCGCGATGTCTTCCCATACCCGTACACGCTGTCCGACGCTCGCCAGTGGATTGAAATTGCAACCCATCAACTGCCGGAGACAAATTTTGCGATCGCCTCGGCTACCGAGGTGATAGGAGGGATCGGATTTACTCTGCAGCAGGATGTATATCGCCGCTCAGCCAAGATTGGTTATTGGCTGGGAGAACCGTTCTGGCGACTAGGCATCGCCACGGCGGCGTTGCAGGCGGTTTCCGAGTACGCCTTCAATCAGCATGATCTCGTGAGGCTAGATGCACACGTCTTCGAGTGGAACCCTGCCTCGGCGAGGGTGCTTGAGAAGGTGGGCTACGTTTGCGAGGGCCGGCACCGCAAAAGCGTCAGCAAAGATGGCCAGATCGCCGACCTATTCACCTACGCCAAGGTTCGCGAGTAGCGGCCGCGCAGTCAACGCGGGCTTCACTTGGATGGGATGCCCGTCCGGCGCCCACGGCGCCTGGATTCATCATGAGCATGCCGAAAATCCATCCGATTTCAACTGGGAGGTTTTTCTGGCCCTAGGAAGAGCTTCCTAGGCCTGCGGCCCGCAAGCACTCCTCTTCCGACGTGGGTATTGGCCGGCAAGTGGGATGGGGCCACCGACAGGGACGGCGGGATTGCCATGCGCCAAGTGAACCGCCGCTACAGTCGGACTTGTCGCACTTGGCATCAAAGTTCACCGGCAATTCCTGCCCGTTTACCCAACGATCCTGGTAATTTCCGGTCCATTTCTCGCGTCTACTACTGACTGCAATAACTGGATACTCACGCCCTCGGCATCATCCATGCCCGGATCCCTACCGGTGGAGCGTCACTTCGCCTCTTGCCGGATGGCCATCGGCACTGGTTGCGGTGGCGCCGCGAAACCAGATTGTGACGGGTAAGGAGCATAGGGTGCCGCCGATCACTCTTGGTTAAGAATAGAAATGGCCGGAATGCAATAGTTGGCCGCGAACTGACCGGCCGCAGTTTGCAACTGGCCAGGCAGCTGGAGGTTGGAAAGCGTGTCTGACGAATACCCGGCAAATGTGACGATCGATTACCCGGAATCGAGCGATCGCTTAAAAACGCTGGTTAGGATCATCCTCGCGATTCCGATATTGGTGATCGCGGCCTTTATCAGTGGGTTTTCGAGCTCGGGCAACGTCGAAACCGACCAATTTCTCGGTCCGTTGATGGCGGGTGGCACGCTCATCGCCGCGCCACTGCTAATGATCCTGTTCCGCCAGAAGTATCCGCGTTGGTGGTTCGATTGGAACCTGGAACTGGCACGGTTTAGCGCCAGGGTTGGGGCTTACCTGCTCCTCCTGCGCGACGAATACCCTTCCACCGACGATGAGCAGGCGGTGCACGTCGAAATTGCATACCCCGACGCCCAAGCTGATCTGAACCGCTTTCTTCCATTGATCAAGTGGGCCCTGGTAATTCCGCACTACATCATCCTCGCCATCCTGGGCACATTGGCGATGTTCGTGACCGTGGTCGCCTGGTTCGCAATCCTGATCACCGGTAATTACCCGCGCTTGGCGTTCACCTTCATCGAAGGAATCATCCGCTGGAGTGCCCGAGTTTCCGCGTACGCGTTCCTGCTAACGACCGACCGGTACCCACCATTTAGGTTCAGCCCATAACCTGAAAGCGCTTGCCCGGCCGCCACGGCCGAATTTGGTCTGGCGCGGGCATTAGCGTGGCGCTCCACATGCTCGCGTCCCCAGGGGATTACCGTGCATAGTCTCTCCCGTCCCGCTGCCGTCGCCTTCGACCTCGACGGAACGCTGATCGACACCGAGCCGACTCTCCTAGAAGCCCAACATCGAACACTTGCGGCCTTCGGCATCTGCGAGCTCGCGCCCGACCACCCAAGGACCTTTGCGATGGGAATGGTACCCGGGGTCACCCGATTGTGCGAGTTCTACGGGCTAGCGTACGGGCGCGCGCTGGAGGTGTTTAAACCAACGTGGAATCACCTCGCCGCGACCGAGCCTACCCCTACGCCCGGTGCGCGCGCCTTACTGGGGCGATTTTCGGCCGCGGGCCTGCCGATGGCCCTGGTAACGTCCGCCGACCGCGGCCACGCACGCAATTCCCTGGCGGCACTTGGCCTGCGCAACGCGTTCGAGTGCGTAGTCGATGCCGAAACTGTCTCTCGGTTAAAACCCTCGCCCGAACCATACGTGACGGCCGCCGAACGTCTGGGTGTTGAACCGGCGGATGTTGTTGGAATCGAGGATTCCGGTTCAGGCGTCGCGTCGGTGCTCGCCGCCGGCATGGTGTGTGTGGCCGTCCATGCGACTGTTCACGATCAGCCCGAAATGGCGCTCGCGCACATCAAGATTCGGTCGCTCAAAGAGTTTCCGCCCTTCACCTGAGCAGCGCCGACATCCCTTGTCGTTCCGGCTAATCGATGTCCTTGAGCCACGACAAGGGGCAGGAATCCATGCCGATCGGGAACTAACGGATATCACACGGTCGGTAGCTAGCAATCGACCTCCTACCATTCCAGACCGATTTGGCTCACCTTCCTATTCAGAGTCCCGATTTTGAGGTCCTTGCCAACCGGAGCCAGCGTTAGCTGCGCGTTGGCCGGTTACCCCGCTGACCAACATCCGGTGATGTGAACGCCGACTCAAAACTGACCCATAACACTAGCGCGGGAATGGAATTGACCCACCTCTACAGTGAGCACCTTCATAAACCCGTTTTATGAAAGGTGCACCGATTCAAGTGTGAAGAGGCGGAATATTGCGATCGCTGTACCAACTAGCGGGCAAAGGAAAGTCGATTCGCGCCATCGCCCGCACGGGCGGGACGGTCCGGTGTCCGTCTATATTGAGGACGAAACGGGCGACGCTCAGTCGATGGTCTGGCAACAGATTCGAGAGGCTGGGTGACCGTCACGTATCTATGGGAAGGCGAATAGTCACGTTGGCACCCTGGCCAGGCCCGTCACTCGTTACGGCAATCGTACCCCCATGAGCTTCGGCAATTGCTCGTGCAATAGCCAATCCCAGTCCTGTGCCGCCTATCCCACGACTGCGCGACTGGTCAGTGCGGTAGAAGCGGTTAAAGACGTGGGGAAGGTCTGCTGCATCGATGCCGATCCCGTTATCGGTGATCGAGATAGCCAACATCCCGTCGCCCTCCAGCGCCGCCCTGAGCGCGATGCTCCCGCCAGCTTCGGTGCAAAGAATAGCGTTGCTCAAAACGTTTCCCAATGCTTGGCTCATCCACATCGGGTCGAGGACCATATCCGAGAGGTCAGCGGAAAACTCCAGCGACAACTCAATCTGTCGAGCTTGAGATTGCGGCTTCCATCGTCCCACCTCTGCGGTGAGCATCTCGTAAATCGGAGTTACTTCGAGTGTGAGTCTCAATTCGCCATGGTCAGTTTCCGCAAGCCAGTCCAGATCGGTCACGAGACCGCGCAATCTGTCCACTTCTTCGATGATGCGGCCGGAGGCGCTCTCAGGAGTCTGTAGTCCATCGCGCAGCCCGCTTGCCTCCAGTTGTATGACGCTCAGTGGCGTATTCAACTCATGAGAGACATCGTTAATCAGTCGCCGGCGGAGGTCGCGCTGAGTCTCCAAGGTGGAGGTCATCCGGTTGAAAGCCGCACTCATCCGTCCCAACTCATCCGCGGACGTGACCGGAAGCCGGGTCGTATCTCCATGGGCAATTGCCTGGGTTGCCTCCGTCAAAGCCGTCACAGGGGCCGTGATACGTTTGGACAACCATGCGGCCAGCAGTATGGCAATTCCGACCGTCAGCGTCCCACCAATTGCGGTGAAGTACAGGAGGGTGCTGAGGAACCCGTGCGACTCGGCAGACAGAAATACATGATTCACATCCACAAAGACGCGGCCCACGGGCTGGTTCGTAGTTAAGTCGAATACCGTCTCGTGATGGCCATCTAGATCTGGTGCTGTGGTTCCAGGTAGCAATATGGATAGGTTGTCCTTCACCACCCGTCCATCGACGCCAGCGATGACGACTCGTATCGGGTCTTTGTGAAAGAGCTCGAAGGATTCCCTCTCGCTTTCTTCATGCCCATCCACCTCCAGAGCCCCGTCGTAGATGTACCCAGCCTGGAACAGCGGGCTTTCCACCGTGTCCCAGCTACCGGCAGCTGTATAGGCCCTGCTCAGATTCCCTGCCAATTGACTCGCCTCACCATCACTTATCTCGTCCACGAACACACCTAAACGGGACTGAGTCGCGTAGTAGCCCACGCTGACACTGATCAAAACGGTAAGAACTATGACAAGAATGATCGAACCCATGATTCGCCAGCGAAGGGACATCATTCGTCGTTTACCACGAACTTGTATCCGGCACCGTAGACGGTCTGAATGGGGTGGATGCCGTCTCGGCTGATCCGCTTTCGAATTCGAGCGATCTGGTTGTCGATGGCGCGGTCGTACCCGTGGAATTCGCGGTTGAAGGTCAGCGAGATAAGCTGGTCACGGTTGAGAATTTGGTTGGGATGACGCATCAACGTCGATAGGAGGGCAATTTGAGCCTGGCTCAGACCTACGGGTTCTCCGTTGACCGTCACGCTGCGGGCAGTCTCGTTCAGCGTGATATTGCCACGCGTCAGAACCCGCTGGACCCTGCCCTTGACGCGGCGGAGCACGGCCTCGGCGCGCGCGATGACCTCCTCCGGATCGAAGGGTTTGACGATGTAGTCGTCGGCCCCGCCATCCAGTCCGATGATTCGCTCGGCGGGGGCTTCCCTTGCCGTCAGCATGATTATCGGAACGTCCGACTCTCGCCGCAGGATTCTGCACAGTTCCACGCCGTCGAGACGGGGAAGCATCAGATCTAGGATTATCAGGTCCGGAATCAGACTTCGAGACAGGGCCAGACCGGACACACCGTCATAGGCAACTTCGGCAGAGAATCCGGCGCGCTCGAAGTAAACCTTGATCCAGTTCGCGATCCTCGTATCGTCTTCTATCAGCAATACTGTGCGACTCAAACCAGCCCTCTTCCAAGGAGTATTCCTGAAAGCTTTGCCTCATGGAGGCACAGTGTCGATCTATCGGACACGCCTGTGGTCAGATTATCCAATTTGAGACTTCGACATCCCCCTCGATTGACTCCGATTAGCTATGGCCGCCTCCCTGCCGCTCGCCACCACTGCCGTGTTCGCCGCCAGACTCTCTGCCGTCACTAGGCTCACCACCATCCCCCGGCTCCTCGCCTGACTCGCCCCCCTCGCTTGCGGAGCCAACCTCGGCATGTGCGGTCCATCCAGTGAACGATGCCGGCGTCGCAGGTAGGTGGATCGAGACCACCTCGCCCGGAGCCAACTCTGTCGGGGTCGTCGGACCTAGCTCCGCTCCGTTCGAAAGGTGCACTTCGACCCTGACCCGATCCAGGGCTCCGTCGGTCGTGTTCTCCACAGTCCCCTTGAAGGAGTTGTTGTCAGCGTCGTAGGTCAAAATCAGCCGAGCGCCGGCGCGAACTGAATCAAAGGTCTCATCCAGCGCTAACCCGTTAGCGCCGCTACCTTCCTCGCCCGCGGCTCCAACGGTTTCGTTGCCGCCTTTTTCACCGGCGCTGTTTTCACCGCTGCCTTCACTGCCTTCTCCTCCTGTGTGGGCGGTGGGGGCAGGGCCGCTGCAGTCGAAAACTTCCATGTGGACAACGTATCCATCGTAGGTAACTCCTGTAAGTTCCGGTTCGCTGGCGACCGTCAGGCTTGACGTTGCTTCTTGTCCGGGGTCGAGGTGTCCCAATTTCTCGGGGCCGAGCTCTCCAACTGTCCTCGTTCCAGACTTCAGGTGGGGTTCAGCCTGCACGTAGCAAAGTTCCTGCGGGAGCGTGTTTCGCACCGTTCCGTGAACAGTCAGGGTTACCGCGTCGTACTGCATGGAAACGTCCAATCCGCCGAGAACACCGCTCCACGATTGACCGAGAGGAATGATTGGGCTCGACATGGCGGCTTCCCTACTCTCTCCGCCACCACTATCACCACTGGAGTCGTGTTCTTCGCCGGACTCTCTGTCACCACCAAACTCGCCATCATCCCCGTTCTCCTCGCCTGACTCACCCCCTTCACCTCCGGAGTCGCCGCCTTCTCGCTCGGAGATGTCCTCACTTGCCGCTGCGCGGTCAACTTCTTGGCCATCTCCGTGTCCAGCGTCGCCAGTGCAGCCGGTGAATATCACCGTGGACAACATGGTCACCGAGACCAGCCCAATCAGGAACGCCTTCATTGTCAGGTTTTTATAAGTCACCCTTCCCTCGTCCTTGTGGAGCATCTGTGATACTGCTCACGATGGCGATGAAATGTCGCAGAAATATGTCTCCTTAAGCCGGGGCTTGCCAATGCCGGAAACCGGCAGGCTCAAAAGTCGAACCAGACGCCTGGGGCCTGCCTCACGAGGCTGAGCGATTCCAGCCACCGCATCATCGGGAGCCTTTTGCAAGAGATCGTGGAAGATGCTCGTTCGCTGCCGGGTGCGCGGCATGGTGTCTGAGCCGAGGGCTTCGGCAGGCTCACGGGCTGCCCAGCCACATCCCGAAGATGGTATTAGCCATGATCGACGTTGGCCCGCCGACATCTTCACGGAACCTCGTGTCGACTATCGGAGGCAAGGGGAGAAAACGGGTGCTCCTTGAGGACGATAGCGCCCCGCACGAATGCTTTCGGACGACTACGTGCTGGCTTCAACCCCACCCACCACGAGCATCTCGATCTTTCGTGTCTATTGTGAATCGTGGACTTTTGGCTGTGGACCCTGTTAAGAGGGAGTCAATCGCCCAACCTCGCACGGGTCTCCCACGTGTGCAGTTTGTCCATCCAATTTGTCGGCGGGCAACGGCCACCTCTCACTTCACAGCAGGCGAGAGGACAATGCATCCCTCAATGTGTCCATGGAGTCTGCGTGAATACACCGGTAGGTCCAATCCCTCGGAATCCGCCAGCCTAGCGGGCAACCATCGCCCGGATCACCGCTTTGGCTCGATCCACGTCGGGCACGGATCGGTCCGCCCGCACATTGCCAAACCCCGCCAGCATCTTTGCCGGTTCGCCGTGCAGCCCGGCGATGACTACCGGCTTGTTGACCACAATCTGGCCGATTAGCGCCGCTGACGTATCGTCAAGGCGGGTCGTACCGCTGAAATCCAGTATGACCGCTTCGCTACTTTTTATCTCTCCGCCAAGAATCCGGGTCAGTTCGCGCGCCGAAGCAACCGACACCCAGTCCGGCAGTACGATCAACCCCACCCTGGCATCGAAAGAGACGGCGTCGGGCCATATTTCGCTATCCAGCAACGGAACCGATACTAGCTGCTCCAACTCGCGCCGGTGCGACCGTGTGGCTTCGGCCAACGCGGCAACGACCAACCCGACCAGGAGCGCCTCCGCAAAACCAATCAGCACGGCAACCGTCACCGTCAACAGCATGACCGAGGTATAGCCGAGAGGTACGCCCTTCAACCGGCGCAGGTAACCCCAATCTATGATCCGGTAGCCGGTGACTATGACTATGCCGGCCAGCGTGGCCAGCGGAATCTCCGAAAAGGGCAGGGCTACTAGCGCCAACGCGACCACTGCCGCGGCCGCTATGCCGGCGATTCTGCCCCGCCCGCCAGCTTGAAGGTTGATGAACGTGGCCGAGCTTGCACCGCCGGGATTCCCGCCGACCAGACCGGTGGCGATATTGCCTACGCCCTGGGCCATCAGTTCCCGATTCGGTTGATGACTAACTCCGGTCGTCGCATCGGCCTGCAAACTGGATATCAGGGTAATGGCGGCGCACAGCAGGGCCATTGTGAAAGCGGGAGGAATGACCGCCGGATTGAGCACCGGCCAAGTCAATTCCGGCAAGCTCGCTGGAGCTTCGCCTATCGCCGGCGCACCGCTGAACCAGAGAATTCCGATAGCGCTCCCGGCCAATAAAGCGACAAATTGGCCGGAGCGTACCGGCCCAGCCGGCTGGGCCAGAGAACCCCGACCAGTACGGTTATCCCGGCGACGGCAAGCGCGTCATAGTTCTCTGTTGCTCCGGGTCACGCCTTCACGATGCCGACAACCCCGCCCAAGGCCGGGGGCAAACCAATGGCCGGAAGTACTTGGCTAACGACAAGCAAAATGCCCGCGGCGGTGAAAACCCCGATAACACCGAGTGGGGAATGTAGGCGATGAACCGGGCCAGCCGGGCCAGGCCGAAGGCCATCAGAAATACGCCAGACAACAATGCGGCTGTAAACCCGGCCGCCAGACCGTGCTCGGCCACCACCGATGCAAGAACGATCGCAACGAAGATGTTGGGACCGGAGATAAGCCCGCGCGTACCGCCCGCAATCGTCGCCAGCAGACCGATGGCGATAGCGCCATAGAGGCCCGCTGCCGGTCCCACCCCCGCTATGACGCCGAAGGCCATAGCCGTCGGCACCAAGACCACGCCGACCAATATGCCGGCCAGCAGATCAGTCGTTATGCGTCGCATCGGGCAGGTGGACGCTAGGTGGGGCGCCAGGGACCGAGCGTGAATCTCGTCACCGGTCAGCTCGTAGGAGTTCCATATCGCCGATGTGGTAAGGCCACCTGCCCGCAATCATCGGTGGCCTCCAGAGTCCCCCGGGCCGAACAAACGCTCGATGCCCCTCCCGATCATCGCGGGGTCTGAGTGAGCCGCGATTTTGCCGTGTTCTCCCGCTATGAACGCGGACCACTTGCTGTCAACGATCTCGGTGTTGTTGTTAATAGGGGGTCCTCAGTTTTCCTCGAGGCGCTTGCCCATGCCCACGACATCATCCACCGAATATCCGATGCGTCCATAAAACGCAACCAAATCAACGTTTGTGCTCCTGACCTGTAAATTGACCTTGGGACAGCCCATGTTTCTCAGACGTGCTTCGGCCTCGTCCATCAATCGACGCCCGAAGCCTCTTTTCCGACACTCGGCAGCCACAGCGAGATAGTTGATCCAACCACGATGACCCTCGTACCCGGCCATCACGGTTGCTACCAAGCTAGCACCGAGCAGTCCAACGAGAAACAACTCCCTTTGGATGCGTAGCTTACGGTGGATATCCTTTCGAGGGTCGTTCCAAGGAACCACGAGTCCACACTCTCGCCACAGGGCTACTACCGCCTCTTGATCAGACTCCCGAAATGCCCGAATCTCAAGCACCTTCCCGTCCTCTTTGCCCATACGGTCTATTCCTCGTGAAGGCTATTTCAGTCTTCGTCGCCCGTGTCCGTTGTGTGTGAGCCTGAACTTACGGGACCGCGATTAGAACCAACGCCTTTAATCCTGCCGATACTGCCGAGATTAGTACCCGTAGAAGTAAAACAGCCGACTATGGAAATTACAGTGTCGTTGCCCTCCCCTGTGAGCGCCGAAGGAGATTAGGCCCGAAGTCGTCGACGGGGAGTTGGCAGTACGGCATTTAGGCGCTTGCCACAGATGCGGTCGGATGCTTCCCAGAGGACGATCCGGGATTCTTTGACAGCCTCGCCGTAGATGCGGTTTGAAGATCGGGTTTGAGGATCCGGAGCGGTTCCAGATGCCGCCCCCGGCAGACGGGTCGCATAACTGCGGTTGTAGCCGGTCAAGGCTACGAATTCGCCTGAGGATCGCCATTTGTCTTGCTTGGAGGCTACAGCGTAGCGGTCCCTTAAAGTGGTCACCGGTTCCGCCCGCGCCGTCCGGCTCAACTTCTTTCTTCGCATCGGTTGCCTCCATGCCGGTTTGGATTACAAATCTAATGAGGCAACGGCCCTGTTTCATTTACAAAAACAGTGAGTCAATGCACCCGGCAAAAGTATTTGTCGTCTACCGGCAAAACTGGGTGTCGCTGTTCATCCGGTCCTTCGTCAAAGAGATCGAGGTCAAGCCCGGCAAGGCCGCAATCGTCTTCTTCATACCCACGCTCCAGGACAGTCCCATAGGGGGAGCGAACGCCGTCGAGGTCGCTTTGAACGGCGGAGTTCGCAGTACGGTACGTCATGGTGGGCCGGGCAGGATTCGAACCTGCGTAGCCGTTACGGCGCCAGATTTACAGTCTGGTGGTATTAACCACTCACCCACCGACCCAGATCGCCACCCACTGGCGTGATCGTGCGCAGTCTAGCAATTCCTGAGGCCGTTTGCCCTGCGCGGGAGGCGAATATAAAGCATGGATTCGTTAGCCACGGCAGCTGCTACAGCAGGGCAGACACTCTCATTCCTGCACTGGGGTGTACTTGCTCTAACGGTGGCGGCCGGGCTGTTTTGGACCCGCCTTTCTCATTCGCCAAATCTTGGCGAAACAAGCTTTTGGCTAGCGCTTACCGGTGGCGCGCTATTTGCCGCCGGGTCCATCCAGTGGGCTCAGCCGATGCTGGCACCGGCTGTTTCCGATTTGGCCGAAAGCTTGGAACTCGCCTCCGACCTGCGGGATCCGCTGGAACGGATTGTCATTGCCGTATTCGACCAAGCGCTGGCAGTACCGGCGCTTGTAGTTGCCTTTACGATTGCCCGCGTTCGAACTCGGACAGATTCGATGCTGACCGCCGGACAGGGGTTCGGGATAGGCTACGTCGCTTTTGAGTTGCAAATTCGACTGGCGGGAGTCTTTGCCATCGGGCTGGTGCCGGAATTAATTGGTCCGGCCGTTATTGGCGTCGCGCTGGTGTCACTGCGAATCTCCACCGCGACCCTGATTGCCCATGCCTGGCTGACCAAAAATTACACAATCCGCTTTTTACAAGCGGCTGTCATATCGGCGGCCGCCACAGTGGTTCTCGGCCTTGGCGATCAGATCTGGGTTCTAGTTGCGCTGGTCTTGCTGGCGATGATTGCCCAAACTTTCTCCGGCACTGTCGCCGCCCGTCGCCGCAGGCGCAATCAATCGTATTGAGCTTGCGAAATTACCGCCAGCGCCCCAAAACTCTCGGCGCTGAGAGAAGCACCGCCAACCAATGCCCCGTCAATATCGTCCTGGGTTGAGATTTCCGCCCAATTTGCAGCATTAACGCTGCCGCCATAGAGCACCCGGGTCCGGCCGGCCACGCCATCCGAATAACGTCCTGAAAGCCATTTACGCACTGCTCCACAGGCCTCGCCAGCCTGTTCCGGGGTGGCATTGAGGCCGGTGCCAATCGCCCATACCGGCTCATAGGCGATCAATATCTGGTCGGTCGCGGGCATTGTAATCCCGGCCAGCCCGGCCTCCAATTGCGATTCGACGACCGAAAGCGCCGATCCCGCCCGCCGCTGTTCGAGCGTCTCACCGACACACAGAACCACATCCAAACCGGCGGCCACGGCGGCCTCGACCTTGGCGCCAATTAGGGAGTCTGATTCCTGGTAAATATGTCGCCTTTCCGAATGCCCGAGCAACACCAATTGGCAGACTTCGGAAAGCATCGTCGCCGAAATCTCGCCGGTAAAGGCCCCGGACAACGATTCATGGGCATTCTGCGCGCCGAGTCGGACCGATCCACCAGCTATCGCCGCGGCGGCACTGGAAAGCGATACAAATGGGGCAAATATTGCGATTTCAATCGCAGGAGCGCCTTCTGCCAATCGGCTTACTGCGGCCGCCAATTCAGCGGCTGCGGCGGGGCCGTGGTGCATCTTCCAATTGCCGGCAAGCAGCGGAGTACGGGACATTAGACGACCGTTAATTCAAGGGGATGGTGGTGTGATTGGGCTCAACGGCAACGGGTGGCGCTGCGGCGGCGGCACGGTTGCTCGCTCGGGCCTTTTCGATAAATTTTGCCAACCATTTGCCGGTGTGCGAACCTGGATGGTCGGCGACCTCCATCGGCGATCCGGTGCAAACCAGTAGTCCGCCGCCATCACCACCTTCGGGCCCCAGGTCAATTACCTGGTCAGCCTGGGCGATTACCGAAAGATCGTGTTCGATGGCGATGACGGTGTTGCCGGAATCGACCAATCGGTTCAGCACTGCGATCAATTCCTGGACATCGGCCGCGTGCAACCCGACGGTTGGCTCATCGAGGATGTAAATCGTCCGGCCGGTGGCAGGTCGCGATAGTTCGGCCGCCAATTTGACGCGCTGGGCCTCGCC
The DNA here is from genome assembly GCA_965249595.1 of Chloroflexota bacterium. Lineage (GTDB taxonomy): Bacteria > Chloroflexota > UBA11872 > UBA11872 > VXNJ01 > VXNJ01. The sequence goes on along the minus strand of OZ252242.1, from coordinate 941,823 downwards.
ACCGGAGAGTGTGCGCGCCGATTGGCCCAAACGGACATAGCCGAGGCCCACGTCGGAGAGGGCGGTCAGGCCACGCAGCACCGAGGGTACGTTGGCGAATAACTCAATCGCTTCGTCGACGGTTAGTGCCAGCACATCGGCGATTGAGGCGCCGCGGAAATGGACCCGCAGCGTCTGCTGGTTGAATCGACGGCCCTGGCAAACTTCGCACTCCATCTCCACATCGGCCAAAAATTGCATCTCGATGCGGATTCGGCCCTCGCCGCGACAGGCGGGACAGCGCCCCTGTCCCTCGTTAAACGAAAAGCGGCGCTGCCCGAATCCCAGCGCCCGCGCCTCCGGGAGCCGTGCGTAAAGCGCCCGCACGGCATCGAACAGGCCCACGTAGGTGGCCGGAGTGGATCGGGCACTGCGCCCGATCGGCGATTGATTTACGACGATCACCTTGTCAAATTGCTCAACACCCTCCAGCGAGCGGTGGCTGCCCGGCTCGGTGCGGGCGCGGTGGAGGCGCGACCGCAGGGCGCAGGCCAAAATGCCGTTTACCAATGAACTCTTGCCGGACCCCGAAACCCCGGTCACGACGGTCAGATTTCCGGTCGGAAAATCCACGTCGATGTCGGCCAGGTTGTTGTGGGCGGCGCCCCGCACCCCCAGGCGCCCGTGTGACAGGCGCGGAAGCATCTTCACCGTCATGCGCGACAGCTGGCCGGCCAGCGCCTTGCCGGTGAGAGTACCGGCCGCCACTATGTCATCGACTCCCCCGCTGGCAACGATTTGACCGCCTTGCTCGCCGGCTCGCGGGCCCATATCGATGATGTGGTCGGCCGCCCGAATGGTCTGTTCATCGTGTTCGATGATGATCACCGTGTTGCCAATATCGCGCAGGCGCTCCAAAGATCGGAGCAATTGGGCGATATCGCGAGCGTGAAGACCGATCGTCGGCTCGTCGAGGACATATATCGAACCCACCAATCGCGTTCCAATTTGGGTTGCCAAACGGATCCGTTGCGCCTCCCCGCCCGATAGTGTGGAGGTGCGTCGGTCGAGGGCCAGATATCCCACTCCGACTTCCTTTAAGAACGCCAGTCGATTGGCAATTTCGCGCAGCGCCGGGGCTGCAATTTCGCGCTCGCTGGCGCTAAGATCGCTGGCCTGTGGATCGGCCGCTAAGGTCGCGAAATGGTCGCTGGCAGCATCAATCCCCAGCCGCAAGACCGCCGGCAGCGTCATTCCGGCGAAACGCACGGCGCGCAGCGCTGGTTGCAGACGGTCGCCCGTGCAGATTGTGCAGGTCACGTTGCGCATGAATCGTTCTATTCGACGCTGCCGATCGGGGTTCTCGGTTCGCTGGTGCCAGCGCGTAAACAGCGGAATGAACCCGTCCCAGCGGCGGCGCGAAATCCATTCGCTCTCACCCTGGTCGTTTGAGAATTCGGCTCGGCTCTCGATCTCCTCATCACCGGCGCCGTAGAGCAGGATTTGCCGGTCGCCGTCGCTTAGGTCGCGCCAGGGCCGGTGGAGATCGATGCCAAAGTGGCCGTTTAAGGCCCGCGCCCAACGCCCCCACCAGTATTCCATCGGATCGGAGCCGATAAGAGCGACGGCGCCACCGGCATACGATCGCGAACAATCGGGCACCGCAAGGTCCGGATCGATCTGCAGTTGGGCGCCGAGCCCATCGCATCCAGGACAGGCCCCGAGATAGGAATTGAACGAGAAATGACGCGGTGTTAAGTCACCGACAACCCCGGCCCCGCATTGCGGACAGGTGGCCGAGGTGGTGTAGGCCTCTTCCAGGCGCTCCCCGCCAGGGGTGGTGACTTCAGCCAGCAGTCGCCCGCCGCCGCGAGCCAGTGTCAACTCGACCGAGTCGCCCAGCCGGTCGCGCCGATCGGGCCTGATCACCAAGCGGTCAACGATGACCGCCAATTGCGCTGCGCCAATCTCGTCCAGGTCGGTCAATTGCGGGTCAGCCAAATCGATCACGGCCTCTCCCAGGCGGGCCCGTACAAACCCTTCGCGGAGCAGCCCGGCCAGTTGTTCGCCCAGCGAGATGTCCTCCTCGGCGGCAACCGGTGCGGCCAAGACCATGCGGGTGCCAGCGGGATGAGCGGCCAATGAATCGGCGATCTGGGTAGAAGTCATTCCTGAAATATCGCCGTGTCCATTGGGGCAGAACGGACGACCGGCGCGGGCATAGAGAACCCGCAGGTAGTCGTAGATATCAGTTGAGGTGGCAACCAGCGAGCGCGGCGTGCGCGAGGAGTTCTCCTGCGAGATGGCGATCGCCGGCGCCAGCCCGCTGATGGACTCGACCTGGGCATCATCGGGCCGTCCCAGAAACTGCCGGGCATAGGCCGAGAGGCATTCAACAAATCGACGCTGGCCCTCGGCGAATATCGTGTCCATCGCCAATGTCGATTTACCCGATCCGGACACGCCGGTAACCACCGTCATTCGGTTTTTGGGAATCTCAACGTCCACAGACCGCAGGTTGTGTTTGCTCGCCCCGGTGATCGCCAGGGTGCGATCCGGGCCCCGGCGGCGGCGGCGCCGACGGCGCGCCGGCACGGCACCACCTTTCGCGGCAAGGGTCGCCTTGAGCAAATCGGCGGTGTAACCACTGGCCGACGCGCAATCTTCGGGGCGGCCGGCGAAAACCAGATCGCCGCCGGCGGCGCCGCCGTCGGGACCCAGATCAATGACCCAGTCGGCGCACTTGATCACGTCGGGGTTGTGCTCGACCACGACCACCGTATTGCCGTTGTCGACCAATCGGTCCAGCATGGCGATTAGGCGTCGCACGTCGGCAAAATGCAAGCCGGTGGTGGGTTCATCGAGTATGTAGAAGGTCCGCCCGGTTGCCGGTCGGGCCAGTTCGCTGGCCAGCTTGATTCGCTGCGCTTCGCCGCCGGAGAGGGTGGTGGCCGGTTGCCCCAATTGCAGGTAGCCCAACCCGACATCCACCAGCGTCTGCAGGATCCGCCGCACCGGCGGCAGATTGGCGAAGAATTCGAACGCGTCGTCGATTCGCATCGCCAGAACTTGGGCGATGCTTTGGCCCTTATAACAGACCTTGAGGGTCTCACGGTTATAGCGACTCGTTTGACACACCTCGCAGGCGACCTCGACATCGCCCATAAATTGCATCTCCACTTGCCGTGAACCCCGCCCGCGGCAGGCTTCACACCGTCCGCCGGTCACGTTGAATGAGAAACGCCCCATCGAATAGCCGCGGGCACGGGCCTCCGGCAGCTGGGAGTAAAGCCGGCGAATGTGGGTAAATACGCCGCTGTAGGTGGCCGGGTTTGACCGCGGATTGCGCCCGATCGGAGATTGATCTATCTCAATCACCTTGTCGATGTGTTCAACGCCGTCTATTCCGGCATGAGCGCCCGGACTCCATTGCGCCGCGTGCAATTGGTTGGCCAACTCCCGGCGAAGTACATCATCCACCAACGACGATTTACCCGAACCCGACACTCCGGTGACCGCGATCATCATGGACAGCGGAAATTCGACGTCAATACTCCGCAGATTGTTGGCACTCGCCGACCGCACCACCAGGCTCTCACCACTGCCTGAGCGGCGGCGCTTGGGCACCGCAATCTTTTCATCACCGCGCAGGAAAGCGGCCGTTAGCGAGTCCTCGGCTGCCAGCAGCTGGGCGGGCGATCCGGCGGCCACGATGGTGCCGCCATCATCGCCCGCCCCGGGCCCAAAGTCGACGACTCGGTCGGCGGCCCGGATGGTGGCCTCATCGTGTTCGACGACCACCACCGTGTTGCCCCGTTCGCGGAGCGCGGCGAGAGTGGCCAGCAAGCCCAAATTGTCCTTCTGGTGCAAGCCGATTGAGGGTTCGTCGAGGACATACAAGACCCCCTCAAGGCGTGACCCGATCTGGGCCGCCAAGCGGATTCGTTGGGCTTCGCCGCCGGAAAGGGTGGGTGATCGACGGTCAAGGGCCAGATAACCAAGCCCCACCCGAGCGAGGAAATCGAGCCGCGTGTCAATTTCCCGCAGTATCTGCGCCGCAATTTGACTAGCCCGCTGGTCAAATTCCAATCCCCGGAGAAACTGGGCCGCCTCGGCAACGGTGAGGGCCAATATTTGGGCGATATTGCGGTTGGCAATCGTGACCGCCAGGGCTTCCGGGCGGAGGCGGGCGCCCTGGCAATTGGTACACGGCTGATCACTCATGTAGGGGCGCGCCCAATTGGCGATTTCACCTCCACGACGGCAGCGCGCCCGCAGCGTTGGTATCACGCCGCGCCAAGTTTTCTCGCGCCGGGCCACGCGCCGCCAGCGACCATCGCTGGTGGACCGGTCGACCCGCTCGGTGTATTTGCGCCGCCCGGCGCCCTTAAGAATCAATTCCCGTACCCGCTCGGGCAATTCCCGCCAAGGCGTATCTATCGAAAATTCGAACGCCTCACCCAACGATTCCCAGGATTGCCGGTCCATTCGCAGGTAGAGAGTCCATCCGGCGCGATTGGTCAGGGCCAATGCGCCGGCAGCTATCGACTCACCGGGTCTGGTTATTAATTTCGCCGGGTCGAAGTCAAAGGTCGTGCCTAAGCCGTGACAATCCGGGCAGGCCCCGCGGCGGCTGTTAAACGAGAAAAGCGCCGGTTCCGGCGGTTGCACTCCGACTCCGCAGTTGGGGCAGCCGTGGCCCGACGAGTACGTCTGTTCGTTTTCATCCCAGGCCGCCAGCAACAAGCCATCCGCGACATTGAGCGCCGTTTCCACGGCTCCGGTGATGCGATCCAGACCGACCGCGCCAATACGCAGGCGGTCGACCACAACCTCGATGTCGTGCCAGAGCGTGCGTTTGAGCAGCGGTGGCGGGTCAAGGCGTTCGACGACACCGTCGATCCGGGCACGCGCAAAACCTCGCGCTCGCATGGTCGTCATGAGTTCGCGATGCTCGCCACGGCGATGCCGCACCACCGGCGCCAGCAAAAGTACCTGAGCCCCGTCGGGCAGCGCGGCGACGCGTTCGGCTATCTGCTGGGCGGTCTGCGGCTCAATCGCCGTCCCGCAGGCGTGGCAGTTCAGGTTCCCGACCCGCGCGAAAAGCAAGCGCAGAAAGTCCGACACTTCGGTCATTGTTCCGACCGTTGAGCGCGGATTGCGGCCGGCGGTTTTTTGATCGATGGCCGCTGCCGGGGCTAACCCTTCAATGTGTTCAACTTGCGGTCGCTCAAGTTGACCTAGGAACTGACGGGCATAGGTTGAAAGAGATTCAACGTAGCGGCGCTGACCTTCTTTGAAGATCGTGTCGAACGCTAGCGATGATTTCCCCGACCCGCTCAGTCCGGTGAATACTGTTAGCGATTCGTGAGGAATCTCAAGGTCAACCGCCTTGAGATTGTGCTCGCTGGCGCCGCGGATTGAGATCGAGTCGATGGGCAGGCCGCATGTCTCCCGTCAGGGTGCGCGGCACCCAGCCGCAGCGACAAATCAATGGCTGCAATTATCGCCCGCAGGCGCTCTCTTCCCGCGTCGGGGTGCGTTAGTGGGCGGGATGCTCCTGCCGCTTGCCGCAACGCTCGCAGGCCCAATACTGCTCCCGCTTCAAGCCCATCATGCTCTTCTTCTCATGGAGTCGAATATTGGTCGGTTGATGACAGGCGACGCATTCACCCACAACGACATCTCCGACCCGGTGTGTGTGATCGGCCACTGTCCCCTCCCCGCAAGTTCACTGGGCAATAGACTTTCAATATAAAGCAAAACTTTGCCCCGGCAGCCGTTTTACAAGTGGAGCCGGCCGGCAGCTTTCAATCGACGCCAAGACTTTAACAGTGAGCGGCCAATGAACGTGAACGTGCGAATGCCGCGCGTGCTCCGTGGACACACCGATGGGCAGGCGATCCTAAAATTTGAGGCCACCACCGTGGCCGAGTTGCTTGACGCCCTCTATATGGCACATCCGACTCTTAGAGCTTCGCTCGGCGGCGGAACGGCTGATGTACTCGCGTTTACCAATTTCTTCATCAATGACATCGAGGTAGCCGAAGCTGGTGGCTTGGACGCGCCGCTCGCCGATGGCGACACCGTCACGATTTTGCCTTCAATGGCCGGCGGGCGGGCCAGCCGGGGCGCTATTTAGTCCCAGTCCTAGTCGCCAAACATCGCCCCGACAAATGTATCGGGGTCGAACTCGGCCAGGTCGCCGGTACCTTCGCCGGTGCCGACGAATTTGATCGGCAACCCCAGTTCGCCGGCCACCATGAATGCCACACCGCCCTTGGCTGAACCATCGAGCTTGGAAATGATGACGCCATCTAGTCCAATGCTCTCGGCAAACAGGCGCGCCTGTGAGATCCCGTTGAGCCCGCTGATGCCGTCCAAAACAATCAATTTCTCGTGCGGTGCTCCGGCAATCCGTTTCCCCACCACCCGCGATACCTTTTCCAGTTCACGCATCAGGTTCGAATCGGTCTGCAGTCGCCCGGCGGTGTCGATGATCAGATAGTCGACTCCGCTGGCCTGAGCGGCGCTGGCGGCATCAAAGGCCACCGAACCCGGGTCTGACCCTGGTTGCTGGGCAACAACTCGCATACCCAATACATCGCCCCAGTGTTTGAGTTGGGCGATCGCTCCGGCCCGAAACGTATCGGCGGCGGCGAGCATGACCGAATGCCCCTCGGCCTGCAGTCGAGCTGCCAATTTGGCAATGGTCGTCGTTTTGCCCGAACCGTTTACCCCCACCACCAGCACCACCGCCGGCTCTCCCGGCGGGCAAAGCCGCGCCGCGGTCAGAGAATCGGCCAGTCGGCGGCGCGCCAATTCGGTCAACTGCGAAGGTGACGGTGCCGAACCGGCGCTGGCGCGCAGATCTTTGACGAATGAGGCCGCAAACTGAGGGCCGGTGTCGCCGCTGATCAGCAAATCCTCCAGCTCTTCCCAATCATCCTCGTCAAGCGATGAACGCTTGAAAACGCCCATCAGGCGCGACGCAAATCCCTGCCGCGATCGCCGCGTGCCCTCCTCAAGGCGACCGCGGTCGCGCTTCCAGATCACGGAGTGGCGGTTCCGGCGGGCGGTTCCGGAGCGGGCGCGAATATGCCAATTTCGGCGGCCGTGAGATAGTCCGCAAGGCCATGGTTCGAATTGATGCGCAGCAGGTACCAGCGTGCCTCGGGAAACGAGTCGTCGAGCAAGTGGACGGCCGCTCCGATTGCCCTTGGCGACGAGAACTCTCCCAGCAATTCCAGCTGTCGCCGGTCAACGCGCGGGTCAACCGGCGACGAATAAATCTCAAATTCGTCGATGAACGATTCGGGTGGCTCCAACGGATGATTCCAGATCACGACCTTGCCGAGCTCGAATTCGTTCTGGCTCCATAGAACTATTTCTAACGGGTAGGTTGGCATGCCGCCGGACCGCCAGCCGGGAAGCCGTTCCTCGAAGAGTCCGTCGACGATTCGAGCCGATGTATGCCAGTCGCTCAGGGGCACGATAACCGTTTCGCCGCGGCGAAACTGGTGATCGCCGGCCACGCCGTTTAGCTCAGTAATGTCACCGACCTTAACTCGCAATTGGTCCGCCAACCCAGTTGCCGTTTCATCGCCTTCGAGTACTAGCGGTCTGGTCGCCCGCGAATCTGTCCAGGCGCCGCCGCCGTTGACCGATTCGGCCATATCGATACCTTGACCGTCGAGCGAAAAGTCCTGCGTAAATCCCACCCGTGCGCGGCGAATCGTCTCGTACGGAACCGGCGCCGAGGACAGGTTGATGAACACAACCGACGCCCCGACGATGAGCAGCAGCAAGACGAATATCAATATCAGCAGCACTCCGGTGCGAGGAGAGCGCAGGGCCCGCAGGACATTCGCGCGGGTGAACCGGCGGTCTTCGGCAATTTTTGCCGCCAGGATTACTTCATCGGCGCAGCGCGGACACAACCTGACTCCGTCGACTACCGTAAGCGCCGGCTCGGAAAAGTAATTTCGGCAGCGACCGCAGGGATCGGTTGCCAGCTGCGTCGGGTAGTAAGGACAGCGGCGCAGGCCGCCGGCGGAACCGCCACCGCGAGTGCGGGCTCGTGGCCGAGATGGCGACCGATCACCTCTTTGAGTTCCGATTGCTAGTTCCAGCTAATTGCGGCTGACCAGCGGGCCAGCGGGCTTGTTTCAGCGACGCGCGGTGTGTCGCAAATCTACGACCGGTTCATTCATGTAAACCTCGCCATTGCGGATCTTTAGGTTGAATTTGCATGTTGGATTGGTGCAAACCCAGGCTTTGTAATGAACCGCCGCGCCATGACTGCCAAAGTCCGAAAGCGGAACCAGCACACCTTCGCCACAAGCCATACAGTCAGGAAACGAAGACTCGGAATACTCTTCCACCACTCATCGCCTCCTAGCAATTCCACCCATGTGTCGGCGCGTCGCTGGTCGGCGGTCATCAAAGTACCGCCGGGTTGACCCGATCGCCAGACTGCGGTTTGATTTTAGGTCTACCGGTGAGACCCTCAAGGGCGCCGTGCCCGAATTGCCTCGTCGAGGAGCTCGGCCAAGTGCTGCGGGCGCATGCGATTGCCGCGCTGGGCAAGACCTTGACCAAGGTGCATATGGCAGCCCGGATTGGTGGTGATCAACCGATCGGCGGCCGTTTCTTCAATGGTGTCTAGTTTTTCGTCACGAATTTGCTCTGAAATACTTGGATTTAACAAGCTGTATATGCCAGCGTTGCCACAGCAGAGAAACGGCCGCTCCGGTTCCACCATCTCAAGGCCAGGGATGGAAGCGAGCAGATTCCGCGGTGCGGCGGTGATCTTTTGAGCGTGCCGCAGGTGGCAGGCGTCTTGGTAGCAGGCCCGCACGTTCACCGGCCCTAATCCTTCCGGCAGGCCGATGCGGTCTAGCCATTCGGAAAGGTCGACGACTTTTTCAGAAACCGCCGCCGCTTTCGCGGCGAGCCGGTCATCGCCGGAGAGCATCTCGACCCACTCCTTGGCCGACGATCCACACCCGGCCGAATTGACGATGATCGCGTCGTATTCGTCATCGGCGAAGACAGCCACATTGCGGGCCGCCAATCGACGGCCGGTTTCGCGGTCGCCATTGTGCCAACTCAGACCACCGCAGCATCCCTGATCTCTCGGCAGGTGAACCTCGCAGCCGCTGGCCGTGAGCACCCGGATCGTGGCCGCATTCACATCGGCGAAGGCGACCTGCATGATGCAACCGGCCAGCATTGCCACCCGATAGCGCGGCCGGCCCTGGGTCGGCACCACCGCAACATCGGCAGCCCCGCAGAAATGCGAAGAAATTCGCGGGGCCGAGCGAGCGGCGTTGGCCAGGCCGTCCGGCAAAAGCCTGAGCAACCCAAGGCGTTCGGCCAATCGGTCCAGGCCGGTCTGTTGCACCAACCGCAGAACCCGCGCTCCGGCGCGCATAAGCCAATAGCGCCCCAATATGTTTCGCAACAGGAAGTTGGCGCCGGCCATGCCGCGGGGCAGGTTGCCGCTTTGCGTGGCCTGGGCCCGGGCGGCCTCTACGATCGGGCCGTATTCGACCCCGGACGGGCAGGCCGATTCACAGCCACGGCAATCCAGGCATTGAAAGATGTGCTTGGAAAACGATGGTTCGGCCAGGCCCAAACGTCCTTCGTGGACGGCCCGCACCAGCTCAATTCGACCGCGCGGCGAGTCGGTCTCAACCCGAAGCACCCGATAGGTCGGACATTCGGCCAGGCACATCCCACAGTGGATGCAGGTTGAGATCAGGCCCGGATCAGGGGCGTCGGTGGCCGAAAACGTATCCAGCAGCGGGGAGATTGACATTACCGGGACCAGCGCTTGTCAGATTCCGCCCAAGTATCGGCCGGGGTTCAGGGTGCCGGTTGGATCCAACGCCCGCTTGAGAGCGTTCATCACCCGCAGCGCCACCGGATCGGGCGGCCCCCACGGGTCAAGTGAATCACGTAAATGGGCGGGTAAGTGTTCAAAGACACAGCTGCCGCCCTGCCGCAAGGCCTGATCGCGTAGCCAGCGCAGTTCGGCGAACACCGCGTCGGCGGTCTCCGCCGGGCCGGTCAGGGCCAAGTAGGCCAACCCATGTTCGGTCCGTCCCCAGCACGCAAAGTCAAAATCGCCGCCCCGCCAGCGTTCGCGGGCGGCTTGCATCAGGGCAATTCGGGGAAGCGCCGGCAGGGCGATGGCGGCCACCGCGGATTCGCCCGCTTCGAACCCTTCCTGCAGGCCGGCCGACCGCTGCCAGAACGCTTTCGAATCGCTCTCGTCGAGCACCTGCCCGGTGCCGAACAATTCATTTGCATCGTTAAGTGAGCGTTGCACCGCGGCCTCTCGACCACCAAAACGCAAAGCCAGCCACGCTTCATCGCCATCGGCGCCCGGTTGAACCCGGCGCACCGCCGAACCCAAATACAAATCGGCCGCCATTGGCCAAAACTGGGCTCCGCTCAACCGGGCCAGAGCGGCTATTGGATCGCTCAACCGCAACAGCACCGTGGCTTCCGCTTGCGGCAGTGGCCAGACCTTAAAGTTCATCTCGGTCACGACGCCCAAGGTTCCAAAAGCCCCGGTGTGCAGGCGGGTCAAATCGTACCCGGAAACGTTTTTGACCACACGGCCGCCGGCAGTTGCGATCGTCCCGTCAGGCTGGGCAATTCGGGCTCCCAGTAGGTGATCGCGCAGCGCCCCGTAGCGACGGCGCAGCGGACCCTCTGCTGCAGTGGCCATCAGCCCGCCCAACGTAGCCTGCCTCGCCCATGGCGGGTCGAACGGGAGGAATTGCCCGCTCTCGGCCAGCTGGGTTTGCAAGAGGGACAACGGCAGACCGGCTTGCACCGATACCGTCAAGTCGGCTGGCTGGTGGTCGATGACCCTATTTAGCTTGGCCGTGCTCACCAGCAGGTCGGCGCTGCTGGGCCGATTGCCGCGCGATTGCTTGGTGCCGGCGCCAATTGGGATAACCGATGCCGAACAGCCGGCCGCTATCGCCAGGGTAGCGGCGAGCGATTCGGCGGTGGTCGGGCTGACCAGTAACGAATCGGTCGCTCCCAACTGATCGGCCAGCTCGGCCGAGGGGCCGGACAGCCCCGCCAAACCGTGCATGTTGACCAACTGATCCGGCAGATTCTGCTCGGTGGTTGATCCTGGATTAGTCATCTCGGAAAAAGGTCACTGGCGGGCCAAAACGGAACATCACTTAAATTTTTGCAGTTACTAATCTTGGAACATCACCACCAGTTCATTTGTCTACGCCGTCAGCTAAAGGAAGTTGGCATCTCTGAAACGCCGCACCGCCTCGATCTTTTTCCGCTCAATACTGTGCTCCTGCCCGGCAGCGTATTGCCGTTGCACATTTTTGAGCCGCGCTATATGGCCATGACCGAACGATGCATGCGCGAAAGCCGCCCCTTCGGGATCGTGCTGATCACCGACGGTGACGAAGTCGGTGATCCCGATACTTCGTTTTGCAGCATGGGGACCGCCTGCGAGATCATCGACTGCCAAGAAGGCCCTGGCCGAACCCGCGATATCCGCGTGCTCGGGCGCAAGCGATTTCGGATCCGGCGAATGCTGCAAACCGATCCCTCCGGTGTCGCCGACGTCACTTGGGTGCCGTGGGGAGATCCATCGCCCGCCGGCTGTGACCGCACGCGTCAATTGCAGCGTGATTTCACTCGCTACTGGCATCTTTTGATGCGCCTGGGCGGGTTCTATCGTTCGCAACCGGATCTGGGCGATGACGCCCTGGGCACGGCCCTTACGATCGCCGCCAATTTGGTGATACCGCCAGCGCGCCGGCAACTGCTTTTGGACGCCCCGCTAATCGATGATCTATTAGAGGCCTGCGCCGAGCTGCTCGAACGGGCCACCGACGACCTGCAACGCCAATTTGATGCGCGCCAGAAGCGCCGCAGCAACTAGGACATCCCAATGGCCAGCGTGACCTCCCACCCCGCCGAGAGCGCACTGAAGCATTCGGCGGCGAACTACGATGTGGGGGTCCTGGCCCGCGAATTACGGGAGGCGCTCGGTCGCGACAACGTGCTCGATCAGCCCTACCAGACCATGCTGTACGAGTCCGACGGCTCGACGGATCGCCACGCCTGCGACCTGGTGGCGATGCCTGAGACCACCGCCCAGATCGCCGAAACCGTCCGTTTGTGCCGTCGCCACCATGCCCCGCTGGTGGCCCGCGGAGCCGGTACTTCGCTCTCTGGCACCGCAGTGCCGGCCGAGGCCGGCGTCGTATTGACCACCGCCCGGATGAACCAGATCCTGAAAATCGATCCGCTCTCGCGCACGGCGTTGGTGCAACCGGGAGTGGTTCAGCTCGACATTTCGCACGCCGCCCACCGCCACGGCCTCTACTACGCTCCCGACCCGTCATCGCAAAAGTCATGCACGATCGGCGGCAACGTGGGCACCAACGCCGGCGGCCCACACACCTTGGCCTACGGGGTAACTTCCAACCACGTACTGGCCCTCGAATGGGTAACTGCGGACGGAGAAATTGTCCAGATGGCCGCTTCGCGCGAGGTGGCCGGTTACGACCTTACCGGCCTGATGGTCGGATCAGAAGGCACCCTGGGAATCGTCACCGCGATAACCGTGAGTTTGCTGCGACTCCCCGAAAACGCCCGCACCCTTTTGGCCAGTTTCCGATCGGTGAGGGCGGCTTGCCGGGTGGTATCCGAAATCATTGGCGCCGGGATCGTTCCCGCGGCCTGTGAACTGATGGATCAGCCCTGCGCCCAGGCTGTGGCCGGCTGGGTGCCTACGGCCGGAATACCCAGCGACGCCGGGGCGGTGATGGTGGTCGAGGTTGAAGGAATCGAAGAAGGCCTTGACGACGACATGGCCCGCATCGAGGAGATCTGCCGCGCCAGCGACGGTCTTATCGAATCGCGCCGCGCGCGAGACGACAGCGAACGTGAGGACTTGTGGAAAGCGCGCAAGGGCGCATTCGGAGCGATAGGGGTATTAGCGCCGGACTTCTACGTGCAGGATGGCGTGGTGCCGCGCACCCGATTGCCGGAGATCATCGATGCGGTAGGCGAGATTGGCGAGAAATTCAACCTCAAGATAATGAACGTCTTTCATGCCGGCGACGGCAACATTCACCCGACGATCCTGTTCGACCGCCAGGGGGAACCGGGTTCGCTGGAGCGGGTCAAAGCCGCGGGTGCCGAGATCCTAAAGGCCTGCATGGACGTCGGTGGGACCCTTACCGGCGAACACGGCCTCGGCATGGAAAAAAACATGCTGCTCGGCCAGTTGCTCGATCAGCCATCGTTGGACGCAATGGTCAACGTGCGCGACGCGTTGGCGCCACACCGGCTGCTCAATCCCTCCAAGCTTTTTCCGCTGGAACTCTCGCGCTCCGATCTGGCCAAGGCGCCCTCGCCAAATGCGGCGGCGTGGGCCGATTCATATTCGGCAAAGTAGTTGAAATGCGGCGGCCGCAGTCCCGGATCAACTTCGACGGTGGCCAAGTCCTCTCCGTGAGTCGAGAGGACCGCCCGCAGCCCCTGCGATTCCTCCTCGACGGCTAAGAGTTCGTCGTAGAGGGCCGCTCGCAAGATAACCGGGTGGATCCGCTCTCCGGCGACGGTAGGGCAGATGATGGCCGCGCAAGGGTTATTGCCGGCGGCGGCCAGCAATATTGCAGTCAGATCGGCGGGTAACGGCTGGTCGACGTTGCAATAGAGGGCTTGGGCGCTCTCTAAGACCGCGGCCGTGCCGCAGCGCACCGAGCTTGACCGTCCGGTCGCATGATCTGAGTTTTCCACCGTGCGCACCCGGTCCAAATTGGCCAACGCCGAGGCCAACGGCTCCGGGTCCGCACCGGTGACAACCACCACTTCGTCAACGCCGCCGGCCAGGAGCTGCTCGGCCTGCCAGCGCACCAGCGGCATCCCGCCCCAGTCGAGCAGCCCCTTGGGCCGCTCCATGCGCGCGGAGCTACCCGCCGCCAGCAACACCGCGGCTACGTTGGTGATGCTCAATCGCCGATCACGGCCAGCTCGCCGGTGGCCGATGACTGGTAGATTGCATCGATGATCTGGGTCACTGCCCGGGCCTGGGCCGGCATGACCGGCAATGGCCCGTCGCCGGATACCGCGTCGACAAAGCGGGCGATGGCCGCGGCGTGCTGGGCCTTGTAATCGAGATCCACCAGCGATGTCGGCTCAATGTCGTAAAGCGACGCGCCGTCATCTTTAAAAATCTTGAGCGGATAAACCTGGGCCCCGGCCTGATCACCGGCCAGCATGAGCTGCTGGGATTCTTGTTCCAGGTTGATCGCCCACGAGCACTCGAGATTTACGACCGCGCCGTTATCGAATTTGACGGTCGCGAACGCCGAATCGTCGACATCAAAGTCGGTGTGATTGTGGGGACCCCATGGGTTGTAGATGTCATCACGTTTGCCAAATCGATCAAAAGTCGTCCCGAAAGCGGCCACCGGCTTGGGTGATCCCATCAAATAAAGGGCCAGGTCGAGGATGTGCACGCCAACATCGATAAGCGCTCCGCCGCCATTGAACTCATGTCGGTGAAACATTCCCCATGAAGGTATCCCACGGCGGCGCAGATACTGGGCGCGGGCGAAGTAAATATGGCCGAACTGGCCGGCGTCAACCTCGCGCTTGAGCAGTTGGGCCTGCGGAGTCTGACGCGTTTGAAACTGGACCGAAAGCAACCGGTCGGCCCGCTCGGACGCTGCGATCATCTCGGCCGCTTCATCGGCGTTCATGGCCATCGGCTTCTCGCACAGAACGTGTTTCCCCGCTTCCAGAGCATCGATCGCGCAGTCGCGATGCTTAAACGGCGGAACACAGACCGAGACCAGATCAATCTCGGCAAGTTCGAGCAAACGGCGATGATCGTCGAACGCCTTGGCAATGTTGTTTCTGGCCGCGACAGCCTCTGCCCGCTCGCCAATTACATCGGCCACGGCGCGAATCTCGACCTTCTCGGACAACCCCTGGTAGCCGGGAATATGGCACATTTCGGCGATGCTTCCCGTGCCGATGATTCCGACGCCTAGCTTTTCGGGCACGATTAATCCTTATTGAATGTGAACAATTACGCTGAAAGTGCGATCAATTAGCAGCAGCCCGGATTATCCTGATAGCTTCGATGTCGCCCGGGCGCGATTGACATCTCACTGCATCGCGCCACCTTCAAAGAGTGACCCGACACCGCCCAAATTTCATATCCCACTTCAAATGCCAATTGATTCCATAACGGCCTGTCCCAAACTAAATTTGAGTTGCAGTGCACTTGCTGGGAGATGAGACCGTTGACTGAACCGATCGTGGTGATGATCCACGTTGACGATTTAGGGATGTCAGAGGCGGCCAATCGCGGCGGGATAGAGGCCCTGGAAGGCGCCGCCAAATCCGGTTCGATCATGGCTCCCTGCCCGGCAGCCGACGAGATGATCGCCATTGCCCGCGAACGCACCGACTTGGACATCGGTTGCCACATTACCCTGAACGCCGAATTCCCCGACTACCGTTGGCGCCCCCTGCTTGCCGAATCGGATTCACTCTGCGACAGCAGCGGCAATATGTTTCAGACATCGCGCGAGACGATTGAATTTGCCGATCAGGCCGCGGTTGCCGCCGAGATGCGGGCCCAGGTCAGTTACCTGCTCGATGGCGGAGTGGCGCTGACCCATATCGACGCTCACATGGGCACCGCCATCGACCGCAAGTTCTTCGACGACTTCGTCGAATTGGGGGCCGAATTCTCACTCCCGGTCCTGCTGCGGCGCCAACCGGACGCATCCGGCGAATACATAAACCTCGAGCACGGTCTGCGCTGGGATCAAGCCCACTATGAGGCGACGCTCGACCGGATGGCCGCCCGCGGCAATCCGGTTTTCGACCGATCGATCCCGGGCACTCCTTGGTACAACCCGTACGTGGCCGCCGAACACAACCAGGGGAGACTAGCGATGTGCAGGCCCGGCCTAAATTACATGGCCATTCATTCGGCTTATCCAACCGCCGCCCTGAAGGAATTCGCACCCGACTGGATGATGCGCGACGCGGAGCGCTATCTGTACGCTGCCGGCGGGCCGATCGAGGCCTCAATTGCCGACATGGGCATCGTCAGCATCGACTATTCCGGTTACCTGGCGGCGATCCGTCAAACGCAAAGCAACTGATCAAATGGCCGCCGATCTCCATGGCCGACACACCATACCTGGAGCGTAAGCACAAATGGGCAACTACACCGTAATCCACGTGGACGACCTCGGCATGTCGCGGCCGGCCAATCTGGGCGCAGTCGAGGCAATGGACGGGGCGGCCACCTGCGGATCAATCATGGTCCCCTGTCCGGGTTATGAGGAAATGGTCCAGATCGCCCTGGCCCGACCAGAGTTGGATGTCGGATGCCACATTACCCTCAACTCAGAATTTCCGACGTTTCGCTGGGGCCCGGTGCTCAACGACGTCCCCAGTCTCTGTGACGAAGACGGGTTTCTCTGGCAGAAGTCGCGCCAAACAATCGCCCATGCCGATCCCGCCGAGGTCAAGCGCGAGATGCGGGCGCAATTGGAATTGCTGCTGTCGACCGGCGTCGACGTCACCCATGTCGACGCCCATATGGGAACCGCCTGGGATAAGGCCTTCTACCGGGATTATGTCGAGTTGGCCCTAGAGTACGACCTGCCGGTCCTGGTGCTGTCGCGCGACCTGCCGGCGGAGATGCTCACCCAGCACGGGATGCGCACCGACCCGGATGAGGTCGACGCCCTGGCCCTGGCGGTCGAGGACCGCGGCTTTCCGGTATTCCAGTTCGTGGAGGCCGACACCCCCTGGTACAACCCGTTTGTGGCCAAACACCACCACACCCAGCGAATCGACCGCTTGATCGAAGGCTCCAATTACTTCATCCTGCACTCGGCGTTAGGCGATGAAGAACTAAAGGGATTCGCGGCGGATTGGATGCAGCGAGATTCCGAACGCTATCTCTTTGCAAGCGGCGGCGAACTGTCTGAAATTTTCGGCGCGCGCGGGATCTCCACGCTGGGTATGCGCGAGCTACGCGACCGGGCCAGGGCCAAGCGGTCAGGCTAGCCCGCATATTTCAGATCGGCCAGGCTAACTGGTCAAGGACGGCGGTGCAAGCCCGCCATGTTGAAAGGAAGGAGCCATTCCACGACAACCACGAGTCATGCGCAGGCTGCCGCGAGGCAGTCGGCGAAGCGTTGGCAGTGGCGCATGCGGGCGGAGTTATTGAGCACCGTAATACGGGTTGTCCCGAGTGCCGAGTCTCTTGAAATTGATGAAGGCAACACCGCCTGCGACGCTAAGGTCAGTCGCAGACGGACTCGGCGGTGTCGAAGAACTCAGGCCCGTACGTACGTCCTTGGCCGGGACCTGGGAGGTCTGCGCATCGCCCCGACAAGTCGCATGTCGGGGCCGCATCGGGAAGGGGGTAACCGTAGCTGATGATGAACGATGCGCAGAAGTCTGATCCGGCCGTAGTAGCAAAGATGACGACGAACAAGGGAGAGCAATCTCCGGCGGAGTCGGCGGAGCCAAGGGCCGGAAGCAAGAGGAATCGGCAGAGCGATGGCGCGGACAGAACACCGAGTCTGGAACCCGCGTTGACCGGAGCCGAGCGGATACGGCAATACGTAAGGGCAAATCCGAAGGAGAAGCTTACCGCGCTCCTACACCACATAAACCCCGAATCGCTATACCGGGCCTTCGAGGCGTTAAAGCCAAAGGCGGCCCCCGGCATCGACGGGATAACGTGGCACATGTACGAGAAAGACCTGATCGTCAAGCTTGACGATCTTGCCGACCGCGTACACAAGGGAACGTACCGGGCAACCCCCGTCCGCAGGGTGGAGATACCCGAACCGGGCGGCGGCGTGCGAAAGCTTGGTATCGCATCGTTGGAGGACAAGATCGTCCAGCGGGCAGTGGTAGACAACCTCCTGAACCCGATCTACGAATCTTCAGTTTGCCGGATTTAGCTATGGGTTTCGGCCCAAGCGCTCAGCGCATGACGCGCTGGACGCACTGGCCTACACCATCGAACGGCGCAAGGTCAACTGGATAGTGGAAGTGGGCATCAAGGGGTTCTTTGATCATCTCGACCGGGAACGTCTAATGACGTTCCTTGGCGATCGCATCGGCGACCCCCGAGTCCTCCGCCTCATCCGCAAGTGGCTACGCGCCGGAGTCATAGAAGCGGGACTGATCGTGGACAGCGCCAGGGACACACCGCAGGGAGCGCCGATATCGCCGCTGCTTGCCAATGTCTACCTGCATGGCGTCTTAGATCAATGGTTCGCGCGGACATGGCGACCACGAACAGCCGTCGGTCAGGCCTACATGGTCAGATACGCCGACGACTTCGTACTGGGATTTTCAGCTCCGCAGCGATGCGGAGAGATTTCTAAAGGATGTAACCGACAGGCTAAGAGAGCATTCACTGGAGATTGCCCCCGCCAAGACCCGCCTTATCGAGTTCGGCAAGAATGCGACGGCTGACCGCCGCCTACGAGGCGAAAGACGACCGGAGACATTTACCTTCCTCGGTCTGACGCACTACTGCCGGAGCAGCCGATCAGGGACTTTTATGCTGGGACGCAAGCCCTCCGCCAAACGCGTTGGACGCACCCTAAAGGCGGTCAAGCAGATATTACGCCTGCGCATGCATGACGATCCGGTGCAAACCGGCAAATGGCTCGCAAAGGTGCTGCGGGGGTGGCTCGGCTACTACGCCGTTCCCACCAGCTATAAAAGCCTTTGCCGATTTCGGCAGAGGTTGCAATGGCTCTGGAAGCGCACCATGCGTCGCCGCTCGCATAAAGACCAAACCAATTGGGATCGCTTACACGCGCGGTGTGACCAGCTCTGGCCGCCCGTCAAAATCATCCACCCATGGCCCGCCGCACGTTTTGCCGTCAAACACTCAAGCTAAGAGCCGTATGCGTTAACGCGCACGTACGGATCCGCGCGGGGGGAGGCCGGCAACGGCTTTCCCTACCGCGAGCCAGCCCATCCAGTCAACCCGATTTGGGGCCGATCAGTCCTCATTTGCGGTCGGGATCGGTGAACAACGACTAATACTCTGGCCGGCACGTTGCCTCACCAAATAATGTAATCGAAAATTGCAACCATTTATTTCACCCCAGTTGGGGTGATCCCGCGCACGCTTGTAAGCTGCCGTGAGATGTACGAGATCTGGGACCGTCAGCAAGAGGACCCAGACTACCAGTTCGACGCTCCGCTGCCGCAAGGTACCGGCCGGGTTGGCAGCGACAAACCACATGCGCTTGAAGCTTCAATCGGCGATTTGGCGCCCAAAGAGCTGTCCTGATCGTTTCGATCCGCGCCCGCGCCGCGGACGGTTGCGAACCCAGCGCGCGCCCTCTTCAAAGGATTGGCGTAGCTGGCTGCGTCCCTTCCCCGGGCGGCCGCTAGACCAAATTGCTGGGGGACCGCGCATTGGCTTTGGTGTCGGCCGCCGGGCATATATATTTGGCGTAACGACTCCACGGAAGTGGAACAAAGTGTTGGCGGTTGTTGACTCGGTCCCGAAAGGGTTGAATCCTTTGGTCGGCGTCGCTACAACCTGAGCGGAGCGGGGGCAAACATGGATACGGCGGAAGTTTCTGGTCACCGGCCACTGGCCGACGTGCGCAAGAGCCTGCGGATCGAATGGTATCGGTCCCCGATCGACCGGGCCGTCCTGAAGGAACTTTCGCGCCGCAGCGACCTCCATGGCTGGGTGCAGGCCGGCGGCCACCTAGGGCTTTTTGCGTTCACAGGTGCCCTGACCTACTTTTTCTGGTGGCAGCAGATCTGGGTCGGATTTGCGCTGGCGCTGCTTATCCACGGCACGATCGGCAGCTTTTTCGTCGGTACCAACCCACACGAACTCGGCCACGGATCGGTATTTAGGACCAAGTGGCTAAACAGGTGGTTTAACTACGTCTTTTGCATGCTGGCTTGGTACGATCCCTTCGACTACAACGCCAGCCACACGTTCCACCACCGCTACACCCTGCACCCCGAGGGCGACCGCGAGGTGCTGCTGCCGCTCAAACCGACGGTGGGCAAAACCTTCCTGTTGCAGCTGTTTACCGTAAATGTCTTCACGCAACCGGGACGGACCCTGGCCAAAGGCGGCTTGATTTCAACCATCGTCTTCACAGTCCGCACCGCACTGGGCGTGCACGGTCCGCTCAAAATCCCCTCCCACGAATGGCTCAAAGCGGTCCACGCCAACCAACCGGCCGAATTCCGCAAATCGATCATCTGGGCTCGCTGGCAGCTGGCATTCCATGTCGCGATCGCGGTAGTCGCCGTCGCGACGGGGCAGTGGGTGTTGCCGATCATCCTCACCTTCTTCCCCTTCATCGCCAACTGGGCCTTGTACTTCGTCGGCCTTCCCATGCATTGCGGATTGATGGACAACACGCCCGACTTTCGTAAGTGCGTTCGCTCAATAACTCTCATTTGGCCGCTCGAATTTATCTACTGGCACATGAACTGGCATTTGGAGCACCACATGTACGCCGGCGTGCCGTGCTACAACCTCAAGAAGCTACATAAGGCAATCTCGCATGACGTGCCCGAACCGCGTACTTTGTTCGGCGCCTGGCGGGAGATGTTTCACATTTGGGGCCGCCAGCAGGAAGACCCCGGCTACCAATTCGACACGCCCTTGCCGGCGACTGCGCAGCGGACCCGTGAAGACCCGCAGGACGAACTGGACCGGTCGATCGCCGACCTGGCGCCCGAAGGCCTGCGCTAAACCGGGATATTCGGGCGCGCAGCGCTCAATCTCCAATTACCCGGGCGTGGATGCGCCAGCACGCTACCGCCCGCGCCCCGGTCGCGGCAAGGCCCGAGTAATTTGGCGTAGGTTAGGTGGCTGTAGACATTTCAATCGGCAGCTGGACTATTGGATAGGGGGTTTCATAAGGCTTGCAATAAGGTCGCCTTGGTGACCGGTCGGGTTCCGGGATCCGGCGAGCGGCGGCGGCCCTATTTACCCTCGAAGTGACCCGGATCGCGGTCGGGACCTGAATGCCGACGAGTCACAGCGGACCGCGGACGCAATTGCGATCGCCGGCGGTGAAGCGGTAACCGCGGTCGGGAACGTTTCCAAGACCGACGACACATAGGCGTTGGTCGATATCGCGACGATCACCGCGCGTATCCTGCGGCACGCCAAAGGGACGGGCGGGAGATTGTTATCGCCGGGGCCGGCAGCGGCTTCTCCACGCTGGCCACCTACTGGGCCAAGGCCCATCCCACGGTACTAACCCGCAATTTGCACCAGCCCAGCAGATCATCCCGATTCAGGGCCGATCGATCCCAATATGCGGTCGGAGCCGCCCATCGCTGTGTATTTTGCGGACGTTGGCGGCGTCCTGATCTAAGGAGTGGGCGAGGAATTGCGCCCGTCCCATAACCGGGTCTGGACGTGCTCTGGGACTGGCCAAAAAGGTCATCTCGGACGCGATATCCACCCACTTGCCCTTGTACCGTCGGGAGCTGTCGCCAAGCACCGGAATCGGGTGCATTTAGCCGTTTGCACACCGTAATCGCCGATCGGGCGTCAATGAGCGTTAAAAAGGCTCTTCCGAATCTGTCAACAACTGCAGACGGATGTCTGGCAGAGGGCAACTGGTGAGATTTCCGGGCTAGCCGCGGCGCACCAAGCTTTTTAGGTTAGCCCGCCGTCGAGGGCCGTCCGCAGATACTGCGTCGAATACAACTGTCGACACTCAGAATCAGGTTCCAGTTCGACGCCAAGCTCACTGAGCAATCGGCTCTTTATCTCGCAGGCCTGGAATTTATCCCAGCCCGACTGAAACACTTCTAGGGCGTCGAATTCAAATTCCACCATGACCTGCCCCTTGTCGCCGCAACAGCTGTAGACCCTTGAATTGGGCCAGTCGACTCGCGCAAATTCGCGGTCCATCCAGCGGCCGATTTCGCAACAAGCGGAGTCCGCGCTGCTAGGCGAAATCTTCGCCGACCACTGAAAGATGATCAATTGCGCTTCCCCGACGATCAAAGTCAATCAAATTATCCGGGGCTCGGGAGCGATCGGGAATTTGGCTATATTCAAATTCCGATTCGATGCGGGACCGCCCGCGGTCGAACAGTTAGCCGGGAGTTAGTAAAGTAGCCAATCGCCGGTTGATTGTCATCTCCAACCGCCTTCCGGTGCGACGCGGCGCCGACGGTGGGTGGGTGATTAGTTCGGGCGGCCTGGTCAACGCCATTGCCCCGGTCATGCGGCAGCGTGAAGGTGGTTGGGTCGGCTGGACCGGGGTCCCCGACGATGGTCCGTACGACATCGAGCACGACGGTCTTTCGTTGCGGGCAGTGCAGATCTCGCCCGCCGAAATTGAAGACTATTACTATGGTTTCTGCAACGGCACGATTTGGCCACTCTTCCACGACGCCCTGCGCAGGCCCGAATACCACCGTCACTGGTGGCGTCCTTACGTTGATGTCAACCAGCGTTTTGCCGAATCCGCCAGCGCGCTGCTCAGGTCCGGCGATATCGCCTGGGTACAGGACTACCAACTCAATTTGGTTCCCGGCCAATTGCGGGCCCTGCGGCCCGATGTGGCGATCGGCTACTACCTGCACATTCCATTTCCGCCGGTAGATCTATTCGGGCAATTGCCCTGGCGCCGGGAAATGCTCGAAGGCATGCTTGGCGCCGACGTGCTCGGCTTTCAAACCCGGCGCGCCCGCAACAATTTTTCGATCGCCGCCCGCCTGTACACCGACGCCGAAGGTTCGAACACCGCCCTTCGCTGGCAGGGCCGCGAAATAACGCTGATGGAAGCGCCGATCGCAATCGATTTCCAATCATTCAGTGAACTGGCCGTGGTGCCGACCGTGGTGCGGTCGGCCGAGCGACTGCGGAACATATTTTCCCCGGACGCGGCGATCATCCTCGGAGTCGACCGCCTCGACTACACCAAAGGCATCGACATTCGGCTGCGCGCGTTCGCCACCCTTTTGGAACGCTATCCGCAGGTCGCCGAACGCTGCGTTATGGTCCAAGTCGCCGTCCCAACCCGCGAAAAGGTGGATGACTACGAGCGCATCCGCGAACGGATCGAGCGCCTGGTGGGTCAGATCAACGGGCGCTTCGCCCGGCTCGGTCGGGTCCCGGTGCACTACCTGTATCGTTCGCTTCCCGTAGAGGAGCTCATGTCCTACTACCTGGCCGCCGACGTGATGCTGGTGACTCCGCTGCGCGACGGGATGAATATGGTGGCCCTGGAATACTGTGCGGCCCGCACCGACGAGACCGGAGTCCTGGTTCTTTCGGAGTTCGCCGGAGCGGCAAATTACCTACCCGATGCGCTCCAGGTGAATCCGCACGACATCGACGGCCTGGCCCGCTCGATGCACGATGCCGTCACCATGTCGCCGTCGGACCAGCGCTACCGGATGCGGCGGATGCGGCGGCGGGTGAGGACCAAGGATGTCTTCGACTGGGCCCATGGGAGTTTGCGGGTGATAGAGGAGCGCGCCAACGGCTGAGCGCCAAATTGCCGAACGCCCCTAAAATTTGGCCGACCGCGTCCTTGGCGGCCAAATCCTGGTCCAGTCCGCCCGACACCTTTTTCCGAATGCCGACTTATCAGTACGCCTGCAATACCTGCAGCCACCAATTAGAGATCCAGCAGCGCTTCGCCGACGACCCTCTGGTCACCTGCCCGCAGTGCGAGCAACCGGCGTTGCGACGGGTAATTTTTCCGGCCGGGGTGATTTTTAAGGGCAGCGGCTGGTACAAGACCGACTCGCGCGAAAAACGGTCCGAAAAGTCTGAAAAAGCCGAAGCTCGCAAGGAAAAAGCGGCGGCCAAGACAGCAGCTGCCGAGAAGTCCGACGGATCAGCGACCAAGCACGGCTCGGCCGAATCTAAGCCGGCGGCCAAGGCTGCTTCGGCCAATGGTGGAGCCAAGTCCGGTGACTGACGGGGTCTCCGGCCATGAAGGCGGTAATCCAGCGCGTAACCCGGGCTAAGGTATCTGTCGACGGGCAGATCGTCGGGGCGATAGACCGCGGACTTTTGGTTTTGGCCGGAGTCCAGCGCGGCGACCAGGAATCGGACGCCGATTGGCTGGCCGACAAGATTGCCAATCTGCGTATCTTTTCCATCGACGGTCGATTCGCCGCGGCGGCCGGCCAGATTGGTGGGGCAATCTTGCTCGTCTCCCAATTCACCCTGCTGGCCTCCACTCGAAAGGGGCGCCGCCCGGATTTTTTAAACGCCGCCGAGCCAACCCTGGCGGCCAGCCTGATCGATCGCCTGGGAGCAAAAATTACCGAGCAGGGACTGCCGCTGGCCACCGGGCGCTTCGGCGCCATGATGGAGGTCGAATTGGTAAACGACGGACCGGTTACGATACTTCTCGATAGCCGTGAGCGACAAAGTACCAAGGGTCAGGTGAGA
Organism: Chloroflexota bacterium; assembly: GCA_965249595.1. Lineage (GTDB taxonomy): Bacteria > Chloroflexota > UBA11872 > UBA11872 > VXNJ01 > VXNJ01. The sequence goes on along the minus strand of OZ252242.1, from coordinate 917,357 downwards.
GGATCGTGAGGGCGACATCTAATTCCCCGGCGGCCGGCTTGAGCCCCGGTGTATGGAGTGCCCAGCGCGCGCTGGGCGAACAGGTGCTCTCGGCCTTTGCCAGCTTTGGCTACCAGGGCGTCGCGCCACCGATCATCGAACCGGTCGAATTGTATGAGCGCAAGGCCGGTGCCCGGGTGATCTCACAGTTGATCGAATTTCCCGATCGCAGCGGGCGGCGTTTTTGCCTCAGACCGGAGCTGACCGCATCGATAGCTCGGGCTTTTGCCAACGACGCCCCCAGCGGGGCGGTTGCCCGTTTGATGTATTCCGGTCCGGCCTTCCGCATCGAACACCTCGATGGTGACCGCACGAACCAGTTTTTGGAAATTGGGGCCGAGCTTATCGGCGTTGCCGGTCCGCTCGGTGATGCCGAAATCATTTCGATGGCGATCGCCGCATTGGGTCAAGCGGAGCTGTGGGATAGGCGAATCGTACTCGGGCACCTGGGGCTGTTAGACCATCTGCTCTCAGGGCTCGGTCTATCGCCACGGGCCAAATCCATTCTCTTGGAAGGTCTGTCCGACATTCGCCGGCCCGGGCGCGGGATTGAATATGCCCGCCAGAGAGCCCTGCAAGAGTACGCGGCTACCCTTAGCGACCAGGCCGAGCCGCTAAATGGACTCGGCGCCAACCAAATTGGCGCCCTCATTAACTCGATGGGCATCGGTGGTAATGGGCCAACCGGCGTGCGGTCGCGCTCGCAGATCGTCTCCCGCCTCACTGCCAAGCTGGCGCGCGGTGATGAGCGCCCAGGTCTCGAGGCGGCCTTTGACCTGCTCGGCGAACTGGCCGAATGCACCGGACCGGCACGTCAGGCAATCGCTAAAACCGAAGCCGTGCTCGGACGGTTCGGCAGTCCGGCCGGTCAATTGGATGATTTGACCTCGGTATTGGATCTGCTCGAAGCCGGTGGCGATTTTATTGACGATATCGAATTTGACCCGGTAATGGGTCGCGGCCTGCAGTACTACACCGGCGTGGTCTTCGAGGTCTATTGCCCGACCGAAAACGGTGAACTTTCAGTCTGTGGTGGTGGGCGCTACGACGATCTGCTGGGCGCCGTCGTGCCCGGCGCGGATGCCCCGGCAGTGGGGCTGCGGTTTGTGGCCGAACGGATGCTCCAGGTTGGCGGAGACCGCTCCGCCGCCGGTGAGCGTACCCCGGCCGATGTCATAGTTTTGCCGGCCGATGGAGCCATCGAACTGGCGATGGCCATCGCCGCCCAGTTACGCGGCGCCTGGCTGCGCACTCGGATGGGCCGCCCTGACGCCGTGGCTGACGACCTGGCGGCGGCGCGCAACGACGGCGTGCCGGTGGCTGTCGAGGTGCCAAGTGCTTCTGATGGCCAAATCAACGTTTCTCGCATCCCCGACGGCCAGGCCCTATCGGTTGCCGTCGACGAACTGTCCGTTGCCGTGCGCTCTTTGCTGGCGGTCGATCGATGAACGAGGTAATTCTCGATCTGGCACTGCCTAGCAAGGGCCGGATCGGCGACCAGACGGCCAACCTGCTGTCAGCTTGCGGCCTTGCTTTGGCGGTCCCCAACGCCCGCAGTTACTCGGGTTCAATTCCGGCATTGCCCGGCGTCGCGGTCCACTTGCAGCGCGCCGCCGACATCGTCGAACAAGTTCGCAGCGGAAACGCCGATCTGGGCATCACCGGCCGCGACATCCTCGCCGAATCGGGTGCCGCCGAAGAGGAGGCAATGATCCTCTTCGGCGACCTGGGGTTTGCGCGGGCGCGGCTGATGATTGCAGTTCCCGATGCGTGGATTGATGTAACCGCGATGGCCGATCTCGCCGAAGTCGCGATGGATTTGCGTGACCGCGGTCGCCAATTACGGGTGGCCACTTCATTCCCGGCGCTAACCCGGGCGTTCCTGATTTCCCACTCGGTCTATAACCTGCAAATCGTGACTACTTCCGGCAGTGTCGAGGCCGCCCCAGGGCTCGGTTCGGCCGACATCATATGCGACATAGTGGAGACCGGCTCGGCGCTGCGCTCAAACCGATTGCGCGCTCTGCCCGATGGCGAAGTGGTCAGCTCCGCCGCCTGCCTGATCGGGAACCGGCCGGCCCTGGCCGCCTCACCGGCCAAGCAAGGCATCACCGGACGCCTGCTCGAGTATGTTGAGGCGCACTTGGCGGCTGCCGACACCTTTACGGTTACCGCCAATGTCGGTGGCGATTCACCCGCTGCCGTCGCGGCTTCGATCCTCGGCGACGCCGAACTTTCGGGAATCAAAGGCCCAACGGTGGCCCCGGTCTTCACCAAAAGCGGAGGCGGCGGCTGGTATGAGATCGCGGTAACGGTCGGCCGCGACCGACTAATTGATGCGGTTGCCCACCTGCGGGCCGCCGGCGCGGTTTCGATTGCTGCACACCGCGCCGAATACATGTTCGCAGAGCACTCAAAAGCCCACAACGCCATGCTCGACAGGCTCGGCCAGAGGGATTGACCACCCTCCGCACCGTCTTCGGCAGGGAGGCCATTGTCGCCTCGCTGCTCGGGCGCAGACCGTTCAGCGAGCCCGAACTGTCAGCCGATCAGCGGGCTCGCATGACCAAAGTGTTCGGGCGCGACCTCCCGGCCGCCGCATTCGTCGCGGCGGTTTTTGACGAGGTCGGCCAAACGGGCTGTGCGGGGCTCGAACGCATCACCACCGCGCTGCAGGCGCCCTGGCGCGATCCGATATTCGTCCAGGGGGCCGAGATCACCGCGGCGCTCAATTCGATCGGGCGACAAGATCGCCGCGACCTGGAGTTCGCGGCCGAGCGCATCCGGGACTTCCATGCCGCCTCGATGCCGGACCCGCAGACGGCCAGCAACGGCGGCTGCCGGCAGATAATGACCGCGGTCGCCAGCGCCGGGATTTACGCTCCGGGCGGTCGCGCCGCTTACCCGTCTTCACTTCTTATGACCGCGATCCCGGCCCGGGTCGCCGGTGTGACGGAGGTCGTGGTGGCCAGCCCGCCGGGCGCCGACGGCCAGATCAACCCGATCGTTCTGGCGGCGGCGGCGATCGCCGAAGTCGATCTGGTTCTTGCGCTCGGCGGCGCCCAGGCCATTGCGGCCCTGGCCCTGGGCGCCGATCCGGTGCCGCAGACCGACGTTGTCACCGGTCCCGGCAATATCTTTGTCGTGCTGGCGTTGCGCCATGCGGTTGGAATCGCCGGGGTGGCTTGCCTGCCCGGACCCACGGAGACGCTGCTCATCGCCGACGACGGCGCTAATCCGGTTTGGGTGGCCGCCGATCTTTTGGCGCAAGCCGAACACGATCCGATGGCCAGCGCTCTGTTGCTAACCGACAGCAGACCCCTGGCCAAGGCCGTCACCGAAAGTTTGGAGCATCAACTGAAAGGGCTCCCGCGCGCCGCCATCGCCCGGGCCTCACTGGAGAGCAATGGCGGCATCGGCGTCGTCGCCACGCTGGCGGAGGCGGCCGAATTGGCCAATACCTATGCACCGGAACACCTCTGCCTGCTCGGTGCCCGGGCCAGCGCCTTGGCCGGTCGAATCACCGCCGCCGGCGGTCTGTTTGTGGGCGAGCAATCGCCGGAAGTGCTGGGCGATTACGTGGCCGGTCCATCGCACGTCATGCCCGTCGGGGGGACCGCTCGTTTTGCCTCGCCGGTTAGCGTCTACGACTTTCTCAAACGCATCAATGTATTCCAATTAGACGAGGCACAGGCCCGCGCGCTGGCTCCGGCCGCCGCGCGCCTGGCTCGCCTGGAGGGCTTGGAAGCCCACGCCCGGGCGGCCCAGTTGCGTATTGAATAGGTCGACCGCCCAGCGCCACTAACCGGCATACTTTGTTTACGAGTTGGCACTGACCTGTCCGGTGCCGTCATTAGCCTAAACCCCGGCTCAAGTGCGCCATGCAGAACCGTTGCGGCAATTCCCAACGCAACACCGCCGAAACCCAGATCTCCGTTTCCGTCGACCTCGACGGGACCGGCGAATGTGATGTTTCCAGCGGCGTGCGATTTTTCGACCACATGCTCGCCCAGGTCGCCAAACACGGTTTGGTCGACCTGCAGCTGGTGGCGCGCGGAGATCTCGACATTGACGCCCACCACACCATCGAAGACTGCGGCATCGTGCTGGGCCGGGCAATTTCGCAGGCCCTTGGCGACCGGGCCGGGATCACCCGCATGGGCGACGCCACGGTGCCGCTCGATGACGCTTTAGCCCAGGTGACGATTGATCTATCAGGACGCGGATTCCTAGCCCTCGATGCGGCCTTTGCCAGCGAGAAGGTAGGCGACCTCGATACCCAGCTGATCCAAGAATTTCTCTATGCCCTGGCCATCAACGCGGGGGCCAATTTGCACGTTCGCCTGCTCGCCGGCCACAACGACCACCACCGCGCCGAAGCGCTCTTTAAAGCCCTGGCGCGAGCCCTGCGATTGGCGGCAGCGCCCGACCCGCGGCGGCAGGGCCAAATCCCTTCCACCAAGGGGACCCTGGCCGACTAAATGCGGATTGGTCTGCTCCACGCCACCCGCGTCCGCCAAGATCTCTCGGTGGCCAATCGCATCGGCGACGAATTGGCCGCCAGTGGGCACCAAACCTGGCTGGGCGTGGCCGACGAACTTGTCGAAAACGATGAGCAGATTGCCGGTTCCGACCTGCTGATATCGCTGGGTGGTGACGGCGCCATGTTGCGCGTTGGCTTAACTTCAGCGGCGGCCGGGGTCCCATGCATGGGCGTAAATTTCGGGCGCCTGGGATTCCTGACCGAATTCGCGGCCGATGATTTTTTGGCCCGTTTGCCAGAGATCGATTTTTCCGCCGGCTGGGTAGAGCGGCGACTGCTGCTGGATTGGTCGCAGATCCGCGGTGGTCGGGTCGTTGACAACGGCCGGGCGCTAAATGACGTGGTGGCCGCCCGCGGCGGCGTGGCCCGCTTAATCGATGTGCTTGTGCGCATCGACGGCGTTGAGGTGCTGGGCTATCGCGCCGATGGCATCGTGGTGTCTACTCCCACCGGCACGACCGCTTATTCTCTGGCCCTGCAAAGTTCGATCGTGCACCCCGCGGCCGAAGTGATCTCCATATCCCCCATCTGCCCCTTCCGCGATGCCGCCAACGGACTGGTAGTGGAGGCCGGTGCCCGGATTGAAATCGAATTGACTGGATTTGACGAGGCCGGCCTGACCATTGATGGTTCAAATCTCCATCACCTCCGCGATGGAGACTTAGTCGCCTGTCGCCGCAGCCAGCACGCCGTCCAGTTCCTGCGGTTCGGAGCGCCCGACTACTTCTACCGCGACCTGGCCGACCGACTGCAATTGTCACCGCCCAAGCGCCGCTGAATGCTCGCCCGGCTCACCGTGGCCGATTTCGCGCTGGTGGACCGCCTCACCGTTGAATTGGACCCTGGTCTAAACGTGTTTACCGGTGATACCGGAGCCGGCAAGTCCATCGTGGTCAACGCGATGGCACTCCTTGGCGGACGCCGGGCCGAAACCCGATGGGTACGAAGCGGCGCCGCGGCCGCCTACATCGAGGGCGTATTCGAGTTGCCGGTCGAACACCCGGCCTGGCGCCAATTGGCCGCCAATGGAATCGAAATGGATGACGGACAGCTAATAGTTGGCCGCGAGATTTCGCGGGCCGGCCGGTCCCTTATTCGCCTCAACGGGCGGGCCGTGCCGCTCAAGTTGCTAGAGACGATCGGTCCCAATCTCGTTGAAATCAACGGCCAGCACCAACAACAGGCGCTCTTTCACCGATCCGCCCAAAGGGAACACCTTGATGCGTTCGGGGACAACGGGTCGCTGCTGAAGGATTACCACCAACTCTTCGCCGAATACCGCGCCAACAAAGCGGAGCTGGACCAGTTCGGGGCCAGCGAACGGGCCCGCCGGCGGGAGATTGACCTGCTCACCTTCCAGGTTGATGAGATCGCCGCCGCCGACCTGACCGAGGGCGATGACTCGGCTACCTTGGCCCTGTTGACCCGGCATTCCAACTTCGAACAATTGGCCGATTCAGCCGATCAGGTGCGCAGACAGCTCTCCGGCCCGGGCAGCGCGTCCGATCAATTGGGGCAAGCCATTGAAGATCTGGTTCGCCTGCGCCGGCTCGAGCCGGCGTTCGGCGATGTGGCCGAACAGCTGCGCGCGGCCCAGGAGATCGCCGACCAATCGGCGGCGGCCGTATCGTCCCAGCTGGCGGAAATCCCAACCGACCAGGCCAGCGCCGAATTGCTCGCCCAGCGGGTCCGTCAGATCGACGATTTGAAGCGCAAATACGGCGACTCCATCACCGAAGTGCTCGCCTTCGCCGATTCGGCTGCCGGGCGGCTCAGAGAACTACTGGGGGCCGACGAACGGATCGGCCAGTTGACGGGGGCCATTGCCTCCCGCAGGGCCCAGCTCGGCGATTTGGGCGGGCGGATTTCCGATCGGCGCCGGCAAGCAGCTAAACGCTTGAGCTCGGCGGTGGAGGCCAACCTGGCCCAGTTGGGAATGGATCAGGCGCGCTTGCCGGTCTCTGTTGACCAGAGCGCCGATCCCGACGGGCTGGTACTGGGCGACGGCGCCCGGCCGGTGGCTTTCGATCGATACGGGGCCGACGCGGTGCGATTTGACCTGGCCGCCAATCCGGGCGAACCTCTGCGCCCGTTGGCTGAAATTGCCTCTGGTGGAGAGACCTCTCGAATCATGTTGGCGCTCAGGTGCGCCCTTGCATCCGGTCGCGAAGGTGCCGCCATGGTATTTGACGAAATCGACGCCGGTATCGGCGCCCGGCGCGGCGCCGCGGTCGGCAGGCAACTCTGGCAATTGGCGGGCCGAGCCCAGGTCATCTGTGTGACCCATTTGCCACAGATCCCGGCCTTTGCCCACAGCCATCAGCTGGTCGCCAAACATTTGGATGCAGGGAGGACGGTGGTGAACGTGCATCGCCTGGACCGGGAAAGCCAGCGAGCGGAACTGGCGGCTATGGTTGGAAGCCTGAAGGCCGACGACTCGGTTGCCGAAATCCTGCAACTTGCCAACCAATTGCCGGGCGACGGCGCGCGACCGCCAATGGCAATTGCCAACAAGTGACAAGAAATTGCAACCTTGGACCCAACAGCGGAGCGTTGCGAACTAGCCATGATCTCCACTCATTGCGCTGGTCGACCCCGACAGCGTGAGAGTCGTCGACCAGGGGGTCTGGGCACCACTCGATTGACACCCAATGGCGATCGCCCGGCGAGAGACCATGGCGACGGTCGATAAGGGGGCGCCTCGGCGGCGAATTGCCATTGCTGGCGGGGGTATATCCGGTCTGGGTGCCGCGTGGGCCCTTCGCCACCACCCGGAGCGGTTTGATATTCGGCTGTTCGAAGCGCAAGAGCGGCTTGGCGGGAACGCAATGACGGTCGACATGCCGCAAGATGACGGCGGCTCAATCCCTTTCGATTTTTCGGTCACCGCCTGCATCCCGTCGGTATATCACCACATCCTGTTGCTAATGGAGGAGTATGGAATCGACTTGATCGACACCGGATTCAGCTACTCCGTCAGATACGGCCGCGATGTCTACGCCCATGATTTCGACTCCGAAATTAGGAAGCAGCTGCAAGGCGAGATAGCCAAATTCCAGCGAGTCTTACGACGCCTGCACCGGTTTGGTGCACTGACCCGATCCCGGTCAAAGTTCCTAAACGCCCTAAATCCGTTCACCTATATCAGCATGGGTACATTGCTAAATCTGGGTGGCTTCGCGGGGGATTTCCGCTACAAGATCCTCAAGCCCATGTTTGTAAATTTCCTCATGGCAACGAACGTATTTGATATGCCGGCCGGCCTTTTTGCGAGGTATCTCGAATTCTTCGACATCGAGTCGTCTACGCCGATGCAGACCTGGGACCAGGGGACACGCCGCATTTACGAGAACTTATCGGCCAATTTTCGGGACAAGGTCTATCTCGATCGGCCGGTGCGAAAGGTCTATCGGCGCGCTTCCGGCATCGTAATCGAGGACGAAGCCGGGAGGCGTGAAAGCTTCGACGAGGTTGTATTCGCATGCAATGCAAATCAAACGTTGATGATCCTGGATAAGCCGACCCTGCTAGAGCGCATCATTCTTTCGTCGATTCGATACGAAAGTGAGCTCCATAACCATGCGGTCGTCCACTCTGGTTCCTCGGTCCTGCCTGACAACGAAGTCAAACCGCTAACGACGAGAAGCAACCATATCGAGCAGTACGGGGCAAGACCGGACAACTACGAAATCACCTACATCATGCAAAACCGGCAACCATGGGCCAATCGATCCGACAAGCCTTGTCTGGTGTCCTACAACCCGATCAGCCCCATTGATGAGCAAAAAATCGTCACCGAGCGCTGGTTGCTGCACATCATCCATGACGTGCGCCACGTCGTGGTGCTGGTGAACCTGTTCCGGTTCATCCAGGGCCGGCGACGAACGTGGCGTTGCGGTGCCCACACGCTGATCAACATTCACGAGACCTGCCTCGTCACTGGGCTTGCCGCGGCAAGACAGGTTGGAGCGGATTACCCATTTGACGATCCCGAGGCCAAGCGATCGTTTAACTATTACGGGGGCATCATGTACGGAATGCGATTTAGGAAGGCATAGCGCCAAATCTCTAAGGCCGCTGCGCGCGAACCGCTAAGTGCGCTGCGCCGGGGACGTCGGGCAACTGCGCCTGTCCAGGGCCAATAGCCGCACCAAATTTTTTCCCCAGGCCGCGACCGTTTATTGGCTTCAATCGCGACGATTGGACGCCCGGAATTGGCGTAGCCAGCGGAGTTCTGAAAGCCAAATACCTATTTCGGCGCCAATCCGAAGGGCGCACCAGAGCCAGGCCGGTTGCCGGCAGCAAGCAGTGCTGCCATCAAGAATCGCCGCGGCGAGGGACCGCCGCCGCATATCCCAGAGCGGTAGCGCAAGCCGAAACCGCGGACTTTGCAAATATTAAATTGCGTCCTATTGACCAGATACTGGGCAAATTCAGCGGGCTGGTCACGGTACGCCCGTACCTTACGATCGCCGCTCTCAGCATCGTCACCTTCGCTTTGGCTGCCGGGGCGGGGATGCGCGAGCCGTCGTCGTCGACCGAGGAGACACTTCCCCAGGGCAGCGCCGTCGCCAAAACTCTGGTTGCGATCGACGAGGCCTTCGGGGAATCAGGCGCGGCCAATGTGGTTACGCTCCTCTTTCGTGGGGAGTCGCTTACACCCGGCGGGATTTCGCAGATGGATGCCCTTCTCGATTCCATCGTCAACGATGATGGCGTGAGCGACCTGTTGGCGTCAGGTGATCCGCTCATCGCGCCCACGTCACTGGTCAAAGCCGCCCTTCAGCTGGAAAGTCTGGCATCCGTATCGCAGGCGGAAATCGACACCGCGCGCCTTACTCCAGGAATTGCCGAGGGGCTTTCAGCACTAACTGGAATCGACTCCGACGGGACGCCGGTCGCAATTGCCAACATCGGCCTGCGCGACACCGGCGACGAGCGCGTCAAGGACGCCGAACGGAGGATCAACGAGCTGGCGACGACGGATCAGGGGCCATTGGATGTGAGCAGTATTTCGCCGGCCGTGATTGAGGACGAATATCAGAAAGCCACCGAGGAGGGAATGCTGCCGGTAACCGGCGTGGCGCTCCTATTAATCGTGGCCCTCCTGGTGCTCTTTTTGCGCACTCCCGCCGATGTTCTGCTCACCCTGACCGGGCTGATTCTGGCGCTGGCGGCGATCATCGGGGCGGAGGGCTGGCTCGGGCCGAACGGGCTGGGTCTTATTGGCCCCCCGAACTCGCTCACGACGCTGGTGCCGATCATCGTGATCAGCCTGACGGTTGATTACGCGATCCAGATCGTGTCCCACTATCGCGAGCAGCGCGTAGCCGGCGAACCGGTAGCAGAATCCGTCCGGACAGGGCTGCGAATCGTTACCGTCCCGCTGACGCTGGCTGCGGTCACAACAATCGTGAGCTTGCTGGCGAGCCTGTTCTCGCCGATCGAGATCGTTGGCGACTTCGGCGTGATCGCAGGGCTGGGCGTGGGAATGAGCCTGCTCGTGATGTTGACGCTGCTGCCGGCCGGTCGGGCAATCATCGATCGGCGACGCGAAGCGCGCGGCACGCTGGCGTCTCCGCGCCCGGTCTCACAAGCGCTGCCCGGCGTCGAACGGACGGCCGGGTTGCTCGGCCGGAGCGTGACCAGCAGGCCGGCCCCCTACATAATTGCCGTCTTCGTCGTCACCATCGGCCTCGGTTTCGCGGCCACGGGGCTCGAATCTGAATTCAGCATCCGCGACATTCTTCCGCGCGATGGGAGCGTGCTGGCGGATATGGACACCCTCAATGCATCCGTCGGCGGTTCGACCGAACTGGCCAGCATTCTCATAAATGCCGAGGCCACCGAAACCCGTACGCTCCTGAACGTGCGCGACCTCACGGCCGCTTTTGCCGACGAAACGTTGCGCCCCGGTGCCGCAGCGGGGCCGATCCTCGCGTCGTATGAGTCACTTTTACGTGACTGGACCGAGGACAGCGGGGTACCCGGCGACAAGTACGATCCAGAACTCGCCGCGCTCTTCCAGCAAGCCTCTGCCGGCGTGCAGCTCGATCCAGGATTGATGCAGCAGGTCCTTGACAAACTCGAGGCTGCCGACCCCGCCGTGGCCCGGCTACTGGTGAATAACCCTGAGGGAGTTGACGCGATTCTGCTGCAGGTCCCGACCTACTCGGACGACCCCAAACAGACAAAGTTGCTCCAGAAGGAAATAGAGGCGATCTGGATCGGCGAGGATGAAGCCATAACAGCGACCTCCTTGGCCATCATCTCGATCACCGTCACGGACTCGATAACCGAACGCCAGACCGAGTCGATTAGCATCACCATCGCCGTGGCCCTGACCGTCCTGGCCGCTTTCTTCTGGGTGACGTTGCGCCAACCGGCGCTGGCAGTCGTCGCCGTGGGCCCGATCGTTCTGGTCCTGGCCTCGGTGCTGGGTACGATGGCCCTAATTGGTATCCCTTACACGCTGATCACTTCAATAATCACGGCGCTCTCGATCGGAATAGGGGTCGATTACACGATCCATGTGATCCACCGCTACCGGGAGGAGTTTGCCAGGTCGCGCAATCCAGAAATGGCGGCGATCCGGACCCTCTCGACCACCGGTTCGGCGCTGTTGGGCTCGGCTATGACGACGGCGATCGGGCTCGGGGTGCTGGCGGCCGCGCCGTTGGCCGCATCGCAGCAGTTCGGTATCACGGCGGCGATCACGATCGCCTACTCGCTGATCGTCTCCATCTTGCTGGTGCCGCCGGCGATGACGGTCTGGGGCGCATACCAGAACATGCGGTTGCGCTCGATGGTGGAGCGCTTATGGGGCGATCTCGACGTCACTATTGATGAGGTCAGCCAGCGCTACGAAAAGGAGCAGACCTCGGCTTAGTTGGCGGCCCAGGGCGTTAAAGCGCCAGCACCCCAATCAACGCAATCAATTTCGATGATCGCTTCTGCGCCGCCAGCTAGTTTTCTGGATTGAAATTGGGCCGTCAGTAGGCTCTGTGCCGCTTTAGAAGCGCGATTTACGAGTGACGAACGGATGGGGTGATGGTCCGTCAGGCAGGGATTTCGCGCCTTTGCGCGGCAAGGTGATATTTCAGCTTCTTGCTCGGCGACTGCGCAGGGAACGGGTTGATCCGAAGCTTGTAATCGGCGGGCGACACCTCGATCGTGAAGTAGTGCGCGAGCATCAACAGGTTTATGGCCAATTGCAGCTGCATCCACTGGGATCCGAGACAAGTGTGCGTGCCGAGCCCGTAGGGGGCGAAACCGGCACCGCGGTGTTCCTCGCGCGGAGGCAGGTAGCGGTCAATGTCGAATGTGGTGGGGTCGGTAAAAACGTCGCCCATGTAGTGCGAGGCGGTCTGGGCAATATAGACGCGAGACCCGAGGGGTATTACGTAATCCTCGACGACGCACGGATTCACTATGGTTCGAATCGACATCGGGATGATCGGATACAGGCGCATGGTCTCCATAAGGAAGCGGTGGGTGACTTCGATCGCCGACAGGGTGAAATCCTCGCGAACCGGATCGCCGTTGTCAAAGAGGGCATCGGCCTCCGCGCGGATTTTTTGGTAGAGCGCAGGATGTGATGTCATAGCGTAAACGGCGAAATTGAGGGCGTAGCCAAGGTAAACGCTGGCGATTAGCGGCGCCGACAGCGCAAAACGCAGGTTTGATGCCGGGAGGAACTGCGGATCGCTCGCGTGGAGGCTGAGCAGGTCGTCGGCAAGGTCCCGCGGACATCCGGCCCGCTGAGCGGGCGTATGGCCGCCCTGCACCCGGTCCTGCAGCGTTTCGATGGTTTTGGCGTACCGCTTCATTGCCGGGGTATTGAGCATGAATTTGGGCATGATGTTCAGAACGTGCGTGCACAATGCGCGTTCCTTGAATTTGACCACGTCGTCGATGATGTCCTGCGAATAAACGCTGAGTGAAAGCGGCGATAGCTCGGCGTTGATCAACTGCCGACACATGGTTCCCGCCTGGATCGTGTCGCCAACATTCCAATCCGACATATGCTCGCGAGCATGATGGAGGAGCTGTTGGAGTTGCGCTTCCAAACGCTGTCGCGAATAGGCCGGGGCCAGCGCCTTGCGAAACCGGAAATGATCGGCGCCATCCATAGCCGGCAGGATCCCATGCGCGCCGAAGACCTTCTCAAAGTCCGAGAGGTATTCCTGGGCGCTAAGGTACATGCGTCCATGCCGGTTTGTCCAGCGATTGGTCCGCGGTCCGGCGAAAAAGATCATCGGCTTTGAAAATGGCGGACGGATCTGGAACACCGGGCCGTAGGACTTTGCAAGGTCTGCAAAAATTGCAGGCAGGTTGCCGGATCGAAGATACCGATTTAGCAACAGCTTGCGCAGCGGCACAGTAGGTATTGGCTTGGACAGGGTGGGACTGCGACGCAGTGGGCCGGAGAGGTTCTGAGTGACCGCGGCGGCGATAGCCCGGCCGATCAAATCCATCTTGCAGGTCAGTTCGATGCGCTCCTCAGCCGCTTCATCGAGTTGAAAAATGAAGCGAAATAGATCGCAGGTATTGACGAGACAAACTATTACGATATCCCTCGGAGTGGGAATCTCGTCGTTAAAAATCACTCCACTGATGCGAGTCTTTACGAATTCGGCCGCAGTTCCATCGCTGGAACCATTTCGGTGATCCGTCGGCCGGCCGGCCTGAGCCAACGTCCAGAAGTCGCCTGAGTGGTGCTGCAGGATCTTCAGGCCAACTAGGCGATCCAGGGTCAGATCAATAATCGACTCGGCGCGCGGAGCAAGCCGTTCAATCCAGTATTGGGTGCCCCGCCGGTTTTTTTCGGCGGCAATTTCCTCGAGCAGGGGATCCAGGGCGGGATCGCCCGTACTGGTCTCGTCAAGGAGGATCAGGGACGTCATATCCCGTATCGATACGGGATATGAGGGAAAGTTCGGCCAATGCGGCGCCGGCAACAGCGCAATTTAAGTCCCAACCCGGTACTTGGTGAAAGTAGCCGCTCTCTTCGTTGAGGAGCATCAGGATGAGTTCTTCGGGCAAAGTCAGTTGTTGGACCGCCACACGTTCAGTTGAGAGAGTCATCCGCCCGGCACCCTTTGGGTCATTTACCGAAGTCTAGGCTTCACTGCCGCATTCCCAAACCTGGCCGCTCCAATCGAGAAGCGTGACCCGGGTCCGAAGTTTTTGAATCCGGCTCTTGCGTCGCCTCGCATGGCCCAAATCCGCCAAACATTCGATGTTCCGCGCCCGGCCTGTGAACTTGGCCAAACCCTCGAGAAGGAAGTGGGAAAGAAAATCGAGTCCGTTCATCTAAATTCAATGGTCGAGCCGCGCCCGCATCCTCGACGGGGCTCGCGGCCGGCAAGCAAGCAACCAATCCGAAATTCGCGTTAGGAGGGAAGGTCGATGCCTAGGAGACACGGGGAACCCGCCATCGCCCGGTTGCCCTCCCCCTATCCCGAGGGTTGGTATTTCGTCGCAACCCGCAAGGCCGTACTCAAGGACGGGCTCATCCAACAGGCATGGATGGGCGAAAACGTCGTCGTCTGGTACGACACGGACGGGCGCGTCTGTGTCGCCGAGGCAATCTGCCCGCATTTGGGCTCCGATCTGGGACCCGAAGGGGGTGGGAGCGTTTGCGACGGGCGGCTGGTTTGCCCGTTCCATGGTTTTGAGTTCGATACAACCGGCCAGTGCGTCGCCACTCCCTTTGCCGCCCCACCCCGGTCGGCACGGCTGCGCGTATTCGAGACGCGCGAATTTGTTGGGCTGATCTTCGCCTGGTGGGGGATTGATGACCGACCGGCACAATGGAGCCTTCCGGCGGATCCGCCGGAGCAATCCGGTTGGAGCGACATCGCGGTAAGGACTCTTCGCTTTGCCGGCCATCCACAAGAGACAACCGAAAACTCGGTGGACCTGGCGCATCTGCGCTACGTCCATGGCTATGACAACGTCGACCGTGTCGAGCCGCTTTCAATCGATGGCCCTTATTTCAGGAGCCGCTTCGACTTTAGAAGGGCACGCAATATCGTTGGCAACGTCAGCCTCAACTTCGATATCTCGGCCGACACCCACATCTTTGGGTTGGGCTACTCATATGTGGAGATCGTTGAGCATTCGATCGACATGGAGATGCGTCTTTGGATCCTGGCGACGCCCGTCGACGGCACCGTCATCGACATGTCGCTGGCCTCCCAGGTGCGCGAAATACGTAATCCAAAGCGTTGGTTTGCCGGTTTTGGGTTTCTTCCGCCCCGGTTGCGTGCCCCGGTCATGAACAAGTTCATGGCCTCACAGCAAGTAAAAGACGTCTTGCAGGATGTGGTGATATGGGGCCGCAAACAGTACCTGTCGCACCCGCGTCTCTGCCGATCGGACGGCGAGGTACGGGCCTTTCGCGCCTACTGTGACCAGTTCTACGCCGATCCGGCCAATGGCGATCCCGATCCTTGAAGGTCTGGCATTGGCTACCCGTGATCAAAGGTGAGTTTGCCGGACCGTTCCAGTAACGATCGGCCACGGGCTCCCACCCGCCGGGTTTGACTCACCCGCTTTCAACACCTCGGCAACCCTGGAAATCGCGAGGGCGTTGGCGGCGATGCGGCAAGCCCCCGATTGATTGAGATCGGCCACTTGCCAGTGCCAATTTTCGGCTCGCCCCAACCCTGGCGCCCACCGATAAGACGTCGCTGGCCACGGCGCCATAGGCTAGGATTTTGCGGTTCGCCGCCGGCATCTCACGGCCGTCAATGCGCGACCGTCGCACCCGCGGCAGACCCCCTCTAGCGAGATCACGGCATTCTGATCAGGCCAATACGGCAAAAAGCGACCTCGCTAGCCAGCATCTGCCCGACCCGGTACCACACCGTGACGTTGCTGGGGCTTGCGGCGGCGATCGCCCAAACCGCCCTGGGCGGCATTGTCCGGGTCACCGGATCGGGCGACGCATGCCCCGATTGGCCGCTCTGCCACGGGCAGATCATTCCGCCGCTTGATCCAAACGTATGGATCGAATTTGGGCACCGCCTGTCGGCGTCCGCCCTCGGTGTTCTGGTATTGCTGGCTGCTTTTTTGGCTTGGAAGCAAATGCGGCGCGTAAAACCGGCCTTGATTGCGACCAGTGTTTCCCTGGCATTGGTGGTGGCGGCCGCCGTGCTCGGCGGGCTCACCGTGCTAAGCGAACTCACATGGTGGATCCGGCTGATCCATTTGCTGCTGGCGGAAATGCTGGTTGCAAGCATCGCCGTCGCCTACCTGGCGAGCGGGCCCACTGGTCCGCCTATCAGCGGCAGGGAATCTCCGGGCACCAAGCCTCGGTCCGACACCCTGTTGGGATGGGTGGCCCTATTCGTTTTGCTGGGCGTGATCTTGTACGGTTCCTACATGGTTGGCGCCAATCACGGTGCCAGCTGCACCAGTTGGCCAATGTGCCAAGGGCTCAGAATTCCCGACGGCACCGCCTTCGTCGTGAACATGGGGCATCGGGTCACAACCCTGTTTGCCGCCGCCCTGGTAATCTGGGCCTGCGTACGAGCCTGGCGCCTGGGCGCGGAGATGGGCCAACTGCGATGGCTTGTCGCCCTAACGATCGGGTTCTTGGCAACGGAATTGCTCGTCGGGGCAGCGATTGTTTGGTTCGATTTTGCGGCCGTGATGCGGTCGTTCCACCTCACCTTTGCAACCCTCGTATGGGCCGGAGCAGTAGCAATGATCGTGGCCATGTTCGACCCATCACGGTTTAGGCTGCCCACTATCGGCGCGGATAGATCCCGGAGTAGCTCTTGACGGCCAATTCCGCGGCCCACATCGTCCGCGACTATGTCGCGCTCACCAAGCCGCGCATCATTTCCCTGCTGCTCATCACCGCCGGCGGCGGAATGGTCTTAGCGGCCGGGGGTTGGCCCGACCCGCAGGTCGCCGCTTTGGTATTTGGGTGCGGTTATCTTGCCGCCGGCGGCGCCAATTCACTCAACCACGGTGCCGAACGGGACATCGACCAGAGCATGCGTCGAACAAGCCAACGGCCGGTCGCCAGCGGCAGGATTTCGGCCCGTCAGGCGATCGTATTCGGAATCGTCCTCAATTTCATCGCATTTGCGGTGCTGGCCACGTTTCTCAACCTTCTCGCCGCCGCCCTCACCCTGAGTGGAACCCTCATGTACATATACGTGTATACGCTCGGGCTCAAGCGCATCACTCCACAAAACATCGTCATCGGCGGTGCCGCCGGCTCGGTCCCACCGCTGGTGGGTTGGGCGGCGGTGATCGGGATGATCGAATTGCCGGCCGTTTTTCTCTTCGCAATCATTTTTTCTGGACGCCGCCGCATTTCTGGGCTTTGGCGCTGATGATGAAGGATGATTGCGCCCGGGCCGGTATCCCGATGCTTCCGGTAGTCTCCAGCCTTGAGACGACAAAGCGGCAGATCCTTGTCTACACGCTGGCGTTAGTTGTCCTTTCGGCAAGCCTTAGCACCACCAGTGTGGTCAGCTGGACATACCTGCTCGGCGCATCTGCATTGGGAGTCGGTTTCGTATTCGGCGCCATTCGCCTGCTCAGATCCGAAGGGATAGAGGGCGCAAAGGGCCTCTACTTCTATTCATTGGCCTACCTGGCGGCATTGTTTCTGGCCGCAATGGCCGACGTAGCGGCAGGAAACTTCATCCCCTCCTAGCGCCAGCCGCGGGAAGCGCGTCGCCCGGCTATCGGTTGGAGCGTACTCCGGGGCGGCAAACAGCGGAGGCCGAAGTGCGATGCCCGGTCGCGAAGGTAGTCATGCCAGCGTGGCAGCAGCTGAAACTCAAAGTGGAATCGGCAGGAATCAAACAGCCCGGATCTTCCGCTGATTAGGCGTTTCCCGGGGCGCCAAGCGAATATTTGATTGATGGCCTTGCCAGTTTTAGATTCTTTTTCGGGACCGATCTTAAAGAAGCGGAGTTCCAGATGGCTAACCAGCCCAATATCGTCGTGCTGATCGCCGACGACCACCGCCATGACTGTCTCAGCGGGGTCGGCCATAGCCAGGTGCGTACGCCACACCTTGACCGCTTGGCCGGCGGCGGTACGCAGTTTACGCAGGCCTACATGAACGGATCGACCTCCGGTGCCGTGTGCATGCCGTCGCGGGCCATGCTCATGACCGGGGCCGGTTTGTTCAACGTGTTTGCCGACGGTCAACCCCATCCCTCGTGGTACCCCATCCGCGATGATTTGCCGATGCTGCCCGAACTGCTCGGCCAAGCCGGCTACCAGACCTGCGGTATTGGCAAATGGCACAACGGCGAGGCGTCATTCAGCCGTGGGTTTGACAGCGGCGCCCGAATCATGTTCGGCGGCATGTCCGACCATGACGCGGTTCCGGTCCACGACTTTGATCCGACCGGTGCCTACCCGCCCGAAGACGGCTATCTGGCCGAGGGGTTCTCGTCGGAAATTTGGGCTGAGTCAGGCATCGAATTTATTAAAAACCGGCAGCCCGATCGACCTTTCTTCCTCTATGTGGCTTTTACCGCTCCGCACGATCCCCGCACCCCGCCGGATCACTGGCGCGCCCAATATCCTCCTGACGAGATCGAGCTACCGGGCAACTATCTGCCGTCGCATCCATTCGATACCCAGCTCGGCGAAATCCGCGACGAGGTATTGGCCAAGCGCCCGCGCGAGGCCAGCGAGGTTCAGCGACACCTCGCCGAGTACTACGGGATGATTTCACACCTGGATGAATGCGTGGGACAGATCCTCGATACCGTAGATGAGGAAGGAATCGCTGACGAGACCATCGTTGTCTACACCGCCGACCACGGACTGGCGGTCGGTCAACATGGGCTGTTCGGCAAACAGAATCTCTACGACCACAGCATGCGGGTGCCCTTAATCGTCCGCGGCCCGGGTGTGGCCGCCGGGACGATTGCCGATACGCTGTGCTACCAGCACGATCTCAACCCGACCCTCTTGCAAGCGGCCGGCGTGGCAGTACCCGAGCACTGCGATTTTGCGAGTTTGGCGCCGGCCTTGACCGACGCGGCCGGCACCGTTCACGAGCAGGTTTTCGCCTCGATGCAGCTTGAACGTAGCGCCGATCCGGCCACCCCGCACCAGCGAATGATCCGCCGCGGCAATCGCAAGTTAATCCACACCGCCGGTGATGGCGTTGAACACTGGCAACTCTTCGATATTGCCCGCGATCCGCTGGAAACTCACAACCTGGCAGGCGATCCCGAGATGGCCGGCTCGCTAAGGCAATTGCAAGGCTTGTTGTCCGACACTCTGGCCGGCGCCAACGACCCGATGGCCCAAGCCGGCTAGGCAACCACCTTCGTTTCTCCTGCCACTTCGCGAGACCCGGGTCAGGGAGCGAGCGCCAGACTGTCCGGCTGGATTCAAAGTGTCCACCGGTGGCCGATCCCGGCACGGCAATTGCCTATCGGGGCGATGCGGATATGTCCTGCAGATCGACCGCCCTGTTTACGGGCCACGTGGCCCGTAACCCAACCCGGACCCGGTCAACAGTGCACGCAGGCCGCGATGGATCGGGGTCCAAATAGACTCAACTAGCCAGTTGAAGATCGCATCGGATATTGCGGGCCAATTGCATTCGGCCATGACAGCCGCCAGCCCGGCGGCCACTGCATTAGACCACCTGCTAGCGCGGGCCGCCCGGCGCGCTCGCCAACAACAACTCGCCGCCATCGGGCCGCGGCTGGGGGCGGTCGGCATCGTCGCGATTGCCCTAACGATCACCGCGGTTCGCTCCGAGCAGGCCCTGCTGGCACTGATCATGATCGGCGCCGCGCTGGCGCTGTTGGTCAGGTTCCGCCCATCGTGGCGACGATCGGAACGGCTCGCCTTGGCGCTGCGACTGGATCGCGCCAACGGCTTAAACGAGCTGCTCTCGACCGCCGTGGCCGGTGATGGCGGACGGTCAGCGCTGTACGCAGAGGTTTTGCAGCGGGCCGAGTCGGTGTCCGGCCAGATCCCGGTCGCCTCGCTCGGACCGATTCGGCCAAGCAGCCGGGAGCTGATCTGGATCGGCGCTGGATTGGCGCTGTTTGGTTTTTTGACCGCCCTGATCTACATTCCGCCGCCGCCGAGTACGGCCGACGAACCGCGCTATTCCGTTCCCGGCGATGACGGTCAATTGGCGGGTATCCCATCGGGCCAAGCGGCGGCCCAAGCTGAATTGCTCTCAGCCCTTGAGCCACTGGCTGGAACCGCCCAGGCAGACCTGGCGCAAATTGCTTCCCTGCTCGCCCAGAACCCATTGACCCGCAATGCCGGGCGCGCCCTGGGCGGCGGCGACGCCGCCGCCGCCGCCCGTGCCCTGGAAGAATTGGCGGCCGGATTGGGCGGCCTCACAGCGGCCGAGCGGGATCAGATCATCGACACCATGGCCGCCGCCGCCGAGCAAACTGGCGATCCGGCGCTGGCCGAGCCGCTTAACGATCTCACCGAAGCCCTCAGCGAAGGCCAATCACTTTCGGCGGCGGCGGCCATCGATCAACTAAGTCAAGCAATAGTGGCCGCCGAACAAAACGAGGCCCTTCGTGCGGAAATCCAGTCACGGCTGGAAGCGCTGGGTGGGCAACCCGCCGCCGCCAGTCTCTCGCCGGATGGACCGGCGGGCGGAACCGCAGCATCGGCGGGGTCCAGTTCAGACAGCATTGGAGGTTCCAGTTCTTCGCTGGCCAACGGGACGATTGAACGCTTGGGCGCCGATGGCACGATCCGCATAGTCCCATTGAGCCCAACCGACAAGCCGGCGCAATTGGAGCCAAGGCGACTCGACTTGGGGGAGGACAGCGAGCCGGGCCGCAGTCCATCGGCCGGCATGTTCGGATTTGCCCTTTCGGCGCCGGCCCTATCGCCGGTGAGAGCGCCAGAATCGACTGATCTTTTGCGCGCTTACTTCGAATCGTCTTAATCCCAATGGTCAGTCCACCCATGCCTGCACTTGCCGAACTCGTCGGCCTGGCCGATCGACTGCGATCGGCAATAGGCAAAGTAATAGTTGGACAAGAGCAGGTAATCGAACAGGTCCTAATCGCCCTATTGGCCGGCGGCCACTGCCTGCTGGAGGGTGCGCCCGGCCTTGGCAAAACGCTGTTGGTGCGGACGCTGGCAAACTCTTTGGACCTCAAATTTGCGCGCGTGCAATTTACGCCGGATCTGATGCCGGCCGACATTACCGGCACGAATTTTGTGCGCCAGAACGGGCGTGGCGATCATTATTTCGCATTCGAGCGCGGGCCGCTGTTCGCCCAGGTCCTGCTCGCTGATGAAATAAATCGCGCCACCCCGCGCACGCAATCGGCGCTGCTCGAGGCGATGGCCGAAGGTTCGGTTACGGTCGGTTCGCAAACCCATCCCCTGCCCGATTGTTTTTTTGTTCTGGCAACCCAAAATCCGATTGAAATGGAGGGAACCTACCCTCTTCCGGAAGCGCAGCTGGATCGTTTTTTCTTCAAGATACTGATCGGCATGCCCGAACGCGCGGAAATGGTCGAGATCCTCTCGCGCACCACCACCGGCGCTCAACCAGAACTCTCGCCGGTAGCTCGGTTGGCCGATTTGGCCGGGGCCCAGGCCACGGTCAGGTCGGCCGTGGTGGCCGGTCACGTTGCCGAATACGCAGTCGATCTGGTTTCCGCCACCCAGCCGGTCGCGTCGGCCCCGGCGATAACCCGGCGATTTGTACGTTACGGCGCTTCGCCGCGCGGCGCCCAGTCCATGATCCTGGCCGCCAAAGCGACGGCATTGTTGGCCGGCCGGCCGCAGGTGTCCTACGAAGATGTGCGGGCCCAGTTCAAACCCGCCCTGCGGCATCGCTTGGTCATTGGTTTTGAGGCCGAGGCCGAGGGCCTTAGCAGCGACCAAATCCTCGACGAGATCGCCATGGCCACGCGGCCACGGTAATCGACGTTCCGTGACCAGCCGGGCGCCCACGGGCGGCCTATCCCCATCGTTACTCGCTCGTCTCGAACACCTAAACATCGCCTCGCGACAGCGCCACGACAACACCCGACAAGGTGGGCGTGCGTCACGCCTGATGGGGTCCTCAATAGAGTTTTCGGGATACCGCGCCTACACCCCCGGCGATGATCCCCGCCAGATTGACTGGAACATCTACGCGCGCTCGCGGCAGTTCCAGATCAAACTGCGCCAGGCCGAGGAAGCGCTCGCCGTTTGGCTGCTAATCGATTGCAGCGCATCGATGGCCGATAAGTTCACCTATGCCCGCGGACTGGGCGCCGCGTTGGGTTACGTGGCCCTCGCCGGCGGCGACGAGGTCCGTCTTTCGTTGCTTGGCGATGGCCGCTCGTCACCGGTGCTGACCGTCCTGGGCCGCCGGCATTATTCCCGCCTAACCGACCAATTGGCGAGCTTCGGAACCGCCGGCAGCACGCAATTGCTCCCCGCAGTTCGCCAGCTCAGGGGCAGCGGCGGTCCGCACGGGGTTTGTTTTTTGATTTCCGACCTCTACGACCGCGACTCGCAGCGAGCCATTGGCGAACTGGCCAACGCCGGACATGAGGTCTGTGTGTTGCACCTCATATCCGATGACGATCGCGATCCGCCGGTGCCCGACAACGCCGTATTAATTGATGCCGAAACAGGCACTGAGCTGGTCCTTGACGGCTCGGTCGATGCGCGCGCCAACTACCGGGCGGGATTCGCCGAATGGCTAGGTGGCCTGGGTCGATCCTGCCGGCGGATGGGTGTCGCCTATCTGCAACTGCCCGGCGACGGCGATCCGGGAGCCGCGCTGCTGGGTCCACTGCGGCGAGCCGGTCGATTGCTTTGACCCTATTTGCGGCCGGCGCGCTGGCCTGGCTGGGATTGGGATTGGCGTTCTGGTTGCTGCACCTTTTGCGCCCTCCGCTTCCGCGGATTGTGGTTCCGGCCCTGCTGCCCTGGCAATGGAGCGTTCCATCACCGCGACGACGCCTGGCCCGCTGGCTGCTGCGCCACCTGCCGCTGATCCTCCAACTCCTCGCAATGGCCCTGTTGGCAACAGCCCTGGCGGCCCCGATCGTAAGTCGTTTTATCTCCCTCGCGCCGGTGACCGTAACGATCGCCCAGCCGGGGTTGGACCCTACACCGCTGCGGGACGCACTGTCCGAATTGACCGGGCAAGAACACGTCCTGTTGCTGACCTCACAACAACCCAAAATCGCCTATCGGGGACCGGATCCAGAAGCGTTATTGGCAACTCTGGCGCGCGCCGATGTCACTGCCGCGGGTGGTGACCTGACCGCAGTCCTCGGTGCCGCCGGTGGACTTATAGCCGGCCGCCAACCAGCTTCGGTGGTCATCCTGGCCGATGGGGCCGGGGCAATCGAATTCGGTGCCGATGAACGTTGGCGCGCACTTGCCCCGACCCTGCCCAACACGCTGACCATAACCACTCTGACGGCGCGCCCGGCCAGCGATGGGTCATTGGCGGTTCTCTATCGGTTGAGCGGTCCACCAGGAACAAACTACGACCTGCGGCTTGAACCCCGCCCTGCACCCTCTCCAGAGGCGGCGGCGGCCGGGGCGGCAACGCTACCTGGCCCGGCGGCGCGGCCCGGTGGCCGTGGGCAGATCCCACCATCGGGGAAATTGACGGGTACCGAGCGGATCGCCTCCGCGGGCGATGAGATTTGGCTGTGGGCCCTCGGCAGCGATGGCGAAGTGATAGCCAGCGCGGTCGTGGCCGGCCGGCCGACCACACCTAATTCGAGCGTGCTTGTCGACGCTGAATTCGGCGAACCCTGGCGACGGGCCGCCCAGGCGGCCGGATTCGCGGTGACCGAGTCGCCCGCTGAAGAATTTGATATTGCCGTTTATCTGGGTCGGGTGCCCGACCGCCTGCCGGCTGCCGGCATAGTGCTGGTAGATCCGCCGCCGGTCGCCGGCCTGACCGACCGGGCCGAATCGGCATTCTCGATTCCAATCGCCGATCCGGCAGCCCGGCTGCTCGGCGACCTACCGCTGGGAGCCCTGGCCCCGCAAGCCGTAGACGCCTTGCTGGTTCCTGCCGGAGCCGCCGCCGAGGCCCACGGATTGGGCGGTGCGATCCTCTGGCGAGGCCGATTAGCGGGCCGTCAGGTTGTCGCCCTGGCCGTTGATCCGGCCCTACACCTGGCCGGCCAGGCCGAGTTTCCACTGCTGGCGGCCCGCCTGCTCGCCGAGGTAGATCCAAACTCGCCGCTGGCCCCGGGAACCATCTTGCGACCCGGGCAGGCCACGTTCTTGCGCACCTCTCCGTCCGCCGACTCGCTGGTCGTCTACGGCGATTCCGGACAACAGCTTTTGGCCACTGCGGTTTCGATTGCCAGGGTTGCCGCTCCATCGGCCTTGGCCAGCGGTGATACCACTCCGGCGGTGGCCTGGATTCCTCCGTCGGCGGGACGATTTTTGATCATCCAATCCAGCGGCGGAGAAGTAGTTGATGCCACCTACGTTTACGCCGATCCGATCGGTCCGGCGCCTCCGCCGACCTGGTCCACCGAGCAGTTGCAACTGGCCGCCGGCCCCACGATTCTTGCCCTGTGGCCGCACCTGGCGGTACTGGCCCTGGCGCTGTTGCTGTTTGAATGGTTCTGGTTTCACCGACGGCGCGGAGCGGCGTGATGGGCGTGCCGATTTCTACCTATCTGTGCGCCGAAATCGCGGTAATCGCGGTGTGGCTATTCGCGTCGCTGGCCATCATCGCTGTCGTGACTATCACCATGACCACCCGCAGCAGGGCCGGTCGTGGGCGCCTGCTATTGGCCACCGTATTGCGTGCCGGTTTGGTATTGGCGATCGCCACGCCGCTGGCCGGCAGCCTCTGTGGCGGCGCTGAACAAGAACAGGTTGCAGTGGCGATTGATCGTTCAGATTCGATTCAGCTGTCCGCCCGCATAGTAGATCGCGATTGGGCGGAGCAAGAAACCCAGACCGGCGGGGCAGTTGCGGCATTCGGCTTTGGAGGGTCAAGCACCAACCTCCCGGCGGCAATTGCCGCCGGATCGGCCGCAGCCGGTTCCGGACAACTGTTGCTCATCGCTGACGGTGCCTACGACCAGGGGGACTTGGAAAGCGCAATCGCCGGCGCCGTAAGTGCCGGGACGCGCTTGATCACCCGCTCGAGCGCACGCGTCGGTGAGGCCGATTCGGCGGTACTGCGTGTTTCCGCCCGCTCCCAGGTAGCCGCCGGCCGGCCAATGGCGATCGGGGCCGAAATCTATTCACCCTCGCCACGCCGGGCCCGCGTCCAGATCTGGCTCGGGGAGCGGCTGGCGGGGAGCGGAGAGGTGGAGTTGGCGGCCGGAGTAAGCGCGTTTACGGTCCGTGCCGAGGCGCCCATGACGGTCGGTGCGGTGGTTGTGGCGGCTGAAATGCTTGACCCGCGGTCGCAATCGCTGGCCAATGACGTGATCAACAAAGTGGTCGAAGTCATCGAGCCGCCGCCGGTGGTGGTGGTGGGCGAAGCGCCGGCCCTGACCGCGGCACTGACCCGGCAGGGAGTAACCGTTGACCAAATTACGGCCCGGCAATTGCCCGCCAACGCCGAGGAGCTGGCCACAAACGCCGGGTTGATCTTGGCCGATATTCCGGCCGATGCCCTCAGCCTGGATCAAATCGCGGCCCTGGAAGCGGCGGTAACCGACCACGGGCTTGGATTGGCGGTCATCGGCGGACCCAATTCCTACGCCGCCGGCGAATACCAGGATTCACCGCTCGACCGCCTGCTGCCGGTGTCGTCTGATCCATTGCGCGATCAGGAATCAGCCCAAATCGCCCTCTTATTGCTGCTTGACCGGTCAACTTCGATGGGTTTGCGCGGCGCGGATGGGGAACGGTCGAAGTTGGATTTGGCCCGGGCCGCAACGATCGCCGCCATAGACCTTGTCGAACCGGGCGATCGCGTAGGAGTGATGGCATTTAGCGGCGAGGCCGAACAGATAGTGCCGCTGCAGACGCTCGACAGCGAAGATGCTCGCGCCAGCTTCATCGACCAGGTGGCGGCCATCCGAAGTGACGGTACCACCGATATCTTCCGCGCCCTCAATGCCGCTCGCCTAGCCCTGCAGGATGACCCGGCCCAGATCCGTCACATCGTGCTTATCACCGATGGGCAGGCCCACTACGGCGAATTCGGGGCGCTGGTGCGAGCCGCCCGCGCTGACGCAATTTCGATCTCCACCATCGCCATCGGCGATGACGCCGAGATCGAACTGCTCCAAACCATCGCCGCCAACGCCGGTGGTCGCTTCCACGCCACCGCCGAGAACGAAGATTTGCCGGCCGTGCTCACACAGGAAGCGAAATTGGCCAAGAACTTCCTCACCGTCACATCCGCCATGCAGCCGCGCCTTAGCAGCGCCAGCGCACTCTTTGAGCTCATTGACAGCGGTGCCTCGCTGCCCTGGCTGCAGGGCTATGTGCGCACCCGCGCTCGCGAACAGGCGCAGGTGATATTGAGCTCCAGCCAGGGTGACCCGATCCTGGCCAGTTGGATGGCCGGAAACGGCCGCGTGATCGCCTGGACCTCCGACTTGTCAGGAGTTTGGTCGGCCGAGTGGACCAACTGGGACCAATTTGATGCCTTCATCCTCTCGTTGCTGGACCAACTGGCCGCTCCGCCCGCCAGCGGGCCCCGACTGACCGCCCGGTCGCATGGCGATCTGGCCGCCTTTGAACTCGACGTGACCATTGGCGCGGACCGGCTACCGCCGTCGGAAATAACTCTTCAAATCGAGACCGCGGCCGGATTGCAGGACGTCGAATTGGT
The DNA here is from genome assembly GCA_965249595.1 of Chloroflexota bacterium. Taxonomy (GTDB): domain Bacteria; phylum Chloroflexota; class UBA11872; order UBA11872; family VXNJ01; genus VXNJ01. The sequence goes on along the minus strand of OZ252242.1, from coordinate 891,006 downwards.
AGCCGGGTCGCCCGGTCTTTATCGCGGTTATGCGGCGATTGGCGCCGGGGCTTGGCCCTATCGGCTACAGAGCGACGACGAAACCATAGGTGAGGGCCTGGTGGCGGTACCGTACCCCGCCGAATTGCTCCCGTCGAGCGGCGGCGAGGAACGTCTGCGCCGCATCAGTCAATTGACTGGCGGATCACCGTCCGGCGAGCTGGCAACCGGCACCGGCAATAGTTCCGGTGATCCAACCGGCCCCCTAACGGCGGCAATCCTTCTTCTGCTGGCCGACACGGCGGTGCGAAACCTGCGGGTACGACCGCGCACGGCACTGTCCCAACTGCAGGACCGAATGCGTTCTATCCTTGAAATCGGCAGACCAATCAAGGGCCGAGGCCAACCGGTGCCGTCGAAAAACCCGCATTAGATTTAGAAAATGGACTTCCTGCAAGACATCGCCACCGTTTTTCAGCGCGCGGGGGAAGAAATTTTCCTCGTTGGCGGCACCGTCCGTGATCGCCTGCTGGGACGCCGGTCGCCCGACTTGGACCTGGCGACTACGGCCCGACCTGCCCAGATCGCCCGCCTTCTCAATCAGGCCGGTGCCGATGCAGTCGTCGACATTGGCTCGGCTTACGGGACCATCATGGGACGGTTCGGTGAACTGGACGTCGACATTACGACCTTTCGCGCCGAGTGGTACCCCGACCAGCAATCGCGTCACCCGCAGGTCCGCTTCGGCAGTACGTTGCAGGAGGATCTCCAGCGCCGCGACTTTACGATTAACGCCGTCGCCCAGGACATCGTATCCGGACGTCTGTACGACCCGTATGACGGCGTCGCCGACGTCGCCCGACGTCTCGTCCGCGCCGTCGGCGAGGCCGACCAACGGTTTGCCGAAGACCCATTGCGGATGATGCGGGCGGTGCGGCTGGCAGCCCAGTTGGATATGGCCATTGACGATTCCACCCGTTCCTCGATTACCGCCAACGCCGGTCGCCTGCAGTTCATTTCGACCGAGCGAATCCAAGCCGAGTTGTCCAAGATCCTGCTGTCCGGCGATCCCGGTGGTGGGATCGCCGATTTGATCGAATTGGGACTTTGCCGGTTCGTCATTCCCGAACTGCTCGACCTGCGTCGGACCGATACCGAAGAGTGGGCCCAGCAAAAGGACGTGCTCTCGCACACCCTTCGGGTCCTCCAGGGAGTGCGAGCCCACCTGCCGTTGCGGTTGGCAGCCCTGCTCCACGACGTGGGCAAACCAGCCACCCGGCGTGTAAAGGGCGGACGCGTCACCTTCTTTCGTCATGAAATCGTAGGAGCTCGGCTGGCCCGCAAAATCCTGAGCCGGCTCAAATTTGACCGCGCAACCATCCGTGCGGTGGGTGAACTGGTCGCCCACCACATGCGCTCCAACCTCTACAGCTCAGATTGGACCGACGGAGCGGTGCGCCGGTACCTTAGGCAAGTAGGTCCGCACCGCTGCCTGCTGCTCGAACTATCGCGCGCCGACATAACCAGTTACCGCTATTCGAAGATCCGCGACGGGCTCTCCCGGGTCGCCGAGTTGGAGGCCCGTTGTGAGGCGCTGGGGGGCTCCGGGGCAGTGGCCAATATGGCCAGTCCACTCGACGGCAACGCCCTCATGGAGCTATTTGATCGCCCGCCCGGGCCCTGGATAAAACCGCTAAAAGATCACTTGCTGGCGCTAGTCATTGACGGCCAGCTCGATCAGGACGACACTGAAAGCGCGGCCCAAATCGCCCGCGAATTAGCGGCGAGCGATCAAAGCCACAGCAAGGAAAAAATGATTGTGGGCGCTGGCCCAGCAGGCGAACCGGTCCACTAAATTGCTGCGGTTCAATCAATCGGGCAAGCCGCCGCCGCCGGGTGGTCGGGTCAGTTGGCTTGGCTGTCTGGGCACGATCGCCGCGGTGATCGGCGGATTCTTGTTCATGGGCGGCCTGGCCATAGGTCTGGCCTGGCTACTCGGCCTCTTTGACGCTGCCGCCGACCCCGTCCAGGCCCTATTGGTACTTACCTACTACGACGTCTAGTCGACCGTAGCCGGCAGCACCGTTTCCCGCTGCCGGGCCCGCTCAAAGCCCAATTCGATAAGGCGTTCGAGTAACTCGGGATAGGGCAATCCGCTCGCTTCCCAAAGCTTGGGATACATGCTGATCGAGGTAAATCCGGGCATCGTGTTGACTTCTGAGAGATAGAGTTTTCCGGACGGTCGTTCGAGCAGGAAATCGGCCCGCGCCAATCCGGCCAGATCCAGGGCCCGGTAGGCACGGATCGCAGTGTCGGCGATTGATTTGGCCAATTCTTCGCTCAATTTGGCCGGAGCCTGGGTGGTCGTTCCCAAGTCATCGTATTTGGCACGATAGTCATAGAAATCGCGGCCGGGAAATACCTCACCGGGCACTGAAGCCAGCGGATCATCATTGCCAAGGATCCCGATTTCAATCTCACGCGGGCTTTGCACGGCCCGCTCGCAGATTAGGCGTGAATCGAATTTCGCGGCGCGCGCAAGGGCGTCTGGCAGGCTATCGGCGTCAGTTACCAGGCTCACGCCCACCGATGAACCTAAATTGGCCGGCTTTACATACATCGGCAGGCCGAGTTCGCAAATCAATTTGGCTGACATCGCCGCCGGATCAGAGCGCCATTCGGGGCGCTGCACCAGGACCCATCTTGGAGTGCTGATGCCGGCACTGCTAAATACCGATTTCATCACCGCCTTATCCATGCCGGCGGCCGATCCGAGTACGCCGGATCCCACAAAGGGAATTGCCGCCATCTCCAAGAGTCCCTGGATAGTTCCATCCTCGCCGAAGGTCCCGTGCAGAACCGGGAAGACGATATCGACAGCCTCGGCCAACCTGAGGGCTTGGCTCAAATCGGGCCGAGATGGCGCCGCGGCGCGGTCGCCAAGCGCCAGGAGTCGCTCCGGCGGGCACGGCCAATGCCAATTCCCGGCGCGGTCGATCCCCACCGGAATCACCGAGCAACCGGCCGTGCCCAGGGCGGCAATGACCGACTGGGCGGATTGGATTGAAATCTCGTGCTCGGCGGATCGCCCACCAAACACAACCGCCACCCGCGGCCTTCCGTTCATTCGATTCCTAACGAGGACTTGGTAAAGAGCGGCCGCAGCGAAATCTCAAATTCCGAGAAACGCTCCCTACCGCCTTCTTCGCGGTCGAGCACGCACAGACATGTGTCCAAATGAACCCCGAACCGCCGCAGTCGATTGGCCGCGGCAAGGGCCTGGCCTCCGGTGGTGATGACATCCTCGACCAGCACCACGCGCTGGCCCGCCGCCACTTCACCCTCAAAGTAACGGGCGGTGCCGTACTGCTTGGGTGTCTTGCGGATGATTACGAACGGCAAACCGGAACGCAGCGACATTGCCGTCGCCAGCGCGACCGCCCCCAATTCCGGTGCGGCCAGCAACTCGGTGCCTGGCGGCAATTTCTGCAAGAGTGCGTCGGCCACCGGACCCAGTAGTTCGGGTCGCGTTTCGAAGCGGTATTTGTCGAAGTAATAGTCAGAGCGCCGCCCGGAGCTGAGCACGAAGTCGCCGCGCATGAGGGCAACCGCCAACAACCGGTCGCCCAACTGCTTCGAATCCGTATTACTCACTCTGGGTCCTAACTATCTGTTGGAATTGCCAAGGCACAAGGCCCGCTTGCCAATGATTTTCAGTCGTCCGATCGGCCTCGCGGAAGCGGGCGCGCCTATAATTTTTCGCCTGTACGAATATTGGGATTGTGCGCGCGCCGACCACTCCCTGCTAAGGACTGGAAACAGCCCCATACCTCGTCTGACCCGCGCTGACGGAAGTCGTCCTGCGGCCAAGCTCAAACTTTTGATCGCCATCTCGTTGTTGGTGGTCTCAGCGGCAATCCTTGCCGGCTGCGGTGAATTGCCGCAGACCATCATGGATCCGGCCGGCGACAACGCGCGCCAAACGCTCGATCTTTTCATCATCATCCTAGTTGGGGCAGCGATTATTCTGCTCGGGGTTGAAGGCTGGTTGATCTATGCCCTGATCGCCTATCGGCGCCGGCCCGGCAACGATGCCATCCCGCCCCAAACCCACGGCAATAACAAGCTGGAGGCGGTCTGGACCGCGGTGCCAACGGCGATCGTGATAGCCCTGGCCGTGATCACCATTCGCACAATCTCGATCCAGGCCGCCGAACCGGGCCCCGACGCTCTTCGCGTGAATGTTTGGGGCAACCAGTGGTGGTGGGAATTTGAATACCCGGCCGAGGGCGTGATCACCGCCAACGAGCTCTACCTGGTGGTCGACCGCGAAGTGGCCCTGACCCTGCAATCTAATGACGTAATCCACGGCTTTTGGATACCCAAGCTGTCGGGCAAGATGGACGTCGTGCCGGGTCGGGTCAACGGATTTAAATTCACCCCCGAAATCGTCGGGGTCTACGAAGGCCAGTGCACCGAATTTTGCGGGTGGGCCCATGCCGACATGCGGGTCAAAACCCACGTTGTAACGCAGGCTGAATTTGACGAATGGGTGGCCATCCAACGGCGCGAGCTAACCGACGAAGAAAAAGATTCTGAAGCTGCCCGACTGATGGTGAGCAAAACTTGTAATGCTTGCCACGCTATCCGCGGGACGATCATTCAGGGCCAAGTTGGACCCGAGTTGACCGCATTTGGCAGCCGCACCGTCATAGGATCGAATCTGATCGAAAACACGCCGGCCAACCTGCGGGCCTGGATCCAAAACCCGGAACAAATCAAACCTGGAGTGTTGATGCCTAACCTTGGCCTTACACCAGCCGAGGCCGACACGATCGCGACCTTCTTGGAAGGGCTTTGATCTAGATGGCCGTATTGACTGGAACTGCCGCCCCCCACGACACCGGCATATCACTGCCGACTGAAGAGTACGGGCTTTGGGCGTGGATCACGACCGTAGACCACAAACGAATCGCCAAGCTGTATCTCTTTACGGCGCTGGCTTTCTCGTTGGTTGGCGGCGGACTGGCAATGGTCATCCGCACCCAGCTGGCGGTGCCCGAGAACGACTTAGTCGACGGCGGAACCTTCAATCAGTTCTTCACCATGCACGGGTTGATCATGATCTTCCTGGTGATAATGCCCATCAACTCGGCGTTTTTCAACTTCCTGATTCCATTGCAGATCGGCGCTCGCGACGTCGCTTTCCCGCGCCTAAACGCCCTCTCCTATTGGATCTTCCTATTCGGCGGGATTCTGTTTAACGTGTCCTGGTTTACCGGCGGCGCGGCCGATGCTGGCTGGTTTGCCTACCCCCCGCTCTCCGACGACCAGTTCTCAGCCTCCAACGGCATGAACTACTACCTGGTCGGGCTCGGAATCCTCGGCACCTCATCGATCATGGCCGGCGTGAACTTTATCGTCACGATCCTGAACATGCGGGCGCCCGGGATGACATTTACGCGCCTGCCGATATTTACCTGGATGTCCCTGGTGACCCAGTTTCTGCTGGTCTTCGCGCTGCCTCCGCTAACGGTCGCCTTCATCCTGCTGCTCTTCGACCGCACCGTGGGCACCACGTTCTTCCAGGCCACCGAGCCGGGCGGCGATCCGATCCTCTGGCAGCACATGTTCTGGTTCTTCGGCCATCCCGAGGTCTATATCCTGATCCTGCCGTCAATGGGAATGATCTCCGAGGTTATTCCGGTCTTTGCCCGCAAACCGATATTTGGTTACACGGCTATAGTTTTTTCCGGCATCTCGATTGGCTTCTTGGGTTTTACGGTATGGGCCCACCACATGTTCGCGGTGGGCATGGGCCCGATCGCCAACAGCGTTTTCGCGGCGATGACCATGCTCATCGCCATCCCCACCGGGGTCAAGGTCCTCAACTGGTCGGCAACCCTCTGGCGGGCATCCATAAATATCACTACGCCGATGCTCTTTGCGGTCGGGTTTGTGGCGATGTTTACGATCGGCGGGCTCTCGGGCATGATGCACGCGGCGGTGCCGGTTGACCAGCAGCACACCGACACCTACTTCATCGTCGCCCACTTCCATTACGTTCTCTTCGGCGGCTCGATCATGGGCATCCTGGCCGGGATCTACTACTGGTGGCCGAAGATGTTCGGCAAAGTATTGAGTGAAAAACTGGGTCGTTGGCACTTTGCCCTGACCATGATCGGATTTAATCTCACCTTTGGGCCAATGCACATCGCGGGTAACGACGGTATGCCGCGGCGCGTCTACACCTACCCGGCCGACTTTGGCTGGGAATTGTGGAACATGCTCTCGACCATCGGCGCTTACCTTACCGCGATCGCCGCCATCATCTTCATCTACATGATCTACAAGAGCCTCACTTCGAAGGAAACCGCCCCGGCCGATCCCTGGGACGGGCACACCCTGGAATGGGCCATTCCAACGCCGGTGCCGCTCTACAACTTCGCCGCCATCCCGCGGGTCTTTTCCAACCGCCCGTTCTGGGACGAAAAGCACCCCGAGACTATTGAGCACATCGACCTGCCGGCCACAGCAGCAGGGGGCAACGGCCATACCGCCGCATCGGCGGCGCCGCCGATGTACGGACCGCCCGACACCCACATTCACATGCCCCCGTCGTCTTATTGGCCGGTCTTACTGGCCCTCGGCTTGGCGCTGTTCGGGCTGGGCGTAATCTATTTCCTGCCGCTAGCGGCGGCGGGTATCCTCTTGCTTGTTGGCTCTATCTTCGCCTGGTCGCGAGAGCCGGTTTAATCAAACCGAAATCATTGGGGACTAACTGACAAAATGGCCGCCGAAGCCCACGGATCCGCCCATCCACCGACCAGCCTCGGGTTGGACATGCGCAAGCTGGGCATGTGGGCTTTTATCGGCTCCGAATCGCTGTTCTTTGGAACTTTGATCGCCAATTTCTTCGTCTGGCGCGGAGCCCACGAAGGTGGCTTGGGGTCCGACCATCTCGACATCAACCTGACCGGTTTGGGAGCCTTCGTGCTCCTGATGTCATCGCTGACGATGGTGCTGGCGCTGCGCGGGCTGCGCAACGGCAATACGATCGCCTACCGCAACAACATCCTCTTTACCGCCGGTTTGGGTACGGCCTTCCTGGGAATTCAGATCTACGAATTCACCCACTTTGGACTCGAAGGGCTGGGGATGACCTCGAGCATGTTCGGAGCGTCGTTCTTCGTCCTCACCGGATTCCATGGCGCCCATGTTTTTTGGGGTGTCGTTTGGCTCATTTCCCTGCTGGTCTTCAGAGTGGGCGAAAACGCCCGCCGGCCACTGGCCTACGCCGTCGGGGTCGAGGAGGAGTTGCCATCCTCGCCCGATGCTGGCAGCGATGGCGGATCCTACGTCTCGGTTGAACTTTGCGGACTCTATTGGCACTTTGTTGACCTGGTCTGGGTGTTCATCTTCACGCTCATCTACCTTTTGCCGGCGCCGCAATGATGCAGGCCGACTTTCGCTCTGAAATAAACGCCGAACGGCGGCGCGCGATTGAACAGGCCCGTGAAGTGGCCGCTTCCCACAAGAAGCACCACACCAATTACGTGGCGGTGGCGATCTGGCTGTTTATCATCACCGGCGTCGAGGTAGCGGTGATTTTTCTGCCGATAGGCCTCTGGCCGATTGTCATTGCCCTGTTCGTGCTCATGGCCCTCAAGGCGCTGGGCGTACTGGGCTACTACATGCACCTTTTCGGCGACGCCCGCACCTTTTCGATTCTCATGGGTGGCGGGTTGCTGGTGGCCATCGGGCTGCTGCTGTCGTTCGGGGCCCTCTTTGGCGTACTGCCCTACATGGACCCGGTGTTCTTCTAGGGCTCAAACCCCGTCAAATTTGGTAGCCGCCGAGATCGTTGGCACTCTCCAGGGCCAAATCGGCCAGTGTGACCCGCTCCAGGGCGGCCATCGCCGCCTTTTCGGCAGTGGCGATACCGAGACAGGATTGGCCGGGCGGTTCCATGCCCAATTCCAGCAGGATTTTTCCCAGGGTAACGGCGGTTGAGTCCACCGCCAATTGATAGCCGCCGCTGGCGCCGCGCCTGCTGCGAACGTATCCCGCCCTGGCCAGCGTGGCTAGCACCTGTCCCAGGATTGAAATCGGAACCCCCTTGCGATCGGCGATGTCGCGCGCCCGGACGAAGGACCGTGTGCCGTGTTGGGCCAGGTCGACTAACGCCGCAACGCCGTAGCAAGCGTGTGAATTGATCGCGAGCAATGCCCTTCCCGCCGCTTTCTTTACCAATCTGGTCAAGAATATATCGATCGCCGCCGGGCGAAGCGGAATCGGGGCGATCAATCGCCGGGAACGACGATTCCTTTTAGGAACCCCGAGGCATGCGCTGCAAGCCCTTCGAAGCCGTCCGCAACGCGGTCAAGTGGAAAGCGGTGGGTAACTATCTTTTCCATCGGAAACACACCGCGTCCCAGCGCCCGGAGGGCCCGCCGATAGTCGCCGGCCATGTCGGGCGAGTAATGGGGATGGGAGGAGTGGGCGATAAGTCCCTTGAAGGAAAAATTGCGCAGGTCGTAGGTGTCGGCGAGCTGATGGTAGCCGGCCATTACAAGTTTTCCGCGACTGGGACGGAGCAGATCGCCGGCAAGTTTTAATCCGCCCGGGTGTCCGACCACCTCAACGACAACATCGGCGCCTCCGCCGGTAATATCCATCACCTCGGCGATGGGGTCCTCGACGGTAACGTGGGTAGCCCCGATTTCAAGCGCCAGCTGACGGCGTTCGGCAATGCGGTCAACCGCAATCAGGCTACCCAGATTGGCGCTGCGCAGAGCCGCAATGGCTAACAATCCCATTTGCCCGCAGCCAACTACGACCACGTGGTCGCCAAACTCAGGTCCCGCCGAACGGGCGATGTTGGCCGTGCAGAAGAGCGGCTCGCCCAGGGCATGACTCAAATCCACGCCGGCTGGAACCGGAAACAACATCTCAGTGCCAACGACCGTATGGGTGGCGAAGGCCCGGTTGATTTGCCCGGTAACGCGATCGCCTTCCCGCCAACCGTCCACGCCGGCTCCAAGCGCCGCAATTACGCCGACGCCCTCATGACCGAGGTAAGCCGGATATTCAACTTGGCGATCGCCGGTATAGACAGGCAGTTCCGACGAACAGATTCCGCAGGCGGCAACTTCAACCAACACCTCGCCCGGTCCCGGCACAAGATCAATTGGGACCAGCTCAAATTGGCGCGGCGCCACGAGCGCGGCTCGAGTGGTTTGCATTTCAATTCCCCCATCCCCATCTATTGCGGAATGCACCCGCCGCAGCGTCGGTTGATCCGCCCAAACAATTGGATTTCATCTCTATTCTTATGCCCCGCCGAGGTGGCAGCGCCGTTAAAGCCTGCGATACTCGGTCGGGTTTGGCGCCGGACCGTGGAGTTCCAATCTTTTGACCCCCTCAACCCCGCTGGCTAAACAATCGATCGGCCAACCATCGATATCTCGCCGGGTGGATGTCGAATCCCTGCTCGAGGGGGTTTCCAACCCGATCCACTACGTCGGGGGCGAGTGGAACAGCCGCAATCGCCCTTGGGAATCGGCGACGACAAGAGTTTGTCTCGCTTTCCCCGACGCATACCAGATTGGAATGTCCAATCTGGGCGTACAGATCCTTTACGAGATCGTCAACGACCGGCCTGACCTGATGGCCGATCGCGCGTTTTGCCCGTGGCCTGACTTCTCCCAAAATTTGCGCCGGCATGGCAGCCCGCTTTTTGGGATCGAAACCCGGGTGCCCTTGGCCGAATTCGACATGATCGGGTTCTCGCTGCCCTACGAGATGGGCGCCACCGGGATGCTCGAGATGCTCGACCTGGGCCAGATCCCCCTACGCGCCAAGGACCGCGGCGTCAATGATCCGATCATCATCGCCGGTGGCGCGTCAATGGTCAATCCCGAACCAGTGGCCGATTTCCTTGACCTGGCGGTAATCGGCGATGGCGAAGAAATTCTCCCGCGCCTATTGGAAATCCAAGGTCAATGCAAGCAGGCCGAACCGGCCAATTGGCGCGAGACATTCTTAAGGTCGGCGGCGGCCGAACAGGGTGTTTACGTGCCCGCCCTCTATCAAATTCGCTACCATGCCGACGGCCGGTTGGCCGATGTTGTCCCTAGCGGCGACGCATCGCCGCTCATCGAGCGCCTGTACGTTGATATCAACGAGCACATCGGACCATTGCGACCGGTCGTTGCCCACGGCCGAACGGTGTTTGACCGTGCTTCGATAGAGATTCATCGCGGCTGTGCCCGCGGTTGCCGCTTCTGCCAGGCCGGCTTTATCGACCGTCCGCTTCGTACCCGCGAACCGGCCCAAGTGGCAAAGGCAGCGCGCGCGGTCATCGATTCAACCGGGCACCGCGACCTGACCCTGCTCTCGCTTAACGCGGTCGACTACCGCGATATCCAGACCCTGATTACCGATTTGCGCGAGGAACTAGACGACAGCGGCCTAGAAATCAACATCCCGTCAACGCGGGTCGAGCCGTTCAACGTCGCCATCGCTGAGGCCCTTCGGCCCGGGGGGCAGGGACGCCGGCGATCGATCACCTTCGCCCCAGAGGCGGCCACCGATCGCCTGCGCGAGGTGATCCGCAAGGAGATACCTGACCAGGAGCTGTTGGACACCGTCGAAGTGGCCTACGCCCAGGGATTCCACGCCGTCAAGCTCTATTTCATGATTGGTCTGCCGACCGAGGACCATGCCGACGTGGCCGGCATAGCCCGCTTGGCCAAGGCCACGCTGGCAATCGGCCGCCGCCACATTGCTGGCCGGGCCAAGGTGAGGGTGGGAGTTTCAACCTTCGTTCCGAAGGCCCACACGCCGTTCCAATGGTTCGGACAAGAACAGATCGAGGTCATAGCACAAAAGCAGCGATTCTTGCGTTCGGAACTCAAAGTCCGTGGGATTCAGTTCAATTGGAACGACCCCCAGATGTCGGTCATCGAGGCCCTGCTGTCGCTGGGTGATCGGCGAGTAGGAGCGGCGATCGAGCATGCCTGGCGGGCGGGGGCGCGTCTGGATGCTTGGCAGGAACACTTCGACGCAGAGCTGTGGCGGGAGGCCAGTCAAAAGGCCGGAATCGACATCGACTGGTACGTTCACCGCGGTCGCGACGACGACGAGCGGATGCCATGGGATCATGTCGGAGTTCACACTCCCCGTTGGGTGCTGCGGTGGGAGCGCGACCGGGCGCTGGCCGCAGCCAGCGGCGATCGAACTCGAATCCCTTCGGCCGCCTACCGCCAATAGGCGAGCCGCTCCGGTAAGAACGACACTGGATGGAATTCGAAGATACGATCGCGGCCGTTGCCACGGCTCCCGGAATCGGGGCGATAGGCGTGGTACGGGCATCGGGTCCGGGTGCCCTCAAAGCCGCCCAGGCAGTGTTTAGCGCCAATCCCGGCGAGCGGATCGCCCACCGTCATGCAACCCTGGGCAGCCTGATAGATCCCGGTGATGGCGTGGCCTTCGACGAAGCGCTGCTGACCTACTTCCAGGGGCCCAATTCCTACACCCGGCAAGACTTGGTCGAAATATCCTGTCACGGCGGGCCGGCAGCGGTTGCGGCCTGCCTAAGGACCCTTTTGCTTAACGGCTGCCGCCGGGCGGGGCCCGGCGAATTTACGCTGCGGGCATTTTTGAGCGGGCGCATCGATCTGGCGCGCGCGGAGGCCGTTGCCGACATGGTCTCGGCCCCCAATGATCTGGCCCTGAAAGCTGCCCGCGCCCAGCTTTCCGGAGCCCTCTCCGACGCGGTGGCCAATATCCGCCGCGATCTGTTGGATCTGCGGGCGCGCCTGGAGGCCGAGATTGATTTTTCGGAAGACGATGTGCCGGCCGTGCCGCGTGAACAGGTAGGCAAAGCCCTCGACCGCTCTCTGGCGGCCATCGCTGCGGCGCTTGAAGGATCGGCCACCGGCGAACTGCTGCGCAGCGGCGTGCGAATCGCCATAGTCGGCGCCCCCAATGCCGGCAAATCATCGACCCTGAATCGACTGTTGGGAAGGGACCGGGCGATCGTCACCGCCGTAGCCGGCACGACCCGCGATGTACTCGAGGAGGCCCTCACCATCGATGGCGTGGCTATGGTTCTCTCCGACACCGCCGGCGTGCGCTCGGCCACCGACGCTATTGAGGCCGAGGGCATTTCCAGGACCGGCATGGCCTTGGCCGATGCGGATTTGGCAATCCTGGTAATTGATGGGGGCAAGCCGCTTACAGATCCCGACCGGCAAGCGGCCCAGATTGTTGCCGACGCCGGCATTCCGGCCATCGTGCTGATCAATAAATCCGACCTTGAGTTGGTCTTAGGCGAGGCTGAAATTGCCAGCTTGCAACCTTGGCCAACGGTGCATTTTTCGGCGCTCACCGGCAGCGGGCAGGATGGATTGCGGGCACAACTCTCAAATTTGCTCGGCACCGGAGGACTGCGCTCAAACGATCTGCCGCGGACCACCAATGAGCGGCACGTTGGAGCACTGGCGCGGGCCCGCGTCGAGCTGGGCGCCGCGCGGCGGGCCTGTGGCGAGGGATTGCCCAGCGATTTTGTCTGCATCGGCCTGGCCGGCGCCATCGCCGAACTTGGTCAGATTACCGGCCAGGACGCCACCGAGGATTTGCTCGATGCAATCTTTTCCAAGTTTTGTATTGGGAAATGAGTCCGCCGCCGGGCCCTTCGATCGGCGTTCAGTGCGATATCCCTTTGCCGATCGGCCAGCCTGACCCAAATGGGCTGATCGCGATCTAGTCGCGGCAATCTGCTCCCACAATTTCAGATCCGAATATCGGTCCAACTGCAAGATTGGATAACCTCCCGGCAGGCGGCAAAAATGCTCGCCGAGGTCGACCCGACCGGACGAACTTACCCAGACTCCCTACGAAGGTGAAGATTCCGCCAGGCAAGCTTGATGGATCGTAAAACGGAAGAATTCCAAGCCCCAGAGATCGTCTACTTCGTCGCCTCCAGCATCGATGGATTCATCGCCACCGATGATGGCGGGGTCGACTGGCTCGCCCCTTTTAACGACAGCGGCGAGGACTTTGGTTACGGCAAGTTCTACGCCTCGATCGATGCGATCCTGATGGGCAGCGGCACCTATGAATTTGCCCTCAAGCGAGCGAGCTGGCCACATTCGGGCATGCCTACATGGGTCTTTACCAACCGTGACCTGCCCCTTCTGGACCCGGCAATTGAACTGACTTCGCGAACTCCCCGCGAGGTCGCCGCAGCACTGCGGGTTGCGGGCGTTGAAAGGGCCTGGTTAATGGGTGGCGGCAAGCTGGCCAATTCGCTGCGTGGCGAAGGGCTGCTTTCCGAATACATGATCGCCGTGGTGCCGGTGATGCTGGGCAGCGGCATACCTTTATTTGCCAATGGGCAGAGGATTGATTCGCTCAAGCTGGTCGATGCAAAACGCTATGAGTGCGGAATCGTTGGTTTGCATTACCAAAGTCGCGCCACGGCAACGGGCCGATGACCGGCAGCAGATCAAAACAATTGCCGCCCGTCGGCGATCCCTCGCTTGCCTGATGGCTTTTTCCGATTGATGACCGGGGCCCGGGTTGGATGATTCCGAGCATCCGGACTCAGGTCACCGGCCGGTGCTGACTGCCGGTCAATAACACCAGTCAGCCGCCGCCGGGTCGGTCAGTGAATATCAACCAATCGGTTCAAGTCCTGGCCTCGAATGGACTTCGGCCGAACTTGCCCAAATTTCCAATTGGCCCGGTTGTCGGGTGGAAGAACCTGCTCTTGGATTCAGCCGCCGCGCGGTTCGCTGCCGCGGCCTGCCGCAACCGCAAAAATGATCCAAGTAAAGGCGGCCAGCGACGGCAGAAAGTAGGAATGGTCAACGAGGCCGTGGGCCAGACCGGCCACCAGCGCGGCGGCGGCGGCGGCGTCCAGGCGCGCTAGGAACGGCGACCGCGCCGGCAAATCCGCCAGAAGGGTGCTAACGGCCCGTTTTACCAATAGGGCCAATATGGCCAATCCCACCAGCCCGAGCGACAGCCAACCGTCGAGGAACAAATTGTGAGGGTGCGAGATGTTTGGTTCACGCCACATCGCTGGATCCATGTAATCAGGCAGGTGGTAGAGGAAGTTATCGGGACCGATTCCAATGATGGGATTGGCCGCCGCCATTTGCAGCGCGGAATCCCATAACTGAAGACGAACAGAAATCGAATCGGACCCAAGGCCGGCCAAACTGGCAACTACGATCACCAGCGCCAACGCCCCAAGCAATGCCAGCGCCAGCAGCTTGCGGCGCCGCCCGGCGCCGAGCCGATCCTGCAGCGCCAATCCAACCGCGGCCCCCAGCAAACCACCGCGTGAAATTGTTGCCACGAGGGTGAGGCCAACGCCAATCACCCCGGCCCGCAATGCCTTCCTGTGCCAGCCGATTAAACCGGCACTGAGGGCAACGAGGACTGGCAGACCACGCTCGAGTGAAAAAGCCAATTCATTTGGCGAACCGAAAATGCCGGACAGGCGACGCAGCGGCTCGCCCTGGGCAAGGACCGCTAGGCCATCAAAAATGGCGATGGCCGCAGCCACCGCCGCGGCGGTGGCAATTGCGCCCACCAATAGGAACCGGCGGCGGCCGCCGACATAGGTGCTGGCCAATACAAATAGCCAGAGGGGTTCGAGCACCAATGAACGCAGGCCGCGAACGGCGACCTTCTGATATTCGGCACCCGCAGTTGCGATTACTGCCGCCACAAGCAGCAACCCCAGTGGCAGGAGCCAGGCCCGCGGCAATGAAATTTCTATTCGATCGAGCAGAACCGCCCGCCCAATCCAGGCCGCCGTCAGGGCGGCCAACCCCAGTTCGCCCGGGTTGAGAGCCAACGACCCGAGCGGTACGCCCAGTGGAGCAAGCAACCAACCGGTTGCCGAAACCGTTACCACCGCCCAAGGCCAGAACAAACCCAGCAGGGCCAGACCGGCCAAGCTGGCCAGCCGCAGCCAGGTAAGAGGATCGGTCGCTCCATCGCTGACGGTTACGGACGCCAGCGTAAGTAGGATCCCTGCCAGCAGTATTGGTCCCATCAAACCGCGGCCGTTTTCGGGTCCCGCCAACTTGGTTCGCAGCGCGGGACGCCAGCCCCAGCGTCCGATAAGGTGATTGACCGGAGGGCCGATCGCCAATACCAGCCCCGCCAACAGGCCGGCCAGCCCCAGCAGCAGCGGCCATCGTGGTGCCGATTGCCCGGCGATGGCTCCGCGCAGGAACACCTCTCCGCCTGAGTCCGGCTCCGGTCCGGTGCCTACAACTTCAACCGTGAGGGTGTGTCGACCGTCCGGCAGACCCGAAGCCACCGGTAGCGAAAGCAATTGCAATTGCGGGCCGCTAAGGTCCAACCGGGCGATTCCGCCCGGCCCGCGTTCGGCCAAATCGGCCCGCGAATCGGAACCATCAATCCAGATCCGGGCCCAGCCTCCCGCCGGCGAACGTAAGGCCAGCAACTCAACCTCGGATCCATCAAAGATGGTCACCGCCCGAGCCCCCGATTGCGAGCTGCGAAAGGCTGGCTGGCTGGCGACCGCCCCGGCTGACCATTGACCGCTAAAAGTCCAGGCCGGTCCGTCGGCCGGTAGAAGGTAAAGGTCGTTTGCCCGCGGTACGCCCGATTTTTCCCAATTGAGAGTCCAGGCCAGTGCCGCTGTCAGGGTTGCCAACCCCAAAAGCGCCAACAAGCTGGCGCGAACTATGGCCGGTGTCGCCAAGGTCGGAGTCACCGGCGGCGCGGCGCGGTCAGATTTCGATATGGGCGGTGAGGAACTCCAGGCTCTCACCGGCGGCGATTGCCGGGTCCAGCGGTGAGTAGTCCTGTTCAACGACTAACCACCCCGCGTATCCGCTCTCGCCCAGCAGTGAAACCACTTCGGCAATGCCGCAATCGCCCTGACCCAGCGGCGTAAAAACTCCCTCGCGGGTAGCCTGCTGGAAACTCAGTCCGGCGGCTATCGAATCCTCTAGCACCTGGGCGTCGACATCCTTTAAGTGGACATAGCCGATCCGCTGGACATTGGTTTCAAAAAATGAGAGCGGGTCGATCCCGCCATAGAGGAGCTGGCCGGTATCGGGGGCCAACAGCACAGTCTCCGGATCGGTGCGGTCGAGTAAGAGATCGCACTCCTCGGCGGTCTCGACATAGGTGCCAGCGTGATTGTGAAAGGCCAAGGCCATGCCAAATTCCGCCTCCAGCATTTCACCGGCCAGCGAGAGCCCCTCACCGAGAAATCCCCATTGCCAATCGGAGAGCCCGTCAGCGCGGCCTTGGGGGTAGTGTCCGGCGGTGGCGTATCGCTTGGGCGATCCAGCTTGGGCGACGACGACGAATCCGGCACCGCAGTCGGCCAGGCGCTCGGCCAGGAAGCGGAGTTCATCAAATTCGCGCTCCCGCCAGGCGGGATCAAACCAGTTCGCGGCAAAGTAACCACCGCTTAGCGCCAATTCGCAATCGGCAAGCAGATTCTTCAAGCCAGCCGGATCATCGGCAAATTCCCGCATCCCTTCGGTGCCCTCAAATCCCAGTGTCGTCAGCACCTCGCAGATTTCCGGGTAGGGAGCGCTCGCCGGCCAGAGCGATGGAACGATGGATATGGGCACGCAATTTGCCTCGGCTCAGTTGCCTTCTGGTTACCTCTTCGCCTATTGGACGAACGCCGGTAATGCCAGGGCCACCACCATCGCCAGGGCCGCCAAAAGGCTAAATGTGTACCAAACAGTTCTAATGTTTAACAACCGCCGCCGCCAGCGTCGCAGTCTTAGGAAGCGGGGCGGTTCATTACCTACTTGTTTGCTGGCCATGGTTAACTCTCAATATTTGATTACGCCGGTTGGGATGATCAACTGGCGGCGCCGGCCACCATTGACGACCGGCGAGATGGTTTCGAAGCCGAAACCAGCAACAGAAACCCGGCCGTCCCGGAGATCAGCGAGCCGCCCAGGATTCCCAGTTTGGCGATGTCGAGCAGCTCCGGCTGATCAAAGGCTAGCTGAGCAATAAACAGCGACATCGTAAACCCGATTCCCGCCAACAGGCCGACTCCTACGAATTGCGTCCAGGTTACGCCAAATGGGGCCGTAGCCAATCTCAGCTTTATCGCCAGCCATGATCCGGCCAATATGCCGATCGGCTTGCCGAACAGCAGACCCATGGCAATCCCGATCGGGATTGCCGTCGGCGAGCCCCCGTCGGGTAGCGCCAGCACAACCCCGGCGTTGGCGAACGCGAATGCAGGAACGATAAGGTACGTGCTCCAGGGATGGTGAGCGTGCTCCATCTTTTGCAGCGGAGTAAGCGATTCTCCAACCACCCGGCCGATCAAGTACAGCGAATGCTGCTGATCGGCACTTTCAAGCACCGTTCGGCCGTGCGATTTTTCAGTTTCAAATACCGCCAACGCGCGCCGTGCATCGGCCAGAAAACTGTCGGGGGCAATGCGGATGCTTGACGGGATCGTCATCGCCGCCAATACACCAGCCACAGTGGCGTGGATGCCAGACTGCTGCAGCGCGAACCACATCGGAATCGCCAGTAACAAATAGGCCAACCCCAGCCGGACGTTGGCGAACCAAAGCGTCCACATCCCGGCCCAGAGAAGGGCCGCCGCAACAAGCGCCAAGACGTCAATTTCACTGGTGTAGAAGATCGCTATGACCAACACCGCACCCAAGTCGTCAACGATGGCTACGGCCACCAGGAAAACCTTCAGCGAGGATGGAACTCGGCGACCGACGAGGGCCAAAATTCCTACCGCAAAGGCGATATCGGTGGCCATTGGAATCCCCCACCCCGAGGATCCGACGCCGTCGGCGTTGAAGAACGCATAGATTGCCGCCGGCACCAGCATTCCACCGATCGCAGCCGCGATCGGCAACATGGCCCGATTCGGCGTGCGCAGTTCGCCAACCGTAAATTCGCGCTTAATCTCCAGGCCAACGACGAAGAAAAAGATTGCCATCAAGCCATCATTGATCCAAAAATGCAGGCTCTCAGCTATTTCGAATTGGCCGATGGCAATAGCAATCTCGGTGTGGAGAAGATTGAAATAAGCGCCGGACCATCGCGAATTGGCCCAGATCAAGGCGATGACGGCCGCCACAACCAGCACAATCCCGCCTGAGGCTTCGCGGTGGGCAAACTGTTGAAACGAATCCATCACCCGCCCAAACTGCAAGGCGGACGCCAAGCGTTTCATGCGGGCACGGTGACTGTGCTGAATATCAAAGTCGGGGTGATCCGAGTCAAGGCGTAAAACTCCTCTGCTAGATTCATTTTCCCCGACACCGGCGCCCCGAGATAATCAGAACGTCCCCGCTGCATTGGCGATCGCCGAAAAAGGACCCAATTGGACACAACTACGGTTGAATCCACCCGATTTGGCCCGCGCAAACCGCCGTGGCTCAAGGTCCGCCTGCCGCTGCCCTCGCAGAGCGAGCCGCTGCTCAAGACGGTCAAACGCTTTGGCTTAGAAACCGTTTGCCGCGAGGCACGGTGCCCCAATGCCATGGATTGTCATGCCCGCGGTACCGCGACGTTCATGATTCTGGGGGCAATCTGCACGCGCGCCTGCCGTTTTTGCGCGGTGACCTCAGGCCGCCCGGAAGCCGTCGATCCACTGGAGCCGGCGCGGTTAGCGATGGCTGTGGCCGAGCTTGATTTAAAGCACTGTGTGATCACATCGGTCGACCGCGACGATCTGCCGGATTTTGGCGCCGAGCATTTTGCTGATTGCATCAGCGCGGTGCGGCGGCGCTGTCCATCGGCGACGATTGAGGTTCTCACGCCGGATTTTCAGGGTTCCACAGATTCGATAGCCACCGTGGTGGCGGCCCGGCCCGATGTTTTTAACCACAACCTTGAGACCGTCCCCAGGCTCTCGCCGCAGATCCGCCCCCGGGCCATCTACCGGCAATCGCTGGAATTGCTATCGACGGTCAAACGGCTCGACCCGACAATGACAACCAAATCTGGAATCATGGTTGGTCTTGGTGAGCGGCCCGATGAAGTCGAAGCAGTCATGGCCGACATGCGTTCCCACCAGATCGATATCCTCACCATCGGCCAGTACTTGCGGCCGTCCGAAAAACACGCGCCAATCGACCGTTATGTGCATCCAGACGAGTTCGCGGCATGGGCCAAACTGGGCCAACAGCTCGGTTTTGCACATGCATTCTGCGGCCCGTTGGTGCGCAGTTCATTCCATGCCGGAGAGGTATACGAGCAGGCCGCGGCCGGTTGAGAGTGGGCAGAACGCGATGGTCAGCGCTGGCCATCCGGTCGATCGCCGCGTTGACTTTGATCGGCTTGATGACAGCCTGCAATCTCGGCGGCGAACAATCCAACCAGGATCCGGTAATTCCGCCTGAACCGGCGGCAATAGAAACGGCGCAGCCACCAGACCGGGTGCCAAATGCCACTGCCGCCGCCAGCGAAAGCCCGATCGCCGAATCAGATCAATTCGCAGGTGCCGCCAGTGGGCCATTGACGTTGTCCGACCGTCTTGACGAGCCGGAAGGGTACTGCGTAGATGTTGTCGGCTTCGGCGCTTCACTGCAGTTGGGTTCGGCGCTTCAAGCCCACACCTGCAAACCGAATGGCTCAGACCAGCTCCTTAGCTTCGACACACCTGGGCCGGGCCAAATCCAATTGACCGACTTCGACTTGTGTCTGACGGTTGATGAAATTTCCAGTTCGCTATTGGCAACCGCTTGCCGGCAAGATGATCAGTCGCAGCGTTTTCAATCCCTTCCAACCGGTCAGATCACAACTGCCGACGGGGCATGGTGCCTGGTGGTAGATGGCGGCCGTGGCCGGCCGGTTGGCGGGCCGTCACATCTGCGCCGCGACCTCAATATGGCGAGGTGCTCGGAAGCGGCGGTAGAAGTCTCGGCTTGGATCCTGCCGGTCGGCCCGTAATTGCCAGGCGACGATGGCGACCGACCGCAATTAAGCTTTGATAAGTGAGGTCGGGCCATTTATTTAGAGTGCGGCGCGATTGAGCCCTGCCAAATGAGGATGAAATGACCACCGAAAAGGCCAGTTCGGCCGACCCTGAGCTACCCCTGCGGGGGCGAGGCGGGCGAATGTTGCCCGCGCGCGACACGTTAGTCACTATGTATCGACAGATGGTGCGCATTCGGCGATTTGAAGAAACTGCCGAAGAAATGTTCAAGCAGGCCCGAATGCGAGGTGCACTGCACTTCTACATCGGCGAAGAGGCCTCCGGAGTCGGAGTGTGCGCAGCGCTTGAGACAAGGGACTTTATTACCTCCACCCATCGCGGCCACGGACATTGCATCGCCAAGGGCGGGCGGATGGATTTGATGATGGCTGAATTGTTCGGCCGGGCGACCGGATACTGCGGCGGCAAAGGCGGCTCGATGCACATCGCCGATCTCGATATCGGGATCTTGGGCGCCAACGGTATCGTCGGCGCCGGAATCCCGATCGCGGCCGGTGCCGGTTTGGGATCCAAGCTGCGCGGCGAAGACGCGGTAACGGTGTGCTTCTTCGGCGATGGCGCCGGCCCAACCGGGGCCTTTCATGAGGGCGTCAATTTCGCCGCCGTCAAAAAACTGCCGGTGATATTTGTTTGCGAGAACAATCAATACGGCATGGCCACCCGCTCGGATCAATCCAACGCTGGCAGTTCGATAGCCGCCCGGGGCGATGCTTATGGCATTCCCGGCGTTGTAGTGGACGGTCAGGACGCAATTGTGGTCTGGGAAGCGGCCGCCGAAGCGGTCAAACGCGCCCGGTCTGGGGCCGGACCCACCCTGATCGAGTCCGTTACCTATCGCTACAAGGGCCACACCGTTGGCGATATGGCCGGCTATCGCTCTAAGGAAGAATTGGCCGAATGGATGCAACGCGACCCGATCCAACGGTTGCGCTCTGAGTTACTAGATCACGCATTGGTGGAGGAATCGGTGCTAGACGAAATCGACGTGACCGTTGCCGCCGAAGTCGAGGCGGCGGTCGAATTTGCTGAGGCCAGCCCATTCCCCGATCCCGCGACGATCGAAGAAGACGTCTACGCAAGCTAAAAGAGGTACCCCAATGACAATGACTGAAACTGCGGCCGCGGCACCGGCTAAAGCAAGCGACCGGATGATATTTTTCAACCAGGCGCTCAACGAAGCAATCGATGAGGAACTCACCCTCGACCCGCGCGTGTTCGTGTTGGGCGAAGAGATTGGTGTATGGGGTGGTGCCTACAAAGTCACCGCCGATTTACTTGACAAATACGGTCCCTCGCGCATCGTCGATACACCGATTTCCGAGGCCTTAATTGCCGGCGCCGCAGTGGGCGCGGCGGTCACCGGTTCACGGCCAATTGCCGAATTCATGTACCAAGATTTCATGGGCATCGCCATGGACCAGATAGTCAATCAGGCGGCCAAAAATCGCTACATGTTTGGTGGTAAGGCCACTTTGCCGATCGTTTTTCGTGCCGCAACCGGCGCCGGCTCCGGCAACGCCGCCCAACACACGCAGAGCTTGGAGGCGTGGTTCACGCACGTGCCGGGACTAAAGGTGGTTACGCCTTCAAATCCGCACGACGCCAAGGGATTGCTCAAATCGGCAATTCGCGATGACAACGTGGTCTGTTTCTTCGAACACAAGGGTCTCTACTCAATGCGTGGACATGTGCCCGAGGAAGAGTATTTGATCCCGTTGGGAAAGGCCAATGTGGCCCGCAGCGGCGATGCGGCCACGATCGTCACCTACGCCCGCCAAGTCAACTTCGCCCTTCAAGCCGCCGAAATATTGGCGGCGGATGGCATCGAAATTGAGGTCATTGACCTTCGCACGCTTTATCCATTTGACGCCGATACCGTCGTTGATTCCGTCCACAAAACCAATCGGGCGATGGTCTTGCATGAAGCCGTACGCTTTGGTGGGTTCGGCGGTGAGATCACCGCCCAGATCCAAGAACTAGCGTTCGACTGGCTTGACGCACCAATCAAACGACTTGGTGCCAAACACTCGCCGGTGCCGTTTTCCGAAACCCTCGAATTTGGGTCTTTCCCAAGTGTTGAGCAGATCGTTGCCGAAATGCACGAGTTACTCGCAGGGGTCTGATGGCAACTCCAATCCGCATGCCGCTCATGGGCATAACCATGGAGGAAGGCATCATCACACGCTGGCTGGTTGACGAAGGCGCCAGCGTGGCGCGTGGTGACGTCGTCCTAGAGTTCGAAACCGATAAGATCAACGCTGAAGTCGAGGCACCGGCTGACGGGACCTTAGGCGGCATCATGGCCCGCGCCGGCGAGACGGTAAAAGTGCAGGGAGTCTGTGCCTGGGTTCTTGCCGCCGGCGAAGCGGTCCCGCTCGAGACCGACAATGGCCACCAAGATGCGCCGGCTACCGCCCGGGAAGCCGCCCCTGCGCCCACAGGCGCGCCTCGGGCAGATTCCGGCGGGCGAATATTTGCCTCGCCGATGGCCCGTCGACTGGCCCGCGAAAACGGGATCGAACTGGCCGCGGTGGTCGGTTCGGGTCCGCGCGGGAGAATAGTCGCCGACGATGTCCGCGCCGCAATCGACGACCAACCGGCGGCGATTGAAGTGCCCCAACCAGTGGTTTCTGTACCAGCTGCCAGGGCGCCCGTTGGAGTTGGCGAACAGTTGACCGGCCGGCGGCGGGTTATCGCCGAGCGAATGCTGGCCAGCCTTCAGCAGTCGGCCCAGGTGACCCTCAATACCGAGGTCGATGCCGGCGAACTAGTCGCCCTGCGTGGCAAATTGGCCGACCAATATGCCGGCGAATTGGGTTTCAAGATCTCCTACAACGACCTGCTAGTTCGAATCTGTGCGCGGGCATTGGACGAGTACCCGAACCTACAGGCGCAGCTCGACGGCGAACGCTTGGTAAACCCCGGTTCGATAAATATCGGCCTGGCCATCGACGCCGAAGACGGATTGGTTGTGCCCAACGTCAAAGAGGTTGGCAAATTGCAATTGGTAGCGATCGCCCGCTCCTACCGTCAACTAATCGACCGATCCCGCACCGGGTCATTGCAGCTAGATGACCTGACCGGCGGAACCTTCACGATTTCCAACCTGGGAGCGATGGGGGTTGATACATTCACTCCGGTCCTCAATCCGCCGGAGGCGGCGATCCTCGGCGTTGGCCGGATTGCCCGCAAACCGGTAGTTGACCAAAGTGGCCAATTGGCAATCGGCAGCCGAATGGGCCTCTCACTTACCTTTGATCACCGAATAAACGATGGCGCCGCAGCCGCCCGTTTCCTGCAACGCATCAGCCAGTTGGTCGAACAACCCTTCCTCCTCATTTGACGCCAGGCCAGGGATTAAATCGACCGGCGGACTTACACTTTGGCAACTATTAGGTATTAATGATCGATTCACCAATCCACGTGGGGGCGGTGCGGAGGAGTAACTTAGATGGCTTCTAAGGTATGGACGATGGACCGGCGCAGCCTGTCCTCCAACACCGGATTCGTTCCGCAGACGTTAACGCTCTTCGAAGCGGCCGAATTCGAAAAATTGATCAAGCCCGGTGACGTGGTGGCCATCAAGCTGCACTGCGGCGAGTGGAACAATTCGGCCTACCTGCGGCCGGTCTACGCCCGCGCCGTGGCCGACGAGGTAAAGCGCCTCGGCGGACGGCCATTCGTCTGTGACACCACCACGATGACTTATGGGCCACGTGCTTCTCGGGTGATCGCCCCCGACCTGATGGTCACCGCCGAACGCAACGGCTACAACTCATCCACCCTGGGCTGTCCCTTCCTCTCCGCCGACGGTTTCAACGGCACCGACGACGTCCGCATTCCGCTCCCGGAAGGCTACATCCTCAACGAGGCCTACGTCGCCAAGGCCGTCGCCCTAGCCGACGTCATGATCGCCCTGACCCACTTTAAGGGTCACCCGATGGGGGTAATCGGGGGCGCGGTTAAGAACCTCGGCATCGGCTGCCAATCCAAGCGCGGTAAGTACAACGTCCACATGGGCGGGCATCCCGATTTTGGATTCCCTGGTGTTGCCGAGTGGCATCCCGAGAACCTTTCGCCGGGTTTTAAAGACATGGTGCCGGGGATCTGCATTCACGAGGCCTATTCGCGCAACAACGGCAGTGTCGAATGGCACCCCGAAAAATGTCGATCGTGCCTAGGTTGCGCCGGAGCCCAGGTGGTATCCGGGGCCTGGACCAACACCGAGGACAACACGCGGGCGTTCAACGCCGCCTGTGCCGACGGTGCCCTGGCGGTGATGAAGGCCCTGGACGGCAAGGTCGCCTACCTCAATCTCGGCCTCGACGTGTCACCCAAGTGCGACTGCGTCGACCATGCCGATTTGCCGGTCACCCCGCACCTCGGGATCTTCGCCGGCTACGACCCGATAGCACTCGACACCGCCTGCCTGGATAAGGTGACCGAATTGCCGGGCATGCCGGGTTCGGCCGCCGAGGACTTTGGAGTGGATGGCGCCGGTGACCACAAACTGTCGATGGCCGGATCGATGATCCCGGGCATCTCCGAAGAGATCCAGCTCAACGCCGGCGTAAAGAACGGCCTGGGCAGCAAGGATTACGAATTGATCGAGGTATTCGAGTCCGACAGCGACCGCTTCGGCTTCTACGACCGACGCCTGGTGGGTGATCGCTACAAGTCGATCTACGCCAAGGAGAATCCGTTCCCCGAAGACCGCCACGGCGGAACCGGTTTCGACCGTAAGCGTCGCGACGAAATCGACCTTGACGCCGTTGCCGGACCGCGGATAACCGCGCCGGTCGGGCATTCCCATCACGGTCACTAATTAGCCACACCGAAGAATCTCATGATTATGACCCCCAAGGGTGTCGAGCACCTCACCGAAGCGGCTTCGATCGCCGGCCGGCTCGCAGCCGACGCCGACGACCAATTGCGGGACCGGTTATCGGCCCTGCAAACCACGTTGCAGGCGCTGTCGGAGTCGCCGCTGGCCAAAAGCGGTTTAGTGGTTCCCTTGACCGCACCGGTCAATCGCAACGCCAAGAAATTGGCAACCGCGAATGGTGATGGGTTCGAGGCCGCCCTGGTACCGCTCGAGGCCGCGGTCGCCAACCTGAGTAAGCGGGCCGGTGGCGCCGGCAATATCGCGATAACTTGATCTGAGTCCTGCCAGCAGGAACCGTCTCCGACGGCCCTGCTGGCAAATGGTTTGAGCCGGTTATCTTTCGCACCGAATTGATCATTGGCGGTCGCCCGTTTCCTGCCGGAAATCAGGTAGTTGGTCGGACGCTCATTTCTCCTCATTTGGCGTCCGGCTACGGAAATAATTGACCGTCGGAACTAAACTTTGGCAGTCTGGGCAAAAGTGATCAATCCGCCAACAAAATGGGGCGGTGCGGAGGAGCAGGTGAGATGTCATCTAAGGTATGGACGATGGACCGGCGCAGCCTGTCCTCCAACACCGGATTCGTTCCGCAGACGTTAACGCTCTTCGAAGCGGCCGAATTCGAAAAATTGATCAAGCCCGGTGACGTGGTGGCCATCAAGCTGCACTGCGGCGAGTGGAACAATTCGGCCTACCTGCGGCCGGTCTACGCCCGCGCCGTGGCCGACGAGGTAAAGCGCCTCGGCGGACGGCCATTCGTCTGTGACACCACCACGATGACTTATGGGCCAGGGGCGTCACGGGTAACGGCGCAAGACCTGATGATCACCGCCGAACGCAACGGCTACAACTCATCCACCCTGGGCTGTCCCTTCCTCTCCGCCGACGGTTTCAACGGCACCGACGACGTCCGCATTCCGCTCCCGGAAGGCTACATCCTCAACGAGGCCTACGTCGCCAAGGCCGTCGCCCTAGCCGACGTCATGATCGCCCTGACCCACTTTAAGGGTCACCCGATGGGGGTAATCGGGGGCGCGGTTAAGAACCTCGGCATCGGCTGCCAATCCAAGCGCGGTAAGTACAACGTCCACATGGGCGGGCATCCCGATTTTGGATTTCCCGGGGTCGTCGAGTGGCATCCCGAGAACTTGACCGACGACTTTAAAAAGATGGTGCCGGGAATCTGCATTCACGAGGCCTATTCGCGCAACAACGGCAGTGTCGAATGGCATCCCGAAAAATGCCGCAGCTGCCTGAGTTGCTACGGCACCCTGGCAAATATCGGCGCCTGGACCAACACCGAGGACAACACGCGGGCGTTCAACGCCGCCTGTGCCGACGGTGCCCTGGCGGTGATGAAGGCCCTGGACGGCAAGGTCGCCTACCTCAATCTCGGCCTCGACGTGTCACCCAAGTGCGACTGCATGGATCATGCCGATTTGCCGGTCACCCCGCACCTCGGGATCTTCGCCGGCTACGACCCGATAGCACTCGACACCGCCTGCCTGGATAAGGTGACCGAATTGCCGGGCATGCCGGGTTCGGCCGCCGAGGACTTTGGAGTGGATGGCGCCGGTGACCACAAACTGTCGATGGCCGGATCGATGATCCCGGGCATCTCCGAAGAGATCCAGCTCAACGCCGGCGTAAAGAACGGCCTGGGCAGCAAGGATTACGAATTGATCGAGGTATTCGAGTCCGACAGCGACCGCTTCGGCTTCTACGACCGACGCCTGGTGGGTGATCGCTACAAGTCGATCTACGCCAAGGAGAATCCGTTCCCCGAAGACCGCCACGGCGGAACCGGTTTCGACCGTAAGCGTCGCGACGAAATCGACCTTGACGCCGTTGCCGGACCGCGGGTAACCGCGCCGGTCGGGCATTCCCATCACGGTCACTAATCGACCGCCTAAAGGACATGCTCCATGATGATCCCCAAGGGTGTCGAGCACCTCACCGAAGCGGCTTCGATCGCCGGCCGGCTCGCAGCCGACGCCGACGACCAATTGCGGGACCGGTTAACGGCCCTGCAAACCACGTTGCAGGCGCTGTCGGAGTCGCCGCTGGCCAAAAGCGGTTTAGTGGTTCCCTTGACCGCACCGGTCAATCGCAACGCCAAGAAATTGGCAACCGCGAATGGTGATGGGTTCGAGGCCGCCCTGGTACCGCTCGAGGCCGCGGTCGCCAACCTGAGTAAGCGGGCCGGTGGCGCCGGCGATATCGCGATAACTTGATCTGAAATTTACTCGTGAGAGTGGGGCAGGTCCACTCTCATCAGTATTGGGGCGGCAAAACTGGTGCTTCGACGCCCAATTCCCACCCGCACCGAACCCTGGCCAATGAGCGTCGGATTTCCAAGGCCTTGGCCCGGCCAATGTCAAGTTCACGACCCGCAGTGCTATCGCCGGGTCGCTTTTGACCCACCATCCGTCGGGGAGAGCCACGGCAGTTATCGATATCTACGCAGTGCCCGCCAGGGGATGCCTCTCCGGGCGTTAATTCCGGTGCCGAGATTCAGTCGCTCGCGGTCCATTGCCGCAATTTCCACCAGTAGATTCAGGGCAATTTCGCCCCGCCAATACCGTCAAACAGGCCCCTGGTGCGGCGTAGCTAAACGACGGCAGCTTGCATGTCTAGCAAAAAACGGCGTCGGTCTTGTAGCGGCTCGGTCGGTAATTGCCGTCGGCGGAAAGCCTTTCCTGGGTCAATTTCCAACTGGCGGCCCACGCATCCGGGTCACGCAATTCGCAATCCGGGGTTCGCCGAGACCTGGCCACAAATTCGGGGAAAGCGGAGCGACCAGTGGGGAGTCCGACCGGCGAGTAACGCAAATCGAAACTGAATCGGACGACGCTGGAGACGTTTTCGAGCGAGCGGTGGAGGGTGTGGCGGTGCAGGAACAGGACCGACCCAGCCTTCATCGGCAAGGGCTCCATGAGGGACTCATCGACGTTGTCGTCGGGTATGTGCAGGCCCCCGCTGGTAATGCAATGCGGGGCCAGCCCAATACGGTGTGACCGCGGAATCACGCCGAGGCAGCCCATTTCCACGGTGGCGTCGGTCACCGGCGCCCAGCAGGTCACCATCGGGGCCACGTCCGCATCCTCGGTCACTACTCCGTTGTCCTGGTGCCAGAGTGTGGATCGTCCAATTCCCATGTTTGATACCCGCAGGGTCACCGGGACCATCTTTTCGGGCACTTTGATCCGAATGTGCTGGACCGGGTTGGAGTAGATTTCCGAACCGATGAAGCACTCGATCAGGTCAAGCAGCCGTGGGTGAGATAGCAATTTAAAAGCCGCTTCGCCAGTGTACATCTCAACATCCGGGTTGATTTCCTTTGGCGGCAATGAAATGTCGTAAGGCTGGTGATCAAAGCCACCGGTGCATCGAGCCAGATAGAGAAACTTTTTCAGGAAATCCCACGAATCATCGTAGGCCTCGTGCTGCTCGTCGCTTAGGATCCTGGCCGCCTGGCGGTCGGCAATCACCGAATAATCAGCCAGCAGCGGACCGAAATCGCGTTCGGGATCGAAAACGTCGCGGACGATCAGCCAGCCTTCGCGATCGAAGTGGTTGAGTTGTTCCTGGCTGAGCTTCATCGTCGCTCTCTGTCAAATCCTTCCGGAACCGTCCAGTTTGAGATTTCACTGCGGTCAATTATTCCCTATCAGTTACGAACGGCCTCTGGTTGCCCGAACATTCGCGCCGCACCGGCGCCTTGTAGCGCCCGATTTGGTCCGCCCGGCATCTTTGGACTCGAGCGCTTAGCAATCACCGGCGGGGCAAAGGGTCGCACCGCAGCGTGCGGATCGCCGGCGCGGCCAATTTCCAAATGCGCCGACAGTACTTTTTGGCCAGATCCCCGTGTCGGGCAAACGCGATCATTCCAGCATTCGCCAACCCGTGGCCAGGCAGAAAACACGCAAGATCCAACCGCAAACAATTCGTCTGGCGCTGGCGGGCGTCACACGAGCCGGTTGCCCGAGTAATGCGGTGCCGCCGATAGGCGTCGACGCCTATAATTGCGGGCTCTGGAGAGGTAGTGAGTCCCCATATCGGGAAGACACTTTTCGAGAGCGGAACCTTCGACAACTGAAGAGCAGCCGAATTGAGACATAACACTCCATGTTGATTCATGGCGAGTTAGGTCTGCAGAGTACAGGATGTATTAGCGCTTCATCCAAATTTTTTGTTTAAACGTTCTCGGCAACGAGAACTTTTTACTGTGATGGAGAGTTTGATCCTGGCTCAGGATTAACGCTGGCGGCGTGCCTTATCAATGCGAGTCGAACGGTACGGGCATTCGTGCCACGACCGTGGCGTCCGGGTGAGTAACACGTGGGTAATCTAACTCTTTGTGGGGGATAACTCCGGGAAACCGGAGACAATACCGCATACGATCGCTGGAAGACATTCCGGTGATGAAAGATTTATCGCTGAGAGAGGAGCCCGCGGTCGATTAGCTAGTTGGAGGGGTAAAGGCCCACCAAGGCTAAGATCGATAGCTGGTCTGAGAGGATGAGCAGCCACACTGGGACTGAAACATGGTCCTGAGCCCTACGGGGTTTAGCATGAAGGAATCTTGCGCAATGGGGGAAACCCTGACGCAGCAACGCCGCGTGGACGATGAAGGCTTTCGGGTCGTAAAGTCCTTTTCCGGGTGATGATTATGACAGTAGCCCGGGAATAAGTCACGGCCAACTACGTGCCAGCAGCCGCGGCAATACGTAGGTGGCGAGCGTTATCCGGAATTACTGGGCGTAAAGCGCACGTAGGCGGATCGAAAGGTTGTCTGTGAAATCTCAGGGCCCAACCCTGAGGGGCCGGGCAAAACCATCGACCTTGAGGCTGAGAGAGGGAAGCGGAACTTCCGGTGTAGTGGTGGAATGCGTAGATATCGGAAGGAACACCTGTGGCGAAAGCGGCTTCCTGGCTCAGAACTGACGCTAAGGTGCGAAAGCGTGGGGAGCAAACGGGATTAGGTACCCCGGTAGTCCACGCCGTAAACGATGGATGCTAGATGTCCAAGGTCTTGACCATTGGGTGTCGTAGCTAACGCGTTAAGCATCCCGCCTGGGGACTACGGTCGCAAGACTAAAACTCAAAGGAATTGACGGGGGCCCGCACAAGCAGCGGAGCGTGTTGTTTAATTCGAGGATACGCGAAGAACCTTACCAGGGTTTGACATGTTCCGGACACCCCTAGAAATAGGGTCTTCCTTTAGGACCGGATCACAGGTGTTGCATGGCTGTCGTCAGCTCGTGCCGTGAGGTGTTGGGTTAAGTCCCGCAACGAGCGCAACCCTCGTCGTTAGTTGTATTTCTCTAGCGAGACTGCCGAGAGAAACTCGGAGGAAGGTGGGGATGAGGTCAAGTCAGCATGACCCTTAAGTCCTGGGCTACAAACACGCTACAATGGCCGATACAATGGGCAGCAAGCCAGCGATGGTAAGCGAATCTCATAAAGTCGGCCCCAGTTCGGATTGCAGGCTGCAATTCGCCTGCATGAAGTTGGAGTTGCTAGTAACCGCAGGTCAGCATACTGCGGTGAATACGTTCTCGGGCCTTGTACACACCGCCCGTCATGCCATGGGAGTCTGCAACACCTAAAGACGGTGAGCTAACCTTCGGGAGGTAGCTGTCTAAGGTGGGGTAGGCGACTGGGGCAAAGTCGTAACAAGGTAGCCGTACCGGAAGGTGCGGCTGGATCACCTCCTTTCTAAGGAGTGCTCGGCAGAAATGTTGAGTGATCCCAGTCAAGCTTCCTGGCTCTGTATCAAAAGCCAAACTCGCCAACGAAGCGCAATGAATAAATACATTGAGAGGAAAGTCTCTCGGCTGCTACTTCAGATGTCGAAGGGTCGATCATTAACAAATAAAGATTTGAGATAACCGAGTTAGTCGGGTTGTCGCACTACGCGTGAGGAAAGTCCGCACTCCATAGGGCAAGATAGCGGGTAACGCCCGTCCGCCGTGAGGCGAGGACCAGTGGAACAGAGACCAATGCCGGATAATGCCGGAGTGAAAAGGCCAAACTCTATTTGGAGCAAGCCCAAGCAGGGACGTTGAGGTGGCCCGCCGAGTCCCAGGTAGGGTGCAAAGAAATGTCGGGTAACCGGCGTTCAAGACAGATGGCAGCCAACAACAGAATGCGGCTTATAGACCGGCTCGAATAATCTCAATTCAAGCGTGCGGGGTGGAGCAGTGGCAGCTCGTCGGGCTCATAACCCGGAGGTCGTCGGTTCGAATCCGACCCCCGCAACCACCAAGTAACGTGACGTCGGCGCGATCGCGGCGTCAGCCCGGATTGGCCACGCCCAGATCGGGTTCCGGCAGTAACTGCATTTCCGGTAATGATTCGTTGCTCAATTGCCAAGTTCAGTCGGGAGATACCGATGTTCTACGAAGCCGGGCAAGGGGCCAACGAACCCCTCAAGATTCTGAACGCGATCGTGGTCCCTCGGCCGATAGGTTGGATTTCGACTCTGAGTGCCGATGGCGTCGCCAACCTCGCCCCTTATTCATTCTTCAACGGGGTCGCCTACAACCCTCCTCAAGTGATGTTCGCGGCGACCGGCAACCATGAGTTCGGCGGGCTAAAAGACGCCGTACTGGATGCGCAAACGACCGGCGAATTCGTCGTCAACGTAGCCACCTGGGATCTGCGGGAACAGATGAACGCATCGGCCGTCCCGGCGCCGCACGACGTTGACGAATTTGAATACGCGGGGCTGACCAAGGCCCCTGGAAGACTGGTAAATTGCCCGCGTGTGGCCGAGAGCCCGGTGCAGCTTGAGTGCCGTTTCATCCGTTCACTCGAATTGCTTTCATTTGACGCGGATGAACCCAACACGGTCGTATTTGGACAAGTCGTCGGTGTCCACCTGGACGAAGGGATATTGGTGGATGGCCGAATCGACTACTTAAAGTTGGGCCCGATAGGCAGGCTTGGCTACCTTGACTACGTGGCAGTCAATAACACGTTCGCGATGGAAAGGCCGACCTGGGGCTAATCCCGTCGGCGAGACACGGATCGAGGCGAATTGGTCATCCGCTCCCGGCTTCGAATTCGCCGGCACTTACAGCAGATTGGGCTCGGCGGGCGTCATCGGTCTTTACTGGGACCAGGGCGACCCTCCATTCCGCCGATATTCAATTGGCAAATCCACCGGCTTCTTCGAGCGCCGCCGCTCTAACTCCATCGGTGACATTTACCCATTTGAGCACGATCGTGCCGGCGACAATGATCAGGAGTATTGAGGTGACCGCAACCCTGGTATCAAACAACGCCGTGGCCAGGATGTAAAGCATCGGGCCAAACACCGATGACGCCCGGCTCATAAAGCCGAAGAACGAGAAAAATTCACCGCTGCGCGACTCCGGGGTTAATTGCGAGAAAAGGCTCCGGGCCAGTGCCTGGCTACCACCGATCACGGCTCCCACCAATACCCCCAGAACCAGCCATTGATAGCCCGCGTCGAGGCCGAGCGGCTCCCAGAGGCGCGATCGAACGAGGGAAGGCCACCAGTCCAGGGGGCCCGATCCAAGCGACGACGGATGGGCCCGGCCAACGGCGGTAGTTCCTCCATATTCGCCTCCGCTGATCGAGACCGAGTAACGAAAATCCTCCGTTTCGCTTACCGCCAACGCGAGATGTGGAACTGTTTCAATCTCCAGGACCGCACCCACATCCAGTTCCCACGTTTCGCCCGCCCGAGAGAGCTGGTGGCCCGATTCGACCGAACCCGGGGCAACGACTACGGTGTATCGATCAATATCAGTGCGGTAGTCGAGCTGAAAGTCGAATTCGTTGTGGGCGCCCGGCGTCAGTGGAACCACCGCCACGCCGAACAGCACGATGATGATCCAGCCCCCAAGGGAGATGGTCAACGCCGATTTGGTCGTCAATTTTTCCGCCAGCCAGCTGAAGGCCAGAGCGCCGGGCACGGCGATGAACTGAATGATCACGATCGTCCCCATGTTGAAGGCGAGCGGAATGCCCAATGTATCGGCGGCAAACGCGCCCGCGATGGCCAGAACCGTTTGTACTCCGTCGTTAAAAAGCAGGTAAGAGCCCAGATAGACGAGCACTGCACGGAATCGCCTTAGCTGGCGCATCGTACGCGCCAGTTCCTTAATGCCCAGGCCCAGTGCCGTCCGTATCGTCAATCCGCCGATCGGGTTGCGAATCGGCGGCTCGGGGAGTACCCGCAGAGTCCAGATCGCCCAACCAAACCACCAGACTCCCACCGAGGCGATGGCAATCCGGGTGGCCAGGTCGGCGAATTCGCTGTCCTGGGTGGTCAGGATCAGCCCCAGGTGAATTAACAGCAGAAGGCCGCCGCCGGCATAGCCATAGGCGAATCCACGGCTTGAGATGTCATCCGCAAGGTGTCGCGGGCCCAGGTGCGGCAGAAACGAGTTATAAAAGATCAGGCTCCCGGCAAAGCCGATATTGGCTAGCGTGAACATGCCGATCAACCAGGCCCAGGGTTGGCCGGTGTAGGCCGAAAAGAACGCCAGCACGGTGAACAGGGACCCACAGCCGGTATAGGCCCACAGCAGCGCTCGCTTGATCGGTACACGATCCGAAATCACGCCAAGCACCGGGCTGGAAAGCGCGACCGTCGCGGTCGAAATGGCGATCGCCAGGCTCCAGAGAGAACTTCCCGTGAACGTTATTCCTAAGATGGTCGCACTTTCGCCAAGCGCCTCTTTAAAGAGGAATACGAAATAGACCGGAAAAATTGCCACCACGCCGCTGGTAGCAAAGGCTGAATTGGCCCAATCGTACATGCACCAGGCGCGGATGGCCCGGCGCCGTTCGACGGGCAGGTCTTTGACCCCGCCCGGACGCGCACTTCCGGCAGTCGGATTCATAGGTCCACCAGTTCCGCTGCGCCTGCCGGTGAGCAGTGGGCCCTCGTACTGCGCGGGCCCTGCCAGTTACCTTTCCATGGTAGACATCGAATCGCCAGAGTTAAGGCCCGGGCTCAATACATCGAAACCAGCTCGGTCACTACGACCGTACCCTCGTTCTCGGGCACAACTACATCGCCAGCGCCATTCCAAGGTTGTAAGCTCAGCGGCCCGCAAAGAACTTTGCGGGCAGGTTTTCCTATGGCTGCTCGATCAACGGCATTACCTCGTTGACCAATAGATCGACCGAGTGGCGCCAGGGCGCAAAGTCTTCGATATCGTGGGCGATCATCACCAGCGACCCAAACGGCGCAACCTGGTCACGAATGGTATTGAGCTGGTCGGCCACAGTCTGCGGACTGCCGTAGATCCAAGCGTTGTCAGCCAAGTACTTTACGTTGATATCGGAGTCAGGTCGGTCGGGCTGGGACCCCTTGAAAGCCGCGAAGTTATTCGACCGCTTGGTCAGATTAAACATGTAACGGTCGTATGAGGCCGCCGGGCTGTTTTCAAGCATGAATCGCCTGGCTTCGGCATCGGAATCGGCGACGAAAATATCACGCGTGATACCCCATTTGTCAGGATCGGGAGTTCGCCCGACCGACTCGG
The DNA here is from genome assembly GCA_965249595.1 of Chloroflexota bacterium. GTDB lineage: Bacteria > Chloroflexota > UBA11872 > UBA11872 > VXNJ01 > VXNJ01. Next base: position 856,610 of record OZ252242.1, on the reverse strand, counting down.
CCCCTTCTTTGTAGGCTTCCCATTGTCCGTTCAGGTCACAGGTGGGGAGGAAATTCGTCGAAAGGCAGTTCCAGCCTCGCATGCCGGCAATGCGCAGGCTGCCCGATCGGAAGGACACGCCAGGAATCATCACCGGCGGGTGCGGCTTTTGCAAAGGCGGCATGGCCCAGCCCAGGCCGATGTCCTGGCTCACCGCCTGCAGGTCTATGCGCCAGAACTCGCCGGCCAGGGTGTACGGCGCCTCGTGGGTCCAGATGTGGAGGATCATGTCGAGGGCCTCGGTAAAACGCTTCAGATACTCGGGGCGCTCGACTTCAACATTGAGGAAGGGACGGTCGGTCGCCAATCCGCCGGGACCGGCGCCAAAGTTGACGCGGCCGCCGGACAGTTGATCAAGGAAGGCGATTCGCAGCGCCACTTCAGCAGGGTTATGCAGGGGCAACAACGAGACTCCGGTGCCCAACCGGATGGTCTTCGTTTCACGCGCCAGGGCGGCCAGAAATATTTCGACGGCCGGGTAGTTTTCCCATTGGCTGGTGATATGTTCGCCGGCCCAGGCTTCGCTGAATCCCTTGGTCTCAAGTTCCGAGATCCAGGCTAAGTCTTCTTCAAATCCCTGCTTTAACGGTTTCTCGGGCGGATGCAGGGGCATGGAAAAGATGCCAAACCGCATAGCAAACTCAAATTCTCAAATGTCGAAAAGCCCGCATTCAGCGGCCACCGACAAGGGGAGTCGCTGGGTTAGGCAATAAAGACGGGGGCCCCTCACGGGGCCCCCGTCGTTTGAGAGATTGTAGAGCCTCTTAGCGCCCAAACGCGCCAAAAGGCTTGGGATAGTCAACTTGCCAGCGACGCAGAATTGCATGGAGCCTTTGCATCGTCCCCCTCCAACTTCACTCTTCAACTACCACTCTCAAATATACACCCGGCCCAACATACTCGGCGCATCTGCGACGTGAATTAGTCCCAGGACAAGGTGCTCGCGCTCGAGTATTCCGTGACCCGGGTTTCGAAGAAATTTTTCTCTTTGGGGATATCAACCACTTCGCTCATCCACGGAAATGGGTTCTTGGACCCAAAGCGGGCCGCAAGCCCAATGCGCTCTAGGCGCCGGTCGGCAATGTGTTCAACGTAATCGCGAAACATATCCGCCTTTAATCCCAAAACTCCCGACGGGAGGCAGTCACGAGCGTAGGCCACCTCGTAATCCACGGCCTGCTCGATCAATTCGACGATCTCCGCCTCGAGCTGAGGCGTCCATGCTTCGGGGTTTTCTTCGTGAATGGTGTTGATGAGATCGATCCCGAAATTCAAATGGATCGTTTCGTCACGCATGATGTATTGAAATTGCTCGCCGATGCCGGTCATTTGATTGCGGCGGTGGAACGAGAGGATCATTACGAATCCGGAGTAGAAAAAGATCCCTTCCATAACGACATAGAAACCAATCAGATTCTTTATAAATCGCTGAATGCCGTCGATCGAATCGGTGCTAAATTGCGGATCCAGCACGTCCTCGGTCAGCCGCATCACAAATGCGTCTTTGCCCTCAATGGAGTCGACCTCGTTGTACATATTGAAGACGGCGCGTGAATCTAGGCCCAGCGAATCGGTTATGTAAACAAAGGCGTGGGTGTGCAGAGCTTCCTCAAACGCCTGCCGCAGCAGGTACTGGCGCGCCTCCGAATTGGTGATGTGCTTAAAGATTGAAAGCACGATGTTGTTGCCAACGAGCGACTCGCCGGTTGAGAAGAATCCCAAATTGCGCATGATCACAGTGCGCTCGGCGTCGCTGAGCCGATCGGAGCGCCACAGCTCGATGTCGCGTTGCATCGACACTTCGGTCGGCATCCAGTGGTTGGCACAACCGTTGAGGTAATGCTCCCACGCCCAGTTGTATTTGAGCGGAATCAGTTGATTGACATCGACGCGGGCGCAATTTAATAAACGCTTGAGGGCGGGGTCGATCCGCTCGGTCAGATCCCAAGCGCTCTCGGTCGAAGGCGATTCATCCAGTGAGAAATCAAGCGGCCCGGCATTGGCAGGATTGACAATTTCGGCTGATTTCAATTGCCTGCTACTTTCACCCGGGAAGCTATTTCCATGCCTTGAACCGCATTGGTTTCCGGCAAAAATCCAACTGCGCCACGACGGGGTTGGACGTTCTGGAGGCGCAATTTCCCCCGCCGCAATTGAGCGTTGATTCTAGAAATATCAAGCGGCGATATTGCAAATAGCGCCAATTACGGCAGATTTAGCGTTGCGGTGGATGGGGCGGTCCCTGTAATTGTTTCCGACAGGCCTACCGCCTAGGGCGGCAGCTGCGACCAGTTGCCTAGTGAGTCTACTATCGATAGTACTTGCATCGCTCAAATCCAAAATTGCCGATTCGGCACGAAATCTGGGCTCATTCGTTACCTTGGCGGACCGCCAATCGGGCAATTGCCTCCTCGTCGATATCCACCCCCAGGCCAGGACCGCCGGGCACCGCCAAGCAACCATCGGCATCGATAAGCAACGGGTCGCGCATTACCCCGTAGAGCTGTTGGTAAGACTGAACCGTTCGCCAGGGCGGGTCAATGATGTATTCGACCCAGGGACAGTTAGGCACGGTCGAACAAAGTTGCATATGGGCCGCCAGCGCGATGCCGTTGGCGCCGTGATGCGGAATGAATAACTTGCCGGACCGTTCGCAGGCGGTAGCGATCCGTCGCAACTGCCAGAGACCCTCACTGGTTGTCGCATCCGGCTGAATGATGTCATAGGCACCGTAATCGAGCATCTGGTGGAACTCATGCAATCCGCGATTTCCCTCACCGCCGGCGATCTTTAACTCCACCGAATCGGTCAATTGGGCGATGGCCTCATAGTCGTAACGCGGCAGCGGCTCTTCAAGCCAGTACACGCCCAATTCCTCGTAGGCACGGGCGGTTTCCAGGGCCCGGTCAAAATCCCAAACCACCGGATCCAGCGGGTGCTTGGCGGGTCCCGAGGCCGCCCCGGCCTGGTTTGCATCGACCATGATTGCCATCTGGTCGCCAACCGCATCACGTACCGCCGCCACCATCGCTATGTCTTCGGCCACCGTGGCCGCATGGGCGCGGAGCTTGATTGCTTTGAAACCCTGGGAGAGCAGTTCAAGTGCGTCTTCGGCGCGCTCATCGGGGGTTCGTTGGGCGACGATCGAGGCGTAAGCCGGAATCCGGTCAGTGTACCGGCCCCAGAGTTTGCTCAACGGCAGCCCGGCCGCCTTGCCAACTATGTCGCACAGCGCCATTTCAACGATCCAGGCGCCGTTGGCGTAGCGGGTAATTCCCGCGTGGCGCTCCAGGGCCAACGGATCGGCGCCGATTAAGAACGGTGCCGCCAGAAGGTTGATGCTGCCGGCTTGGTCAGAGCCGCTTGCTCCCCAGCCAACCAGCCCCGCGTCGGTGGCGATCCGCACCACCGTCACATCGCGATCCTGGCGGACAACTCCGGGTTCCCAGGCCGCCTCAAAACCGACCGGGTAGGGCACTTTGAGCAAGGTTGCTTTGACGCTAGTTATCTGCACGGCCGACGAATCCTTCCGCAAGTTGGGTGGAAATGCAATCACGGCCATTAGAACCTTGGCAGGCTTAAATATTCCAGTGACGTACATTGCCACCGGTCAGTCGAGAACTGCGCGTTAAAGGAAATGACGATGAAAACAAAGTGCGATGTGGTCATAGACACCAGTCGCAGCCCAAACGCCAAACTGCGGCCGGTTCCGATTTCCGCAGTTACCGTCGGCGACGGTTTCTGGCGACACTGGCGCGAGGTGGTGCGCGACGTCTCACTTGAGCGGCAGTTCCACCATTGCGAAGCCACCGGTCGCATCGACAATTTCCGCCGCGCATCGGGCCGCAAAGCCGTTGATCGATTCAGCGGAATATTTTTCAACGATTCCGATGTCTACAAGCTCTTGGAAGCCGCCAGTTTCGGTCTTGCCGAAGGAGTCTCCGATGATGTGGCCGCGGCAATTGACAGCGCGATAGAGGAAATCGCCGCCGCCCAGGAAGAGAGCGGCTACATCAATTCCTATTTCACGCATGAGCACGCCGCTGAGCGCTACACCGACCTGGTAAACAAGCACGAACTCTATTGCATGGGTCATTTGATCCAGGCCGGGATCGCCCACCGCCGGGCGCGCGGGCAAAGTGTGCTGTTCGACGTGGCGGTTCGCGCCGCCGACCACATTTGCGCAACGTTTGGGCCCGGCAAACTCGAGTTGACCGATGGCCACGAGGAAATCGAATTGGCCCTGGCCGAATTGGCCCGCGAGACCCAGGAATCGCGTTACCTGGATCAGGCGCTCTATTTTCTTGAGCAGCGTGGCCAACCGGAGACCCGCATGAACGGCGATCCGCGGTATCGCGACCGCCAGTACTACCAGGACCATCTCCCGGTCCGCGAACAGCATGAGGCATGGGGTCATGCAGTCCGCCTCACCTACATGGCCAGCGCTATGACCGACATCGCCCTAGAGCGCGATGATCCCGGCATGCGGCAGGCTTCCGAAAATCTCTGGGAGAACGCCTACGGACGCAAGGCCTATCTGACCGGGGCGCTAGGGGCCCGCTATGACGGCGAGGCGTTCGGGGATGATTTCGAACTTCCCAATGAGCGGGCCTACGCCGAAACATGTGCGGCGATCGGTGGCGTGTTTTGGAGTCATCGGCTGCTGTGCCTGACCGGCGATGCCCGCTATGCCGAGGCCATCGAGACGCAGCTGTTCAACAGCATCATTTCAGGGCTCTCACACGACGGTACCGGCTATTTCTATATGAATCCGCTGGCATCACGCGGCCAATACGCCCGTGATGAGTGGTTCGCCTGTTCATGCTGCCCTCCCAACGTGGCGCGTCTATTGCTCTCGCTGCCCGGGTATTGCTATTCGGTTTCTGACGAAGGTCTCTGGATCCATCAGTTCCTGGCCGGAACGGTCAACGCCGGTGGTTTCGAACTGGCTGTTTCGACAAATTACCCATGGGGCGGCCAGGTGGAATTTGCCGTCCAGCGCGCTCCGGCCGCCGAGGCCGAGCTCCTTATCCGGATTCCGGCGTGGGCCCAGGAGGCGACCGTGACGATCGACGGACGTCGGCCCGCCGCCGCTGGCGAATATCTGCGGCTGCGGCGGCAGTTTTCGGCCGGAGAGAAGATCGTGCTGGACCTCCCGATGGCCACCCGGTCGATTTACGCCAATCCGCGACTAACTGAAAACCTCGGGCGCGTGGCGCTGGCTCGTGGGCCACTTGTATATTGCATTGAATCGGCCAGCCTGGGCGGCGACCATGCCTACGACTTTGGAATCGCCCGCGAACCCGAGCCATCACTCGAATACGACCCGGAGCTGGTCGGCGGGGCGACGGTTATCCGGCTCAAGGGTGGTCAAATGGAACCGGTTACCGACGCTTCCTTTTCGATCTATTCGGGTACTGAAGCCGGAACGCGCAAGGTCGTCGACCGCGAATTGGTGGCGATTCCCTATTTCGCCTGGGGCAATCGCGGAGCCAGTTCGATGCAGGTTTGGGTCGGACAGCTCTAGAAGGGCTTTTGCACCATCAAGTAGACGATGACCAGAAGCGTGATCATCTGCGCCATGCCGATATAGCGGATCAGCGGCCTGGTGATTCGGGCAATGAGCTCCGGGCCCGGCACCGCCGAACGCGCCAACTCGGTTTTTATCAATCGCAGGTGCGGTAGCACGATGAATGCGTTAAGGCCAACGAGCGCGACGGAGCCGATCAACGAAAGCAACAGCCATGCTTCGTCAAAGGTGTTCCAGCGGCCGGACTCGGCCGCGGCGTAGCCAAAGACCACGGTAGCGATGCCCGACGGGATGGAAACCACGCGAACGTTGCGTTCAGCAGCCGAAATTACCGCTGCCAGATGGCCCGTCCCAATCAGCACTCGTACCAGCGGCGCGAGAGCCATCGAAGCACCCAGCCCGGCGAAGAGGCTGAGGGCAAAAAGAATATGTAAAAACCGCAGGGATTCCAACAATTAGACAGTCCGATCAGGTGGCCGGCGACGGCCCTTGCCAAATATTCGCACGCATTAGACTAATTTTCAGGGTGGCGGTCGCCAAAGATTGCCAAGAGTGGCCGCATGTTAACAGCAGATCAGATAACCGAATACCAGGAACGCGGATTCATCGGCGTTGAAAATGTTCTCTCCGCAGCGGTTATTGGCGAACTGCGCGCTGAGACCGACCGCTTTGTTGAGAAGTCGCGGGCAGTTACGGAGAGCGATTCGGTCTTTGACCTGGAGCCTTCGCACACTCCCGAAAATCCGCGGCTCCGGCGTTTGAAGACCCCGGCCCTGGTCTCCTCGGTTTTTGACCGCGTAATGCGATCCGCAGCGCTGCTCGATCTGGTCGATCCGTTGCTCGGCCATCACGGCATTCGCTATCGCAACGACAAGCTCAATCTAAAAATTGCCGAGGTGGGCAGTCCCGTTGAATGGCACCAGGATTACTCTTTCTACCCGCACTCAAATGACGATGTGTTGGCCATCGGCGTATGCCTGGATGACTGCACGATCGAGAACGGCTGTTTGCAGTGCATCCCGGGCACGCAGCGCTTGCCGGTCTTAAACCACCATTCGGGCGGCGCCTTTTCCGGTGCGGTGGCCGCAACCGATGGCGATCTCGATCTTTCGAAGGCCGAGCTCCTAGAGCTTCCGGCGGGCAGCGTTTCGGTCCACCATGCCCGCACCCTGCACGGCTCTGAGCCCAATACTTCAAATGACCCGCGTCGCCTTTGGCTCATCGAATTTACCGCCGCCGACGCCTGGCCGCTGATGGGTGTGCCGGACTTTGAAGAATTTAAGCGTTGGCTGTTGCGGGGCGAGGAGCCGGACCAGATGCGCTGTTCCGATCATCCAGTGCGCATACCGCTGCCTAAACCGGCCACAGTCGGTTCAATATATGAAATCCAGCGACAGGCGCGCGAGACGATCTATCGCTAGGCGGTCGCGCCAACGGCGAGCCCGCCGCGGGGCCGGCCCGGCATCCGAGGGTTTCATCCCCAAGACCGCCACCGAGCTTGCGGCGATGCGGCGATCGGGCCAGATATTGGCCAGCGTGCTCGAGGAAATGTCCTCCGCCATCCAACCGGGCGTAACCGGGCGTGAGCTCGACTCGTTGGCCACCGCAATAATCCGCACTGCCGGGGCCCAGCCGAGTTTTTTGGGTTACGCCCCCTATGGCGAACAGAATCCATTTCCGGGGGCCATTTGTTACTCGGTCAACGAGATGGTGGTGCACGGGATCCCCGACCAGCGGGCATTGGTTGAAGGCGACATCGTAACCATCGACGTCGGGGTGGAATTCGAGGGGCTCAAGACCGATGCGGCCTGGACATGGCCGGTGGGCGAAATAGCCGAGCCGATTCAGAAGCTGCTCGACGCGACCAAGCGGGCCCTTAGCGACGCGATTGCGACCTGCCAGCTGGGGGTCGGCGTGACCAATATCTCAAGGGTGATTGAGCGCAGGGTCCGAAGCGACGGATTCTTGCCGGTCGCCCAACTGGGCGGGCATGGCGTCGGTCACCTGATCTGGGAGCCGCCGCACATCCCCAATCGTTTGGCCGGCGCAGTCAATGTAAAACTGATTGAAAACTCAACTTTTTGCATTGAACCGATCGTCGCCGCCGGCAGCGATCAGACCCGCACCGCGGCCGATGGCTGGGGTATCTACACGGCCGACGGCAGCTGGGCCGCCCACTTCGAACACACCTTGGCGCTCACCACCGACGGGCTTGAGGTCCTCACCCAGTTCGGTGGCCAACAATGATGTCCGTTTCAACACCCAGTCCCCTATAGCGAGCGAGATCCCCTGGTGCTAAAGGTGACTTTTATAGGTGCCGGCAGCCTCGTATTCACCCGCCAGCTGGTCCGCGATATCGTCAGCGTTCCCGAATTGGCCGACACCCGGTTCGTGTTCTACGACATCGACGCCAAGGCGCTGTCGATGGTCGCCCAGCTATGCCGGCGTGAACTTGAACTTTCGGCCCTGCCGGCCCAAATCGAGATCGAGATGGACCGCAAAGCGGCCCTCCCCGGCGCCGACTATGTGGTCAACTGCGCCCGGATCGGCGGATTGGAGGCATTTGCCCTCGATATCGAGATTCCGCTGCGCTACGGAATTGACCAATGTGTGGGCGATACGATCTGTGCCGGCGGGATCATGTACGGCCAGCGTTCGATCCCACAGATGCTCGATTTTTGTGCCGACATTGCTGAGGTGGCCAGCCCGGACGCGCTGCTGCTCAACTACGCCAATCCGATGGTCATGAACACCTGGGCGGCGCTCGACTACGGCGAGGTCGACGTAGTCGGGTTATGTCATGGCGTGCAAGGCGGCCATCGCCTCATCGCCACGGCCCTGGGCGTTCCGAAAAGTGAAGTCGAGATCATCTGCGCCGGAATCAATCACCAGACCTGGTATTTGAGCATCGTCTGCCAGGGACGGTCGATAGAGGCCGCCGAACTGCTCGCGGCAATTCGGGCCAACCCGGAGATTGCGGCCCGCGAACCGGTGCGGCTGGATGTGCTCGAGCGCTTCGGCTACTTTTCCACCGAATCCAACGGACACCTCTCCGAATACCTCCCGTGGTATCGCAAGCGCCCGGATGAATTGGCGAACTGGATCCATCCCGATCGCTGGATCGACGGCAGCACGGCCGGATACCTCAACTACTGCCGCTCACGTAACGAGACCTTCGCCGCCGACTTTGAAGACCTGCTTGCCAATGCCCAGCCGTTGGCTGCGGGACAGCGATCCGATGAGCACGGTTCCTACATCATTGAATCGCTCGAAACCGGGCGCCCATATCGAGGTCATTTCAACGTTCGCAACGCCGGCACCATCGCCAACCTGCCAGACGACTGCGTGGTTGAAGTCCCCGGTTATGTCGACCGCCATGGAATCGCCGTCGGGCAACTGGGCGATCTGCCATTGGCCTGCGCGGCCACCTGCCAGGCATCGGTGGACGTCCAACGGATGGCCAAAGAGGCCGCCGTAAATGGCGATCGCGATCTGCTGCGCTTGGCGATGCTGCATGACCCGCTGGTTGGGGCCGTCTGCAATCCGGCCGAAGTCTGGGCGCTAACCGTTGAGATGCTCGAGTCGCAGGCCCGCTGGTTACCCCAGTACGCCTAAATTTCCGGCGGACCGACCGCCAATAGTTTTGCTCAGGCGTTGGCCAGCAGGAATTGGCGCGAAGACGAGAGGCAGTCAAACGGATCGCGCAGACAACGATCCTGCTCGATGACGTAGTACTCGGTGCCGGCGCGCCTGGCGGCGGCCAATATGGCGGTCCAGTTCAGCAGCCCTTCGCCAACCGGAGCAAAGGTAGGGCCTGGCATCGTCCATTCGCCCGCGTCATCGGGCGGGAAAACTTGGGCGTCCTTGCAATGTAAATAGCGGCAGCGATTGCCCAATCGATCGATCAACGGCACCGGATCGGCGCCGGTCACCGAGGTCCAATAGACATCGAGTTCGATGAATAAATCGCTGTTTTCGATCAGGTATTCCATGCCGCTGGTGCCGGCGAAATAGACGAATTCGTGCGAATGGTTGTGAAAGCAGAAATCCAACTCCGCCGCGGCCAGCTTCGCGCGAATCTCAACCGCATCGTCGAGAAAGCGACGATAGCCGTCAAATTCGGTGTAGTCGTATTGGTCAAAGATGATCGGCGTGGCCACCATCTGGCAACCCAGGGTGGTCAGATATTCAATCTCTTGGCCGGTTCGATCACGAAGATCTCCCCAGCGTCGGTGGGCGCCAAATGCCTTGATTCCGTGGTCGTCGAGCATCGCTCGAGCCTCGGCCGCCGTGGTATCGGCGTTTTCACCGTCCACCGCTCCCACCGCGGCAAATTCGACGTATTCAAATCCGGCCGCGGCAAGCTGATGCAGGCTGCGGTGGAAGTCGGACTTGTTGGTTAGGTGCTCTCTGAGGGTGAACAACTGAGCAGCTATTTTTTTCAAATGTGAATCCAATTCGAGTTTTGATCTCTACGGGGCAGGAATTGCCGTGCCGGCAAGCACGCTTATTGCCAGAGCACGACTATCAGGGTAACCGCGATTAATGCAACCAGCCAACGGCCGCAATTGAGTATGTAGAGGCCAAACGGCCGCCGCTCCCACAGCGCCTCGTCCGACAGCGAGGTAACGAAAAGACCCAACCAGATAAAGAGCATCAACAGGATCGCGTCGACGAGCGACTCGGCGGCCGCGTAGGCGGCGATGCGGGAGACGGTGTAGGCGATCAGTATTGATGCTGCGAACGAACCGATGTAGCCGATCCATGGCCGCGGCGTATTTTCGAGATCGTCCATCGTCTTGCCGGTGTATCGCATCCATTGCCGGCCAAAAACCGCCGGCATGTACCAAGTGGCGCCGATGAGCATATTTGCGACCGCGGCCACAAGCACCGCAATCCAATTTAGTCCGTGAGCAAGTTCCATCGGTCAATCCACCCTTTGAATATCCGATTTGGTGCGGCAATGATCCGGCCGGCGGATCGTGCTTTTTACTCTAATGGTCGTGGTGGTGCGAACCGTTGTCGCGGTAGTGATTGGCAAGCAGATCGCCGCCCCAGTCATTTTCAAAGTCACGCCAGACGGAGTGAATGTGATTGGCCTGGTTTTGCGTGTTGTCGTATTCGATCACAAAAGTCGCTGCGCCAATCGTGTAGTAATGGCCCCAACCCTTACGTTCCGGCCCAGCCCAGGCGAAGGCCGCCGTGGCCAGTGAATTGGCCTCGATGCGGCGCCACTGGCTGGCGGCGATCGACTCCTCCGACCGATCGACGTAGTGCTTTACGAGGCGAGCCAGGCGGGATCGCTGTTCGCCGTTAAGCGCGTCGTAGCCAATTCCGTGCGGCGTCATGGCCGGGTCAACGGTGCGGTAGTTGACGGTCAGGATATCGGTCGGCGCCACCGCATCGACGATTGCTTGCCGCTTCTGCTCTGGATTTAATGAACCGAGCAGTGCGCGGGCCTGGTCCTCCTCCTCGGCCAGAATGCGATGACCGATCAGCGGGCCGTGCCGGACCTCGGCCGGATTGGCGCCGAAGAAGAGCGGAACCGGGGCTACATAGTCGCCGTCGATTACGTTTATGTGCACTCCGACGTGGTGACCCCCGGCCTTGATTCCCCAAGGCTCACGGCCACCGGGTTCCCCGTAAACGGAAAAATAGTAATACTGGGCGTTGCGGGCCAGGAAAACATTGGTGTTGAGCCTGCCGCCCGACATTTCCTCCCATTCGCGCAACACCGTCTCGTGTTCGATGATCTCGCGGGCCTGCCGGGACCCGCGCGTTGAGAGGGAGGCATCGAGCAGGGACTTGGCCAGGCGTTGTTGATTGGCCGACATCGCGTCGAGTCGCAATCCGGAGCGGTGGTAGGGAACGTAGGTCCATTCATAGCGCAGTTCGTCACCAAACGGGCGCTGCGTCTCTTCTCGTTGATCGGGCGACAGCGAATCGAGGAATCGGCGCGCGGCTATTGAGATCCGCTTGGCAACCTCGGGCGTTCGCTCATGCATCAAATTTTTAGTTTTCATATTTATCCCTCCAACCCACACTCTGTTTTACTAAATTGAACAATATTGGACATCGTAGGCCCGGGGTTGTAACGCCGCCCCGGCCGAACATGCAGAAATTAATTTCCAAAGGGGGCGCTATGAGAGTCAGTCGGGTATTGGTGCCAGGGAAAAACCAAGTGCACCTCGAAGAAATCGATATTGCTGATGCGCCGGGGCCCCGGGAGGTCACCATCGAAACTGAGGCCTCGTTTATCTCAGCCGGGACCGAACTGGCCAACTACACCGCGTTGACCGCTTCGGTGTATGAACCCGGGTCTTGGTGCGAGTACCCGTGGCCCTCGGGGTATTCAAACGTCGGTCACATCATCGCCCGCGGCGGCGCGGTTGAAGAATTCGAAGTCGGCGACCGGGTCTTCACATTCGGGAAACACCAGTCGATTCATCATGCCCAAGTATTCAATCCCAATGCATCGCAAAACGACTCGGGTTCATTGATGGTCAAGGTCCCGGCGGCCCTCGATTCGGTCCAGGCGGCCGCCTGCCGCATGCCGCTGGTGGCGATGAGCTCGCTTTCAAATACGACCAAGCGACTCAACGATACGGTCGCCGTCTGGGGTCTCGGGATGGTGGGAAACATGGCCTCCCAGCTCTGGCAGTTGGCCGGATGCCGAGTCGTCGGTTTCGATCCGGCCGCGTTTCGGCGTGACCTGGCTCGAGTAGTGGGAATCGGGGCGGTGGCCTCGCCAGAACCGGCCGAAGTGAGTGCCCAGATGGAGGCTATCGTCGGATCCAGTGACGGTTTCGATACCGTCATCGACGCCGTAGGCGAGGCCGCCATCCTGGCCCAAATCCACCAGTATGTGCGCAACTTCGGGCAGGTCACCCTGCTCGGGTCACCGCGGCGCGAACACGTGGCCGATCTCAACCCATTGGTAAGCGATATCCATATGCGGGGGATCAAACTGCGCGGATCCCTCGAATGGCTTATCCCGATGACGCCGCAAACTGCAATCGACAAATCGACCCTGCACAATCTGCAGACGGTGCACGATCTGGCCGCCCGCGGCCGCTTAAAGATTGAGCCCCTGATCTCGCACCGCCTGCCGCCACAGGAGATCGAACGCGCCTATCAGGGTCTTTTGACCGATAAGGAAAACTACCTGGGGGTGGCGCTGATCTGGCGTGACTGAGCCTTTCGGCCGAGCCCAAAAAATTGCCGCCGCGGGGCGCGTCGTCGATGCTCACCGAACGGGTTTTGGTCACCGCCCCCGGGCAAGTAGCCCTCGATCAGATCGAGATTGCCGATGCTCCGGGACTCGACCAGGTGGCCATCCAAACCGAGGTGACATTCGTCTCGGCGGGCACCGAATTGGCCAACTTCACGGCATTGGACAAGAATGTTTGGGTTCCCGGTGCTTGGTGCTCCTACCCCTGGGCGGCCGGATACGCCAACGTGGGGCGGATCATCGCTCGTGGTGACGCGGTCACCGATTGGGAGCTGGGCACGCGAGTTTTCAGCTTTGGTCCCCACCAGGGGATCCATTACCGCCGGGTCGGCACGCCGGGGCTGGCGCAGACCATACCGTCATTTCTGGAACCGGTTCCAGACGGGCTGGATCCGGCGTTGGCGGCCATGTGCTGCCTGGGTTTGGTGGCAGCCAGCTCGTTGTCAGTCAGCCAGCGGCGCCTAAGCGACGTCGTCGGGGTTTGGGGTTTGGGCCTGGTCGGCAACATCGCCGCCCAGCTCTGGCAGTTGGCCGGATGCCGAGTGGCCGCATTTGATCCCATCGCCGCCCGACGACGGCTGGCGAGAGACATCGGCCTTAGCCACGTCGGATCACCTTCAAAATCGGCCGTGGAAGAACAATTGGTCGGCATCGGGGCCGGTTACGAAGGATTCGACAGCGCCATTGATGCCGTGGGCGATGCGGCCGTAATAAATCAATTGCAGCGTCACGTCCGTTTGCTTGGCCAAATCATCCTGCTCGGCACCCCTCGCCGATCCCACCAGACCAACCTGGAACCACTCGCCTCCAGCATCAATCGGCGCGGGTTGCGCCTAACTGGTTCATTGCAGTGGCTCATTCCGCTGCACCCGCAAACAGGGTTCGATCAGTCGACCGCGCACAACCTCTCGACGCTATTTGATCTGGTCGGCCGCGGCCGACTCAAGCTGGCACCATTGCTCACTCATCACCTGCCGCCGGCCGAAATCGGGCGCGCCTATGAGGGACTCCTAGCCGACAAGGAGCGGTTCATGGGCGTGGCGCTTGTCTGGAACGACTAGCCGAATCAGCCGGCGGCGCGCACCAAACGACGCCCGAGCACCGGTCAAGAGGCCCGCTGCTGGTAACATTTGTTGTTGTCGCGCAAGTCCTGCCCGAGCTTTCTCGCTCGGACAGTCAGGCCGGCACAATTGGGCGGTGAATCCAGGTCCGTTGAATGGACCGGAAAAACCGTCTTTTCTGTGTGAGTGCCATCCGGGAATGCCAGGCGTTTGGAGATAGCCCAACTAACCCAGCAAGACTGGGTCCAGATGTCGGCGATCGTCGCCCACGTCTGGGTATTTGCGCTTTGTCTGGTTATAGCTGCAATTTCCTACTTGCTGGCCCATTCGATGGCCCCATCGCTCGTGTACACCGGCGATCTTGACCCACGCGTCGGCGCCGTCCTGCGGTTGTTGGTGTACCCGGCCGTAGTCGTATTTGGAATCCTGGCCATCGTCGTGTTGGTCAAGGGCACCCTGCTGGGTTTGGACGTTCTGCCCGGTCTCTACCCGCGCATCTTCGTATGAAAATCGATTTGTTAAGCGCAATTACGGCCTTTTTGCCGCGGCTGACGCTGCGCCAAATGATCATGCTGACGGTGCCCGCAATCGTGCTCGGGGGCGGTGCCATTACCGGCTTGGTGCTGCTTGTCTACTTGAGTGCCTCCGGTGGTACGGCCGCCCCGGCGCCCGACCAACCGATACCATTCGACCACTCAATCCACGCCGGTGATCTTGGCATTGCCTGCGAGTTTTGTCACCGTGGCGTTGGCGAACAGGCGGCCGCCACCATACCGTCGCTTGAGCAGTGCATGTTCTGTCACTCGGTAGTGGCCACTGATCGCGAGCCGATCCAGCAACTCCAAGCTGCCTACGAAAGCGGCGCCGGCATCGAATGGGCCCGCGTGCATCGTCTTCCCGACCATGTTCGATTTGTCCACTTGCCCCATATTGCCGCCGGCATCGAATGCTCCACCTGCCACGGAGATGTGGCCGACATGACCGTGCTCAAGCAGGTCGTTAACCTCAACATGGGTACCTGCATGGGCTGTCATCGCAACACCAATGACGCATCGATCGGGGCGAATAACCCACATCCGATCGATCCCGATTTCGCCTCCCTCGACTGCGCGATTTGCCACAAGTGACCCGATGAGCCAAAAGATTCGAAGACGCAACTTCCTCCTGGGATCAGCCGGCGCCCTACTGGGCTCTGGACTTATCGTCGGCTGCGCCGCGCCTGAGCGCGAATCGCGGGTTCAGAGTTTTGCCCTATCCCCCGAGCAATCACTCCCCGGCGAGAGCTTGTGGTTCGCCACTGGCGATGCGAATGATCCGGTGGCCGGCAACGGCGTCGTGGTCCGAACCGTTGATGGACGCGCCAAAAAGGTTGAGGGCAATCCCGACTTTCCGGTAAACCGCGGCAAATCATCGGCGCGCGCGCAAGCCGGCGTTCAATCGCTTTACCACCCCGACCGCATTTCGACACCGCTGCTTCGCACCGGTGAGCGCGGGTCGGGCGAGTTCCGCCGAATCAGCTGGGATCGGGCCCTCGATTTCCTCGCTGAGCGGATGACTCCAGGGTCGGCAACTACTTTTGTCACGCCGCGTCTGGACCCAGTCAAACAGCGCCTGCTCGATTCGTTCGCGCTCTGGTCAAAAGCTGATCAGGTGGCGATCGCTACTGACGATCAGGCCAATTTGCGCTACGGATTACAGCAGATCTATGGGCCTGGCTCGATTCCGTTTTTCGATATCGCCAATACCCGAGCGATCGTATCGTTCGGATCCGATTTCCTAGGCGTTGAACTCTCACCGGTTTCTTATTCCGGCGCCTATGCGCAATTTAGAAATCCCCACCACGCCGGTGGTCGCGGACTGCTCACCCAAATCGAACCGCACATGTCGCTCACCGGCGCCAACGCCGATCGATGGCTACCGGTGCAACCGGGCTTTGAGGGCCACGTCGCATTGGCGATGGCCAACGAGTTGATCAACAGCGCCTCGGTCTCCGCCAGCACCGCTAAAGAGCTATTGGCGGCTTCCGGCGGGCTGTCGGCGCTTGACGCATTCACCCCCGAACGGGTCGCCACTTCATCGGGCATCGCCGCCGAGAAGATCCGCGAACTTGCCCATGAATTCATCAGCGCCCAACCGGCATTGGCGATAGTCGGCGGTTCGGCCCTAGGACACGTTTACTCCGATCAAATTGCCGCCGCCGTGCTGTTGCTCAATCGTCTGGCCGGCAACGACGGCCAGGTTGGTGGAGTAAACGCTAGCCCAAATACCCCGTGGGGGCATTTGCAGGCAGCCGCTCCGGCCGCCTCGGCTCGCCAGCTATTCGATCTGGCCGGTACCTGGCAATCCGGCAAGACACCCGACACCGTTTTCGTCTACCAGGCCGATCCGATCCACGCCCTGCCGATCGCCGGCTTTGACCAGGCTTTGGCGGCGGTACCGACGGTGGTGGGTATGGGCACATTCATGAATGAAACCATCGCCCGCGCCGACTTGGTTCTGCCGGCGGCCCACCCGTTTGAGGAATGGGGCGCATTCGTGCCCGATCCGCTGCCCGGCCAAGCCGTCCTGGGACTCCAGCAACCGGTTGTCGCGATAACCAATCAATCCCGCAGTTTCGGCGACCTCCTCATCGCCCTGAGCTCTCAGCTTTACGGTGAGGGAAGCGTCCTCTTTGATTCCCAGCAGGCCGCCGCCAAGGGGATGGTCTTGGAATCGCTCGGGCTCTCGCCCGGCGATGCCACAGCCGAATCCGGTTGGATCGACATCCTGCGGCGGGGCGGGGTTTGGGGATCCGACCTGGGCAGCGCCGGTAGTTTTGCCGCCGGAATCCGCTGGGACATCGCCCGGCTCAACGAGCCGACGTTCGCCGGCGGCAGCGAGAACTTTGAATTCAACCTGATTCCCTTCCAGACGATTGGGATTGGCCCAGACGCCAACAGCGCCGCCCAGCCATGGCTGCAGGCGACGCCGGATCCGTTGACCACGATGACTTGGCAATCTTGGGTCGAAATGAATCCCGCTCAAGCCCGCGAGCTCAACATCCAGCGCGGCGATGTGGTCCGCATTGCGACCGCCAGCGGCGCGGCCGAAGTGCCGGTATATCCGGCGCCGACGGTTGGTCCCGGCGTGATTGCCGTGCCCGAGGGTCAAGGCCGTCTGTTCGGCGGTCGCTGGAATGAAGGCCGCGGAGTGAATGTGCGGGCCTTGCTGCCGAAGCTGACCAGCGCCGGCGGCGGACAGGCATTCGCGGCGGCCCGGGCGCAGGTGACCAGACTAGGCCGTACCGCTCTCATGCCGACATTCGAATTGACTGAAAACCCACGCAATGATGCAGAAGCCCCTCCGGTAAAGGTCGTAAATGGCTAGCGCAACTGTAGCTGTCAACAACGAATCAGCTGCCCGCGCCGCTGCCAATGCTGGCGCGACGACGATTTCAGCCCAAGAACGGGCCGAGAGCGTCGGCCGGCGCTGGGGCATGGTGGTCGATGCCGATCTGTGCACCGGTTGCCAGGCCTGCGTTGTAGCGTGCCAGGCGGAAAACAATGTTGCCCTCAACGAAGAGCAACGGGTTAACGAGAAGCGGGCCAAGGCCTGGATCCGAATTGAGCGCTATTGGGAAGGCGAATTTCCCAACGCCAAGGCGCGTTTTCTGCCGGTCATGTGCCAGCACTGCGCCACCGCTCCGTGCGAGCCGGTCTGCCCGGTCTGGGCCACGTACCACAACGAAGAGGGCCTAAACGTCCAGGTCTACAACCGGTGCATCGGCACCCGGTTCTGCGCCAATGGTTGCCCTTACTCCGTGCGTCACTTTAATTTTTGGAACCCCGAGTGGCCCGATGAGTTGGAGAACCAGCTCAACCCCGACGTGACCGTGCGCACCAAGGGAATCATCGAAAAGTGCACGTTCTGCGTACAACGCATCAATCGCGCCCGGGTCGACGCCAAGGCCGAGGGCCGTGACGTCGCCGACGGCGACGTATCGCCGGCCTGTGTGCAGGCCTGTCCGACTCATTCGCTGGTGTTCGGCGATCTCAACGACCCGTTTTCAAAGGTCTCGCAGCGGGCCGACGACGATCGCTCCTACATCCTGCTTGAGGAACGTGGCACCGAACCAGGTGTCGTATATCTGGCCAAGGTCGACCCGTTTGCGACCGGCGGCGAGGCGGATCACTAGATGTCAGGACCCGAACCGGCTGCCCTGTCAATCGGCGCAGGCACTGGATTTCGTCCGCGCGGCATAACCTTCAGCTGGTCCAATGCCGCCCTGTTGGTGACCGCCGCCCTGGCCGTGCTCGGTGTCGTCATGTACGGATTGCGCCTCAATGAGTGGGGTGACCGGCCCGAATGGGCCTACCCGGCGGCCATTTTGATGTGGATGCTGGCGACGGTCTCCACGGCGCCGCTGCTCGCCTACGCAACCCGCATGACGCGTGGCTATTGGAGCTATCCAGTGCGACGCATTGCCACTCTTTTCGTGATCCCTTCGACCCTCGGCTACGCCCTGCTGATTCCGATTCTGGCCAGCCTGCCTTCGCTTGACGGACGCGCCAGCCTGTGGTTTGAATTCCGTTTTGGGGCGCCGGTGGTCACCGATGCGCTGGCGGTGGCGACAATGGCGATTGCCGGTCTTGGGCTGCTGTGGGTCTCCTCCATACCCGACCTGGCCGCCGCCGGAAATTGTCGCGCCCTCACCCTGGGTTGGCGCGGCACGCCCTCGCAGTGGCGGGCGATGAAGATGTACACCAAGCTGCTTGGCGCCTTCTACTTAATGTCCCTCATCTATGCGACGATGCTCTTGACCACCGATCTCGGGCAGAGCCTCTTGCCGGGCTGGCGCTCGGGGATATTCCCGGCCTACCACGTCGTTACCGGTTTTCAGACGGCGACCGCTCTGGTCGTCTTGACTACCTACTTGGTTTGGCGCTTTGCCCCGTCGATGCGGCCATATATCGGCGGCGAACAGGCGATCAATTTGGGTCGGATCTTTTTGGCCTTCACCCTGTTGGTGTTCTATTTCTTCTGGGCCGATTTCGTCCTGGTTTGGTACGCCCGACTTCCCGGCGAGATCGCCGCCATGCAGGTCAATGTCGCCCAGGTATACGGCATTGCATTTGCAATCGCCGGAATCTGCCACTTCGGGATCCCGTTTTGCTGTTTGATTTTTAATCCCTTGCGTCGGCGCATGCACCTGCTGGCGCTGGTGGCCGTGGTGGCCTTGATCGGCTCGCTGGCCGATCGCGTCCGCCTCTTTGTGCCGGCGATTTCAAATCTCGAAGTCACCGGTCACGGACCGTTAGATCCATTGCCGACGGCCGTCTGGCCATCAATCGACGACATCCTGTTCTTCGTTGGTTGGGTCGGATTGCTGGCCTTCGCATACCTGTTTACCGCCCGTTGGATCCCACTCCTATCCAATTGGGAGTTGCGCGAGGGCGCGCTGTACCGCGGTGAGGCGGAGTATGGCCGTGCCAAATTCCTACTGATGGCCAAACCGGAATGATAGGGCGTTAAGGGAATCAAATGCAAGAACCCATAACCCTCGACCAGCGCCAGACTGACGATCGGCTGCTCGATTTCGTCATGCGCACGCCGCGCTGGTTTTTCAGTTGGTCGGGCGGACTGGGCCTGGTCTTCATGCTGGGCGCGGTCGTGTTCCTCACGATGCTCTACTGGGGCCTGGAGTTTCTCGGCTACTCCCACCCGGTTTACTGGGGATTCCTGATCGTCAATTTCGTTTTCTGGATCGGGATCAGCCACGCCGGCGTATTCGTCTCGGCCATTCTGCGCCTTACCCAAGCCGAATTTCGACGGCCGGTCACCCGCGCCGCCGAAGTGTTGACGATCTTTTCCTTGCAGGCGGCGGTGCTATTCCCGCTGATCCACTCCGGCCGCCCATGGCGAACCGCCTACTGGGCATTCCCCTATGACTTTATTCGTGGCATGTGGCCCAATCCACGATCGCCGTTGGTGTGGGACCCCTCGGCCATATTTACGTATTTGATCTCGACCATCCTGTTCGTTTATGTCGCCCTGCTGCCGGACCTGGCCCTGGCCCGAGACCGCTCGCAGGATCCGATTCGCCGTTTTCTCTTCACCATCCTGGCCCTGGGCTTTAAGGGCTCGACCCGCCAGTGGCGCATCCAGGCGGTGGCCGGAATACTGCTCTCGGCGATCATCTTGCCGATCTTCGTGTCGGTGCACTCGATCGTTTCCTGGGACTTTGCGGTGACCACCGTTCCCGGTTGGCACAACACTGTATTTGCCCCATATTTCGTAATCGGCGCCGTTCACTCCGGGGTTTCGGCGGTAGTGACTGCCATGATCGTGATGAAATGGGCCTTCAAGCTTGAAGACTTCATAACCCGCGACCATATCGATTCCCTGGCCCGCCTGCTTATCGCGGTGGCCACCGGTTGGCTTTTCTTCCTATTTCTGGACTTTGGATTTGGCCTCTACGGGCTCGAACCTACTGAAGTCGACACCTGGCAACGGCGTGTTTTTGAGTGGCCGTTCCCGATTATGATCATCACCCTCCTGTTGGCTGCGTACATCATCCCGGTGCCGCTCTGGCTCTTTAGGTCAATTAGGCGGTCCTATCGTTGGATGTTTGTAACAACAATCCTGGTCAATATCGGCATGTGGCTTGAGCGTTACATCCTCATCGTGCCCGCCCTGGAACGCAAGTCGTCATTGACCTTTACCTATTCGACCTATATCCCTTCTATTTCCGAGGCCATCTTGGTGGCCGCCTCATTTGCCTTCGTCATGGTGGGAGTCTTGGTATTCGCCAAGGTGGTCCCAATCATGCCGGCGGTGGATATTAAAGAGGGGATCATATTGGCCCGAAAAATGAAAATCGGACGGGTTGAAGTGCCCGCCACCATCCGCGAATAAAGACAGGCGAGCATATGGCTAAAAGCGAATTACTAGGAATTTACGACAGCGTTGACAGCGCCGCCGACGCCGTAGAGGGTCTGCGCGATGCCGGCTTCGCCGATACCGCCGTTGAAGTCCTGTCCGGTGTCCCGTATCCGGAAGGGGCGTTTGGCGAACCGCATATCAAGCACCGCCTCTACACTTTCCCGTTCGCCGGCGCGGCCTGCGGGTTTGCCCTCGGTGTCGCCTGGTTGGTCGCGGCCCAAGTCTCCTTGCCGCTAATTACCGGCGGCAAGCCGATCGTGGCGATCCCGGCCGTGTTCCAAATCCTCTACGAGGGCACGATGATCGGCGCGGTGCTCTTTACCGTCTTGGGAATCCTCTTTGAATCCCGTTTGCCCGATGGCGTCAGCCTCTACGACAAACGCCTAGCCGACGGCTATGTGGGCGTCTCCCTCAATACCGACGAAGACGAATTGGCGCGCGGCCGCGACGTTCTGGTGGCAGCCGGCGCAATTGACATCATTGATTCCAGCGGCAGCTTGCTGGAAGTCGCCCCGAACCCCGCCTGACCTAAAGTGGCCCGCTTGAAATCAATCCGCTCGGGTTCCCGGCTGGCCGTATTGGCCGTAGCCGTGCTGGCCGTCTTCCTGGCCGGCTGCGAAGCCGGTGCCTATCCGCTAGACATCTTCCCGGAAATGCATTACCAGGAATCCTATCGGGTGCAGGAACCGCCGTATGTGGCCATACCCGAAGGTTCGGTCTCCACCAAAGGCGCCGAGCACGTCATCCCGCAACCGGAAATGACCAACCTGGGCAACCCGGTCGCATCGAGCGCCGGCACGCTGATCGAGGGCGCCGAAATCTATGCGACCAATTGCACGATGTGCCATGGCCTTGGCGCCGACGGGCTCTCCGAGGTTTCAGAGCAATTTGCGGCAGCCGGCGTGCGCGCACCGCCATCATTGCTGATCGGTACCGCCGCTGTCGTAAGTGACGGCTATCTCTATGGAGTTCTCACCCACGGCCAGGCCAATATGCCCTCCTTCCAAAAATTGCTCACCCCAAATGAACGCTGGGTGGTAATAAATTACCTGCGCCTAATGCAGGAAGATTCGGCGTAAAATTTCGCCCGCCGTGCGGGGCAGCCAAGCTTCCGGCTCGGCCACCGAACAGGTTCCAAAGTTGACTATGCAAGCTTGCGACATCGCAATCATCGGCTCGGGCACAGCCGGACTGTCGGCCGCCGTATACGCCGCTCGCGCCAATATGAAAACGCTGGTTTTTACCGGCGAGGAGTTCGGCGGGCAAATCGCCACCACCCATGACGTTGAAAACTATCCCGGCTTTGAGCTGGGGGTGATCGGACCTGAATTAACCGACAAGATGAAGGTTCAGGCCGAGCGCTTCGGGGCCGAGATCGTCTTTGACCACATTGAAAAAATCGATTTCGCCGGCCCGCCTTTCCGGCTGACCGGGCGCGCCAGCAGCTATCAGGCCAGCGCAATCGTGGCCGCCAGCGGCGCCAGCGCCAAGCGTTTGAGCGTTCCCGGCGAAGAGAAATACTGGGGGCGTGGCGTCTCGACCTGTGCGACGTGTGATGCCGCGTTTTTCAAAGATGCGCCCACCGCAATAGTTGGCGGAGGTGACAGCGCGATGCAGGAAGGGTTGTTTTTGGCTCGTTTTTCCTCGCACATCTACGTCGTCCACCGACGCGACCAACTGCGGGCCGGGCCGGTGTTGGCCAACCGCGCCTTGGCCGATCCAAGGTTTGAATTTATTTGGAACAGCGTCGTCGAGGAGATCGAGGGGTCGGCGGTAGTTGAGCGGATCCGGGTCCGCAACGTAAAAACCGGCCAGATCTCCCACCTGCCGGTCGATGGATTTTTCATCTTCATCGGTCACACCCCCAACACCGCCCTCTATGAAGGCAAACTGGCCATGAAGCCCGGCGGGTATCTTCAAGCCGACGATTTGATGCACACCTCGGTCCCTGGAATCTTTGCCGCCGGCGAAGTCCAAGACGATCATTTTCGGCAGGCGGTCACCTCAGCCGGTGAAGGCGTCAAAGCGGCCATGGAAGCTATTACCTTCGTAGAGAACCTGCACGCCAGCGCAGCCTGACACGCAAGTGGCCGAAGCCGACGCATGCAATCTGGGGAACGTTGGTCGGTGCCTCTCGGTTTCACTCTTTTACGATGGGAGATTGATGAATAATTCCGCGACCATGCAAACACGTTTCGTTCCGGCGAAGCCTTTGCCGCAAGCGTGTCCAATTCGCTCCCTTAGCTGGCCGGCCAGCACGCTCTTAAGCTGCTCGATCAAATCGATTCGAAGATAGCCGCCGACGGCAATAGACCCGCGCTGCTGGGCATTAGCCCTTCCTTTGGATACGGCGACCGACTGGGCCTGGCCACGCCGGGTCATATCGCCGCCCACGGAATTGGTGGAGGCGATATTCGGGCGATATTTGCCCAGCAATCGGTGCGGGAGATCGAGCGAACTGAGCGCTCGGCGGGAGAAGTTCTGTCCGCTGCCCAAGCAGCAGTTGACAAATGCGGTTGGGATGCGCCCTGGGGCGCCGACGCCGACCATCTAAAAAGCATTGAGCAGGTTGCCGACTTTATCGGCAGTGGTTACACCTTCTACACGATCGATCCATCAGACCACGTAGTCAGTGAAGCCGATCGTTGGTCGGCCGGCGAGCTAGAGGAAAGCTGGCGCCGGATGCGTCACACCCTTGGCTGGCTCGACCGCTACCGTGGCTTTTCAGCAAAGCTCGGCGGCGGCATCGAGCTATCGATTAGCGACATCGATCTGCAGCGCTGCGCGGTCAAGTACGGGGCGGCCATCGTCTACACCTTGAGTCTCGCCGCCGAGATCGGCAGACAGGCCGATGCGGCCGGTGTTCCTTACGAAATCGAAATGAGCGTTGACGAGACTGACCGGCCCACCACGCTGGCGGAGCACTACATAATCGCATCCGAAATCCTCTCCGCCGGGATCCCGTTGGTCTCGTTGGCCCCGCGCTACATCGGTGGATTCGAAAAGGGAATCGACTATATCGGCGATCCACTCGATTTTGAGCGCAACGTGGCCCGGCACGCAGCGGTCGCCCAGGCCCTCGGGCCCTACAAATTAAGCCTGCACTCTGGTTCTGACAAGCTCTCAATTTACGGTGGATTTGCCCGCGCCACCCAAGGCATGTTTCACGTCAAGACCGCCGGCACCAGCTATCTGGAGGCCCTACGGGCGGTGGCAGAGGTTGATTCGGCTCTCATTGAGCGGGTAATTGGGTCCGCCCGAGGGCATTTTGATGCCGATCGCGCGACCTATCACATGACAATCACCCTCGCCGATGCTCCCGCACCCGGCCAGGTGAGCGCAGGTGAATTGGCGGCGGCCTATTTGGATCACGAAGACGGGCGGCAGATCGCCCACGTAACATTCGGATCCGTACTCTGCGATCCGCTATTGGGACCGGAAATAAAGTCCCTGCTGGAGTCGGAATCACATCTTTATGAACAATTTCTGATGCGGCACTTTGTTGCCCACCTAACCGCCCTTAACCCGTAATAATCCCTTAAAGTCGAAATCCGAATCACCAATTCGGTCAAAAGAGGCTTGCGATGCGCACTGTGACGTTGAGCGAACCTGGCAAGCTAATTGCTGGAAGCCAGGGAAATCCCCAACCGGGTCCGAACGAGGCATTAGTGCGGGTGCACTGCATCGGCGTCTGTGGCACCGACATAAAGGCCTTCGCCGGCCAACAGCCGTTCTTTTCCTATCCGCGCATCCTCGGGCACGAGCTTGGCGTCGAGGTGCTCTCGGTTCCCGGCGGAGAGAATCGGATCAAAGTCGGCGATAGGTGTGCGGTCGAACCGTACCGAGTATGCGGCCGGTGCTACCCCTGTCGCCACGGACGACGCAATTGTTGTGAGTCGCTCACCGTGCTCGGCGTTCACGAAGACGGTGGCATGCGCCCGCTGATCTGCGTGCCAGTTTCGATGTTGCATCCTTCAACCTCGCTCACTCTCGACCAGCTGGCATTGGTCGAAACACTTGGCATCGGCGCCCACGCGGTGGAGCGGTCTCGGGTTGAAAGCGGCCAATCAGTATTGGTCGTCGGGGCCGGGCCGATCGGCTTGACCGTCGCCCAATTCGCCCTCGCCGCCGGCGCCAACGTCGCAGTCCTGGAGCTTTCGGCGCACCGACGCGAATTTGTGTCCCAATTCGGCGTGCGGGTTCTTGCTGTCGATGATGAAGAGCAATTCGAGGTGGTATTCGACGCTACTGGCAATCGCCGGGCCATGGAAGCATCATTTGGGCGGGTCCGCTCGGCCGGAACACTGGTTTTTGTCGGTCTCCTGCTTGGCCAGATCAGCTTCGACGATGTTGAGTTCCACCGACGCGAACTTACCGTCCTGGCCAGCCGCAACAGCTACGGTCTGTTCCCACGGATCATTGCCGACATTGAGAACGGACGGATTGACACCGCGCCTTGGATTACCGCCCGTATGGCTCTTTCGATGGTCCCCGAGCAATTCAGTCAGGTCACCGCCGACCCAATGCTGGTCAAATCGATTGTTGAAATCAGCGACGCTGATCTTTAGAGGGGTGGTCGGGGCGCGGGCATGCCGGAATTGGCATTACCAATTCGATTAACGCCAGGCAGATCCCCAGGCGCTGGCGCGGGAATTGGATCGGAGTAGCCATTCGGTCATGACCTCGGCCAAAGACGCCCGCCGATCAACGTAATCCGAATCGTCCCAGAGATTTACCAGTTCATCGGGGTCCGCTTGCAAGTTGAACAGCTGACCATGCGGTTGGTCGATGAAGTGAACCAGCTTCCAATCTGCTGAACGCACCATCGTCATGTAGTCGGTCGTCAATCCAACCAAGTCCCACCGACCCATTTCCGCGAACACGTATTCGCGGCCGGCAAATTCCGCCCCGTCCAAAGCCGACACTAGCGATTCGGCCTCGAATGGATCCGGGAATTCGACACCGCCAAGTTCAAGGATCGTGGCCGCCAGATCAAACCATTCGATTTGGGCGTCGATCGTCCGACCGCCGGCAAACCGCTCCGGCGCCCAGACGATTGCCGGCACCCGGGTCACCGAATCGTACATGGTCCATTTCTGCGAGGAAAAGTGATCGGTGAGCGTGTCGCCATGGTCGGAAGTAAAGATGATGACGGTGTTATCAAGTAGGCCCTTTTCGTCCAGGGCCGCCCGGATGGCGCCGATCTGGGCATCGATCAACGAGACATTGGCCATGTACAGGCGCCGTTGATGTTGGCGTTGCGACTCGGTCGGGTTGGGCAACATGCGCGTCGAATCACCGGCCACCCGATTTTGGTGATCGGCCATGTCCCGAAAGACCGGCGGTTGCGATATTCGCTCAGCCTCGTTGAGCTCAACCAGCGGGAATTGGGTATCGGCGTAGAGCTCGATCCAATCCGGGGTTGGATCATATGGCGGGTGCGGCCCCGGAAATCCGATTTCTAGGAACAACGGTTGGTCGCTGTCATAACTGCGAATCCAGTCAACCGCGCTGCGCCCCAAGAAGTTGTCGGGGTGCATGTCCGGGTCCTTTTCCCACGGGAAAGCACCCAGCGCGATATCGAAATCATCGCGTACCTGCAGATCTTTCTGGTGGTATTTGTCCATCCCGCGGGCGGCTAACGCCTTGTCCCATTCGTCGCGGTAAGAGCCGGTTACCCGGGAACGTTGCTTGTTCTCAACATTGAACCGGTAGTCAAATTGGCCCCGTGCGTCAAAGGGTGTAAAGTGCATCTTGCCGATGCTCGAAGTAAAGTAACCAGCCTGCGCCAGGCTTGGGACCCAAGTCTGCGACCAGGGTTGTTCGTTGCGCAACATTCCGGTCGTGTGGGGGTAGCAACCGGTAAAGAATGCACAGCGAGCCGGCCCGCACGATGGGGCATTTACAAAGCAGTTGCTAAACGAGACCCCCTCGCGCACAAAGCGATCCAGGTTTGGCGTGTGCAGGTGGTCAAAACCGAGCGCTGAGATTGTGTCGTAGCGCTGTTGATCGGTGATGATCAATACGATGTTGGGTCGACCAGGCATGGCGGGTGAGATCGGTTACTAGGTGCTTTGATTCAATTACACAGCCCGATTTTGTCCTCGCTTAGGGAATTCCGGACTCGTTGCGCGCGATTGCCTTCAGCGCCAAGCATCGGCCCAATGGCTGGCCTGGGAACTCGACTTGATGAGCCAATTGCCGAGCACGTCCATCAGCTGTACCCGAACGGCCGCGTGGGCCGGGTCTTCCCAGAGGTTTGCGCATTCGTCGGGATCAGCTTGCAGGTCGAACAATTGCCCGCCGGGCTGATCTAGGAAATGGACCAGCTTCCAGTCTGCCGATCGCACCATCGTGATATGGCAGTGCAGGCCCATCACATCCTCGCGACCATGTTCCGAAAAGACGTACTGGCGGCCGGCGAACGGGTCGCCGCGCAGCGCCGGCAACAGTGTTTCCGCCTCGCCGGTGCCATCTGCGGCGGCCCCGGCTATATCAAGTACCGTCGCTCCCAAGTCAAACCACTGCACAAGATCTTCTACGCGGCGGCCGCCATCAAACTCGTCCGGAGCCCAAACTATGGCCGGGACCCGCGTCACAGAGTCGTACATGGTCCACTTTTGTGAACTGAAATGATCGGTCAGGGTGTCACCGTGGTCGGAGGTGATGATGATGACCGTGTCATCCAGCAGATCTTTTTCTTCCAAGGTTGCGCGGATGGCGCCAATCTGGGCATCGATGAGCGAGACATTGGCCATATACATGCGCCTTTGGCGCTGGCGGTGGGCCTCGGATGGATAGGTGACGAATTTGATCGAGTCGTGGGCAACGATCGTGTTGTGTCGGGTCATTTCCTGCAACGCCGGCGGGTGCTTGTGCCATTCGATGAACTCCAGCGGACAAAGCGGGATATCCACGTCATCGTAAAGAGCCGCCCATTCCGGGGTCGGATCATAGGGCGGATGTGGTCCCGGAAACCCGATCTCTAGAAAAAACGGGTCGTCGGCCGAATAGTCCCGTATCCAATCACAGGCCGAACCACCGACGAAATTGTCCGGATGCAAGTCCGGATCCTTCTCCCACAGAAATGCCCCAAGGGCTATCCAATAGTCCTGGCGTTTTTCCAAATCCTCACGCTGGTACTTGTCGATGCCGCGTCGTGCCAGAGCCAGGTCCCATTCGTCGCGATACGCTTGCCACTGGCGAAAGCGCTGCTTGTTTTCAACATTGAATCGATAGTCGAATTGGCCCTGCGCGTCAAAGGGAGTAAAGTGCATCTTGCCGATATTGGCAGTTGCGTAACCGGCCTCGGACAGGCGTGGAACCCAGGTCTGCTGCCACGGATCGCCGTTGCGCAACATGCCGGTGGTGTGCGGCCAATGACCGGTAAACAGCGAGCAGCGGGCCGGCCCGCAGGCAGGGGCGTTGACGAAACAGTTATCGAAGGAAACGCCCTCCCGTACGAATCGGTCGAGATGGGGAGTGCGGGCATAGTCGAATCCCAAAGCCCCGATGGTGTCGTAGCGCTGCTGGTCGGTGATGATCAAGACGATGTTGGGGCGATTGGCCATGAATGATTCCGCCGATTGCAGCTGATGGTTGCCGAGTTTCTTCAAGGGTTTATATCGTCAAATGGTTTTGCGAATCAGCAATTCGTTGCGGCAGCCACTCCCCGGCGCACCTAAAAAGCGCAGCCGCGCCGCATCTATCTACCCGCACCAATACCCAGATTCAGATTGGCCCGGCAAAGTTGATCGCGATTCTGACGCGAATGAACAATTGCAGTAATTGGCGACTCGCAGCCACTCGAATCTGAGAGCCCATCGTGTTAAGCAAACGTCGGGCGGGCAAATTTCCGCCGCTACTGTTGATTTTGGCCAGCATCTTGGCCGCTATTCTGTTGGGCGCCTGCGATCAGAGTCAAAGCGAATCCGCGGCGGCTCAAACTCCGGCCGCGGCAGTTGCCGCCGACTCAATCGAGCAGCCTGAAGTCCCCGCAGCCGCCCCGACGCGCGCCAGTGCCTACGCCATGAGGGTCTTCGCCGAACCGAGCACCCGCAACGCGTGGAATTATGTTGGTGGCCCCGGAGGATCGGTCTGGACCGGCTATGTCGTTGGGTCTTATCATCCGAGTCTCTACGGTCTATCAGCTCAACGATTCGATTGGGTGCCTACCACGGCAGCCGACTTTCCTTCCGAATTGGAGCCTGAGACCGCTGCCGGGGAGGAGTACTGGACCACGCTGGTGCCATTGCGTCCGGGGATTGTCTGGAGTGACGGTGAGGAACTGACCGCCGAGGACTTCGTATTCACTGTCGACACGGTCCTCGACTTGGGTTTGGGATCGAATTGGGTCAGCGCCGTCGACCCCAATTTCGTCGACCACGCCGAAACGATCGACCAGCAAACGATAAAAATCTGGTTCAAGGCCCGTAACGATGACGGTGAACCCCAGGTGCCGGGTCTGAGCATTTGGCAATTCGGCCTCGGATTCATGCCGATCATGCCCGAACACTATTGGCGGCCGGTGGTTGAAGGGGCCAAGGGGGCCGGTGACAATATCGCCCAGATCGAAGCGCTATACGCCCATTCCCCGGACGGCGAACCGACTGCCGCCGGATTTGAGTTCAAGGACTGGGAACCGGGGGCATTTTTTCAAAACGCCGCCGCCAGCAATTACTCATTCCAAAATTCCCAAGTTACCCAATACAGCGACGGTTCGATCCGTGAGCCCAATCCGGTGCTCGGATACGAGGAGACGATCCTCGGTGACGGTGACGGCCAGGTCGCCCTCGATTACGTGGTCGGACCCCACGTCGAAGATGCCTATTTCTACATCTACGGCAACCAGGACGCGGCCATGCTGGCACTGACCAACGGCGATGTTGACTACGTCTTTAATCCACTGGGGCTAGAGCAGGGTTTCCGCAATCGAGCCCAGGCGGCCGACAATCTCGAGCTGGTCAATAACGACAACAACGGGACCCGCTATCTGGGATTTAACGTCCGTAAGGCACCGTTCGACTAGTTGGCGTTCCGCCAGGCCGTGGCGACGTTGATAGACAAGGAATTCGTAACCGAAACGGTCCTGCAGGCGGCCGCCTTTCCGCAGTACGCAATGGTGGCCGAAGTCAACTCCTACTGGTACAACCCCGATGCCGAGCGGATCGGTGAAGGGCTAACGCGAGCCCAGCGCATCAAACAGGCCGTGGCCCTCCTGGAGGGGGCGGGATTTAGTTTCGAAGAGCGGCCCAGGGTAAGCGAGGATGGCGGCTTCGTCGAGGTCCAGGGCAAGGGATTGAAGATGCCCAACGGGGAGCCGGTCCCGCCAATGGAACTGCTCTCACCAAGTGCCGGCTATGACCCACTTCGATCAACTTTTGCGATTTGGATCGAACGCAGGCTCAATGACGTCGGAATACCGGTCCGGGCCAACCTGACAGGCTTTAACGTCATAGTCGATAAACTGTTCTCCGAGTCGGTGACCGAAGACCCGGATATGTGGATTCTGGGATGGTCGTTCGGGATTTTTCCCGACCATCTGGATTCTTACTTCCATTCCCGTTTCGCTCCCGAAAACCAGGCTGGCGGTCAAAATTTTGGTGGATTCGCAAACCCCGAATTCGATGCATTGGCCGAGGAATTCCTCGAGGCCACTACGCTGGAGCAGGCCCGCGACCTGGCCTTCCAGATGCAGGCCTTGCTTGCCACGCAACTGCCGTACGTGACGTTGTTCGAAACCCCCAAGGTTGACATTTACCGACCGGAAAAAGTGGAATTTCCCGACACCTCGGTCTTCAATGGCATCGAGGGAGCCGGCGGCATGCAGACGATCGCGCTGGTCAAATAAGACGCGGGAAATCTATGTTTCCTAACCCGTCCGTCGGGCGGCAAAGTCAGATCCGATGACCAGATACCTGTTGCGCCGGGGCCTGCAGATCCTGTTAACGCTCTTCGCGTTCATAACGGCGGTGTTCTTCCTGGTCAACGCACAACCCGGCGACGTTAGCAATTTCTTCGCCCTCGACCCCAACGTACCGCCGGAAACGCGTGAGCAAATCCAGGCCCGTTTCGGCCTCGATCAGCCGCTCTGGCGCCAATATCTGACCTATCTGGGCAACGTCCTCAGAGGTGATCTGGGAACCTCGTTTTCGCTTTACCCGCGCACCGTCGGCGACGTGATCGCCGAGCGCCTACCGCGGACCGTGGTGTTGTTCGCGACCGCCACCGTGGCATCTTTCTACCTGGGCTTTAGCCTGGGCTAGATCGTGGCCTGGCGCCGGGGCCAATGGACTGAATATGTCGCCACGGTTGGCGGTGTTTCCCTGTACACCGTATTCACGCCCTGGTTTGGACTGATGATGATCTCGTTCTTCGCATTCAAACTGGGTTGGTTCCCGATCGGCAAATTCCTCAATCCGCAGATATGGTCCGGCGCCGCGGTCGAGGCCAACACCGTATTTGGCCAGCTGCTGATTGCCGCCGGGGCGGTGTCGGCAGCAGCCTTGGCGGCCCACCTGGTCGCCCGTCGCTCGCGCTGGCGCCACGCCGGAAAAATCACCGTCCTCGCCTTGGCGGGCGGTTCGGGATTGGTCCTCTCTGCCTGGTGGGCATTGGGCACCGCGCATTTGGCCCTCGACATCATCTCGCACATGGTGCTGCCGGTGGTCACCATGACTTTGATTTCGTATGCCGGCACCATGCTCTTAACCCGCAACAGCATGCTGGAAACGATGCGCGAGGATTACGTCTTTGCAGCCCGCGCCAAAGGGGTCCCGGAATCTGCCGTGCGCGACCGCCACGTGGCCCGCAACGCCATGCTGCCGGTGGTAACCAGCCTGGTCTTTTCGCTGGAATTCGCAATTGATGGCGGAGTCATTATCGAAACAATATTCTCCTGGCCGGGGATGGGGCAAACACTGGTGTCGGCGGCCCAACAGGAGGACCTGCCGCTGGCCGTCGGAGCCTTCGTGTTCGTGGGCCTGTTCGTGTTGTTGGCGCACCTTCTTGTAGACGTGATTTACGAATTTCTTGACCCCAGGATTCGCGTCTGAATGCGGGCCAATGCCGGTCGCGACCCCAATACGCCCCCGCTGTGGCGGATGCGGGGGGAACTTTTCATCGCCGCTACGCGCCGCAATTGGCAGCTGTTCGCATCGACCCGCATCGGGCAGGTGGGCATGGCGATCATCGCACTATATGCGGTGCTGGCGATCGCCCACCCATTGTTGATGGCCACCGTCTGGGACCCGGCAATTTACGATCCGGTCATCGGCTATGCGTTTGACGAAACTATCCAGCCGGCCGGACCCAGCCGCGCCCATCTGCTGGGCACCGACCCATTGGGCCGGGATGTCTAATCGCAGCTGATGCACTCGGCCCGAGCCGAATTTTTACTCGGCCTCTCGGCGGCCGTAATCACCGTCACGATCGGTACTACGGTGGGGGCGGTGGGGGCTTATTTCGGCGGACCGATCGATGCAATATTGATGCGTTTGGCCGACATCATGATTATGATTCCGGGTATCAGCGTCCTGATAGTCCTATCGGCCCTGATCGGAGTTCAACACTTCGAGCTGGCGGTCATCATCGGCGTCGTGTCCGGATTCGGTGGGACCGCGGTGCTACTTTAGTCGCAAGCTCTGGCGGTTGTCGTCAAGCCCTATATCGAAGCCGCCAAAGCCGCCGGTGGCGGGCCGGCGCACGTGATCTTCGTCCACATCGTGCCCAGCTTGCTGCCGCTTTCCTTTCTGTACATGATGTTCACCGTAACCGGGGCAATATTTTCCGAGGCGGTGCTCTCATTCCTGGGCCTGCTGGATGTGCGGATGTCATGGGGGCTGATGATCCACACCACCGAATAGGCCGGCTACCTTCTCGATGTGGGTAATTACTGGTGGTTGATCCTGCCGGCCAGTCTCTCAATCACGCTGCTCTGCTCGTCGTTCTACCTCGTCGGCCGCGCCCTCGACGAGGTGGCCAACCCGCGCCTGCGCCGCCGATGAACGCGTCGCCGGCACTAGCGGTCGAGGATCTAACGCTCGAGTGCGGGACCGCCGAGGGACCGGTCCGGGCGGTGGACGGCGCAACGTTCTCGCTCCGGCCGGGCCAGGCCCTGGGGCTGGTCGGTGAATCGGGCTGCGGCAAGACGTCGATCGCCAGCTGTTTGATGCGCCTATTGCCCGAGAACGGTCATATTCGCTCCGGCCGGATCTTTTTGGCCGGCGAAGATGTGCTCGACCTGCCGGAGGCCCAGATGCGCCATCGGCGTGGCAAGAACATCGCCATGGTGTTTCAGGCAGCAATGAACTCGCTCAATCCGGTCCATCGGGTCGGCGAACAGATCATTGAAGCCATGGAGCAACATCTCGACCTCACTCGTGACCAAATGACCACGCGGCTCACCGAACTTTACGAACGCGTCGGGCTGGATCCTTCCGTCATGTGGGACTATCCCCATGAGTACAGCGGCGGGATGAAGCAGCGGGTAGTCATAGCCATGGCTCTTTCGTGTGACCCGATCGTGCTGGTTGCCGACGAGCCGACCGCCACCCTCGACGTGATCGTCCAGGACCAGATCCTCTCGCAATTGACTCGCATCCGCGAAACAAGATCCACCGCCATGATCTTCATTTCGCGCGACCTGGGGGTGATCGCCCGGGTGTGTGACTTCCTGGCGGTCATGTACGCAGGCAGGCTGGTCGAATTCGGGCCAACGGCCAAGGTTCTAGGCGGGCCGATCCACCGTTACACGCAAGCATTGGTCGCCGCCATGCCAACGCTGCCCGGCCCCAAGGGCGAACTGGCGATCATAGCTGGAGAACCGCCGGACCTGCTGGCTCCGCCGGCGGGATGTCGTTTTCATCCACGCTGCCGGTTTGCCGATGCAAATTGCCGGGCCCAGGACCCACCACTGGTGGAATCCGACGACCACTGGGCAGTTTGCTTTAACCCCAGCCGCCCTGGTTCGCCATGACCGGAACGGCGGCCGATTCGATAATCGCGGTCGAAAACCTGACCAAGCAGTTCCATCCCAGCGGCGGTTTTCTTAGTCGACGCCAGCGGCCGGTCACCGCAGTTGACGGGATAAGTTTTCAGATAACGCGCGGCCAATGCTTTGGATTGGTCGGGGGATCGGGTTGTGGCAAGACGACCACCGGCCGGATGCTGGTTCGCCTGGAACAGCCCAGCGGAGGGCGAATTCTGTTCCACGACAGTGGATCCGCTGTTGACGTGGCCACCCTGAAAGGCAAGGCCCTAAAAGAGTTTCGCCGCCGGGCGCAGATCATATTCCAGGATCCATACCAGTCGCTCAATCCACGCCGCACAGTCTTTGACAGCGTGGCTGAACCCCTCCGCGTTCATCGCATCGGCGGTCCCGATTATTGGCTCGTACGCGCCAGCCAGATACTGGACCGGGTAGGGAATTCCCCACCGCGGTCGTATCTATTCCGCTACCCCCATGAGCTGTCGGGCGGCCAACGGCAGCGTGTGGCGATCGCCCGCGCGTTGGCGATCAAACCGGCCTTGGTCATTGCTGACGAACCGACCTCGATGCTTGACGTTTCGGTGCGGGCCGGCGTCATTAATCTGCTGCGCGAACTGGGGGCGGAGATGGGCGTGAGCTATCTTTTCATCACCCACGATCTGGCAGTTGCCCGGCATATGTGCGATCACATTGCAGTTATGCGCAATGGTCGGATCGTTGAGCGGGGTGAAGTGGAGCAGGTTTTGCGGGACCCGCAGAATGCCTATTCAAAGGCACTGCTGGCGGCTGCCAGCTACGCGCGGACGTGACCGGCAACCCCAAGACGTAACGCTGGCGCCGTCGACGGCAAAACCTTTGCGTTCACGCACTCAACCCTGGCGACATGAGCATCCGGTGCCCGCAACCGACCATGCCGCCTGGAACGCCCGCGGGCACCGGATTTGGTTGGAACCTGGGGTCTTTGGTGAGTTGCTTCACCTAGCCAATGTGCGGCGATTTGCGATTGGGCTCTCACCCCTATGACGGCGTCTGGAACCTAGGAAGCTAAGTTGCTACCGAATGCATTGTCCGGCAACGCGCGTCAATCACATCAGCCGGGTCGGATCCTTTAGTTAGCGACCAGGCGCAATCTCCGACCTGCCATTGACAAAAGTGTTTTAAAGCTCGGACCGCGGATCGCTCACGCGTCACCCAACAGGGTCAATACAATCCCGTCAATGTGGACGAAGTGGCCATCAGCCGAAATTAGTTCGGCGCCAGTTTCCATCGCCTGCGCCGCAATCCATACATCATTCGATGGGATTGGGCGCCCCTTGGTTCGCAATCCGACCACCAGCCGAGAATAGCGATCCGCAGTAACCGATCCCACCGGCACAACCGAAACATAAGGTCGGCCAAGGAATGATCGGAATTCGGCGAGATTGCGCTCCATGCGATCCCCATTTCGGAAGCCGTATAGCAACTCACCCGCCACAACAGCGGAGATCAGTATTTCCTCCGCAGATCGCACAAGCGTCCCGACCTGACTGTTGCCGCGCATGAAGGCAGAGTACGCGTTGGTGTCAAGCAGAACCCTCATTTCCACTCCGCTTCGTCGATCTGGCCAAAGATCGCAACTGCGGAATCAAATTCATCGGCTTCCCCCGGGTCCCAAGAACCGAAAAGATCATCCAATTGTTCACCGATTTCGCCGCCGGAGCCCGCCCCGGCGCTCAAACCTGCCCCCTTCCACATCAACTCAAGCGCGGCCTTGTTCAGGGATGTTCGACGACGTCGAGCAATCCGACGAATGTGCTTGCCGAGCTCATAATCAATTCCTCTGATCGTTATTTGTTTCACTGAAAACCAGGTAATACGACTCACAATATGATTCATTATGCCTCATTTTATGAGGCACTCTCGAATAGGGCGGCGGATCGCTGCTGTCGAAAACAAACTGCGGCACCAGCGGCCGGAGTCACCACCGGTCGGCTCGTGTCTCGGTTCAACATTTCCCGCCAACCCGTCTTTGCCACCGGAAATTCGGGAAGGCGGAGACAGCCCGGCACCAGGCTGGGAAACTACTAAGGGCTGGATGCCCGCTTCACCAGGCAAGGCGGGCTGGATGGGACAATGAGCGGGAGCCCACGCGGATGATTGTCCGGCGCCAATTTACCTGGCCAGTCGGTAAGTCCGTAGCCGGCCCAGCCAGTTAATACATTTATGCGATGAGGTAGGTGCGGCGGTGGAGTGGTGGACGTGGATTGCGCTGGGCGGCGCGCTGCTGATAGCTGAAATGCTAGTTGGGGGTGAACTGTGGTTGTTTTTTATTGCCGCTGCCGCGATATTGGTCGGAATCATTTCCTTCGTGTTTCCCGATCTCCCGCTTTGGTTCGAAGTCGGGGCATTCGCGGTGCTGGCGATGTTGTTGGTGCTAGGTCTCAGGCGTCAAGTAAAAACCCGATTTTTCAACAGCCGCGGCTACGGGTCAATCGTGGGTGAAGTCGCCCGGATCGAGGTCGAAATTGCCGCCGGTGGGTATGGCAAGGCCGAGTTACGTGGCACCCAATGGGATGCCCACAATTTGGACCAATCTCCATTGCGACCGGGACAGCGGGCTCGCGTGGTCGAAGTTAGTAACCTCGTACTGAGTATCCGGGCCGATGACGGTCCCGCCGAACAAAAAAGCTGATTCAAATGGATTCCACGCTCCTGATTGTGATTGCCATACTGGCGATTCTGGCTATCGTGATCGTCTTTCGCACGGCCATCATCGTCCCTCAGCAGTCGGCCTACGTGGTCGAGATGTTGGGCAAATTCCACACTACCCACCAAGCCGGTTTCTACGTGGTGATCCCGTTCGTCCAACGGATCGCCTACAAGCACTCGCTCAAGGAGGAAGCCGTGAATATCCCTGAGCAGATATGTATCACGCGTGACAACGTTCAGGTCGGCGTCGACGGCGTCATCTACATGCAGGTGCTAGACGCCCGGGCCGCCTCATACGGGATCACCAACTTTCGCTTTGCGATTTCCCAGTTGGCCCAGACCACCCTGCGATCTGAGGTCGGCAAACTCGATTTGGATCGCACATTTGAAGAGCGCGCATTGATCAATGCCTCGATCGTAACCGAGCTGGATAAGGCCTCGGCCGCCTGGGGAGTAAAGGTTCTCCGCTACGAGATCCGCAACATCACCCCGCCCGGTGACGTGTTAAACGCGATGGAGAAGCAGATGCGGGCCGAGCGCGAAAAGCGGGCCACCGTACTTACCTCGGAAGGCGAAAGAGACGCCGTCATAAACGAGGCCGAGGGCGCCAAGCGGCAGGTCGTACTTTCTTCGGAAGCAGCCCGCCAACAACAAATCAATGAGGCCCAGGGTGAGGCCGAAGCAATCCTGGCGGTTGCCAATGCCACCGCCGAAGGTCTGCGCGTGGTAGGCGCGGCGTCCGCTCAAGAGGGCGGCGAAAACGCCCTGCGACTGCGCATCGCCGAGCAATATGTTGCTGAATTTGGCAAGCTGGCCACCCACGGCAACACCTTCGTGGTTCCGGCCAACATGACCGACCTGGCATCGATGATCGCCCTGGCTACGTCTATGCTCAGCAACGATCGCGATTCAAGCGCCGGGCAATAGCCGCAGGACCAAAGTGGTAGCGGCCGGATTGGCCGACCTTTACTTCTGCCCGTTTGCCGCCCGCGGCACGGCCGCCAGCTCCCGATAGCGGCAGTGGGCGTTGGCCAGTTGCATCTGCCGCGGTGACCGGCACTCAGGTTCAAGCAGCCCGGGGTTGGCCACCAGTATGTTGACGCAGCGGGCCCGCGAGGTGGCCACGTTGAGGCGGTTGAGGCTGTAGAGGAATTCCATCCCGCGCGGCGCGTCTTCCGGCGAGGAAGTTGCCATCGAATAGATGACCACCGGTGCTTCTTGCCCCTGGAAACGATCCACCGTCCCGACGCGCGCGCCGGGCAGACGGCGGGCGATCTCGAAAAGGTGAGCGTTATAGGGCACGACGATTAGGACATCCTCCGTGGTCATTTCGCGGCGGACACCCTCGCGATCGGTCCAGCCGGCGCCGGCGGTCAGCAACTCGGCGTAGATTTCGGCCACCAGATCGGCTTCTTCGGCCGATGCACTCTGGTTGCCCTGATGGTCGAGGGGCAAGAACCAAAGTCCTGAACCATCAAATCGGCCGGAACCATGCAGGGCCTGACACTCCAGGTCCTCTCGTGGATTGAGCCGGCCCTCATAGAAGAGCTCAGAAGTGAAACTGCAAATGGTCGGGTGCAGGCGCCAGGTTTCGCCGAGAAAAAGTCCCCGGTCGTCGGGCATCGTCAGGCTTTCACCGAGCAGGTGCTCAAGCGCCGAGACGTCCATGCCCTTCGGGTGAGCGCCCTGTTGCGGCTGCTCTAGCTGTTGCGGGTCACCCAGCAACACAACACTGTCGGCGGCCGGGGCAATCGCCAGCACGTTGGCCAGCGACATCTGGCCGGCCTCATCCACGAACAACACGTCGACGGCCGAGCGGAATTCTTCCCGCGTCCAGACCCAGGTGGTGCCGGCGGCAACGGCTGCGGCACCAGATTTCAGAGCGGAAAGCACCTTTTGATTTGTATCTACCGGCGTCACCGAATTGATCGGTTCGGCGTCGCCGATGGAGGAACCCTTTTGAACGCAATTGACGGTCATCCCGTACTCATCAGCCCCATGCTGGACCGCCCGCAGAAAGTTCGATATCACCTTGTGACTGGTGGCGGTAATCCCCACCGTCTTGCCGGCCCGCACCAGCTCGCAGATCATCCGGCCACCGGTGAAAGTCTTGCCCGAACCGGGCGGGCCCTGCACGGCCAGTACACCGCCATCTAGCTCTCCCACCAGGCGGCGGGCGGCATCGAGGACCGATTCGCCCGGTGCCACCAAAGACTTTTTCCCGGAAGGGCCTCCGCTATGCCGTGGGCGGCGGCGGAGCAGGAGATCGCGGGCGGCGCGGTACTGCCCGGGGTCATCGATGCCGTTACCGGCGATCCAGGTGGCCAGATTCTTGAGTGAATCCTCATGGGATTTGGACGTTATCGGCTCGTCGAAGACATAGAGCGCGGCAGGATGCGACGCAATGGCATCTCTCCGTTTTTTGATGCTGATCGTTCTTGTCGCTGGATCAAATCCGGCCACGGTCCCAAGTCGAGCGCCGCCCTGCTCACATGCCGTTTGACCGGGCTTGGCCTGTATTTCCTGGTTGCCCGACCAAAGATAGTGATGGATGGGAAGACCCGCGCCCGGCTCTTCCCCCACTTCCCCAAGAAATGACAATCCCGTCACGCCGGCACGCTCTTCGCGGAGATCATCATAATCAAGCTCCGCCAACCGGAAATACTCCCACCATTGACTCTTGGCTTCGCGCTGGTGCCAGCCGAGGGCCTGGGCGAGCAGCCACTGTCCCTGCTGGGCGGCCGAGCGCTCCGCCGGATCGCTCGCGACACCGTCGACCAGGCGGTCGATCAGGGCTTGAACCTCACGCTCGCGGTCGGTTGGCTCGGCCTCGGCCTGCTCCTCCTGCGAAGGCGGGCGTGGGACCTCATCGCCACCATCAACTAGCTGTGACCGTAATTTTTCGAGCCAATTGCGCAGTTCAAAAGTT
This sequence comes from Chloroflexota bacterium, assembly GCA_965249595.1. Taxonomy (GTDB): domain Bacteria; phylum Chloroflexota; class UBA11872; order UBA11872; family VXNJ01; genus VXNJ01. The sequence continues at coordinate 817,223 of OZ252242.1, read as the reverse complement.
GAGAGGCAATCATCGCGGTTGTAACGGAGCACCGCCGCTTGCACCAACGCCAGGTCGCCGGGATCGTCGCCGGTTTCCAGCCAGTTTTCTATCTCGCGCAGGTTGCGGCCGGCCTCGACCAGGTCGACGTCCCGGCTAAGGCCGTAGAACTGCTCAAGGCTCTTGATCGAATAGCTCTCCACGCCCGCCCGAACCGCCTGCCGGGTGACTGAATGAAGATCAACGAACAGATTGGCCCGCAGCATGCGGTCGATCTCGTTGCCCCGCGTGGCATAACGCCCCATCAAGCGTTTTAGAGCCACTGGTTCATACGGCGCGAAATGGTAAATGTGGAGATCCGGATGCTCGCGCCAGCGCACCATCACCATGTCCACGAACTCTTCAAACAAGGCCTTCTCAAGGGCCTCCTGGCCGGACAATCCGATTTGACCACTGACCGCCCAGCGATGGTCGTATTCGACAGCGTCAGACGGTCCAACAGTCGCCCAGCCAAAGAGGTATTCGAGACCGCTGTTACCGACGAAGCGATCACCTTCGATGTCGAAAAACACATCGCCCGGCGATGGTGACGGCAGACGGGCGAGACCACGGTCGGGCTCCCGGTCGAGCAATTCATAACAGGGCTGCTGGCGTTGGCGCCCTCCCAGCTGAACGCGCGCCTGTTCGCGCAGCTGCTCATAGCTGGCGGCGGCGCCATGGGCCGGGCGGCGGCGCAGGGGCAGCGGCTCCACTGCGAATTCGGCCAGCGTGGTGAGCGGCCAGGACTCTACCTCGTGCCGCTGCAACGCCGACATGCCGGCCACCAGCGAAAGATGGTCATCATCATGGCGCCGCCGGTCACAGTCCGACCACCACTGACAGATTTCGCACTGCGGCACCGGCTCGGGATAGGTGTCGGCTGGGTCGTGGTCGTCGACGGCCTCCTCCAGCCGGCGGCAGGCCAACCGGTAATAAGCCATATAGTCGCGGACCCGGTAGGCGGTTTCGATAAACGGTTCGCCATCGTCGGTACCGGGCGAGACAACATGCATCCGATCAGCCAGCCGACCCTGCAGGTGATCGACCATTTCGGAGTAGAGGCAGAGCTGGAGGATCGTCCCGGCTCTGGTTTGACGAGCCAGTTTCGTATCAACCACCTCATATGACCAGTCGCCAAGATCGCTTGGGCACGAAATCCGGCGCAGGATATCGGCGCGTCCATTCCAGCGGCCCTCGCTCAATCCGGCCTGGACGATCAGGTCAACGCCGTCGCGCATTGCCGCCAGGGTCGCTTCTGATCCCCATTGGTCGGTCAGGTCGACTACCGATTGGCCAGGACTTTCCCGTCGCAATGATTCGAGATACGCTTTTTCATGTTCGAGCCCGCGGCGCTGCAAGGATTCGAGTTGTTCCAACTGGCCGCTCGAGCGGCCAGGCGGCGCAATCTGCCCGGTGGCCACCTGGACGCTGAGTCGGGTCAAATGGCGGCAGCCAAGATGATTGGCCAGATCGCCGGCCGAGAGTTGCAGTCGCTCGGATTCAAGCCGCATTCATCGGCCGCTTTCTATCATCGGTTGGAATTGGCCGCAGGCAAGACTAGACCCCTCTTGCGAGGCGGAAGGCCCGGATCATGCCCCAGGCACCCCAATCAATTGGCTTTGGCGCAGGACCAATTTGGCCGACGATCGACGGCTGGCGTTTCAATGAGCGCGTAGCCACCTTGCGCGCCGTGGACTGTGCGCAACATTCCCCGGCGATCACGCCAACGCGAGTATGCGCGCCGGATTTTCCTCTGTAATCGCTCGAATTTCATCTTCCGAGAAACCCTTGCGACGCATCGTGGGAACGATGTTCTCAAAGACATGGCCATATCCGTGCCCGCCATATTTGACAAGTCGATGCTTTGTGAAGATGTCCTGCCCAATGACAACCTTGCCTGCGTAGCCGGCGTCGGCAATGTGCCGGATGAATTCCAGCCTCCAAGCGTCATTGGGTAGGTCGATGTCGGCCTGAGGATAGTAAGACCCTTCGTTGCCGAACAGATCCCATTCGAGATAGCATCCCATCTCGGCGATGCTGACAAGCGCGTCGAATTCGAACACCGTGCGGTCCAAATGTCCCATGATTACGCGCATGGCTCCGCGCCTCCGCCCGAGAGCAGTTCCAGGATCTCCAAGGGGGCATCCGGATGCCGTCCGGGATGAATCGATATCGCCGCCCCCGTTTCTCGCTGGGCGATTGCCGCCGCCAACAGAGCCTTGCGTTCGTTCGCGGCCAGGGGCCAAGAGCATCCGATCTCCCCGATGATGCCCGCTCTGATGCCGCTGCCACCAACGCCTTCGACGATTTCGCCGCTGATCTCCTGCGCCAGATCCTCCACGCTGCGTTGATTCATGCCTGCTGGATGGACCGCCGCCACGTAGAAGCCAGCGCCCATGATGACGTGGACGCCCGATTCGCGGGATATCTGAACCAGCGCGCCCGGATTGCGCCCGATTCGCGTGATGGTTGCATCCACGATCGCGCCGCCACCGACTTCACGAAACTTCCTCAATTCCTCTGTGCACGTATCCACGTCGAGCAATTGAAGGTTTGAGCGGTTGCTGTAATAGTTCCGCCGTATCTGGCCGAGGTTCGCCAGGGTGATGGGCGCGTCCGCCAGTTTCTCCGACAGAGCGTCTTGGGCGGGGCTGTACATCCTGGAGAAGTCGGCGTACACATGCTCATGGGTTGTGGTCGGACCAAGCTCCGATGGTTGGATGGGGCCCAGTACGGTCTGAACAAGACCCCGATTCTGGCTTTGTGGCATGGGGGAGGTCCTGGAAGTTGACTGGTTCGTAGGTCCAACGTGGCCGGATTGGCCGCGCAAGACTGCCACCATTGAGAACCGACGATGGATTCATGCTATCAAGGAGGCTCATAACTATCGCGGCCGCTAAATTAAGCTGGAAGCCGCAGTTGTCGTGTTGGAGCGGGCGATCGCAACAATGAGATTTGGCGCTTTCACGACGGTCGCAGGATCTGCTGGAGAAGCAACCAGCAGCGTCGGCCTGTTGGACAACCTCCGGCAGCAGACCGTTCCTCCCGAGGAGCTCGGCTTCGAGGCAATGTGGCTCGGCGAGCATCATTTCGGGCCATCTGGAATCGGCGATATCCCGAATCCGATCCTGCTCGGCGCGGACCTGGCGGCGCGAACGTCCAGGATACGCATTGGTCAGATGGCCAACATCGCCCCTTGGTGGCATCCGATCCGGCTCGCCGAGGATCTGGCGATTCTGGACAACATGACCGGGGGTCGGATCGAGATTGGATTTGGCCGTGGAATCTGGCCGTACGAGGGTCCCCAGTTCCATCCCAACGCGGACCCGCGAAAAGACCGGGAGAGCCGCGAACTGTTCAGGGAGACCGTCGCGATCGTGCGCGAGATCTGGGCCAACGAATACTTCTCATACCAGGGGGCCAACTACCACTTTCCGGCCAAGGACACCATCTTTTCCCATCCCGCGCTTCCCCCCAATCCCGCCTGGCAGGACGGAGAGCGAGTCACGAAGCTGCGGGTGACGCCGAGGCCCTATCAAAAGCCGCATCCCCCGTTGTGGATGACCGTCTCCTCCGACAGCTCGGTGACGACCGCTGCCGAACTCGGACTAAAAGCCTCCTATTGGCAGCCTCCGCCTCTTCGGATCAGGCAGCGAATGGAAATCTACGCCAGGGCCAGGGCCAGGTCGGACGGCAGGCCGTTCGCGATGGGAGAAGACCAGGCCGTGATGCGCTCGACCTACGTCGCCGATTCGATGGAAGAAGCGCGCCGGGACGCGGAAGAAGGGACCATGTCGTCCTTCGTCTTCAACGACCCGTTTCGGGGCCGGCAGGTGTTTACAAATCCGGACGAGGTACTGGACCCGGACGTAAACCTCGACTGGGATTTCCTGGAGCCGCGCACCCTGCTTGTCGGCTCCCCGGAGCAGGTGACGGAAAAGGTCCACGAGTTGCAGGAGGTCTGCAACTTGGACTATCTGCTTGTCGAGTTCTCCCACAAGGGAATTCCACTGCGGAAATCGCTAAAGAACCTCGAAAGCTTCGCGACAAAGGTGATGCCGAATTTCACCGACTCTGGCTAAGGACGAGTTCCTGAGCCAACGGAGGCACTTTCGGCAGGTTGTTAAATCTCATGTTTAGCGCGATTTCATGGTCGAGGATTCGCTGATACAGCGAATTCAGCCAATATGGCGAACAACCTGGAATCGTCGTCGCCACTCAACCTGCGAACCAAAAGCCACGTCGATCCCGCGGTCGATCGCCATGTTTACAGCCCTGGCGGCCTCATCAACGTCGATGTGGTCGTACATCGACGTGCTCATCTCCCAGGTGCCAATGCCGACCGCCGATGCCAGCAGGTCCGTATTGCCAATTCGTCGCTGTTCCATTACCGTCCTCGACTCTGCTGGTGTCTCCTCGGCCGCCTGGCCAGCATTTCGCAATAACAGACCTACCGTCAACGCGCGCCGGTCGCCCTCGCGGCATGCACCACCTGATCGAAGTTCTGGTAGGTCGGCACGCCAATGTCGTCGAAGATTTCGTTGATGCCGCTGCGGATCTCCTCTGTCAACTTCCAGTCCGTCGCGGCGATGTTCTCCTCGAGCTCGCGCTCGTTTCGCATTCCAACCAGGGCGCAGGTGACACCGGGGTGGTCCAACACCCAGGCGAGGGCGAGTTGCGCCACAGTCTTGTCGTAACCGCCCGCCAACTCAACTAGGCGATTGGTCACTTCCACTTCCTTGCGAAAGTGCTCCTCCTGGAACAGGGGCAGGCCGAAGGCCACTCCGCCACGACGCCAGTCGCCCTCACCAAATTGGTGGTCGGGCTTGAACGCGCCGGTCAGCAGACCAAACGCGAGTGATCCGTAGGACATGAAGCCGACGCCGTTGTTCATGCACCAGGGCAGCACTCGCGATTCCATCCGTCGGTCGAACATGTGATAACCGACTTGGTTCGCGGCAATGTGCCCGTACTGCTCGCACTCCTCCATCAAGTCGATATTGAAATTCGAGACGCCGAAGTGGCGGATCTTGCCGCTCTGTTTCAGCTCCTCCAGGCCCTCCATCGTCTCGTTGAGCGGAGTGTCGTGGTCGGGCCAGTGGATCAGCATCAGGTCGACGTAGTCGGTGTTCAGTCGGCGCAGACAACCCTCAGTGCGCTCGATGATATTGTCTTTCTTCGAGTTCAGACCGATCACGCTGGCTGTGTCGTCATAGTCGAAGCCGACCTTCGTCACCAGGATGACCTCATTGCGCCGATTGCCCAGCGCCTTGGCCAACAGCTTTTCGGAGTGATACGGCCCGTAGATCTCGGCCGTGTCGAACAGCGTGATCCCGCGGTCGATCGCCATGTTCACGGCGTTGGCCGCTTCGTCGACGTCGATGTGGCCGTACATCGTGGTGCTCATCTCCCAGGTACCAAAGCCGACCGCCGATGTCACCAGGTCCGTATTGCCAAAGCGTCGCTGTTCCATGCTCTTCTTCTCCGTCAAGTGCCGATGGACGCGCTGTCCATAGGCCGTCCAGTGCGCCGCGTGCCATGCAGCGGCTAAGCTATCGCTTTCGCCTGAGCCACGACTAAAGCGAGTTTATGTTCCGCCGGACCCGAGGAAACCTACCGCCCCAGGCCGTCTCAGCTGGCAACCCCGGTCGCCCAGAGCGGCACCTGGGCAAACGTCGGTTCCAGCAGCAATCGCACCGCTCCCTCCGGCGCTCGCCATCAGCATCCTCAGCCAGCCCTTCAACCAGCGAACTTGTTTGGAGCGTTGCTAGGGCCACTTCCCACAAGAAAGTTCGCAGTACCGTCTCGATAGGTCCCCCCAGCAGGACTCGAACCTGCGCACATGGTTTAGGAAACCACTGCTCTTTCCTCTGAGCTATGGGGGGATTGGGTGGCCGGTACCACTCAGACTGGCAAGACTGCCCGGTTGGTCAGTTCCGCCCGCCGGGAAGAAAACTCCGCTCGACACCGGGCAATGGCACCGAAAAGTCAAGGCGGTGGTATTTTTGCGTGCCAGAGGTCAATCGGGGCGCAATATCCTCAAGCTCAATTTCGCAGCCGCCCCAGCCACCAGACGGCGGCCTGGCCGCGCCAACTGTGCTACCACACCGTTATGTCATGATGTTGCGGGGAATGGTCAGCGTTGCAATTTTGGCCAGCGCGGCGTCAATGTGATCCTGGCCATATTGGAGCGAGATGCCATGGTGGCCAGGGAATAGTCCAGTGAGCCCAAAATCGCGAAATTGCAATAGGCTCTGGCCCAGCATCCAGGGTGAGGTCTCCGGGGCCCAATTTAGGACCACTTCACCGTTGGCGAATACAAGATCCCCGGAAAAAAGATAGGTCCGTGGGCCATCGCGTAGCAAATACGAGTTGTGAGGATTGGCGTGTCCGGGCGTGGCGTACGTATGCAGGACCAGGTCACCGACGGCAATCGTTTCGCCGGCAGCGACCTCGCGTTTGACCGGAAATGTCTCAAAGCGATAGTCGGGAGGGTATCTTCCGGCGGCGCGGGCGCGGGTCAGATTGATCGCATCCTCGTCACCTTCTTCCATCCACCGTTTGGAGCCTTTGGGGACTATCGCCTCCAGGCTCAGGTTTTTGACCAACCAGCCGGCGCCGCCGGAGTGATCGCCGTGGCAATGGGTCAGGATCAATTGCCGCACTGACTCCGGGTCGATACCGTCGGCTTCGATATTGGCCACGATTCGCTGCGGTTCAGTGCCATAACCGGCGTCGATAAGCGCTCCGCAATTGCCATCATGGACCAGGTATACGTGGCAATCACCGCGGTATGAGATTCCCATCCCCATGTAGCCGCCGCCGACCAAATAGACGTTTTCACGCAATTTCACTGATTAGCTCCCCGGGAGTTGAGGGCGATCGCATCGGCCAGTGCTATCAATACCAGCGCGAGACGACAACTTTGTCTTCGGTGAAGAACCGGATGGAGTCTTCCGCCTGAGCATGTAGGTCACCAAAGAATGAGTCCTTCATGCCACCGAAATGGAAGAACGCCATCGGCGCCGCCACGCCAATATTTACGCCGACGTTGCCGGCACGAATCTCAGATGAAAAATGCCTAGCCGATTTTCCGGAGTTGGTAAATATGCAGGCCATGTTGCCAAATGGCACCTGGTCAATGATTTCGATCGCGGAATCGAGGTCATCGGCTTTCATGAGGCAGAGCACCGGGCCAAAGATCTCGTCATTGGCAATGCTCATCGCCGGGTCAACCCCGCCAAACAGGGTTGGGCCCAGGAAATGCCCACCGTCGCGACCGGCCACCGCGCGGCCCCGGCCATCGACTAGCAACTCGGCGCCTTCGCTAACGCCACGGTCGATGTAATCGATGATTCGAGCACGGCTTTTGCCCGAAATGACCGGGCCCATCGCCGTTTCATCGGCGAAACCATCACCCACCACCATTTCGGTCGCCCGTGCGACCAGGCCATCACGAGTGGCTTCATAGGCATCGCCGACCGCCACGACAACCGATCCGGCCAGACAGCGCTGGCCCGCACATCCGTAGGCCGATTCAAGGATGTTGTCCAGTGATGGGTCCATTTCGGCGTCGGGCATTACGACGATGAAGTTCTTGGCGCCGCCCTGGGCCTGGACCCGTTTGCCGGCGGCGGTTCCCTTTTGGTAGACCGACTTGGCGACCGGGGTTGAGCCCACGAATGAAATTCCCTCGACATCGGGGTGCTCGAGAAGGGCTTCGCCGGTCTGGGCACCACCGTGCAGCAGGCTCAATACTCCCGGCGGCAGACCGGCCTGGTCGGCCAGTTCAACCAGGAAGACCTGTGAAAGCGGAGTCTGCTCGGACGGTTTGATGATGAAGGTATTGCCGGTGGCGATTGCGTAAGGGACGAACCAGAACGGGACCATTGCCGGGAAATTGAACGGGGCGATTGCGGCGAATACCCCAAGTGGCTGCCGCACCGCATATTCGTCGATGCCGCGGGCAACATCCTCTAGGTTCTTGCCCTGCATCAGGGTCGGCACGCCGACTGCCACATCGACGTTTTCGATCGCCCGGCGGACTTCTCCGCGCGCTTCGGCCAGCGTCTTGCCATGTTCGAGGGTGGTGATGCGGGCCAGATCCTCAAATCGTTCTTCGAGGAGGTGCTTGTACCGGAAAAGGTGCTGGGCCCGCTCGACCGGCGGCACTCGGCGCCAGGTCCTAAATGCGGCCTTCGCGGCCGCCACGCAGGCGGCCACATCGCCGCGGTCGGAATCGGGCACCGCGGCGATCAGCGCTCCGGTGGCCGGGTTTTCAATCGTGATCGTCGCCGACGAGGACGCCGGACGCCAGCGCCCGTCGATGAAGTTTGGCAACGGTACGGCGGGATCGGCAGCAGCTAGGATGCGAGAGCTTGTTTCAATCATTTGGAACTCATATCGAAAGTCGATGCGGACGCTTTTGCAGCCGGTGAAGTCGATTTTATGGATTGGCAGAGCCGTTGCCGCCGGCCGGCTATGCGCGGCCGACCGCCCAGCGTTCGCAAATCACGCCGCCGAACAGGAACACATTGGCGCTTAGAAAAATCCAAAGCAACACCGCCACGAATGAGGCGATCGATCCGTAGATGACACTAAATTGCGTAAATAATTCGAAGTATGCCCAAAAGCCGATCTTTAGCAGTGGCAGCACCGCGGCCACGAAGAGGGCGCCGGGAATCGATTCACGAGATCCGGCCGCCGGCCCGGACAGTATTTGATAAAAGCCCCAGGCGCCGGCGAAGCTAAAGGCAATGCTGAGTAATTCCAATAGTCCACGGTATACCCAGTTGTCAAAAAACGACCAGAGCCAATCGATGCCGAGCAGGTCCCCCAGCAAGGCGCGCCCCACCGCAATGGCCGAAACGGTGACGCCGCCCAGCAGGGCCATTCCCAGCAATGCCAAAACCCCACCGATCTCCACCCCGGCATCGGCCAGATGCGGTCGGTCGTGGAGCTGCCAGGCGGCCTCGAGACCACGCCGGGCGGCGGACACGATCTGCAGCACCGACCACAGCAAGGCAATTGCGGCAATGAGCAACGCCAGTCCCACGCCGGGCTTGGGAAAGGTCGCGGCGGCGGGCAGTATCGATCGATCGAGGGCCAGATTGACCTCGGCCAATTCAAGAATTCGCTGGTACACGTCGCCGCCCCAGTCAAAAACGGCCAGCAACGCTGCCAAAGCCAAAAGTATCGGAAACAGCGAGAAGCTGGTGTGAAAGGCGATCGCTGCGGCGTGGGTGGGACACTCACGGCCCAAAAACGCACCGACCGTCGAAATTACGAAGCGCAGCGGGCCGATGGGCCGATCATTCTGGCTGGTCACCGGCCAGTCGGGCGCAATCTAGCGCTTGCCGGTTCGCGAATAGGCAACAATTTCCGGCTCCAGCCAGGGTTCGCAGTGGCCGGGGCTGTAACGCGCGGCCCGGTAGACGTTTATGTACTGTCCACCAAAGAACGGGCAATAGTAGTCCCAGACGATTTCGCCGCCCTCGGTCACCTCGAATAGGTGTCCGCAGTCGGCCTCGCATATGAGGGTATTGCCATTGGGCAGGCGCTGTTGGCCGGCCCGAAAGGGCGAGAAGAACTCGGCTCCGGCGGCGTACTGCCAGACCATCACATCCTGGTCGCGCGGATCAAATTGACGAACGCACGACCAACCGCGGCGGGTGCCGTTGTCAAACAATAGGATGTGGCCGTTGGGCAACATCTGGGCCTGATGCTGGCCGTCGAGGGTTCCAAAGCCCCAGACCCATACGATTTGGCGGGTTTGAGAATCAACTATGGAAATCAAGTCGAGTTGCCGGTGCGACAACAGGTAATTGCCCGCCCTAAAGCGCGGATCGGAGCGACCAATCGGGTTATCGGGCAATACCGTGACCGTGTTGGTGTGGGCCCAGTCGGCGCGCTGGTGCTCGCGGGCGATCCCGCCCATGTCCACCAGGGTGTCGATGTGGTCGGAAAGCCACCATTCCCAGTGCACGCGGGTGTCGCGGTCGAGCATGATCAACTGGTCATCCTGGATTGGCCCGCCGGCGAAGATGTCCGGGCGGTGCCGATCCTTCTGATAGAGGGTGAGTATCGAGCCATCCTCGTAACGGTGGAAGTCGTGATGGGTCCGTCCGTGCCACCCCCAGACCACGTTGCCGGCTAGATCGGATTCAAATACCCCGCCGAAGTAGTTGTCCCAAAAGAGAGTGCCGTCGGCGTCCAGTTCGGCCCACTGACTGTGCACCACCGGCCACTCGTGAACGACCCGGCCATTCATGTCGATTAAGTATTCGCTGTTGCCGAATGCGGGCGAGAAAAGCGTGTATCCGTACCAGGCCCGATCGCGGTCCCAATGGCGCACGCCCACCGGCCCGTTGTAGACGCGAGGCGGCTTCGATTCCGCTGGCAAACCGTAGTCACGGTCCGGTTCACGGTTGGTTCCAATGCCCACCCGATAGGGCAGGCGGTGACGCGGCATCGGCATGGTCAGGCTTCCGGTCGGCGGAAAGAAAAGGCCCAAACGTCAGGGGCACGGTCGGGCAATTTTGACCGGTCGGGTCCCGCCATCGGACATTTATTCTTCTTTTGCGAAGCTGTCTTCCACCATCTGTTCGAGCAGAGTTTTGCCCAGACCGCGGTTTTTGGCCCATTCGTACATGTGCCAACCGGCGTCCTCCTGCAATTGGGCGGTCAGTCCGCCGTCGGCAACAACCACCGCGCCGGTCATGTAGGAGGCCTCGGCCGAAGCCAGAAATGAAATCACCGAGGCCATTTCAGATGGTTGGCCAGCCCGCCGCAAGGGGTAATTTTGCGACCAGGTCTCCATAACCGCCGGGTGCTTGGCCACGCTGGTTTCCATCCGATCGGTCATGATCAGGCCCGGACAGAGGGCATTGACGCGGATCCCACGCGGCCCCAAATCTACGGCCGCGACTCGGGTCAAACCGATGACGGCATGCTTGCAGGTGTCGTAGATGGCCCGATTGGCGGCCGCCAGTAATCCATGTACCGAGGCAACGTTGATGACGGCCGAGCCTTCGTTCTCACTCAACGGGTCGGTCGCGTGTTTCAGCAAAAGCTGGGTTGCGATCACCATCACTTCAAACTGTTCGCGCCAGTCGCCGGCCTCGATATCTTCAATTCGGACCGGTGGCCGCATCGGGGCGGCGTTGTTGACCAAGATGTCAAGGCGGCCGAATTCGCCCAAAGCGGCATCGACGATCTTGGCTGGGGCCGCCGGATCGGTCAGGTCAGCGCCCAGATAGGTGGCGCGGTGGCTATTTTCCCGCAGCCGGGCGGCGGCTCGCTCGCCCTTTTGGTCTTGGATATCGACCAGCAGCACGGCGGCGCCTTCGGTGGCCAAGCGTTCGGCGGTAGCCATGCCAATGTTCTGGGCTGCGCCGGTAACTACTGCAACCCGATCCTTGTGCCGCATTTTCTCTTCGCTCTCACTGCTTTCACCTGTCCGGCGATCTACCGACTAGATGAAACTAAAAGTTATTCCGGCCGATGTCCAAAGCCCCCGGGCAATCAAAGCCGCGGCCAAAGCAATTGCCAATACATTTTGAAAGTAATCGCCAACCATGGGATCACTATCCGGACACACCGCCATCATCACCGGCGCCGGCACCGGCATCGGGGTCGGCATCGCTCGCCACCTCGCCGCGGCCGGGGCCAACCTGCTGCTCTCGGCCCATCACTCTATCAGCGGCGCCGAGCAACTGCAGGCTGAGCTGAGCGCTAACGGAACCGATGCCATTACGATACCGATTGACTTGCGGGCCTCCTCTGACGCTGCCGCCTTGGTCGATGCGGCGGTTGGGCGCTGGGGACGTCTCGACATCGTCGTCAACAACGCCGGTTACACCCTGGCCAAACCGTTCGTCGAGTGCACCGAGCAGGATTGGGACGATTTGTTTTCGATCAACCTGCGATCGATGTTCGTCACCTGCCGGACGGCTGCCCCGCACATGATTGAACGCGGCTATGGCCGGATCATCAATGTTTCGTCGGTGCATGGTGTCCAGCACATACCCAACCTGGTGCTCTACGGGGCCACCAAGGGCGGGATCAATGAATTTACGCGTGGTCTGGCGGTTGAATTGGGCCAGTTCGGAATAACCGCCAACGCCATCGCCCCGGGGGCAATTTACGTACCGCGCTACGACCGCGTGGGCGCCGATTCAGCCGCCATGGCAGCAAACGTGCCAAACGGAAAATTGGGCGATGTCGACGACATTGGCCGCACCGCCACATTCCTGGCCGACCCCGATGCCGATTACATCAGCGGCGAAATCCTCTATGTCGATGGTGGGCTCACTTCCAAGATGGCCCTTAGCGGCGGGGCCACCCGAGCCTGACGCCGGCTTATCCCTATGGCGCGGCCAAAACCGGCCCATTGAGTGGATGGGCGGGTAACTAAGCGTTGGCGCCTTCCAAGAACGCCCGCTGCCCGGCGTCAAGGACGATATCGACTGCCGTCAGGGTCTCGTTGAGCTCTCTTTGATTGGCTGACCAGAAGACGCCCATTGAATCAAAATCTTGGCTGAGGGTGTAGGCGAGGGCAACCTGCACCGGCGAGATTCCCAATTGAGCAGACAGTTGCCGGGCCCGTTCCAAGCGGGCAAAATTCTCGTCATCGTAATAGGTGTTGACCATCTGGGTATTGGAGCGTTCGGCCGGATCGTAGATGCCGGCAAAAAATCCGCCACATTGCGCCGACCAGGCCAGATTGGGCTTGCCGGTCGCTAAAAGCTGCGCGCGCTCGGCCGGATCCACGTTCCGACAGCCGGGCCAACGCGGTGCCTGCTGGGTGGCCAAGCCGAAGTGGTTGGACAACAAGGCAAACCCGGCAAGGCCATTGGCAGCGGCATAAGCATTGGCCGCCTCATATCGATCGAGGGACCAGTTCGACGCCCCGAATACCTTTATCCGGCCGGCATCAACGTGAGCATTGATCCAATCCATAATCGCCGCGACCTCGACATTGGGATTGTCACGGTGAAAAAGCCAAATGTCGATACTCTCCACCGCCAAGGCCTCCAGCGAATCGGAAATATCGAGGCCGATCTCCTCCTTGCTCATGCGGCCCAGGGCCTGCCCCGAGGGAGGGTGAACGCCCTTGGTGATGATTACGACCTCTTGGCGGTTGCCACGCTCGGCCATCCACTTGCCGACCACCAATTCCGAATTGGCAACACCGTTTCGGGTGGCATAGCCGCGGGCCGTGTCGATGGCGTTGCCGCCGCCGGCCAGGTAGGAATCAAGGATTTGGGCGCGGTAGTCGAATTCGGTGAGAAAATAGTCCTCAGTGCCCAGCGCGACCCGTGCAACAGGCTTGTCCAGACCGGCAATATCCACGTAGCGCATTCGGTTTTCCGTTCGCCTATCAGCTTTAAGGTCCAGCGCAATTGGGTAGCCGGCCTTGGCAATTTTCAACTGCGCCATGCCAGCTTCAATAATTTCGCCAAAGATTGACCCCTAGGGCCCACCCGCACTCGCGGTTGCCGCAACGAGGGCTTCAAAGTCAATCGAAAAACGCCGTCAATTGTTGGTGCTATTACGATCGCCGTGCGCAATTGAACCTCGATCGCACTGAATTGGCTGGTCGAGGCCGTGCAAAAATTGCCCTCAGCGATCCATTTGGCCCGCCCACGGGCCGTTTACCGATAAGGCCGCGCAATTGGAAAACGGCGATATCGCGCCCAACTTCGAAATTCCCTCAACCGGTGGTGGCAATTTTGATCTGGCGTCGGCTACCACCGGCCGGCAGGTTCTGCTCGCGTTCTATCCCAAGTCATTCACCAGCGGTTGCACCCATGAGATGGAGGTCCTCAAATTCCTCCATCCGCGGTTCGCAGCGGCCGGGGTGCAAGTGTTCGGAGTATCTATCGACTCCCTGCAGACCCAGCATCGCTTCAAACAATCGTTGGATTTACCGTTCGAGTTGCTGGCCGATGACCAGGCCGCCGCCGTTGCCTTCGACTGTCTGCGTGAATCCGGCAAGGCCGAGCGCGATGTTTACCTAGTTGGCGAGGGCGGTCGGGTCAACTATGCGCTCCACGAGCTCGATCCGCGCTCTGAGACCCAATATCGCGATATCCTGGCCGCCGCCGGGGCCGATACGGAGAACCTCTAGGCCCGAAGGCGCCACCTATCCCGACTGCGGAAAATCGCGGCGGGCGGTGACCAGAATGGCCAGCGCAACCAGCCCGAGCGAATAGAGGGCCATCAAGCCGATCGCTTGAGCGCGATCGGGTCCGGAGTAGGTGGCGGAGAAATCGCCACCCTCGGCAAGTCCGGCAAACGCCGCCATTAGGGCCTGTTGTCCATAGGCTGTCGGTTCGAGGCGGTGCGGCAGGTAATCGGGCAGGGCATCCCAGAAACCATCGCCAACCGCGGCGGCGATCTCGGTTATCACCGGCATAAATACCACAAATACCAGCGGAATGGCCATGCCAGCGGCCGCCGAACGGGTCAGTATGGCAATAGCAAACCCCAGCAATCCGTAGAAGAGCAACACCCCAATGGTGCTAACGTAGCGATCGAATAGGTCCGACGCAAAGTCTTCCGATTGACCGATTGCGATCGTTGAAAAGGCCAGGTCACTGACCCACATGGTGATGCCTGAGATCACCATCGTTAAGCTGATGGCCGCAACTACCGACACCACCAGCGCGATCAATTTGGCGATGAGGACGTGGGAACGCCGCGGTCCGCGGGCAAACAGTTGGCGAATCGTTCCCCAGTTAAATTCCGAGCCCACGAAGAAAGCCGCAAATATCATCGCCAGAAACGAACCAAACTGGGCGTTAAGCGCCAGCAATGCCATGTAGCCGTTGGGAAATCCGACCAACGAGCCCAGCGATTCGGTCAACCCGCTGTCGGCCACCTCGATCAATGACACGAATTTGAAAAGCAGGACCGTCGCCGGCCCAATCAATTGCAGTAGCACCAGCAGGATCCAGGTCATGCGCCGACCCAAAATCTTGGCGAACTCGGCCAGCAGCAGGTGTCTCATGGACTTTCATCTGCCGTGTTGTCGATGTAGAAGGTCTCCAGGTCTATGGCCGCCGGTCCGATTCCCAGGACGTCAATTCCGGCGCTTACCAACGCACGATTAACATCGGCCGCCTGCTCCGATTCAACGTGGGCGATCAGCGTCGTCTCGCTCTCGCGGGTTCCGCGCCAGCCTCCGACCGGCAAGGCTTCCAAGGCACCGGACACATCGCTGACCGTAAAGCGAACCCCGCGGCCGCTGGCCAACAGGTCTTCCACACTGCCCTGCACAACGGTGGACCCGGCGACCAATATCCCAACTTGATCGCAGGTTTGCTCAACCTCCGAAAGCAGGTGCGATGAGAGTATCACGGTCGCCTCAGCGCCCTCGGCCACCTGGCGGATGAGATCGCGAAATTCCCGAGCTCCGCGCGGATCCAACCCGGCCGTCGGCTCGTCGAGAACCAAAAGTTCGGGGTCGGCGATCAGCGCATTGGCCAAGCCCAGGCGCTGACGCATTCCGGTTGAATAAGTCTTAAATTTCGAATCAGCGCGATCACCAAGTCCCACCGTGACCAGTGCCTCGTCGATGCGTGCGGGATCGATTTGACCCCAATATCGAGCCATCACCTGCAGGTTCTTGCGCCCCGAAAGATAGGGATAGAAGAGCGGCGTTTCAATTACTGCCCCGACCCGACGCAGCAACCGCGGCCGGTTGCGGGTACTATCCTGACCGAACAATTCGATACCGCCGGCATCGGTCTTTATCAGACCGAGCAACGCGCCCAAAAAGGTGGTCTTGCCGGCGCCGTTGGGGCCCAGCAGGCCGTAGATGCAACCCGTCGGAACGTCCAAGTCCATACCGGCCAAGGCGTGTACTTTCCCGTAGCGCTTCTTTAAGCCCCGCGCCCGAATTGCCAGCGGTGAATAGCCATTATTCGATTCGATCCGGGGCTCCTTTAGATCGAGCATTGCCAAATCCCGCCGCCGGCGATTTTCGCACGGTTGGGAACTTAGACCTGGATTTGTTGCCTCAATTCTGACCGGCCGCAACTCACCGCGACTCCACCTGTGTTGGGCCGCAACGTCCCATCTGGCGCCGCGTCATATTGGCTCATCGGGTGGTGTCGACGGTTGGACTTTAAATTTCCAATCGCCAATATTGGCCATCGCCGGTGACCCAATTGGCAATATGGAGCATAGAGTTATCGCCCGATCCCAACCTGCCAAAGGCCGTACCTTGACCGCCCATCTAACGATCGACCGTCACGCCCGCATTGCTCGCATTGACCCCCGCCTCTATTCCCATTTCGTTGAGCACCTGGGCAATTGCACTTATCCGGGCATCTGGGTGGGCCGCGAATCCGAAATACCGAATCTGGCGGGCCTCCGCAAATACACCCTCGACCGCCTGCGCGGCGTTAGCGAAGGTACCGTCTACCGCTGGCCGGGCGGGTGTTTCGCCGATCACTACCACTGGCGCGACGGGATCGGCGATCCGGCCCGGCGACCCACGACCCGCAATATCTGGTGGGGCGGGCCGGAGACCAATCAGTTCGGAACCCACGAATTTATGCGGTTCGCAAAAGAACTGGGGGCCGAAACCTACGTCTGCGGCAACCTGGGCTCCGGGACGGTGGCCGAGATGATCGATTGGCTCGAGTATTGCAATGCCTCGGAATCCGATCTCAGCCTGGTGCAGGAAAGGGCCACCAATGGCCATCCCGAACCCTTTGGCGTGCAATGGTGGGGGGTCGGCAATGAGAACTGGGGCTGTGGCGGCACCCTCAGGCCCGAGGAATATGCCGCCGACTACCGCCGCTACGCCAACTACCTCCAGAAAATGGACCTGGGCGCTGAAATGGTGGCCGTCGGCCACACCCCCTGCTGGAACCGAAGGTTTCTGGAAGGGGTGAGAGGAGATCGCTCTTTTGGCGCGATCGATCACCTTTCGCTGCACCGCTATCTCTTCGCCGGCGGGCCGGATGTGGGCTTTGGCGACAGTGATTACCACGCCCTGATCGGTGAACTACAGGTCATCGAGGACGATCTGATCAGGACCGACGGGATCCTCTCTCACCATGAGGACGCCGGTAAACGAATCGGTATTGTTTTTGACGAATGGGGAGTCTGGTGTCGCTCGGCGGCCAATACCGCCAGTGGCGTCGAGCAGGTCAACACCGTTCGCGAGGCGATATGCGGGGCCGCCACGCTCGATTACTTCACCAACTGGTCACACCGGATGGTGATGAGCAATGTCGCCCAAACCATAAACGTTCTCCAATGCCTGGTCAAGGTCGACGGCCCCGAAAACTGGTCCACTCCCAATCTCGACATCTTTGAGTTCTACCGCGCCCACGTAGGAAATGACGCCGTGCGGGTAATAAGCGAAGCCCCCACGATCGCCGATTCAGGCCAAGCCGGACGGCCGGTCGAACAGCTGAGCGTCTCGGCCTCGGTATCCCCCGATGGCCGCAGCGCCAACCTGTGCCTTACAAACCTGCATCTGACGGCAGCTTTGCCGCTCGCCGCCCGGGTGGTGGAG
This sequence comes from Chloroflexota bacterium, assembly GCA_965249595.1. Classification (GTDB taxonomy): domain Bacteria; phylum Chloroflexota; class UBA11872; order UBA11872; family VXNJ01; genus VXNJ01. The sequence goes on along the minus strand of OZ252242.1, from coordinate 799,669 downwards.
TCGCAGATTGCATCGGCTGCCGCGCGGGTGCTCACGTCGGCCGACCCGGCCGATCACAATTGCGCCCAAAATCCCGACGCCGTTCGTGCTGCCGACCATCCTTGCCAGGTTGAAGGTGGGCGCCTGCGGGTCGAATTGCCGCCGCATTCAACGACACAGGTGAGCCTTGACCTTGGTGATTGAGCCCAAAGAAGCTCCCTCGCCGAGCAAGGTTCTCGTTACCGGGGGCAGCGGCGATATTGGGTCCACCGTGGTGGCTCAACTGCGCAATTCTCATGCCTTAACCATCCTCGACCGACGCCCGTCGAAAGATCACCCCGACCTGCCGTTTCTCCATGTCGATCTGGAGAATTCGCGAATGACCGCCTCGCTGGTGCGCGGTTTCGACTGCGTCGTGCATCTGGCGGCGATCCCCGATCCGTTCGCCGATCCGGCCGATCAGGTCTTCCGCGTAAACATGCTCAGCACCTTCAACCTGCTTGAGGCGGCTCGTCACAACGGAATCGGCCGCATCGTCTACGGGTGTTCCGAATCGGCCTCCGGATTTGGTGTTCACAACCGGGCCTTCAGGCCCGACTACTTCCCCATCGATGAGCGGCATCGCTCGATCCCACATGAGGCTTATGGATCGAGCAAATACTTGAGCGAAATCCTGGCCCAACAGTACGCCCTGGCCTACGACATCGAGGTGATCTCTTTGCGCTACGCCTGGGCCTGGGGTGGGCGCCGCAACCAGGACGACTGGATGGCCATTCTGCGCCACGGATCCGGCGGCGGGCCCAAGGATTGGCTGGGGGCCTGGATTGCCCACGCCGATATCGCCCAGGGCGTTGGCCTGGCGGTCAGATTCCAGTTTGCCGAACCATCGTCTTTCTTTGAGCGTTTCTACCTGACCGCCCGTGACAATTTCACCGACCTGGAATCACTCGATTTGGTGGCCCGCCAGTGGCCCGAAGATCCGCCGCCGATCGTAAAGCCCGACCTCTATGCGGCCAATCCCAGAGCCTCGCTCTTTGACATCGCCAAAGCCGAACACCAGCTCGGCTTTTTCCCCACCGTGGATCTTGACGATCTGCGGGCGCAATTTAGGATTTCCCGCTCGTGAGTCTCAAAATCGCCTTTATGGCCTCGCTCGGCTTCGTCTGCTGGCCTTCGGACAAGGTGGCCAAGGCCCTTGCCGACCTGGGTTATGAGGGCGTTGAGTGGACCACCGCCCACTTCTCGGCCCAGGATCCTCTCAAGGCCAAACGGGCGGTCGACCACGCCCACGACGCCGGCTTGGCGGTTTCGCGGGTAATGGCCCACGAAGACCTGGTTACCCTGGATCCCGAGGAATTAAAGCGGCGCACCGATCGCCTGGTCGCGACCGTCGAATTGGCCGGCGAGCTTGGGGTGAGCAACGTCGGCTCAATGACCGGACCGGCGCCGTGGGACCCGCGCGCGCCACAAATCGGTCGCGATATTTCCGAGGGACAAGCCTGGGAGATGACCATCGCCGCCCATCGCCGCCTGGCCGGCGCCGGCGAGCGTTGCGGGGTGAGCATATCCACCGAGGGCGTTTTCGGCATGCTGGCCCACGACTTTTACTCTCACCGCTACCTTATCGAGAAGGTCGATTCGCCGGCCCTAGCGGTAAATTTCGACCCATCCCACGGAATCCTTTCAGGCAACTTCGACATCGCCTGGACCATTGCGCAGTGGGGCGACAGCATCGTTCACTGTCATCTAAAAGACGCCGTCGGGATATCGCAACGTCCGGGCGAATTCATATTCCCGCTGCTCGGCGAAGGCCGTGTCGATTGGAACGGATTCTTCAGCGGCCTTGAAGCGATTGGTTTTGATGGATTCGCATCGGTCGAGTTTGAAAGCTGGGAATACAACCGCCAGGTCCTCGGCAACGACCCGATGCGGGCGGCGGACCTGAGCATGCGCCAGGTTCGGGCGCTGCGCGAACAGGCCGCCGCGGGCAGATCCCAATCGGGATAGCGGCCGCTGCCAACATTCATTGAATGCGGTGAAAATGCTCCGAATGCCGCTCCGGCTTGGACCGGCCACTTCCAGGAGAACTCACGAGTTTTAAGCGGCCCTGATCGCCAGTCCCGGCTCGGGATGACGCGGCTGATGGGCGTCCACCGCCCGCATCTGATCACTTTCGCTAAGAGGCTGGTATCGCTCGGCGGCATCCAATAGCTTTGGCACAATTGACACTTCGCCGGTCGACGGCGCGGTGTGAATGGGGTTGGCAAACAGCCAATTTACGGCGCGATCTATTTCTGATTGTTCGCGCAACGGGTCATACCAGGTAGAACAGTCCTTGGGCGCCGACCCCCAGCCGCCGCAGGCGAGCACTTTGATGCATTGAATCCCAACGTCGTGGTCATTGCAGTAATCAATTAGGGCGTTGGCATCGGCTCGATATTGCTCATCTCGCCACACGGCCAGGGCCACGGGAAACATGACGGTGTCGAAATCGAATCGGCGCAGCCCTTCCAGGATGACCTTTGGGACATAGGGGCCGTGGCCGGTGATACCCAGATAGCGAGTGTGCCCTAATTCGCGCATTTCCTTTAGGGCCTCGATCGCCCCATCCGGGCCGAGCGCCGAATCCAATTCGGCCATCGTGGTTACCGCGTGGAGCTGGAAGAGATCGAAGTCATCGGTCTGCAGACGATCAAAGGTGGTGCGAATATCGGCCCAGGCCTCGGTCTTGGTGCGCATTTTCGTCTTGCAGCCCAAGAAAACCTTGTCGCGAATCTTTGGCATCCACCGTCGCATCCGTTCCATGGCCTGCCCATAGCCCGGCGCGATGTCGACATGATTTACACCGTGGGCGAGAAATTGCTCCATGGCCGTGTCAACCTGCTTTTGGTCGACCGTGTCAAACCGCCCGAAGCCGGCAGTGCCAACGGTGATGATTGTGCTTTGATGGCCGGTTCGGCCCAGTCGTCGCCTTTCCATGAAATCCTCAATTTCTTACTGTTCCAGCAGGGGATCGTCGGCCAATCGTTTTGAAAAGTCCAAGTTTGCGGCCCCGTATTGGGTTTTGTTCCACAAATAAATGTTCTTGCAGGGGCCGCCACCAGCATATCCTCGCGAAGTGCATACCACCGTCGCCAGGGCGGTTGACTCGCAGTCAGTGGACCCCCGCTTCGAGCTGCTGCGCGCGGACGAACTCTATGATTGCCCCCACCTGCTCGTCCGTCAAGCCCTCGATCTTGGGCATGTTGCCGAACCGCCAATGGTGTGCGGTCACGCCCTGCTGCACGGCGAGCCGGAATGCGGCGTCGGAGTGATGGCCAGGGGCATATATCCGGTCGAGCAATGGTGGGCCGAGATCTGTGCCCCGTAGATCGACCCCGTGGCACGTTGAGCACGACTGCGCAAACAACGTCCCGCCGTCAAGGCCGGCCACGGGGGTCGAGGCCGACTCCAGGGTCGCCGTCGCGGCCGGTGCGTCGGCGCCGTCGGAGTTACAGGCGGCGAGGAGGAGAACAATTCCGGCGAGCGCCGCAAGGGAGGCAAGGGCGATCGGCTTCATCAGGTCCGGCGCCACCCGTCGACCTACGGTGTCCAACGCGCTAGGCGCCGGTTCCAACCTATTGGCAACCCCATCGCCGGCGGTGCTGCACTATGCCCTGCCGCCATGAATTTATCCATTCGTTACCAGACCGACAACCGTTCCGGCAGAGGGTCGACGGTGAATGCCATGCGGTCGGCCAATCGCTCAAACAGTTCAAGTTTGAGGCCCTTGTGTTCGGCGCTGTTCCACAAATTATTGGTTTCATCGGGGTCGGCGATCAAATCATAGAGTTCGCCGCTGCCGGTGCCGTGGGCAGCCACCAGCTTGGCCTCGCGGGTGCGCACCACCGTCACCTGGGCGGTCGGCTCGCGATGCCAGGGCATCGAGTTGTAGTACTCCGAATAAATGTCGCTGCGGTGTTCATCGGCGTTCGCTCGGCCGGTGAGGATCTCCCAGAGAGATAGTGCCTGCATGCCCGGCGGGCGATCGACCCCACAGGCGTCAAGGATGGTGGGGGCAATGTCGGAAAGCTCCACCAACGAATCTGAGCGCACGCCCTCTTGGATGTGGCCCGGCCAGGAGACGATCAACGGCACCCTGAGGGCGCATTCATACATGTACGGGCCCTTCCAGTAGATGCCATGATCGCCAAGCATCTCGCCGTGGTCGGACATAAAGATGACCAGCGTGTTATCGGCCTGGCCACTCTGCTCGAGATGATCGAGCAGACGCCCTACCTGATCATCAATTAGGTCACACATTGCAAAGTACGAGGCCTTGATCAGGCGGTGGTCATAGTCGGACATCTCCGAGTAGACGTGGGCCTTCTGCGAGGCGTAGGCGCCTTCGTGGTCAATCCGCTGGAACTCGGGCTTGTCGTCGAGCTCGCCGGGCACGAAATTGGGCAGCGGCAGTTGATCGAGGCGGTCGAGATATCGCTCCAGGTATTCGCGCGGCGGATCAAAGCTGTGGTGTGGGTCAAAAATGTTGACCGAATAGAGCCAGGGGGCTGAAAAATCGTCCCGCGCATTGATGAAATCCATCGCCTTGTTGACGCACCAGGTGGTCTGGTGCCAGCGCGCATCCATGCCGGCCTGGACGTGCGGGGAGCCCTGGTAGGGTTCGGTGGCATAGGTTTGGCCGTTCTGTTCGAGCCAATTTATGTACTGGTTGTTGGGCCAGTTACGACCAGGATGGTGCGACCAGTCGAAGACCGCGTAACCGTCATCGATGCGCCGCTCGCCGAATGGGGCGGCCTCTTCATTGCAGGCCGATATGTGCAGTTTTCCGGACAGCCCGCAGAAATAGCCGGAATCGCGCAGCAGGCTGGTGATCAGCACCTCGTCAGATGGGATATTGGCACCGTTTTGGCGGCCGCGGCAAGTGCGCGGATAACGCCCGGTTAGGAAGCTGGCCCGGCTCGGAGTGCAGACTGAACTCTGCGAGTAACACCAATCGAATTGGGTCCCACGTTGGGCCAAGCGGTCAATGTTGGGGGTTGACACCCATTCATTGCCGTAGGTCCCCAGCGTGTCCCAGCGTTGCTGATCGGTGCAAATCCACAGGATATTTGGTCGGTTCGGCATCAGCGCCTCTCACTGCTGGGGTTGATCATGGAACATTTAATTGTTGTCCGCGGCCGGCTTGGGATTAGATTTTGCAGAGTGTGCTGATAAATATCTGACACCTTCATCTACGAGGAGCAATCCGATGGCCAGCGACAAACCCAGTGTTGCCTTTGTCGGCGTCGGGCGCATGGGGACCAACATGGCCCTGCGCCTGCACGACTGCGGATACCAAATAGCCAGCGTTTATGACACCAACATGCACATGGCGATGGTCACCGCCGACCGGACCGGCAGTTCGGTGGCGCCCAACCTGGCGGCGGTCACCGCCAGCGCCGACGTGATTTTTACGGTTGTGACCGATGATGCAGCGATGAGCGCAATCTATCTGAGCGACGGGGACAATCTGCTCATGGGCGCCGCCGGCAAGTTGTTTATCAACTGCGCCACCCTATCGCCGGCCATTCACCGCCGGATCGATGCCGTCACCAGCGCCGCTGGCGCTGATTCATTGGAGGCCTGCATGGCGTCCAGCATTCCACAGGCACGCGACGGCACCTTGTATCTGATGACCGCCGGCTCACCCGCCGCACAGAAGAGGGCCGCCGGCCCATTGGCCGATCTGGGCGCCGTCCGCCGCATCGGCACAACCGGCCAGGCCGCTCAGGTCAAGGCGCTGGTCAACATGGTCATGAACATAAACACCGCCGGCCTGGCGGAAGGTCTCGGGTTGGCCGACGCGCTCGGGTTGGACCTAGACACGGTCATGGAAGTTTTCTCGCAAACAGGGGCCAATTCCAGGGTGCTGGAAACCGACGGAGTAGACATGCGTGATCGCGATCATGAGGTCTACTTCTCGGCTGATCACGCCGCCAAGGATTCCGGCATCGCCCTTGATCTGGCGACCGAAGAGGGATTGAACCTGCCCCTGGCTTCCGCCACCAAGGCGCAATTCGTCAAGCTGATGGAGGCCGGCAAGGGCGGACTGGACAAGAGTGCGGTCGCCGAACTGACCTTCCGCGGGCGGAGTTAACGCCCGCCGGCCTGGGCCGGTACGAAATAGACGGTTGAATCCGGGTCCACCCGGGTTCGCACCCCGCTGGCCAAATCGTGTCCGTTGAGCCAGATTGCCAGACCCGGACGCAGACCATGGCTCGTTTCGTCTGACACCAGGCGCGCTTTGACGCCCGGATAACGCTCTTCCAGAGCGTCGATGAGCTCCCCGACCGTCTGGCCGGGGAGCTCGATTTCTACCTGATTTCCGGTCTGATCCCGCAATGCGCGCGGAATGTGGACCAGCGGCATCGATTGTTACCTCTCCGCCTTAGGCCGATCCGTTGGCGATCGCTGCCTGTACCGCCGGTGGCGACATCGGCAGTTCCTTCAATCGCCTACCGGTGGCCGCAAAGATCGCGTTGGCGATAGTGGCCGGGGGTGGCACGATGCTCGATTCCCCGACACCGCGCACACCGTACGGGTGACCCGGATTGGGGACTTCGACAATGATCGTCTCGATCATCGGCAAATCGAGGGCCGTGGGTATACGGTAGTCAAGCAGGCTGTTATTGCGCAGCCGGCCTTCATCGTCGTACCAGTAACCCTCATTTAGCGCCCAGCCAATGCCTTGGACGACTCCGCCCTGCATCTGACCCTCAACATACGGTGGGTAGACCGCCTTGCCGGCGTCCTGGGCGATGGTGTAGCGCAAGACTTCAACCTTGCCGGTCTCCAGGTCCACTTCGACGTCGGCGGCATGCGTTGTAAACGAAGCCCCGCGCTGGGTGGGATTGACCGTGGCGTTGCCGACGATCTCAAGTTCATGCTCGCCTAGCAATGCGGCGGCCTCGGCGAAGGACAGGTTGTTACCGCCACCGACGAAATGACCGTCGGCCGCCTCGACATCTTCAAGGTCGACGTCCCAGACTCCCGAGAGCGCGATGCGCATCTTGAGCAGGACTTCGCGCGCCGCCTCATAAGCGGCAAACCCGGTGGCGAAGGTGACCCGCGAGCCGCCGGTTACCGCCGTGAAGGCCACCTCGTCGGTGTGGCCGACGATCGGAATGATGTCCTGCTCAGAAATGCCCAATGCCTCGGCCATCTGCATGGCCACCGAGGTACGGGTTCCGCCAATATCGGTCGAACCCTCAATCAAGGTGACGGTGCCGTCAGCGTTGACCCGGCCGGAGGCCGAGGAGGTCATGCCGGCGTTAAACCAAAAGCCGGAGGCCATGCCGCGGCCGCGGGCCTTGCCGGGCCCGGATGGCTCACCGAGCTCGCTCTGCCAGTGGGCCGAATCACGAATCGCCTCGACGCATTCGATATTGCCCACGCGCGGGAACGGCGGACCATCGGCTCGCCAATCGCCCTCCTTGGAGGCATTGAGGAGTCGGAATTCGATGGGGTCGAAGCCGAGCTTTTCGCAGATCTCGTCGACCGTAGTCTCAACTGCGTACTCGCTCATAGTGGCGCCCGGTGCCCGGTAGGCATGCGAATGCGGCTTGTTAACGATTACGTCATAGCCATCAATTCGCACGTTTTCGGTCGCGTAGGGCGCGAACGCACAGACACAGCCAGGGTGGATGGGCGAACCCGGATAGGGTCCAGCCTCAAACCAAAATTCGCCCTCAACAGCGGTGATTTCACCCGCTTTGGTCACACCGATCTTGACCCTCATCCAGGTACCAGGAGTGGGGCCGGTGGCTCTGATGACCTCGTCGCGGTCCATGGCCATCTTGACCGGGCGCCCGGTTCGCCGCGAAAGCACGGCGGCCGGAACTTCCAGATATGAGGTTGTCTTTCCGCCGAAGCCGCCGCCGATTTCCATCGGAACGACCTTGATCTTGGAGACCGGCAATTGCAGCAGGGCCTCCAACTCGTTGCGGATCGCAAATGCGCCCTGCGAAGAGCACCAGACGTCCAGTTGGCCGTCTTCGTGCCAAAGGGCCGTGGCATTGTGGGTTTCGATGTAGCCCTGGTGCACGGTGGCCGTCTCGTAGGCGTTTTCGAAGATGTGATCGGCAGCTGCAAAGCCGGCCGCCACATCGCCTTCTTCGTAAATTCGATGCTCGGCCACATTGGATGGCTCGCCACCGGCTTGACCCTCAGTCATCGTCTGGATTTCTTCCAGGATCACCGGGCCCTTGCCGGCGCGCACATCTGCCGCCGTCATGACCGGTTCGAGCACCTCGTAGTCAACCTTGATCAGGCGCGCTGCCTCTTCGGCAGCATGCGGCGTGGAGGCGGCGACGGCAGCGATCGCATGCCCGTCGTAGAGCGCCTTGTCCATCGCCAATAAATTCATTGACTTGAACTTAGTCGATTGGAGGCCGCCTTCACCAATATCGGTGAGGCCCTCCCGCGCTTTGGGCAGGTCGGCGCTGGTTATGACCGCGTGCACGCCGGGATAGTTCTCGGCCGCCGAGGTGTCGATCGAGCGGATATTGGCATGGGCGTGCGGTGAGCGCAGGATCTTGCCGTAGATCTGGCCGGGAAGCCAGATGTCCGATCCGTAGGCCGCCCGGCCGGTGACCTTGTCAACGCCGTCGTGGCGGACTGGCGATTTGCCTAGGACCTTGAAGTCGCCGGTTTTGACCAGCAATGATTCGGTTGCCATTTGTTAAGCCTTAACTGCGCAGGCGGGCGCCGGCGTCAATGACGGCCCGCACGATCTTGTCGTAACCGGTGCACCGGCAGAGATTGCCGGCCAACCAAAACCGGATCTCGTACTCAGTGGGGTTTGGGTTTTTCTCAAGCAGAGCCTTGCTGGCAAGGATGAAGCCCGGCGTGCAGATTCCGCACTGTAGGGCCGCGTTTTCCAGGAACGCTTGCTGAATCGGGTGGAGTTGGTCGGGGGCGCCAACGCCTTCAATGGTGGTCAGCTCGCTTTCAGCGGCCTCAACCGCCAGAACGCAGCAGCTGTTGACCAAACGGCCGTCCATGATCACATTGCAGGCGCCGCAGTTGCCGTTGTTGCAGCCTTCTTTGGCGCCGTAAAGGTGGAGTGTTTCGCGCAACACATCAAGCAGACTTTCGCGCGGTTCGCACAGGAAATCGTGCCGTTCACCATTGATCGTGGTGGTGATGTGGGTTTTGCCCTCAATCAATTTAGTGGGCACTGACCGACTCTCCTTTGGCGCGGGCCACCGCGCCTCGCAGGGCGCGCGTGGTCAGCACGCCACTTAAGTGTTTTCGATATTCGACCGTACCGCGCATGTCGGTAATCGGCGAGGCCGCCATCGACGCTTGGCCGGCGGCGGCGGCATATGCTTCTTCGCCCGCGGTTTTGCCGATCAGGGCCGCGCCGGCCGACTCAACAAACAGCGGAGTCGGGGCCACCGCGCCTAGGGCGATGCGGGCATCGGTAATCGTCTCCCCGTCAAGCTGAACCCAGGCGCCGGCTGAAACCACCGCGATGTCCATTTCGTTGCGGGGGATGAAACGGAGGTAAAAGGCGCCCGAACCCGAGAGTTGGGCTGGGATTGAGAGTGAGACCAACAGTTCGTTGTCGGCCAGCAGGTTGCGACCGGGAGCGGTGCAAAAACTCTCAACCGGGGCCGATCTCCGGCCGTTTGGTCCGGCGATGTTGGCCGTGGCTGAATAGACGATCAGCGCGGGAGTGGAATCGGCTGCTGGGCCCGAATTGCATAGATTCCCGCCCATCGAAGCCCGGCCCTGTATTCCAGTACCGCCGATGATCGAGGCGGCGTCAATTAGGCCTGGAAAGGTACTACTGACCGCTTCGTTGTCGTAGATGTGGTAACAAGGAACAGCTGCGCCCAGCGTCAATGCACCGTCGGCGGCAATTGAGATCTCAGTCAATTCCGGAATCTGCTTGGCGTCGACGAAAACGTCAACGTCACGCATCCATTCACGGACCTGGACGATCAAATCGGTGCCGCCGGCCAGCATCCTAGCCTTGGCTCCGTATTGATCGAGGATCTCAACCGCATCGTCGATGCTGGTGGGCGCCGCGTATTTGATGGCTCGCACTTGTTTGCAAACTCCCAAATTGAAAATGGCGCATAGGGCGCGATTGCCGATCAGCGAGCCGACAATCTTCGCCAACTTAAAGAATAAAGGCAAAGGCGATCCAAGCTGCGGCCGAGCGCATTCGCCGTGCAGTTGAAAATGTGGCCTGACCCGTTCGCGCCCTTGGCCAACTGCCGCAATGCCTGACCAGCGCCCCAACATCATTCTGATCATCACCGACCAGCAACGGTTCGACACCATCGGCGCCCTGGGTTGCCCGTATGTAGATACACCCAACCTGGACCGCTTAGTCGACCGCGGTGTGACATTCTCCAACGTCTACGTCAACGCCCCAGTCTGCGCCCCGGCGCGGGCCTCGCTTTTCTCCGGCCTCTCTCCCCACAACACCGGGATCCAGCGCAACGACGCGCTCTGGGAAAGCTGCTGGGTGGAGGATTTGGCGGCAAGCGGCTACCACTGCGTCAACATCGGCAAGATGCACGCCGGCCCCTATCAAGCCCCGCTTGGTTTCCACGAGCGCTACGTGGTTGAGAACAAGGACCGGTTTGGGACGCCGGTGAAATTCTTCGACGAGCTCGACAAGGCGATCGCCGCCCATGGAAAGGAAAAACCGGGAAAGCCAATGTACCTTCGTGACGTTCCCGATTACAGCGAACGCCTGGGCGCATTCGAGTGGCCGATAGATTCCCAACTGCATCCGGATGAATTCGTCGGCGACACCGCGCTCTGGTGGCTCGACCGCACCGCCGAGAAGCATCCGCTGCGGCAGCCGCTGTTTTTGGAGATAGGCTTTCCCGGCCCACATCCGCCGTTCGATCCACTGCCCGAGCTTGCCGAAAAGTACAGCCGGCGTACCTTTCCGATGCTGGAGGTCACCGCGGACGAACTGGCCGGCCAGCCCGAGGGCCTAAAACGCCAGCGTGAACACTTCGAAACCTACGATCACGATTCGGTCGTCCACGACGCCAACGCCAGCTACGAGCGCCGACAGCGACAACGGGCCTACTACATGGCCAATTGCGAGATGATCGACACCAAGGTCGGTCAGATCATTGATCGCCTGGAGCAGCAAGGGCTGCTTGCCAATTCGGTGGTCATCTTCACGTCCGACCATGGTGAATCGCTCGGCGACCATGGCCTGGTCCAGAAATGGAACATGTACGACTGCGTCACCAGGGTGCCGTCAATCGTGTTCGGGCCCGATCACTTCGTCGGCGGACGGCCGGTCGACGACCTTTACAGCTGGTTCGACCTGGGTCCCACCGTACTCGAACTAGCCGGTCTGTCGGCTCCTGATTACGTTGAGGCCCAGAGCATGATGCCGGATCTGCGTGGCGAAGAGTCCGGTGGGCGCGAGGCGGTCTTTTGCGAGGTCGCCCGAGACCGGGTCATGCGCAAAATCGAATATCAGATCATGATGCGGACACGGCAGTATAAATGTGTCGAGTTCCTGAACGAGGAGCGTGGGCAGTTGCACGATCTTGAGAACGACCCTGACGAACTGGTCAACCTCTGGGATGATCCCGTCCACAAGGAGCGCCGTCAGCTGATGCTCAAGGCGATCCATGAATGGTTTGTGCGCTCGTCGGCGCAGGCCTCGCTGCGCCGGGCGCGCACCGGGATCGATCCGCTCACACCGGTGCGGCAATGAGCAACACCTTCGGCGAGGCCTTCCGGGTAACCACCTGGGGAGAGTCGCACGGTGAGGCAATCGGCGTGGTGGTCGATGGCTGCCCGGCGCGTCTGCCGCTGACGGCGGAGACCATTCAACCTGATTTGGATCGACGGCGCCCGGGTCAGAGCCGGATAACCACCCAGCGCCGCGAGGCCGACCGCGCCGAGATCCTCTCCGGCGTATTTGAGGGCCTCACCCTGGGTACGCCTATCGCAATACAGGTCCGCAACAGTGACGCTCGCTCCAAGGACTATGAGTACATGCGGGGGCTTTACCGGCCTTCGCACGCCGACTACACCTATCAGGCCAAGTACGGGGTGCGCAACTGGCGCGGCGGCGGACGAGCCTCAGCCCGCGAGACGATTGGGCGGGTGGCGGCTGGGGCAATCGCCCGGCACTTGCTCAGCCAAGCATTCGGAGCCGAAATCGTCGCCTACGCAAAGCGGGTCGCCGATATCGAATCACCGGTCGATGTCGCAACAGTTAATCGCACCCAAGTCGACGGTTCACCCACCCGAGTCCCCGACCCGGCAGCAGCGACGGCGATCTATGACCGAATCGACCAGGCTCGCAAAGAAGGCGATTCATTGGGCGGAGTGGTCGAATTCGTCTGTCGTGGCTTCCCGGCCGGGCTGGGCGAACCGGTATTTGGAAAACTCGACGGAGACCTGGCGCGGGCGATGATTTCCCTGCCGGCGGCCAAGGGATTTGAGATCGGCTCCGGTTTTGCCGGCACCTATTTGACCGGCGCGACACACAACGATGAGTTCTACATGGAACGCGACCAGGTGCGCACCCGAACCAATCGTTCAGGTGGCATCCAGGGCGGCATTAGCAACGGCGAGCCCATCATCGGCCGGGTGGCATTCAAACCAACCGCCACAATCCTGAAGACCCAGCGCACGGTCGACGACCAAGGCAACGAGATCGATTTTGGCGGGCGGGGCCGTCACGACCCCTGCGTGTTGCCGCGGGCGGTGCCGATCGTTGAAGCGATGTGCGCGCTGGTCCTGGCCGATCACGCCATCCGCCAGCATGGACAGAAATTCGTTTTGGGCTGATGGCTACGGGAAGCGCGGCCGCAGTCGCCTACGTCAGCCGAGCGGCGGTGTCGCCGTGGATGCTGATCCGCCTGAATGTCTATTGGATGGGTCTGTCGCTGCTCTGGGGCGGCCTCTCAATCGTCTACCTGCCGGATCGAGTCGAGATGCTGGTCGGCCCCGACATCAAGGGCACCATGCTCGGGATCATAACCGCGGTTGGAATAACGGCGGCGATCGTGATGCAGCCAATCGCCGGCGGTATTTCCGATCGTGCCTGGTCACGCTGGGGGCGGCGGCGGCCGATGTTGTTGGCCGGCGCCTTGCTCAGCTCGGTTTTCGTGCTGCTGCTGGCGTTGACTTCAACCTACGCCGCGTTGCTGGCCGTTATTCTGGGCGCTCAACTTACCGAGAACGCCTCGCGTGGCGCTTACAAGGGCGTGCTGCCGGACATGGTTGGCATCCACCAGATGGCGCGCGCCTCCTCGCTCAACGGCATCTTCAATCTGACCGGAGTTGTCCTCGGCGCAACGATCGCCGGCTTCATGCTCGATGCCGGAAATCCCGGGGGCTTCGTATTCGTTGGCGCCGCCACGTTGGCCTTCTCCGGGATCGCCTCGTTCCTCCTGATCCCGGCCGGGCCGACCGGACCATTGGCCCCGCAACCCTCGCTCCGCGACGAGTTTGCACAGGTCATATCGGCAACGAAGGCCCATCCGGCATTTGTGCGGGTGGTGCTATCGCGGCTGGTATTTTTCGGCGCCGTATTGGCGTCGGACAACACCCTGCTTTACAACCTGCGGGACAGATTGAGCGTTGACAACCCGGGCCAATGGTCATCCATCCTGTTGGGAATCCTGCTCATCAGTGCGGTCTCCGTGGCATGGCCGGCCGGTCTGCTGGGCGACCGCTACGGACGCAAGCCGGTCATCTACGCCGCCAGCGGTATCGGCGCGGTGGCCTCGCTAACGGCGGCCTTTGCCGTCCATCTGGTGGGACTGGCCATCGCCGTTGCGCTGCTGGGCATGGCAATGGGGATGTTCACGGCCGGCGATTGGGCGCTGCTCATTGACAAGCTGCCAAAACCCGAGAGTGCGGGCCTCTACATGGGACTGGCCAATTTCGCCGGTGCCGGAGGTGATGCGGTCGGAACCCTGTGGGCAGGACTGGTCCTAGACATCGGCAATCAGGCCGGCCAGCTTTGGGGGTTTACCGCCGTCTATGTGATCATGGCCGTCTTGATGGTTGTGGCGGCGCTGATTCTCCGACCGGTCCCTGATGATCCGGCCCTGGTCGCGGGCAGCAGCGCGCCGTAGTCGACACCCCGCGCCGCATTGGCCGATGTCGACTGTGCGGCGTCCATCCCCACGCGGAGGGATCGGGCCGGTGGCGAAATGCATGGGCAATCCCTTGTGCCAATTTCCACCTTTCCACTTAAGTCGGCCAGTGTGCATTCATCAGCTGCACCCAGGTGTGGCGCACAAGAGAGATCCGCTCGCGTCTTTGCTCGATAAATATCTGCCGCAACTGTTCGGGTACACCTGACGACGGATCTGCGCCGGAGCGTGTCTCGTGCCAATTGCCAACGCTGCGATAGCCGGCCAGGTTTAGAACCTCCAACGGATCGGTAAGTGCCGCGTCCCTAAACGTTCCTAGTACCCGGTGACCCATCACATCCAGCGCCGGCCAGACACCGTTCTCGGTCAGATCCATAAATCGGTCCCAATTGGCAGGATCGATGGTCCAGCGCCGCACGCCGTATACCGGTCGGCGATCCGATTCAGGCGTCTCGGAGAGCGGCCTGCCCGAAAACGCAATCCGCGGGCGTACGGCCTCGCTCAGCACCAGGTCGCGGCGGACACCGCGGTAGGCATCATCTCCCAACCCGGTGATGATCTCCTGCCCAATTGACCAGTCGTCCCAGGAGGGAAACCCCACCAAGCTGTGGACCTCCTCGGGCATACCACCGATTGTGGGGTTGAGCAAACACAACGGCCGATAGCCGGCATCAGCGAGGCGCCGCCACGTCTCTTTGAGATATAGCTGGCAAAAATCCCCAAATCGGCCCGGTTTGACCGTCGTCACGCGGTGCTCGTAAAGATCCACGACCCCTCCTCGTAAATTGCCTTTCACCCATATTGGCGACAAACAATTTGAGCCTCATGGAAGGCTAGCTACCGGGATCCGCGACATCCTCGTGACCGGCTTTGGCCTCGGCGGAATCGGGATTTCGGCAACCTTCTCGGGCGGCAATCGCAAGCCGTGATGTCAATCGATCTGTCGATTCGGTCCAGCCGCCGGCCAGGGCCGACCGATCTTTTGCCCTAACCAGTCCCGTACTGGCGGTCGCCGGCGTCGCCGAGACCGGGCAGGATGAAACCGTGCTCATCGAGTCCGTCATCTAAGGCGGCCACGAAAATCGGGATATCGGGATGCTGGTTGTGCAGTCGCTCCACGCCTTCCGGGGCCGCGATCAGGCCGGCAAAGATGATGTTCTGGGCACCCCAGCGCTTTAGCAGGCTGCAGGCCGCCGAGGCGGTTCCACCGGTTGCCAGCATGGGGTCCAGCAGCAGGCAGGCCTGGGGCAATTGCCGGCCTGAGGCGGCGGCGTAGTACTGGACCGGTTCAAGCGTTTCTTCGTTGCGCCGCAGGCCCAGATGCCATACGACGGAATCGGGCAGGATGTCAGATAGCGCTTCGGCCATTCCCAGCCCGGCCCTCATGACCGGCACCAGGCCGACCTGTCCCACCAGGCGACGCCCGGGGGCAATGGCCGCCGGCGCCTGAACCTCCACCGGCGCAGTCTCCAGGCCGGCGGTTGCCTCGTAAAAAATTAAATGCGTCAGGTCCCGGACCAGGGCGCGGAAGCGGCGTGGTCGGGTGGCAGCGCTGCGCAGTTCGCTCAACTTGTCCTGTACCAGCGGGTGCTTCGACACGAATACGCCGGCTCGGGCGGGTTTGGGATTCATGGGCTTAGCCTAGCCGGGACAATAGCCCGCAGATGAGCTAATCGGCGGGGCCCGAACCCTCGGTCAATATCTCCAGGGCCTGGGTGTACCTGCGCCTTAAAAGGTAGTGGCGCAACTTCCGATGAGTCACCCCGGCGGCGGCGGCTTCAATCCGCGCCATCGCCTCGCGCAGGCTTTCTTCGGAATTGGGCGATCCGCTTGCCAATTCGGCAACAAGCTGGTCGATGACGGTCAGATCGGCTATCAGCTTATCTGTTGAGTCAGTCATCTTGGCCCGCCGCCGCGAATTCGCGCACAGTTCGTTCGTAGATTTCCACGCATGTTTCAACCTCGCATATCTCGATATATTCATTGGCGCTATGGGCGTTGGCGATATCACCCGGTCCCAGCACCACAAAATCAAATCCGCCGGTGGCCCAGGCCGCCGCGTCGGTGCTGTAGGGGACGCCGATCGGTTCAGCACTTCCACCGATGCTGGCACAGGCCGCCGCGGCCGCCTTTACCACCGGAGCCGAGGGCGATGATTCAACCCCGGTTTCGGCCGCGAACGGTTCGGCCAATCTCAGCCCGCCGATCCCCGAGAGCAGATCGGCGATTGCCGCGTGCACCGCCAGAGGATCCTCGCCGGGCAGCATGCGCCGATCAACCATTGCCTCACAATCGGCGGGCACGACGTTTACCTGCGTGCCGCCGGAAATCGTGGAGACGGTCAACTTGGCTTCGCCGCAGAGTGGATGCGGAGCCGCCGGCATGATCTGCGCCGGCAGAGCACGCAACAATCCGACGGCGTCAAGCATCGCGTAAATGGCGTTGCGGCCGCGGCCGGGGTTGGCCGTATGGGCGGACCGGCCCTGCGCCAAAAGAGCGAAGCGAAGGACGCCCTTTTGCGCGATGACGGGCTTCAGTCCGGTGGGCTCGGCAACTATTACGGCATCTGGCTTTATTTTTTCCGCCATCGCCCACGCCCCGCGCTTTAGGTATTCCTCGTCGACGACCGCCGCCAGCGCCACGTTGACCGGCGGTGGGTCGGCCGCCAATCGTTCCAGCATCAGCAGGGCCGCGGCCATGGAACCCTTCACATCACACGCCCCGCGGCCATATACCCTTGATCCTTCCCAGACCGGATTGACCGATCCGCGCGGTCCTTCCTGCGGGACGGTGTCGAGATGTATGTCAAACAGCAGCGTCCGCTGATGTCCGCCGCCCAGGACGGCCAGGATATTGGCGCGTCCATCGATTACCGGAATGCGCTCAACAATCAACCCCAGGTTGTCACAGTAATCTCCGACGAAAGCACCGTATTCGTTCTCGCCCGAGCGCCCGCCGGACATGTCCGGATTTACCGAATCGATGGCGATCAGTTGGGCCAGCAAGCGGCCGGCACGTCCGCGGTCAGTCATGCCAACTTCTCATTACCTGCAAGCTGCGCACTTTGGGGAGTTGTCGAATGAGTCGAAGCCCGCCTACTGGCAAGCCTCGCAATCCTCGTCGAACGGATCACAGATTAGGCCCGATTCAGTCTCCGTCATTGGCGTCACCACATTTTCAGCGCTGCCGCGCTGAACGGCGATCCGCGCAGAAGCCGACTCCGACTTCATCCAACGTGGTTGGATCGCCCGGGCGTTGATGTCGATCGAAGATTTTTCAATCTGGGTTGGGGCAAACGAGCGCAAGTAATAGGTGGTCTTAAGGCCCCGGCGCCATGCCCGGAAGTACATCTCATCTAGATATTTGCCCGACGGGCGAGCGATGTAAAGGTTTAGCGACTGGCCCATATCGATCCATTTTTGGCGTCGTGCCGCGCATTCGATTAACCACTCCGGCGCGATTTGGGTGGCGGTCATGTAGAGTCGGCGCAAATCGCTGGGAATTCTTTCAATCTCAGCGAGAACTCCGTCGTAGTACTTGAGATCCTCGATCATGCGGCCATCCCAGAGATCAAGCCGTTGCAAGTCGCGAACCAAATACGGGTTCAGGATCGTGAATTCGCCCGAGAGATTCGATTTGGCGTAGAGGTTGCGAAAGAGCGGTTCGATTGACTGGGCCACTCCGGCAATATTGGAAATCGTGGCCGTGGGGGCGATCGCCATAACGTTGCAGTTGCGCATGCCATGGCGGGCCAACAACGAGCGGATCAAACCCCAATCCATCGTCGTCTCGCGGTTCATCTCCACCGTCTCGCCGCGTTCCTGCTCCAGCAGGTCGATCGTGTCAATGGGCAGCAGGCCGCGATCCCACTTCGAACCCTTATAAGTCGAATAGGCGCCGCGTTCGCGGGATAATTCGGTCGATGAGCGAATTGCATGCCACGAGATCATCTCCATCGACTGATCGGCGAATTCAACCGCGGCATCGCTGGCGTAAGGTATGCGCTGGATGTAAAGCGCATCCTGAAAGCCCATCAAGCCCAGGCCCACCGGCCGGTGAGTCTGGCTGGAATATCCGGCCTCTGGGGTGGGATAAAAGTTAACGTCAATTACGTTATCGAGCATCCGCATCGCGGTGCTGACCGTCTTGGCCAAGAGCTCGTCGTTTATTCCTTCCGGCGTTGTGTGGGCAGCGAGATTTAGCGAGCCCAAATTACAGACCGCGGTTTCCTCGGATGAGGTGTTCAGCAAGATTTCGGTACACAGATTTGAGCTGTGGATAACTCCGGAGTGGTCCTGCGGCGAGCGGACGTTGGACGGGTCCTTAAAGGTCATCCATGGGTGCCCGGTCTCAAAGAGCATTGACAGCATCGTCCGCCAGAGGCCGACCGCCTCTACCTCTTTGTACAAGCGGATCTGCCCGGAACGGGCCTGCCGTTCGTACTCTTCGTAGCGTTCTTTAAACGCGATCCCGTAGAGGTCGTGCAGATCGGGGACCTCGTCGGGCGAAAACAGCGTCCAGGTGCCCTTTTGGGCCACCCGCTGCATGAACAGGTCGGGGATCCAGTTGGCGGTGTTCATGTCATGGGTGCGGCGGCGGTCGTCACCGGTGTTCTTGCGAAGCTCCAAAAAGCTTTCGATATCGAGGTGCCAAGCCTCCAGGTAAGCGCAAACAGCGCCCTTGCGTTTGCCGCCCTGGTTTACCGCTACCGCGGTGTCATTGACGATTTTTAAGAAGGGAATGACACCCTGGCTTTCGCCGTTGGTGCCCTTTATGTGGGAGCCGGTGGCCCTGATCGGGGACCAGTCATTTCCTAACCCGCCGGCCCACTTGGATAGGGCCGCATTGTCAGAGATCTGCTTGAAGATCCCTTCCAGGTCGTCAGAGACGGTAGAGATGTAGCAAGACGAGAGTTGTGGATGCGTGGTGCCGGAGTTAAAGAGCGTCGGCGTGGCCGAAACAAACAGGAAGCGCGAGAGCACTTCGTAGAACTCGATCGCCCGCGATTCGCGATCTTGCTCGCCCATGGCCAGGCCCATCGCAACCCGCATCCAGAAGTACTGCGGCGTCTCGATCCGCCGCTGATCCACATGGATCAAGTAGCGGTCGTAGAGGGTTTGCAACCCGAGGATGTTGAAGTTGTCGTCGCGATCGATCCGCAGCCGAATCATCAGGCGATCCAGATCGAAATTGAGCATTTCCGGGTCGATGCGACCGTCGGCGACGCCAACTTGCAGGAACTGTTCGAATCCAGCCCGGTAGGGTCCGTCAATCTCGGTCTTGCTCGGCGCCGACCCGAGCGCTTCCCGGTAGATGAGACGCAGGAGCAGACGGGTAGCAACTTTGTCGTAGGCCGGGTTGCGTTCCATGCACTGGCGGGCCACCAGGATTAGGGCGCGTTGAATGTCTTCCGATCGGATCCCGTCATGGAGCGATAGAAAGACCGCGTCTTCGACATCGTCGATCGAGCAACCAGGGAGGCCCTGGAACACCTCGAATAATTCGGCCCGGATTCGGGCAACTGCCAACGGTTCGCGCAAGCCGTCGGTGTTAACGACGTGAATCGAGTCGGTGATCTGCTCAGCCGGCTGAACGATTCGTCGAATGGCCCGCAACCGCGAGCGTTCGGCGCGGTAGAGGATGTAGGCGCGGGCGATTGAGAAATGCCCGCGACGCATCAGCTCCTCTTCGACACTGTTTTGGACGTCCTCAACAGCGGCCCCGGATTCCGTCAGTCCGTTGTCGGCAACAGATTTGATAACCGCCGTCGTGACCGCCTCCACCTCTTCGGCTAGGGCGTCCGGCAGTCGCTGGTCGGGGACCAATTTAAGGTCGGCCTTAAACGCAGCGGCCAAGGCATTGTGGATGCGCTTGGCGTCAAAGCTGGCAATCCGCCCGTCGCGCTTACGCACCAGCATCGTGGAGGTATCGACGCCCGATAGAGAGGTGATCACTTCCGCGCTCTCCTCGTTTCGTAGGCATTTCTGACGGAAGCCATTGGTCAAAGATCCCCGGAACTAATCAACCCACATCATCCCGAATCGGCACTTAAGTCCGATCGCCAACAACAAATATGGGATTCAAAAACTCGAATTCGTAGATCTCATTTTAAGTAAGGATCTAAACCTCTCGGCCGCAGCTAGGTCGCAGTGAGTACCAGCCCAAGCGTTTTGGCCCGTCATTTCTCACGGAGAAACACCACATCTAGTGGCAAAATTCTAATTTTTGTAAAAACAAATCCACGCCCGCCATCACGGCCACTGGCGAGCCCACCGTCAGGTTGGCGGAACCGGCTTGCGCCCTGCGAACCCCTCGTTCGGCCGGTGCCAATAGTCGATTCCGTCCTCCCCCAGCCGATAGCACCACAGGACCGGGCCCGATTCGGTTCGCCCCGGGAAGTCAATGATTCCCTCCGTCAAATCGCGGACCAATACACCGTCGGCGGTCAGTTCGCTCAACAGCGAATCGGCTTCAGCCAAGAGGTCGGCCATCGGCCGAACCGCGCCTTCGACGGTAAGGCCCTCGGCGGCGTGCGCGGATGTGCGCAGAGACCGTCGAATATGGGCAATCCGCTCGAGTCGGTCTATTACTGCCGGCAGCGCGGCGCGGGCCTCAGCAAGCGTGTAAAGACGATGCGATCGTTCGGAAATGGCGGGATTTAGCTTTCGTCGTCCGGAGACTCCTTGCCACCACCGGCAAATCGTTGCGGTTGGCGGTTCCAGGGGTTCCAGCCGCCTTTGGGGGCAACCATCAATTCGTCAGCCACATTGCGGGCGAACGCAGCATCGGAAATGGCGTTTATTTCGGCAAGCAACCCGTCCGGCAGCTTCCATTCCGCGGCATGGGCGGCGTCCTCGACCTCGCTCGGAGTGCGGAAGCCGACCAACGCGGTTGAGACCACCTGGTGCGAGAGCACCCAGGCCAGGCCAAGGTCGGGGAGGGTGTGACCCTCGCGCTCGGCGATGGCTTTCAGTTCGTCCTGCACGGCGACGTTGAGCGGGAAGTGCTTTTCGCGATCGAAGATCGGCAAACCGAAAGCGTGGCCCGAGGCGCGCCAATCCCAGGTTTCAAATTCATAATCGGCGGTCATATTGCCGGCGAGCAATCCGTGCGCCAACGAACCATAGCTCATGATCCCGACCTGGTTGTCGGTGCACCAGGGCATCACGTCGCGTTCGATCCGACGCTCGAGCATGCTAAAGCCCACCTGGTTGGCCACGACTTTGGCATGCTTGACGCACTCGTCGAGCATCTCGGGCAGGAAGTTGGATACGCCTATGTAGCGGATCTTGCCTGCTTTTTGCAGCTCTTCCATCGCCCGCATCGTCTCTTCGAACGGCGTATCGACGTCTGGCCAATGGATCAGATAAAGATCAATGCGATCGGTCTGTAGATTGCTAAGGCTCTTCTCGACCGATTCCATGATGTGGGCGCGGGTGCCGTTGCGGGTCATCCGCTTGGATTCGTCGTCCCAGGCGATTCCACACTTGGTTACGAGGACTATCTGGTCACGAATCGGCTTTAGGGCCGCCCCCATGACGCGCTCGGAATGTCCGAGGCCGTAGCCGGCGGCGTTATCAAAACAGGTGATTCCCAGGTCGAAGGCCCGAAGCACCGCTTCCTGGCCTTCGTTGTCATCAACTTGACCGTATTGAGTCCCGCCCATTGGCCAACCGCCGAAGCCAACGACCGATACCTCCAGATCCGAATCGCCAAACTTTCGATATTCCATGTCCTGCTTCCTCACATGAGTTCGGTGGATGGCCGCATCGTGCGGCGCGCCCGCAATATTTCGCTGGTCGATTATTGACTTTGAAGTCACTGCAGACAACGGCAATCCAATATCTCAAGCGGCAAATTTAAGGACACGCTGCCTTGATCGCCGGCCCATTGCGCCTTTTCACCGTCCTGGCAGTCATCGCGCTGGCGCTTGCTATCGCCTATGTGGTTTATCTGGCAGCCGTTGCTGGGCTAATTCAGCAGCCCGCATTGGCCGGTGTAAGTGACATCGCCGGAGCCTTGGCGGAGCATGAAGCCGAACCGAGGGACCAGGATTTTGGCGCCGTAATCGAGGCCTCCGCGCTCGTCGAATCTCCTGATGGCTCCAAAACACTGGGCATTTCCGCGGTGGCTTTCAATCACTTCATCGCCACCTCCGGCCGTTCATCACCGCAACTGGACTGGGCCTGGGTTGAAATTTCGGCGTCGCAAATTACCGTCCAGGGCGAACTGGTCGGACATGTCGACGTCCCGTTTCGCGGCAAAGTGACCGTTAACGTCACCGGTGACGAGGTCGAGTTAACCGTGGTAGTTGAGCAATTCGGCTTGCTGCCGCCGCCCGCTGTCTTCATCTTCGGCGACGGCCTCGTGCTCAATTTGCCGTCCAACAAGCTGATACTTTCCCTAATCAGTCCGCCGGGCCCGCTTACCGTCGGTTGAGCCGGGCAGCTCGATCGGTTCGTTCAATTGACCCCGGCAGCGCGGTTTCGCGCGGGTCGCAAACAGCGATCACGACGGCGCGACTTCACAGAGACCGCTCTTTAGCGGTCCCAGTCCGGCAACTCCTAACCGCCACCAGCCAATCGCGGTGGTTGGCGGTGCCAGGGATTCCAGATCTCCTCTTCGGCGGTCATGATCTCGTCGGCCACATTGCGGGCGAACGCAGCATCGGAAATGGCGTTCACTTCGGCGAGCAACTCGCCAGACAGCTTCCATTCCGCGGCATGGGCGGCATCCGCGACCTCGCCTGGGGTGCGAAATCCGACAAGGGAGGTGGTGACCGAAGGGTGCGAGAGCACCCAGGCCAGGCCGAGGTCGGGAAGGGTGTGGCCCTCGCGCTCGGCGATGGCTCTCAGTTCGTCTTGTGCGGCGACGTTGAGTGAGAAGTGCTTTTCGCGATCGAATAATGGCATCCCGAAGGCATTCCCCGAAGCGCGCCAGTCCGAACTATCAAACTTGTGGCCAACGGTCATATTTCCGGCCAGCAACCCGTGCGCCAACGAACCGTAGCTCATGATTCCAACGTGGTTTTCCGCACACCAGGGCATCACGTCGCGCTCGATTCGCCGCTCAAGCATGCTGTAACCCATCTGGTTGGCCACGACCTTGGCGTGCTTGAGGCATTCCTCGAGCATCTCGGGCATGAAGTTGGATACGCCGAAATAGCGGATCTTGCCCTGCCCCTGTAGGTCCTCCAGGGCCCGCATCGTCTCTTCGAACGGCGTGTTGAAATCCGGCCAGTGAACCAGCAACATGTCGATGTAGTCGGTCTGGAGGTTTTTGAGGCTGTTTTCGGCCGATTCCAAAACGTGGGCACGGGTGCTATTGCGCCCCCACTCATTGGTAGCGTCGTCCAAGGCGATGCCGAATTTGGTAACGATCACCACCTGGTCACGAATCGGTTTTAGGGCCGCCCCCATGACGCGCTCGGAGTGTCCGGCCCCGTAGCCGGCGGCGTTGTCAAAACAGGTGATTCCCAGGTCGAAGGCCTGAAACACCGCTTTCTGGCCGGCGTTGTCGTCAGCGTCGCCATATTCGTCCCCACCCATCGGCCAACCGCCAAAGCCGACGACCGATACCTCCAGATCGGAATCGCCAAACTTTCGATATTCCATGAACCATTTCCTTTGGGAATTTCGGCGGATGCCTGCATTTGAAGGCGGGAATTGTATTTGCTCAGAGGCTACGATCGAACTCGCCGCGTCAAGTCCTTCATCGTCGCAATTGAATTTGCCTGGGCCCAAATTTCAATATCGAAAATTGGCGTTGAAGGCGAATTCGGCCGCTACATATTCGCCCCATTTCGTGGTGTTGTGACAGTCGGCGGTGGCGACCCGGAATCAACCGTGGTTTGGGTCGTCCCTTTCATCGGTGGTCGCCTCATGTCCAACTGCCGGCCAACTAGCTGCAAATTTCTTCTTATCGGGCAGTCCGGGTCATTGACCGTCCGCTGGGCGCCCATCGGTAGGGATTGGCTGATTGAGCCAAACTACGTCAGGGTTCGTCGGAACCGATTCCAGCCAATTAACTTGGGCCTTCTCCGGCACCGGCAAATCGCCCTTCTCCAGCCAGGTCCGTCCGGCCACATATTCGGTCATCGCCGTTTCGATAGCGGCGCGCGATTCGGGATATTGGCCGTAGAAACCGAACAGGCGCTCACGCCTGATGGTCAGGGTTGAAAGGGCGGTGTCGGCTTGCACCGTGGCCGGTCGCGAGGTTTGGCCCAACAAGGCCAATTCGCCGAATGTGTCACCTTCGTTTAGCTCATGAAACTTGGTGCGCCGGCGCCCCTGCTGGCGATCGAACGTCGTTACCTGCAGGAGTGCCCGGCCGTGGCGGATCAGGTGACATTCGACGCCATGGTCACCCTGCCGAAAGATTATCTGGCCGGCCTGGAAATCAGCCCAGCCAAAACAGCCTGCCAAGGTCTCCAATTTTTTCTGCGGCAGATGGGCGAAGTACGGCAAGTGTCGCAGGTAAGCGGTCAGGACGGTGCGCAGGTATGAATCATTTAGGGCCTCGCCAAGCCTCGCCGAACTGCGCACTGCCGATCCCACCAGATCCTGCAATTTGAGCATGAGCACCTCGCAATTTGTCTCGGTTACGGCCAAAATCCGGTCCGGGTTGCCCACTGCCCGTTCAAAGTACCCAAAAACTCCCTGTTCGCCAAGCAGAAAACCACGCCGTTGATCTTCGTCGGGGTGGTCCGGAATTGAGATTCGGACCTGCCCGGTGGCAACCACATAGAGGTTGCGGTCATAAATATCCGGTTCGGTCAATATGGTGTTGGCGGGCGAAACCAGCAGCGTGCAATTGCGGGCCAATTCGCGCCGCATGTTCGGCTCCAGCTGATCGAAAAGTTCGATCTGGGTGAGGGCGCGTTCAATGCGGCCGGTTCGAATCTTCCATCCCAGCACCCGCACCCCGTATAACAGTGATTTGCCGATGTGCGCGGCCAGGTTAGGGATCATTCGGGGTCCTCGGCGACAGGTGGTTCATCGCCAAACCCGTCGACGGGCGGCAGGGCCAGCAATTCACCTACGGCACCGGCAAAATCACTGGATTCTGAATCGTAGCGTTCAAACGGATCGGCAATATTGAGCACCTGGCCGTTAACGGCAATGTAGGCCCAGTCGAGTACGTACGGCACCAAATCCCAGGCACCGATTGCCGAGAGTTCCGCCCAGTCCTCGATGAACGAATAAACGCGATAAACGCGGCCCTCCCAAAGTGCCAGTTCAGACATCCCGCGCCGCAGATCGGACCAATCGACATATTCGGCGGCACCGGCCTTGGCCAAGGCCCGCAGCACGCGGCCCCGAGCCAGTGCGCGGGTATCTGCGGGCGGATCGGCCCGGGCCCGACTGGCTACCGGCGCCGGGAGCAAGAAACCCATCTCGTCACGCTCGCGCAGGGTGGCGAACAAGCTCACTGCCGGATCGATGTAGTGGTAGGCCTGGTCAACCTTGACCAGGTCACGGTCGGCCCAACCGTCGGTGCTGCTGTCGGCGAATTCGGAAAGTAATCGCAGCTTCCCCACCCAGTCGAGGCGATTCCCCAGCCGTGTCGGATCCGTTTCCAATTGGTCTAGTACGTTGGCCCATTGCTCCAGGGTCCAGTCGGTATCGGCATCACGGCCGGCAAAGCGTTCGCTCGCCGCATTGAGATAGAGACGCTGAACGTCAACCGCCGCCACCGTGCCGTAGCGCTCATCTTCGACCGTCCAACCGCCGGTGGTATTGCCGGCAATTCGGCGCAGGTCTCTTACCGGGGCCGCCAGCTGTAGCGGTTGGGTCCACCCGCTGTCGAGGAGCTGGGCGACCAGGGCCAGCGTTCCGATCTTTAATGCAGTTGCAAATTCTGACCTGTTGGCATCGCCAATGATCACGTGGAGGCGCGAGCGGTTGCCCAGCGGTTCGTCACGCAAATTGATGATCGGACGGCCGCCGTAGCGCACCCGGCGCGACATCGTCACGTCGGCGAACTGAGACCTTTGGCTCAGGTGAAATTGGCCCCGCCCGTTGCGGTCAAAGTTGACCAAGCCGGCACCGGCGTAGATCTGGCGAGTGATGAGAAATGGCAACAGCCCGGCCACCACGATTTCGTCGTCCGGGCGGCGGCGCATCGAATAGCTCTCGTGGTAGCCGAATGTATTGCCGCAGTAGTCGGTATTGCTCTTGACGAAGTAAAGCTGGCCCTGCCGGCCCAATTTGGCGACGGTTTCCATCAGGATGGACTCGACTGCCAGTTCGTGAGCGATCAGGTTGGCCAGCGAACGGCATTCGGCGGTTGCGTACTCGAGATGCCCGGAGTCGACAAGGAGTCGTCCGCCATTGAAAAGAAATCCCCCGTTGGCCGGCGTCTCGCCCCATTCGCGCGGGGCCGGATCGACCACCCCGTAGCGATAGCCGTCAAAGATCTCGGTTTTGACCATCGCCGCGGCCAAGGCCGGGTCGACCGAACCGGTTACTCCGAATTCAACCTCGGTGCCGAAAAGGGCATCATCCACCGCGCGCTCACTGTCCGCCGGGCTGGGGTGTGGGGTCGGGTATTTCACGTATGATTCGCCGCACCTTTTCGCCGAGATCTTCCTCCTCGGCCACCTCGGGTGAATCGTCGGTCTCGGTTTCAGTGTCCGGCTTGACTGGAGCTTCGGTTTCCCCCCGCCAATTCCGCCGCCGCGCGACGATTGGGCAACTTTTCATGGATCACCCTCCTCGCGGCGCTTCTGGTGTCTTTAGGCAAGTGTGGCGATTATCGGCCCGCCGAAGCCAGTTTTCGCCCGATCAAAAGCATCAAACAGCTCTCCCACGCTACTGGCCGCCAACGTTAGATCGGCCAGGACGGTTATTTCCTGGGAGCGTACCTGGCCAAGGTTTAGCTTCAACCGCCGGCCTTGATTTTTTAGAACCACTGAATCCCAATCCATGCTCTCAATTGAGTCCGAAAAGCGCAAGACTAGGGTGCCGCGCAATCGGGCCCGCGTATCGGTGGGCGGGTCGGTGAGCGCCGATCTGGCCTCCGCCAACGAGGCCACGGTGAGCATTTGACCCTGCTCTAACAGCTGGCGGTGGAGCGAATAGCGGGGATCAAGGTAGGAATAAGCGGTATCGAGCCGCCTAAGGTCGGCCATCGGCAGCGGCCCGCCGGCGGCCTCCAGGGCGGTAATTAGCGACAGCTTGGCGCACCAGTCCAGTCGGTCGGCGGCGGTAAGCGGATCGCGGCGCAGAAGATCCACCAATTCCCGCCATTCACGCGCCACCCATGCCCGCTGACCCTCATAGGGTCCGGCATCCTCGACGGCGGCCAGGTAAATCTCAAGAACGTCGAGCAGGCTCAGATTTCCACGACTGGTGGGCACCGTTTCCGTTAGCGTCAGATCTCGCGAAAAGCGCGTAGCGGCCGCCACCGGATCCTTCAGCTCGACCCCGAAGTTGACCCCGGCTTCGATCAGGTCCAAGACCATCGCCGTGGCTCCGCATTTGAGCGCCGTCTGGCGCTGCGAGCGATTGGCGTCACCGCAGATAACGTGCAACCGTCGCCAATCGCGGCGGTCACTGTGCGGTTCGTCGCGAGTGTTAAATATCGGCCGCCGAGCCGTGGTGTCGATACCGCTTATCTGCTCAAAAAAGTCGGCCCGCTGAGAAATCTGGAACCGCGCCTCCGGTGACGGACGAGGGCCTTCTACTCCGGCTTTGCCGGCGCCGGTGATTGCAATCCGGGCAACTAAGAATGGCACCAGTTGCGCGATCAGCTCTGGCAACGGAAATCGCCGCTGGCAGAGGTAGTTCTCATGGGTGCCGTACGAACGCCCGTGATGATCGGTGTTGTTCTTTACGATCAACACTTCGCCATCGGGATCGGCGCGATTGCGGGCCTGTTGGCATTCGAGCAACAACACTTCGCCGGCAGCATCCTGGCGGGCCAGCTGTGCAATCGAACCGGTCACGTCGGTGCAGTACTCGGGATGATTGTGATCGTTGTAATACCGGGCTCCATTGGGAAGGATGGTGTCGGCCAGCAGTTGCTCGCGCGAGAGTTTTGCGCTGCGCCGCTGCGACCCGGTAATGTCCCGCGCGTCGCGCGCCAGTCGGTGACGGCGGCCGGAAAAATCCAATCGCCCATCCTCGTCGGAGTAGTCCCAGCCGCGGTGCACCGGTTCGAGAGGGTTGGCACGAACCAATTGTGAAGCCAGAAAGGCGAAGTCGACCTCGCCGGAAAAATTCAGGCAGATCATCCCGTATTCGGTCTCAATCCCCATCGGCCGCAGGTCGCCCGGCCCTTCCGGCAGCGGGAGGGCGTTCACGCGTCCACCTCGACCAACCTGATTAGCTGGGCGGCGGCCGGACAACGCCAGCGCAGCGGCACTCCCGACCAGCCCAATCCGGCGCTCACGTGGGTAAGGCGACCGGAGAGCATCATGACCCCGGCGGCGGCGGGTAGGCGATTGCGGGTATTGGTCGGTGCCGCTAGGAGCGGCGGATTGATCTGGCCGCCATGGGTGTGACCGCAGAGGGCCAAGTCGCATCGGCGGTTGGCCAGGTCGAACACACCGTCGGGCGAGTGGGTAAGCAATAGCACTCCGAGCTCGCCGCTCGCCTCGGCGTAAGCTTCGTCCAAATCATGGCGTCGGCGATGGGGATCGCCGGTGCCCACCAAATTAAATGGCCCGGCCGGTCCATCAATAGCGAGGGCCCGGTTTTCTAACAACTGCACGCCGTTGGCCGCCAATTCATCCTCAAGACGACCGATCGGAAGATCCAAATCGTGATTGCCGCGCACCGCGAATACCCCAAGCCGGCCGGCCAAGGACCCCAATGCGCGCGCGGCCGGTCCGGCCGCGCTGGAGTTATCGGCGATGTCGCCGGTAACGCAGGTGATATCGCAATCGATGGCCTTAAGCGAGAGGACCCGCTGGAGGCTGCGATCGCGTTCGCCGCGGATATGTAGATCGCTAAGGTGCAAGATCGTCAGGGGTGCCAAGCCGCTACCAACCGGCAGCGGCAGGGTCAGACGTTCGAGCGCCATAGGCACGGGCTGGACTTCAGTTCGGTCATATTTATCTGTACTTTGCTAAGGATCGACCAATTGCAACCGAAAGTGTTAATACGATGAGCAACGGGCAAATCTCTACGATCGGCATGCTCACCGGTGGTGGCGATTGCTGCGGCCTTAATGCAGCCATTCGCGCCGTTGTGCTGGCAGCCGGCGCGCGCGGTTGGACCGTGCGTGGTTATCGAAACGGTTGGGCGGGAATCATAGATGGCGACCACCGCCCGCTTGACGATACGGCGGTGTCCGAGATCATCTATCAAGGCGGGACCATGCTTGGTACGTCGCGCACCGATCCGCGAAGCGATGAGAAAGCGTACGCTCGCGTAGAGGCGCTGTTTGCCGACGGCGGCATTGACGCCCTGATCGCCATCGGTGGCGACGACACCCTATCGGTAGCGGCCAGCCTGGCCGCCGACGGACACCCGGTTGTCGGCATTCCCAAGACGATGGACAACGACGTTACCGGCACCAATTACTGCATCGGCTTCCATACCGCCATAACCCGCGTGACCGAAGCCATCGACAGCCTGCGCACGACCGCACGTTCGCACAGCCGAGCCATAGTGGTCGAGACCATGGGCCGCGACGCCGGATGGGTAGCCGCTTATGCCGGGCTGGCCGCCGGCGCCGATTACGTCTTGTTGCCCGAGCGCGAGACGAAGATCAGCGACGTTGTTTCTGCCCTAGCCCGCCGCCACGCGGCCGGCCAACGCTATTCCCTGGTGGTGGTTTCGGAAGGCGCAAAAGTGTCCGGCCTGGGCCAAGTCGAGGCGGTTGTTGATTCCCGCGACGAGTTCGGCCACACGATGCTGGCCACGCGTCAGCTGGGTGCACGGGTGGCCGGGGCGATCGATGCCGGGACGCCGTTTTCGACCCGCGAAGTCGTGCTTGGACACACCCAGCGCGGCGGCACGGTCAGTGCCTACGATCGCGTGCTGGGAACCCGCCTGGGAAGCGCCGCCGTTAGTTTGGTCGAGCGGGGTCTATGGGGTCTGATGCCAGCGCTGGTCAACCAGGCCATCGTCAATTTCCCGCTGGCCGAAGCGGTTGGCACCAATCGCCGCCTGATCCCGCAAATCATCGATGATGTCGAGGCTTTCCAATAGATCGGACTCGAGCAGATTATTCGCCGGTGCGGCGCAGGTGGGCACTTCCCATCCGACGGTATTTGGCGGCTCGCAAATCGACCAATTCACCGGTCGGAATATTGCAGAGCGATTCGATTTCCTCAACCAAGGCGGCGCGCAACAGGCGAGCGGCCTCCGGCCCGTCGATGTGGGCCCCCCCGGCCGGTTCGCGAACTATGGCGTCGATTACGCCCAACTCAAGCAGGTGTGGCGGGGTCAGTTTGAGGGCACTGGCCGCGGTCTCGGCGTATTTGTAATCGCGCCAAACGATGCTGGCGGCGCCTTCCGGGGAGGCCACCGAATAGATGGTGTTCTCTTGCATGATCACGCGGTCGCCGATGCCCAATGCCAGTGCCCCGCCGGATCCACCCTCGCCGATTACGGCAGTCAGGATCGGCGTGCGCAGGCCGGCCATTGTCAGCAAGTTTTCGGCGATCGCCCAGGCCTGACCACGCTCTTCCGCCTCGAGCACCGGGCTGGCTCCGGGAATGTCGAGCAGGGTGATGATCGGCAGGCCAAATTTTTCGGCCAACAGCATCAGACGGCGCGCCTTGCGGAAGCCTTCCGGGCTGGCCATGCCAAAGTTGCGGGCCAAGTTCTCGGTCGTGTCGGCGCCCTTTTGGTGGCCTATGACCATCACCGAACGGTCGTCTAAGAAAGCCAAACCGCCGACGATAGCCGGGTCGTCACGGAAGTTTCGATCACCGTGCAGTTCGATGAAACCGCTAAACGCCCAATTGGCGTAATCAAGCGTGTGGGGACGGCCGGCATGACGGGCCAGTTGCACCCGATCCCAGTCGGACAGATTGCCGAAGACGTCACCGGTTTCACGCATTAGGCGTTCACGCAGACGGGTGACGCGCGAAGATTTTTCGCCACCTTTTTCCAAACCGGCGATCTCCGCCCGCAGGGCGGCCAACCCGACCTCGAAATCTAGGATATTCACGCCGCTGATTCCGCCGCAGCTGGCTTGAGCAACGCGATCAAATGAATCAGAGTCGAGCGCAGCGCCGATCGCGCGATCACCAGGTCGATCATCCCGCGGTCGCGCATGTATTCAGCCGTCTGCGCGTCATCGGGGAGCTTCTGCTTGGCAATCTGTTCAATCAGGCGACGCCCGGTAAAGCCGATGGTGGCGCCGGGCTCGGCGATGATTACGTCGGCGATCGAGGCAAAGCTGGCGGTAACGCCGGCCAGTGTCGGGTCGGTCATCAGCGAGATGTAGAGCCCGCCGCCGCGCCCGAAGCGTTCCAGCGCGGTGACCGTCTTGGCCATCTGCATCAGGGAGAGCATCCCCTCCTGCATCCGCGCGCCGCCGGAGCAGGAGACGATAAGCAGCGGTATCGCGCGGCGCTCGGCCTCCTCGATGGCCAGCGTGACCTTCTCGCCCACCACCGTGCCCATTGAAGCCCCAAGGAAGCGAAAGTCGATCAACGCCAGGGATAACGGCCGTCCCCCCATCAGCCCGGTCCCAGCGACTGCCGCGTCATTGAGCCCGGTCAGTTTCCGATAGCGATCCAAGTGCTCACCGTAAGTCAATTCGCCGCGCTTGAACCCCAGAGGATCACCGGCGATCAGATCGGCGCCCAGCTCATCGAAATCGTCACGGTCGTCGAGCAGCAGCGTCAATCGCTCGTCGATCGTCATCCGCCCGTGCCAGTTGCAGGCCGGGCAGACGCGCAGGTTTCCTTCGAACTGGCGGACGCGGTGAAGTATTCGCTTACAGCGAAAGCACTCAATCCAGAGATCGGGCTCGCGGCGGCGGCGTGAAAGCAACTTCAAGTTAAAGCTTCCCCTCGTCGGCCCGGGCCCTGAAGTGGAAATGTTGAGAGCAAAGTCATATTGAATACTGTCCGCGCTCGGTTGCCGTGGCCGGCCCTAGGCCGCCGGCTCGGCCGGATCGCTGACAGTGAAGGTTTCACCGTCTAGCCCCAACCGCAAGCGTAGCGGCGGCGCATCTCCGCCGGCAATGAGCTCGGCCGCCAACAGTTCCTCAATTTGCCGCTCGATTAGTGTCCGCAGAGGCCGAGCCCCTTCGCCGGCGGACACCGCGCGGGAGACCAAGTCGCTTAACACTGCCCCGTCGATTTCCACCTCGACGCCCTTGGCACCGGCGCGATCAACCATCGCCGAGAGCAGGCGGCGGGCAATTTCTCGGAAATCTTCTTCGGCCAAATCCCTAAACGCCACTATCGAATCGAGTCGATTGACAAATTCCGGCGGCAACTGTCGACGCGCCTGGCGTATCAGGTGTTCCCGGTCCGGTCCGCCGCCGTGCGACCGGTCGCCAAATCCGATCCCCGGCGCTCGCGATCCGCCACTGTTGCTGGTGAGCAAGATGACACAGTTAGCGAAACTGGCTTCGCGGCCCGCGGCATCGGTCAAGGTGCCGCTATCCATGATCTGGAGCAACAACGCCAGAACCTGCGGATGGGCCTTTTCGACATCGTCAAAGAGGACCACGCTATAGGGATCGCGCCGCACCGCCTCGGTCAGCCGGCCAGCTTCCTCATACCCTACATATCCGGGTGGGGCTCCAATCAACCGCGCGGCCGCGAACGGTTCGGCCAGTTCGGCCATGTCGATACGGATCAGACGGTCCCGATCACCGGCCACGAATTCGGCCAGGAGACTGGCCAGCTCGGTTTTGCCAACCCCCGATGGCCCCACCAGAAGCAGTGTGCCAACCGGGCGGGCGGGTTCCTTCAACCCGGCGGCGGCCCGCTTGAGTGCCCTGGCCACCTCTTGCACGGCCTCATCCTGGCCCACCAATCCGCGGGCCAAGCGCTCTTCTAGGTGTATGTAGCGATCCGTTTCGGCGCTGGTGAGGTCAGCCAACGCGATTCCGGTCCAGCCGGCGGCCACTTCGGCGACCGCCTGTTCATCAATCGGCTCGGCGTTCTGCTGCAAATCCCGGTACCAGAGCCGGCGGGCGCTGATTAAGCGCTCACGCAGGCGCGATTCGGCAGCGTAAATCTCCAACATATCGGCAGTTTCATCGGCGGCCGCTTCGACGGCCCGCTGGCGGCGTTTACCCAGCTCCTGACGCATGGCGGTGATCTCGGCCGGGGGCATCAGACGGTCAGCCTTGCGACGCGCCGATGCCTCGTCGATGAGGTCGATGGCTTTATCGGGCAGCCGGCGGTCAGGGATGTAACGGTCAGACAGAAGCACTGCAGCATTTAGCGCCCCGTCGGTAATCGGCAGGCCATGGAATTCCTCGTAGGTCTCGCGCAGGCCCTCTAGCACAGCCAAGGCGTCATCGCGGTCCGGTTCCTCCACGGCGACAACCTGAAAGCGCCGCTGCAAGGTGGCGTCACGGACGAAAAAGCGGCGGTATTCCTTCCAAGTTGTCGCCCCGATCAGGCGAACTTGGCCGCGCGCCAGTGCCGGTTTGAGCAGACCGGCGGCGTCCATTGCGCCGGCCGGGCCGCCGGCACCCAGGATCGAATGAATCTCGTCGATGAACAAGATCACGTCGTCGGCCTCGATTACCTCGCTCAGCAGCCGCTTGACCCGCATTTCAAATTCGCCGCGGTAGCGCGCACCAGCGATCATCCCGGCCATGTCCAGCGTGATGAGGCGCTTGCCCAGCAACTGTTCGGGAGCATTGCCGCTCGCAATCCGTTGCGCCAATCCCTCGACGATCGCCGTCTTACCGACTCCGGCATCACCGACCAATAGCGGGTTGTTCTTGCGCCGCCGCAGCAGGATCTCGGCCACCCGCATGGTTTCAGTGGAACGCCCCACAACCCGATCGAGGCCGCCGGCGCCGGCCCGGCGGGTCAGGTCGGTGCCGTACTGAGCCAGTGGCGAGCGCCGCCGACCCCGGCCTCGCTCACGGCGCCGCGGCGGCGTCCCTTCCGAGCCCTGGCCGCCAACTGAACGCGAGCGCCCCTGGACTGGCCCAGCCGCCATTCGGTCCTCCACGTGGCGTGACCTAGATCCCGGGCAGCGGAACCGGTATGGAATCGACCAGATTCTGCAGGGCGGTAGGAATAGCATCGCCGAGCACCGAAAACAGCGCGAACAAGATCAAGAAGAACGTGGCCAGCGTCGCCGCGTAGGCAGCCACGCCGGGACCACGGCTGGCAGAGCCTTGCATTAGTACTTTCTAAAAACCACTGCGGTCAAGCTTTGCCAAAGATTACTTCCGCCGGCAGCGGCTGGGGGAAGATCTTGCACAGATATCACACAGACCGCGTACACTGACTGACGGAATTTGTATAATTTGGCCAGACAATATTCCATGTGCCGAACGCCTTGCCCATCGCCGCGCAAACCCAGTCGCGCCTGTCCCATATAGATCCCTCCGGCCGTCCCCGCATGGTGGACGTATCGGCCAAGCCGGCGACCCTCCGCAGTGCCACCGCGGTGGGTCGCGTGACCTTAAATGACAGGGCCCACGCCGCGGTAACCGACCCGGTTGGCCAATCGCGCAAAGGGGATGTTTTGGCGGTGGCCCAGATTGCCGGGATCATGGCAGCCAAAAAAACGTCCGAGATCATTCCGCTCTGCCACCCGTTGCCACTCGACAAGATCGAAGTATCAGTTGCCGCCAATGGCAATGGGCGCGATGTCGACATCACCGCCACGGTCACCACTCGAGCCAGCACCGGCGTCGAGATGGAGGCCTTGACCGCGGTGAGCGCGGCAGCGCTAACGGTCTACGACATGTGCAAGGCGCTCGACCGTTCAATTGCCATCGGCGGCGTGCGGTTGCTTGAAAAAACCGGTGGGGCCAGCGGCAACTATGCCGTCGACGATAACCCAGCAGCAGGGTGACCATGGACGACATAGCGGCCAACGAATTCGGAAACACCAAGGACGTGATCTTCGAATCCGAGATTGGCGAAGCCTATCTCGACTACGCGATGAGCACGATAGTTTCGCGTGCCCTTCCCGATGTGCGCGACGGTCTAAAACCAGTACAGCGAAGAATCCTCTACTCGATGCTCGAGCTGGGCGCCCGTTCCGGCAGCGCCCATCGCAAGAGCGCGCGCATCGTCGGCGACACGATGGGCAAGTACCACCCACACGGCGACGGGGCCATCTATGACGCCCTGGTGCACATGGCGCAGGACTTTGCTATGGGCATGACGTTGGTTGACGGTCAGGGCAACTTCGGCTCGATCGATGATGACCCCGCGGCAGCCATGCGCTACACCGAGGCCCGCCTCAACGGCATTTCCGAAGCGATGCTCGACGACATCGATCGCGACACCGTCGATTTCGTTGAAAACTTCGACACCACCGCCGAATTGCCCGGGGTCCTGCCCGGGCGCTTTCCCAACCTGGCGGTCAACGGCGGGGCCGGAATCGCCGTCGGTTTGGCCACCAAAATGCCGGCCCACAACCTGGATGAGGTGGCCAACACGATCTGCGCGCTCATCGATGACCCCGACCTGTCGCTTGATGCGCTGATCGAATTGATGCCGGGGCCGGACTTCCCCAGCGGCGGCTTCATCGACCGAAAGAACATCCGCTCGATTTACGCCACCGGGCGCGGTTCGGTAACCATGCAAGCTCTCTTTAACGCTGAGGTGGCCGACGATGGCCGCGAGACGATCATCATCTCGCAGCTTCCCTACATGGTCAAAAAGGCGCGTCTGGTCACCAAGATTGCCCAGTTGGCCCAGGCCAAGGTAATCGAAGATCTGTCCGACATTCGCGATGAATCGGACCGCGACGGGATGCGGATCGCAATCATCCTCAAGCGCAACGCCCACCGCCAAAAGATCGAAAACCAACTGCTTAAACACACCGCCCTTCGTTCCACCTTTGGGGTCAATGCTGTTTGCCTGGTCGATGGCCAACCGCGCACCCTGGGCATGCGGGAGTTGCTTGGCTACTTTATCGTTCACCGCGGCAACGTTATCGAACGGCGGGCCCGATTTGATTTGGCCAAGGCGCAGGCGCGGGCGCACGTTCTCGAGGGGTTCATCACCGCCCTTGACAACATCGACGAGATTGTCGAATTGATCCGGCACGCCGACACCACTGACGACGCGCGGGTCAAGTTGATGGACCGCTTTGAGCTCTCGCAGATCCAGGCCAACGCGGTCCTGGACATGCAGCTGCGGCGATTGGTTGCGCTGGAGACCCAGAAACTGCGTGACGAACTCGCCGAGGTCCGCGGCCAGATCGCCGAGCTCGAAGCGCTGCTCTCATCGCGTATCAACATCCTCTCAGTGGTCAAAGAGGAAACGCTGGCGCTAAAGAACCGTTTTGGTCATCCACGCCGGACCCGAATCTCCGACCACATCGGCGGCGACCTTTCCGAAGAAGACCTCATCCCGGATGAAGAGTCGGTAATCACCATCTCTAAGCGCGGTTACGCCAAGCGCCAGCCGACGCACGTTTTCCGGCAGCAAGGGCGTGGCGGCAAGGGAATCCGCGGGGTCTCGGTTGATGAAGATGTCGATGCCATTGACCACTTCATCGTCACCAGCAGCCATGCGCATCTACTGCTGTTTACGAATCGCGGCCGCGTCTTCCACCTGCGTGCATTCGACATCCCGATCATGTCGCGGCAGGCGCGCGGATACGCGCTGATTAACACGCTGCGGATGGAGAAGGGCGAACGCATCACCGCCCCCATTGCGATCCGCAATTTCGAAGAACATTTCAACTTGATCTTTGGAACGGTACGCGGCTACGTCAAACGCACCGCGCTTAGCCGTTATGCCACGGTCCGCTCCAACGGATTGCTGGCGATGAGGCTCGAGAACGGCGACGAATTGCGCTGGGTGCGAACCTCCAATGGTGACAACCGAGTCATGTTCCTGACCAAGCTGGGCATGTCCATCCACTTTCACGAAGACAACGCCCGGGTCAGTGGCCGCACCAGCGGCGGGGTGTATGGAATCCGACTGGACGATAAGGACGAAGTGGTGGGTATGGACCTGACGAACGATAACGACCACGTGGTCGTTATCACGTCACTCGGTTACGGCAAAAAGATGTCGGTTTCCGAATTTCGCCCGCAAGGCCGCGGTGGCAAGGGACTCAAAGCCATCAACCTGCGCGCCAAAACCGGCGCGGTTGTAGCCGCCAAAGTCGTTGCTGATCCCGACACCGAGATGTACCTCTTATCCAGCACCGGCCAATTGATCCGTCAATCGCTGAGCGAGGTTGCCCCGCGCGGTCGTTACGCCCAGGGCGTGATCGTCATTCGCATAGATGACACCGAAGAAGTTGCCGGCCTGGCCGTCTCTGGTGAATTGGCAGACCAATCATCGGAAGATCAACCTAACTAGCGCTCGGCCATCGAGGGATTCCGCGCCGGCCACCGATAGATTGAAACTGACAGAAAATCCGTTCGTGTCATTGCCCAGTGGGCGACATGGCACCCGGGCCGGTAGCTCAGCTGGTAGAGCAGCGGACTTTTAATCCGTTGGTCGTGGGTTCGAATCCCACCCGGCTCACCAATCGATTTTGTCCGGCGTGATCAACCGAAGTTTCGGGCCAGTTC
Organism: Chloroflexota bacterium; assembly: GCA_965249595.1. Taxonomy (GTDB): domain Bacteria; phylum Chloroflexota; class UBA11872; order UBA11872; family VXNJ01; genus VXNJ01. Next base: position 761,888 of record OZ252242.1, on the reverse strand, counting down.
AATTCGCGCCTTCCAAGGCAATTGCCCATTCGGTCCAGCGACGACAAGAAGCGCGTCGTCGTCGTCAAGCATCGGGGTTTAGAGAATGCGGGCCCGAAAAATAGAATCTTTGTTCAGCAACTTGGCCGAGCGCCAAGGACTGTTGCGAAGGACCGCGCATTTGGCACGGCAATTGATCAGCCGAACGGCGACAAAATGGCAACTCGGATAGTTACGGACTCGACCTGCTCGGTGCCGCCAGCGCTGGCGGCGGAACTCGACATCGTAGTCGTGGCGCAGCACGTGATTTTTGGAACGACTGATTATCGTGACCAGTTCGACCTGGATTCGGATTCATTCTTCGACATGCTGGAGACATCGCCGCACCATCCAACCACCTCGCAGGCAACCCCGACGGAGGTCGCCGCCGCATTTGAGCCCATCGTGGCGGCCGGTGACGAAATCATTGGCATAACCGTAGCGTCGACATTGAGTGGCACCTACTCGTCGTTTATGCAGGCCAGCGAGCAATTTCCGGATGCTCATATCCATGTCGTCGACTCGATGAGCGCGTCGCTCGGTGGCGGTTTGATCGCCATCGCCGGCGCCAGGCTGGCAGCGGCCGGAACCGACATTCACGAAATCTGCGAACACTTGGAAGCGCTGCGCAATCGCACCAAGTTGGCATTGGTGGTCCCCACCCTCGAGTACCTGCGCAAGGGTGGACGGGTCGGTAATGCCCAAGCCTTGATCGGATCAGTACTCGGATTCAAGCCGGTATTGGAAATCAGCGCCGGCGTGTTGGAGCCAATTGCGCGCGCCCGTGGAATGCGCAAGGCGCTGCGCATGCTCGCCGATTACGTCGTCGAAAATTCCGGCGATGGCATCGTTGACATCGGCTTTGTTGGTTCAGGCAACCGGGCACCGATCGAGGCTCTGCGCAATTCAGTCCTCTCGCAAATCGAACCCGGTGGCAGCCTAATTGATATCCAAGATCTCTCGCCCGCACTTGGCGTCCATGCCGGGCGCGAAGCAATTGCAGTGGCCTTCACTCACTCCTAGCTCTCATGGCCCCGGCGTTGTCTCTCGCATTTCGAGGGCGCTGGCCGCAGGCCTGATGATCGCGGTCCTGCTGGCAGCCTGTGGCGGCGATGAGCACGGCGCGCTAACGGTTACCCAGCTTCAGGATCGAGGCCCGGCACGCTATGAGCAGCGATCCACGCTGACCGGGAAAATTATTGAAGGATCGTTAAAACGGCCGCCGCCGGAAAGCCGCATTGACCTTTATCCCTTGGGCGCAGATTCAGCTGTCGTGCAATTGATCGATGACCAAAACCGGGTGCAGCCGGTGCTGCTCGACAGCCTCAGCGAAGAGCATTTCAAGCACCTTAAAGGGCGAGAGTCGCTGACGGTAACAGGGAAGCTAAATCCCACCGGCATGTATTTTGCCGATGGCGTATACATCGATGCCGATCTGGTGCCGGTGCCCACCCCGACTGCGGGTCTGCCCTTCTACTAATAGGCCTCTTTAGGCGAGCGTGGCACCGCTTACGACGCTGGTCGCCATGCCCAATAAGCGATCCGGTTGCAGTTCTATGCGATCGTCAATGCGGTCCTTGACGGCATCAACATGCGAAACGATCACCACCAGACGGTCAGACGACTCGGCGGCCAGCCTTTCGATTCCGCTCATGGCGATATCGAGGTGCTGGTCATCCAGGCTGCCAAACCCCTCATCGAGGAAGAAACTGCCGAGACGGCCGCCCTGGCCGGCGACCAAGTCGGCAAGAGCCAAGGCCAGACCGAGCGATGCCAGAAACGTCTCGCCTCCGGATAGGGTATCCGAACTGCGGCTGGCCTGATGGGAGTCGGCGGCGGCAAAATCGATCACCGCGAATGAATCGTCGGCGGCGAATCCGAATCGGTCGGCTGTCAGTTGGCGGACCCAAACACCGCCCAGTTCAGCCAACTGAGCCCGTTTGTCGGCCAGTAGGAAATTTAGAAAACCGCGCGATCGCAGGTCCTCTGCCAACCGCCGGCAGCCGCCCAAACGGCGCACCAACGCGTTTACCTTGCCGGCCAGTGCAGGGGCCGAGGCGGCCAGACGCCGGGCCGTCCGCAGCTGCTCACCCAGTTCGGCCTCGCGGGCATGAGCGGCGGCGATCGCGGCGATCAAATCGGCATCGGCGGTTAGATCGGCCTGCGTTAGAAGATCGGCGCGGCCAGCGGTCAACTTTTCAATTTCTGCAACGTGTTTTAGTCGGTCCAATTCGATTCGTTGCCGTTTGATCTCGGCCTTCTCCTGCAGTTGCTTAATCAGCGGCCCCGGATCGGCATTCGAATCGGCCGTGGTCGCCAACCCTTCGGCCCCGATTCGACCGGCGCCGACCGCGATTTCGCGGTGCAGCTTGTCGAGAACCTGGCGTTCTCGGTCAGCCTCAGCGCGCTGACTGCGCACCTGGTCGTGCGCGTCATCGAGAGCCCAACGCGCTTCCTGTAATTCTTCCGACATCCTGTCAACGCGCTGGCGATGGGCGGCGAGTAGTTCCGCCGGAACACCGGGGCCCAGGCTTTCCGTAACCGCCCCGGTGGCGACCGCCAAGCGCTCCGCCGATGCGGTCAATTGCATGGTGGTCCGTTGGACTGCGGCTTGACCGGTCGAAGCCGACGATTCGGCATGACAGAGCCTCTCGCCGATGATGGCCTGCCGGCGGCGCAATTCAGCTAATTCTTCAGAAATTGCGGCGAACGCCCGTTTGGCGTCCCGCAGGGAAGCGCTCGCCGACTTTACGTCACCTGCTAAGTGGGCTCGCGGCAGCCGGTCGATCGGCTGACCGCAGACCGGACAGTCATCGCCGGCCCGCAGTTTGATCTGCAGATTAAGGGCCAGGTCGTGGCTTTGCAATTGCTCCAAAGTCGCTGTCGCCGTCACTTCCTGTTCGCACAACCCGCTCGCAACGCTCTCAAGGGATTTCAGCTTGGCCGCAGCGTCGACCCCGGCCGCCTTGGTCGTGACCAATTCGGCCGTCGCCGCCCGCCAATCGCTCTGCCCTGCCGACAGCGCCTCCCCAGCGTTGGTGTTGGCCACCATCGCCAATTCGTGTTCGCGCACCAGTTGTTCCGATCGGGCCAACCCCGCCGACCCCCCAACTGCCGCCAGGTCGAGTGCGTGCTGGGCCTCCAACTCAAAAACCCGGCTCTGGTGGGCATCGACGTTGGCGCCGGCGTCACCGGCCTCCTTTACGGCCCGGCGGAATCGGTGCCAGCTTTCGGTTGCCTGCTCTGGTCGGGGCAGGCTTTCGGCGGCGCGCTTGACATCGGCCAAATCACTGCCCAGACGATCAAAAAGCGCTTGCTCGGCGGCTTGGGCCGCATCATTGGCCGCCACTTCGGGCTGGAGCCGGGTGAGCAGCTTGGCGCGAGATAGAGCCTCGGCGTGCTCTGGCGCCAATTCCTTGGACCGGGCGGCGGCGGCCTGGGCAGCGGCCAGCTCCCGTCGGTTGACATTGACCTCCAGGTCGAGGGCGGCCGATTTTGATCGCGCCAATTCGCGCATTTGATCGATTCGCTCCAGGCGAAATATCCCTTTGAGCACCCGGTCTTTTTCGCTCTTGGGGCTTTTTAGGAAATTGGCGAATTGCCCCTGCGGGAGGAGGATGGAGCGAGTAAAGCCGGCAAAGTCGATGCCCAAGATCTCCTTTACCCGTTCGTTCACCGCCCGCACCCCGGTGGTGCCCGCCAGTCGATCCGGCTGCTCATCCACATCGCAGGGAAACAGAGAGGTGATGCCCTGCCCGCGGCGGCGCTGGGCGCGCTCGACCTGCCAGAGATCCTCGCCAACAGCAAATAAAAGCCGCACGTGGGCCTCGGCCGATTGTTGATTTATCAGCGATTGAACATCGCGGCCGATCTGCGGCGTCTGGCCATAGAGGCCGAAGGCCATGGCGTCAAGGATTGAGGTTTTGCCACTGCCGATCGGGCCGGTGATAGCCACCAGTCGCCGTTCACGCCAGTCGAACCGATGCTCACCGCGAAATGAGCGGAAATTCTTAATCGTCAGTTCAAGCGGGCGCATCGGTCACCGCGGCGTAGATGCTGCGAAATTCGGCGAGCAGATGCTCGGCCGGGGCCTGGCCACTTGCTTCCCGTACATAGCGCCGGTAGAGCTCGGTCCAGTCCTCATCGAGCGACAGCTCGGTGGCGCTGGGTTCGCGGCGATCGGTCTCCTGACGCAGCCGCACCAGGTTGGGAAAGACCTCCAGGGCTTGTTGAAACAGGGCGGGGTCGGGGGCGTCGATCTCAACGGTCAGGGCGAGGAAATCATCGCCGAAGCGTTCGGTCAACTCCGAAAGATCCTCCCAATTGCCGCTGGCCACCCGCAGAGAGCGCTTGGTGGGGGTTGCCAGGTCGATCGGCTGCACACGGGCTTCAGATCCCGGTTCAACATCGACAATAACGACCTGCTTGCGGTCGTTGCGTTCGCCAAAGTCGAGGGCCAAGGGCGATCCCGAATAGCGGGTTGGGGCCGGGCCGCGGATCGGATTGGCGGCATGGATGTGGCCGAGCGCGCTGTACTGGGCGACCTGCGGCAACTGCCGGGCGTCGATTACGTAGGTCCGGCCGATCGTTAGCACCCGCTCGCCGCGCGCGCCGTCGAATCCCGACCGAGCCGCTGCCAGGGCACCATCGATGGCCAGGTGCCCCATAAACAGCCGCACGCAATTGATCTGGCTCGCCAATTCTTCATCGAGGCCGGCGATTATTTCACCCAGGCGTTCCTTGTAAGCTCCGTAGCGTCGCGCGCTGCTGGAGAGAAAGTCGACCACCTGGTTTTCCCGCAGATAGGGCATGGCGGCGATTGCTGCATCACCGGCCCGGGTGGACAGCCGGAACACTCCGCCGTTGCCGGGATTGCGGATGCGGCCTTTCAAATACACGCCGTGCAACTCGGAAAAGTCATTTAGGTTTTCGAAATGCTCGGCCGAATCATGGTTGCCGGCGATGGCCACCACCTTGGCCCCGGTGGCGGTGATCCGCTGCATCAGCCGGATAAATGTCCTAAGGGCCCGATTTGAAGGATTGGGAGCATCGAATATGTCGCCAGCGATGAGTACCAGATCCACGCCGTGCGACTGGCAGATTTGGATCAATTCATCGGTGAAGCGGTCAAATTCCGCATAGCGATCAAAACGGCCCAGGCGTTTGCCCAGATGCCAATCGGCGGTGTGCAGAACAATCATTGGCCCTCTTCGCTCAGCCCGGCCGACTTATCGAGGGCAATCTGCCCGCTGAAGTGATGACAATGGTCGGCAGGCAGCCGGAGAAGGGCCTGACGGACCATGATTGCTTGGGAATCAATTTGGGGTGCTGGCGCTCTAAGTACTTTGGTTGCTAGACCGTACTTAGAGCATGTGGATCCCGCCGCAGATGTTGACAGATTGCCCGGTCATGTAGTCCGAATCGGGTGAGGCCAGAAAGCTGACGAAGCCAGCGACATCATCGGCCGTTTCGACCCGCCCAAGGACCGTCGTGTCGACCGCCTCCTGCAGCGAGACGCCGGATTCGACGCCGGTCATCTCGGCCTTGCGGGCGTCAAGGAGCACCCACATGTCGGTGTCCACTATCCCGGGGCAATAGGCATTTACCGTAATCCCGTCCGGTGCCAGTTCGTGGGCAAACGACTGGGTCAATCCGACCACGGCGAATTTGGATGCCACGTAGATCGAATTGAGGGTGCTGCCGCGGTGGCCCGCAATCGAGGCGGCATTAATGATCTTGCCGGCGCCCTGAGAACGCATCGGGGTGATGACAGCCCGGTTGGTGCGCCAGACGCCGACCGTGTTGACCGCCAGAGTGCGTTCGAAATCGGCTTCGGTCAATTCGTCGATCCGGCCGGGAATGACGATGCCGGCGTTGGCCACGGCCACATCAACGCGCCCGAACCTTGCCAGCACGGCGGCGATATTAGCGTCCACCGAGTCCTGCTTGGTCACGTCGCCGTCCATCCCAATGGCGTGAGCGCCCTGCGCGTTGAGTTCATCGGCCAGCGCCCTGGCCGACTCGCCATTGATGTCGCTGACGGCGACCGCGAAGCCGTCGGCCGACAACCGCGTGGCGATCGCCGCCCCTATGCCTCGGCCGCCGCCGGTGATCCATGCAACCTTTTGCAATCTGTTTCGCCTCCACTGCCCGGCCCGCCGAGGCTGGCCGGGTTGTCATTACTGGAATAATCGATCTGCTGGTGCCCGCTGGGGCCACACAATTTAGTTAACGACAAATCACCAACAAGGATTTCATTAATGAACAAGTTCCTCCACACCCGGGTCCGCGTGGGCGACCTGGAGCGTTCAATCGCCTACTACCAGGAACACCTCGGCTTCGTAGTCAAATCGCGCAGTGCGCGCTCGCCGCATGGCAACCAGATCGTCCACATGGAGCTCCCCGGCAACGCCCACACCCTGGAGTTGACGTATTCACCAGACTATGAATTAAACGTGCCGGAAGACCTGATGCACTTTGCCATCGGCGTCGATGATCTCGCGGCCTTTTGCGAAGACCTGGAAGCCAAGGGTTTGGAGATCTGGCCCGACGACTGGCGCAGCGCGTTCGCCAGCTTGAAAATGGCCTTTGTCGACGATCCCGACGGCTACGAGATCGAATTGCTGGAAAACTAACGGAAGTTCGATCCCCGCACAGAAAGGAAAGTTGGCGAATGGCCCGCAAGACCGATGTACTGCTGATCATTTACGATCAGCTGGCGGCCTGCTGGTTGGAGACCGCCCTGCGCGGGGCCGCCGATCTCCCGAATTTCGCCCGCCTGGGCAGCCGCGGCACCTATTTCTCGCAGACCATGTCCACCAACCCGGTCTGCTCACCGGCCCGCGCCACCATCGCAACCGGGTTGAGTGGCATCTCCCACGGCTTGACCCAGTTGGGTTATCGGCTAGACCCCCAAATTCCCACGTTCATGGGCGCGATGGCCGCTGCCGGTTGGCAGACCGCCGCCTGCGGCAAGGTGCATCTGGTGCCGCATTTTGACGCCTTCGATCCCGATTACCGCCCCTACGGGTTCCAGCTTCAGCACATCACCGAGGATCCGCGCGGCGGGCCGTGGCTGGAATGGGTGAAAACCCACCACCCTGAACACTTTCGCGCCGCCCTGACCACGGTTTGGACCCGCAACATACCTGAATTCGCCAAGCACGGCCCCGACAATGACGATCTGGCCGCTCTGATGGAGGGTCTGCCGATGAAGGAAGGATCCTACGAGTTGCCGTTTCCGGCCGCCGTTTCCCAGTCCAACTGGATAACCGACCGCGCCGTCGACCTCATCAACAACACCCCCAGGAAACGGGCGATCCTCAACCATGTAGGCTACGTGCAGCCGCACAATCCCTTCGCCCCGCCCAAGGGCTATCGACGATTCGTCGACATGAGCCAGGTACCAGAGCCGCTGCCGGCGGAATGGATAGATGACCCGCTGGGGCCGAGGGGAGCTCCGGTTCGGGCAGAGACTGCCAAGGAATACGAATGGCGCTCGGCGCGTGAACATTATTTTGCCGATCTTGTCCACTTGGACCGCCAGTTGGGGCGGCTGCTCGATGCCTTAGACGAATCCGGCCGCACCGAACAAACGTTGGTGATTGCCACCGCCGACCACGGCGAGATGCTGCTCGATCACGGATTGATTTTTAAGGACGGGTACCACTACGACGCCTGCATCCGGGTGCCGCTGTTTATAGCCGGGCCGGGACTGGCCCAAGGTCAGGTGCGCAGCGATTTGGTCGAACTTGCCGATATCTATCCAACGATCATGGATGCGGCCGGACTGGAACTGCCCAAGCCGCCCGACCGCGCCCCGCTGCCCGATCACGAGAACGTCCCGTTCACCGCCGGGCGTTCACTGTTGCCGCTGGCCCGCGGCGAGAGCGCGGTCGGCTGGCGTGATGCCGCCTTTATAGAGTCCTACAACAACACCGATTCGCGCAGCCCGCACTTCTGGGTTCGCACCGTGCGAACCGACCAGGCCCGTTATTCCTTATATGGCGATGGAGGGGGCGAGCAACTCTTTGACCTGCGCGCCGATCCCGGCGAGCAGACCAATCTGGCCGGCAACCCGGCTCACGCCGACCTGCGATTGCAGATGCGCGATCGTTTGCTCGATCACCTCATAACGGCCGCCTATCCGCACTCACCACGCGGTCTGGCATCATTTGGCATTCACTGACAATTGATTGCCCAACCGGCCCGCCATCGACCGGACCCGCAATCGGAATAGCCGCTACATGCCCTCAAAACGCCGCAAGTACTCGATCATCACGGCCATCGCATTGGCCCTGGCGATAGTGGCGGCAGTCTTCGCATACAACTGGTGGACCTCCGGCGACGCCTCACCATCGGGGCCAACCCTGGCGCCCACCCTGGCCGCCCCTGCCGCGGCAACGCCCGCCCGCCCCGCCGCGGCCAGCGAGGAAACGGCGCGAGAACCCGCGCCGGGCGCTGCGGCCACGCAGGCCCCGACTGACGAATTGGCGCAAGCCCCTGCCGACGATGTCGCTGCGCCCTCAGCTTCGGCTGAGGCCAAGCTCTACCGGATCGAGGCCGAGGGGTCAACGGTGAGCTTCGCGGTTGACGAGGTTCTAAACGGGGAACCCTTCACGGCGGTGGGGACCACCGACGACGTGGCCGGCGACATCATCATCGACTTCTCCAACCCGGCGGCATCGCAGCTGGGGACGATCGTGATCAACGCCCGCACGATCGCCACCGACAGCGGATTCCGCGACCGCGCCATAAGCAATCAGATCCTGCAATCGAGTCAGGACGATTTTGAGTTCATTACCTTCGTTCCCACCGCTCTGACCGGTCTGCCCGCAGCGGTGGCGGTGGGTGATTCGGCCTCATTTCAAGTGGTCGGCGAGCTGACCATTCGCGACATCACCCTCCCAACCACCTGGGAGGCAACCGTGACCGTCGACGGCCCGCATACGATCGCCATCGGTGCGCAGACGATAGTCCTGCGCTCCGATTACCAATTGACCATACCCAGCGTGCCGCGGGTGGCCGGGGTCGACGACGATGTGCTGCTGACCATCGAGGCTGTCGCCCGCGAAGTCGAATCATAAAGCCCGACGATCAGGGCCGCCTTGAAGCCTAGACCGTAAACACCGCCGGTTCTCCGGGCCGCACCGTCAGGCCGGACGGAAAGGCAGTCTCACCGGCTCCGGGCAGGTCGAAGCTGGACAGTTCAAGTTCGCCCTGAACGCAGGTCAATTCGACCCGCCAGAGCGCATCATCCTGTCGAATTCGGGCCTGGCCGAAGGCCGATCCGGTTGACCAGAACGCGTACTGCTCGCGGGCGGCGAGGGACATGCGTCTCTCGACAGCCGAGTAATCGTAGCCAAATAGGGCAATTACCGCCCCCCAGGCGGCCATTGCCCGGGCGTAGTGGTGCCCGCATTCGGCCTCGTTGAACGGATTGCGCGATAGGCCGTCATAGCGGGCTCGCACCGCCTCAATGCACTCGAGCCCCTCATCAAACTGACCCTCCAGGATCATTCCTACGGCGGCGGTGTACTCAAAGCCGGTCATCACCTCGTTGCAATAAGGGAATGGCCGCTTGGGCCGCCCGCCGCGCGGATAGGTGGCCATCAGCAGGCCCGATTCGCCGCCCAGCACGTACGAGCGCATGTGGTTGAAGTGGTGGTGGAATCCGCGCTTGAAGTTGTGCTTTTTTATCGCCCGGTGGGTGGCCGCCACATTTTCCGGATTGAGGAGATATCCCAGACCGTTGAGATGGGCGAAAAACTGGCCGGCCAGCTGGTCGACCAGGCAACCCGCGCCCAGCTGTAGCTCGGGGTCGGCCAAGTCCTGGGCGCCCATCCACTCATGGCGCAGCCCGGCGGCGATGTCATCGGGGTTGGTGATGGGAACGATCCGGTGCTCGTAATACTCGCCGTTGAACAGCTCGGCGTCCATCCACCGGGATCCGTAGTCGAATAGCTTGCGGCAATGGCGGGCAAATTCGCTCTCTCCCAGATGATTGGCCATTTCCTCGGCAGCCCGCAGGGCGCCCAGATACCAAGCCTGCATCTGGGGGTTTGGACCGTAGTACTCGACATCCATGGTGTTGTGCTGACAACCCTCCATCACGCCATCGCCATCGCCATCCCAGCCACCCGGTATCCAACAGAATTCGAGGGCTCGTCGGGTGGGCGGCCAGAGTCGCCGCAGGAATTGGTCGTCGTCGCTGAGGCGCCACTCGCGGAAGACCTTGAGAATGCAGCCGAGCTGCCCGTCGGCAGCGGCTGTCGGCCACTCTTGGGCGCGATCTTTCAGCGGCAGCAGAACCCTAAAAGACATCCGCCCCGAATCATCGAGGGCATGTTCAAATTCGACCTCGCGCATCCCGCGCGCCAGATCGGAAAACAGATAGGGCAACGATTGCTCGTAATTCCAGACGTGGGTACAGGACCCCGGGCAACAGCCGGCATCGTCGTGGCACCCCTCCCAGCCGTAGAAGTAGCCGTCGGGAGTTCGAAAGCAGGTCTGGGTCTTAAGGGTGCTCAAGTTAAAGAGAGCGGCTTCCTTAACCGCCACCGACAGGTCGGTCCCGGTAAAGGCGCGCACAAAGCCCAGCGTGCGTTTTTCCAAATCGGCGAGATTGGCGGCGGCTGAAGCCGCGGCCTCCCAGGCGTCCGGGTAGCAGGTGGCGTAGTGGTTACCGATCCAGTCGGGATTGCCGGTTGGCTGCGCCGAGCAATCGCCGCCGGAGCAGCATTCGGCCGATTGTGATGAGCCGGGGGGCTCGCAGCGATCGCCGCCCGGTCCACAGTTTCGGTGGTCGTCCCAGGTCAGTCGGTTGGGAAAGTGCCAGGCCAGGATGTAGGTCACGCTGGCCTGTTGCCCTGGTTCAATCTCCAGCGGCACCGCCAATGAGGCGATTGGCAAGCCGCCTTTTTCGGGCGCCGCGGAAAGGACCCCGTCGGCGGAAAAATCGTCCCAAAAATCAAGCAGTGAATCGCCCCAGGTCAGATCAGGCCAGGCCTCACGCACGCTCGCACAATCGTCGGGGGTGGCGAGAGTCATCGTGCCCCATTGCTCGGAGCCCTTATCAACGCTTTCCGAGGTCATAAAGAGGCCTTCGAGGCCGTCACGGCAGCGGTGCTCATTGCGATTGCGGCCCGCCGTACCGTAGTGGCCATCGCTGCCGATGAAGTTCTCCAGCGATCCGCAAATCGAGGCCCGCAACGGCTGGGAGCCTTCGTTTTGGACCACGAACCGCAGCAGCGCGAAGGGGATCGAACTGGCCGGTGTATCGCCGGGGATCAGTGGGTTGAAGGCTTCAATCCGCACCGAGGCCGGAATTTGCGGATCCGACAGGCACACCTGGCCCAGCGGATAGGCGGCGTGGAAGGAGCACTCGCGCCATCGTGGCAGGCCATGGTTGGGTATCAGGCTGCCCCGCGACCCCTCGTAGTCGACGGGATCGATCGCCCCTTCCAGGGCCAGGGTAACCGAGTCGCCATCGCCACTCTTTAGCCAAATGGCAAAAAAGGTCCCGCCGCCGCCGCGGTCGGTTATGCGCGGGACGAATCCTTTGGCCGGGCGATTTACGATCTCCCAATCACGCAATTGGCCGCGACCGCCGAGCGAAACGCAGCCGGTCCCGATGCCGCCCAGCGGCATTCCGATGGCCCGCAGCCGTTTCTGGGGGTAACTGGCCAGCACCGGCCATTCCGGGTTGGTCGAAATCGGCATCCGGATCACTCCGCTCTAAGGTTCAAATTGGCCTATTTTTCAAGGTTAAAACGCCGACCCCAAAAGACCGCGCCCGCCCGTACAATCTGTCCTACTTGGCAGGCGCGTTCCAAATCGATCGCGACTGTTGTTTTTGACCTCCGCATTGGTTATGAAGAGATGGCAAGCTGGAGCACCTCCGAATGGATGGCGGCCCCGCCAGCTGAGGTTTTCGAGGCGCTGACCGACATTGAAAACGCCGCCGAATTCACGGCCGGAATCATCGGTATCAACAAACTCACTGACGGGCCCGTAGGTTTGGGCACGGTATGGGATGAGACCAGGGTCGTCGGCGGCAAGGAAGCCACTGCCCGGATCGAAATTTCGGCCTTTGAGGGGGGCCGCGGTTACAGCGCCCGGTCGCGGGCGATGGGCATGGATTGCTACTATCACTACGCTCTTTCGCGGCATTCCGAAGGGACCCGCGTTGACCTGCGCATGGAAGTTACCGGCAATCCGCTGACCCTGCCGTTGCAGCAACTGATGCTGCGCTTCCTAAAGTCCGCTGACGCCGACCCGCTGGGCGAAATCAAGCGGCATCTCGAGGGTCGATAACGCTCGCATTAAACCGCGCGTTCCCCTTAAAACACCATGTTGTTTGCCGGCCTCCAAAGCCGCTCTCCCATCGGAGCCCATTAGCTAATGGCAGTCGACGCCCTGCGCCAGCGGGGATTTTTGATGCTCTGGCTTTCCACCGGAATAAATCACTCGGCATTTTTTCTGCGTTCGGTCATCCAGGGCTGGCTGGTCCTGCAGCTGACCAATTCGTCGACCTGGGTGGGGCTGGTCAACGGGCTGCCGGTTGTGGTTTCGGCGCCCATCACCTTCGTCGCCGGCTCGATCGCCGACCGCTACGATCCCCGCCAAATCCTGATCTGGACGCGGATGGCAACGGCCTTCCTGCTATTTATGACCGGTTTCCTCATTTCGACCGGGACGGTCGACGTGTACAAAATACTCCTCCTGGCGATGGGCCTCAACAGCGCCTATTACCTGGCCTTTCCGGCCAACCAAACTTTCATCCTGACCCTGGTCGGCGCCGAGCGTTTGCTCACCGCCAACGCCTTGGTCAACGGCTTCGGGTTTGGGTTCAATTTCATCGGCCCGGCGGCGGCCGGTTTTCTGGCCGCCCAGCTGGGGATCGACTCGGTCTACTACGCCCTGGGATTAGCCTACGTGGCGGCGATGGTCACAGTCTGGTTCACGCCAGCACAATCGCCCGGCGCGCGCGCAGGCGGCAGTTCGATGTTCGGCGATGTGGTTGCCGGCCTCGCCTATGTCCGCACCCGGCCGGGATTGGCCTGGATCCTCTACGTCGCCCTGCTCTCGGTCATCGGCGCGCCGTTCAACGCCATCCTGCCGGCGTTGGCCCGTGACGGATTGGGGTTGGACGCCGTCGGTTTCGGGGTGTTGGCCGGCAGCCAAGGCATAGGTTCGCTGATCGGCTCCTACATCATCCTGCGACACGGCCTGTTCCGACGCAAGGGCTTGGCAATGCTGGGCGGGGCGTTGATCTGGACCACCGGGATGCTGCTGATGGGTTCGTCCAGCCATCTATGGCAGGCCGTATTGGTGGGGATATGTATGGGCTTTTCGCCACCGCTATGGATGAATTCGGCCCAGACCGTAATCCTCACCGCCGTACCACCGGCGATGCGCTCACGGATGGCCTCGCTTTTCGCCTTGGCCTTCCAGGCGGTTCCCGCCGGATACCTGCTGGGCGGGGTGCTGGCGGACATGATGGGGCCCGCCGACACCCTAAAGGTCCTCGCCGTAATCGGAATGCTGCTGCACGCGCCGCCGCTTTTCTCGCGCGAGTTCCGATCAATTGGTTGAAACGTAAGCCTTTGCCCCATAGTCGCCCGGGTTGCATTCGAGCAATGGCTTCGGCACGCACGCGCCGTAGTATCCGCCAGCCGATCTCATTAACTCAATGCCATCAAGGAATGTCTTGACATTTCAATTTTCGCGCGCGACAATCGGTCAAAGCGAACCAGGAGGCCAGTTCAGTGACTGCAACGCGTGAAAAGTTTTCCAGCCAAGCTTCCCCCAAACTGCTAGCAGCGTTAAGAGAGGTCGCCCAGATTGAAGGTCGTCATTTTCAGGCAGTGTTGGAAGACGCAATACAGGAATACCTTGACAACAAAGCCCGTGGAAAGGTCCGTCCCGAGATGATGGGCCATTTCCGCGCCAGCGTTGAGAAGCATCGCCGCCTAGGCGAGCTGCTGGCCAAATGAACCACAACTTCCCGACAATCGAGGAAATTGTGGCAATGCAAGACTCTTTAATTGAAAAATTTGGCGGCGCTGTTGGAATCCGCGATGAAGGCGCTCTCGCAGCAGCCGTAATGCGGCCGCAACTCGGCTACTATGAAACCCTCGTTGAGGAAGCGGCCGCTCTCATGGAAAGCCTGGCCATCAATCACGCCTTCATAGACGGCAACAAGCGAGCGGCGTTCTTCGCGACGGAGAGTTTCTTGCGGGCGAATGGATACTTCATCGACTGCGATGACGAAGAAGCATTCGAAACCTTCGTGACCTTGTTCGAAACTCACTCCTTCCGATTTAAAGAATTGGCAGTCTGGCTCAAAGAGAAAGTCATGCCCCTGCGCGAGGAATAGCGACTTCGCAATCGATTGCAAACATGGGGGCGGATGACGAATGGCCATACGTTGGTTTGGCGCCAACGCCAGATATTCAATGAAGCGACCCTGAGCCCGTCAACGAATCTGTTGCGCATTCGCCCTGCGGCGACCGGCAATAATTGCTTATTGGCGCCGCGATTCGCGGATGCTCAATCTCAGCCTGGCCACCCGACTCACGTTAATTCGGAATGCTTCCTTTGGCACCCGCAGTCGCTAGCGCGCCCTCGACCGGCGAGAGCACTTAATGGCCGTCGCCGCGCTTCGCCAGCCTGGATTCCCGGGGCTCTGGATCTCGAACGGCGTCAACCAAACCGCGTTCTTTCTGCGCAGCGCCATTCAGGGTTGGCTGGTCTTGCAGCTGACCAATTCTTCGACCTGGGTCGGCCTGGTGAACGGGCTGCCGATATTCGTCTCGGCCCCGATCACTTTCTTTGCCGGGCCGATCGGCGACCGCTACGATCCGCGCCAATTGCTCATCTGGGCACGCGCCGCCTCAGCGGTATTTCTGTTCATGACCGCCTACCTGATCACCGCCGGCGTTGTCAACGTCTATCACGTATTGGTGCTGGCGGTTGGAATCAATACCGCCTATTACTTGAGCTTTCCGGCCAGCCAGACATTCGTAATAACCCTGGTCGGCGCCGAGCGCGTCCTGGCCGCCAACGCCCTTATCAATGGAGTCGCATTCGGATTCAATATCGTGGCCCCTCCTTTGGCCGGGTTGCTGGCCGCCAAACTCGGGCTCGACTCGGCCTATTACGCGATGGGGCTGGCCTTCTTGGTAGCCACTATCGCCGCCTGGTTTACGCCCTCGCACAAGCCGGCCGCCGGAGCCCAGGGCCAATCCATGCTCGGGGAGGTATTGGCCGGCATGGCCTACGTCCGGAAAAGACCCGGTTTGGCCTGGATCTTTTATCTCGCTCTGCTCTCGATAGTCGGGGCGCCCTTCAATACCATCTTGCCGGCCCTGGCTCGCGATGGTCTGGGGCTGGGAGCTGACGGTTTTGGCCTGTTGGCGGGCAGTCAGGGCATAGGTTCGCTGATCAGTTCGTATTTGATGATCCGGCACGGTTCGGTCAGGCGCAAGGGTGTTTCGATGCTGATCGGGGCCACAATTTGGTCCTTCGGCATGGTGTTGATGGGGTTTAGCCAAGAGCTCTGGCAGGCGGTCCTGGTGGGCGTCCTGATGGGCCTTTCGCCGCCTCTGTGGTTGAACTCGATTCAAACCGTGCTGCTCACCGCAGTCCCGGCCGAGATGCGTTCGCGGATGGCCGCACTGTTCGCGCTCTCCTTCCAGACCCTTTTGCTCGGCTTTTTTCTCGGCGGCATAACCGCCGATATCTTTGGGCCGGCCGACGCCCTCAAGCTCCTCGGCATCGTCGGCTTGTTGCTACATATTCCGCCGCTCTTATCACGCGACTTTCGAAACATCGGCTAGGGCATCTCCCGCCAGCAGGAGCGCCCATGGAGCCACGGCCGTCAATTGACGGCCGTGGCTCCACATCGGGGCCCAGATTACCCGCTTCCGATCAGATCTAGGATTTATCACTCGCCGTGCGATGGCGCGGCAGCCAGATCGCCATCTGGGCCCCGGCCTGGCGGTTGTCCCAGGCGAAGTACGGGATCGTAGTGAGCTCGTCGGCCTCCACCGACTCGGCGATCTGATCGGCGGGGCCGTAGAGCGGGTTGGCGGCAGGGAGCGCCTGCAAGGCCGGCACGCTCAGGGTCGTAACTCCGCCCAGCATAGCAGCGCTGTGTTCCACCTTTACCTGCTCGGCTGACAGCTCCGCCGGAACGCGCAGCCTGCGTACATCCAAGCCGGGATTGTCAGGGCTTTCGGCGGCAAAAACCACCGGTCCGCGCTTTAACGCCAGGCTATCGCGGGTTTCGGCCAGGGCCGGATCGGCGGCTAACAGCTCAACCGGCATGTCCAACACCAATCGAACCCGGTCGCCGGTCGCCCATTGGCGCTCGATCGAAAGATATTGGCCAGGGATTGCCGGGAATTCCTCACCGGCAACCCGAGCTCGCGCCGATCGCGCCCAACCCGGTATCCGCAGGTGCAGCACCTGGTCGCCGGCCGGCGCCGCGGCCACCTCAATAGTTATGGCTCCGTCCCAGGGGTAGTCGGTCGTCTGGTTGACCTGCCACCGGCCGGCCGCAACCTCCAGGTCAAGCCGGTTGGCGCCGTACATGTGGATCCAGAGGTCCTTTGCGCCGGTTGAGTAGAAGTAGGCCGGCAGCTGGGCTATCGAACGGGTCAGATTCGGCGGACAGCAGGCCACCCGATACATGTGCCGGTAAGCCTCGCGATCGACCCAGAACCACTCCTGCCGGGTAGGCGGATTCAGCCAGCTGTGGTAGTACTCGTAATCATGATTGGCCGGCTCGAGGCGGGGTCGCCAGGGATCGAAATAGCCGCGTCCGGAAGAGAGCAGCGGGTTGTCGTAGAAGAAACGATCGCCCGCCAGGTTGACGCCGCAGATGATCGAGTTGTGCCAGCAGAGTTCCATCTGGTCGGCGAATCGCGCCTCGCCCGAGACCTGCAATGCCCGCAGGCTCCACATCGCCGAGCCGATGGCCGCGCAGGTTTCGGCGTAGCCGTGCTCGTGTGGGAGTTCATAGTCGTGCCCCATCGCCTCACCGGTGCGACGCCCGCCCAGGGCCCCGGTAACATACATCTTGTGGTTGACCATGTCGTGCCACAGGCGTTCCGATGATTGCCAGTAGGCCTCCTCGCCGGTCTCGGCATAGGCATCGACGATCCCGCAGGCCAGGAAGGTGATATGCACCGAATGGCCGGCAATTTCCTCCATTTCCAAGGCCCCGACGGCCTCGATGAAATGGCGGGCCAGATCGAGATAGCGGACCTCGCCGGTCACCCGATAGAGCTCCACCAAAGCCATTTCCACCACCGGGTGTGACGGCCGCATCTGGCTGCCGCCGTGCAAAAACACCTCGCACATGTGGTCGGCCGCCCGCCTGGCCATCGTCAAGTAGCGGTCGGCGCCGGTATTGCGATGGTGGGCAATGGCCGCTTGAATCAGATGGCCGGTGGCGTAGAGCTCATTGAGCCCGCCCTCTTGCCAACGCAGTGAATTCAGCGCCCGGGGCCGCAGATTGACGTGCAGATAGCCGTCGTGATCCTGGACCGGCTCGATGACGTTTAGCGCTTCGCGAATCCAATTGTGGGTGTCGTCGTGATGATCATGGGCCAGCGAAGTTGAGGCCGCCTCAAGCCAGCGGTGCAGGTTGGCCTCGCGGGCGCGCCGCGAGCCGGCCGGGGCGTGGTCGGGATGGAATTGCGGATCGGCGGCCTGGCGGAATTTTTCAAACAGGTCATCGCGCACATGCTCGTAGACGTGCGGGATCGTATTGCGCCAGTTGGTTTCAAAAACCCGCCCCCACAGCCCGCCGTCAAATTTGACCGACCCGACCGGAACCGGGTTCATCCGGGCCTTGGGACTTTTTCGCAAGTCGATCAATCTCGATTGAACCGCCGCCATCACCAATCCCCTCTGTCAATTGCCGTTTGCGACTAACCCGCCGCCAGTTTGAGCATTCATTATCCGGATTCGAATGCTCCCCGGTCGGACTCAAACTGTCAAAATTTCAAGTCCGCCAATTGAGCCCGTTAATCCACCCGCCCACATAAGGGAACGCCATGCCCAGCAGCAGCCGCCCGAACATCATCCTCATCCTGGCCGACGATATGGGCTACTCCGATATTGGCTGTTTCGGGTCCGAGATTTCCACCCCCAATCTGGACGCCTTGGCCAGCGGCGGGGTGCGCTTTTCGCAGTTTTACAACTATGCCCGCTGCTGTCCGACGCGGGCCGCGATCCTCACCGGCCGCCACCCCCACCAGGTAGGGGTTGGGCACATGACCACCAACTTTGGTACGGCGCCGTACCAGGGATATCTCAACGATTCCTGCGTCACCATCGCCGAGGCCCTCAAGACCGCCGGCTACGCGACCTTTATGTCGGGCAAATGGCACGTCGGCGGCGATCACCCCGAGACCGGTTGGGAGCCGGGCGACCCCACGCACCCAACGCCCTATACGCGCGGTTTTGACGAACACTACGGGATCCTCAGCGGCGGCGGCAGCTTCTATGCCCCCAACACGCTCATTCGCAACGACCAGTTAATTGAGGTCGGGCCGGGCGACGACTACTACTTCACCGACGCCGTAACCGACGAGGCCCTGCGCATGATCGACGGTCACGGCGGACCCGAAGACCCCTTTTTCCTCTATCTGGCCCATACCGCTCCGCACTGGCCGCTGCACGCCCGGCCCGAAGACATCGCCAACTGCCAGGGTCGCTACCAGATCGGCTGGGACGAATTGCGCCGGCGTCGCCATGAGGAACTGAATGGACAAGGGATCCTCGATTCGAATTGGGAGATCGCGCCCCGCAACGAGCTGTCGACCGCCTGGGAGAACAGCCCGCGCCAGGAATGGGAAGCCGAGCGGATGGCCGTCTACGCCGCCCAGATCGAATGCCTCGATCGCAACATCGGTCGGGTCGTTTCCAATCTCAAGGATTCGGGAACGTTTGACAACACGTTGATCATCTTTATCTCCGACAACGGCGGTTGCGCCGAATTCCTGCACGAAGACGGCAAGATCGACATCTGCCCACCCAGTACCCACGCCGGTGATCCGATCACCTACGGCAACCACTACGACGCTAAGCCCGGGCCGGAAGAGTACTTCATGAGTTACGACCTCCCTTGGGCCAATGCCTCCAACACCCCGTTTCGGTTGTTTAAGCACTACGTCCACGAAGGTGGCATCTCAACGCCTTTCGTGGCCAGTTGGCCAAATGCGATTCCGGGCGGCAACATCGTCCACGCGCCGGCGCACATAACCGACCTGATGGCCACCTTCGTCGACGCCGCCGGGGCCGACTACGCGGCCGCCGCCGCCGGACGCGACATTCCGTTGGAGGGCGAGAGCCTGGTGAATGCCCTGGCCGGGGAAGAATGGTCCCGCGAGCGCCCGATCTTTATCGAACACGAGGGCCACTGCTGCATGCGCGACGGGGACTGGAAGTTGGTGCGCCGTCATCCCGGACCCTGGGAGCTTTACAACCTGGAGCGTGATCGCACCGAGCTTTATGATCTGGCTGAAACCGAACCGGAGCGGGTAAAGGCCATGAGCGCCGCCTTTGCCGAATTTGCGGGCCGCGTAGGCGCCTTATCCGGCGCCGAATTTGATCGGTTGGTCGTCGCTTCCGGCTGGGCCGATAACGACAACGCGATCTCCGCTTCGCGCCCCGGCGGTTACGCCCAGTAGGAAACCATTTTGGAGCCGGAGGCCCGGCTTAAAAAGGGGTGCCAGCCTTAGGCGCTGGCGACCGCCTCATCGACTGTTTCGGTTACGTTGATTACCTGATCAAATCCAGAGATCGCCAGGATTTCGCGTATTGCTTTTGGGACCGCCGCAACCGCGAATGAGCCTTTGTCATCGGCGAGCCGGCGGGCAACCACCAACAGCACGCGCAGGCCGGCGCTGGCGATGTAGGTCATCTTCGAGCAATCGAGCACCAAGCGGATCGCACCGTCGTTGATTTGGGCTACAACGTCGCGCTCAAATCCGGGGGCTATGGCCGCCTCGACACGGCCGGACACCTCGACGACCAATACGTCGCCGTGGCGCTCTTGTGCAAGTTTGAACATTTCCGGTCCCCGGTTCGCCGCGACGGGATTTTCGACTTGGAGTCAATCGCGAATTAATCGTAATGCCATTTTGATACATTGGCAAGATGCAAAAGGGCCAAATTGCTCTTACGGCTTGCCTATTTGAGCGTAGCGCCAGGTAACGCGGTCGCCGCCCCGCCAGGGTCGTTTGGCGATCGCCGCCTCGTTCAAATCGGTTCCCCAGCCCGGGGCGTCAGAGACAACCAGATAACCGTCTTCGATTACCGGCCGCTCGGTGACGTATTCGTCGCGATAGGGACAGGCGTCGACGTCGGTCTCCATGATTTTCAAATGCGGCAGCGTCGCGCACAGGTGGCCCGACATGAAGGTGGCCAGATGCGAATAGTAATTGTGCGGGGCCACCGGAAGTTCCTGCACCTTGGCCTGGGCGGCGATGGCCAGGGAATCGGTCATGCCGGTCCAGGGCAGGTCGAACATCGCCACGTCCATGGCCCGGATGTCTAGGAACCGCTTGTAATCGCGATAGGTGCTAACGCTCTCGGCCGAACAGATCGCCAGCGACGTTGACTGCGTGATCTGGGCAATGGTGTCGGGCTCAAACGAGTCGACCTCCAGCCAGAGCATGTGAAATTGCTCGACCGTTTCGGCGATCCGGATCGCCTCTTCGGTGGTAAACCAGAAGTTGATATCCAAGGCGGTGTCAAAGTCGTCGCCGGTGCCCCGTTTGAAGGCTTCCAGCTGACGCACGACACGTTCCAGCGTCGGGCCCATCGAGGGCCGCTCCTCATGGGTCTGGGTCCAGGCCGGATCACCGGGCACAATGATGTTGGTTTTGAGCGCCGTGTATCCGCGATCGACGACTTCGCGCCCCAACGCTTCAATGTCGTCGTAGGTGCGCAGCCAGGGCGTTCCGATCATGTCGGACCAGCGCGCCCGGTAGGTCCCGCAATGCGACCAGTAAAGGCGGACGCGGTCTCGAACCTTGCCCCCGATTAAGTCGTATGCCGGCACGCCGTAGGCTTTACCCTTCACGTCGATGAGCGCCAGTTCGATTCCCGCTACCGCCCGTTGCGCAATTCCGCCGGGTGACTGCTGGGATAGGCGGTGCATGTCCTCCAGGCGGGCCGCGGTGTCAAGGGCATTGGTGCCGACCAGGATCAGTGATAAGTCCTCGATCGCGCCGACCATCGCATAGGGCATCCGCCAGTCGGTGCATTCACCGTAGCCCGTTATGTCGCCATCGGTCTCGACGGCGACGTAGCAATAGGGAGCCCAGCCGCCATCGGCTAGCAGGGGTCTAACGTTTGTGATCTTCATGAGCTCATCCCATCACTAAGCAGCGGATTGTCGGCCCGCACTGCGCCCGACTACTCAGCGCCACCTGCCGCGCCATAGTTTCATTAATTTGGCAAGACTGCTCTGGCGTTTCACCAAACCCCACAGTTCCGATACCCGGCCGGCCCGTGAAAATGTTCTCAAGAGTAAGGCTGCACCGTTGGGGTGATGACCAACTCCGGGATCGTCACGCGAGGGTGCAGCGTCGCGATAAGCAACGCCACTTGCGCTAGGTCTTCAGGTTGGGCCATGCGCGAGCGCCGTTCGGCCGACGGAACGACTGGTCTTACGTCCAGGATCGGAGTATTTACTTCCCCCGGCGAGATTACGCAGCACCGTATGCCGTTGGCGCCCTCTTCCAAGTGGGCGGTCAGGCTCAGTGCGCGAACGCCGCTCTTGCTGGCGCTGTAGGCGGCTCCGGTCAATTTCGACGCGCGGATTCCGGCAACTGAAGAAATCGTTATTACCACGCCGTCACCACGTTCCCGCATGCCGGGCAGGACCAACTGCATCAAATAAAACGGCCCATTGAGGTTCACTTGGACCACGGCGTCGAACTCGTCGCGGTCCACGGCATCAAGGGCCCGCGCCGTCATGTTGGTGCCGGCGTTGTTAACCAGGATGTCGACCTGCGGCAAGCGTCCGTCCGCCCACGCGACGAGTGCTTCCAGAGTACGCGCATCGCCGACGTCGGCCGAATAGGGATGCAGGCGCCCTCCGACCTCACCGGCGGCCAACTTGGCCACTTCAAGTTTTTGCAGCGATCGACCGACCGTGACCACTTCGGCTCCCTCTTCCGCAAAGCAACGGGCCACGGCTTGGCCAATGCCGCTCCCGGCGCCAGTTACTATCGCGCCCTTACCGGTAAGTTTCACGGTGCATCCGCCCATCGGATTGTCGTTCGATCTAACCCCGGATGTTAGCGGCCGCTCACGCCTTAAGAACCGTCTTTTGCAATCCCTACGCTCGACGCTCGCGGATGCCGACTGCACCACCAACGGGTCGCAGAACCCAGGTCCCGTATGGGCGAATGCACGCCTGCGTTCGGTCGAGAAATGTCGCCGTTTGGAAGCTGGAAATCACCGAAATCCCAAGGTGCGTCGAAGCTGGCTGGCCGACTCAATCCAAAATGGGGGTGCCAATTCCCTCGACCCAGTACCGCGAGCCATCGCCCCATGACCTCTCCTGGCGCAAAAAAAAGACCCAACATCGTGCTGATGATGGCCGACGACATGGGCTATTCCGACCTCGGTTGCTTTGGCTCCGAGATCTGCACGCCCAACATCGACGCCCTCGCCCGCCGTGGGGCACGATTCACGCAGTTTTACAACTGTGCCCGCTGCTGCCCGACCCGCGCCAGCCTGCTCACCGGGCTCTACCCCCACGAAGCCGGCGTTGGTCATATGACTACCGATCTGCGCCTGGCCGGTTACCGAGGCTATCTCTCGCGCAACGCCGCCACCATCGCCGAGGTATTAAAGCCAGCCGGGTACACGACCCTGATGTCCGGCAAATGGCATGTCGGTGGCGATTACCTCTTATCTGATCCGAGCATTCCGGCCGTCGGATCTGAGAGCTGGCCGCAGCCGATCAACCGCGGATTCGACCGACACTTTGGAACCCTGACGGGCGCCGGCAGCTATTACTTTCCCCACTCATTGACCGAGGACGGCGAGTTAATCGCGGCCGGTGAGGGGTTCTACTACACCGATGCGATTGCCGACAAGGCGGTTTCCTACATCGATGAATACGGAGGCGATGACAATCCGTTCTTTCTGTACGTTGCCTTTACCTCCCCGCACTGGCCATTGCATGCGCCCGAAGAAGATATCTCCCGCTACCGCGGCAAATACCAGGCCGGCTGGGAGGAGATTCGAAAGGCGCGACATGAGGAGCTGAAGGGTTCCGGCATCCTCGATTCGCAGTTGGAGATTTCGCAGCGTGATCCCGGACAGGCCGACTGGGAC
Organism: Chloroflexota bacterium; assembly: GCA_965249595.1. GTDB lineage: Bacteria > Chloroflexota > UBA11872 > UBA11872 > VXNJ01 > VXNJ01. The sequence continues at coordinate 738,497 of OZ252242.1, read as the reverse complement.
GAAATCACCAACAAGGACTGGGAAGATGCCCGCATGGCCGTCTATGCCGCCCAGATAGACCGCATGGACCAGGGCGTAGGCCGGATCATCGCCAAGTTAAACGAAATGAACCTGGCCGACAACACGCTGGTGATGTTTCTCTCCGACAACGGCGGCTGCGCTGAGTTCCTAAAGGAGGACGGTTTCTTCGAGTTCTCCCCCACCCGGACCAGAACCGGCGATCCGGTCAAGATCGGCAACGCCGAATCAGTCGATCCCGGTCCCGAGAACACTTACATGTCCTACGACATATCCTGGGCCAACGCTTCCAATTCGCCGTTTCGGCGCTTCAAGCACTGGACCCACGAGGGCGGCATTTCAACGCCGTTCATCGCCTGCTGGCCCAGCGTCATCCGGCCTGGCCTGCAGATTGATTCACCGGCCCACTTAATAGACGTGATGCCGACCTGCCTGCAGGCCTCGGGCGCCGCTTACCCCAGCGAAATCGGCGATTACCCGATCCGGCCCTACCGCGGCGAGAGCCTGCTCGAACCCTTCCAGGACCCGACCTGGACACGTGGGCAGCCGATCTACTGGGAGCATGAGGGCAACCGGGCGGTGCGGCTGGGGCAATGGAAGCTGGTCAGCCGTTACCCCGATCAATGGGAGCTCTACGACATGGCCGCCGATCGCACCGAACAACACGACCTGAGTCAATCCTCCAGCGACCGGCTCGCCATGCTCAGCGGCCTCTACGACGACTGGGCTCCCGGCGCATTGGTTAGGCCGTGGGCGGGGATCATTGCCCGGCCGGACATGGCCTATCAGCGCTCGCGCATCAACAACATCAACGTCAAACAAAAAGCTTAGAAAGACCGCCGATTTACATGGCGAATTCAAATGCTTCAGTTGCCGGACGCGGCAGCAAGCCCAACATCATCCTGATCATGGCCGACGATATGGGGTACTCCGACATCGGTTGCTTCGGCAGCGAGATCGCGACCCCGAATCTTGATTCGTTGGCCGCCAGCGGGGGCCGTTTTTCGCAGTTTTACAACTACGCCCGCTGCTGCCCCACCCGCGCGGCGCTGCTCACCGGCCTGGCCCCGCACGAGGCCGGCATCGGCCATATGACGCTGGACCTGGGGTCGGCTCCCTATCAGGGTTACCTAAATGACAATTGCGTCACCATCGCCGAGGCCCTAAAGGGCTCTGGTTATTCAACCTACATGTCGGGCAAGTGGCACGCCGGCGGCGATTATCCGTACATTAACTGGCGCGAGACGGCCAACATCGGTGGAGAGGGTTATCCCACGCCGCGCCAGCGCGGCTTCGATCGCTTCTACGGAATCTTGGCCGGATCGGCCAATTACTTTGACCCGCACACCCTGATGTCCGATGACGAACTAATTGACATCGACTACCCCAATTACTTCTTCACCGACGCCATTGCCGATTCCGCAGCGGGCTTCGTCGACGGCCACATGGGCGAGAACCCGTACCTGCTCTATCTGAGCTTTACCGCCCCGCACTGGCCGCTGCACGCCGTAGAAGAAGACATTGAGCGCTACCGTGGCCGCTATCTGGGCGGTTGGGACGAACTGCGCAAATCTCGCCACGAACGGCTCAATGGCATGGGAGTTCTCTCAGATACCTGGGAAATCTCGCCGCGCGATCGCGCGGCGCCGGCCTGGGAGGACGTTGCCGACAAAGATTGGGAGGATGCCCGCATGGCGGTCTATGCCGCCCAGGTCGATCGCATGGACCAGGGCATCGGGCGGGTGCTTGACGCCGTTCGCCGTTCCGGTCAATGGAACAACACCCTGATCATGTTCATTTCCGACAACGGCGGCTGCGCCGAATACCTCGCTGAGGACGGCATTCGCCACACCGCCTCGGACAAGACTCGCGACGGCCGAGACATCCAAGTCGCCAACGTGCCGGGATTGATCCCCGGTCCCGAGACGACCTACATGTCCTACGATCTGCCCTGGGCCAACGCCTCCTGCGCTCCATTCCGCTACTACAAGCACTTCACTCATGAAGGTGGCATTGGAACCCCCTTCGTCTGCCACTGGCCGGACGTAATAGAGCCCGGTTCAATCGGTCACCAGCCGGCTTACGTGGTTGACTTTATGGCCACCTTCCTAGACGCTGCCGGCGGCCAATACCCCACCGAATACGCTGGCCGAGAAATAAGACCGGTGCGTGGCGAGAGTTTCTTGCCGGCCTTTAGCGGCCAGGATATCGGACGCCAACGCCCGCTCATCTGGGAGCACGAGGCCAACCGCGCGGTACGCGATGGGAATTGGAAGCTGGTCAATCGTCACCCGGGCGCCTGGGAGCTCTACGATATCGACACTGACCGCACTGAGCTCCACGATTTAGCCGCCGCCAACGCCCCGATTCGTGACCGCTTGGTTGCCGCTTATGAAGAATGGGCCAACGAAGTGGGCGTCGGCGATTGGGACAAGCTGATCGCCAGCCCCGCGGCGGCCCGATTTCGCAGCTGGATTGAAGCTGAAGCCGAAGGTTGATCGCTAAATGACATTGCCAGACCCAAAATCGCTGCGAGCCCTGTGCTTTGATGTTTTTGGTACCGTCGTAAATTGGCGCGCCACGATAGCCGCCGAAGCCAATTGGTTTGCCAAACGCAATGGTTTAGAGCTTGACGGTGACGCTTTCGCCCGCCGCTGGCGCGAGGGCTATCCAATCAAGCTGGGCGAGATCAATGCCGGACGCCGCCCACGGCGGCGCCTCGATGAACTTCACCGCGAGATCCTCTCCGAAATCGCCCCCGAATTCGGACTGGCGAGCGTGCCCGCCGAGCAGCTGGACCAACTCAATGGTGTCTGGCACCGTCTTCGCGGCTGGCCCGACGCGGTGGGCGGTATCGCCCGTTTGTCGATGCGGTACCCGGTCGTCGCCCTCTCCAATGGCGATTCCGACATGCTCTCGGCGATGGCCAAATCTGCTGGATTTCATTGGGACATGGTCATCTCGGCCGAACTTTCCGGCACCTACAAGCCACAACCGGCGGTATATGAGAAAGCCTTCGAGCTTCTCAATGCCGGTCCGGACGAGATCCTGATGGTCGCTGCCCACGGAGAAGATCTGCGGGGCGCGGCGCGCTGTGGAATGCGAACCGCCTATATCCACCGCGCGGATGAATGGGGCCGCAATGACCCGCTCCCCGACGTCTCCGAATTCGACTACTCGGCCCGCGACTTCTTCGAGCTGGCCGCAAAGCTGGGAATCTGACGGGAATAGGCTTCAGCGCCAGCGAAAAATCTTTTAGTCGCCGGGCTCAGGGCCCCTCGCCACTACCACCCAATCAGCCAGGACCATGCCGCTTCTATTTCGAATCGATAACGGCTCGACCGGACAGTTCGTCGCTTTCGGTAAACAGGCTCAACTCGATAAGAATCAGATGCCCCTGTATCGCGTGCTGGACGCAGATCCACCGACGCTCGAAGCTGTGCCGAAGCAGGAGTTTCCGGCAATCCTACGCTGGATTCCATATGCCGAGTACACCGGACCAGAGACAATGAGTGTCCAGGGGTTTCGATCTACTTTCAAGGTAAAGGCGTCATCCGCGGCCGCCCGTTAATTCGCGACTGGCCGTGACGCTGCAGCAACGCCCGGATAGCCGGAGCGAAGAATTCCGGCAATTCAAGCACTTCGATGTCATGGACCTTGGCGCCACCCCAAAGCTGCCCTTCGATGTAGTTGGTTTTCTCTGGGTTTTTGGTGAGGAACTTGCTTAGGTCGGTTGGGTCCTTGGTTTCCGCTAGTCGACGGCGAAAATCTGTCGGCCTTTTAAATCCACCGCCCGCAAGATCCGCACCCGATTCGGGCGGCGTTCAATCGTGTGGTCTCAGTGCGTCAGGATCTGGTCGAGGAACAACTTGGTTCTGGGTTCATTCGGGTTGTTGAAGAACTGCTCCGCGGTCGCTTTTTCAACGATTTCGCCCTCGTCCATAAATATGATCCGGTCGGCGACTTGGCGGGCAAAGCCCATCTCGTGGGTGACACAGATCATGGTCATGCCGGATTCGGCCAGCTCACCCATCACCTTTAGGACTTCGTTGATCATCTCGGGGTCAAGGGCCGAAGTGGGTTCATCGAACATCATCACCTTTGGATTCATTGCCAGTGCCCGGGCGATCGCCACGCGCTGCTGCTGACCACCCGACAGCTGCCCTGGAAACTTTTCCGCCTGCTCGGGAATACCGACTCTGTCCAGAAGGCGCAGGCCCAATGCCTCGGCTTCTTTCTGCGGCATGTGGCGAACTTTCTGCGGCGCCAGGGTTATGTTGCGAAGCACCGTTAGATGCGGGAACAAGTTGAACTGTTGAAAAACCATACCGGTCTCAGTCCGGATCTTGGTCAGCGCCCGGGTGTCGCCGGTTAGCTCGGTTCCGTCGACGACAACCCGGCCCTCATCATGCTGCTCGAGGTGGTTTATGGTCCGAAGCAGGGTCGACTTACCCGAGCCGGAGGGCCCAATGATGACCACAACCTCACGTTCGCGGATCGAAATGTCAACACCCTTCAGGGCGGTGAAATCACCGAATCTCTTAACAACGCCCTCTAGACGGACGATTTCTTCTCCGAGTTGATGTGACATTGGAGCCTCCGTAGGGCGCAGATTAACTTGGGTTTTCCCCAAGTCGACCCTCGGCGGCGCTGCCGAGCCGCGAGAGCAGGAAGGAAACGAGCCAATAGATCAGGCCCACGATCATGTAGACCTCAAAAAATGCACCCTCGGCAATATCGGCTTGACCACCGAGGACTTTTTTGGCCTTATCAAGTGTGTTAACCAATGAAATTGCCGCCAACAGAGCGGTGTCTTTCCAAAGCGCGATGAACCGGCCGATGATTGCCGGGATGACCGCCTTGATGGCCTGCGGCAGGATGATGAAGGCGTATTTCTGGAATGCATTGAGGCCGATCGCATCGGCTGCCTCAAATTGCCCCGGTGGGATCGACTGCAGGCCGCCGCGGACCACCTCGGCGATGTAGGCACCGCCGAAGAAGGCGAATACAAACATGACCCGCACGACCAGGTCGATGCTGCTAAACGCTGAACCGATCGGGCCGAGCTCGTCCTGGAGGAAGGTCGCAAACAACAACCACACCAGCAGCGGCGCAGCACGGACCGTCTCGATATAGCCAATGGACGAAATTCGGATTGCCACGAAGGGCGATACCCGACCCAGGGCCAGCAACAATCCGATTAGGAAAGAGAAGAATCCGCCGACGGCGAATACCAGAATATCGAGGAAAAAACTCTCCCATTTCCCGATCGAAACACCGATCTGGAGGGCCACCACCAACGGGATAAACAGGACCCAGGCCGCCCCGAACCCCTGCTGCACAATCGCGCTGCTCTTCCATCGCGCAAGGTATCGCCCTACAAAGACGCCTCCGCCCATGACTGCAAATCCGCCGGCCAATAGCCCCCAAGTAAGCCCGAATGGGACCGCCAGGCCCAGCGAGATTGCATAGAGCCAACCCGGCGCCCAACCGCCAGTCCTGACCAGCTGCCGCTCAATCCCGGTTACAACCGAGCTTCCACCGGCAGATTCGATGACCTGCGAAAACGGGGTCTCCTCGATGACGAAATCGGTCCCCAGGCCGAAGGTCAAGATCACCACGGCCACGACCGCGATGGGCACCAGGTAGGGGCGAAGGCGGCCAACCCAGATGCCGTAGGAGAGCGAAATCAACGCTGCGGCCAAAAATACGGCGATCCAAATCCTAAATACCTGGTCGGATGGGTAACTGCCAACGAAGAAGAGCTTGCGGTTGATGGCCACCAAGCCCCAGTTGGCCTCGAACAGCACGAAGCGAAGTACCACGAACGCGAGCAATGCGCCCAGGAGCAGGGCCACGACGCTGAGGATCGAGTTGCCGCGCGTATTAAAGAGGTTGGCCCGGGCCCAGATCCAATGCCGGCCCAATCCCGCCGGCAATGCCACGTCCGCCGTCATTTGATTTGCACGTTGCGGTTGATCGTGTTCATCACAAACGAGATGATCAGATTGGTGAGCACGAACACGATGAATATGAAGGCGTAGGTCTGCAACAGGTTTCCGGCGTTATTTACGATCCGATTCGAGATCAGGACGATCTCGCCATAGGCGATCGCATGGGCCAGGGTCGAGTCCTTGTTGGCATTCTGGAATTCGTTGTTTAGCGATGGCAGCATGATGCGCAGGGCCTGCGGCAGAACGATGAGTGAAAACCGCTGATAGGCGGTCAGGCCGAGCGACGCCGAGGCTTCGGTTTGACCGTACGGAACTGCTTGGATCGAACCCCGCACGATCTCAGCGATAAATGCACTGAAATAGAGGGTCAGCGAAATCAGGGCGCTGATGTAGCCCAGCCCGAGCATGTTTCCACCTTCGTAACCAAAGAAACCGGATTCAGACTGCGCCACCGCCGGAAGATCGGGACGAATCGGTAATTGCAAGGCTAGGTAGGTAACAACCGCAACTGCCAAGAACACGCCGAGCCCCCAAGTGTTGGGTCGCGTGATCTGACCTGTTTCAGCCTCCAGCTGGTCGCGGCGCTTGCGAACCAGCCAACCGGCCGCAATCGCCACCACGATTGCCAAGAACCAGATCCACCAAAGCGAGTTGACCACCTCCAACCAGGGAATGGCCACGCCGCGGTTGCTGATATAGAAAACTCCGCTCCATCCCAGCGCACTCTCGATCCGCGGCAACTCCCTAAACGCGGCGAAGGCGAAGAAGAACATGATCAGCAGCAAAGGCAGATTGCGGAAAAGCTCAACGTATATCTGCCCGAGGCGGTTAACCAGCGGGTTCGCCGAGAGCCGCGCCACGCCGACCAGCAGTCCCATGATTGAAGACAGGGCGATGGCGAATATCACCACCGAAATGGTGTTGCCCGCGCCTTTTAGCATCCCCAACCAGCGCGGATCGCTGGCTTCGACATCAAAAGCCTGGATGATGGAACTTCGGTCGGGACTCCCGTAGGGGCCGAACAGGAATTCAAAATCGAATAGATTGGTGGCGATCGAATAGGCGAGATAGACTGCAATCGCCCCAGCGGCGACCCCGACCGCACTGTTAATTAGCAGGTAGCGTGAACGCCGACGATACCAAGTCTCGCTAAGGTATTGCTTTATCAAATTCGACGCATTCGGCCTCTAATTCGGCCTACAAAAAGAGGGCGGGCGGAGTGTACCCCGCCCGCCCATTATTTCAGACGATGGCTGGAATTTAGCGCATCGGCGGGGCGTAGATCAGCCCACCGTCCAAGTAGGACGCATTGGGCGATCCGGCGCGGGTGAGACCGACCGTTTCAAGGGTGCGGGCATAAGCCTCGCCGTAGTTGCCGACCTGCCGAATTACCGGCTGCATGAAGGTGCTGGCGATCTTGTCGTGACCGATACCCAGGTTGCTGGCGGCCCCGCCGTCGAAGCCGACGCCGAGTAGGCGCGCAACGGTGTTGTTGGGCGGATTGGCGGCCATTTGATCAACGTTCTGGGATGTGACTCCCTGTTCCTCGGCGATGATCATTCCGTTGACGACCCAACGCACTACGTCTTCCCACTCGGAGTCGTAATCACGGACGCTGGGCCCGAGCGGCTCCTTGGAGAGAGTTTCCGGCAGCACAACGGCGTTGGTGCCATCGGCGGTCAGGGTGAACTGGTGCCCACCCAACTGCGACTTGTCGGAAGACCAGGCATCGCACTGATCACTGATGAAGGCGGCCCGAATCTCGGGGTTGGCCTGGAACGTGAGTTCCTCGTAGGTGAAGCCCTGTTCGGCAAAGTAGTCCGATACCGCACCCTGGGTGCTGGTACCGTCCAATATGCAGATCGTGGCGCCATTGAGCTCGTTAACGCTGGACTTGCCAGCATCGGCTTTGACCATGATCCCGGCGCCGTCATAGAACGTCGTCGGCGCGAAGGCGACTTCGAGATCGGCATCGCGACTGGCGGTCCAGGTCGTGGTCCGAATCAGTACGTCGATCTCCTTGGCGGCCAGCAATTCGAATCGGTTGGCGGAAGTCGCTTCCGTGTATTCAACCTGATTCGCGTTGCCGAATACCGCTGCCGCCATTGCGCGACAGAATTCGATATCGTTGCCTTGAGCGGTTCCGTCGGGGTTTAGTACACCGAATCCGGGCGTGTCGGCCTTAACGCCACACTGCAGTGTGCCACGCTCAATGATGTCGTCCAAGGTGCTCTCACGCGCCTCGTCTTGTTCTTGTTCACAGGCGACGATGAGGATCATCATCATCATCATCAATACGCCCGCTAGGATTCGTTTCACCAGCGTTTACCCTTCGAAAATTTAACTTTGTGGAGACCTCAACCGCCGACCGCGCCGCAATGTCAGCGACGGGTTTGCGAGCCTCATGCACCACATTTCATAGCAGCGCACACAACATGGCGCGGCACGTTAGACATATCTTAGGGCAAGTTATTAATCCGGCGCATTTTGCGCTTGGATCGCGGTCAACCGCTGGCCGATCCCAATGGCCGTTTTTCAAGGCAAGCAGCGGGGCAACGGCTCACAAAGTTTTGTTGTTCCTGGGCCCGATTCACTCGATTGGCCAGCATTGCCATTGACCACGTTCAATCGCGGGCCGCTTCCGTTGGTTAATCACAGCTGTGGCAAGGCAGCAACGATCCAATTTCAGATCCGGTCCGTATGTATCGGTGTGGCACGGTTTTGGTCTCCGCCAATCGGGCCATTTGAACGCAACGCTGGCGGAGATGCCCAACCGCGGGGAATGGCAGCGCGGCCCCTAAAATCGCCAACAGCATAACCGCTATGGGTTTGGTCGCTGCGGCCAAGGGCTGAGATTGACAGGTATTAAGGGGTAGGCAGATGGCGGCGGAGTACGAAAAAGGACTCGATGTCCGTCAGCGCGCGGGCCTGGCCCGAACCGGTGGCCTAGTCGACTTCATCATCGCCAATAAGTACAAGACCGTACTGTGGCTGGTGATAACCATCGCAATGGTCACCCTGTGGGTGACTGCCACCGAGACGATGGCCGGGATCTTCCTAACCATCGCCCAGTTCATGCTCGGCGCGGCGTTCATGATCGTCCAGTTTGCCGCCCTATTCTTGTTCCTCGGGCGGGGACGCATCTACTGGGTTCAACCCGGCGAAACCGGCGTATCCTTTGCCGACTACCGCGGTAATGATCAGATCCTGGAAGTGGCCCGCCGGATGGTAACCATCCTCAAGGGCCAGAGCGATGTCCGCCAAATGGGCGGCACCTACACCGCCGGTATGCTGCTTGAGGGTCCGCCCGGTTCCGGTAAGAGCTATCTGGCCCAGGCCATCGCCACCGAAGCCGCATTACCGTTCGCCTATGCCTCGGCGCCCGGCTTTTCCAACATGTTCTTTGGCGTCGGCAACCTGCGGGTGATGATGCTCTACTCCAAGGCCCGCAAGCTGGCCCGCAAGCACGGCGGGGCGATCGTGTTCATCGACGAGATCGACGCCATCGGTATGGCCCGATCGTCATCGACGAGCGGCGGCGGCGGAATGGGCGGCATGTTCGGAGGCGGATCGATGATCCTCAACGAGCTGCTGCTGCAGATGGACCCGCCCAACTTCGACAATGACTGGCGTTCGCGATTGATGCGCCGGCTGGGTCTGAAAAAAGAACGCGCCATTCCCCCTCCGGTGCTAACTATCGGGGCCACCAACCTGGCCGAGGTTTTGGACCGCGCCCTGCTGCGACCCGGTCGCTTCGACCGCAAGATCCATGTCGACTTTCCCGATTTCGATGGCCGCAAGGACATCATCGCCTATTACCTGGCCAAGGTCCGGCACGAACAGATGCCGCTTGACCGGATGGGCAACGACACGATTTCGTACTCGCCGGTGGGGATTAAGCATCTCGTCAACGAGGCGGTTATTCACGCCCATTTCGATGGGCGCGATGCGATCAACTATGCTGATTTCACCCGCGCCCGTGAGGACCATGAATATGGATTACGCGAACCGATTCGCAACATGTCGCAAGATGAGCGTCGCCGCATCGCTTATCACGAGGCCGGTCACGCCATCGCCCAGGTCAAACTTCTCCCGCACCACCGAATTTCCAAGGTGACCATCATCCGTCACGGCAGCGCCCTCGGTTTCGCCGCGGCAAAACCACTGGAGGAACGCTACACCCTGGTGCGCGAAGAGGCGCTGGCCCACATTCAGATTTCCCTGGCTTCACGGGCGGCCGAGGAACTCTTTCTGGGCACCCGCATGAGCGGAGTCTCGGGTGATCTTTCCCACGCCACCCAGACCGCTTACCTGATGCTCACCCAATGGGGCATGGACGGCGGCCTGTTTTCCTACGCGCCATGGGGCGGCGGGCAATTGGACCCTGAAACCAAGACCCGCATCGAACAGGTATTGGAGCAGGAATTTAAGAAGGCCAAGGCCCTGCTGACCACCTACTCCGGGGCGGTCCACGAAATCGCCGACGGTTTGCTCGATCACGACGAGCTGGACGGTCAGGACGTAATCGACATCATCGCCAAGCACGACGACCTGCTGGCGTCCGGTCGCGGCCCACACGTACTGCCCGAATACGCCTTGATGGGCGCGGGTGGAATCGGCGGCCCAGCGCCGCAGTTGCTCACGCCCAACGGTCACTCCCAATCCAACGGCGCCAACGGCGAGGCCAAGTCGGCGCCCGCTCCCGAGGAATCCGCGGCCGGCCCCGACGAATAGGGACTGCGGGGACGCCTCAGGCCTCGGGGCAATGACATTGCCGGGGTTTTAGCCGTGTCGGTATGGGCGAGAAGACGGCGGGCGCTAACCCTATCACAGCCGGGCTCCCAGCCCGGGGTAGGGACGCTGACGGCGGACCGGGGCCTTGAAGCGAGTGCGCCCTCCGCCCAAATCGCCGGTAAGGCCGCGGGCCGTCCACGCCTGAATGCTCAGCCGGCAGCGCCGGAATTTTTTTTCCGCCGCCTCGGCCAGCTTGATTCGTTCCCGGCAAATATGTCGGTGTAGGGACGGTGCTGGAACAGGCGGTTGCGCCGGCTCCCGGTGATCTCCGCTAGCAAGCCCCGCTCCACAAACCGGACAGATTAGAGCGTTGGCGGGCCGGAAACCGGTTCCGGTGGATCAGCCCATGTCAGAGACGCTGATCACCAGGCGAGTGCAGGGCGATTCCAGGGCGCGAATTCCGTTGGCGGCCGATCCTCCAATTGCACCGGTTACGACCCGCCGGCGCCCCTCGCCAAGGGCGACGATTCTCGCTGCCGCGGCCAGGGCCTGACGGCTGACGTTTAGGACGCCGCGGAGGGAAGAACTTGGACCCACTGCTCCCAGGCTCCGGCATTATGGATCGCTCCCAGGGGTTCCCAGATACTCGTTTTGATCTTTGATCCAGCAAGCGGAGAGGAAGAGGGCGAGTCTCTACAAGGGTCCGGGAGGTGATGAGCGGGTAGGTTGTCATGAGGCGCTCGATACGCCCAGATCCCGTAAGGGAATGGGCGAATCATCTCGAACTGGGCGTGCGCCAAAGCGACCCTGATCAATACTGGCAGGTCGCATTGCGAACGCCAAGACTCGTCCAGTTTGTCAAGCGCCATCTGCAGTTCGCCGGGCGGGCCCCGGGGGAAATTGCCTGGTTGATGGCGCACCCGCCAGGCCCAATCCAGTTCTGGGTATCCCTGATCTCGCCGGCCCGGCCTCCTGGTCCGCGAACACCCTCAGGTGAGCTCTTTGGCAACCTCACTGATAAACCGTACCGACAGGGGCGGTTCACGCGCGGGCGCTCCAGGCCGTAATTGAGCGCCCGTACGTGTTTGATCGCCTCCCAATTTTCATCGCCCCGGTGGGGTGGGGTCGCAATGGCTTGCGCCGCCAGCAGATCGTTAAGTGAACTCTGCCCATCTTCAAGCTGGACATGAGAACGCCGCCTTTTTTCGAATGAACATGCGCCTGAAAGGATCCGCGTCGCGAAGGACCTTGATCGACCCGACAAGGCGGCCCAATGCGATGTCGGCGGCCGTGGAACGAAGGCCGCTGGCTGGGTAGAGCGTATTGACCGGGCCGATTCGCCGTCGACGCGTTCAAATTTGACGGCCCTTTGATGGTCCCTTGTTATCGTCTGGCGGCAATAAGGGAGGCATTTGAAGTCCATGTTGTCGCCAGCTATCAATATGGGGCCGTTATCGCCCCCATATTGCCGCCAGGGGCAATTAAGGCGCTGTCCAATCCGGCGACCAATTCGACAACCCGGGTTACGTCGAAGGCGCCAAGGACCTCCTGATTCAAAGGTCGCCGACTCGTACGTGCCGGGGGGGGGACTCTCTACCATTTGTCAAGCCGCTGCGGCATCACTCCGGAGCAGTTCTGGCTGATAAAGGGTCTGGTTACGCAGCATAGCGCAGACCACCGCCAACAAACGGTCAGCTACCGATCGCAACGCCCTTGCATGCCGATGGCCTCGAAGGCGTAATGCGTCGTATTTGCGTCGGCTGACCGGATCATGCTGAACCGCCACCCGGGCCCAGTGGTACATGGCATTGGCGAGTCGACGATGGACGGCATGGCGTCGGACAACGATCATGCTCTTGCCCGATCGCTTGGTTATCGGCGCAACTCCGCATAATGAGCGCAGGGCGCGATAGTCTCTCCGCATAAGAGGATCATGCGCCTCGGTGAGCAGTGTGGCGAGGACCGTCCTTCCGACTCCGGGAAGAGATGAGAGGATGGCCACGTCGCGCTGCCCGCTCTCACCCAGTGCATCGTTGGCGATGGCATCGGTTAAGCGGTCGATCTGGGTGTTGACCTCGAGCAGTTGACGCTGGATGAGCTTTAGACGTTCGGCGACCAGGGTGATCGTCGCGACGGCAGCCTCGGTTGTGCCCGGAGACACCTTTATCGCTTCCTGGCGCAGCATCGAGAGCACGCCTGTCGCATCAATGCGACGGATGCGATGGCGTTTTAGCAACCGGGTTACCCGGCCTCGACTCAATCGCCGCCCCCTCTCCGGTGTGGGAGCCATCTGCCACAGATCCAGGATCCATGGCTCGGTGACGTTGTTGCTGATCTCCAGGACCTGCGGATAGTAGCGCCAGAGTTGTTGTCGCACCCGGTTGCTAAGGCGGGTGCGCTCCTTGGTGAGCTCCTGAAGCCAAACGTGAGAACTCTCTTAGCTCCACGGTCAAGGGATCTGGCGATGCCAGCTGCCGCAGCACCTGCGGATCGGTGCGCAGGGCATCGGCCAGGACCCTGGCATCGCGGCGGTCGTCCTTGGCGCCGGCTGGGAAGAAGCGATCACGGAAGCGATCGAGTTGCTTGGGGTTGATGGCATGCACTTTAAACCCGCGATCGAGCAGGCTCTCGACCACCGGTCCATGCGGCACCTCAATGGCGATGGCGATATCTTCGGGGTCGGTTCCGGTGCGGGACAGGATCCAGGCGGCCATGGCCGCCAATCCGGATCCACGATGCGGGAAATTACGCTGACCATGTTCGTTGCCGTCAGCGTCGATGATGCAGACCTGGTGCTCGGCGATGGCCCTTCTCGATCCGGCGTACCAGGAAGTGTGTTCTTTCACGGTCCTTCCCCATGTGTGGTGCGCGATGGTATTGATCGCATTGAAGGTCCGCCACGACACCTGCCAATCCCTGTACCGGCGTTCTAAGACGCAAACTCTCCACGGGGCATCTGCCGCGGCCAGCTGCACCGGGGCACGGGTCCCCCCCACGGTGCTCAAAAGACACAAGGGGCGATTGGTTACTCCCGGCCGCTGACCTTGACTTCATCCAGGCTGAGCAGAGCATCGCGCATGCCCAATTGCTTAGTCAGATGAAGCTACCTAAAGGTACAGGGCTACCGCTTTGTCGGTCGCGATCCGCTGGCCGATGGCCCTGCCGGTGGTCCGTAAATCACCACGGCGCGTGGGTTCGCCCCCCTTCGCCCAAAGAATTCATCAGGGCGAGCCGTCGATTCTTTGGTAATTCCGGTGCAAACCAGGACATGAATTCGGCGCACCCGGCGAAAAGCGGCTCTAATTGCAACCCTGTATCGAATATTTCATCGTCGATGCGATCGGCATCGCCCATATATTTCGGGATGTGAAAGATTGAGTTTTCAAATCGCGCCATTTTTTTTCCGGCGTCCGGGACTACAAGCAGCGAATCGAGGGCCGGGATCGCGGCCGCCGGGTTATCCGCTCGAACGCTCGTATAGGCGGAAATAAACGGCGTTAACAAACCGGCGCCAATGCGACCCAGAGCGTTGACTCGCACCTCTTCGATCAAAGGCGGTTCGAACTCATCCAATTCGTCGATTGCGGCGTCGACCGCCGGTTCGTCCAAGTAATCATCCATCCATTCGTCGAACAGCCGATTCTCATTGACCAGGATTGCCACGGCGAGCGCGGGCCGGGCAATTCGGGAGGCGCCTGCCCTGGTCGCGGCATTGTTGACATGCTGGCCAAGATCCGCAGGAGTCGGCGCGTTGCTCATTCAATTGGCAGATCGCGGATCGATTGACCTCGGGTCAATCGTCGGGCTTGCTAAGGGTAAGTACCGCGCAGTTTGACGGCCGCGGCCACCCGCTCCACGGCGACAGCCCATGCCGCCTGGCGTAGGCTGCAGCCATACCCCTCAGCGCGTTCGGACACGGCCCGATAGGCGCTGCGCATGTGGCTCTGCAATTCACTTACGATTCGTTCTTCGTCCCAGAAGAACTGCTGCAGTCCCTGGACCCATTCAAAGTAAGAGACCGTGACCCCGCCGGCATTGGCCAAGATGTCCGGCAACACCGCGATGCCACGATCGCGCAATATCAAATCACCGTCGAAATCCACCGGGCCGTTAGCCCCTTCGGCCACCAGCGACGCCCGCACGGCATCGGCATTGCCGGCGTGAATCTGGCCCTCGATGGCCGCCGGAATAAGGATGTCAACATCCAAACTCAGCAACTCGGCATTGGTGATCGGGTCGGCCCCGGGCAATTGGGCAAGTGCGCCGCCAGCGGCCAAATGCCGCTCGAGCGCATCGAACCCGAGGCCTCCAGCCCTATAGGCGCCGCCACGCGAAGAGGAGATTGCCACTACCCGGCCCCCTTCGGCCGAAAAAAGCCGTGCCGCCTGCAATCCCACATTGCCAGACCCCTGGATGGCAACGGTCTGGCCGGCCAGGGCGCCCCCGGTCTGGGCCAGATGTTCGCGCACGCACATGAGCAGACCCAATGAGGTGGCGCTTTCCCTGCCTACTGAGCCACCAACCGGTACTGGTTTGCCGGTAACCGCCGCCGGAATCGAATAACCGCGATGCATCGATATGGTGTCCATGATCCAGGCCATGATCTGGGCATCGGTGCCAACATCGGGCGCTGGAATATCCATCTCCGGCCCCAACAGGGGAGAAATCTCGGTGGCGTAACGACGCGTCAGGTTCTCCAGCTCATTGCGGGAGAGAGATGCCGGATCGACCACCACCCCGCCTTTGCCGCCGCCAAACGGCAAATCCGCCAACGCACACTTCCAGGTCATCCACATGGCCAGCGCCCGGACTTCATCCAATGCGGCCGACGGGTGGTAACGAATCCCGCCCTTGGCCGGCCCACGAGTGATGTTGTGGTGTACTCGGTACCCGCGGTAAATGGCCACCTCGCCATCATCTTTTTCAACCGGGAATTCAACGGTCAGCTCACGCTTGATAGAACGGAGCAACGCTCTCTCGCCGTCGCTTAGTCCCACGCGATCAGCGGCCGCATCAAATTGCGCTAACGCCGATTCCAAAGGCCCCATGCTCACCCTCCGCCAGCTTAATTGCCAGTTGGTAGATAAAGTTTAGGTACCTCCTACCAATGGCCTGCGCCTGCCGTTTGCCAGCTTCAACTTCGTAAGTTCTCTCATGATTAAATGTGCGGCATAGTCGGCTATTGCGGCCGGCAATCGGCCGCCCCGATCGTAATCGACGGACTGCGTCGCCTCGAATATCGCGGTTATGACTCAGCTGGGGTTGCTTTCCACGCCGGCAAACGATTGGCTGTTACCCGAAGGGTCGGCAAACTAGCCAATTTGGCGGCGGCGGTTCAAGGTCAGCCAAACCCTGCAACCCTGGGCATCGGACACACTCGCTGGGCCACCCACGGGCGCCCAACCGCCAGCAACGCCCACCCGCATACCGACCATTCGGGCTCAGTTGCCGTGGTCCATAACGGCATCATCGACAACTATCGATCGCTCCAACTTGAATTGGCGGCGGATGGGGTCGAGTTCGCGTCGCAAACCGACACCGAAGTAATAGCGCACCTGGTCGCGCGCGAGCTTGCCAATGAACCGGATCTCTTGGCCGCGGTGCGCTCGGTCACTCCGAGGCTTTCGGGCTCCTTTGCCATCGTGGTGATCTGGAGCGGGGCCCCGGGACTGATGGTGGCAGCCCGCCAGGCCAGTCCGTTATCAATCGGGGTCGGTGAAGGCGAGAACTTGGTCGCCTCGGACATCCCCGCGTTGATCCCGTATACCCGAAAAGTCATGCACCTAGAGAACGGTGACGTGGCCGCAATCAGCGCCGATCAGGTCGAAATATTTGGCGCTTGCGGCCACGCGCTTCGGCCAATTAACACTGTCGCGTGGGGTCCGGCGTTGGCTGAGAAGGGCACCTATCGGCACTTTATGCAAAAGGAGATATTCGAACAGCCGCGCGCATTGGCAGACACCCTGCAGGGTCGGATTCAACCCGGTGGGCCGTCCGTCGATCTGGGTGATACGCCATTGCTGGCCAAATGCGCCAAGTCGCTGCGGCGGGTAATGCTATTGGCCTGCGGCACATCGTTGCATGCGGCCATGCTGGGCCAAACCTACCTGGAACAAATCGCTGGAATCCCGACTGAAATCGAGAATGCGGCTGAATTTGAGCACCGCGCGCCGAAGCCCGGGGTCGACACCTTGGTGGTAGTGATATCGCAATCCGGGGAAACTTTTGATACCATCCAGGCCGCGATCGCCGCCACCGTAGCCGGGGCGCCATCACTGGCGATCACCAACGTCGTTGAATCGACGCTGGCCCGCACGACCAGCGAGGTCATCTACACCCGCGCGGGCCCTGAGATCGGCGTGGCCTCAACCAAGACGTTCACCGCCACTATCTCCCTGCTTTACCTGTTGGCGGTTGCCATCGCCCGCTGGCGGGACGCCATCGGCGATGCCAAATCCATCCAGCTGCTCGAAGATGTCGCTCGCATACCACAGCAAACCGACTCGTTGCTAGCTGTTGATCGGAAAGTCGAGCGGCTCGCACACCGCTTGGCGGCCGTTGAAAACGTGTTTTTTGTTGGCCGCGGACCACTCAAACCGATTGCTCTCGAGGGCGCCCTCAAGCTCAAGGAGCTTTCCTATATCCACGCTGAAGGGTATCCCGCCGGCGAACTCAAACACGGCCCCATCGCCCTAATTACCAAAGATCTACCCACGGTGGTAATCGCCCCGCCGGGCGAATCCCGATCCAGGATGCTCTCCTGTCTGGAAGAAATAAAGAGCCGCGATGGAAAGGTCCTAGCGATCGGGGCTATTGATGACGGCGAATTGGCCGACCGCTCCGATTGGTTCTTGGCAATGCCCAAGATCCCAAACTTGCTGGCCCCCATTTGCTACGTTGTCCCGCTCCAACTGCTGGCCTATCACATCGCCGTTCGTCGCGGTTGCGATGTTGACCAGCCTCGAAATCTCGCCAAGACGGTCACCGTCGAATAGGACGCCCGGGCATCGATCGCCTAGTCGAGGTGATCACGCCAGGAGACCCGGGCCCGCCAGTCCAATAGGGACTTAGCACGATCGGCTGAAATTACCGCAAAGTGAGGGTTGGCGATCGGGCCTCGCAATTGGGCGCTCGGGTAGTGGGCGGCCATCAATTGAGCCGTCGGTTCGCCCATGTAGCTGTCCTGAGCGGTGGCGAAGACCGCGTGGCAACCGGCAACCTCCGACCGGATCGCCGCAAGTAGCGCGGCGGCGGCATCCTCGACCGCGATGTACGACCAGAGCATGCGGGCCCCGAGGGCCGGATCGCGACGAATCGGGGTTAGCACCGACTCCCAATCGTTGGTGAATATGATCCGGCAAAAGCGCAGGCTTACCGAATCGATCCGGGCACGCCGCCAGTAGGCTTGAGCAATTTCTTCGGCGGCCAGTTTGGACAATCCGTAGGAATCCTGCGGACGCGAGGGGTGGTTCTCGTTGATCGGGTACCAATCGGGACCGTGTGGGCGATGGGCGAATGAAAATCCGAGCGTTGACTCACTCGACGCCTGTACCACCCGGGAGATGCCCAAAAGCCGCGCCGCTTCGAACACGTTCATGGTCATCTCAGTGTTGCGCACGTAGACCATCGGTGCCGAATCCCACATGGGGTGGACGATGGCCGCCAGATGGATCGCTACCTCGGCGCCTTCGAGCGCCGCCACGGTCGCGCCCAAGTCGGCTACGTCGGCGCGTCGAACCTCAAACCGCCCCCTTGGCACGGTCAACAAGGAGTCGACAGCCATGTCAACCGCCGTAACATCATGCCCGGCGGCGGCGGCTAACGCCACAACCCGCCGGCCCACGCGGCCCGTCGCACCAGTAACGGCTATCTTCATCGACTCTTGCCTTGCCTAGCCGGGCCCGGCATCAATGTCCGGCCATACGGCCCGCAAGGCTTCCTCGCCGATCGGGCCCGATCTGATGATTCGGGCCGGGGCAGTTGTCGTGTCGACGATCGTCGAGGATTTCCCGGCCAGGCACTCTCCGTCCAGTATGAAATCGACATCGGCGCCGAGCTGCTCAGACACAGTGGGCCCCGTCAAGAGTGCCGGCCGGCCACTGCGGTTCGCACTGGTCCCGGTAATACCGGTCGGAGTGAGGTCCAGGAGGTCCAACAACATCCGATGACCGGGGGCCCGCAATCCAATCTTGCCGCCGGGCGCGACCGCCTCGCTCAAAGCCCCACGGGCATTAACCAACAGCGTCAAGGCCCCCGGCCAACAACCGTCTGCCAACGCCGCGAATGCCGCATTGGCCCGGCCCAATGCAAGCGCGGTTTCCATCCCTTGCACCAGGACCGGCATGCCGCGCGAAGCGCTGCGCCCTTTGATGCGAAGCACTCTTTCGACCGCCAACGGACGGTCAATGCGGGCCCCCAACCCATACACCGTATCGGTCGGATAGGCGATGACGCCGCCGGCATCTAGACACGCGGCCGCCTCCTGCAGCAGAAACGCCACGCGGTTGGAGTCAGTTGAGCACAAAGCGTTCGATTGCCATCGCCACGCCGTCATCCTCGTAGCTGCCGGTAACGAAATCAGCCGCGGCCTTAGTTTCGGCGGCACCACCGCCCATCGCCACGCCAAACCCGGCCGCCGCGACCAACGGCAGGTCGTTGAGGTTGTCACCGATGCCCATTATCTGGCCGATGGGAATTCCGGTAAGGACCGATAGGCGCCGGAGCGCGTCGCCCTTGTCCACACGCGCGTCGATTGCCTCTACCAAGCGCGGGTGCGAACGCGTAACTGAGATCGTTGGTGGGGCCACGGACCGCAATTGATCAACCAATGATCGCGAATTTTCGGGGGTCGTAATGAGAACTAGCTTAACCAGATCGCGGTCCAGCCAATCACCCAGATCGCCCACCAGATTTGGTTCAACTCCCGAAAGCGAACGGTAGAACCGGCCTTCCTCGGTCAGTGAAGCCATGTACAACTCATCGCCGGCGAACGCGTTAACGTGAATGCCTCTCTCCGCGGCAAATTCAATCACCGTGGCGGCGGCGGCGCACGGGAGGAGCTGCTCGTGCAAACTGGAGCCGGTGGCCGGGTCGCGAATCTGGGCACCCTGGTAGCAGATAACCGGGCCCGGCAGATTCAGTTGATGGGCAAATTGGACCGCCGACCGGAACATTCGCCCGGTGGCAATGACCACCTCGACGCCTAGCCCACGTGCCGCCTCAATCGCCGCGGCCACGCGCGGCGAGACGGTGTTCTGGTCGTCAACTAGGGTCCCGTCCAAATCGATGGCGATCAGTCGGATATCGGGCTTCGAAATCTTGGGCAATTCCTTGGTGAATTTTTGTCCGCGCCACCTGGCACCCAAGAGGGGCACACCTACCTAGTGCGCAGACCCTGCGAGGATGGGCAGCGCAACAATTCTGTCTCCCGAACCGCCGATGCAAACCAACCGGCAAGCAATTGTCGGATTCGGCGCCCCGGGCAACGAGCCCAAGTGCCGCGGCTGGCGATTTCGGCCGGCGATACGCAAGCTAACGGGAGGCGGTAACGCTTATTAGGCTCTCGGCCTCCTGGCCGAAACGCCGCCCACCCATCGTCAGGTCGTAGGTGGCTACCAACCGGCGGGCCGGTTGCGAATCCGCGCTCACCCGCAACTGCAGCGGGAGTTCAATCTGCTCGCCGGCGGATAGTCGGCCGGACAATCCGTCCGGCGTAAAACTCCAACCGCGCGGACCGCGCGGTTTAATCACGAAATCGGCGCTGTGCTCGAAATGATTGGTCAATCCCACCTGTAAATCAATAGTTGCGCCGGCATTCGCGAATGCCCAGTAAGGACGCGCATACAAAAATTGCGGGTCGAGGGCAAAATTCACTTCTTGCGGCGTCTCTACCAGTGAAAGAAACGCGTTGCCCAGGTCGAATGATCTCTGACGCAACTCATCAAGCTGCGTCCGATTGACCGAGAGCGCCCCGGAATGGCCGGTGAGGAGCAATTGAGGCGAAAACTCCGTCAGCGCCCGCAACGTCGGCTGGAAACTACCCAAGGTGTATTTATTGCGGTATATGGGTCCGCCCAGGCGCGGTCCCGTCCGCGAGCCAAGGATGTTATCGCCGGTGAGCGCGTAGCGAATTTTGTCGACGGCGAAAAATATCTGACTGGCGAAGTTGGTGTGGCCGGGCGCGTGGACAGCCTGCAGAGTCACGCCCTCCCATTCGAATTCTTCGCCATCTTTTAACACCCGATCAACCCGAATCGGCTCGCGAATCAAGCAGGGCAGGTTGTATCGCAGTGGGTCGGCAATGATTTCAGCGAATGATTCGTGAGCCCAAACTTTGGTCCCGTGGTGCCGCTGCAGATATGGAATTCCGGCCACGTGGTCGTCGTGATAGTGGCTGGGAATTACAACTGAAAACTCCTTGACCCTGGCCGATTCACGCAACTGGTGGAGGGAGTGTTCACCGAACCGGCTCAGCGGCCAGCCATGGTCACGGTTGGGAAAACCGTAGTCGAGCAGCATTGCCCGACCGCTGTCCGACACGAGGGCGTAGAAATTGGCCTCCGAACTGGCATTCGCCCAGACGTGACGCGAGATCGGGTGAATCCGCTGGCCCGTGGTGATCTGCGGCGCGGCGGCCACCTCCGGCGTGTGCTGGGCGAAATGGAACAACCGGCTCAGGTTGTTACCCATTTCGCCTAGCGCGGAGTCCGGGTCATCCATCGGTCGGCCGTGCGACGGGAGAAGTTGGTCGACGTTGGCGCGGGACAGCGTGCGGGCCGAACCAACCGCGGCGTTGATTCCATCCAGGGCGTTGTAGCCCCATTGCAGGTCGTGAATTCGGTGCACTTTGCCCGGGGCTGAGATCAGGTCTCCGCAGAACGCGACGCGCTCACCGTCGATCTGAGTTACCAGCGAGATCGAGCCCTTAGTGTGGCCGGGGGTGGGAAGGATTTCGAATTCATATCCGCGCCATCTAAAGGTTTCGAAGTCGACCAGGCGGGTTGCGGCTGGAATCGACTCGGCCAGGGTTTGGAATTCAGATTGCATCTCGTAATTGGAAACGGTGCGTTTGTGGCGCCAAAAACTGGATGCAAATTCCAGCATCGCCACTTCGCTGCGCGGTATCGCGATTTGCGTGGCGGAATCGAATAGCAAATAGTCACCTTGGCACTGATCGCGGTGGTGGTGCGTGTGAAGCACCCACTCGAGATCGGCGACGCCGATCTCAGCGAGGTGTTCGAGCACTTCGCCGGCGCCAAAATCGATCGCTAACCCATAGCGCCCACTGGTGACGACATAGACACAGCACGTGTCTTGGTAGCGGTAAAGATGCGGTGATAACTGCTCTAGCAACTGGTTTCTCCGGGACCCGGGCTTCCCCTTGGTGGCCACACCATGATTTTCAACCGATCGCCGGGCAATGCCTAATTTCGAAATTGGCAAGCAAGTCAGAGATCGGCGTCTCGCCCAATGCCAGTGCCCGATTAAGGAGCCCGGCGGCGGCGGCGGCGTCTTTCCCGGGCCATAGCCGCCAGTCAAATAACGGAGTCGCCAAATCAGTCAGATAAGACATTCGCCGGTCGGATTTGGCAACTCCAAGCAGTCCCTCCATTGCCGTAGGGGCCATCCCGGCGGCCTTGGCAACTGCCCTGGAAATGCGTGCCCAGTTGAGGCGTTCGAGCGCTGCTGTAGCCATCTCACCACTGCTGGCCGGTATCGCGACGCACAACCGGCCGCCGCCCTCTAAGGCCCGCAGCTGGCCCGGAAGCGGGGCCACGCTCAGTTGGTCGAACAGTGCGCTACCAGCCAAGTTGCTTTTCAAGGCGAACAGGTCGGCAAAAGCCATCGCCGCTCGGCCGATCGCGATTGCCGGCAATCGCCAGTCGCCGCCGTGGTGATCGCGTCGAAAGGCGCTCGCCGGTTCGCGGAAGAATGCTCGGAATTCCTCCACGCCCGACCGCGAAAACCCGCTTGCGGGTTCGCAGCTCGCCCCCGCAAAAAGCAACCACTGCGGGTCGTGCACCGAAGCGGCCAGATCAAGGCCCGCAAACGTGATGAATCGCTCATTCCGGCGGGTGATTTGTCGGGCTGTCGTTCGCAGTTGAGATAGCGTCGATGGTGCGCTGAGAACGTCGGTTCGGTAGACCAATGGGCGGGCCTGCAAAGCCAGGGGCATGATCAGCTTTTGCCCATTGGAGTTGACACTGGCGAGTGCCCCGGCATGAAAACGGCGATCCAATTCCGGTTCGTTAAACGGTTGGAGGCGGGCGCCATTTGCCAAAAGTCGCGGATTGAGGGCAGACACCAAATGAGCGTCGGCGGCCGGTCCTGCAATTTGGGCGATCGCAGTCGGATCGCGCGTCAAAAGCACCGGTTGTACCCCGCTGGTTCCCCTTGGCAGGGCACCGACAAAGGCGGCTATAGCCCGGTCCGGCCAGGCCAGCGCAAGGCGCAATTCCGGTGGCGATGGCGGTGTTGGCACCGCCGGCGCAATTGTTGCCGACGGTTCAGCGGTTGGGACTTGCACCGTTGGCCGGGTCGTGGCCAATGGTTCGATGCTGGGCTCGGCGGTTGGGGCTGGCGTGACCGCGGCCGGCAGGGGAACGGATGCATCCAAGGCTGATTGGTTACATCCCCCGAGGCTGGCGACGACGGCGGCGCCGCCGCCGAGGAGGAGCCGGCGCCGCGATACCAGGAGTCGAATGGTCAGCTACACACCGCGCAACCGGCGGCCTTCATCTCCGCCAGTTCTTTGACACTCAAATTTGACAATTCCATTAGCACTTCACCGGTGTGCTGACCCAACGATGGTGAACGGGTGGCCACCGAATCGTCGAATCCGTCGGCCCGAAATGGCGTTCCCGGTATGGTTATCGCGCCGCCGGCTACCTCAATCTCGGCAAGCATGCCACGGGCGTGGAGGTGGGGATCTGCCAACAGGTCCGAGATTTGGTTTACGCGCGCCGCCGGGACCCCGGCGGCCAAAAGGCGCGTCTCCCAATGGGCTGTATCGCGGCTGGCCAAGCAACCCTCAATCTCGGCGGTCAGGGCGACTATGTTGTCTGAGCGTAGGGCGTTGGAGGCAAAGCGCGGGTCGCTGCAGAGCTCCAGTCCGTCTATTACCGTGCACAGGCGCTCAAATAGGTCATCGTTGCCGCAGGCTATGGCGATCGGCCCGTCGGCGGCGCTAAATGTCGAAAAGGGAGCAATCGATGGGTGGCGGTTGCCGATTGGACGTGGGTTCTCGCCGCTGGCCTGGTAACGAGCCAACGCGTTCTCCAGAACCGCGAAGACTGAATCCAGCATCGCCAAGTCGATGTGTGTGCCGCGTCCGCTGGAGTTGCGATGGTAGAGAGCCGCCAGTACAGCGCTCACCCCGTAAAGGGCAGGCACCAGATCCCCCAGGGAGGCGCCAACCCGGGTCGGTGGGCCGTCTTGTGGACCGGTGATGCTCATCAACCCGGACAGCGCCTGGACGATCACGTCATAGGCCCCGCGCTGAGCATACGGGCCAACCTGACCGAAACCGGACAGCGAGAGATAAACGATTCCAGGATTGGCAGCGGCTATCTCGTCATAACCCAAGCCCAACCGGGTCATCGCTCCGGGGCGGTAATTTTCAACCAGCACATCGGCATGGGCGGCCAATTCTTTCGTCGCCGCGAGGGCCCTCTCATCTTTCAGATTGAGGGCTACGCTCTGCTTGCCACGATTGATTGAGGCAAAGTAAAGGCTCTCGCCCTTTAAGAACGGGCCCATGCCACGCGCTTCGTCGCCGCTCGGTGATTCAACTTTGATGACCCGGGCGCCCAGGTCGCCCAACGTCATCGTGCAGAACGGCCCAGCCAGCACACGCGAGAAGTCAAGAACCGTGACCCCATCGAGGAACTTCTCGGCGCCGTTCACCCGGGGCTCGGCATCACAACCCGCCGGCGGCCTTTACGGCCGCCTGAAGGCTCAGTCGGTTTTGAAGTAGTCGGCGTTGACCGCCAGCCACTCCGATTTGTCGTCAGGCAAGTCAAAGTCAGGAAATATCGCTTCGACTGGGCAGGCCGGTTCGCAGGCCCCGCAGTCGATGCATTCGATCGGGTCGATGTAGATCATCTCGACCTTGTCGAATTCATCTTCGTCTGGCCGTGGATGAATGCAGTCGACCGGGCACACGTCAACGCACGAGGCATCTTTGGTCCCAATACACGAATCGGTGATTATGTAGGTCATCCCCGAGGTCCCCAGTCGATCTGCTCGCCTGATAATTTCGGCGATTGGATTCTACAAAGTGAACAGGACTGCCGCCATGCCCGCATTATTAAATTCGACTGAAATCGCCGGTCGGCTGCAGGAGGTGGCCGGATGGTCCCAGAAAGGGATGGAAATTGGGCGAACGTTTGAATTCGCCACCTTCGTCGATGCGATCGCGTTCGTAGGGAATGTGGCGGCCATCGCCGAAGACCTCAACCACCATCCCGACATTGATATTCGCTACCGCCGGGTTTCGATCGCGGTGAGCACCCATAGCGCCGGCGGATTGACGGAATTGGACTTCCAGCTGGCGGCGCGCCTCAACAAGTTGGTCTAGGGCCCCTGTCGACAATGGCTCCGACCGCACGTCGATTGAAGTTGCGAATGAAGTCCGAAGACCGCTAAACAACCCTCTTCCGAGACAAACGCTGCTTTAATTGACCGGTTTAAAGGCTCAAAAAGTTAGCCTGCCGGTCGGACCGTATACGGCGCCCTCAAGCGCTCAGCCGCTACCCAGCCAGATGGTCATGGCAATCCAGCCAGCTTTTCATTAGCGGCATGATTGTCACTCTGCTGGCGTCCCTGGCGGGGACCAAACTGCGGTCCGTTTGCACCATTTGGCGGTACTCCCGAAAGGCACCCGCAAATCAATAGCACTTAGCGACCGCGCCAATTTTCCAAAACGGCCTTCAAGCTCAGCGGCGGAGCGACCCGGTTTCTAGATCCAATTTTTTCGGATTCGAATGCCTGGTCGCCGCGGGCTACCGCTTTTTGCGCAGGATAGGCAATCCAGTTCGAGCGTTCTCCGTTACTTCGTAGCCATCGGGCAAGCCGTCAAGAGCGTTCGGACGGGCGTCGCCGGCGAAGTAGTAAATCGTCTGAATCCGGCCACCGTTCAACTCGACGTCGCGCGAGTGTAGGAAGTACGTCTTCCCCGATTTGTTGCTCACAACTGAATATGCCACGTGCTGCTCCTATTAGAAATCCGCAAGAGATTTTGATTTGGACAAGTAATTGATCCCGCCAGAGTTTAATTTCGGCTCGGCCGATCGGGCGGAACTTGCCGGTGCAAAATTCTGCCTTAAACGGTTGGCGCGCTGCGAGAAAATCGGGCGTGCCACCCCCAACTAAACCTTGGGATTATCCGTCAAGTGGCTCTTTTTGGTTGGAAATTCCCAAGCTTGGGCTGGCGAATATCCTCAACAATCGAATACATACGTACGGGGTGTGTATAGTGGCTCATCAGCGTGCCGTGTGTACCAGCGCATGCGCAGCCTGATGAATGTGGGCGTTCCGGGGTCGATTCGAATCGGTGGTCCGGGCCCGCAATCCGGCGCCAATTCAAATTCGTGGCAAGCGAAATAAGCGCTGCATGATTTCGAATCGCCGGTCCCTGGTGGGCGCAACAGGACTTGAACCTGTGACCTCCACGATGTCAACGTGGCGCTCTAGCCAGCTGAGCTATGCGCCCGGCGTTTCCTTTGGGCGACCGACGGCACGGGTGCTTTCCGTCCCTGTTCAATTCGCCCGCGGACAGTAAGTCTACAGAGACTCGCGCGCTTCGTTTATCCGCTCGCCCAACTCCGCCGCAGCCCGCCCGGCGGCCGCCGCAAATTCGTGGCCGTTGGCGGCGTAAAGTACCGCTCGGCCGGCGTTGATAAGCGTCCCTCCGAAGCGGTCGCCTTCGGGCAGGTTCGCCAATACACGGGCCAGTTCCCCGCCTTGCGGGCCGATGCCAGGGATGAGTGTCGACGTGCCGGGCGCCGCCCGGCGGGCTGAACCCAAGTCGTCTGGGTCGGTGGCGCCGAGCACCAACCCGCAGTTGTCGAGGTCATTGTTGGCCGCCACCTCGCGAGCAATCTGTAGAAAGAGTGGATCTCCGCCATCAGATATCGACTGGATCCGTCCGCCGCTGGGATTCGACGAACGACAAACCACGAACACCCCGCGATCGCTTTGGCGGCAGAGACCAGCTATTGCATCCCAACCCATGTAGGGGGTAGCGGTTACGGCATCTAAGCCGAATGCATCCCGGGCTTGGGCGAAGCGATCGGTTGTATTACCGATATCGCCCCATTTGCCATCGCCGATCAGCAATCGCCCGGTCGGTATTCGCTGTCGCAGGCCGGCCAGCAATTCAATCCCTGCTGGGCCAAGGGCCAAGAAGAATGCCCAGTTCGGTTTGTAGGCACTCGCCCATTGCGAGGTTGCGGCCACCACCGAATCGAGGAAATACTCGACCCCGCCGATATCCCGCGGCAGGTGCGCCGGCATCCGATTGGGGTCGGGGTCAAGGCCCACGCAGAGCAAACCGCCGCTGGTGGCGTTGGCGACCCGCAAGCGCTGATTGAACGAGTCAGGCATCAAGGATTCAATTCCGATTACTGTCACCAGATTTTGGGTTCTGGTGCTTAGAATGCTTTTCGCCGTCGGACGTCGCGGCAGTCTTGCCCGATAAACGACTGTAGAAGGGGAAGCGGAAATTGGGGTTTTTCGGCAAAAAGAAGTCGACCGCCGACTTGCCAGTTCGCAAAACGGTGAAGGTCATGCCGCGCGAAACGGTTCGCTCGATTGCCGGTCGTGAGTATGGCGATGAATCAAAGTGGGAGATCATCTTCCAAAAGAACAAATGGCGCTTTGACGGTGCCGACCCGAGCACGATCTATCCAGGAATGGACCTGGATATCCCAGAGATCGACGGCCAATAACTGGATAGCACCCGACGTTGCTCGGGTGCCGAAGGTCGGGTTCGAACCGACACGAGGTTGCCCTCACTGGTTTTTGAGACCAGCGCGTCTGCCAATTCCGCCACTTCGGCCCAGGCAGGAGTGGAGGGACTCGAACCCCCGACCGACGGTTTTGGAGACCGCTGCTCTGCCACTGAGCTACACTCCTTCTCGCGCTAATGGTAAACCTTTTTCCGAAAATCATTAGCGCCCTAGGGTGCCGCCACGAAGTTCCACCCGAGTCACAAAGAGAATTTACTATTGGCTGTTAGTCCCGTTTCCGATCCGGACGGCCTGCCCGCCTGGCCGACCGAATTTACCCACTTTTACGAAGCCTTAACCGGTGATTTCCGCGGCGATGTGCCGATGTACATCAAACTTGCCGAAGACCGCGGCGACCCGCACATCCTCGATGTCGCCTGTGGTACCGGGCGGGTTGCAATACCGCTGGCCGAGGCTGGTTACCGGGTCACCGGTATTGACTTTGACCCGGAAATGGTCAAGTTGGCCAAGGCCAAGGCTGAGCACCTTGAACTAAACAAGCGGGCGCTTTTTTACCGCCGCCAGATGCAGTCGTTCAAGTTGCGGCGTAAGGATTTCAATCTCGTCCTTATCGGTGCCGATTCACTCGCCCACCTGCTCGATCCAGCCGATGTCGGCGCTACGCTGAAGGCTTGCGCCGATCATCTGGCCCCCGACGGCTCGTTGTTTATCACCTACAAGCAATCGCCCTATTTGGAGTGTGCCGGAAGGTATCACGTCCAAAAGGAACGTCCGCGCCACGTGTTTAACAAGAACTTGAATGAGACGCTTCAGTACAAGGGGACCACGATCGTGGACCCAAATTTCCAGCGGATCATGTTTCACCACGAATTCGCGCCGCCGCGCACCGAACGGACGCGCGAAAACACGATCATCTTTGAGTACAAGACGCGGCCGGTCTACCCCGGTGAGCTCGCCATGCAATTGACCATGGCCGGCTTAGAGATCGTTGCCGAGGCCGGCGACTTCGCGCTCTCCCCGCTCATGTCGCAAAGCGACAAGCTGATATTGGAAGCTCGCCACCGTAACGGCGCCACTTAGCTACCGGCTTGTTTCCAACCGTGCAGGCGGGTAACCCCGGCTAAGTATTCGGCCGCGCTGCGGCTGGCCCATTCCGGTGAGCGGCCCAATAGTCCGGCCAGTTGATCGGCCGTCGGCCGGGCCGCCGCCGCTCCGTTGTCGGCCCCCACCAGCAGCGTGCGCCGCCGCCGCGCCAATAGGTCCTCCGGGGTTTGCACCATTTCATGGGCTACGGCGTAGGTCACCTCGGCGCTGAGCACATCGCAGCCCGGCAACGTCCGACCGCCATCGTGGCCAGCAATGCGCCGAACCTCGCTTTCGCCTTCACCGTAGACGATCGCCAACAATTCGTCAGGCTCAGGGTCGGCCACCGAGCATCCGACCGTTCGCGGTGGGTCCCCAATTCGCCGATTTACCGGGATTTGGCTGGTATCGGCTCCGTCGGGTTGCTCCCCAAAGTCACCCAGTTCAGCCAACACTAGGTCGGACAGGCGACGGGCAATTTGGCGATAGGTGGTCAACTTGCCTCCCCCGACAGCCAACAGGCCGCTGGCCGAGCGCAGAAACTTCTCGCGCCGCGAAGTAACTTCGAGGGCGGCCCCGGGTTGGCGAATCAAGGGCCTAATTCCAGCCTGGGCGCCAATTACATTGCGACGCTCGAGTCCCAGCTGGGGGAGGCGTGCGGAAACCGCCTCGAGCAGGTAATTGACACCGTCAGCATCGGGCAAAGGCTCGTCGAGCGGCCCCCGGTAGGCGGTGTCGGTGGTGCCCACCATGAGCCGCCCATACCAGGGAATCGCAAATATCAATCGCCCGTCGGACGGTGCTGAGAGCGTAAATGCGGTATTCCGCGGCAGGTCAGATGATTGCTCGATGAAGATGTGAATGCCTTTGGCCGGTGCCAGTACCGGCTCCCAATCAGGGTCGTCAAGAGTCATTAACTCGTCGAGCCAGATCCCACAAGCCAGAACCACGCGGCGGGCCGACAGGGTTATCTCGCCGCCGCCGAATTGATCGGCGACGACTAACCTATGGTGTCCACTGGCTTTTTCGATCGATAACACCCGGGCGTAATTGGCCAGGCTCGCTCCAAGCGAGGCCGCCGTCTTGGCCACCTGGATGGTCAACCGGGAATCATCGGTTAAGGCGTCCCAATACTTAAATGCGCCGCGGGCACCACCTTCCAGGACCGGCCGGAAATTTGCAAGAAGATCGCGGTGCGACACCCCGACATTGCGCGAATGACCGCCAAAGCCACCCATCAAGTCATAGGTGGTGAGTCCGGCCCGGAGACGCGCCGCCTGCCATGGGTTGCCGTAGAAGGGGAGCAGGAACGGGAATTCGCTAACCAACCCGGGCGCCAGTTGGGCCAGGTGTTTGCGCTCGTGGGCCGATTCGGCCACCAGATCAAATTCGAAATGCTGCAAATAGCGCAACCCGCCGTGAATCAGTTTGGTTGATCGCGACGATGTACCGCCGGCGAAATCGCCGGCCTCAACCAGTCCGGTGGCCAATCCGCGGGCGGCGCACTGCAGGGCCACCCCGCACCCGGTGATCCCGCCACCGACCACCAATACGTCCAATAGTCCTTCCGACAACCGAGCCAAGGCGTCGCCGCGACTACCTAGCGAGAGTGAACGCTGCCGCTCAATTGGCGGGCCCGCCATCCGTGGCAGACGGGTCAGCAAGGCCGCACCAATAACATTTCGCAGAAGCATTTGTTCCACCGAGGCTTGCTTGACATGCCGCTATCGACACCACTACCACTGACGATGGTCGGTCTCGGTGGCATCTCCGCGCAGTGGCTGGCTGCCTTAGTTGACAACCCCAACTGGGAGTTGACGGCGGCTTGCGACCCCGACCCGCAGGCGCGCGAGCGCCTCATCGCCGGCGGCCACTTGCCGATCGATAGGGTGGTGGGCGACCTGTCCGCAGCGCTCGATTTGGCACCCGGGGCAACGGTGTTGATGCTCATTCCGCCCGACCAACGGTTGGGGCCGGGCCAGATGTGCCTCGAGCGCGGCCATCCGCTTTTATCCGAGAAACCGATGAGTATTTTTCCCCAGCATGCGCTGGCCCTAGCGGATATCGCACGCCGCTGCTCCGTTCCCTACGCGGTGAACCAGAACTACCGATTCTGCGCTTTCGGCCGTGAGGTCCGCGCCCAGATTCTGGCTGGAAGCGTCGGGCGCATCGCCTTTGCCGAATGCTCAACCCACAAGCTCTTTCCGGCCCGGGGTTACCGCGCCACGGTGCGTGATGTGATGGTGTTTGAGATGGGTGTTCACTATGTCGATCTGCTGCGTTATTGGTTCGACTGCGAATTGGTCGCCGTGCAGGCTGTGGCACCAGCTATCCCATTTAACAGCCATCGCAGCGAGCCGGTCTTCCAGGCCCTGTTCGAGATGGAGTCGGGCCAGACGGTGTCGATGACCGCCAGCCGCGAGAGCCGCGGACGGCTGGACGGGTTTGAGGGCCGCTGGCGATTCAACGGCGACTCCGGCTCGATCCACATCAACGAGTACGGTCAAGGGGCGGGGGTCTACTTGGACCGCGATTCCGAGTCGGAACCGGAACTTGTACGCGCTAGTACTGGCATCAGCGAGGGATTTAGGCATCAGCTCGACGAATTCGCCACCGCCTTGGTCGAGGATCGGCCGGCCGAGACAAATTGCTTTGACAATCTGCGCACAATCGCCGGTTGTTATGCGATAGCCGAGGCCTACCGCTCAGGTCGGCGGGTTGAGCCGGCCAAGTTGCTTCCGGCCGCGTTTGCCTAGCCGGCGCCAGGAGTTACCTCAGCCGTGCTGCGAATAGCCACGTATAACGTCTTTGAAGGCGGCCATAGGCGCTTGGGCACGGTGGCAGATCGTCCGTCCAAGCTCACGGCTGCGGTGGCCGGTTTGGCACCTGATGTGATCGCCCTGCAAGAGTTGGTGGGCTGGCAGGAACGCGGGCGGGCCAGCTTCAATGAATTCGCCGCAGCCACCGGTTTGGAAGGCGAGCTGTTTGTCGGCAACGGCTTTCCATTGGCCCTGCTGGCCCGCCCGCCGTGGCGAATTAGCGGGGCCCGATTCATATCCAACGGGCTCTGGCACGGGATAATCAGCGCCCGTTTGGAAGGCGGGGCCGGCCGGCCCGTGCAAGTCATTGCGATTCATTTACCGCCCCGCAGCCCCGATCAGCGATTGGGCGAGATCGAGACCGCATTGAGCCAGATCACCGGTGATTTGCCTGTTGTTTTGTTAGGCGATATGAACCTGATATCCCACCGCGACGGCGTCCTGCCGGCCGAACTGGCGCTGGCCACGTTTATCCGACATTCCAGCGTCGGTGCGCTCGATACGCGCGTTTCCAAACGCTTAGAGGGATCCGGCTTAGTCGATGCCTACCGTCGCTATCGACCCAGCGGATCCGGCCATACGATCCCGACGCCGGCCGCCGACGAGGCAGCGTTTTCACCGGCGCGGCTCGATTACATTTTTCTATCCGGCGGATTGTCGGAGCGAATCAAGCGGGCATTCGTCTACCGCGCCAGCCCGGCCGGGCTGGCGTCAGACCATTTCCCGTTGGCGGTTGACATCGCTGGCTACTAAAACGGTCGGTCAATCGCCAACCGCGAAACGCTGCTGGCTGACCTAAGTAGCCAGGCGCTGAACGCTAGGCCCACGGTATATATGATTTCGGATTCCGCCAGCAGGAGTTGTCATGGACATCGACACCGCCAACACCGACCCGTACATATACAACGGGTTTCCAATGAACACCCCCATGGACATCCGTCTTGGGCTGACCAACGAAGAAGGAATCCATCACAAACTGCGCTGGGGCATCCTCTCCGCGTCTTCGATTTCGTCGGACTGGGTTAAATCACTGCAGGACGTGCCTGGAGCAATGGTTGTCGCCAACGCGGCCCGCGACATGGATCGGGCGTTGGCATACGCCAACGCCCATGGCATTCCCACCGCCTACGACTCCTATGAGGAGCTATGCAACGACCCCAATGTCGACATCGTCTATATCTCTTCCAAAACCCGTGACCACCATCGTGACCTGATGATGGCCATCGCCGCCGGCAAGAACGTACTGTGCGAAAAGCCGTTTACTGATACCGCGCAGCAGGCAAAGGAAGCATATGCCGCCGCCGAAAAGGCCGGTGTGGTTTGCTGGGAAGGCATGTGGCTGCGTTTCTTTCCGGCCGTTGAACATGCCAGGGCCGC
The DNA here is from genome assembly GCA_965249595.1 of Chloroflexota bacterium. GTDB lineage: Bacteria > Chloroflexota > UBA11872 > UBA11872 > VXNJ01 > VXNJ01. Next base: position 705,542 of record OZ252242.1, on the reverse strand, counting down.
GATGGAGCGGGGTGATATCGGGGAATTGAAAGTTGTGCATTCGGATTACCCGGATCCGGTATACGCTCTAAATCCCGCAGTCACCGGCTTCGGTGCGGGTGAAATGCCGGTTATCGCAGCGGCCGGGAGAAAACCCCGGCCCCATGAAAACACTGACGTTTTTTCTGGCCACGGCCCAAGGCCCAGCGCCGCCGTTTTGCAATATTCGGGGAAGGAAGGCATTGGTGTGATTACCTTCCCGACGGGCAGATTCAAGGAGGAGACCCAGTATGTGGGCACCAACGGGCGGATCACTGTCGAAACCCCCTCCCATCACTCAACTGCCTTGACCATTGCCACCGGGCGTCCGCCGCGGCGCGGTAACCGCAAGGCCGAAGGCAGGCCCGAGATGGAATACACCGCCGGCGGCGGCTGGGTTGGTGACTGGCGGCCAACGCACTGGAACCAGGACCAGAATCCCTCCAGCGGCGCCTTTAACCAAGTACAGCGCTTCGAGTACCCGGTTCCCACGCCCGCGCCGATTGGGCAGGGCCAGCCGCCCGGGTCACGCTGGACTGGTGAAAAAATGATCACCTACAAGGGCTGGGCATGGCAGCACGGAAACCAACATGGCTTCACCTACCAAGCACAGGCCGTACACCGCTGTATGGCTGCCGGACTAAAGGAAATGCCGCAGTTCACCGTTGCCGAATCGATACATGTCTGCGAAATCATTGACGAAATCAATCGCCAGTGTGCTGAAAGGGGGTTCTAACAGGTTCACCCTGCTGCGGCCATTTGAATCAGCATCCGCTGCGCCGTAGCGCAAGTGTTAATTGCAAACAAGATCATCGATGGTCCGGCGCCGGCCGGCCGGACATTCGCTTTGCAGTCGCACAAAGGGGAGCCATCGTCGATGGCTTGCGACAACATGGATCCAGGGCTGTCGCTGGCGGCACAGAAGGTGATGAATGGCATTCCCTGGTCGATCCGAAAACGCGGTGCGACGGCAGCGCGGCGAGCTTCTGGGCGAGCCGGACGACGCCAACTGGGAATGGTCGAGGTTCGGGCAGCCCCGACGGACAGTGGCGGCGAGCCTCCTCCCAGCGCTTTTTTCTTGCGCCCCAATCGGTGCCTCTGCTGGAGCAGACGCGACGGGCCAAGAATTCGGCCAGCGGGGAAACGCAATCATGCCACGATGAAACAGGTACGGAATGGCCGCTGGGCGGAGTGACCCATGGCCGATCGGTTGAACGGCAAGGTTGCAATCATCACCGGCGCCGGCAAGAGCGACGATGAAGTCGAAGGTACGGGTTCCGCCTCGGCGGTCGCATTCTGCCGCGAGGGCGCCAAGGTCCTGCTCGTGGACCTCTCCATAGAGAACGCGGAAAAGACCCAGGCGCATATTGCTGCGGAAGGTGGCGAGGCGTCTGTCTTCGGAGCGGATGTGACGAACGAGGCTGAGTGCGAAGCGTCGGTTGAAGCGGCCGCGGCGAAGTTTGGAAAACTGGACATCCTGATTAACAACGTGGGCATCGGCGGGTCCGGGATGGTCACGGATTTCAAAGCGTCCCAATGGGATCGGGTCATGGACTTCAACCTCAAAAGCATGGTGATGATGGCCAAATACGCTGTTCCCAAGATGGCGGCGTCCGGGGGTGGATCGATCATCAACATCTCGTCGATCGACGGCCTTTTGACCGGATTCAGCCGGAACATCCCATACGCGGCGGCCAAGGGAGGTGCCGCCACCATTACCCGGCACATGGCCGGGCATCATGGCCGGGACAACATCCGCACAAACTGCATCGCTCCCGGTCACATCTTCGGCCCATTCGTAAAAGGGATAAATGACGAGATGCGCCAGCTCCGTCGCAAGGCCGGACCGCTGGGCACCGAAGGGACGGCCTGGGACGTGGCGATGGCGGCCCTTTTCCTGGCCAGCGATGAAGCGCGCTGGATTTCCGGTGTCGTGCTCCCGGTTGATGCCGGCCTGTTGGCAACGACCCCGCTGGCGATGTACCCATATTTAATTTCTGAGTAGGACGCCAATTAACCATAGGAGATTTGATGCCTTATCAATTCGAACCGGGAAAAATGTACCGAATGCCCACCCATTTCGGCCCCTCGCTGGGCCCTCGTCAGGGCCCGGGTGGGCGCAAGTTCTCGTGCAGCGACAACCCTAAGTCCACGTCCGTTTCGGTCAGTTTTCTCTCGAACCGGGAACAGTTGGACGCGATGCTCCCCGAGGGTTTCGAAGTGGGCGAAAAACCGGTCGTGACCGTAACCGCCTCCTACGTTAAAGAGATCGAATGGCTGGCTGGCCGCGGTTACAACACCCTTGGCCTCACGTTTCCGGCCGTATTCAATGGCAAGGAGGACAGGGCCAGGGGGCCGTTCCTGACCGTGCTGTGGGAGAACCTTGCCGACCCGATCATTACGGGGCGTGAGGATATCGGCTTTTCGAAGATCTATTGCGAACTGCCGGAACCGAGCGTCTGCCGCGGTGTAACCCGCTGCACCGCCGGTTGGCTCGGGTTCAAGTTCATGGACTTGACGGTGGAGGGCCTGGGGCCGCCGCCGGAGAGTGGCCCGGCGGAACCGTCCGACGGTACGCTGCACTACAAGTACCTCCCGAAGACGCAGTTCTGGGGCGAGGCCGATGAGCGCTACGCCGTGCTGACGCCGTCAGCGACGCCGCATCGGAAGGTGGTCGAGCACCAGATGGGGAAGGGAGCCGTGACCTTCCACCGAGCGGCATGGGAAGACCTGCCCACCTTCTATACGGTGGTCAACGCGTTCGCCGAGTTGGAAGTCAAGGAGTTTCTGGGCGGCTCGGTGATCCGGTCAATCGGAGGGAAGGACCTGAGCGATCAGCGGATTCTGAGGTGATCCTGCGGGAGACATTCGCTGGGTAAAGGAAGTGACACTTCGAACGGCGAGACCCAGGGATCCACGTGGCAAAGATCACCGGCGGCCGTTTGCGGCCGTTGCTGCCGCCCCGCGTTAACGCTGCCTTGTCCCAACCCGGTGTTGATCCAGGACGGGAACGGTAAGCCGCATATTTTTGTCGGCTTTCCCTGCTGGACCAAGCCTGTTCAGGGCCGCATATCAACGCTTATTCAGGCTGAAGACGCCGAGCATCGCGAGAGCCGACCCCAGGCCCCAGGACAACAATCTGAGGCCCGTTCTCAGAGCTGTTCCCTCAAGCAGGGCGCCCGGCAGCAGATTGGTGTGTCCTCCCGGAACCAGCGGGCCACACCTTGACGGAGTTGGCCTACCCGAAGCCCTCATCGCAGGCGAGCGCCTTGAAAGAACAGCCGGTAGTTTCCACCCGGGTGGCGTTCCCTTTGGCGTCGAAGTACGGGGCCTTGCATTACCTAATAAGGAGCGGTAGTGGTTCGCGCTCGAAAAGATGGCTCCTCTGGAAGGACTCGAACCTTCAACCTAGCGGTTAACAGCCGCCCGCTCTACCAATTGAGCTACAGAGGATCGCTTGCTTTGCAATCCATAGCGATATTAGGCGCTAAAGGCTAGTTGACCCGATCCAGGCGCGGCGTCAGGCGCGGCGAGGCCAGTGACTGCTCGGAGCCACGAGTAATTGCCGCCAAATGATCGGTGATAGTGGCAATGGAGATCACCGGCGCGTTGCAATAGCGCGCAAAGTCGGTCAACTCCTGGCCACGCATCATATCGCCGCGTTGGGACTGGACCTCGGAGATCACTGCCGCTGGGTAGAGCCCCGCCAAGCGCATCAGTTCGATCGCCCCTTCGGTGTGCCCACGCCGCTGCTGCAATCCGCCGGGGTAGGCCCGCAGGGGAAACACATGCCCGGGGGAGGCGAAATCCGACGGTTGCGTATCAGGGTCTATTAAGGCCGCAACCGTGCGGGCGCGATCAACCGCCGAGCTGCCCGAAGTCGTGCCGTGGCGATAGTCGACGGTAACCGTAAATGGGGTGTGAAAAGACTCGGTATTGACCTCGGCCATCAGCGGGATTCCAAGCTCGGCAAGCCTGGCGGCGGTCATCGGGACGGTCGGAAATGTTCGGCAGTTCTCGGCCATAAAAATGAAGGTCTCGGCTGTTACGAACTGCGCCGCAACTACGATGTCGCCCTCATCCTCACGGTCGGCATCGTCAACCAACATGGCCATTCCGCCACGTTGTAACGACTCCAACGCTCTGTCAAGTCGGTCAGAAATGGGTCACCACTGCGGCGAGGCCGGACTAATCGAAGCGATTTTATTAGCTACGTTGAACATTCACCGTCTTTGCGGCGAGGCGAGGCAGCTACGCCACCACCGTTTGTCAAATAAATTCGGATATGTACGATGCCGCCACTGAATCCAACGCAATCTATGAATGACCTGCTCTCCGTTGAAACTGCGCTCACCCGGGTGCTCGCCGGGATACGGCCCCTAGAACCAGTCAATGTGCCGCTGGCCGACGCGGTGGGCTCGGTGCTATCGGGCGACCTCCTGGCGACATCCGATGTGCCGCCGCTAGATAACTCGGCGCTTGACGGATACGCCTTGCGGGCCGGCGACATCAGTTCCGCGGGCGCCACCAATCCGGTTGAGCTGGAGGTGATTTACGAGCAGCCGGCCGGGCGGGCCAGTGACCGGCCAGTTGCGCCCGGTCAGGCGGTCCGCATCATGACCGGCGCACCAATTCCACTGGGGGCCGATACGGTAGTCGGATTTGAGGACACCGATCGCACCGATTGGGGTCGCCCCGGGTCTGGACCAGCCCCCAGCGCCGAATCTCGGCCAACGGTTTGTGTCCTTGCCGCCGCCAGTGCCGGCGACGCGGTTAGGCGGGCCGGCGAGGACCTGCGGCGCGACCAGATCGCCCTGGCTGCCGGCACCGTCCTAAATTCCGGGGCCATCGGTGTGGCGGCATCGCTGGGGGCGACCCAGCTAGCGGTCCACCGACGCCCGCGCGTGGCGATCGTGCCCACCGGTGATGAAGTTGTGGAAATCGATCAGGCCCCCGGTCCCGGCCAAATCCGCAACAACCACGCCTGGGCGCTGGCGGCCCTGGTGGCGACACATGGGGGCATTCCCGATCGCCGAGAAATCGTACCCGATGAGATCGAGTCGGTGCGGACGGCCCTCCTGGCGGCAGCCGAGCAAGCCGATCTCCTACTGACGATCGGAGGTGTTTCGGTTGGCGATCACGATCTGGTCAAGAACGTTATCGGCGAACACCAGATGGACTTTTGGCGCATCCGCATGAAACCGGGCAAACCACTGGCGGTCGGCCGCATCGCCGGCACCCCGGTGCTCGGCCTGCCCGGCAATCCGGTTTCCGGGCTTGTTGTGTTCGAGCTCTTCGGCCGGCCGCTGATCCTTACCCTTATGGGCCGGGCCGATGTGCGCCGCCCACGGATCGCCGCCCGCGCCCACGGATCGATCGAAGGCGATGCCCATCGTCGCACCTATGCACGGGTAGCGGTTTGGCGAAGCGGCGGCGAATTCCACTGTCGGGCAACCGGTGCGCAGGGCTCCGGCATCATGTCATCACTCGCCCTGGCCGATGGCTTGGCCGTGATCGCCGAAGGGCAAGAAGAAGTCACAGACGGCCACTTGGTCGAGGTCGAAATGCTGGGCTGGCCGCCGATGGCGAATCGCCAAGATCCAACTTAAGCTATTTGTTGCTGGGGGCGCATAGCTCAGCTGGCCAGAGCGCGCGGTTCACATCCGCGAGGTCACAGGTTCAAGTCCTGTTGCGCCCACCGCATGCCAAACGCTCCGGAGGGCACGGTTGGGGTCAGGGCCTAGACCCTGACCACCTTGGTCCCGGCGGCCAGATCATGCCAGCCGCGCGCTTCCTCATGCACCGCCAACATGATCAGAAAGATCACGTTGACCAACTGGACACCGCTTACGACGGCAAAGATGATCTCGCGCAATATGATCGCCCCGCCGCTGGCCTCCTGCCCGTCAGCCGCCACGATCCGCAACCCCAGGGTCTTTTTGCCAAATGTTGCCCGCCAAGGCGTCAATTGCAACACGAACTTGTAGGCGATCGCCATGAGGAGGGCCGACGCAAACGTTGCCAGTGAGCCAAAGATCAGCCCGCCGCCCTCAACTTCTCCCAGCAGGTCAAAACCCTCCATCAACGACTCGGCGTCCTCGGCATGCTCTAGGACCAACGTGTCGCCCGACCCCGTTTCAACGGTTGAGGCCGCGATCGAACCGATGACGAAGACGAGCGCCAGCGTCAGCACCGTCGACAGGATGATGCCGTCAATGATGGCTGCCCCCAGGCGCCGGCCTTTAGACGCGGTCAAGAATCATCCCTCTGTCAAATCGCAACGGCATTTGAGGCCTCAAAGAGTCAAAACTCCCCGGCAATGGCTAATCTTGGCACGGGGCGCTGTTTGAACCAGGCGGCAGATGGCTCTATGGGTGCCAGCCGATCGGGAGGCGCCAGCGCGACACCCGCATTGAATCTCTCGCCCACAGCAGCGGCAATCGGCCATTCAAATGCGTCATCGAATACCTAAGCGTCCGCCGACGCGGGCTGCGGCCCGCCTGCTGGCGGTGGGGGGCCTGGCCAGCGCCGTCTCGGCGCTGGGGTTTCTAGCCGCCGGGACGGTCCTGTTAGTCGGCGGTGCGTTCGCGGTCCTGCTTTATCTGGCACCGTATGTCGAACCGCTCTGGTCCGATCTTCCCGATGTCGGTGAGGTTGCCGACTTTTCCGAGCAGCTATTCGAAAGTACGGTCGTCTATTCAGCCGACGGGCACCAGCTGGGCGAGTTGCTGTCAGAGGGCCGCCGCACAATCCTCGCTCCGGAGGAAATCCCGCAACTTATCAAGGATGCCACTGTGGCGTCGGAAGACGCCAGCTTCTATGAGAACCCAGGCTTTGATCTGACTGCGGTTGTCCGCGCCGCCTGGCTCAATCTGCAGGCTCAAGACATCGTCTCTGGTTTTTCGACCATCACTCAACAGGTGGTCAAGAACACCCTCCTGTCACCCGAGCAGACGCTTGAACGCAAACTCCGCGAAGTCGTGTTGGCCTATCAGCTTTCGCAAGGACTGACCAAGGACGAAATCTTGGCCCTTTACCTCAATCAGAACAACTACGGCAACCTGGCCTATGGCATTGCGGCGGCGGCCGAAACCTACTTTGACAAGCCGGTCGACCAGCTGACCTTGGCCGAGGCATCCATGCTGGTCGGGATACCGCGGGCGCCGTCAGTTCAAAATCCGTTTGCCGATTTGGCCACCTCCACCCGGGTTCAGCACAACGTGCTCGACCTGATGGCCAACAATCGTTTCATCACCCAAGCCGATGCCAGCGCCGCCAAGGCCGAGGTCTTGACCTTCGCCGAGCGCACGACCCCAATCGGGCCGGCGCCGCACTTTTTTCGCTACGTGGTTGATTACTTAGAGGATCTCTATGGCCCTGACGTGGCCAGCCAAGGTTGGCGTGTACGCACCACGCTGCAGCTGGCGCCCCAGCTGGCGGCCCAAGAGGCGGCCCGAGCTCACGTCACCCAGCTGCTCGCCGATGGCCACCAGGCCAGCAACGCCGCAGTTGTGACGCTGGACCCGCAATCGGGAGACATATTGATGATGATCGGCAGCGTCGACTTCGATGACGAATCGATTGGCGGTCAGATCAACATGTCGGTGGCGCGGCGCCAACCCGGTTCAGCATTTAAACCGTTCACCTACGCAACCCTGCTCGATCAGGGACACAGCCCGGCGACGCTGTTTTACGACATCCCGATCTCGATTCCGCAGTTTGGCGACGAGCCGTATGAACCGGGCAACTATGACCGACGCTTCCGCGGTCCGGTGCTAATGCGTTTTGCGCTGGCCAATTCGCTCAACATCCCGGCGGTGCGGGCCCAGCAAATCGCCGGCGTCGAGGCCACCCTGGCTACCGCCAACGCGGCCGGCCTAAACATCGTGGGCGGCGCCGATCAGTACGGCCCCGCCCTGGCTCTAGGTTCCGCCGAGATCCGCATGCTCGACCTGGCGGCAGCCTACGGCGCCTTTGGCCAGGGCGGGCTTTACCACCCGCCAAATCCGATCCTGGAGATAACCGACAGCCGCGGCCAGGTGGTGTCGGGCCCTCACCGGCAACCGGCCCAGCCGGCCTTCGACCCCAAGCCGGCCTATCTAATCACCGACATGCTCTCGGATGGGGTGACCCGACAAGCGGTTTTTGGGGCCAATCGCTACATGTCCGTCGATGGCCATCAAGTCGCGGTTAAGACCGGAACCACCAATGAATTCCGGGACTCGGTCACCGCCGGATACTCAACCCAGCTGGCCACCGCGGTGTGGGTTGGTAACGCCGACTATACGCCGATGGTCGACGTCCCGGGATCGCGCGGGGCGTTGCCGATCTGGCACGCCGCGATGCAGGTCGCGCACGATCAATTGATCGGCGCGGCCGTTCCCTTCAACCGGCCGGCCGGCTTGGTGGAATTGGCAATCGATCCGGTCTCGGGACTTCTGCCCGGGCCGTACTCGCCAACCCCAAAAAACGAGCTGTTCGCCGCCGGCAGTGAACCCTTCGGGCAAGACGACATTCATGTCCAGCTCCCTATTCACGGCCCCTCGGGCAACCTGGCCACTCCGGAGACCCCGGTGGCCGAGGTGGAGCTGCAGGTGTTTGCGGTCCTGGAGCCGCGGGCCTGGGACTGGCAGGCAACCCTGCCCGCCGATTCACCCATGGCGCTCGCGCCACGTGAGTTGGCCACCGCCCTTGAGTATCTTGCCGCGCCGCCCGGTCCACTCCTCGCCCGACCGGCGGATGGCGCCATTCTGGCGACCGACACGCTGGTAACCGGAAGGCCCGAAAGTGGTGCCGTTGAGGTTGAGGTCAGCTACGCAACGGGCGGCAATCCGACCCTCTGGACCAGCTTGCAGCCGATACCCGAATCCACCAACGATCCGGCGGCATTGGGCCTGCTCCCGGTTGGCAGCCTTACCAGTGGGCCGGTCACGGTCCGCCTCACCAGCCGCCAATCCAATGGTGTGGAAAGCCACGTCTACCGAACGTTTACGGTGGATCACGAACCACCGCAGATCCGATTGGTGATCGCCCGGGCAAGCCGCGAAGTCGACGCCGGCCAATTGCTGGTTTCAGCAATTGGCAACGACAACGAACGATTGGAGCGAGTCGATTTTTATGTTGACGACCTGCGCTTGGCCAGCGACCCGGCGGCGCCGTTCAGCGCCAGCCTGGACCTCTACCCGGGGCCCCATCAGATCGCCGCAGTGGCCGTCGATAGCGCCGGCAATCGCGCCTCGACGGCGCCGGTGGACCTGGTTGCGCGATGACCGGCCCGGTCATCGACGGCTTCGCCCAGGCTTGCTCGCTCAACCTGGCGCGGTACCCGTTGGCCGCTGGCCACTCGGCTGACACCGCGCCGGTCGAACAGTTGCTCATCACCATGGGAGTGGCGGGGGTGGCGGGGGCCGTTTTGGTCCAGCCTGATTGGTACGGACCCGACCATCGCTACTTGTTGGCGGCAGCGGCCATGTATCCAGAGCATGTCCGATTGGTGTGCCGCGCCGGCAGTGACGCGATCTGCCGCGATGAAGTCATCGGAGCGCGCTTTTTGGCCGGCGATCTAACCGGCGACGCCACCGCCCTGCGGACGGTCGAGGAACTGGGCAAATTGATCTACGCGCCATTCGGCGCAGCACCTATTCGATTGGCCAGCGCCCGGCGGCAGATCATCGAGACTCCGTCGGCCAATTTGACCGCCGCGCTTCGCCCACGCCTAATCGAGGTCCTAGGCGACGCTCGCGTCACGCTGCTGGTCAAGGCCGCCCGCCGGCCGCCGGCCGACCTGCCGGAGGTCCTAGATGCCCTGCTCGCCACCTACGGCCCAGACCGTCTGGCCTGGGGATCGGGCTTCCCGGTGGCCATGACGTCCGCCGAATACGGCGACGCCATCGCCCCGCTTAGCCGGCTGGGCGGCGGCGGCCAGATCTGGGACAGTTCACCAACCTAGGCCCGCGAGAAAGCCCAGCAATTTCTCGGTGGTCGCGAAGAAATGGACATCGCCGGGGCTCTGGCCGGGGTTGAAAAATCCGTGACCGGCCCCTTCGTAACCTTCCAGCTCGCAGACCGCACCCTGGGCGATGGCTCGCTCGCGGAACGCTACCGAGCCCGCAAACGGCACCAACGAATCGGCCCGCCCGTGCATGATCAACGTCGGTGGCAGGTCGGCGGAGACGTGATTGGTCGGCGACAACTGCCTAGCCTCGGCGGGCGTGAGCCCGAGTTCGGTGGCCGGGTCAAAGTTTGCCTGTCCGCCCACGGCGGCAATATCGAGGGCCGGGCAATAGAGCGCTAAGGCCGTCGGCCGGATTGGGCGGATGCCGCGAGACTCCGGCGCCAGCGTGGCGCAGGCGGCCGCCAGGTGCCCTCCGGCCGATCCGCCGGCCGCCGCAATGCGAGCCGGGTCCACGCCCAAAGCAGACGAATTGGTTCCCACCCAGGCCATGGCCGCAAATGCATCGGCCACGCAGCCGGATATCTCCACCGCATCGCGGGATCTGACCCGATAGTCAACCAAGATACTGGTAATTCCATGCTCGGCCAGCCGGCGGGCTTGCGGCTCAAATTGCTGCGGCGTGCCAATGCGCCAGCCGCCGCCAAAGAAGAAAACCACCGCCCCACCGGCCGAGGTCGTATCGGGCGGGGAAATTACCCAGGCCCTCAGTTCCCGCCTACCGACCTGGCGGAAGTTATAGGCCTTGGCTTCTTCGATTTGCGGCGGATAGTTGTCCGGCGAATACGGCTTAATCTGCATTAGGCACCCGCTTGTGTTGGTAACAGTGAATAATCTTGTATCTAGGCGCATTTACGCACAAGAGGTGGTCCCCGGGGTGAATCTATTTGGGTCCAAACGCCGCTCCGAGCAGCGTGCCGCTCAAGCTGAGGCCTACGCCGGTCGCTTGCCGGCCGGCCAGCACATAGTCACCAATTGGCCGGTTTTGACGTACGGGCCCACGCCGGAAATTGCGCCAGGCTCATGGCAGATTTCGGTCTACGGCTTGGTTGCAGAGGAAAAAACATTCACTTACGATCAATTCCGCGATCTCGGTTACACCACGTTCCACGCCGACTTTCACTGCGTCACCCGTTTTTCGATGATGGACAACGACTGGTCCGGCATACCGGTCCGGCGCCTAATGGAGCAAGTGGAGGTTCTGCCGGAAGCCAAGGCGGTGATGGTTCACTGCTATGGCGGCTACACGACTAACTTGCTCATTGATGATTTCAATCGGGACGAGAACATATTCGCCTTTGAGCGCAATGGGGGGGCCATCGATCGGCAGCACGGCTACCCGGTGCGCCTGATCGTGCCCCATCTCTACGCTTGGAAAAGCGCCAAGTGGGTGACGGCAATACAGTTCATCGACCGCGACCGCCCGGGATTTTGGGAAATAAATGGCTACCATATGCGCGGCGAGCCGTTCGCCGAAGAGCGATTCGGTTAGACCGTGGGCGTTAGGGACATTAACCGATGATGATGCGTGAACTACGCCGCTACCGGCTCTTTCTCACCTTTATGCTGGTGCCGCTGTTCGTGGTGGTCCTAATCATCGTGGTTATCGCTAACACGGTGTTCCGTGGGGACGAGGGGTCGGAGCCGACGGTCGCCACCGCTACTGCTACTGCTACTGCTGCTGCGGCTCCGGTCGTTGTCGCAACGCCGGTCGTTGTCGCGCCGGCGCCCACCGCCACCCAGGTGCCGACAATAACCCCGCCTCCAGTTGCCACCGTCACGCCCACGTCAATCCCGGCCTTTGTCCCCACCCCGACGTCGCCGCCGGCTGCAACGGCGTCCCCGGCCGGGCCGCTAGATAACTACACGATCCAACCCGGCGACACCCTATCCGCCATCGCCGCCGACTACGGCGTTACCGTGGACGAGCTCGTGGCCATCAATTCAATTGACGATCCGGCCCAAATTGCAGCCGGCGCCGTCTTGTCGATTCCAGCCGGCTCTTCGGCAAGTCCGGCCCCGGTTGAAACCGTCGCCCCGGCACCGTCGACCGGCCTATCCGGCACCGTCGCTATCGGCGACGCCGACAGCCTCAATGTACGCGATCTGCCATCACTGACCGGTTCGGTGGTGGTGGCTCAGCTAGCTGACGGCGCCGTCGTTGACCTAACTGGCGTAACCCAGCAAGTTGACGGGGTTCTCTGGTATCAGACCGCCGCCGGCAACTGGATCCACGGTCAATTCCTGATCGTCAACTAGGCAGCTTTTGCTGCCAGCCCCACCGGGGCCGAGTCCGATAATCGCCACCGTCCCCGCCGCTCAAGCTGGAACCGGGAAAATTCCGCCCACCAATCAAGTCCGCCCGCTCAACTACGCGGCCCACAGCACTGCGCGGACCTTTTTCCAATTGGCCGCTGCCGCTGATTCGGCCACCGCGCGCGAACTGGCCCAGCTGGGCGGTCACGGCGCCCGCATGATCGATGCATATCTCCAGTCATCCAAACGTCCCGACCCGGTCGTCGCGGCCAACGAACTGCAACACCTGCTTACTTTGCTGTTGCCGCTGACTGATGGCCGACGCGGAAGCGACACCCATGCCGAATTCGCCGACCCGGTTCGTTCGGCCGCCGCCCGGCTGCGCCCCGACGCCTTGGTCGCAATCTGCGCCCAGTCGACCGTTGCCGGGTGTCGCGGGATCCTGCTAAGTTCGCTGCTTGAATCGCTGGCCGATCGGTTGGCCGGCCGCGACCGGGCGCTGGCCGCTCACCTGCGCGACCAATCGCCTCCGGCGTTTTTGGCCCACCGCGACGTGATCGTGCTCTCCTACCCGACGGCCCGCCGCGGCGACCCCGGCGTAGCGAGCTTGCTCATCGGCCAGGCCTTGGTGCGGCTGGAGATCGAATTGACCAACCCGACGGTTCCAGGTTGCGCCGTCGAAAACGGGTCCGATCACGGGCCTTTGCTGCTGGCCGACTGCATCGCCGCCCGGCGACTGGGAATTGCATACCTGGACGAGCTTTACGCCCATAGCGCACTCAGCGGCGGCGGCCCGCCACCATCGCTGCGCGTGCAGGCGGTTCTCGATGTCCTGCGCGAGCTAGGTTACCCGGGCGAGGACCCGCTTGGTCGCGCATTTGGCCACATCGCCAGCGCCGGCGAGGACGCCGCCCTACGCTCTCAGGCGTCCGGCCCACAGCTGTCGGCGATCGCCGAGCGGTCGGCCGAACTGGAGCCGGCTGGTTATTCGGCGGCGGCCTGTCGCGAGGAGGTCGGTCCGCTGATCGAATTATTGGGAGCGGGGGTTCCGCCGGCCCAAGTAATCACTTCCGATGGGGAGTGCCGATGGCCCAGCGCGCGGGCAGTCCTGTCGACCTCGGCAATCTTCAACCATGTCAATTTGGCGCAATTGGCCCGATATATCCGCCCACCGGCTGACCCGGCGCAATTGGGCATGCTGATACGCGAGCGCAAAGATGAATTGGTCATAAAGGCGCTGGAGCTGCTCTCGTTCGGCGCCGCCTTCAAAAGCGCACCGCAATGACCTCTACGCCTCATTCGACGGGCGCGGTTTCCGACGCCGAGTTGAATCGCCGTTTGCTCGAGCCCAACAAGGAGCACGAACTGGCGGTCATGCCCCTTAGTGCCGAGCGAGTAACCGGCGCGGCCATAGACGTGCGCCTGGGAACGCGGTTTGTGAGTATGCGCCGTACGGCAACTGCCGCCGTAGACCTAATCGACGCCAACCCCTCTGGCGTGGCCCGGTTGTTGGAAGAACGCCAATTGGCTTTCGGTGAGCGGTATAACCTGCACCCCGGCGAACTGATCCTGGCCGCCACCCTTGAGTACATATCCCTACCGGCAGATTTGGCCGCCACCGTGGCGTCGCGTTCGTCCTACGGGCGCGTGGGTCTGGTCATTGCCACCGCCCCGTACGTGCACCCGAATTTCCGCGGCTGCCTAACCCTCGAGTTAGCCAACCTGGGCTCGACGCCCTTGATCTTGTATGCGGGCCTGCCGGTCGCGCAACTCTCTTTTATGAGGGCCAATGCCGAAAGCTACCGGCCGTCGCGCTACAACCTGGCCACCGGCCCGCTATTCCCCACCGCCCTGGCCGATGACCGCGAGCACCTCAAACAGATCAGGCAGAAGTACGAGCGCCTCTCGCGCCTTATCGACTAGGCGCTCCTTTAATGCTCTTGCCGCCTTACGCCGATGGCGGCCAGCAGATCACGGCGCATCTTCGGCAGTGCGGCGGCGGCCGGGTCGCGAACAACGATCACTTGCGTGTTGGTGATCTTTTCGTGAATGGTCCTGCCCTCGTCGTCGAAGAACTTCCACCAATAGATCAGTCCAAGTAGGACCGGCGCCAAGAACACCTGGACCAGACCGCGGATTGCCACCACTTCACGCGCGGCCGGAAATCCATCGCCGTTGACGATTAATAGCCCGAGCAACGCCTTGCCCGGACTGGCGTGGTAGATGGAGTAAAAAAGCGGTAGGTAGCCCAATCCCACCAGGGCGTTTACGACCAGCGCGATGATGATCGCGCCGCCGCCAAAGATTGGGACATCGCTCAAGGTGGCGGCGAGCAGGTAGACAAACGCCGTCGATCCGCCGGCCAGGACCAAATCGATCGCCAGGGCCGCAGCCCGGGCGCTGATTTCAGCGGGATAACCGTCGACCGGTTGCGGATCGCTTTTAATTTTTTGACCTTGCCGAAATTATTGAAATTTGGTGTGCCGGCCACCCGCGAATGGCGCTTCTGGCAAACCGCCCATGCTGATTTATAACTACATATCTTGCCACCCCCAACCCTAAAACACAACCATTACGAATTTCAACGATCATCTTGGGATTGACCTCCCGTGGCCCACTTGCCAATCGCGAACGCCTGTCTACCGTTATGTCGATTTGCTGTCGAATAAAAGTCAATTCTTACCTTTTACAGGTTCAACAATTCAACTGTTTTTCTACTTTCCCGATAACAGATGTCCAGGCGCGAAGACGCCAAACAAACTGAAACATTCGAATCGTGATCAGCAAATTGGCGCGATCGGGCGTTAAAGGGAGAGTTATTTCTGCGCTGGTGGCAGGGACTTGCCGATCGCGCCCTCAAGCAAATTTTTATTGGGACTCGGCTTGCTTTCGTCATCACATTGGGCAGGAATATCGTCGCGCTTGGCGGCTGAAATCGGCCAAAACGAATTCTCTACGTGGTTCTCGCGTTCGGCCCTTCTCGCCAGCGATGAAGAGTCGGTAACTATCGGCTTGCCCAACGCTTTCGTGCTCACGGCCGTCCAGCGCAAGCACGGCCAGTGTGTGGAGCGGGCGGTGGCCGAATGCTGCGGCCGAGCGCTGCGCGTTGAATTTAAGACGATTGGCCGCAGCGGGAAACTGCCCCAGCTGCCAACCCCAGCTGCCCGGGTTGTGGCCCAGCCCGCCACAGCGATGACCACACCGGTGGCGCCCACGCTGCGGTCGCAATATACGCTGCAAGATTTCGTGGTTGGCCCCGAGAACCAACTGGCCCACGCCGTCGCTTGCGCCGTTGCCGACGGTCGCTCCAAATACAACCCCCTATTCGTTCACGGCCCCTGCGGGGTTGGTAAAACGCATCTCCTGCGGGCGATTGCCGATGCCGCCGGTGATCGCCATGTCGTCTACGCGACGACGGAGCAGTTCACCAACCAATTGGTGTCTGCGCTGCGTCAGAACAGCCCGAGCAAGCTCCGGGGCCATTTCCGTACGGCCGAACTGCTGCTAATCGATGATGTCTACTTTGTTGCCGGCAAGAAGGCCACCCAAGAAGAGCTCTTCCACACCTTCGACGCGGTTGCCGCCAACGGCGGCGGCATCGTGCTGGCATCGGACCGCACACCGGCCGAGATGGATGAATTGCCCGATCGCCTCCGATCCCGTTTCGCTTCGGGCATCGTCGTCGACATTGAACCGCCAGGTTATGAATTGCGCCTTGCTTACATCAACCACCTGGTGCGACGGGCTGAAACCGGACTGCCAGACACCATTTGCACGGCCCTGGCCAGCATTGAAATTGGCGACCTGCGCAAGCTTGGCGGAATGTTCAATCGACTCATTGCCGAACACCAACTCAAGGGCATAGAGCCATCTCTGGCTCATGTTGATCAACTTGCCGCCGCCGCCAATTTGGAACCCTTGGGTCAATCAATTCGCGCCACCAAAATCATCGACCTGGTGGCCAATCACTTTCAGGTCGAGCGTTCCCTGATCACGGGGACTGCTCGCCAGAAGGGAGTCGTGGTGGCCCGCAACATCTGCGTGTTCCTAATTCGTCAGCTCACTGACGAATCCTTATCCGCGATCGGCTCGATGCTGGGCGGCCGTTCGCATTCAACGATCATCAACGCCCAGAAGCGTGCCAGTGATCAAATCGACCGTGATGCTCGACTTCGGCATTCTGTCGATCGGCTAATTTCCCGTCTGAGCGGCTGACCAGGGTTACGCTGTCTCCAACTAGCTATCGAGACAGCCCCAATTCAAGGCTTCGCACGCAAATTTAGGAGCCTGCACCTGGCCGGTTGCACAACATATTCACCAACCTCGCGCCAGGCCTGATCCTTGGAGATTTCGGCTGCCGGTTGCGCGCACCGACAGAACCGCTCGCAATTGGCCCATAAATTGTTTCCCCGTACAGGTGTCGTTTTGTCAATCGCAAAACTTCTGTCGAAAGAGCGTCGAAATTGGCAGGTGGGAATGTTCACCAACGGGTTGAGTTTCCACAGGCCCGCCGACGTCCCGGATCACCCTGTTCACATTCAGGCCCCGCAACGTCCAACCTTTGACAGATCGAATTTAAGGGTGCTCAAGATGGGAATGGCGCACAAATCAACATTGAACAAGCCCTATTACGACGACGACTTAAATATTTATAGATCTCTATAGGTATCCGTACAGACATCTAGCTGGTTGGTGAAGGCTCCGGTGTTCCGGAGGAAGGTCGTGTCCCCTCGGTAGGTGTAAGTAAGTCCGGCTCCCTCTACTTTGATGGGGTGCGGCAGCATCAGCCTCGAGGCTGATGCTGCCGGCAAGGGCCGGCAGTTGTTGTAGGAGACTCTCCGGGGGCGCTGATCCTTCTGAGTGGATGTGTTTTCGTGCGGCAGTGCGGCCGCAGCCCAATTGTGCTTCGTGCCGCATCGCCAAACGGGATCGCAGGGCGCACCGATCCCGGGGACCCTCGGGCGCGCAGCCCTTCCGGGAGACGGCGGACCGCTCATCCCGCCGCCGGCCGTCTACATGTAGATCTCTTTGGCTCTTTGCAGGGCCCAGTCCCTGGGCGCCGCCACCAGCTGCCCGGTCTGCCCGTCGATATCGTCACGGTGGGCCACCACCTTCCCGATCTGCCGCATCGACTCCTGGGACATGTAGCGGCGCTCGGAGGCGATCCATTCGTCGTTCTGCTCGCACAGGATCGCCCCCGCCAGGCGCGCGACCGATTCGTCATTCGGGAAGATCTGCACCACCCGGCTGCGCCGCTTGATCTCGGCCATGAGGCGCTCCAGGGGATTGGTGGACCAGATCTTGCGCCAGTGCACCGGCGGGAAATCGGCGTAGGCGGTCAGCTCCACCTCTCTGTCGTCGACGTAATCCCCCAGGCGCGGGGCGAGCTTCTCCATCGCCGCGGCGAAGTAGTGGTAGTGGGCTACCGCCATTTCGCGGTCGGCCTGGTTGTAGATGGTGGAGAAGGCGGCCATCGCCAGGCGCTGGTTCGGCCGGCTGCCGGCCCGCCGGGCGATGTTGCGGCCAAAGTGGATCCGGCAGGCCTGCCAGGCCGCGCCCGGCAGCCGGGTCTGCACCGCGGCCTTGATGGACGAGTGGGCGTCCGAGATCACCAGCTTCACTCCCGTAAGACCCCGATCCGCCAGTGAGCTGAGGAAGTCCTCCCAGAAGGGCAGGTCCTCGCCGTCGCCGACGGCAAAGCCCAGCACCTCGCGGCGGCCGTCGCCGGTGACTCCGATGGCCACCGCCAGCGCCCGCGAGCGGACCTGGTGGCGGTGGCGGGCCTTCACGTAGGTGGCGTCCAGGTACAGGTAGGGGTAGTTGGCAAGTCCCAGGTCGCGTTCCCGGAAGGCCTTTACCTGCTGGTCGATGCGCTTGCAGATCCTGGACACCTCGGACTTGGAGATGCCGTGTCCCGAGCCCAGGGCCCTGACTAGCCGGTCCACCTTGCGGGTGGAAGTCCCGCTGATGTAGGCGGTCATCACCACCGCGTACAGGGCCTGATCGACCCGCCGGCGGGGTTCTAAGAACTCCGGGAACCAGCTGCCCTCGCGCAGCTTGGGCAGGTCGATCGCGATGTCGCCGGCCTGGGTGGTCAGGGTGCGCGGGCGCTTGCCGTTGCGGCGGTTCGTGCGTCCTGGCGTGCGCTCGTGGGGGTCCGCCCCGATGTGGGCGGCTACCCCGGCGTCGATTAAATCCTGGAGGCCGCGCTCGACGAGTCGGCGGACGAACTCGCGGCTGTCAAAGCCCTCCTCGGACAGCTTGGTGAAAAGGGCAGCATAATGATCTTGGGCCATCGATGGTTCCTCGATGAAGAAGGTGAAGTGTCTTCATTTTGAGGAGCGCACGGTGGCCCTTTCATTTACCGTGCGCTGCTGGCGCTAAATCGTCAGCAAGCTGGAGCTTTTACACCACGTGGCGGGACACGATCGATTTCGACAGAAATCGTACGTAGATTGGTCGGGCTCAGTGACTGCCAACGTGGGTAATCGCCCAATCGGATTAGTCAAACCAAAACCTCCGATAGCAATTGCTCAGTTGAGCGCTTGGAAACTGTCCGATTCGGGGCCCTCAGTCCATTGCAATTGGGGTTTTTCGACACCTTCCGGGCAATGTCATCCACAGCAGATCCCATCGACTTTGAAATGGAAACCTGGCGTTGACGCGCCGAGTCCAAGGACATATTCAAATTGTTGGAAATTGGCAAGCTTACGACGAGATCAAATAAATTTTTTCCAATAATTCGATCGCAGATCGCTCTGGACAAAACACGGCCGGTTGCCCAATCACGAATTGCGCCAAATCTTCATTCTGTGAGGCAATGAGGGATTTGGCCGCTTCGGCAGCGAAGACAGTGTGGACGTGCCCGCCATGTAAGCGGCAGATCTCGTCAAAGCGCGAAAACCGGCCCAACAAGGGTTTGCCGTAATCGACCGCAATTGCGAGTACTTTGCCAAATCCTGGCACCCCCGATAGATCCCGAAGCGATCGCGCAAGCGCCTTCACCGCTACATGACCAACTTCTTCATCGGTGACCAAGCCGGATGACATGAGCTTGCATGCCGAGCGCCATTCAGGCGCAGGCGAAACCGGAAACCGGTCGTTTTCTGCCATGCAACTCTCCTCTGACTTACATCGATTCTAGCTGACATTATCAGCATTTAATGAATCCAAAGTGCTCGATAGGTCACTATTGGGAACATGACCATCGTTCAAGTGCTCAGCGGGCCAACAGGTTAGCGTTATGAGAAAACCAACCAGAGTCCTGAGTTGATAAGTTTGGTGAGACCACGGTTGTAAATGATTTCGCGTTGACAGTACTAACTTTCGATTGAAATCAACTTGGTTGATTCCAGGGCCAAATTTTGCACATTCATTTGGCGCCGGTTCATACAGCGGAATCCCAGTTGCCGCAGCGATTCTTTGGATCCCAGGCTGTGCAGACCAACGCGTGGACCTGACCTTAACGTTTTTTCTTGGCCGCGTTGACGGGTCGTTCGTTTTCGGCACCCGGCTTTTAAGTCAACCGGCTCTAATCCATGTCCGTGCCGCCGGTCACACTGATGGATAGGCCGGTCATAAAGTCGGACTCGGCGGAAGCCAGAAAGGCGGCAGCACGGGCGATATCGCTACCGCGGGCGACCCGCCCCAAAGGGATATTGGCCGTCTGCTTTTGGATCATCTCGGCCCGATACTCGGCGGCCGACACGCCCTCTGGGGCCAGGGCCGCCGCCATGAAGTCGACCCGTTCAGTGTCTACCATGCCGGGACAGATCGCGTTCACGTTCACCTTGTAGCGGGCCATTTCCTGGGCCATAGCCTGGGTGAAGCCGATAACCGCAAATTTGGACGCGCAATAGGCGGCGAAGCGGGCTCTGCCGGTCTTGCCCGAGCTGGAGGACATGTTGATGATCTTGCCTCCGCCGCCCCGTGCAATCATGTGCTGGGCCACGGCCCGCGAGCAAAGGTAGGTACCGCGGAGGTTCACCCGCAGCACTTCATCAAAGGCCTCCTCTTCCAGTTCCACTACCGGCACCCGGTCTTTGCCGGGCCGAGAACCGGCATTGTTGACCAGGATTTCCACCTTGCCGAACCGAAGGAGGACTTCTCGGAGCATGTCGGCCACCTGACCGCTGTCGGAAACGTCGGAATAGAGGCCGAGTGACTGCCGGCCGATGGACTCGATTTCCTCCACGACGCTGGGCAATCCCTTCCAGCCGGGCAGCTGATCCTGAGCCCTGGAGGAGTCCAGATTCCGCTGGATGTCGGTAACAACGACATCGGCTCCCTCCAGGGCCAGCCGGGTGGCAATCGCCCGCCCGATACCGTGGTACCCGGCGGCACCGGTGACGATGGCTGTCTTGCCTTCCAAGTCGTACACAGTCAGTTCCTCCTCGCAAGTTGCGTTAAGCAACGTCGCAGAGGGCGGCTACGGATCCCATTTCAGCGGTCCGAGGCTGTCCATCTGGTCGGTGGCCACATCCACAACGGCAGGACGGTCAGACGCCAGGGCCCGCTCCAATGCAGGTTGTATCTCACCGGGCTCCTCCACCCTCACTGCAAAGGCTCCCATCGCCGCGCAGACCTTGGCAAAGTTCACGTCGGTGAACCGCCACAAATCGGCGGAATTGGAACCAGGGACCAGCGCGTAGTTGGCATCGTCGCCCCGCTTGTCCTGAATGAGGCCGCTGTTGTTGTTGATTACCACGACCAGAGGTACCCCGTAGCGGACCGCGGTTTCAATCTCGGCTAGGTGGTACCAGAACCCGCCATCGCCGGTGAAGCAGAACACCGGTCGGTCGGGACTGGCTAGCTTGGCGCCGATCGCGCCCGGAAGGCCCCAACCCAGGGAACCGGCGCAGCGGATGTAGTCCTGGCCGGTGTGATTTAGGTCAACCATGGTGGCGGTCCAGATGCCGGCATTGCCCGTGTCAGTCGTCAGCAAGGCATCGTCCGGCAAGAACCTGGCCAATTCGGCGCACAGCCGCTCCGGAATGATCGGAACGGCTTCGGAATTCGCGCGCGGCGCAACTTCCTCACGCCAATCATTTACCAACTCCCGGACCCGTGAGAGCCACCCGGGATGGCTAGCCACGGGCTCGGCGGCCTCGATGAGTCGACGGGTGGTGGCCTTGGCGTCGCCGTGCAGGGAGACTTCATTGGGGTAATTGCGGCCCAGTTCCGACGGATCGATATCCAATTGGATGACCCGGGTTCCGGCCTTGGGGATCTGCCATTCGTTGGTGACCTGGCTTCCGGTGTGGCTGCCGATGAAGAACACCAGGTCCGCTTCGTAGACCACCCGGTTGGCGCACCACCGGGAGTATGTCCCCACGGCGCCCACCGAAAGCGGGTGGTCGTCGGGAATCGTTCCCTTGGCGTTGAGCGAATAGGCCACAGGTACGGACAGCAACTCGGCCAGTTCCACAACCTCAGCCTGGGCCTGGGACGCTGTGACCCCGCCGCCGGCGACGATGACTGGCCGCCTGGCGCTGGCCAGCGCCTTGGCCGCCAGGCGCACGGAGTCGAGGGACGCCTCGGGCCGGAAGGCCGGCCGGCGTGTATAAGCCTCTTCGATCAACACCTCTAGATCGGCTTCTCCGTTCATGATCGAGTTGGCCGCCATGCCCTGCAGGTCCAGGTGCACCGGGGCTGTGGCTCCCGTCGTGGCCTCCCTGAAGGCCTGGCGGAGCATGTGAGGAAACTGCTCCACGGTCTCCACCAGCCCGCTAAATTTCGTGACTGAGGCAAAGAGATTGGAGTGTTCGACCTCCTGGTAGGCGTTCTTGTACTGCTCCATCGGAGTCTTTCGGCCGGTCATGGCTATCACCGGCGACAAGGCGAGGTAGGCATCCTGCAGCCCCGCGGCCAGGTTGGCGGCCCCCACGGATTGGGCCAGGCATATTCCGGGACGGTTGGAGGCTCTGGCATAGCCGTCGGCCATATACGCGGCCGCCTTTTCGCCGTGGGTCACGATGCTTTTGACGCCCAGTTGGCTCAGTTCCGCCAACCCTCGAGCGGCGATCGACGGTGCGGCGAAAACGTGGCTGACTCCATAGCCCTTCACGGTGTCGGCAAAAAACTTTGCCCCGGTGGTGTGTGCCACGTTTAAGCTTCTAACTCGGCATCCCCGAACCCGATATATCCTATCCCCGCCCCTCGGATCTTGATGCACGAGGGCGGTAAGGGCACCTGAGCGAAAGCCAGCCCAGTGTCCGAAACTTCGGATTCTGATGCGCTAAAGATTCGGCGCCGCGAAATTGACGTCTTGGCCGTGGGATTCGCTGCCGATGTCGTCACATCAATTAACACCTTTGCCGGCGTCGCGGCAGCGACTCTGTATCGCGGTGAAGGCTGGCGTTTCATGCAGGTCGGACATTCCATTGAATTGGCCCAGTTGGTGGCCAACCTGCTCACGGCCCAGATTTGCGCCTCCAATTCGATTGTCGAATCCTCGGAAGGCGACTGGACGAGCCTACTTAGGCTTTTCCATGCGCAGGAGGCATACAACCAGCGGTACAGCGTCCAAATGGATCCGGGGCAGGTGCTCGATTTACTCACCGCGGACCCGTTTCTTGCCGGGTCGCTACGCCGCTCGCTCGGCACCGTCGCCGACCAGATCGCGGCACTTGGCCAGGGGTCAGATACAGTAGCCAGCGATTCCGCGCAGAAATTGACCAACGAATTAATCGTCCAGGTGGATCAGTCACGGGGACACGCTGACCGTTTGGGCCGCCTGCGGCGAATCGGGACGCACTGTCGCGAGATCCATGACATGGTGACCAGCGGCTATTTCGACTACCAGGTCGAAGATGACCCACCCACCTGACAATCCCCCAGGTCCGCCTTGTTATCACATCGAACACCGGACCACCTACGCCTACGCCTACGGTTCCCCTGTTATCTCCTGTGTAATGACGGTCCGTCTCCAGCCGCGTGATGGACGCGGCCAACGGACACTCGGCTTTTAGATTGAATCCGACCCGGAAGGTTCGTTGACCAGCCAGACCGATGCGTTCGGCAATACCTGCCATCAACTCAGCGTCCACCGCCAACATCAGGAGCTGGCGGTCACCGCCCGGTCAATAGTCGAAGCGGCACCGGAGCCCCGCTTGTCCGATCGGCCGGGTGATTCCCGCTGAGAACAATTGGCGGCCCTGACGAGAAATGCCGGAATATTGGGATTTCACGCGCCCAAGTCGATTCGCGCGGCCTTCGCCGGTCCTGGCAGGGTTCGCCGCCCAACACAACATCACTGCCCCCGCGGTGGATCCCCTAACGTCCCTGCTCGGTCTATCCCGAACGCTATTTGGTGCTTTTCGGTTCGCTACCGGCAACACCTCGGCAACATCGCCGATCGAACACATTCTCGAAACCGGCCAGGGAGTCTGCCAGGGCTACTCCCACGTAATGATCGCCGTGGCTCGGGAATGGAGTGTACCGGCCCGATACATTTCCGGTTACCTCCACGACGACGCTCCAAATGGGCAGTCCCCGTCGGCACCCGCCATGCATGCTTGGGTCGAATGCCGGCTGCCCGACATCGGTTGGGTTGGGTTCGATCCGACCAACGATCGACTGGCCGGTATCGATCATGTTCGCGTCGCGGCAGGGCGCGATTATCACGACGTGGCCCCGACCGTTGGAACCTACCAGGGAGCGAGCGATTCGCTCCTAACGGTTGAGATACGCATGGAGCGTCAACCGCCAGATTAGGCCCAGGCCAATCCACGCGCGGCGATGGGTTGGCAAGACTTGGGTCTGAACTTTCCCGGCCGAAACACCTTAAAGTCCGGGCGGCCCTGGTTGTCAGCTTCTCAGCACCTACTGCACCCGCAGCGCCCACCATCGAGCGCCGGGATCTTGCATTTGCCGCCCAACAGCCGCAGCCGTACCTGGGTCAAGCAACAAATTCGGGCTCGGCTCAAATGTGGCCGAGCCCGAATTGTCAATTGGCGATCTGTGATCTACCGATTAATAACAAACTATGCGTCGTAGTACTTGAAAAACTCCCACGGTGTCGGTCGCAGGCGGTGCTCGGCAACCTCTTCCGAGCGCTTGTAATCAAGCCATGTTTCAATCACGTCAGCAGTGAAGACATCGCCCACCAGCAGGAAATCGTGATCGGCTTCCAAGGCGTCCAGCGATTCTTCCAGCGAACCCGGGACTGATGCGATGTCGGCCAATTCTTCGGCCGACATCTCGTAGATGTCCTCGTCTATCGGGTCTGGTGGCTCGATCTTGTTGGCAATCCCGTCAAGACCGGCCATCAGCATGGCCGGGAAGGCCAGGTAAGGATTGGCGGTTGGGTCAGGCGAGCGGAATTCGATCCGACGGGCGGCCGGAGTCGGCGAGTAAGTCGGAATTCGGACGCAGGCCGAGCGGTTGCGCGAAGAGTAGACCAGGTTGACCGGCGCTTCAAATCCGGGCACCAGGCGCTTGTAAGAGTTGGTGGTCGGCGCGCAGAATGCCAAAATCGCCGGGGCGTGCTTGAGCAGCCCGCCGACGTAGTGGCGAGCCATCTCCGAGAGCATTGCGTAGTCGCCTTCGCCGCCGTAGAAGAGTGGCACACCGTCTTTCCAGAGGCTCTGGTGAACGTGCATGCCCGACCCGTTGTCACCCAATACCGGCTTGGGCATGAAGGTGACGGTGTGTCCGTTGACGCGGGCGACGTTTTTGACGATGTACTTGTAGGCCATCATGTTGTCGGCGGTCTCAACCAAGGGGCCGTATTTCAAGTCGATTTCGGCCTGCCCGGCGGTGGCCACCTCATGGTGGTGGACCTCAACGTCAATTCCAATCTCCAGCATCGCGGTGACCATTTCCGAGCGCAGATCTTGCTGCGAGTCAACCGGCGGCACTGGGAAGTAACCCTCTTTGTGGCGCGGGCGGTGGCCGAGATTGGCGTCCGGTCGGCCTGAATTCCAGGTCCCTTCCTCGGAATCGATGGCGAAGAAACTGCCGTTGGCCGATTCATCGTAGCTGACGTGATCGAAGACGAAAAATTCGGCTTCCGGGCCCCAGAAGGACGAATCGGCGATGCCGGTAGAGGCCAGATAGGCGGATGCCTTCTTGGCGATATTGCGCGGGTCACGCGAATAGCGCTCGCGGGTGAGCGGGTCCTCTATGTCGCAGACCATCACCAGTGTTGGAGCCTGCAGGAGCGGGTCCACGAACGCCGTGGTGGGATCTGGAATTACCAGCATGTCGGATTCGTTAATTGCCTGGAATCCGCGCACGCTGGAGCCGTCAAAACCGGCGCCATCCGCAAACAGATCCTCATCCAGGTAACTAATCGGCATTGAAAAATGCTGCCAGGTTCCTGGCAGGTCGGTGAACCGCAGGTCCACGAATCGGCAGTCGGCGTCGCGGGCCATCCGCAACACCTTCTGAATCTGCTCGGCGCGATCGCTCATTTGAGGAGGTCCTTTCGATCAGGGGTGGGGGCCAAAAATGCAAAAAACCCCGCGACATTCGCTGTCGCGAGGCTCATCGAATGCGAGCCAGACTGCGCTTCCTCGGTGAAGCGACGTCCAAATCAAGGCTTAAAAAGTTTAGCGAATTTATGGATCAGCTATCAGCGGTCCGGCAAATGCGCAACTACTGGAGGTTCGACAGCACCATGATGGTGACGAAGAACAAAAAGATTACGGTCGCCCAGAACGCCCACGGCAGTCCCAGAAACTGACCGGATGCCATCTCCGGCAGCTTTACCGGCCCTGGTCGACGCTGGCCGCGATTGCCTGGACGGACCGGTCGCGACGATCTTTCACCGCTGGCCCGCTCGCGCAGGCGGCGTAAGTTTTCACTTATTGCCGGCTCAAAGCGTGACGGCTCGTCCGACGATTCCTCGCGTTCGGGGTTTTCGGCAGCAACCGGATCTCCATCGCGCGGCAACTTCGAGCCGCAATTGATGCACAGCCAGGCTCCGCTGGTGTTCTGGTGGTCACAGTCAGGGCATTGCATGGCGGTAGATCGAAGAATTTGGCCAAATTGGTCATGATGGGTTGCAAAACAACTTTAGCGCTTTAATTGGTAACTGCCGCCGCTCATTGCAATATTGCTAACATTCCGCATCCTTATCAACACAACGGTGGCGGCAGAGTGCGCCGGCCAAAGCAGCCCGACGCCCGCTCCGCTAATGACTTAGGAACGCCACCGGCTACACACACGTATGGTGTAGATCGGGTCACGATGACCCGGGCCCCGGCCCTGCCGGGGATGGGCCGCTTGGTAAGGTCGCCCGCCGCGAGGACGCATCCAATCTCCCGTTTTGGCCAGGCTTGTCAACTCACGTTGACATCTCTACGTCCTTAGCCAATGAAGGGCGCCAGCTTCCAATATTGCCGGTCGCCCGGTGGGAAAACCTAAGTCAACTGACACTTCGCCAAAGAAGGAGAAGCATGAAAAAAGTAGAGGCAATCATTCGTCACGAGGTGCTCGAACCGCTCCGTGATGCGCTGGACAAAGCCGGTTTCCACGGCGTCAGCGTAACCGAAATCCGCGGTGCCGGTTCGCAGCGCGGTTACACCGAGACGTACCGCGGTGTGCGGGCGTCGATTGTGTTTCGGCCGAAGATCAAGCTTGAAATCGTGCTCGACGAGAACCAAGTGGATCAACTCATCGCATTGATCTGCGAACACGCCTACACCGGCGAAGTCGGAGACGGCAAGATTTTTGTCGTGCCGATCGAAGACGTGGTTCGGATTCGGACCCAGCAGCGTGGGCCGGAAGCAATATGAGCGCTGTCGTAAGTGCGGCCCGCGCCGCCACCGGCCACGCGCCGTTTAGTTTCTTCATGTCGACGCGCTTCCTGTTGGTGATCGCCGGTGTCCTGCTGGCCGCGCTGATCGCCCCAACGTTGGCCTTGGCGCAAGAAGCAGAGGCAATAGTGGCCATAACCGCTACTGTCGACCAGCTCTGGGTCGTAATGGCTGGAGCCCTGGTCTTCTTCATGCACGGCGGATTCACGCTGGTCGAAACCGGTTTTACGCGCACCAAAAATGCGGCCAACATCTGCGCTAAGAACCTGATGAACATGTCTGTCGGGTTGATCTCCTACTGGGCGATCGGCTGGGCCTTCATGTACGGAGAGAGCGCTTCTGGAATCATCGGCACATCCAACTTCCTAATCGCCGTTGGCGATGCCCAGTTCTCAACCGATTGGTTCTTCCAGGTGGTCTTTGCGGCCACCGCGGCGACCATCGTTTCCGGAGCCATGGCCGAGCGCACCCACTTCCGTGGTTACCTCGTCTATGCCGTTGTCCTCACTGGATTCATTTATCCGGTTGTTGGTCACTGGGTCTGGGGCGGCGGCTGGCTGGCTGAGCTCGGTTTTTGGGACTTTGCCGGTTCCACCGTCGTGCACACCACCGGTGGTGTGGCAGCCCTGGTTGGCGCCGCGGTCCTCGGCCCGCGCATCGGCAAATACGCCGCCGACGGCACTTCCAACGTCATCCCAGGTCACTCGATTCCGCTGGCCATTGCCGGCGTGATCATCCTGTGGTTCGGCTGGTTCGGCTTCAACGGCGGATCCACGCTTTCTGCCGTGGGGCAGGACTTTGCCAGCGTCATCGTGGTCACCAACCTGGCGGCCGCAGCGGGCGCTAGCGCCGCGATGTTGGTCTCCTGGTTTTACTACGGTAAACCCGATGTCGGCATGATCGGCAACGGGGCCCTGGCCGGCCTGGTTGCAATTACCGCCCCGTGCGGGTGGGTCGACACCTGGGCGGCCGTGGTCATCGGTTTAATCGGTGGTGGCCTGGTCGTGTTCGGTGTGGAATTCATCGACAAAAAGTTAAAAGTTGACGACCCGGTCGGGGCGATTGCCGTCCACGGATTGGTCGGAATCTGGGGAACGCTGGCAGTTGGCCTGTTTGCCGATCCCAAATTCGGCGGTCCCGGCAGCCTGTTCATCAACGGCGACATCGGTCAATTGGGCGTTCAGGCGCTCGGTTCGGCCGCAGCGATTGCCTGGGTGGGCGTGACCTGCACCATCCTCTTCTTGGCCATCAAGTACACCATCGGTCTGCGGGCCGAGGCGGCTGAAGAGCTTGACGGGCTCGACATCCACGAACACGGCGTGTTTGGTTACGGCGAGTCGCGATCCTTCTGATGAAGGCCTAGCTATACGGCCCCAAAGCGAACTTTGGGCCATCGCCACTGAGGGGGACTCCCGCGGGAGTCCCCCTCTTCTCGTACCGGTGGCATTGGGCGACTATTGCCAGCATCCTTGATCAGTCAGTCAGTCAGCGAGCGCCATTCAACCAACGAGCGGTCGCGCTCACGTGGCGGCGGAAGCGGACCCGGGCCGGCGAACCCTAGGTATATGTAGCCGGCGATCCGATCGCTGGACCCCACCGCCAGGTAAGCGCGGGCGGCCGGATCCTGGGCGGCATCGCCGGTTCGCCATTTCGAGACGATCCCCATGTCCCAGGCAGCCAGCAGCATGTTTTGTATCGCCGCGCAGGTCGCCCCATAGTCCTCCAGGTCCATTACCGGATCGGCGGACCGAGCAACGGTTACGGCCACTACCAGCGGCGCCCGCAGGAACATGTTGCGGGTCTTGGTAATGGCGGCCTGGTCCTTTTCACTTTGAGGAGGGCAGCGACGGGCCTTGGCCTCAGCCAGTTTCCTGCCGAACTCGACGCGGTCGTCACCGGCGATTACGTGAAATCGCCAGGGCTGGGTGAAACGGTGGTTGGGGGCCCAGAGCGCCGCATCGATGATCTTGGCGATCTCGTCGCGAGTCGGTGCGTTGTCGGTGAGGCGGTTTACGCTGCGCCGGTTGGCGATCGCGTTGGTGACATCCATGTCACTGCTCAATTCTTCTGTTTGGCTGCAAAGCAATATTGGTCGATTTTGATCAGTTGATTGGCGATGATGTCCAAACCGCCATCTGGCTCGGCCCGCGATTGCCCCACAGGGCGAACGGGATTGCCCGCAATCGGCGGTCGGTCGTTTCCTCGGTCCCTCTGGCGCCCACCGGCCGATAGAGCTGCGGCCCGAAGTGGCGTTGCCAACCCGATATTTCAATCAGCGTGGATTCAAACGGACCCTCGCCCAAACTGACCGTTGCGTTATCGGGGTCGCACTCCATGTCTCTAAGGTCAATGCCCGGATTGTCGATTCCCTCTAGGCAATACACCAACGGGCCGCGCTTTATTGCCCGTTGGCCACGGGTCTCGATGAGACGCGGATTGGCCTCGCAATGCTCGACTGGCATTCCGAATTCCAGTTCAATGCGGTCGCCGGATCGCCAGCCTCGCCTTAGAACCAGGTATCCATCGTCTCCCGCTGTCGCCGGTTCGGCGATGTTGTTGATGCGCACCCTAAATTCACCGCCGGCCCAGGCCGGAATTCGCAAGCGCAGCTCACGCAGGTCATTCCGGGAGGAATCAACGGTGATCTTCACAACCCCGCAATAGGGGTAGCCGGTGGCCACCGTCAGCACCGCTCCCCGGTCATCAGCTAAGCGCGAAGGCGCATACAGATGGATCCAGACCGAACGCTCCGACTGTCCAAACAGATAACCGGGCAATTGCGCCAGGACGCGGGCCAGATTGGGCGGGCAGCAGGCCACCCGCTCAAAGAACCACGGTTCCCGCTGGCGCAGACCCGAACCGGCCAGTCGCCCGTATTCGCGCCACGGAGGATCTGTCTCGGGTTCATAAAGGGCCTGCGGAACATCGTAGAAATAGCAATTGCCGTCCAGCGACACGCCGGCCAATACCGCGTTGTAGAGGCAGAGCTCCAGATGGTCTGAGTAGCGGCGCTGGCCGGTCGCGGCGAGCATTCGCTGGGCCCACATCACCATTCCGATGGATGCGCAACTTTCAGCGTATGCGCCCTCATGCGGCAGCTCGAAGGGCCGGCCAAATGATTCCGACTGCACCCGGCCGCCAACTGCTCCGGTGATGTAGGAATTCCTATCGATTGCATCGTCCCACAGGCGCTTGGCCGTATCAAAATGGCGCCGCTCGCCGGTTTCCAAATAGGCGTCGACCAGGGCGCAGGCAAAGTAGGCGAGACAAACCGCGTGCCCGCGCACCTGGCCAAGTTCTTCCTCGGAGATCATTTCGATCAGGTCGAGCGCCGCCTGCAGGTGAGCCTTATTACCGGTGTGGCGATAGAGCTCGATGAGGGCCAGTTCACAGCCTGGGTGATCGCGGTAACCGGCCAGTTCACCGGCGGCCGCTTTTTTCCCGATCAGGGAGGCCATGCCCGTGGCGATGACCAGCAAGCGCTCATCGCCAAGCGTGCGCGCGGCGGTGATCGCCGCCTGAATCAGATGCCCGGCCGCGAACAATTCGTGACCGCGCGGGCGCACTTGCCAGCGTTCGGCGCAGCGATCCTGTGGAAACGTCAGTCCCACATAACCGTCATCGGCCACAATGCCCGTCACCAGCGCGACGGCTCGCTCGTAACGCTCGGACGACCGTTCGCATTGGCCTTCAGCGAGACGGTAACAAACGGCCTCGATCCATTTGTAGAGGCGCGCCTCACCGGCAAACCGGCTGCCCGGATCACGCGGCGAATTGCCCTTGGCAGCCAAGGCCAAGCGCTCAATCATCCCCTCGCCGACGAGCTGTTCCCACTGGTGGGCAATCCCGTCGCTGAGCATTGGCGAACGCCACATATCCAAATAACCCGGCACCAACACCACCTGGCCGGGCGCCACCGGGCAAGCTTTGGCAACTTGGGAATTGGACAAGTCAATCGTCTGCCCGGTTCCGGTTCCAACTAACGCCATCGCCGCAGGCCCAATTCCTTCAATGCAATTGCTAGTCCCAGTATCCGGCCCGGCCGGGTCGTTGTTTCGAAATAATGGGAATGAAGCCACCTGACAGCCGATCTGGACCCCGACCGATGGCCCCCAACATCCTGCTGATCCACTGCCACGACATCGGCGCCTACATGGGTCCCTACGGCGGCAATGACGCCCGCACACCGAATGTCGATCAGTTGGCCGCTGAAGGTGTTGTTCTAGAGCAACACTTCGCCGCTGCCCCGACTTGTTCACCATCGCGGGCGAGCATGGTAACCGGCTTGGTCCCGCATCGGCATGGACTAATGGGGCTGCAAAACGGGGCCATCTGGAACATGGACACCTCGGCCCCGACGATCGCTTCGCAGCTGGCAAAAGCCGGCTATGACACGGCTTGTTTTGGCGTCTGGCACGTAAACGCTCGACCATACGCTTCCGGATTTGGGGTCTATGATCCCGAGTCCCAGTGCGAACTAGTCGCTGAAAACGTCAAGGCTTGGTTGGCCGATCGCGATGAAAACAAACCGTTCTTTGCGATGGCCGGGTTCTTCGA
Organism: Chloroflexota bacterium; assembly: GCA_965249595.1. GTDB lineage: Bacteria > Chloroflexota > UBA11872 > UBA11872 > VXNJ01 > VXNJ01. The sequence goes on along the minus strand of OZ252242.1, from coordinate 673,997 downwards.
ACCGCACCGGGTATTTACCGACGAATGGGGCGAATTGATCGATGAAGACGAGGTAACGGTCCCTTACTTTCTGCCCGATATTCCCGAGACCCGCGCCGAAATGGTGCGGTTCTACGGTGACGTGTCGCGCGCCGATGCCGCTGCCGGACAGATCTTGGCGGCCCTCGATGAGGAAGGCTTGAACGAAACGACGCTGGTGATGTTCACCGCCGACCACGGCATCGCCATGCCCTGGGCCAAAGGGACCCTATCCGACCGCGGATCGCACATCGGCGGGATTCTGCGCTGGCCGGGAAGGATCCCAGCCGGCTCCCGCTATCCGCACCTGACTTCGAATGTCGATCTGCTGCCCACATTCCTCGCCGCCGCCGGAGCCGATGGTCTGACCCCTGCCGAAATCGACGGACAAAACGTGCTTGAAGGCCTGTGTGGGCAGGACCACATGCCGCGCGGCCACATTTTTTCGGAGCTGACCTGGCACGACTTCTACGAACCAATGCGCTCGGTGCGCACCGAGCGCTACAAGCTGATTCGCAACTTCGAAATCCGCGACGGCCAGCAGTTGGCCGGCGATATTCAACAGTCGCCGATCGTCCCTCATATCCGCTGGCAGCTCCGCGCTCTAAAACGGCCTTCCTATGAGCTCTACGACCTGGCGGCCGATCCGCACGAACGCGAAAATCTGGCCGGAATCGCCGAGTACGGTCAGATCGAGGCGGAACTCAAATCGGTCCTTCTGCAACACCTTGAATCCACCTCGGATCCGATCTTGGTCGGGCCGGTAGATCCACCCCGAAGTTATTGGGAATTTGTTGCCAAAAGCGCGGCCGGCCTTCCCTAACCTCCCGTTTCGGGCAATTCATCGGATCCGCAACGGCACCATCCGGGCACGGGTGGGCGGCCGGTTACGGGCCGTTGACGCGATTCATTGCCAGGTTAAAGCCCCTTTTACGCCCGACGATGCCCTATGGATTGGTGGCTGGCAAGCAGTCAAAAGCGGTCCTTTTTCCGGTCGGACGGCCGGTTGAATGAGAATCAGGCGAGTAACATTCGTGCGGCCAATTACGGGCCACGACGCCAGGTGGCCGCAACTTATTCATCACACAACCCCTCTTGGGCCAAATTAGGGATCAATTACCAATGAACGTATTCGACGACGCCACACTCATTGGAGCCGGCTTGGTCGGACCGCAGATCGGCGTGGTTTTGGCCCAGGGGACCGGGCGACTGCGCATCTATGACCAAAATCCCGCCAATGTAAAACGGGCCCTTGGCGACATGCGTTCCTACATCGACGAGCTGGCGGCCGAGGGCATGCTAAACGGTGACCCCGTCGATGTTTTTTCGCGCATCGAGCCGGTCGACTCCCTCGCCGCAGCGGTCGACGGCGTCGAATTCATCGTGGAGGCGATTTTTGAAAATCGCGAGGCCAAGGAAGCCCTCTTTAGCCAACTCGGCGGGCTGACCGACCCGGAGACAATCATCGCCTCCAACACATCGGGCATCCCAATTCGGCATATGGCCGATGTCTGCACCCATCCCGGCCGAGTGGTCGGTTCACACTTTGTGCTCCCGGCCCACATCCTCCCGCTGGTCGAAGTGATAAAGCATCCCAAAGTCGACGAGGCGGCAATCGCCACCACCCGGAGGGCCTGGGAAAAACTCGGCAAATCGCCAATCACCGTCAATGTCGATATCCCGGGTTTCGTGGCCAATCGCTTGCAGCACTCGCTCACGCGACAGGCGATTGACCTGTTCGTCAACGGGATCGCCTCGGCTGAAGATATCGACAACGCCGTTCGTTACGGCTTTGGTGCCCGTTTTATCTCGGTCGGGCCGCTGGGAGGGCGAGATCTTGGCGGAATCATCAATCATTCCAAGGTGGCCTCCTATCTTTACGCCCAGTTATTCGAACAGGACAACGTCGCCGCCGAAACGCTGGCCAAGATGGCCGGTGAAGGCAAGGATGGCGTCCGCGCCGGACAGGGATTCCACACCTGGGACGGCGATGCCAACAAGCTGCGTGATTTCCACTACGCGGAGATGATCGCGCTGGTAAAAAGAATGAATGAACTCGGCGGCATCATCACCAACGAGAGCGACATACCGACCACCTAAGACGCTTAAGTCCAAAGGCCCGAAAAATGATCAAACGGCAATTTGGCCGAACCGGGATGATGGTTACCCCGCTGGCTCTGGGCGGCGCGCGCATCGCCGACATGTCCGACATGCCGGGCATGTCCGACATGTCCGGCATATCCCAAGACACGGCCATCGAAACGGTGGCCGAGGCCCTGCGGTCGGGGATCAATTACATCGACACCGCCCCTTTTTATGGCGATTCGGAAAAACGGCTGGGGATCGCCCTGGCCGATCTTGCCGAGTTGGTCCCCAGCGATTTAGTGCTGGCGACCAAGATCGGCTACCGCCCACTCAAATTCGACTATTCCTACGAGCAGGCCCGTGCTTGCTTGCCGGTTAGCCTGGAGCTCCTTGGCGCCGACCGGCTGTCGGTGGTCTACATACACGATGTTGAGCTGGCTCACTTTGACGATGTGATGAACGGCGCGTTTAGGGCCGTGAGCCAGTTTCGCGATGAGGGAGTAATCGACTACATCGGCGTATCTGGCGGGCCGGTGGCTCTGCTGCAACGCTATGTCAGCACCGGTGAATTCGACTGCTTTTTGAGCCACAATCGCTACAACCTGCTCGAACGCTCGGCCGCCGGACTCTATCAAAGCGGACGCCAGTTGGGTCTGGGCATAGTCAATGCCGCCCCCTTCGGCAGCGGTTACCTGGCAAACCCAACCGGCGCTGGCGCAACCCACGCTTACCAGGAGGCGCCAACCGCCTCACGACAACGAGCCAATGCCGTGGCCGTCGTCTGTCGGGATTTCGACATCCCCATGGCCCAGGCCGCAGTTGCCTTTTCGACGTCCAGCACGCTCGTCAATACCACCTGTTTTGGGGCCCGCTCGCCGGCGGAGGTGCAATCGGCGGTAGAGGCTTTAGAGCGCGGCTTGCCAAGCAGATTCACCGCCGCGCTGGAGGCTGCCGCGCCGCCGAACTTAGTCGATGACGTTGAGGATTGGCGCACCGACCGTGTGGAGCTTGAATAGCGACCGCGCCGTATCTTCGCGGCCTGCGGTTCGAGCCGGGCCCGGCCGGCGGGCTTGTTTAACCGACTAACGCCATGAGCAATATCCGCTTCCTGCACACCGCCGATCTGCACCTGGATTGTCCCTTCGTAGGGCTCGCCAATCGCGCCCCGGCCAACGTGACCGCGGCGATGCGTGAGGCGACATTTGCAGCCTGGGACCGAATCGTAGATTTGGCGGTGACTGAAGCCGTCGACGCAGTGCTAATTGCCGGTGATGTCTACGACTTTGAGGACCGCAGCCTTAGGGCCCAACGGCGCTTTGCGGACGGTATTTGGCGCCTTGATCGCAATGGCATCCGCTCGCTCTTGTGCCACGGCAATCACGATCCTCTCAGCGGCTGGCAGGCCCAGTTGGCGCTGCCGGACAGTTGCTATTCCTTCGGCGCCGAAATATCCCGAGCCCCACTGTCGCTCCGCCAACCCGACCGCGCCACGGTTTACGGAATATCGTTTCCGGCGCCACAGGTATTTGACAACCTGGCGCACAAATTCACATCCACCGACGGGCCCGGTATCGGGGTCGGTTTGCTCCATTGCAGCACCGGGCAATTTGCCGAGGATCAGTTTGCGCCTTGCACCCTGGACGACTTGACCAGAGTGAACGTCGCCTACTGGGCCCTGGGTCATATCCACCATCACCATGTTCTGTCCAAACAGGCCCCGGCGATTGTCTATCCCGGCGTCCCTCAGGCGCGCGACCTGGGCGAAGCCGGAGCCAAGGGCGCCTGCCTCGTGGAGATAGACGACCATGGCCGCGTGAACCTGCAATTCCGTCAACTCGACAGCATCAGACTGCTTCGTCTGCCGCTTGACATCGCCGACATTGATAACGAACAGGAACTTATCGAACGATTGCGCGCGCAAGGGCGAGAGCAACTAACCAGCCAGGACGGGCGCTCGGTGATTGGGCGCTTTGAGCTGTTCGGACGCGGCCCCCTGCACGGGACCCTGCAACGGCCGGGTTTTGCCGACGATCTGCGCGAAGCGGTCAATGATGACCTTGCCGATCGGGTGCCGTTTTTCTGGTGTGAGCGGATAGAAATCGCCACCCGGGCGGAATTTGATCGCCGCGGACGGCTGCAGGGTGCCGATTTCGTTTCCGAACTGCTGCGCGTTTGTGACGGCGCCCGGGCCGACTTGAGCGTGCTGGAGGGATTGTCCGGCGAGCTGGACGATTTGCGCAACCACCGGCTTGGACGCTTGATTGAACAATCGGAATTCGATGAGAACGCCGTATCCGCCCTGCTGGAGAGCGCTGAAGACACCGCCATCAATATCCTGCTCGGCGACGACTAGATGCGGATCGAGCGCCTCGCAATCGATGGCTTCGGTCAATTCGCCGACCGCGTAGAGGGCCCGTTAACCGCCCCGGTAACTATCTTTTTGGGTCCCAACGAGGCGGGTAAAAGCACCTACCTGGAATTCATCCGCACGGTGCTATTCGGGTTTCCGACCCGTAATCAAAAACTCCACTACCCGCCGTTGCGAGGCGGAAGGCATGGCGGTCGCCTCACCGTTGTCTCGGCCGGCGGCGAGCACTTTCAGATCGACCGCCATGCCGGCAAGGGTTCGGGTTCGGTCACCGTAACCGGACCCGACGGGACCGATTACGGCCAGGACAAGCTGGCCCAGCTATGCGGCGGTTACGGCAAGGATGTTTTCGATAACGTATTCGCCTTCACTCTCGACGAACTGACCAGTGATGACCTGCTCGACGACGAGAGCGTCAACAGCCAGATATACAGCGCCGGACTGGCCGCCCGCCGCCTCCCGGCCGCCCTCTCGGCCATCGACAAGGCCCGCGCTGAGATCTTTACCAAGCGGGGCCGCAAGCACCGCCTGCTCAAGCTGGCCGGCGAACTTGATTCAATAAATGAACAATTGGCCCAGGTGCAATCGGAAGAAACCGAGCACTTGGCCCTTACCGAGCGCCTGTCTCGACTGGAAAGCCAGGCCGGCGATCTGGAAGAGCGGCGCCGGCAGGCACTAGCTCGTGCCACCCACCTCAGGCGGCTTCTGGCCTGCCAGGACGACTTTGTCGAACTGGGATTGCTGGAGGAGGAATTGGCCGAATTGGGACCGGTAGCAGCAATATCTGCGCAGACCCAGACCCGGGCAATGGAATTGACCAATCGGATCTCCAATTCCGACGTCGAATTGCGGCGGGCCAAAACCCGGCTATCTGACCTGCGTGGCCAGCTCCCGCCCACGCCTGAGCATTCGGCAATCCTGGGGCTTGAAAATGGGATCCGACATCTCCAGCACCTCCGCGGCCAATTTGACGGATTTGTGCGCGACCGCCCCCAACGCCAGGCTGAACTGGCCGCCCACAGCCATCAGCTGGCCGAATCCCTAGCCCAGCTGGGCCCGGGCTGGGATGAAGCGCGCCTCGATCGGTCCGCGCCCACCCCGGCCGAGCGCGGTCAGCTGGCCGCCCACCGCGAGCAACGTGAGCGCATGCGGGACATGCAGGCCCAATCGCCCAGTGACGGATATAGAGGGGCGGCAATAGCCTTGGGCGTCCTTGGATTGATGATCGCCGGCATCGCAATATGGACGGGAGCTCCGACCGCCTGGATCGCGGCCGCGGTGCTGCTGTTGGCAGCTATCGCAGTGGAATGGCGCGGGCGGGCCAGGCGCCGAGCGGGCGGTGACATTGCCTCCGCAGAAGTGCAATGGACCGGATGGCTGCTGCGACAGGGACTGCCGACCGACACTGAACCGGAAGCGGTTCCGGAAATTTGGGCGCTGGCGCAGACCGCGGGCGTGCAGTTAAACAACGTTCGCAATTGGCGGCGGCGGCTGGCCGGAATCGAACGCGAGATGAGTGAGTACTCACAGGCCGTGGCTACCCTGGCGATCGTCATTGGGCACCCGTTTGACCGAAACGATTCGGATTCGGTGGCCGGCGCCGCCGACCACCTGGTCGGTCTCTTTGAAAGCGTCGAGGACCAGACCAACGCTCGCAGCGCGCTAGTCGGTCAAATCGAGTCCGCCGACGACGAGGTGGCCCGCCGCCAAGCTGATCGAGATTCGGCCCACCACGGCTTGACCGAATTGTTCGCTACCGTAGGCGTCGCCGACATGACGGAATTGACCGAACGCGCTGCCCTTTCGGGCAAGCGGGAGGCAGCTCTCAAACGCTCTGCCGAGGCCGAGGCAAGATTGCAGCGAAACTGCGCAGCCGACGAATCACTCAGCAATTTGTTGGCACTGCTCAAGGCCCACCCGGTCGCCGACCTTAAATACGATCTCGAGCAGGTCGACGTTTCCACAAATGAAATTGCCAGTCAGTTGCAATCCATCGCCACGCACAGAGGGTCGATCAATTCGGACCGCGCCCGCTTGGCCGGCAACGAACGGATTTCAGGCCTACTTCTTGATCGGGGCCTGCTCAACAACCAGATCGAAGGCGCGGTAACCGAGTGGACCCGGCTCAGCCTGGCCCAGGTCCTGCTGCGACAGGCCAGCCGCCAATACGAGCGGGAACGCCAACCCGGAGTTATCAATCACGCCGCGGCCGCGTTTGCCCGCCTCACCGGCGGGCGCTACCTGCGCGTATTTAGCCCGGTGGGATCAGGTTCGATCTCGATCGCCGAGGCCGATGGGACCACCAAGGAACCAGCCCAACTAAGCCGCGGGACCCGCGAACAACTCTACTTGGCGCTCCGCTTCGGCCTCGTTGCCGAACTATCCAAACGGGCCGAACCTCTGCCATTGGCGGTGGACGAGATCCTGGTTAACTTTGACCTGCCGCGGGCGCGGCGGGCGGTCGCTGAGTTTCTCGAATTGGCCAAGCACAACCAGGTGCTTTTCTTCACCTGCCATCCATTGGTGGTGGGGCTATTTCAGCAAGCCGCCTTGGCGGCCGGGGCCAGCGCGGTGGAAGTTGTCGAGCTGCCCGGCAATTGACGAGAAGGCCCGGCCAAACTAGGACAGGGTTACCAGAACCACGCCGCCAACGGCCATAAATACCCCGACGGCCTGCCACGGGCTTGGCCGTTCGCCCAGGAATGCGGTCGCCAGAATCATCCCGAAAACCGGCGACAGGGAGGCGATTACGCCGGCCCGGGCCGCACCGATTTCCCCGAGCGCATACATAAAGAGCAACGCCCCGCAGCCGATCCCCACCACGCCGGCCGAAAGTCCGCGCGCGGTGTGTGACAAACCGGCCCAGTGCAGCCACTCCGATCGCGGTTCGCGGATCAGCAACGCTGTTGTCCCCACCAACGCCGCGACCGGTAGCCGGAATGCATTGGCCACCAGTGGGTTCGAGTCGCCCAGCCCGATTCTTAGCAGGACCAAGTCCAGACCCCAGATCACGGCGATGCCGGCGGCCAGGGCGATGCCGAGCCAGAACGCCGGCGATCCGTAGGCCGCCTCGCCCTGCTGGCCACCACCGCGGACGGTGGACAGGGTCACGCCGATCATCATCACCAGGGCGGCTAGCAACAGTGACAGGGTGATACTTTCACCCAGCAGCAGCCAGGCCCAGAACACGCCGAAGAGGGTCGCCAGGGTCGCCAGGGTGTAGGCCCGTGAAACGCCGACCACGCGCATGGCATTGATCATCCCCAGGTCGGCCAGCCCGATCCCCAGCACCGCGGTTCCGGCCAGGGCCGCGAAGTTATACCACCGCATCTCGGCAAATAGATGGGGCCAACCCAGGAGCAGTACCAGGATTGGAAAGACCGCCGCCGGGGCGTAAAGGCGGAGGGCGTTGACCTTAAAGACCGATAAACGGCCCAGCAGCGGTCGGGCGATGATGAACCCGCAGCTCCAGCAAAACGCCGCCAGCACCGCCGCAGCTACCGCCACGGCAACGAAGCCATCACTGCTATCCCAAGGGTTTAGGGATCAACTTCAGCCGATTGCCGGAACCGGGAAGTTGCCGGCCATTTGATAAACCTCATTGCGCACGGCGGCCAATTCGCCCTCATCGTCGCTCGCCGCTGACACCCGGGCAATCCAGCCGGCTATCTGCCGCATCTCCGCCGGCCCCATACCGCGGGTGGTCAGGGCGGGCGTTCCCAACCTGATTCCCGAGGCGATGTAGGGTTTGCGGGTCTCACGCGGGACGGTGTTCTTGTTGGCGGTAATGCCGGCCGCTTCGAGCACCCGCTGCATCTTCTTGCCCGACGGGCCATCAGCGCCGAAATCGAGCAACACGATGTGGTTATCGGTCCCGCCGGAAACCACCCGCAAGCCAGCCTCGGTCAGGCCGGCCGCCAGCACCCTAGCGTTTTCGACAACACCGCCGGCATAGCTTTTAAACGCAGGAGTTAGCGCCTCGCCAAAGGCCACCGCCTTGGCGGCGATCACGTTCATGAACGGCCCGCCCTGGATACCCGGGAAGACCGTCGAATCGATCCGGCGCGCATATTCAGTGCGACAGATGACGATTCCGCCCCGCGGTCCGCGCAGCGATTTGTGGGTCGAGCTAGTCACAAAATCGGCATGCTCGACCGGGTTGGGGTGCACCCCACCGGCGACCAGTCCGGCAATGTGGGCCATGTCGGTCATGTGGTAGGCCCCGACTGACTGGGCAATCTCGGCAAACCGGGCAAAGTCAATCGTGCGCGGATAGGCCGTGAACCCGGAGACGATCAATTTAGGCCGATGCTCGCGGGCCAGGGCTTCGACCTGGTCGTAATCGATCAGTTCAGTTTCGGGATCGACACCAAAGGACGCCACATTGTAAAGGGCGCCAGAAAAATTGCGGGGATGGCCGTGAGTGAGGTGCCCGCCGTGTTCGAGAGAGAGACCCATGATGGTATCGCCGGGCTCTAGAACCGCCATATAAACGGCCATATTGGGGGATGATCCCGAGTGCGGCTGCACGTTGGCGTGGTCTCCGCCAAAGAGCTCCAAGAGGCGTTCGCGGGCCAGTCGTTCCACCTGGTCGACGTTTTCACAACCGCCGTAATAACGACGGCCGGGATAGCCTTCGGCGTACTTGTTGGTAAAGATCGAACCCATCGCCTCGATCACCGCCCGCGAGGCGTAGTTCTCAGAGGCAATTAACTCCAATCCGTCGCGTTGACGCGATTTTTCAGCCGACAGGGCGGTGGCGACCGCCATGTCAACCTCCGCAAGCGGCAGATCGGTGGCGGTCGCCACGGGTACCGTCACACTCAAGTTGCTCACCTGATTCCTCGTATTTTTGTCCAATGTTATTCCCCTGAATAACCCATACCGTGGCCGTTCGTCTGGATAATCGCACAGCGTCAATCACGGCGGGTACGCCAGCAATATCCACTGACCAATCACGGGCCCGGGCGGTCACCGACGACTTGCTGAAGCCATTCTTTACACCCGCATTCATGTACGTGATGTTTGCGATGGTCGTGGTGCGTCGCATCTACGGCCCACTGCCGCAATTTATCGCCAGCGACTTGGGTGTCACGGTGGCCATCGTCGCTCAGACGCTGACCGTGGAGACGATCCTTTCGGTCATCGCCGCCCTGGTCGTTTCACCCTTGGCCGATACCATCGGCCGGCGCCCGGTGATATTGGTGGCGATAGTTCTGCGAACGGCCGGCGCGGCGATGGTTTGGGTGTTTCCCAACCTGGCCGTCTTGTTCCTTGCCGCGGCCCTGCTGGGAATTGGCAATGGGATCGTCTTCCCGCAGATCTTCTCCTCAATCGGCGACCTCTTCGAGGGTCAACGGCGCGATCGCCTGCTCGCCACGATGTTGGTGGTCGGCCGGTTCGCCTTCCTGGCCGGCCCGCTAATTTCGGGGTTCTTGGCCGGCGCTTTCGATTGGTCGGCCGCCTATGCCGCCGGGGCGGTGCTCTCGGGCCTGGCGCTGGCAGTGGCGTGGTACGTAGCGCCCAGGTTGCCCACCCGCGGCGGATCACTGGGCACCGTGCTGGGCACGGTGCTGGGTGCTAACCGTTCCCTGCTGGGCCGCCGCACGGTTTCCACATTGCTGCTAGCCAACGTGGTTTTTGTGATCGGCGGGTACGGGATTGAAGTCTTCTTCGGGGCCTTCGTGGCCATTTCCTATGGCTTGGCCGCCGAACAGGTTGGTCTGCTGCTCACGATCGGCCCGGCCATGGCGATGTTCTCGACCTACCTGTCCGGCCGCATTCCGGCTCGCCGCCGATCCCTATCACTGGTGGCATCGGGTTTGATCTTCTTCCTGCCGGTGACCATCCTGCTCAATCTCCCGCTCACGCCCTTGTTCGCGATCGCAATGTCAGCCCTGTGGTCTTTTGGGTTGGGGCTGCGTTCCACGTCGCTCAACGCCCTGCTGCTTGATCTGGCGCCGGAAAACAGGGGCGCAATCGCCGGCTTGATGCAGGTGAGTTTCTCCAGCGGGATCATGCTGGGATCGGCCCTCGGCGGCATCGCCCTAATCCTCGGCGGCTACGAACTGATGGGAATCTTCTTTGGCGCCTGCACGCTCATAAGTTCAGCCATGTTCGTGGTGGCCTGGCGGGCAATGACCGCAACCGATCGCTAGAAAACGACATTGACCAGGCTGCGGCGGGCAATCCGGCCGAAATATCGACTCAAGGCGCCTGCGTGTGCGGCGTCGATCGGCATTCCAAAGCGTTCATTGAAGGCGGGCGGCCAGCGTCAATCGGCTGCGGATTCGGCTTTGAGTAATTCCAGCCCTAGGATGACTCCCCAAACAACCCAGGCCAGGTATCCGATCCGGGCAATCCCGATCAACGCATCGAGCAGGTCGTGGAAGACTATTCCAACCGCGTAACAGCCGAATGCGACTAGCGAAACCACCGCCACGACCAGCGCGACAACCAACTTGTAGCCCCGACATTTGGGCGCGATTGCCAGGCTGAATAGGAAGAATCCCAAGGTCACCGCGACACCGGAAATCAAGGTCAGGGCGGTCTTTACGGCGTGCAGTGTCTCCGCCACCGCCAACGCCTGCGGATCCTGGGCGGCGGCGAATATGATCACCGTCCCTTGCGCCAGGAACCAACCGGCATATCCGACTACCAGCAGGGTAAATCCGGCCCTCAGCCAAGCATCACCGCTGCCACCATCGCTAATCCTTGCCAGGACGGCATAGAGCCCGAAGGTCGACATTACCAGGCCGATGCCGATCATCACGGCCGAGACTCCGGCGAGCTCGGGGTTGGCGGCGGCGGCGGCGACACTGCCCTTAGCATCGGAAAAGCCGACCCGGTCAATGAATAGGACGCCGGGCTGGACCCAGAAGAAGGCCAGGGCCACCAGCCCGCCCAAGATCATCAAATAGCCACCAAGCTTGTTAAGCGACGTCGGCTTCACCCACATCAACCCTTCGACCCGTCAACTGCGACCGATTTTAAAAAACTCGAGCCATGCCAAATCGTATCAACCGAGCAATCGAACTACTGGAACAGGATCAGCCCGTTTATTACGTCGGCGCCCACTCCGGCCATGTGCTCACGCGCCACCAGGGTGCAGCCGATGCCAAGACCTGGGCTGACTACATCAACGTCGGAATGGAGCACGGCTCGTTCAACATGGCCGGGCTGGACGAGTACTTACAGGGGCTCATCGACGGCGGACCGACCAACAGCGGCCACCGCACACCGGCCGTTATCGTGGAGCCGCCGGTGGACGGCTCCAGCGAACAGGCGGTCCGCTACAACGCCTGGCAGTTTCGACAGATTCTCGGGCGAGGCGTCCACGGCATCCTGTTGTGCCAGGCCGAAACCCCCGACGCCGTACGAGCGTTCGTCGAATCGTGCCGCTATCCCACCTCCACGATCGGTGAGGGGCACGGACTCGGCGCGGGAACGCGGGGGGTAGGCTCGGAACCGTCGGCGTCGTGTGTGTGGGGCATCGAACGCGCCGAGTACATTCGCCGCGCCGATCCGTGGCCGCTAAATCCTCAGGGCGAACTCCTTCTCGGCATCAAGATCGAATCGGCCGGCGGAGTCCAGGGCATCGAACAGATGCTCTCGGTGCCCGGCATCGGATTCGCCGAGATGGGCCCCGGCGATCTGCACATGTCGTATCGGATCGAATGGGAGCCGGGCCCTTACACCCACCCGAAAATCATCGAAGCCCGCAACAGGGTCAAGTCGGCCTGCGAAGCCAACGGCGTGCGATTCCTCGAGGGACTTACCGTCGACACCATCAGGCAAGGCATTGACGACGGGGTCCGAGTGGTTTCCGGTCAAAGCCTCGACGCCGCCAATATCGGCCGCGCCTACACCAAACGCACGATGCCCGTGTGACGATCAGTCGGTCTGCCGGGAGGGCGCCGCCGCAATAGGCCGGCAGCGACCTGCCGAAACCGAGCAGATCGCGCTGCCGGGAGGGGAAATATTCGACCGCGGGCCGCGATTGCCGATCTCTCGCCCGGTCGGGCCGATCAATAAAACGGCGACCGGTTTCCCTGAGGCGCCGTTGCGCTTCAGGGGCGCAAATGTCGAAGCGGCATGGAAAAATTGGCCCGCCGGTTGTTTGGCGAAGCGGCTTCGCCGGAGGACCATCGCCCAAGAAATGCGTCTCAACAATTTGTTTAAAGACTTGAATAGGCATCGTTTGCCGCCGTCTGGCCCCCGGACGCCGCTGCTTTTTTGGAAAATGCGATGGCCCGCAGCCTGGTAACCGGCGGGGCAGGATTCCTCGGCCAACACCTCGTATCAGAACTCCTAGGACGCGGCGATCAGGTGCTGGTTATCGATATTGCCAAGCCCGCAAATCCCTCCCCGGCGGATGCAGTTGCCCACGCGTTTCTAGATGTCCGCGATCAAGAGGCGCTCACCACCGCCATGGACAACTTCCAACCGGACTCGGTCTTTCATCTGGCTGCCCAGGCCGACCCCAAGCGGGCCCACGACGAGCCCCGCTTCGACCTGGATGTGAACGTCGGCGGCACCTTGGCCACAGCCCTGGCGGCCCTCGAAACCGGCGCTGACCGGTTCATCTTCGTTTCAACCGGCGGGGCCATGTACGGCGATCCGCCAGCCAGCCAATTGCCGGTCGGCGAGGACTTTCAGCCAGCCCCGATATCACCGTACGGACTCTCCAAATACTGCGCCGAACTCTACTTGGATCAGCTGGGTCGGCAGCGTGGTCTGCAGTATTCCATTGTTCGTCCCGGCAACATCTATGGGCCTGGCCAGAACACGCAATCCGAAGTCGGAGTGGTGGCGATATTTTTGGAATTGATGCTCGCCGGCCATCCACCCCAGCTGCGCGGGCACGGATCCCCGACCCGCGACTACGTGTACGTTGATGACGTCGTGCGGTCGCTGCTGTTGGCCGAAAAGAAGGGCGGCCCGCGCCCGTACAACATTGGCACCGGTTGCCAAACCTCAGTACGCCGGGTATTCGATGCCCTGCAGGAACTGCTCAGCCTAAAGATCTCCCCCGAGCTTACGGATTTGGCCCCCGGCGAGGTCGCCCACATGGCGTTGGACTGCCAAGCCGCCGAGGCGGATCTCGGCTGGCGGCCCGACGTATCACTAGAGGTTGGCCTGGATCGAACGGTCCAGTGGGCTAAGCGCCAGCCGGGGGGCGGGATCGCTCAATAAGGGCCCGGTTCCGGGTTTGAGATATTTGGGTCACAAACCAGGTAAGAGGGATTTGGCGGGCCTGGGGCGCGATTCCAGCGTTGCCGGTGAATTTTCCGGCCGGCCTGGCAATCGCTAAGCGCAAACACCGGCGCAACGGTGAGATTCGAACCGCGAATGGGCGGCGGCGGCCCGACGGGCTTCCGCACCCGGGCCCTGCCAGCATGCGAGCGGTCGCCTAGGAGGTCTCGACCTTAAATTCCGGATCGATGAGGAAATCACGGATCTCGTCCAATTTCTCCTCTTCGACCAGGGCCACCAATTCGTCCCCGAGCTGCAACCTCAGTTCGTGCTCGATCGGAACGACCGTCCGGTTCCTAATCACCGCGCACACCGTACATCCGCGATCGGCCAATCCCAGTTCGCAAAAAGGGCTGTTCAATGCCCGGGAATCGAAGGTGAATCTGAATTGGACCAGCTCATGTCCACACTCTTTTAGGCGCATCAGGTGCACCACACCGCCGCCGTCGGCTACATCGCTCTCGATCATCGACAGCACCAAATCGGTGGCACTCACCGTCTCGGTCACCCCCAACGAACGGAACACAGGTGCGTTGGAGGGGTCGTTGATCCGGGCGATGATCCGGCAGTTGTTGTTGGAGAGCATCCGGGCCAGCTGAGCAATGATCAGGTTGTCCTCGTCCTGATTGGTAATCGCGCACACCAATTCGGCGCGCTTTACACCGGCCTCATTTAGCCGACGGCCTTCGCAGGCATCAAACGGGAGCACCATCGGGCCCAGCTCGGACTGCAAACGGCGGGCGCGGACGATGTCCTTTTCGAGGACCACGACCTCATGGCCACGGTCAATCAACTCGAGCGCCAGGTTGTAACCCACGGTGCCGCCACCGCAAACCATGACGAACACCGTCAGCTGCCCCCTGAAAGGGCGTTGCGCAGCATTTCGGCGCCAATGGTGGTTGGACAAATCGTCTTTAGGCCCAACGCTTCATAAGCCTCTGAGCGCACCGGGTCGTAGCAGCGGGCCACAACATGATCGACGTTGTAAATCTGCTGGGCGATCTGGGCGATCATGATGTTCGTGTTGTCACCCTGGGTTGCGGTAACCAAGGCGTCGGCATTTTTGATTCCGGCCTGTTCAAGCAGCTTTACGCTCTTGGCATCACCCACCACGGTTGAGCCGCCGAATTTGGAATCAAGGCGACTGAACGCCTCGCCGGCGGCATCGATTACGACCACTGCGTCACCGGCATCATCGAGCAGCTTGGCCAGTTGGGCCCCCACGCGGCCACAACCGACGACGATCACGTATCGGCCTCTCGGTCCGCTATCCATCAACCGTTTTCCATGTTTCGCTCGGGGTCGGCGCAGATTGTAGTTGCCCGGCGCTTGGCGTGGGCGAGACGCCATTCGTCCATGGTCCGGCGCAATCCGATCTCCTGATGCGCTTGACTATAGGCCCAGTCTTGCGGGTGCTCCGCGGGCAGAATCCGCTCCGACTGCAGCAGCGCCTCCATGCGCTTCATGTAGGTACTCAACGCGCCGATTCGGCGCTCCAGTTCCGACCGCGAATGGTCGCGAATGAGCAATGCCTCGGCGATGGTTTCGGGCAGACCACCTACCGGGTCCGGCAACGAGAGCAGATACGGCACCTGCTTGTTGAGCCAGGTCATCCAGCGGCCATGCCAGGCAAAGAGGAATTGCACGAAGTAGGCAAGTCCGGCGGTCAGGTGGGCGTGGGCGCTGACCCCGTCGGCCCGCTCGTACCAGCTGAACGCCTTGGCCGGCCGGAGATGGTACCAGGTCTGGTAGTACCCGTCTATCAGGCGCGCAGTCCGTAAATCATCTGGATACCGGGCCACCTCATCAACCACCGCTTCGCAGCGCTCTTCGCGGTCGTAGACCAGCAGTCCGGCGGCGAGCAAGTGTCGCTCCAACTCGCCGGCATTACCTTCCCGCCACCGCGCCAGATCAACCCGGCGGGCATCGATGTGGAGCAGTTCGGGGTCTGCGGGCAGTGATTCGTCGCGGGCGTAGAAATCGTTGATCAATGGCGAATACAGAAAATCGCCGGGAACGATAGCTAAATCCAGCGGTTCAAAGATCAGGAACATGTCCACATCGGAGTCCGCCCGGGCATCACCGTGGGCGACCGAATCGGTTATTACGGCGCCGACAAACGACTCCTCGTCGGCCAAGCGGCGACGGAGAAAATCTCGCACCTGAGCTACCTTGCGCCGGCAGTGCGGATTGTCGGAAACTGCGTGGTTCATTCGCCTTGGCGCAATTCCAGTCAGCGGTGGATCGGTACGATTATGAAGGCTTCGATCAACAGGGATTGAAATGCTCTACGAGCTACGCGAGTACTACATTGAGCCGGGTTGCATGCCCGAGATCAATGCCCGTTTCCGCAACCACACGATTGAAATCTTTGCGCGATTGGGGATCGACGTGGTCGGTTTCTGGCAAGAGACGGTCGGCCACAACCAGCGCCTGACATACATCATTCGTTTTGCTGACATGGCCGACCGTGAACGCAGATGGGACACATTTGTTTCCGACCCGGAATGGCTCCGCGTCAAAGCGATGACCGAAGCCGATCATCAGATCATTACCTCGGTTGAGAACCGCTTCATGCGGCCGACCGACTACTCACCGCTGCAGTAGGGAGCCGCTGTTTCGATGGCCTGGGAAGAAGGCAACCCTTTTGAACTGACTGGTCGCGTGGCCCTCGTCACCGGCGGCGGCCGCGGTATCGGGGCCGGTTACGCGCGGGCGGTGGCCAATGCCGGCGCCGATGTCGTACTCTCGGCGCGATCGCGTGACCAGCTTGACTCGGTCGCTGACGAGCTGCGCGCAATGGGTCGACGGGTGCTGGTGGCCCCGGTTGACGTCGCCGACCTCGACGCCCTGGCCAAACTTTTCGAATTGGTCGGTGAAGAATTTGGGCGATTGGACATCTTCTTTAACAATGCCGGGACCAATCGCCGCCTACCCATTGAAGAAGTTACTCCCGAGGACTGGGACTACGTGCATTCGGTCAATCTGCGGGCGGCTTACTTTGGCATGAAATTTGCGATACCGCCGATGCTTGCCAATGGCTACGGACGCATCATCAACACCGCTTCACTGACCAGCTTCATCGGGATGGATGGCAACTCCACTTACGGCGCCACCAAAGGCGGCGTTTCGCAGATGACAAAGGCGATCGCCACCGAACTGGCCCAGACCCCGATCACCGTTAACGCGATCGCCCCCGGCTACATTCGCACCGGAATGACCGAGGCCCGCTACCACCAAGAGGAATTCTCATCCTGGGTGCTCTCGCGGGTACCGATGCGACGCTGGGGCGTGCCCGCCGATTTGGGCGGCGCCGCGGTCTTCCTGGCCGCCCCGGCATCCGAATACATCACCGGTCAGATCGTTCCGGTCGACGGCGGTTGGATGGGGGCTTGAGCTAAGCCCAATGCTCAACGCGCTGCTCATCGGTGTGGGCGGAATGGGCAGCGCTTACGTCCAACGAATATTCCCGCAGGTGGCCGAACGAGCGCGGATTGCGGCGATATGCGACATCGACAAAGCGGCCCTAGCCCGGGCCGGCGATCTGCTCGAACTTCCCGCCAGCCGGCAATTTGACTCGTTCGAAACGGCAATCAACCGAGCTGCCGTCGACTTCTGCGTGATCGTGACCCCGCCGTGGACGCATGTTGGGCCATTCCAGGCCGCCTGCGAGGCCGGCCTGCCGGTATTGCTGGAAAAACCGATCTCTTCCGAGTTTGCCGACGTAGAAGCGATGGCCAAGATGCAGCGGGCGGCAAAGATCCGCTGCCAGGTGGTCCAAAATTACCGCTACTCGCAGCGGATGCTCAAGTTCCGCCAGCTGCTGCGCGACCGACTGCTGGGCCGATTGCAGTACATCCAGGCCCGCTTCGCTGACGACTACCGCGTCTTCGGGTCCTGGGGCGGCCCCAATCCATTTCGCCACGAGATGGCCGATCCCATGGTTTTGGATGGCTCGATCCACCACCTCGATATGATTCGCAACTTGAGCGGTGGCAACCCCACCCAAATCTTCGGCAGCGCTTTCAATCCACCCTGGTCATCCTTCGCCGGACTGGCCGCCGGCTTATATCTAATCGATTTGGACAACGGCACGCGGGCCGGGTATGAGGCCAACTTGCTCTCGGCCGGTGTTCCCAACTCCTGGTATGGCGAGTACTACCGGGCCGAATGCGAATCCGGGTCGATCACCAGCGACCGGGCCGACCGAATCGTAATTACCCGCTCCGGAAACGATGACGAGATCATCGCCATTGATGAAGAAGGCCGTTTGGCTCACGCCCATGTTCTCAATCAATTCCTCGACTGGCTGGATAGCGGGATCGCGCCCGAATGCACATTCGAGGACAACCTGGCCAGCGTTGCGATGATGTTTGCAGCGTGTGCCGCCGGCCACCGCAAGCAGGTCGTTCAGGTAAGTGAATTCCTGCCCGATTGACAAGCGTTCGATCCGAAACTGACTAACGATATGTTTGCCGCCAAAGTCCAGCGGGCGCCACCGGGAATTACCATCGGCCTGGTCGCCGGCATTACTTCGAGCCCCATGAGGGTCGCGTTGCCGCGCGGTGAGACCATCACCCGAATGCATTAATCGACCAATTCGGTTCCGGTACTGAGACAGCTTTAGAGATTTGATCCAACTCGCCTTTGTCTGCGCCGCCCGCGTTGTGATTTCGCGAAGTTGAGTGCCACAATGCCTTGTCCCCCGTACCCCGCAACGTGATTGGGCAGGCAAGCAATGAATTCGTCACCTCCTTCCACGCCGGGAACGGTTGCAAGCCCGCCCGAAAGGCCTCGCGCCGCCGATGGGACCATCGGCCTGTTGCATCCGGGAGCGATGGGCTCTTCCGTGGGAGCGGCCCTGACCGGACGCGGGCACCGCGTCCTGTGGGCCAGTAAAGGGCGGAGTGCGGCCACGCGCTCGCGCGCCGAGCGGGCCGGACTAGAGGACGCCGGCGAACTCGAGGCCGTGGCCAAGGCCAGCGAGACCCTGATCAGTGTTTGCCCACCTTCAGCCGCCCTCGATCTGGCCGAACTGGTCGCCCAATCCGGTTTTCGAGGCACCTTTGTCGACGCCAACGCGGTTTCCCCGGCACGGGCGATCAGCATTGGCGAGACGGTGCTGGCCGGTGGGACCCGGGCCTTCGTAGACGGGGGCATCATCGGGCCGCCGCCTTGGAAAGCCGAGACGACGCGTCTTTACCTGGCCGGGGCCGGGGCTACCGGCGTGGCCTCGCTCTTTGCAGCCAGCCCCCTGACTGCCGTTGCGCTAGTCGCCGATGCGGGCGCCGCCTCGGCCCTGAAGATGGCCTACGCCGCGTGGACCAAGGGGACTTCGGCACTGCTGGCGGGGATCCTCGGCCTGGCCCACAGCCAGGGCGTAACTGAGGCCCTGCGCGACGAGTGGGCGCTTTCGCAACCGAGCCTGGCGGCGGGCGGGGAGGCCCGTGCACTATCGAGCACGCCCAAGGCCTGGCGGTTTGCCGGAGAAATGGAGGAAATCGCCGACACTTTTTCGGCGGCCGACCTCCCCGACGGATTCCATCGGGCCGCCGCCGAGATCTACCGCCGAATGGGCCAGTTCAAGGACGTGCCCGAGCCGCCCCCAATTGAAGCCATGCTGGCAGCCCTGCTCGGCGAACCCGATCGGCCCGCATAAAGCAGGATTGGTGCCAGTTTCCCGGCCAGCGCGGTCGGTAAATTCGGTCGCCCATGAGCGTGGTCACGGCGGGAAATCGGTGCTCGAGCCCGGCCAACGTCCTTTTCCAGGCCAATTTCGGGCCACCGTTTGATCCGCACTCTATTGGGTCGCGCTAGACCCTTGCGGCTCTAGCGGGCGGGCCGCCAGCGCTGGCCATAGCCGCCGATTCCCGCTCCAAATCCGCATCGACCATCATGGCGATCAATTCTTCGAACGTAACCTTCGGTTCCCACCCCAGCTCGGCCTTGGCCTTGGCGCTGTCGCCCTTGAGCAACATGACCTCGGCCGGGCGCTGCATCGCCGGGTCCGTTTGGACGTGGTCGCGCCAGTTGAGGCCGGCATGGGCAAAAGCCAACTCAACCGCCCGCTCGACGGTGTGCGTGCGGCCGGTGGCGATGACGTAATCGTCGGGCCGGTCCTGTTGCAGCATCATCCACATCGCGGCCACGTAATCGCCGGCGAAGCCCCAATCGCGTTGCGGCGACAGGTCACCCAAGCCCAGCCGATCTTCCATCC
Organism: Chloroflexota bacterium; assembly: GCA_965249595.1. GTDB lineage: Bacteria > Chloroflexota > UBA11872 > UBA11872 > VXNJ01 > VXNJ01. Next base: position 654,054 of record OZ252242.1, on the reverse strand, counting down.
CCAGTTTTATGCGGGCCACCGCCCGAGAGACCTTGCGGGTTACAAATTCGAGCCCGCGCCGCGGCGATTCATGGTTGAACAAGATTCCCGATGAGGCGTGCAGGCCATGGCTCTCGCGGTAATTGATGGTGATGTAGTGACCGTAAGCCTTGGCCACCCCGTAAGGGCTGCGTGGATGAAACGGCGTTGTCTCACGCTGCGGGGTCTCGGCCGCCTGGCCGAAGATTTCGGAGCTCGACGCCTGGTAGAAGCGGATCGAATCGTCGCAAGCCGATATCGCCTCCAGCATTCGCAGCACTCCCAATCCGGTCACGTTGCCGGTAAGTTCCGGTTGTGACCACGACGTGTGCACAAAGGAGGCCGCGCCGAGGTTGTAAACCTCATCCGGTCGACATTCGGTCAGTACGCGGATCAGCGAGCCGGTATCAGCCAGATCGCCATAGACCAGCTCGATTTCGCTTTGGATGTGGGCGATCCGCTCAAATGGCTCAGTGCTCGTACGGCGCAGCATTCCGACAACTCGATAGCCCCGCGAAAGCAGGAACTCGGCCAGATATGAACCGTCTTGGCCGGTAATACCGGTAATTAGGGCGCTGGGCAAGTTTTAATTCCGATGAGTTTGGGTTATTGGGCCATGAGCGCCCTGCGGCGCCCGGTCAGCAACCGCCCGCCGGCGATCGCACTGGCAATGAACATGGCGGCGGCGGCGGCGAGCAGGATCCCTGCAAAATCGTAAACCGAGCCAGCCAGCCACAGGTAGGCCCCGGTCTGGACTAACGCCACCGGCGCCAACACCCGCCAGATCCAGGTCACACCGGCGGCGATGAGCATGTAGACGAGGTAGAGGGTCAGCGAGAGTAGCGCCGCCCCGGCCAGATACACCTGTAGCAGACCGGCATCGCTCCCGTAGGCCGGTCCCACCAGCGCCAAGTGGACCAGTTGCGGGAAGGCCAAGCCCAATGCCAGCGGGCCCAGGGCAATTCCCAGGACCGCCAACGAGCCGCGGTACAGCAGCCGTCGGTCCAGCTCGCCGGCCGCAAACATCGCCCGCAGGCGCGGTAGCAGCAACTGACCCAGCATGAAACATCCGTAGAAGCTGACCCGGCCCGCCAGCACTGCGGCCGAGAAGGGCTCCAGCTGAGCATCGCCGAGCCGCCAATTGGCGATCACGACATCAATCGACTGGACGCCAAATATCGCGAAGGTGGCCGGGACCGTGCGAAGTTGGGTCCGCAGCAACTGCCAGATGCCCGCTGCCTCATCATGTCCTACCGGCTGGACACGAGGACGAAGGCTCCAAAGGGCCACCCCGACCGCCACCACGATCCCCACTGAAAAGCTGGCCACCGCACCGGCCAATCCAAATCCCACGCTCACCAATGTGATGGCCAACGCGACCCGCACCACGGCGTCGCAGAGCAGCGCCGATCCCAGCCACAGAAACCGGGCCAATCCCTGCAGGGCCCCGCGGGCGGTGGCCAAGACAAGCGAAAGGGGCAGTATCAGGAGCATCCAGAACAACACCCAGCCACTGTCGGATCCGAACAAAGCGCTCAAAGGGCTGGCCACAGTCGCCAGCGCGAGACTGGCCGCCAGTGCCACTCCGGAGCCGGCGAATATTGCGCGCCGCGTGAACGGCCATATTGCCCGCTGGCTTCCACCTTCGGCCAGTTGCCCGGTCCCCACCGCCACCGCCGATTGGAAGGCATTTCCGGGAAACAAGAGAATGCCAACGAAAGAGACCAGCGCCAGCAGAACTGCATATTGGGCCGGATCGAGCAATCTAGCCATCGCTACTTGATATATGTACTGCAGGCCGTTGGCGCCCATCGCCAACGCCAGGAAAAGAGGCGCCACGGCGCCTGGGCCCAACCGCTCGCGCATGGTATGAAAAATCAATTGCGCACGTGCGACCTAGGCGATTGCCTGGTGGTACCAGGCCAGGGTTTGGGTCAGGCCTTCAGATAACGACACCCGTGGCTGCCAATCGAGCTCGCGCCGCGCCCGCCCAATGTCCGGACAGCGCCGCGCCGGGTCACCCGGTGGGGCCGGGGCAAACTCGATCGCCGAATTTGATCCGGTCACCTTCAGCACCGCACGGGCCATATCCAACACCGTTCGCTCGTCGGGGTTACCCAGGTTGTAAACGCGGCCGCGGGCGGTGGTCGATTCGGCCACGCGGGCGATGCCCTCGACCAGGTCGGTCACGTAACACCAGCTGCGGGTTTGCTGGCCGTCGCCATGAACAATCAGCGGATCTCCGGCGACGGCCCGCTTTAGAAATTCGATCAACGCCCGTCCATCATCGGGATTTGAATGAGGCCCGTAGGTATTGAATATGCGAACAATGCGCCCATCCAATCCGGCCGTACGCACGGCCGTGGCAGTGAGCATCTCGGCGAAGCGTTTGCTCTCGTCGTAGCAAGAACGCAAACCCAGCGGATCGACGTTCCCGTTGTAGTCCTCGCGTTGCGGATGCTCAAGCGGGTCGCCGTAAATCTCCGATGTTGAGGCCAGCAGGAATCGCGCGTCATTGGCCAGCGCCAATTCAATCAAGTTTTCGGTGCCGGTGGAGTTGGCGGCGATTATCTCGTTGGGTATTAGCACGAAATGCCGCGGGCTGGCCGGTGAAGCCAGGTGGAAAACGTAATCGAGCCCGTCGATTTCGAGCCGTTCGGTGATATCACAATCACGGTATTCAAAGCCCGCCCGGGAGATTAACGAATCGAGATTTGTCCGCCGGGCGGTGACCAGGTTGTCGGCGCAAATGACTTGGTGTCCGCGTGCCAGGAGTGCTTCGCAGAGGTGGGTTCCAACCATCCCGGCGCCGCCGGCGACGAGGGAAATCGGCATGCCATGGCCCAGAAGTAAAAATGAAGGTCGATTTGGCGCGAGCGCCACGTCCATAAAGCGTGGGCCGCAGCATTGCCCATACTATTTCAAATGCTCTAAAACTCCCAAGGCCCGCAATGCTGCAAAACCCGGCCCGCCTGTTACTCGGCCCCGGCCCATCGCCAGTCGACCCCCGCATAACCGCCGCCATGAGCGAACCGGTCATTTCGCATGTCGATCCGGTTTTCGTTCAGATGCTCAAAGACACCGCCGCACTGCTGCGGGAGGTATTTGGAACCTCTAATCGGGCTACCTTTGCCGTCTCCGGCACCGGTTTCTCCGGTATGGAGACCGCCCTGATCAACGTGATTGAACCGGGTGACAAGGTGATCGTTGGCGTCAGCGGATTCTTCGGCTCCAAGGCCGCCGAGATCTGCTCGCGCATGGGTGCCAAGGTCGTGGAAGTTTCATCCGGGTTCGCCCGTCCGGTTGAAACCCAGGATGTGGCTGATGCGCTGGCCCAACACCCCGACGCCCGCACGGTATTTCTGGTTGGCGCCGAGACCTCAGTCGGGCTGCGGCAGCCGCTCGCCGATATCGCCGAGGTCTGCCACCGCGCCAACGCCCTGCTGGTGGCCGATCTGGTTACCCTGCTGGGCGGTGCCCAGGTCAAGGTGGATGAATGGGGCGTAGACGTGGCCTACGGCGGTAGCCAAAAGTGCATCGGAACACCGCCGGGGGCGGCGCCCATTACCTTTTCGCCGCGAGCCATCGCGCGAATCGAGAACCGGTCTAGTTCGGTTGGCTCATGGTATCTTTCAGCCATCGACATCGCCGCCTACTGGGCGGGCGATTTGCCCTACCACCACACCTGTTCTTCACCGGTGGTCGCCGGACTCAAGAGAGCCCTCGAATTGATCGTGGCCGAAGGTCTAGATGTTCGCGAGCAACGGCATGAACGCAACGGAGCCGCCCTGCGGGCCGGCCTCGAGGCAATGGGTTTAGGCGTGGCCAGCATGGAAGGACGGCGCCTGGGCATGCTCACGCCGGTTGAAATACCCACCGGCATTGTTGACGCCGAGATTCGCGGGGCCCTGCTGGAACGATTCAACACCGAGATCGGCGGCGGCCTGGGTGAATGGGCCGGCAAGGTCTGGCGGATCGGCCTGATGGGCTACGGATCCGACCCCAAGAACGTCTACCACATCCTCAACGCCCTTGAAGTCCTGCTCGACGAGCGGGGTTACCGGGTTGAGGCGGGACGGGCCGCGGCCGCGGCCTCGGCGGTGCTAACGCAAAACCCGAATTGACCGGCGGACCGCTCGCCTAGCGGCCGGCGGCCGAAAGTGCGGCCGAACTGAACCCGATGAAGGCCGCCGTCTCGGGTAGGTAGAACGACCTTAGGGAGTCGAAATTCAGCGGGGGCAGGGCGATCTCGCCGTGGTCAATCAGACCGGAGTCAAACAGCTGTGACCGCGGCGCCAGCTGGCGGGCCAGATCAATCCCCTCCTGCGAAGGGATGAAGGGGTCACCGGTGAAGTGGTAGAGAACCGTTTGACCGCGGCCAGGGCCCATCTGGTTGGCCGGCGAAAGCTCGTCGATGAGCCGCCGCAAACGATTGGGCAGGTTCACCATTCGCTGCATAACGTGATCGCGCTCGCGCGCCAAGATCAGCTCGTAAACCGTCCGCCCTTCGCCGCTCAGGGCCGGTGCCAATTGGGCGTGCGAGTCCACCGGTTGCGGGCTGCGTCCCGGAAAAATATCGCGCAGCAGGGCGGCGTCGGTCGGCGGTAATTCGGCCAACAGCGTATCGCGCACTGCCGCCCAAACCACGCTGGCCGGTTGGTAGGGAATAGTATGCCCGTCGTGTTCGAACTGACCGGTCAGGGCAGTCTCAATCACCCGCGGCAGGCTGCCGTAGGCGCCGATGGTTATGACGCCCACTGGGTGGGCTACCTGGTTGGCGGCGATCATTGCCAATGACCCACCGACGCTGAAACCCAATATTGCGTTGGCGCGGTCGCCGTGCCGGAGCGTGGCGGCGAGCACCGCCGAATCACGGGCGTCTAGACGCAGATGCTGATAGTTGTACAGCTCGGGCACCAATACCTGGAAACCGGTCCGAGTCAAGGAGCGGGCAACCAGGACCAGCAGCGGATAGTTGCGACCGTCTTCTACAAGGCCGTTGACGAGTACGATTCGCGGTTGCTTGCCAAATCCGCCGGGGTCGTAAAAGTCGGAATCGATCGAAGAGCCCGCGAAGTCGATTGACACTGTGTCAGGCACCGGGTCGGGTGCCAATCGGGTCACCATTGCAAGGTGACCGCCGCTGGCGTTTAAGGCGACTATTTCCATCGCTCGCAGGGTCCGATCGACCGGGCCCAGAAACAGCAGCAGCAGGGCTACCGGAAGCAACAAATAGCGCGCCGCCGGACCTGGCCGGTTACTGCGGCGCGGCGTTGCGGACCCCATCAATACGACGGACGCGGCCGGCCACGCGGGAAGATTAAACGGGTTCGGCTTCCGTTTCCGGATTTGCCGCTGACTCCGGTCCTTCCGGATCGTCCGACGCCGCGGTTTCCGCAGGTCCGTCGCCGCTCGCCCCTTCCACCGGGGCGGCATCGCGCTTTCGCTGATATTCGTCGAATACAAACAGTCCGACCGCGACTGCGACCAGACCCACAACAAGCATGCCCACCAGGGTGAACAGCGAAATGATTAGCTTGCCCATCGCCCTTCTTCCCTCAATCTGTCTTTGGTGCTGAAATTGCCGAGTGCGCGGGCGCCGTAGTCACTGGCGCCGAAAATTAGCAGGGCCGATTCTAGTTGCCGCCGGCATGCCCTGAAGACCAGCTGCCTAGAGTCCGAACATCTCCTCGATAGCCTGCCGGGTGCGGTCCAAGTATTGGTCGTAGGGCGTGGGCACAAAACCCAGTTCCGACACCGTGGCGTCGGTGTCGTAGAAATCAAACGCCCTTGAGCTTGCCAAAAACGGAGCCTCATCCGACGGCATCTGCAAGAGGTTGTAGTAATCGTTTGAATATTCCCGCCCGCGCTTGCGCCAGCTAGGCCCACCGGCAACGTTATAGGCCCGCCCGATCGTGGACGGGTCCTTGGCCGCTGCCGCGAGCGGGCCAGCGGCGTCTTCCAGCAGCACGAACTCCATGCGCTGATCAGCGGTAAACGGCCAAGGCTGCGGTGGCATCAAAGCCTCGGCTACCGAAACTCCGGAGACCCGCAGAATCGTGGCTGGGACACCCGATTCGGCGATCAGGGCCTCACAGTCCACCTTGGAGCGGGCGTAGCTGCCCACCGCGGCCGGCGGCTGGTTGACGGTGATCGGCGGTACCTCGGCTTGGGTGTTGCCGTAAACGACGACCGACGAGGCGAACACCAGACGAGCCTCGCTCGGGCGAACCGACTTCATCGCCGCGAGCAGACATGAGGTCCCGCCAACGTTGACCCGTTGCGCCAAGGCTTCGTTTTCGTCGGCCACCGGAGGGAGCACCGCGGCCAGGTGCACGACCAGGTCGCATCCCGCCAACGCACTATCTAGGTACCCTTGGTCGGTAATGTCACCCGCGCAGACGGATATCCCGCGGCGGTCGGCCAGACCGTCAAAATTCGCCTGCGGCAAATCCAGGATCCGCAGCTCGGCTCCCCACCGTAGCAGATCGTCGGCCACGATGCGGCCGATGCGGCCCGCGCCGCCGGTGATCGCAATAGTTGTTTTGGCCACCGCCATAGCGCGAAATCCCGTCCATTTGACTTGCACCTATTGCCGAGTGCGTTTACTCCATCGCGCCGGTGACTGCCACCAGGCTTTCAAAGGCGCGGCCCTCAGCAGCAAAGATTCTGCCAACCCGCTCGCTCAAATTCGTCAATAGCTGAGCCACATCGGGTTCGGTCAGCGGGAATTGCCCTCCTTTTTTGAGTTGCTCGCAACATTCGTCAATACGGGTGTTGGCCGCCAACAACTGGGCCCGGGCATCGGTCCGCGAGGCCAGATAGGCGCCGTGGGCGGCCCTCAGGTCGCCGCCCAGTTGCCAAAGCCCCGGCGTCGATATTGGCAACGCGGCGCAAGCCAATTCTTGCCAAGCCTCGGCCAAGCAGTCATATTGGACGGCCAGGTCGGCAAGGCCCCGGTGAGATACCAATTCATCGGCTTGCCGGAGGAAGTCGGCCATCAGGCGCCGGTGCAGGGCTCCATCGTTTTCGTGACACTGCACGAAGCGCACCATCGAGACCAGGGCCGTTAGCAGGCGGTGGCCGGCGGGGAAGGCATTGGCCCATGCCTGCCTTCCCCTGGCGGCCGTAATCCGTTTGCTCCAAACTTCTAATGCTCCCAACGCAAAACTCGCGCTGCGTGGTTTCTGCAGGCCTTGGACACAAGCTAGAAGGCCGTCGTAAATAAGCTGTTCGGGGCTTTTCGATATTCGGCCCGGTCGCACCCGCAACAGGCGATGGCGGTGTTTTCTTATCCGCTGGCGAGCGTCGGCAAATTCATCATCGGGAACGGCGATTGGGTCTTTGGCCAAATCGGAAATTAACGTCAAGCCGGCGCTTTGTGAATGGACCGAAACGGTGTGATAGCCGCCACCGGCGTAATAGGGCGGAAGACCGCGGTGCGAGAGTGATCCGGAGTCGGCCCAGGCCACCACCGGGTACCCTTCGGCCAGTTGGCTGGCCAGGGCCTCAGCGGAAGCTTTGCGGGCGCCGGATTCAAACAACTCGCAAGTGAGACCCAGGCGCTCGACAGCTGAAGTGAACCAGGCCCGTGCATCGTCCCATCGATGGCGGCCGGTGACAAAAAACGAGGCAAAATCCTCGGCTTCGTAGACGAATTGAAAAACACCCATGCCAATCGCCCCGCCGATGCCGAAAACCATTGCTTCCGAAGGCGAATCGCTCGAACCGGGAAAGGTGATCTGGTGGGCGGCCAATTGAATCGCCAGGGCGCAGCATTCGGGGTCCTGGCCGGATCGGTGATACGCCGGTGGGTCGCCCGACTTCGACAATTTATGCCCTCCGTGATGTCTTTCGAAACATCGGCTTCATGCTCGCCGATTTTGCAATTAGCGCTGGACGGACCGACGCAAAAGAGATCTGAGCAATTACGATATCTGATATGCCCATGCGCAGTGCGCCCCCTTAGCTCAGTGGATAGAGCACCGGCCTCCGGAGCCGGGGGCAGGCGTTCGAATCGCCTAGGGGGTACCGATTGAGAAGACACGAGTACGCCGATCAATTCGAGGCTCTGCTCGGACCCGGTGCGGTCCTCTCCGACCCGGCCTCGCTGACCGCCTACGGGATCGACGCCACCGTCGGCTACCGCGGCCGCCCGGCGTTGGCCCTATTTCCGCGCCACCCCGCCGATGCAGCAGCTGCCCTGGCCCTGGCCCGCCGCGAAGGGTTGGTCGTAACCGCCCGCGGCGGAGGCACCTCCCTGGCCGCCGGAGCCACCCCGCTGGATGGCTCGCTGGTCCTGTCTACCGAACGACTCGATAGCCCACCACAGGTCGACGCCAGCGCTCTGAGCGTGAGTTGCGGAGCAGGCGTCAAAACCGGTGAAATTGACGCGGCAGCGGCCCGCCATGGCCTGTTCCTGGCCCCCGACCCGGGAGCGCGTTCCATTTCCATGATCGGCGGCAACGTATCCACCAACGCCGGCGGGTCGTTGGGGCTCTCCTACGGCGTCATGCGCCATCACGTCCTTGGCGTCGAATACGCCAGCCTCGACGGGCGCGTACGAAGTGTTCGGCGTGGGACCGCTGGCGAGGGCATTTTGGAGCTGCTGATCGGGTCTGAAGGCACGCTGGGCCTTATCACCGCCGTCGAATTGGCGCTCTTGCCGCTGCCGCCCGATCACTGCACGGTTGTGGCTCTCTGCGAGGGTGCCGAAGAAGCGGCGGCGGCCACAGTGGCCATGCTTAATGCCGGATTGGCGCCAGCCCGGATCGAATTCTTCGATGATGTTGCGGCAGCGGCTGTTCAGGCGGCCCGCGACCGTGGCCTGACAGACTCAGTCGGCGCTTACCTGCTGATCGAATTTGACGGCTCGACGGTTCGCGCCAAGGCTCAGGCTACGGTCGCCTTGCAGGCCCTGGAATCCCTGTCGGGCATTTCAGCCAGGGAAGTTAGCGGACCGACCGAAGATCGCTTCTGGGAGGCCCGACACGCAATCACCTCGTCGTTGGCACGGATTCGGCCGGGCAAGATCGGCGAGGACATCTGCCTGCCGCGGACGCGCCTGCCGGAGGCGGTGTCCCTGATCAAGGAGCTATCGGCCCGATTGGACCTGCCAATCGCCCTGTTTGGCCACATCGGCGACGGCACATTGCATCCCAACGTCCTCTACGACCCGCTCAGCAACCAACAACGCGAGCGGGCCAGGGAAGCCCTTGGAGCGATTGCTCAGATCGCGATTGACCTGGGCGGGGTGCTCTCCGGCGAACACGGCCTTGGCCGGGTCAAGAGGGCTCATTTGTCGGGTGCCTTCGACAGTTCAACGTTGGGTGTCTTTCAACGGCTGCGCCGCGCCGCCGATCCTGCCGTTACCCTCAATCGCCCTCTGCAATGGATTGCCGAAGGAGCCAAGAGCTAGGCCCTGGTCAACCAACCCTGCGGGGCGGTACGGTTGCCGCCTGCGTGACAGTGACCGTCCCCGGCGTGAAGAACGCGCCATCGGGCAGCTCGGCGGCAGCCTGGAAGGGCGGTAGCCGAGCGAAGGCGGCGTTGGGGAATTGCTGGTTACGCAGATCGTCGCCCAGCAGTCGCAGTTGGATCGGATCTCCCGGTACGCCGGGATGGAATTCCAAAACCGCCGATTGGAAGTACTGGCGGATAAAGCCCGGCGTGGCCGCATCGATATGCAGCGTCCCGGGCAGGTTGGTATCGGCGCGGGCCTCGGTCTTGGGGTATCCGAAGGCTTCGACCCCACCCAGGGAGATAAAGAACGTCTCAAACCCGGTAACGGTCCCATCAACCGCGAAGTTGGAGATCTTGTGGCCCCAGGGGCCTTGCTGGATTCCGATGTAACTGTTGGAAGTACCAGGCTCGACACCCTGGTCGGGCGACCCGGCGATGCCGCCGCCGAAGTAATCCCAGGCCAAGCGCCGCTCCATCACCCATATCCCGCCCAGGTCGCCGCGGCGATGGAAATCGACCAACCCGCGCTGATAGTACTGGGTAAGCGTGCTGGCCTCGGCCACCAGCACCTCGGAGGTCGGCAGACCCCAGCGGGTCAGGCCGCCGGTGCGCCTGTAGTGGCCGCGGAAGTCGGCGCTGAGCTGCTGACCATCAACCAAGGCCGTTAGCTCGGGCACGTTGTGCAACAGGGTCGGGTTCTTGTCATCGGCAATATGTTCGTTGTCCACCACCAACCACGTCCCGAAACCGGGCGGGCCATTGCCGGGCGGGCCGATAGTAGGGGTGCCTTCGACGATGGTCACGCGGGCCTGGGCAATCGGCTGACCGGTGCCATTGAGTCCGGCCAACTGCAGGGTGAAGGTGTCGTCCTGACCGTCGTCGATGGCCTCTTCGGGGATGTCAACGGCCACCACGAACGTGCCGGTGAGACTCGATTCGACGTCGCGGAGGTGATAGAGCCGATAGGCCACCGGGGCGCTAAGGCCCGGTGTTAGCCCGGGCAGGTCGAAGCTCACGGAATCGTCGGTAATATCGCCCTCGGCGCTATCCGAGGCCAGCACGATGAACCTGATGGCCGGCCGATCAACATCAAAAAAGCTGACTATGAAATTGAGGGTGCCGCCCTCGGCCACCTCGTAGAAATCGCGGTCAAAGCCACCGGTCAACCCGGCCCCGGTGTCAAGAGCTATCCGCTGGTGCTCCTTCAGGTCTGCCCGTACGTGAGCGGGCAGATCAGTGTGGAAGAAGCCGGTGCCGGTGCCACCGTCGTTGGAGCGCAAGTCGATAAGGACTTCCTGGGTACGCTCTTCCGGATATCCAGCAATAAGCTCGGTCCCCAGTTGGGTGAATATACCCCTGGGCAGGGTGGTCAAGTTGTTCCCCGAAAGATCAAGTTTTTCAACCCCGGTAAGGCCGTCCAGATCGCCCGCCGCCAACGCCCTTAAACCCTGGTGGGAAAGGTCAAACTCTGTAAATCGTCGAGCCAGATCGGGGCGCGAGATGTTGTTGCAGTTCGATTTGCCGACCAGGTCTTCGAGCTGGTCGGCAATGGAGCGGGAACAGACCGGGTTAACCGGGTCATCATCATCACTGACCACCAAGTCGACCTTCGTTAGCAGCGCATCGTCTTCGTAGTCATCGATGTATTCGTTGAGCGGTGCATTCGATGAATCAAAGATGTCCTCGCCATCCTCGGGGTCCAGCCGACCCAGCTGAGTGCGGTCGGTGGTCGCCGCCACACCCCTGAGCTCAACTTCATCGACCGAGTCGTCCTCGATTTCCCCGTCATCATGGACCGGCATCGCGATCACGTACAAGATTCCGGTCGGGTCGTCGCTGGCGGTGGTCAAATAGCGGTCGTAGCGACGGTCGCCGCTCACCGTCGGGTCGTCCTGCTCCGAACGGATCAGGTGCGAAAAGTAGACCCTTTCGGCCGTCGGGTTCTGGGTTCTCCTCGCCGCCTGGACATCGGTGCGGTCGGGTCGGTCGCCCCAGTAGTAAGTGACCAGAAACGGCTGGCCCTCAACCGTCATATAGCGGGGGTCGGCAAACCCATTGGATCTGCGCACGGCGGGCCCGTTGGAGCTGTCGACGTCGAGCCAGAAGGTATAGAAAACTTCCTGGCCATCCTCATCGAAGAGCGGTATCGACGCCGGGTTGATGTCGCCGACTTCCAGGTCATTGCCGCGCAGATCGATGACCACGAAGGGGTCAAAACCGGAGAGTTCGTACTGGTCGAAGTCAAATTCCTCTAATTCGAGGTTTTGCAAGTCCAGGTAGGTGATCTCGTCCAGCTGCACGGCATCGGGGTCGTCGCACTGGAAGTACCGAATTTCCAGAGTCGATTCAATCGCCGTCCGCAACGTCGGATCGTATTCGCAGAGGTTGTGCTGCGATGCCGACGTTAAAGCCGCCGGAATCAGCAAGGCCAGCAGCAGCGCCAGTGGCAAAAGGGTCAATCCGGCTCGCCGCAGGGTGGGCGACGGCGCAGCTAGTGACGGCAAAAAGAGTCGCTTGTGGGAAAAATGATCATTAGAAATTCTCGCAACAGCGGCAAAGGCCGCCGGCCCGCCGCGCATCAGCCGTTATCGGAAGCCACCTGCGGCAGGATGGCGGCGGCCTCTTCGGGGTCGCTGGCCCTGATCCCTGATGCCGGCCCGGCGTCGGCGGCAAAGCAGCGGTTACCTACATCCCAGAAGGCCGCGAATCCAAGATTCGCCAGCCGCGCGCGATTGTCATCCTCGGCAAGCCCCGGATCCAGCGGCAGAGCAACCGCATTCAACCCTGCGTTGGCCAACCGCGCCGTCACCCGACCGGCCAGCCAGATGGTCCGCTCACCGCTGCCAAATAATCCGTAGAGGGCCGTGGATGGGCCGATCGAATCTGCCCGAAAGGGCCCTTGCATGGTCGAGAGGGCAAGCTGTCCGGGAGCGGTTCCCCCGTCCCCGTCGGCGGTGGCATAGGTGAATGCGCAGTGCGGGAACTTGAGCACCGCCACCCGCGTCGGCAACCCCAACGATCCCATGGCGATCGCCACCATCGGCTGCCGGGCGTTGGCAAGGATTTCGAGCGGGACCAAGGCGTCGGACGGTCGCCGGGCCATCGCCGCGAATTTGACCACGTCGGCACCCAGCACCGCGAGCGCAGCCACGCGGTCGACCAGATTGGCGGGCATCTGCTCGAAGTCGTGTTCGGAGGCGATAAGCCGGGTTCCGCCGCGCTCGCCGACCATGGCCACCAGGTCGGCCTCAACGTCTACGTATGCGCACCCTAGTTCGACTGCCGATCGCAAGGGGGCCAGGCGTTCGGCGGGGGGCCCGTCGGCAAATCCACCCTGGGCCCGCGCCCGATTGGTAATTAGCAGCGGAATTGAACTGTGGTCTACGATCTCTGGCAGGTCGAAGCTGGTCATCATGTCCAATCGGAGCTCTACCAGGTCGCAGCGACCGGCGAGCGTATCGAGCATCGCCCGCGCCGCTGCCGTATCGGCCGGGCCGATGGCGACTGCAATCGTGCTCATCGGGCCATTGACGCTGGCGTCGGGCGGGAGCGGGAGAATAAACCGGCTCTTGACTTTGCGGTCGGGCTATTCATCAGGCGTGGGCAATTCCTGCTTGCGCGGATTTAACTTCTATCCAATTTTGGAGATTACATGGCCAAGGTACTCGGGTTTTCGTCGTCAGCCGCCGGGCCTACAGTCGAGCTCGTCAGCGGGGTGATTGAACGCGGTGGCCACGAATACATCAGTGGGCCGCCTTACATCGGCATCCCTTCAGAGGCAGAGAGTACCGAGCAATTGCTCAAGATCTTGCCGGGCATCGCAGGCCTCATCGTGGGCGGCGCACCGGTCAATCGAACCGTGATAGAAAACTGCCCCGACTTGAAAGTAATCTCGCGCGTCGGCGTCGGTTACGACGCCGTCGACTTCGCGGCCGCCGCCGAGCATGGCGTAGCGGTGACGATCACGCCGCACGCCAACGCCGACTCGGTTGCCGAATTCGCCTTTCTGCTGGTGCTTGCGCTTTCACGCAGCCTCATGGCCAATCACAGTGCGGTGCTAGATGGCAGCTTTGCGCGCGACCCCGGTCACGATGTCCACGGCCGCACATTGGGCATCGTCGGACTGGGCCGAATCGGTCGCCGGGTTGTCACCCGCGGCCAAGCCTTCGGGATGAATGTCATCGCCAGCGAGCCCTACCCGGACATGGAATTCGTTCGGTCGAGCGGCATCGAGCTGACCGATATTGACGACCTGGTGCGCCGAGCCGACGCGGTGACCCTGCACGCCCCCAACACCCCCGATACCTACCACCTGATCAACGCCGAGCGCCTTGCCGCGATGAAGTCATCGGCATTGGTGGTCAACACCGCCCGCGGCCAGCTGATCGACGAGGCAGCTTTGGTCGATGCCCTGCAAAGAGGTCAGATAGCCGGTGCCGGGCTCGACGTCTTCGAGACCGAACCGCTCGCTGCCGACTCGCCATTGATCTACCTTCCCAATGTCATTTTGGGCCCCCATGTGGCCGGCGTCACAACCGAGGCGATTGGGCGGATGCTCACCGACGGAGCCCAGAACGTGGTCGACGTGCTCTCCGGTTCCTGGGCGCGCGAAATCGTAGTAAACGGTGTCTATTCGGAATAACAATCGGCAACCGCGGATCCGATCGCGCGCTGTTTGGAACGGATCACCGGCTACAGCTTGATCATTTCGTTTGACCTCGATGGGGTAATCTATCGCGGCACGGAGTTGCTCCCGCACGCAGGCGCGGCCGTGGAGCGGGCCCGGCGCTCGGGCTACGCCGTCTATTACGGGACCAACAACACCTATCACGGGGTCGAAGAAATTGCCCAAACCCTCACCAGGCTGGGAATAGAGACCGCAGCCGAGCAGGTTGTCAGCGCCGCTTCGGCTACCGCCTGGGTGCTCAAAGAGCTCGACCCCTGTACCTTTAGGTAGCTTCATCTGACTAAGCAATTGGGCATGCGCGATGCTCTGCTCAGCCTGGATGAAGTCAAGGTCAGCGGCCGGGAGTAACCAATCGCCCCTTGTGTCTTTTGAGCACCGTGGGGGGGACCCGTGCCCCGGTGCAGCTGGCCGCGGCAGATGCCCCGTGGAGAGTTTGCGTCTTAGAACGCCGGTACAGGGATTGGCAGGTGTCGTGGCGGACCTTCAATGCGATCAATACCATCGCGCACCACACATGGGGAAGGACCGTGAAAGAACACACTTCCTGGTACGCCGGATCGAGAAGGGCCATCGCCGAGCACCAGGTCTGCATCATCGACGCTGACGGCAACGAACATGGTCAGCGTAATTTCCCGCATCGTGGATCCGGATTGGCGGCCATGGCCGCCTGGATCCTGTCCCGCACCGGAACCGACCCCGAAGATATCGCCATCGCCATTGAGGTGCCGCATGGACCGGTGGTCGAGAGCCTGCTCGATCGCGGGTTTAAAGTGCATGCCATCAACCCCAAGCAACTCGATCGCTTCCGTGATCGCTTCTTCCCAGCCGGCGCCAAGGACGACCGCCGCGATGCCAGGGTCCTGGCCGATGCCCTGCGCACCGATCCGCAGGTGCTGCGGCAGCTGGCATCGCCAGATCCCTTGACCGTGGAGCTAAGAGAGTTCTCACGTTTGGCTTCAGGAGCTCACCAAGGAGCGCACCCGCCTTAGCAACCGGGTGCGACAACAACTCTGGCGCTACTATCCGCAGGTCCTGGAGATCAGCAACAACGTCACCGAGCCATGGATCCTGGATCTGTGGCAGATGGCTCCCACACCGGAGAGGGGGCGGCGATTGAGTCGAGGCCGGGTAACCCGGTTGCTAAAACGCCATCGCATCCGTCGCATTGATGCGACAGGCGTGCTCTCGATGCTGCGCCAGGAAGCGATAAAGGTGTCTCCGGGCACAACCGAGGCTGCCGTCGCGACGATCACCCTGGTCGCCGAACGTCTAAAGCTCATCCAGCGTCAACTGCTCGAGGTCAACACCCAGATCGACCGCTTAACCGATGCCATCGCCAACGATGCACTGGGTGAGAGCGGGCAGCGCGACGTGGCCATCCTCTCATCTCTTCCCGGAGTCGGAAGGACGGTCCTCGCCACACTGCTCACCGAGGCGCATGATCCTCTTATGCGGAGAGACTATCGCGCCCTGCGCTCATTATGCGGAGTTGCGCCGATAACCAAGCGATCGGGCAAGAGCATGATCGTTGTCCGACGCCATGCCGTCCATCGTCGACTCGCCAATGCCATGTACCACTGGGCCCGGGTGGCGGTTCAGCATGATCCGGTCAGCCGACGCAAATACGACGCATTACGCCTTCGAGGCCATCGGCATGCAAGGGCGTTGCGATCGGTAGCTGACCGTTTGTTGGCGGTGGTCTGCGCTATGCTGCGTAACCAGACCCTTTATCAGCCAGAACTGCTCCGGAGTGATGCCGCAGCGGCTTGACAAATGGTAGAGAGTCCCCCCCATGCCGGCGGGCTTTGGTTACCGGCACCAAGGAATTGCAGGCCGAACTCGAACGTTCGGGAATCGCCACCGTGCGCAGCCTCGACGAAGGACCGATCGACGCGGTGGTGGCGTCACTGAGCGAAGGGTTCGATTTCGACACCCTCTGCCAGGCCCACGTGGCGCTCTATCACGACGGCGCGCGCCTGATCGTGCCATCGAACGACAAGCGATTCCCCTGGCAAACGGGGACGATGCCCGGCGACGGCGCCTTGGCCGCGGCCTTGGAGTACTCGGCTGCGACCGAGATGGTCGTCGTTGGCAAGCCGGGGCGGCGGATGTTTGACGAGATCATCAACCGCGAGAACGCCGTGCCGGATGATTTGGTAATCATTGGCGACAACTTGGAAACTGATATCGGTGCCGCCCACAACGTGGGCGCTCGCTCGGTCCTGGTGCTCACCGGTATCTCCTCGCGCGCCGAGACGCTGGCGGCACCCGCCCACCAGCGTCCGACCTGGATAGCAGCGGACCTTTCCCAGCTCCCTTGGGACCTGTTCTAGGGCTCCCCCAATGGCGCCGTGGGATCCGATGTGTTTCGATAATCGGGCGAAAGTGACAATCGCTGGATACAAGGGAAGGCGGCCAAATTCCCGTGCGTTTTGATAGCCTGGGCCAATTTCTCCAACATTTGGAAAAAGCCGGAGAGTTGCGGCGCATAACCGCCGAGGTCGACGCCGAACTCGAGATCACCGAAATCGCCGACCGCATGATGGCCCGCCCCGACGGCGGTCCGGCTCTGCTATTTGAGAATGTCCGCGGGTCCCCGTTTCCGCTGGCCATCAACGTATTCGGGTCGGCCAAGCGCACCGCCTGGGCGCTGGGGTCGGACGAATGGTCCGAGCTTGAGCACCGGATCGGCGAACTGCTGGATCTGGCCCTGGGCGGGCCACCGGAAGGGCTCAAGGCCAAACTCTCGGCCTTGACCGATTTGGCCCGAATCGCCCGCATCCAACCGCGAACGGTTGCCGACGGGCCCTGCCAGGAAGTGGCAGAGACGGAGAATCCGTCGCTGGCCAAGATCCCCATTCAAAAGTGCTGGCCCGGTGATGGCGGCCGCTACATAACCTTGCCGCTGGTTTTTACGCATGATCCGTCGACCGGCAAACGGAATGTCGGCATGTACCGCCTGCAGGTTTTCGACGAGAAAACGCTGGGCATGCACTGGCAATTGCACAAAGGCGGCTCGGCCCACTTTAGCGAGGCCGACAAGGCCGAGCGGATGGAGGTGGCGGTCGCCGTCGGCGCCGAACCGGCCTTAATTTACGCGGCCACCGCGCCCCTGCCGCCAGGGATTGACGAGACCGTATTTGCCGGTTTCCTGCGCGGCAAGGCGGTGGATTTGGTCCAGGCCCGCACCGTCGACATCAAAGTACCGGCCAATGCCGAATTCGTCATCGAAGGATTCGTTGATCCACGCGAAAGCAGGGTTGAGGGCCCGTTCGGCGATCACACCGGCGTCTATTCACTCGAAGATGAATATCCGGTCATGCACGTGACCGCGATCACCCGCCGCCGCCAGCCGACCTACATATCAACCATCGTCGGCAAGCCGCCCAAGGAGGACCGTTTTCTGGGCGGGGCCACCGAGCGTTTGTTCCTGCCCCTGGTGCGCCTGATGATCCCCGAATTGGTCGACATGCATTTGCCTTATGACTCGGTTTTTCACAATTTCGCCCTGGTCTCGATCCGCAAGCGATACCCCGGCCACGCCCGCAAAGTTATGCATGCGGTCTGGGGGCTGGGCCAAATGATGTTTTCCAAATTCGTCATCGTCTTGGACGAAAACGTGGATGTGCAAAATCTGCGCGAAGTGCTCTGGCGGGTGGGCAACAACGTCGATCCGTCATACGATGTCGAGATCGTGGCCGGCCCCACCGACACCCTCGACCATGCCGCTCGACAGCCCAATTACGCCGGCAAGATAGGCATCGACGCCACCACTAAATTGCCCGAAGAGGGCTATAACCGGCGCTGGCCGCCGGATATTGTGATGGATCCAGAAATTGAAGCGCTGGTAAGCCGGCGCTGGGAGGAATACGGAATATGATCCGGGCTATCCGGGGCCAGATTACGGCCCACCCATTAATTGCCATCGTGATCGCTTTGGCAGTGTTTGCTCCCGCCGGCGCGCTGGCGTGGTGGCTCGGTGCGCCGCTCTTTATCTCGCAGACCGTCAATGAGGATTTCCCGAGCTTGGCAACCGCCGATGTTCCCGGCAACATCGCGCCGGCCGATGCCAACACCGTAATGACCACCATGGCCCAGGTAGCGGACCCGGTTGCCGAACCGATGGTTGAGCCCGCTTCGACCATGGCGCCAGATGATGTTGCCGACCACATTTCCGACGTTCGGCAAGGGCTCGACGATGTCGTGGCGGCCGTTTTGGGATCGGCTGAGGAGGACGATGTGGCCGAGATGGTCGAGGGCGTGAGCAACGATCTGGCGGCGATCGAATCCTCGCTGACCGAACCTCCAGCGGCGATCGCCGAACCAATCGCGCTGCTCAAAGGTAATTTCTTCGGCGCCGACGCCTTCCACCAGGGATCGGGTGACGCCACGGTGTACGAGTTGGGCACCAATCAGCGGGTGCTGCGACTGGAGAACTTCGAGGTGACCAACGGGCCGGATCTCCGGGTATTGCTGGCGGTCCATCGCAACCCGTTCACCCCCGATGAACTCCATGACACCGGCTTTGTCATGCTAGATAAGCTCAAGGGCAATATCGGCAACCAGAATTACACGATTCCACCGAGCGTCGAAATCGCCTCGATGGGTTCGGTGATCATCTATTGCTACCCGTTTTCGGTGATCTTTGCGGTGGCTCCGCTGGCAGTAAGTTAAAGGCGCCACGGCCGTGGCCAGCACCGCCGTTCCCCGTTTGGGCGTCTACCTGGCGGCCATTCGCTTCGAGCACACGGTCTTCGCCCTCCCGTTCGCCTATATGGCCATATTGCTGGCCGCTGGCGGTTGGCCGGGTTGGGGTCCGGCCCTGCTCGTAACCGGCGCCATGGCCGGCGCCCGCACCGGGGCGATGGCGGCCAATCGCCTGATAGATGCCCGGATCGATGCCCGCAATCCGCGAACCGCCGACCGCGCCCTGGTAACCGGACAGATGCGACGGACGGAGATGGTAATACTGGCCCTGTCCGGGTTCGCCGTCCTCGTTGTCTGCGCGGCCTTTCTGCACCCCTTGGCCCTGGCCCTAAGCCCTCTGGCAATAGTGGTGGTGACCATTTATCCGTATGCCAAACGGTTTACCTATTTCTCCCATGCGTTCCTGGGGTTAGCCGACTCGATAGCCGCCGCCGGCGCCTGGATTGCCATTGCCGGCGGACTCGACGGCCGCGGCGGCCTTTTGGCCCTGGCAATGGCGTTCTGGATTGCCGGATTTGACATCATCTACGCCTGCCAGGATATTGCCGTCGACCGCGCCCAAGGGCTCCACTCAGTGCCCGCTCGCTTCGGGATCGCCACCGCCCTCTGGGTCTCCCGGCTCTGCCACCTGGCAACCGTGCTGGCGCTGGTCGGATTGGGACTGTCGGCCGATTTGTCGTGGCCCTTCTGGATCGGGGTTGCGGTGGTTGGAGGCCTCTTGGTGTACGAATCAGCGCTGGTGCGACCAAACGATCTCTCGCGACTACAAAAAGCCTTTTTCGACCTCAACGGCTACATATCGTTAGCCCTCCTGGCAGCGGTCATCGCCGCCGTGGCGGTCGGCTAGTTGGGTGAGGTTGGCTCTCGCCGCTTGGCCCTGGGGGTATCCGGGGCTTCGGGGGCCGTACTGGCCCTGCGGCTCGCTGAAGCAGCGCTTGCGGCCGAATGGGAAATCGAGCTTGTCTGCTCGCGCTATGGCCGCTTGATGTGGGGCCACGAGCTGGGGCGGCCGATTGAGCAGGACATCAAATCCCTGCAGGAAGCCGGTTCGGTTCGGGTGCACAAAAGCGCCGACCTGGCTGCGCCACTGGCCTCGGGGTCATATCCAATCGACGCCTATGCAATCGTCCCGGCGTCAATGGCCACGGTCGCCGCACTGGCCACCGGTTTGGGCACCAATTTGCTCCAGCGGATGGGGGATGTGGCGATAAAGGAGCGGCGGCGCATGGTGCTGGTGCCACGCGAGTGCCCGCTCTCGCCCATACACCTGACCAATTTGCTGCGCCTGGCCGAACTGGGAGTGACCATCGCCCCGCCGGTGCCGGCCTTCTACGAGCTTCCCACTTCCCTAGACGAGGTGATCAACTCCCACGTCGAACGCCTGCTGGTCTGGCTCGGGATAAGACCCCAATTGCCCCGCGAACGGCAGTGGACGGCCGGCGAAAGTGGAATTGGAAGGGCCGAACGGGCAGGTAAGTGAAGATGGGAGCATAGCCTCCCGCTGAGCGGGCAAAAATCCGTCACCAATTCGACCGCTTCTGCGGGTCGTATCATCGAGCCAAGCCGATGAAATGACGAATGTCAACCCAAAAATTCTGCGTTGGGCGCGTCGATCCGCAGCGCTGTCTCTTGACGAGGCCGCTCACAAGATCGATCTTCGCGCCGCCGGAGGCTTGGCCGCAACTGACCGATTAATCGATATCGAAAAAGGCGAGGCCGAGCCATCGGCTGCACTCCTCAGGAGGATGGCAAAGCAATATCGCCGCCCGCTAATTGCGTTCTATCTCGATGAAATCCCCGCGGCGAGCAATCGTGGCGTGGACTTCCGGGGGCCAAATGAGGAGCGATCTGAGCGCCAGGAGGCATTGCTGAGTGCACTGCTCCGCGAGGTTTACGCAAGCCAAGATTTGTTGCGCGCGGCGCTTGTCGAAGAAGACGGTGTCCCGGTGCGGTCGTTCGTTGGTTCGCGTCGAATTCGTGACGGTTCCAATGTGATCTTGCGGAGCCTGACCGAGCTGCTCGAGATGGATCACATCGAATATCGGCAAGGGCCCGATGTCAAAGACGCATTCGCCAAACTTCGGTTGGCCGCAGAGCGTCAGGGTGTATTCGTAATGCTTAAGGGCAACCTTGGCAGCCATCATTCAGCGATCGAGGCAGAGACATTTCGCGGCCTATCGATTGCTGACGAATACGCGCCTTTCATAGTCATCAATGAAAACGACGCGCATACCGCGTGGTCATTCACCCTTCTGCACGAACTCGTTCACCTGTTGCTAGGGCAGACCGGTGTCAGTGGAATGTGGTGCAACACCAACGTTGAACGAATGTGCGACGATATCGCGGGTCATTTCCTGTTCCCTCCCGACGAGGTGGCGGAATTGTCCATCAACGATCAGATGCAATACGCTGAGATCGCAAACCAGATCACTGAGGCGGCGAACGCGCGACTTGTAAGTCGGTCAATGGTTGCGTATCGAGCCTATAGGTCCAGCCTCATTCGCCAAGACCAACTATCCAGGCTGTTGGTTCAATTCCGCACCCAGTGGCGCAATCGCCAGGCGCACAAGAGACAATCTGACGACCTAAGCCGGCCGGGCTATTACGTGGTACGACGGCACCGCGTCGGAAAGTCGCTTGCAAATACGGTCAAGGGATTGATGGAATCGGGAGCCCTGTCTACGACCAAGGCCGCACGCGTAATGGGCGTCAAACCTCAGAATGTCGGCAAACTCGTCGACTTCGGCGCATTTTGACGAGCGGACCGCCTGTTGCTCTACCTTCTCGATGCGAATGTACTCATTGACGCGCAACGTGATTATTACCCGCAAGAGCGGATACCGGAATTCTAGGAATGGCTGGCTGAACAGGGCGCAAAAGGCCGGACCAAGATTCCGGATCACATATTCCGCAAACTTATTGACGCGAACGACCCGCTTGCGAAATGGCTCAATAAGCGCGATACGGAGATGCGGTTAATTGAGCACTTACCGACTGCCCACTTCAATGACGTGCTGACAAAGGGTTACGCGGCAGGCCTAAGAGAAGATGAACTCGAAAAAGTCGGCGAGGACGCAACACTGATCGCCTTTGCGATGGTATCTGTCTCAGATCGCCGAATTGTCACGACTGAGCACTCTCGGCCCAAGCGCGTCAGGGCCAACCGCCACATACCTGACGTCTGTAATACGTTGGGCGTGAGCGTCTGCAACACTTTTCAGATGCTCGGTGAACTTGATTTCAGTACCAGTTGGCGGCGCGGTTAACCCCAAGTAAATACAGTTATGGGCGCTGCCCCGAGCAATCGTTTGGCCGTCATCATCGGTTCCTTCGGTCGACTACAAGCCACTTCGCACTGTGCTCCGTTCTCGGCACTGATGATGCGTAGCCGGAAGGCAGGGCTTTTGTACACACAATGGACGGGCGGGCGCTGGCCTACCAACCGACAAGACCGTTCATGCCTGGGAGGAAAGTCCGTCATTTTTGCCCAGGAAGTCGATGTTCGTTTTTAAGTGGAAATTTCATCTACTGAAAACACATCAAAGAGAGCCGGCTATGATCTCGCTGCGACAATGTCCCTGGTTGATAGAAAGAATGAATCTCGATCGTCTGATCTGTTTGCCGACGTTGGCAGGTCTGGGTGGCAATCGGCGCTTCGCCGATGCGGACTACGAGGCTGAGCCCCAGGCAAATTCGAAGGGCTGATATTCGGACCGTGGCGACACTATTGCAAAGTCGCTAAAACACCCGAGCCTCTAGTAATCTGCAACATCTGATTTCAGCATCTACCAAGAGCGTGCACGATGAACGAACCGATCAGGCTGCTGGTTTTTGATTTGGACCAGACCCTTATTCCGGATGACGAACTGGCGGGTGAGGCGGCGCTGGCCAGCGCAAAGGTCCATGCCACAGAGGTCTGTGATCCTGCCCGCCTTGCCGATGACGTTGGCGTCGCGGCCCAATCTTTGCTGCGCGACGACGACGAACTGTCCCGGCTCAGCAGCAGCACCGGCGTCTCGGCCAATGAATGCCTCTGGGCCCTCTTTCCCGACGCCGACAAGAACCTGAGTCGGCTGCGGGAGCGGGTGGAACCGTTCCGCTTGGCCGCCTGGTCGAGGGCGCTGGGCGCGCAGGGTGTTGCCGATCCCGATCTGGCCGCCCGCTTGGCGGCGGCGTTTGGCGTCGAGCGCCGAGCACTGCATCGCCGGTACCCAGAAACAGATGCTGCGCTTGATGAGTTGAAAGCCAAATACGCCCTGGCCCTGCTAACCAATGGCGCTCCTTCGTTGCAGCGCGAGAAGATCCTGGGTACGGCGATGCGGCGCTGGTTTGACCACATCGTCATCTGCGGCGAGCTTGGCACCGCCAAACCCGATCCGGCAACTTATGCCGCGATCTTGCAGCGGGCTGGCATTGCCAGCAGCCAGGCGCTCATGATCGGCGACAACCCGATCAACGATGTATCCGGCGCCCAGACCGCCGGGATGCGGGCGGTCTGGGTTAACCGCGGCCTCGCGCTGCCGGCAGGCGTGGCCCCCGACGCGGTAATCGATCACGTGGGGCAACTGCCCAAGGTGCTGCAGCAATTGGCGGACGCCGGCATATAAGCCGCAAATGGCCCAGCGATTCGCCGGGCCGGGCGTCGGCCTGGCTAAACCATCGACGCCGTCAGGGCCTGAATCTGGGCCAATTCCTGCGCTGACAGATTGGCCGCGGCGGCGGCGGCGGCGGCGTTGGCATTTGCCTGCTCGGCGCTCTTGGCTCCGGCGATAGCGCAGCTGACCGCCGGATGGGCGAGAACGAAGGCCAGGGCCAAGTCGATCAGTGAGCGGTCGCCCTTTACGGCGGCGATCTGTCCGGCCACTGCCAGTTCGGCGAGGTATCGCTCGCGACGGGCGCCCTCATTCCATTGCGCCCGGACCGAGTCCGCAAAGTGAGTATCGGGGTTATATTTCGCGGTGAGCACGCCCTGACCCAGGGCGCCGCGAATCAGGGTGCCGATGTTGCGTTCCAGACACAGTGGCAGGGCTTCGCGTTCGGCCCCGCGGCGAATTGCCGAGTAGTCGATTTGGGCAGCCGCGCACTCGCCGCCCGCATCAAACACCGCTATCACCGCGGCCCGCCCCGAGGAAACACCGAAATGGCGAATCTTGCCCTGCTGTTTTAAGAGCTCGAACCCTTCAAGGTATACCTCCGGATGTGGTGGGTCCTCATCGTGGCATTGATAAAGGTCGATATAGTCGGTGCCCAGCCGATGGAGCGAACCGTGGCAGGCGGCGACGACGTGCAGGGGGTGCGTATAGACCTGGGGATGGCCTTGCCGATAAAGCAGGTGGCCAACCTTGGTGGCGATGTAAACGTTCCCGCGTTCTGATCCCAACGCTGCGCCGAGACGTGTTTCGCTGATCAGTGGACCGTAGTTATCGGCGGTGTCGAACAGATTTATGCCGCCGTCAAGGCCCGCCCGCACGGTTGCCTCCGCTTCGGTGTCGGAAAGTTGTCCCCACTGATTGCCCAGGGCCCAAGCGCCCATGCTTACGGCCGAGACCTGCCAGCCGGTTTTGCCAAGTTGGCGGTATCGCATTTGCCATCGATCCAGTTCGGGGTCTAGGTGGGCCAGCCCGTCAATTCAGCGGGCCGCCATTAGGTTAATTCTCATATCGCGCCCGGTCAATTGCCACTGCGTTTCCCGCCCATAACACCGGCCCAGCCATCGCGCAACTGGGCCGGGCCAGCCGCCACCGGGGTCGCGGCGAAGTACGCGCACGACTGGGTCAGCGGACAGCCGCCGCAAAGCGGCTTGGCCCGGCAGTGGTTCTTGCCGTGTTGGATCAGGAGGGCGTGCAGCTCGGCGGCAAAGTCGGTCGACGGCGACAGGGCGGACAACACCGATCGCCGCAAGTCTTCACGGCTGACCGGGCCGGGCTCCACGATCCCCAACCGCTGCCAGGTCCGCACCGCGTAGGTATCGACCACGAAGGTCGCCCGTCGCGCCGCAAAAAGAAGAATCGCATCGGCGGTCTCCGGACCGATGCCCCAGCAGGAAAGCAGCCGGGCACGCAACTGATCGGTGGGCAGTTCGAAAAGGCCTTCCAGCGAACCGTGGCCCTGGCAGAGAGTCGCAAATTCGGCCAGTTTGCGCGCCTTTTGGCGAAAGTAGCCGGCCGGCCGGACCAAATCAGCCAGTTCGTCGCTGGCCGCCAGCGGCAGATCTCCAACTCTCGTTAAGCCGGCCCCGGCCAGATTCTCAAGCGCCCGGGCAGCATTGCCCCAGTTGGTGTTCTGGCACAGGATCGCCCCCATGCAGATATAGTGGGCCCGGCCTGGGCCCTCGCCCGGCCACCACTGCTGTGGCCCATAGTGCTCGACTAGGAGGTCGTAGACCGCCAGCAGGGCTTCCCCGATGCCGCGTCGGGGGTCAGCTGGGCCGGAAGCCGAAATCACCGGATCGATTGGCCACTAGTTCGGCCGCCGTGGCAACTAGCTCATCGACGTCAACCGAGCCGACATTGCCCCCGTCGCGTAAGCGCAGGGATACCCCACCGGCGGCCACATCACGGTCCCCAGCGATGAGCATGTAGGGAATTTTCAAATTCTGGGCGCGGGCAACCTTGCGGTTCATGCGCTCAGATCGCCCGTCGATTTGCACCCGCAACCCTGCCGCCGCCAGGCGGTCGGCCACCTGCTGGCAGTAGTCGATGTGACGGTCGGCGATCGGAATCATTTGGACCTGAACCGGCGCCAGCCAGAGTGGGAAAGCGCCCCCATAATGCTCCAGCAGGATCGCCACAAAGCGCTCGATGGAACCCAGCAGCGCGCGGTGCACCATCACCGGACGCTCCCTTTGGCCATCGGCTGATTCATAGTCGATGTCGAACCGCTCGGGCAGATTGAAATCAACTTGAATGGTCGATAGCTGCCAGGATCGACCGATTGCATCACGTATGTGGATATCGATTTTTGGGCCGTAGAAAGCAGCCTCGCCGGGAATGCGCTCATACTCCAGGCCCGACCGTGTCAACGCCTCCAGCAAGCCCGACTCGGCCAACTCCCAAAGCTCGTCGTCGCCAACGTACTTTGAATGGTCGTCGTCGTCCCGCACACTTAGCGAGACCGTCAGTTCATCAAACCCAAATGTGGCCAGCATGTCACGGGCGATCGCAAGCGCCCCGGCGATCTCATCGGTGAATTGATCGCGGCGGCAGAAGATGTGGGCATCGTCCTGGGTGAATCCGCGCACCCGCAGCGCCCCATGCAGGACGCCGGACTGCTCGTACCGGTAAACGGTGCCCAGTTCGGCAAAGCGAAGCGGCAATTCGCGGTAGCTACGCGTCTGCGAATCGAAGATGCGCACGTGGAAAGGGCAGTTCATCGGCTTGTTGATATATGCCTGATGTTCCAGTTCCATCTCCGGGAACAGGCCGTCCGAATACCAGCGGGTATGGCCGCTGGTTTCCCAGAGTTGACGGCGCCCGATGTGCGGCGTAAAGACGATGTCATAGCCGCGACGACGATGCTCGGAGCGCCAGTAGTCTTCCAAGATCTCGCGCAACACGCCGCCCCGCGGGTGCCAGAGCACCAACCCGGCGCCAACCTGCGGATCAATCGAGAAAAGGTCAAGTTCGCGGGCCAGGCGGCGGTGGTCACGACGCCCCGCTTCGGCCAGTCGCTCGAGGTGCTCGTCGAGCTCCCGCTGGGTTGGAAAACTGGTGGCGTAAAGGCGCTGCAGCTGTGGGTTCTTCTCCGACCCCTTCCAGTAGGCGCCGGCCACCGAAAGCAGGCGGAAATTGCCCACTCCGCTGGTGTCGTCAACGTGCGGGCCGCGGCACAGGTCGACGAAAGGGCCGCAGCGATAAAGCGATATCTCCTCGCCACGCTCCAGCAGATCGGATATCGCCTCGACCTTGTAGTCCTGGTCGGCTTCGGCAAACATGGTTAGCGCCGACGGGCCGTCGACGACCTCGTAATCGAAGCTGTGGGCCGTCGTCGCCAGCTCGGTCATTCGCCGTTCGATTTCGGAAAAATCGTCGGGGCTGAGCGTCCGCGGCAATTCGAAATCGTAATAGAAGCCGCCCTCGATCGGAGGGCCGAAGCCAAATTTGGCTTCGGGGAACATCTCCTGCACCGCTGCGGCCATCACATGGGCGCAGGAGTGGCGCATCCGGTCAAGATCGTCCATCGCTGATTCAGGTCTCTGGGAGGCGGCGAAAATCGGTCGCCGATTATCGTCCCGGTCCGACTCGGACTAAGGCGCCCACAAGCCCTATGCACTTCCTCGCCCTGCACCTGGCCGGAACATTGGCGTTCTTCAACATTGGACGCTATGCGCGCAATGACCCCCGTGGATTCTTCGTCATCGGGGCGACCAATTACAGCGCTGCTGCGGTCATTGCCGCGATCTGGTTGTTTGCGTTCGGCGACGGGATTTCGCTGGACCCGCCGGCGGTGCTGCTCGGGGCCTTTCAGGGGTTCGCCATCCAACTGATGTATCTGGTCATGTTCGTCATGATCGGACTGGGCGGCATGGCCATCACATCGACGATCGATCGAATGGCGGTCCTGGTGCCGACGGTGGCCGCAATCCTGATCTGGGGCGAGCAGCCAAGTCCCGAACAGTACCTCGGAATTGTGGCCATCCTGTTGGCCACTCCACTTTTGGGCATCGACGCCCAGCGCCGGGCCGTTGCCCGCCAGCAGGGCAACTGGCTGTTGCCCCTGATGGTCTTTCTCTCATTTCTGTTGTTGGGCGGGTCGGCCCTTGGTTCAAAGTGGTTCGTCGAAGCCCGCGTCGGATCCGAACCAATCGACTACACCTTCTGGGTATTTGCAGCCGCTTCGCTGAGCGCCCTGCTCACTTGGCCGGCGGCCATCGGGATGGCCCGCCGTGAGTGGGATCGCTCGGCAGCCTTAGCCGGCTCGCAGGCCCGCCCTTTCGCCGTCGCCATCAATCGCCGCTCAATCGGGTTCGGGATCGCCCTGGGGGCGGCCAACTGGGCCCAGAACGTGGCCTTGATTACGGCGTTGACGATCTTTCCGGCGTCTTATATATTTCCCCTGGCATCGGCTAGTTTCTTGGTGCTGGTGGCAATCGTGGATTTTGTCTTTTGGCGCCAGCGCTTCTCGCCGTTGACCTTTACCGGCCTGGCCGTGGCCGGAATCGGCGTCGTGTTAATCAATCTCGACCTGGGTTTGACCGGGTGGCTGGGCTGGTGAAACTGCACCGCCGCCGGTTGGCCCCATTGGGGTTGGCGGCATTCCTGGCCGCCTGTGGAAGCGAATCGACTGGCGGCCGCCCCGGGCGAATCAAGTCGGGTGAGCTGCTGCCCAGCGCGGATTTGACTGATTTGAATGGTCGGCGGTTAACCCTCGGCCAATTGGCCGGCAACCCGATCGTTGTCAATTTCTGGGCCAGCTGGTGCGGACCGTGCCGATTGGAGATGCCCGAATTTGAACGCGTATTGCGCTCGGGCGCCTATCCCGAGCTGGCCATTCTGGCGATTAACGTCGGTGAGGGGGTTCTTCCGGCCCGGCAGTTCGTCGACGAACTCGGACTTACCATTCCGGTCGCCCTGGATCCGCTGGGCCATGCCGGGCGGCTGCTCGGGCAGGCCTCGCTTCCGGTTACTGTTTTCGCCGATTCAACACAGCATGTGACCCACATCCGGTTCGGGCTGCTCAATGAGCAGATCCTTCTGTCGAACATCGAAGAGGCGTTGCGCTAAAGGCCCAAAACCTCGTGTAACTGGTCTGCGTCGGAACCGCTTACCCGCAGCGGCGGCTGGGCACTGGACAATGCCGCCTCCGGGTCCTTTAAACCCGATCCGGTCAACACGCAGACCACGCAGGCCGAATCGTCCACCAGCCGGCGGCCGGCGCGGTCCAACAGGCCGGCCACCGAGACCGCCGAGGCTGGTTCGCTAAAGAGCCCCAGGCGGGCCAGTCGGTCATAGGCGGCAAGGATCGCCCGATCGCTGACCGCCTCGATCGAGCCACCCGATTCATCACGGGCGGCGGTTGCCTTGTCCCAATTCTCAGGATTGCCGATTTCCAGTGCCGAAGCTACGGTGTTGGGGTCCATCACCCGCCGGCCGAGTACGATCGGCGCCGCCCCGTCGGCCTGGAAGCCGCGCAATACCGGTCGATCAGCAATCCGGCCGGCCGCGGCAAATTTGGTAAACCCTCGCCAATAGGCGTGAATATTGCCGGCGTTGCCAACCGGGATGTAGAGCTCGTCGGGGGCCCGGCCAAGCTCTTCACAGATTTCGAAGGCCGCAGACTGCTGGCCTTCCAGCCGATGGGGATTGATCGAATTGACGTGTTCGAACCCCGGGTTGGAAGCGCAGATCTGCTTGGCCGCCTCCAGCCGCTCATCGAAATTGCCATCCATCACCACGACGTCGGCGCCGTGGATTTGGGCCTGGGCCAATTTGCCGCGGGCGATCGCGTCAGAGACCAGAACAACGCAACGTAGCCCGGCCCGGCCGGCATAGGCCGCCGCCGCCGCCGAGGTGTTGCCGGTCGACGCGCAGATTACGGTGTGAGCGCCGTGTTCAAGGGCCTTGCTCATGGCCAGGGCCATGCCGCGGTCCTTGAACGAACCGGTTGGATTGGCGCCGTCGAATTTGACCCACACCTGGTTGGCGCCGCTGGCTGCCTCCAGCGCCGGCATGCGAACCAGCGGTGTATCGCCCTCGCCCAGCGACACCACCGGGGTAGCGTCGGTCACCGGCCAGAACTGGCGCCAACGGGCAACTACGCCGGACCTGACCACGCCGCTCAGTCGATGTCCTCGATGCGGATCAGTCCGGCCACGCGGTCAGTCACCGCGAGCTCGGCCACCGCGGCAACGGCGATTTGCAGGCTCTCCTCGACGGCCTGGTGAGTGATGATCACCAACTCGGCCAGGGAAGCGCCGGCATCGGTCTCTTTCTGGGTCACGGCGGCGATCGAGACCTCCTGGGCTGCGAACAACTTTCCGATTTGGGCCAGCACGCCCGGCCGGTCCTGCACCAGCAGGCGCAGGTAATAGCGCGATCGAACCTGGGCGATTGGCCGCATCTCCCAAGGGGCATCGAAGCGCAGCGGTACGCGGGCGTGCACTCCCGCCGAGATGTTGTGGGCCAAATCGATAAGGTCGGCAACAACCGCGCTGGCGGTGGGCTCCGGCCCGGCCCCGCGCCCGACAAACATTGCGTGACCGATCAGGTCACCGTGGATTCGCACTGCGTTCTCAACCCCGTCAACCTGCGACAGCAGCCGAGTTTTTGGCACCATTGCCGGGTGTACGCGGGCCTCGATCGCCCCCTCTTGCAGGCGGGCGATGGCCAGGAGCTTTATCGCGTAGCCGAGCTGGTCGGCGGCTGCAAAATCAGCGGCCGCTAGTGCCGTGATGCCCTCACGATAAATTGCCTCCGGCCGCACCTCGACACCGAAGGCCAGCGTTGAGAGAACCGCCAACTTGTAGGCCGCGTCATGGCCGTCGACATCGTTGCTGGGGTCCGGTTCGGCATAACCGAGGCGCTGGGCATCGCCCAGCACGTCCTGGTAATCGGCGCCCTCCTCGGCCATCCGGGTGAGGATGTAATTGGTCGTGCCGTTGATGATGGCCTCGACGGTGGTGAGTTGATTGGCGGCCAGGTTCTGACGAAAGGGGCCGATCAACGGGATACCTGCCCCCACGGACGCTTCAAAAAACAGATCAACGCCGGCCCGCGCTGAGCGGGTGAGCAGCTCGGCCCCGTGATGGGCCATCACCTCCTTGTTGGCGGTGATTACATGTTTGCCGCTGTCAATCGCCTGGGTGATGAGCGCACGGGCGGGCTCGATGCCGCCAAGCACCTCTACCACTACATCCACTTCATCGTTGGCCACGACCGCCCGCGGATCATCGGTGAGCACACCGTCGGCCAGTCGCAGTCCACGATCGCGGCCCAGGTCGCGCACCAAAGCCTTTTGCAGGACGATGCTGCGCCCGACCGTTTGCCGTAGTTGATCACCCTTGTTGGCCAACACGTCCGCCACCCCAGTGCCGACATTGCCCAGGCCTAGCATCCCGACTCGCACGGGCGGCAGCTTAGCCAAGGGGCCCGTCGCCTTCTTCGCCATTGGCGTTCGTTGCCCCGGGAGCATCTTCGCCGGGGGGCAGGACATCGTCGGGCAATTCGATGAACTGCTCCTGGTAGAGCCACTCAATCGTCTCGTCTAGACCATCTTCCAAGGAGGTGTAGGTAAGTCCCAATTCGCGTTCTGATCGCGAGGCGTCGAAGCTATGGCCAAAGAGCGCGAAATCGACGCCCTGCTTGGTCACCACCGGGCGCTCCTTGGGTTTGATCGTCCGTCGTACGTTCTCCATGTATTGCAGGAGCCGCAGTTGCCAGGCCGAAACCTGCTGCAGATTGCCCTTGACCCCGGCGATCTCCAGGGCCGTGTGCAGGAACTCGGAGCGGGTGTGGTTCCCACCGCTGAGGATGTAGCGTTCTCCCGTTTGCCCACGGTCGGCGGCGGCAATGATCCCGCGCACCACATCGTCGACGAACACGTAGGCCGACTCCGTCGAGAGCGTGGCAACCGGCCGGCCGTTGATCAACGAGACCAGGCGGCGCCCGTTATGGCGCAGATCGCCCGGACCGTAGACGATCGTCGGGTTGACAACCACCACTGGCAGGCCTTCTGCCGCGGCTTCCCAAACGAATTGTTCAGCTTCCCATTTTGAACGTTCGTAGGTGGTCAGGAAAGACCCGCGATGTTCCGTTCTTTCGTCGCCGATTTCGTAGCGCGCTTGGCCGATCGCCGCCGATGAGGACACGTGCACCAGCCGCTCCACACCCTGCGCCTTGGCCGCTTCCAAGACGTTTATGGTACCGCCGGTGTTCACGTCGAAGAACGCCCGTTCATTGGCCACCCATTCGGTATAGAGCCCGGCCAGATGGAATACCCGTTGGCAGCCCTTCATTGCTTCGGCCACATCACCCGCGTCGGTGATATCGCCCTCGACCAAATCGAGTTCAATGTCGCCCAGTGCGTCTTCATCGCTTTCCGGGCGCACCAATGCCACTAAGGCCTCGCCGTTGTCGCTGAGGTGCTTGGCCAATCGGCGGCCGATGGTTCCGGTGGCGCCGGTGATTAAGGTTGACATCGGTCGCTAGATCCTCGCCTTGGCAACGGCGGCGGCAATAGCCCCGATTGCGGCCTCAACATCGTCGGCTGAGATTTGATGGTGGAGCACCAGGCGCGACAGATTGCCGCTGCGCTCCACCGGCCCGATTAGAACACCGGCGGCGGCGGCCTGCCTGACAACCGCAGGGGGGTCCAAATAATCATCGTCGATCGCCATGTAGACCATGTTGGTTGCTGGTCGGCCATGGGGCAGGCAAATGCCCGGCAAGTCAGACACGCCCTCCGCCAAGCGCCGAGCGTGGACATGATCGGTGCCCAGCCGCGCGGGCATCTCGCGCAAGGCAATCAGGCCGGCCGCGGCTATGACGCCAGCCTGCCGCATCGCCCCGCCGAGCAGCTTGCGTTTTCGGCGGGCCCGGGCGATGAAACCGGTAGTGCCCACGAGCATCGAGCCCACCGGTGCGCCCAACCCCTTTGAGAGGCAGAACTGAACGGAATCAGCCATTGCGGAAAGGCGCTCGGGACTCTCGTCCAGCGCGGCGGCGGCGTTAAAGATGCGCGCGCCGTCGATGTGAAGGCGGTATCCGCGTTCTTTGGCCAGCTCTCCGACCTCATCCATCACCACCGCTGGCGTGGGAACTCCGCCGGCAGAGTTATTGGTGTTTTCAATCCAGATCATGGCTGGTTCGGCCAGGTGTGGATCCTGTGGCAGGATCCGTTCACGCACATCGGCGGCGCGCAGAATCCCATCGTCGGTGCGGATCTTCTCCAGGACGATGCCGGCCAGGGCAGCGTGCCCGCCTCCCTCGTGGATCCCGACATGGGCGCCGCTTTCGCAGAATGCCAGCTGGCCAGGGACGGTGTGGGTTAATGTGGCCACGGCATTGGCTTGGGTTCCCGAAGGCAATAGCAATCCGGCCTCTTTGCCAAATAGCGCCGCCGATTCCCGCTCCAGCTCAATGACGGTTGGGTCCTCGCCGTAAACATCGTCACCGACGACCGCTTCGGCCATCGCCCGCCGCATTTCATCGGTGGGCAAGGTGACGGTGTCCGACCGCAGGTCGATGGGGTGAGACAAGACTTGTAACTTCGATTCTTGGTTTTGCAGATGGATCGGATCGGCCTGGATTGCCTCCCGATCAATGGTTAGTATCGCCGACATGCGCACCGGGCTGGCGGCGCGACAAGCCCAGCCAGAATCCGCCGGCCAGCGCCAATACGCTCACGGCCAGCGAGACCAATGGCGACGCCAAGGCCAGGGCCCCACCGGCGGCGGCCAAGAATTCAGCCGCGGCCAGGGCCCCAACCCGCCCCAGGGCCGGCACCGCGGCCTCGGCGCTGACGGCCAGGCGCAGGCGCAGGAAATTGGCCAGCAGGGCCAATCCCGCGCCGGCCACGGCCGTCAGCAGAGTCAGGTCTGGGCTCACCGCCCAGCCGATTAGCGCTCCGACCGCGGCCCGCAGGGCCCATCCCAGCGGAATCCAGACCCTGCGGGCTCCCGGCAGCTTGTCAAGCACCAAGTCCAATGTAATAAGGACCAGTATCAATAGCAGCGCCGCCAAACCGGTGAGAAATTCAAGCGCCGCCGAACCCGGCAGACCAGTGCCCAATGCCAGCGCCATGCTCAAAATGGCCAGCCCGATAAACGGCGCCAAGCCGGCCGAGATCGCCAGTGCGGCGCCGAGCAAGAGGTCCTCTCCCACCGCTTAATTCACTCCCCAGCTGGCGCCATCGGCGCTCTGGCAAATGTGCACCCCGGCTTCGCGGCCGGTGCGCTGGCGAAATCCGCTAGCTACCGCCTCGGCGAACTCGGCGGTGGCCGCCGGTTCAACCAGATTCACCGTGCATCCGCCAAATCCGCCTCCGGTCAACCGCGCACCGATTACTCCGGGAGAGGCTTCAGCGGCATCCACCATCGCATCCAAGGCGTCCGAGGAGACCGCAAAGCGGACGGAGAGCGATCGATGTGAGGCGGCCATTAGCGCTCCCATTTCATCGCGCCGTCCGCTTTCGAGAGCTGTGACCATTGCCCGAACACGCTCGTTTTCGCTCACCACGTGCCGGACGCGATCACCGATCGGCTCGGGAAGGGAACCGGCGTGTCGATCAATCAGGTCCTCTGTTACGTCGCGCAGGCTGCCAATTGAGGGATCAAGTTGTGAAAGGGTCGCCAGGCCAACCTCGCACTGCCGGCGGCGCAGGTTGTACTCGGACGACGAAAGCCGCCGCTCGGCCCTAGTGTCACAAACTACGATCGCCAAGTCGCCCAGGTCGACTGGCCTAATCCGCCGCGAATCACAGTCGATGGCCAAGGCGCAGCCGGAGCGGCCCTGGATGCAGATGGTTTGATCCATCAATCCGCAGGCCACGCCCACGATCTCGTTCTCGGCCCGATGACAGATGCCCACCAACCGCTCCGCGCTGAGCGACTCTCCGCTGGAGGCCAGCGCGGACAAAGCCGCAATCGCCTCCAGGGCGGCTGATGAGGATAGCCCGGCGGCCACCGGGATATCCGACTGCAGGACCAGGTCGAATCCGGCGGTCAATTGCAATTCCTTCGCCAGCGTGGCCGTTACCGCACGCACGTAGGTGCCAAATCCCGGCCCAGGACTATCCAATTCCCGGCCCAGGGCGAACTCGTCGCGTTGGTCCAAATCCAGCGAGCGGACATCAACCGATCGATCCGAGCGGCGGCGTAGCAAAGCCCGCATCTCCAGATTGAGGGCCACCGGCAGTACCAGCCCGCCCATGTAATCGGTGTGTTCGCCGATCAAATTGACCCGCGCCGGCGCCCGAACCCAAAAATCGGCAGTGGCCCATCCAGCGCGCTGGGCCAACGGTCCGGCCCAGATCGGAGGGCTCATTGCAGTCCTTTGAAATAGGCGTTAACGGTCCTGTATTCATCCGGATCGCCGATATCCCACCAACGGCCGCCGAAAGGGCATCCATAGACCGGTGTCTGGCGGTGGGCCCATTGCAGGAAACCGCCGATCAGATCCAGTTGATGGCCCTCGTTGGCGTAGCGCTCAAACAGCGCCAGGTCGGCGCGCCGGTACATGTATAGGGCCACAGCCACCAAACTAGAGGTCGGGTTTGGTGGTTTTTCGATGAACTCGATGATTTGCCCGTCGGCGGCCATGGTGGCGTTGGAGTAACGGGCCGCGGCGGCCAGCGAACCCACGTCATAGAGGGCCGCACAGGAACCGCGCGAATCTAGCAGGCGGGCCATCGGTGCCAACTCAAAGTCGAATATATTGTCGCCGGCCATGATCAGCAGATCCTGATCGATCCCTCGGTTGGCGATGGCAAAAATCACGTCGCCGACCGCTCCCAGGCGATCTTCATTGCTGGTCGTGCCATCGTTTAGGACGCTGATGTCGGCGGCCCGTGGGTGGCCCTCCCGCCATTTGACAAAGTCGGCGTAAAAGCGGGCATTAGTCACCACCAGCGCACTGTTTACGCGCGGGCAGGCGAACGCCTTGTCGAGCACCCAATCGATCATCGGGCGGGCGGCCACCGGCAGGAGCACCTTCGAACGGCCCTCGGTCAGGTGTCCCAAGCGGGTGCCGTATCCGCCGGCCAAAATCAGAGCTTCCATAGCGGCAATTGCGCTCCCAACAATTAGCAGTTGACGTAAATCGGGGCCCGGAGGGAGGGTGCACGGGTGCCCGGATAATGTTCCCACGCGGGGCTTTTCTAAAACCCCGCAAGTGCCGCCGCCTGCACTCGTTTGTCTGCGGGCGCGAAGGGCCGGCAACATTTGAGAAATATGAATTCGACGACGCGCGAACGCATCCTAGGGATGGCCGGCGTCCTTATGCTCCTGCTCGTTGCTTGGCTCGTGGTAACGCGCTTGGGCGGACCGGCCCCGGACCAACCGGCGCCCTCCGTGCTCGGCGACTTAGTCGACCAGCCGGCGATACCGGTCCCTACGCTGCCGCCGGCGCCCACTGCGGCGCCCACCGCGCCGCCACGGGCCAATCCAACCACGCACCTGATCGTGTCCGGCCAGACATTGGCCGAGATCGCCGCTCTCTACCGGGTCGATGTCGCCACGATCGCCGCCGTCAATCAGATTTCGGACGCCAATTCGATCAGAGCCGGCCAGTTACTGCGCATCCCGGCGATTGGCGAAACGGCAACATTGCCCACCGGCGAACTGGCCGGGTGCCAGTACCGAGTCGACGCCGGTGAATCGCTCTGGGGGATTGCTACTGACTATTCAGTGTCCGTCGAGTCGCTACGCGAAGCCAATGATTTGGCCCCCGACCAGCCCCTGTTGATCGGCCAAGTTATCAACATTCCGCCTGAATCACCCGCCTGCTAGGCGGCAGGACAGCTTCTCTAAAAGAACGAGTTGTGGGCCAATTCCTCTTCAACTGTGGTGTGGGCACCGTGGCCGGGAAATAGCTTGGTGTCTCCGGGAAGCGATAGTATTTTGGCCCGTACCGCGGAAATCTGAGAGCGGAAATACTCCGGCCCCATGCGGGTCCCGCCGATTGAGGCGGCGAACATCGTATCGCCCGTAAACACAGCCCCGGCGGTGTGCAGGCCGCAACAACCAGGGGTATGGCCCGGCGCGTGCAGGACTGAGAACCGGTAGCGTCCGTTGGTGACCAAATCGCCGTCGTGATATGACCGCACATCGCTGCCGCTAACCAGCTCCCGCTCAGCGGCGTGCACAAAAACCGGGATCTGACGGTCGGAAAGCAATGCCGCCAGCGAATAGGTGTGGTCGGCATCGGCGTGGGTGAGCACTATGGCCAGGAGGTCGCGCTCTCGGAGCGCGACCTCGATCGCACCAATGGGTGCCCCGCAGTCGATGGCCACACATGTTTCCTGGTCGCCGACCAGATAAGCCCAAACCCGGTCGGGTTCAAACCAAAGCGGCTCAACGCGAACGTCGTCGTCGAGGTCGTAGTCGACCGGTTCGGGCAGCCAGCTTTCGCATGCCAGCTCCCAGAGCGGGCCCGGGCGCAGGCCGAGAGCTGCCGCGATGGCATCTGACTGGGCGCGTTCAGGGTCACGCCGATAGCCCTCGAAGGCCTCGATGGTGGTGGTGGCGATGCCGCTACGCTTCGCTAGCTCGGCTACGCTCAGGTCGGTGCCGCGGCGCGCCTTGCCGATTACGTCGCCAAACTCGTCTTCTAGAAATAGGCCTTGCAAAGACGGTCTCCTCGAACCCGCCACCGAAATTGGTGACGGCATTTATTGAAATGGGTGCGGATTTAAGCGTAATCCCAGCGCCCGGTGCGGAAGTTGGCGCGTTGCCGGGCCAGGTATTGCTCGCGCGTGAGGCTGGGTCTGTATTCTTCTACGATTTTGGACCCGGCGGCGGCATCGTCCCAGAGAACATCAATGGCAAAGTGGGCCATCACCACGCCGGGATCGAGGTAGGCGGCCCCGGGGTCCACGACCGCCCAATCGGCGGCATGGTTAGAGCCGGACATACCGCTCATCTGTGGCTGGAGGGCTGGCATCACCAAAGATAGATCCCCCATGTCGGTACTGCCCGGGCGATGGCCTTGATGGGTGATGCAGTTGGCGCCGAACAGCGCCCGCGCGTTTTCCTCAAAAACCGCCCCCATGGCGGTGCTATTTGAAAGCGGCATATACCCGGGCAGGGTTCGAATTTCGACTTCGGCCCCCAAGGCCATCGCCCCGGCCCGCATTGCCCGATCTACCTTGACCTCGGCCGCCGCGATGGCGTCGAGGTCAGCGCCGCGAACATAGGTTTCCAGGGTGACGACTTCCGGGATCACGTTAACGATATCGCCGCCGCGGGTGATGATCGGGTGAACGCGGGTGCAGTGGGGGTCTTCAAACGTCTCCCGCAGGGCGTTGACCGCACTCAAAGCGATGTTGGCGGCATAGAGCGCATTGATCCCGAGGTGAGGGTACGCCCCGGCGTGGGCGGCGCGGCCGCGAAAGGTGACCTGCTTGACCACGTTGCCGTTTTCTGACGAACAGATCATCACCTTGTCGGGCCGCGACGAGGAATGGACCAAAAGCGCCATGTCCACATCGTCGAATGCGCCAGTGGCCAGCATCTCGGCCTTGCCGCCCAAGAATTGCAATCGACCGTTGTCGACCTGGTCGGCTCGCCAACCAACCTCGACAAACTCCTCGGCCGGAACCGCCATCAGGGCTATGCGCCCACTCAAATTTGACAGCAACTCTTCGCTGGTCAAGGCGGTAGCCACGGCCACCATGTTGGCCAATTGGGCGTTGTGGCCGCAGGCGTGGGCGGCTCCGGTCTGTGGATTGGCGCGCGGGTGAGAGGGAACTCCGATGGCGTCCAACTCGCCCATGATGGCCAGCGTTGGGCCCGGCCGGCCGGTATCTAAGACCGCCTTGAGGCCGGTTATCGCCAGTTCGGTTTGAACGTCGAGCCCCAGGCCGGCCAATTGCTCGTAGGCGCGTTCCGAGGTGCGAAATTCCTTAAATCCCAGCTCGGGGTCGTCCATGACCTCTTCCCCGAAAGCAATGACCGAATCGGCGACCGCACCGATTCGGGCGGCGGCCTTTTCCTTTGCCGCCCGTTTGCTCATTCGCATCCCAGTGCCCCGTCCAAGTTTGAAAGCCCTCAACCGGCAATTGCGCCGCGGACGGCCAATGCGACGCCTGGCCTCATCACGCGGAATTAACCTAATCTAGTGTGAACTTTCTAGCTTCCGGGGAAATCGCTCTTGGCTCGCAGACTCATTGCCCTTGCGGTTGTGTTGCTCCTACTGGCCGCGTGCGGCGAGCAGTCGGCGGCACCAGCACCCGGGAAAGCCGAATTGCCAAGCGCTGTAGATCCTCCTTCCGGGGACATCGACCTGAGCGGGCCGATAGCCGTCGAGATCACCACCAGCAAGGGCGTCCTAAGCGGAACCCTGCACGGTGAGGCCGCCCCACTGGCGGTGGCCAGCTTTATCAACCTGGCCGAAAAAGAGTACTTCGACGGGCAGATCTTCCACCGCATCATTCCCGGGTTCGTCGTTCAAACCGGCGACCCCACCGGAACTGGCAGCGGCGGCCCCGGCTACAAATTCCCCGATGAGCCGATCCCGGACGAGCTGACCTACCAAAAGGGCACGCTGGCAATGGCCAATAGCGGCCCCAATACCAACGGCAGCCAATTTTTCATTTGCCTGGGAAACCTGGACGGAAGATTGCCGCGCAACTACACGATCTTTGGCCAGATCGATGTGGGGCTGGACGTTCTCGAGGCCCTGGCTGCAACGCCGCTGACTAACAATCCGGCCACCGGCGAGCTCTCCAAGCCCACCGAGACGGTGCTGGTAGAGTCGATCCGAATTGAACGTTAAGTAAGCGCGCCCGATCGACCACCGCGGCTCAGCTATTCAAAGCTGGCCTTATACGAGTTCTGTCCACACGCTTATCGGCTCACCTATGTTGAGCGGGTTCGCGGGGCTTTCAGTCCCTGGCCGTTTTTCGGGTCACTGATTCACCAGGTCTTGGAACGGGCATTCCGGCTCACGCCTGGCAGTGCTCCCAGCCTGCCGCAATTGCAGTCCCTGTTTGAGGAGCGCTTGCACAAGAGCTACCGGTTCCTGATCAATCAACGGCAAACCGACTTCGTCGCCCGCGGCCACGCCATCATTGAGCGCTTCCATCGCGATCACCACTCAGCTTTCGCCGGTCAGCACCTTATTGAGCGGCGGTTTCGAGCAAAAATCGGCGGCTTTGACTTCAGCGGGGTGATCGACCGCGTCGATGTCGGCGACGCGGTCCGAATCGTCGATTACAAATCCGGTGCCGGCGAAGGGCGAGGGCACGACTTTCGCCAGCTGCACATATATTCTCTGGCCGCAGCACGCTCCCTTGACCTGAGCGCCCAAACAGTGGCCTTGCACTTCCTCTACGATGGCGCCCTGATTGAACGGACCCCCACCGCCGAGAACTTGGCTGCCGCGGAAGAATGGGTCGCTATGCTGGGGCCGGGGATCAATGCCGGTCGCTTCGAACCCCGCACCGGCGAGCACTGCCGAAGCTGCGATTTGTTTGACCAATGCCGCCCAGGCCAGGCCTGGGCGGCTGGCAAATCGCCCGCCTGAATGGCAATGGGCGGCCCGGTTAGCCGGTAGCAGGGCCGCTTGGCGGGGGCCCTGCCCAGTGGAGACGAAATAACGGCACGGGCCCTCCTGGCTGGAGGCACCTGGCCGGCATCGCTGATTGCCAGGAATCCTTCTCACCCCGGGCTCGACCGGACCGACGCGGCCCCTGCCGTCCCTCCCTTGGCGGCCAAAATTGGGACAGAGCGCCCATTTAGGAGATCCCAGGTGTGAAGAATTCTGTTTGCATCATCACCGGCGCCGGCAGCGGGATCGGCGAGGCGTGTTCGCGCATGCTCGCCGAGCGTGGCGCTCGGGTTGTCCTCGTGGGACGGACGCTCTCGAAACTCGAGCGAGTTCGTCGCGAGATCGAGGGCGGCGGCGGGGCGGCGGACGCCCGAGCCGGCGACGTGAGCGACGTAGACGCCATCCGCTCTCTGGCCAAGGGTGTGCTTGCCGACTATGGGCATGTCGACGTGCTGGTCAACAACGCCGGTTCCTCCACTCGCAACCGGACGATCTTGACGGTGACACCCGCCGAAGCCGAGGCGGTAATCGGCGTGAACCTGACCGGGCCGTTGTTCTTAACGCAAGCGGTACTGCCGGTAATGCTGGAGCGGAAACAAGGTACGATCGTCAACATTTCGTCGATGGCCGCATTGAGTCCGAGCCGCATAGCCGGGCCAATCTATGGACCGGCGAAGGCCGGGCTGTTAAATCTCACTCGGTACATGAACAGCGAGCTGGAGAATTCCGGCGTCCGCGCCTGCTGCATACTGCCCGGCGAGGTAGCCACACCAATCATGGAAAAGCGGCCCAACGTGCCCGACGCCGACGCCCTGGCCACGATGCTGGCCGCCGACGATGTGGCGGACGCGGTTCTGCTGGCGGTGGCTAGTCCGCATAGGTCCATGGTGGCGGAGATAACGGTGCGTCCCACGATCCGCCGCGACCAATCGGGAGAGTTGGTGGACCCGCTAGCGGGCTTGGACTGATATGGCTGTTGCCGTCGAGGACGGCAACAGCCATCGCCGATGGTTTAAGGGATCGGCCGGAATCGGGCGTTTCCCCGCCCGGCCGGTGCGTCAGGCCCGCTGATTGCGACCTTAGTGCCCTCTCGCTTTGCCTGGGTTTGGCCAGCTTGGTCTTTCCGAGCTAATGCCCGAATGCACGGGCGGCTAGACCGCCAGCGGCTCCCGGTCGGCGATCATGGCCTCAAATTCCGGGCGGTACTTTCGCAACGCCCCCACCACCGGGCGGTAGGCGAATTGACCCAGGCCGCAGAATGAGGAGGCCATCGATTCACCGATTTCCTCCAGCAGCGCCAGGTCCGACATCTCGCCTTCACCTTCGAGGATCTTTTCTAAGATCTGGACCAGGTTGGGGGTTCCCTCGCGGCAAGGGATGCAGAATCCACAGCTTTCTTCTTCAAAGAACAACGCGTCGCGCAGCGCCGCATCGACCATCGAGACGGTCTCGTCCATGACGATGCAACCGCCGGTCCCCAGTATGGTGTCGTACTGAGAGATGCTGGCATCCATCTTGGCGTCCAGCTCGTCGGCGGTGAGCACGCCGGCCGAAGCCCCGCCCGGTTTAAAGCCCTTGAGTGCCCGGCCCTCCGGCGGCCCTCCGCCGTATTCGTAGATGAGTTCGCGGGCGGTCACCCCCAGCGGCAGCTCGAAAAGCCCGGTCCGCTGCACGGTGCCCGAAAGGCAATAGACCTTGGTGCCGGCGTTGTCGTCGCCTAGCCCTAGGTCCTTAAACCACTGCGCTCCGTGCTCAAGGATGGGGGCGACGTTGCAGAAGGTCTCGATGTTGTTTATCGCGGTCGGCTTAGACCAAACCCCGGAGTTGGTGGGAAATGGAGGCTTAAAGCGCGGAGTGCCCCTCTTGCCTTCAAGCGAATTAAACAGCGCGGTTTCCTCGCCGCAGATGTAGGCGCCGGCCCCGCGGCGCAGGATCAATTCGACCCGGTAGCCCGAACCGAGGGCGTTTTCTCCCAGGATTCCAGCCTCATAGCATTCGGCCAATGCCGACCGCACGCGCTCGATGGCCAGGCCAAACTCACCGCGTATGTAGATGTAGCCGGTGTGCGCCCCGATAGCATAGGCGGCTACGATCATGCCTTCGATGAAATTGTGCGGATCCTCTTCCAAAATCGCCCGGTTGCAATAAGTTCCCGGTTCGCTTTCGTCACCGTTGGCAACAACATAGCGGGGCGTGTTGGGATCGGCGCGCACAAACCGCCACTTTAAGCCGGTCGGAAAAAAGGCGCCGCCACGGCCCTTGAGGTCAGCGTCGCCCATCAGTGCGATGATCTCTTCCGGCTCCATTTCATCAAACGCCCGCTGGGCCTGCGCATAGCCACCACCCTGCCGGAATACTTCCAGGGTGTGGGAATTGGCTTTGCCTAGGTTGCGGTTGACGACGCGAATCTCAGGCATCTTTGGCTACCTCTCCGTTTAGGAGGTCGCTTACCAAATCGACCGCCAGCTGCTCAGTCATCGGTCCATGCACATCCAGGCCCACCAGTAGGGCTGGCTGACGATCGCATTGGCCCAGACAAGAGACCAACTCAAGTTTGACCGCACCGTCGGCGGTTGCTTGGCCATTGCGGATCCCGGCCCGGTCCTCGATCGCCCGGGCGATCTTTCCGGCGCCGGAAAGATGACAGGAAAGATCGCGACAGACCCGAATGATGTTGCGGGCCTGCGGCTCGGTGTAGAACATCGTGTAGAACGTAACCACCCCAAACACGTGAGCCTCCGGATAGCCCAGCTCGGCAGCGATGACTTCGATCGCCTCGCGCGAGCAGTAACCAAGAATTTCCTGGGCTAGGTAGAGCGCTTCCATCACCGACCCAGCGTCATCCTTGAGTGGCGCTAAGCGCTGGCGCAGGGTGTCTAGTTGCGCAGCAGAAGTTGCTGGCGTTTCAATCATTGGCTTTCAAAGACCTGGGGCAAAGGCGGCAAATTCTATATTTGTTCCAGGTTTATTTCGCACCGGACCCATAGATTTCCAAAAACATGGCACAGATTCCGCGTTCACAACGCAACCGTCTAATTAGCCTCATGCGGCAGTGGCGGGTTGAATCGCAGAACATCGAACGGCTTTTGTCCGGCGGTGGTTGGACCGGCTCAAACTACGACATTGCCCAGTTGCGTGCGGTCGCCGACCGCCGTGGCGCTATTGAGGAGAGCCTCCAGTCCTTCTGGTCGCAGCTCGAGTCTTAAGGCGCTATCCACGAGCCGCTGGGCTGGTATTGGCCCTGGTGGCATTGTTGGCCCACGGACTCCCAGCAGAAGCCGTCGATGTTGCCGATGCGGTCGTCATCGACAACATCACTCTTGTCGACGATGTCGGCGGCAACGATCTGCTCCGCCACAACGTTCCGAACTTGGAGCTGCGGATCGATGGCGAGATTCAGCGGGCGGATTTTGCCAGTCATTTTTTGAACACCGGCGGCATCAAGCGTTGGGGGCTGGCAACCTCGGAAGTGTTGGCCGAAGAATCTAACGCCATAACCCAGTACTACCAGCGCGGCGTTGTCGACTACCACCTGCGCGGAGATCTGGGAGGCATTTGGGTGATCGAACGCCGCTTGGCCTGGGACTACGTCGGCGGCGGGCGGGGCGGCTCGCGCGACATGGGGACCGAACCCACGGTGATCAATAGCAATCCTGGCCGGCAAATCGGCCCCTGGGGGCATCGCGTATCCAATCTGGACCTGACCGGTCGGTCGGTCGGGT
Organism: Chloroflexota bacterium; assembly: GCA_965249595.1. Taxonomy (GTDB): domain Bacteria; phylum Chloroflexota; class UBA11872; order UBA11872; family VXNJ01; genus VXNJ01. The sequence goes on along the minus strand of OZ252242.1, from coordinate 610,255 downwards.
TTGCCGACTTTTTCAACGAACTGGGTGGAATCGCCAGTTTCGGGCTTCCCAAGACCGATGCGCGAATCGACACCGGCTCGCCGGGGACCCTGCTCGGTGCCGGTTGGACACCGGGGTTCGTTCGCCAGTACTTTCAAGCGGCGGTCTTCGAGTTTCACCCCGGCGACAGCGCCAATCCGGTCAAGCTGGCCTTGCTCGGCGACACCCTGCGCAATTTGAATTACCCGCAGGATTACTGGTACTCGCTGGTGCCATTTCGAGGCGCCGCGCCGCTGGTTGAAAACGCGATTTACGAGATCTTGGAGGTAGTGCCGTTGGCCCAACCGCCAACGGCCGCCAACACGCTACCCCGTGGTGAGCTCTATGCATTCGGTTCGCGTACAGCCGGGCTGTTGGTGTGGGATGGTCAAGGCTGGCGCACGGTTGAGGTTTCCAACTCGCCACTGGCCTCCGACACCATCCGCTCAGTGTTCGTCACCGCCGATCGCGGCATCTGGCTGGGCACCGACGGCGGGGCCTTTTTATTCCCTTACTTCGACCCCGCCGGCAATGTGGTTCTCAATGCAGCCAGCGACGGTCTGGCGGCCAACATTGTTCGGCAAGTCACCGGCATCACCGGGCGAATTCTGCTGTTAGCGCTTGAGCAGGGCGGGGTGGCACAGTACGTGCCACCCAGTTTCGGGGCTACTCGGGGATCACTCGCCCAGCTGCCGGTGGGCGCCCAGGGATTGCCGTCTTACAACGTGCGACAGCTTGCGCTGACAACCGAATTCCCGCCTCGCATTTGGGCTGCCACCGGTTCTGGGCTGGCATATTTCGACGGCGCCAATTGGGCAACTTTGAGCACTAGTCACGGGCTGCCGAGTCGCGATCTGACCGCCGTCGTGGCATCGCCTAGCGGAGAGATCTGGGTCGGGACCGACGACGCTGGCGTCGCCGTTTCGCTCACCGGAGCCTCCGGCACGTTCGTCGCCTACGGCCTCGATGACGGGCTGCCTTCGCTGGCGGTGCGTGACATACTGCTGGCCACCAATGGCGCGGTCTGGGTGGCAACTGACGGCGGCGTGGCGGTCATTGAGGCCGGCCAATTTGACTTTCGCGCCTACCGCTCAGCCGACGGCCAACTGCCCAGCGATGATGTGCGGCAACTGGCCGAAGACTCCTCCGGACGAATCCTGATGGCCACCGGGGATGGCGCGGCCCTTTACGACCCCATCAACGACTCTTGGAAAGTCTGGAGCCGGGCCAATGGGTTGGCCGACAACGACCTGCTGTCGGTGGCGGTCATACCCTCTGTTGGTTAGTTGGGCCAGGGAGTGCGCTGGGCGATAACCCGCTCGGTCGGGTACCAATGGGAGCGCACCCGGCCGGCCAAATAAAGTGACCCCGCCACGAATACGACCCCGTTTGGCCCGGCCAGCGCTTTAGCCTCGGCCAGCGCCCGGTCCGGGTTGGCGATCGCCAGAGCTCCGGGAATGGCTAACTGGCCACGCAAGCTCTCTGCCGGGCAGGCCAATTTGGCGTGGGCGTCCGCCTGCGTAAACACAACTGAATTTGCAATACCGGTAAGCGGGGAGAGCACCGATATTGCCTGCTTGTAACCCATCACTCCCAATACCGCCACCAAGCGGCGGCCGGCCGCCAGTTTGACGAGTGAGCCGGCCAGGGCTTGTGATTTTTGCCGGTTATGAGCCCCATCCAGGATCACCAGCGGGTCGGCATCAACCACTTCAAACCGGCCCTGCAAACGGGCCCTTAGCAAGCCCTTCGCGGCCGCCGCTGGGTCGATTGATACGCCCTGCCCGGCGAGAGCCTCGACCGCCGCACAGGCCAGCGCTGCGTTCTCAGCCTGCCAAGCACTGGGCGGCTGCAGCGCTACCGGTCCAATTTGAAATTTCGCTCCATGATAGGTAAACACGCTCTCCGCTCCCGCCGACCGGTTGTTTCCGACCGGTGCCAGGGTCCAGTCTTGCCCACGCCTAACGACTGTCAATTTGGACCCCCGGCGGGCGCTTTCGGCTTCTATGACGGCCATCGCCGCCGGTGATTGTTCAACGGTGATGAGCGGCCGGCCGCGGCGGGCGATACCGGACTTATGCCAGGCGATTTCGGCCACGCCGGAACCTAGCGCCCTCTGATGGTCTAGACCAATCCGGGTTATGACACTTACCTCCGGATCTGTCACATTGGTCAAGTCAAATCGCGCACCCGCTCCGCATTCAAGAACTAAAAAGTCAGTCGGGTGTTCGGCAAAAAACCCAAACGTCAGTGCCACCCAGGCCGACCCGTACCGCAGTTCGAACCCGTGGTCAATTTCGCAGTGGGATTCGGCTTGACCAAAAATCCAGTCGACCGCCGACTCAAATTGGCCAGCACTAGCTAGGCGGTTACCCAATACCAACTTCTCGGTCGGGCTCTGCAGATAGGGCGTTTGATGTAAGCCGGTTTGCTGGCCATTGGCCGAAAGCATGGCGCCGATGAATTGAGCCGTCGAGCCTTTGCCTGAAGTTCCGGCAACCTGCACCACCGGCCTTGCCAACTGTGGATCTCCGGCCGCGGCAAGCAGCGACCTCATCGCCCTCAGCCGGTCCTGGCCGCGAGCCGCTATTCGCTCACGCTGGTAGGGCAATTGCTCGGCCGAGGCTTCATTGCCAGGCCTGATAAGACCGAGAAGGCGGGACTCAGCCTTCGCCACCTGACCGGAAAGTGTTAGTTCGGACATGAACGGGCTGATTGGAACCGTCAGGCGATGATGACCGAGGCGACCCCCAGCAACGCGAACATGATGGCGGCGATTGCTGCAATCTTGACGATGTCGCTGCGCACATGGGAAAGGGACGGCATGTCACTGCTGGTAATCTGGCGCCGTTGGGCCCTTTTGGCCACGTTTAAATCCTCTCTAGGGAAGTTGTCCTGGCTGAGAACTAAACACCTTCGCTGCAGCGAAGGATCTAGCGATGCCGCCTGTGGCGAAACCGATCCACCACCGGTAATTTTCCAAGCAAGACCCGTACAAAGGCTACCTTCCTCCGGATCGTGTCCCGCCACGTGGTGTAAAAGCTCCAGCTTGCTGACGATTTAGCGCCAGCAGCGCACGGTAAATGAAAGGGCCACCGTGCGCTCCTCAAAATGAAGACACTTCACCTTCTTCATCGAGGAACCATCGATGGCCCAAGATCATTATGCTGCCCTTTTCACCAAGCTGTCCGAGGAGGGCTTTGACAGCCGCGAGTTCGTCCGCCGACTCGTCGAGCGCGGCCTCCAGGATTTAATCGACGCCGGGGTAGCCGCCCACATCGGGGCGGACCCCCACGAGCGCACGCCAGGACGCACGAACCGCCGCAACGGCAAGCGCCCGCGCACCCTGACCACCCAGGCCGGCGACATCGCGATCGACCTGCCCAAGCTGCGCGAGGGCAGCTGGTTCCCGGAGTTCTTAGAACCCCGCCGGCGGGTCGATCAGGCCCTGTACGCGGTGGTGATGACCGCCTACATCAGCGGGACTTCCACCCGCAAGGTGGACCGGCTAGTCAGGGCCCTGGGCTCGGGACACGGCATCTCCAAGTCCGAGGTGTCCAGGATCTGCAAGCGCATCGACCAGCAGGTAAAGGCCTTCCGGGAACGCGACCTGGGACTTGCCAACTACCCCTACCTGTACCTGGACGCCACCTACGTGAAGGCCCGCCACCGCCACCAGGTCCGCTCGCGGGCGCTGGCGGTGGCCATCGGAGTCACCGGCGACGGCCGCCGCGAGGTGCTGGGCTTTGCCGTCGGCGACGGCGAGGACCTGCCCTTCTGGGAGGACTTCCTCAGCTCACTGGCGGATCGGGGTCTTACGGGAGTGAAGCTGGTGATCTCGGACGCCCACTCGTCCATCAAGGCCGCGGTGCAGACCCGGCTGCCGGGCGCGGCCTGGCAGGCCTGCCGGATCCACTTTGGCCGCAACATCGCCCGGCGGGCCGGCAGCCGGCCGAACCAGCGCCTGGCGATGGCCGCCTTCTCCACCATCTACAACCAGGCCGACCGCGAAATGGCGGTAGCCCACTACCACTACTTCGCCGCGGCGATGGAGAAGCTCGCCCCGCGCCTGGGGGATTACGTCGACGACAGAGAGGTGGAGCTGACCGCCTACGCCGATTTCCCGCCGGTGCACTGGCGCAAGATCTGGTCCACCAATCCCCTGGAGCGCCTCATGGCCGAGATCAAGCGGCGCAGCCGGGTGGTGCAGATCTTCCCGAATGACGAATCGGTCGCGCGCCTGGCGGGGGCGATCCTGTGCGAGCAGAACGACGAATGGATCGCCTCCGAGCGCCGCTACATGTCCCAGGAGTCGATGCGGCAGATCGGGAAGGTGGTGGCCCACCGTGACGATATCGACGGGCAGACCGGGCAGCTGGTGGCGGCGCCCAGGGACTGGGCCCTGCAAAGAGCCAAAGAGATCTACATGTAGACGGCCGGCGGCGGGATGAGCGGTCCGCCGTCTCCCGGAAGGGCTGCGCGCCCGAGGGTCCCCGGGATCGGTGCGCCCTGCGATCCCGTTTGGCGATGCGGCACGAAGCACAATTGGGCTGCGGCCGCACTGCCGCACGAAAACACATCCACTCAGAAGGATCAGCGCCCCCGGAGAGTCTCCTACAACAACTGCCGGCCCTTGCCGGCAGCATCAGCCTCGAGGCCGATGCTGCCGCACCCCATCAAAGTAGAGGGAGCCGGACTTACTTACACCTACCGAGGGGACACGACCTCGAAATCCGGCCATTACCAGTAACGGCGATGGGTATTGGATGGATGGTGCGCGGATCGCCAGGGAATTTTTCGTCCCACTTCCAAGCGCAATCGCCGATTTATTCGAACTAGCGCTTGCGGTGTATGCAGCCGATCGACTTTCCCGACGGAGCTATTGCCAACCGGATACTGGGCAGCGAAAGATCCACGTCCGGATCTCGGTCACTGATACCGGACTTTGGTCCTCCCTTGAAATGGAACGCAAGCTCAAGGAATACCTGTACTGGGTCAGTGGCGACGATTGGTCATTTGATTTCACTAACCAGCAAGGGCAGCTTTCCGAACGGGAGTCGGAACGATATTTGTTTTGCAGCCAACCTAAACCCCCTGTGCATGCCGCGTTATTTAGTGGAGGATTAGATTCCCTAGCCGGAATCGTCGGTTCCCTTCTTGCACGCCCGGATGACTCCCCCGTGCTGGTGTCCGGATTTACCCACAGTCAATTGCTCCACCAACAAAAGTCACTCACCGCCCGGATCAGAGAAGCAATCTTCAACGAGGCAACCGGATCCAGAAGCACCGAAATTCACCACGTGGCGATCCCTTTTGGCGTCAGGCAGCCGTCAAACGGGCCTCGACGCCCCGAGGAATCTACCCAAAGGACGCGGGGATTCGCTTTTCTTGCTTTTGGCGTAGGAGTTGCGCTTCAAGCAGGTTCCAACACTTTGCATGTTTATGAGAACGGAATCGGAGCGTTAAACCTACCGTTGAATGGAACGCAGCTAGGGGTCGACAACTATCGTGGCGTCCATCCAAGGTCTTTGATGATGGCCAGCGAAATCATCGAACTGGCGTTGGGTCGGTCCGTCAATATAGTGAACCCAGCGCTATTCAAAACCAAAGCTCAGTTGTGTGAATCGCTCAACAACCCCTCATTCGAACCGTTAATCAGTTCCACAGTTTCTTGCGATTCGTTTCCAATTCGCACCAAAAATTCAGCACTTAATTGCGGCAATTGCACTTCGTGTGTCTTGCGGCGCGCTTCGCTAGCCGCCGCACATTTATCGAGATTTGATTCTGCGAAAGGTTACCTCTACGACATATTTAACGACCAAGGCAAACGGTTCAAATCCGCCCCAAATGGACTCGCCATAATGCAGGGACAGGCGAACAAATTCTCCCAATGCTTAGCTTCGCCAAATTCTTGGTCTGCACTAATCCAATCATTCCCCGAGCTTGCGAGAACGCAATTCGAACTCTCCAAAAAGCTTGAATTCAGCCCGTTTCGAGTGCGTCAACTTTTAGTTGGGGTGATCGAAAGATTTGTACAAGAGTGGAACAACTTACCCTAGTCCTTCGGATTCCCGATGGTTGGAGGACTTGTGCACGACTATGTAATTGACACCGTTGCGCCCGCCGAATTGGGGCACCGAATTCGGCGGGCAAGAAACGCTCGAGGTTTAACCCAACAGGACGCGGCTGATTGGTTGAATGTTGCTCGCACGACCATTACCGCGTTGGAAAAAGGGGACCGGAAGGCCCGACCTGGCGAAATAATTTCGTTGGCAGACCTTTATGGACGGCCAGTCAGTCACTTCGTTGGATCCCGACCGTGGGTAGCCGACTTTCAAGTTCAATTCCGCTCCGCTTTAAAAAGCGCTGTCGGGGTCAAAGAGCAAGGCGAACTTCGGGAATCAATCGACATTTTTCAGCAGTTAAGCGAAGACTACTTACATCTTGAAAATTTAGCCGGCATTCCGGCACGCCACACGTCTCCGCCAGAGTATTCGATTGGCATGGTTAATCCGGAAACGGCCGCTGCAGACGTGGCTTCGTCCGAACGAAACCGATTGGGCCTGGGCGACGGACCGATCCACAACTTGCGAGAAGTGTTGGAGGATGATGTCGGTGTCCGGGTATTTAACGCGAAGCTCCCTTCTCGCGTTTCAGGGATGTTCGCGTACTCGGAAGAATTCGGTGGCAGTATCGTGGTCAATTCCACGCACCCCGCCGAGAGACAACGGTGGTCATTGGCACACGAATACGGTCATTTCTTGACTCGCCGTTTTAACCCCGATATTTCCACGATCGGCAGATATCGTCGTGTTCCTGCATCGGAGCAATTCGCTAACGCATTTGCCCAAAACTTTCTAATGCCCTCCGCAGGCCTTCAGCGCAAATTCAACAATCTATCTCGAGCGGTTGATGGGAAAGTGACTGCGGCCGATATCTGCAGGTTTGCTCACGGTTACTTCGTGTCAGTGGAGGCGATGATGATGCGCCTGGAGGGCTTGCGACTTTTGCCCTTTGGAACCTGGGAAAAGCTTCTGGTCCGTGGGTTCGAAGTTAGGAAAGCGCAAGCGGCACTAGATTTGGCACGGCCAAGGAGTGCAAAACCATCGATGCCATTCCGGTTCCAGTTACTGGCGGTGCAAGCGTACTTGAGGGCCGACCTTAGTGAAGGGGAGTTGGCCAAATTGATGCGGGTCGATCGAGTAACGGCAAGGCAAGTAGTTCACGAAATCACCTCTACTCGTCAATTCCTGGATGAGGGAGAAGTACAGTCATTGTCGATCGATCTCGCAAGTTTGATTGCCGACTAAGCCACCGATTGGGGTGCGCCGATCGCCATCTGGGAATTTGACGTGGTAGCCCTAAACGCCAGTTGCCTCTTGAACCTCTGTGCGACCGGGATTTTCGGAGAGTTAGCTGCTGGATTGCCCATTCGATTCGTGGTTTCCGACTATGTACTCAAGAACGAAGCACTGTGTCTCCAAGTGCGGAATCAGTCGGGATCAATGATCAGGCGGCGGTTGTGCGATTCAGGTCTTTTTCTGGCTGAGGAAGTCGAGTCCCTGAAGCTGGTTGGATCGGCTGAACAAAACACCTACGCGGTACTGGCGAGCAAAATCGACGATGGAGAGGCGGTAACAGGTTCGCTCGCATTTCACCGTGGATTCTCGCTAGCTACTGATGACCGAAAGGCCCGAAGAGTTCTTTCTGAGCAAACACCATCCGTGCCGCTGTTGTACACACTCGAAATATTGAAGAAGTGGGTTGATGATCAAACCCCATCTGTCGCGACGTTGCGATCGGCGGTCGAGGGGATGCGCGATCAAGCGAATTACGTTCCCGGCTCGAACAACCCTCTTTACGAATGGTGGTGTTCGGCGGTTGCGGCTGACATTTAGCAGGCGAATGCCCAAATGCAAATCGACGCAGAACGAATCTCTGTTGACGTTGGGCCACAACTGCGTCGCCTATTCTCCGTGCCGCAACTAGGATCGCCTCGCCGTTCTTAAGCGGAATTGGCTAGCTATCGGGTATCTTGAATCCAGTTGAGTAATGACGCGATTTCCCGGTCACATTTCGCGTCGCCGGGATTTGATCCCGGCGACGGCATTTCTCGGCGCAGGTTAGTCGCGCCAATTCAGTAGGCGCGGGGATGACGCACATGTGCTTTGAGTAACTCCGACGCGGTCGCAACTTTGTGGAGGATTTCCCGGGACCGGGCGATCGGAACTGGCAATGTCCGGGAGCTGTGCCTATTCGCGTTCGCCCCAACGCTTCAGGGTAATCCCGACAGAGCTTTGGCCAACGGACAAATCGGTCTCAAAATCCGGGTCGATAAGTGGGTCTGCTGAAACGCTTAGCGCCAGCACCTCGTCGGCAATCGCTAAGTTGTGCTCGGCCAGGATCGCCTCTACCTCGGATCCACTCAGCCCCACGGCGATGCGGTCGGCGATGTCATATCCGGCCTCCCGTCGGGCCCCCTGAATTGCATGGACGATCTCACGGGCCATCCCTTCGCGACGCAGCGAATCGGTCAATTCGACGGCGACTCCGACGGCGACATCGGCGTCGAGGGCCACCGCCAAGCCTTCAATCCCCCGGTGTCGAACTATTAAATCTTCAGAATCCAGAGTCTCGACCCGGCCATCGATCTCGATCACTACGGCCACACCGGCCTCGAGGTCACGTGCAACCTGGCCACCATCGAGCGATTCGATCGCCTTGGCCACCGAGCGAACTCGCTTGCCAAAGCGCGGTCCCAGGGCCCGGAAATTTGGCTTGATCTCGAACGAAAGCAGGCCGGAATTCGACTCGACCAAGCGAAGCGATTTGACATTGATCTCGCTAAGGATCAGATCAACATGCAGCGACACTGCCTGGCGGCGCTGTGGATTGGGCGCGCCGACGACGATTTCTGAGAGCGGCTGACGCGTTTTGATGTTGGACTGGGCGCGCGCAGATCGACCCAGCGAAATTACCGATCGGACGATGTCGAGATCACGTTCAAGGCCCTCGTCGATCTGCGCGCGGTCGGGCTCGGGGAACGGGCAGAGGAATACGCTCTCCGGTGCATTGCGGTCGGCGGCGGAGATGTTCTGGTACAGCTCTTCGGCCAGGAACGGGATCAGCGGCGCCAATAGCCGGACGGTGCCGCTCAAAACCTCATAGAGGGTCGCATAGGCGGCGGCTTTGTCCGAATCGGCCTGGCTTTTCCAGAACCGGCGGCGGCTGAGCCGCACATACCAATTGGAGATGTCATCCCAAAAGCGTTCAATCTTGTCGACAACCGGATATATCCAATAGTCGGCGTAGGCCTGTTCGCATTCCGAAGTCAACGAATGGAGACGCGAGAGGATCCAGCGATCGAGTACCGGCCGGTCCTTGACCGCCGGAGCCGGTGCCGCCGGGTCGAACTCATCCAGCTCGGCATAGGTGAGAAAAAAGGCGTAGATGTTCCAGAGGGTCAAGAACCGGCGGACTACTTCGCGCCCGGGATCGTAGCCGAACCGCACGTTTGAATTTGGATTGGTGCCCACATACATCCAGCGCATCACGTCGGCGCCCATCCGCTCGACCGCTTCGTCGAAGTTGATGGCGTTGCCGAATGAACGGTGCATTGCCTGGCCCTGCTGGTCCATTACCTTCTCGTATACGAAGCAGGTTTGGTACGGTGGCCGGTCGGTGATCGCCACGCTCATAAAGAGCATCGAATAGAACCAAAGCCGGATCTGCTCGCGCATTTCGGTTATGAAATTGGCCGGAAACCAGCTATTCCACTGCGAGTCGGAGTTCGTTTGGTCCTCGTAGAGGAATCCGAGAGTGGAGAAGGGCACGATTCCGGCGTCCAGCCAGCAATCGCCAACTTCGCTCACCCGCCGGGCCACCGCCCCGCAGCTGCACGAGATTTCAATTTCATCGATCCAGGGGCGGTGCAGTTCGGGCAGCGCATCAACCAGCGCCGGATCAACGGCCCGTTGGCGCAGTTCCCGCAACGACCCGATCACAGTCGTTTGTGAGCACTGCTCGCACTGATAAAACGGCAGCGGTAGGCCCCAATATCGTTTGCGCGAAATCGCCCAATCGCCCATGTTCTCGAGCCAGTCGCGCATCCGTTTACCGGCCGACTCGGGCACCCAGTTGACTCTTCCGGCGGCCTCGATCATTCGTGGGCGGATCTCCTCGCAGGAGATGAACCATTCATCCACCAGGTTGAAGACGATCTCTTCCTTGCATCGCCAGCAAACCGGATAACGGTGGGTATGCTCGGCGGCGCTAAACAGCAACCCCTTGTCACGGAGCCGGCCTACGATGTATTCGACCGAATCGGCTACTGAGCGCCCGGCCAGTTCGCCAAATTCGCTCGTGTAAATACCTTCGCCGTCGATGATCTGCAGTGTGGGCAAATCCTCGCGGAGCCCCAGTTCATAGTCCTCGGCGCCCGAACCGGGGGCGATGTGGACGATGCCGGTCCCTTCGGCCTCGGAGACTTCATCCCAGGCAACGATCCGGCGCGGTGAATCCTGCTGGGGGGTCAGCTCATCCCATGGACCCCGATAGGTCAATCCCACCAGATCGGCACCGGGGATGATTCCGAGGACCTGGCTGTCCGGCCCCAGCACGCGTTCGGCGGTTCCGCGCGAGAGGATGTATTCGCGCCCGTCGAAACGAGCGAGCACATATTCGAGCTCCGGGGCCACCGCACAGGCCACATTGCCGGCCAACGTCCAGGGTGTGGTGGTCCAGACCAGGAGGGATTGTCCGGGGCGTTCATTTATCGGCAGCGCCAATGTGACCGCGGTGTGCGTTAGCTCCTGGTATGTGTCAGTGCCGAGCAGCTCGTGCTGTGAAAGCGATGTCCCGCAGCGCGTGCACCAGGGCATTACGCGTCCGCCGCGGCGCAGCCAACCGTTTTTGTCGCAGATTTGCAGGAAATGCCAGATGTGCTCGATGTTCGAATCGTGGTGCGTGTAGTAGGAATCGTCCCAGTCCATCCACATTCCCAGCCGCCGCGACTGTTCGGTTATCCGCTGACCGTAGCGTTTGACGCGCTCGGCGCAGGCTTGCGAGAACCGGTCTAATCCGTAGGCTTCGATTTCGCGCTTGGAATTTAGGCCCAGTTCCCTTTCGACCTCGACCTCAACCCAGAGGCCCTGGCAGTCGAATCCGTTTTGATAACGCTGATCGAACCCGGCCATGGCTCGGTAACGGGTGTAGGCGTCCTTGTAGGTTCGACCCCAGGCGTGATGTACGCCCATCGGGTTATTGGCGGTGATCGGACCATCTATGAACGAATGTCGGGGACCGCCCTTGTTGCGCTGCTGCAGGCGGCCAAAGATTTCCATTTCATCCCAGAAATCTAAGATCCGCGATTCGATGGCCGGCAGGTCAGGTGAAGCCGGCGGGCGCTTAAAGCCTCCCTTGGTCATCTATTCGGTCAGCGCGATCTCAATGCGGCGGTTGATCCGGCCCTTGTTGGACCCGCCGATCACCTTGATGGCCCCCACCTCAGACGTGTTGGCAACATGAGTGCCGCCGTCAGCCTGCAAATCGATGCCCACGATCTCGACGATGCGCACTTGGGAAATTGCCGGTGGCAACAGGTTTATTCGGCTGCGAATCAGGTCAGGAATCTGAAACGCCTCGGCGCGCGGCAATTGATAGGTTTTCACCGGCGCGGCCCGCACAAGCATTTCGTTGGTGCGGCCCTCCAGGTCGGTCAGGATTTCGGCCACCCGAATGTCCTCCAGGGCAAAGTCCATACGGGCCTTAGATCCGTCATCGGCGATGTTGGCGCCGGTTACTTGGGCCCCGTAATCGGCAAATACAACCTGCGAGAGCACATGTAGCGAGGTGTGCAACCGCATGAGCTTGAACCGTAGCGCCCAGTCGATCCGGCCGCTGATGCGGTCGCCGATTGCCGGCGGCGGCCCGACGACCACGTGGGCGATGTCACCGTCGGCGCGGCGGGCCGGTTCGACTGGGAGTTCTCTCTCGCCACAGGTCAGCGTGCCGCAGTCGCCTGGTTGCCCGCCGCCTCTGGGATAGAAGGCGGTGGCGCTGAGAAAAACCGCGTTCTCGGCCACGGCGACCACCTCCGCGTCGAAGCGGGTCAGGTAGGCGTCGTCGTAATAGAGCGGATGGGCGGGCATGGCGCGGAGGGGCGGTGGAGAAACTTTGCGCTTAAGTTTGCGTTCCGGCCGCCGCAAGGGCGCCTGATGGGGCGCCAAATGCGCTCAACTGCTGAGCCTCAGTTTAGGAATTTTCATGCAGATTGGGCCGGGAGTACAAGGTAAGTTTCGAGCACCCAGCCACCACCGTCGTCGGCCAATTGTTGCCAGACCCCTTCAGGGCCGACTTCGACCTCGCCGGCCAGAGCCACCAGTTGGCGGTCGTTGAGCACGCGCAGGATGGCTCCGGAAAAGCTCGGCTCGGCCCTTACGTTCAGACCCAACGACGCGTTGACCGCAGCAAATCCTGCCGGCACGTCGGCTGGATTAATCGGGGCGGCGGTAGGTTCGCTCGTTGGCGTAACGGCCACGGGTTGCACGACCGTTGTGGTTGGTTCCGGCACCGGCGCCGGTAGCGCCGTGGCCACCGCGGTAGGCGTCGGCGATGCCGGCGCCGGTGCCGGTAGCGGACGATTCACGGGCACGGCCGGTGCCAACGACGCCGATGGATCAGGGGCTGGATCAGGGTTGCGCGAAAACAGCAGGATTACCACCGCGATGCCAAATGTGGCAAGGCCCAAAAATGCCGCCAACTGTTGTCGATCGGCACGGCGGCGCGCTTGCTCTATTGGGTGTGGGGCGGCTACGGTCGGGTCGCGCTCGCTCATGGCGTCAGCCGGAGCTCCGGTTAGCGTTTGCGGCGTCTGCGCTGCCGGCGCGAACGCCGCGGGCGCGAACGACGGGTCGTGGTTCGGCGTTCCGCTCGGTCGGTGCCACCTTCATCTTGTGGCGCAGCCTCGTCACTGAAGAAATCATCGTCGGCGGGAGTCGTGGTGAATATGTCGCCAACCTCGGCCACCGGTTCTTCCGGTTTGAGCTGGATCTGGCCGTCGATGTACATATCGTGCTCGTAGCGCAGGCAGCAGAGCAACCGCCCACAGACGCCGGAGATCTTGGCCGGGTTGAGCGGAAGATTCTGGTTCTTGGCCATCCGGACGGTCACGTTGCCAGGTTCGACCAGCCAGGATGAACAGCAAAGACTGAGTCCACAGCGCCCAAGACCATCCACCAGGGACGCTCTTTCGCGTGCTCCAATCTGTCGGAGTTCTATCCGGCATTGAAACTCTTCGGCCAATTCACTGGCCAATCCGGAAAAATCTACTCGGCCGCTGGTGGCGATGTTGAAGGTCAGGTTGGCTCCGTCGAAGCTCCAATTGGCCTTGATCGGTTTGATCGGCAGGTCACGCTCGGCGATCAGCTCGCCAAACCGGGTCATGGCTGCGGTGGTACGGTCTGACAATTCCTCCGCCGTGTGCCGATCTTCATCCGTCGCCCGTCGGATCACCGATTTGAGTGGCTCGCGCAGCTCCTCCTCGTCGATCTCGGTGGAGGACAAAACGACGTTGGCCAATTCGGTGCGCGATCCGGCCTCGACCAAGGCCAAATCATCGATTGCAAAGTCGATCCCGCCCGGGTCGTAGTAGTAGAGTCGGCCGGCGCGGCGGAAGCGCACGCCGATGATGGTTGGCATTGGGGGCCTTGATTCCAAGGCTGAGTGTTTGGTCGTTGATTGGCCCGAATTAGGGCGCCCGTCCCAGGACCGTTGAAGCGGCCGCTCGACATTCCCGGGTGGGCGTTTCGAGTTTAGGCCTCCTCGGGTGGTCGCCGATAGTCCGACTCGTCGACTCTTCGATCATTCCTTGATTCCTTCGGCGCGCAGGCGCCCCAGGTTAAGGATGATGTCCTCCATCGCCGGGCGCAACATGGCGTTGCCCCGCACGCGGCGCAAACCAGTCCGGACCAGGTGCGCGTTATCGGCCCAGTCGCGCCATCGCGTCGGCCGCTCGCGCGCTCGTACGGCCAGGCTCAGCTCGAGCCACTCCAGAGATTCGATGGCCTTTTCCCGGCGTTTGGCCGCACTGGCACCGTCACTGGCAAGTTCGGAGGCGATCTCCATCCGCCGGGCGTCATCGGTTGCCCCGTCGAGCAGCGAAGAAAGCAATGTTGTGCGTTCGCAAAACTCTCCCCAGGCACCGGTCCGGCTGAGCATGTCGATCGCCCATCCGGGGCGCCCGAAGGCATGCGCCAACACCGAATTGAGGCGCTCGCCGCCGGCGCCGGTACGTGCCTTGACCAGTTCACGCAACTCATCGTCGCCAAGCGCGTAGAGACGGAGCAGCGAACAACGCGATACCACCGTTGGCAATACCGCATCGGGGCTGGGTGCTGCCAGCATGATCAGGGTGTGGGCGGGCGGTTGTTCCAGGGTCTTGAGCAGGGCGTTGGCGGCGTTCTCGGTGAATAGATGGGCGCTGGGAAAGATCCCAATCTTGTTGCCACCACCGACCGCGGTGAGGGCCACCCGGCGCTCAAATTGGCGGATCTGATCGATTTGGACCTGCCCGTGGCCGGCAGCCACGTCGATGACGGTCACGTCAAAGTCGACATCGCGGGCAATTCGGGTGCAGCTTGGACACCGCTGGCAGGGCCCTGGTCGACCACCTTCGGCGCAATTAAGGTGGGCAGCCAAGTTGCGCATCAACGTGGTTTTGCCACTGTTGGGCGGACCGCTAAAAAGTAGCGCGTGGGGCAACCGGCGACGATTTAGCATCACCGCCAGCATCCGCAGCGCGGGGGCCTGCCCGGCGACCCCCAAATCGAGTGTCACGCCGGCCAGACCAGCTGGACCATCAGCACCGTAACCACCATCACCAGCAGCGTAAGCGGACCTCCAACGCGGGTGAATTCGAGATAGCGATATCCGCCGGCGTTGTAGACCAACAGATTTGCTTGATGGCCAAACGGTGTGAGAAAGGCGGTCGATGCGGCGATGGCAACGGTGATCATCAGGGCTGCCGGCGATACGCCCAGGCCACCCGCCGCCAGCGATAAGGCGATCGGGGCCATGATCACCACTGCGGTGGCGTTGGCGGTGGCCTGGGTGAGCAGAGCGGTGGTGAAAAAGACCGCCGCCACCACGGCATAGGGGCCGTAATCGGCCACGCCATCGGCGATCAGGGAGGCCAAATATGCGGCCACCCCGGTATCCTGCATCGCCGACCCGATCGGTATCATCGCCCCCACCAAAATCGGCAATCGCCAGTCAACGACGTCATAGATGCGCCGCGGTGAAATCACCCTGAGGGCCAACATCGCCAGGATGCCCGCCAACACGGCGACGGCGATGTGGACTAGGCCTAGGGTGGCTGCGGCCACTACCGCCACCAATATCGCCAGCGCGCGCAGGGCGCTGGGGGTGAGACGTTCAAGATGGTCAGTTCGCTGTCCCAAGACCAGGAAATGATGATCGTTGGCCAATTGAACGAGGCCAGCGCGCGGGATCTGGGCCATGAGAACGTCACCGCCGCGAATTAGCGCTCGGGCCAGGTTGGAACGCACCCTTTGGCCGTGGCGCCAAATCCCGAGTACCACACCGCGGTAGCGCGATCCGAATCCGAATTCGGTCAGCGTCCGCGGGTGTTGATCGAACCAAGGCGTAGCCACCAACTCGGCCATCACCGTGCCTTCTGCCAGATCGTGCTCGCTGTTTGCCCGCCTTTCAAAGTCGACCCCAGGTTCTGAGGCCAGTTTCATGACATCGTCGTATTCGCCGGATACCACCACGGTGTCGCCGATGAATATTTGGTCGCTGGCCGAGATGGTGCGCTGGCGCCGGCCGGCACGCCGGATCTCGAGCACCGATAGGCCAAAGCGTCCCCGCCACCCCAATCGGAGAAGTGATCGCCCGGGGTCTTGGAATTGGCCGGTTATGCGCAATTCGAAAAGAAACTCGCGCAATTGTTCAACCCGAGTCATCTCGCCCTGGGCCGGCCGGCTCGGTAGCAGTCGATTGCCGACAACGGCGAAATAGACCATGCCCACGGCCATGACCGCCAGGCCGGTGGGGGCATAGTCGAACATCCTCAACTGCACGCCGGCCCCCTCCGCCAGCAGGTCGGCGGCAATTATGTTGGGCGGGGTCCCAATCAAGGTGGCCAGGCCGCCCAGCAGGGAGCCGAACGAGAGCGGCATCAAGAGCTTAAGCGCCGAGATTTTTATTCCCCGGGCCAGCCTGGTAGTCGCCGGCATGAGGATCAAGGTGGCCGCGATGTTATTGATGAAGGCTGACATGCCGCCCACCATGCCCATCAACAGGGCGGTTAGCAGTACTTGCGAACCGCCGGCCACCCGCGAGAGCAAACTGGCTATCGCCTGCGGAACGCCGGCATCGGTGATGGCCGCCGAAATTACATAGAAGGCGACCACGGTCACCACCGCCGGGTGCGAAAAGCCGCTCAGGGCGGTACCAGTGTCGACGACCCCGGTAAATGCCATCGCCACCAGTCCGATGACCGCAACGATGTCGGGCCGAATTTTTTCAGTTGCGAACAAGATCACCAATCCCACCAGGACGGCGATGGTGATCCAGCCGTCGCTGGAGAGCTGATCGGACCCGGGTAGGATCACCCCCGAAAGTTCAAGGTCCCCCACGGTGGGCGTTAACCGCCGCTGTCGACGACGGCCCCGGCGAAGGCCTCAATGAACTCGCGCACCGCCAGTTCATCGACGGCATTGAGGCGCAGCAGGCTGCCCCAAGCCGTCAGCGTGATGTGCGAGGTGGCAGCGGCCCGGTAGGGGGCCAGGATCACTGGTTGGCCGGAATAGCTCTCTACGATGTCCATTAATTCATCCACAATCCCCGAACACAAGCTCGCCGCCGGCGGGCAGCTGTACTGAACCAGCACCGCGCCTTCGGCCAACGCCGCCACCTGATCGAGGTTGGCCAGCTCGCTTTCATAGATTCCCAAAGCCGGTGACTCGGCCGCGCGGGCTCCACTGGTCGGCGGAATGGTCAGGTACGGGTCGTGCATTGAGGAGGCTCCGACAACTGCCGCCGGCCGGGTGTCGGGTCGATCGCCGGGCGGCCCTTCCAAGAGGTTGGTGATGAGCATGAATTCGAACGGTAACGCAACAACCATCAACACGATCAGGATCAAGAATCGCTTTTGCCGGAATGGATTGAAACCGGACTTTGGTTGAGTTGTTGGGCCGACCGCCTTTGGCGGTGGGCCGGCCGGCCGGCCAATTTGGGGTGTTCGACCACTTCGCCGCCGCCGTCGGCTGGCCATGGTTTTTCCTAGGGTTGGCAGGTTGGCAACGTTGCAATTGTTGCAAGGCCAGGGCGCAATTGCGCGCTCCGGCGAGGTGCTCTGCGAATTTCTATAATTTCCCGAAACAAGCAAGTGACCCGACCGACCCCGTGCGGGGCCATGCAGCAACCAGCCCACGGCGGGCTGGCCGAAACCGATTCGAAGGATCCGGTTTGCCATATACAGGCACAAAGCAGGAAGCCATTGAAACCCTGCAGAACCACGAGATGGACACCGGCTCGACCGAGGTCCAGATCGGCGTGATTACAGCACGCATCGTTCACCTAACTGACCATTTGCGCGAGCACAAGCACGATCATCATTCGCGTCGCGGACTGCTCAAGCTGGTAGGCAAAAGAGGATCCCTGCTCCGGTACTTGCAATCTAAGAACCCTGACCGTTACACGGAGGTGATCCGCACGTTGGAGCTGCGCGGCTAATACCGCGCCGGGTAGGAAATTGGGCCGCGGCCGACGGCTGACCCACTACCCGAATCCGTTCGACCCGTTTCTTGTAAAGAACAAGTTCGGGTCAATAGCACCCCGGCGGGAAGGCTTCGCAAAGGCGAAGCTGACCAGAGCCTAAACAACCCTGCTGACCGGCAATTGAATCGAAACGATTGATTTGCTAAGGAACAAACCGGCAGCAGACGAACAAGTTGCGATGCGGCAGGCAAGTCCTGCGTATTCCTTCCGATATGGCAACCGGGAAAAAATTCGTACCAATCTTTTTCTTTGAGCGCACACGAATCTTGCAAAGTCGCTCAAAACCAAATATCAAACCGTAAGAATCGAAGAGATCCTTGAACCATAATGTCGAATTGGAGCTAGGCGCCAGCCAGCTCCGCTTTGAGACCGGCAAGTTTGCCTTACAGGCCGACGGCGCCATCCTTCTCAGCTATGGCGATGTCCGCCTGCTGTGCACGGCCTGCATGAAAGACAGTCCGCGCGAAGGCCTTGACTTTTTCCCACTCACCTGTGACTTTGAAGAGAAGTCATACTCCGTTGGCCACATACCTGGCTCGGTGCTGCGTCGCGAGGGCCGTCCGCCTGACAGCGCGACCCTGACCGCGCGTCTCACCGACCGCCCGTTGCGACCGCTCTTTCCCAAGGGCATGCGCAACGACGTGCAGGTCATCAACACCCTCCTTGCAGCCGACAAAGACAACGAAGCCGATGTCTTGGGCATCGTTGGCGCCTCTGCTGCACTCCACGTTTCGCGAATTCCATTCAACGGCCCGATCGGGGCCGTAAGAGTCGGCTATGACGGAGAGAATTTCGTCATCAATCCGACCCGTACTTTTGTCAGCGAAAACCCGACCCTGGATCTGGTGGTTGCTTCCACCGCCAAGGGCGTGGTAATGATCGAAGCCGGTGCCTCGCAGGTGTCAGAAGACACCATCGAGGGCGCAATCAATTTCGGTCACGAAGCCAACCTGAAGCTCATTGAGCTGCAGGAAGAGCTGCGCGAAGCGATCGGGGTTGCCAAAGACGAGCCGATCATCGCCGGCGTGAACGACGATTTGGTCGCCAGCGTGGCCGAGACCGTCGGGGCCCAATTGGCCGACGCCGCGCGCATAACTGAGGAACCGGCCCGGGGCGAGGCGATAGCCGCCGCCAAGGCCGAAGCCAACGAGGCCCTCGGCAACGAGGAGACCAGCGCCAGTGATATCGCCCAGGCCTTTGACTCTGTCTTAAAGGGCGCCACCCGCGAGGCGATCCTGGCTGATCAGCTACGCCCCGATGGACGGGCCCCTGGCCAGCTGCGAGAACTCTCGGCGGAAGTTGGCGTAATTCCGCGTGTGCACGGTACCGGGCTTTTCCAACGTGGCCTGACGCAATGCCTAAACGTAGTCACGTTGGGCAACGCGCGTTCGGTACAGCGCATCGGATTGGACAACCTCGACTGGCTCGAGGCCAAGCGGTACATGCACCACTACAACATGCCGCCGTTCGCGTCCGGTGAGGCCTACCCAATGCGGGGCCCGCGCCGACGTGAGATCGGTCATGGATACCTGGCCGAGCGAGCGGTTGCGCCGGTATTGCCCAACGAATCCGAATTCCCCTATGTAATTCGGTCAGTTTCGGAAATCCTCTCCTCGAATGGGTCGACCTCAATGGCGGCCACCTCAGCGTCCTGCCTGGCGCTGATGGACGCCGGTGTTCCACTCAAGGCTCCGGTTACCGGTATCTCGATCGGACTGGTCTCCGACGGCAACGGTCGTTACGAGATCCTCACTGACATCCAGGGTGCTGAAGATCATTTCGGCGACATGGACTTTAAAGTCGCCGGTTCGGCGGCCGGAGTTACGGCGATTCAGCTCGACATCAAGCTGGATCACATTCCGCTGTCGATCATCGGTGAAGTGCTCGCCCAAGCGCGAGAAGCCCGCATGGAGATCCTCGAGGTCATGAACGGCGCCCTGGCGACGCCGCGCTCGGACGTAAATGCCTGGGCTCCAAAGATCGTGATCCACAAGATCGACCCGTCCAAGATCGGCGAAGTGATTGGGCCCGGTGGCAAGGTCATTCGCAAACTTGAAGAGCTCACTGGCGCATCAATTGATATCGGTGAAGACGGCACGCTGACAGTAGCCGCCCCCGAGAAGCAGAAAGCTGCCCAGACGATCGCCATGATCCGTGACATCATCGGCGATATCGAATTGGGGCGGGTCGTTTCCGGTCCGGTCGAGCGAATTCTGCCGTTTGGTGCTTTCATCGAATTTGCCCCTGGCAAGCAGGGCATGATCCACGTGTCGGAACTCGCTGACTACCATGTCCGCGAAGTCGAGGACGAGGTCAAGGTCGGCGATGTGGTCGAGGCCAAGGTGATTGAAGTTGACGACTTGGGTCGCATCAACCTTTCGCGCAAGGCCGTCCTGATGGGCGACGACTACGAGGGTTACAAGCCGCGCCGCTCTGGCGGCGGTGGGCGCCGTGACGGTGGCTCACGTGGCGGAGACCGTGGTGGCTTCCGTGGCGGTGGTCGACGTGACCGCGATGGCGGTGGCGACCGTGGTGGCTTCCGTGGCGGTGGCGACCGTGACCGTGGCGGCTACCGTGGCGGTGGCGACCGTGACCGTGGTGGCTTCCGTGGCGGTGGCGACCGTGACCGTGGCGGAGACCGTGGTGGCTTCCGTGGCGGTGGTCGACGTGACCGCGATGGCGGTGGCGACCGTGGCGGCTTCCGTGGCGGTGGCGACCGTGACCGTGGCGGAGACCGTGGTGGCTTCCGTGGCGGTGGTCGACGTGACCGCGATGGCGGTGGCGACCGTGACCGTGGCGGAGACCGTGGTGGCTTCCGTGACGGCGGTAGAGGCCGCGATCGTCCGCAGCGACGACGCAGCTGGAGCGACGACAGCAATGGCGATGGCGGCGATGGCGGTGGCCGGAGTGGCGGCCGACCGGAGCGCACCCGACAACCCGATTGGGAATTTGTCGATTGATCAAAGTTGCCGTTTGTGGCGCCGCTGGCCGTATGGGCCAGGAGGTAGCTAGAGCGGTAGGCGGGGCCGCCGACACCGAGTTGGTGGCCCTGTGTGATCGGGCCCCGATCCCCCAGGATTTCTGTCCTGCGATTGGGGCCGATCAACGCGGCGGAGATCTTGCCGCGGTCCTCTCGGCCAGCAGGGCGGAGGTGGTCGTTGATTTCACCAACGCCGCGGCCGGAGCTGACCACCTGCTGGCGGCAATCGCCGCCGGCGTTTCACCGGTAATTGGCACGACCGGATTTGATGAACAGGCGCTGGACGATATCTCTGATGCCGCTACTGCCGCCAGTATCGGAGCGTTTTTGGCGCCGAATTTCGCCATCGGCGCGGTTTTGCAGATGCAGATGGCCGAAATGGCCGCCAAGCACTTCGACACAGTTGAGGTGATTGAACTCCATCACGATCAAAAAATCGATGCTCCGTCCGGAACCGCTATGGCCACGGCTCGATCGATAGCTCGCGCCGCCGGTGGCCAGATGCGGGACGTGGAAACCGAAAAGTTCGCCCTTGAAGGTGCCCGGGGCGGAAATTTTGCCGGCGTGCACATCCATTCGGTGCGTTTGCCGGGTCTTGTGGCCCACCAGGAAGTCATCTTTGGCGGACTTGGCCAAACGCTTACCCTTAGGCACGATTCGATCAGCCGCACTTCCTTTATGCCTGGAGTGCTGCTGGCGGTGCGTGCCGTCCGCTCCCTGCCCGGATTGGTCGTGGGATTGGAGAATCTGCTCGACTAAAGCCGCTGGCCCCGTCGTTGAATTGGAAACGGCGTCGTCGGGCTAAAAGCAGGGTCGAATTGCCCAAATTTTTACAGTCAATTGTTGACATTACGCCGTGAGGCGAAGGTTTAAGTGGAACAAAAATGAGTGAGCTTTCGGTAGCCGTCGTGGGAGCGACCGGTGCCGTTGGAACGGAGTTGCTGGGGCTTTTGGCGGCGCGGCAATTCCCAATTGGGCGCTTGCAGCTCTTGGCCAGTGCCCGGTCAGCCGGACGGATCATTAATTTCCGCGGCGAGGACATAACCGTCGAGGAAGCAACCGGCGACTCGTTTGCGGACGTCGATTTGGTTTTTTCGGCGGCCGGCAGTTCGACCGCCCGGGAATTGGCGCCGCTGGCGGTTGCCGCCGGGGCCACCGTTATCGATAAGAGCTCGGCTTGGCGCTATGAGGACGACATCCCGTTGGTTGTACCCGAGGTCAATGCCGACGATCTCGTCGGTCACCAGGGCATCATCGCCTGCCCCAACTGCTCAACAATCCAAATGGTGGTGGCACTGGACCCGATCCACCAGGTATTTCCGATTAGCCGAGTAGTGGTTTCAACTTACCAGGCGGTGTCCGGTGCCGGAGCCGCGGCGGTCGACGAACTGTCAACGCAGATCCGGGCGATCGCTGCTGGCCAGCCCCCCACGGCCAAGATCCTGCCGGGCCAGATCGCCCTCAACGTGATACCAGAAGTTGAAACCTTTCGCAGCGCCGATGGCTATACCTCCGAAGAGTGGAAGATGGCATTTGAAACCCGCAAAATCATGCACGCTGGCGATCTACCGATTTCGGCGACATGCGTGCGGGTTGCCGTAGCGCGCGGGCATTCTGAATCAATCAATTTGGAATTCGCCGGCCCAGTCGACGTCGACGAGGTGCGCGAATTGTTGGCAAACGCGCCTTCGGTGCAGGTTGTTGACGCTCCGCAGGCCGACCAGCGACGTTACCCGACGGCCCTTGACGCGGACGGCAACGATTTCGTCTGGGTCGGTCGCATCCGACGTGACGTATCGACCGAACATGGCATCTGTCTGTGGGTTGTTTCTGACAACCTGCGTAAGGGAGCGGCCACCAACTCAGTTCAAATTGCCGAAACGCTGCTTGAACGAGATTTGATTCGGGCAAGTCGCCCGGCGGTACCCGGCGTCCTTGCGACATAGAATCATTTCATGATGCGCCGATATTGGACGGATGCAGCGGGGGATTGGCCGTGAAGTTGGAATTTGGGCGTCTAATAACCGCCATAGTCACACCATTTAACGGCGACGGGGCGGTCGACATTGATACGTTTTCAGCCTTGGTCGACGGTCTTATCGAAGCCGGCAACGACGGTCTGGTGGTCACCGGGACGACCGGTGAATCGCCTGTACTGACCGAGAGCGAACGGGTTGATTTGTATCGCGAATCAGTGCGCGTCGCCGCCGGTCGAGCCAAGATAATCGCCGGAACCGGCGGATACAACACCGCCGAGAGCATTCACCTCTCGCAGTTGGCCGCCGACTGCGGGGTCGATGGCCTGTTGCAGGTTGCGCCGTACTACAACAAACCGCCGCAAATCGGGCTCTATTTGCACTTCAAGGCAATCGCTGAGAGCACCGATCTGCCCAACATGCTCTATAACGTTCCCTCTCGTACCATCACCAACATCGACGCTGCAACGGTGGTGAAATGCTCACAGATACCCAATGTTGTGGCGGTCAAGGAAGCCAGTGGCGACTTTGATCAGATCGCCGAGATAATCCGCACCGCGGACCCGGATTTCTATGTCTATTCGGGCAATGACGGCGACACCCTGCTGATGATCGCCCTTGGTGGTGTCGGAGTGGTGTCCGTCGCCAGCCACCTGGTATCGGGCCGGATCAAGGCCATGATCGATGCTGCTGTCGATGGTGACCTGCCCGCCGCCGCCGCCCTGCATATGGAGATGTTGCCGCTGTTCCGGGCGCTGTTCCCGGCTGGCTGGTCGAGCCCGATTGCACTCAAATCGGCGCTCGGTGCGGTTGGTTTTCCGGTTGGTAGTCCACGCTTGCCGCTGGTTGAGTACGAGAGCGCAATGGCGGCCGAATTGGCCACAGTGGTCCGTCGCCAGCAGCTGGACTCATATCTCTTCGCCAAGGTGAGTTGATCTGGCCGAAGTCGCCGAAGGGACATCAGTCGAGGACCTCGCCGCGGCGATTGCCGGGTGTGAGCGGTGCGAACTGCATCGCGGTCGGATTCAGGCGGTGCCAGGCGAAGGAAATCCGCGCGCCGACATTATGTTCTTGGGCGAGGGCCCAGGTCGCCGCGAGGACGAGACCGGTCGCCCGTTCGTTGGACCGGCCGGCCGTTTTCTGGGCGAGATGCTCGAGAGCATAAATCTGCAACGGGCCGATGTTTTCATCACCAATGTGGTCAAATGCCGCCCACCGCAAAATCGCGACCCGGAAATATCTGAAGTTGAAGCCTGTTCGCCTTGGCTAAAGTCGCAGATAGCGGCGATTGCGCCACGAGTGCTAGTGCTTCTGGGTCGTCACGCCCTTAACCGATTTCTGCCCGGGCGGCGAATCGGGTCAGAACACGGTCGCCTGCATCGCTTCGGCGAATTGCGGGTAATGCCCATGTATCACCCGGCGGCGGCCCTCCACAATCCGCGACTGCGAGAAATCTGCCTGTCTGACTTCTCGCGCCTGGCGGACTTACTGGATGGGCCAGCTCCCACCATTGCGCCGGCCCCCGAAGCCGCGCCCGAACCGTCAATGAGGCAGTCCACGCTTTTTTGATTGCTTTTGCCGCCGCGCCGGCCGGATTGGCCAATCGCGGCGTTCGAATTACCCCCAATTACTTGCACCGCAAGTTGAGAAATATTTAGGAATTTCCTTTGAAAAATAATGCGGCCGCCGTGCGAGCCACCTTTCTTGGTGGCCTCGGCGACGTCGGCCGAAACTGCACCTTGCTGCAGTGCGGCAGCGATGCCCTGCTCATCGACTGCGGGGTCTTATTCCCCGATGAGCGGGCGCCTGGCGTAGATATCATCCTGCCCGATTTCGACCTGTTGGCCGATTTGAAGGGCAAATTGCATGGCGTTGTGTTCACGCATGGCCATGAAGACCACATCGGCGCGGCGCCTTACCTGCTGCGCGAATACGATTTGCCGCTCTACGGTTCACCACTGACATTGGCGTTCTTGACCGAGCGCTTGCGCCAACATGGGATGGCTGGTAAGGCCGACCTGCGGCAATTGCGCGAGCGGACCCCGGTTCGCCTCGGGTGCTTTGAAGTCACGCCCTACCACGTCTCGCACTCAATTCCTGACGCGATGGGACTGGCCATCGACACGCCGGCCGGCATGATCATCCACACCGGCGATTACATGATCGACAGCCAGCCGTTTGATGGACAACCCACCGACCTGCAACTGCTCGGAACCCTGGGTGCCGAGGGCGTGCTGGCCCTGTTGGCCGATTCAACCAATGCCGACACTCCCGGCCATACCAAATCCCAGCAGAGCGTCTACGAGGGGCTGGAGAGGATCTTCGCCCAGGCCGAATACGGGCGGGTAATCATCGCCAACTTTTCATCCAACCTGATTCGGGTGCAGCAGATCGCCGATCTGGCCGCCCAGTTTGGCCGACAGGTCTGCCTGTTGGGACGGAGCCTTGAGCGCAACCTGCCGCTGGCCACTGATTTGGCCCTGCTCGACATCGACCCGAGTGAAATCCTGGAAACGCGTTTGGTCGACCAGGTCCCGCACGAGGAGCTGGCGATCGTCTGCACCGGCAGTCAGGGCGAACCGGGGTCGGCGCTACAGCGCTTGGCCGATGGTCGTCACCAACTGCTGGAGATTGATCCCGGCGACACGGTTGTGCTGGCGGCCTCGACCATCCCTGGCAATGAACGATCAGTGCAACGAATGATCGGCAAATTATTCCGGCGCGGCGCCAACGTGATCTTTGGCGATTTGGGAGACGTCCATGTTTCGGGCCATCCGGCGCGCGAGGACACCCGCACGATGCTGTCGGTGGTGCGTCCCAAGTTCTTCGTGCCGGTGCACGGGGCCCATCATCATTTGGCGCTGCAGGGCCGATTGGCGATCGATTCCGGGCTCTCCCCCGATCGGGTGGCGGTGGCCATGGACGGCGATGTCCTCGAGATATCACCTGACTCGATCACCCTCAAAGAGCACCGAGCCTGCGCCTATCGTTATGTAACTCGTTCAGCGGCCACCGGCTACACGACCAGCGAGGGCACCCTGGGCAGGCGCCGACGACTAGCCCAAGGCGGCGTGGTAGCCGCCCATGCCCAGGTGGATCTGCGTGCCGGCCGTCTGGTGGGCCCGGTGGTGCTCGAAGCGGTGGGCCTCTGCGATGAGGAATCGGCAACCGTCGCCAAGCTGGCCAAGCGCCTGCCCGAACTGTGGCGGCGCGAGCGCAATGAATCAATCGACATCCATGATGCCCAAGCAAAGCTTAAGATTCTTGTAGGGAGGCAGTTAAAGGCCGAAACCGGCCTAAGGCCTACGATCGTACCGCTAGTTACTGCGGCGTAAACGGCCTGCCGGTTAAATTTTCCGGAGCTTCTCCTCTTGGCAAGCAAAGCAGCAAATCGCCGGCGCGGGCGCGCCAACACGCAGTTGAAAAATCCAGTAAATCCCTGGCTGCTGCTTGCGGCATTGCTGGCAATACTGTTGATTGCATTTGGCCTTACGGCACCGCTGCTGCCGGCAAATCCACTAAATGCCTACCCGGCTTTGGTCTTCAATGAGACGCTGGGACGCGTGGCATTGCCGGCGATGGCGATCCTGCTGGTGCTCTCGGTGGCCGGAGTAATTTCAGTTGCCCGCAACCGCCAGATAGTCACCAGCCTGCAAATATCCCTGGTCATATGCCTAGTTCTGGCGATGGCCGGGTTCGAATCCAGCTTGGCCTTGGCCAGCGGCAGTTCGGCGACCGCCGGCGGAATAATTGGATCCTGGCTGGCCCAGCTGGCAGCCGGCCCGCTGCCGCCCGCCGCCGCCGCCGCCGCATACGCCCTGTCGGCCCTATCTCTTGCGGCCTGGAGCCTGGCCTCATCCGAAATGGCGCGGACCCAACTGGGCCGCCTGGGCGCGGCCGGATTTACGGCCGGTCGAGTCACCGAACGCGGTCTGGCTGTGCTGGGCAGATGGTTGGGCGAGAAGTTTGAATCCGAACTCGACGAGACCGTGGCCGAAGAGCCGGAAGCGGTAACCGCGAAGAGCATCCAGCCGGGCGAGGCATACGCGGATCCGGACGGCGAGATTGAGCTGCTGATTAAACATCCGGCATCGCCAATCGAAAGCAGCAGTGTCGTACGACTGGCCGAGTTGGAGGAGCCTGCCCACGCCGCTGGTTGGCGTCTACCGCCCACCAGCCTCTTTGACACGCCGATCCATCGTGAGCGTGTCTCACACGAAGAGATAACTGAAAACGCGGCCATCATCGAACGTACGTTGGCCAACTTTCGCGTCAATGTACGGGTGGTTGAGGCGATACCGGGTCCAGTGGTAACGCAATACTGCATATCTCCGGCGGCCGGTGTGCGGGTTACCCACATTACCCGCCATAACGACGATCTTGCGCTGGCCCTCTCGGCCCGCAGCGTACGCACCGAGTCACCGATACCCGGTCGTCCGTACGTCGGGCTGGAGATTCCCAATCGTGATCCGAGCGTGGTCACGATCCGTGAATTGCTCGAGTCGAACGAATTTCAGACCAGCTCGGACCCGTTGACCCTGGTGTTGGGCAAGGATGTGGCCGACCATTCACAGGTTCGTTCGCTGGCCCGGATGCCGCATTTGCTCATCGCCGGATCGACCGGTGCCGGCAAGTCGGTATTCATCAATACATTGCTTCTCTCACTACTCTGCCAATACACACCGGATGAACTGCGAATAGTGCTAATCGACCCCAAGATGGTGGAGATGGTGCCCTACAACGCGGTGCCCCATCTGCTAATGCCGGTGGTCTCCACGCCAAGCGAGGCGGTGCCGGTGTTGGCATGGGTACAGCAAGAGATGACCCAGCGCTACCGGGTTCTGCGCGATTCAGGGCGGCGCAACGTGGCCGCCTACAACGCCACTGCTGACTTGGCGCCCGATGACCGATTGCCGTACCTGGTCGTTGTCGTCGATGAGATGGCCGACTTGATGATGACCGCACCAGTCGAAATCGAACATTCGATCTGCCGATTGGCGCAGATGGCACGGGCGGTGGGAATCCATTTGGTAATTGCCACGCAACGCCCTTCAGTCGATGTAATCACCGGGCTGATCAAGGCCAATTTCCCTTCGCGGGTGGCGTTTATGGTCTCCTCACAGGTCGACTCGCGCACCATCCTCGACCAGGCCGGAGCCGAGAAATTGATGGGGCGCGGCGACATGCTATTCACGTCGGCTGAGCATGCCAAGTGCGTGCGCGTGCAGGGCGCCTTCGCCTCCGACGAAGAGATCGCTGAAGTCGTAAAGTTCTGGGCCGGGCAGGGTGCCGGCGACCATATCAGCGAGGCCGAAATTGCCGATGCGGCGCCGGCTCCGTCCGGACAGGCCGAGCCGGAGACCATCTTTACCGAGGCGGTAAACATCGTCACCCAATTCAATTACGCCTCTCCGGCTCTGCTGCAACGGGAGTTGAAGTTGAACGCCGCCAAGGCAGCCGAATTGATTCAATCGCTTGAAGAGGCAGGCGTAGTTGGCCCGCTTGAGGGTGAAGGTGTATCACGCCCCTTTCTCGGCACCGGCCAATCAGGTCAACCCACAAAATCGGCGGTCTTAACAATTGAAGTTTGATGTAACCACGCTGCGCGGCGATTTCCCGGCGCTTGATGAAATGGTGTTCCTCAACAACGGTGCGGTTGGGATATCCCCGGCTCCGGTTGTCGCGGCGATGGTCAGGGCGCTAGAGCGCGGGGAATCGCGCGGGCAGGACGCCTATGCCTATTTGAACGAACAGAAAGCGGCCGCCCGCGCTGCCCTGGCCGGCTACCTCGGCGCCGATGCCGGCGAAGTCGCGTTCGCCAACAACGCCACCGAAGCGGTCAATTGGATCGTCGCCTCGCTGCGCTTTAAGCCGGGCGAGCAGATTCTCATGTCCGACTACGAACACCCCGCGCTCATCTACCCGGTAACTTGGCAGCGTGATCACGGCCACGTGAATATGGCTACCTTCCACGTCGCGTCGGACCCCGAAATTACGTTCGCCAACCTGGAGGCGGCGATAACACCGGCAACCCGTTTGATTGCGGTTTCGCATGTTGAACGCCACAACGGGATTCGGCTGCCGGCAGAGCGTATATGTGCGCTGGCAGCCGAGCGTGGGATCCTCAGTTTGGTCGACGGGGCCCAATCGGTGGGAATGTTTCCGGTCGATGTGCGATCGGTGGGGGCCGACTTCTACATTGGAAATTTGCACAAATGGCTCTGCGGGCCCAATGGCACGGGCCTGCTTCATGTGCGCGCTGACCGTCTTCACCTGCTCGAACAAGCCCATGTCGGTCCATCCGGCGCCCGCGGCGAAACGAAGTGGGATTTGGCCGGCGGGTTGATTCTTCCCCAGACTGCGGGACGTTTCGAGTACGGGACCACTTCCACCGCCCGATTCCCCGGCGTCCTGGCGGCGCTCGCGTATTTGACTGAAATCGGCGCCGAACGGATCGAGGAACAATTGCGGGCGCTCAAGGTGACCACCGAGCAGCAGATCGCCGACCGCGGTTGGCGGTTGCTTTCACCGAAGCCCTGGGAGCATTCTTCGGCGCTGGTGTCGTTTATGCCGCCGGGCGATGCCGATGGCTCCGTGATTTGCCAGGAGCTTGCCGAGAATTCGATCTACCTCTCAGCGACCCAGGATGGCGGAGTGCGAATTTCACCGCACTTTTACAACACCGACGACGAAATAGGCCGGGCGTTGGCCGCGGTGGCCAGCGCGGCCAACTGCTGATCAATGATTCCGGGACGGGGCAAATCTGCCTCGGCCACGATCACCGAGCTGGCGATAGCTCTGATCATCATCGCCGTAGTGTTGGTGGCCTTGTGGTATCTGTTGCTGCGCGGCCGTGAAACCACGATCCCCAATCAAACCCTGCTTGATAGCATTGGTATGGTGGACCCCAAGGACGATACGGTCGACAACGCGGTTCGCGATCTGATCACGCCGGTTCCCACCTTAGTCCCGGAACCCACCCCAGTCGCCCCAGCGCTAACGTTTACGCCCCAGCTTCTCACCCACATCGTGGCCGAAGGTGAAACGTTGAGTGAGATCGCAGATCTCTATGAAATCCCCTGGGAGGAATTGGCGGACTTTAACGAAATTACCGACCCGCGGACTTTGCAGGTCGGTCAGGAGCTTTTAATCCCCGAAGGGATCTGATCAACTTCCCGATGGATTTTTCGGGGATCTGTCAGTGACGACCAGCCGATTTTGAGGATCAACGCTAGGTGCGACCGTCTGCCCTGCGCCTGAGCGCATTTTTGGTTTCCGCGCTTGGAATGTGGGGATGCCTATATCTCTACGTTCCAGCATTTGCGGTGTTCGCCGAGCAACAGGGCGCGTCTTTGGCCATGGTGGGGGTAATCTGGTCGGCTTACGGCGCTGTCCAGGGCGTTCTGCGGATCCCGACCGGATATTGGTCAGACCGCCTTGGTCGTCGCCTCCCTTTCATTGTGATCGGGGTCGGGGTGACCGCGCTGGGCTCGTTGCTTATGGCCATCGCGCCCTTCCCGATAGTGCTAATGATCGGCCGTGGCTTGCACGGTTTTGGGGCCGCCGCGTTCGTAGTGCAGTCGGTTTATTTCGCCAGTTTCTTTGCTCCCGAAAAAGCCACCCGCGCCCTGCTCGGAATGAATGCAATAGTTGCGGTCACCCAGTTGGCAGTCTCCTTTCTTGGTGGCCAAATGGCGTTGCATTGGGGGCAAATTTCAACGTTTTGGGGATCGGCCGCCTTGGGTTTGATCTCGGTGTTGGCAATGCTGGCAGCCGGCGAACAACGGATCGCCCGGCAGTCTGATTTCAACTGGGATAGCTTTCGCGACGTCTTGGCCAATCGGACCCTGTTGCTAGCGGCGGCCACGGCCGCGTTACTGATATTTGGGGAATTCGGGATCACCCAAACCTATATGCTCCTGCTAGCTGACCGGTTGGGCGCGGATGCCGGATTCCTGGGCTCCCTGACGGCGCTCAATTACCTGTCGGTGTTGCTGGCGTCGGTGGTCCTAGCAGCACCGTCGACGTACTCTGAACGGCATGTGGTAATCGTCGGCCTGGTCATCACGGGTTTCAGCCTGATGTTTATGCCGCTCGTCGGCGGCCTGCTGATGCTGTCGGTGTTGGCGATGCTAAAGGGCCTGGCGCGAGGGTCGGTTATGCCGTCGCTGATGGGCATTTCGCTCAAGGCGGTAGACCCGGAAGCGCGCGCCAGCGCGATGGGCATTTTTCAGGCGACCTACTCGATCGGAATGTTCGGCGGCCCGTTGGCCACCGGCATCATCGGCCAGGCCGGTGGCCTGGCGGCTCCCTTCTACGTGGTTGGGGTCTTTACGGTGCTGGCCACGCTGGTCGTTTGGCGATTTTTCCCGCGAAAAATGGCGTATTGAAACGAATAATCGGGCGTCGGCAAATTAAACTGGTGGTCCCGGAATTAGTGGCCGCACGGTGCGGCCTAAATCCACCGAATTGGTCGGTATTTTTTGGCGCGTCGAAGGCCTCAGAAGCGAAAGTTCTCCGAAATTGACCGCGGCCCGTTGGGTACCGCGGTTTTTCAGGCCCGCAAGCAGCGCCGAATGACTCAACAGGTGTTGGCCAGCCGCATCGGACGTGATCGGCCTTGGTTATCCAACGTTGAAACCGGTAAGGTCAAGTCCCTGCAGGAAGAGGATCTGGTGGGATTGGCGGCGGTGCTGCGGATGAGCATCTCATCCCTGCGAGCGGCCCACGACATGTCCGCCTCGGCCCGATTGGCCGAGACCCCGGGCTATACGATCTGGCAATCCTTGAGCCATTGCCGCGCCTGCAGTCATGCGGTTGAGCCGGATTTGGCGTTCTGCACCCATTGCGGAGTGGAACAACCGTTGCAAGTTAGTTGCCCCAGCTGCGCTAAACAAAATAACCCCAGCGCACGTTTTTGCGGGCGCTGCGGCTCGCAGCTGCAGCTCTAGTTAGAAGCCAGTTCCCGATCAGGGGCTGGTCGCAAAGCCTTTAGGCGACGGCTTCCAGCGAAGATTTGATCTTGGCTTCCGGCACGTAACCGACGATGCGGTCAACTTCCTGCCCGCCGGAAACAAACAGCAAGGTCGGGATCCCGCGGACGCCGAATTGCGACGCGTAGGTCTGATTGGCGTCAGTGTCGACCTTTACAAACTTGACCCGTCCTTCGTACTCGCCGGCCAATTTTTCAAAAACCGGCGCCATCATCTTGCAGGGGCCGCACCATTCGGCCCAGAAATCGACAACTACGGGGGTTGACGAATTTAGAACTTCAGCTTCAAATTCGGTGTCTTCAACGTGGGTGTAGGCAGCCATGGGGTAGCAGTCCTTTCATTTGATGATCAGGTCGATCGTCCGGCCAGGGGCCGGGGTTGTTAACTCACCACTATGTTGACCAATCGGCCAGGTACATAGATTGTCCGACGAATCGTGTGGCCGTCCAAGTGCGCCATTACGTTGGGCAACTCCAGTGCCGCCGCGCGAATTGCGTCCTCATCGAGATCGGCTGATATTTCCATCCGGTCGCGAACGCGCCCATTTACTTGGACCACCAGGGTGATAGAGTCCTCGACCAGCAGTTCCGGATCGGCCACCGGCCATTCGACTTTGACAATACTGCCCTCGTTGCCCTGTCGCGCCCATAGCTCTTCGGCCAGGTGCGGAGCTACCGGAGCGATTAGGCGCAGCAGGATGTCGCGCACCTCCTGCCCGATTCCGGATGCCGCCAGTTGGGGCGACCAAATGGCCGTCAGGTCATTGACCGGCTCCATGAGGCCGTTGGCCAGCATGGTGTTAAAACGCAATTGCTCGATGTCACCGGTGCAGCGGACGATGGCGCGGTGGGCAATGCGCCGGGCCAGTCGGGCCGCCTGCGGCAGCGGCAGCTCCCTGAGCGGCTTGATCTCCGGATCACCGCTGAGCAATCGCCAAAAACGCCGGTAGAAGCGGACGATGCCGTTCAGGCCGCTTTCATTCCAGGGCAGCGTGCCGTCCATGGGTGCCATGAACATCTCATAGCCGCGCAGGCAGTCGGCCCCATAGCGCTCGACGATGGTGTCGGGGCTTACCACGTTACCCATCGATTTGGACATCTTGCCCGAGCGGATCGGCGCCCAATCGTCCACCGGATCGCCTCGTAATTCAAATTCGGCCTTTTGCGGGGCGTGGTACAAAAAGTCGCGCTCTTCACCGGACGGGTTGACAAAAACATCGAACCCTTCAGGCCCAAGCGCCGATATCCGCCCCTTGGTCAGGCGCACCTCGTTTAAGTTGACCCAGCCGTCTTCGGCCAGCATCATGCCCTGATGGCGCAGCGCCTGGAATGGTTCTGGATTTTCAATGTGACCGGCGTCGTAAAGAACCTTGTTCCAAAAGCGGGCATAGAGCAGGTGCATCACCGAGTGCTCGGCCCCGCCGACATAAAGATCGACTGGCAGCCAGCGACGGCCGGCCGCCGGATCCACCGGCCCGCCGTCGAAATGGGGACTGATAAATCGTAGGAAATACCAGGAGGAGCAGGCGAAACCGCCCAACGTATCGGTCTCCCGGGTCGCCGGGCCGGCGCAATTGGGGCACGGTGTCTGGACCCAGTCGCGGGCCCGTTCAAGCGGTGATCCCAGCTCTGGATCCGGCTTGAAGTCGTCCAGTGGTGGTAGCACCACCGGCAGCTGGTCATCGGGCACCGGCACCTCGCCGCAATCGGGACAGTGCACGATTGGGATCGGACAACCCCAATAGCGTTGACGAGAAATCAGCCAGTCGCGGAGGCGGTAGTTGACGGCGGCGCTTCCCTGCCCTCGTCGCTCCAAGTCGGCGGTTATTGCGGCGATAGCAGCGTCGGACTGGAGGCCGTCGTGACTCGCGGAGTTAATCAGAGGGCCGATTCCCAGGTAGGCCTGCGGCAACGGCCCGCCGTCCCAATCGGGAGGCTTGATCACCACGGTGATCGGCAAGCCGAATTTTGTCGCGAATTCGAAGTCGCGGTCGTCATGGGCCGGAACCGCCATGATCGCCCCCGAGCCGTATCCGGCCAGCACGTAGTCGGCGACCCAGATGGGGATGCGCTCACCGTTGACCGGATTGATGGCATGGGATCCGGTAAAAACGCCGGTCTTCTCACGGTCGGTGGCCGCCCGTTCGATCTCCGATGACCGCTGGGCGGTGTCGACGTAGGCGCCAACGGCGCCCGCCTGATCATCGGTGACAAGGTCTGTGAGTAGCGGATGTTCCGGCGCCAGCACCATGAACGTGGCCCCATACAGGGTGTCGGGCCGGGTTGTATAGACGGAGAGTTCGCTGCCCGCTTCAGTTTTGAACGTCACGTCGGCACCGGTCGAGCGTCCGATCCAATTGACCTGCATTCGCTTGGTCGACTCCGGCCAGTCAACCTGGTCAAGATCAGCCAGTAGGCGGTCGGCATAGGCGGTTATGCGGAAGAACCACTGCCGCAGGGGCTTGCGGTAGACGTTGGAATGTCCCCGCCAATCGCGCCCGTCGGCCAGGACCTCTTCGTCAGCTAGGGCGCCGCAGGTATCACACCACCACTGGCGCTTCTCGGCCCGGTAGGCCAGGTCGCGTTTGAACAGCTGAAGAAATATCCACTGGGTCCAGCGGTAGTATTCGGGCTGTGACGAATTGATCTCACGTTCCCAGTCGTATCCACAACCCACCAATTTGAGTTGGCGCTTGTAATTGGCCGCGTACTCGACGATCGAATCGGCCGGGTGCCGCCCCTTGTCGATGGCGTCCTGTTCCGCCGGCAACCCAAATGCATCCCATCCCATCGGGTGTAGGACTTCAAACCCCTGCATGCGTTTGTAGCGGGCAAAAGCGTCAACTGGAATGTAGTTGCGGAAATGGCCGACCGAGAGCCCGTCACCGGATGGGTAGGGGAAGAATTCGAGGGCGTAATAGGGCTGGCGCTCTGAATCGGTATCGGTTCGATATACGCCTTCCGATTCCCATCGGGCCTGCCATTTGGCTTCAATTGCGGCGAAATCGTAGCCGCTCCGCGACGAGTTATTACCCGGTGACTCGCTAACCGGCAGCGGGTTATCTACAGGGTTGGCGATTTCCGTCTTCCTGGGTGCGGAGGGTATTTGGAAGGAGCGTTAAATGGCGTCCCGTTGGGCGCAGGGGTCCGATCGACAACGGGATGAGAGGGTATCAGTCTCACGCCCTTTTGGCGCTTTCATTTTCACTGATAACCGGACGTGGTGGTGCAACCGGTAACAAAAAGGGAACAACGCTGGTGTCGGAACGGGCCCAGTTGAACTGCAATATTGCAACGATGAGAACGGCGAGCTAGTTCTCTCGTCGGCGACGAGAGAACGAGGGCCGAGTCCTGACGCCCCAGCCCAGCCATTTAGGCACCAACTCAGCACAGTTGACATTGTATTGGCCAAATGTGTAGTATGTATGACATATGACCCACTTTGGAACACACACCCGAACCCTCCGCGAGGACCTGCGCCGCCAGGACCGGCGCTATTCGCTTCGCCAGGTCGCGATGAGAGTCGGTATTGAGCCGGCCTATCTGAGCAAGATCGAACGCGGCGTAGTCGCCCCGCCGTCGGAAGCAGCGACACTTCGTTTGGCCGCTGAGTTGGGGACCGATCCGGATGTTTACTTGGCGATGGCCGGAAAGGTGTCGGCTGAACTGCAAGAGATCATTCGCCGGCGACCCAAATTGTTTGCAGACCTGATTCGGGAGCTCAAGTCGGCCCCTGATCACGCCATCTTACGCGTCGTCCGTGTAGTGCGCGATGGGGATTGGTAGTGTGATACGCCCCGCCGCCCGTCTGGCCACCGGCCACCACCAAAGCCGAGTTTCGGCATTGTCTGGAACGGAAGTTGGACCGTCGGATATCTTGTGGGCCGAAATCGTCCCGGCCATCAGCAATTTGGTTGGTGCTGGCCGAGTG
Organism: Chloroflexota bacterium; assembly: GCA_965249595.1. Taxonomy (GTDB): domain Bacteria; phylum Chloroflexota; class UBA11872; order UBA11872; family VXNJ01; genus VXNJ01. Next base: position 574,556 of record OZ252242.1, on the reverse strand, counting down.
GCCGGACGACCGTGCCGACTTATTCAATTCAACTACGAAAGTAGCCGCCGACGTCGGTCATTTGGGCGGCCGACGATCGACTCATATTGTCCCCGTTTCCGGAACACCAAAGTGTTCCCCGAACAACTCAATGAAAGGTTTTAGTGATGTCCGAACAAAGTTTTGGAATTTTGCCTACACGATTGCAGAGGCTATCCATGGATCTGACCAAATTAACCCGCTACGACGAACATCTAGATTTCCTGACATACGCTTCCCGTGACCCCAAAGAATCCCGCCGGATTGCCCACGAATTAATCGAATTGGGTGACAGGATTCTGGTTCATTTGGACAGTGATAAAAGGAGAAACCCAAGTTGATCACGTTAGAACACGAATCCCTGTCCTTCAGCTTCCCAAAGGTTCATCCAAACGCGACCTGTTCGCTGAATTTCCAACGGACGTTGCGCATACCCGACGACGGGAATGACCATTTCTTGCCGCCGGGTTTGGGAAGTTTTCCACTGCGGCACCTAGACGATTTCGTCCAGCGGCTGCCGGCGTCCTGGCAGAGGCGTGGCGGAGTCGTGATGCCGATGCATCAGGCCGAGGCGATGTGGATAAATTTCGACTCGCCCAATGGCTACCCAATTGCCTTAAAGATCGCCACTGGCAAGATCTGCGCAATATCCGGCGAGGAATGGCTCAACCATCTCAATCGCGATCCGCAGGACTATGTCGTGCTGCCCGAGCAGCCGTGGCTCGATGGTTATTGCGTTGAGAAGGGCATCATTCGCCAATTCGTGGCCATGCCGCTTGGCTCCGGCTACAGCGTCGAGGAGCAGCTGACCGGCGACGCCGAGCATGGCGGCCTGCAGATCGTCGCCTATCCGATGAAGGCCGACCGCTACGCGGAACTAGTCGCCGAGCAATGCGACGAATTCGTTGTGCATGCAGTGGTGCCGATGGGGCTGGCCCCCGGCGGACGGATGGGCCAGGAGATCTATGACGACGAGTTCGGCCTTGATGCCTGGGACCAACGCAACGCCAGCCGCTGCTTTGTAACGATTGCCAACGCCACCCAGTGGCTGGCCATCACCGGCCAGGCTGCGCCGACCCGACCGCCGACCGCCAAGGACTACACCAATGCCGGATTGCCATGGTTTGATTACTTTGCCGCCGACGCCAAGGCAGTTGAAGGGGCCGACAAATTAAAGGGAATCAAAAGCGTCGATGAAATGGCTGGACAGCTGGGCCATACGCCGCCCGATGACGAGTCAATTGCTGGTGGCCCACCGGTGCAACTCAAGGACTCACGACCGCGCCCGGTCCGTGAATATCCCGGGTGAGCGGTAGCGGTGTGAGGAACCAGTCGCCGGCCGCGGCCTCGCCGTTGGCCGGCGACACCGGCCAGTCGCTGCCGTCTATAGAGTCCGTCGCCGTTGGTTAGCTAACCAGCAACGCACACGGTCTTTTGCGGCGGACGTTCTTTTCGCCCGCAGCATCAATATCCGATGTCGTACCTGAGCAATCGAGCATTGATGATGGTGACAACCCCAATGACCGCAAACAGGATAAAAGAGAGCGCGGCGGCAAATCCCATCTGGAGGTAGGCAAACGCCTCCAGGTAGATCAACATCACGATCGTAATCGTGGAATCGAGAGGGCCGCCACAATTTATTTGCGTGTGCGGGCAGGCCATGATCAGGACCTGGACGAACATCTGTAAGGCGCCGATGAAGTAGACGATCACGACAAAGAAAGTAGTCGGCGCCAGCATGGGCAGGGTGATCTTGAGAAATTGCGACACCCGGCCAGCTCCGTCAATCTCGGCCGCTTCGTAGAGATGCGGCGGTATGCCCTGTAAGCCAGCCAGAAAGATGACCATGTTGAGGCCCATGTTTTTCCAAACACTCATCAGGATGATGGCCAGCAGTGCGGTCTCAGGGCCACGCAGCCATTTTGATACCGGCAAGCCCACCGTTCGGAAGATCTCGTTGGCCAGCCCGAATTGCGGTTCGTACATCCAGAGCCAAATCAAAGCGACGGTGACCAGGGACGAGACGACCGGCATGTAAAACATGGCGCGGAAAAAATAAATGCCCCGCACTGCGCGGTTGACCAATACCGCCAGGAACAGGGATGTGATTACCCCGGTGGGCACGGTCCCGAAAGCGAAGACGACCGTGTTGCGAATGGCCGGCAGAAAGCGATCCTCGGTGCCGATTTTGACGTAATTCTTCAGCCCGATGAATTCGGGCGCGGTGAGAAGGTCGTATTTAGTGAAGCTGTAGTAGAGGGCCCCAATGATGGGCACTATCACGAAGATCAAGATGAATACGATCGACGGCAATACGAACAAAAAGGAAGTCGCTCCGCCGCGGTATGTCAGACCCAGACGTTTACGGATGCTCTTGTTGATGGCCGGCCGGTAATTGGCGGCGTTAAGCACGGATTTCCAAGCGGATGGGCGGCAGGGCTCGATTCGATGTTAGCGAGCATCGCGTGCGTGCACCGTCCAAATTTCGACCCGACTGCGCTTTTGCGAGCGCTGGTCCGTCATTACCATACGCTCGGTCGGGGCGGCCAGATGTGGGCAGAGCGAAAGCGATTGGCCGATCGCAATCAGGCAATTGGCGGTGGCAAAAATTCGCCAATCTGCCCATCTATCGGTAACGCTTCGAAATAAATCGCCGGCCGCCGCGCTGAATGCTTGCCGGCCAACGCCGACCGACATGTTGCGATCAGGTAAACGTTTGCCGCCGCTCGACGACGGCTTGAGGGATTTGGTGCGATATTGCCGGCGCCAATTGGCAACCGAAATTGCTAGTAACCGATGTCGTACCTGAGCAATCGAGCATTGATGATGGTGACAACCCCAATGACCGCAAACAGGATAAAAGAGAGCGCGGCGGCAAATCCCATCTGGAGATTGGCGAAAGCCTCAAGGTAAATCAACATCACGATCGTAACCGTGGAATCGAGCGGGCCACCGCAGAGGATTTGGGGATTTGGGCAGGCCATGATCAGGACCTGGATGAACATCTGTAAGGCGCCGATGAAGTAGACGATCACGACAAAGAAAGTAGTCGGCGCCAGCATCGGCAGGGTGATCTTGAGAAATTGCGACACTCGGCCAGCTCCGTCAATTTCGGCCGCCTCGTAGAGATGCGGCGGTATGCCCTGTAAGCCAGCCAGATAAATGACCATGTTGAGGCCCATGTTTTTCCAAACACACATCAGGATGATGGCGAAGAGCGCGGTCTCGGGACCACACAGCCATTTTGATACCGGCAAGCCCATCGTTCGGAAGATCTCGTTGGCCAGCCCGAATTGCGGTTCGTACATCCAGAGCCAAATCAAAGCGACGGTGACCAGGGACGAGACGACCGGCATGTAAAACATGGCCCGAAAAAAATAGATTCCCTTTAAGGCGCGGCTGACCAATACCGCCAGGAACAGGGATGTGATTACCCCGGTGGGCACGGTCCCGAATGCGAAGAGGATAGTGTTGCGGGCGGCTGGCAAAAATCGGGGTTCAGTGCCGATCGCCTGGTAATTCTTCAGCCCGATGAATTCGGGCGCGGTGAGAAGGTCGTATTTAGTGAAGCTGTAGTAGAGGGCCCCAATGATGGGCACTATCACGAAGATCAATATGAATACGACCGACGGCAGCACGAACAGGCAGGATGTCGCCCCGCCGCGGTAAGTGAGGCCCAGACGTTTGCGGATATCGACGCTGGCACGAGTCCGGAAGTCTGAAATCTGCTGCATTCAGGAGCCCTGCCTAACAACTCAGATTTATTAGGCAATCGCGTTGCCCGGGGCCAAATAGGCCACGACCGCGCTGAAGGGGCGCGCGGCAGGGAAAAATCAAGGCGTCGCCGATACCCCCATTGCGGTCTTGGAATCTTGCCGCTCGCAGGCTCCCTGCCGGAATTCTTCTCCCGAAGGCGCAGCCATTCGTCGCACCGCTAGAACGAGAAGGCGTCGATCCGTTCGCAGGCGTCATCGATCAACCTCGGTATATACCGGCGCTCCCCTAATTCAGGGCGGGTCCACATCCAACCGATTGAGACCAGCTGCCGGATCAACAAAAACAAAGGCAGCAACTCCAACGCCTGCCCGCTCAAAGGTCGCACCTCGCGGTAGCCGGCGACGCAGGCCGCGGTTATCGTTTCAGTGTCCGGGTGGTCTTGGATCTCATAGAGCGCGACGGCCAATTCATACTGATGCCAGCCGAACCCGGCATCATCAAAATCGATCACGTGGCGTGCTCCGGCATCCCCGACCAGGAAGTTCTTTGGGGTGCAGGTCGGCATGAATCATCGAGTAGACGCCCGCTCCATGGCCATAGCTGCCAAGGATTTTCGCGATCCGATGGCGGGCGCGCGAGAGAACTTCGCGCTGAACCGGCTCGAGCGGGGGCAAATCCCAGAGCCGACCCCAAAAGGAAGACTTCCCGAAGTATCCGGGCACATCAAAGGCGTGGCGGGTAAATTTCGCCGGCGGCACCCATTTGTTCGATTGGTTGTGAATGCGGGCGGCAAATCGACCGATCTGATTGAAGCGGGAGGCGATCCGGCTTGGATCTGACTCCTGTTCGATTTCTTCCTGCAGGATGGGCCCTTCGATCCAGTCGGCTACTCCAACATGGCGGGAGGATTTGCCATCGGGAGTTGGAATCTTGCCGTAGCCAGCCCGCCGAAGCTTTCGCCGTCCGATTGGAACCGCTATTCCGGCGTCGCTGAGTGCCCGTGTCCAGAGAAGTTCTAACTCCAGCTCGGCACGCGAATGATAGCCGGGTCGATGAATACGCAGAACAAGATCAGGCCCGTTGGCCATCGTGAGTTTGAAGGTAGTGTTTTAGGCTCGCCGGACCAGGTGCATCCGGTCCGGTTTGATGCCCCAGCTAGGGTAGCGCCCGTTCGGCGATCGCGCCCAGCGTTGCGTCGCCGAGATTGTTCGGCTCAAGCAATGAATCAGACAGGCTCGCTGACGGTGGAGGCAAAGGCTTCCAGAAAGAGATCGGCGAGCTCGCGCTGGAATACCAACGGCGGGCGCGCCAGGACCACGTTTTCATGCTGCCCCGTCATCCCCATCAGAAATCCGGCCCGGCGCATGCGATTGACGATCGCGTTGGCCCCGGCCGGATCGGGGTCCTTGTTCTGACGGTCCTTAACCCATTCGATGACAGAGCAGAGCCCGTGCCCGCGGACCTCGGCCATGGGCTCGCAGTTCTCTGCGATGCTGCGCAATTGGTCACGCAGATATGCTCCGACGGATGTCACGCTGGCGAGGAGATCTTCGTTCTCAATCACGTCGATGACGGCCTGCCCCACCGCAGCTTGCAGCGGGCTGGCGGCGTAGGTGTTGAAATAGTCGGTCTCGACGCGGAATCGGTCGACTAGATCGGCCGATGCGACGGCGCCGGCCAGCGGCAAACCGGCGCCCATGGATTTGGCCATGGTGACGATATCTGGTACAAAACCGCTGGTTTCGTAACCCCACCAGCGCCCGGTGCGGCCAAACCCCACCTGCACCTCGTCGCAGATGAACAATCCACCCGCCGAATGAGCCAACTCGGCCGCCCGGGCCATGAAACCGGGCGGAATGTCCGGCACCCCTTCGTTGGCCAGGATCGGGCAGAACAGAACCCCGGCGAACTTGACGCCATCGGCGGTGAAATTCTTAATTTGCTCGACCAGTCTGGTCAGATAGGCCTCGGTGAGGTCCTCGTCGCTGAGTCCGTCGCCGAGCGGCCGGTAGCGCTGGGGCATCGGGATTGAGCGGAATTCCCGGCATTGGTTGCCGCGCAGCCAGGAAGTCTTGCTTACCTCGGTCGAATTGCCATGGTAGGCGGCGTCGGTGCAGATTATCCCGCGCCCGCCGGTGGCGGCGCGGGCCATCTGAATCGCGACTTCATTGGCTTCGGTGCCACTGCAGGTGAATACAGCGGTCGTGATCGGTTCGGCGTGGAGCGCGGTGAGATGCTCGGCGTAATCGAGGATGCCCTCATCCAGATAGCGTGAATGGACGGTTAGCGTCCCCCTCTGGCGCCGGATCGCCTCGACGACGTGGGGGTGGGAATGTCCCACACATTGCACGTTGTTGAATATGTCAAGATAGCGTCGCCCTGCGGCGTCGAAGAGCCAGACGCCCTCGCCACGCACCAGGTGCAGGGGATCTTCTCCATAAAACGTGCTCACGCCGGTCCCGAGCAATCGTTCGCGGCGGGAGAGGAGCTGGGCAGGGGCTGGTTCGCTCACGACACTAATGCCAATCAGTTTGCCCAGGGGCGCGAATTAGGCCGATCGTGGGCGCGGTCGGTTGTCAGATTGCAAGACTGTAACGCAGGGAGGTGGGACGAAGGCCCGGGCGAGGAAAAACCGGATTTGTTCGGCCGCCGGCCGGCCGGATTCGGAGCCATCTTCGGCGCCCCGATGCCAGCGTGCGGGATAGAGCGCCGATCGGTGCCTGGGCTGGTCTTAATCTCAACGGAGCAGTGTGTGTCCGCCGGGGCCAACCGACGCAGCTTTGGCGGAGGCGGGATCCCGGGCCAAGGAACGAGGGACATGGATGGTTAGGGACGAAAGAGCGTTTGCAACGATCGAGGAACTTGCACCGCTAATCGCGACTGGCGAACTGTCGCCGGTTGAATTGACGAAAGGCCTGCTGGAGCGAATTGAGGCGACCGACGACCGACTGAAAAGCTACGCCACGGTTATGGCTGATTCGGCGCTCGAGGAGGCCGAATGGGCCGGGGAGGAAATCGCGGGGGGCGATTACCGCGGCCCGCTACATGGCGTTCCGGTGGCGGTAAAGGACCTCTGCTACACCAGCGGCACCCGCACGATGGGCGGCACCAGGGTGCTGGAAGAATTTGTGCCGGACTTCGACTCCACCGTGGTTGTCCGTCTGCGCGCGGCCGGAGCAATCCTGTTGGGCAAACTCAATCTCACCGAGGGAGCGATGGCTGGTTACAACCGCGCCCGCCAGGTTCCGGTCAATCCGTGGGCGGCCGATCGCTGGACGGGGGTGTCATCGAGTGGTTCCGGCGTTGCCACGGCGTCCGGTCTCTGCTACGCATCGCTGGGCAGCGACACCGGCGGATCGATTCGGACGCCGTCGGCCTCCTGCGGAATCGTCGGCCTCAAACCCACCTGGGGGCGCGTGAGCCGCTATGGCGTTCTCGATCTCGCGCAATCACTCGATCACGTTGGTCCGATGACCCGCTCCGCCTGGGACTGCGCCGCCGTGCTCGAGGCGATTGGCGGCAACGATCCGCACGACCCGACAACCCTACCCGATGCCGCTCCCGCCATCCTTGCCGGAATTGGCGACGGCGTTGTCGGCGTAAAAGTCGGTTACGACCAGCGCTACGCGGGTGATGATGTAGCCCCTGAGATTGCCGAGGCGGTTGCCGCATCGGTGGCGACGCTTGCTTCGTTGGGCGCCGAAATAGTGGACGTAGAGCTACCCGACGTGCGCCCGTACATGCCCGACTGGCCGACGATCTGCGCGGTCGAAGCGCTCTCCGCGCACGACGAGCACTATCCAAGTCGTGCGGCCGAATACGGCTCTTGGTTCCGCGGTTGGTTGTCCCACGGTTCATCGATTAGCGCGGTGGCGTACGCCGAGGCCTGCAACCGACGCGATGAACTAAGGGGTTTATTGGCGCGGGCATTTGCCGGTATTGACATGTTGGCGTGTCCGGCCATGGCGGGGCTGCCCCATCAAGTCAGTGAAGAAATGTTGTATGACGATGCGCCGGGAGATTTCAACCCGGCTCAAGAGAAAAGCGATGCAATTCGCCGGCAATTCACCGCCCCTTGGGACATGAATCGCGCGCCCACCCTGACCCTGCCGAATGGTTGGAGCCAAGGATTGCCGACGGCCCTCCAATTGGTTGGCCGGCCGGGCGGCGAGGCGACCCTATGTCGCGCCGGTTACGCCTTCCAGCAGGCCACCGACTTCGTGCGTCACCCGCAGGTTTAGGTTGTTAGCGGCGAAGCAGATAGCGGTGCAACCCGGGCCAAGTTGAAAAGAGGCCGACGGGATAGTTTTCGCCGCCGCGCCGAACATTAAACGCTTTCCAGTCGGTGATGAGGTCGCGAAGGCAATTCGACCGCGATGGAGTCGCCCGGCTTGACTTCGCCGCCTGAAAGCACGACTGACATGATGCCAGCCTTACTAGTAGGGTTTCCGTCTTCGTCGCGCCCGAGGACGGCCTGCATCAAACCTGGCTGCAGGCCATCTAGTTGGCTGCAGGGAATGCGAAAACCGGTAATTTCCACGACTGCGGCTTTGCCGAGCGTCAACTTGGTGCCGTGCGGCAGCGCCAGGAGGTCTATTCCCCGGGTGGTTATGTTCTCCCCCATTTGGCCGGCTGCGATGAAAAACCCAGTTTTTTGCAGTTCTTCGTGCAGCTCGGCGTGGATCAGGTGAACTTGTCTGAGGTTTGCCTGTTTGGGATCGCGGGCGGCGATCCACCGATGTTTGGCAGTTTTCCCTTGTTGAATATCGCCCTCAACACCCAAACCGGCGAGCAATTGGATTTGTCGCCGGTTTACTTTTGCCACCGAATGCGCCGAATTGCTGCTAACCATCACCACGATTCCGCCACTGTTATTCACGCTGCTGCTGTCCGGATGGGTTTGAACTCTTCACAATCATCTCCGCCTTGCGCCTTGCCGAGTCATTTGAGGGTAACGCCAAGCACGTCCACCGAAATTTGGTGCAGCAAACGAGTTGGCAATTTAGGCAGTTGAGCCCTTCGGCTACGCCACCTGACCTGGGGCTGAGCCCTCAGCGGGCCGTTTATTGATAGTCATAAATGAAATAGCTTCGTCAGGCCTGGCCGGGCCGTTATCGGCGACTCTGCTTCCGCGTCGGGCGATCGCGCCAAGCCGAGGCGGGATGGCGATGCGATGGCCGGCTACTGTCAAAGTCAGCGTCGCTGGCTAGGAGTTGGAATCGCTGGTTGGCGCAAGGCATCCGAGTTCGGGATCGCAGTCGGCCTCCGGCCCGGGGCGAGGTTCGTCAATTAGGCGGGCGAGGGTGGCGCCGACGGCTAGGTCGTCAATCTGGCCAAATGCGTTGATGCGAATGCGTCCGGCCCGGTCGATGACAACCAGGCTCGGGGTGCCCCTTAGCTGGAACCGGCCCATTGTGGTGGGAATGGGAATCCCGGGGGCAGGGGCGTCGACGCCGACCGGGAACGTGATGCGGTACTCGTGCAGGAACGCTTCAAGGGACACCGGTGTCATGGCGTCGTGGTGCTCAAATACGCAGTGGAGCCCGAGCACGGTGACGTCATCGCCGAAGGCGAATTGAATGCGCGATGCCTGCGGCAGACCGTGGGAAACGCATCCCGGACACAGCATCTGAAACGCCTCGATCACTACAATCTCGCCTCTCAGGTCAGCCAGCGTTGGATTGTCCGCGGTATTGAACCAGCGAGTGATTGCCAGCTCAGGCGCTCTGGGGTGCTTTGACTGCGAGGTCATGGGTGTTTGCGTTCCTTTTTTCAGGTGTTCCGCTCCGGAATTTGTCACCATTCGTCTGGGTGAAATTTAGACCCTTAGCGAGCCGCGGAAGGACCGGTTGGAATAGTGGGACTGTGGGCCGTTGGGATACACGAAAACCCGGCCATGGCGGCGATCACCAAAGAGGCCACCACCTAGTTTTTTGAAAACAGAGGGTGCTTTTGGCCAGATTGACGTTTTTGTATCGAATTCTCCAAGTTCCTGCAATTCTTTGTATTGCTCTTCAGTCAGGAGATCAATACCCATGGTGGTTGCCATATCAACGGCATTGTTTTCAGGTTTGAATTTCTTCCGAGATTCCAGCCCTTCCCGGTCGTAGCAGACTTTTCTGCGGCCAGCAGGGCTTTCCGCCGAGCAATCAAAAAATATGAATTCGTCCGTTTTTGGACCGTGACCAACTACGTCCGGCTCACCGCCCGTTCTCTCCATTTCGTTAAGTGACCACAGCTTGTCGGTGTTGGCATCCAACCTTGCATGAACCGTTGCCCATTGAAGACCTTGATGGCGGTTCATGTTTTCGGCATAACGGGTTCTCAGCGTCCGCAGTAGCTCTTCACGTTTGCCAGGCGGTAATTCCGTCTCGTCCGAATGGATGGGGCTCGTGCTCTCGCAAAACGCTTTTTTCGGCGATCACACCAGTTAGCGGGGCATCAAATGACCGCGGCAGTTTGCCGGTCCTGCCCAGGTCCGTCAGTCGCCCAGGCCCCACTTTGAGTGGGTGAATTGAACCGAAAAAACATGCGGTTCGTGATTTAGTCCGGTGGAGCGAAAGGGATTCGAACCCTCGACCTCTACAATGCGAGTGTAGCGCTCTTCCAGCTGAGCTATCGCCCCAAAATGGGCCGAAATTCGCGCCCTATTCGGCGGTGATTATGTTTACGTACCGGCGGCGGTCGTGACGCTTTTCGAAGTGGACCGTGCCGGGCGCCAGAGCAAACAATGTGTGGTCGCGACCCATGCCAACATTGCGACCGGGATGGATCCGGGTGCCCCGCTGGCGGCAGATAATGTGGCCGATCTTGACCTGCTCGCCGCCGTAGCGTTTGACGCCGAGCATCTTGGGATTTGAATCACGCCCATTGCGGGAAGTTCCGCCGGCTTTTTTCTTGGCCATTTGCTGGGAAAACCCTTTATTCTTCTAGGTATTCGGCCCGGCTGGCGTCGCCGGCTTTGATGGCCGTTACCACCAGGACTGTCTGATTTTGGCGATGTCCAACGCGCCTTTCATAGTGCTTTTTGGCTTTGTAGCGCTGCGTGCGCACTTTGGGCCCGCGGGTGTGGGCCACGACCTTGCAGATGACCTGCGCTCCATCAATTGCCGGGGAGCCAAGCGCGACACCGTCATCGTCGGCTATCAATACGACGTCCTCCAGCGCCAGTTCGCTCTCGGGCTCAGCCGAGACGCGATTGACGGTAATGGAATCGCCTACGCGAACCAAGTTTTGGCGGGATGATGCGGAAACTACGGCAAACATGACGGGGCTTCAAGTAGTTGGCTGGGGAAGCACTGCCAACTTTGGCAATGCCGCCAATGCTAACAAAATCGAATTAAATCTGCCGCTGCAATTGCTAGCGGCGTTTTCGCTCGACTTGACGGCGCCGACGTTTGGAAGGGCGTGGCGGCGATGCGATGTTGGCTGCCGGCAGGCGTCGACGCCAGATCAGGTAAGCGGCCGGTCCGACCAACCAGATTAAAAAGATGACCAGTCCCCAAATGGCGCGGGCCACCAGCGAGAGCTGCCAGGCCGGGCGCCGGGTGATGTCCAGCAGGGCCACCACGACCAGCACGAAATTTAACGGGATAACCACAAAGTAGATGATTGCTCCCAGGGTTTCGTCTGGAATCTGAAGGATTGGCAGGTTTAGGTCCACGAGGTTTCGCCGGCGCGTAGGTGTTCAGCGCTAAATTTAGCGCCCGGAGTCGGCTGGGCCAATACAATTGCCCGCAAGAGAGTCCGCCTGTGCGGACTAGTGATAATCCGCGGTGATCCACCTGGCAAATTGCCAGCGCGGCAATTGCCGCCATAACCGAAGCGGTAAGGGACGGGGAGCGAGGATGGTCGTTGACACTAGGCCAGGCCGTTCATTGCGCCAGCATATGCACGAGAAGCTGGCCGGAATCGTGCCTGACTTCGAAATTGAAATCAAGGCCGAGATTGCGGCTGAGGTCAACGAGCTAAAGCGCGAGCGCGGCGCGGTCATTTTGGGCCACAACTACATGGAACCGGCCCTCTATCACTCCGTTTGCGACTTCCACGGCGATTCGCTGGAACTGTCGCGCATCGCCGCCCGCACCGATTGCGACCCGATAGTTTTTTGCGGCGTTCGCTTCATGGCCGAAACCGCAAAGATCCTCAATCCAGAGCGCACCGTGCTGCTGCCGGCGAAAGTGGCCGGATGCTCGCTGGCGGCCTCGATTACAGCCCAGGATGTTCGCGATCTGCGCAGTAAGTATCCGGGCGTTCCGATCGTCGCCTACATCAATACCTACGCGGACGTTAAAGCTGAAGTGGACGTCTGCTGCACTTCCAGCAATGCCCAGGCGGTGGTTGAATCGCTCGACTCTGACACCGTGATTTTTCTACCTGACGAATACTTGGCCCGCAATGTGGCGCGGGATTCCGGCCGACGGGTGATTCTTCCCGGATCGCGGCCGGTCAGCTCCGCCCGGGCCGCCCGCGATGCCGCCGATGGGCTGGAACACTCCCTGATCGGATGGCATGGTCGCTGCGAAGTGCACGAAAAATTCACCGTCGAGGATGTTGCCAACATCCGGCTGCAGTTCCCGGATGTCGTGGTATTGGCGCACCCTGAATGCAGCCCGGAGGTGGTCGAGGTGTCCGATTTCTCTGGATCCACCGGGGCGATGATCGCCCACGTCAAAGCCGCGGTCGGTGGTCGTTACCTATTGCTCACCGAATGCGCGATGGGCGAGAACATCGCCGCCGAAGCGCGCGACAAAGAGATGCTCTCGCTTTGCTCCGTGCGTTGCCCGCACATGAACGAGATCACCCTTGAGAACGTGCTCGAATCATTGCGTGACGACGTGCTGCAAATCGAGGTCTCGGAATCGATTCGCCTGCGGGCGCTGGGCAGCATCGAACGGATGCTGACGATCGGCTAGATAAGTCATCGCCGGCTGACCGTCGGCGATGAAAATTGTTCAGCTGGCGATCAACTCGTGGAAGTCGGCGACTGAGCTGTTGCGGATCTTCTCTTCAGCCGAACGCTGGATTTGCCGCACCCGCTCGCGGGTTACGCCCCACTTCTTGCCAATGTCGTCAAGCGAACTGGTCTTGGTGCCGTTGAGTCCGTAGCGAAGGGCCAGCACGTCACGCTCACGCTCGCTTAATTCGTCGAGGGCGTTGCGCAAAACCGTGTATCCCTGCGCGCGCAGGAACTCGTCATCGGGCGAGGGTGCGTGTTCGTCGGCCACCTGATCTAGGATCGTATCGTCGCCGTCGTCACCCAGGGCAGCGTCGAGCGAAACGATCGTTCGCCCGGCTTCCACGATTTGCGTGACGCGATCGCCGGTCAAACCCAGCTCGGCGCCAATTTCCGCCGGAGTCGGTTCGCGTCCCAGGTCGGCGGCCAATCGCGGCCGCAATTTGCGGATATTTCGAAGTGCTTCAATAACGTGAACCGGCAGGCGGATGGTGCGCGAGTCGTTGGAGAGCGCTCGCGTGATCGCCTGGCGGATCCACCAGGTGGCGTAGGTCGAGAACTTGTAACCGCGGTGGTAGTCGAACTTGTGAACGGCCTGCATAAGGCCGATGTTGCCCTCCTGAATCAGGTCGGTGAGCGAGAGTCCGCCTTCGGCGTAGCGCTTGGCAATTGAGACGACCAAACGCAGGTTGGCCTCAATCATGTGCGTGCGCGCTGACTCGTCGCCCTCCTCGATCCGCTTGGCCAGCTCAACTTCCTGTTCGGCAGTGAGCAGATCGACCGTATTTATCGCGTTCAAATAGAGGCGTAAGGAGTCGCGTATGGCGGCCGACGATGAGCTGCTTGTCGAACGACTCAGCTGGCCGACGGTCTTGCCGCGGCCACCGAGGATTCCACGCAATTGGCGGTACAGCTTCTTGCGCGATTCATAACTGCCGGCGCGGGTGTATTCCTGCTCGTCGAGTTCGGCGTTAATTTCACGGGTATGTTGATCAGACACTTGGCTCTCACTTTCTTTCGTTCGTTGGCGGTATTAGGTGATTGCTTCTCTGGTAGTAGATACGTACACAGATCGCAATCGGATCTGGGGCATTCGCCGGATTGGGCGCGGGCGCGTTGGGCTCCCGGCTAATACCGGCAGGGGTTTGGGGTCCTCCGCGCCATCGCCCGCCGTTACGGAAGGTGGTGCGGATCTTCGCATCGCCGGGGCACCAAAAGATACCACTGGTGCGAAGCACTAGGAACACCAATATAACAGAAGATGAAAATAAAGGCCAATCGCCGCCGGTCCGCGCAAGTTAGTGGTAGCTTTGGTGCCCCGGCGATGCGAAGGCCAAAATAGACAAAGAGCGCGTACCACATTACGGCAGGAGGGCTTCAAATGTCGATTGAAAGCTCGCCGCGGGCCGACTTGGTGCGCATACTGCGCCAGCATGGCCCGCTGGATTCGGCTGCGATCGCGCGGCTTTACGGCGCCCGAGTCCAATCGGTCCGCCCCCAGTTGGATTGGCTCCAGGCCAATCATTACGTCGAGGTCGAATCGGTACGCGCCGGCGTGGGCCGCCCGCGCCATCGTTACCGACTGACCGCCCGGGCGGACGAGATGTTTCCCAAGGACTACCGCGAACTGGTCGTTGAGTTGGTCGAATCGGCCGCTACCCAGGGCGAAGTCGAATTGGTGCGCAATGTCTTTCAACGCCGCGGTTTCCGACTGGAGTCGGAAATCCGACCGTTTCTGTTGGGACGCAGCCTGGAAGAAAAGTTGGAAGTGATCTGCCAAGCGCTCACGCGACGCGGTTTCATGGCCAGCTTCAATCCGACCGATGGCGGATTCTTAATCGAGGCCCGTAACTGTCCGGTGTCGGCGGTGGCCGAGGTGACCGACGTGCCGTGTAACTGTGAACGGGACATGATCGGACGGTTGCTGGGTGGCCAAGTTGTGGTTGAATCGGTCAAGCGGCTCCCTCTCGACGACGAACTGTGCACCTACGCCGTCATCCCATCCGAGCCGATAGCGGAGTCCACCGACAACTAGGCGATTTGCCGTCGCCGGGGAACGGCTGTATATGGATCGAATCTATCTCGACCATGCCTCCACCACGCCGGTGTCGCCCGAGGTTCTCGAGGCGATGCTGCCTTGGTTTTCAGTTGATGGATTCAACCCTTCCGGTCTCTACCTGGAGTCGCGGAGGGCGCGGGCCGGCCTAGATCGGGCCCGCGAGCTGGTGGCCGACGAACTTGAATGTGAGCCCGGCGACGTGGTCTTTACCGGCTCGGGATCAGAAGGCGCGAATTTGGCGATCAAGGGTGCCGCCATAGCCGCCCGCGAGCGCGGACGCAACGTTGTGATCACCTCGGCGATCGAACACCACTGCGTGCTCGGGGCGGTTGAATACCTGCAGCGCCATGCTGGATTCGAGGTGCGAATCGTTAAGGTCGACGACCAAGGATTGATTAAACCGCAAGCCTTGGCCACGGTCCTCGGTGATGATGTGGCGGTGGTATCGCTAATGTACGCCAACAATGAGATCGGGGTGATCGCCGACATCCCGGCGTTGGCCGCCCAGGCCCACGCCGCGGGGGCGATTTTTCATACCGATGCGGTCCAGGCGATCGCCAGCTGCGAAGCCCGGGTCGACGAGTTAGGCGTGGATCTGCTCTCAATTGCCGCCCATAAGTTCTACGGCCCCAAGGGGGTCGGCGCGCTCTACGTGCGCCCGGGCACGCGGGTCGTTCCTCAGATCCAGGGTGGTGGCCAGGAAAACCGGCGTCGCGCCGGGACCGAGAACGTGGCCCTTGCCACCGGGTTGGCGACCGGCCTGCGCCTGGCGCGTTCAGAACGAACCGCCAATCGGTCGTTTGACATGGGCCTGCAAAAGCAGATCCGGGCCGGCCTGGCGGAAATAGGCGGGATCATCTTTAATGGTCACCCCGATCAGCGTTTGGCCAACAACACCAATGTTTGTATAGAAGGCGTCCGCGCCGAACAGGTGTTGCTGGAGCTGGATCGAGCTGGCTTCGCGGCGTCGTCGGGCTCAGCTTGCACGGTGGCCTCGGTAGAACCGTCACATGTGCTTCTGGCTCTTGGTTTGTCCCCTCAAATAGCCCGCGCTAGCCTGCGCATTACCACCGGCAAGGGCAACGACGCCGGGCAGGTCGATCGCTTTTTGACCGTCCTGGCTGGCATCATCGAACGCCTGCGGGCACGCGGTACGGCACCGGTGATTGATAATCGCTTCGCCGGGAGAAATCTAAATGGTTAGCAAGCGAGTTAATAGAGAGTTCAGCGGCAATGGGTGGAGAGTGAATCGATGATCACAGTTACGACGCTAGCCGAAGGCTACATCCAGGAGACACTTGACGCTCCTGCCAATGGCGGCAAGTTCATTCGCATCATCGTCAATCGTGGTGGTTGCGCGGGGTTCGAATACGACCTCGTTCTCGACAACGCCATAGGCGAGGATGACCATGTTTTCGACGGGCCCGATTACCGGGTTGTCTTTGATCATTTCGCAGGGGCTCTGATTGAGGGCTCCCAGCTGGATTTCAACGAGAACCTGATAGGGCGCGGTTTCCTGCTGCGCAATCCGAATGCCGAAGTGACCTGCGGTTGCGGGACCTCGTTCGACGTCAAACCGCGGCGCTCGCGGATGCGCAATATGCGAAATCAACGCGAAGACCAACCTCGCACGGAGTGAATAACACCCTCCAATTGCCGGTCGATCGCCTCGATCGCCCTCTGCGTGATCTTCGGATCTCGCTGACCGACCGCTGCAATTTCCGCTGCAGCTACTGCATGCCGCTCGAGGTATTTGGCGAGCACTATGAATTTCTGCCGCGCGAGCAGATCCTCAGCTTCGAGGAAATCACCCGGTTGACGGCAATTTTTGTTGACCTGGGAGTGAACAAAATTCGTCTGACCGGGGGCGAACCGCTATTGCGACGAGATTTGCCGACCCTGATCGGCTATCTGCGCCAGGTAGCCGCGGGGGCCGACCTGACCTTGACCACCAACGGCCTGCTGTTGAAACGAAGCGCCGCCGCCCTGGCCGACGCCGGTCTGTCGCGGGTTACCGTTTCGCTCGATGCCCTCGATGATCCGACCTTTGAGCGACTCAATGGTCACCGCGCCAGATTGGCCCCGGTTGTCGAGGGAATCGAGGCCGCCCTGGCCGCCGGGTTGACCCCGCTCAAGGTCAATTGCGTTGTCATCAAGGGCGTGAACGAACACGCCCTGATTGATTTGGCGGAACGCTTTCGGCAAAGCGGCGTGATCGTTCGGTTTATCGAGTACATGGATGTGGGGACGCTCAACGGGTGGGACCTAACGCAGGTTGTCAGCGCCCGCGAGATGGTCGAATCGATCGCCCGGGTCTATCCCCTGGAACCGGTTGATCCCAATTACCAGGGCGAGGTCGCCCGGCGCTATCGCTACGTCGACGGTGGTGGAGAAATCGGATTCATCACCTCTGTAACCGCCCCGTTTTGTCAGGGTTGCACACGGGCGCGTTTATCTCCCGACGGGCGGTTGGTCACCTGTTTATTTGCCGCCGGCGGATTTGACCTGCGAGGCCTATTGCGATCCGGGGCCAGCGACGGGCAGGTTCGCGATGCCATCGCCGGGCGTTGGCAAACGCGCAGCGATCGCTATTCCGAACTTCGCTCGGCGCAAACCGAGCGATCACGCAGTACCAAACGCCGCATCGAGATGTACCAAATAGGCGGTTGAGACCGCTTATGCGATCCGGTTTACTCCAACCGGATTTCTAAACGACGAACGCCTCGTCGGTGAGATCTTCTTCCTCCTCGCCGTCGGTTTCAACATCTTCGTCCGCCAGGCGCGAGCGTTCGACGCGAGCCAACACGGTGTCAATCTCGGTTTGCAGCTCAATTCCTTCGCCGATCACCAGATCGCCGGCCACGACCATATCTCCGGGATCGACCAGATTTTCCAGTCCAATCGAGATGTGGGCCGGTATCACGCGCGGCAGGCAGGTGATGGAAACGGAGTCGATCAAGCGCACGACGAACATCTCAGAACGCGCGTCAGCCGGTGCTTCGCCGGCAAACTCGACCGGGATGTTTACGGTCACCGCCACCTGTGCGTCAACGTGACGGAAAACCACGTGCAGCAGGCGACGTGAGACAGCGTGAATCGAAACATCATCAACCAATGCCAATTCGCGGTCCCCGGCGATGTCCAACTCGACCAATCCGGAGCGCCCAAAGCGACGCACGTAGGTGGCCATGGCGTGTTCGTCGACTTGCAACGGTCGCGATGCTTTGCCGGCGGTGATCAAATTGGCCGGTATTGCGGCATTGCGACGCAGCCCCTTGACGCGGTTGCCGAATTTTTGGCGTGGCTGGGCAGTTAGGACACTGGGGTCAGGCATGGCGGGTCAATCGGAAAGGCGAGTGTCGGCTGGCAGGCCGGCGCAGAGAATGCACGGCGCTGAATTTATTAGCAATGGGCGCGTTGGCCGTTTAAGGTGCGCGCTGCCGGGCGATTTTATCGAGCTTGGACCGGTTCCGGCGGAACTGCTTCGTACAATCTCCTACGTTGCGTGCGGCCGTTTAAGTTTTAAGACCAACCCACGGCCAAACGCAACGCCCAATCAACGGTTCAAATTTCAGCGCAGGCGCGTAGACGGACATTCGAGTAATTGGCTAATCGCAGGGCGGCTTCGCTCAGTTCACTTTTCTCTGATGCTTGCAAGCGTCAAGAGATCGCAATCGAAGAAGCCATGGGATGCGAGCGGGTCGCTGACACGCTCGTATTGCACTTGGCGCCACAAGAAACCGTAGTTTTCCAAATCGAGCTTGACGATGATGGACTGCCCCGAGGTCTGGGGCCGCTAATTAGCGAAATCCCGGCCGAAGCTCCCGGAGTCGAGGTCGAATCCTAGAGACTCGGCCGAAAACCCCAGGCCAATCGCCCGGTATCTGCCAATTGAACCAGCAACGTCCTGATCCTGCGGATCGGCGCCGATAGCAGTCCGCTGGCGTTATTTGCCGCAATTGCGTCGATAGCTGCCAATAATGCCGCGGTCGCGGCGGATGTTGCACGGTTCAAGCTGTTATCTCCGCCCGATCGGGGGCACTTTCCGCTACTCGGCCCCGTATCTGGACCTCCTGGGCCCAATGCGCCCACCTTGCCGGCGGTCAGGGTGAGGTTGGCGACCGTTGCCGCCATCAGCAGTTGGTAGGCGGTCTTGGTTCGCCCGAAGAAACGCGTTCGCCTTACCCCCAACTGGACAAGCCTGGCCAGGCGGTGCTCGATGACGCGGCGGCGGCGGGCGATCTCGGGGTATTGAGCGCTCCGCGGCAGCATCCTGGCCCGCTGCAGCAAGCCTTCCTGGGGATGAAGTCTCACCCGACGCCCCCATTTGCTTTTTGCCCGCAGACAGAGCGGGCAAAGACGAACTGACGGTTGGGAATGTTGTCCCCCGAGGCGCTGCGGCGATAGCCGCCACTGCGCAGGTCGGATGTCGTCTGCCCGGCCGGACAGGTGCCGGTGAGGTCCTTAAGGTCGATGTCGAAGTCGCCCTTGACGAAGTAGGACGAGCGCGGTCTGCCCGGAACCCGGGCCGCCAGGTCGTAGCCGGCGTCAGAGAACGCCTGACGGGTCTGCCCGTCGCCATAGGCGCAGTCGCCGATGACCTGGCTCGGCGGTAACTGAGGTGTTCGCTTCCGACTCTCTAACCAGATCCAGCGCACCCTCGGCGTCGGGGGAGTTGCCGGGCAGTACCGCGACCGCGGTGATAAGACCGGTGTCGGTGTCGGTGATGACCGACGCCTTGTGGCCGGCAAAGCCATTGGCCGAGCTCTTGCGTCCATGGCGCATGTCGGGGTCGCTGAGCGAGAGCAGGCGATTCCGTCCGCCCCTGGCGATGTCGGGCAGGTCCCGATCGGGTTCTTTAGCGCCGGGTTCGCGGTCCGGCGCGCGCTCTATGTCCTGGAGCATGATCTTAAGAAGCAGCGAGGATGCCTGGGTAAGTTTCCGGGAGTGCTTATCGCCGGGATCCAATCCGGCGTTAACACTCCTGGCCCGGCTAAGCAGGGCGTCGGCGTCGCTAACGACGCGCCGGAGCAGCCTGCGCCTCTGCTTGCGGTCGGACCAGTCAATGGCGGCCGCTCCCTTAAGGCTCGTGCCGAAGTAGAGGGCGTAGCCGTTCTCGCCGGCCCAGTCGGCAGCGTCCCGACCGTCCAGCTCGGCCAGGGCGCGGGCGAGCTGGACGGTCCCGTCGCCGATCAGGTTGTAGGTGTCCCTTACCGCCCCTTGCCCAGGATGGCGGTGGTATCAACCGCCAGCTTCATGCGGCGGCCCTTTAGAAGCCCGGATTGGCGGGCGTATTGCAGGGAGCGCTTAAAGACCGCCCGCAGCTTTCCGTGCAGGATCAGCTGGCTGCGAAACAGCTGCGGGGTGGACTTGGCGAAGGCGCGCTCGCGCAGTTCGATCCCCAGCGCCACCTTCCACTGCAGGTCAAAGTCGGCCCGGCGCTTGGCCTCTTCGTCAGATACCCGGTCGTAGGTCTGTAATAGCAGGGCGGTGGCCAGGATGGATGGCGGGACGCTTACCCGTCCGTTGTCGGGGCAGTAGAGGTCGGCAAAGTCCTCGTCCCGAAACAGTTCCCCGCGCATCTTTGCCAATAGCCCGTAAAAGGTGTTTTCACCGACGTAGTCAAGGTGGCGCTGGTCGGCCTGGTCAAATCCCCGCGGGGAGTGTGATCCGAGCATCTTTAAGCTTCCCAACCTGGTTTCAATTACTCTTGACGAAAGAGGTTTTAAACCTCATGGATATTTTAATTGTTAGAGTATGAATCAGCCATTTGTACAGGGACTTTTCGGCCGGGTCTCTAGGGAGTTATGTAGGGCCGTGGAAAGACGCCGC
This sequence comes from Chloroflexota bacterium, assembly GCA_965249595.1. GTDB lineage: Bacteria > Chloroflexota > UBA11872 > UBA11872 > VXNJ01 > VXNJ01. The sequence continues at coordinate 553,974 of OZ252242.1, read as the reverse complement.
TATTGCGGGTCAGGCCCCAAATTGCGCCCAATGCGGCGATTAATCCGCCGGCAAATACGGCGGCTGCCAAATGCCCTTGCGAGGATTCGACCCAGATCGCCAGGTTGTATAAGCCCCAAGCGGCAGATGGCGCGGCAAACAGCAACTGCGGAAAAACCACCAGGGCCGCGATAAGCAAGTAACCCAGTGGACGCCGCCCCTCGATAGTGCCGGCATAACCAAAATGGCGCCTGGCTATGGCATCGATCGTAATAGCCGACAGCAACAAATAGACGCCGATTAACAACGGTGCCCCGACGAACAGGCAATTGCTAAGCGTTGGTTCGGCCAGTTCCGCGAGCCCCGGATCCGGAGCCGCGGCGAAGGGGGCGTCGAGGGCTAGCAATGAACGCACCAGGGAACTGTTTAACAGCACTACTAGCAAAGCCGCGGCCGCGAGCCCGATAAGTAACGGTGACAAATAGTTGGAGCCCAGTTGGGCTTGCCAGTCGGGCCGGCGCCGGCCGTCGGCACCCCGTTGGGATGGTCCCAAATTGCTAATCGGCATTCCAATCGGTTACGCCAATTACCCCATCGGGATCGGGCCAAGATTCAATCTGGCCGCTGGCAGCGCTATACTCATTTTGCTTTGCCGGGACGGACTCTTTGTCTGCCGACCCTTCGAGGTCCCTTTGCAAGATCCGGCCCCCGACAGATCCGCGGACCGCGGTGTCGGCCTTTCACCGTCGCTGATCGCCCGCAATTTACTGATTGCAACCATCGTGCGGAGAACCCCGCTTGCTCAAGATCCGACTGCAGCGTCGCGGCGCTAAAAAGAAACCCAGCTACCGAGTGGTCGTGATGCCGGCGGCTTCAGCCCGCGACTCGCGCAGCATTGCCGACTTAGGCCACTACGACCCGATCCCCAACCCATCGGTGGTCGCAATTGACGCCGACCAGGCCGCGGACTGGATTCGCAAGGGAGCCCAGCCAACCGATCGTGTGGCCAAGCTACTCGAATCGATCCAGCCGAACTTTGCCGAGTTTGCACGCTCTGGCGTAACGTACGAGGTCGCCCAGCAGGCTCACGCCGCAGCCACCACGATCGGCCGCAAGCGGGCTCAGGAGCGGGCTAGCGCCGAAGCCGTGGTTGAGACCGAGGCTGTGGTTGAGGCCGAAGAGGAACCCGACGGCGAAAAAGCGGCAGCGAAACCGATCGACGATGAAAGTGAGAGCTAGCCTGTGAACGATACCGAAGCGCTGATCCGATTTATCGCCGAGAACTTGACCGGTGAATCGGAATCGATCCAAATTGAGACCTATGACCGATCAGGCGCAACCGTTTACGAATTGCGTGTCCCGTCCGACGAAATGGGACGCCTAATTGGCCGACGGGGACGAATGGCGGCCGCCATTCGTCGCGTGATCAATGCTGCCCCGGTAGCCCACGGCCAGCGTTGCATCCTCGACATCGAAGAAGCGGCCTGAGCAACGCCAAATAACTGACCGGCCGCGGCCGGGAGGAACACGCGGTGCGATGGAAATCGCCTTCATAACTATTTTTCCGGAGATGTTTCCGGGGCCCTTGGCCTTCGGTGTTGTTGGGCGGGCGCTGCGGACCGGAGCGGTCTCGATAGAGGCGATCGACCTGCGCGATTTTTCCGGCAATCGGCAACGCCAGGTTGATGACTACGCCTATGGCGGCGGCGGGATGGTCTTACTGCCGGGCCCGGCAGCTGCTGCCGTAGAACACGCCCGGGAATCGTCTGGCCACGTCGTGTTCATGACCCCGCAGGGGCGGCCACTTACCCACAGCGATTGCCAGCAACTAGCCGGGCGGGAGCGTCTGGTGATCCTGTGCGGTCGTTACGAGGGTCTTGATGAGCGAGTCCGCCAAGAGTATGTCGACGAGGAGTATTCAGTTGGAGATTTTGTCGCCACCGGTGGCGAACTGCCGGCAATGCTGCTCGCTGAATCGGTGGTGCGACTACTCCCTGGGGTAGTTGGCAACCCGACGACTGTCCATGCGGATTCATTCGCCACCGGTCTGCTGGAGCATCCCCAGTACACCCGTCCGCAAACCTTTGCCGGACAGCCCGTTCCGCCAGTGCTAACTTCCGGGGACCACGCGGCCGTGGCGCTCTGGCGCCGGCGCGAGGCACTGCGCCGAACGTTGCGCCGACGCCCCGACCTATTGGCAAATGCCGAATTGAGCGAATCGGAAGGCGAATGGTTGGCCGCGGTCGAACCGGCAGCTTGGGCCTGCCTGGGGCGCGACAACCAGGCCAAATAGTCGCCTTCGATGCACGGCCGTTGCGAAGTAAGCCAAAACGTAAGAAAATCGCGCTAACCCGGGCACGCGCCCAAGTTGATCTCGAGCGCGCGGCAACCGCTAGCGATTAGCGCACAACAGATCCGTTCTCCACATTTTTAAAAAAGGTTTTTGATGCTCTCCCACAAAGAAGTGCTCATGGGCGCCGAGGCGCGCAGACGCATCCATGAAGGTGTCAATCTAGTCGGTGACGCCGTGCGTGTGACCATGGGCCCACGCGGGCGAAACGTGATCCTGGAACAAAAGTACGCCAAGCCGCTCATCTCCAACGATGGTTACACGGTGGCCAATCGCATTGACAACCTGGCCGACCCGTTCGTCAACACCGGTGCCAACCTCGCCTACCAGGCGGCCAAGAAAACCAACGCCGATGCCGGTGACGGGACTTCGACTTCGGCGGTGCTGACCCAAGCGATGTACTCAGAGGCTCTAAAGCTGATCGCCGTTGGCTACAACCCGATGACCTTGCGGCGGGGCATGGCACAAGCCGGCGCCGCGGTGGTGGACCACCTGCGCTCGGCTGCCCGCGAGTTGGCCAGCGATGAGGAACTTGCGTGGGTGACCTCGCTGTCGGCCAACGATCCCGAAATCGGGGCGCTGATCGCCGGCATTTACCAAAAGTTGGGCAAGGACGCCGGAATCAATCTTGAGGATGGCTCAACCAGCGAAATCTCGGTCGAGTATTTGGCCGGGCTCACCTTCGACCGTGGACTCAAATCGCCGTACTTTGGCACCAGCGACGCTGGCGTGGCCGAAATTGAGGGCGCCTCGATATTCATCACCGACCAGAAACTGGAGGCGGCAACCGAGATAGTCCCGGTCCTGGAAAAATTCGTCTCCAACGGCGGACGCAATTTGATAGTGCTCGCCGAGGACATCGAAAAGGAAGCCTTGGCCGCCCTGGTCATTAACAAGCTGCGCGGCACGATAAACGTGGTGGCCGTCAAGGCGCCGGCGTTTGGCGATCGCCGACGCGGGATGCTCGAGGATTACGCAATCTTTACCGGTGCCCGGCTGTTCGCCAAAGAACTCGGCATTGGATGGGATGACGTCACTCTCGACTACCTGGGCCTGGCTGAAAAAGTGGTTGTGGCCAAGAACTCGACCACAATCATCGGCGGCAAGGGTGAGCCGGCAACAATCAAAGCCCGAATTGACGAGCTGTGGGCTGGCAACCGGGCTGCCAAGAACGATTTTGACCGTGAAAAATTCGCCGAGCGCGCCAATAATTTGGCCGGTACGGTGGCGGTTATCAACATCGGCGCACCGACTGAAATTGAGCAAAAAGAAATCCGAGCTCGCGTCGAAGATGCGGTGGCCGCTGGCCGCGCCGCGCTCGAGGAAGGCGTTATCCCCGGCGGCGGCGTGTCGCTGGTGCGGGCGAAAGCAGCAATTGACGACCTCGAACTTACCGGTGATGCTGAAATTGGCGCCAGGGTTGTGCGTAACGCGCTAGCCGCGCCGTTGGGCCAGATTGCCGATAACGCCGGCTATGAAGGCCCGGTAGTGGTCCGCCGGGTCGAGAACCTGGAGGGTTCAATCGGCTTTAACGCCGCCACCGGCGAGTACGAGGACCTGATGGCCGCCGGGGTTGTTGACCCGGTACAGGTAACCCGTCTGGCAGTTACCAATGCGGTTTCCGCGGCGGTGATGCTGGTGACTACCGAGACGATGGTGGTCGACGCGCGGCCCAAGCCGCGCAAGAAATAAATTTATCCGGACGGTAATCCGTCGCGTAAACGGCCGGCCGGCCGGATTCTCGGAGCCGCTTTAAAAAGCGGTGTCCGATCGCGTCCAGTCGACGTTGGAAATCCGAACTTCGATCGGCTCCTGCTGGGGGTCGAAAGGTTCGACATCGGTGTCGTCGAAGATGCTCTTCAGGTGGTTATCGGAGAGAAATTTTTGCTCGACGAGAGCGTCGCAGAAAGTCTCTATAACTTGGTAACGCGTAAACCATTCGTACGGTTTGTCATAGTTGCCGGACCGGCGGGCGAAGTAGCAAACCACGTCGCGTACTGAAACTTCCCCGATCGTGCGGCTGTGCGGGACCGAGCGACAAAAGTCGTCAACCCAACCAACTCGGCGCTCAATTTCCTCATTGGAATAGCGCTGCTTTGACAATAGGTACGAGCGATACCATTTGGCAGCGCCAGCGGCGTTGATCGACATCTGATCCTCCCGGCTGCGGGACATTCCACTCGTCCTGCCAAAACAGGCGGGAGATAAACCCTAAGCCACAAACGTCATATGAAATTGTCGATATCCGGTTCAAAATGAGCCCGAAGGATCAACTTCTGACCAGACATCACTTTCATTTTATTGGTGTCCTGTTACTGTGCCGTAGCGGCACCGGTTTAAAGGGGCGACGGTTTTGATGGGACGCATCGAATTGGACGGGCGGCGGGTGTTGGTAATGGGCCTGGGTTTGCACGGCGGTGGAGAAGCGATGGTGCGATTTCTCTGCCAGCGGGGTGCCAAGGTCACGGTAACCGATCTGCGTGATGCCAAGACGCTGGCTCCCACAATTGCGCGACTGGACGGGATGGATGTCAATTACGTCCTGGGCGAACACCGCCGCGCCGATTTCACCGCCACCGATCTGGTCATCCGCAACCCGGCCGTGCCGATCGAATCGCCCTACCTAGCCGCCGCCAAACAGGCCGGGGTTCCGATCGAGATGGAAATGGGAATATTTTTCGCCGAATATCCGCGGGGCAATATCGTCGGCGTTACCGGCACGCGAGGCAAGACAACCACCGCCACCTTCATCCATCACGCGCTGCTTGCCAGTGGCCGCCAGGCCGCATTGGCCGGCAACATGCGGATATCAGCGGTGGCCATGCTGGACGGCCTGGATCGGTCCAACACGGTAGTCCTAGAACTTTCCAGCTGGCAACTGGAGGGGTTGTTAAACCGGCAGGCCGCGCCGGGGCGGGCGGTAGTCACCAATGTCCTGTCCGATCATCTGGACCGCTACCGCGACCTGGCCGCCTACGCCGAGGCCAAGGCGACGATCGTGGCCTACCAGGGCCCGGACGATCTGGCCGTTTTAAATCGCGAGAACGAATGGACATGTCAATTTGCCGACCGCACCGCAGCGCGCTTGGCATGGTTTTCCGCCACCGACGAAGTGCCCGGCTGGTCGCAGGCCCGCATCAAAGGCCAACACAACCGCGCCAACCTGGCCGCCGCCACCCAAGTGCTCTATGATCTTGGATTGTCCGACGATCAGATCGCCGGTGCTGTGGCCAGTTTTGCGGGAGTTCCCCACCGGCAACAACAGATCGCCAAGATCGCGGGCGTCAAATACGTCAATGACACCACGTCTACCACGCCGGACGCGGCAATTGCCGCCCTTTCCGCTCTCTCTCCACCCTTCATTTGGATCGCCGGCGGATCGGAAAAACACCTCGACTTTGGCCCTTTGGCCTCGCTGGCAGCTGGCATGGGCGACCAGATTCGCGCGGTAGTGCTGCTGCCCGGACGGGCAACCGACCGCCTGACCGCAATGCTGGCGGGAATGCAATGCGAGAAGGTTGAGTCGATGTCCGCCGCGGTGCGCACCGCGGCGGAGCTGGCGCACCCGGGCGACACCGTGCTGCTGTCGCCGGCCTGCGCTTCATTTGGGTTATTTCTCAATGAATTTGATCGCGGCGATCAATTCGATGACCAGGTGCAAATACTCTCTTCAATGACCGGTGGCCAGACCTATCAGCCCTAAACTTGGAAAAATAGCGGCTCTCGCTGATCGTCAGGTCCAGGGTGACAAACATGCAGTCCAGCCTCATAGGCAAGATCCAAAAAGCAATTCGCTACGCTGAGGAACCCGAACGGGTTACGGTCAACGAACTCAGATCCACCTTCCGCGGGGGCAATGGTAACTATCACGTTGCCTATTCCCATAAGCAAGGATGGTCTTGCACCTGTGAGTTTTCACGAAGCTGGAGTTACTGCTCTCATACGATTGCGATGGAAAAGCTGCTCACGCCGATGGTGGAGATAGCCGCCGCGCCTACAGTCGAAGAGGTCGCTTAACCGGGGCCTTACCGTAGGCCAACTTACGATCTGCTAACATCTTTACTTCCCTGGGGATGCTGGGATTTGACAGACTGGTTGAATTCCGGTTCGGCAGGTCGAGGATGCTGTCAAGCTCGTAAAACCGGCAGCAACCAAAAACTGCCAGACCACAATTGGCTCTCGCCGCCTAAACCGCGGTGACGTCGCTCTAGATTCCTCTGATGATCTAGAACCCGGCGTTCGCAAGTCAGAGTGCACCCGCCAAGCAGCCTGAAAGCTAGCGGACTAAGAATTTTTCAGGAAATCTGGCCGGACGTTGTCCGTTTACCACCCGGCTCGATTAACGGAAACGGTCTAAACCTGTAGAAGAGCCGGAAAGAAGCAGCCTGGACGGGGTGTTCGACTCACCCCCATCTCCACCAGCGCAAATGTCCGAGGCTATACGGCCCCGACGCCGATGGGCCGCGGGCGCGATGGCCGACCTGTCAAAGGTCGGCTGGCGCGGACCGCGGATGGTCTTGCCTGCCGCCCTAAACTTGGGCATATCGGCATTGGCGGTCCCGCTGATTAGCGCGGTCCTGACCCGCTCGGACCATCCGGCCGACGCCATTGCCGGCTTTGCGGTCGCCTATGGGTTGGTGGCCCTCATCGCCATACCGCATTTACGGATCCAACAACTGACGCTGGTTTTTGGAACCAGTCGCCCGGCTATCCTGGCGGTCCGCCGATTTGTGGCAATCCTGGCCCTGCTCAGCCTTTCAGCGGCATTGATCACGGCCGCCACGCCGTTGGGTGGCTGGGTGCTCACCGGCGCCTTTGAGCTTTCGGGTGGACCTTTGCAGCAGGCCAAGTCGGCGCTGCTGCCGCTTACGCCGTTTGTATTTTTGGCCTGTTTTAGAACTCACTTCTACGGGGTGATGCTCGCCGCCGGGCGCACCAGGACCATGTGGGGCGCAATATCGAGCTCGTTGGCCGTGGCGGGGTTGGCAACTGCACTGCTAATTAGGGCTGGGACTATGGAGCCGGCCGCCGCCGCCGGGGCTGGCCAGTCGCTGGCGGTGGCGGCCGAGTGCGCCATCTTGTACATCGCCGACCGTCGCCATCCGGGTACTTCGGGTCCGGCGGCGATTCCCAGTCCGCTCCAGCTGGCGCGGTTCTTTGCCCCGCTGTTGTTTGCGGCCCTCCTGCCATCACTTACGCCGCCGATCCTGCATGCCGCCATGGCCAGATCGGCCGATGCGGCTACTGGAATCGCCGCCCACACCCTGGCCTGGGGGCTAATCTCGGTGCTCACGGTACCGCTGTGGGGATTGCAACCGACCGTGCTGTCGTTGCTCGGTGCGGGCGTGGGGCGTCGCAGCGTGGCCCTGTTCGCCTATCTGGTTGGCGCAATGGTGCTGGTGCTGACCGTCAGCGTGACCTATATACCTCCGCTCGCAACCCTGCTTTTGGAAGGCGTGCTGGGGGCTTCCGGTCAGCTATTTCAACAGGCCCGATTGGCGGTGCTGGTACTTGCCCTACTACCGCCGGTGTTCACCCTTGAACAGGTTTTTTCAGCGGCCTTGCTGGCCCGGCGACGGCCCGTGCCCTTCATTTGGATCAATCTGATCCGTCTTTTCGGATTAACGGCAGCGGTGGCGTTGGCCCTGCTGCTTGCTCCGGCGGCGATCTGGGTGGGCGTGGCCGGCGGGTTCGCCGGCTTGGCGGTCGAGTCGATCACGACCTATTTCTTCGGCCGTTCCTCGTTTGCGCAACTGGCCACCGCCAGCTCCGGTTAGCTGCCAGACTCCTCGACGATTTCTTCCTCGTCGGCCAGCGTCGTAACGTAGAGCGGTTTGAGGCCCCGGTTGACCACCTCCGCTGTGACTACAACCTTGCGGACGTCGCGACGTGAGGGGATCTCGAACATTGAAGGCTGTAGCACTTTTTCCATAACTGTGCGCAAGCCACGGGCACCGATCTTTCGTCCCAGCGCCTGCTTGGCGATTGCGGTCAACGCCTCTTCGGTCACCACCAATTCCACCCCGTCCATCTCGAATAGACGTCGGTATTGACGAATGATCGAGTTGGCAGGTTCGGTAAGCACACGCCGCAATTGATCAACGTCAAGCTGATCGAGGGCCGCGACCACCGGCAGCCGTCCGACAAATTCCGGGATAAGCCCATAGCGCATCAGGTCGTCGGACGCGATGTGATGGAGCGGATTGGCGCGAATCTGACTGCGTTCGGAATCATCAATGGCAAAACCCACCGATGTGCCGGCGCCGGTGCGGCGGCGAATGATCGTGGAGAGGCCCTCGAAGGCGCCGCCGCAGATAAATAGCACGTCACGGGTTTGGATTTCAATAAATTCCTGGTGCGGGTGCTTGCGTCCGCCTTGCGGCGGGACGTTGACTTGGGCGCCTTCCAAGATCTTGAGCAGGGCCTGCTGGACACCCTCGCCCGAAACGTCGCGGGTAATAGAGGGGTTTTCCGCTTTGCGGGCAATCTTGTCGATCTCATCTATGTAGATGATTCCGGCCTGGGCGGCGGCAATATTGTGATCGGCAGCCTGGATCAGTCGCAGCAGAATGCTCTCGACGTCCTCACCGACGTATCCGGCTTCGGTTAGGGCGGTGGCGTCAACAATGCAGAACGGCATGTCCAATAGGCGCGCCAGGGATCGCGCTATTTCAGTCTTTCCACAGCCGGTCGGCCCGACCAACAGGATATTGGTCTTATCGAGCTCGAGACCATCGTCTTCGTACTCGTCGGCCACCAATTTTTTGTAGTGATTAAAGACCGCTACTGAAACCGCTCGTTTGGCCTGTTCTTGACCCACAACGTGGCGGTCCAGAAATTCGTAGATCTCTTCCGGCGTGGGCGGGGCGGCGATGGCGGAGGTTGATTCCGTCGCATCATTGGGGTCATCGCTGATGGCGTCGTTGCAGACTTCGACGCATTCATTGCAGATATAAACGTCGCCGGCCCCGGCGATGAGTCGCCGGACCTGGTCCTGCGTCTTGCCGCAGAACGAACAACGATAGATGGGTGGTCGTTCGCCAACCGGCACTGGCCTACTCCTAGACCCTAGGAATCCATGCTGCGATCGACTATTTGGTCGACGATCCCGTAGTCACGGGCTTCTTCGGCGCTCATCCAATAGTCGTGTTCGGTATCCTTCCGGATCTTCTCTTTGGTTTGTGTGGTGTGGACGACCAAGACATCTTCGATTCGTGATCGTACGCGCATAATCTCGCGCGCCGCAATCTCTAGGTCGGACGATGTCATGTGCCCGGGGATGGACTGCGAGGGTTGGTGGATCAAAACGCTCGAATGCGGCAAGGCGAAACGCTTGCCGTTTTCGCCACCGGCTAGGAGTACACAAGCTATGCTGGCGGCGATTCCGGTGCAGAACGTTTGAATCTGGGGACGGATGTATTGCATCGTGTCGTAGATAGCCATACCAGCGGTCACCGATCCGCCGGGCGAATTGATGTACATGGAAATGTCGCGATCGGGGTCCTCGCTCTGCAGTAACAGCAGTTGGGCCACGATCGTGTTGGCCAGCGCATCGTCGACGGGGCTGCCGACAAAAATAATCCGATCGCGCAGCAGGCGCGAGTAGATATCCATGCCGCGTTCACCGCGCTCGGTGGTCTCAATGACGTACGGAATCAGGGTCATAAATCAATCGCTTTGGATGCTCGAGCGGCGATCAGGCGCGGTGGCCGGCCACCGCGGGCAATGCCGGGGTAGGCTAATTATCCGGATTTCGAGGGCTTGTTGTCCGATTGATCGGCCGCTTCAATTTCAGCTTCCACTTCGCCCTCGGCTGCGGCTTCCACTTCAGGGTCGGCAATGTCTATTTCAGAAAGCAGTTGGGTTAGCACCCGTTCTTGCAGTAACTGGTCCTGTATGCGTTCCCGTGGCACCTGGCTCAAGTAGTGCGAACGCAGGGCATCCTGCTCGCCAACCGGATAGGTTGCAAACATCTCATCTAGGCGCTGGTCAACATCTTCGAGCGTGACCTCGATGCTGCGATCCTCGGCGAACTGGCGAGTAACGACGGCGTTGCGGATCAGGTCCTCGGCATCTTCATGAGCCTGTTGGTGAAATGCCTCGTGGTCAAGCCCGCGCTGGGCCAAGTAGGTGTCAACGGCCATTCCGCGGCGGGTCAGGTCAGCAACCCGGGCATCAAGCAGTTGATGGGCTTGGTCGGCGATCAATCGTTCGGCAATAACGAAGTTGGATCTATCGCAAAGGGCTGAAAACGCCTCGCTTTGGATACGTCCCTCATCCTCGCGGCGGCGATGCTCACCAACGTCCTCGCGCATCCTGTCGCGCAGGTCGGCAACCGTTTCGACTTCAGCCACTGAGTTGGCGAATGCGTCGTTTAATTCCGGCAGGGTACGTTCGGTGATACCGGTCAAAGTCACCGTGTAGCTGGCGGTCTTGCCGGCTACCGAGGCGATGGGCGAATCTTCCGCGTAGGCGAGTTCAAACTCACGCTTCTGGCCTGTCGTCATGCCCAAGACCGCGTCTGCAAATCCGTCTGCAAAGCCGGGATTTTCCATGCTCACTGCCAGGCCGTCGCGTTCGACTCGGGCATTGCCGTCAATGATCTCGGAAAAATCGAATTTGGCAATATCGGTGGACACGAGTTCCCGCTCGGGGTCGTCGATATCTACGCTTTCGGCGCGCGCGGCCCTGATCGCCTCGAGTTGCATTTCAATTTCGGCATCACTTACGTCCGCCGATCGGCGCCGCAGACTGATCTGTTCGGTGCTCCCCAGTTCGACGGTTGGGACCAAAGGGATCGTGCCAGCAAATTCGAAGGGCACCGAAAAGTCGAGCTCCACGCTTTCCAGCTGCGGATATTCCAAGTCGGGTTGGCCGGCCATCTCCAGGTTTTGTTCGGTTACGGCCCGGTCGAAGGACCTGGGCACCAGGCGTTCGATCGCCTCGAGCTTGATCGCTGCACTGCCAAACATGCGTTCAACGACCGCTGGCGGAGCTTTGCCGGGCCGGAAGCCCGGAATTTTTCGCTGGCCTGCAATGCGGCGGGCGGCGTTGCGGTATTCGTTATCGAGTTCGGCAACAGGGATCTGGACCGAAACACGGGCCGTCCCGTCGCCGGACATCTCGCTGCTGGAGGGCAAGTTCAATCCCTTAAATCAAATTCTTTGATCAAGCCCGGTCGGCTGGGCTGTCGGGAGCGGAAGACGGGATTCGGACCCGCGACCTTCTCCTTGGCAAGGAGACGCTCTACCAACTGAGCTACTTCCGCGCGGAAAAGCAAACAAAGTCTACAAAAGCTAAAGCGATGCAAGGAAGCTGAAAACAATTGCTGGGTGTGTCGAAACTATCGGCCAATCGAGAAAATTTGGTGTCCGTCTCCGCTGCGGTTTCAGATGGCCTTCATCACCCGTTGGTCAGCGCCGGCCAAATCATGGGAGTAATTGACATGGCGAAGTACTATGTGCATATCCATCACCCGGATATTGCAGGAAGTGAGGCTGACGCACTGGTTCACCTCGAATGTGCGTCTGTGTCACAGGACATGGGACCCGTAGAGAAGACGATGATCAACATCAAGGATTTCGAGTGGATACCAACTGGATTCGGCGGCCGTGGCGACCCCAACCCCAGACGCGAGAACTTCGCCACCGAAGCTGAATACGAAGACGCGGTCGACAGCGCTTATAGATGTGACCATTGTGGCAATTCGCTGCTGAAAGAACCAGGATAAAAACGGCCGCTTTACGCGCCGAGGTGGGAATCTGACCGTGCCAAGGCGAGCTGATTACGGCCATCAACCGCCGCTAAAGCTATCCGAAACAAGGGCTAGCCAAGCCGCGATGGGTATTGCAAACATTTGCTGGCGGCGTCGGCGCGAGCCGAGGTGGTGGGGAAGGAGGGACTCGAACCCTCACGGGCTGCGCCCACGTGATCCTAAATCACGCTCGTCTGCCAATTCCGACACTTCCCCGTAAGCCGTCCAACGGCTTTGCCCTGGCCCTGCGGCCAATTCGGTCTGTTACATCGAAAAGCGGCGCGAGACCTCGGTCCAGTTGATTACGCTGTTGAACGCGGCGATGTAATCCGGGCGCCTGTTCTGGTAGTTGAGGTAATAGGCATGTTCCCAGACATCAATGCCAAGTAGCGCGTTGCCTGTACCATCCATCAGCGGATTGTCCTGGTTGGCGGTATCGACAACCGCCACACCATCGCCTGTATTGACTAGCCAGGCCCAGCCTGAGCCAAACCGGCCGGCTGCGGCGGCAGCCAGGGCCGACTCAAACCCGCCCAAGCCACCGAAGGCGGCATCAATGGCGGCCTTGAGACCATCTGAAGCGTTTTGGTCATATCCCTGTCCTCCGGGGGCGATTACCTGCCAGAAGAGCGAATGGTTGTAGTGTCCGCCACCGTTATTTCGAACTGCGGTACGGATTGCCGCCGGCACCGAATCCAGGTTTGCGCACAGGTCGGCAGCGCTTTTGCCGGCCAGGGAGTCGTCGCCAGCGACGGCGGCATTGAGATTGGCGACATAGGTCGCGTGGTGACGGTCGTGATGAATTTCCATCGTCGCGGCATCGATATGCGGCTCTAGGGCGTCAAACGCGTAGCCAAGATCGGGGAGTTCGTGGGCCATGGTCAACCTGCTTGGATTGTTGGAAAAACTATTCTGGGCCGGGCGAACGCATCGGCGAACGCCTCTTGGGATTATTGCCACAAACAGCATCGGGCGGGCAGATGGCCCTGCCCGATTTGATTGGGAATCGGTAGCCGATTTTGCCAAATGATAGGGCTGCCCCTAGGCGATGTCCCCTCGGGTCCGATGGGCGCACAATGAGATCTACTACGAGTAAGGTGCCGGGCGGTTTATTGGCCCGGCGGATAAATTTCGCAGGAGACTGACTAGAAATGGGCCGATTTGACAGTTGCATCAGCCACGTCGATGACATTGAACCGCGCGAGGTGGTCCAGGCTCCTCCGTTTGGCGGCCGGTGTCATTGGGTTCAGATTTCGCGGGCCACCGGCGGCAAATTGATTGAACTGGACATCGCCGTCGTCCCGGCCGGCGGCAAGCTCAGCTTTCTTCATTGGCATACGGCCCGTGAAGAAGCGTTTTATGTATTGCGCGGCAATCCAGTTTTGGCAATCGATGGCGAGGAATACCAACTGCGGCCCGGATCCGTGGCCACCCGCCCTGCCAATTCCGGCATGGGTCATCAATTTCTCAACCCCGGCCAAACCGAGGCCTGGATACTGGGTGCCAACAATGTGCCCGGTCCAGAGACCGTCGACGAGACATACCGAACCGAGCAGGGTGTGATCAGCGACGGCCGAACTCGGGCTGAACGCCCCATGTAAATCGCGTCGGCCAAGTTTTGGAGATGGGCGAAAATGTTTCAAATCGGGCCGTGCGATGAACGGCCGTAACTGCCTTGGTGGTAGTTGCTACGGCTGGCAGTCCAAACGGATACGTTGCCGGCAAGGGATAAGCAATGGGAAATATCAACGTGCCGGCCCTGCTGCGAGTGGCGATTGCATTGGTCGCAGTTCTGGTTGTGGCGGTGCTCATATTTGTGTTCGTCCAACAGCAGTCGACCGAACCGGAAGCCGATCCGGTTGAAGTTGGGGCTACCCCCACTGATTTGGCGCAACTGGACCGCTTTGGCATCACCGTCCAGGGCCAGGCCTCAGTGTCGCTGGAACCGGACTTTGCAATCGTTTCGTTGGGGATAGAAGCGGTGGGTGAATCTTCGTCCGCAGCAACTGCGGAGTTGAGTACAACTTCGACCGCCATCGTTGATGCGGTGGATGCAGCCGGGGTGGAGAGTGAAGATATTCAAACCAGCGGACTCTCACTATGGCCGGTTTACGGGGATACGATAGAGGCCGATGAATCGAAAATCATCGGCTACCGGGCCAGCACCCAATACCAGATCACGGTTCGTGAAATCAGTGAGGTCGGATCGGTCATTGACGCGGCCTTGGAGGCTGGCGCCAACTCGATCGAGGGAATTGAGTTTTCGTCCACCGAATTGGATGCCCAGCGGGATCTGTTGCTGGCGACCGCAACCCAACAAGCGGCCCGAAAGGCCGAAACGATTGCCGTGTCATTGGGCGGGCAGTTAGGTGGCCTCATCTGGCTGGAGGAGCAGTATTATTCCCAGCCGGCGCGCCCGGCGGCAGTATTTGAAGAGGCGTCGGCATCCAGTGGCGGCCAAGCGCCCGCCATATCAGTGGGGACGCTAACTGTTGAAGCCCAGGTTCGAGCTAATTTCGGCTTCGATATAGGGTGATGATTCGTTGATTAGTTCAGCAAGATGAACAGTCTGAACGACTCTGGCGGAACCTCCCGCCGGACCCCGTTTGTACCTGAACTGAAATGAACGGCAAGTCCAATTTTGCGGTTCTGGGACTGGGCCGCTTTGGTTCTAACCTGGCCCTGAACCTGGCCCGTATGGGCCACGAGGTGCTGGCCGTAGACAACGAAGAATCCAAGCTGCATGCCGTGGTCAGCGTTGTCGATCACGCCGCCCGGGCCGATATCACCGACGAGGCGGCGCTGCGTGAATTGGGTCTCACCGACTACGATTGCGCCTGCGTGGCGGTGACCGATCTGCAGACGTCGATCCTGGCGGTCATGCATCTAAAGCGGTTGGGTGTACGTCGCATTCATTGCAAGGCGCGCACCGACATGCACCGCGAAATCCTCGAACACCTGGGCGCCGATCAGGTGGTGTTTCCCGAACAGCAGATGGCCGCCCAGGTCGCCCGCGATTTGGGCACCCCTGCAATTTCTGAATATCTGGAAGTAATTGGCCCGTTCGGGATCGGCCAGATTGAAGCGCCGGCACGTTTTGTTGGGCGTACCTTGGCCGACCTCGACCTGCGGGCCCGCTTTGACGTTCTGGTGCTGCTGATCCGGCGCGGCAAGCGGGTGATCTTGCAACCAGAACTCGATGAGGTCGTGCGCCAGGACGATGTGCTGCTGGTCGCCGGCCTGCAGGACAAGATCGGTTCCATCAGCTCGGACACGTAAGATCCGAACCGTCGGCGCGGCCCAACATTTAATGTAGCTGGCTCCAATCTCCTTGGACATGTTGGCGGAGTCGACTGCGCTGCCGGGTAGGCACGATTGGGCGGGAATTTATGAACACAGCATTCGTCGGTTTGGGTTTGATGGGTCTGGCCATGGCCCGGAATGTGATTCGGGGCGGGCATTCGGTAGTCGGCTATGACCTTTCGGGCCTGGCCCTGGAGGCGCTGGCCGCCTCCGGCGGATCGTCTGCCGCCACCCCGGCCGCGGCAGCGGCCAATGCCGAGATTGCGGTCGTCATGGTGCCCAACGACGCCGATGTGCGTCGGGCGGTCCTAGGCGTCGACGGAGTCATCGAAGGCTTGCCGGCGGGCGGGCTGGTGCTGGTAATGAGCACCATATCTCCGTCGGTGACGCAAGAGGTCGGCGCCCAAGTCGCCGCCGCCGGCCGCGGCTACCTGGAAGCCCCGGTAACCCGGTCTTCACAGCACGCCATTGACGGAGAACTGGGGATACTGGCAGGCGGTTCGGCGAGCGACCTCGAACGCGCCCGCCCGATCCTGGAGTTGATGGGCAGCGATATTACTCACTGCGGTCCGGTGGGCACCGGGGCGGCGATGAAGCTGGTCAACAACATGCTCGCGGGCTCGGTCTATATGGTTGCCGCTGAAGCCTTGGTGCTTGGCGCCAAAGCCGGTTTGACCAACGCCACGATGCTTGAGGTCCTAAGGGGAACCGCGGCAAATTGCGCGGCCCTCGGCACGGTGAAATCGCATCTGGACAAGGGACGCACCTTCGTGCCAGGTTTCAAGGTGGCCCTCCAACACAAGGACTTCAGATTGGCCACCACCTGGGCATCCGAGATTGGCGCCGTAACGCCGATGGGGTCGGCCGGCCACCAGGTGCTCGGGCTGTCAATGGCTGCCGGCAATGCCGATGCCGATACCGGGTCAAATTTGACCGTCTTCGAGGCTGCCGCAGGGGTTGAGCTGAGCTAACCGCGCAACCCACGTCACGCCCACATTACACAACAAGTCGTAGTGGCTTATTAATAGAATGAGCCGTAACCGCAATATGTAGTGGCTTGCCCCAGATACTCTGGAGTTGGGCCACCGGCCATCGGATGGGTATCTTGAACGCGGGACCGGTACGGCTGTTGGGCATCACCCATCACACGCTAGATCACCGGCAATTTGAAATTGAATCGTGTGCTCTCCAGGACTCTGGAGGCAACTACGACTTGATGGTCTTTGAGATTTGCCGGGTGTTGCCGCAGAGGCAAAAGCGGTTCGCCCTAGGCGTCGGGTTTCCCAAGACTTCCATCCCGCTCAACGACAACGTCGTCGAGGTTCTCCTCCAATCCGGGCTGGCCCAGATTCGCCGTCAGCTTGATCGCGGCTGCGAAGAGACGGACCGCGTTTTTGAACCGTTCAACTACGGGCTGACTTTGCAACCAACGGCCAGAGGGAACTGATACCGGCCACTTAGGTTTTGGGACCGCAAGCTGTCGCCGGGCGGCAAAATCGACATGTCGTGCTCAGTTCTCAAATACCACTTGCGGGGTGATTTCGTGGTTACCAGCCAATTTGAAGCTTTCTGGCAGTTCGTATCCGGAAAGCGGTCGCAGATTGCCGATTTAGAAGATGTTGCCAGGCGATGCGAGCAGGCACATCTCGAGGCATGGTTTGAATTCCTGACCATGGGTCATCCAGAGGCCACCCAGGCCGATCGTGAGGGCGCCGCCGATTCCCTGGCCAATGCCGCCGCCGACTTGGAGCGGTCCCAGCAGCAACTGGGGGAAGCGCGCCGTCGGTTGGCAATGTTTGAAGACTATTTGCGCCAATGTTCTCCGGCTTAGGGGTAAAGAAAGGTTTAACAGCTTAAAACCTGTTAAACTGATTTCCGATGCGCACAGCGGCAGTGCTGTGCCAACTGGGCTTTACAAGGAGACAATCCATGCCAAATTTTTCGCGACGCCAGATTCTGGGCGGAGCTGCGGCGCTATTGCTGGCAGCCTGCGGACAAGTTGATGAACCAGAGGCTGTAACTCCTGTCGTGACAGACGCGCCAGCTCCGATGGCCGAAAAACTGTTGGTCTACTCGGGCCGCAAAGAAGAGTTGATAGGACCGCTGCTGGAGCAGGCCGAGGAAGCGTTGGGTTTGACGATCGGGGTCCGCTACGGGTCATCGGCCGGCCAGGCGGCGGCGATTCTGGAAGAGGGCGACGCCAGTCCCGCTGATGTGTACTTTGGCCAAGACGCCGGATCGGTCGGGGCGCTGGCCCGATTTGGTTCGCTCGCCCGCTTATCGGATTCACTGCTCAACCGGGTGGAGCCACGCTTCCGTTCACCAAACGGCGACTGGATTGGAGTATCCGGGCGTGCCCGCGTATTTGTTTACAACACCGAAATGGTCGACGCCGGCGAGCTCCCCGGATCGGTGTTCGATTTGACGTCTCCGGATTGGAACGGAAGGGTTGGCTGGGCGCCCGGCAACGGATCATTCCAAGCCTTCATCTCGGCGATGCGGCATCTGGAAGGCAATGATGCCGCAGTTGCGTGGTTGATAGCGATGCGCAACAACGGGGCCCGTGAATTCCCCAAAAACTCGGCGATTGTCGAGGCGGTGTGCCTTGGCGATGTAGATGGTGGATTGGTCAACCACTACTACTTGCTGGCCCGTCTCGACGATGACCCGACGCTGCCCTGCGCCAACCATCATTTCGCCGCTGGCGATTTGGGCAATCTAATCAACGTCGCCGCAGCCGGCGTGGTCAAAACTTCCAAATCCGGCGCCGGCGCCAGCGCCTTGGTCGAATTCCTGCTCTCGCCGGCTGCTCAAACTTATTGGCGCGACCAGACCTTCGAATATCCGATTGCCGGTGGCATAACGGCGGCGGCAGGCCTGCCGCCCTTGGATTCGGTTGCCGGCCCGGAGATGAATTTGGGGGACATGCATGACCTGGCTGGAACCCTGACCCTGTTGGAGTTGGCGGGAGTGCTCTGAAGAACCCGGCCGGCCTATTAGGCCGGCTCCCGCTGCTGGCGCTGACCGCACTGCTGTTGGTTCCGCTCGCCTACCTGCTGCTGCGCGCGCTTGGTTCCCCGGCCGGCTTTTTCTCCCTGGTGCGGTTGCGCAGCCTGGAGCTGGTCGGCGCGACTGTCCTGATCGCGTTGCTGGTAACGGTCCTCGCCGGGGTATTGGGCCTTGGTCTAGCCTGGCTGTTGGCGCGGGCCCGGTTGCCGCTGCGTCGTCTTTGGCTGGTCATCTTAACGGCTCCAATAGTCATCCCCAGCTATGTAAGTGCGTTCGCGTTAATCGCCATACTGGCGCCGCGCGGTCCGCTGGCCTCCACCTGGGTCGGCGGAATTGAATCCTGGGGTGAACTGCGTGGTTTGCCCGGCGCCGTGATCGCCCTGACCTCCATTTGTTATCCCTACGTGATGCTTCCGGCATTGGCCGCCTTCCACCGACTAAATCCGCAATTGGAGGAAGCTGCCCAGGTGCACGGGCTTGGCCCCGGAGCAACGTTTCGCCGCGTCGCGCTGCCGCTGGTGGCACCCAGCGCGGCGGCCGGAATGCTTATCGTGGCTCTGTACGCGATCGGCGATTTTGGGGCAGTCTCACTGATGAATTACGACTCAGTAGCCAGCGCCATCTATGCCCGCTACGAGTATTCGCTCGACCGGTCGGCGGCCGCCTGGTACAGCCTGCTGTTGGTAATCGGCGCCTTCGGGTTGGTTTATCTGGAGCGTTGGGTGCGGCGCCGGCGACCGGTCGGTTGGGATGCAACCGCCGACTTGCGACCGGTTGAACCGATCGCCTTGGGGGCATGGCATTGGCCGGCGGTCGGCTTTATGGCGCTTGTTGCCCTGGTGGCCCTTGGCCTCCCGGTGATGATGCTCGTGTACTGGACTTCGGCCGGCGGTGCCGACGGCGTTGACGCTGGTCGTCTGGCAGGACAGGCGGCCGGCACATTGGGAGTGGCGGGTGGCACCGCGGTTCTTGCCGCGATGCTGGCATTGCCGATAGCCTGGCTGGCGCTGCGCCGACCAAGCATGCTCACTCAAATTGCGGGAGGGGCTGCCGCGATCAATTGGGCGATTCCAGGAATTGCGCTCGGGCTCTCACTGGTCCTGCTGGCCAGTCGCTACACGCCCTGGATTTATCAGACATTCGTTCTGTTGATATTTGGGTACTTTCTGCACTCCTTGCCACTGGCTTTGGGATCGGTCCGTTCGTCGTTGTCCCAGGTCGGTGAACAACTCGAGGACGCGGCTCGCATGCTCGGCAAGCCATTAGCGGTCACACTCTGGAAAGTCACCGTGCCACTGGTGCGGCCCGGGCTGTTGGCCGGGGCTGGCCTGGTGCTGCTGGCCACCATGAAGGAATTGCCGATCACATTGCTGCTGAGCCCCACCGGATTTAAGACCTTGGCGGTCGAGGTCTGGTCGGCCGCCGACGCCGGGCAGTTGGGTGTAGCCGGACCAGCCGGCCTGCTGCTGTTGGTATTGGCCCTCCCGCAGATTGCCCTGGTGCTGGCTGGGCTGCGACGCTGATGGCGGCGGCGGTCATCGAATGCCGCGGCTTGTGGTGTTCGTTTAAGGGCGTTGAGGCAGTTCGCGGTATAGATCTGACACTCTCACCGGGGGATTCAATTTCGGTGATGGGGCCATCGGGCGGCGGCAAGACATCGCTGCTGCGCATGATCGCCGGCCTGCTAATTCCCGATCAGGGTACTATCCGGATCGGCGGGGAGATTGTTTCCGGTCCCGGGGTCCACGTCCCGCCCGAACGGCGCGGGGTTGTTCTCGTATTTCAGGACCTGGCCCTTTTTCCGCATTTAACGCTCCAGCAGAATGCCGCCTTCGGCCTTGGGCGCGATTCCAAATGGTCGATTGCCGAGTTGCTCGATCGCGTTCAGCTGGCCGGAATGGAAGAGCGCTATCCACACGAACTTTCGGGCGGTCAGCGTCAACGGGCAGCTATCGCCCGAGCCCTGGCCGCCGATCCCCAGGTCGTATTACTCGATGAACCGTTCTCCAGTTTGGATGTGCTGCTCCGCCCGGCAGTGCGAACGCAGGTGCGCAATATCCTCTCCGAAGCCGGAGTCTCCAGCCTCCTGACAACCCACGACCTCGCCAGCGCGCTTGGATTCGCTGACAAACTGGCAGTTATGATCCGCGGCCGGCTTGTGCAGTCTGGTCATCCTCGCGATCTGTACCGCGAGCCCATTTCACAGGAGGTGGCCAGCCTGTTGGGAACCACCAATTTGATCCCGGGGTTGGCCCAGGGCCGTGTGGCCGATTGCGAAATCGGGGCAGTCCGACTGGCAATGCCGTTCACCGGACGGGTGTTGATAGCAGTTCGCCCGGAGAACTTGACGGTGGAACGTTCGCCGGCGTCAGCGTCCTGGGTGACCGAGTCAGCGTTCGCCGGTGATCACACCTTGGTTCGGGTTCAGCTTTCCTCTGGGCAATTGGTGGCGGCACGGGCCGACAGCGGGCATGACCTTGAAGCCGGCACCGCGGTGCGGGTCAAACCGTCGGGCGAAAACTGGGCGTTCCCGATGGTGGAGGGCGCAACCGGTGGAGGGCTCAGGGTGAGTAGCGCCCTAGATGCCGATAGTTGAGCGACCGGCCGCCAACAGACTCTCGAGTTCTTGTGGCGAGGGTGCCTCGGCATAAATTCGCAGCAACGGTTCGGTGCCCGAGAAGCGAATCAGCAGCCAGGAGCCGTCGGCCAAGTCGAATTTGTCGCCGTCAAAGCTGCTGCGCTCGGCCAAGCCCTGACCGATCAGGCTGGTCGGCTCCCAGTTTCGGATCCGGGAATTGATGTTGGATCGCTCCGCCGGATCAAAGCGCAAATCGATCCGGCGATAGTGATATTGACGACCGAGCTGCTCAAACAGCATCGCCACCAGTTCGGTTGGAGTGGCCTCCAGGTCGGCCATCAGCGATAGAAATGCCAATCCGGAATAGATCCCATCGCGCTCGGGCATGTGCCGGGCAATAACGTAGCCGCCGCTCTCCTCGCCACCGATAACCGCCTCTTCGGCGATCATCTTGGGGGCCACAAACTTCATGCCCACGCCGGTTTTGAAGACCGGCTGGCCGTATAACTCGCCCAGACGATCAAGCATTGAGCTGGTGGTGATCGTGCGCACCACCGGGCCGGCGGTCTCGGGTTGTCGCAATAGCCCCCAAGCCAACAACGACATTACGCGCAGCTGGTCGATGAAAATGCCGCATTCGTCAACGATGCCCAAGCGGTCGCCGTCGCCGTCGTTGAGGATTCCCACGCTGGCGCCGTGCTCGGCGACGGCTGTGAGGGCGGCCTGGCAATGGGGCGGAATTGGCTCTGGTCGGGCCAGTCCGGGGAACAGCGGATTGTGCTGGGAGCGGATTTCGATCAGGTCGACATCGACGCCGGCGAGCGCGAATGCCCGCGCCATGTAGCCGGCGCCGGAACCGAACATTGAATCGAGAACAATGCGTCCGCATCCGGCCAGGGCCGCCAGATCGAAGTGGCTCTGCAATTGGGCCAGATATGCCGGGGCGGCGTCAAAACGGTTCAGGATTCCGCTGGATTCGGCTGCCGAAACTTCGATGGACTTAAATTTCCCGCCAGCGGCGGCAATAGCTTCCTCGATGCGGAAAAGTTCTCTTGGAGCGATGGCCGCGCCGGTTGCGTCACGCAGTTTGAGGCCGTTGTCGGTGGGCGGATTGTGCGAGGCGGTAACGATGATGGCGGCACCGGCCGCACTCGTCCCAACGGCGTAAGCGATCGCCGGGGTGGGCGCCGGACTGTCGGTTAGGTCGCAGGCGATGCCGTTAGCGCAAAGTACCTGGCAGACGGTGAGGGCGAATAAATCAGAGCCAAAACGCCGGTCATATCCGACAACTACGCCGCCGCTGAGGTCCCAATTGGCGAGGCCGTGGTCGGCTATGCCCTGGGCGGTTCGGGCTACGTTGAAAAACGTGTACTGGCCGGCGATGGCGGCGCGCCAGCCGTCGGTGCCAAATCTGATCGAGTCCAGGGAAAGCTCACTCATTGTTTAGCAATCGTCCTCGGGCAATAAAAGTTGATGGGAATATTGGGAATTTTCAATCTAGGTGTTCGGAGACGGCGTCGGCAACGCTCTGCTCCAGTGAAATCGTCGGACGCCAATCGCATTCCTCGGTCAAGCGATCGGCGGATCCCTCCAGGTACGGCAGGGTACCGTCTGCCACGCTGGACGTCGATTCGATTGCCACTGGTCTTGCGGCACGGCGACAAAAGGCACTGACTAAATCGGCGACCTTAATCGCCCGGCCCGAACAGACGTTGTAAATGCGGTTGGCCCGTCCGCGGTTAACGATCGCCCGGTAGGCCCGCACAACGTCGCGCACATCAGTGTAATCGCGCCAACCATTCAGATTCCCCAGTCTGATTTCGGCCCTTCCGCCACCGGCGATGACGGCGACTCGGCGGGCGAGCAGACCGGGTAGAAAATCGTCGCTTTGGCCTGGGCCAAGATGATTGAAGGGGCGAGCGACAAATACTTCCAGAGCCTCGCCGGGCTTGCCCAAGGTGGCAATTTCGGCGGCCCGTTTAGTGGCTCCGTAACAGTCGACGGGGGCAGCCGGATGGTGCTCGCGCAGAGGGCAGTCGGCGCGGGAGACCGAACCATATACGGCGGCTGAGGAGACCAACAGGAAGCGTGAACCGGGTGCATGTCGGCTCAGCGAATCGAGCAGGTTCATCGTGCCGATCAAATTGGTGCGCCAAGCGGCGCGCTGATCGGCGGCGGCGCGGGCCGGTGCGGCGATGGCGGCCAGATGAAAGGTCAATCCCGGACGCACTGCCGCGACCGCCGCATCGAGGGCCGCGGGATCGGTGATGTCGCAGGAGAACGTGCGGCCGTCACCGCCGTTGTCGAATGCGCCCAGACCCAATCTGGCGACCGGCATTTCGTCGCCGGCCAGATCATCGGCCAAGGCCCGGCCAGCGAATCCGGCCGCACCGGTGATGAGCACCGGCCGCTGGCGGAGGGCCATGGACGGCCTAGCGGTTATTGGCGATCGACGAAGTCGGCGGCCACCCAGCCGCCGGTGGTCAGCTCCAACCAAGTAAAGGTCTCACCCACTGACTCTTCACCGGTCAACTCAAGAACGGCGCCGTCATCTAGGGTTTCAATTACCTCGCCGTCAAGCGATGGTGCGGAGCGCACGTTCAGTGTGCCGCCAGCGGTGCTGACGATGCCGGTGGCCAAAGCCGCGGGAACACCGGTGGGCGGAGTGGCCCGGGCGGTGGGCGTTGGAATAACGAACGGCGCCGGCGCCGGCGTCGGTTCAGGAGTGGGCGTGATAACCACCGGCGGTGCTGGCGTCGGCAGGTTGTCGATCTGCGACTGCAGGTTGAGTACGGTCAGCTCTAAAGCTGCGACGCGGTCGTCGACGGGAGCGGTTGAGGCGTTTTCGGCCGGCTGTTCTTCGCAGGCGGCCAGGACCAATCCGAGCGTGAGCAGGCTGAGAATCAGGGCGGCTATCTGGCGCGGTCGGCCAGTAGCCCACTTGATGGACATTACGGATTTGCTCCTTCGAGAAGAGATTTGAGCAGGGACACGCCCTGATGGGGACTTGAAAGCACTTTGCCGGCGACGGAGCCTGGCAGCTTGGCAACCGCACCGGTCATTGAATATTGGGCCAGGGCCACGACATCACAGGTTTCGGCCAGGGTGCTGGCAGCCTCGGCCACCAGCTGGTCGGCCCGTTCGGAATCACCGTTCTTCAACGCGTTAAAAGCGTCACTGCAAAGTTCGGTCGAAATCGTGATGGTTCGTCCCTGGATCCGGGCCGCGGCCAGCAGCGCCTCGCGCGCGGTGGCCTCCGCTGAGGCGACGGTAGCTACCACCCCGATGTGATCGCCACGGGCCAGGGAAGCATCAATTAATGCGTCGTCGGCCCTAAAAAACGGAACATCGACGTTTTCCTGAAAGTCGGCCGCGGCCGGGCCGAAACTTGAACAAGTCAAGAGGACTGCGTCGGCCCCGGCGTACTGGCCATAACGCACCAAACTTGCCAGGCGCTCCAACAGCGGCGGCGATACTTGCCCGTCGTTGGCAACCAAGTCGGCCAGCAGCGAATCATCCAGTATGTTGGAGAGTTCCGCTTCCGGGTAAAGTTCGGCGAAAGCTTGATTAATGGGCTCAACCGCTAATTCGGTGGCGTGTATGAGTGCTACCCGAGCTGCCAATGTTGCCCCAGACCAGGTGCGCCGAAAGAAGTGCAGTCAGCTAATTAAGAATTCTATTTGGGCCGGGCAAATTTACTGTCCGCGAAACCGTTGATGGAGCCCGAGCGACCGCTTGGGGCGCATGTTTCGGCTACCCGCGACAATGGCTTTGGCCTAGGCCGTATGGCCGAACTTGGAATCACCTGCGGCCAGATTTTTGGGTCCAACAAGATGCAGTGGCGCCCTCGGAAATTTAGCGATGAGCAGGTTGCCGCGTTCCACGCCGATGCCAATTCCCGCGCCGTCGGGCCGGTCTTCTCGCATGGAATTTACCTGACAAATTTCGGTGCCCGTGAGGCCAATTCGCCGGTCTGGCAGCGATCGATCACAGCCACCGTGGCTGGATTGGAGATCTGCGACCGGTTGGGCCTCGCCGGCCTGGTCGTACACCTGGGCTCCAACTACGGGCTGGGATTTGATGCCGTTTTTGACTCGGTAGTCGAGGCGCTCACCCAGGTGCTCGCCGACCATCGTGGCAAATCCCGCCTAGTGTTGGAAAACTCGGCCGGCAGCGCCCGGGTAATCGGTGGCCGGTTTTCCGAATTCGGGCGGATCATCGGCGCTTTAGATGACGATGATCGGTTGGCAATCTGTCTCGACACCGCCCACGCTTTCGCATTTGGCTATGACCTTTGCAGTGAGGATGGCCGTGAGCGCATGGCTGAAGAGTTTGTCGACAGTGTTGGCGCTGAGCGTCTAGCCCTGCTACACGTTAACGACTCAAAGGTCGAATGTGGGCGCTTGCTGGACCGCCACGCCAATCTTGGCGAGGGACTCATCGGCTTGGATGGAATTGCCGCCACCATTAACCACCCTCTGATGGCCGGGACGCCGATGGTATTGGAAACTCCCGGCTTCGACGGTCAGGGACCGGATATTGCCAACCTGACGTTGCTCCGAATCGCCGCCGGAATGTCCGATGCCGACCCCAAGCGGGTAATTGAGGGTGCCCGGGCCGGGCAATGACCCAACTGGCCACGCCGCACCAGGCACACGACGCCCCTCCTACCTGCCGGACGAAGTTCTCGCAACGCGTTTATTCGGACGAACACGGGCAATTGCCGACTCACTTCCCTAGTTTGAGCACATTTCCAGGGTGTTAAAATCGCCTCTAATTTGCCCTTACCTGGCGCTGCTCTGCCACCTGGTTTTTCCATGCCCAAGATGAAGACACGCAAGGCGGCCGCCAAGCGCATACGCGTTACCCGCAACGGCAAGATGTTGCACGCAAAAGGCACTGCCGGCCACCTGCGCGGTAAAAAGAGTTACCGTGCGCGCAAGGCCAAGCACGTACCGCGACATCTGTCGCCGGCATTTGTCAAGCGGGTTCGGGCAATGCTCAACCCCAAGTCACTTTAAGAGCCCGTCCCGATGGCCCGAGCCACCAATGCGGTCGCCCGTCACCGCCGCCACCGCAAGATCATCAAGCTTGGCAAGGGGCGTTACGGCACCCGCCACCGCCTTTTTCGGGTGGCCAAGGAAGCCGAGCGCCATGCCCAGGAATACGCCTACATTGGTCGTCGCCTCCGCAAGCGGGACATGCGCCGGTTATGGATCATGCGCATAAATGCCGCAGCGCGGGCTCACGGCCTGCCCTACGGGCGGTTCGTCGCTGGTTTGCGCCTAGCCGAGGTCGCCGTTGATCGCAAGATCCTGGCCGAGCTGGCCGTCAAGCATCCGAAGGTGTTTGCGGTGCTCTGCGATACGGCCACCGCCGCGCTAGCCGCTTAAACCAGGCCCGTTCACCCACAACCACCCCCGCTGGGCGCAGCATGCTTGCCGAGCTAGCCGCCGTCGTGGATCGCGCCCGCAGCGAACTGGCCGAGGCCGACGCCGGGCAACTTGAGGCCTGGCGCCAGGCCTATTTGGGGCGGTCCGGTCAACTGACCTCTCTCCTGCGTCAAATTGGCACGTTGCCGCTCGACCAACGGCCGGCCGCCGGAGCCCAGGCCAACGCCGCCCGCGACGCCCTCAACGGAGCTTTAGAACAACGGCTGCGCGAACTTGCCGGCGGGAATCTGGCAGCGCTCGACGTAACGATGCCCGGTTTTCCACCCAATCGAGGGGGACTGCATCCGATAAGCGCCACGATCGGTCAAATCCGCAGCGTATTTGCGCGGATTGGGTTCCGGACGGTTGCCAGCTCCGAGGTGGAATCGGACGAATACAACTTCTCCAAGCTGAATATCCCGGCCGACCACCCGGCCCGCGACATGTGGGACACGTTCCTAATCGACGCTCCCAACTATCCGGGGCAAATGCTACTGCGCACCCATACATCACCCGCCCAGGCGCGGTTGATGGAGCAGGTCGATCCACCGCTGCGCATCATCGTGCCGGGCAAATGCTATCGCTACGAGGATGTTGACTCGACCCACGAGACGATGTTCCATCAGGTCGAGGGTCTCGCAATCGACACCGCGATCACGATGGCCGATTTACGCGGCACGTTGGAATTTTTTGTGCGGGCGATGTTCGGCCAGGAGCGCCAGGTGCGAATCCGCGGCAGTTACTTCCCGTTTACCGAGCCATCATGTGAGGCCGACATGTCCTGCCCGTTCTGCGAGGGCCAGGGATGCCGGATCTGTAGCGGGACGGGCTGGATCGAAATGCTCGGAGCCGGCATGGTCCATCCAGACGTATTGGCCGGCGTCGGCTACGACCCCGAACGCTATTGCGGGTTCGCTTTTGGCATTGGCGTTGAACGGATCGCGATGCTGCGCCACGGGATCGATGACATCCGCCATTTCTACCGCAATGACCTGCGCTTTCTGCGCCAATTCGCCCAGGCCTGAAACCGGGGTTTAGAAAGCAAAGCGATGCTCGTACCACTGCTCTGGCTAGCCGACTACATCGAAGACCTCGACGTAGACGTTCAGGCGCTCGCGGCCCGTCTCACCGACGCCGGGCTGGAAGTGGAAAAGATCGATGACATTGGGGCCAATTGGGGTGATTCAATCGTTGTCGGACAGGTTGAGAGCATCGATCCGCATCCCAACGCCGATCGCCTCACCCTGCCCACCGTCGCTTACGGACCCGGACATATCACGGTGGTCACCGGCGCCGACAACTTTGCGGTCGGCGACCGAGTGCCGCTGGCCCTGGTCGGGGCGATGCTCTACAACGTTTACAAAGAAGGTTCCCCGCTCGAAAAGCTAAAACCGATCAAATTGCGCGGGGTTCAAAGCGAGGGAATGATCTGCTCGGAAGCCGAGCTGGGCCTAGGCGAAGGTCACGACGGGATCTTGGTTCTTCCTGCGGATGCCCCGGTTGGGACCCCGCTCTCTCAATACCTGGGACGCGCCGTAATCGAACTTGACCTAAAACCCGACCGCGCCGATTGTCTGGCGATGTTGGGGGTGGCCCGTTATGTGGCGGGGCTGCTCAAGAAAACCTTCCGGCCACCGGATACCGGTCGTCGCCAGGGAGTATTGAAGCCACCCGATCTCCAAGTGACGATCGAAGACCCCTCGGATTGCGCTCGCTATTCGGTAGGCTACCTGCGCGACGTCAAGATCGGGCCCTCGCCACAGTGGATGGTGGATCGATTGCAAGCGGCCGGACAGCGGTCGATAAACAACATCGTTGACATCACAAATTTCGTCATGCTCGAATACGGCCAGCCGCTGCACGCTTTCGATTGGAATCGATTGGCCGGCGACTCTATTGGTGTTCGCCGCGCCCGGGCGGGCGAGCAACTCGTCACCCTTGACAACAACGAGCGGTCGCTCAGCACCCAAGACCTAGTCATCGTCGATGCCGATGGTCCGGTTGGGCTGGCCGGGGTGATGGGCGGGTTGACCACCGAGGTCACCGATCAAACCAGCGAGATCCTGCTGGAGGCGGCAAACTTCGCCCAATCTCGGATACGCAGCACGGCCCGACGCTTGGGATTGCCTAGCGAGGCGGCGCGCCGCTTTGAACAGCGCCTCTCGCCGGAGGCCACAATAGCAGCCCTGCGGCGGGCAGCCCAACTGGCCGAGGCGCTGGGAGCCGGACGCGGCGAGGATGTTTGGGCGGATGCCTACCCCGTACCCAGGGCGGTCAATGAAATCGTTTTCGATACGACTCAGATCCCACGCCTGCTG
This sequence comes from Chloroflexota bacterium, assembly GCA_965249595.1. Taxonomy (GTDB): domain Bacteria; phylum Chloroflexota; class UBA11872; order UBA11872; family VXNJ01; genus VXNJ01. The sequence continues at coordinate 525,251 of OZ252242.1, read as the reverse complement.
GGCGTGGATTACCCGCGCAGCGAAGTAATTGCGGCCCTGCAGCGAGCCGGATTTACGGTGACCGAATCGGGCGCGCAACTCTCAGTTGCCGTTCCTCATGATCGCGGTGACGTCACCGCGTCCGCCGATTTGGTCGAAGAGGTGGTGGCAATGATGGGTTTTGATACCATCCCGTCAACTCTGCCCAATGGGGGCTTGCCCGATTTAGTCCCGCTCGAATATGACGATCGCCGCGATCAAGCCCGCAGCATCCTGGCGCGGGCCGGTTATCAGGAGGCGATTACCTACACCCTTACCAGCCCCGAGCAATTGGCGCGGCTCTACGCCGATTCCGGTGCGGCAATTGATGAGCTGGGTACCGCCGCCGCCGATTTGCTCATGCCGCGCCAAATTGAGCCGCTGGCAGTCCGCAACCCCTTGCGGTCGGAAGAGAGCGTGCTCAAAACCGCCACCCTTCCGCATCTGCTCACGGCGCTCTCTGCCAATTTGCGTTACAGTGAAGCCGACGTGGCGCTTTTCGAACTCGGGACCATTTATGTTCCGCGGGCCGAATCCCTGCCCGATGAACGAGCGTTGGTCACTGCGGTGCTGTCGGAGCGATCTTCGCTGCCCGCCTGGCGCGGGACCCGCCCCAACAGCTTTTACGATCTCAAAGGGGCCTGTGACTTGCTGCTAGCGCGGTTGGGCGTAGGCGGGCGATACCAACCCTGCCAGCACCCGACATTCGCGGACGGGCGGTGCGCGGCGGTACTGTGCGGCGACCAGGTGATAGGGCTGGTGGGCCAGATTGCCCCGATGGTGCTTGGACAATTCGGCATAAACGAAGCAACGTTTGCGCTGATCATCAACCTTGACCACGTGATTGCGGCCGGTGGCGGACCACATCAATTTGTGACCCTGCCCAGGTTCCCGGCGGTGCGGCGGGACATTTCCATCGTCATCGATCCCCAACACGCGGCGGGCGACGTCACTGAGTTGATCGAACGTGCCGGCGGCCGCTTGTTGGCCGGGGTGCGGCTAACTGACGAGTACACCGGCGATCAGGTCCCCGACGGTAAACGCGGTCTTTCCTACGCCCTCAGTTACCGTGACCCGGGCCGCACGTTAACTGAGAAAGCCATTGAACGCCCGCACCGCGGAGTGATCAAGGCCCTGCGCGCCAAATTTGGCGCCACCTTGCGGGTTTGAGTATTTCCCGCGCGGTCAATTAGGGAGCGGTGATGGCGGCTCTGTTGTTCGTTCTGCTGGCGGCGGCCGCGGCGGCCGCTGTTTGGGGGATCGTTAAACGCCAGTGGGGCTATTTCCTGCTGGCCGGATTCCTGGCGGTGGCCTATGCAATGCTCCTGCCGATCACGTCGCTTACGGCTGCAATCGCCCTGCTGGGATTGTTCTTTTGGGCTACCGGAATCTTGATCCGCTATCGCCGGGCCGGCGGCCAGCTCTTTGATTCCGCCCTTCTGGCAATGCCGGCTCTCTTCGCCTATTTGCGATTTGTCGATGTCTACGCCGGCTGGATCCGCGGCCAGTTTTAAGTTGCGGCGGCGCGAGGTCTGGCCATGAGGAAGATTAGCGGCCGGCTAGTACACCGCGAACAGATTCGGGTGCGTTTTACCGACGCTGACGCCCAGGGTGCGTCCCATCATTCCTCATACGTTAAATGGCTCGAGGAGGCGCGACTGGGCTGGCTGCGTTCTATCGGTTCGCCCTATCGGGAAACCGTCCACGACGACGGTCTGGCGCTGGTCGTTACAAAACTGGAAATTGAATATTTGCGCCCTACCACCTATGAACAGCAAGTGCTGGTGGAGGTCTTTTTGCGCAGGCTTAACCGGGTTCGGTTGGGTGTGGATTACCAAGTGCTGTTTCCTGGTGACCCGGCACCGGCGGCCCAGGCGCGGACCGAATTGGCATTCACTGACTTGGCCGGCCAGGCCGACCCGGCTACCACGCGACCATCGCCTCTGGCTGGCCCTCAAGCCACTGGTCAGCGAATTGGACCGGCCGTGAGGGTGTTAGTCGAATTTTTGGATATTGCGACTTGTAATGAAGCGCGGCCGCAACCCGGCGATTGATTGGTAACTTGACCTCGGCAAATCTGGTGCCGCTTGCCGCTTTTGCCGGCTATTTTGCCTTGCTGTTGGGAATTGCCACGGTACGCACACGCCGTATGCAGGGAATGTCCGATTACGTGCTTGCCGGCCGCCGTCTTGAGCGCCAGTTCGTCGACCACCAGTGGCTGGACCGTTCTGGTCCTGCCGGCGCTCGCCTTTAGCAATGGCCTAAGCTCGAATCCACCGAAATTTTCCGGTATTGACGTTTGCAGAGCCTGCAGGTCGTTGTTGAGGCAATTGCCGAGATCGTGTCCCGCCACGTGGTGTAAAAGCTCCAGCTTGCTGACGATTTAGCGCCAGCAGCGCACGGTAAATGAAAGGGCCACCGTGCGCTCCTCAAAATGAAGACACTTCACCTTCTTCATCGAGGAACCATCGATGGCCCAAGATCATTATGCTGCCCTTTTCACCAAGCTGTCCGAGGAGGGCTTTGACAGCCGCGAGTTCGTCCGCCGACTCGTCGAGCGCGGCCTCCAGGATTTAATCGACGCCGGGGTAGCCGCCCACATCGGGGCGGACCCCCACGAGCGCACGCCAGGACGCACGAACCGCCGCAACGGCAAGCGCCCGCGCACCCTGACCACCCAGGCCGGCGACATCGCGATCGACCTGCCCAAGCTGCGCGAGGGCAGCTGGTTCCCGGAGTTCTTAGAACCCCGCCGGCGGGTCGATCAGGCCCTGTACGCGGTGGTGATGACCGCCTACATCAGCGGGACTTCCACCCGCAAGGTGGACCGGCTAGTCAGGGCCCTGGGCTCGGGACACGGCATCTCCAAGTCCGAGGTGTCCAGGATCTGCAAGCGCATCGACCAGCAGGTAAAGGCCTTCCGGGAACGCGACCTGGGACTTGCCAACTACCCCTACCTGTACCTGGACGCCACCTACGTGAAGGCCCGCCACCGCCACCAGGTCCGCTCGCGGGCGCTGGCGGTGGCCATCGGAGTCACCGGCGACGGCCGCCGCGAGGTGCTGGGCTTTGCCGTCGGCGACGGCGAGGACCTGCCCTTCTGGGAGGACTTCCTCAGCTCACTGGCGGATCGGGGTCTTACGGGAGTGAAGCTGGTGATCTCGGACGCCCACTCGTCCATCAAGGCCGCGGTGCAGACCCGGCTGCCGGGCGCGGCCTGGCAGGCCTGCCGGATCCACTTTGGCCGCAACATCGCCCGGCGGGCCGGCAGCCGGCCGAACCAGCGCCTGGCGATGGCCGCCTTCTCCACCATCTACAACCAGGCCGACCGCGAAATGGCGGTAGCCCACTACCACTACTTCGCCGCGGCGATGGAGAAGCTCGCCCCGCGCCTGGGGGATTACGTCGACGACAGAGAGGTGGAGCTGACCGCCTACGCCGATTTCCCGCCGGTGCACTGGCGCAAGATCTGGTCCACCAATCCCCTGGAGCGCCTCATGGCCGAGATCAAGCGGCGCAGCCGGGTGGTGCAGATCTTCCCGAATGACGAATCGGTCGCGCGCCTGGCGGGGGCGATCCTGTGCGAGCAGAACGACGAATGGATCGCCTCCGAGCGCCGCTACATGTCCCAGGAGTCGATGCGGCAGATCGGGAAGGTGGTGGCCCACCGTGACGATATCGACGGGCAGACCGGGCAGCTGGTGGCGGCGCCCAGGGACTGGGCCCTGCAAAGAGCCAAAGAGATCTACATGTAGACGGCCGGCGGCGGGATGAGCGGTCCGCCGTCTCCCGGAAGGGCTGCGCGCCCGAGGGTCCCCGGGATCGGTGCGCCCTGCGATCCCGTTTGGCGATGCGGCACGAAGCACAATTGGGCTGCGGCCGCACTGCCGCACGAAAACACATCCACTCAGAAGGATCAGCGCCCCCGGAGAGTCTCCTACAACAACTGCCGGCCCTTGCCGGCAGCATCAGCCTCGAGGCCGATGCTGCCGCACCCCATCAAAGTAGAGGGAGCCGGACTTACTTACACCTACCGAGGGGACACGACCATTGCCGACGCCACTTGCATCGTTGCCGCGCCCTTGGCTACCGTTTTCCCTGGCAACCGCCCCGTAATTGGCCGCAAAGCTCCATTGGGAGCGATAAAGGACACGCTTAACGCTGGAGCTTTGGAGAGATTGATAACTGGGCGGCCCGCGGCCGCGCGGTCAGACGGGCTGCGGCAGCGCCCGCAGCCGGGTAAGCAACGCTTCCACGCGTCTGGCCCAGGGCCAGGGCGACGGCAGATGCAGGGTGTGGCGACGCGCCGATCTGGTCAGGCGTCCCGGCAGGGCGAATATCCGGCGCCGCAGGGTGGGGGTGGTAACGACTCGGCCGTCGCCAGCACCGATTACAGTGAGCCAGCGGCCGAGATTGCGGGCGATTACCTGTACCGCCAGCCACATCGCCGTTGGCGGCAAACTTCCCCGCTGGCAGATGGTTGAGACCCACTCCGTATTTGCGATCCCGTATCGCGTTCTCTACCTCGGCGTGGCGGCGGTGATCGGCCTCGAGGGAGAGATGATCTCCCTGCCTGTCGGTGATGAAGCCATGGTAGGCGTAATCAAAGAGCGGTTCGTACTGCGACCCCGGGGAGGGCCGGACCCGTCTTACGATCAGGCGCAGCGGTTGGCGGCCCTGGAAGGGCGTATAGGCTATCTCGGCCACGTCGGCGCCGCCATCGGAGCCAGTACGGTATCGGACCAGTCCTCCTCCGCTATCTCTTCGATCTGCCGCCGCAGGCCGGAGTGCTGGCGGACAGTAACCGAGAAGCGCACGTCCAGCTTTCTACAGGCACCGATTAGGCGGCGACTGTAAAAGCCCGAGTCGGCCCTGACGGTAATCTCTCCTCCCGCACCGGCCTGGCGCACCCGGCGGATAGTCTCGACAAGGAAGTGCGCCGCGCCTCTGTGGGGGTTGGCTCTGCCTTTACGTAGACGGGCAAAGAGCACCTGACCCGTTCCGGCGGCGATCGCCGGTAAGGATGGTAGCCGCGCACTCCGGTATAGGCGTGATCGCGGGCGCCATCCTTTTTAAGACCGTAAGTTTCACCGACGGTGGAGTCAAGATCAATGGTGAAGGGGTCCTTACCGGGACCGCAACCGGTATCCCAGGCGCGTTTTAGCAGTTCCCGGCTTAACTTGTCCAGCTGGCGTACGTGTCCCCAGCGGAAGCTGCGCAGAAAGGTTCCCAGGGTGGAGGGAGCCTTGACCTTAAACCCCAGGACCCTCTCGGTATCGCCGCTGCGCAGGACATCGACATCGTCGATGCAGTCTCCGCCGATAAGGGCCGAGGCTGTCAGGCTCAATAGCTTGTCGCCGACGTTGGCGCGGCCGGGAGACAAGCCCAGGTCAAGGCAGGAGTCGGCAAGATCGCCCAGTCCCAGGCGGTTGGCCAGGGTTATCGGCAGAAGCAGTCCGACGTTGGCGACCAGATTGTCGTCGTCAAAGGCGATCTGGACCCGGTCGGGGTCAATTGTTGGTAGCACCTTTTAGGTGCTTCCCGTTTCTGGGTTATTTGGTGTTTGATAAACCAATATTCCCAGATACGACGAAGCACCTCTTGTTATTTCAGGGCCGGTCCGCCAGCGATTTTTCGGTGGATTGAGGCTAAGCGAGCTCCTAACGATTGGCTCGATTGCTGCTCTCTTCTGGCTGGGTTGGAAGGTCATGGCCGCGCGCCTGCGACGTTACACGATCGCAGCCGGCGATTCACTGACCTTGCCGCAGTTTCTCGAACACCGGTTTTCCGTTCGAACCGGCACCATCAGGACGCTGACTGCGTCAATAAGCCTCTTTTTCATAATGTTTTTAGTCGCATCGGGACTGATCGCGGTTCGAAATTGCCCGCCGGCGTATTCGGCACTGGCCCGACCGCCGGGGTGCTATTCACCCTTTTGGCGATTGCTTCATACACGTTTATGGGCGGGTTCTTGGCGGTCTCGCGCACCGATGTCCTACAGGCCGTGCTGATGACGGCGGTATTGCTGATAATTCCGGTCCTCTTGTTGGGCAGCGGGGAAGCCTCGATTGCCAATCTGGGCAATCTTGGTGAGGGATATTGGAATCCGTTCACGCTAGTCGACGGCGAATTTGTCGGTTGGGGCTTCCTGATTTTGGCGATCGGTTGGGGGCTTGGCGTTTTTGCTCGCAGCGCATCCACTCCGTTACATCGCCGTCGAAAGCCGGGCAGTGGTGGCCGGGGCGGGGAGAATTTCAACCGCTTGGGTTCTATTAACCTACCTGGGAGCAGTCGCGGTGGGGTTAGTGGCATTGCCGGCGTTGGAAGGTTCGGATCTGCTGGCGCCGGTGCTTGCCGACCCCGAAAAGTTGTTTTTGGTCTTGGCCTTTGACGTGTTCCCGCCGCTGCTCGGCAGCCTGTTGCTGGTCGGGTTGATTGCGGCGGTGATGAGCACCGCTGACTCACAACTGTTGCTGGTCTCTGCGGTTGCAACCGACAACGTGCCCGGGATAAAGGAATTCGCCGCCGCTCGCAGCGCCCGCGGGCAAGTCTGGCTGGGTCGAGGGTTACTGTTACTAGCTGGCGGTATTGCGGCCATACTAGCGATCGTGTCCGCCAGCTCCGTTGCCGTCATGGTCGAATACGCGTGGGGCCGAATGGGTGCCGCATTCGGCCCGGTTATCTTGCTCTCGCACTTCTGGCGGCGGTTCAATCTCGCCGGCACAATCGCGGCTATCGGCGTGGGCGCCCTGACGGCCGTTGTCTGGGTGTACCTGACCGGCGGGCCGGCCGGGATTTGGGACATCCAATCGGCATTTCCAGGCTCGATCGCGGCGGCGGCGGCGGTGACCCTGGGCACTGCGGATTCACCGGTGAGGGTGACTAGCCTGTTCGATCGCGTATTGACCTCCGCCGAGGGATCTAGGCCATCGGCCCTTGATTCGGCCAGCCAGCGCCCGCACGATCCCAGCGCCACCGATACTCGGCGGGCGAGCGCCATCCCATCCCTTAATTTGAGCCCGTTTGAGCCAAGCGTCGGTCTCCGTTACCATTTAAATCTAGCTGGCAGATTGCCGCCAACCCGATGGGATCCGATTGCGCCCGCAATTAATCCAATCGCGTTGAAAGAGGGCAGAGGGAGAAAACCATGGCAATAGTAAGACGAATCGTCGGCCTCTATCTGATACTGGTGGCCGTCGCGGTGGCCGTAAATTTTCTAGCCACCCCGCTGTATCACCCGGGTGGCGATGAACCCTTTGCGGTCTGGGAAATACTTGATTGGTTCATGGCCGTAGCCTTGGTTTTCACCATCCTTACGGCATACCACATCAAGCGCACTGTCGACGGCGATGAATCTGCAGACCTGAAACAGTACATACGGTCAAACACTCTCTTCTATGTGACCGTAATCGTCTTCCTGACGTTCTTTCACAATTGGTTCAGCCTGTTGGCCAACCCCGACGGACCCGATGGCCAACTTTGGATATTCATCGATACCGTGCTGCCGATCGTTGTTGGAATCGCCGGTTGCCGGCTCTGGAACACCGCCTAAGCATTCAATCTCAGGTGGGTGCCGGCGCATTGGCCAATAAGGCGAGAGCGTGCGGGGAGGTTTCTAGCTGCCGCAGACCGGTGGAAATCCTTTCTTGATTTCAACCACCTCGCGCATGCGGCCATTCCGTATTGACTTTGCCGAATCGGCGATCGCGGACCTTCACCGCCGAATCGACTCCACGCGCTGGCCGGTAGTTCCCTTTGCGACCGGCTGGTCGGCGGGGACCGACGATGGCGTACTCCGCGACCTGGCCGCCTACTGGCGTTCGCAGTTCAACTGGTTTGATGTGCAGACCAAGCTGAATGGCTTTGCCCATCTGCGCGGTCCGGCGGATGACTCCGAGGGGGCGCTGCACTGCGTCGTGATCGAACCTGGCGAACAGCAAGGCGACGTTTCGACGCTGCCGTTGCTTTTGCTGCATGGCTGGCCCGGCTCGTTCATTGAATTGCTCGCCGCCGGTAAATTGCTGGCAAGCGGTGCCGGAGGTGGTCCGGCCTTCAACGTCGTGATTCCGTCGCTGCCGGGTTTCGGCTTCTCGGCCGCCCCGCCCAAGCCGGGGATGCACCCTGGCCGCATCGCCGAACGCATGCACGATCTGATGGGCGCCCTCGGTCACCATCGCTACGGCGTCCAGGGCGGGGACTGGGGCGCAACCGTCGGAGGCCGTCTTGCCGTATCGCATCCCGAGGCGGTAGCCGGGCTGCACGTTAATTTCCCGCCTTTTCAATCGGCCCCGGCCGCCGCCGGAGAGTCTGCCGAGCTGTCCAAATGGCGAGAGTGGCTGGCCGACTGGCGCCGACGCGAAGGCGGCTACAGCGCCGTGCAGGATACGAAGCCGCAAACCCTTGCCTACGCGCTGACCGACTCACCGGTTGGACTACTGGCGTGGATCCTCGAGAAGTTCTGGACCTGGAGTGACCATCGGGGCGATCTGTGGCGGGCTTTTGAACGCGACGACGTGCTGGCCAATGTCACGCTGTACTGGCTAACGGAGACCGTGCTCTCGGCATCTCGCACGTATTACGAACGAGCGCGCGAAGGGCAATTGGGCGCACTCGAGCGCATCGAAGTGCCGACCGCTTACGCGCGCTTTCCTGGCGAGCCGTGGGGGCCGACGCGGTCGGTCATCGAGGACCGTTGCAACCTGGTGCAGTGGAGCGAGCCGCGGCGTGGTGGGCATTTTGCGGGGCTGGAGCAACCGCAACTGTTGGCCGGAGACGTTTCCACGTTCTTCCAGGCAATCTCTTAGCAACGGTTCCTTCGCCAGCGGGGCAATAGCGCCAGTGGTTGATCTGACGAACCTGCTCATAAACCCGCTGACGGAATGTGGCCTGGCGGGAAGGAATCAGGCCAGGCCGGTCAGCTCTTCGCTCAATCGCCAGAGCGTTTTGGCCAATGCCGGATCGCGGGCCTGCGCTGAGGGTTGTTTCAGCTTCCGTTGATGGAAGTATCCGCCGGAGGAGTTTTCGATAGTTGGATCGCTGGCCAGGTAGGCCAGGGCGGCGGCAACCCTTACCGGCGAAATCATAAAGGGTCGAAGCAAATTGATGAACAGCTTGTCGAATCGCTCCGAATTTCGAAAAAGTTCCGTTCGCACGAACCCCGGGTGCATGCAATATGCGGTGACCCCGCTCCCGGCGGTGCGCCGGGCGAGTTCCATGGTGAATAGGGTGTTGGCCAGTTTGTTGCGGCAGTACACGCGAAAAGTTTGGTAGTTGCGTTCGCTCTGTAGATCGTTTACATCTAACCGCTGCCAGCGGTGAACTGTAGAGCTCATTGTTATTACCCTCGACGACGCCGACGCACGCAGCCGATCAAGCAACAAATTGGTCAGCAGAAATGGCCCGAGGTGGTTGGTCGCGAACATCTTTTCGAATCCTTCCTCGGTAAGGGTGCGTTCGCGGATAGATGTCGCCGCGTTATTGATGAGTACGTGCAGGGAGTCGAATCGCCCAAGGATTTCGCCCGCCGCCCGCCGCACTTCGCGCTGAACGGAAAGATCAGCGACAACAAGGTGAGCTTCTCCGTGCGCTTGAACATCGCGCAGGGCCGATCGGCCTCGGATTTCCTCCCGGCAAAGCAGGACGACGGTGGCCCCAATACGGGCCAGCTCTAACGCGGCAGCTTTTCCAATCCCGGTGCTCGCACCGCTAACCAGGCAGATTTTCCCCTTCAACTGGCTGCGCGGTCCGCACCCGCTGCCTACCGGCGCCGGCGTCAGCTGCTTACCCATTGGTCGCAGTGACCGCCGTTGCTTGCGATTGATCGACCGATTCTGAGGTCCTTATAAACAATGCAACCTGGCGCAGTCGCGACCCCCGGGCCGGTCGACCAAACGTTTTCGATCGCCCCGACCTGGCGAGAGGGTCTATTGCCACCACGCGGCGGCAAAAATCATCCCTTCCTCGCGGACGAGCCACGAGTGTTTCGGCGTTTCGACACCGGTCTCCGGGTGGAGGAAGACGTAGCTGGTCCACAGACCCGCTGCGGCGGCATTGGTGAAGTCGCGTCCGTATTCATACCCTGTCGGATCGATCAGGGTCTTGACATCGACGCCACGGAGATCGGGACGATGGGGCTGGACAACCCAAGATGTCTTGCTCGTCGGCGATGAAGACATACCATTCCCCATCCGTGCTCTAAAGTGAGTTGTAGTGCTCAACCGTGGCCTCGCGTCCTTCCGCGCGGTAGTGCTCAATCGCCTCTCCCACCAATACCTTGGTGTACCCACCGGGATCGGCAGTCGGATTGACCAAAGACGTAGCGGAACCCGAGTCGGTAAACGCCAGGAACGAAAAAACCAAGGCCAGGATTGCGGCCACCAAAGCCACTACGCCCAACAGGTTTACTGGCACCCTTATGTTTTGATCGCCGTCGCTATTTGACGCCATCAACTTCTCCCCGAAGGGCATTGCGGCCCGATTGACGGAGCAGTTCCCCGCGTTAGTTAAACGTTGAAAGTTTATTGCGGCTGGCCATCATGGTGATTGCGAACATCGAATTTAGCCTCATTGAAATTACCGAAGCATTGGCCGGGCACCCATCCAAACCACGACCCAGCATCCCTCCCATTTCATGGACTCCAGCCAATCGGTTGAATTTAAATTGGGAATCAGGTCCACATTGCGAGTTGGCCTGCCCAATTGGGAAAAGATCTTCCAGCATCATGCCTGCGCTCGGTGAAGATCCCCACACTTTGGCGATTTATCGACAGGCGAATCGACGTTCGCCGCCAAAAATTGGGGCCTGCCAGCGTCAGGCCACCGCCAAAACCAGGTGGGCCGGAGGGCGGCCACGATTTGGCGGCAAATGGACCGTGACCATGCAAAGGTCGGGGACCGTGGTCGGCGACCAATTGGCGGTGGGGCGCATTATCCGACTGAGCCAGTCGCCAATCTATCAAACCGTCGAATTCCAATGTGACGTTGGATCCAAATGGGCCTGAACCGCTTGATGCTTGGCACTTATCTTGGCCGCATTGACTATGGGGTGGGCGATCTGCGTACTGATGTCTTGGCAGGGATCGCGGCGTTTGGCGTGGCCCTGCCGACGGCCATGGGCTACGGAATTGTGTCGGGACTGGGCCCGGCGGCCGGAATGTATGGTGCTTTCGCAGCCGGATTGTTCGCCGCCATATTCGGCGGGACCAGGGGGTTGCTTACGGGCCCCGCCATAGTGACTTCGGTCACGATGTCGGTGGTTGTAGCCGAATACGCCACGAGTGTGGCGGAGGCCGCGACCATTGGAATTCTGGCGGGTCTAATTCAGCTTGCGTTCGGGATGTTGAAACTAGGGCGTTTCGTGGCATATGTACCGGCCTCGATGATCTCCGGATTCTGGTCGGCCTTTGGCATCCTGGTCATTTCGAAACAGGTGCTGCCGGCATTGGGTGCCAGCCCGGTCGGTGGAAGTCTTATTGACAGCGCCAAAACGTGGCCTGAAGCATTGGTCCAAGCAAATCCAGATGCCGCGGTGTTGACTGTCTTGTGCATGGCCCTGGCGTTATTGTGGCGGGGTCGAATGCAGAGGATTGCACCTGCGGCATTTGCAGTGTTAGTTGGTGGAACCCTGGCCGGGATGCTGTGGTTCCGGACGGCCCCCACCATCGCTTAGATTCCGGCGGGCCTGCCGGCCGTCCAACTGTCGGCCATATCACTAGATTTCTTCCTGCGCTCCCTCGAACCGGCATTCATAATGGCCCTGCTGGCGTCGGCTAGTACGCTGATTGCGGCGCTGCAGTTGGACTCAATCACCGGTTCGCAACACGCCCCTAACCGCGAAATGTTGGCTCAGGGCGCAGGCAACATCGCCGCCGGGTTGGTCGGGGGCCTGACCAGCGCGGCATACTCGGGATCCTTTGTCAACGTGTTCAGCGGCGGCCGGTCGGCGGCGGCCGGGATAACGGTCGCCCTGATGTTCCTGGCGGTGATGATTTTCCTAGCCCCCGTAGCTGACCGAATCCCTCTGTCGGTCTTGGCCGCAATCCTGTTTATTAACGGCTGGTCAATCATCGACAGGCGAATCCTTGCCCGGATTCACCTTATCCCTCGCAGCTACGCGCTCGTGCTGCTGCTGACCGCTCTGCTGATACTTTTCGTCAACATGACGGTGGCAATGTTGGTAGGGCTGGTCGTTGCCGCACTGGTCGTTGCCGCACTGGTCGTTGCCGCACTGGTCGGTCGGCGCCGGTTAGAAGACGTGGAGGTGCGAACACTAATCTCCGTGCCTCTGCTGGATATGGTTGTGCTAGACGGTGAAGGGCCCGACGATGCGAGCACGCGGTTTGAAGCTCGAACCAGGTTGGTGAAACTCCCGGACCGGGTCACGGTAGCCTCGGCCCGTGAGATCAACCGCATCCTTCGCCCCGACATTGAAGGTCAGCAGATCGTGATCTTCGACCTTTCGCGGACGATATACGTTGACGACTCCGCCGCCGCGGCAATCGGCGAGCTGATCAAACAGGCGACGGACATTCGGTCGAACGTAATTGTGATTTCCGGCCTTGGAGGCGAAATGGCGAAGTTCCTAGATTCCATGGGGACGTTGGATCGGGTGCCCAAGGAAAATTTCGCAGCCAACATGGACGAGGCAAAGCAAATTATCCGGCCTCTGTTGCATCCTCAGTAGTCCGATGAGTCGCCCTGGTCAAATCGAACATTTCTCAATGACTGTTTGCAGGGTCCCGAGGGCCGGATCGCGACGAATCGCGGCTAACACCGACTCCCAATCGTTGGTGAATATGATCCGACAAAAGCGCAGACTTACCGAATCGATCCGGCGTGAATATCGGCCATACGTTTTTGGCGCTGAGTGCGGGAGCGGCCGCAAGCGCCGAACCGCCATCAAAATTTCGGCCAGCGATGGTGTCGCCGCAGCGGGAACCGGATGTCGATTTCCGCCACTTTTGGGCCATTAAACCAGATTTACGGAACCGCCCTGAAGTCTCCGGTCGGTGCCATGCCGAAGTTTCGCTTTCCTTCGGCGATGGCATTTGACCATTGGCGGCATGCTCCGACAGCATTGATTGCGCCAAGGTTGGTACGTCCGGTTGCAATTGGCGTAGCAGCTGGCAGCTGGAATCGCTTGCTGGGCCACCGTAAGTTACCGGCTGATCTTTTCCTTCGGTAACGGGCGATTTGCGGTCAATCGGGCAGAATTGTCTGCCACAAACTGGATGTCTGGACTATTCCCACCAGCCGGCCCCGAAGATCAAGTCGCCTTCACGGACGAACCAAGAGTGTTTGAGCGCATCTTCCCCGGTCTCGGGGCTCGGGAAGTGATAGCTGACCCAGTGCCCACTCTCGGTGGCCTCGGCAATGTCGTGACCGTAGGCGTAGCCGGTCGAATCGCTGCGTTCCAGTACGGAATTCCCAATGAAGTCTTTCCGGTAGGGATGGGCGATGGTGCGGAATTCCTCGTCGTAAATGAAGACGTACCAATCCCCGTCGGCACTGGCGGCGGTGTTGTAGTAGTCGATCGTTGCCGCTCGCCCGTTAGCGCGGTAATACGATAGCGCTCGGTCCACGAGGAGCTGCGTGTAACCGCTTGGATCGCCTTCCCGATCGGGCGAGGCTGCTGGCGCCTTGGAATCAGCGCCGACGAATGCCAGCAGAGAGAAGACCAGGGCCAGGATGGAGATTGCCAGGGCCACGACGCCCAGCAGCATGAGTGAATTTGCGCCGTTTAGGCCGCCGCCGCCAGATGTCATTGCGACCTCCCCCGAATCCGCCGACTAACGTGACGCCACGGGATTGAAAAATCAAAAAAGAACTCGAACCAACAGGTTGGTATCCCGGTGGTTGGCCGGCCACGGCTTCGGCGGGCGGCATCAAATTAATTTTATTGCCGAATTGGCAAAAGCTGGCTGGCGAAGAAGCCCAATCGTTCGTCGAGGCCGAGTCGTCGACCACTTATTTGTCAGGCCGATAAGTCAGTTGCCGGCAAGGACGACCTGCTTAAATTGTCAGCGGCAGCCCCGCGTCAAAGAGGTCAAAGAACTGCATGCCCGTGGCGTTCCGGCATCACCAAGCGATTGATTCGGGCCGGGGGTTGCCCACATCTCGCTTGCCGGCCAAATTGTTGGTGGAATTGAAAGAGGGCGGCCTCATTTTGATTGACGATATGGGCCCGTCAAACGGCCGAATCCACGCCAAGAGCGGGTCAATTGGCCAATGGCCATAGATCGATTGCCATCCGGCCTTGTACCCAGCGGTGGATCACTCATCTTTGAGGAAACCACAATTCCCGATGCGCTCAAGCGAGAGCACGCGCTGGCCGCCGGTCACTGGGGAGTGCTGCATGTTTTGGAAGGCGACATTCGTTTTGTAGACCTGGCGAGTGGCGAAGAGCGGATCTTCTCGGCCCCCGACCTAGTCACAATCCAGCCCCAAGCACCGCACCTTGTCATCATTGACGGTTTGGTCCGCTGCCGGATTGATTTCTTCCGGGAATTGGGTGCCGATTCCTTGATGCGGACACCCGGATCGTTCGCCGATGAGGCGGTGCGAGCCAGCTTCGAGCGATGCGAATTGAATGGAGATTTTGCTGAATTTTTCTACGACGCCTTTTTGAACTCTTCAGCCGAAATCGCCTCGCATTTCGCTCAAACCGAATTTGAAAGACAACGCAAGGTGCTAAGGGATTCGGTCCACGTGATGGTCACCAGGGACGTGGCAGACGCGGCAATGCGGGTAATGCTGGACCGGCTTGGCAAGGTCCACGGTCGCGCTGGTCGCAACATCCGGCCGGTGCTGTATGAACTGTGGCTGGACAGCATTTGCCAAGCCGTCAAGGCCTTGGACCCGCAATGGAGCAAATCGCTCGAGAGAATGTGGCGGGTTCGATTGCGCCCCGGGATGCAAATCATCATGGCGGCCTACTAGACCACCCGGATGCGCGCAGGTGACGGCATATGGCGAGTGCGCCAATTGGTCACCGGTTCCGGCCGTGCTGATTGGCTAGGCGGCCAGCAAGCCTTCCAACAAATCAGCGGCGGCGTCGACAGAGCCGACTTCCCAGGTCGGACGGGCATCGCCGGAACCAAGGGTTAGATGGCCGTGGTTGATCCAGATTGAGCGGATTCCGGCGCTTGCCGCGCCGGCGACGTCGGTGTAGGGGTTATCTCCCACCATCACCGTGCGTGACGGGACAGTGCCGGAGACCTCCAGGGCCATTTCGAACACCCGGCGATCAGGTTTCCAAATGTCGATTTCGCCACAAATGAAAACCGCGTCGAAAACCCCATCTTCCAGACCGAGTTGGCGCAGCTTGGCCCGTTGGATATTCCCGTAACCGTTGGTGATCAGACAGCGCTTGCGGTCGGCTGAAGCCTCAAGCATGCGGCGGCCGGCCGGATAGAGGCGATTGGCCTGGTCAAAACGCCGGTCAATTTCATCGCAGAGCGATTGGGCCAGGCAGCGGTCGTTGATTCCGAGGCGTCCTAGCGGATCGGCGAACCATTCAATTTGTTCCCGCTCGTCCCAGGCGTGCCGATCCATCAGGTCTCTGATCAACGCCGAGGTCGCTTCTATGGCCGCTTGTCGCAGGGCCGTTGGCAGGTGCGTGGCAACGGTCTGATAGGTGTTGCGCACCCGCGTGCGCATGCGGTAGTCGTAATCGAGCAGGACGTCGTCGAGATCGAAAAAGACCGCCTCAATCGTCGTCGTCGAATTGGCTTGGACGGTCACCCGCCGGACTCGTCCAATTGCAGGCCGACGACGACTTGAATGGGCATTGGGGAGCTAAGGTCCCTGGACCAATTCAATCAGTACGTCGTCCGGGCCTTCGATGAAGGCAATCTTGGCGCCACTCCGTACCTCAGTGAGTGGCTGTACGACCCGGATTCCCGCCTTTTGCAATCGTTCCAAGTCCGCGGCCAGATCATCAGTTTGGAATCCAAAGTGTTCCAGACCCAGGCGGAAAAGTTCGGCCGAGGCCCTATCGTCGGATGTGCCGTCGGGCTTAGACGATATGAGCAATCGCGCTGGACCGTCCACCCCCATGACGATGGTTACGGTGCCGGGCGTTATCACGCCCTCTGAAACCAGCTTGGCGCCGAAATGCTCCTCGAACCAGGCCACCGACTGATGGGGATCTGACGAGCGAATATGGACGTGATTGATGCTGTAGGCCATGTATGTCTCTCCCTGGCAGAGGGTACCCGAAATCTTCGGCCTTCAAGCTATTGCGCAGTGGGTCGAATAAGCCATGGCAAGGGTTGGCCTACGCAAGTCGCTAAATGGGCTTGGCCATTCACACGCCGGCCTCGTCGGAATAGACTCCCTCGTCTTCGGCGTCGCGCTGCGCCCCGACTTGCAGGGCGTTCCAGGCCAAGGTCGCGCATTTGATCCGGATAGGGTAGCGTTTAACGCCTTGCAGGGCCTCAAGGTCGCCGAGTTTTTCTATGTCGACCGGTTGCCCGGTAAACATCGCCCGGACGCTCTCGGCCAATTCCAGCGCCTCCGCCAAAGGCCGGCCGACGACCGCTTCGGTGAGCATCGAGGCTGAGGCCTGTGAGATCGAACAACCATGACCGGCAAATGAGATTTCGGTGATCACTCCATCATTTACGCGGGCGGTTATCTCGATGTCGTCACCGCAGAGCGGGTTAAAGCCGCGCGCGGTTAAGTCGCAGGGATTCAATCGCCCGTGGTTGCGTGGGGTTCGGTAGTGATCGAGGATGATCTCGCGATAGAGGTCGTCAAGCATCGGTCAAAAACCAAAGAACTCACGCGCCCGTTCGACCCCGGCGGCCAAGCGGTCGACTTCGGACTTGGTGTTGTACAGGTAGAAACTGGCCCGTGCCGTGGACCCGACGCCCAATGCCGCCATCAGTGGTTGCGCGCAATGGTGACCGGCCCGCACGGCGATGCCATCGCCATCGAGAACTTGACCTAAATCGTGCGGGTGAAGGTCACCCAGGTTGAAGGAGACCACGCCGCCGCGCAGGTCCGGATCTGCTGGTCCATAAATCGTTATCCCGGATATGGCGCCAAGTTGCTCGAGGGCGTAGGCGGCGAGCATTTTTTCGTGGGCGTTTATTTCCGCCAGGCCGATGTTTTGCAGGTATTCGGCCGCAACTCCCATGCCGATGGCTCCGGCAATGTTGGGTGTGCCGGCCTCAAATTTATAGGGCAGCTGATTCCAGGTTGAACCCTCCATCGCCACCGTGGCGATCATGTCGCCACCGCCCTGGTAAGGGTCGGCCGCCTCGAGCAGCTCGCGCTTGCCGTAGAGGGCGCCGATGCCGGTTGGCCCGAGCATCTTGTGGCCTGAACAGGCGAAAAAGTCCAAGTCGAGGGCCTCGACATCTATCGGCATATTGGGCGTTGACTGAGCGCCGTCGACAACTATTACGGCCCCCACCGCATGGGCCATTCGGGCGATCTCCCCAACATTGAGCATGTTGCCCAAGACGTTAGACATCTGGGTGAGCGCGACCACCTTGGTGCGCGAATTGATCAATTCGCAAAAATCGGCCGCCAGCGGGCCGGAGCGGTGATCGGCCAGCTTCACCCAGCGCAATCTAGCGCCGGTCGCATTGCAGACCAATTGCCAGGGGACGATGTTGGAGTGGTGCTCAATTTCGGTTATGAGGACCTCGTCACCTGGGCCCAGGCGGGGGCGCGCCCAGGCGCTGGCCACCAAATTGAGACCCTCGGTGGTCCCGCGAGTCCAGATAACCTGGGCAGGATCTGAAGAACAACCGAGCAGGGTGGCCACGCTGGCGCGGGCCTGCTCGTACATGTCGGTTGCCTGCTGGCTCATGGCATGGATGCCGCGGTGGACATTGGAGTGGGTGGTGCGGTAGTAGCTGGCGATCGCCTCGATCACCGCGGTGGGGTTCTGCGAGCTGGCGGCGTTGTCCAGGTATGCCAGCGGCCGCCCGTTAATCATTCGATCCAGGATCGGGAAATCGGCGCGCACCGCTTTCAGGTCGATGCCCTCAGGTTTGGCGGTGCTCACCGCGGATCGGGAACTGCTCACAGGATCGTGACCACGATCTGTCCGTCGTCAATTTCACAGTCGAAGGTCTCGACCGGCGCGGTGGCCGGAGATGAGAGCGGTTCACCGGTGTCCAGGTCGAATATCGCCCCGTGCAACGGACACATCACGGTACAAAAGTTCGGGTTCACTTCGCCTTCCGACAGTGAGGCCTGGGCATGTGAGCAAGTGTCGGCGAGGGCTTTGACCTCGCCGCGGACTTTGAAAACCGCCACCAACATCCCGCCGGCGCGTACCTTGCAGGCGCTCGCTTCGGCCAGCTCATCGTAGGGGCAAACGGCATAGCGGCCGGGGCGAATCACGCTTGGTTAGGAACCCCGGCCCGCACTAGAACTTCCCGTTCGAGCGAACCGCGAACGCGTTCGTCCTGGATTCGTGCCAGTACCGGCTCGACATATCCGCGGATCGCCAGACCTTCGGCCACGGCGCGCGGAAAACCACGACTCATCAGGTAGAAGAGTTCCTCTTCGTCGATGCGGCCGATCGTCGCACCGTGGGTGCAGCGCACGTCGTAGGTCCGAATCTCCATTCCCGGGATCGAATCGGCACGGGCCCGCTTGGAGAGCAGGAGATTGTCGTTTTGCTGGTAGGTGTTGCTCTGGCTGGCCGAATCGGAAATCCGAATCGACCCGTAAAAGACCGAGCGAGCCCGTTCGCGCAGGACGCCTTTGAAGATCAGGTTGGAGTAGGTGTGATCGCCATCGTGTATCTGTCGCGTCTCATGATCAATATGGCGGCGTCCGTCGAGCAGCGAGAGGCCCCAGATTTGACCGTTGCCGCCGGTCTGCGGAAATGATGCCTCGGTGTAGGTCTTGGCCAGCGCGGCACCGAGCGAGAACTGGTTTAGATGCACCCGTGCGTCGCGGCCGCCGACCGCTCGGATACGGCCGAAGGCGGCGGTGTGCAAGCCCCAGTTCTGGATCAAGGTGTAGTCAAGCTGGGCATCGTCGCCGACATAGGCGTAGACCACCGGACAGACAAGGGTCTCCCGGTCAAGGGTTTGCGAAGTATGTTCTTCGATCAGATCGAGCCGGGCGCTATCGTCGACCCAGATATAAACCCGCGGAAACACGCCGATTCCGGCCAGGTTCGTGGAAATGAGGCTGCGCAGCGGTACGTCGACTTGCAGGCCCTTGGGAACGTAGACGAACAACCCGCCGCTCCAGAGGGCTCCGTTCAGGGTTACGAACTTGTCCATCGCCGTATCCGGCTGGTCGGCAAAGCCGGGGATCCGGTGGAGCAGTTCGCGGTGATCGCGGCAGGCTTTATCGAGTGAACAGAAGATCAGACCGGCGGCGGTCAGGGAGCTGTCGACCGTTACCTGAGGGTCGGCCCAATTGGACTGGGCGGCATGGGCCGCAAACCAACTGCTCGGCAGGATGCCGGGATCGGGATCGGAGACCGACACACGATCATCTCCCTGCCAGGCTGAGAAATGGTCGGGGTCGACCCCGCGCAAATCGGTCCGGCGCCAGGTCTCGTCGGTTAGGACCGGCAGCGGGGTTCCAGCGTAATCCTGCCAATTGGCCAGACGTCTCTCGGTCAGCCAGGACGGCTCACCGACGGCCGCGGCGCGGGCGCGCACCAGTTGTGCGCTAGGGGTTGACAGTGTCTCTTGGGCGAGCGCCATCGATTAACGATCCTGCAAAGAAGGACTGGGGTGTTGGCAAATATTGGTGGTTGGTGAAAGGCGGGTGATTGATTAACCCACCGACCCTTCCATCTCCAACTCGATGAGGCGATTCATCTCGACTGCGTATTCCATCGGCAGCTCTTTGATGAATTCCTCGAAGAACCCGGTCACGATCACCGAAGTGGCCTTCTCCTCTGAAAGCCCGCGGCTCATCAGATAGAAGATCTGCTCGTCGCCGATCTTAGAGACCGTGGCTTCGTGGCCGACCTGTGAATCCTCTTCCTCAATTTCGATGTACGGATAGGTGTCGGTCTTAGATTCGGGCGTGAGCAACATGGCATCACAGCGCACGAAAGACTTGGTGCCTACGGCGTTGGGTTCGACCTTAAGCAGTCCGCGGTAGGTGGAACGCCCGGTGCCGTTGGAAATTGATTTAGAGGTAATCGTTGAGGTTGTATTGGGGGCGGCGTGAACGATCTTGGCGCCGGCATCCTGGTGTTGGCCGGAATTGGCATAGGCCACCGAGAGAACCTCGCCGCGAGCCCGCTCACCGAGCAGGTGGATAGCCGGGTATTTCATCGTCACCTTGGAACCGATGTTGCCGTCGATCCACTCAACGGCCGAGCGGGCCGCCGCAGTGGCGCGCTTGGTCACCAGGTTGTAGACGTTGTTAGACCAGTTCTGGATCGTTGTGTAGCGAACGTGCGAATCTTCCAGGGCGATGATCTCGACCACCGCTGAATGGAGCGAATTGCGAGCGTAGGTCGGCGCCGTACAGCCCTCGATGTAGTGGACAGAGCCACCCT
Source organism: Chloroflexota bacterium (assembly GCA_965249595.1). GTDB lineage: Bacteria > Chloroflexota > UBA11872 > UBA11872 > VXNJ01 > VXNJ01. Next base: position 504,736 of record OZ252242.1, on the reverse strand, counting down.
TTTCGCAGATGATCAGGGTGCGTTCGAATTGCCCGGCGCTCTCGGCATTGATGCGGAAATAAGCCTGCAGGGGCAGTTCGACATGGACTCCCTCGGGAACGTAGACGAAGCTGCCGCCGCTCCAGACCGCAGTGTTGAGGGCGGCAAATTTGTTGTCGTTGTAGGGAATGATGGTGGCAAAGTACTTCTTTACCAATTCGGGATACTCGCGCAGGCCGCCGTCCATATCAAGGAAAATGACGCCCTGGTTGGACAGCTCCTCTTGCAGGTTGTGATAGACGACTTCCGAGTCGTACTGAGCGCCGACGCCGGCTAGGAACTTTTTCTCAGCTTCTGGAATTCCCAAGCGGTCGAAAGTGTTCTTGATGTAGTCGGGGACGTCTTCCCAGTTGTCGTCGGAGCCGCGGTCGGTGGCGCGGACGTAGTAATGGATATCGTCAAATTTGATGCCCGAGAGGTCGGCACCCCAATTGGGCATCGGGCGGGCGGCGAATTCGGCGTAGCCTTTCAGCCGCAGATCGAGCATCCAGTCCGGTTCATTCTTCAGTTTGGAAATCTGGCGGACGATGTCTTCGGAGATGCCCGGCTCGGTCGAAAAATCGGCGGCCTCATCATCGTGAAACCCGTAGCGGTAATCAAAATCAATGTCCGCGTCGGCGGGCACGATCAGCTTGTCGGTTGCCATGTTCATGCCGCCTCTGGAGCAAATTGTCGGTATCCGTCGCGTTCCAACGCCGCCGCCAATTCCTCGCCGCCTTCGGCCACAATGCGGCCTTCGATGAGGATGTGGACGAATTCGGGCCGGATGTAGCGCAGGATTCGTTGGTAGTGAGTAATAAGGAGGATTCCGATGTTGGTTGTAATTAGGGAATTGACGCCTTCAGCAACGGTCCGCATGGCATCGATATCGAGACCGGAATCGGTCTCGTCCAATATCCCCAAGGCCGGTTCAAGCAGGGCCATCTGCAATATCTCGCAGCGCTTCTTCTCGCCGCCGGAGAACCCGTCGTTTAGGTAGCGTGCCGAAAAGCTGGTATCCATCTTCAATAGTTCCATCTTTTCGAGCATCAGCAATCGGAACTGGCGCACGCCGATTGGCCCCTTGGTGCCGCGGGTGGCGTTGATGGCCTCGCGCAGGAAGGTGACCAGCGGAACGCCGGGGATTTCGACCGGATACTGAAAGGCCATAAATACACCGGCGCGAGCCCGTTCGTCCACTTCCCAATCGGTGATGTCCTCGCCGCGATAGAGGACGCGACCGGCGGTGACCTGGCAGCTGGGGTTGCCCATCAGGGCGTTGGCCAGGGTGCTTTTGCCGGAGCCGTTGGGACCCATGACGGCGTGCGCCTGGCCAGCGCCGATTTCCAGGTCCAAACCGTGGAGAATCTCCTTACCGTCGCGCTCAACGTGCAGACCTTTGATCTGCAGCAGCGGAGCTTCATTCATGGTGCTTTTACTGTTTCTTGACTGCGATTTGCGAGAGTTAATTGACGCGCCGTACGGTGTAGGAATAGGGCGCCGTTCACCGCGTTAAAAATTCTATTGCGATTGGCGGGCCGCGCCCTTAGCAAGGGCTAATCGGTTTGCGGCCGATCTGGTTGCCAATGCCAATCCGGTTGCGGTGGTGGCGGGGCCGAGGCTAACTCCGCCAATCGCAGGGCGGTGGGCGCACAGGTCGAAAGCCCGGTGCGCACGATCACGTCCAACTGGTCGACCTGCTCAGAGAGCGGTGCCAGGGCCGCGAACAACGACTCCAGTTCAGGTTCGCTGTAGTGGTGCTCGCTGTGGGCCACCGGATCGGCGGCCAGGTGGGACCAGGCATCGGCCGAGCGTCCATGGAGGCGGGCCAATCCCGGGCCGGGGCCGGTGGCCTCGGCCAGCAGTACCGGGGCCGATTCGTCGCTGCCAAAATCTGCCGCCACCAGGGCGATTTCCTTGTCGATGAGAAATTCCAGGGTCCGCCCGCCGCGCGCCGCGGGTTCGAACCAACTTCGGTTGCGTAGCTCGACCGCCAAAGGTAGGTCTGAGAGGCGTTCCTGGCACAGCGACAGGTAGCCTTCAGATTCATAACTGGCGGTAAACCAGGGTGGAAACTGCAAGGTAACCGCCGCCAGGCGGGAGCCCAACGGCTCAACGGCGTGGACAAAGTCGGTGAAGAAAACTCCGGGTGCCTCGACCGAATGCTCGTGCCAGCTGACACCCGCTTCAATGGTTGTCCCCGGTCTTCGCTGATGAAGGGTTAGCCCGCCAAACGCCAAAACGTGAAAGCGGAAATCCTCCGGTACCGCGGCCGCCCATTCGACAAATCGGTGGCGATGGGGGATTCCCTGGAAGGTGGAGTCGATCTCGACTAGCGAAAAAGTCTCGGCGTAAACGGCGAGCATATCGCTCTCGCGGGTGCGGGGCGGATAGAAGTCGACCAGCCGGCGCCAGCCGGAGGTACCGGTTGCCAGGGTCATGCCCTCAGGCCCCGAACTTGGCCAGCCGTCCGGCGGTGGCCAGCAGCGTCGGCAGCACGCCGCGGGCTGGCAGGTGTCCCAACCCGCCCGCCATGCAGGAGCGTTCGCCGAATGTCTCCACCCGGTCGGGCAGGGTCTGCGATCCAGCGACCAGCAATGGCACCGGGTGCCATGAATGGGCCCTTAGCGCGGCCGGCGTGGAATGATCACCGGTGATCGCGATGGACGCCGGCGAGAGCGCCAGCAGCTGCGGGATTGCCGCATCCACTTCCTCGATAGCGGCCGACTTGCCCGCCCAGTCGCCGTCTTCGCCGGCGGCGTCGGACGGCTTGTAATGGATGAAGAAGAAATCGAATTGCTGCCAGGCCCGTTCCACCGCCGCGATCTGGCCGGCGAAGGTGTCGCCGGTGTCCAGGATGGTCATGCCAACGATGTGGGCCAGGCCTTTGTACATCGGATAGGACGCCGCGCAGGCCGGCCGAAGATTCCAGGTTTGGCCCAGCGAGGGCAGGCTGGGGCTGGTGGCATACCCGCGCATGAGCACCGAATTGGCCTGCTGGCGGTGGCCGATACGCTCATTTACGACATTGAGAAACCGCTGCAGCACCGCCGCCGTAGCCGAGGCCTCCGGGATGAGCGGGCGGGGGTCATTGGGCGGTATGCCGACCCGCTGAGGGTCGGTCTCGACTATTTGATCACTTAGGTCTTGGCCACGCAGGACCAGTACCGCCCGATGGGCGCTTTCAGTCGCCAGTTCGTAGGGACAGCCGATGTTGGCGCCGGCCAGGGTTGCCACAAGCTCGGCGTTTAGCTCGGTGGCGATGCGACCGGCGCGGCGGTCGGCGATGTTTCCCTCACCGTCCAGGGTGCAGAAATTTAGTCGCACGCCCAAGTCGCCGGCACCGAAATCCAATCCGATACCGATCGCCGACAGGGCCCCGCGTCCGATGTTGGAGGCGATTGGGTCGTAGCCGAACAATGCCAAATGGCCCGGACCGCTGCCCGGGGTCAAGCCAGGCCCGATGGGTACCGACAAACCGGTAACACCGCTGTTGGCCAAGGCGTCCAGATTGGGGGTGGCGGCCGATTCCAGCTCGGTTAACCCCGAGTCCGGGTGGGCCAGTCCGCCCAGGCCATCGATCACCAATAGGATGACGCGGTGGTCGGTCGCCTGCGCCAGCGGAGAGTATTCGGCGGCGCTGATCATGCGGCTTTCTGCGGTGTCGGAGTCGGGTTAGCCATGGGCAATTGATGTTAGCGAGCGGAGGGGTCGCGGCGCGGCAATCGGCAATTGCCGCAGTAGTGGAAAATAATTCATTCCCAAGTATTCCAGTCAGATTACGGGTAAATGGGAAATGCCCGCCGAAATTTGCCGGTCGGGCCACAGTTTCCGCTCCTTGCCCTTCGCCCTCTAGGACATTGCCGCATGGCCGACCTTTTCCTCATCGAAATCAGCGCCCCGGATGGTGGTGAAGCAACCGCCGTTGAAGCCACCTTCAATCAGATTGAATCCGCCGCCAAATCAGCTAACGGTGAGCTTATCGAGGTCCAGTACGGGCGCGATCTAGGTGTTATCTACGCCATCGTCGAACATCGCAGCCAGGTCGCCCTGGGCGCCCTGCTCAAGCAGAGCGGGCTCGACTTCCCCGAAGTTGTTCCGGTGCGGTTGGTCGGTCCAACCCTTGAAGAAGTCAAGGCCCGAAGCGGGAAGGCCAACTATCTGGTCGAATGGGACATTCCGGCCGAAATATCCATGGATATGTACCTGGCGGCCAAAAAGAAAAAGGGTCCGCTCTACGCCAAGGTCCCGGAAACCAAATTTCTGCGCACCTACGTGCGCGAAGACACCATCAAATGCCTTTGCCTCTACGACGCCCCCGACGAGGAAGCGGTGCGGCGCGCCCGCGCCGCGGTGGCTACTCCGATTGATCGCCTAACTCGCATCGCCTGACCATACTGACATTGCCTGTAACCGCCACCGGCCTTCGTCTCTCGGGCGGCCAACCGCTGGCCGACGACCCGGCCCTGCACGCCCAAATCGAGGGATATTTTGGGCCGCGCGCCGGGGCCGTCGATGCCGCCGCGGCGTCTCTGCGCGATGGACTGGCCTGGCTCGGCTCGGCCAACTTGTGCGAAATGGGAATCTACGGCCGGGATGCCGGCGATTTTTCCCGAATGTGTCATGTGGACGCCACCGTGGCCAGCGTCGATATGAGCTCGGGTTTCGCCCTGTGGTGCCATCGAATGGCCATCGAGTACCTCCACCAGGCCGATGACGATTGCCCGTTGCCCGGCACGCTGTTGCCGCGCCTGCGGCGGGCCGAGGTCATTGGCTCGACATCCTTCGCCTCGGCGACCGCCAACTACCTGGCCGGTTCGCCGTTGCCATTGCGGTTTGAGCGTGACGGTGAAGAAATCATCGTCTCGGGGCGGATTCCCTGGGCCAGCAATATTGAACCGCCATTCGTCTCAGTTGCCGCCGCCGCCGCCGCCGATGATCCAACCGACCGCTTGGTATTCGCCTTTGCCGGCGGCAACGAAGGCTTCGTTGCCGGGAGCTACCCGGACCTTCTGGCGCTGCAGGCCACTAAATCCACCTCGCCAAAGTTTGAGCGGGCGCGAATATCAGCGGCGGCGATTCTGACCGCGGATTTCCCCGATTTCTTCGAACGTGTTTTCCCCACCTTCATCCTCATTCAATGCTCATTCTGCTGGGGGCTGGCCCACCGGTCGTTAGCGGTTGCCGAGCCATTGCTAGACGGTCCGCGGGTGGTGCTAAAGGGCGATTTTGACGAATTGGCGGATCGCTTTGAGCATGCCGTGGAGAAACTTTGCCAGTTCGCCGCGTCGAGTGATCGGCGAACCCTGGATCACCGCGCGCTGCTAGAGCTGCGGTTGTTCTGGGGTCAGCTGGCACCGGCCGCCGTTGCCCTGGAAGCCAAGCTGGTCGGTGGACGCGGATATATGCGTAATGCGCCGACTGCCCGGCGAGTACGCGAGGCCGCCTTTTTGCCAATTCAAGCCCCCACCGAAGTGCAGTTGCGATGGCTGCTGACGCACTAGTCATCACCGGCGCCGCCAAGACTTTCACCGGCGCCGGTTTTAACACCCCGGTCTTCTACGACGTCGATCTGACCGTCCACAGCGGCGAAATCTGCGCCCTGCTCGGCCCCAGCGGCTGCGGCAAGAGCACTCTCTTGCGAATCCTGGCCGGGCTTGATGAGCTGTCGGCCGGCACCGTGGAGTGGGCCCTCCGGCGCCATCGTCGCCATCGCGTGGGCATGGTATTTCAGGAACCGCTGCTGCTGCCGTGGCTGACCGTGCTTGGCAACATTCGACTCGGGCTTAGCTACCGCGCCAATCGCGGGGCCGCCGATGAGGCCGCGGTGCACAACTTGATTGCGAAATTCGGGTTGTCGGCGCTCTCTGACGCTTATCCCGACGAACTATCCGGGGGCCAGGCGCAACGCGTGGCACTGGCCCGGACCGTGATCACCAATGCCGATGTTGTCCTGCTCGATGAACCTTTCTCGGCCCTCGATCCGCTCACCAGGGCATCGATGCACCAATGGCTGATTTCGATTCAGCAGAGCCTGGGCTTGACGGCGGTGATCGTGACCCACGATGTTGATGAGGCCGTTTTGCTCGGCGACCAAATCGCCATGATGGCCCCGGCGCCAGGAACCATCGCCGCCCATTGGACGCTCGATCAGGGCGCCCGCCATCACCCCGACTCGCCCGCCGCAGGGCGGATCAAGCAAGAAATCTTGGCGACCTACCGCGTCGCCCAGCACGATCTGGCCGCGCCCTTGGCCGCGACGCCGCCGCCGGTGCCACCAGCCGCTTACCGAACCCGCAGCAAGCTCGGCGGCCAATCTCTCACCCTCGGCGCTGACTGAAAAATCTTGCGCCAACCAAACTTCGATCCCTGCCCGGAGACCGCAACATGAACAATTCAACATATCGGCCCCGCTTTTTTGCGCGACGCCGCCTGCTGGCAATCTCGCTCGGCGGGGCCGCCGCCCTGGCCGCCGGTGCAATCGCCGGCTGCGCAACTGACGGCGATGGCGGCGAGGTGGCGCCCGACCCAAGCGAGGCTGGATTGGCGGCCGTTAGCGCCGATGCACCGCTGGAGGCGGCCAGCGCCACGCCGCTCAAGGTCGGTTATCTGCCGATCACCGACGCCTCCCCGCTGCTGGTGGCCCATGGACGCGGGATTTATGCTGAACACCAACTGGCGGCTGAGAGACCGACCCTCTTTCGTGGTTGGTCACCGCTCGCCGAAGCCTTTCAGGCACGGCAGGTTGACGTGGTGCACATCCTGATGCCGATGGCCGTGTGGTTGCGGTTCGGGCAGGGTTTTCCGCTCAAACTAGTCGCCTGGAATCACAACGGCGGATCGGCTTTGACCACCAGCTTTGAGATCAACAGTGTTGCCGAATTGGCCGGCCAAATTGTGGCGGTCCCCTTCTGGTACTCGATTCACAACACCGTGCTGCAGATGATTCTGCGGGATGCTGGTCTGACCGCCATCACCAAAGGCGACGCTGATCCGGCCCTGGGCCAGGTCAAGTTGATCGTAATGGCCCCGCCGGACATGCCGCCGGCGCTGGCCAACAATTCGATCGCCGGGTACATCGTGGCCGATCCGTTCAACGCCGTTGCCGAGGTGAACAACGTCGGCAAGGTCCTACGATTCGTGCCCGATGTCTGGCTCGACCACGCTTGTTGTGTGGTCATCATGCATGAGAACGACACCGTCGAGCGTCCCGAATTCGCGCAGAGCGTGGTCAATTCGGTTGCCGATGCCCAGCTTTACATACGCAACAACCGACCCGATGCGGCCCAGCTGCTCTCCGCCGATGGCGAGGGCTACCTGCCACAGCCGCTGGCGGCGATTGACCGGGCGCTCACGCACTATGATCTGGCCGAATACGAGCCCACTGGAGCGATAACCCACCCCGATTGGGACACCGACCGCATCGATTTCCAGCCATTCCCGTTCCAGTCCTACACCGAAGAACTGGTTCGGCAGATGAAGCAAACGGTGGTGGAGGGCGACGCCACCTTCCTGGCCGATTTGGATCCCGCCCAGGTGCACCGCGAGATGGTCACCGACCAGTTTGCGCGGGCGGCAATAGACCGCCTTGGCGGCCCGGCCCAGTTTGACCTGGCGCCTGATTTGACTCGGACCGAGAGGATCGCAATCTGAAAATGCCCCCTCGCCCATCGACGGCCCGGCTTTCCAAGCTGGCCCTGGCGCTGGGCGTACCGGGACTGGGACTTTGCGCATTTATCCTGCTTTGGCTTGGTTGGATCGAGTTATTGGTCGATCCCGAAAGTTTTCTGGCCGATTGGTCGCCCCGGGAAGGAGTCCCCGAGGTCTTTTCCCTGCTGTTCGGCGGGCAGCTGCCGGGCCATATCTGGGCCTCGGTGGTGCGTATCGCGGTGGGGCTGCTAATTGCCACGGCTTTGGGCATCCCGTTCGGCCTGGCCCTGGGGGCCTCGCGCTGGTTTAATGCGGCGGTTAGTCCCGTGACCGCCTTCCTGCGCATGGTTTCGCCGCTTTCCTGGACCCCGTTGGCCATCATCCTGTTTGGAGTCGGCGATGCACCGGTCTTTTTCCTCACCGCGGTGGGAGCGGTATGGCCCATCACCCTGTCTACGGCGCAGGGTTTTGCTTCACTAAATCGCAATTGGCTGATGCTGGCCCGCTCGCTTGGCGCCACCCCTTTGGAGACCCTGCGCACGATCGTCTGGCCGGGCATCCACGCCGAGGTGTTAACCGGGCTTCGGTTGGGAATGACGACCGCCTGGATAATCCTGGTCCCCGCCGAGATGCTGGGGGTCGATTCGGGGCTGGGATTCTTCATCCTCGACGCCCGCGACCGCTTCAATTACTCTGAGGTGGTGGCCGCCATCATCGTCATCGGTGTCATTGGCATCGTCTTAGACAGAATCGCCCACTCGCTGTTGACCCCCAAGCGCCGTGCCCGGTCGCAGCGCTCCGCCGCCGCCGCTTCGGCAGTTCCGCCGACAGATTCACAAGGCAAGCCGCTGGGTCAATACCAGATCTAGAGCTCCCCGTCGACGGAGAAGCGGCGGGCTGCCGATTTGCACAAATCGCAATTGAAACAACAATGTATGGCCGACATTGGCGCGTGACCCAGGGGAGCAATCATCAGTCAATCGGATGAGAATACCGAGCCACCGGTAGGCCTGCGGCGCGCCCATTCGATGGGTGCGATGCTGGCCTTTTTTCTTCCTGTTGCCCTCTCGTCTTTAGTCCACGGACTGCGTGGTCCGGTGCTCGATGCCGGATTGGCCCGAACCGAGGAACCACTCCTGGCGCTGGCCGGATTCGCGGCGGTCTCCTCGATCATCTTTGTGCTGACGACCGCCAGCCAGGTGCAGCAGAGCGTCTTCCTCGTATACGTCAACGGCCGACGGTCGCTGCGGCGGGTAATGATCTTTACGATCTTCGGGGGCGCCGCGGCCCTGGCCATAGCCCTACTACCGACGATCCCCGTTCTGTCCGACCTGCTATTGCTGGGAGCAATGGGAGCGGACGACACGGTTGCTGATTACGCCCGCCCGGCCCTCGTCCTGTTGGCGGCAATCCCACCGCTTTTGGTCGCCCGAGCTTTTTTCCAAAGCGTGCTGCTTCAGCGTCGACAGACCAAGCGCATTACGGTGGCCACCCTGGCCGGACTGGCGGTGCTTCTGCCAGCCGGATTGCTGCTGGTGCCGTCCGCCCCGTTTAACGGGGCCCTGGCGGCATCGATTGCCCTCATCGGCGTGGCGTTGATCGAATTGGGAATCTTGGCCGTCTTTGCAATCAGCGAATTGCGGGCCCGCCCCTTCCCTGACCAGGAATCGGCCCCGTTGCCGTCAATGGGCGATCTGCTCAGGTTCTCCTGGCCGCTCCTCCTATCGATGATTGCGATGTCCGGTTCGACGCCGCTGGTAACCGCCGGGATATTTCGGCTCGAGGATGGCATCATAGCCGTCGCCGGATTCAGGGTGGCCTGGAGTATCGCCATCCTTGGACTTTCGCTGACCCTGGCGGTTCGACAGACCGCCCTGGTGATGTCCAAATACCCCGAGAGTCACCGTAACGGTCGTTTGTTTTCAGCCCTTGTGGGCCTCGGTGTTTCGGCTTCAATGTTGCTGCTTACAACCGGTCCGATAGGCGACTTTATGATGCTCACGGTAATCGGCGTTTCGCCGGAGGTGGCGGCGCAGGCCCTGCCAGCGGCCTGGGCCCTCGCCACTGTTCCCTTCCTACTCGGGTTTAGGCAGTTTTACATTTCGCTGTTGATGCACCAAGGTCTCTCCAAGCGGGTGGGATTGGGAACTATGGCCCGAGTGACGGTAATGGCCGCGGTTATCTTTCTGCTGGCACCATTGGTCCCAATCGCCGGTGCGGCGATGGGCGGGTTATCTCGTTTGGCCGGGCAATTCAGCGAGACTGTGGTTGCTGCCCGCCTCGGGCAACCGTGGGTAGGCCAAGAACCGCAATCGGCCAAACGTTAAGGGGTTGCAGCATTGAGCAAATCCGACCGCCACGAACGGGTGGTCGTGGTTTTGGATGGGCAAGTTGATGGCAATGAGCGCATCGGAACCGAGATCACCGCGGCCGATTTTGTGGTGGCCGCCGATGGCGGCGCCAGGCGATTGGGCCCCTACGGCAGGATCCCGGATTTAGTCGTCGGCGACCTGGATTCGCTGGCGCCGGCCGAGGTCACCCTGCTCGAAAGGGCCGGTACCAAGATCGAGCGCCACCCCACCGAGAAGGACGCCATTGATGGCGAATTGGCCCTGCTGGCCGCCCTCGAGCGCAACCCTTTGCAGGTGACCGTCCTGGGTGCCCTGGGGGGTTCGCGGGCCGATATGGTGCTGGCCAATCTGCTGCTGCTCTGCCATCCCCAACTGGCAACCACGGCGGCCTGGGCATTGGCCGCCGATTGGGCGATCTGGCCGGTACCGACGGCTGGCATTGAAATTGGCTGCCAACCTGGGCAAACCCTCTCCCTGCTTCCGCTCGATGCCCGGGTGGCGGGGGTGGAATTGAGCGGGGCGCAGTGGGAGCTAAGCGACGAAACGCTTCGTCGGGGAACCGGTCGCGCGCTCTCCAACGTGACGACCGGGCAGCGAGTCTCAATCAGCGCCCGGCAGGGACGACTACTGGCTTTTCTAAAGCTATAGCCGCTGGCTGGCCAGCTGGTCGAACAGACTGGGCTGTGACGATAATTCCAGTGACTAGTCCACGAATTGATCTTTTAAAAATATCCGCAGGGGTGCTGAAAGCATCGGCTGAGAAGGTGGGTCGAAGATCCTCCTCCCCTAATGACCTGATCCGGGTAATACCGGCGTAGGCAGACGGAATCTCCCGACTCTTTCCGACCGCTCTTAGCTCTCAAATTGAAGCTGTCGAGCCGACGTTTGAAGTGTTCAAGGCCTCAATTAGCGGCCCTGCCGGTACCAGTAAAGGGTCCGGAAAGAGGTGATGCGATGCCAGCGATCATCGCCGCGTTTCAGGTTCTCCCCAGCGGGGTTGAGGACACCTACGGCTGCGTTGAGGCGGCCATTGCGGTTGTGGCCGAATCGGGCCTGCCGTATGACGTTTCCTCGTTTGAAACGACCGTTGAGGGCGAGTACGACGAGCTGATGGCCCTCATTAAGGAAGCGCAGCAGGCGTGCCTGGACTTTGGCGCTAGTTCGGTCTTATGCAACGTCAAGATCGCCAATACACCGGCCGGGACGACGATCGCCGATCACATCGGCAAATTCCGCGGCTGATCGCCAGGCGTTAAGCGTGCTTGCCCGATCCTCCCGCCTGCGAGCCGCCGCACCGGCGGCCGGCCTGGTAATCGGCCTACTGGTCGCCTGGGAATTTTTTGTCTTCTGGCGAGAGATACCGCGCTGGCTGCTCCCGTCACCACGGGCGATTGGCAGCGCGCTGATCGATTCAGCCGACCTCATCGCCCACCATCTGCCGGTGACCCTGATGGTAATGGCCATCGGCTTTACGGCCTCGATCGCAATCGGAGTTACGGTAGCCACGGCCTGTCACCTCTTCGATCCGGTGCGTCGCGCGATCTACCCGCTCCTGGTTACTTCGCAATCGGTGCCATTTATCATCGTGGCCCCGTTGCTGGTGATCTGGTTTGGATTTGGCCTTCTGCCCAAGCTGGTATTGGTGACCCTGGTGTGCACGTTTCCAATCACCGTCACTTTCCTCGAAGGCCTACGTTCCGCCGATCATGAGGCTATCGACCTGCTCACGGCGATGGGGGCCAACCGCTGGGACCGGTTCCGCTTTATCCAACTGCCGGCTGCGCTGAGCGCCCTGGCGGCCGGAGCCAAAATCGCCGCCACCTACGCGGTGATCGGCGCCCTGATCGCCGAATGGCTCGGTGCCAGCCGCGGCCTGGGCGTTTTCTTGATTCGTTCGATGAATTCATTTCGGGCCGATAGGGCCATGGCAGCGATCGTAATTGTCATAGCCATTGCCCTTGCCGCCTGGATGGGCATCGAGTTGCTCACCCGTTGGGCCATGCCCTGGCGGTCTTATGTCTAAACCGCTAGCGGTTTATCCCGCATCACTTACCGATCCCATATAGGAAGGTCTATCAATGAATCGCCGCCGCTTTCTAGCCTTAGTTGTAGGGGCTGGCAGCACACTGGCCTTGGCCGCTTGCGATACCAGCGGAGCCGAGACAGCCACATCTGAAGGCATCGCCGACCTGGACGCGGCAGCCCCGGAGACCAGCCCGGCGCGTGCCGATCGGGCCGAAGCTACTTTGGTGCTGGACTGGGTACCCAATACCAATCACAGCGGCCTCTATCTGGCGAAAGCCAATGGCTATTTCGAGGATGAGAATCTAGATTTTCGGATTGAAGAGCCGGTCGAAGTCGACGCCACCACGGTAGTGGCGGCGGGCAACGCCGACCTGGGAATTGGCTTCCAGGAATTCCTCACTCCGGCCCTGGTTGAGGGCGCCCCGATCGTCTCGGTGGCGGCCATCATCCAGAAGAACACATCCGGTTTCGCATCTTTGAAAGCCAACGGAATTACCCGCCCGCGGGAGTTTGAAGGTGCAACTTACGGCGGCTTCGGTTCACCGCTGGAGCTGGCCATATTGCGGGTGATGATGGAGCTGGACGGAGGCGACTTTTCAAAATTGGAAACCGTCGGTGCCGGAGCCGCCGATTTCTTGACAATCATCCAGCGCGACGTTGATCTCTACTGGATCTTCTACGGTTGGCAGGGCGTAAAGGCCGAGCTTGAGGACATCGACCTCAACGTGGCATTCATATCCGATTGGGGCGTGCCGGACTACTACACGCCATTGATCATGGCCAATTCAGAGCTGCTCGGCGCCCGCCGCGATATCGGCCAGCGGGCCATGGCCGCGATCAGCCGCGGCTATGAAGATGCAATATCCGATTCTGCGGCCGCTGCCGAGACCTTAATTGCCGCCTCGCCGGAAATCGATGTCCCACTGGTACATGCCTCGCAGGTTTGGCTCTCCCCGCGCTACCAGGGCGATGCCGGGCGCTGGGGCCAACAGCAAGGGTCGGTTTGGGGCAACATGACCACTTGGCTGTTTGAACAGGATTTAATTGCCGCCATGCCCGACTGGGAGAATGCCTTCTCCAACGACTTGCTCCCATAAGTCATAAGACCGTGCCCGACCGGTTGCGCCTTGAGCAAGTTTCGATGGCCTTTGGAGCCGAACCCGAACGGTTGGCCGTCCTAAACGAGGTCAGCATCGCCATCGGCGAGGGTGAAATCGTCTGCCTGGTGGGACCGAGCGGTTGTGGTAAAAGCACCCTCTTTAATGTGGCGGTGGGATTGGTGAATCCTGATGCCGGCCGGATTCTGCTCAATGACGTCGACATTACCGGCCGGCGGGGGCAGCTTGGGTACATGCCGCAGCGTGATCTACTGCTGCCCTGGCGGCGGGTGATCGACAACCTGATCATCGGGGTGCAGGTGAGTCGCGGCGACCTGGCTCGCGCCCGCGAGAGAGCCCGCGAACTGGCGCCGATGTTCGGGCTGGACGGGTTTCTGCAGCACCATCCACACCAGCTTTCGGGCGGGATGCGTCAGCGCGCCGCACTGTTGCGTACGATCATCACCGGGAATACGATGCTGCTGCTCGACGAGCCGTTCGGGGCCCTCGATGCCCTCACCCGGCTGGGAATGCATGAATTTCTTCTCAAGCTCCGCGACCAATTGGAGTTGACAGTGCTGTTCGTCACCCATGACCCCGACGAGGCGGTGGCGCTGGCCGACCAGGTCGTGGTCATGTCGGAGCGGCCGGGCCGGATCGTTGACGAGTTTTCGATCTGCCGTGGCGGTGATGCTTTTGACCGGACCAAAATCGCCGCCGCCAACCGGGATCGATTGCTCACCGGGCTGGGCGTGCTCGGCCCGAATTGATCCTGCGCGTTCCGGCCCAACACCGGGCGGTTTGCGGCCGAATATGGCGCGCGCGCATGTGGTTAGATTGAAGTTGCAGGCCATTTGGCCAGCAACCATCTGTAGTTGAGAGTTACTTCAGATTCTCAGGTCCGAGAGCCCAACGATGGCCCCGGCCAGCCGGCCGGAGGTACCCTGGTCGATCGTCTTGGCCGGCACCGCGATGGCTTTTATCATGTTCGGCGCATCGCATTCATACGGGATTTTTCTGCGCCCGATAACTGAAGACCTGGAGTTTGGGCGCGGGACCTATGCCTTGGCCATTGCGATTTTGCAGTTGGCCACCGGGCTGCCGTTGGCTGCTTATGTAGCCGACCGTTACGGCCATTGGAAGGTCATCGTGACCGCCGGCTTGTTGTACAGCGCGGCGCTGGTTGGCGTTTCGCAGATTTCCTCGGGAATCGAGTTTGTCTTCGCCCTGGGAGTCATCGGCGGCTTCGCTGTGAGCGGAGCCTCGTTGACGGTGCTGATCGGCGGGGTGGGCCAGATGGTGCCGGTGGAACGACGTTCAACAATGTTGGGAATCATCACCGCGGGTGCCTCGGCGGGGCTTTTTGTATTCGCCCCGATCTGGCAGCAGGTTCTAACGACGGTGGGTTGGCGAACCACGTTCATGCTCATCGCTTTGATCCCGCTGATCACGGCGACGCTGGCCTTCATGTTTCTCAGGCGGCACGGCGGCACTCCGCGCAGCCAGGATTCGATCGACGAGCCGTTCATACGGGTGCTCAAACGCGCCCGCCGCACCCGCGGTTACCTGCTGCTCACGGCCGGTTTCTTCGTATGCGGGTTCCACGTCGGTTTTATCAGCACGCACCTGCCGGCCTACTTGGCCGACGCCGGACAGACGGCGGCGACGGCGGCGCTGTCGCTGGCCATGATCGGACTGTTCAACATCTTCGGATCGACTTTATTCGGACGCCTGGGTGATCGCTTTCGCCGCAGCGCCCTGTTGTCCCTGGTCTATGCCATCCGCGGATTTATCATCATCGGCCTTTTGGTCCTGCCGCTGACCGAATGGACGGCGATTGGATTTGGGGCCGCAATCGGCTTCGTTTGGCTGGCAACGGTTCCGCTAACGTCCTCAACCGTTGCCCAACTGCTGGGCGCCCGCTACCTGGCGATCATGTTTGGCGTTACGTTCTTCTCCCACCAGGTCGGTTCATTTATCGGTATCTGGTTGGGCGGGCGAATTTTTGATGAATCGGGTTCCTATGATCCGATTTGGATCGGCGGCATCATATTGGCGTTTGCCGCAGCCTTGATCCACCTGCCAATAGGCGACGCCAGGGCGCAATTGGCAACCGCTGCGGCTTAAGCCGGCCGCATTCATTTGACGGTTCCCGCCGCTGCCGGTCGATAGACTCGGCCCGTCAACCCGCGCTCAAGGAGGCGAGTCATGCTCTTCGAGCTACGTCAGTATCGGATCAGGCCAGGCCAGCAGGCGCGCTGGGTCGAGTTCATGGAGGACGTCATCATTCCCTTCCAGGCGTCGAAGGGCATGGTCATTCTGGGTAGCTTTACCGACGAGACGGACGAGTCGTTCTACTTCTGGATTCGCCGATTTCGCGACGAGGCCGAGCGCGAGGCGCAGTACGAAATCGTTTACCAGAGCGACGAATGGATCAACGAGATCGCTCCCCAGATTCCGGAGATGATGGACCGTGAGAGCATCGTAGTCCGTCGACTCATCCCCACCGCCCACTCCGCCATCCAGTAGAGAGCGCTGCGCCGGCCGCGAGGGCCGATTGCCGATGTTTTCGTATTCACCTGGCGGCAAGATTGCAACCGGGTACTGACCCGGCGGCGTGCGGGCCTCTAGGCCACCGATGCGCCTTGGGAAAACTGAACTTGCCGGCCCCGCCAGATTGATTCCGGCGCTTCCCTGCCCAGCACAATTCGCCTGGCCCCAACCTGATTTTTTGAGCTCGGGCGGCCGATGGTTCGAAGCTGCCCTACTGAAGTGAATTTGTCTGCCACTACCCGGCCATCAATACAAATCGACTTCCGATCACCATAAAATCCTTGGCCCGTGGGTGAGCAGTGGCCTGAGCCGACTTTGACCGTCCGGGCGCATTCGCTAACCGGCCCGACAGGGCCGCATTGAAACTGGATCGCACCGGGCCATGGCGGCTGCCAATTTGGCGATTTCTGCCACCGATCTCTACCGCCATTTCGGAAATGTGCAAGCCGTAGAGGGTGTGAACATCGCAGTGGAGCGCGGCGAGATTTATGGGTTTCTCGGGCCCAACGGGGCCGGCAAGACCACAACCCTGCGAATTCTCACTACCCTGCTTCTGCCCAGTCGCGGCAGTGCCCGGGTGGCAGGTTTCGAAGTCGTGTCCGATGCCACCCAAGTCCGTCTCAAGATAGGCACCGCGTTGCAGGATGTGGGCTTGGATCTCAAGCAGACCGGACTGGAATTGCTGCGCCTGCCGGGAGCGCTGTACGGGCTCTCGCGGCGCGATGCCGACCGGCGCATCGCCGAGCTGGAGCATCTGGTCGATATCGGCGATGCGATGAGACGCCAGATTGGAACATTTTCCGGTGGAATGAAGCGTCGACTCAATTTGGCCGCTTCACTCATTCACTCGCCGGAGGTTCTGTTCCTGGACGAACCCACCACCGGTCTCGATCCCTTGAGCCGGGCCCGCGTCAGGGAGCATATTCGGGCTATCAATCGTGAATTCGGCGTGACCATATTTCTCACCACCCAGTACTTGGAGGAGGCCGATGCACTGGCTCAGCGGGTGGGCATCATCGATGCCGGGACCCTGCTCGTCGAAGGTTCGCCCGGTGAGTTAGAGCGGACCGTCGGCGCCGATGTTATCGTTGCCAACGTCAGCGAACTGGAACCGGCCCTGACCGCCTTGGAGAGTCTGCCCTGGGTGCTGGCGATAGATTCATTCGACAACGAGGTCTCAATATCGGCCGCCGATGGGGCCCGCCAAATCAGTCAGGTGGCTTTCTCGCTAAGCCAGGCCGGGGTGGGGATCAACTCGCTAACGCTCAGGACTCCGACCTTAGACGACGTGTTCTTACATGTAACCGGCGCCCGAATGGCGGCGGCAACCGCTGCTTCTTCGGCAACCGGTGAGGAAGGTGGCCTGGAATGATGGTTGCTGCTGTTCCGCCACGGGTGGTCGCCCGCCGGGCCGGTTTCTGGCGCGACCTGGTCAGCCTCGGCGGAAGAGCCCTGCGCTCGATACCACGCGACCCCGAGCCGCTGATAGCGGCGCTGGTGATTCCGGCCTTCTTCTTCCTCATCAGCGTCGGTGCCCGCCAGGACCTCACCGAGCAGTTTCCGGGCGCGGACGGGTTTGACTACAAGGCATTCCAGATCCCAGAGGGAATCCTGTTTGCGGTCACCGGCCTAAACCGGGCCAACATTCTGGTACTCGATATTCAGGGTGGCTATTTCGACCGATTGGCCCTTACCCCGGTCAACCGCCTGGCGTTGCTGTTGGGTTTGATGCTGGCGGACGCGGGCCCGGAATTAGCGCTTGATCTCGACGCTGCCAAACATTATGTTTCCGGTCAACTCGATCATTGGCGACTGCGCGGCGATTGATGTTCGGTCGACCACCGAGCCAAGGATGACGTCGGCGTTGTTACTGATGCCCCAGGATTGCGGGATTAGGATTTCGCCGCTACCGAACAGCACCGTCAAATCGATCACGGCCGGCGGTTGGCTCACCTGAGCGGCGCGCAGATCGATTACCCAACTGCCAAGAACGGCGCTTGCGGTCAAGGCCCCGGACAGGTTTCCGCTTACCGCCTTGGTGTTTGAACCAAGAAGTGAAGAAATCCCACCATCGTTCGAACCACCGGCATTTTCGCTAACGACCGATGGCCTCCGCGATTGAGTCAGCGCCCAGATCAGCACGAGAACACCGATGCCAATTCCGATGACCGGTAAGACCGATTGCGGCAATTGCGGGTTTGCAACAAAGGCCAGATAGGCAATAAGCAGGATGATGAGGCTGCCCAAAACGGGCGCGGTTTTCCTTAGCTTTGACGGCGACCAATTGGTCGTAGTGGCAACGGCGACAAGCCCAAAAAAGATCAGAAATGCGGGCAACAACGTCCATGGCGACGGAAAACCGCTCACCGCGTCTTCGAGCAGAAAGGCACCGGCGAAAAGGATCAGCGTAGATCCGAATGCGATTGCCCGCGAATTGCCGGCCTTGGTCATGGCGTTCTCGTCGTTCCCTATCCCTCGACGACACAGTCGGTAATGGCCACATCATAGAGAATGTCGGCGATTGTACCGGTGATGGTCATTTGCTCACCAACCTGGCGGTCCTTGACGGCTTCGTAGGCTTCAGCGCCCAGGTTGCATATGACACCGTTTGATTCACCCTCGCCGGCGATCATGAAAAATCCACCGCGGCCGATAAAGAACTGTTCGCGAATGACGCCGGTAATGCGAGCCGTCTTACCAATGTACTTAGCCCTGGCTCCGTCTTCATCCTCCTGAAATTCGGCGAACAATTCACCGGCCAGCAATTCCAACTCCGGCTCTGCCATCGCCTCTGGTTCGGACTCCGCCTCGACCGTTGGCTCTGGTTGAGCGGTTGGTTCGGGGTCAGGGGTCGGCGTTGCAGGATCGGGGGCGACCGTCGGTTCCGGCTCCGGTTCGGGGGCCGGTGTAGAGGGGGCCGCGGTTGGAGCGGCGGTCTGGGCCGCGGCCGCAGTGGCGCCAGAATCCGAATCATCACCGCAGCCCACCAGGATCAGCGCCAATGCGGCGCTCAAACCCAAAAGTAGCCCTGCCAATAGCACTCGCCTAAAGCTTCTAATCACCGGAACCCACTCCCAATCAGTGGTCGCGATCCGCCAGCATTGCAATGAGATCACTGAGCACTGGTTCGTATCTAGTTTGGACTGGCAACGATTCGACTAGGGCTTGACAGGCCTTGACCCGGGCGCCCAGCATTTGATCGACCTTCCCACGGATGCCGGTCGACGCCATCTCGCCCAATACTTCTTCAATCTGCCGCTCGCTGGCGGTGGCCTCCACGGGCTGACCGGTTTCATGGGCTAACAACAACGCCGGTAACGCCTTCTTGCCGCGCCTCAGATCGCCGCCGACCGGTTTGCCGGTTACCTGCGGATCTCCCCAAACGCCCAATATGTCGTCGCGGATTTGAAAGGCCATCCCAAGTTCGAACCCTAATTTGCGCCAGGGCTCCGCAGCCGTTGCCGCGCAGCGCGCCCCAAACTCGAGCGCCAACTCAAACAATGCGGCGGTTTTTAGGGAAATCATCTCCTCATATTGATCCACGCTGACCGTGGCGCGTTTCTCAAAATCAAGGTCGAGTTGTTGCCCGGCAACGACCGCCGTGGCGGTCTCGGCCAGCCGGGCGCTCAGGCAAGCACCCAGTCCGGGGTCCGATTCGGCCAATTGCCCTATGCGTACGAAGGCCTTGGCGAACAAATAGTCCCCGGCATTTATGGCGGTGGCTTCGCCCCAAATCGTCCAGGCGGCCGGGGATCCGCGCCGAACCGCATCCCGATCCATGATGTCGTCATGGAGCAGGGTGAACGCGTGGAACAGCTCCAAGGCAGTTGCCGCCGGCAATGCCGCGCGCCCGCCGCCCAATGCCTCACAGGCTAATAAACAGAGCCCGGCGCGCAGCTGCTTGCCACCGCCGGCGGGGACCGCGGCGCCGTTGCAATCGGCCAATCCGAGATGGTAGCGGGCAATTTTGGCAACCAGCGAAGGATCACCACCGATGGTGCTTTGCATGTCCGTGCGTATATCGGACCGGCGGCTAGCTAGATAATCAGCCAGATTCAAAAAGCGGCCCGTTCCTTGCCGTCGCGCTGCTGCGATATCGAACCGGATCGGCAGCGGGCGCGGGTTTTTCTTGCCTATTGATCAACAGGTGCCAGGCGCCGCCGATCGAACGGCGACATCGAACCCCCCACCCCAATATTTAAGGCTAGAGCTTGCAAAGCAATTCCTTCGATCGCTTGAGCATGCGGACGGTTCTGGCGCCGTTGCTTATCGGGTTCATCTGCGTATATCTGGGCACCTACGATTCCAACGCCGTGGCGGTGTCGATGCCGGTGATCGCCGCCGAGATGGACCTGGATTTGGTGGTCGTACAGTGGGTACCGCTGGGGGTGGTGGTAACTTCCGGGTCGCTACTGCTGGTAATGGGCTCTCTGGCCGACAAGGTCGGCCACCGGCGGGTGCTATACGGCGGGTTCGCCGTTTATGCCGCGGCGGCGCTGTTGGCCGCGCTTTCGTCGGGACTGGTGATGTTGCTGCTGGCCCGGTTCTTGTTCGGGATTGCCTTTGCGGTGTTCTTCACCGTGGGTCCAGCCTACACGATACGGGCATTCGTGCCACGGTTGCGCTCGCGGGCTCTCTCATTGGTGGGGGTCACCACCTCGATCGGATTGGTATCGGGACCGTTTATCGGTGGGTGGCTCACCGAGCTCTATGGATGGCGTTCCCTGTTCTGGTTCCCCTTGGCGGGATTGGTATTGGTGGTATTGGTAATCACCATCGGCTCGCGATTGGGAATGTTTGAACGATTGTGGGAGACGCCGCAGCGACCGGAACGGCGTTTCGATTTGCGTGGTGCCGTGCTGATGCTGGCCTGGCAAGCTCCGCTATTGGCGGTCCTAACGCTGGGCAACGGCCTCGGCTGGCTCAGCTGGCCGGTAGTGGCGGCAGCTGTCTTGGGATTTGCGATGTTGGCGTTATTTGTTCGATTGCAGTTAGCCACCGACCATCCGACGGTGGACTTTCGCCTTTTCAAACTGCGCGATTTCCGCCTGCCGATCGTGGCCGCCTTCCTGGGGTTTACGGTTGTGATCGTCTTATTTACGATGATGCCGTTCTACATGTCGGTCGTACTCGGTTTGGCGCCGTCGTCAATTGCACCGGTAATGGCCATCGGTCCGGCGATGATGGCATTCATGGCCCCGTTGGCCGCCCTGTGGGCGGAGCACACCTCGCCGCGCCGTCCGGCTGGGCTGGGCTTGACGGTAGTGGCGATCGGCATTGGCCTACTGGCATTGTTGCTGCGGTCTGACTCGCCCTATTGGTTGCTCCTGCTGCTGGTGCCAGTTACCGGCCTGGGCCTGGGAACTTTCGAGTGGACCGTAAACAGCTCGATCGTCGGCTCCCTGCCGCGCTCGATGTTGGGCGTATCGGCCGGGTTCTTGGCCACCGCTCGAACGTTTGGCTTCTCGTTTGGACCGGCCCTTTGGGGAGTAATTTTCACGGTCACGGTGACCAGTCTGTCCGGCACGGGATTGGCCCTCGATGCCCCCGTCGACGACCTGATGATAGGTTTTCGTACCTGTTTCGCCATCGCCGCGATGCTCGCGTTGGTGGCCGCCGTGGTGGCATTCCGCCAGCGGGACAACCCGCCGCCGGCCACTGAAGAGCAGATTATGGCGTTGCGCACTTAAGGGTTCGCGGTAGTGACACCGGTTACCCGACGCCCCCTGTACCTTGTATTTGCAGATGGTATCGGGATGATACGTGTCCACTAAATCGGGGGAATTCCATATGTGGCCTATAGGTGGTGATCATTGACAGATAGAGCCTCCAGCAGGGAATTCAATGGGGCAGCACCATTACGGCGCTCCTGTGTGACGGTATTAGCAGACAAATTTGGGCGATACTAATTACTGTTATGGCAATATCACCATAGTATGGGCGTCAATTTTGAGATTCAATCCCGACGCGATTGTGAAAGTGACGGGTACCCATTCTTGGTACCAAGCTTTATGCGACATTTGCTTGGGTTTCAGCCGATCTTAAGATCGGCTGAATTGGTGGCCGGTAGCTAAGGGCGCTGTGCGGCCGGACGGTATTGTATTCCCGCCGGTATTGCTCCATGAGCACCTTGGCCTCGGCCAGGTTGAAAAATATCTCCCGGTCTAACAGCTCGTCGCGGAGCTTGCCGATGAAGCTCTCGGCGTAACCGTTCTCCCAGGGTGCTCCCGGTGATGAAAGGAAGTGTTGATTGCGTTCTGCGATAGCCAGCTCCTTATTGCCTTGGCAGTGAATTCGGGTCCGTTGTCAGAGCGGACGTGACCTGGGACGCCATGGGTGAGCATGAGGCCTGAGATGACCTCGATGACGTCCCTGGAAGTGAAGGTGCGGCGAACCGCTACCGAGAGCGCCTCGCGCGTGAATTTGTCAGGCGACGACTAAGATCCGCAGCGGCCGGCCATCGTCGGTTCTCGCGTAGGCGAAGTCGTAGGCCCAGACATGGTTGCGGTGAAGGGACCGCAGTCGGATGCTGCGCTCCCGTCTGTGGCTCGAACGTCGCTCCATCGGGATCTCATCCAACCTGGTCTTCTCCGAATGGGGCAAGATCTTCCCCAACCCAATGGCGACCGTGGCGGCTGCCGATCGAATCGTCCATCACGCTGTCGTACTCGAATTTGACGTGCCCAGTTACCGGACTGGACTTGAAAAGGAGGAATTAAAGCCGGACTCAAACCGGCGAGACTAATAGACGTTGTTCAGCGTTCTTTGATCCAAGCGAACGCTGACGAGCCAGCTTGTTCAGACTTTCCTTGGGTCTTGCCCATGTCTCCTCATTCGGGGCAAGGCGTTGCGTGTCCATCCTGCCACACAGTTAGCGTTGAAGGAGCTCCATGATCGCATCACTGATAAAGCGAGCATCGGTGTCGTTGATTCCACTCCCCGCGAAATGTCCCCAGGCCGACGGAATGACCCGCAGTTCGACTTCACTCTGAGTCATCATCTCGACGATTGTGGCTTCGGCTGCGGGCGAGAAGAAGAGGTCGCCCTGAGCCGGCATCACCAGGGCTGCTGCTGTAATCCGTTGCAGCGCTTCGGCCAACGATTCCTGTCCAGCTGCAACATCAACGTTTTGCCATGTCCAGAGCATCGAGAGAAGGTCGTTGGCGTCTCGACTCAGTGTGAACCCTTCCCAGACGGCCACAAGAAAGTCCTCAAGTGTTGGGAAGCCAACATGACGAAACATACGTTCCTCGTAAAAGTGCCTCGTTAGACTCCACCCAGCGAAGACCCGCCCCATGGCTCGGAGGCCGACCGTAGGAGGTTCCGAGTACCGCCCGCCTCTCCATTCCGAGTCCGCTTGAACCGCGGCTCGTGCGCCGTCTAACGCGACAATGTTCTGGACACTCGTTCTGGCTGACCCGCAGAACGGAGCCACTCGAAGCACAACGTCTGGAAACGTCACGGCCCACTGATAGGTTTGTGCGGCACCCATGGACCATCCCGTCACCAACTGAAGCTCACCGATCCCGAGTTCGTGGGTGACCAATCGATGCTGCAGCATCACATTGTCGAGGATTGTGACATTGGGAAACGACGCTGCATCGAATGGCGCGGGCGTATTGCTCGGCGAAGAAGAGCGCCCATTTCCGAGAAGATGTGGAACAATCACAAAGTAGCGACTGGGATCTAGCGCCATCCCGTCCCCCACTAGCCAGTCAATGTCCGTGTGGAGAGCCGCATACGACGCTGCGTACAGGACGACGTTGTCCTTATCCTGACTCAACTCGCCGTACGTCGCGTACGCAAGTTGGGCGTCCCTCAACACTCCGCCGTTCTGAAGCGGCAAATCACCACCCGCGTAGACGCGGAAATCGCTAGGTGCAGACACGCTGCACCGAACCGGTTTTTTGTGTTCCATTCAAATATCTGGGACAGATCATAAGTCGTCGCCTCCGTTCATCAGTTGGGGAACGTCGCAGCTCCCTCGCCGGTCCCACACCTAGGTGTCCCGTGCCGCAGCCTCTTTGAGCATCTCCCCGTACTCAGAAGACAGCAAGACATCACCAAAGGTCATCTGAATCGACCTAAGGGCTTCCCAATGCTGTCCATATCCGAGGGGTGGATTTTCAAGTGGTGAGGGCACGGCCGTCGTTGTATCTGCTAGGACAATGATTTTTATGTCACGCGACCAAGCGTCGTGTGCAGTCGACACCACACACTGGGCAGAAGTCACGCCGACCAAGACAAGCGTGTCTGCGTCAAAATGGCGGAGATACTCTTGGAGCTTCGTTCCGTAGAATGAACTCATCCTGTGTTTGACGATCTCCATGTCACCATCCTGGGGTTCGAGTCCTTCGGCCAACTCGGATCCCCAATTGCCCCAAGTGAGTGGTGATTTAGGAGTCCCAGGGCTGATCTCCGGCCACTTGTACTCAACGAGTCCGGCATCTCGCCCGTCTCCTTGAAGTCCAAACTTCGACCAAATAATCGGGATACCGTATTGCCGCGAGAGCTTCACGGCATTGATCACCGGACCAACGACATCCTCCCCAGCGGGTGCTCCGCCGACACTCGGAATGTGCTGAGGGCTGTTGGGATCGACTACCAGCTTTTGGAAGTCAACCACCATAAGTACCGTTCTATTAAGCTCCAGCTTGGGTGCACTTCTGTGGATCCTTGGGACCACATCGTCTAGGTGTTCTATTGTGTAATTGAGTGTAGACATCGGCGTTTCTGCGTCCTTACTACTTAAGCTACGTATACCTCATTGGTGCGTAGCGGGGGATTTTTAAATTCGTGATCAGATTCGCATAACTATCCATCTTTCCCCTTTCTAAGATCTGTCTGCAAGGCAGCGCGCTCCTCCGCATATGAGGGCATAGGAGTCAATCCGCCACACAACTCGTCCGCCGCCATAAAGGCGAGTGCCATGATGGTTATTGTGGGGTTATAACCGAAGCATGTCGGGAACTGGCCGCCGCCTATTGCGTAAAGGCCCTCACATTCGTGTACGCGACCAAACTGATCGACAACAGACGCTGACGGATCGTCACCCATGCGATGCGTGCCGTGCTCGTGAGTTGAGAGATGGTAATCAGGATTTGAGCTATCGACCCACCAGTCCGTCATCCCCATCTCCTCGGCGATCCGAACTTTCACACCTATCAACATTTCGGTCGCTTTGATATCATGCTCGACCCACGAGTGGGTCATTCGAAGAGCCGGCTGGCCGAATCGGTCTTTGACCCTCGGATCAAGGTCTACATAGAACCTCTCATCCGGGAAGTTAGATACCTGAGCATAGATGCTATGGAGTCGCCGATAGTTCTCACGCATCCACTCCTTCAAAGGCGCCCCCCACCGAGGAAGATCTGGTGGAAGACCGTGGGCAGCTTTGAGCGGAGGCACATCTCCGGTGAAACTCGTAATCGCTGAACCCCAGATGACTCCATCCTCATTGTCGGGCACAAGCTCGCCGTTGAAGTCGTCTATGGCGCTCGACGCATTGAGAGGTCCCATGAAAGGATTCGTGAACTCTGGGAGCAAGCCCGTGAACCACCCGAAGTTGTGAGTAGTGAGGTACTTCCCGGTCACGCCGCTCTCGTTGATGCCTGAGACCAAGAGAAGGCGAGCATTCTCGAGCGCATATGCGGCGAGGACCACATTGTCTGCTTCGCATGTCCGGAGTTCGCCAGCAGCGTCTATGTACTCGACTCCTTGAACACGACTATTCCGCTGAATTACTCTCAGGACGCGCGAGAATGGGCGAATCTCAAGGTTGCCGGTGGCGACAGCTTCTGGAATAAGGTCGTACCTGTGGTTGGTCTTCGCATTCACATGACAAGGGAAGCCGTGGCAGAAGCCACAGTAAACGCAGGCGGACCGTCCTCCATAGTCCTCCGATGCGATAGCCGTCGCCTGAGGGAATGGATGGAAGCCAAGTTTCTCGCACGCTCCAACGAAGTGCCTGTCAGCGGCACCCGCCGTCAACGGCGGTAGTGGGTAGTCGCGCGATCGTGGCGCCTCGAACGGGTTTCCCCCTGGCACGATCTCACCTTTGACATTTCCCGCTTTCCCCGAGAAGCCGAACTCCCACTCGACCCTGTCGTAGTAGGGCTCCAAGTCTGAATACGAGATCGGCCAATCCACGATGCTCGTGTGTTCAGGAATTGCCTCTTTACCGAAGCGCTCGAGGATGGTGCTGCGCATCCGGAAGTCCGACTGCCGTAAGCGCCAAGCTGAACCACTCCAGTGGACGGTGCCACCTCCGGTTCCGATGGATGGCGGCAAGTGGAGTGGCTCGTGAGTAGCCAGCGGTCCTGTCGCCCACGGCAGTAAGACTGCCTGAGTCATTTCGTCGGGACGCCATGTAATCGGGTCACTCTTCATGTCTGGTATCAGCTCGTGACGCGACCAATACCTGATTTCGTCCTGCTTGAACCGAAAGTCCTCCTGCGAGTAATACGGGCCCTTGTCAATCGCTATGACGCGGGCACCACTCGAGGCTAGCTCACGGGCTAGTATCGAGCCCGATGCTCCAAGACCTACGATGATGAAATCGGCCTTGCTACTCATCCCGCTTCCTTCACCGGAAATGACCGCTCGGCCTCTTCGCTAATGAGATCGGCGAGCGTCTTTATCGGAAGTTGAGTCGAGTCGAAGTCTGGCAGTCCTTGCCATTCCGAGTACCCCCAATATGCACCAGGGAAGCCCACGAGTTTCCACCCAACGGCATTCTTATTGCCTCCGTAAGATGGATCACAAAAGAACCCCTGTAGTACGTGTTCGCAAACAACAGCGAAGAAGTACGGCAATATCTCGTACATTGCCCCAACTGACGGTATTACATCCCCGCTATCGTCAATTTGGCTCAGGATTTCGTCTTGGGAGTCAACACTCAGTGACGTGAATAGCCCGCCTTTTTCGTCCATCGCAAATGCATCAAGGAGGCGAAGGCCCTCTCGATAAAGAGAGCCAAGCTCCTGGTATGATCCCGCTAGCGATTCGTCGATGAACACGACGGCGTCTGCCTCTTTAGCTCCCGGATCCGAGTCGTTTCCCGGGATGATTCTCGACGCAACCGCGTCGAGGGTGCGTGCTTCGCTCGCGTTGAAGAATTTCATGGCACGGGTCACGGTCCTATCACTCTCCTTGATCTGATGGGCGCGGCCGGTAGCAACGGCCGCGTAACCTCACTACTTGACAACATCGTCCTTTCCTCGATCGAGAGTGATTGCAACAGCCAGAACAACCACGGTACCCATCACTATCTGCTGCACGTGGGGATTCAAAGCCGCCAAGACCATGCCGTTGCTGAGGATCGCGATCACGACAACTCCAAGCGTCACGTTCAAAGGACCGCCCCGACCTCCGGACAGAGGTATTCCGCCCATG
Organism: Chloroflexota bacterium; assembly: GCA_965249595.1. Classification (GTDB taxonomy): domain Bacteria; phylum Chloroflexota; class UBA11872; order UBA11872; family VXNJ01; genus VXNJ01. Next base: position 477,648 of record OZ252242.1, on the reverse strand, counting down.
ACAACGGCCGCTATTGCTGGCAGAAGCAAGGAGTCGCCCATCCGCGGGCTGGCGCTACTCGTGCGCATGGCCAGCATCAATCCGGCGAAACCAGCAAAGAGCCCGCTGATCATGAAAGCCTGGAGTTTTACTCGCTCCACTGGAACCCCGACTAGGCGCGCCGTACGCTCGTTCCCGCCGAGCGCGTAAATGTGTCTGCCCAGGCGCGTAAAGCGCAGCCAGAGAATCGAGAAGACCATTACACCGACTGCCCAGAGCCCGATGACCGACACCCCGACCACAGATCCCGCAAACCAGTCACCTGCCCCGAGCAACGGTAGTGATATGGGTTGGCCATCAGACATGTAATTCGCAAGGCCGTTGTATGCGAACAGGCCACCCAGCGTCACTAGAAATGACGGCATCCGCCCGTAAGCGACAACCGCTCCGTTAACTGCTCCGCATAGCAAGCCGACCACCGGGAGGACGAGCAGATAATCGGTGGTTCCGGCAGCGGAAGCCAGGGTCGCGCCAACGAATGCCGATAGCGTCAAGACGGATCCGACCGACAAGTCGATACCACCAATCAGGATGACAACCATCGAACCAAGCGCTATCACCATCAGTACTGCGGAGCTCCTGAAGATGGCCAGCATGTTGTCCAACGTGAGGAAGTGTTCGCTTAGTAGCGAAAAACCAGCCAACAGGGCCAACAGAACGGCAACGGGCGCAGCCTTGGACCAGTGTCCAGTCACAAAATCCAGCCCTATTGGTTGGAGACCTTGTGGTTCTGTGGCTGGCGGCGTATCGCGCAGGAGTGAGCCGCGTAACTCCGACTTGGAAACGCTTCGACGACGTTTATCGCTTCTTGAGTCGGACGCGCTCATACCATGTGAGCCACTAGCTCGGCTTCACTGGGCTTTCTATCCGGCGGAGCGTCGATCCAAGCTTGAGGCTCGCCGCTCCTCAATATGAGAATGCGGTTCGAAAGGCCGATCACCTCAAGAAGGTCGTCACTGATGAGGAGAATGCCTACGCCAGACAGGGTGAGTTCCCGCATCAGCACATAGATCTCCTCCTTGGCTCCCGCGTCCACCCCGCGCGTCGGATTGTCGAGGATCAAAAGGCCGACATCGCAGGCCAACCATCTAGCGATGATGACCTTCTGTTGATTCCCACCGCTCAAGGCAAGAATCGGCTCATCGGGCGAGGGAGTCCGGATCCGGAGCTTCTCGACGAAGCGGCGACCTAACTCCCTCTCTTCTCCAAGTCGAAGAAATCGCTTCTGACGAAGATTGAGCTGTGCTAGAGATATGTTCCAGGTCACCGAAAACGTGTCGACGATTCCGTCTACCTTGCGCTCCGGCGAAATATACCCAATTCCGAGCCTCGCTACATCGCGAATCGATCTCCCCTCGATTCTCAGTTCCCTATACGCAATTTGCCCTGAGACCGTCTTGTGGTCGCCGTAGATCGCTCGACCGAGCTCGCTCTTTCCAGATCCGAGAACACCGGCGATACCGACGATTTCACCGTGATTGATGTCAAAGCTCACGTCACGGAAGCTCTCGCCATCACTCAATTCAACTACCGACAGCAGTTGTTCGGGCTCAGGCGTACGTTGTTGAGCCTCTCGATAGAACCTAACGTCCCTCGTTCTGCCCACCATCAAATAGTGCAGGGCTTCCTCGGAGAACTCGTGTGATCCACCTTCGCCGGCTATCTTGCCGTCCTTGAGGACAACCACCCGGTCGCTCCAGTGCAGTACCTCGCTCAAGCGATGTGAGACAAAGATGATCGCACTGCGATGCCGCAGAGAATCAATCAATTCTTTGAGGAATACGACATCGCTCGACGCCAGGGCGGCTGTAGGCTCGTCAAGGAGAATGACTGGATCATCGCGTTCGAGGACGCGCGCCAACACGAAAGCACGAAGTATCTCAACAACCTGCCGAACAGCGAATGGATAGTCCCCGGCAAGTCGTTCAACGTCAATCCAGCTATGACCCAACGCTTCAAAATGCTCACGGGCTAGTTCTGCAGCCTTCTTTCGCTCTATCACGCCCCAGCGGGAAACAATCTGCTCGTGTCCCATGAATACGTTTTCCCAAATCGTGAGATTGGGCAGGATCGCTAGCTCCTGAAATACGCGATATACACCATCGATCACAGCATCGAAATAAGACTCATATGACGTCGGCTTGCCACGGACCAGGATCTTGCCGCAATCCGGCGCAGTGATTCCGGATATGACATTTAAGAGAGTGGACTTCCCGGCGCCATTCTCCCCGGCGAGCCCTAGTACCTCACCGCGCGAGAGTTGAAGAGTTACTCCATTCAGTGCGTCGACTGGGCCAAAGGATTTCGAGACATTGCGGATATCCAACGCCGTAGATCGCGCCTCATTCAGATTCCCTCTCAGATCCAATTCAGTTCTCCGGACAGCGACCTGGCTCTAGACGATGTCTTGACCATCGCCGTAGTTCACTAAGCCACGGATCTCGCTGAATGGATCGCTCTGGAAGTGCTCCTCGTACTCCCGGGCAACGGCGTCAAACTCTCCTGATTCCTTCGAGTCCACGAAGTCCTGAGATACCTCATAGCCATCCGGGGCCGGGCCTTGAAGGCTGAAGAATTCGGGGTAGTCGATGGGCCTGAGAAGCGTCTGCGGATCCCAATCGTTCGGATGCAAGGCTTTTGACCATCTTTCATAATCAAATGGATAGGAACCTGAGTCCGTGAACATGAGTTCTGTATATGCCTCGGCAGCCTCTGGCGTATCAAGTACAAACCCACCGGCATACATCATGCGCTCAGGAGCTCGCAACTCTACTCCCGAAAGTGCATCGAACGCCTGCACTATCAACCAGGCGCCTAGCCACGGCCCCCCGCCACTCGTCGTAGTCCAGGTGGCGAATGCGCGAGCGGGGTCGTTTGCTATGAGGTCGACGAAGTCGGGGATGGCATCAATGGCTGCCACCGGAACTTCCAAGTCGCGCGAACGTAGGGCCGCAATCGCACCTACCCCCATATCGTCGTTCTGGCAGAAAACTCCGCTCACATCCGAGTTTGCTGTCAACAGGGCCTCAATGACTTCCGTGGTGCCGCCTCTGCTCCAGTTTCCAGTCTCTTTCGCCACCATCTCGATATTGGGGTAGTTTGCGAGAGCGCGGTCTACTCCCAACGAACGCTCCACCTCGACAGGATCTCCGGGAACCCCGGTGATCTGAATCAGTTTGCCCGAACCACCCATGCGGTCGAATAGGGCATTGCAGGTGGCTTCGGTACCCGCGACGTTGTTGGGAGTCGTGAAGGAATTAAAGTGGGGCCCGACGTCGAAAGGCGATATCCAAGGAGCCACAGCCCAGGCCATCTGGACGAACATCTCGGCATCTGTCGCGATATCAAGTAGTGTGCGGGACAGTCCCGTATCCAGGATCCGTGTAGTGATCGCATCAACGCCCGTTCGTGCTGCGTTCTCGAATGCGGTGAGCACGGCCTCGGGGTTGAAGTTGTCGACTTGCCTTTCACTAGTCATTCCGAGAAGTTGAGCAACCTCGGTCTGCGCTTCATCCCAGCCCTTGAAATAGGCATTCTCGAGTGTGAAGAACTGGTTCATCACCGCCCACGTAGGTGGCGTGGTTGGGGATGGAGCGGTCGACTCGACTGGCGAAGTAGTCGTATCTGCCGTTTCTTCGTCGCACGCCGCAAGGATCAATCCAGACCCTGCGAGCAGGCCAAATCCACCACCGGCTATCAGGCTCCTCCGAAGGAACTGTCGCCGGGTGTGTGGTTTGCTCGCCAATATACGATCGCCAGGGGTTGGGTGGTCAGTCTGTGCCATCTCAATATGCTCCTCACATGTCGTTTGCGGCCGTTTGAATCTGTTAGGGAGAACTACGAAGTACCTCGCGCCTCCACTTAAGGGCGGACTTGATCTTCATTCACTGCCTTCTATTTCCAATGCCTGTAAGTTCAACAAAAACTCGGGATTTCGACCTTCACACCATTGGCCATCGCTGACTGATGCGCACAGATGCCGACACAGGTCCAGTTCGCGGCCGTTACCTCATCGATCAGAGGCTTACGATCCTCCACAATGGCCCGTAGGAACTCGTGCGCCATATGCGGGTGGGAGCCTCCGTGCCCGCTTCCCTGCTTGAATGACAAGTGCGCGTGTTCCTCATCGTAGACGCCGCGGGTCGTGTACTGCCGAACGCTAGCCGGCAATCTGTCCGCGTAGTCGGGGATGGTGATTCGCTCAGCATTCTCGCCTCTATGTAGAACCGGCGAATCGCCTGCGACCCTCTCCCACTCGAACGACAGCGTGTCGCCGTAGACATCAAAGCTCTCCACATACTCTCGAGCTGTCTCGAAGAGGGACCGAGTCACTTCTGCCGCAAGGTTCGAATCCCGAAGCCCGATCAATGTGCTCTCAACGGCGAATGGTGACCCGTAGTTGCTCGCCAGATCTTCTGCTATATTGCCAGATCCTAGGCATACCACAAACTCTGCTAGTCGATCTGCCAAGGCGAGAAGCGGACTCACAGCATGCGTTGCGTAGTGCATCGGCGGGAGCCCTTCCCAGTATCCTGGCCAGCCTGCCATCTCCTGCTGATGGGATCCCCTAAGGAATTGGATCCTCCCCATTTGTCCAGAAGAAACCAAGTCTTGTACATACAAGAACTCTCTGGAGAAGACGACCGTTTCCATCATCATGTACTTGCGCTTGGCCCGTCGCGCAGCCAGGACGATGTCCCGGCAATCGTCAATTGACGTTGCCATTGGCACGGTGCAAGCCACGTGCTTGCCCGCGTCAAGACCTCGAATGGAGTGCGAGGCATGATCGGGGATAGGCGTGTTGATGTGCACGGCGTCAATCTCCGGGTCAGCGAGCATCTCGTCGTAGTCGCTGTAACGCCTGTCCACGCCCAACGCATCACCAATGCGATTCAAAGAGTCCGTGTCGCGCTGGCAGATAGCCACCAGCTTGGAATGAGGGTGGTCCTGATAGATCGGGATGAATTCGGCGCCGAATCCGAGACCGACCAAGCCTATTCGTACGTCACCAGATTCGGAAACCGCCAATTCCACACATCCGCCCGACTGCGTGCTCATTCACATCGCACGCGCACCCACAGTATAGGGCAATTAGTTGGGCCTATTGAAAGAGTTGATTAGTCGGGGGCAATCGCCGCCTAGAGCGATTATTGAAACCCTCGCGTCGCCCGCTGAACAGATGTCCAGAATGGCCGAATTGCTAGTTAACAGCGGCAACTGACGGTGCATCCGCCGGTCGGAATGCCTTTTTCCGCATATGGCCGGAATTGAGCTAAATTTGGCGCCAATCTCCGTCATTTAGGCGCCGCCTTAACGATTGCTGGCCGCTGGCTGTCCTGGATCGGAGCCGATGCGGTGCAAAGCTTTTCTGATGTTGTGCGCCAGGGACGCGATGAATCCCTCACAGAAGCAACTGTCGTAAAAGTCAACTGCGTCGTTGGGGGTCCAGGGAAAGAAGTGAAGGGGCCGGACTGCACTTTCAAGATCCGCCACGGACCGGCGACGCTGATCAGACTCGCTCCCATGGCCTCTCGAGCAGACCCGGACTCCAATTGGCGATCCTTTCTTCAATTCGGGGTTCCCGGCGGCGTCCGCTCAACCGTTACCGCCGCCTGCGGACTGCTCGCGCCAGTACTGCCCACTGCGCACCATGTTGTTAAGAATCAGCAGCAGTTTGCGCATGCAGGCGGTGAGAGCAACTTTCTTGGGCTTGCCGGCGGCCAGCAGGCGCTCGTAGAACGCCTTGATGGTGTTGTTGTGGCGGGTGGCCGCCAGCGTCCCCATGTACAGGGCGGTCCTGACCCGGGATCTTCCACCGCCGATGGAGCGCTTGCCGCGCCAGGCGCCGCGGTCTCAGATTTTTGGGCGCCACCCCCGCCAGGGCGGCTACCTGGCGGCGGTTGAGGACTCCCAGTTCAGGCAGGAAGGCGTTAAGTGAGAGCGCGAGCTGCGGCCCCACCCCGGGGACGTGAGCGCAGCCGGGCGCTGCGGGCTTAAGAACGCCTCACTGGCTTCGATGCGATCCTCCAGCAGCTTGTCTAAGCGTTCAATCCGCTTCTGCAGAAAGGCAATGGTGGTGTTGATATCGCGCCGGATCTCCTTTTCGGCCCGGCCCAGGCGGCTCCTCTCCCGCACCAGCGTTGCTAGCAGCTGACCGCGGCGCGTCAGCAGGTCGCTCAGTTCCCGGGTCTGTGGATCGGCCGACGTACGCACCTCGGGCTGCACCGCGGCGGCAAAGCGCGCGATGACCCTGGCGTCCAAGGCATCGGTCTTGGCGGTTACGCCAATGGCATCGGCGAAACTTCTTACCTGGCGCGGGTTTACCACCGCCGCCGGCAGCAAGGCCGCCTTGAGCGCTCCGGCTAAGCGGCGTTCGTAGCCGCCGGTGGCCTCGATGACGATCAGGGTGATGGTTTGCCCGTCCAGATGCCGGATCAGCTTTCTGATTCCCGGGGCGGTGTTGTCAAAGCGCTACACCATTTCCCGGCCGCAGACGGCGACGTCCAAGCCGTCCCTGGAGACATCGATACCGACATAGTCGGCGTTCATGTCAAAACTCCTTGTATCTGCTCCCGGCCAACGCCCAGTCTTGCAAATACGGGCTCGTTAGTTAATAACGGCCCCAAACAACTGTTCGGGCTCTACGGTAGGGAGTTGCGGGTGCGGCGATCCTTGCTTGGCAGCGGTCTCTTGAGATCAAGGACCGAGATACAAACGGCCTGCCGCTCCCGACTACCCGTAATGAAGATTCAAGGTATAGGACTTTTTGACGATTGCCCGCCGCCAGCCGGCGGGAGCTGATTCTTTTCCCTGAAAAATACGGCGGCTGCTGTGCGGCCAGACCCTTTTGTTGAGGAACTAGCGCCGCGCTGTGCTGCTTTTAGGCGCTGGACGGGTCCCGTTTAAGGCGCGGGGCGGCGGCGCGTTGTTCGCCGCTGACAGCCGGCTCATCGGCCGGTGCCGATTCTTCTTCAACCGGTTTGATTCCCCGCGGTTCGGGCAACGGAACGTCCTCGCCACGCAGGAGCGCTTCAAAGATCGGAACCTCGATGCTTTCGGCTTCCATCAGGAACGCGGCAATTTTTTCAAGATCATCAGGGTGATTGCGCAGCACTGCGCTGGCCCGGTCGTGGGCCTGAGTGACGATCTGGGAGACCTCTTCATCGATCTGCTCGGCCACCGCCTCGGAGTAATTTCGCGTTTCCTGGATATCCCGACCGAGGAACACCAGCTCGTCCTTGCGTCCAAAGGTACGTGGCCCTAAGCGGCTCATGCCATAGCGGGTAACCATCTGGCGAGCCAGATCGGTGGCCCGTTCCAAATCGTTGGATGCACCGGTGGTGAATTCTTGGTAGATGAGCAGCTCGGCCGCCCGTCCCCCCATCATGGTGGCGATCTGATCGTCGAATTGGGCCTTCGACATCATCGAGCGATCGGTGGGTGGCAGGAACCTGGTGTAGCCGCCCATCCGGCCGCGGGCGATGATCGAGATCTTGTGGACCGGGTCCATCTCGCCCATGTAGTGACCAACGATGGCGTGCCCGACCTCGTGATAGGCGGTGATCTTCTTCTCGCGCTCGGTGATGATGCGGCTCTTGCGCTCCGGGCCGGCCATCACGCGGTCGATCGCCTCTTCGAGTTCCTCCATCGAAATGATGGTCTTGTTCTCCCTGGCGGCCAGGATGGCGGCTTCGTTGAGAAGGTTTTCCAAATCGGCTCCGGTAAAACCGGCAGTCTCCTTGGCTACCACCATCATGTCTACTTCAGCGGCAATCGGCTTGCCCTTGGAATGCACGCGCAGGATCGCCTCGCGGCCGCGAATATCGGGCCGGTCGAGGATCACTTGGCGGTCGAAGCGCCCGGGTCGCAGAAGGGCCGGGTCAAGGATGTCGGGCCGGTTGGTGGCGGCCAAAACGATTACCTTGCTATCGGATTCGAAGCCGTCCATTTCGACCAGGATCTGGTTTAGGGTCTGCTCGCGTTCGTCGTGCGATCCGCCCAGGCCGGCGCCGCGTTGGCGCCCGACGGCGTCGATTTCGTCGACAAATATCAAGCACGGTGCGCTCTGGCGAGCCTTCTCAAAAAGGTCACGCACCCGCGAGGCACCAACGCCGACGAACATTTCGACGAATTCGGATCCCGAGAGCGAGAAGAACGGCACGCCGGCTTCGCCGGCCACGGCTTTGGCCAGATAGGTCTTACCGGTTCCCGGCGGGCCAATCAGCAGGATTCCGGCCGGTATGCGGGCGCCGATCTTGGTGAACTTTTCCGGGAACTTGAGGAACTCGACAACTTCGGTCAGTTCCTGTTTGGCCTCATCAACGCCCTGGACGTCTTTAAACGTGACCGTAGGACGCTGGCCCGATATCACGCGCGCCTTGGAGCGTCCGAAGGAGAGCGCCTGATTGTTGGAGCCTTGCGCCTGCCGCATCATAAAGAACAGCAAGCCGACTATGAAGATGATCGGCAGGAACGAGAACAGGGCGCCGATTATGCCGCCCAGCCGGGACGGTTCGGCGTATTCGACGGTCACCTGATTAAGGGAAATGCCCGAAGCGCGAAGATCGGCTATCACGTCAGTTTCGCTGCCGATGGCCGCCGACCGGGTGATGTTGCCCGAATTGGTGTACTGGAGGGTGTCGTCGCCGGTCACGAACAACTTGGGGTTCGAACCAGCGCGCACATCGCCCTCAACATCGCTGAGCAGCTGTGAGTATGAATATTGCGACGTGTTGCCGGATGGCGCCAGAACGATGAATAGGACCGCCAACACCGCCACTGCGATGATCAGGTAGACGAAACCGTTGCGCATCCAGCGGTTGTTCATCATTTGGCGACGACCCTGGAATTTCGTGAACTGGCAAACGATCCGGCGACCACAGCGACGCGGCCCGGCATGGGGATTTTCACCTTAAATCTGCCAGTCGTTAAGAGGTTTTCGAGTCTAGCACCGCTACGCGGGCCATCCTCGGTTCACTGGTTAATACGAACCGTCGGGGCTTGTGGATTGCCGCCTTGGCGGCAGGGTGCGCCAGAACAGGCGGAACCCGGATCGATTGCCGTCAAACTGCCCCGCCAACGGCAACCGGCCGACACCGTCGGCCCATACGGGCTGTCCGGCGATGCTCAAGACCAGGCTTCTCGCTTCAAACCAGTGCGGAAGCAAGGGGTCACCGAATCGGTCGGTAGCGGATTGTTCGATGGTCAAGGCGGCATTCCCGCCGGGCGGCAAGGTCAGGTGGCAGCTTGGGCCCTCGTCGAACGCCGCACCTTCCTGGTCGGTGGGCCATTGGGTGGCCAGGGCCAGCCCGAACGATGGCAACTCGAGGCTGCCCGGCACCGAGATGGTCCCGGAATCCGGATAGTGGGGCGGCCGCCAGTTCGTCGGCCGCAGCAGCAATTGTCCGCGTGATCGTTCCAATGCCGCATCTGGGGATAGCGTCAATTGCCCGTGTGGGCCGGGGCTGGCGGCGAACCGGGCGGCCTGCGCGAGGACCGCTTGGCGCGGACTCTGGCCGGATATTTGCGCGGCCAGCTCGCGCAGAACGATCATCTGGACACCGGTTTCCAGATTGGCAAAACCGGCCCGGTCAAATTGGGCGCCGTTACCGAAGCGGCGCAGCGCCAATCGGCGCGATGCCCAGCGGGCCGCGGCCTCCACCAGATCGCCTTCCAAAGCCAGGTTTTCGGCGGCTCGGGCGATGGTCTTTTCGGCGCCCAACCGCATCTCTTGCAGTTTTGGCATGATTTCAAGCCGGATTCGATTGCGGTCGGCGAATGGTTGTTCATTGGTTGGATCGAGCCGGTAAGGGAGCGATTCGGCCGCCAGATATTTAAGGATCTGCGGGCGCGTGATCGAAAGCAGCGGCCGCACCCGGCGCCCGGCAATCGGGCGCATGCCGGAAAGGCCGCGGGCGCCGGCGCCGCGCAACAGGCGCAGCAGGAATGTCTCGGCCTGATCGGAGCGGTTGTGTCCAACCAGGATTGCAGCAGCGCCCAGCGAATCGGCCGCCCGTTCGAGGAATTGCCAGCGCTCTCGGCGGGCCCGCTGCTCAATCGATTCGTGCGGCGGCGGGCGCAGGTCTTCCTGGGCGCGCCCAACTTTAAATCCGGTTCCCAGGCGCTGAGCCAAGTTGGCGACGAAGTCGGCGTCGAGCCTGGATTCAGGGCGCCAGCGGTGATCAAAATGGGCGATCGTTACCTCGACTGCGGCCGATCGCGCCCAGCGCTGCGTGGCATGCGCCAGGCAAACCGAGTCGGGGCCGCCGGAGACGCCGATAACCAGATGGTCGCCTCTACCTACTTCGGTTCGACCCAGCGTTGCGGCCAGGGCGCGATCTACGGAACGCCGGGCGCTACGCTCCGGTGGAACCGAACCCGCCGCGACTGGGGGCTTCAATTGCCTGGCATTCGACTAGCTCCGGACGCTGGGCGGGCACGACGATGGCCTGGGCGATTCGTTCGCCGCGGGTTACCGTGACCGGTGCCGGGGTGGGATTGAAGACGAGAACTCTGAGTTCGTCGTCGGGCCCGCAATAGTCGGGGTCGACGATTCCGATTCCGTGCGGGCTTGTCAAGCCGGTGCGCAGCGGGGTCGATGAGCGCAAGGCCACCATCAGGAAGTGGCCGGGCGGGAGTTGGACTATCAAGTTGGCCGGAATGAGGCCGCTGGTTGAGGGAGCGATCTCCACCTGGGTGCGGGCATATAGATCGAATCCAGCCGCTCCGTCGGTTTGATAGCCGGGCAGCGGCAGCGACTTGTCGATGCGAAAAATCGGTAATTGCAAGAGCGATGAGAGCCTGGTTTTACGTATCGGCGCCGGTGAGAACGTTCCACCAGGCGGAAAAATTCTCTACCGGCATAGGTTGTTTGACGGTTGTCGTGGCGGTTGGAGTCGCCGCTTCATTGACGGTAATGATGGGCGGCAGCGAAATCGCCGGCGGTATCCCGACAACCCGCAATTGCGTATCGCCCGGCTCGACCAGGCCGAGTTCGCGTTTGGCCACGGCCACCACGTAGTTGTCGCTCTGGCGATAGGCGATCAATTCGCGAAGGGTTCGGTTCTCGCGTTCAACGGCGACAATCTGGCCTTCCAGTTGGTCGATTCGAAGGCCGGTGCCGACGATCCCCGGGGCGGCCAGGATCTGGCTGGTGAGCAGGGCGATGGCTCCGGTGATCATGGCGATCGCCAGGACCCGCACACCCATGTGTACCAGCTGAATCATCATGGGTATCGGACCAGGCTGCGGCGCTGTCCCCTGCCGTGCAAAGCGTCCCCTTTTCAACTCCCGATTAAAAAAATTATCCCTACGGCACAAATTGCCGTCTCGCTGTCTGTCAACATCGCGGTCTGGTTCGGGCGGGGCCATCTGGCATTGGCCGGGCCAAATCGCGGGCCGCCGGGCTTAATTTTCGGGAGCACCAGGCGGTCAATTTCGATCCGGTCCGACGGTTGGTCGGATTGCCCTCGTATTTCTGTGAAAATTCGGCGGCGTCCAATTGGTAATCGCGTTGCAGGGATGATCAACCCGCAGCAGCGCGGGCGCGAATGCCGAACCGGGCCGGCGCCGGCTACATTTCAGTGGGATATTTCCCATCAGCACAAAGGGCGGGCAGGACCGATGCGCATCGCAGTGGCGATGAGCGGTGGCGTTGACAGCTCGGTTGCGGCAGCCCTGTTGGCCCAGGCGGGACATGATGTGGTCGGTTTCACGATCGATATCTGGCCCGAGCAGCAGCTCGCTCCCGGCGAGCGCAACTGCTGTTCGCCGGAGGCCACCGCCACCGCGCAGGCGATCTGCCGACAGATCGGCGCCGACCACATCAGCATCGACTCGCGCGACGAGTTCGCCGCCAAAGTCGTCGAACGCTTTACCACCAGCTATGCCGCCGGCCTGACCCCCAACCCTTGCATCGATTGCAATCACCACGTCAAATTCCAGGGAATTTTCGATTCACTAGACGCCCTGGGTGCCGATATGGTCGCTACCGGGCACTATGTGCGCTCGGCCGCCGACCCTGCAAGCGGTCGTTGGCAACTTCTCGGTGGCATCGATCCGCGCAAGGATCAGTCATACGTGCTCTACGTCCTCACGCAGGCCCAGCTGTCACGGCTGGTTTTTCCGTTGGGTTCGTTGAGCAAGTCGCAGATCCGCTCCCTGGCCCGTCGATTTGACCTTCCCAACGCCGACCGCCCGGACAGCGTCGACATCTGTTTCGTGGCCGGCGACTACCGCGATTTCCTCCGCGATTGGGGCGCCGATTGCGGGCGACCGGGGCCCATTATGCTCATCGATGGAACCTATTTGGGCGAGCACGAGGGGTTGGCCCGTTACACCGTCGGCCAGCGCCGCGGGCTGGGAATCTCGCACCACCAACCGCTCTATGTGGCCCATATCCTGCCGGAGCGCAACGCCCTGATCTTGGCCCCGCATGACGAATTGCTGCGAACCAGCTTTGAGATCGAACGCTTCAACGCGGTTTCTCTAGCCGAGCCGGCCATCGGCCGGCCGGCGACGGTCAGAGTTCGCTCGTCGGCCCGCCATCTGCCCTGTCGGCTTTACGACGTTGGCAACGGTCGCCTGCGGGTTGCTATGGAAGACCCGGTTTGGGGCGTTGCGCCCGGCCAGGCGGCGGTCTTCTACGACGGCCCGGTGCTGCTGGGCGGTGGCGAGATCGTTCCATCACCGGTCGCCGAGGTCGCCGAAGTTGGGGAATCGGCATTGGCCTGAGTCCTCCGGCGGCGCATAACTTGGCGCAATAGCAATGCCAAAAGGACGACTACGGGTGCCAACCACCAGGAGAAGGCGACCGCTGCCAGGATCGCCTTGGCAATAAATTCAAGTGTGTCTAGCGACGCCTGCCAACCGGCCAAGGCGGCATCCCAAATTCCGAATCCGGACTGATCGTCGTCGTCGGAAGAGATCAGATCGACGTTAATGGTCGAGAGGTCTATGAGGGATTCATAGACTGCCAGCTGGCTCTCGATGTTTTCAATTTCGCGCCGCGTCGAATTGAGCCGGTCGGTGACGCCGAGGATGTCTTCAATTTCATCGGCCCTGGTCAACAGGGTCAGATATTGCCGTTCGACGGCCGCCAGGTTGCGCAGGTCGGATTCCCAGTCGGTCACCTGCCCGGTCACGTCCTGCGAACTGGTCGAAGACGAGATCACGCGTTCGGCCGTCGCTTCCAGCTGGGCGGTAACCGCTTCGAATTTGTCGGACGGAATTCGCAGGCTCAAGATTGCCGAGAACGAAGCGTCCTTGGGGTCTTTGTTGCTGTCGCCATAAAAATGGGAGTTGGCAACATAGCCGCCGTTGCTGTCAGCGATGGCTTTTGCCCGCTCCAGGCTGCTTGGCACGTCGGCAACTTCAAGTACCAGGCTTCCCTCGCGGATGATCTTGCGGCCCAGCAACGCTCCAAGTGCCGGTCCGCTGTCGGCAGCGGACCGTTCGACGGTCACGGCCTTGAGGGATTCCGCCATGTCCATGCCATCTTCTTCCAGTGCCCTCATTGCCATCTCCGGCATGGGTTCGTTGGAGAAGAATCCGGCGGTCGCTGCGCTTTCCTCGCCACCGTTGCAACCGGTAAGTAACGCGGAAAAGACGACGAGCAGCAGGCCCGCCAGAACCGGGCGCATCAATCGACTTGTTGCAGAGAAGTTCTGCACGGAACGTTCACCTGGCCGATATTGTTGGACGCATTGACCTTCGTCGTAATTATTGGCCGAAGAAATCGGCGCCCGCAAGTGGTGCCAATTAGCCCCGCCAGCGGTGTCTGAGCAGGCTCCAGAGTCCGTGCGGTCCGTCGCGCCACGGTGAGAGTTTTTTGCCCCGCGATCGCGGGTGATATGAAATCGGCAATTGATGTATTGTTTCGCCGCGCAGAAGCAATTTGGCGGTTAACTCGACCTCAATGTCGAAGCGGTTGGCGCTTAGATCTAGCTCCAACGCCAGCGAACGATCCAATACCTTGTAACAGGTTTCCAAATCTTTGAGATTGCTCCGAAAGAGCAGATTGGCAATCGTCGTGAGCAATCGGTTGCCGAACCGCAGCAGCAGCTTTTGCCCGGAAAGGTTTCGGTAACCATAGGCCACGCGGCCGTCTGATCGCTCCAGCAGGTCCAGCAAGCGAACCAGGTCGCTCGGATCGTATTCAAGGTCGGCATCCTGGATCGCCACGAAGCGCCCGCCGGCGACACCAAGGGCCCGTCGGACAGCTGCGCCCTTGCCCTGATTTAGGGGAGAGCGAAGCAGTCGCACGCGCGGATTCGACAGGCCCTCGAGGAATTCGAGCGATCCGTCGCTTGAAGCATCGTCGACAAACACCAGTTCGAATTCCTCGGGCAGGGCCAGGAGATTCGCGACCAATTGCGGGAGCTGGTCAAGCTCGTTGTAGACCGGAATGAGGACAGATAGTTTCATGGCCGCCAGGTCTTAATTTGCACGTACAAGCGAATTAATTCGACAAAAGCCCGGGTGACCACAAAGACGTTAAGTCCGGTTGATTGCCCCGCCCGCCGGCGATGGTGGTCGAGTGGAACTTCCCGCATTTGCGCGCCGGCTCGGCTTGCCTTGGCCAGGATTTCGGCGGAGATGAAGGCTCCGTCGCTTTGTAGGTTAAGACTATTTACGAAGTCGGTCTTAAAGAGTTTGAAACCGCAATCTAGATCTTGCGGCGAGATTTGCAAAAGCATGCTCATCAATCTCGCCCAGGCGCGCGACGGCAGCGAACGGGCGGCTCCTTCGGCCCGCGCTCTGCGGTACCCGATCACCAGGTCGCAATTCGAACTTTCCGCCAGCAAGATTGCCAGGTCAGCCGGATCGAACTGACCGTCCCCATCGCAGAACGCCACTAGCGAGCCCCGGGCCGCCGCGAAACCTGATCGCAACGCTGCCCCGTAGCCGCGATTGGACTCGTGCGTCACCATGCGGACCTTGCCGCTGCGCAGCAGCGGAGCGGCATTGACCGCCGTGGCGTCCCCTGACCCGTCGTTAATGAGGATCAGCTCCCAACTGCGTTGGCTTTGCTCGAGAGCGGCGATCGCGGCCCGGGCGATCGGAACCACGTTGTCCTGCTCGTTGTAGAGCGGAATAAAGAAGCTGATTTCTTGGCGATCTGGCACTGAGGATGATTGGGTGGTTGGGAGCAGGAGCCGTTGGGTTGCGATGTCTCGTTGGCACATGCAAATTTTGCAAATCCCGATAATGTCTAACCGTATTGCAATTTGGTACCGCAGGAGTTGTTCAAAGTCGCCCCGCGTCTGCTAATTCCGGGACCAATCGATTTGGACCCGCGCGTCTTGGCCGCGTTAGCCAACCCGGTCATTCCGCACTATGGGGACCAATGGGTTTCTCTCTACCGGCGGTTGCAAAAGGGCATATTGCGTTACGCTGACACCACCGGCACCGCCTATTTGCTGGCCGCGTCGGGGACCGGGGCAATCGAGACCGGTGTGCGGTCGCTCACCAGCCCTGGAGATCGGGTGCTGGTTCCGGTAAACGGCTTCTTCTCGGAGCGGCTGCGGGCAATTGCGATAGGTAGCGGACTGGAAGTCGTTGACTTGAAGTTGCCTGACGGTGTGCCGCCGATGCCGGATGACATCGAGTCCCACATCAAAGCCGGCGACGTAGCTACGGTTCTGCTATGCCACAACGAGACCTCCTGCGGGGCCCTTAGTCCGCTTGAACCGATCGCCCGGGTCTGCTCGCGTCTCGGCGTCAATATCCTGCTCGACGCGGTCTCCTCGTTCGCGGCGGTGGAAATCGCGATGGACAAATGGGGGATCGACTTTCTGGCGACCGCCTCGCAGAAGGCTCTGGAGGGCCCTCCGGGATTGGCCGCGGCGGTGGTGTCAGATGCCGGTTGGTCGACCTTTGATCGCCAGTCACGCCCTTCGCCCGGTTGGTACTACGACCTTGGCGTATGGCGCGGATTCGAACAAGATTCACCGGACTACCACCCCCAGCCCTCGACAATGCCGGTAAATATCGCCTACGGCCTCGATGTGGCCCTGGCGAATATCGCCAGCGAATCGCCGGCCGATCGCTACCGCCGCATAGCAAAAGGGGCATCCGACCTGCGGTCGGGCTTAAGGGATTTGGGCTTTACAATCCTGGCCGATGAGTCAGTCGCCTCGCCGACGGTAACCTGCGCCCGCCTACCCGCTGGCACGCGTCAATCGGCATCATCGCTATTAGCTTGGCTGAGCGATGAACACGGTCTCGTGCTGGCCGGAGGACTAGGGTCGTTGGTAGGCGAAATAATTCGAATCGGCCATATGTCGCGGATTGTTTTCGACGACTACCTACCGGAGCTGCTCTCAGTCCTTGAATCTTGGCGTCGAGCTAACTGAGGCGCTTAGGAAAAATCTAGAGGGTCACCGGTGCGCGGCTCGATGTTGATTCGCATGATGCGCGCCTCGGTCGCCTCGTCGGATCCCGGGGCCATCTCCTCAACCCGGCGCAGGTCCTCAATTGCCTCCTGAATCCGACCCAATTCGATCAAGGTCCGGGAGCGGGTCAGATAAAGAGCGGGTATATCGTCGCTTTGGTCAATGGCCGCGTTGTAGCTTACTAGGGCCGAAACATAGTCCTGCCGTTGCTCCTGCAGGTACCCGCGAATGTAGTAGGCCTGGGCTCGTGATTCATCATCGGCAAATTGGACTGCCCGGTCGGCGGCCAACGAGGCTGCCGCGACATCATTAATGAAATCACTCAAGTAGAAATTGACCGCCCGCATGTGAACCTGCGGGTCCTCGAAGTTGTCGTCGATGACTGACTTGACGACGAACAGCGCGTCTTCGCGGCGCCCCGCCGCGGCATAGATGTAAGCGGTGTCAAACCGGCTGGCAATGTCCTGCTGGCGCAGACCCAGAACCACCAGAGAAAGGGCCATCGCAAAAACCAATCCGGTGAACACCAATAGTCCGCCCAAGAGGTTCTTGCCCTCCCCGCCGGCGCCAAAGGCTTGCAGGGCAGCGGCGGCCAGGATCATTCCCTGGCCAAAAATGAGCGGCCAGCCAGCGCCGAAGAAAACCGCTTCAAACGTGAATAGGCCCACCCCTAAAAAGCCGCGCGAGAGAAGCTCGAGCTGGCCGGGCATGTGCTCGCTGCGGCGGGAAAAAGCTATCAGCAAGTCGACGGCCAGCAGGACCGTTATTGACCAGCGAAAGTCATCCAGCAGGGCCAGCGAGAGCACCAGCCACAGAAGATCGGCGCCCAGAACCATGAATTTGCCCAGCGCCAGCGAAATTCGGGCTTCCGTCTCCTCATCCGCAATGCGCACTTCTTCCGCGGTCGGCAAGCGAAGCGTGTCGGTGTTGGCTTTTACCAGCGGCGGAAGATCACGATCGCCGTCGCGGCGTCCCGCGCCAGCATCCGCGCTGGCAAAGTGGGCGGTAACGGAAGTCAAGGTATTGGCATTGTCCGTCGCAACAATGAGTTGCAAGCAAGTTGATGATAGATTTTCTTGCAAATTCGACCTTGACGAATTGGGCTGCCTGTGCCCGCAATGATCCCCGCCCGCTGATCGGCCTTGTGAACGAGATCTGCTTTCGGCCCCGGACCAAACCGGGCCCCTGCCGAATTCGGACTATCTTGCGCAAATCTCGCAATTGGCGTGACAGACATGAAATTGCCGGTGCCCGGCGGGTCAGGCCGACCCCGCCAAGCAAGGGCGCACATTTATAATTTCCAGCAATTGAATACGGTGGTTCCGGCTCTTATCCAGAGTGGTGGAGGGATACGGCCCTTTGAAGCCCGGCAACCAGCTCTTTTATCAGAGAGCCAGGTGCCAACTCCGGCGAGCCTGCGAGCGCAAGATAAGAGGACACCACAACAATGTATGGATCGTTACGTCTTGGCCCTAGAAGATGGGCCTGCGCCACGAGCGCGAAGCGACGCCCCCGCAATCATTCACACGGCGGCCAGGGCTCTATGTAGAGCCATCTTTGGCGCGCGGCCAATTTGACCCGGTTGCGCGCACTCGATGACTCCTCATAACTTTTATCCCAACTTAGGAAATCCATATGCTCGCCAAGCCCAAGAAGGTGCTCGGCCTCCAATGCAAGAACTGCGCAGCAACCTATGATGCCGGTGCCCAGCACGTTTGCAATCTTTGTTTCGGCCCCCTCGAGGTCTACTACGACTACGACGTGATCAGATCGCTGGTCAGCCGTGAAAAAATCTCCGCCGGGCCGCTCTCGCTCTGGCGCTACGCCGACCTCTTGCCGGTAGACGATGGCTGGGATCGCGAATTTCGGGTCGGCTTCACCCCGCTGCAGCGGGCGTCCAAGCTGGCCGATCGACTGGGTTTAAAGGAGCTTTACCTCAAAAACGACAGCCTCAACCCGACCTTTTCATTCAAAGACCGACCGGTAACGGTGGCCTTGGCCAAGGCCCGGGCCTTGGGTTATGAGGTCTTCGCCTGTGCCTCAACCGGCAATCTGGCCTCGGCCGTGGCCGGCGCCGGCGCTCGCACCCCGCTCGATGTTTACGTCTTTATGCCGTCGGATGTCGAGGCTGGCAAGGTACTAAATGCGGCCGTCTATGGCGCCAACCTGGTGGCCGTGGATGGCACCTATGATCAGTTGAATCGTCTCTGCTCGGAAATCGCCGATGAAGAGGACTGGGCGTTTTGCAACATCAATATGCGCCCGTACTACGCCGAGGGCTCTAAGACGCTGGCGTTCGAAGTGGCCGAGCAGCTCGGTTGGCGGGCTCCCGATCACGTCGTGGTGCCGATCGCCTCCGGGGCCCTTTACACCGAGATCGCCAAAGGATTTAAGGAACTGGTCGAAGTTGGTTTGATTGACCGCTCCGACGTGGCAATTTCCGGGGCCCAGGCCGACGGCTGTTCGCCGGTGGCCGACGCCTTTGCTGAAGGCCGCAGCGAGTTTGAGCCGGTCCGCGATCCCGACACCTTGGCCAAGAGTTTGGCGATTGGCAATCCGGCCGATGGCAATTACTCTTTGCAAGTGGCGCGCCAATCCGGCGGTGTGATCGAAAAGGTTGGCAATGACGAGATCGTCGAGGCCATCAAGATCCTCGCCGCCGATGAAGGGATATTTACCGAACCGGCGGGCGGAGTGACCGTGGCCACCTTGATCAAATTGGCCCGGGCCGGCCAGTTTGAACCCGACTCCACGGTCGTCGCCTACATAACCGGCAATGGCCTAAAAACGCAAGAGGCGCTGGCCGGTTACGGCAAAGCCACGATGACCATCAATCCGACGCTGACGTCATTTGAAGAAGCGATCGAAAAGAACCTGCGTGGCGAGCCGGTCCTGGCCTAGCTAAGACTTCTGACAATTTCGAAGGGCCCCGACGGCCTTTTAACTTCACCTCCCCAAACGAGAAATGGACCTCCCGGCAAACATGGCTACTGTCCGCATACCATCCCCAATGCGTGATCTGGTTGGGAATCAAAAACGAATCGAATCCAGTTGTCCCAGCGTGCGCGCGATGATTGACGAGATCGACGCTGCACACCCTGGTTTTAAGAGCCGTTTGCTGGACGCCGATGGCGAGTTGTCGGCATTCGTCCAGATTTATGTCGGTGATGAAGACATTCGTTTCCTATCCGGACTGGAAACAGAAATTAGCGCGGGCACCCGGGTCTCGATAGTTCCGGCCGCCGCCGGGGGCTAAGGGGCCGGCCGCACGGGCTTCCTCGCAAATCGATAACCCGGCTTACGGGCATGCTACGAACTATTGACAGCTAGCAGCTAAATGCCCGCGCGGACGGGGCTGCGACGACCTTTTTGGTACGCACCCAGATCCCACGCAAACGGTGACCGTCGGCTCTGCTCGGCCCCCGCTGCGGCCAGTTACTCAATACCGTATTGACCAGGGCAGGTGGTTTCCCAATAAAATTTTCCCTGGGGGCGCGGTTTACTATTGCGCCGCGCATTCCCTGACTTCGCCGGCCTTTTCGCCACTCGGCGAATGCGGCCGCGTCTAGGTCACCAATATCTGCCGAGTCAATGCATATTTTTGACAATCCTTGGGAATTGCCAGCTGAATCCAACTCCTCGCTACGCCGTGTTTGGCGATGTGCACGCCAATCTGTCGGCACTCACCGCCGTACTCGCTGATATTGAGCGTTGCGGTCCTTTCGCGGCCGTAATTTCAAACGGCGATCAGCTAGCTGGCGGGCCACGCCCGCTAGCGGTCTGGGATCGGCTTATTGACCGGCGCGCCCTGATGCTCGTTGGAAATGCGGAGCGCGATTTGTTAACTGGCGACGTACCGCCGCCACCGTGGGGATTGAGCAAGCGGTCGATCATCAAAGCTTCCTTCTTTTATTGCCACGATCGACTGACCCCGGAACTCATTGCCGCCGGAGCCAATCTCCCATTCGCCATCCGTCTGCGCGCCTACCCAAGCTCGCCGGTGCTGATGATCACCCATGCCAACGCCAGCAACGTCGACGATTTCTTAACGCCCACCACTTCGCCCAACGTGTACAACCGCCTCCTGGGATCAAGCCGGCGGCCGCAGATGATGATCACCGGCCACATTCACGCGCCGCAGGATTCGGAGATCGGCGGCGTGCGGGTTGTAAGGCCGGGCAGCGTCGGTCTCAAGTACGAGCGCGAAACCCAGCACTTGGCCAACTGGATCGAGGTATGGTTTGACCGCGCGGCGCGGCGCTGGGAATTTCGCCAGCATGAAGTCGAATGGGATAACGAGCTCGAGATTGCGGCCGGTCGCCGCCTGGGCTATCCCGCGGTTGAAATATTGCCCGGCTTCTGGCGTCGGGCACTGGCCAGCTGAGACCGCCGCAGCCGACTCGCCCGCCGCGTGGCCCAGTCCACGCCCTATTTGAGGTTGGGGGCGCGTTGATATTGGCGATTGCGATTTTTGGCGGTATCGGCGCCGCCGGACTGTTGCTGCTGGCTAGTTTCTTTTTAGACGTTAACGATTCCGGAGTGCGTTGGCCATTGGTGATTGGTGCGGTGGCAATCGCCTCGGGCATCGCGTGGAATAGCTATGGATTTACAGATCGCTATTACCTATCGCGGCGCGGCTATAAAGTCAGTCGGGGCGGACCGCCACCGACCAGTTTGGCCAAGAGCGTACGCGCTGCCGAGGCTGGAAACGGGGAAAATCGGCCCTGACCCGGGATTGGGTCGCGATCGCATTAGTTGGGGGAGCCGCCGGTGCTAAAAGGGATTGACCCACTGGTAAATGCCGACTTGGTCTATGTTTTGATGGCCATGGGGCATGGTGACGATTTGGTCATCGTGGATGCAAATTTCCCCGATACCGCCAACGCTCAACGCCTGGTAAGAATGGACGGCAACAGCGCCACCGAGGTGCTCTCGGCGGTTCTCTCGCTGCTGCCGCTGGACACCTTCGTTGATAACCCCTGCGCGACGATGGCTCCGGTTGACGGCGGCGATGAGCCGGCAGTGGTGAAGGAATTTCGTCAGATCGCCGAGAACGCGGAAGGAGCCGCAGTCGGATTCGAAGCGGTTGAGCGCTTCGATTTCTACGAGCGGGCGGAGGAAGCGTTCGCGATCGTTTCCACAAGCGAGCGCCGCCTCTACGGCAATGTGATTTTGAAAAAGGGCATCATCGCCCCTGACCAATAAACAGTCGGTGAATTCGAACGCCGCCTGACATAAAGAAAGGCCGATAAAACCAATGCCGCTCTACCTGACTGAATCGGATGTCGATGAGCTACTAGACATCCAGCTGGCAATGGACGCCGTTGAAGGCGTGCAGGCTCGCCTGGCAACCGGGGCGGCGATGAATTTGCCACGCCGCCGGATCCATCAATCGGGCCGGACCCTGCACGTTATGGCGGCCAGCGACGAGGGCACCGGATACGCCGGTCACAAATCGTATTTGGCCTCACCCGGCAAGGGAGCTGCTTTTTGCGTGATGCTCTATGAAATCGAATCGGGCCAGCTGGCGGCGGTCATTGAGGCCGGTCGCCTGGGCCAATTGCGCACGGGGGCGGCTAGCGGAGTGGCCAGCAAGTACCTGGCCCGGCCCGAGTCTGAGCGCTTGGGGATCATTGGTGGCGGTTATCAGGCCCGAACCCAGGTTGATGCGGTCTGCCGCGCACTTCCGATCGGCTCAGTGAGTGCATACCGCCGCAATCGCGCTGACCTTGAAGAGTTCTGCGCCGCGATGACCGGCCGATTGGGAATTCCCGTTACTGCCGCTAACTCGAGTGCCGCGGCAGTAGATGGTGCCGACGTGATCATCACTGCGACCAATTCGGCCACCCCGGTGATCAGCGGCATTCTGCCGGCTGGCGTACATGTAAATGCGATGGGGTCCAACCGTTCCAACGCAGCCGAGCTGGCTCCGGAAACCGTCGGTGCATTCGATCGAGTGGTCTGCGATGACAAGGACCAGGCCCGGTTCGAGGCCGGTGATTTGATCGGCGCCAACGCGGCCGGCACGTTTTCCTGGGGAATGGCGATCACGCTAGCTGATGTTGTTGGCGGTAAGGCTACCGGTCGACGAAGCCAGAAGGCTACGACCTGCTTTGAGTCGCTGGGCATTGGCGCATGGGACGTTGCCGCCGCCGCGGTAGTGGTTAACTTGGCCCGCGAAAAGGGTTTGGGCAGCCAAATTTAATTTGTGTTTGGGCGGGAATATTGCCTACTGCCCGATGCCGACCGGCGGGCCAGATTGCCGAATCAAGTTATGCCCGGGATTGTTCGGGCGACCGGTTCTATGACCCTGTGGCCCCGGCTTCCAAAGCACTGCTGGCCGTCGGATGTCGGGTTGCAAAATTTGATCGACCATCAAATTAGTCGCCGGGCGCCGCCTCTTGGCGAATGGGCGACCGGTTTGATGAGCAATTGGAGGGCACTTCGAGCACAGAAAGTCCGGTCTCGCGATCCCTTACCGATCTGGGTGATGATGCCATAGTCCAACAGCCGAATGAACGCCCGTCGGGCGGTGGAAAAGGAAACTCGCAATTGAGCGGCAGCTGCCGCGATCGTCCAGAACGGACTTTCCGCAAAGAGCATCAGGGCTTTTTCAACAGTCGGCGCTCGGTTATCGGCGACCTGGCAGCGCCAGTTTTCAAACAACTGATTCATGGAACGGATTCGACTGACCGCCTGTTCAGATTGGATCTGCACGGCACGCAGGAAATAGAGGAGCCACTCCTCCCACCGGCCGGACGAAGAGATTGCGTTGAGCCGATCGATGTATTCGTCGCGCGTCCTCTCAAAGTAGGTGCTCAGATCCAGCAGCGGTGCCGGTAGGACATCGCGCTCAATCAACATCAATGTGATCAACAAGCGTCCCACCCGTCCATTCCCGTCCACAAACGGGTGGATGGCTTCAAATTGCGCATGCGCCAGGCAAATTAGGATCAGCGGCGGAAAACGATCGGTATGAACGGATTTTTCCCATTGATCCAAGCACCGATCAAGCTCACCCGGCGGCGGCGGGACATAGCTTGCTTGATGTATTCCTCTTCCGGGCGACCCGATCCAGTTTTGGACCTTGCGGAGCTGGCCGCTACGGCCGGCTCCGTGATTATTGGGAAGCATCAACTTGTCATGCAACTGCCGCACCAACCGCAATGACACCGGAAGCGTGTGCAGTTGCTCTAGCCCGAATTCCAGCGCCGCCACGTAGCGCGCCACCTCGGAATAGTCGGAAGTTGGCTCGTCGAGGTGCAAACGAGTTTCAATTTCCAGCAATTCGCTCAGCGATGTCCCAGTCCCTTCGATGCGGCTCGACGAGACGGCCTCAGCGCGAATAAGCGACGGAATTATCAGGTTCGAATATTGCCATTTGGCGCCCTCACCGGCAAGCCGACCAATCGAACGGTCGGCGCCGGATAACGCGACGACCAGGTCCTCATTCCAATTGATTGGAGGCGGTAGGGGGTCTGGAACGAATGCTTGGTAACCGTCAATATGGACGACAGTCCGACCGTGGGCCATGCTGTCCGTTCCCTTGTCCATCTGCTCGCTATGTTCGACGTTGAAAGTATTGTAAGTCGTTATGTTCGTTTGAGTCCCTTAACGAACATAACGATGAATTTGTCACGCCGTCGGTCACCTGCGCAACAATTGGCGACAGTGTGGTTATTCGGTGAGGCCGCCGCGGGTCGACCGACTATCGATTTCTGTCCGGCCGGCGTCGGCCTTAGGCGCTGCAAACCGGAAATTTTGCGGAACGCCGGTTCGGACCGTCACAAACTTGACGCCTTGTCAGCTGGGCATTATGGTTTTGGCGTCGACACCGCAGGCCCTCGTGAGGCGGTCGACGTTGACGCGTCCGCTTTCAGGAGTTGGTGGCCCGCCAATCCCGATATTTTTGGAGGGTGAATTTTGAATCGCCGACCAAAGCGCGGAGGGTGGACTCCATGGCGCTTATCTCGCGGGCGGCCTGCAGGATGTCTTCGAGGTCCATGCCGGCCGGAACCTTCGTGCAGCCATCACCGTCGGCGACGATCAGCTCGCCCGGCAGGATCCGCAGTCCGGCCACCGTTACCGAAACGCCGACACGGGTCAGGTTGAAAACACCGTGGCCCGGCACTATTCCGGTGCTCCACATCGGCAGTCCGACCGCCCTTATGCCCGCTACGTCGCGTATGGAACCGTCAACGACCGCTCCCTGCACTCCGAGCGCTCGGTGCAGCGCGGCCATGCTGTCGCCGAACGCGGCGCCGCGGCCCGGGCGCGAGTCGACGTCTTTTAGAACCGCGATGGTTGGACCGCCAGCCTCATCGAGCGCGTCGTAGTAGGCGTCCCAGGCCAGCGGCTCGGAGTCTGGATCTAGGCACGTCACTTCGGCGGTGACGGCGTATCCGACCACGACTCCCATGTCGGCCATATGGCTGCGCAGCTCCGGGCCGGTGTAGTTCTCCGCGATGCCGCCGCCCTCCTTGAGCTTCTCGTTGACTTTGGCTACGGCGTTGAAAATGGTCGCCGAATCGAAGTGGGCGATGGCGTCCAGCAGTTCCTGTGATGCGGGATTCATTGGGGTCCTCCTAACCGGCTGGCGAATTCTCCCAATCAGACCGGCGATTGCCGGCAATGCCTCGCACCGGAAAATCCATTGGCCTTGTATGCCTAAATTTGCACGCCGCCGCCGGTTGGGGTGTGGCGATCTCTCTGCAAACAACGAAAATTTCCCTAAAATCACCGGCTGCGCGAATCGCAGTGGCCCATAACGTCAATACCGGCCCCCATCGTCTAGTGGACTAGGATGACACCCTTTCAAGGTGTAGACAGGGATTCGAACTCCCTTGGGGGCACCAACGACCGGCAGCCTGGCCGGGAAATTCGCCCATCGAGCGTCGCCGGCGCTAGGCGCGGTAGAGGCGGACCTCTTGACGGAGGGCGGCCAGCGCGAACCAAAGATCGTTGCCATGAACGACCGGCTCGAGCTGCCGACCGGCCAGCTCTCCGGAAACGGCGACGCCCAGCGAATTCCAGATGCTGCCAGTGTTGGAATCGATGATCTGACCGTCCGCCAACTCAAAGGCGATCGGTTTCCCGTCCAAACTGGGCACGAAAACGCCGGCTGCGCCAACATCTCTCGAATCGGCGATTGATCGCTTGTCCAAAGCCGACGCGGTGCCGGGTTGGAAGAACAACACGATCGGTTCGCCACTGACGATGTCGGTGACTATTCGCTGCTTTGCCAACTCGCTAAAGGGATAGGCCACCTGCTGGCCGCCGATGGCCACGATTGCGACCCGTTCGTAGGCGTTGAGGCGATCGTCAACGTCACCGTAAAACAAAAAGGGCTTGCGGCTGCCTGAGTCATAGCCCACGTAGGGGTTGTCACCGTAACTTCGCGATTGGCCGGTGTCTTCGGTGAGCACCCGGCTATCCGGCCAACTCTCCAGCAGGGTGGAAAAGGACGCCACCGCCATTGGCACAAAGTCCAGCCGCCTGCCGGTATGAGCGCCGACGATAGCTTCGCCGGTTCCTTGCTGCCACCAGGATTCCGACTGGTCATCCCACATGATCAGGTTGGACGCCCGCAGGTTGGCGCTAACCCCCAACCGCAGAACGGTCCCGTCGATCACCCGCTTAAATCCGGTGGCCGTGTTGCACAGCGGGCAATAGGTTGCGGCCACCGGTGCGCCACCGACTGAGTCATTGACGATTTCATGCCAAGTGAGTATCCGCAGTGGGTAGGCCTTGACGATCTCGCCCTGCTGGAGAACGGCGATCGGTTCGTTGCCGGGGATCGCGTCGGATAACTCGCTGGCCTGGAGGAATTGGGGATCGTCGATGGGCGGGATAACGTCGCGAAAGGCGGCGGCCTGGGTGATTTCGGACAAATGAACCGACTTGATGGAAAAGTCAGTCTGCCAGCCGCGATTCTTCCACTTCGCGACCGCTTCCTGTTCATCTTCCTGCAGTGGAATTAACGTCATGTCCGGTCGGCTGACCGCCTCTGAACTGCTCTGGGGAACTGGCGCCGGGCTGGTCGGTTCAGGCTCCAGCGAGGCCGCGGGTTGCGGCGCCGGCGCCGTTTCGTTGCCGCAGGCTGTGAGCACGATGCCGGTGGCGGCAGCGGCGATTAAGGCGCGCCGCGAGACGCAATTTAAGGGTTTTGGTGCCAAGTAACTACCGGGCATGGAGCATGCTTTAGAACATGCTGGGTTGTAGTGCCTATTTCTAGTCCTTCTTCGCCCAGGAAGCGGTGGGAGCCAACAAAGATCGCGCCGATATTGCGATCGCGCGCGTATTCGACGATTGCACGACCCGCGCTGCGCGACTGTTGGCAGTGTGGAATGAACTTGACGCCATTGCCCGGATCGTGGAATTGGCCAGCCCGCTTGAGCACGGCCAGCCCTGCCTGCTGCAAATCCGGATCGTATCCGTCTATCCGTCGGTCCCAACCAACTTCTATTACGTGCAAGGCCACCAGGTTGACGCCTTTGATGGCGGCGTGTGAACCGGCTAGTTCGATTAGCTCGCGGTCAAGGCCGCCATTGGTGATCGCGACTAGAAAATCGCCGCCGATCTTGGCGCTCAGCTGGCTATATCCTCAGCGACGGCCTGGCGAATTGCCCCTTCCAGTTCGACGGCCATCTCATTGTTCTCTTTGAGGGTCTGTCGAGATTTTTCACGGCCCAGTCCAAGCCGGATGTCGCCATAGGACAGGTAGGCACCGGCCTTGGTTACCAAACCGTGCTCGATGCCTAGATCGATAAGGCCGGTTTCGCGAGAAATTCCCTCGTTGTAAAGAATGTCGAATTCACAGGTTCGAAACGGGGCCGCGACCTTGTTCTTCACCACCCGCACGCGCGTGCGGTTGCCGACCACGGTAGTGCCGTTTTTCAGCGCGCCGATGCGTCGGATATCGATTCGAACCGAGGAATAAAACTTGAGCGCTCGACCACCCGGCGTGGTCTCCGGGCTCCCGAACATCACGCCTACCTTTTCGCGCAGTTGGTTGATGAACACCACCGCCGTGCCGGTGCGCGCGACGGTGCTGGTGAGCTTGCGCAGGGCCTGCGACATCAACCGCGCCTGCAACCCGACATGGGTGTCGCCCATCTGGCCTTCGAGTTCGGCGCGGGGAGTTAGGGCGGCGACCGAGTCGACCACGATGATGTCAAAAGCGTTCGAGCGCAGGAGCTCATCGGTGATTTCCAGCGCTTCTTCACCGCTGCCCGGCTGGGATATGAATAGGTCTTCGGCGAGCACTCCACAGCGCATTGCATAGGTTGGGTCAAACGCATGTTCGGCATCAATGATGGCGGCGTAACCGCCCAGTTTTTGAGCTTGTGCAATTACGTGCTGGGCCAAGGTTGTCTTACCCGAGGATTCAGGCCCGAATATCTCAACAACCCGCCCGCGCGGCAATCCGCCGACGCCGAGCGCCAGGTCCAGGGCCAGCGAACCGGTCGGTATGACCTCGATTTCCTGGCGTTCACCTTCGGAGAGGCGCATGATGGCGCCCAGTCCGAAGCGTTTATTGATGCTGGCAAGGGCGCCTTCGAGTGCGCGGTCCTTGTTCTTGTCACTGCTGATCGGCTTGGGAGTGGCTTTTTTTGCGGCCAAGTGACTGCCCCTGAACTATCCAAAAATGATGACGAATTACAATTCGAAAACTGACACAATTATATAAACACATATGAAACGCTACGTAAATTAAATACCAAAAATAGAAAGGTAATAAGCAGTGCCAAACGCGACGATGCAGGCGGTTCGAATCCATGCTCCGGGTGATCTGCGGTGCGAGCGAATCGCGCGCCCGACCACCGGTCCGGAAGAGGTGATGATCGAGATCGCCCACACCGGGATCTGCGGCACCGACCTGCATATTTACGACGGCTGGATTATGGGGCCGATGGTCACCTTGAAGAACTACCCGGCGGTAATCGGTCACGAGCTGGCGGGAACGATTGTTGAAGTTGGCGACCGCGTTTCGAACCGCCGGGTGGGCGACCGAGTGGCGGTGCAGCCGCAAATCTATTGCGGCGTCTGCGTCATGTGCGAACGCGGATCCGGCAACATGTGCCTTAACAAGATTCGCTATGCGAAAGGCGGAACTTGGGCCGAGTATGTCGTGGTACACGAGAAGATGGCCTATTTGGTCCCCGACGGGGTGTCAACCCAGTTGGCGGCAATGGCCGAGCCGCTCGGCTGCGCCGTGCGGGCCCTCGAACGAGCCCACCTAAAGCCCGGCGATACCGTATTTGTGGCCGGCGGCGGAACTATCGGGCTGTTGCAGGCGGCGGTGGCCAGAAAACTCGGCGCCAGCCTGCTGATAGTCTCCGAGCCCTTCCAATCGCGGCGCCGTTTGGCCGAAGTCATGGGGGCCGATATCACGATCGATCCAACTTCTGAGGATGTCGACGCGATTGTCAAAAACGCCACCGGCGGGGTCGGTGTCGATGTATGCCTGGAGTCGGCCGGGCCGGCCGCCGCGGCCCTCGACTGCATCAAAGTGGTGCGCGATGGGGGGACCGTGATCCTTATGGCTCTCTCCCACCCTGACCAGGATTTCTCGGTTCGGCAAACCGACATCGTCCTGCGCGAGATAGAAATCCGCGGAACCGCGCTGATGGATAACAACATGGAGAGCGTCATGCGCCTGTTTCCCCAATTGGGGCTCGAGCCGATGATCACGCACGTGGTCCCGCTCTCGGCCGCCCCGGCCGCAATCGAGATGTGCAAGCGCGGCGAGGCGACGAAGGTATTGTTCGAACCGGCAATGGCTTGAAAGTTCCAACCGTCGGGCCCTGATGCATCAATGACCTCCCATTTATGAGGATCACCGGGACGGGATATTGCGGTATTTGATACGGCGCCTGGTCAATTGCCAGCATCGCCGCCACGCGATCGCTCTAGCTCTCCCTATCGTTTTGGGCCTGACGATGGTTTCCTGTACTCAAGGCTGGTCATCCTACCCTTTTGCGACGGAGCCGGCAAGTACGCCCACCAGCGTCCCCTCATCACCGCCGATCGCGGATGATTCGCCCGCCAATTTGGATTCAACCCCGCCGGTGGCGGTGCCGGCGGCCGATTCCGATTCCCCGCCCAGTATCCAGCCGCTGCCCGGTTCGCCTGACCGTTATTCGGTTGAACCGGAATTCCCGGCCCTTGAATTTGACCGCCTGATCGAAGTTGTCCACCGTGGAGATGGCCAAGATCGCCTATTTGCGGTTATTCAAACAGGGCAAATCGTTTCCTTCCCGGCCGATCCGGCGGCGGCCTCTACCAACCTGGTGATCGATATTTCGGATCGCGTTAGCACCGGTAACAACGAGGAAGGATTGCTCGGGTTGGCATTTGATCCGCAGTATTCGACCAACGGTCACTTCTTCGTCTACTACTCGGCCGCCAATCCGCGCCGTTCGGTGGTGTCAAGGTTTACGGTGGTTGATGGAGTGCGGTCCGAAGTCGACAGCGAGGTTGTGATTTTGGAGGTGGATCAGCCGTTTGGCAACCATAACGGCGGCCAATTGGCCTTCGGCCCGGACGGGTTTCTTTACATCGGTTTGGGCGATGGCGGAAGCGCCGGCGATCCGCACGGCAACGGACAAAATTTGGCCACTCTGCTCGGTTCGATCCTGCGTATTGATGTTGCCGCCCTCGGCGCCAGCGGCAGCTACGCCATCCCGCCCGACAACCCGTTCGTCGGTGATCCGAACGCGCGCGGCGAAATTTGGGCCTACGGTCTGCGCAACCCTTGGCGGTTTACGTTTGACCGCGATACCGGTGATCTCTGGACCGGTGATGTAGGTCAGAACGCCTACGAAGAGGTCGACCTCATCGCGAAGGGTTCCAACTCTGGCTGGAACATCATGGAGGGCGACCAGTGCTTTCGCGCATCCGAATGCGACCAAACCGGCCTGGCTAGGCCAATTGCCACCTACGGACGCGCAGATGGCTGCTCGATCACCGGCGGCTACGTCTATCGCGGCGGCCAATTCCCGGCGCTCTACGGGGCCTATATCTATGGCGATTTTTGTTCCGGCAAGATTTGGGCACTCCGCCATGACGGCCAGCGAGTCAGCGAAGCGGCATTGATCGCCGATACCGATCTTGCCATTGCATCTTTTGCCCGGGGTGGCGACGGCGAAATATATGTGCTTCCATTGCGAGGTTCAATTCACCGGCTAGTTCATTCTTAAAAGTGCAATTGATGGGTCAAATTCGATAGTCGCCGCTTGGCGCACAAAGACCCTGACAGACTGCGCCTGCAACAACCTTTTGCGAACCCAGCGGCCATCCATCTTGCCAGCAACGAACTCCCCCCTTGTCGACTGAGCGGGACCAGGCCGCCCCTCCGCCCGGGTTGGCCAGCCCCGCAGACGGTTCGACGGGATCACCGCCCGGGATCGCCTCCCACCTGATCTCGCTCGAGCCCTACCTGGTCGTCTTCATTGCCAGCGCCGCCACTCTGATCATCGAAATCGTGGCAGCGCGGATTCTGGCGCCGCACATTGGCGTATCCGTATACACCTGGACCAGCGTGATCGGCGTGATTTTGGCTGGGATCAGCCTTGGCAACTGGGCTGGTGGGGTCCTGGCCGATCGCGCCGCCTCGCGCATAAATTTGGGCCTGATCCTGCTGGCCGGCGCAGCTACCACCCTGCTGATCCTGCCGCTGGCCCATCTGGCCCCCGCATGGGTTGCAGCGGTACCGCTGCTACCGCGCATCGTCCTGCTCTCGGCGATGCTCTTTATTGCCCCGGCGTTTATCCTGGGCATGGTTTCGCCCATGGTGATAAAGCTCCACCTGAGCGACCTGGCAACCACCGGCAACGTTGTCGGTCGAATCTATGCCGTATCGACCGCCGGAGCCATCTTGGGCGTATTCCTCACCGGATTCGTCCTCATCCAGGCCCTCGGTTCGCGCGAGACGGTGCTCTATGTGTCGATTGCGACCGGGTTGCTGGCAATTGGGGTCGGACGTCTTTGGCGGGCCCGGCTAAAAGGTCCCGTAGCCGTGTTGGTGGTCGTTGGAATCAGCGTTTTCACGTATACCCAGGACCCGCTGACGGCTCCCTGCCTGGCCGAGAGCAACTATTTCTGCATCCGGGTCAGTGACAAGGTGATTGATGACGGCTCCACCGTCAAGGTGTTGTCTCTTGATCGCTTGGTGCACAGCTACGCCAAACCAGAGGATCCAACCTACCTGCACTACAAGTACCAGCACATATTCGCCGATATCGCCGACTTTATCGCCGCCGAAGAACCGGCCTATCGTTCGCTATTTATCGGCGGCGGCGGATATGAGCTGCCCCGCTACCTGGATGCCGTACACCCACAGAGTTCAATTGAAGTCATCGAGATCGATCCCGAGGTGACGGAAACCGCGCAAAGCCACCTCGGCCTGGCGGCTTCCGACAGGGTGGTTACCGAGAACCAAGACGCCCGAATCGCTCTGCCCGCCAAGCCTGACGGAACATACGACATCGTGGTCGGTGACGCTTTCAACGACCTGTCGGTCCCGTACCACTTAACGACGCTGGAATTTAACCGGGAGGTGAAACGGATTCTCAAAGACGGCGGCGTTTACGCGGTAAATATCGTCGACGCGCCGACTCCAGGAAGGTTTTTGGGTCCGTTCGTAGTTACTCTGCGCGAAACGTTTGACCACGTCAGCGTGCTGCCGGCTTCTGGTGATTTATCCAACCCCAATCGCATGACGACCATCGTAATGGCCTCCGATCGGCCATTCGCTGCCAGTGGGATTACCGTTGCCGGACCCGATCCCGGCTTTAGGCGATTTGATCAGCTCATTGCCGAAAACGAATTTGAAAAATGGCTAGCTGAGATCGATTCGGTGATAATAACCGATGACTTTGCGCCAATTGATAACTATCTGGCGCCCCTGTATCTGATCGAGCCCAAATAGTCGGTAGTTTTCGCTCGCTGGCGAAATTGTCCGTTGCACGGACACACCCTTGCAGATGGGGCGGGCTAGGAATCAGCTTGGCTGATCGGAATTTCGCCCGGCCGGCCGCCGGGCCGGGTTGCCGTATACCTTGGCCCCGGCGGCGACATCCCTGGTGACCACCGAGCCGGCCCCGATTACGGCGTCGGGCCCGATTGCAATTGGGGCGATCAGCGAGCAATTGGATCCAACGAATGCCTGCTCGCCAATTACGGTTCGATGTTTATTGGTCCCGTCGAAGTTGCAGGTGACGGTCCCGGCGCCGACGATTGCCCCGGCCCCCAATTCGCAATCGCCCAGGTAGGAGTAATGGGCGATCAGCGCCCCGGCTCCGATGGCCGAGTTTTTTACTTCGGCGCAGTTTCCGACCTGGGCGCCCCGACCAACCCTGGTCCCGTCGCGCACGAAGGCATTGGGCCCGATGCGGGCGTCAGCGCCGATTTGCGAATCTGTTATTCGCGAGCTGATTACCGTGGAGCCTTCGGCGATGATCGAATCGGAAATTTGTGAACCCTCGCCTACCCGGGCGCGGGTCTTGATGTGGGTCCGGCCGCCGATGATCGCGCCCGGCCCGATGACGGCCCCGGGTTCGACCGTGACATTGGCGTGGATCTGGATTGAATCAAGATCCACCACACGGACGCCATGCTTGGCCAGCTGTAAGGCCCGACGGCGAAAATAAGCGGTCTCGGCTTTGGCCAATGACGCTAAGTCATCGCAGCCGATTCCCTCCGTCGGATCTGACAATCGGACCTCGCCGATCGGTTGCCCCGATTGCGCCGCCAGGCGCACCAGGTCGGTCAGGTACAGTTCGCCGGTAATTGAATCCGGTGGGATCGAATCCAGCTGGTCCCAGGCCCAGTCGGCCCGCAGGGCCATGGCGCCGCAATTGACGGCAACAGGCTGCTCTACGGGCAATTCCTCGGTTGCGGCTTCCACTACAGCGACGATTCGGCCATCGTGGCGCACCACCCGGCCACGGGTGGAGAGTTTGCAATCGAGAGCGGTTGTGAGGGCGAGGACCGCTGACTCGTTTTCCAATTTGCCAAAGAGTTCGATTATTCGCTCGCCGCGCAGCAGCGGATTGTCAGCAAACACCACCACCAGCGCTCCGCCACGGGATGAGAGCTCATCGCGGGCGGCGATTAAAGCGGCGCCGGTGCCGGTGATGGATTCATCCTGTAATACCGTCGTAATTTCGCAATCGGCAATGGTCACCGGCGGTTGATCGCGGCGGCGGACCACTACGATCCGATCGGGGTCGCAATTGCGAGAGGCGCGAACCACGTGTTCGAGCATCGAGATTCCGGCCAGATCGATCAGTGCTTTGTCGATTTCGCTGCCCAGCCTGCGGCCGCGCCCGGCGGCCAGGATCACGATCGAGCGTTCACTTCGCGGCTTGACGTTGTCGGTCACGAATTTCCTGAACTACCGAACTGCAGCGTCTGCCGGCTGCCGCACCCCGGGTTTGATGGTGCTGAACGAGTGCTGCCGATTCGACGCACTCTGATTATCCGGGTGATTAATTCCGATCGCTTGATCACTAGGAGAGGGCAAGCAGCCGGCTTGTTGCCGGGTGATTCAATGATGTGGTAAATCGCCGACACTATTGGGGCTGCTGGTGAAATTCAGGCTCCGGTTAATGCTTTTGGTGGAGGTGCTGACAGAGGTGTGGAATCTAGAAAACCCTCCTAATCCTCTCGTTGGTTTCGTCAATGGGGTGTAGGTAGGCATGCCTGAAGTGGCAGGTCCCCGGTTTTGGTACCAGG
This sequence comes from Chloroflexota bacterium, assembly GCA_965249595.1. GTDB lineage: Bacteria > Chloroflexota > UBA11872 > UBA11872 > VXNJ01 > VXNJ01. The sequence continues at coordinate 443,476 of OZ252242.1, read as the reverse complement.
TGGTTTGAGACATTGTCTTGTGGGAGGGTGCCGCCAGCTCTCCTGCAGGAGAGCTGGCGGCGAAGCTGATTTTGCGGCCGCCCGTAGCACCCGCGAAGACGGCCGCCGGGCCGGCGATGAGGCCGGCCAACAGCAGCCGGATGGCAACTTGCAGGTACTCCATCACGCCGCCGCCGCGATCGCTTGCAGGGGCGACAGATAGCCGAGCGCACTGTGCGGACGCACGCTGTTGTAGTCGATCCGGAAGCGCTCCAGCATCACCCTGGCTTCTTCCAGGGTGTAGAAGATCTCGCGGTCTAAGAGCTCATCCCGGACCCTGGCGATGAACGATTCGGCATAAGCGTTCTCCCAGGGCGCGCCGGGCTTGATGTAGACGGTCTTGATCTGGTTTGCCGATAGCCATTGCCTTATCGCTTTGGCGGTAAATTCGGGGCCGTTGTCAGAGCGGATGTGCTCGGGGAACCCGTGGGTGAGCATGAGGTCGGCGATTGTCTCGATCACGTCCCCGGCAGGGAAGGATCGGGCGGCCCGGGCAGTAAGGGCCACGCGGGTGAACTCGCCAGGCGACGGTCAGGATCCGCAGCGGCCGGCCGTCCTCGGTGCGTTTCAATAGGCGAAATCGTAGCACCAGACGTGGTTGCGGTGATCGGCGATAAGCCGCGTGGAGCGTCCGTTCTTAAAGCCACAGGCGCGACTTCTTGGAGCTTCGAATCGGGACTTTAAGTCCCTGTGCGCGCCAGATGCGCAGGACCCGCTTGCGGTTCAGTTTCCAGCCCGAGCGTTTAAGCAGGGCGGTGATGCGCTTGTAGCCATAGCGGGGGTGCTTGAGGGAAAGCATCCTGATCTCGGCGGTGAGGTTGTCCTCTTCCGGATCGGGTTTGGGGACGTAGCGCTGGGTGCGGCGCGATTGGCCCAGCACCCGGCAGGCTCTTCTTTCGGAGACCTTGAAGATCGCCCGGACGTGGTTAACGCACTTGCGCCGCCGCTGCGGGCTTAGAAGTTTCCTTAAGGCCCCTCTTTAAAGGATCTGGTTGTCGAGCGTTAAATCGGCCACTGCGTGTTTTAAGCGCTTGTTCTCCTCGCGCAGGCTCTTGTTCTCCTTAGGCCTCGGCGATCGTCATCCCGCCGTAGCGGGAGCGCCAGCGGTAGTAGGTCTGGACGTTGATCGCCGCCTTGCGGCAACTCTCGGCCACCGTATCGCCCTGGGCGACGCCCAGCTCTATGGCCCGGAGCTTGTGAAATGAACTGCTTAAGGCAGGTACTTTCGCTTCGCCACTGCTGTCCCCTTTCGTTGGAACCAGATTATTCACATTCCCTCTGGTGCCAATGAGGGGGAGCCGGCCAATACGTCCGATACATCAATTGGCGTGGCGATCAAACCATTCTCCCAACCGTCAGGGAAATTTATTGGGAATAAAAACTTAGCACTATTGGCAACTGGGGTGCGGCTGGCAGGGAATGGTCCGCGAAACGGCTGTGCTTTAGCAGCGATCGTTGCGTCTTGCCTCGATAAAGACCCAGGCGGTAACCTGGGTTTCATCGCCAACCCAGCGCTCTAAGCTAGTTTGTCCGATGATTTACCGCGAAAAGTCCAATCGTGCAAACGCCAGACACCGTTTCGCTTCGCATATTCATCAATGCAAGCAAGCCCCGGCCAGGATTGGCGGTCCAACCTGTAGTTCGGTCGCCCAATACCGCAATTACCCCTTCGGCAATTCCCAGATGGCCAAACGCTAGGCTAATTGCAAGTCTGCGGATTGAGGATGGGCCAAGCTCAATGTTACGACCCATTCTTAGTGAACGATCACCACCAGTTACAAGCCCATTGCGTTTATTTCGGTTCGTCACAGCTGACTGGTAGCGACGCTTGGCTGCTCAAATCCCAATGACCTCACTCGGATGTCGAACCTGCCAGTGAACCGAATTCGATGAACTTTCGGGCCGCTGTTTGCCATTCAAATGAAAGTTTGACGCGCGGCTATCCATTTCATTTGACAGCTTGGATTGCAATGCCCAATGGCTCAACCCGATCACGAAACTAGATTCCGGCCGCCTTTTTTATCCCAATCGTGGCTTTCAATGCAGGATTTTTCAATCGAGAATGATGTTGTCGATTAGGCGGACATAGCCCAATCGCACCGCAACTACCAACATGCATTGACCGGCGCCCGGCCATGGCGCCATAGTCACCGGGTCGACGGCAGCGACATACTCGATGGCTTCAATGCGCGGCTCAGCCTCAATCAGCTCCCGACAGTTCGCCTCAAGTTCCCCGGCATCGCGCCGTCCTGCCGCAAATAATTTCCGGGCCGAATCGAGAGCCCGGTAAATGACCGGGGCCGCGGCCCGTTGCGACGGCGAAAGAAGGGCATTGCGGCTGCTGCAGGCCAGACCATCGGCCTCACGCACCGTTGGCAGGGCGATGACCCTGGTGGCGATATCCAGATCGGCTACCACCCGCCTGACCACGGCGACCTGCTGGCCGTCCTTTTGGCCGAAGTAGACACGGTCAGGCGCCGCTTGCGAGAGCAGTTTGGCCACGACCGTGGCGACCCCGTCAAAGTGACCGGGCCGGGCCCTGCCCTCCAGTGGCAAGGCGGGACCGTCAACTTTCACCGTGACCGCAAATCCTTCCGGGAGCATTTCGGCCGGCGAAGGCGCAAACACGATGTCGACCGTTTCGGCCGCTAATTTGTCCAGGTCGCCGGCCGGGTCACGCGGGTAGTTTGAATAATCGCTTGCCGACTCGAATTGGGTCGGGTTGACAAAGTTTGATACTACGACCGTCGCGCATTCGGCGCGTGCGGTCCGGACCAACGAGAGGTGTCCCTCATGGAGGGACCCCATCGTCGGTACTAGCCCGATGGGCCGCCGCGCCTTGCGCAGCGCGGCTCTGAGGCCGGAAACTGTCGAGAGCTGGTTGATGGGGCCTCTTGATCTGTGTCGTTTAGATCGATTTGGCCGGGTGAGGGCGGTTAATCGGTGCTGGGAAATATGCCGTCGGAGACCTCGGCCGCATAAGTTTTCAACGAGCCGAGAACGGTTTCGTTTAAGTGGGCGTACTGTTTGGCGTGCCGCGGCGGCCGCGCACCAAGTCCAAGAATGTCGTAAATGACCTGAATCTGACCGTCACAATTTGGACCGGCGCCGATCCCGATGGTCGGTATCTTGAGCCTGCTCGTAATGTCGCCGGCCAATTCTGTCGGGATCAATTCCAATACGATCGCGAAGGCCCCCGCCTCCTCTACCGCCAGCGCGTCTTCCATGATCTCTCTGGCCCGCGCAGCGGTCCGTCCCTGGACACGAAAGCCACCGCGCTGGTTGGCCGACTGGGGTTCCAAGCCAATGTGGCCCATAACCGGGATGCCGCTCCCGGTGAGACTGCGGATGCTTGCCGCGGCGTTTTTGCCGCCCTCCAGCTTTACCGCCTGCGCTCCGCCCTCCTGCAATAGCCGACCGGCGTTGCGCAGCGTCTCAGCGGTGCTCAATCGGTAGGAAAGAAATGGCAGGTCGGCGACGATGAGCGCGCGCTGGGATCCGCGAACAACAGCCTTTGTATGACGGACCATGTCGACCATGGTCACCGGAATCGTCGATTCGAGCCCGAGCACGACGTTGCCCAGGCTGTCGCCGACCAGGATCACTGGGATCTGAGCTTCGTCGACGAGGCGCGCGAAGGAATAGTCGTAGGCTGTGACGCAAACGATCCGGCTCCCGGACCGCTTCATCGCCGACAGCTTGGTGATTGGCACCCGATTTGCGATGGCTAACTGTCCTGCTTGCCGACCAAGCCGATTCGAGTCTATCTGTCGATGTGATTTCATGATGACCTGGCGCCGACCGCGACCCCAAAGCCGTGCAGTTGGGATTTGGCCAACTGGTAGAGGGATCCGGGGTGGGCCTAGAAGACGCCGAACCGAAGGTATGCCTCGCTCGGGTCCATCCCCGCCATGATCGCTTTGCGCAATTCGCTCTCGGTCGTCATCAGGCGCTCCGCCTCCCTGACGACGGCGACGACTGACCCGTCCGGTATCACCACCGACCCATCAAGATCGGCGAACAAGAAATCGCCGGAGCGAATGTCAACTCCACCGATCTTGATGGGCTCCCCCAGGGTCTCGACCGTCCATCTGCCGACTATGTCGGCGGGGGTCCGATAGCGGCAAATCACCGGAAAGCCCTGGCGGATGATGAATTCGGTGTCCCGGCAACCGCCGTCCACGAGGTAGCCCAAGATCCCCCGGTTGCGGAGAGCCTCGGCAGAGAGTTCGCCCATGTGAGCAATGGTCGAATCGTTGGGCTGGCATACGACCACCGACCCGCCCGGAGCCGCACTGAGCAGCCGTGTCCAGCCAAGCAGGCTGGCGTTGTCGTCGGTGCCCTGGTCGGGGCGGCCTTCACAGGTCCACACGCGTCCCGCCAGTACCCTTCCGGGATCCAGCGGCCGGATTGAACTGGGAAGGACCGACGGTGGCAGACCAAGCTCGCGCATCGCGTCGTATACGACGCCGCTATAGCAGCGCGCCAATCGATCCGCCAATTCGCGGTCTGGCCCGTCTGATCCATCCATTGATCGCCTCAATCTTCCGCGGCGCACTTACCGACAATGCGACCCTGGATCGTCAGCATCGGCAGTTAAGCCTTGGCCAAAACGGTATGGCCAGTTTGGTGGAACTTGATCCAATCCCAATTGATCGGGACACCGATGCCCGGGCCCTGCGGCGCGTAGACGTTGCCATTGCTGTCGATGGAGTTAAGGTCGTCGCTGTAATCGAGGTAGTAGGGGTGATGGGGGGCGTTGGAATCGAACTTTGGATGCACGAGCCCTAATTCGTAGTAGTTGGTGTTTCGGATTGAGGTCATCAGGTGTCGGTGCACCGGTCCTGGTGCGTGTATTTCCACATCAAGGCCTAGACCCTCAGCGGCATGGGCGATTTTCATTGCGCCGGTGACGCCACCGTCCTGATAGGCGCCGACCCGCAGGTAATCGGTGCCGCCGGCGAGGACAAAGTTGACGTGTTGTTCAAGGAGCCGAATGTGCTCGGTTTGCAAAAGGGGCGTCTTGATCATCTCCCGCAATTTCTTGTGCGCAAAAGTGGAGACCCCGCCGTCGCGGAAGGGGTCCTCAATCCAGAAGAAATTGGCCTCGTCGCAGGCCTTGCCAACGGCTAAGGCCTGGGCGAAATTCTCCAACTCGCAGGCCGGATCGAGCATGAGGTCCATCTTGTCGCCGACCGCTTCGCGCACCCCCAGGATGTTGTCAATTTCCCGTTGCACGTTCTGGCCCGCCAGACCCCACCCGTGAATCTTGAACGCCGGAAAACCCCGGTCCCGGCACTGAACGGCAAATTCCGCAAACTGCTCCGGGGTGCCAAGCCCTCCGTTTTCATCACCATGCAGCGTTGAGGCGTAGGCCGGCAGCGGGCGGGAAGTTCCTCCCAGCAGGCGATAGATGGGCTCGTCGTAGAGTTTTCCGGCGATATCCCAGAGGCAAATGTCAATGACCCCGACCCCGGTCATGTCAAATTGCCGAAGCGCACGCTTTAGGTCGTTGTAAATCTTCTCGCGCCCGGTCGCATCCTTGCCGATAAGGTACTCGGCGCAAATTGCGACCTGCGCAGCGGTCGGCGGGTACCGGAGCGGGAATTCACCGGTGATGCCTTGGTCGGTGTGAATCTGCAGGATATCCCCCGCCTGCTCCAATTTGCCCCCGGGTTCGTAGACCAAATTGAAGGAGTTGTAATCCTTCCCCAGATCGTCGACGCTGAATTTGTACGATGTCATCTCGATGCCGGTGATGATGGGGCCGGTGGCCATGGTCAGGTCCTTATCGTTTTCTCTCGGTCGAGCCGGAGTTGCTATCGAGATGGCGATGTCCGGCTGGTTTAGTTGCCCGACGCCGCTAGTGCGCATCGTCGCCAATACCTCGCATTCAAATGCTAATGAGGGTTGGGACCACGAACGCAAAAGCAACTGAAACTCTTGAAGGAGTTGCACTTGGCGGGAGCGGCCGTGCCGTGCGGCTCGGCGATGGGATAGACAGGCTCTCGATTGCCGACCTAGGCGACCGAACCAAGTTGCAAAAATTCAACCTTGTTTGAATGACCAATCGCGGAATTGCCCGGGCCGTTTACCTTGCATTTGACCGAGATTGTTCCCAGCAGGCAGCCCGGGCAGGTCAACCGATTCCGGCCCGCGGTCGCAAGCGGACGCAGGGCCAGAACACGCCGCGGTTGTCAGCCACCCACGGTTTCGCGGTGCGCCCGCACCCGTTCGATCTCGACGGTTGCAAACCAGTTGTCCAGGTCGTTGGTCATGCGAGTCACCCGTTGCGGGTGGGCATCGGCCAGATTGGTCTTTTCCAGCGGGTCATCGGCGATATTGAATAGCTCGGGACGAGGGGGCTCGGGCACCAGGTAAACCGGGTCCGGGTCGCTCATCAAAGCGCCGACATTCTCAGGATGGTACTTGTATTCGATGTCGGTTTCGACGTAACGGCGATCGGCGGCCTCGTCGGCCGGACTTGCGTATTTGAGGTCCAATTCAGGCCGAACCAGTTTCCAGTCGCCGTCTCGCACCGCGGCATTGGTCGTGCCAATTGGCTGATAGAAGTTGTACTGCCAAAACCTTGCCGATTGCGCCCAGGCTGACTCTCCGCGCAGTTGCCCCAGGACATCCTGACCGTCTAATGGCGGACCTTCGGGCCGCTCAATTCCCGCCGCTGCCAACAGGGTTGGCAGCCAATCCGTAAAGTGAACCAGGCCACTCACCTGCGCTCCGCCGCCGGGCAGGCCATTGGGCCAGCGCAGCACCATCGGCACCCTGATCCCACCCTCAAGCACTGATCGCTTGGCCCCGCTTAGACCGCAGTTGAACCTGGTCGTGTCCACGCTTACGCCCTCTGAAACCTGGTCGGCGCGCAACCTGAACGCAGGCCCGTTGTCGCTCGTAAACATGCATATCGTGTTATCGGCGAGCCCGCGCCGTTCCAATTCATCAACGATGCGGCCGACGCCCTCGTCCATGATCTCGATCATCGAGTAGGTGAGGGCAACCCCGCGCGAGAGGCCCATTGCCTCATACCTGGCCACGAAATCTTCCGGCGCCTGCAGGGGAGAGTGCGGAGCGTTGTACATCACGCACAGCAAGAACGGGTCGTTGGTGTGTCGGCCGATGAACCCCAGCGCCTCGTCGGTGAGAACGTCAGTCAGGTAGCGGCCGTCGGATTTTTTGAAGCTGCCGTTGATGTCAAGGCGCCATCGGTAGTAGTCCGCCCAACCGCCACAGAATCCTGCAAATTCGTCGAATCCGCGATTGTTTGGGTGGTGGCGCGGGTCAAGCGCCCCGTTGTGCCATTTGCCCACCAGTCCGGTGGCGAAACCCGAGTTCTTGAATGCATCGCCCAACGTGACCTCGCTAAGGGACATGCGATCCAATCCGCGAACCTCCTGGGGAGTGATGGCGCCGGTTCGGTGCGGGTAGCGGCCGGTCAGCAGGGCCGCCCGCGATGGCGAGCAAACTGGCGAGCCGGCATAGTGCTGGGTCAGGCAGAGGCCCTCACCGATTAGGGCGTCGAGGTGAGGTGTACGCACGCGGCCGTCGCTAAAGACGCCAAAGTCTCCGTAACCCATGTCATCAGCGACGATCAGCACAACGTTGGGCGGGGCGGCCATGGGCAATCCTTGATTTAGCGAATTAAAGAACCCTCGGCGATCTTCGCGCGGGTGTTTAACCGGCCAATTGCGTGGAGTCGCCAATTCAGGTTAATGTGGCGCCGCGGCGGTGAAGTTGGGGCTGCGTTCTTTAGGCGATGCGGCGAAATCAACGATCGCCCGGGTGCATTGGAAAGCAAATTCGGCAGGTGCTCGGTTTCGGTCTCGAGCCAAGGCCTCACGAACGATACCGGCGCTGCTGCTGCGGCCCGGCCGATTCAATCCGGCTAGCGGAGGGCGGACGCCGCAAATTTGGCAAGTAGCCACAACGCCAGCGGCGTTCGCCAGCGTCGGTTAAATCTTACCGCGACGAATTCCTGGCCGCTTTCTGTTGGCATTCAGACGATTCCGGGGGTACGCCTACTTCTAATATGTTGCAACTGGATTAGCTGGCGTTGGCCGGTTATGGATGCTGGGAGGCCAGGAAGTGAAATCAACCAAGTACCGCCTACGGGCCATGACGATAGCTCTGTTTATCGCGGCGCTTTTGGCAATGGGCTTGGCGGCGTGTGATTCCGAAGACGAAAGTAGCAGTGCGGAGCCGGCAGCGGCACCAACCGCTGCGCCAGCTCCCGAACCAGCCGCAGAACCCGAACCAGCCGCAGAGCCGGTTACGATCTCGTTCCTCGGGTTCTACGGCGCCGAGTCGGTAGGGCCCTTAGTCGCCGCCTTTGAGGAGGAGAACCCCTCGATCAAAGTGGAATACGAATCGGTCCCGTTCGGTGAACTGAACCAAGTAATCCAAAGTCGAATAGAAAACGGTGGGGACAACCCGGATGTCTACATCGCCGATCAGCCGCGGGTAGCGGCGCTGGCGTCACAGGGATTTCTGCTTGACCTCTCCGATGCCGTCGATGCCGACGCGGCCGGTTGGGTCGATACAGCCCTGTCCGCATCACAGGTCGATGGCGCTCTGATGGCGTTGCCGTTAAATACTTCGACGCAGATCCTGTATTACAACAAGTCACTGCTCGATCAGGCGGGAATTGCCTACCCGTCGACGTCTCCAGACGACCGCATGACATGGGACGAATTGAAGGTATTGGCAAAGCAAGCTCAGGATGCCGGCGCAACGTATGGCTTCCAGTTCGACCAGGTGAGCCGCTTTTATCAGCTGCAACCACTGATGGAGTCGCTCGGTGGCGGCAGTGGTTTAACCGGCGATGGCAATCTTGAAGCGGATGTCAACAACGACGGATGGATAGCGGCGATGGAGTTCTACGCCAGTCTGTTCGGCGACGATGGCATCGCTCCCCGTGGCATGCCCCCAGGGGAAACCAGTGGAGCATTCGCGGCCGGTGACATCGCCTTCTACCTAGGCGGGACCCACTGGGGCGGCATCTGGGAGCTCTTCGCTCCGCTCGACTTTGACCTCGGGTTCGCGCCACACCCGTACTTTGACGGCCAACCGGTAGTAACGCCGACCGGCGCTCTGTCGCTGGGAGTGAATCCGAACAGCCCGAACACCGAGGCGGCAACCACGTTCGCGGCCTGGGTCACAACGTCTGAAACCGGAGGAGCCATCTTCCTGACGGTCGATGTTGCTCCGCCGGCCTTAATCGGGGCGATGGCCGCCTTTGTCACTTCTCCGCCCTGGGATCGGGGCGAGGGCGGCACCTCTGCCGGCGAGCTAGTCGAGCACGAGCTAGCCAACACCGCGGTCGGCCGACCGCGGAGCATCGGCTATATCCAATTCGAAGAGGTCATGACCCGCGCTTTTGAGGATGTCCGCAACGGTCTCGACGTGCGGGAAACCATGGATCGAGCGCAAACAGAGTTGTCCGAAGCCTTGGCCCGAATCTGATGACTGGATCCTGCAAGTCGAAGCACTCCGGGGCGGTTGCGGCGTTGGGTTGACCCCCAGCCACCGGTAGCACGCCCCGATGACGCAGCGGGACCTGGCGGTGGCGGCAGTTTCGCGCCGCCGCCGCCGGTCAGCCGGTTTCGGCGCCATGGTCTTCCTGGCGCCGGCACTTTTGATGCTGATCCTCACGCGCATCGTACCGACGATCGACACTTTCGTCGGCAGTTTGCGCGACGACGGGGTCTGGAGTCTGGCCAATTACGCCGGACTGCTGATGTCGACGGGTTTTCGCGAGTCGGTTGTCACGACGGCCGTTTTCAACCTTCTCATCAACCCGCTGCAGCTCCTTTTGTCCTATGCCTTTGCGATCGTGCTCTCGCTGAATCTGCCGGCCGTCGGTTTGTGGCGGACGATGATTTTTTTGCCTATGGCGGTCCCGCCGGTGGTTTCAACCATCGTCTGGGGTGTATGGTTTCGCCCCGATGACGGGGTCATCAACAGCCTGCTGGCGATGTTGGGCATACCGAACCAGCCTTTCTTAAGCTCGCCGGACCAGGCCCCCTTCGTGATTATGGTCATCGCATCGTGGATCGGGGTTGGCTACTGGATGACCTTCCTGGTGGCGGGCATCAAAAATGTCCCGACCGAGATGCTCGAGGCCGCGGCCATAGACGGCGCCGGATGGCTGCGGCGGGTCGGCTCAATCATCACCCCGATGGTGAGACGGCAACTGAGTTTTGTTTTGGTCGCCGCGACGGTGGCCAATTTCCTACTGTTCGTCCCGGTGCAGATCCTCACCCGTGGCGGCCCCGCCGGTAGTACCGATCTGGTCATGTACGACGTCTACACCCAAGCCTTCATATTCAATGACCGCGGAACGGCGGCGGCGGAGATTGCGATTCTGGTCGTTTTGATGGCTGCGATCGTCGGTGTCCAATTTCGTCTGCTGGGCGATCGTCGGTAGGCACTGGAAATGCGTCGCGAGCTTCCACGCTGGGGTCGTCTCCCGCTGGCCATATTGGTGCCGGTCATCTCGGTGCTGTGGCTGGCCCCGTTGGTCTGGATTGTCGTCGCCGGGTTGCGCCCGACTGCAGATATCGTCGGTTCATTTCAGACCCTTGATTGGCAGACATTTTTCCCCGAGTCGGTGACCGCCGAAAACCTGGTTTCGATCACCACCGGGACAATGGGCCGGGCCATCATCAATTCGCTCGTCGTCGCTGGCGCAACGGTGGCTCTGGGCCTGGTGGTATCGGCGATGGCGGCCTACGCTCTCACCGCCTTTCACTTCCGCGGCCGCGGATTCGTTTTCGGCTTGATCGTATTGACGTTCATGGTGCCATTCGAGGCGTTGGCCATCCCCCTGGCCGACGCCGCACGCAGCGCGGATCTGGATAACACCTTCATTGGCCTGATACTGCCAGGGGTGGGCAATGGATTGGCGATATTCCTGCTACGGCAGTTCTACCTCGACATACCGCGCGAGTTGGCGGAGGCGGCAGCGATTGATGGGGCCGGCAAATGGCGCGTGCTCTGGAAAATCTACGTGCCCTTGACCTGGCCGGCGATGGTGGGAGCCGGAATCATCATCTTCGTCTTCCAGTGGCAGGCCTACCTGTGGCCCCTGCTGGTGACCACCAACCCTTCCATGGATGTGGGGTCGGTAGCCTTGGCCAGGTTGTTCGGGCAATATGGGGTTGACTGGGGCATGCTTTTCGCCGGCGCCGCAGTCCTCTGCCTGGTCCCGGCAATCATCCTTTTGGTGTTCCAGCGAACTTTTACCGAGTCGGTGGTCGGATCGGCGATCAAAGGTTAAGCCAAGCTTGGAGCGCTACCCCAGGCGTCGTCCAAGCGATCTCGGCTGCGCTAGCAATTTCTCCAAGCTTCCGCCAAATTCCAAATGCTCGGCCTGTTTGAAGTGTGGGCCCGGTTCTCCCTTTGCCTTTCCCTACAGCCCGAATTAACTCCAACATAGGCTGTAGAGGTAGCGAGTAATGTTTCGACTAAAGGTATGCGTCCACGCCTTCTTTGAAATAGGCACCGATGAAAAAACTACTTCGTTCCGGTCATCGATTGATGATCGCCGCGGCGATCTGGAGCGCCTTTGACGTCCTGTTGCATGTGGCGATTGATTCAGTTGAACCGCTGCGCATCGCCGGGAATGTGGCGGTCATCGCCGCCGCGGTGGTCAGCCAGGCGATTCGCCCGGGTCGTCTCAACGCAGCGCTGTCGGGCCTGGCGGCAGGAGCGACCATTGGACTCAACGCGGCCTGGTCAACCGGGGAAGGCGAATTACCGATTCCGGCCCTAATCCTGATCGTCGTTGCCCTGATGCTTCTTGCATTGGCAGCGCAGCGGTTCCTGGCCGGAGTATCCCTGGACCGCTAAGAACTGTGACGGCTCAGGCGCCGCAGGGAATTGCAACCAAAGAGTGAGACGCACCCAACGCCGAAACGCATGGCCCTCGTGGCGAGAGCCTATTCGGACCATACGGCCAGTTCGTTGCCGCTCGGGTCGGTGAAGTGGAAGCGTCGCCCACCAGGGAACTCGAAAGTTGGGCAGACGATTGCTCCGCCTGATTTAAGAACGCTGGCCTCGATGGCCTCCAAGTCGGCCGCATAAATGACAACCAGGGGTCCACCGCTTTGGTTGTTATCGACTTTGCTAAACCCACCGGCCAGGCGACCGTCATCAAAGGCCGTGTAATCCGGCCCGAAGTCTTGAAAATTCCACCCGAAGATGTCTTGATAGAACCTCTTGGTCGCATTGATGTCGGTAGCCGAAAACTCCACGTAATCGATCCGGCGATCGTTTTCAGATTGGCTCATCTTGCCTCTTTATTGCGTAATCCGTTGCGCTCAACCGCCTAGACACCCTCTAGTCGCGGGAGGTGCTTGGTGCAGGTAGGTCAGCGCCCTGATCCGCGCTTGAAATGTAAAGCGAAAAAATCGAGCGTCGGGCCGCCGCCACGGCACCGACGACCGGTTGGGCTGATTGCTTCGCTATTCCTGCCTCGACAGGGAGAGCTTTGGCGCGCGAACCCCACAAGGATTTTCTCCTTCGTGCCGTTTCCAGCCATGTTCCGCGGTGCGCTGACGCTTCTCATTCGTTTCCCTTCGGTTGCCGCCCAAGCGCCTAGCGTATCAACGTTCAATTGACCGCAAGCCGCAACCGCTTAAATATTTCCGATGCCGAACCTCTACACAGTGCCGCAGCGTCGATTCGAATTCAACTTAAATTACTAAAAAGGACGCTTCGTGACCATGAAACTGCTCCTCGATACCGACATTGGCACCGATGTCGACGATGCCCTGGCTTTGGCACTGCTAATAGCCCAACGGGATGTGCAACTTGTGGGGGTTACCACCGCTCACGCCCATGCCCCACTGCGGGCCGCCATAGCCAGCGCCCTGCTCAAAAATTCCGAGAAGCAATCTGTCCCGGTTGTCGCTGGCCGGTCTGAACCGTTGCGCCGCAGCAGTGTTACGGATTTTCATTGGCATGAGATGTGGGGCCATGAGGGTGCCGGCGTGCTCACGGGCGAGGAGCGGCAGGTGCCTGATTCCGAGCCAAACCGCGAGGACGCAGCTCGTTTCATCATCGGCTCTGCAGAACGTGCCGAGGGCCGCCTAAGTCTGGTAACCGTTGGTCCGGTAACCAATCTCGCGCTCGCCCTGCAAATGGAACCGGGGCTGCCCGAATTCATGGGACCAGTCACGATCATGGGCGGGATAGTCGACAAAAGTCAGGTGGTCTGGCCGGCCTCCTTTGAGACGAATCTCAACGCCGACCCATTAGCCGCTGCCGTTGTCCTTGGCTCCTCGCTGGAGATCACTTTGGTACCGCTGGAGGTCACCTTGCAGGCGTATCTGAGTCGAGCTGACCGGGCTCGATTGGCCCGCAACGGGGGTCAGGTTTCCCAAAAATTGGTTCGACTCATCGATGAGATGCGCGATCCATTCCTGGCTTTTAGTGAGAAATACGGCCTGGATGGTTCAAATTTCGACGAACGCACGTACCTCCATGACCCTCTCGCGGTACACGTCGCCCTGGGCGGCCGGCACGCCACGCTTCGCGATGCCCACGTCGCCGTCGCCTATGAAGGCCAAATCCTGCGAACGATCGAACACCCGGAACGCCGCCCCAACATGCGCATTTGCACCGCTGTCGACGGCCCCGCTTTTGTGGCGGATTGGTTAGAGGCAGTTGTCGAAATTTGAGCGGATCGTCGATCCTGCGATCGTGTCCCGCCACGTGGTGTAAAAGCTCCAGCTTGCTGACGATTTAGCGCCAGCAGCGCACGGTAAATGAAAGGGCCACCGTGCGCTCCTCAAAATGAAGACACTTCACCTTCTTCATCGAGGAACCATCGATGGCCCAAGATCATTATGCTGCCCTTTTCACCAAGCTGTCCGAGGAGGGCTTTGACAGCCGCGAGTTCGTCCGCCGACTCGTCGAGCGCGGCCTCCAGGATTTAATCGACGCCGGGGTAGCCGCCCACATCGGGGCGGACCCCCACGAGCGCACGCCAGGACGCACGAACCGCCGCAACGGCAAGCGCCCGCGCACCCTGACCACCCAGGCCGGCGACATCGCGATCGACCTGCCCAAGCTGCGCGAGGGCAGCTGGTTCCCGGAGTTCTTAGAACCCCGCCGGCGGGTCGATCAGGCCCTGTACGCGGTGGTGATGACCGCCTACATCAGCGGGACTTCCACCCGCAAGGTGGACCGGCTAGTCAGGGCCCTGGGCTCGGGACACGGCATCTCCAAGTCCGAGGTGTCCAGGATCTGCAAGCGCATCGACCAGCAGGTAAAGGCCTTCCGGGAACGCGACCTGGGACTTGCCAACTACCCCTACCTGTACCTGGACGCCACCTACGTGAAGGCCCGCCACCGCCACCAGGTCCGCTCGCGGGCGCTGGCGGTGGCCATCGGAGTCACCGGCGACGGCCGCCGCGAGGTGCTGGGCTTTGCCGTCGGCGACGGCGAGGACCTGCCCTTCTGGGAGGACTTCCTCAGCTCACTGGCGGATCGGGGTCTTACGGGAGTGAAGCTGGTGATCTCGGACGCCCACTCGTCCATCAAGGCCGCGGTGCAGACCCGGCTGCCGGGCGCGGCCTGGCAGGCCTGCCGGATCCACTTTGGCCGCAACATCGCCCGGCGGGCCGGCAGCCGGCCGAACCAGCGCCTGGCGATGGCCGCCTTCTCCACCATCTACAACCAGGCCGACCGCGAAATGGCGGTAGCCCACTACCACTACTTCGCCGCGGCGATGGAGAAGCTCGCCCCGCGCCTGGGGGATTACGTCGACGACAGAGAGGTGGAGCTGACCGCCTACGCCGATTTCCCGCCGGTGCACTGGCGCAAGATCTGGTCCACCAATCCCCTGGAGCGCCTCATGGCCGAGATCAAGCGGCGCAGCCGGGTGGTGCAGATCTTCCCGAATGACGAATCGGTCGCGCGCCTGGCGGGGGCGATCCTGTGCGAGCAGAACGACGAATGGATCGCCTCCGAGCGCCGCTACATGTCCCAGGAGTCGATGCGGCAGATCGGGAAGGTGGTGGCCCACCGTGACGATATCGACGGGCAGACCGGGCAGCTGGTGGCGGCGCCCAGGGACTGGGCCCTGCAAAGAGCCAAAGAGATCTACATGTAGACGGCCGGCGGCGGGATGAGCGGTCCGCCGTCTCCCGGAAGGGCTGCGCGCCCGAGGGTCCCCGGGATCGGTGCGCCCTGCGATCCCGTTTGGCGATGCGGCACGAAGCACAATTGGGCTGCGGCCGCACTGCCGCACGAAAACACATCCACTCAGAAGGATCAGCGCCCCCGGAGAGTCTCCTACAACAACTGCCGGCCCTTGCCGGCAGCATCAGCCTCGAGGCCGATGCTGCCGCACCCCATCAAAGTAGAGGGAGCCGGACTTACTTACACCTACCGAGGGGACACGACCCAACATAGTCCCGGTGCCGGTTACGACATCAAGTCACGTTGACAATGGCCCCCATCGGCCATCGGTTTTTGGCGGCGCGCTCGACTGGCAACGGCGGACGTTGCGGGTGGCCGTTGGTTTCTGTCCGCCAGGGCCGGTGGGCCGGTGGAAGGACAATCTACAGGGGTCTGGCGCTACTCGCCAATCGATTTGATTGGGCCGGGGTAATTGCCCCGGCGGGAGCATCGCCGGCCTGGCCGTCGCGCCACTACGTGACGAGCCTTAATCCCTAGCGATTGGGCCCTATTGGTGCACTCCGCCCATAGCACCGCCACCGGCCGCGATCACTTCGCCGGTGATGCATTCGGATTTGGGAGATGCCAGATACGCCGTAAACCAAGCCAATTCATGCGGTTTTACTATCCGGCCGATGGCGACGTTCTGCGATATGGACCGGTCGACAGCTTCGCGCGAAAGACCCTGTTGTCGCGCTCGGTTGTCGAGCCGCTCGTTAGCCCCTTCGGTCAACGTAAAACCGGGGTGTATCACATTGAGCGTTATCCCATCTGCCCCTAGCTGGTCGGAGAGGGTTTTGGTCAGGTGGACGACCGCTGCGTTGCGCAGACCGTAGATGGATGCATTGCGGGCTGAGAGTCCGCCGATGCTTATCACGCGACCCCACTTCTGAGCCTGCATGTGTGGTGCCACAGCTTTGATGCAGCGAAAGTAACCGACGACTTTGGTATCCAGGTCTTCGATGAGGTCCTTTTCCATTGCTTCGGCGAGCGAGCCTCGGACCTGGCCTCCCACCATCGCCGCACTGTTTACCAAGATGTCGACGCGACCCAGTTTGTCGATCGCGGTATCCACCATGTTGACGACATCATTCCAATTGGTCGTATCGGTTGGAATTCCGATCACTTTCATGCCGGTTTCCGCCCTGATCTCAGCTGCGGTCACGGCCAATTCGTCTGCGGTTCGAGCCGCGATCGCGATGTCTACGCCCTCACGGGCTAGCTCCAGCGCTATCGCTTTCCCGATTCCCTTGCTTCCACCGGTGACAATCGCCACCTTTCCGCCCAGTTCTAAGTCCATCTGCTATTCCCAACAAAGTGAAATTTTTGATCTTCATATTAAATTTGATCGGCATTGTGCCAGGAGCCGCTAGCCCGCCCGCTGGCCCAAGCAAATCTCGGCCCTACAAAAATTAAAGGTCGAAATCCAGTATGCGCAAAATATCGTAACCTGACCTCTCGTTGAACCGCGCAGGCTGGAAGCATCTTTCAAAGCGGTTGCAATTGATATTCACCCTCAAATCTCCTGAAGGCCCATTTATTCCGCCGGTCCAAATCCTCAATTCGGCCAAGCGATGAAATTGTCCAATGCGCCGCTCTGGCGATTCGCCCAAATGTCGCCTTCGGAGATTAATCAGGACCCGGTCCAAGGCGAGTTCTTCACCGCCGCCGCCGACTTACCCGAGCGCCTTGTTCGTGAAACTGTCCAAAACTCGCTCGATGCCCGACACGATGATCAAAAAGTTCGGATCCGATTTGTCTTCTCTGGTAGTCGCCGGGCCCTAACGGCAAGGCGGGCCAGACCATTTTTGGCTGGGCTGGAAGATCACGTTAGGGCCGTCGTTGCCGGAAATTCCACGGTTGGCCACGATTCGAACGGTCGAAACGAAGCCCAGGCGGCAAACAACGCGCTCGATTGCTTTGACAAGCCGATGAGCTTTCTGACCATTGAAGACTTTGGAACTACAGGCCTGACCGGCAACTTGTCCAGCAACAGCGAAAGGGAATCGGGGAACAAATTTTGGGGGTTCTTTCGCAGTATTGGAATCTCGCCGAAGGGTGAGAATGATGGCGGGTCCTGGGGGCTGGGCAAGTGGGTTTTTCCCGATGCATCGGAGATCAACGCCTACTTGGGCATCACGCAAAGATCCGGCGATGAACAACGCTGGTTGCTGATGAGAATGGCGGCGTTAAAAACGCACACGCTTAACAAGAAGAAATACCCGCCGTACGGAACGTTTGCCGCTGGTTCGAGCGTCGCCGACCATGACTGGCTTCCTCTGCCAGTTGACGACGAGGAGTTCATCCTCGAAGTGTGCGAAAGTTTTGGCTTGGAACGCCTCGAGGGAACTGGCCTTTCGGTGATCGTGCCCTTTCCGCGGAACGAGCTTGGCTCCGATTCGATCGCCCGCGCTGTAATAACCCAGTATTTTTTCCCCATCGTCAGCGGTCAGTTGGAAGTTGAGATCGTTCAGCCGAGCAGGCGGACGCGGCACATCAATGCCGATTCGATCCAGGGTCACGTTGACGATATAGGAGGGTGGGACCGGCGACGAGACCCTCTGCTGGGGCGAGGAAGGCAATGGTCAGTCCACGCCACCGGATGAAGCATTCACTTTTGTGAGCGCCGGCAGCAAACATTCATGCGGAGTGCTGGTTGGCGGCGCCGTCGCTTGCTGGGGTCGGTGGTTTCTAGACCGCGATCAGGTTTCGCACGCCACACGAGAAGTGGTTTTTGCGCCGATGTCTAGCGTCGTCGTCGGCCCAGCAATCGGGACAAACCCGAAATGGTTGGGCTGGCCGCCGCCGCCATGTTTTCGTAATCCTTGAGAAAGTCGGACTCTGAAAATTGCTGCGGCCAGTCGAGATTTACAACTAGGTCACCGTCATCATCGATGTTTATTGCGGCAATTTGGAGCAATTCATTGAGGTCTCGATTAATTGCCCGTTCCGGATGCTTCAGATTTTCATAGTGCCGCCAAATATCATCGACTAAATCGAGAATTTCCACAAAATTGCTTTCCACTAGAACGTCGATGATGTGCAACTGACGTTCCCCCAGCGCTCGCCGGCGGGAATTGCGCAATTGCCCAAAGAGCGAACGGGCAAACTCACGGTAGAGAGTCCGCTTATTCCGGGTTGCAATCTCTTCGGCCAGGGCGCCACACCTCTTTGCGACTGCCCGCAAAGCAAATCTTAAAAACGGCGTTATGTCGTGCCCACGCTGCCGGGATTGGTACAAAGTGGCCAGGTATTCGTCCATGTGCTCGTAGTAGTAATTGGACATACTGACCATGACTACGTCATTTATCCCTGCCCTCCGCAACATAAACGCTTCCAGGGCACGTCCGGTCCGGCCATTGCCATCGCCGAACGGGTGCATCGCGCCGATATGGTAGTGCGTTGCAAGGGCCTGAATGATGCGGTCATGAGCCTGAAATTCACCCGCTATAGCCGTAGTCAGCGCGCCAAACACAGCATCAAGTTCGCCCCCATCGGCACCGCGACAGCGTGGTTGGCCAAAGGTGACGTTGGGCGAGGCAGGGCCCCGCAAGGCGCCAGGTTCGCAATGGTCGTCATCGCAGCCCGTCACAATTCGCCGATGAATATTGAGAATTAATGCGGCATTGACCGGTAGGTCCACTGGTTGTAATCTCATCCACCGGTATGTAGCGTCGGCTGCCCGCAACTGTTGTTGCGGATGGGTTAGTTGGTCGCGCAGCGGGATTGCAGCGAGAGCGTCATCAATTTCCTGTGTCGAAAACACAGCGCCCTCAATGCGCGTCGTCCCTGCCGCTTCCAGTCGCAGCTGCTGTTCGTGAGCTTGTTCTATCCATTGGCGTAGATAAGGTAGTCGACTTAGGACTCCGGCGGCTGTCTTTGCCTCCACCAGCGGGCCGGCTATCGCCGCGATGTCGTAGTTCAACCACTGCCGAGGAACGGAATAGCGGCTTATCGAATTTGCTGCCAAATGCCAATCATTTTCTATTTTATTTCGCGTTTGTTTCCAATAGGCTATCTTATGACAGCTTGATTAGACCTATTTCATTTCTGCTCATTTTCTAATTCAATTCCAACTTCAAATCCGATTGAACGCTTGATTGACTTGATCCAAATTTCTCCCGGTGCAGGCATTGCCTATTTCGTTCGGCGGGCATGATCGACCAAATACTCGACACCGATGCCGGAATCGCGTTGACGACGGAATTCAACAGTTCTCACGTCAGGTATCAAATCCCCAATGGGTGGTCGAAGCGGGCATTCGCCAGTAGGTGAGCTTGACTCGATGAAAGGCTTCGCCGCCGGTTAAGCGGCGCTACCTGGCGATGTTCTCTGTAACTTGGCGGGATTGTGGTCGGGAGCGTCGTTTCGGACCGCTTGGGAGCCAACGTCGATCGCCTCGGCCACATCCTTATGCAAGCGCTTCCTACCGCCAGTCGATTGGTCAATACGCCGGCAAGCGATCCAATACTGAGGCAAAAATTGCATCCGCAGAGGGTAAATTTATTGGATGTGATCGTCAAATTTTGAAATTTCAAGACCCAATTTAGGTGGACGTACATGGACGGATCTTCTGCGCAAAAAGTCCTTTGCGTTCTCTACGATGACCCAACGGCTGGATTCCCTCCTGCCAGCGCCCGCGACGGAATTCCCGCCCTCGAGCGGTACCCGGACGGCCAATCGTTGCCCTCGCCGGAAGCGATCGATTTCACGCCCGGCGATCTACTTGGTTCCGTTTCGGGCGGGCTCGGTTTAGGGGACTTTCTCACCCGGAATGGCCACTCCTTTGTCGTGACGACCCACAAGGACGGGTCCGACTCGGTCTTTGAAAAGGAATTGCCCAGTGCTGACATCGTGATTTCACAACCCTTCTGGCCCGCTTATCTGACTGCTGAGCGCATAGCCAAGGCTCCCCGCCTCAAGCTGGCGATTACTGCCGGAATCGGGTCCGACCACGTCGATTTGCAGGCGGCGATTGATCACGGAATCACGGTTTGTGAAGTTACCTGGTGCAACAGCGTCAGTGTTGCCGAGCATGCCGTAATGCAGATGCTGGCTCTGGTGCGGGATTACATACCGCAGCACGGAATTGTCCTTAAGGGCGGTTGGAATATCGCTGATGCTGTATCGAGGTCCTACGACATTGAGGGCATGGATGTGGGAGTTGTTGCTGCCGGAAGAATCGGACTTGCGGTCCTAAAACGGATGAAGCCGTTTGACGTAAACCTCCACTACATGGATCGACACCGACAATCGGCGGATGTGGAGAGAGAGCTTGGACTCACGTTCCACGAAACCGTGGAGTCGCTGGTCCAGGTTTGCGATGTTGTCAGCATCCATTGCCCGCTCCATCCCGAAACCGAACACATGTTTTCTGACGATTTGATCGGCATGATGAAGCGTGGTTCATACATCGTCAATACGGCGCGCGGAAAAATCTGCGATCGGGACGCAATCGTTCGGGCATTGGAAAGCGGCCAACTGGCTGGT
The DNA here is from genome assembly GCA_965249595.1 of Chloroflexota bacterium. Taxonomy (GTDB): domain Bacteria; phylum Chloroflexota; class UBA11872; order UBA11872; family VXNJ01; genus VXNJ01. Next base: position 422,746 of record OZ252242.1, on the reverse strand, counting down.
TATGCCGGCGACGTTTGGTTTCCGCAACCCGCTCCCAACGATCATGTCTGGCGATTTATGCCCAATCAGGCCATGACGCCGCACACATCAGGAACTTCCCTGTCGGCGCAAGCGCGTTACGCGGCCGGTGTCCGCGAAATATTGGAATGTTGGCTTGATGGCCGCCCGATCAGGGACGAATACCTGATCGTGCAGGGCGGATCCCTGGCCGGGACCGGAGCCCGTTCTTACAGCGAAGGCAATACAACCGGAGGCTCGGAGGAAGCTGCACAGTTTGAGGCCGGTTCGTAAAGACAATCATGGCTGGCTTCTAGCATCGGCTTGGGTTGCCCAGCCGTTATTGCGAATGACATTTATGTGGGGCTTACCCGGATAGATCTGAGAGTTTGAATTCCGATTGGGAGCTAGGCGTTTACGAGCAAAATTGGCGCCTTTTCACCCACCCATTGCCGCGATACGGCGAGCCATCCACGTAACGTACGATTTCCGAGTCATCCCGCAGCGCCTTTGACCCGCAAGACTTAGATCTCGGATAACTTTCGTACCAATTCCTCCATCTATAGTCAAGGGCGATCCGTCGCATGATGACCGGTTGCTCCGGGTCCTTACTTCAATCCGGCAGGAACTCAGATTGGACGTCCGGGAATTGATCATTCAGACGCAAAGCATTGACCCGGCGCACGTGGGGCCAAACCGGCCGAGCCCAGTGGATCTTGAACGCATTTACAAAGTCGATCGTTCAGTGTCCGCGCCCACGCCGGATTTCATCGCAATCTTCGATGACGTGCTGACTGCAGGGGCGCATTTCCGCGCCGCTAAATTCCACCTCAGAAACTGTTTCCCGCAAGCGCAAATTATTGGGATTTTTGTGGCAAGGCGTGTTTTTTACCGCCGAGGTCCCGAAGCGAACCAGATGGAATGTTAAGTTTTGGATGCAATCGGAATCGATAGGCGAACAGACGTCGATTATTTGCTTTACAGTGCCTATGGCAAGCTGCGAGTCCGCCTGTAGTCGACCGAGGCAATTGGCTGACCGGCCACTATCCGGTCACTAGGTGACCCCAATTGGGAACTCAACCCTTCCGGCGATCGGGCCCTACCAACTAAGGCCACGGTTTTTTGGCAAAACGCAGTGGCAATCACCTTTCACCGACCGAATTGGCACGCCAATGCAAAGCCCCGGCCAGCGATAGCGAATGGCGCTGTTCAACCAAACTACCGCACCTAGTGATTGAAGCAGTGGCGGAACTCCCGTGCCGGCCCTAAATCCGTTCGAAGTAGCGCACACGCTCCCAGTCCGTAACGGCTTTCCGGTAAGCTTCCGCTTCGGTGGCGAAAAAGTGCGCGTAATGCTCCACCACGTCCCCACCGAACGCCGATTGGGCCAACTCACTCCCCTGGAAACTCTTTACCGCTTCCTCCAGACTTCCTGGCAGTGTCTCCTCGTCCGGTGCTGAGTAAACATCTCCTATGTAAGCTGGCGGCGGCTCGATCCGCCCCTCGATGCCTGACATTCCCGAAGCGATAAGCGCCGAGTAGGCGAGATATGGATTCACATCGGCTCCTGGAATCCTGCACTCAATTCGCAGACTTGACCCCGCACCCACGATCCGAAAACCGGCGGTGCGGTTGTCCGGCGACCATGCAATCGCCGTCGGAGCCCAACTTTCTGCCTGGAATCGCTTGTACGAATTTACTGTCGGTGCATAGCAAACCATCAACTCCGGTGTATACCGCATCAATCCGCCCAGGAACCAGCGAAATTCATCCGAACATGCAATCCCGGCTAGGGCGCTCTCCCCGGCGAATGCATTTGTCAACTCTCCGCTCCGGTCCGTCCACAGGCTCACGTGCAAATGCGAACTCGACCCGGCCTGTTCCGCGTCCGGCTTCGCCATAAACGTGGTGCTGCACCCAAGCTGATCAGATATTTCCTTTACCGCTTGTTTCAGCACAAGGTGCCGGTCCGCCATCTCCAAGATTGGTGAGTAGCGAATGTTTAGTTCATGTTGTCCTCGCCCAAATTCCCCCTTGGTCGACTCCACGGGCACGCCGGAAGCCGCCAGATTGCGGCGAAATGCCCCGTTTAGATCCTCTGTACGGGTCGCTTGCAGGAGATGGTAATCCTCGATATACCACCCGGCTTCTCGAAGATTTTCAAAATTGCTCTGGGCCGCTTCCTTATAGGACATCCGAAACTGGTAGTACTCCAGTTCCGATCCGGCCATGGCTTCGAAGCCGGCATCACCCAATCGCTCCAGCTGTTTACGCAGTATTGAACGAGGCGCCACTGTTACCGCCTCATGCCTCGGCCCTACGTTTGCATCGCAGACCACCAGGGCGGTACGGTCGAGCCACGCCAATATGCGCATCGTTCCCAAATCCGGTGCCAGGTGTATATCGCCGTAGCCGCTATCCCAATTCGAAAACTCATATCCCGTGACAGGCTCCATCTCCATGTCCACCGTGAGCAGGTAGTCGCAGACATGCGTCCCACCCTCCACGTCCGACAGGAAGAACGAGGCGTCCAAACGTTTACCCAGCAGCCGGCCATACAGATCGGGAAACGCCAGAATCACTGTGTCAATTGATCCTTCGTCGGCCGCCGTTCGCAACTCTCCGACATTCAACATCCCTCGTGGCATTTTCTCCCCTTCACGCTCGTTAGTTGCCTCCTGTGAGGACGGCTACCAGACACGATTCACCAATGGTCAAAAAGATCGTCGTGTAGGTGGCCACTAGTTTCTGTCCGCTGGCGGCCATTCAATGTGCCCGCTGTGTTTCTGCTGTCCCGCATTGTTCTGACAATGTCGTTGAGTTTCTACTCACGTGGCCACGACCATCGCTCGGGAGTGAAGCGCATATCCGTTTCGGCCGGGAATTGACTGTTCGGATTCCGAAAATAAGCACCCATTTGTATCAAGTCGGAGATTGACATCTCATATCAGGGCTACCCGATATGACGTAAGAATGCCCTCCACGTAATGATGTCCAGCACCAGCCTCGAGGCACTGATCATCGGATGGGATGGGCAATTTCTCCGAGAGTTCCTTTAAGCACTCGCAATGACAACGATCGGCGAAGAAGACGTAGGCGAAACCTTCAGGCTCCCGGCGGGAGCGCCACGTTAGGCCTTCGGCCCATGGTGCCCAAGATCGGATAGCAGAGGACCAGCGCCGCGTCATCGCATAATCCTCGGCAGGAGCGCCTGTCAGCCAAGTGTCTTGCCCAAGTGCAGCAAGGTCCGTACCTGTACGAAGGTTGATCAATTGCATATCATGCGCCGTTTCCAACCAGCTAATGCGCAGACCCGAGATTCGAATTCGCGGCAGCAAGCGTGCGCCAAAGGCATCGATTGGAAGATCGTGAAGTAATGTTTCGGATATTGCGGTGGCGTCGTCTTCAGCAGCGTACAAATACGCGTACTCATCATCCGGAGCTGCATCGAATCTGCCACCCGATAGATTGCTCTGAGCCACCGTCGGGTTGAACGAAGTGGCCCTGAATCCGGCACTGTGGATGCGGGTGAGAGTAGTACCTGCAGGCAGCACGAAGCGGGCTGGAGTACCGTCAAAGTGTGGAGGGGGACCTTGGTTTGGCGCCAAGCGGCGGCCTAGCCGACTGGCTCGGTTAGCGCTCGGGCGGAAGCGACAAGGTCGTGTTCGCGGTCAGAGCCAACGAGATCTATGGGCCTGGTACCAAGGCGGTCGTTAGCGGAGATCCACCAAGAAGCTACGCCCCAAGGGTCGTCCGCAGCTACTAGCTGTTCGTTTACCGCCCGCACCACGTGAAAGACATCTCGTTGCTCGGGGTCGAACTGAAATTCCGGGTAAAGGAATTTGCGGCCGCTTGGCAAACCAAGCAACCATGAACGTTCACGATACTGTCGAACCTTTTCTCGGTTCGTCACCTTGGCTCCGAGGGCAACCGCAGCGATGCCCGGCTGAACCATCGGCTCGCGCCAGATGGTTTGGATGGCCTCTCCTTGAATCTTGGCTTGCGCCAATACGGATTGTCCGATCTTGTCGATCACTTGACGTGGTTCCTCGCCGATTTGTCGGGCGACATCACTCCTCAAAGCAAGAAGGGTCAGCCAACTTCGGAGCTCGAATTCGTCGCCTGCCAATGCATGGTGGCGCGCAGCCAATGAAGCTGCGGCATCAAATAGATCAGATTCCATTAGCGGGCAATTTGAAGCAATGAGATTCAATAGTTCTCCTGCGCCCCATTCCCGGTGGGACACAAGCTTGATCAATGTATCGGAAAGTTCTTCATCGTTGAGTTCTTGCCCTAGTTCAATGAAATTCTTTTGGAATTCCAGCCGGCTTGCCATTTCCGCCCCTCTACTGACAGTAATGCAATTATCTTACTACCGTCAGTATCGTCAGGTCAACGCGACACTAGTCTTCACGTCTTTTCAGATTTCCCCAAATGAAGAATTTTGAGGTTTCCGAGATCTGGCTGTCCCACCCGAGATTCGACAGGCGTCCCTCGATCTCATTTGCTGTGTAGAAGACCTTGACGATGTCGAAATTCCTTCCGTCAGTCAGTTGCCTCCTGGCCACCCAAGGGGCCGCGTCCCCGGGTTGAGTCTGTAAGTTAGTCCGCTGGTTTTCAGGGTACCTCCGGTTATCCACGAAGAAAACGCGTCCGTTAGGACTCAAGCAGGATTCGATTAGCCTCCAGAAGGCTTCAAAGTGATCGGGAGGCACGTGTGATAGCCAAAACGCAAAGAAGATCGTCTCGAAGGACCCTGCGGGACGCCAGTCGAAGATGTTTGCGTGGACGTACGTCACACTCGATTTTCCGACCCGTTTGCGGTTGAGAGCGATTACTTCCCTGGAGCTATCCACAGCCGTGATGGCAACGTCATGGCGGGCCAGTTCCTTCGTCCACCACCCGGTTCCGCAAGCAAGCTCAAGAACCTCTCCCTCTAGTTGCGAACTGTGCAGGGCATGCCTCACCAATTCGACTTCTGCGTTCCACTGAGCGGTGTGCTCAGACCCCAAGTCGTAGTGACCCCGCCGCTCGAACCACTGATCGTATTCAGGGGCCCTGGCCTGGTAGTACCGTACCTGCTCCTCAAGAAGCGTGTCGTCGTTGATCAATTGATTTCGCCCACTGAGTCTGCCCAAACCGCATGGTATGCGTACATCGTATGCGGATCCCGAGTCCGCACATTGTCTTTGATCGCGATCTGCGCGACCTCAGTATTCGCGATGCTTGGGATCTCTAGGGAGAGGGCCGGTTCGATGGCCATTAATTCCTACACACTAACAACACTGGCGGCCAAAAGTTTTATACGCTGGCGTGCCGAACTCACGGCCATGGGTGTGAAGTTTTGATGCCCGCGAGCGCGTCGCTATTCGTGTCCGCAACATCTTCTCAGCCGTGGCCAGACCGATACGTTTGACTGCGTCGAATAACTTGCGCAAGGTTGCGACGTGGTTACGAGGTCTGTGGAATCATTGGTTTCCGGCATCTCCGGGGTCCATTCCTTCAACATAAGGGAACATCGCGTATCCACTGCCAGCGAGGGATCAGTCCCTGATCACCTGACACAATTGCGCCTTTATCTCGTCGGCAATGCCGACTGCCCAGGCATGGATGTGCCGGCGATTGCCGTCTGCGGTTGACAAGGTTCAAGCTGACGGGCAAAACTACGGTAAGACTCAGTAATTAGAAATCTGCATGCCGCGAACAATAAGGACCATTACCTTTTCGTTGCCGCCGGAGCTGGCAGACCGCGTGGACCGAGTAATGAAACATCAGGGACGGTCAGTGAACCTCTGCTTGATGCTCCATCGCGATTGCTGCAATATGCGCGTCGATTGTGAGATTTCCACCGACCCCAGCTGACAGAAGGTTCCTTCGGAAGTGAATAAGGTGGTCGGAGCCAGGGTTGATCGGCGACACATTTGCAAACTGGAACCAATCATTGACACGGTCAACCGCATCCGCTGGATTAACCGTCGGTGTTACGGCTCTGGGGTGAGTCAACACACGGACAAAACCAGTCGAAACGACCCATGGCACACCAATTCTTTCCCGCCCGCCGATTAAGTCCTGCCACCATTGTCTCGCAGCATCGTGCTCGCGAGCACCTTGGTTGTATGCAAAGACAAGAAGATTTATGTCTGGAATGATCACGGTTGGCGGGATTCGACAAACGCATCTACAGCGAGCTCATCGCTTAATTGATTCAGCTTGAGCGGGTCGACGCCAGGCGTGAACTGTATATCGAACGGATTCACTCGGAACTCTGGGGCAATTGGCCCTGGTTGCCCCGGTGACATTCCTCGTCGCAAGGCATCGTTGACAGCTTGCTTGAATGGGATGTTGAGCAGTCGTGCACGCTCGCGGAGAGCATCGCCTAGGTCGTCATCAAGTGTGAGAGTAGTCCTCATCTCGGGATCACGCTCCATTGCAATATTGATGTCTAGTGGATTTTATTTCGCCCGTGACTGTGTGCGAACTGCTCCCCGGCTGGTGATGATGTGTCGCTGCTCAGCGACTTTGTCAGTCCAACTGTCCAGGGAAAATGTCAGCGCTAATGCCTGCAATCATTCTCTGTTGCTCTTGACCTGCATCCGCATCGGTGAGGGATTCATCGGTGGGGTTAGAGCGTAGGCGTATTTGCGCACGAAACCCCCAACTGCCGGGCAATGGCCGGCCCTGCAGGCTGGCCTGCTGAACCGCCTTCCAGAGAGCCAGTTGCCGGGGAGTGTGGGTGGCCATCGGTTTGTATTCGCTGGCGGCCATCTGGGGGCGCGCCCCTGACGGTCTGGTATCTCCTCGCACAACTATTTGAACCCGCCGGCAACTTTGCCCAGTGGCCTTCAAATATCGACTCTCACCGGCAAGGGATTCAGGGATGGGTACGGCGTGAATACTCGCTGCTGATTAGAAATCCACCGTGGACGAATTACCGATCGCCGTGAAGATCGCCGTTGGTGATTAGTTCGGCGGCGGCCCAGGGTCCGCGTGGTCGTCCCACCCATGTCCAAAATCCGCTCGATGATATCGATTCGGCTGCCAGATTGGCATCCGGCCTGGTCTCGAACAGCCCAAAGCAGGTCGGACCACTGCCTGCAACTTGGAAGCGCGATGTATGTTCGCGAAGGAGCGAAAGAATTGGGCCGATTTGGGGACAGAGCCGAAGAGCGGGTGCCTGCAATGTATTTACCATCAACGTCCAATCCGGTACCTGGGCGGCGAGCGAATCCGCGAGCCGACAAGTGCATTCACCACTCGTAAATTCGTCGTCTCTTAGCTCAGCATAGACATCGGCAGTGGAGAGCCTGACGCCTGGATTGGCAAGGACAATCCAGGCGTCAGGGGCCGGTAAGACGCGGGAGATTATTTCGCCACGGCCGACAACCAATGCGGTACCGCCAAAAAGAAAAAACGAAATGTCGGAACCGAGTTCGGCAGCAATTCCTTGCAGCTGGGTGGTGGCGGGCGGCCTGCCGGCAATATATTGGGCTCCCAACAACGCAATTGCTGCGTCGCTGCTTCCGCCACCAAGCCCCGCAGCTACCGGGATGGATTTTTCGAGCGTCACGTCGAATCGTAGTCTCTGATCGTTGGCTTCTGAGAGGCGATCGACCGCCAATTGGGCCAATTCCAGAGCGCCGTCAACTCCGAAGGGTTTGTCTCTAGGCGACTCGGACTCGGACTTTTTGCGCGAATGGATTTCGACAGCATCAGCGAGACTGATTGCCTGCATGACTGAAACCACTTCGCAGTATCCGTCGTTGCGCCGCCCTGAGATTTCTAATCCGAGATTGATTTTTGCGGGGGCGCTGAGTCTCACGCGTCCATTTTTCCAAGGGGTGCTGGGTCGATCCCTGTATCGGTCAGGATCTGGCATTCAAGCGCGCGCATTCGACGGGCCTCCCTGGGTTCCGAGTGGTCAAAACCGAGGGCGTGTAAGGTTCCATGGATGACCAAGTAAATAAGTTCGTTTTCCGTGCTCCAACCCCGAACTTGAGCGTCTTCGGCGGCAATAGCTGGGCAAATCGCAATGTCGGCACTGTCACCGTTTGAGTCGCCACGAAAAGTCAATATGTTCGTCGGACCACGCTTGCCTTTATGTTCATGCACCAACCGACTGATCTGAGCACAAGACATAAAGCGAATTATGACTAATGGTTTGCCGATCGGCGCCGCGTGTCTGGCGGCCAATTTGATTGCTGATTCGAATTGGTGGGACAGTTCGGGAGGATACTCGAATCTGGTTTGCAGGTGAACCTCGCTTCTGAGGCAATCTGAGGCTGGGGCGGTTGGATTCGAACCAACGATGGCGGCTCCAAAGGCCGCTGCCTTACCGCTTGGCGACGCCCCACTACTAGCGATGCGGGATAAATTATTAGGATTCCGAGCTCCTGGCGGGTGAGCTTGCACCTGAAGTTTTCTCTTGATACGGAATGAGCGCCTCACCGTTTAAGGAGAGGCGCTCATGTTTTCAGCTGCCTGGCTTATAAGCCATTTAGTTGATCACCTGGTTCTTCGGGCCTTTATTCCCTTAGTCGTCCTCGGTGATTTCGACTACGGCGATATCAATCAACGCAGATGCGTCGGTCGATTGAGCTGGATCTGCGTCCGCGACATTACCATTTGGGGCACCGAACAGGAACAACCAGTCGGTTCGTCCGCCGTCTTTGTCGGGGTCGTCTTCAGGGACTGGAACCGCGAACCGGACGACCTTCGAGGATTCGGACTTTACTCCTCCGCCCCGGTCGGTGATGTCTGGTGTGGCGAAAGCTAGGATGTCGTCTTCGGCATCAGCGGCCGGGTCACCAAATACGACCTTGTTGCCAAGCGCGTACCAGGTCGTTGCGGCATTGGTCATGACGAAGAAATGACCTTCTTCGGCGGCACCGTAAAGACCGGCGTCAAGTCCGCTGGTGGTGCCTTTGTTCTTGTCATTCGTGTCATCGGTCAATACGATAACTTGCTTCTTCTCTTGGTCGGCGAAAATATGCGCCGGCAGAGTACTTGGTTTGTAGTTGCCGACTTTTTCTATGTCATCGTCGTTGGTCTCGTTGGCAGCGAACGTAATCTCCACGGCAGTGTTGTTTTTGTGCCCGCCGACGCCGGCAAAAATGCCAGACGGGAGTGTGCCCGCACCCACCAAGCGAAGGGTGTCAAGTCCGCTAAGTCCCTCAAAGTCGCCTGCGAGCAAGGATTCTAGCGGTTCATCATCGCCGTCGGTGTCGACAACCGTCAAGTTTTCAATGGCTCCAAGGTCCCTGAGAGTCAGGTCGTCAAAGTCGATGTGTCCGCCGTACAACTCATCGGCGATTCCGGCGCCTTCACCATCTGTGCCATCCACCTCGTCAACGATTGCTGCGACTACGTCTTCGCTACGTTCGTTATCACCGTTCACCGGGGCGTCGGCGTCGAGTACGTTAATTTCGATCTCGTCGAAGTCGAGTTCGCCACCTGCCGTTAGGTTTTCAAGGATCGCTGCAGCGGAACGGTCATCCGCGTCAGTACCAGATCCGCCAATGACATCGTCGCGTACTGTCTCATCAATCTCAAGGCTGAAACCCCATTCTTCCTCGTTGGTGTTGTCCTTATTCGCCTTGATCGGGAAGTAGAAAATGACGTTCTCGTTCTCGGAGTTAACTTCGAGTTCACGGGTCGCACTGGCATCGTCTGAGGTACCGAAGTCCACCAACCCAATGACCGTTGATCCTGTGACATCGGCTGCAATGGCGGCGTTGAGGGGTTTAGCAATGTCGCCGCCTGTAACGGTTACCTTCAAAAAGACCGTTTGCTGGACATCCATGTCATCTTCGTCCTTGGCGCGCTGACCCGGAATTGCCACGCCGACGTAACCGGCGGAACCTTCAGTGATCGTGGATTCATCAACCTGGAATCCAGCAACGTTCGAGTCGGCAGAAATCTTGAGCGCAACTCGAGATGGAATATTCGCCAATGAGACATCGTCTATGGTAAGCGGGTTGCCGGTCAAATCGATGTAATTGACACCGTCTTCAACGGCGTCGGGGTTCGCTACCGAGCCACCGGTCGACAAGGCCACGAGCGCGTCTTTGTCGTCTTCGGTGATTTCGAACGAAGTCAAACCCTGACCGGAGAAATCCCAGGTGTCAGCGGCGTGGTCGTCAGTGTTCAACTCAAGTGCTGGAGTGACCGTGCCATCTAGGTCAAGCGTGTCGCAGTCATTTGCGTTCATGCCGTAACGATCTAGCAGCATGTCGAGAATGACCGGCGAGATGTCGCAGGTCTTGTTGTCCGCGGCAGCGGATGCGCGCTGCGGCGCCCCCAGCGCGATCACGGCCACCATGGCCGCTAATGCGAGCACAACCAATACAGGTATGGCGCCCGCCAGAGGAATCCGATTGGAAAAAGTCAAGATGACCTCCACTTGTTGCGGCACGCCGGACAGGCGGGCCTGTTGATGCGATTTATAGGCGAGACGAATCCCGCTATGCGCGAGAAGTCTTCGATTTCGCGACATCTAATGTCGTATATGTTAACCCTGCTATATCACTGGGCGTTATTTGCACGCGCAGCGTCGGGTCGTTAGCCCTTTTTGGCCTGTCTCCGCTTTCTCCACCGGTTGGCGATCGTTCGAGCCTGGAACTTCGACGCGATCGGTTGCTTAAAACGCGTACTCGGAGTTTGCGATTCGCGCGGCTTTGATCGTTGCGCGGCGGGCTTTGCGCGCACGCGCAGCTTGTTTCTTTTTCCGGCGAACGCTCGGCTTCTCGAAGTACTTGCGGCGGCGTGATTCGGTCAGGATGCCGTGCTGCTGCACGCGCTTGTTGAAACGCCGCAGTCCCGCCTCAAACGATTCTTTGCTCTCGAGCTTGACTTGCGACATTTGAATCCGTTCTGGTAGATGTAGCGGATTGGCCAATCGACCACGGCCTGGCAACCGGCACCGTGCAGCAAGCCTTGATGGTCGGGGCGAATTGATTTGCGACGATTCTATGAAGATAGACGCATCAGATTGCAAACACAGGATTCGCCTTGGAATTGAGCTTCGCTGGCCCTATCTCTTTTGCCGCGGCCGCGGCAATCGCGGTCGCCGGGTCGATTGCTGCGTTGCGAATCGGGAAACACTTGCGAATCTGCGACCTGCCCGGCGAGGGGCGAACGCACCTTCGACCCGCCGTGCGCCTCGGCGGACCGGCAATCCTGCCGGCGTTTCTTCTTGTTCTCATATTGACTTCTGAAAACTCCGGGCAGTTCGCCGGCCTGGCGATTTGTGCCGTGTTCATTACGGCCATCGGGTTGGCAGACGACATCAAAGGCCTAGCGCCCTGGCACAAACTGGCCGGCCAAACCGCGGTTGCACTACTGGCACTTGCGGTTGGCGTTCAGATTTCATTCGTGAGCAACCCTTTTGGCGGGGTCATTGAATTGGGAGTCCTAGCCGGCGGAGTGCTCACGGTCTTCTGGTTGGTCGGTATGATGAACGCCATCAACCTGCTTGATGGTCTCGATGGCCTAGCCCCCGGAGTGGTATTGGTGGCGGCCTTGGTGATGGCCATACTTTCAGCCCGCCTGGAGGCGTTCTCGCTCGTTCTTTTCGGGATGGTGTTGGCCGGCGCGATTTTTGGGTTTCTCCCTTTTAATGCCTACCGGGCCCGGTTATTCCTCGGCGATTCGGGCTCGAATCTGCTTGGCTTCCTCATTGGCTCGTTGGCCGTTCTGGGTCAGGCCAAGATCGGGACCGCTCTGTTGGTTTTGGGAATTCCGATTCTGGACGCCGCTTTTACGATGGTCCGTCGTTGGATCAGCGGTCACGGCATCATGTCCCGCGACACCGGCCATCTCCACCATCGCCTACTCGATGCTGGTCTGGCCCGCTGGCAGGTAACGGCCATCTATGTTGCGCTCTGCGGCGCGTTCGGGACCAGCGCGCTGCTAATTGAGCGAACCGGCAAACTTGCAGCGATCGGCGTCCTGGCAGCCGTGACTGCGGGTATTCTCTACGTCGCCGCCAGGCGCGTCCGCATTCGCGATTGAGGCTCCGCCGCGTAAAGCGCCGGGTTAGCGCCGCGGCAGGATCGGTTCGCGGCGCAAAACGGTGATGCATTGGCCCCCAGTGTCGGATCAGGGCCCAGATCGATTTTGACGTGGCCAAAAATATGGATTGACGACGCCAATAGGGATCAAATCGCCCTCGATATCGTGCGCCAACAAATGGCTTAAATTCGCGTTGAGTGCCATTAAATCCGGACTCGTCGCGCTTGCGCTTGTTTGCAATGCCGGAGATCGGGCAATCGAGACGTTTCCGCGCGCCGCGGAGTGGCCACGAATTCGAAGATTCCACGGTTACAAACCCCTGATGGATTGGGATTGCGGTCAAAATCCCAATCGTCCCGTTGGCGCACTGCGCACCGAGCGATATTTTCATGCCGGGGCCGAAGCGCCGATATTGCGAGCTCGTTATTGACGAACCGCTGGCGGCTGGGGCTCACTATGGGTATCGGAGGATTAACCTGCCGATCGTGGCGCTCGAATTGGGCGCGAACGTCAAATAGAATCGCTCGGCCCGTGAGAAGGCACAGATTATTAGTAGATACAAAACGATGAAAACCGGCATCCACCCACAGCTTTACGACACCCACGTAACTTGCAGCTGTGGCAATTCATTCGCCACCCGTTCGGTCGTTGAGCGATTGCAAGTCGACATCTGTTCGAATTGCCACCCGTTCTTCACCGGCACTCAGAAGCTAATTGACACCCAGGGGCAGGTTGACCGATTCCTCCAGCGTCAAAAGAAACAGCGAGCACCCGAGGCCGCTGTTGAAGTTGCAGTCGAATCTGACTAGGCGACCCAACCGGACCGATCCGGCGGCGACCCGATGTCGCCCAAGAAGCCCCTATGACCGAGACCGCCACGGCGCCTAGCGACGCTGGCGCGACCGGGATTGGCAGCACCGTTTACGGCGGTCAGGCTGTCATTGAAGGCGTGATGATGCGTAGCCGCGACCGCGCGGCTACCGCCGTCCGCCGAGCCGACGGATCCATTGTTATAGATTCGGCGGCTGTGGAACCTGGCCGCCTGGCCGAGGCGGTGCGAAGAATTCCGGTACTGCGTGGGACATTTGTGCTCTGGGATGTCTTCAATCTCGGCGCTCGCTCACTGGCGTTCTCGGCCAGGGCGACGCTGGAAGACGAGCAGGGCCAACCCGGCGAACCAGGTGATGACGGCGGCGCCTGGATCCCGCTGATGATGGGTTTTGGCCTGGCGCTGGGTGTGGTTCTCTTCTTCCTGGTCCCGTTGGGGCTGACCGCGCTGACCGATCGCTGGATTGAATCTGACCTACTTAGCAACATCGTGGAAGGGTTAATTAGGGTAAGCGTGGTGGTGGGATATCTGGCCGCAATCAGCCTGCTACCCGACATCTACCGAACCCTGCAGTATCACGGCGCCGAGCACAAGACCGTAAACGCGGTCGAGGCCGGCCTTGAGCTAATTCCCAGCAACGTCCAGCGGCAGAGCCTTCTGCACCCCCGCTGCGGCACCAGTTTTCTACTTCTGGTAGTTGTTATCTCGATAGTCGGCTTCGCCTTGCTGGGCCGACCGGAACTATGGATCCGATTGACTTCCCGGATAGTGATCATCCCGTTTGCCGCCGGAATCGGCTTTGAATTGATCCGACTGCTGGCCAACCACCGCGAACAGGCCTGGGCGCGGGTGCTTACATTGCCCGGCTACTGGCTACAGGGTTTGACCACGCGTGAGCCTGACGATGAGCAATGTGAGGTGGCAATCGCCGCAATCGAGGAGGTTTTGGTCGGACAAGACCGGGATTTAGTGACCAACAGCGGTGGGTTGGAAACCGGCGGGGTTTCCGGGTTGCCCGGCGAGGCGGCAGCGTGATGGAGACGCAACAACAGGCCGTGCGCCTTCGGCATGCCCAGATTGAATCCGAACTGGCCGACCCCGCGACGGCCCGTTCGCAATCGCGAATGGCTGCCCTTGGTCGCGAATACGCTGATTTGTCGGCGAAATTGAGGCTCATTGACCGAATCGAGCATATCGACGCTCAGATCGAAGGCAACCGCGAACTTACCGCCCGTGACCAGGAACCCGAGATCAGGGAACTGGCGACGCTTGAAAACGAGGAACTGGCGGCCGAACGCATCTCGTTGTCCGAGGCATTGGCCTTGCTGCTGGCGCCGCGAGACCCGATGGACGATCGCGATGTGATCGTTGAAATCCGGGCCGGAACCGGCGGTGAGGAGGCCGCGTTGTTTGCCAATCAGCTCCTGCGGATGTACCAGCGATTCGCCGAGCGGCAGGGCCTCACCTTTGAACCGCTCGAGCTCAACCTCTCGCAAACCGGAGGGATAAAGGAAGCGATCGTCGCGGTTCGCGGCGATGGGGCCTTTCAACGGCTCAAATTCGAACGAGGGGTCCATCGGGTTCAACGCGTGCCGGTCACCGAATCGTCCGGACGCATCCACACTTCGGCCGCTTCGGTTGCCGTCCTGCCCGAGGCCGACGAGGTGGAGGTCGAAATCGATCCGGAAGAGCTGCGGATCGACGTTTTTCGATCTTCCGGACACGGCGGTCAGTCTGTTAACACCACCGATTCGGCGGTACGAATTACCCACTTGCCCACCGGCATCACGGTATCGATGCAGGACGAAAAGTCACAGCATAAGAACCGCGCCAAGGCCCTTCGCATCCTCCGTTCACGACTCCTCGACCGCGAGCGCGAGCGGCAGCTGGCCGAGCGTGGAGCAGATCGCCGCGATCAGATTGGTTCGGGCGACAGGAGCGCCAAGATGCGAACCTACAACTTCCCGCAGGATCGCCTTACCGACCATCGGATTTCATTCACCCTGCACGGGCTCGACGGAATCCTGGATGGCCGACTGGACAATCTGCTGGAAGAACTTGAGCGGGCCGACCTCGCCGAACGCCTAAAGCAAAGCGCCGGCGGGCCCACCTGACAATCGCCGAGGCGTTGGCGCAGGGCCAGGCCACGCTGGCGGCCGCAAATATTGATGGTGCCGGACGCGATGCCGGCTTGTTGCTCTCTCATGTGACCGGAATTAGCACGGCCGGATTGCATCTCAGCCGGGAATCTGGCCTGGATGAATCCAGGGCCGAGAAGTTTTTTGAACTGGTTTCAGAACGCTCCGTCGGAAACCCGGTCGCCTATCTGACCGGCAGCACCGAATTCTTCGGGATTGAACTGGCCGTCGTATGTGGTGTCTATCTTCCAAAACCAGAGTCCGAGCTGCTGGTTGAGATAGCTCTTGAATTGTTAAATGTCCCGTGCAATCTCGATATGATCTGGGGCCAAAGCGCTAAATCCTGCCTGGTCCACGAGATTGGAACCGGCAGCGGGGCAATCGCAATCGCCGTGGCTCGCCACGCCCTCGGCGCTCAGATTGAGGCGAGCGACCTGTCCGCCCGGGCCCTCAATCTGGCGCACGCTAACGCTAATGCGGCAAAAGTTGCCGATCGCATTAGCTTCCACCATGGCGACCTGCAACGCCCTTTGCCCGGAACGCCCGACATAGTCCTGGCAAACCTTCCCTATATACGCGCCAGGCACCTGCCTGGCCTGGCGGCTGAAGTGCTCGCCCAGCCGCGGTCGGCGCTTTTGGCCGATGATGATGGTTTTGGCGACATCGTCCGCCTGCTCTCCCAATTGCGCATCAAGCCCGGCGGTTATGTGATCCTGGAAATCGGGTTCGACCAGGCCGATCGTGTGCGACAAACCTGTCGCTCAAGTGACAGATTAATATGCTTGCGAGTCGCTCCGGACCTTGCCGACCACGATCGGGTTGCCGTGCTGCAGGCGTTCTGAGCGCTGAGCGCTGCTCAATTTCTATACACTGCAATTACCATGTTTTTCTCGCAATGTGGGTGAATTTGAGCGAACCATTTCGCCGAACCTGATTGGCCCGCGACCTTCGTCGCCCGCCACAGCCGGCCGCTCACTGCATTCGTCCGCACCGGTTCATAATCGCGCACTGGACGGGCCGCTAAATGCCAACTGAAAAATTCATCGACGCTGGCTACACGTTTGATGACGTTCTGCTCGTCCCGGCCCGCTCCGACGTTTTGCCGGCCGAAGTGGACATCTCAATCAAACTGACCGCCGCGCTGCAGCTCTCGGTCCCTCTTATCTCGTCGCCAATGGATACCGTCACCGAATCTGAGATGGCGATTGCGATGGCCCGTGAAGGCGGCCTGGGGGTCATTCATCGCAACCTGTCAATTGATGACCAGGTGGCCGAAGTGGACCGCGTAAAGCGATCCCAATCCGGCATGATCTCCAATCCGGTCACCCTGCGCGAGGACGCCCTGCTGGCCGACGCCCTCGCGTTGATGAGCCGCTATCGAATCTCCGGGGTCCCGATCACCGACGGGCACGGCAAACTGCGCGGAATACTCACCAACCGAGACATCCGGTTCTGCAACGACGATTCCACGCCGGTGAGCGATTTGATGACCTCGCAGAACCTGGTAACCGTTCCGGTGGGAACCCAGCTTGAGGACGCCGAGGAAATCCTGCATCGCCACCGGGTGGAGAAGTTGCTGGTGGTCGATGATGAAAACAATCTGCGCGGCTTGATCACGGTCAAGGACCTATCCAAGCGCCGCCAATACCCCAATGCGGTCTTTGACAACCGCGGACGGCTCCAGGTGGCCGCGGCCATCGGCGTTGACGATTCAGCCCGCGAAAGGGCAATCGCGGTCACTGAAGGCGGCGTTGACGTCATCGTTTGCGACACTGCCCATGGCCACAGCCGCCGGGTACTTGAAATGACGGCCTGGCTCAAGGCAAATGTCGACGTTAGCATCATCGCCGGCAATGTGGCCACCGCGGCCGGGGCCGCCGATTTGGTGGCGGCTGGAGCAGACTGTGTACGTGTCGGAGTCGGCCCGTCGGCAATCTGCACCACGCGGGTTGTGGCCGGCGTCGGCGTACCGCAGATTACGGCAATAAACGAAGTGGCCAAGGTGACGTCGGAACACGGCGTTGGCTTGATCGCCGATGGCGGTATTCGCTATTCGGGCGATATCGCCAAAGCCATTGCCGCTGGCGCCGATGCGGTCATGATCGGAAGTCTCTTTGCCGGTACCGACGAAAGCCCGGGCGAAATTGTTCTAACCCACGGTGAGCGCTACAAGGACTACCGCGGCATGGGCTCTATCGGTGCGATGCGGGCCCGCGGCTACAGCAAAGACCGCTACGCCCAGGACGATGGGCGAACCGATCAGAAGCTGGTGGCCGAAGGAATAGAGGCCCAGATTCCCTACCGTGGCGCGCTATCGATAACCGTTTCCCAATTGACCGGTGGATTGCGTCAGGCGATGGGTTACTGCGGAGCGGCGACAGTCCCCGATCTAAAGAGCGGGGCTCGATTCCTGACGATGTCCCCAGCCGGCCTGGAAGAGAGCCACCCGCACGACGTGCTCATCACCAAGGAAGCGCCGAATTACCAGGTCAGGCAGACCAGCCGGACGCGGTAACTATCCGATCGGCCCGCGGCCCGCGGAAATATCTCCAAGGGCGGTTCGGTCAGATCCTTTGCGCCCGGGCCGGACATTTCCATGGGACCCTTTCCTCTTGGCCGTCGGTGAAACAGTTCCTGCGGGTGAAATTTCTCAACCAGTACGCAAATTGACCATCACTACTATCCCCACTTTTTAGATGGTGGACATTAAACCGGCCCCAGCGCTATCCGGTTAACCGGATTACCTAAAATCCTTCTTTGCTTCACCCCACCCGCTGGTGTCGCACCTCACTTAACGGAATTTGTAGGGACTTGTGATGTCGCCGGTAGTCATCCTCACCCCCAACGGCAAGCAACAACTCGAAGATGAATTCGAGCAATTGCGGGCCGTCCGCCGCCCCGAGATTTCGCGGCGAATCGAAGAGCACCAAAGATCAGGTGAACACGAGGGCGGTGGCGAACACGACATCGCCAAGGATGAGTTGGCATCGGTGGAAGGGCGAATCGACGAGATTCGTGACATCCTGGCCCGCGCCACAATCGTCGAGCACCATGACGCAACCCAGGTGTCGGTCGGTGGTTCGGTCCTGGTGCGCGATGACAGTGGCCGCGAGCGGACCTACAGCATCGTCGGGTCGGCCGAGATTGACCCGGCAGCCGGCAAGATCTCCAACGAAACACCGGCCGCCCGGGCCCTGCTCGGCGCCAAGGCCGGCGAGACAGTCAACTACAAGGCGCCCGGACGCACGGTCGCCTTGGAAGTCCTAAAAGTCTGGTAGCTTAAAGCCCTCACAGTGGCTACCGATCCGCCCGCTATGGGCACGCCGGATCCGTTAATTGCTCAGCGCCGGCAAAAGCTGGCTACGCAGGTCAGGGATCCCTATCCTGATGGTTTCTCACCGACGCACAGCATTGTCGAAGTGCTTGCGGCCTGGGGTGAGTTGGGCGAACTTAAAAGTTGCCGCGTTGCTGGTCGACTGACCCGTTTCTCTTCATTTGGAGGCGGGACCTTCGCCGATATCGATTCAGATGGTGCTCGCCTGCAGCTCTTGCTCTCGCGAAAAGTCATGGGCGCCGAAGAATATACGCGGGCCCTCGACTGGGCCGATGTCGGCGACATCGTGGCCGCATCGGGCGATGTTTTTGCGACGCGAACCGGCCAAGCCACGGTGCGCGTTAATGAGTTTTCTCTGTTAGGCAAGGCGCTGCGCCCGTTGCCGGAGAAATTTCACGGGCTTCGTGATGTAGAAACCCGATATAGGCACCGACATCTGGACCTGATTGCCAATCCGTCATCGCGTGAGATCCTGCGAGCCAGATCTCAAGTCGTGCGGGAAGTCCGCGCGTATCTGGACAATCAGGGCTTCCACGAAGTCGAAACCCCTGCGTTGCAACCCATATATGGTGGAGCCGCGGCGCAGCCGTTTACGACCCACTACAACGCCCTTAATCGCACCTTCTACCTTCGAATTTCCGATGAGCTTTACCTAAAGCGCCTTATCGTCGGAGGCTATGAGCGCGTTTACGAAATCTGCAAGGACTTTCGTAACGAGGGCATCGATCGAACTCACGGTCCTGAATTTACGATGCTGGAGTGTTATCAGGCCTACGCCGATTACCGCGACGTGATGCAATTGACGGAATCGATGACCGCCCAGGTGGCGTTGGCCGTCAACGGGTCGCACCAGGTCGAGGGGCTCGATGACGGCGACGAGATTGACCTGGCACCGCCCTGGCCACGGATAACGTTCCGATCGGCGGTGAGAACGGCCACCGGCATCGATATCGAGAGGTTTTCTGACGTCGGTTCATTAGCCGCCGCAGCCGCCGCCCAGGGGATCAAAACCGACTCCTCGCAGGGCATCGGCAAGGTCTACGACCAGATCCTTGACCTGGCCGTGGTGCCAACCATCGCCAACCCGGTCTTTATCTGTAATTACCCGATTGAATTCGCCCCGCTGGCCAAACGCGTTCCAGGGTCCGATCGCTATGTCGCCAAGGTAGAAGCCTTCGCTCGCGGCATGGAGCTTGCCAATGGCTATACCGAATTGACCGACCCCGATGAGCAGCGCCGGCGCTTTGTCGAACAGGACTCCGGCGACCCGGATTCGCAGCCGGTTGACGAGGATTTCCTGGCCGCCCTAGAACAGGGAATGCCGCCGACCGGCGGACTTGGCGTCGGGATCGATCGCCTGGTGATGCTGATCACCGGCGCACGTCATTTCCGCGAAGTTGTAATGTTTCCCCAGTTGCGCAGCGAATCCGGCTAGCTGGCGTGTATTCACTGCGCTATCTGCGCGAAAACGTTGATACCGTCCGTGCCGGGATTGCCGCCAAGGGTCAGTCGGTCGATCTACTAGACGAGGTGATCGATCTTGATCGCCGCCGGCGCGAACTGCTCACCGAGCAGGAGCAGCTGCGGCACGTGGTTCGGTCAACGTCACGTCTTATCGGATCGGCCGCCAGCAAAGAGGAGCGGACCGAATTGGTCGGCAAAACGCGAGCGGCATCGGCTCAGCTAGAACCGCTGGATGCAGAAATTGGTCAGTTGGAAAAAACGCTAAATCATGCGGCCCTATCCCTGCCCAACATCCCGCACGCTTCGGTCCCAAACGGTAGGAGCGCTGAGGACAACCCGATGGTTAGCTGCGGCGGGACGATGCGCGAATTCGACTTTGAGCCCAGGACTCATGTCGAGCTGGCCGAATCGTTGGGAATGATCGATTTCGACCGGGCCGCAAAGCTGGCCGGCTCGGGGTTTTGGCTGCATCTTGGAGTTGGCGCCCGATTGCAGCGAACTCTCTCAAACTGGATGCTTGATCTGCAGACTCAGGAAAATGGCTACACCGAGGTCTACCCACCGGCGGTCGTGCGTGAGTCGGCCCTCATTGGGACCGGGCAGTTGCCCAAATTCGCCGATGATCAGTACCACCTGGCAGCCGACGGCCTTTGGTTGATCCCTACCGCCGAGGTACCGCTTACAAATATTCACGCCGACGAAATACTCGCCGAGGAGGACCTGCCAATTTGCTACGCAGGGCATACGCCCTGCTTTAGGCGAGAGGCCGGAGCGGCCGGCACCGAAACCCGCGGGCTGCTGCGGGTTCATCAGTTCGACAAGGTCGAGCTGGTCCGGATCTGCTCGCCGGACACCGGATTTGCAGAACTTGACCAGGTGCTCTCCCACGCGCTCAGGCCAATCGAGCTGCTGGATTTGCCCTACCGGGTTATTGAGCTTTGCAGCGGAGATCTGTCGGCGGCCAGCGCCAAGACCTACGACATTGAGCTTTGGGCGCCCGGAACCGGTCGTTGGCTGGAGGTTTCCTCGGTCTCGTGCTTTGGTGAATATCAATCGCGGCGGATGAATATGCGAACGCGCGACGCCGCCGGGGGGCCGATCCGGCACCCGTTTACGATCAATGGATCCGGCCTGGCATTGCCCAGGCTCACGGTGGCGATATTGGAAAACGGACAGCAGGCCGATGGGTCAATCAATATCCCGCCGGTTCTGGCAGCGCGATTGAATCAGGGAACTATCCGGCACTCGCCGTAATTGGCAAAAGCCAATATTGGTTGCCTAGCTCTCCGGTAACCCCAAATCTTCGGCCAACCGCTTTGGATCAGTCGGCCGCTGGGGCCATCTGAACTTGCGAGAGAAGCACCCAGCGCTGCTGTCAATACTGCTCTGGCGCGACCGGTAACACCTGGCCGGCGGCCAGCTTTTTAGTGGTTGTTCGATCAGCCCGCGAATGCGCAATCGAATTATTCCTAGCGTTGCCGGATGGTTTCAGCCCTCTACGGCGCTGTTGACCCCGGGAGACATCACGGCAGGCAAATCTTTTCAGTCTGAAAGCCCGCCCCCAAAGGGCGATCGGCCAGCCCGGAATTTGCGGCATGGAATCGCCGGGCTCGATGTTCGACGCGGCCTGCTTTGCGATCTAAGCAACAAGATGCGCCCGACCGAAATTAAGCAGATGTTTGTTAATCGTATGCTATATTTTCAAGCACAAACAAACACCTAACGCTGGGAGAGCAACTGTGAATGCCGCTCACGCGACGCCCGCCATCGAACCCCGGATCGAACAGCCACCGATGGAAGGTCGGTTCCCGCTGCGCTCGGTCCTAGTCGTCGCCCCTAATGCAACGGCCGCCGACGCGATTCTGCGGACATTGCAACGCCATCGAATCTGTCGCTATCTGGCCTGGGTTCTCGATGCAGAAGCTGCCGTGAGGCGGGCGGCCAGCGAGCGGTTCAACCTGGTGTTGATCATCGGCCGCGAACCGGTTGTAACTCACCTGACTACGCGCCGATTGCGATCCTGCATTGGCGGTGTCCGCCTGCTGGTGGCCATGGAGGCATCCTTCACCCCGGCCCAGATCGACTCGATCGCCGCCGCCGGAGCCGGCGGTCTGATTGACTGCCGCGGCGGCCTGGCCCAGATCCCGGCGGCCACCGTGATGGTCGCCGGCGGCCACGACATTTTTCCGCACCGGATTGGGTCGGAGATCAATGGTGGTCTGGCCGAACCGGGGTCGATGCCCGAACCGGAGGCGTTGAGCGATCGCGAAGCTGAAATCCTCCGCGCCGTGGGAAACGGGCTGACATCACGCCGGGTGGCCGAATCGCTCAATTTGAGCGTGCACACGGTTGAGAAGTACCTCAGCGTCGCCTACCGGAAACTCCATGCCACCAATCGCATGCAGGCCTGCAACACGGCCCGCTACTGGGGGCTGATTTGACATTCGTCGATGGGCTCTCTGGCCAGTCTTTCCAACCGCGTGCCCGCATTCACCCCGACTCGCTTTTTTCTTGTCTGGCTATTGCCGCCAGCGCGGCATTTATGCTGCTCGCGGTCGGGCCAACCGGGGCAGCAGCAGCAGAGATCAGCGCTGCGGCCACCGGCGTTGACCCGATCACTTTCGCCGTCACTTCTTTAAAGACCTTCCTGGCAACGATCGCCACGGTGGCCGTCGCGGCCTCAATCGGCTGGAAAGCGGTTGTGGCCTGGTCGGCCGGTAGCGTCGACGCACAGCGTGATGCCCAGCGATTTGCGATGCAGGCACTCCTTGTCTACGGGATCGTAATGGCGTTCAACTTCGGTCTGCTGCAGGGCGCGGTTGAGTACTTGGTAACGACCATGGGCGGCCAATCGTGATTTCGCCAATCGCCATCCCCGGCGATATTGAAGACGTCGGCGCGCGATTTCCGGTTGCCGGGTTCTACCTGTCGGCGCGCGAGCTCGTATGGGTGATGCTGGCCGGGTTTGCAGAGCTTGCGTTGGTCCTAATCGCCGCCGCCGGCCAGTTCGCCGTCGCTTCATTGGTGGCCCTGGCCGGACCGCCCCTTCTCTGTTGGATCGCCCTGCAACTTCGAATCGAAGGCGCCGCGCCCGAACGCTGGGCATTTGACGTGGTCCTCTTCGCCCTCCTGGGGCGAATCGCCCACCGCGGCCGCCCGCCGGCGATCTCGCGGCAACGATTCACATTCCCCAACCACCTCTATCTCATCAGTTGCCCCGGTCGCGCACTTGCCGCCGGCCGCCGCGACCGGAAAGGCTTTCGGTTTGCCTCACCTCTCTGATTTATCAATATTTCGTCGTAGTGCCGGCCCGGTTGACCTGGACTTGGGCCTACGTCGGGTAGGCGACGCCGGCGTCGAACTATCCGACGGCGGCTGGGCGGCGGCTCTGGCGATCGATCCGATTGATATCGAATCGCGCTCGCCCGAGCAGACGGCGGCGCTTATTGACCAGTTGGGCGAACTTCTTTCAGCCTTGCCTGGTCCGATGCAAATATGCGCGCGCAGCCGACGATTCGATGTGTCCGCATTTACCGATTCGGCACGGCAGCAATGGGGTGGTCGCTGGGCTGGCAAACTTTCACTTCGCGACGACCTACTCGGCCGCCTGGGTGTCGAGGGGAGTTGGACCGACTTCTTAAACGAAGCGGCCCAAGATCTTCGGTTGCGCGAGGTATCGGCCCGCATCGTGGTTGCAACTGCGGCCGGCCGCCGCGCAACCTGTGACGACCTTGCCGGTTTGGTCCGCCAGATAACAGCGGCTCTTGATGCCGCCCAGATTCCGTGGGCTCACACCGACGGGCTTGACATGGCGATCTGGTTGGAGGAAGCGTTCTGCGCCCGCGCCAGCCAAGCCCGCACCGCCCTCCAATCCGGAGGCATTACTCCACTTGCCGGGCGGATTGAAAACCTGGCGTTTGACGTAATCGATCCACTGCCGGAATGGATCGAATTTTCGCTGCACTCAATCAGCTTGCCCCTCCCTGGCGGCGACGCCGATGGAGGGGACGGTCCTATGCGCCGATTGGCGGTCGGGTACCTGCGCGGCCTGCCGCGTTCGGTTGATCCGGGCTGGTTGGGACTGTCCGCCCGGGTCGAATGTGATATCGACCTGAGCGTGCACATTGCCCCGGCCTGCCAGCGGGACGTAATGCGCCGAATCGATCAGGCTGAACGCCAGATCGCCGGCCAACGCGACGATGCCGACGGGTCGGATCCGGCCGCCGAACGCCATCAGCGCTGGCAAGCCGAGGACACCGCCCAGCTGGCCGAGGCGCTGCGCGAGCGGGAGGGCTACTTTCGGATGTCGGCCTTCTGGGCGCTGTCGGCCGGCGATTCGGAATCGCTGTCTGCGGCCCGCAGCGAACTGGCGCGCGAATTTTCAGCCACCGGATTGATCGGCGCCGGTGCGGTCGGTTACCAACGCGAGGCGTTCGAAACGACGCTGCCGCTGGGTCGCGAACGTCTCACCCGCCGCCGGGGCATCACCACCTCCCCGCTGGCGGCGGCGATCCCGATGGCCGGCCGCGGGGTAATCGATCCGGATGGCTGGCTGGTCGGTGCCTGCGGCTGGGGCGGCGGTCCCAAGGGTCCGTTCGTAATCAATCCATTTGGCGATTCATATGAGAACCCGCATCTGGCGGTGCTGGGTCAGAGCGGGTCGGGCAAGACCCATCTGGCGCGATTGATCGCGCTGTCAGCATGGCTTTCCGGCGCCGAGGTCGCCATCCTCGATCCCAAGGACGAATATGCTGCATTGGCCCGGCGCTGTCAGGGTTCACCGATCCGGCTCGAATTGGGTGGGACCACGGCCTTAAATGTCTTTGATGCGGCCCGTGGGGGCGACAATCGGGAGTTCGCCAGAGGGCTTGGCGATCTGGCTCGCTATTGGCGCTCGGCGGTGGGTCGCATAAGCGATCATCAGGCGGCCCTGCTCGATGCCGCCATCGCCCGCGTCTGCGAGCCGTTGGCGCCGGGACAACGGGCCACCAGCACCCCGGTGGCCAAAGATCTGGCCGATGAGCTGTCACGGACCGGGCAGGGCGGCGGGCCTGAGTTTCTACCGGCGCAAGATTTGGCGCAACGCGTTCGACGCTTTGCCGGCCCGGCCCTGGGCCGGCTGCTGGGGTCTCCGACCAACGTGAATCTGGACAACGACTTTCTGCTTTTCCAGCTCGCGTCCCTGCGTTCGCAGGACATCGATCTCTACGTGCTGGCGGTACGACTCTGCCTGCTCTCACTCAACCGCTGGTTGGACCGCCCGACCGACCGCAAATTGATCCTGGTCGATGAGGCCTGGAGCCTGCTCCAGGATGAATCGGGGGCTCGTTTCCTGCTCGACCTGGCCAAGACGGCCCGTGCCCGCGGCGCGATGCTGCTGCTGGTAACCCAGGACTCGGCTGACTTTGCGGCAAATTCGCTGGGCAAATCCATCCTGGCCAATTGCGCGGCGTCAATCATCTTCCGTCAGCACCATGCCCACAGCCAGGTTCTCGGCGAAATGTTTAATCTGGACCGCGCCCTGGCGGCACGCATCGGTTCGCTCGGCCGGGGCCAGGCCCTGGCCGCCCTCTCCGGCGGGCAACGCGTACGCATCGAAACGTTCAATCACCCCTGGTAAGCGGCCGGCTGCTCGCCGTGGTTGTCACGCTGGTGGCAATCATGATCATGGCTGGTCCGGTAAAGGCCAACGGCGATCCCTACGAATCGGCTCCAACGCCGCCGCCAGCGCCGCCGGCATCGAATCTGGTCAGCTTCCTGCTGGGCGAGGAATGGACGAGCCCGCAGGGAGTAGCTGCGGCCATCGGGAGCGGACTGGTGGCCGAACTGACCGGCGTGATCACGGTGCCGCTCACCTGGGCCTGGCGCGCCTTGTTCCTAGTCCCCGATGCGATCGACCCAGGGCGAGCACCGCAGGTTGAAGCAGCCCTGGCCGAAGTCGTCGGGCAATCGCTGACCGATCCGGTATTCGATGCCGTCGGCGTCGCCAACGGGGTGCAGACAGCCTGGGCGCAAGCCCGGCAGCTGGCGCTATCGGCCGAACGCCCGTTCCTGGGGCTGGTATTGGGGACGTTCGCGATCTGGGCCCTGGTGATGCTCTTTATCGGCCGTCCGGTCGATCTGGCCGCCGCCGCCGGGCGACTGGGCATCGCCCTGATCGGTTCCCTGGCCTCCTTTCAATTTGTTGACGCGTTGCTACAAATTGACGATCTCCTGGTGACGCTCTTTTCGCAAATCGGCGACGGGCAGGTTTTGCAGCGCACCCCGCTGGCATTGATCGAGGCGTGGGATTGGGGGTCGGAGACCGATTCGGCGACCAATATCGGCGGCGGCTTCGTCAAGGGAATCTGGTACGGGTTGTTCCGAGCATTTCTCCAACTCCTGCTCCTGCTGGGAATGGCCGCGATCGCCGCCCGCCTGCTGATAAGGCTGGTGTGGATTTGGACGCTAACGATCGTCGCCCCGCTCGTCCTGGTGCTCTCCGTATTGCCGCCGGCGCAAAGACTGCCGGTAATCTGGCTCAAAAAACTGTTACGGGTGGTATTTGAAAAAGCCGCCCTGGCCCTTTCGCTGTCGGTGGTGTTCTCGGTCATTTCACTGCAACCACCGGGATTGCTCACCGTCGCCCTGGCGATTGCCGGACTCTTTTGTGCTTTGGCCTTTCCAAACTTCCTGCTCGATTCACTGGCCGGCGCCGGAACCCAGAGCGCCAAGAGTGTCGTTGCCGCTACCGGCGCCCGCATAGCCCAGATGCGGTCTGCCGGGCGGATGCTCAACCGGCCCCAATAACCCGTTGCGGTCGAGCACATTTGGACCAAATGAGGTCGTAGCGGGATGAACATGGCACCCTTGGCCGGCCGGATTGGCTGGCGGTTGGCGCGCTGGGTTGTTGCGTCGCTCGCGTCGAAGGAAACCCCTTCCGATTCAACCGCTACATGGCTGCTTTGGGCTGGATTGATCTGTGGCTTGGTGACGCTTGCGCCCGGGGCATTGCTTGCCGTCCTGGCCGCCGGATTGTTAGGCGGCGGCCTTTGACCGACGCGCAAGACCCCGGCGGCGGGGAGGCGGGCGCAATTGATCGGGCTGCCTCAACCGGTTACTGGCAGGTGCGCACCGAGCACAACTGGGCGTTTCCGCTCAATGCGGCCGGCGATTTTGATTGTCAGGCCAGCCTGCACGCGGGACTCTCGACTCTGCAGAGAAACGAGGAAGTTGAGATCAGCTATCTCTTCTGTCCGGTCGATAGGACGGCGGGACGAAAAATCGCCCGGATCGGTCGGGAACTTCGGCGCGGGATCATCCCACCGCCAATGGGCCGAGGGCGATCGATCATCACCGGCCTGGCCCGGGCGTTGAGGGAATTGGTGGGCCTGCTCCTGATCACCGATACCAGTGGCGCGAAGAAGACCGCCGATGAGCGGGCGCGGATCGTCGAGCAACGCTCATTGGAACCGCTTCTGGCCACCGCGATTTTGATTGCCATCACCGCTGACGGTGAGGATCGCCAGGAGGTAATTGCCCGCGAGGTCGATATTGCACTGGCGCACCTGGCCTCGCCGTTCAACCGGCTGCGGCTGTCGCGTCTGCGGGCCAGCGAGCCTGTCCGCTCCGGTTATGCCAACTGGGTCCTCCCTGCCAAGGGACGGTTCGTCGCAACCGTTGCCGAAGCGGCCGCCCTTTGCGAATTGCCCACTTCCCAGGCCCGTGCCCCCAACCTCACCCGGGCCCCGGCGGCGCGGGTGCCGGCCGCGTCCCTGGTTCCACGCGGACGCGGACTTTTCCTGGGCCTGCCGGAGGCCGGTGACCACTCCGATGAGGATTACTACGGCCTGCAGATCGATGACGCAATGAAGCACCTGCTCACCGTTGGGCCGACCGGTACCGGCAAGAGCACCTTTCAGTTCTGGTACGCGATCTCGGCAATACGGGCCGGGCTGGGATTGCTGCTGCTGGACCCCAAGGGGGATTTGGCCGAAAACCTGCTGGCCGCGGTTCCCGCCAGCCGCGCCGATGACGTGGCCTACTTGGACTTTGCCGATACCGGACGCCCGATCGGGCTAAATCCGTTGCGGGTAAACGATCCGGCCGAGGCCGACCAGACCGCGGCCGCGGTGAGCACGATGATGCGCGAGCTGATAACCGGAGAAGGGATGGCCTGGGGAACGACGATGTCGCAGGCCTTTGCCTACGGCTTTCGAACCCTGGCCGCCAATCCCCAGGTGCGGCCGACGATGCTCGATCTGGAACGGCTCTTCTTCGATGCCGACTGGCGCGCCGGCCTGCTGGAAAGGGTTGACGATCCGTTCGTTCAGGCCTATTGGGCAAATCAGATCGACCGCCTGGGTGAGCGTCAATTTGAGCTCAACTTCGGCTCGGCGCTGCGGCGAATGGCGATGCTTGTCAACGACCCGCGGATTCGCAACATCCTGGCCCAGCCGCGTCCGGCGGTGCGCTGGGACCGGGCCCTCGTGCGCTCCGGGATCGTCCTGGTCAACTTAAATCAGGCCGACAACGCCCTCGGGATCGCCGGCTCGCGCCTGCTGGGTTCGATCATCGTGACCCAGTTCTGGCAGGCGGTGCTGCGGCGACAGCCGGATCGACGGCCGGCCTTCGTATTCGCGATCGACGAATTTCAGGAGTTTCTCGATACCGGTCGCAATATGGGCGCCTTCTTTGAGCGCGCTCGCTCGTATCGCGTGGGGATGTGCATCGCCACCCAGACGCTGGCCCAGCCGCGGCTAAAAGCCGTGCGACGGACGGTGCTGATCAACGCCCGCACGCACGTGATCTTTGGCGGATTGCGCGATGAGGCCCGTCATTTTGCGATTGCCACCGAACCATTCTTCTCGGCCCGCGACCTCGATCGCCGTGACGCCTTTGAAATGACCGTCTCCACCCTGGTAAGTAACCGTCCGGCACCGCCGTTTTCAGCGCATGTTGCCCCGGTTCCCGTTCCCGATCCGAAATTGCTGGCGCAACGCCGCAAGCGAGCGCGGGATCTTTTCGGGGCCGATCGCGCGGCCCTCGATGACTACGTCCGGGAGCGCTACGGACGCCGCTGATTGCACGACTCTGTTTGGGATATGTAAGTGATTATTACGGGTTTCCACCTAACCGGGTACTACCAACCGGCGCCAACCTTTCTCTACCCGGCGGCAACTGGTTTGTTGGGCCAAGCGCCACCAGATATTGCCGTTGAGAGAAGTTGGAAGGAACCACACATCAACCCTGAGCCCGAAATCTACGGGGTCTTTCTGCTGACCCTGCTTTCCATCGCCGGCCTGGCCCTGATTTGGCGCCGGCTCCGATCGTCGTTCCGGTTCGGCGATGAACGACCTGGAGTCGAATTCGAAGTATTGCCGCCGGGTGATCACGACCGCCCGGCCAGGCAACTGTTTGAGCAGATTGCGGCCTCCGATGCGGCCCCGGCAGCGTCGGTTGGATCCGCCTTTGAGCGTCCCGTCGCGGCCGCCTTTGGTCGCCGGTTGTCAGTCAGCCGGTCCCGGATCGCCTACCGCGACTACTGCAGTTGGCAATTGGGCGCCGGCCACACCGGTCGGCTCCAACGCTTCTACCCTGGCATTCGGGTCGTCCCCATTGGGAGGGAATCATGATCACTTATTCAATTTCTTGCAGCCTTCGGCGGATCCGCCGAACGTTTGCCGCCGAGGATGGGTCGGCGACCGAATACATCATCATCGCCGGCCTGGCGGTGATCGTATTGGGCGCTGCCGTGGCCACCTGGAACGAGGGTCTCTCGACCTACCTGACCGACATGCTCGACGATCTAAACGATCTGGGCACGTAGCGCCAATTTTTGCCGGGAATCTTGTCAGCGAGCGTGGTTCGGCTGCCGCCGAGGCGATTCTGGCGTTGCTGATCATCGTGCCTTTATTCGGCATGATGATCGCGTTCGGCGATCTCTGGGCCGATCAGATCGCGCTGGACCACGTGGCCGCCGTAGCGGTGCGACGGGCCGCTGCCGCCGGCGGTGACTCGCCCGATTTGCGGTCCGCCATCGATCACGATCTCATTTCCGGCGGGCTCAATCCCGCCAACGTAACCGTCGACGTCGATCCCGCGCTGGCCGCCTGGCAAGCTCCGGTCGAGGTCTCATTGGCGATGCCGGTCTCGGTGGATGTACCTTTCATCGGCACCTGGCAGGTCGAATTAAAAAGTCAGTTTTTCGCGCGCAGCGAAGTCGGGCCGGCGTAGTCGTGTGGACCACGCTAAAGGATCGGCGCGGCTCGGTCAGCGTGACCGCGCTGCTACTGCTTTTCACTTTGGTGCTGCTGGCGGCGCTGGTAATTGAGGTCGGCTCGCTACGGTCGCGTGCCGTTCGCATCCAGGCGGTATTTGACCGGGCGGCATTGGCCGCCACCGGCGCAATTGACACCGGCCAATTAGCCAATTCGGGCCGATTGGCAATCGATGCGGCGCAGGCCGAATCCCACGCCCGCGCCTACCTGGTGAGCAATCTGGCGCCGTTCGCCTCTGGATCGGCCGGCATAGATCCGGTCGCGATCGCCCGCTCGGCAACGGTGAGCGTTCGTCCCGATGCAAACCCACCTGAGGTAACCCTGACCGGCCAGGTCCAGCTCACCAGCGGTTGGCTGCAACTGGCCGGAGTGGGCCCAACCGTCACCTATGACTTTTTCGCAGTCGCGCAAATCCGCAAGGAGCAATTCCCATAAACACATTGAAGATTCCATTGATCATCGCCGCCATTGCATTGGTTGGCTTTGGCCTCATCGGCGCCGCAAGCTTGCTTGGCATCGATTTGCCGGGTGGATCGACCGGGCAGTCGCCATCTCCGGATCGCGGGCAGTCCGCGGCAAGTTCAGCATTGGCGGTAACCGACCTCACCATCGATTCGGACGCTGGCCAGGGACCGCTGCACTTGGCAGTGGGAGATGAGGCTCAGCTGGTCCCGTTGGCGCGGCTCGAAGATGACCAGGTCCGCAGCGATGCCCCGGTCAATTGGACGAGCTCGGATGAGGCGATCGCCAGCGTTGACGGAACCGGTACTCTGCGGGCGCTGAGCATCGGCACGGCGATTGTTTCTGCTCGCCTGGAACCGTGGGTCGCCGAAATCGAGGTCAGCATTGACTGATCACCGATTGGCACCGGCGGCGCGCCAGTTGCTGGGCTTGGCCTGCGGTTTGGCGCTATTGCTGCTGCCGCTACTCTCACCGATCGCCCGGGCCGATCACGGTCATTGGGAGGAAACCCAGGTCTGGATTGATCCGGTGACCGAGGAGAGAACACGGGTGATCCCCGGCTACTGGGACCAGCGGCGGGTCTGGGTCCCGCCGCGAACGGTAACCGAGGTCATCACGGTCATGACGCCAATGTTGGTCGATTACCAGGTCTACGTGCCATCCGGTTACTGGAGCAATCAGCAGGTCTGGGTCGAATCGTTTGAGATAGATTGCCGACCGGTCTGGCAGTGGTACCAGGATTGCGACTGGTTCGGCAATTGCCAATGGGTCTACGGTCCGCGCGAGGAATGCGAGCGCATCGACACTTCGCATTGGGTGACCGAGCAGACATGGGTCGACACCTCGCATTGGAAGACCCGCACTTCTCTCCAAAATGTTCCGGTCGAACAGACCGTCGAACGGGTGATTGCCGGCTATCACACGACGCACCAGGTTTGGGTGGAATCGCGGACCGAAACCTATAGCTACGAGGTTTCACCCGGGCATTGGGATACCCAGAGCACCTGG
The DNA here is from genome assembly GCA_965249595.1 of Chloroflexota bacterium. Classification (GTDB taxonomy): domain Bacteria; phylum Chloroflexota; class UBA11872; order UBA11872; family VXNJ01; genus VXNJ01. The sequence goes on along the minus strand of OZ252242.1, from coordinate 391,246 downwards.
ATTGCCGGCGAACACCCGGTGGGCGAACCGGGCGAGCCAGAGACCGTGCCGACGGCGACGGTCCAGCCTGAGCAATGCCGGCCGAGTGGGATTTACAAAGTTGTCAACAACTACTCGGGCACCCAGCAATGGACTGACGAGCACGGCACCATTCACTACGAGACCACGACCTCGACGGCGCCCAACCCCTGGTGGGCGGTGCGGCTGGGATCGGTTTCCAAGGGTTCAAGCAGCCGTTACGACGGTGAAGCGTTTAACGGTCGGGGACAGGGCAGTGATGGTTTGCTGCTGGCCGGCTGGTTCTATCGCAACTATCTGCCCGACGGCGACTGTTTCCGGGCCGCCAACGTGGTCTTCTTCCAGGACGACACGGTAGTTGCCGGCGAACTCGACACCGTTCCGACCGAAACTCCAGCCCCGGAATCGGTGCCGACCGAAACACCGGTCGATACGCCACCAGATGACTCAGCGCCGACTGATCCGGAGGTCGTCAGCCCGATCGGTCCGAACCCTCCTACCATCACACCGACTCCAACCACGGCGCCGACGGTTACTCCTGACCGTCCAGCCCCGGCCCCGACTAACTCGCCCCAGAACCCGACAACATACCCGGATCCGGCTGGCGACTTCGATTTTGCGGTTGTTGTCGAGGGGTCCGGCCATCTGCCCGGTGCCGGTGGCGACCAAATTGAGATCCTGCGCGGGAGCCCGGTGGCGATTTATCTCCTCCCTCGCCTGAGCGCCCCGCCGGAGGACCCGGCGGCGGTGATTACGTTTACCGGTTGGAGCTACCAGCAAGGGCCCAATGACCACCCGGAAGCGCCGCAGCCAGGCGCTGAATTTAGCCCGCTGCAGCCATTGCCGTTGCGCCTAGATGACCGACCGAGCGGAGGGCTCACCGCCCATCGAATCGATCTGTTGGCCAATCTGCGCGTCAACTACGGGGACGGGATTGTTCGCACCTCGCAAATGCCGGTGGCGTTGCATGTGACAGTCGCCTGGCAGGTGATCGCATGAATTCGAATACCAAGATTCGAGCGGCCATGCTGGCGGTTGCCCTCCTATTGGGGCTGGCTGCGGCGATTGTCGCCACAAGCGCAACCGGCAAGGGTTCGGCGATCGTGTTGGCGCGGTCGGTCGCCGCCGGGGCCCGCATTGAAGGGAGCGATCTGCGAACGGTCGAAGTCGAGCGGTCGGCTATTCCGCCCGGGACTGTGACCGATGCTGGGGATGCCATCGATAGCCATGCCCGCGGGCCACTGGTCAAAGGGCAGTATCTGCTCCCTGACAACCTGGCCAGCGGCTCCGCCGAAGGGTTGGCTGGCGGCACCCTGCCCACGGCTAAGGGCTTGACTTTGATCGCCGTTCCACTCAAGTTTGAACACGCCCTTGGCGGGGCGATGGGGCCCGGTCAACTGGTCGATCTCTACGCCGTCCCGCAGCGGGGCAATGGTCCGGCCGAAGTGATCGCCCCCGCCGCCCGGGTGGTGTCTCTGCGCAACGGTCGTGGCGAAACGGCGCTGGCGGGAGAGGACGGGTCGCGCTCCGAATTGATGGAATCGGCGCTTCTGGCCCTTCCGCGCGAATTGGTCGAAGCGGTGGTGACCCGCGTCGAAACCCATAGGTTTGTCCTGGCCGCCCCGATCCTGCCTGATGAGGCTTCCCGATGACGTCCGGCGAGAAAGACCGGGCATTTGCGGTCCAGCTTGATTTTCTGCGTGAGCAGCTGCTGGCGCAGGCCCCGCTTGATCAGTTGGACCCGTTTGCAATCGACGATACGACGCGTGATCAATTGCGGATCCTGCTGGCCGAATTGCTCGCCGCCCAGGATGCGATCGAGCGGGCCGATGATGAGCGGATTGACGCCCTGCTGGCCGAATTGGTGGGTCTGGGTCCACTTGATCGGCTGCTCTCAGACCCTCACGTTTCTGACGTATTGGTCAATGGTCCCGAGGAAATATGGGTCGAACGGGCCGGGCGGTTGGAGCGTACGGGCGAGGTTTTTCGCAGCCCGGCCCAGCTGACCGGCCTGATGGAAAAAATTGCCGCGCTGGTTGGGCGGTCGCTCAGTTTGCAAACTCCCTGCGTGGACGCCCTGATGGCCGACGGATCGCGGGCCAATCTGGTGATCGCTCCGGTCGGCGGCCCGTGCATGTCGATTCGGCGCCACCGCAAGCAGCTGCGGCCGCTGAGGGGGACCCCCGATTCGTGGGCCGCCAGCGGGGGTATCGATTCGATGATGGCGGAACTTTTCGAACGCGCGGTCAAGTCGCGTTGCAACTTCCTGATCGCCGGTTCGACCGGTGCCGGCAAGTCGACGTTTCTGGCATCGCTGCTCGCCCACGTGCCAGCAAACGAGAGGCTGGTGGTAATCGAGGACACCCAGGAACTACCCGTTCCCAGCGGCGGGCATGTGGTTCGTTTACAGTGCGTCCATGACCGGCGCGGAGCCAGCACCGGCTCAAGGCGGGTTGCGGTGGCGGACCTGGTGGTCAACGCGCTGCGGATGCGCCCCGATCGACTGGTGGTTGGCGAAATCCGCACGCCGCGCGAGGCCTACGTAACCGTCGAGGCTTTAAACACCGGCCATCCCGGTTCCGGGTCTACGATCCATGCCGACGGGGCGGTGGACGCCCTGGGGCGACTGGAGATGCTGATACGGCGTGAACACGCCGGGTTCGGGGCGCTGGATGTGCGCGAGCCGATCGCTCGTGCATTCGACTACCTGGTTTGGCTATCCAGGCTTGATTCCGGGCGGCGAGTGGTGCGTGAGGTGGTTGAACTGGCCGGGCTGGATGGCGAACGATACGACCTGCGTCCGGTAATCAGATGGGACCCGACTCAGGGATTTCAAACTGATCCCCAGTACCAGCCGGGCCAGCGCACGCTTTCCCGATTCCGCGCTCAGCTGGCAATATGACCGCAATCACGTCTCCAATGTTGTTGATGCTGGCCGCCCTGGCATCTTTGCTGCTCGCCGGCACGCCATTGGGCACAAGGGCCTGGCAAAGACTCACCGACCAGCCAGCCTGGCGTTGGCTGGATGCGGTCGTGGCCGGATCCAAGCTGCCCGTACCGGTCCCAATCGTTGCCGCCGCAGCCCTCGGCCTGGGACTCCTCGCCGCACGCCTGCTCTGGAATTTTTCACCGCCCCTGGCGCTAATGGCCGGCATTGTTGCGGCCGCCTCTCCACTGCTTCTAATCGCCCTGCGCGCCGGATCGAAGCAGGAATCGACGGGACGAGCGGCAATTGCCGCCGGCCGGGCGATATCGGCTCACCTTCGCGCCGGGGAAAACCTCTACCGCTCGATTGAAGGCACGGCGGCGGCCGGCGATGGCCCGGTTGAGCGGGCGCTAAAGAGGGCCGGTGAGCGATTTCGGCTCGATCTCCCGCTGGCCCGCGCCCTTTCCGGTCAAACGGCAATCGTTCGAAATCCCCAACTTGCCCTGATGCTTGGCGTGCTCTCGCAGGTCGCAACTCACGGGTCGGTCGGTGAAACCGCGGCATCGGTCGTTGATGGGCTGTGCGACGAGCTCGAGCAGTCGCTGCGGGCGCGGGTAGATCTTCGTGAGCGTACGCGCGGAGTCGCGGTTCAGTTGTACGTTGTGGCCGGGGCGATTCCGGCGATTTCGCTCTGGTTGGCGCAGACTTCGCCGCACGGTCAATCGGTATTCGATTTGGATGTGGGGCGCACGGTTTTATTGCCGATCGGACTGGCCCTCGAATTTCTGGGAATCGTATTGTTCTGGCGCTGGACGCGCCCGAGCGAATGACGCTGCCAGTCATTCCGATCCTGCTAGCGATCGCCATGTCGCTGGTTGGCTATGCGGCCCTAGGCTGGGTCCAAGATCGGTTTGCCAGCGCCGGGCCGATCAGGCGCGGGCTGCTTTTACAAATAGGCACCGCATTGGTCTTTATTGCGATCGGCCTGCTGGTGATGCGGTCCGCGCAGGTTCTTGGATTGGCGCTGGCGGCGGTTGGCCCGGTAGTTGGATTCCTGGCCCCGCGAGCCCTGGCCGATCGGCGTGATGGAGCCGCCAAAGCGCGGATGTTAAAGCGTATCCCGGCGCTAATTGCGCAACTGCGGGCGCTTATCGCAATGGGTACTGGGCTCGAGCAGGCGCTTGGCCAGATAGCGGCTTCGCCGTTGACCGACCGTGAATTGGGAACGCGTCTGCGGCGAACCCTGGCGGCCTACGCCCTGGGGCGTCCGATAGATGCGGCGCTGGCCGAATTGGGACGTGACCTGGGGTCTTTGGAGATTGACATATTGGCGCGCTCGATCGCCCAGGCCCGCCGATTGGGGACCGGTTTGGAAGAAACGCTGGCGCGGTCGGAGTTCGAATTTTCATTGGCTCGCCGGCGACGCGCGGACGCGGCGGCCGGCCGAGCGCAAACGCGGGCACAACTATTGATTGCGGTCTGTTATCTGCCGGCGTTTCTGGCCCTGGTGCTGGCCCCGCTATTTATCGGCATGCTGGCCGGATTGAGCGCCTGATCGAGAACTGGCACGCTGATCCGACAACGTTTGCAGCATTGGTATTGGTGATCGCAACTCTAGTCGCAGCGACCTGGTTTGATTGCCGATACCGGCGGATTCCCAATTGGCTGACCCTTGGTTCAACCGGTGCGGGCTTACTGCTTGCGGTATGGCGACAGGAAGTGCTATTGCCATTAGCTGGGATGCTAATTAGCGGCCTTCTGATGTGGTTCCCCAACATGGTCCGGCCTGGATCAATCGGGATCGGCGACGTCAAGCTCATTGCGGCACTAGGAGCGTTGACCGGTCCGACATCAGCCATGGCGGTAATCGGATTGGCCAGCTTTTTTGCAACAGCCTATTTGGCAGTGATCAAAATTGCCGCGGTGCGCGACGGAAAGGTCAACTGTGATGCGAAAATACCGTTGGCTCCGTTTGCGCTAATCGGCCAATTGGCATTGATTTCTGGTGTCATAGCGACCGCGAAATGGTATTGAAGCAAAGGTCAGCCACGGAGAAGGGCATCGATCCAAGATGCCAGATCTTTGTTCGTTCGGCTGAATTGACCGGCGAACTTAAGACCGTCAGTCAATTCGTTTGACTGACGGTCTTAAGGCAGGATACAATAGATTGAATTCTGGGTTTTGAACCTGCAGTTTCCCCTATCGAGCTTTCCGATTCCCGATTCGGGCGCTTACACACCGGATCGCTATCCAGACCGGGTTAAGTTTCAGTCAACCGGAGGATGTGATCCACAGTCGCTAAAGCCGGGCGCAGTCCTTGCGATGGTTCAGATTCTGCCTGCAATGTATAGGCGTTCAATTCGGCTGAAAGTCCACCAAATCGGGTAGATCCCCAGCGTGACTATGCTCAAGGCGATAAATCCCAAAAATTGGACAAAGCCGACAGGCGACGGATCCTCGAATCGATCGCGGTAGAGGCGTTCAATTCGGCTGAAGATCCACCATCCTCCATAGATTCCGAGCGTGATCACAGTCAAGGCGATAAAACCCAAGAATTGACCAAAGCCAACTGGCGACGGGACCTCACTATGGTTGCGGTAGAGGCGTTCAATTCGGCTGAAGATCCACCATCCTCCATAGATTCCGAGCGTGATCACAGTCAAGGCGATAAAACCCAAGAATTGACCAAAGCCAACTGGCGACGGGACCTCACTATGGTTGCGGTACAAGCGTTCAATCCTGCTGAAAGTCCACCAGATCCTGTAGATTCCAAGCGTTATCAGACCAAAGAGAACGAATCCAAGGAAGTCGATGAATCCGATTTGTGGGCGGTTTTCGTGAATGAGGGTGCCGTGTCGTAAGGGGAATGTTCAAGCGCAAAAATGGCAATGCTGCACCCAGACTAACGCGGTATTCCGCGGCTAGATCAACTGGGTGGCCGGTCCCCACCTGGCACGGCTGTCGAAGCAAAGAAAAGATATGGATTCATTGAAATCTGGGTACTCATGACGTAAGGCAGCAAATAAATGCTGGTTCCATTTTGGAATTCAAATTCAATGCGCTACCAACTACAGCGATGCTTCAAAAACCTTGAATGACCCCATGTCGCGGGGGTCGAGAAGGCGCAATACGGCGTCACGCTCTTGATCGAGAATTTCGCGATTTACCTTCGGTTGGTCGATTAAACCCGGCAGGTACTGGCCGATGCCCAACTCGACGAGATATTCGGCCTGGTTGGTTATCGCCTTGGAATTGAATCCGAAGCTTTCAGCCGTCGTGTGGACGGCGTCGAAATTTACATGGGCCGTCAGATCGATTTGACCAGGACTTGAGAGGAGATCGGTGACAACATTCATCCGCCGGTAGCCGAGGGAAGTGCCGGAGCCAAAACGAGTCGAATGGACCTGCTCGGCTGAACCACCGTAGTCAATGAAGATGACCAATAACGAATCCGCCAATCTGGTAATTTCGCCAAAGAGCCGGCGCAATCGGCTGCACACTTCGAAGGTCCCGCCGTCGGGAACTCCCAATGCCCACTTGTGACCGTAATCAACCAGATCGGAGTCGGCCGGCAACTCGACAAGCTCAAGGCGGTTGTTCTCGCCGGCAACCACGCGCAATTCGCACCAGTAGTCGCCGCGGCGGCGGGCGATCCTAAAGGGCAATGCGTCGAGGAATTCATTCCCGATTACGACCCGTGCCGGTGCCGATTCAATCGATGCGGTTCCGCCGGCAAACCTTCCCCACGGACATCGAAGCTGGGCGGCGCGTCGCCGGCCTGGTCCGGCTTCGACCCCCATCCACCTGAGCGATGGCCCCCAGGGGTGGTGCGATGCGAATTTGAAAACCTGGCTTGCCAGCACTCCGGGGCCGCATCCCAATTCGACGATCTCGAACGGGTCAGGGCGGCCCAATTGGCGCCAGGCGCGATCCAGGCGGCGCGTGAGCATGGCCGCGAACACGGGATGGGTCTCCGGCGCGGTCCGGTAATCATCAGACGGGGTCCCGCCACCCATGTAATAGCCGCCGTCGGGGCCATAGAGGGCCAATTCCATGTATTCGTCAAATCCAATAGATTGTTTGGCTTTGACCAATTTGAATATTTGCGACTCGAGGTCGCTCATGTGGCGTCGGCCATGCGCCGGATCGTCAGCATCCCGGTCAGATCAACGTCAGCCCGCCAATTGGGCGGAACAACCGTTGTGCAGTCGTCCTGCAATATCACCGCCGGCCCGGCGATTTCGTCACCGGCGGCAAGACTGGATCTGGAGTAGATCGCCGTGGTCAGATCTATCCCCGAAAAATTAACGTTCCCCGATTCAATCGCCGCCGGCCGGGCCCCGCCGGCACGGATTTTGGGGCGATCGGGCGATGGGGTGACGATAACCGCGTCCAGGCGTATCGCCACTATCTGGACCTCCCGCTGCGGCATTGCGTATGAATAGCGCTGGTCGTGCGCCAGGTGGAAGGCCTCGACCGACTCGGTTAGGATGCCCTCCCGCCAGGGGACCGTCAACTCGAAGGACTGGCCCTGGTATCGAAGGTCAAGCTGGAGCGAGAGCATCGGTTCGCCTTCACCGGACAGATCATGGCGGGCTTGGGAACTGAGCTCGGCGGCCACGTCGGTCAGCGCGCCGGAATTCTCGGCCGTAGCCGGCAGCATCACCGTACGCGAATACGACCGGACCCGATCTGCCACGAGGGCCCCCAGTGCCGAAAGCACTCCGGGATGGGAAGGAATCAGCACGGTGTCCATCCGCAGACGGGCGGCCAGTTCGCAGGCGTGCAGCGGTCCGGCCCCGCCGAAGGCGACCAGCGCGAAGCCTCGCGGATCGTAGCCCCTTTCAATGGTCATCAGGCGCAGGGCGCTCTCCATCGACGCCTCGGCCAGATCCACGATGGCCGAGGCGATGGCTGCGGTGTCGAGCCGCGGGCCAATCAACTGATTGGCCAATGATTTAATCGCCCTGTGGGCCAATTCGGCATTGAGTTCTAGTTGACCGGCCAGGCGAACGCCGGCCGGCAGACGACCCAGAACGACGTTGGCATCGGAGACCGTTGGCAGCACTCCGCCCCGGCCATAGGCGGCCGGGCCGGGATTTGATCCGGCCGAGCGCGGCCCAACCCGCAATGCGCCGCCCTCATCTACCCAGGCGATCGAGCCGCCGCCGCTGCCGACGGTGTGAATGTCGATCATCTCGATTGCGATCGGGATATCGCCGACCGTTCCGGCACTGGTTCGAACCGGATTTCCCGGGCAGAGTGAAACGTCGGTTGATGTGCCGCCCATGTCGAACGTGACCAGGTTCTCAAATCCGGCCACCCCGGCCGCCCAGACCGCTCCGGTCACCCCGCCGGCCGGCCCCGACAACACCGTTCGCACCGGGAGTCGTTCGGTCTCTTCCGGCGTGAGCAGGCCGCCATTGGACTGGACTATCCAAACCGGTCCGGGCGCCTCGCGCCGCAGCGTATCCAGGTACTTCTCGACCGGAACTGAAAGATAGGCATTGGCGGCCACCGTGGCGGTGCGTTCATATTCACGAAATTCAGGCAGCACCTGGCTGGAGATGCTGATTCGATTCAATCCGCCCGCCCGCAAGCCCTCCGCCGCGGCCAGCTCGTTGGCGGGATTGGCATAGGAATGGAGAAAGCAGATCGCCACCGCTTCGATATCGAGACCCTTGAGGGTTTTGGCCAGCTGAGCCAGTTCGGCGGTTTGCGGTTCAATCAATACCTGCCCGGCGGCGTCGGTGCGTTCTCTGACGCCGAACCGAAGGTCGCGCGGGATGAGCGGGGCCGGCAGGACCGGTTCGATCTCGTAGAGGTGGGGACGATTCTGGCGGGCGATTTCAAGCACATCGGTGAACCCTTCGGTTGTCACCAGGGCGGTCCTGCCACCGCGCCCCTCCAGAATCGCGTTGGTGGCCACCGTCGAACCGTGCAGGATCGCCGATGGCGAGGCGACAGCCAATGCGGCAATGCCGGCCAATACGCCGTCCGCCTGATCCGGCGTCGTGCTGGGGACCTTGGCAATCCGGGGTCCGTCGGCACCCATGGTGATCAGGTCTGTAAATGTCCCTCCAACGTCTACGCCGACGCGTAAATCGTCCCGATTTCGCATCGTCAGCCCGCCCGATATCCGCTGTGCGGTCCGGCAATTGGACTGATTCGAAGCGCGCTATCGGGCCTTCTCGGCGCGTTGGCTGTGCGCAGATTCATGGGCGGTGGACAGATTTCTGATCGCGGGGGAATAAAATTTCGGGCGATTCGCAATTGATTTTCCCGCCAACTGCGCAGCGAAAGCTAAAGGTACAGCGATTGCCGAATTTTCTCGGTCCGGTCATCTTGGCCGTGATTATTACTGGATTTACGGTTGTGAGTCTGGTGGGCGCTGGCGTATTGCGTCCGTCGCGCGATATCGGCGCCAAGCTGGTGGCCTACGAATCAGGCCTTCCCCCCACCGGCGACACCCGCGGGCAGCATCAGGTCAAGTTCTACATGGTGGCGATGCTGTTCGTCGCGTTCGACCTGGAGCTGGTGTTCCTGTATCCATGGGCGGTGCATTTTGCGTCGCTGACCGATCAGGGCGAAAAGATCTACATGGCCGCTCTGATGACCATATTCGTGATCTTCTTGGCGGTTGCCGACCTGGTGGCCTGGAAGCTTGGGGTATTCGACTGGGCGGTCCACGATGACTGACAAGATGGATTCCTCGCCGATCCTCCTGGCCACCGCGCACACGCCCAAGTTCAGCGATGAAGAGCTTGCCGCCAGGGTGCGGGCACTATTGCCCGGCCTGGGCGATGACGATGCCTGGTTTGGACTTGGCGACCTCAATATCCGCGTTGGCCTTGCCGATCTAAAAAGCACAATTGAATCGTTGCATAAGGACGAGGAGCTGCGATTTGAATTGCTGGCCTCGATAACCGCCGTGCACTGGCCCAAGCGTGAGCGCGAATTTGAGCTCGTCTACCACCTGCGCTCGGTTTCCTCCAATCTGTTCATGGCCGTAAAAACCGACATTTCGATGGGCGAGAAACCGCCCACCCTGTCGGGCATGTTCCTAACCGCCGACTGGCAGGAGCGTGAGTGCTACGACATGTTCGGGATTGAATTTGAGGACCATCCCGACCTGCGCCGGATCCTGATGCCCGATCCCTATCCGTGGTTCCCGCTGCGCAAGGGATTCCCGCTGGAGGGCCCCGACTTTCCGATTGACGGCTATCAGACCGACGCCCTGGGCAAGGTCGAAGCCGATGAGTTTTGGAAGTCGCAGCGATGAGCCTGCAGATGCGGGGCAGTCACCAGCCGCTGCCCGAACGAATGGCCGACGTTCCGTCCGACCGGATGATGCTCAATATCGGCCCCCAGCACCCGTCCACGCACGGTGTCTTGCGGGTGGTTGCGCAGGTCGCCGGGGAGACGATCGAGAAGGCCGATTGCGATATCGGTTACCTTCACCGCGGCGTTGAAAAACTGATTGAATCACGCCTCTATTACCAGGGCATGGTCTACACCGACCGGACCGACTACACCTCCGCCCCGGCCAACAATTTGGGCTATTTGATAGCGGTTGAGCGCCTGTTGGGGATCGAAGACCAGGTTCCCGAGCGTGCCCATTACCTGCGCATGATCGTGATGGAATTGGCCCGCATCTATGGGCACATGGTCTGGCTCGGCACCCACAGCCTTGATATGGGCGCTATGTCGATGTTCCTGTATGCATTCCGCGAGCGCGAGAAGATCTCCGGCCTGTTCGAAGAGGGCTGTGGCGCCCGGCTGACCACAAATTACTTCCGCGCCGGTGGGGTTGGTCGCCACGATGACCCGCCGGGCTGGCTGGAACACGTCGAAGAATTCGCCAACGGGTTCACGGTTGAGGAATTCGACACGATCCTGACCAACAACGAGATCTACCAGATGCGCAGCCAGGGAGTGGGCATCATCACTCCCGAGAAGGCGATCTCCTACGGGGTAACCGGGCCGTCGCTGCGCGGTTCGGGCGTCGACTGGGATCTTCGCCGCAACCGCCCCTATGCCCGCTACGATCAGGTCGAATTTGAAGTTCCCGTCTTTGACGGTTGCGATGTGTATTCGCGCTATCTGGTCCGCCTAAACGAGCTCTACCAATCGCGCGGGATCGTCCTCCAGTGCGTCGAACGGGCGCGCGAATTGGCCGGCGAACCGGTCAATGCCAACAACGCCAGCGTCGTCTGGCCCGAGATCGAACGCGTTTCGGGATGGGAACCGGCCGGCAAGCGCGGCGATATGGAAGCGATGATCAATCACTTCAAGCTGGTAATCGAGGGTTATTCGCCACCGGCTGGAGATTGCTACACGGCGGTTGAATCACCCAAGGGCGAACTCGGCTTTTACTTCGTTTCCGACGGATCCGGCGTACCCTATCGGTGCCACATCCGCTCGCCCTCTTTCGTTAACCTTTCATCGCTAACCGAAATGGTCGAGGGGGAGCTAATTGCCGACCTGGTGGCCTGCATCGGCTCAATCGACATCGTATTAGGCGAAGTGGACCGCTAATCAATATGGCTGTAGACGCACCACCCGCCACCGTAACCCTGACCATCGATGGCCGCGAGGTCGTCGCCCCCAAGGGAATGACCGTCCTGCAGGCGGCCAACTTGGCGGGCATCGAAGTTCCCACCCTCTGCGACCACGAGATCCTCGAGCCGGTGGGGGCCTGCCGGATGTGCGTGGTCGAAATCGCTCCCGGGCCGCCGCGGCCGATGGCATCCTGCACCACGCCGGCCGCCGACGGAATGACGGTCAAGACCAACACCGATGAGATGCAGCGCATTCGGCGCCAGACGATCGAGCTGCTTCTCCAGCACCACCCGCTGGACTGCCCCTACTGCGACCAGTCGGGCACCTGCGAGCTGCAGGACGAAACGTTTGGCCTAAACATCTGGAACAGCCCGTTTGAGACCGAATCGAAGGCCTTTCCGGAAGAGAACCTGAACGAAGTCATCATGATCAATCACAACCGGTGCATCCTCTGCTACCGGTGCGTGCGGGTCTGTGATGAGCAGATGGGCGTCCATGCCCTCGACGTTTCCGAACGCGGTTCGAAATCGTTCATCGTCACCGCGCAACACAAATTCATGGACTGCGAACGCTGCGGGATGTGCGTCGAGGTCTGTCCCGTCGGGGCGGTTCTATCGCGACCGTTTAAACACAATGCCCGCGCTTGGCAGACCGAGCAGACCCAGACCACCTGTCCGCACTGCTCCGTCGGCTGCCAGTTGCAGATCGAATCGCGCAAGGGTCAGGTGCTTCGTTCGCGCGCCCGTCCGGTCACCGAGCCCAACCGCGGGATTCTCTGTGGCAAGGGTTTCTTCGGCTGGGAACACGCCAATTCACCCGATCGCATAACCACTCCGCTAATTCGTCGCGCCGGCAGTCAGGTTGAGGTCCCCTGGGGCGAGGCCATCTCGCACGTTGGCGACCTACTGCTCGACGTTTCCCGTCGCGAAGGGCCAGAGTCAATCGCCATCGTGGCCGGCAATGAGCTCTCATCAGAAGATGCCTATGCTTTTGCCCGTTTGGGTCGCGGCGCCCTGGGCACGCCCCACACCTATCAGGCCGAGTCGGGTTTCGCCCGCGCCGCCGACGAAATAGTAAAACGGCTTGGCCGCTCGGCCCTGTTCCCTTCGCAGGACGAACTCTTGGCGTCGGACTTCGCGCTCTTCTTTGGCGCCGACGTCAACGGGACCCACAACGTCCTGGCGGCCCACGCCAAGGCGGCCGCCCGCAAGGGACAAATGACCTACGCCACCGCCAGCCGGGTGGGGTCGGGGTTGGACATCTTTGCTTCCCAGTCGGTGCGCGTTCGCCCGGGCTCGGAAGCCGCGCTGCTCGCAGCGCTGGCAGACCCCGACGGCCCCGACGCTGCCGCAAGCGGCATTCAGGGCGATCAACTGCAAGCCCTCGCCAAAGCGCTGGGCGATGCCGAGCGGCCGTTCCTAGTCTGGGACACCGGGGCGTGGACCAGGGGTCGCGAGGCGTCAATCGCCGCCGCCGCCTGCCGGTTGGCCTCCTCGTGCGGGGCGCGTCTATCGCCCCTGCCCGAATCGGCAAACGCTGCCGGCGTCTGGTTGGCCGGTATCGCGCCGGACCTCAATCCGGGCCGAACACCGGCCGACTCGAGCGAAGAATCAACGGCACTAAGCGAACTCTGGGGCACGCCGGTGGCCGGAATCGGTCGACCGCTGCCGGATTTGGCGGCCGCGGGCGAGCTTTCGCTGCTCTACCTGGCGGGATTGAGCGATGCCTCGCAATTACCCGGTGGCGCTGATGCCACGGCGGCGATCGAGACCGCGCGAACACTGATCGTCCAGGCCACCCACCACGGCCCGCTGACCGATCTGGCCGACATTGTTCTGCCCGGGGCGGTTGCGGCCGAGAAGAACGGTCACCTGGTCTCCTTTGAAGGACGCGCCAACGCCCTCTCGGCGGCCACTCCACCCACCGGCGATGCGCATGCCGACTGGGAGATAGCGGCCCGCCTAGCCGCTTACTGCGGGGCAGATTTTGGCCATCGCGACCCGAAAGGCCTCTGGACCGAGTTGTCCTCACTGGTAGATAAGGCGCCCACCGCGGCCATGGAACCGGAGACGACCGCCGAACTGATTGCGGCGCTGCCGGAACCGACCGCCGAACTGCCGCTGCTGCTGGCCAATGAGACGAATCTGTTCTCGGGCAACAGCGACCTTCGGCGCGGTCAGGTGCTTTCCTCCATCTATGAGGATTGCGTCGAGATTGGTTCAACCGATGCCGGTTGGTTGGGCTTATCGCACGGTGACCGTGCCACCCTCAAGTCGGCCAATGGCGCCGTCGAGGTGGCGGTAAAGGTTGACGACCGAGTCCCGGACGGGATCGTCTACCTGGCCGACGGCCTGGCCTCGGCGCCCGGTTGGACTCTGGGTCCGGGCGGAGCCGACGGGCATCCGGTATCGCTGCGCCGCCTAGCTGGAGTAACCGGCTAAGTGGACGGATTCGAGGTGGTCGCGCTCCTTTTAAAGAGCGTGATTGTCTTTGTAGTTTTCTTCACCTCGCCGATGATCTGGGTGCTTGCCGAGCGCAAGTACCTGGGCCGCGTCCAGGGGCGCTACGGCCCGAATCGGGTTGGACCGTACGGTCTTCTGCAGACTCTGGTGGACGGCCTGAAGCTGGCAACCAAAGAAGACATAATCCCGCCGTCGGGTGACAGGGTCGTCTTCTGGTTGGCGCCGCTGTTCATGGTCGTGCCGGCAGCCACCGCCTGGGCGGTAATACCCTTTGGCCCAACTGTGGATTTGGGGAGACCGGTCGAACTTTGGATAGTCGACCTGAACGTGGCCCTGCTGTTCGTATTGGCCCTGGGTTCACTCAATGCCTACGGCCCCGTCATGGCCGGCTGGTCATCGAATTCCAAGTACGCACACTTTGGCGCCCTTCGCTCCTCGGCGCAGGTGATCTCATACGAGATCTCGCTGGGGTTGGCGGTCCTGGGCGTGCTCATGTACGCTGGCTCCTTCTCGCTGATCGACATCGTCGAGTCGCAGCGCCACATGTGGCACATCGTGCCGCAATCACTCGGCTTTCTCATATTTCTGATTTCGATCGTGGCTGAAACCAACCGTGTGCCCTTCGACCTGCCGGAAGCCGAAACCGAGATCGTGGCCGGCTATCACGTCGAATATTCCGGGATGCGGTGGGCCTTCTTCTTTATGGCCGAATACGCCAACATGCTGCTGGGCTCATTCATGGTGGCAGTGCTGTTCTTGGGCGGCTGGCACGGCTGGACGATCCCTGGCGCCGAAGGACTTTCCGGCATCCTCTGGATCGTGATCAAGGCAGTTTCGGTAATGTTTTTGTTTATCCTGCTGCGTGGCACCTTGCCGCGCCTGCGTTACGACCAGCTGATGGCGTTCTGCTGGAAGATCCTCCTGCCTGCCGGGGTGATCAATCTGGCCATAGCCACCGTAATGCGGATCATCTGGAGCTAGGGGTCGCATAAGGGATGTTTGGAAAAGGAATCCTCACCGGCCTGGCCAAGGTCTTTTCGATCGGTTTTCGAAAACCAATTACCTACCAGTACCCCGAACAACCGCGCCCTGTGGCCGAGCGCTTTCGCGGCATGGTCGGAATGCGCCGCGACGAGATCACCGACCAGCTCTCCTGCGTTGGTTGCGGGCTCTGCGAGACCGCCTGTCCCAACGATGTGATCCGTATCGACACCTCGGAAGCCGGCGACGGGACCCGCTGGGTCGAGCGCTACGAATTCGATCTGGGTCGCTGCATCTACTGCTACCTGTGCATTGAGGCCTGCCCGGTGGATGCACTGCAGGTTACCCATGCCTATCACACCGTCACCCCTGATCGTTCCGAGCTGGTAATTACCTCGGACGAGATGATGCAGATGTGGGAAGACTCCGACCAACAGCTCTATCCCCATCACTGGGAAAAATAGGGCGATGATCGAGACCGCGTTTATCTACTGCGCCATAGTAGCGGTTGTCAGTGGCCTGGCCACCATCCTGCTGCGTTCGCCGATCCACTGTGCGCTGTCACTGGTGCTGACCGTGTTCCACGTCGCCGGCCTGCTGGTGCTGCTGGGTTCAGGGTTCCTGGCGGTCTTAAACGTTCTCGTCTATGCTGGGGCCATCATCGTCCTGTTCCTATTTACGATGATGCTGCTAAACCTTCACCAGCAGGACGATCAGCGTTATGTTCATCGCTACCAGACCTGGCTCGGCATCCCGCTTGGAGCGCTGCTCCTGATCGAGGCGGTCTGGGTTGCCGCCAGCCAGGCCGATCCGGCCCCGATCCAGCTCGGGCCATGGACGCCGGCTGCGATCAATGAAGCGGGCGGGTCGGCAACCGCCATTGCGGAGGTGATTTTTTCTCAGTACGCATTGCCGTTCGAGGTGGCCGGGGTGCTGCTCATGGCGGCCTCGATTGCCGGTCTGGTGCTGGCCCGGCGCGCTTCTGACGACCAGCTCATCGAGGAAACGGTCGATGTGGTGACCGATGCCGCGGGTTCGGGTTACGTGGCCGCGCTCGAAGGCGACGGCAATGGCGGGGAGCATTAAGCGTTGACTCTGCCGCTTTCCGGATTCTTAATCGTCGGGGCGATCCTGTTCTCGCTGGGCGCCGTCGGGGTGCTCATCCGGCGCAACATCATCGTTGTCTTTCTCTCCGTCGAGTTGATGCTGCAGGGGGCGATCCTGACCCTGGGCGCCTTTTCGGTCTACAACCAGGACCTGGGCGGTTACATGCTGGTTGTGCTCACGCTCACCATCGCGGCCGCCGAGGCGGTCGTGGGCCTGGCGATCCTGGTCGCGCTCTCGCGCCAGATCTCCGGCTTTTTCGTTGACCGCCTGCAGAGCCTGCGCGGCTAAGGGGTAGTCGGAACGATGCCGCAAATGGCCTGGCTGATTCCGGCGCTGCCCCTGGCCGCTTTCCTAATCAACGGACTATTGGGGCCGCGCTATCTTGGCCGCATCGCCGGGGTAATCGGATCGATCTCCATCGCCGGCTCCTTCGTAGCGGTACTGGCCCTCTGGGCAAACCTCCCCCCCGAAGGCGACCCGGACCGCTCGCAGGTTCTATATCAATGGCTCATCTCCGGCGATCTCGACATCAGCATCGGGTTCCTGCTCGACGAACTTACCGTGGTGATGCTCCTAGTAGTTACCGGCGTCTCGTTCCTGGTCCATGTCTACGCGACCGGGTACATGGCCCACGATCCGGCCCACGCCCGGTTCTTCACCTGGCTGCCGCTGTTCGTGTTCTCGATGATCACCCTGGTAATGGCCGACAACTTCCTGCTTCTCTTCGTCTTCTGGGAGATGGTCGGCGTCTGCTCCTATCTGCTGATCGGGTTCTGGCACCGCCGCAACAGCGCCAACGACGCAGCGATCAAGGCGTTCGTAACCAATCGCATCGGCGACTTCGGGTTCGCGGCCGGGATCTTCTTAGTCTTCTGGACGTTCGGTACGCTCAATTACGATGCCGTGCACGCCGGAGTGGAACAGGCTTCGCAGGGCGTATTGCGGGCAATCGCATTGCTGTTGTTCGTTGGAGCGATGGGCAAATCGGCCCAGTTTCCGCTCCATGTCTGGCTGCCCGACGCGATGGAGGGCCCGACTCCGGTCTCGGCCCTGATTCACGCTGCCACGATGGTCACCGCCGGAATCTACATGGTGGCCCGCCATTCGGTCATCTTTGAAGCCGCCGGCGACGCTTTGTTAATCGTCGGGGCCTTCGGAGCTTTCACCGCCCTGCTGGCGGCCACGATCGGCTGCGTTCAAAACGACATCAAGCGGGTGCTGGCCTATTCGACCGTCTCGCAATTGGGCCTTATGTTTTTGGGTCTGGGCGCCGGCGCTTACGTGGCGGCGCTATTCCACCTGGTTACCCACGCGTTCTTCAAGGCGCTCTTGTTCCTCGGGTCTGGCTCGGTGATCCACGCCATGGACGACGAGCAGGACATGCGTCGCTACGGAGGGCTCGCATCGAAGCTGCCTTGGACCTATACAACTTTCCTTTTCGGCGGATTGGCCCTGGCCGCGATATTCCCGCTGGCCGGCTTTTGGAGCAAGGACGAATTGATCGCTTCGGCCGTTGCCGCCGGGATCTCCGATGACGGCAATGCCTGGCAGATCCTATTCGTGGTCGCCGGCCTGGCCACCTCGCTGCTGACTGCCTTTTACACGATTCGCATGATCATCATGACCTTTCACGGCAAGCCGCGCGATGCGGAACTGCACTCGCATGCCCACGAGTCGCCGGTTTCGATGGTTACGCCATTGGTGCTGCTCGCCGCCCTGTCGGTGGTTGCCGGGGTCCTATTGGGATTCCCGCCCGAGCACGGAGCGATTCACGAATATCTCGGCGAAGTCCTGCACAACCTGCACTTTGACCTGACCGGTGATCTGACCCTCACCTGGGCGATGGCCTTCATATCCTCCGGCGTGGCCCTGGCCGGGTTGGCATTGGCCCTGGCCATCTACGGCCGTGGGCTGATCGCCCCGGAGACGATGAGCCGGCTCTTGCCCGGAATGCATCGGCTTGCCTCGCAGAAGTACTACCTCGACCACGTTGGCGACGGAATAGTCGTCGCTGGAACCCGCACCCTGGCATTCTTCCTCTGGGGAGTCGATGCCCGGTTGGTTGACGGTCTCGTCAATCTGGTGGGTTGGATTGTGCGGGCGGTGGCGGCGGTTGCCCGGCGCCTGCAGACCGGTCAGGTCCAAAACTACGCTCTGCTCGTCGTCGTCGGCGTGGTGGTCGTAGTCGGATCATTGCTGCTGGGTTGATCTGATGACCGAAGTCGGCAGCACGCCCCTGCTCTCAATCTGCCTCTGGCTGCCAATAGCCGGGGCGGTGGCCACTTACCTGATGCGTTCGCGGCAGGCGGCCGCGGTTACCGCGCTCCTGTTCTCGCTGTTAACCCTGGGCGCGGTGCTCTCGGTCGTGCTGGGATTTGATTCCTCGGTCGCCGGTTATCAATTCCTAGAACAGCGCGATTGGATACCGCAGTTCGGGCTGCAGTACAAGCTCGGCGTCGACGGCATATCAATCCTCATGCTCCTGCTCACCGCTCTTTTGACCCCGGTGGTCATCGGCGTGTCGTGGCTTTCGATTTCCGACCGCGCCCGCGAGTACTTCGCGGCGATGCTGCTTTTGGAAACCGGCATGATCGGCGTCTTCGTGGCCCTGGATCTGGTGCTCTTCTACGTCTTCTGGGAAGTCGTCCTGATACCTATGTATCTGATCATTGGTGTCTGGGGCGGCCCGCGCCGGATTTACGCGGCGGTCAAATTCTTCCTATTCACCTTCATCGGCTCGGTGCTGATGCTGGTGGCGATCATCGCCGTGGGTTTAGACGCCGGATCGTTTGACATCGAGCACCTGCCCAGCATCGGCGTTTCGACTTCGCTGCAATTGGCGGTGTTCTTAGCGTTCTTTGCCGCATTTGCGATCAAGATACCGATGTTCCCGCTGCATACATGGCTTCCCGATGCCCACGTCGAGGCCCCCACCGGCGGAAGCGTGATCCTGGCCGGGGTGCTGCTAAAGATGGGTGGCTACGGTTTTCTGCGCCTGGTCCTGCCGCTCACACCCGATGCGGTTGACGACTTTAGAGCGGCAGTGATTGTTCTCTCGCTGATCGCGATCATCTACGGCGCGCTGGTGGCGATGGCTCAGCGGGACGTTAAGAAACTGATCGCCTACTCCTCGGTTTCACACATGGGATTTGTCACCCTGGGGATCTTCTCCGGCAACCAACAGGCCATTGACGGGGCCATCATTCAGATGTTCTCGCACGGATTGATAACCGGCGCCCTGTTCCTCTGCGTGGGAGTGGTCTACGATCGCACCCACACCCGCCTGTTCGCCGACCTGGGTGGGCTGGCCGAACGCCTGCCGGTATTTGCAGTCGCGCTCGGGTTCTTCACGTTGGCCTCGCTTGGATTGCCAACGATGAGCGGCTTCGTCGGCGAGTTCCTGGTATTGATCGGCGCTTTCGGCTATTCGTACGTGGCCGGATTCGCGGCCCTGGTCGGCGTGATCCTGGCGGCCGCCTACATGCTCTGGATGTACAAGCGCCTTATGCTCGGGGCGGTCAACGAACGCTATCTGGCAATTACCGACATGAATCGCATCGAGGGCGCCGCCCTGGCCCCACTGGCGGCGATGGTGGTCTGGGTGGGCGTGGCGCCGGACCCGTTCGTGGCAATGCTCTCATTGGCCACGAGCCAGTTGGCAGGCCTCTAATATGCCGTTCCTCTGGTCGGAAGTGTGGGCCATCGCCCCTGAAATGATCATCGTGGCGGTGGCCAGCACCACGCCAATGATCTGGGTTTTTTCAGGACGCGACAACCGCTGGGCGCACCTGGTGCTCTCACTGCTGGCCCTGGTGGCCGCGGCAGTGCTGCTGATAGGCCAATGGAGCGATCCGGCCGGATCGGTGCTGGCCGGTCAACTGGGCATTGATCGCTTCGCGATATTCCTGCGCATCCTCCTGGTCACGGTCGCCGCCGCCGCCGTGATCCTGGGGCTTGGCAATCTGCCGCGGGTGCCCTACGGAGCCTACATCGCGATCGTCCTGTTCTCAACTACGGGCATGATGTTGCTCGCCTCGGCCGCCGATCTGGTCATAACCTTCGTATCGCTCGAACTGATGTCGATCCCGATCTACTCGCTGGTGGCGCTTACCCGTTATCAGCGGCGCTCAACCGAAGGGGCGATCAAGTACTTCACGATGGGCGCCCTCTCGACGGCGATTACCGCCTACGGAATCGGCTGGCTCTACGGCATCACCGGTCAGACCGCCTTTTCCGGGATTGGCGAGGCCTTCGCCAGCCGGGGTTTCGGTCCGCCGGAACTATTGGCAATCGGCCTGATCGTGGCCGCGCTTGGATTCAAGATAGCCCTGGTCCCGTTCCACGCCTGGACACCGGACGCCTACGACGGGGCCCCGACGGCAGTGACCGCGTTCATCTCGGTTGCCCCAAAGATTGCCGCCCTGGGGCTGCTGCTGCGGCTGCTGGCGGTGTCGTTCGAGCCGTTCGCGGTAGATCTTGAGCTGCTCCTACAGGTACTGGCCGCGATCACCTTGGTGGCCGGCAACCTGATCGCCGTCGCCCAGACCAACATCAAACGCATGCTTGCCTATTCGTCGATCGCCCATTCCGGTTACATGCTGGCCGGCCTGGCGGCTACGCAGCCACAGATCGCCGGCGGACTGGCCTACGCCGGCGCCCAGACGCTTCTCTATTACGGGGTCGCCTACGCGCTGATGAACACCGGCGCCTTCGCGATCGTCATGCTCATCGAACGCCAGCGAAATTCGGTCGACCTCGATGCCCTAAAGGGGTTGGGTCGCGCATCACCGCTGCTGGCCCTGGCCATGGCGGTGTTCGTTCTTTCATTAATTGGAGTGCCGCCAACGGCCGGATTCTTCGGTAAATTGCTGATCATCGACGCCCTGGTTGCCGGCGGCGCCAGCTGGCTGGCGATCCTCTTAGTGCTGGCGGCCGTGGTTTCGGCGTTCTACTATCTGCGGATCGTTGTCAACATGTATATGCGCAGCGGCGATCCCGATGCGGCCCCCGTCTCGTCCCCGGACTCGGTGGGCGCGGTCGTGGCAACGGCCGCTCTGGCGACCGTGGTGGTCGGTATTTGGTCGGGTTGGCTGCTCGAACTATCATCCAGCGGCGCAGTTCAGGCGATGCCATGAGCATGCTTCGGCATCACACGCAGATTGTTGCGGGCGCGTGCTAACAATAACGATTGGTCAGCCTGGGGCGTTTGGAATTTTGTGGAAACTGATTCCGGACAGGTCGCCTTGTCCAGCATCGATCAACGTCCTTGCGAGCGTACCCGCTCATGAGGGATTGGGAAGGACACGCATATAATGGCGAGTCATTCTGCGCTTGGTGGGATTGCTGTACGCGGGTCTTCACCGAGTCGCTTTCTAGTACAGCAAATTCACGGAAGGTTTCCACAGGAGTTTTCCGGCCGACCGTGCCGATCTGAAGTCAGAAGGAGGACGTTTTGACTTCGTCCAAATATCTGAAGGGCGGGCTCCGACTGGGCCTCGCTCTTCCAATCATGCTCGCGGCGGTCGGTCTGCTGCTAGCGTCATTTGCTTTTGGGGTGGGCTCGAATCCTGCTCTGGCGGTAGGTGACAAAGACGCAGGGATCTGTGGTTACAGTGACCTGCTCCTTGACGCCATGTTGGCCAACAATGGTGACTTGTCGATTTATCAGTGCGACAGCGACACGTTCACGGGACTCGAGCCGTCCTGGGGTGGCGTTGAATTGACTGATCATGACACTGACCCCAACACCGCTCTCGGCGACGCAGACGGAACCGACAACGATCTCGATTTGAACGATCAGGGTCTGACGTCATTCGCCCCGGGTAAAGGTGAGCTTGACGGCTTTGTTCCTGGTTCCCGGATAGACCTGCGAGGCAACGGCCTAACAGTTGCGGATATTGACCTGAGCGATGCGACGGGCACGTTTTATGACGCCGACGACAACAACGTTGCGTATACGCGCTTCGGCGCTAGCGTTTTGGGCACCAGCGCGGATGCTCTTAACGCGGCTCATACGCCGGGTGTAACGTTCCTGCTTGACGGCGGGTCGAATTCAGCGAATGGTCTCACGGTCGACACTTTTGAAGGTGTCGAAAACGGGATCGTTTGGATCACATTCGAATATGGCGACAAGCCGGGTGCCTTTACCAAAGAAAATCCGTATGGCACTGATTCAGAGAGCGCTAACGACGTTTGGATGAGGGTCGCATTCACGATTACTACCGACACAGGTGGAGAAGTTACCGCGGATGACGACGACACCGTATACGCGGTGATCAATACCACCGATTCCGATGGCACGTTGTACGCGATTCCCTACAAGATCAGAAATGATCAAGTCATTGAAAAGACCAAGAAAGAGGACATAAACGTGTCTCTGGTCGGTCTTGGGACTTTCGCCCAGGCCGTGAATGGCGAGGGCGGTGGCTTTGCTATCTCCACGCAGCTCGACACCAACGATGCCCCTATATACAATGCCGGTTCATGGGCAACTGAGTTCCTCGAAAGCGTTGATGACGCCGAAGAGGCTGACCTGATCGTTACAGATGAGGACACGCCTCCGGTCCCGGTTCAGGATCGCCAAGAGCTAGTTGAAGAAGCGATAGCTTCGGCGCTGGACGATAAGCGTGCCAAAGACATCAGCATCGGAAACCTGAAGGCTGTATCTGAAACGTCTGAAACGGTGGCTGGTGACGACGTCCCCAACAATGACCTCACCATCGGTGGCGGCGGTGACGACAACGAGGACAAAGAGCGGATTTCGACGATCAGCGCTGATGATCTATCTGGATTGGTCGGCTTGAAGCTTCTCGACCTTCGTGACAACCTGCTAACGGAATTGCCTGCTGGTGTATTCGCATCTGTCGGTTCGGATAACGATGGCGACCTGGGCGTAACGATTGATTTGCGGAACAACGAGGGACCCGGTGGTGATGGCTTCACGTTGGACAGTGTCGGTGCCGGTGGTACTGGCCTAAACGCTGGTCAAGTGTTACTGGTCAACCATCCTGAAGATGACGACCGTAAAGGATTTCTCCAGTCTTCCTACAGTGCTGTTGAAGGCGGAGTCGTTGAGATCGATGTGAACGTTACTAAGGATGATGCTGGTGCTGGTACTGTTGGCCTCACGATTCAATTCGTCAAGCTTGGCAGCAACTCCGGCAATCTTCCTGGCAATGATGATGACAAAGATGTCAATAACGCGATCGTTGATCTGAGTGATCTCGTACGAGGCAACTACCGCATCGCGATAGGCCTGCCTGAAAACGATGACGAGGATAGCGACAACACGCTGACGATGCTGTATGGTCACAGCGGAACCGCCGGTGGTCCGGTCACAACCATCCTGGATGTGGTCCAGATTACGATCAACGACGCCAGTACGCCTGCAGAACCTGTTGCTCCGGCTTCGGTGTTCGAGTCGCTCGTGGTAACCGGTGTCCATTTCGATGCTGGTCTTGAGCACAACATCCCGAACCTGTTGGTGACGGTTGGCGGCGAAGTGACTAATGTCAATTTCCTTGACTTCTACAACGCCACTGGCGGCGTCGATCGCTGGGGCCTCCCGTCGACTGAAGTCGTCGAAGTGGAAGACGGAACGCTTACGCAGTTCTACCAACGCGGCGTAATTGACTACCATGACACTGGCTCTGGCTATGTGATGGAACGCCGCTTGGCGTGGGATTACGTTGGCGGTGGCGCCGGTGGTAGCGTCGACCAGGGCTTCGAAGACGCACCTGCCGATGCACCTGAAGGTGGCGTCCAGGTAGGCGCGTTCGGGCACTATGTGTCCAACACGGCTGCTGACGGCACGGTCACCGGCTTCCTTGACTTCTTCAACGGCCTAGGTGGCGTGGATGCCTTCGGCTTCCCCAAAACTGAAGCTCGCGTTGACACTGGTGAAGAGGGAACTCTCTCTGAGCCGGGCACGACTGCCGGATTCGTTCGACAGTACTTCCAGGCCGCAGTATTTGAACTCGGCCCGGATGGCGCACGGCTGACCCTGCTTGGTGACACCGTTCGCAACCAGCTGCACCCTGACTACGTATTCGTAGGTGTGGATGCACTGGAGACTGGCGATGATCTGGTTCTAGGCGATCTGTCATAGATAGCTAACCCCTTAGGGAAAATACTGGGCGGGTCCGAGAGGGCCCGCCCAGTTGCTATTTCAAGGACCAAATGGAATTTATCGGGCGAGTGAATTCGTGACTGGGCGATGACCCAATTTGATGTGGTCGATACCGTAGAGGTTCATATCGCCCTGCGGTCGGATCAAATACATGTGGCGGAATTGGAGCGCTTCGTATCGTCGCCCGAAAACGGTGCGATTTGCTCGTTTAGCGGTGTTGTTCGCCGTGACCGGGATATCGGTCCGACCGAAGCGCTCGAATATGACGGTTATCGGGCGATGGCCCTCAGTCAGCTGGGAGGGATCTGCGCGGCGGCGGTTAAGCGCTGGCCGGGCACGCGGATTGCGATAGAGCATCGCCTCGGCCGGGTTGAGTTAAGCGAAGCCAGCGTCGTGATCGCGGTCGGATCGCCGCATCGAGCGGCCAGTTTTGAATGTTGTCGGCAACTGATCGAGAAGCTGAAGGCCGATGTGCCGATTTGGAAGAAGGAAATTTCGGGAAATTCGGAAAGCTGGCGATAACCGCCTGGCGGACCTGATAGGTAGGGAATGTGACGGATTTCCGGTGTGGTTCGTGAATCGGCGCACCACTAGAGATAAAAGCGTTTATAGCTAATGGTCTCAGTCAAAGCCCACCTAAATATCGCAGGTTTGCTTGCGGCTGGGTTAAAGCGTGACCCGCGGGGCGATGTAGCCTTACATCATGAGTCATCGTACACAGATCACGCTAACCGATGAGCAGTATGCACGGCTGCGTGAAGCGTCCAGGCGCTCTGGCCTTTCACTAGCGGAGCTCGTTCGCCGTTCCGTCGAGCGCTGCTACGGGACTTCTTCGGCTGCGGACGTGCTGTACGCTCTCGCCGCTAATTGCGGATCTTGGGTGGATCGCGACTTCGACGGCGCGACCTACGTCGAAGAGCTCCGCCGTGGCATGTCTCGCCGGCTGGCGAGTTGATGGCAACGATCGTCGACACTTAGGTGTTTATCGACCACCTGCGGGGCGAGGCGGCGGTTCACGATGCGCTCCGTCGTGCGACGGCCACCGGTGATCGGCTCGCCGCTTCCGTGCTTACCAAGGTCGAGGTGTTGGCCGGGATGCGAGCCTCGGAGGAGGGCGCTACGCGTCTCCTGCTCGACAGCCTGGACTGGATTGAAGTGGATGACGAGTTCGCCGAGCGCGCTTGTGTTCTGGCCAGCAAGTGTTTGCCGTCCCACGCTGGAGTCGATCCGGTCGATTACGTGATTGCTGCGCCAGTCGAACGCCTTGAAGCCCGGCTGTGGGCCCGGAATGTTCGTCACTTCCCAATGTTTGCAGAGCTCGAATCTCCGTATTGAGACTTAGCTTGACGAGTTCTCGACCTACCACGTGACATTGGCCGGCGTTCGCAGCGACTGTCAATCTCCACCACCTATCGTCCACATAGTCACCGGCATTCGCCCACCCATGTTCATGGGCATAAGGCCACTTAGCCAAGGGCACTAGTCCACCCGGGAAGCGCACCTACCAATCACCATTGCGGCGACCCGTTCCAAAGAACCGGGAGCCGTCATGGCCTACCAGGAGGTGTTCCGAGTGGATACACGCGAACTTATCCGGCTCTGGCAAAAAGGATTAAGCCAGCGACGGATTGCAAGGATCTCAGGCCGCGCCCGCGACACCGTGCGGCGCTATGTAACCGCCGCCAGGGAGCTCGGTTTAGAACCCGGTGGCCCCGATCCCACTGACGAGCAGCTGGCCAAGCTGGCCGCCGTGAACCTGAGCACCCCGGCCACAGTCATCACCCCGGCTGCCGACATCCTTAAGCCTCACAGCGATCTGATCGACAACTGGCTGGCCAAGGACAAGCTCCAGCTCACCCGCATCCACGAACTGCTTTATCAGCGCGGGATATCGGTCTCCTACTCATCCTTGCGCCGTTTCTGCGACCGCCAAGGGTTAAGAACCAAACGCAATCAGTCCACCGTTCGCATCCAGGACCCCGATCCCGGCCAGGTCGTGGAGATGGACTTCGGCGAACTGGGTACCATCTTCGATCGCGACGCCGGCCGGCAAAGGACCGTCCACGCCCTGGTCCTGGTGATGGCTACTTAAGCCACATGTTCGTCTGGCCGCTGTTTCGGCAGCGCCTCGAGGATGTGGTCGAGGGTCTGGAGCGGGCCTGGACGTACTTTGGCGGGATGCCGCAGTTCTCGGGTGTAGACAACTTCCCGGCCTCGGTGGCCGGCGCCGATCGCTACAAGCCGCGTTTAACGCGCGGATTTCTGCAGTACGCCCAGCACCGCGGCTTCGTGCCCGATCCGGCCAGGGCCTACCACCCAAAGGACAAGCCCGGAGGCCCGAACGCGGGATCTCCTACGTAAGAGAGCGCTTCTTCAAGGGATCACAGTTCGCCGGTCTGGCGGACATGCGCTCCCGGGCCAGGGGCTGGTGCACGCAGGTGGCCGGGCGGCGTACCCATGGAACGATCCGCCGCCAGCCGCTGGCGGTCTTTAAGCAAGAAGAGTTAACGTGCTTATCCGGCTTCGACGGGGAACCCTACGAGGTCGGACATTGGCACACGGCCAAGGTCGGGCTCTGGCCACCACGTGCAGGCCAAGTATGGGCTGTACTCGATCCCGGGGCACCTGGACCTTGTCGGCAAACAGGTGGAGATCAGCATAGAGCGCTCGCTGGTGCGGATCTATTACCGCGGCGCCCTGATAAAGGTCCATCCGCGCCAGGGCAAGGGCAAGCGCATTACCGATCCCGAAGACCTGCCCGAGCAGCTGCGCCTGTACGCCTCGCGCGATCCCGAACTGGTACGCCAAAAAGCCAGAGAGCTGGGCGATCAGACCGCCTTCTACGCCAACACCCTGCTGGGCAGCAAGACGACCTGGGCCAGACTGCGCTCGGGTCATGCCTTGATCAAATTGGGCGAGCGCTTCGGATCAGATGCCCTGGAGCGGGCCTGTCGCCAGGCGATCGCGGTAGATCTCTACGACATAAAGCGTCTGCGCACCATCCTGCTGCAGGCAATTGAGCACGATGACCGGGAGGAGGTCGAGGTATTGCCGGCGCCGGGGCGCTACGCCCGGCCCGGAGCGGTGTTTGCAGTTCTGGCCGCTGACGCTGCCAAGGACGGATCGGGCCGATGACCGTAAACGACCTGACTCCCCTGCTCAAGCGCCTAAAGCTCGGTCAGATGCTGCCGACCCTGCCCGAGCGGATCGCCCTGGCGCGAAGGGACTCCCTGGACTACGTCGCCTTCCTGGAAGTCATCCTCTCCGATGAGGTGAACCGCCGAGATGCCAAACGCCTGCGGACCCGCCTGGAGAAGGCCGGCTTCGAGCAGATCTGCTCCCTGGAGGACTTTGACTGGGGCGCCGAGATCAGCATGGATAAGCGCCTGATCGACGCCGTCTTCGCGCTGGAGTTCCTGCAGCGCTCCGAGCATGTCCTCCTCGTCGGGCCGGTGGGAGTGGGCAAGAGCTTTTTGGCCCAGGCGCTGGGTTATGCGGCCGTTAGAGCCGGCCACGCGGTGCGCTTTGCCAGGGCCGATCACTTCTTCCGCGATATGGCCAGGGCCAGATTGGACGCTACCGCAGAACGCACCTTCCGCTCTTATCTGGCGCCGGATCTGCTGATCCTTAGGCGATTTGGGGTTGCAGCGCTTCTCCCAGCAGCAGTCGCTGGATCTGTACGAACTGGTGATCGCCCGCCACCGGACTTCAAGCTTCGCGATCACCTCCAACCGGGCGGTCGAGGAGTGGCTGGCATTGTTTGCCGATCCGGTGCTGGGCAACAGCGCCCTGGACCGGTTGGCCAACGCCAGCTACCAGATCGTGATCGAGGGCAAAAGTTACCGGCAGAAGCTCTCGCCGCACCGGCAATTATTGGAGCGATTGGAGGCCGCCAAGGACATCTGAGAGGACGAAATCGGCCACCGCAGCGGCACTGATTACAGTGGTCCAACCATTACGAAATTAAATTAGGAAGTGCGATCCCGGGTGGCCTTAAGCTCGTGGCTATGCCGGACGAATGGTCGTGGAAATCGACAGTCATATAAAGATCCAGATCCATCGCAACTGCGCAGGTGGGCTTGCGAAAGGGTCGGCCGTCGAAGTTCCGTCCAGCGCCTTATTTGATTTGGCAGCCACACGCTGCTTTGTTTTCGCAAGCCTTCGGACCTCTGAGGGTGCGGCAAGCCGTTTGGCACTGCCAAACCAATTGATTCAGGTTTAATTAAGGCGTCATTTGCTTTCCATTTGCCGCAATTGAACCGAGTTGGATGGTCGGCCTAGGCGAGCCATGGATTTTCAATTGACCACCATTCACGCGGCACATCGTCAATCAACTTCACGTGGCTGTCGGGCCACGCTTAGGGAGCTATGCTAACGGCACGGGAATACGATCGGTCCCGGGCCAGTGGCCTGCGCGATCGCCCGTTCATTGCCTTCAACATTTGTTTTGCGCTCTCGGTTGGTGGGTGGACTCCCGTGGCCACGCTGCTGGCTGTATTCATGCGTGATCAGCTTGGCGCCGCTCTTAGCGCGACGGTGATAGCGATGGTGATCATCCAATTGGTCACGGCCGGCGTGAGCTTGTATGCGGGGACCTTTGCGAGCCGCTGGGGCAGTCGCCGCGCCTACCTTGTGGGAGCGGTGGGCATGACGCTCTGGACCGTTCTCCTTAGCGCTGCGCAAGAGGGTTGGCAAGTGATCGCCCTGGCGCCATTGGCGGGATTGGTCGTGCCATTTCACTGGACTGGCGTGAACACCTATGTGCTGCAGGCTGTTGCGGCCCGGCGGCGGGGTACGGCGACTGGGATTTCAGCCTTTGTGATGGTGCTTGCGCCTGGGTTGTTAGGACCGATTCTGACTACTGCAGGCGAGATATTCGGGGTCTGGGCAACGATATTGGGCGGGGCCGGGGTACTCCTCCTGGCGAGTCTGGCGGGCTGGCTTTATCTCCCCGAGCTGGGCGTGGCCGAATCGGGTATCGGTTCGGTTCGGCAGCCGATATTTGTGGTCTATCGGCGCCTCGTGCGCGGCAGCGCGAATCGAATCATCGCCGGTGCCAGGTTGATGGCCGGGGTTTCGTTCGGAGTTTTCGGGCTGCTTTCGGCGCTGGTCTTGTTGGACCTTACCGATCAACTCTCGTCGGTGGGTTTCTATCTGGCCGCCGGTTCCATCGGTGGCGGAGCTTCGCAGATTGCTATCGGTGCAGCGTCGGACCGCTTCGGACGCCGCAACCTGCTCGCTTTCGCCATGCTGGTGGGCGCGACGGGCTCGTTCATGTTCTGGGGCGCAGTCACACTGCCGCTTCTCCTTATAGGATCCATGTTGCACTGGTTCGGCCAGAGCGCCTTCCAGACCCTGATCACCGCCATCAACGGGGACTTGGTTGCCACAGTTGATGTTCCGGCGATTTCTGGGTTGCACGTGAGCTACTTCACGCTGGGCGTGGCCCTGGGATCCTTATTGGGTGGTCTGCTGTGGCAGTTCGGTTCCGGTCTGCCATTCCTGATTTCTGGACTTTGCCTCGTGCCCGTCATCGTAAGCGTGTTTTTCCTGCCACAGCGAACCATGCCACGATAGCGCCAACTACTCGCCGGGCGGACGCGTTGTCAGTTTTCAGGTGGGCGGACGTTCGCGACGGTTCTCATCGTGCAATTCGAATGAACGCCGGAAACCACCGGTCAGGTTCGGACCTGCGAAGGGACCGACTAGGTGTGCGACCCAATGTTTTGACGCTAGATGGGGGCAGTAACGGTTTTCCCTATCGTGAGCCCAATCGCCGACTCTCGCTAACCAATTGGCGTTGTGAATATCGGAATTTGGCGTCGGATGCAACCCAATTCGGCCGCATATTGCGGATTGGCGCTGCCTGTTTGACCGTTTCAGGCTTTAAATTCGATGCCACGGACGGGGATTCAGGTTTGACGAACTAGCGCGGTCGTCACCTAGAGTGTTTGGATCGATGGTTACCCGGTTAATTGGGCCGGCACAATAATGATCGATGTTGTGCACTTTTGTGAGCCCGTTAGGCCGGGTCGTCCTGCCGTGCGTGGTGGCGATCTTAGTTGTGGTCGGCCTGACTGGCGAAATCCCTGGTGGATTTGGTAGCCGCGAATCAACGGGCGTCGTCGCGGAAGCGACCAGAACGGGTGCCGGCAGCATGTTGGGTCCGGCGATTGATGTCGAGGCCTTAAAGGAAAGCCTGCCAGCGGGATTATTCCCCATGGTAGTGGAATCACTGCAATCAGACGAGTCGACAAAAACCTACGACTTTCGTGAAGGTCGGGGTGACGAGGATCGTGTCCCGCCACGTGGTGTAAAAGCTCCAGCTTGCTGACGATTTAGCGCCAGCAGCGCACGGTAAATGAAAGGGCCACCGTGCGCTCCTCAAAATGAAGACACTTCACCTTCTTCATCGAGGAACCATCGATGGCCCAAGATCATTATGCTGCCCTTTTCACCAAGCTGTCCGAGGAGGGCTTTGACAGCCGCGAGTTCGTCCGCCGACTCGTCGAGCGCGGCCTCCAGGATTTAATCGACGCCGGGGTAGCCGCCCACATCGGGGCGGACCCCCACGAGCGCACGCCAGGACGCACGAACCGCCGCAACGGCAAGCGCCCGCGCACCCTGACCACCCAGGCCGGCGACATCGCGATCGACCTGCCCAAGCTGCGCGAGGGCAGCTGGTTCCCGGAGTTCTTAGAACCCCGCCGGCGGGTCGATCAGGCCCTGTACGCGGTGGTGATGACCGCCTACATCAGCGGGACTTCCACCCGCAAGGTGGACCGGCTAGTCAGGGCCCTGGGCTCGGGACACGGCATCTCCAAGTCCGAGGTGTCCAGGATCTGCAAGCGCATCGACCAGCAGGTAAAGGCCTTCCGGGAACGCGACCTGGGACTTGCCAACTACCCCTACCTGTACCTGGACGCCACCTACGTGAAGGCCCGCCACCGCCACCAGGTCCGCTCGCGGGCGCTGGCGGTGGCCATCGGAGTCACCGGCGACGGCCGCCGCGAGGTGCTGGGCTTTGCCGTCGGCGACGGCGAGGACCTGCCCTTCTGGGAGGACTTCCTCAGCTCACTGGCGGATCGGGGTCTTACGGGAGTGAAGCTGGTGATCTCGGACGCCCACTCGTCCATCAAGGCCGCGGTGCAGACCCGGCTGCCGGGCGCGGCCTGGCAGGCCTGCCGGATCCACTTTGGCCGCAACATCGCCCGGCGGGCCGGCAGCCGGCCGAACCAGCGCCTGGCGATGGCCGCCTTCTCCACCATCTACAACCAGGCCGACCGCGAAATGGCGGTAGCCCACTACCACTACTTCGCCGCGGCGATGGAGAAGCTCGCCCCGCGCCTGGGGGATTACGTCGACGACAGAGAGGTGGAGCTGACCGCCTACGCCGATTTCCCGCCGGTGCACTGGCGCAAGATCTGGTCCACCAATCCCCTGGAGCGCCTCATGGCCGAGATCAAGCGGCGCAGCCGGGTGGTGCAGATCTTCCCGAATGACGAATCGGTCGCGCGCCTGGCGGGGGCGATCCTGTGCGAGCAGAACGACGAATGGATCGCCTCCGAGCGCCGCTACATGTCCCAGGAGTCGATGCGGCAGATCGGGAAGGTGGTGGCCCACCGTGACGATATCGACGGGCAGACCGGGCAGCTGGTGGCGGCGCCCAGGGACTGGGCCCTGCAAAGAGCCAAAGAGATCTACATGTAGACGGCCGGCGGCGGGATGAGCGGTCCGCCGTCTCCCGGAAGGGCTGCGCGCCCGAGGGTCCCCGGGATCGGTGCGCCCTGCGATCCCGTTTGGCGATGCGGCACGAAGCACAATTGGGCTGCGGCCGCACTGCCGCACGAAAACACATCCACTCAGAAGGATCAGCGCCCCCGGAGAGTCTCCTACAACAACTGCCGGCCCTTGCCGGCAGCATCGGCCTCGAGGCTGATGCTGCCGCACCCCATCAAAGTAGAGGGAGCCGGACTTACTTACACCTACCGAGGGGACACGACCTGACGAGTGGGCGTACCTCCTTAACAATCCGCTACACCGGATCAATGCCCAATTCGGCCGCCAAGGGCCGATGATCGCATGGACGCTGCCGGGGTCATCGCGTTGGGGATTGCGCCTTATTGGATATGGCCGTGACGGTATTGCCAATTCATTGCCAGCGACCCGGCCGCGGGGATCAAGTTCTCGAATCGAATACGCATATCCGAATGGTGTGACTGAATGGTACGTCAATGGCCCGCTTGGGCTTCAGCAAGGATTCACGGTAACAAATGATCCGGCGACGGAGGGTTCCGGCCCGCTAAAGCTTCGGTTGGGCCTGGTCGGCGGCGTAGTCGCCGAAATTTCAGAAGACGGCGGATCGGCCGAGATCCGACAAGCCAATGGCGGGCCCAGCTTTACGTATTCAGGCTTGTATGCGTACGATTCCAACGGCACTCGGTTGCCGGCCAGCCTGCAATCAATGTCCACCGGTATTTCTATCCAAGTTGACGATTCGATGGCCGTTTATCCGATCACGGTCGACCCGTTTATTCAACGGTCGAATTTCGACGGTCTCGAAGAACTACAGAGACCCGCGTTCTTTGGCGGGGCAGTGGCGATGGACGGCGACACCATTGCGATCGCGATCAGGGATAACCAGTACACCAGCACCGGAGGCGTGATCTACGTCTTCTCAAGGACCACAGCCGGCTGGGGAATCTCTGAAACTGCAGTCAGATTAGAAAATCCCGGCCGCGCGAAACGTGACCTGTTTGGCATTTCGGTGGCGGTTGGCGGTGACGTGATCGTCGTCGGCGCCCCCAGTGCTGAAACATTTGATTCCACCGGAGTCGTTTACGTCTATTCGAAACCAACGGGCGGCTGGTCCGATGACGTGGTTCCGGTCAATTTAGTCGCGCCAGCAGGCGATTCGGGGGGTTGGCTCGGCAATTCGGTCGCAATCAGCGGTAACACGATCGTCGCCGGGGCCCCGTATCACGGTGGGTACGACGAGGGGATTGGTTCAGCCTTCGTCTTTACCAAGGGGCAATCTGGCTGGGCCGAAACGGCACCGGCGGCCAAGATCACCCCCTTCGACGTCGCTGCTCAGGACCGGTTTGGCTATTGGGTCGCAATCAACGGTAATTCGATCGTCGTTGGTTCTCCGGGCAGCGACGCGATCGCGGTCGAATCGGGATCAGCATACGTTTTTGCGCGGCCGGGAACCAACTGGGTCAGCACCTCTAACGCGGTACGGCTAAAACCTTCAAACCCCCAAGCAGGTGATTTCTTCGGACATTCGGTCGCGATAGGCGCCGACACGGTGGTTGTGGGGGCTCCGCAGACCGACCAAAGTTACCGACCAAAGTACCCAGTTGGGAATGGGTTCGTGAGTGTTTTCAACCGATCTGGCTCATATACGGCTCCCGGTTCAATTACTTTCACCGCCAGCGACGGTCGTCGGAAAGACGGAAATGGATGGGTGGTGGCCGTGGACGCCGGAACCATGGTTGTGGATTCGCCGTTTAACGACGGGGAGGTATTGAGCGACGACGACTCGACTTCTGTATTTGATTCGGGAGCCGCATACGTATACGAAAAACCCGCCATTGGCTGGAATTCGGGTGCAGGCTCTACCAAAATCTTGCCCAACGAAGCGGAATCGGGCGAGACCCTGCATTTGGAATTTGCCGCACGGGCGGTCCATGCGATCGCGGCACAAGCTACGCGATCACAGGTCTATGCCTACTACTTCCCGGATTGGCGGAGTCAGGCGTTGGGCCCAAAGATAAATGTGGAAGCCGGGTAGCGCCTATTGCCGGCCGCCGGGGCGAACCGCAACTTGATCCAAGACCGGTCGTTGAGGACTTGGGCTGTTTGCCCTAAAGTTCGTCCGGGATTGGATTTGTCAAAGAAATAGTGTCTTTGAAATCGCGGCCGCAATCGACGTTTCGAATCTGTTCCGTTTGATCGCGCGGTGACCTCGCGGATCGCAATCATTGCTCTCGCCGCTGCGTTCGGTCAACGTGAATTGGGCCAACGAGATCGTGATCCTCGTATTCGGACTTACTCTCGGTTCGTCGAGGTTTGGTGCCGCAATCGCCGTGGGCCTAGTGCTCGATACAAACGTATTGCTTTGGACAGCCGGTGATACCGATCGCCGTCCCGCCCACGAACGCTCGCAGATAGAAGATCGGTGCATGGATTTGTGTTCCAGTTCAGCTTCAATATGGGAAGTTGCCCAAAAAAGCGGGTTGGATTGCCCGGACTTTCGAATAGACCCTCGCCTACCACGCCGAAGTTTGTTGGAGGACGAATGCATTGAATTGCGATTTCAGGCGCCCACGCAGCGGCTATCACCTTGCTATCACCAATCGACGGTGATCTTTCGACCGAATATTGGTGGCGCAGTCGCAGATCGAAGCGCTGGATTTGTTTACCGCGGACGAATTCATGGAGAAATACCCGGGTTCAATCAGAGCGATCTAGGTGAGGCTTTGGCCATTTCCTGACATTTCGGCCAGATCGCCCTACCGGACTATTGAGGTTGATCCATTGAATAATGGTTAGGTTGAGTGCGGGCACGACAATCTGGGGGTCTGAGAGACGCCGTGCCAGCCAGTTGGCAGAGCCAAGCCAAGCCATTCCGGTTTAATCAAGGCGTCGTTTGTCTTCCGTTGGTTGCAATTGAGCCGAGCCGGGATGGGCAGCCCAAGCGATTCATGGATTTCCAATTGGCAACCACCCACCGATCACTCCGACAGTTGCGTCCATGCGGAGGCAAAACCGCGCTGAAACACCCATGCTAGCGGCGCAGGAGCGGGATCGGACCGGTGCCAGCGGCCTACTAAACCGGCCGTTTATTACCTTCAACGTCAGCTTTGCGCTTTCGGTAAGCGGGTGGATACCGATGATTACGCTGCTGGCGGTTTTCATGCGTGATCAATTGGGCGCCGAATTGATATCTACCGTGATTACGTTGGTGATCATCCAGACGGTTGCCGCCGCAATGAGCCTGTATGCCGGTGCCTTTGCCGCTCGTTGGGGTAGTCGCCGAGCCTACTTTGTGGGAACGGGGGGCATGATGCTCTGGGTTGCTCTCCTGAGCGTGGTCCAGGAGGGCTGGCAAGTCATCGCTTTGGCGCCACTGGCGGGGTTGGTCGTCCCATTTCACTGGACTGGCGTAAATACCTACGTATTGCAGGCAGTTGCCGCTCGGCGACGCGGCACGGCAACGGGAATAATGGCCTTCGTGATGGTGCTCGCGCCCGGGGTATCGGGCCCCATTCTGACGACCCTAGGCGAAGCCTTTGGGATTTGGATAACGATCTCAGCCGGGGCAGGAATACTTCTCCTGTCCTGCCTGGTGACTTGGCTTTTTCTCCCCGATCTGGGAAGCTCCGAATCGGGCGGGAAATCGGTTCGACCGCCATTATTTGCAGCCTATCCGCAGCTATTGCGCGGCAGTGCAAATCTAATAACCGCGGCCGCCCGATTGATGGCCGGTATGGCATTTGGGGTTTTCCAGTTACTGTCGGCAATAGTGCTGCTGGAGCTGACCGACCAGCTTTCGTCGGTCGGTTTCTATCTCGCTGCCGGCGCGATCGGCGGCGGTGCTTCGCAGATATTGCTCGGCGCCGCGTCGGACCGATTCGGGCGCCGGAATCTGCTGGTTTTTGCGATGTTGATGGGGGCGACGGCATCGTTTCTATATTGGGGGGCGGGCTCGCTGCTGCTTCTCCTGCTTGGCGCCACGTTACAGTGGTTTGCCCAGAGCGCCTTCCAGACCCTGATCACCGCCATCAACGGCGATCTGGTTTCCGCCGCCGACATTCCGGCAGTTTCCGGATTGCACGTGGGATTTTTCTCGTTTGGATTGGCCCTGGGAGCGCTATTGGGTGGGCTGTTATGGGAATTTGGACCCGGTATGCCGTTTCTGGTTATTGGGCTTTGTTTTGTACCAGTAATCGTGAGCCTTTTTTTCCTGCCACAGCGAACCATGGCGCGATAGCGCCAACTACTCGCCAGGCGGATGCATTTTCAGCCTGTATGCGCGTGAACTCTCGAAATGTCTCTCGTGTTGCTGCCTGATTACACGCCTACAACCACCAGTCGGATTCGGGCCCGCGATGGGGCCAACTCGGCGTGTGATCTAAATCTTTGGCCATGACTTGGGGCGTGGTCGAATCTGCGCGCTATTTATTTCGTTTGTTCGACTATTTCCGGAGCGAAGCGCGCAATCGGCCAGCCAAATTACTGGGTCCCGTCCTTCGGTTGGCGACCGGACAATGGGATCTCTGTAAGAAATATGGTCGCTACGAAGGCAACGATCATGATCACAGCCACGACAACAAAAACGTCGGTGATGGCCGAAGCCAGGATTTCACGCAGCGCATCAAGGAGCTGAGTCACCATTTGCTGACCCTGTTCACCCTGGCTGGCAAAGGCCGCCCGCAGGCTCTCCAGGGCTGCCGGGTTCACCAGCGCCTGCGGATTGTCGGCAATCGCGGCGAGCTGGTCACCGGGCAAGGCCGCCTGGATGTCGGGCGTCAGAGCATCCCGTATACCGGTGGCAAAGCGATTTGCCATGAAAGAACCGAGGATCGCCAGACCGAGTGCTCCGCCGATTGACCGGTAGAACTGAATTGCCGAGGTTGCGGACCCCAGCAGGTTGGCAGGGACCGCATTCTGCACGGCGATCGTAAACGTGGGGAACGTGATCCCAAGGCCGGCGCCGGTGATAACGATATTGAGCACAGCCTGGCCGAATGACGTTTCGGCGGTCATTTGCGACGTCAATGCCATCCCGGTGGCCATGATTGCTATACCGACTAATCCCTGGATTCGGTAATGCCCACCCAGGCGGGAGAGCGCTTGTCCGGACAGCGCCGCAGCCACCACCAAGCCGAGCATCATTGGCGTTAGGAATGAGCCACTGGATGTAGCCGATGCGCCCAGCACTCCCTGAAAGAACAGGGGAATGAAAACGATCGCGCCGAACATCGCGAATCCGGTGATAAACGTAGCAAACAGCGAAATGCTGACCACTCGGTTGGCATAGATCCGTAGCGGCATGATCGGGTCGGCGGCGCGCCGCTCAATGGCAACAAACACGACGATCATCGCCGCCGCGAACGCCAGCACGCCGATGATCTCAAGTGAGAACCATTCGAATTGCACGCCGCCTAGCGACAGGCCGATGAGAAGCGGAATGACGGCCAAAAC
Source organism: Chloroflexota bacterium (assembly GCA_965249595.1). GTDB lineage: Bacteria > Chloroflexota > UBA11872 > UBA11872 > VXNJ01 > VXNJ01. Next base: position 353,853 of record OZ252242.1, on the reverse strand, counting down.
CAGCAGGGCCATCCCGGCATAGTCCAGGCGCCGAGAAACACGTTCGACCCGCGGGTTCGGGAAGAACCTGATGAACAAGATCACTACGAGTAGTCCCAGCGGAACGTTCACGTAAAAGATCCAATTCCAGGAAAAGTTGTCGGTAATGAATCCGCCCAACGTTGGACCGATTACAGATGAGAGCCCAAATACGGCCGACACTAACCCCTGGTACTTGCCGCGATCGCGTGGTGGGAACAGGTCGCCGATGGTGGTGAAGGCGAGCGCAAATATCGTCCCACCGCCTACACCCTGGACGGCACGGAAAATGATCAGTTGATCCATCGATTGGCTAGTGCCCGCCAGCACCGACCCGATCAAAAAGATGATGATGCCGCCGAGAAAGAAGGATTTGCGGCCGTAGATGTCGGATAGTCGCCCTACGATCGGGACCACGGTGGTCGAGGCAACGAGATAGGCGGTTGTGATCCAAGTGAAGCGGTCGAACCCTCCCAGATCGGCGATGATCCGCGGCAATGCCGTGGTGACCACCGTTTGATCAAGTGCCGCCAGAAAAAGGGCCAACATCAGTCCGCCCATCGTGAACACGACTTGCCGTTTCGGCCTGGTGACGAATTCGGCCTCGCTTACAGGGCGTGTACCGTCCGCCGCCGGTTTCTGGGCCTGCGAGTCGGCGCTCACAAGCTCGTTACCGGCAATTTGGCCATTGAATTCATGAACACTTCCAGGTCAGGCGGAGTACGGCTGCAGTGACGACGACCATCGCGTCTTGTCCCCTGCCGACTGCGATTGCCGGGCCTGCAGATGGCATTGCGATTTTCCGTGGAATGAAGTCGTCCAACCCTCAACGCCGCGGTGAAGCGAATTAGCCCGACCAACCGGATGCCTTCGCCCAATGCTGATGGAGACAAGGAATTTCGATGCCCATCAGGGTTTAGCCGTTGCGGGCAAGCCGGATTTCACAAGCTCTGCTGGTCTTCCATTCGCCGAATCCTGCGGCATGGCTTGGCGGAATTTTCACGATTGCGCTCCGGTCATGGGGAATGAGGCCTGGCAATTGGATCTCAACCTCAAATGAGCCGCTTCGTGTAAAGAACCGATCGTGCGCGGTGCTGCGGGAGCGACCGTCGAAGCAGGCCGATGATCACGGCAAAATACATCTAGTACGCTGATTGGCTTGTCTCGGTCGTCTTCCCCCATTCCCGATTGAATCTGCGCATCGCGCTCGGCGGCTGGGTCGCCCTGATTCTTATGCTCGCCTACCCCGGTGCGGCCGCGGGACAACCATCTTCGTCTGTTGCCGGATCCACAGATCAGCTTCCCGATCCATCAGAGCCAGAGCGAATCGCCGCACAGGCGTTTGATTCCGAAGTAACTTCCGGGGTTGACGCGCCCCGGCCTGCAGTTTCAGGCGACGAATTGGACGCCCTGATCGCGCTTTACAACGCGACCGATGGAGACAGCTGGGAGAACAATTCCAACTGGCTCAGCGACGAACCCATCGGTACGTGGCACGGTGTGACGGCCAATACCGACGGTCGTGTCGAGAACATCGCATTGAAAGACAACGGCCTGGCCGGCGTGCTGCCCAAAGAACTTGGCAATCTGACGAAACTTCGCCAATTGTTCCTGCGCGGCAATCGCCTAACGGGATCGATCCCGGCTGATCTGGGCAATTTGCCAGATCTCGGAGGTCTCGATCTTGCCGACAACGCTCTCACTGGCGCGATTCCACCCGAATTGGGCGAATTCGCCAGGCTTGAAGTCCTCGATCTCTCAGGCAACCAGCTCAGCGGACCGATTCCAGCCGAAATTGGAAAACTCGCCCGATTGCAGCGATTGCTCCTTGACGAGAACGCATTTACAGGTCAGATCCCGGCGCAATTGTTTGCGATCCCGTTTCTGAACATTCTTTCGATTCGTGATAACGACCTCAGCGGAACAATTCCATCTGAAATCGAAAATGCCGTCAATCTGCGTCGTTTCGTAGTTGGCTCCAATCAACTTTCGGGACAAATTCCGCCGCAGTTGGGCAGTCTTGCCAAGTTGGAGTATCTGAGCCTGCGCAGGAACCAGTTTTCGGGACAAATTCCGGCGGAACTCGGCGGGTTGAGGGAACTTAAAAGTCTTTCCCTTGGCCAAAACCAACTCTCGGGCCCCATTCCGGCGGAGTTCGGCGGGCTGACCGAGCTCAAAAGCCTTTCCCTCGGCCACAACCAACTCTCGGGCCCCATTCCACCGCAGCTTGGGAATCTGGCGCTCCTGACATGGCTGACGTTGAATAGCAATCGTCTAAACGGCTCTATTCCGCCGCAGCTGGGTCAGATGACCATGATGCGGACGCTCTTGCTTAATGGCAACCAATTGTCCGGGCCGATTCCCGCACAGCTGAGCGGAATGGCCAATCTGGACTGGATCTATCTTGGCGGCAACCGGCTCGGCGGTTGTCTGCCCAGCAGCTGGCGTGGCGTCCGTGAAAACGACTTGGCGTCATTGAAACTGGGATTTTGTAGCTTTGGCCTGCCCGGCTTAAATGTCAGCCCGGGTTTGTTGGATCCTCCGTTTGCGAGCAATCACTATCGATACGCCCTGCGGGTCGGCATCGATGTCGAATCGATCACCATACAGCCGAACGCCGGCTCGGCGGCGGTCGATTACCTAAACCTTGCGGGCGAAGCCGTGCCCGATGCCGATCCTCGACGCAGCGGCCACCAGATAGCCCTGGTTGGGACCAGGACTGACTTGGATATCCGTGTGAGCGCCAACGCTCAACAGGTCACCTACCGCCTAGAGATCGCGCGCGGATTCCCATTCCCTGTCACCGTAAATGACAACGAATACTTCCAGGCTCCCGGCAATGAGGATTTAAAACACAATATCCCGGACTTGGATGTCGTTATCGACGGCCAGGCTCTAAAGGCCGATTTCCTCACCCATTTCCGCAATACCGGAAATATCCGGCGCTGGGGCTTTCCCACCTCCGAGGTCCTAGTCCTCGAAAACAGGTCCTTGACCCAGTTCTACCAGCGCGGAGTAGTCGACTTCCATGATGTCGGCGCGGGCTGGGTGCTTGAGCGGAGACTGGCCTGGGATTACATCGGCGGCGGACTGGGTGGCAACCCCGATCTGGGCGTGGAGGCGGGCGTTGTCAATCCCCACCCTGGAACTATCTCCGGACCCTGGGGGCACAAGGTTTCCGACCAGGCGATTGATGGAACCCGGACCGGCTTTGCCGACTTTTACCAGCAGCTGGGCGGTATAGCAGCCTTCGGATTTGCAAAGACCGACGCCCGGCAGGACACCAATGCCGATGGCACCCTCCATGTCGCAAGGTACTCGCCGGGTTTCATCCGTCAGTACTTCCAGTCCGCAGTGCTCGAATATCACCCCAACGATGCCAATTTCCCGGTCAAGATTTCCCTGATCGGCGATGACCTGCGCTAACTCCTCGTTCCCACCTTCCAGAACGAACCGGGATTCGCGGCCGCCCAACCGCTGACAAAGGGTGCCGCCTACGATCCGCCGACGATTGGGCTGGCGGCGGAGGCGGGTTCGCCGGCCGGGGAGACGCAACCACCACCCGGCGGTGAATTGGGGCCACTGGCCCTCCAACCCAGCGTTACATTCGTGGAGACGGCCAGTTACACGACAGGTGGCGACGGATTGGCCAATGTAACTGTCCATATCGCCAACCACGGCAGCGGCTGGGGAGGGCCATTTCCGGTGGGGCTGGTCAACAACACGGACATACCGCCGGGACAGGATCTGGCCGCCGCTATCGGCTCACTGGCAGTCTGCAGTGAGACCATCCAGACCGGATGTCGACACGAGGGGCTAACCGACGGCTTCATCGCCCCCGGCGGATCCAAGTCGGTCTTGCTATCGCTGGTGCTACCGGTCGGCTTGCATGCGGTCACCCTATTTGCCGGCGACCCCGTAGACGGCGATCGCTGGGGCCCAAACCACCTTCAGCCCGCAAATATCGAGGTCCCACCGCAGCCACCCGACAAACTCTTCCTTGACGTTGGGGCTGATATTGCGGGCTACTGGTCCGACGGTGACGCCAGCGTCGACATCGTGACCTCGCTCTCAAACGCCGGTTCGCAAAGACTTTCGAGCCCTCAGTCGGTGGTGATCGAGTGCCTGCTTGGCGGAGTGGCATTGGCCGGCTGCGGCGGCAGTTACGACGTTGTCCTGGACGACGGATTGGGGACGAAAGAACTGATATCCCAGGTCAGGGTTCCGTCCGGTTCCAACCTCGAATTTACGGCTGCCGTCTCTCCGCTCCCGAAGAAATCGGTCCTACTCGATGTTCCGCAGAAAATCCTGGGCGTCGATCGCGAAATCTGGGACTGTTTCAGTGACCGGCCCGGCGATCCTTCAAAAAGTGGCTGTGGTGGTTGGTATAAACCGAAAATCCAAAAATGGGACGATAGCCGACCGGTAAAGATCTGGGCCACCGGGAGAGCCGACTACATTGCATTGCTTGAAGACGTGGTCGGGGAAATGGCATCGATTCTGGGCCTCGAATTCGAGTTCGTCGATTCGCAGGACCGGGCCGATGTCAGCGCTTACGTGGGAGTTCCAAGTTCGACCGCCGGCGAGCTGGGCTGGATCGGCTGCGCTGACTTCGCCGGATGCGCCACGTGGTCGTACAAAGATGACGTCACCTACGCCGGGACGTTCGGCGTGTGGGATCAAGGCCCTGTTGCCGATGATCCAGTCTCAGTCAAAAGCGTCACCATTCACGAGCTCCTCCACGTCATGGTCCCGATCGGGCACCGCCACACCGCTGATCACTTATTGGGGCGCGGCGGCCGGATTTCCCGCAGCGATGAGGCGCTGATTCGCCTAAATTCACACCGCTTGGTTCTACCCGGCATGACCATGGACGAGGTTGAGCAGCTGATTGTGTTTAGCGATGAGTTGCTCGATCCGCCGAGACTGGATGTTTACACCCGAATCCGGCGCGCGACCCTGGCCTTGCTGGAAGCCGGTTCGGCTCAGTACGAATTGAAGGGTAGGTGGTCAGGCTCGGGCTGCGGAGCCGTGGGGTACGGATGGGCTGAGTATCAAATTGGCGAATTCACCGACGATCGCGTTGGCCTGGCCCACTTCTTCGACAACGCACTAGATCATCTATGGTTTGTCGACGGGGCTTACTGGGCGATTCTGAGTGGCGGTTGGGCGGAGGTCGACTACCAGCGATTCTTCAACGAACTTGGCTGGCTGAATGGTTTCAGCGATCCGATTGAAAAATTGAGCAACGTCATCGGTTACGGGCGGGCCGAAAACTTCGAAATCACTGCTCAGCAGGATGGAAAAACTGTATTAGAGGCGACCGAGGTACCCGTCCGCAGTTCATGGGCCCTCCGGGACTTTACGATCACGATCGACGATGAGACCGGCGTGATCACCGACTATGGATGGACGCATCGATCCGATGGCGCAGTCTGCTTTTTGCGCATCGAGGCCCGAAATGGCGAATATGGGATTGAGATCCAATTACCCGAAACCATCGCTCAGGGCCGGTGACCGGCCGTCAATGATTGCCGAGACCGCAAATTGGGTATCAGTGTGCCACGAGTCTCGGTGGCCGTTAACCAGGCGGGTTGTGGTTGCTAGCGCGCCATGGTCCGTTGCGGGAGAAAAAAGAGGCTTGCGGCTACCGGAATAAAACAAAGGGCCACAACCAGGAATGGCACTCCGGGACCGAACTGCCACAGCAGGCCACCCAAAATGGCTCCTAGCGCCATTCCAAACGAGAAAAAGCTCACGTGCAGGCCAGACACCGATGGAACATCAGCGGCGCTGACCAGATCTCCGTTAATGGCCGTGATCAGGGTATGGAAAGCGCTTTGGGCGAACCAATGCAACGTGGAGCCAATTAAGAGCAGCGGCAGCGAATCTGCGCCCCAGAACAAGAGGGCGCCGGCTGCCCCTACCAGCATTGCCAGAATGAGCAGGTTGCGTCTTCCGAAGCGATCCGAGGCGGCGCCTGTCGCGACCTGCGAAGCACCGCCACCGATCGCACCGGCCGACAGATAGAAACCGACTGACGAGAGATGGTCGGTAAGGTCCAACAAGACCAGGGCCGAAAGCAGCCCAAATACACCGAACGAAAATCCGGCCATCAGTCTGGCGGCGGCGATTATCTGATTCGTGCTGCCGCGCAAAAGGCGCGGATAGGCTGCAAACATTGGCGGTCGAGCCGATACCGAGTTCGTTTCGGTCCCGCCCAGTTCAGGGAGCAACAGCCAGACCAACAGGCCGGACACGAGAAGCGCTCCGGCGCAACCCAAGATCGTAGCCCAGATCCCAAACACCTCACCCAGGGTGGTCAGCATCGGTCCTAACACGCCGGGCGCGAGCACCATAATGAAAGCCATAATCCCAATTGCCATACCACGTCGTCGGGCCGCCACCGCTTGCAGTATGTAGGCGTTCACGCCGGTCCAATGGAATGGTATTACCAAACCCGCCAAAGGCGCCAAGGCGATAACCTGCCATCCCTCCTGGGCGGCACTGAGGAGTCCAGCCCAGAGCGTCATTCCGGCCACTCCCAGGAGGTAGGTACGGCGACTGCCCCAGCGACTTGCGAAGGCGCCGGAATACAGGCTTACAACGGCGCTGGTCAATTGGAGGATCACCAGCATAATTACGGTTGCAATCAGCCCGGTGCCCAATTGATCGCGCATGAACACTGCCAGCAGCGTAAACATCGGGATCCATGCGCCGACCGAGAGTGAAAAGCAGACGTTTAGAGCAACGAATGGACGCTCGCGCAGGCCACCGTTGTAGCCCTCGCTCCGGGCCCGCGCCGTCAACATCGGTTCGCCCAAGCGGCGCTAGCGCCGCTTGGGCCGCTTGCTTCGAATGAGATTTCGAATTTTTGGCCTAGGTCAAAAATTGGGAGCCACAAGATCTCGTGGCTATGACATCCGGTGCGATCGATTATTCGCAGCCGGTGGCAACGGCAAGGGCAATGCACACTGCGGCCATTTTTCCCGAGCCTAGTTTTCCAATGCAATCTCGCAGTTGACGCTGGCGGACGGTTTGGACGTTATCTAGGCTGATCGCGGAGATATCTTCTAAACCTTCATCTGGACCGACGATGACTTCGCTGGGAATGCCTCGGATAGTCGATGTAATCGGGGCAACCATAGCCGTGCGCAAGTATGGAAGTGCCTCTGCGCGGGTCAATACAATGACGGGCCGCCGTTTATCGGGTGGCGCGAACTGACACCACCACAATTCACCGTGGTGCGGGGGCACTGGGATGCTCCTCCGGCCACTCGCCTTGGCCAGCCCAAACGAGTTCTTCGGCAGTCTGTGGGAATTTGGTGTAGGCCTTTTTGTAAAAGTTAGCAATGTCCTTTGCTCGTTTGCTGGCGATGTATGCTGCCGCGGCCTCTCGCAACACTGCCGAGCGACCGCGCTCACGAACCTCGGGGCGCTGGTCAAGTTGTTCTAACAACTCGGCGCCAATTGTTATTTGTATTGCTTTCATATACAAAATTTACCATATAAGCGGTGGACCGAAAAATAATTGCCATCGTGTGTAGATTCGTTTCACTTGTGCTGCCGCCACCGGAGGGGCCAGATTCAATCGTCGGTGGCGGGCGACCATTACGCCTTGGAATGGTCTCTTGTACATCACACGCGAATTAGCAGCCAGTTATGTTCCGCAACCATCACCTGTACCCGTGAAAAACGACTATTACTCTGGCCGGTTCCGTTGTCTAATCCAAAGTCGCGATACCGGACAGAATAGTTGTTGTCGTTGACCACTTGAAACTGCATTTCGATGTTGTTCTCGCATCGCCAAAATTTTTTACGCGACTTAAGCAGTTGGCCTTCCGCGGAAATATTCACTGGTGGTACAAGGGAACGGTGATGGTACAAGCGCTCGGTGGCCGTGCGGCTTAGCAATATATACATGCTGGCTCGGCTGGGTGAACGCGGAGTCATCTGCGCGGTTCAATTCAGCCTTTTAGCGCTTAATAACCGCGATGATCGGCATCTAGGTGGCGATCGGATGGCGGGACGTCCAAAGCCGGATTGCGGTGGAAGAAACCATCCGGTTTGAGCATAAAACCGATCCGGTGAACCGGCATGACTGGCCATTCCTCGGGCCGAGGAATATGCGTATGGCCGAAGGTGTACCAGACGACCAGGTCGGTGTCTTGGATTGATCTATCAGCGCTGGTCCACTGCGGCAACCCGTCGCCCGTGGCGCGTTGGTTCGGATAGTCACCGGCGGCATATTTTTCGTCGTCGCGGTAGGGGGTTACCCAAACGTGCTTCTTTAAGAACCCGGCTCGTTTGATGACCGAGGCATCATCACTGGCGAACGGTACGGCGTTTTCGCCGGGCACAAGTCGATAGCCGACGGGCTCATCGAGCCTGTTGCGGACCGATTCGTTTACGACTTTCCAATAGCGGCTTGAAGGCATGTTGCAGAGTCGCTGAGCCCCCTGTTCGCGCTTGAGCAAAGTGTGTTCTGCAGCGAATGCGTTGCCGTGCGGGTTTTCATCACCCAGGGGCGTTGGTTTCACGTTGATTTCGTAGACCGAATTGGTCTGGCCCTCCAGATTCATGTCCAGCCGAGCGTTAAAGATGTGCTGGTGGTAGGAGGCGTTCAGTTGTGGAGCGACCAGCGTGCCATGCTTCGGTTTGTATCCCGGCATGTGCGCAATGGCGCTGGGTATCCCGGTTAGCTTGGCCTCAAATTCGAGGGAACCATCTTGGTAGAAATTCCAATAAAAGCCGTAGTCGTAGATTCCGACGGTTGTTATGAAGGAGACGACCAAGCGACGGGACCTTCTCACCTCTACGTCGCCGTTCCGAAAATCAGTGTGCTTCCACAGAATCCCGGAGTCTTCTTCGTGCAGGCAAACTGCGTTTTCGATCGTTGTCGCGTTGCCCTTGCTGTCGACCATGTGGGCGTCAAAATAGCGGATTTCGCCCAGGCAGTCGCAATCCAGCTTGAGCGAATTGGCAATTTGCCCGATGCCATATTCGCCTATGTCGAACGCGTTCTTGCGATAGCTGGTAACTTTCGGGTCGCCGTACGGGACGACCATTTCAGATAAAGAAGCACGGTAGATGATCGGACGCAGTTGACCTTCGTCTTCGTATCCGACGGTGTGAAGGATAAGGCCTTCGCGCGGCGTGAACCCGATTCGAAATCGCCAATTCTGCCAGCGTATTTCATGGCCGTCCACGGTAAAGCTCGGTCCGTCCTCCTGCACAATTTCCAAAGATTTGGGAGCCTCGCGCGTTTCGTCAATGTAGCGACGAGACCAGTTGCCTGATTCCGGCGGCAGCGGAACGACCCCGTGATCCTCGATTCGAACGACTTCCATCCGATTGAGATCCACGATTGCCAGTAGGCCCTCCACCGGCCTGGCGTATCCGTTGTCGCCCGGTTCTGAGCGAACGGAAATCAATGCGCGGACCAGGCGCCGACCCTCGTCAGAGGGCAAATCGGTTTCGTAAGCGCCGGCCGACCAGGGGTCGACCATGGCCAGGTTGGGGTCCATCACGCCCCGTTTGCGAAGGGCTTCGACGAATTCGGGCGATCGCTTTACAGCAGCCCCGCACTCGGCGATTTCATCCGGTGAGATTGCCGGTTGGACCCCCTTGATGACCGTTCTGGCAACAACGGTTTGCCGGGCCAGGGAAGCAACGACTTCCACGCAGTGGCCGGACTCGTTGTCCAGCAGGACGGCGAAGGCTTCGCGATCTACGCGATCGCCGGACAGATGGGAAAGAACCACTGTCTTTGCCGGCTCATTGAGGGCGAGGCTTACAAAGCGAGCCGAGGGCGAGAAATTAACATCGGCGCGAATGATTTCTACGGCGGTGCGAATCTCGTCAATTGAAAGCGGTTCAAGCGGATGCGGCGCAGGCGCGCTTGTTGACATATTCGCCAAGTTCTCTACCGTCTGAGCCATATCTGTTCCTGTCCGGGCGTTGCCGGTTGAAAGCAGTCGTCATCACCTTGGTGAGGGTCCCCGATCAGGTTGACGACGGCTTTGATTGACAGCAATTGAGGAAATCAGTGGGTTCGATCCCTCATCACAATGTAGTTCACGTTCATCTTTTGAATGGAACGCGCCTCTAGGGAGATTCGACTTCGGCAATCTCCAGCCCCAGCATTGAGTGTGGCGCTCAGCTATTACAGGCAATGTGCTGTCATGTGATTTTTCAGATTTCGTTTCCGGCGGCGGCAACACTTGGAGTTTCAATCGATGCCGAAGTTCGAACCATTGTTCTCGCCTGACGATAACCAAGGCGATTCGATTTCGTTAACTTATCACCCTGATAGAGCCGGGGTACCGGCCAACGAATTCATCGGCAGTTAGCAATTCCAACCCCTCGATCTGAGCTTGGGCCACCAAGAGCCTGTCGAAAGGATCGCGGTGGATCGGCGGCAGCAGATTGACCGCCGCGGCATGATTTCCGGTTACTGGCAGTTCGGCGTAGCCGTTCTCCAGCAATCCCCTCCGCAACAGTCGAGGATCAACCTTGAAATCGGGCCGTCCCAACCCGCTCTTGATGGCAACTTCCCAAATCGATGCCGCGCTGAAAAACAGGTCCGTGCCCATATCTTCTATCAACCTGCGCTCGCGGGCAGGCAAACGATCGGGGTCACCGGCTGCCCAGAGCAAGACGTGGGTATCGAGCAGCAGACTCACCGACCCGAACCGAACATGTCGGCGATCTCGTTGGCAGCCATGCGGTCGAAATCAGGCGGGATTGATATCTCCGGAAGAAATCCGGTTCGGCTCGCATTTTCCGGCCCTGGCGCTTCGAGCGTGACCACTTTCACTAGCGGCTTACCAGATCGAGCAATGATGAAAGGTTCGCCATCAACAGCTGCCTGCACCAAACGTGATAGGTGCGTTTTCGCCTCGTGGATATTGACTACTCGCACGATCACCGCTTTTGGTTAGTTTAGTCAGTAAAACTAAGTCTATTAGGATCAGTTACTAGAAGGTGTGAATCGATCAAGCTCCACAAGATTCGCCGTTCCGTTGGCACGATTGCGGTTTTGTAACCGATGTGGATGCCGAACCTGAGCGTTTAGAGTTTTTAAAAAATCATCGATAAATGGTCGGGAATTTAGATTTGATTGGCCATCGCGAAAATGCTCAAAGTTCAACCGAAACGATTTCGATCTCCGCGATGCCACCATCCTCGGTAAATTGCCAGACGCCGATATGTCCACGCAGCAGGTCGCCACTGGTGTCCCAATCCAAAGTTGAGGCGGCGCCCTGGTAGTCGATCTCTTCGCCGGCACGCAGCGCCTGCAGGGCATTTGCGATATCTTGCGGCCTGGTGGTTACGACCCGCCCCGGTGAGGTGGCAATGGCCCGCAACTGGTCCCGAATCGCTTGGCCACCAACGCTGCCGGCCGCCTCGGCCGCGAGCATGATCGCCATTGCTGCATCGTTGGACTCTTTGACGTACGTAAATGATGGCGGCATGCCCCAGGCAGCTATAAATTCGGCATCTCATGCTGCACTGGCGGCACTGGTGGGCCCCGATGCTCCGGCGGTTCCATGCATCCCACCCAGGTTGTCGCCCCCTATTGCCCCTGCCAAATTTGGTCGCTTGGCGGCGTCGCCAAAAATGAACTGGTCGAACAATTCCTCGTCCAACGCCTCCATCACGATTACTTGCGCCTCGGGCATACCGCTGACAACCACCAGGAGGGCCACGGCGCCACCGTTCGCCGTTGCCCTGATCGCCGGCAAGTAGGAGCCCTGCCCTGGTTTTACGGCGGTTGCGATGATCTGACCGCTCCAGGCAGATTCAAACGAACCCGCCAGCCCGCGACCATATGGGTCATTGGTGTAGATCAGACCCAGATTTTCGAAACCGCGCTCCTCGGCCACGCGTGCCAATACCGGTCCTTGGGCAACATCGGACAGCGTAGTTCGGAAGAAGAAATCTCCGTCGACTGCATCAGTTAGCTCCGGGGGCGTCGCCGATGGGCTGATCTGCGGGATCCCGGTCGGACCGGTTACCTGTACGGCGATCGGCAATGACGCGGCACTGGACGATGGCCCAACAATGGCGTGAACGCCGTCGTCAATCAGATTTCTGGCCGACTCAATCCCGATTTGAGTGTCGCGCGGAGCCGGTGCGGTCAAAAACTCCACCGGCTGGCCGAGCACGCCGCCCGCGGCGTTCACATGCCGAATGGCAAGATCAAAGCCACGCTGCCTGTCGGCCGACACGTCGGGTGCTCCCGCGTAGTCCATTAGCAGACCGATTTTCAAAGGGCCACCAGCGCCGGGACCATATTCGAACTGACAACCGCCAAGGGTCAAGACGAGCAGTAGCGCAGACCCCAATGCCCTTGCCAATGCAAATCTTGTTGCCATCCCCCGATCACCGTTCGCTTTGGCCATAGCAGCCAGCTGCCAGATTTTGGATTCAACTCTTGCGGCGAATCCACATGGCCCCGAGTCAATCCGGGAACGCAGGAGATCGATCAGATTCCACGCATATGACCAAGAATGTCTGCTGCGTTCCGATTTCGACGGAATGTCGAACCGGGATCAAGGCCAACCCAGCCGTCGGCATCGGCTGCCCGATCCCTCTTATCCCGTCCAATCTGGCAGAAATAATTCCTGGTCATCGGCCCTGATGGCGTCAGGCGGGCCGGTCATGGCAATCGTGAGGGCGTCAACCCTCTTCAGGGAGCAAAACCACCCGCACGTAGCGGTCGGCCGGCAGGAAGAGAAGAGCTACGGCCTCGACATCCGCCAGGCTCAAAGCATCCAACCGTTGTTCGAAATTGAGCATATCCGAGAACGGCTCCGTCCTTTGAACGGCCCGTAATATTCGGGCGAGCCAAAACCCGTTGTCTCGCAGCTGCTCGACTCGTGAAGTGCGCAACTGTTCCTTGACCGTATCCAAATATTCCTGTTCGCCGCCGGCGCGCAGCCACTCCACTTCTATGAGCACCTCGCCGAGTAGCTCGTCGGCGCGCGCAGGATCACTTCCGAAAACGATGACTACTTGGTATTCGGAGTCGGGGAGTAGCGAGAATCCGTCCGCGTCTACCCAGATGCTGTAGGTCCCACCCAGTTCTTCCCGCACTCGCTCGCGGAGTCGAATTCCGAGCATCTCCCCGGCCACTGAGAGTGCGAACGCCTCCTGGCGAGTCCACTCCGCTTCGCCGGCGAATATGAGGGCCGTGCGGCTGCGCGGCTCTGAGCCCCTGCGGACGGTGAGATCCTCCAAACCCGCGGGTGGGTCGATTCCGACGTCCCGCCACTGCTCGGCGCGCCCGGTGCTCGGCAGGCTGGCCAGATAGGTGGTGGTCAACGAGCGCAGTTCGTTCCAATCAAAGGCGCCCACGAAAACGAAGGTGGCGTCACCCAGGTCCGCGAATCGATCGGCGTAAACTGCCTCCGCCCGCTCAATGCTCAATTCCTCCAGCAGTTCGACGGTAAGGGGGCGGGCACGATGGTGGTTCTGACTCAGGACCCTCGTCACCGCGTCGGAGAAAACAGAGTCCGGGTCGGCAGCGCGGGACTCGGCGACGCTTTGCAGACTTGAAACGTACCGGTCGAAGTAAACAGGGTCCAGGCGAGGAGCGGTGGCATAGAGCGAGATCAACTGAAACAAGGTCTCCAGATCTTCAGGTGAGGCGCTTCCTCTGAATCCCTCATTAAGCTCGCCAATGAATGGGGACACCGCAGCCCGCTTGCCCGCCAACAGTTTGTCCAGAGCCACACTGTCGTGCAGACCGACTCCACTGCCGGAAACCAATACGTCAGCGTAAAGAGCCGATACATGGTCTTCGTCTGAGACCAGTGAGTGCCCGCCAGGACTGTAAGCCGAAAAAATCACTTCGTCATTGCGGAAATCGGTCTGCTTGGCGATTACCGTAATTCCGTTGGACAGAGTCCATTTGATGGCGTCAATGTCGACTAACAGCACCGTTTCGGTTATTTCTCCCGGGGTAGGCAGCGTTGCCAGCAGCGGGACATCGTCGACGGAATCAACGTATGGCCCAACTTCCAGTGCGGCCGCGCCCTCCAGTTGAGCCAGTGTCGCTGCGGCCAATTCACTGTCTGGGATCGAATCCTTGCCTTCCGGTCGAACAACCAGTAGGGCGGTGTCTTCAAGCTGAGTCCAAAAGTCCGCCAGTTCTTTGAACTCGGTCAGCGAGATCTGCGGCAAAACTTCCTGATACAGTTCCCATTCAGCCTCGATTCCAGGCTCCGGAGATCCGCTGACAAAGTGGTTCAAGTACGAATTGACCAATCTTCCCGAGGGGATCTGATCCCGCTGTTTGTAGGCGCTCTCTATGGAGCTGAACAGATTGGCCTTTTCACGAGCCAATTCAGATTCGGTAAATCCGTGTTGATGAACTCGTTGCAATTCCTCCAGCATGGCAGCGAATCCTCGTTCGACACCGTCCTGCTCCACCCATGAAGAGAACGTGAGGATGTCCAGAGTCTCAACGTACGGAAGGCTCCTCGCCCCCGCCCAGAGAAATGGAGGATCTTCGGACTGAGCTAGCTCGAACAGGCGCGCATTCAACATCATGAAGGCAAGGTTGCCGACTACGTGGCGTCTAAATCTCGCCAAATCCTGACCGGCATCAGGAGAGAGTTTGCGGACCAGGATGAATTGCGTGCCAGGGGATTCGGGATCGGTGAACACTTCAATTTGCGGCTTGGCTTGGCTTGGAATTTCATAACGGGGCTTCTCAATTGGAGAAACGGAGGAAGCGCCTGCTTGGGTTGCCTGCCCTTCCGGTGGAGGTGCAAAGTGCTCCCTCACCTTGGCCGCAATCTCATCGGTATTGAAATCGCCCACCGCGATGACCGCCATATGGTCTGGTCTGTACCACCGCTCGTAAAAGTCGCGGATGCGTTCGACGGGCGCGTTTTTAATCACCTCGGTCAGCCCAATGGGGGCACGATCGGCATAGCGCGAGGCACCAAAAATCAGGGTGAGCAGGTTGTCTTGAAGGCGTGAACCAAAACCTTGGCCCAGGCGCCACTCCTCAAAGACGACGTCACGCTCCAGGTCGACTTCGACCGGGTCTAGGGTAATCGCGTAAGCCCAGTCGCCGAGGATCTGGAAAGCCGTCTCCGTGATTTCAGGATCATCGGTCGGGATCTCGAGCCAGTACAAGGTGTTGTCGAATCCGGTCGAGGCATTCAAATCGGCGCCGAAGGTACTTCCAATGGACTCGATGTATTCAACGATTTCCTGTTTGGCGAAGCGCTCGGTGCCGTTGAATGCCATGTGTTCAAGGAAGTGCGCCAAGCCGCGTTGATCCTCCTCCTCCAATACCGAACCAGCCCTCACGACGAGTGCCAACTGGGCCCTGTCGCGCGGTTCCTCGTTGTGCCTGACGTAGTAGGTGAGGCCATTGGAAAGGGTGCCGCGAACCACCTTTGGGTCCAAGGGCAGTTGTTCGCCGGCCTCGGACACCGGAGCAACTGAGACCGCCTGCTCCGGGCCCGGCACGACCGTGACCGTCACCTGCGACGTTGGCTCCACTGTGACAGTTGCGGTCACGGCGACCGTTGGGTCCACTGTGACAGTTGGGTCCGGGCTCGGGTCAGGGGCAATTATTGGCACGACCGTGACCGTGGGCTTTGGCGTTGGCGCCACTGTCACCGTTGCCGTCACGACGACCGTTGGGTCCACTGTGACAGTTGGGTCCGGGCTCGGGTCAGGGGCAATTATTGGCACGACCGTGACCGTGGGCTTTGGCGTTGGCGCCACTGTCACCGTTGCCGTCACGACGACCGTGGGATCCGGGCTCGGTGCGGAAGTGGCGACTACCGGTACCGTGGTCGCGATGGGTTCTACGGCTTTGGCAGTCGCGGAAGCGGTAGGTTCGGGCACCGGTGTTGGCGAAGGTTCGCTATCACAAGCGATCAGACCCACAAGCATCAGCGCGAAGAATACCGCGGTTGCCAATAGCTTCAGATTCGTGCCAATCAAATTCATCGGTTTTGCGTTGGCCGGGAGCCCGTGTCGAGGAAACCGCAACAGGGGTTCAGGCGACATTGGTCCGCAAACTTTTAAAGTATCGGCTCAACATTTTCCCGGTGCCCAATCCGCAATCGCAGATCAAACTTAACGCGGAAACACGAATCCCTCAAGCAAGGGTCTTGTCATGGGCCACTATGAATCACCCGAAGCCGCGTACTGGGCATTCTTCGAACGATTCAACGCAAAAGACGCTGCAGGTTGGGCCGGAGCGAATTGCTATCCGCATGTCCGTGTCTCAACGGCCAGCTCCAGGGGCACTTCAGGTAGCGTCTTTCACCACCCGCTCACCTCGGCGCGACTCTACCCCACCTTCGACGACTTCGCCACGACAACCCAAGGATTGGGCTGGCAACGATTTGAGGCCACCGGCTGGGTGCGCATGCAGGGGTCGAACCCCGCCGCGTCTTTGAGACCGAAAACCAGGTATTGCTGGCCGGGGGCTGGACGCGGCTGCGCGCCGACGATTCGCCGATCGTTTCCAATCGGGTGCTCTACACGCTCACCCGGCTCGAGAGCGGTTGGGGCATTCAGGCTCGATTCGGCGTCGACAGTTTCATTGCCGGCGAGGATCGAAGCCTCCAGGAATCCGCTGCTCTGGCCGCGGCCAGCAGGGCGATAACGGCATTGGCTGTCGGCAACCTTGGGGAAATTTCACAGCGCTTCCAATTCCCGCTGACCGTCGTGGCCGGACCGGGCCGCGTTGAAACGCCCTCCGATGCCGAAGCGCTTTTGGCATTTTTCACCGATTGGAAAAAACCTGGGCCACCGTTCCGTTCCGCGATCAAGGTCATTGCCGCGGGAGGTACCGGCGTGTTGGTAGAGCAGACGGTGATCTGGGGCGACGAGGAGATGAATCAGGGCCTCCTGGTCGGTCAGGGCGACGACGGCTGGAATGTGAAGGCGATCGCGGCGCTGCCATAAGCGTTGTCTCTGGTATCCACCCCAAGATTGAGCGCTACCGCAATCTGTCAAGGTCGGCGATCGGGCCTTGAGCAATCTCCGCGCCAGTGAGTGCTGTTGTCGAGCATGTATGTAGATCTTGCAAACACGTTCGCTCTTGTTGTTCGCCGATCTCTCTCCAATCCCGGCGCCAGTGCGATAAATCTGCGGCCCGCCAGGGGCATCCAGACTGCTTATGAAACCGTCAATGCCCGTTCAAGGTTGGCCAGATAGTCGGCAAATGCCCGGCGCCCCGATTCAGTTGCGCGGATCCAGGTTCGTGGCTTGGAACCTTCGAATTCTTTATCAACGGTGAGGTATCCGGTTGCTTCGAGTTTTCGCAGATGGGTCGTTTGATTTCCCCCGGTTAGGCCGAGCGTCCGTTGAATGAAGCTATAGGAGAGTTGACCGTCAATGGGCTGCGAGACCAATAGCGTCATGATTTGCAGTCGAGTGGCCTGATGGATCGTCGGATTTAACTCGACTTTTTCGGTCAAAGGACCCCGCTCTTCCGAATCCAGAGAGAGCCAGCCGTGGCCACTATGAAAATCGCCACCGCGGAAATCGGCAATGACAGGTCACCAGCGAGATAACTTGGAGCGTAATAGGCCGCCGCAATCGCCGCACCGATTACTGCAATGGCTGGCCGGTGCATGATTCCAAATAGGACGTAGCCCAACGTCACCACTCCAATTGCGACCCGCGCAATTTCATGGCCATTCGTATCTGCGTTCCAGAGCCCGGCCGCCGCCGGCAACAGGAAAGCCGTAACAGTTACCGCTAACCAGTAAAAGAACACCCTGAGCCCGGCGTAGCGGGAGGATTCGCCGGCGACGTTGCTGCTCCCGGCGCGGTGCCCGATTAGTGCGCTGCCAATCATGCCTGCAATTGCCAGGAACCCCCAGATCGGTGCCGGGAACCACGGATTCTGATCTGCAAACTCGGGAGCGAATTGCCCGGTCATGTACATGCCGAAAAACCCGAGCGCCGAGATTACTCCCCAGAGAAGCAGGATTGTCGCCGAGCCGGCGACATACATCGAGCTTCGTGCTTGATCCATGGTCGATTGGATTGTGTCCCAACTCCTCTGGGCATCCGCTCTCTCTTCGTCGCTCCCTGGGTTATGAATGGCCATGATTTGCTCCTTAACTGCCCCTTGCGCCGCCGCTGGCCGGATGGGCCAGAAATTCGCGATGGTCCGAGGCCTCATCGCTGTCCCGAATCGAAATCCATCGATAACAATGTGATTGTGGCACAAACTAGTTTGCAATGCAAACCATATTCTTCTCCGCAACGTCTTCTTCGTTTCCGTTAATTGATTTCGAGGGTGAGCAGACTCCTGACCTTTCAATCCCGGCGGCGTGGCCAGTTCCACTTGGCTGGGCACGATGATTCGCGTTATGCGGCGTTGGTGGAGAAATTCCTCCGACGATTCTTCTCGTTACTGATGTGCCCATTGACGTGGCGTTGGATTGTCACCCTCACGCCGGTCTGGCGCCGGAACTCTTAGATCGGATCGAGCAGGGGGCGCCTAAGTCCTTTGGTTTTTCGGTTCGAATTTCTACTACCTTGTTAAGCGGGTTAAGGGAGATGCGGGCACATGCGATTTCATTGTCGGACTGCTTAACTTTGTATCAGCAGCAAAAACCGACACCGAATCAAACCGCTATGCAGCTGGCCTTCCGATGGCGGACTTTAGGGATGCTATCCAAGCGGCGGCCGCACGCGCTAGCGGCGCTGGACACATCGCGACTAGAAGCGCCGATGATTACAACCGACCGACCATCCCTGCCGTTGAACCCAAGGATGTGTTGCCGGGACTGTATTGAGGGCGCAAATCCTGTAGCGTTGGCAATTTCACGTCTGACGCAACTTCGGATGCCCAAATGTTGGTAACCGGTTTCGAAAATCCGCCGAGCCATGCAATATGCTCAAGGGTCAGCTCCCTTTACGGGCTGTCAATCACCGCCGTAGGTGACGACTTCACAGCGCGGCCCAGACGCAGTGGCCAACCTCTTATCCAGAGTCATCAGAGGCCATTCCAGGGTTTCCGCGAGGGCGACATACCAACCAGCGTATGCGCTCAAGTTATGCTGCAATTCCCAAATCCTTTGTGCGAACGGTCGGAATGGGAAGAGTTCAACTGGCAACCGGGTCATTTCGCGGGAAATCATAGTCGCTCGATATTGTTCCAATTGACGACGGTGCTCCAACCGCCGCAACGCGTTTGCAGCTTCGGCCAATATCAATTCCGGCGCCGCCAAGTTACCTCTCTGGAGCGCAGATTTGGCCCATTGTCCGGAAGGTCCTCGATTTACGAACGCAGTAATCAACAAAGATGCGTCGACGACTGTACTCACTTGCGGTCGGCGTCGAGCGCATCCAATATCGATCGGACCGGTACGTCTTCCTGGCCCAAGGCTTGGCGTCGTTCAACTTCCTCCATGAGTTCCTCAATCGACGGTAAAGAAGCGATATCCTCCAGCGTTTGCGCCAAGAATTGCTGCATCGACTGTCCCCGACGTGCTGCCCTAGCGGCCAGTTGGTTGCGAACCGCATCCGGAACTTCGCGGATGGTTATTTGTACTGCCATGCAGGCATTGTACCAGCGATGCCAGCATATGGCATTAATGGCGACCGAATATTGGCATGTGTGACTCGCGTGGCGAAGTGCATCAAGTCAACGCAGGCCTCGAAGGGTTGTAGGAGTCGGGAATTTCCACGATTTGTCGCATGACCGCGGTTTCGCGGCGGAGCATGTCGAATGCTTCTGTCAAACGGTGGTAGGTAACCGGTGTCAATTCAATGCCGTTCCGGCATGATGGCGCGACCCTCTGGGTGGACCGCACCCGGACTCTGCCTAGGCAACATACAACGTCATTCAAAAATGCACCTGCCCAACTTTGGTGCTGAGTTATTCAGATGGCCGTTAGTTTGGCAAACCCATACGTATACGGCATGCTAAGCGCCGTATACTCTGACAAAGACGGTAGCCAACGATGAAACAGAAGTTAACTATTACGGTCGAAGCCGGATTAATCCCGATTGCCAAGAGATATGCGCGCTCCAGGGGTGTTTCACTCTCATCTTTGATCGAGTTGTCGCTAATTGATGTCGTGGGCGTGCAAACTCCATCATTTTCAGCCCGGTGGCGTGGCCAGTTCCACGCGGCTGGGCACGATGATCCGCGTTATGCGGCGTTGGCGGAGAAATACCTTCGTTGATTCTTCTCGATACCGATGTTCTTATCGACGTGGCGCTGGATCGTCACCCTCACGCAGGTCCGGCATCGGAGCTCTTAGACCGTCTTGAGCAAGGGGCCGTGGATGCCTGCATCGCTTGGCATTCCGTGTCGAATTTCTACTATCTTGTTGAGCCGGCGAAGGGCGATGTGAAAACGCGTGATTTCATTGTGGAACTACTTAACTTCATAGGGGTAGCAAAAACCGACACCGAATCAATCCGCTACGCGGCACAAATTCCGATGGCGGACTTTGAGGACGCTTTGCAAGTGGCAGCGGCAAATGCATGCGGTGCCGGTCATATCGTAACGAGAAACATCAGGGATTTCCACCGGTCGCCCATCCCCGCCATTGAGCCCGAGGACGTCTTGTCAGGACTGTATTAAGGCCAAAGATCCGACGACGACGACATTTTTCGGTCGACGCAACATCGGATGCCGTACGGGGATTCAATTGCTGTGGCGACTGTGGCCCACTCATCTTGGCCAGTGACAATTTGCCAACAGATATAACTCGGAATATATCTAGTTGCCCACGTGACATAAATCTGTGTCGACGACCAAACGTGCCGCAAGCGAATCGCACAGCATACGATGCTAGGAATACGTTAACAAAGACTACTTAAATTTGGGAAATATGCAATCTGACTTAGATAACCCTTCTGGGCTCGGGCTTTGGCACATTGCGACACGTATGGGCAAAGAATCCGGTATCCGACACAGTTTGGGAACCGGAAAGGGTCCCGGATCGCCGGACCTAATCCCGACGTAAGTCTTGGCCAATTTCCTTAAGGACTTGCTGGTGAATATTGCGTCTGATTCGACCGGGCGTATCCGACAGTTCGCCGCGACCAAGTCACTCCCTGCCCGAAATCGCCTCAACCTACCGCGCGGTTGAAGAAATATGGCGTGAATTTGGAGCCGACGGTCAATTCGGCACTGGCGTTGAACGGTGCATGCTGGGCATGATCAGGAACCAGAATATCGCGCAGAATATCGCCTAGCAGCGTCAATTTCACAAAGTCGATATGACCTTGGTGATATTCGAGTATTGCCGCCTGGTAGTACTGCCGGATGAAACCCTGTGTCGTATTTGGTGCCTGGAGGTGCCCGGGTAACGCGTAATTTCTTCGGGCATCGCTCAAGGGGTAGCCGAAGGCGGCGAGACCGCCGAGCCGGTTGTAGAAGTCCGCGAACCCGATAACCACGCCTTCAATCGAATAGTTGGAAATCTTGTGACCCCAGGGACCCGAATACTCGCCAGGATTCGGGTTGAGCACGTGCGGTTCGGTTCCCTGGTCTCCGCTGGAACTGTAAACGCCACCGACATATTCCCAAGTCAACCTCCGCTCCATGATCCATCCCAATCCGACATCATGAAAATCGACCGCACCGCGCTGGAAGAACATGGTAAGCGCGCCATCCTCAAAGACCGTGACTTCAGATATCGGGTAGCCCCATCGTTCTAATCCGCCGGTTGCGTCGTGGTAGGACAGGAAATTGGCGGTTCTGCTAATTCCGTCTCTCCAACGAATCGTCAAATTGGGGATATTGTGTTTGAGATTGTCATTGCCCGGCCCCTCAACGTAGCGGTTGGCGGTGACGGTCATGTCGAGCAACGATGCAGGCGTGAACGTAGACGAGTCAACAATGGACGCTGGCACCTCAGGCGCCCGGCGACCGAAATTGGTTACGACATCGGTCGGAACACTGATGAGGGTTTCCGAGTTCCTGCGGTTGTCGCGGAATCTCACTTCGACCTTGATAGCGTAATCCACGTCGTCATCAACAAGCGTGTAGCTGTCGCCGCTGGCACTCTTGATCGTTGTATCGGCATCACCGGCCGTACGGATCCAGCGGTAGGTGTAGGTGGGGTTAGTCAAGCCGTCGCGGTCGGCGATATCGTCCGTGGAAGCAGTAAGGATTGCACCGACCTGGGTGTCGCCTTCGATGATGGGTTTGCCAGTGGCCGGCCGGTTTCTTCGATTACTGCTACTGCTACCACCGCTATTGCCGGAAGGTCTGGGCGTGAAGGCGGTCACGGTTGCGGTGGGTTCGCTGGTCACTGATTCGGGGTTGCCGAAGTCGTCAGTAAACCTGACGGTGACCTTTATCGTGTGACTGAGATCGCCGGAAGTGAGCGTGTAGCCGGTTCCACTGACATTTGCGATCGTCTCGTCAGCGCCTCCGGATGGTGTGCGGATCCATTGATACGTGAAGTCAGCGTTCTCCAGGCCATCTAGATCGGTGATACCCGTGGTTGAGACGGTGAGCGATCTAGTGACTTGAGGACTACCAGAAAGCTCTGGCTGACCCGTGGCGAGGCGGTTGGCGGGCCTGTCTACGACGCCGGTGGAATCACTGGGGAGCGATTCGCCGTTACCGGCATCGTCGCTGAACGTAACAGTCACCTTTATCGTGTGGTTGAGGTCTGCCAGCTTCAGCGTATATGTCGTGCCGTTCGGATTTACGATCGCCTCGTCAATGTTGTTTAACGTTCGGAACCATTGGTACGCATAGATGGCGTTAGTCAGGCCATCATCATCTGCGATGTCGCCGGGAGAAGCGGTCAGGACATTTCCGAGAGTTGCTGTTCCGGCGATTGCGGGCTTACCGGTGGCGGGGTTATTGGCGGGGTCGGCGGCGGCAATCGCGCCCGTTTCAGCGCTGGGAAGCGATTCGCTGTAGCCGAGATCATCAATAAATCCGACTTCAACGTTGATGGTGTGGTCTAGATCGTCTTGGGTGAGGGTGTAGCTGGGACCGCTCGCCAGTGAGATTTGGGTTGTTGTGCCGCTGAGTGTGCGGAACCAGCTGAATGAAGGGTCAAAATTCGTTATGCCGTCGGCGTCCTCAAAGTCGAAGGTCGGCACGGTGAGGGTGTGGCCAACTTTTTCTACACCGGTAATTTCGGGAGTGCCAGTTGCCGTCCGGTTGGCACGTTGGACAACGACCTCCGTTTGAGCACTGGTGAGTATTTGAACGTAGCCAATGTCATCGGTGAAGCTGACTTCAACTTTGATTTTGTGGTCTAGATCGTCTTGGGTGAGGATGTAGGTGGAATTGACCGCTCCAAAGATCAGGCTGTCGGCGCCACGGTACCACTTGTAAGTGAAGGTGGGATTGGTGAGGCCGTCTGGATCGCTAATGTCGGTGGTGACGGCCGTCAGCATCTCCTCCACCTGGGCTGTACCGGTAATTTCAGGATCACCGGTGGCTGGCCTATCGTCACGCTGGATAACGGGATCCGTCGGATCGCTGGTTCGTGATTCGCGGAAATTGTGGTCATCGATGAAGCTGACTTCGACTTTGAGAGTGTGGCCGAGATCGGCTTGGGTAAGGGTGTACGTCGACCCAGTCGCCCCGGAAATTAATGTGTCAACGCTGGCGAGGGTGCGGTACCACTTGTAAGTGAAGGTGGGATTGGTGAGGCCGTCTGGATCGCTAATGTCGGTGGTGACGGCCGTCAGCATCTCCTCCACCTGGGCTGTACCGGTAATTTCAGGATCACCGGTGGCTGGCCTATCGTCACGCTGGATAACGGGATCCGTCGGATCGCTGGTTCGTGATTCGCGGAAATTGTGGTCATCGATGAAGCTGACTTCGACTTTGAGAGTGTGGCCGAGATCGGCTTGGGTAAGGGTGTACGTCGACCCAGTCGCCCCGGAAATTAATGTGTCAACGCTGGCGAGGGTGCGGTACCACTTGGTAAGTGAAGGTGCGATTGGTGAGGCCGTCTGGATCGCTAATGTCGGTGGTGACGGCCGTCAGCATCTCCTCCACCTGGGCTGTACCGGTAATTTCAGGATCACCGGTGGCTGGCCAGTTGGTTATCGGATTCGAAGTGGGCCTGATGCCGCTGCAGGTCGGCGGGGCATTGCCGCGCTGGGCCACAGCTGTAGTCCGATCGCTAATCAGGCTCCGGCGAAAACCATTGTGGCCCGAGAATCGGACTCTGACCGCAATCGTGTGTCCGCGATCGGCCTCGGTCAAGATGTAGCTGGCCTTCGTGGCGCCAATAATGTCGACGCCGGAGCGGACCCAGCGGTAGTCGTAGCCACCGAACCACGGATCGTCAGCCGGATGATTGATGTCGGCGATGGCGGTTCGACCAACGGCGATGGTTCCGGTTATTGCCGGCTTACCCCTATCAAATAGGGCGGGAGCATTGGCCTGCGGTGTACTCCTATGGGGATCAGGATATGTTGTGAAAAAGTTGTCCTCGGGATTTGAGGACCAGGGACTTTCGCCCTCGGAATTTCTGGCCCGGACCTGGATTTCATACTCGGTGCCGTTGGTCAGGTTGTTGATCGTCAAAGATGTTTCGCCGCCTCTGGCTGACGTCCAGGCATTGCGAACTGCTCTCCAATTGGAATCGACACTGCGGTCGTTGTTTTGCCAATCGATGTACCGGACGTCGAAGGCAGTGATCGGCGCACCCGCCTTGGCAGGAGCAGCCCAATTGACCTTGAGTGATCGATTTCCAGGGAAAATGTGAACATTTTTGGGAGCTTCGGGTTTGGACGCCGGTCCGGCAACGGCTTCTACTTCGCCGCGTCCACTCAAGCCAGCCTCAGTGATGGCACGTATCTCGAACCGGTACATTTCGCCGCTTTCGAGGCCGTCAATGGTGTGAGAAGTCGGTAACCCGGGACCTTCAGGCGTTACCTTAACGTTGCCGCTGAAAAAAGGCGCCCCTCCCGAGTAGTAGAAGGTGAAATGAGAAAGGGAGTAACTGGTAATTGGCGACCCGCCGGTCCAGGGTTCGTCCCAGGTCAGAGTCACGCTCTCGTTCCCGGCGGCTGCCGTTAGTTCGGGGGCCAGCGGATCTACCGCGAGTACTAAAGAATTCTCGGCCGGTTCGCCTGGTCCATTGGCGTTAACCGCGCGGACGCGTATTTGAATTTCATCGCCCGGAATCAGCCCGTAGTCCTCTAGCAAACCACAGTAAAAAATAAGATCCGAATCGGTTGGCGTCCAGGGACCATCGTCTATTTGCACCTCATAATGAGTAATTTCCGGCCCGTCGCTCGGTGCCCCGTCTGGCCAGTGGATTGACACCTCATTCCATCCGCCATACAGCTCGTAATACCAATAGGTGTACAGGTTATGAGGCGCGCCCGGTACGTCGCCCGGACCGAATCGGGCATCTATTGGGCTACTGTCGGGCCCGTTGATTGCAAATTGCGCCACATCCAATTTGTACGGTGCATTCGTCGGCCCGGCTACGGCAGCCGACGCCGCGAACAGACCGGCGGTCAGGAGGAGGACGATTCCGCTGGCCAGGCTGAATGTGAATTGCCGAAACGATTTCGCGGAGAACTGGTGCACGGTCGTTACTGGCGGCGGAATGGACTGGTAGAGGGACCGGTCGCGGAGCCGCTAGCCGCCCCGGTCACCCGCCCTGATGGGCAGGGTTGGGTGAGATGCATGAATCTGACATGATTATCGAACGTCGCCTCCTATATATATTGTCCTTAGCGGCACGAAATCTGCGTTCACCACAATATCTTGTATCACCCGGTGGATAAAGCGAATTTCAATGGCTTGACTGGAGCCTGGGTGGGTATCGAAAATTCCGACGCCGTCGTCTCCTTAGCCTGGAAGATTCGGATCGATCCGGGTGAGGTGCAAATCACACTGGTCGCGGCTTGAAAATGCGCTGCAATGCGCGGCCGGATTCTGATGAACCTGCCCAACCGGCGTAAGTTAAATCTCCGCCCTACAACCCTTATTCCGACTGATGTTCGATCGGCGCGATATTGGACCCTTCAGTCCTCGGGTGGAGACGTTTGATTGCCGACGCGATTGGCAGCCCCTCGAATTCGCGCGCCTGAAAGAAGCCGATCCTTCAGGACCACTGATCAACCCTGGTCGGCTGAGATTGCGAAATGTAAATTCGCGGCCGCGCCCCAAAGGGCGGAGTAGGCCGACAGGTCGGTTAGTAACCATGGAAACGATGTCGGCCGTAACACGGATTTGAGGGTTTAGCCGAGGCGGCCTGCATTTTCAGATTCGTGTGCCGTTATCGCCGATGCAGAACCCTGAGCGAGGTCGTTTGCAAGCCCTATAGGTTTGACGTCGGGCGAAATGAGAAGACGTGGGCGTGGCTCATCATCGGTAGCCTGAATCGGTATTAGACCTGCGGGCCGCACTGGTGCCAACGTCCGCCGTCGAGTGCGCTGGAAGCCGCCCCATCCCGTCGCGGCTAATCATCATCGGCGCGACGCTCTGGTGTGGCGAAAATTCAGATGCCGATTGTCGGCTCGGCCCGACATGGTTCCGAAGGCCTCTCCACACTGCACTTCATCATCTTGCATTTGGCCGGAACGATTGGCTTTGTCAATATCGCGCGCTATGCCCGAAACGACCCGCGCGGATTTTTCGTTACCGGGGCAACCAACTACGCCACGGCGGCAGTGGTAGCCGCAATCTTTCTTTTTGTAACCGGCAATGGCATTTCGTTCGACCCGCCGGCGGTGTTACTGGGTGCTTTCCAGGGGTTCGCCTATCAATTGATGTACCTGGTCATCTTTGTGATGATCGGTCTCGGCG
This sequence comes from Chloroflexota bacterium, assembly GCA_965249595.1. Taxonomy (GTDB): domain Bacteria; phylum Chloroflexota; class UBA11872; order UBA11872; family VXNJ01; genus VXNJ01. The sequence continues at coordinate 327,074 of OZ252242.1, read as the reverse complement.
GGATGGCGATTTCCTCGACCATCAACCGCATGGCAATCCTAGTGCCGACGGTGGGGGCGATCCTAATCTGGGGTGAGCAACCAACCCCTGAGCAGTATTTGGGCATCGGCGCAATCATTCTGGCCACGCCGCTGATGGGTCTCGATGCCCAGCGGCGCGCCGTTTCAACCCAACAGGGTAATTGGCTCCTGCCGCTGACGGTATTGATCTCCTTCATCTTGCTCGGCGGCTCGGAATTGGGCTCGAAATGGTTTATCGAAGCACGTGCCGGGTCCAGCCCGGCTGATTACGTGTTCTGGCTGTTTGCCGCGGCCACTTTTTTCTCGCTGGTGACTTGGCCAGTGGCGATCGGGATGGCCCGTCGCGAATGGGACCGCACCGCAACCGTGGCAGGTTCAAGCGGGCGCGCCTTTGCAGTGACGGTCAATCGTCGATCGATCGGATTCGGCATCGGATTGGGAATGTGCAATTGGATCCAGGCGGTGGCCGTTATTTCAGCCCTGACAATCTTCCCGGCGTCTTTTGTCTTTCCACTGGCCTCGGCCAGCTTTCTGGTTCTAATCGCGGCCATCGATTTCGCAGCCTGGCGCCAGCGGTTTTCGCCTCTCACCTTGACCGGGTTGGCGGTGGCCGCCGTGGGCGTCGTTCTCATCAACCTTGATTTGGGAATGGCGGCGCGGCTGGGCTGGTGAGAAATCGCCCACCGGGCGGGCAGGGACTCTGGATTGATCGCAAAAATTTAAGACTCACCGCCGTCAGCAACAGCTGGCGGTGATTGAATTGGCCGGGGATCCTGCACTTGCCGACTCGTTTCCCAAATCCCCGATCGATCATCCGGCTGCAACAACGTGACCGGATCTGACATCAACGCCCGCTGTCCGACCCCCAATCGCTCCATCGACCGCGGATCGAGTGGCGCTTGGCCATTAACCGGGTATCTCGATCGACTCCAAATGGGTCCACATATTTGTTGCGATTAGCCGATCGGGTTCGCAGATAAGAATTCTTTAAGCGCAGAGCGGACAAGGAACGATCCCTTTTGAAAATCACCAACGTCAAGATCGATATGTTCAATTGGAGGTCGGAGCCTTGGCAATCGGGCGTTAGGACACATTTCGGCGGTCCCCGCCAGCTCGGCGTTGTCGCGGTGGAAACTGACGATGGTGTCACCGGCCATGCGTTCTTGGGTAACTCGAACGTGGGCGGTGATCACTACGCCGCTGGGTTAATCGATTACCTCAAACCACTTTTGGTCGGTCGCAATCCGCAGGACATCGGCTTCATATGGTGGGAAATGTGGAGGCGGAACCGCATGGTGTCAAGCCACGCGATCGGCGCCTTAGACGTCTGCCTGTGGGACATTAACGGGAAGCTGGCCGGTCTGCCTATTCACCGGCTGCTGGGCACCTGTAAAGACTCGGTTCCGGTTTATTCCTCCAGCGCCTATATGGAAACCATCGCCGAGTACGTCGAGGAAGCGATCAGCTTTAAAGAGATGGGATGGACCGCCCACAAGGTGCACCCGCATGGCAATCCGCAAACAGACGTTGAGATTTGCCAGGCGGTTCGGGCGGCCGTCGGCGGTGATATGCGATTGATGCTCGACTCGATGTGGTCCTACCGCTACCCTGACGCGTTACGCGTCGGCCGGGCGATTGAAGAGTTGGATTTCTACTGGTACGAGGATCCGTTGGTGGACGAGGATGTCTACCACTACGTACCGCTCCTGCAAAAGCTCGACATCCCGGTCATGTCCACCGAATTCGCTCCGGGCAAGTTCTACGGTATGGCCACCTGGATCACCCAGCGCGCGACCAATTTCCTGCGCGGCGACGTTGCAGTTTTGGGCGGGATTACACCCTTGGTCCGCCTATGCCATCTCGCTGAAGGTTTCAACATGAACTGCGAGATTCATCATGGCGGCAATTCCTTAAATAATGTTGCCAATCTGCACGTTACGATGGCCGTCCCCAACTGCGAATACTTCGAATTTTTCCCGTGCACCGGAGCCAATTTGTTTGGCTTGGTTGAGGATATTGACATGTCCGGCGGTGTCGTATCGGCTCCTAGTGAGCCGGGACTCGGCTACCAAATCAACTGGGAACTGGTTCGGCGGGAACATACAGCAACCATCGAGTGAGACTGGCCCGTCAGGAACTTCCGGGCCACTTGGTCATGGTTAAGGTGAATGCAAGGAAGTGGTATTAGTTGAAGACGCTCATAACTGGAAAGCGTGCCGTAATAGGCGCGAGCCTTTTACTCCTGCTGCTTCTGGCGGCAAGCGCGGCAGCCGCATTTTTGGAAGAAGACGCGACCTTCTCTGAAGGGTCGGCGGCGGAAGTGGTGCAACTTTACGTGAGGGCGGTTGCCGATGACGATTGGGAGTCGGCGCATGGGCTGTTGGTCAAGGGGCTGCGCGATTCCTGCCCGGTCGAAAGCTTCGCCACCGGGCTTTTTGATCGCGGCCAAGGAGATGAACGGATCACGCTGGTTAATTCTCGGGCCATCGGGGAATCGGTGCTGGTGACGGTCAACGTGACACGATCCCGGTTCGATGGACCCCTTAGTAGCAATCAGTGGTCGCAGGAGCGGACCTACACCCTTGTCAATGAGGAAGGACAATGGCGCTTTAGCGAATATCCAGAGCCGTTTTATTCCTGCCCTGATCGAGATCTGGCGATTCCCGTACCGCCTCCGGCGCCTGCCGCCCCGTCGCCTTAGTACCTGATTGAAATGATGCAGCTGACAGTGCTGTTCGGAATATTGATCCCGCTAGGCGTTCTCGCCGGAGTCATCTACCTGGTGGTTAGATGGTTGCGGGCGCGATCCGGCATCGAAAGGGAGGGGTCCGGAGTCGGTACGGTGCGCCAGGTTTATTCGTACGTCGTCGCCCTGGTGGCACTGATCGTCGGGGTCAACGGACTCGTACAGATTGAACGGTTTGCTCTAGATGCGCTGTTCGGCGGCCAGGTCCTTGTCCCTTCCAGGTCCGGTCTGGCGATTGGAATTTCGTTAACAGTTGTGGGATTCGCCGTCTGGTACGCCCATTGGCGGTTCATCCAAAATTCTCTCTCTCAGGCCCCGGGCGAACGGCGGGCCCTGGTGCGGAAACTCTACGTCTACGCCGCACTGGCGATCGCGGGCGGATTTCTGCTCGCAGCCTCCACCGACATCCTGGGTTGGTTGTTGGGATTTGGAGAATTTAGCGAATTTAGCGCCCTCTCTTGGTCTTTTCTCACCATTTGGGCCGCCGTTTGGGTCTACCACTGGCAGCTGGAGGCGAGGGAGGGCCAACCGACCGCGGCGGCATTGTCGCTGCGGCGTCTTTACCTCTACGGGGCTTCGGTGGTCACGTTGGTGATGGCGGCGAGCGGATCGGGATCGGTGATCGAGCGGATCCTGCGCAATGGATACGACGTGGCCTTTGCCGCGGCAGCGCTGGATTCTTCCCGTGCAGCCCTCTGGAGCCAGGAAATGACGTCCAGCCTGGCATTGGTGATCGTGGGCGGGATTGGGTGGTACTTCCACTACCTGCGATTTGGCGCAGGTCAGGCCGAATCGGCCCTCAAGCAGCTTTACCTCTTTGCCTCCGCCCTTTTGGGAGGGTTCGCGCTGGTTTTAGGGTCGGTGGCAGTGATCTTGTTTGGGATCCTGGTGTGGTTGATCGGTGCGCCCGCCGCTTCCGCGTCCGCCCATTTTTCGTTCCTGCCTGGAGCGATTGCCGCTCTCAGCGTCGGGATTGCGATTTGGGCCTACCACCGCGCGAAGCTGCGGCAGGAGGCTCCCGATTCGCCTTTGGGCCCGGTTTCCACGGAACGGATTTACTCATACCTTGCCGCAGCGTTCGGGTTACTGGCGCTCGCCATTGGTGCGGGGGCCGCGGCATCGAACCTAACGGCCATCCTCTTTGAGGAAGGCGAGGTACTGGTAGGCGCTAACTATTGGCGCAACCAGATAGCCTCTTCAATCACCCTGGTTGCGGTCGGGCTAGTGACCTGGGGTTTCCACTGGTCCTTGGCACAAGGCCGGGCGCTGGCGACCGGGGCTGACGAACGGCTTGCGCTTTCACGGCGATTGTTCGTATTCGCGGCGCTGGGTTCGGCTGCCCTGGCGTTGATTGGAAGCCTGAGCTATCTGCTGTTCGTGGTGCTGCGGGATCTACTGGAAGCCGAGCTTGAATTGGCGGTGCTCTACGAGAGCAGATACGCGGTCGGCACCATCGCCATCGCCCTTCCGGTTGTCGCCTACTACTGGTTCATTCACCGCCAGGACCGGGAATTTGAACCCCCGCCGCAAGTTGATCAACCCGTACCCAAGGCGGTTACAGCCCTCATCGCCCCCGGCGGCGAACCGATAGTAAAAGCGCTTGAGCAGGTGCTCGGCTACAAGGTCGCTGGGCAACGCTGGGTCGATTCGCAAGGGCCGGCTCAATTCCCTGGCGAAGATGATTTGGAAGAAATCGCTGCCCGCATAACGACCGCTGAGGGATCCAGTGTGTTGGTATCGCTCGACGCTGCAGGGTTCCAAGTGATGTCCTACGACGCCTAAAGATTGGCAAATCGAATAGTTGATCGCATCGGCGGTCGACTGTGCCGCGGCTGCCAGCGAGAGTCAAAGGGTGGGAGCTTTGGCCCGCCGTGCCCGGGCAGGTCCAAAGGCTCTGTGATTGCCACGGAATGCTCATGCCGCAAAGGCCGAGCCCATCTCCCCACCGGCAGGCGAGGAAGGAATCGATGCAAATTGCAACCTCGCCCGCCCGCTTCGCCGGGTCCGGGCGGTGATCCGATGGAAAAATTTAAATCTCCTTCAAATAGATTGCCCTTTTGCCCCTTGCGCAGCGGGCGCGCATTGAGGCCTGGGGCTGATTCGCAACCTCCTGCTTTACGTCTGGAGACCGGCCCCGGCGCCGCCGGCCCAATTGCCCAGGGCCATGATTCCACCGTCGACGCAAATATGTTCGCCGGTCATAAAAGAGGCGCGCTGGCTGGCTAGGAAAAGCACCACCTCGGCCACCTCATCCGGCCGCCCGACCCGACCCAGCGGGTGGGCATCTCCATAACTGCGCATCTCTGACTCGATGTCCTGGCCTGAAAGGGAGGCAGATGTTCTCACCATCGGCGTGTCGATGGTGCCGGGACAGACCGCCAGGACACGGATGTTGTCCTTGGCAAAGTCGATCGCCAATTGCCGCACCAGCGACAGATCGCCACCCTTGCTGGCAGCGTAGGCGGCCACTCCGGGCATTGATTGCAGTCCTTGCACGCTGGCCGAATCGATGATCGCCCCGCCGCCGCGCGTGCGCAAGTGCGGGATTGCGTATTTGGCCATCAGAAATCGACTCTTTAGGTTGACGGCGATGATCCGATCCCAAACCGATTCCTCCAGCGCAACCGCATCGGTATAGGAATCGGCCGGCTGAATGCCAACGTTGTTAAAGACGATGTCGATCCCACCAAATGCGGCAACCGTCTCCTCCACCACGCGGCGGCAGTCATTGGTAATGCCCATATCGGCGCGGATGAACAGTCCTCGGCCACCCGAATTCTCAATATCAGCAACCGTTTGCGTTCCGGCACCGCTGTCGATGTCGGCTACCGCCACCAAGGCGCCGGCGCGGGCAAACGCCAGCGCAGTGGCCCGGCCGATGCCCAATGCGCCGCCAGTTACGATCGCCACCTTGTCCGAAAAATCATCCATCGCCACATTTCCCCAACGTCTATTGCAACGGTCCATTTTGTTGCGCCGCTGATTCGGCTAGGTATTAATCCCCGGATCCGACTCGTTTTCGCCCGACGAATTGGCTGATTGATCGCGGCCGATCGATCCGAAGGGCGGTAGGCGCTGGGCCTTGATCGCCGCCATGGGTCAGCTCTTTGTCACATTTACGCGCCCTTGCCCATCGGTCACCCGGACGACCCCTTTAGAAATTGAGATATATAGATGGGCTGAGAGAATCTGAAGCGAACTAGGTCATCGATTGCGCTCGAGGCCAAATAAAATCGGAGCACGCCAATAGGTTCGCGTCTCCTACGGTCGGAAAATCCCATTGCCTGATCCAATTGCAGTAACCGGCCTCGGTATGGTGACCCCGCTCGGCCACGACGCCGATAGCCTGATGTCAGCTCTCCTCGAAGGTCGCAGCGGCATCGGACGGATCGACTACTTCGATCCGTCACCCTACTCATGCCAGTTGGCCGCCCAGGTGCGAGATTTCGACGCCAAATCCCTGATGGGGCGTGATTTCCGGCGCTCCGATCCCTTCGTTCACTTCGCGGTGGGAGCAGCTCGCTCGGCGGTGGCCGATGCCGGCTTGGACCTTGCGGGCAACGAAGAGCTGCAGGAAAACACCGGCGTCTACGTTGGATCCGGTATTGGCGGGATTGCCACCCTCTACCAGCAGACCCAGGTTCATGAAGATCGTGGAACCCGACGTGTTTCGCCGTTTCTGGTGCCGATGATGATTGCCAATATGGCCGCCGGCCAAATCGCGATCGATCTGGGCCTGCGCGGTCCCAACGTTGCCCATGTTTCGGCGTGCGCGACCGCCGCGCACTCCATCGGTGAGGCTGCCCGCGCCTTACAGGTTGGGGTGTGTGACGTGATGCTGGCTGGCGGCACCGAGGCCGCTATCACTCCAATCGGGCTCTCCGGGTTTACCCAGGGCAGGGCCATGTCGACGCGATTTAATGATGAGCCAGCACGCGCATCGCGACCCTTCGATCGGCTTCGCGATGGGTTTGTGGCCGCCGAGGGAGCTGGCGTATTGGTGCTGGAAACGCTAGCTCATGCCCGCGCCCGCGGCGCCAAAATTCACGCCCTGCTGACCGGATACGGTTCATCGTCTGACGCGTTTCACATCACCGCGCCGCCTGACGATGGTGCCGGCGCGGCACTGGCCATGCAACGGGCCCTAGCCAGCGCCGGTGCCGATCCCGGGGACATCGGCTACATCAATGCGCACGGCACCAGCACGCCGATCGGTGATGTTGCCGAGACCAAAGCCATCCATAGGGTGTTTGGCCAGCATGCGCGCTCGCTGGCGGTTAACTCGACCAAATCAATGATTGGTCACCTAATCGGCGCCGCCGGCGCGGTTGAAGCCATCGTCGGCATTGAATCGCTAAAACGGGCCTGTCTGCACGCCACTATCAATCAGGAGGAGTCGGATCCCGAATGCGATCTGGACTATGTTCCCAACGAAGCGCGTGATTGGAACTTCTCGAAGTTCCTGTCGAACTCCTTCGGCTTCGGTGGCCACAACGTTTCGCTGATATTTGAACGGGCATAAATCGCCGATGACGCGGCCGGTCCCTGTGGTGGATTGAACCGATGGCCGAAATGAAACTGCTGCTGGCCGACCTGCTGGAAAAAATAAACGGTACGGCGATATCGGAAATTGAAGTAACCCTCGGTGATTTCACCTTGGGCGTGCGCCGCCGCCGTCAAGGTGAACCCGCCATCCAGCCGGCGCCAGCGCCGGTGGGCGCCCCGGTAGCGAGCCGGGCGACGGTCGAATCGCCCCTTGCCGGCGTTTTCTACGCCTCCGCGTCGCCCACCCTGCCCGCATACGTGCAGCCCGGAGACGAGGTGGCGATTGGCCAGGTTGTCGGCCTGGTTGAGGCGATGAAAGTCTTCAATGAAGTCACATCGCCGCTCGCGGGCCGGGTAAGTTCGGTACTTAGTTCCGGCACCGAGGTGGCCAAGGGGGCGGTGCTGGTGGAATTGGAGCCAAGTTGACTGGCATTACCCGAGGCGCTAGCAATACAACGGGCCGAATAAGCCGGCCGTTTGTTCAAATCATTGACCGGTCGGGCAATTTCTTGTCTCCGCTACCGTATTGAAAGAAAGGGCCGAAGCGAATGATCTCTGTTCCCAAGCTAGACCGCCATAGCGCGCCGTTATTGGTGCGCGCCCTCCCGGCTGGCGGTTTGCTGCGCGATGTGGTTGCGGTGGTGGCCGCCTCATGGCTGCTGGCGCTGTGCGCCCAAATTGCAATCCCGCTTCCATTTACCCCGGTGCCTATAACCGGCCAGACCTTTGCGGTCTTGTTAATTGGCGCCGCCCTGGGCTCCTCTCGCGGCAGCGCGGCGGTCATCCTCTACCTCGTCCAGGGAGCGGCCGGCCTGCCATTTTTTGCCCCAACCGGTGGGATGTTCACCTACGGCTACCTGGTTGGATTTGTCCCGGCGGCCTGGGTTACCGGTTTTATCTGCGAGCGCGGTTGGGATAGGAGCTTTCACCTCTCGTTAGTGGCAATGCTCATCGGCAACGTCGTCATCTACGCCTTCGGTCTGCCCTGGCTGGCATCGGCTTACGGCCTGCTCGGGGCCGGTCTGGCGATCCCGACGGCGATACCTGATTTTTGGGGCAGCGTCGCCTCATCGGGCCAAATCGGTTTTCTGCGCGGTGATCTGGTGACCCAGGCTGTTAACTCCGGTTTATTGCCGTTCATACCGGGCGATCTGATCAAAGCGGTGCTGGCGGCGGCGGCCCTGCCCGGTGCAGCGGCCTTGGTTCAACACGCGCGGGCCGGCACGGCCCTTGATCTCACGCTCGGCGACCATTAACCCCGGTAGCGGTAAGAGTTCAAGGTCAATTCTGGATGCGATTTATGGTGTCTTGTAAACGCCGGTCGGATTGAGTGCGCATCACCAATTGCCGGCGATGCCCACTGATTGCCGGACTACTACTTCAAACGGCAATGTCGAAAAGCGACCGGCCGATTTTCAGACGGTCAATATCCTTTAAGTAGTAGGGTATCTAGTGTGCACGATCAATCCCGACGCGCTGCCCCGATGCTGTTTTTTCGCCTGGGCGACCTGATGAATCCAAAAACTCTTCATCTTTCCCGCCGGTCGCGGGCGATTTTTGTCGCCCTGCTCGCAGCGGCCCTGCTCTCACTTCTCCCGCTATTAACGCAACCGGCGATCGGGCAATCCGACCAGCCCGGTTGTGATTTGAGCCCGCGCCTGCGCAAAGCGCTGCTCTCGGTTGACAACTACGACATGCGCGATTTTGAATGTGATCAATTGATCCTTGAAGATGAGTCCAATCAAGACACGATCTGGGACTTTAGCAGTCGCGGTTGGAGATCTTTTTCCATCAGTGACGCGGACTACGTGCGCCTGCTCGAACTGAGTGAGCTCGATGTTAATTCGTTGCCGGAAGAACTTGAGGGATTTGGAACCCGCAGGAACGTAAGGCTCATCGATTTGACCGGCAATCCACTCTCGATCGACGACGTCGATTTTTCAAACATTCCGGTGGGAACCGGGATCGCCATCACGCAGTCCACCTCAGGAATCGGCTTCCAATCGGCTGATTACTCGATGTCTGAAAACGGTGTCGGGTATGTTGGCGTGGCGTTCCCCAACGTGCTAGACACCGGCGAACGGTCGATCAGGATCGACACGGAATTAGACGGCGATAGAGATCAGACCGCCCTCATCACGATCGGCGATGACATGCTGCTGCATTCCGACTCCCGATCGGTCGTTTACTACTGGCCGCTATATGCCGGTTCGGACAACGATAACGGCGGCGATTGGGACTTTAACGTTCAATTTCGATCGGCTGAAACCTACGAAGAGGTCAATGGCCGCAACAGGGATAGGTCGCTCGTTCTGGAGGACCTGGTCGATCGTGACGAAACCGAGATGACCGTAAGCGATGCCGACGAACCCGAGACCAGCGTGTGCCAGCGCTCGCGATTGGTCGAAGACGCAATCGAAACCGAGTTGGCTGATGTTGGCGTGGATCACACCCGCTGTAGCCAATACACCAAGTCCGATTTGAGCCAAATAACTGAATTGACGATCAGCGATGACCTTGACGATGGCGAGACGATCACGATTGACGTCGATGATCTCTCAGACCTCACCGGGCTCGAATCGTTAAAACTGATAGGCGTTGAGGACCTGCCGTCCGGCATATTCAACGGCGTCGGCGCCAGCACCGGACTGGTTATTGACTTTGACGAGAACGACCCGTCGGATGATGACGACCCAGTGGCCGGCGACTACACCCTGGCAACAATCCCGCAGCACATCCTAAATGACCAGGAATCGCACCAGACTCTGGTCCTGGCCGGCGAATTAGATTCCAGTGGCGATCCGATCGTTACCGGTCTGGACCGGCGTTCCTACGCCGTTAACGCCGATGACTGGTTCGTGGTCGAAATCCCGGTTTCATATACGGGCGAAACCTCCGAATTGACCCACTTCGTACTGGCCAGATTGCCTTACGAATTCAATTCCCTATCCGTGTCAGTGGTCGATGACAACAGCCCGATTGTCGTAGTCAAAGGCACCGACTTGGTTCGATTATCGGTGGCGTTTGACCGCGACCATGAAGACTTCGACGGTAACGGTCAGCTGATGCTGCTGGTCTACTCCGGCAACACGGAAGATTTCGACAGCTTGGTCGACTACGCGCTGGTTAGCGATTGAGCACTTAGCGGCCGGGTATCGGGCGGGCCCCTGATACCAGCACCAGTCGTCTTAAGCCCGGGGCTTACGGCCCAGCCAGATGCTGGGCGGCCATTGCGCGGGGGTTCTTAGTCCGGCAGTTGGATCAGAGAACCAGCCCAGGATAGGCCGGCTCCGAAGGCAACCAGCATCACCAGGTGCCCGGGTTTCAACCGGCCATCGGCTTTGGCTTCAGCCAAGGCGATCGGGATCGATGCGGCCGAGGTGTTGCCGTAGCGCTCAACGTTGATCAGGAACCGGTCATGCGGCAATCCCACGTGGTCGGCGGCCATGCGCAGGATCCGCACATTGGCCTGGTGCGGAACGATCAGGTCCAAATCGGCAATTTCAACGCCGGCCTTGGCGGCGGTCAAGCGGATTGTCTTAGTGATCGCCCCGATGGCGAATTTGTAGACCTCGCGCCCGTCCATCTGCAGGAGTTGGGACCCATTGGCGTCATTCTTGCCAACGAACGGCGAAACACCGAATGCATTGGAGCGGTAAAGCGACGCGGCCCCGCCGCCGTCAGATCCCAATTCGAAGGCAAGAAACGACTGGTCGGACCCGTCGCCGGTCAATACCGCGGCGCCGGCGCCATCGCCAAACAGCACGCAGGTTGACCGGTCCGTCCAGTCCACGATCCGCGACATCGTCTCGGCCCCGATGACCAGGGCGTTGTTTGCCTGCCCGCATTCGATTAAGGCATTGGCAAGCGAGAGCCCATAGACGAAGCCGGTGCAGGCGGTGTTGATATCGAAAGCGCCGGCATCTTTGGCGCCTAGGGCGTCCTGCACCAGGTTGGCGACCGCCGGAAATCCGATATCGGGGGAGATGGTGGCAACGATGACCAGGTCCAGATCCTCGGGCCGCATGCCGGCGTCGGCGAGGGCAACGCGGGCCGCCGCCAGGGCTAGCGTGAACGTGGATTCATCAGGTCCGGCGATCCGGCGCTCGGAGATCCCGGTGCGTGAAAAAATCCATTCGTCCGAAGTGTCGACGCGTTCGGCGAGTTCGGCGTTGGTGCAAACTGCGACCGGTTCAGCCAACCCCAGGCCACTGATTCGAGCCGCCATGATCAGGCTTTCCCGTATTTGCCCTGAAAAAACAGCAGCGACTGTTTCCGATTGGGCTCGGCGGCGTGAATTACTTGGCCGATAAAGACGGTGTGATCACCGACTTCGAATTGATCGTCGACGCGGCAATCCAGATGAGCCACGGCGCCTTTTAGCAGCGGCGATCCGGTGGGCCCGAGACTGTATTCGTGCTCTGAAAACTCGTGGATCGCCTGGGCCGCTGGATCGGTGCTGGCAAATGTGGATGAGACATCGTCTTGGTCGTGGGCCAGCACGCTGACGGCGAACGCCCCAGCCCTCTTGATCAAGGGGTTGCAATGTGAAGAATGGGCGATGCAAACCAGCACCAGAGGCGGAGTGAGGGAGACCGATGTGAATGAATTTACGGTCATCCCATGGCGTTGGCCGTCGTGCGAAGTCGATACCACGGTCACCCCGGTGGGGTAAAGCCGCATAACCGCCCGCAATCCGTCCGAGATGCCCTCAGGCGAAACGGCGGAACTCATCTAGGACGCGCTATCGAATTTGCTAGTTGGAGGATATTGATGCGACGGCAATCTTTCGCCGTATGTCGGTACCGGCTTTTTCGCGCCCAGTCGCTTGGCACTTTAGCCGATTTTGCCGAAGGGAAGAATCAACCTTTGTGATTGTCGATATACCTAACGGCCTCGCCGACCGAGGTGATCGACTGGGCTTCCTCATCGGGTATCGATAGATCGTAGTGCTCTTCAAGCTCCATGATCAATTCGACCAAGTCGAGGGAGTCGGCGTTGAGGTCGCGCTGAAAGGTGGTGTCCATCTTCAGGGCGGCCTTGTCGACGTTGGGCAGCGTGGCGGCGATGACTCCGGTAACGTCGTCGAAGGTCGAGGTCATAGGCGAAAGGGCTCCTAATGCGGTTTTTGGTATGAGCGAGGCGGCATTCGCCTCATTGACAGTGCCGAATTTCGGTGAGGGCGTCTGGCGGAATTCTATTTTGATCTTGGCTCGACCATGGCGGCCAGCCAACGCGACACGTCAAGGATCACGCGCAGGGCCGGGAGAGGGGATGTAAGGCCGAAGAATTGAAACCATAGGCCCGCCGCTAACGGTCGTCGATTGGGCCCGCCGCCGCTTTGCCAAGCTCGGCGATCACCCGTTCACCAATCGCCTGGCTAAGGCGGTAGCGCCCCAAGCGACGCAGGATCCGATCCCCACTTGCGAAATACTTGGCAAATTGCGCCGCCGACAGATAGAGGATCACCGTTCCGGAGTCAGTAACGGCCTCCCGGCAAAGGCGCAGGGCTTCCATGGGCGGGGCCAGAGCACGCGCCAGGGCGATGTCAAACCGGTCATCGACCGGCATATTGGCGGCGTAACCCTTTATCACCGAAACGTTACCCAGGGCCAATTCGTCGACCAATTCGAAAAGAATTTCAAAGCGGCCGCGACGTGGTTCCAGCAAGCAGAACTGGACCTGCGGCAAGGAGATCGCCAGCGGCACACCGGGCGACCCCGCTCCCGATCCGACATCAACCGCGCGCAACGAAGGGACGCTCGCGGCCGATTCGGCCAGCATTGGATAGGCCGCCAGGCTGTCGAGGACATGCAAGTTGTAGGCGTCAGCAGCCGTCGCCCGGGCGATGTAGCCGCGCGGCGCAGCCATCGTCTGTAGCCAGCGCACGTATCGCTCCAGTTTTTGTCGTTGTCGAGGCGAGAGCGAGTCCGCCAACCGGTCCGGTTGAATCATCCTTTCATTCGCCAACCCTGTTCGTCCTTCGGCGCCGGCCTTAGTTTCGTTGAATACATAATCACGAACCGTTTCGGCCAATTGGAGGGCGCGAGTGCAGCAGCTCTGGAGCCCCTGGCGTATGGCTTATATAGAGCGAGGACAGCCCGCCGGGTGCCCCTTCTGCCCGCCCGATGACGAGGGCCCGATCGATGGGGATCTGGTGGTGGCCAAGGGCCGGTTTTCATTCGCGGCGCTCAATCTCTATCCCTACAACACCGGGCATATGCTGATTCTCCCGGCGCGCCATGTCGGCGACGTTACCGAGTTAGACAACAACGAGCTGGCTGAGATCGGAATTTCGATCCGCACCGCGATTTCGGTGCTGCGCGCGGCCTACTCGCCGGCCGGGTTTAACGTAGGCGCCAACCTCGGCTCGGCCGCCGGTGCCGGCCTCCCCGATCACCTGCACTTTCACATCGTGCCGCGATTCGATGGCGACACCAACTTTTTGCCCGTTTTGGGGGAGACCAAGGTGATTCCGGAAGAGTTGGGTTCTACCCTGGACAAGTTGCGCAGTCTTTGGCCGCCCGATTGGGCCAGCGGCCGCGGCGGAGCCGAAGACGGCCAACTAGCGAGTTAGCCCCGGCTCGCCGTGCGGGACTTGCTGAGCCTTATCAAACGGCCAGTAGATTAGCAGGACCTGTCCGACGATCGAGGCCCTGGGCACTGGCCCGAAATTGCGTGAATCCTGACTCACCGACCGGTTGTCGCCGATGACAAAGTAGGCGTCGGGCGGCACATCCCAGGTCGCCTCGCTATTGGTCGTCGACGCATCGCTGAGGTACTCGCGCTCATCTAACAAGCGGTTGTCGATGTGGATCTTGCCGTCGCGCACCGCAACCGTCTCACCGGGTAGCCCGATCACCCGTTTCAATAGCTCCTCGGTAGGGTCGCCCGGCCGGTAGACAACGACAACGTCCCCGCGTTGCGGCGAACTCAACCCGTAGGCGAATTTGCTCACCAGGGCATATTGGCCGGCGTCAAAATTCGGCTGCATCGAGCGCCCGTCGATGGAAAACGTTTGCACGAAGAGCCGTGCGGCAAAGAAAATGACCACCGCCAGCAATAATGTCTCGACTAGGTCAAAGGCAAATGACCGCCGGTTTGGCAACCCTTCGATCAAGTTTGAAATCCGGCTGGCGAGATAATCGGACGGCGCAGCGCGGCTATTCGCGGACGCCGTTTAAGGACCAGATCCAGCTGAACAATCCGACGCCTGATGAGCGAACCGGTGGCCCTCGCTGGATCTATTGGCCGACCGCCTTTGCGGCCATGGCGATAGTGGTGCTCGACCAGCTGTCCAAGGCGTTTATGGTTGCCCTGTTGCAAGATCAGGCCGACCGCGCAGAGTGGGTGATTGAACCGTATCTCAAGATGCGCCTGGTCCACAACGACGGCATAGTGTTTGGCATCTTTTCCGGCGCGTTCTCATCCTGGGCGACCATAATTTTCGTTTCGGCCGCCCTACTGGTTGTGGTGGCAATATTCGTACGCTACCTGCGTGAACCGACGCTAGCGGCACGAATTGTTCTAGGAAGCATTATCGGGGCTGGCGCCGGCAATTTGATTGACCGCTTTCGCCTTGGCTATGTGATCGACTTCGTCGATGTGGGCTGGTGGCCGGTATTTAACGTTGCTGACGCAGCGATAAACATCTCGATGGTCGCCCTGTTGCTACTGGCTTTAATCGGCAAACTCGAGCGTCCCGCAATAGTGCCCCGGTGATCGATAGCTCCCCGCCTACCCGCATCGCCTTCGAGGCAACTGACGATGAGGAAGGCTGGCGATTGGATCAGGCAGTGGCCTCCCGCGCCGGGGAAACGAGCCGGACCGCGGTAAAAGCGGCAATCATCGGCGGGGCCGGCAGCGTCAACGGGGTCCGGGCCCGACCGGCCCGGCGCATCCATGCCGGGGACCAGATCGAAGTCTTGATCGATCCGGTCCAAATTACGCAATTGGTCGCCCAGGACGTCGAATTTTCCGTCATTGAAGAACGGTCCGATGTGGTGGTAATTGACAAACCGGCCGGGATCTTGGTCCACCCCGGGGCCGGGCATCCTGACGAGACGCTGGCCAACGGCCTTTTGGCCCGGTATCCACAGATCGCCGGCGTGGGCGGCCCAAACCGCCCCGGAATCGTCCACCGCCTCGATAAGGACACCAGCGGCGTGATGTTGGTAGCCCTGTCCGGCTCGGCCTATCTGCATGTCCAGGCCGAATTTGCCGCCCGGCGCGTGCGCAAGATTTACCTGGCGATTGTCAGCGGGGTTCCAAGCCCGCCGGCGGCGGTAATTGAAGCCCCCATCGGCCGATCGGCCGATGATCGACTTCGCCACGTTATCGATCACGGGCGGGGCCGCCCGGCCACCACGCGCTACCTAACTCTCGCCAGCGCGGGAGGCCTATCGCTGCTGGAACTTGAGCTCTTTACCGGTCGAACCCACCAGGCCCGCATCCATCTGGCCGCTATCGGCTGTCCGGTTCTAGGCGATCGACTTTACGGATCGGCAAGGGGCGCCCAGCGTCAGATGCTCCATGCCAGCGAGCTGGGTTTGACGTTGGCCGATGATCGCCGGCGGACCTGGCGGGCCGCGGTGCCTGCCGACCTGTTGGCATGCGCCGAGCAGGCTGGATTGTCCGCCTCTACGCTCGCCCAGCCCGGCGGGCGGGTTGCCGAGCTCTAGCCAAATGAGCCGACCGACGTGGTTCGGAGCGCGGTTAGCTGCGAGGGTATCTACCACCCGTTGAGCACTCCCGGCTTCAGGTGGCCAAGCGGGGCCGTTAGGAGGAGCTGGCGGTTGTCTCGCCGGTTGTTTCGGCCGGTCGATCCTTGGGTCCGGCCATCCCGGCCAAGAGGACGCCCAATTCGTATAGGGCATACATCGGGATCGCCACTGACATCTGCGTGAATGGATCCGGCGTGGGAGTGATCACCGCCGCCACGATCACGATCACGACGATCGCATAGCGGCGAAATCCACGCAACCGGGCCGCGCTAACGATTCGAAAACGGGCCAGCAAGTAGATCACGAACGGGGTTTCAAAGACGAGGCCCACAATGAGCAGCATGCGGGCCACAAAACTCACATACGAGTCGATGCTCAATTCGGTGTTGATGTCGCTGGGTGCAAAGCCGGTCAGGAAATTGAGTGTGAAGCGCAAAATTACGAACCAGCAAAAGAGGACACCGACGAAGAACATCGCCAGCATGGCCGGTATTGAGGCGTAAAAGAGCCGCTTTTCGTCCGGGTAGAGGCCGGGCGAAATGTAGGCCATGACCTGGTAAAGAATCACCGGCGAGGCGATGCCTATGCCGCCCAGCACGGCAACTTTGAAAAACGAGAAGAAAGCTTCGGTGGGCTCGATCTGTTGGAGGCTGACTTCCGGACTCAGCGGCGATTGCAACAGCGCAAAGACGAAGTCCTTAAACGGCCAAAAGGCCATCGAGCACACCAGCACCGCGATCACCGAAATGCTCAACCGAGTTCGAAATTCGACCAGGTGCTCGCGCAGGGTCATCATTCCGGCGTCGCCGTCGGCGACAGGCTGGCCAGTGGGCTGGGAAGTGGCCATCTAGGGAGTTACCTCGCCGCTGCGGAGCTTGTCGGTGTTGTCGGCAATGGTGCGCAGCATGCCATTGACGTAGCCGGCGGCGGCCGGGGCGGCGTAGAGCTTGGTCAATTCCACGGCCTCGTTTATCACCACCGCAGTGGGGGTCGTGCCGGCCATCAGTTCGGCGGCGGCCAGTTCAAGGATAGAGAGTTCAACCGGCGATTCGTATATCAGCTGCCATTCGGTGGCCGAATCAATGAGGTTGGCCAATTTGTCGTAGTTCGCGGCAAGTTGATCTAGCAGGTTTTCAGCGAAATGCAATTCATGGGGACCGAGCCGATCGCCACCGTCGACTCCGTCGAGCACATCGAGCGGATCATCACCGGACAGGTGCGAGGCGTAGAGGGCCTGAAAGGCGCAACGCCGAGCATCGTAGTTTTGGTGTCGATATGGCAAAGCCAACGGCCCTTACCCTTTAGCCCGCTGCCGTTGCGAGTTGGCCGGGTACCGCATCAAGGGTGTGGCGACCCTCGATGAAGGATGGATCGTCGAACACTCGGCGCAGGTAAGGCATGTTGGTGGCGATGCCTTCGACTTCCACTTCCGCCAGGGCTGCCCGCATCGTCGCGATGGCCCCGATTCGGGTTTGGCCATGGCAGATGATCTTGGCCAACAGCGAGTCGTACTGGATGGGCACTTCGTAACCGGAAAAAACATGCGTATCAACGCGCACACCGGGTCCGCCGGGCAGCGCAATGGAGCTGATCCGCCCGGCCGAGGGCGCCCAATCATTTTCGGAGTCCTCGGCGATTAGGCGACATTCGATAGCATGCCCCGACGTCTTGACATCGCCTTGTTTAAAGTCGATCTTTTCGCCGGCGGCGATGCGAATCTGCCACTGGACTATGTCGATTCCGGTAAGAGCCTCCGAAACCGGGTGTTCAACCTGGATACGGGCATTTAATTCAATGAAAAAGTAGTTATCTTCCTGATCGACTAGGAACTCCACCGTGCCGGCGCTGCGGTATTTGAGGGCCCGTCCCAATTTGGTGGCCGCCGATGCGATGCGATTCCGCAATTTCGGTGACAGCGAGGGCGAGGGAGCCTCTTCGATCACCTTTTGGTGCCGCCGCTGGACCGAGCAGTCGCGCTCCCCCAGGTGCCTGACGTTGCGTCCGTCACCAAGGATTTGGATCTCGACGTGGCGAGCCCCCTCAACTAAACGTTCGAGATAAAGATCGCCGTTATCGAAGGACGCGCGCGCCTCGGCCTGGGCCTGCGGGAAGGCGGACATCAACTGTGAATAGTTGTGAATCCGTCGCATGCCGCGTCCGCCCCCGCCAGCGGCGGCTTTGAGCATTGCCGGCGTGCCGATTGATGCCAGGGCATCACCGGCCGATCGCAGATCGCGCAGTGGTTCGGTGGAGTAATCGAGGATTGGCAGGTCGGCCTCGCGGGCCGATTCGATGGCCTGTGATTTGTTGCCCGCCGCGGCTAGCTGCTGCGGGCTGGGACCAATATTGACGATGTCGTATTCGCGGCAAACTTCGGCGAACATGGGACTCTCGGCCAAAAATCCGGCACCGGGGTGGATGGCCTGGGCACCGGTGTTGCGGGCGGCGGCAATGACGTTGGGAACGTTGAGATAACTCTCGCCCGCCGCCGCCGGTCCGATACAGACGGCCTCATCGGCCAGGCGAACCGGCAGGCTTTCAGCGTCGACCTCTGAATAGATCGCCACCGTGGCCACGCCAAGTTCGCGGCAGGCGCGAATGATGCGGACGGCGATTTCGCCCCGATTGGCAATAAGAATTTTTTCAAACATTGCGTTACATAGCCAGTCCGCCGTCGACCAGATGAGTCTGGCCCGTAATATAGCCGGCCTCGTCGGAGGCTAGGAAGGCCACGAGTGCGGCGACTTCGCGCGCCGTTCCCATTCGACCCAGGGGAATCATGGCGACGACCTGCTTGATCTTGTCATCGCCGATGGCCTCCGCCATGGGCGAATCGATAAATCCCGGGGCGACCGCGTTGACGGTTATCGACCGCGGTGCAACCTCGCGCGCCAATGCCTTGGTAAAGCCAATGAGACCGGCCTTGGCGGCCGAGTAATTGGTCTGACCGGCATTGCCGGTGGTGCCGGCAACCGAGGCGATGTTGATGATTCGCCCGCTGCGCGCCCGCACCATCGGCCGCAAGGCCCCCCGACAGAGGCGGAAGGCGGCGGTCAGATTGGTGGAGATCACTTCCTGCCAGTCGTCTTCGCTCATTCGCGCCAGCAACGCATCGCGGGTAATGCCGGCGTTGTTGACCAAAATCTCGACCGCCGTGCCCAATTCGGCGATCTGCGAATAGAGCCAGGCCACACCATCGGCGGTGGAGATGTCTGCGCCAATGGCCTCGGCGCGCCCGCCAGCGGCGGAAATCTCCGCCACCAATTCAGCGGCGGCGGCGCTATTGCTGCGGTAGTGGGCGAGCACGTATGCGCCGCGCTCAGCCAAAGCCAGGGCGATGGCTGAGCCGATTGCCCCGGAGGCGCCGGTGACCAGCGCGGTCCGACCTTTTAGCGGTCCCTTAGACATTGCGATTTAGCTCCAATTGAGCGGCCAGGGCCAAAACGCCGTCCCGGTCACCTACGGGGCTGACGGTAATTTCCGGCCCGATTCGCCGCAATATGGCCGAGAGCACATTGCCCGGCCCGACTTCGAAAGCCGATGTTAGGCCCTCGGCGACCAGGGCGTCCATTGAAGCCGACCACTGGACGGGGTCGACAACCTGCCGCGGCAGCTCTTCCCACACTTGGCGCGCCGAGGCAAATGGGGCCGCGGTCAGGTTTGAGATCACCGGAATAGAGGGATTGGCGAATTGCTGCTGGGCGATTCGTTCGGCCAGCACGGATTGCGCCGGCTTCATTGCCGTCGAATGGAATGCGGCGCTGACCGGCAATTTGATCGCCCGCCGAAAGCCCAGCGCGCGGGCCTGCTTGGCGGCGCGCGAAATCGAGTTGTGGTCGCCGGCGATGACCGTTTGACCCGGCGCGTTGATGTTGGCAACGCTCAAATAACTGCCCGGTTCTTCGCCACGGGATAGTCGGCAGAGGTCTTCGGCACCGGCTAGGTCACCACCAATGAGAGCGGCCATGGTGCCGGGGCGCTCGGTTCCGGCCCGCTCCATCGCCCTTGCGCGCACCGCCACCAGATCTAGGGCCTCGTCGATTCGGATTGATCCCGCCGCCACCAGGGCCGCGTATTGACCAACCGAATGACCGGCCATCAGCGCCGGCGGCTGGGTGGCACCGGCGATGCAGGCTGAAGCCGGGTCGGGCAATGCGGCCTCTTCGGCCGCCGCCGCCAGGGTGGCCAACGACGTGGCCAGCAAGCATGGCTGTAGGTTTTTGGTGCGTAGCAGTTCGTCGGCCGGTCCTTCAAAACAGAGGCGACTGATTGGCAACCCGGTGATCTCATCGGCCAATCGATAGGCCGCCGCCGCCGCTGGCCAGCGGCCGGCAATGTCAGATCCCATGCCAACTGATTGAGAGGCCTGGCCGGGAAACAATAGCGCGTAGCCGCTCACATTTCCCTTTTGAGTTGAGCGCGCCGGGATTTCCGGCGCAGCCTATCTAGCGGTACTTGAGATTTGGTTGCTCAAGCTCCATCACGTCGGTGCGGCGGTAATAACCGCAGGCCGAACAAACCACATGCGAGAGCGCCAATGCGCCGCAGTTGGAGCAGGGCTGCAGCTGCGGTTTGGTCAGGCTGTGGTGAGATCGTTTGTTGCGACGACGACGACGCGTGATTCTCTGTTTTGGCAGTGCGCCCATCAAACGTCCTCGGGAGGTTTACTGTCAGCGATCATCTCGGCCCACATGTCCTTTAGCGGCGCCAGCCGGGGATCGATCGCATCGGCCGGGTCCACTTTGGCCGGGAAGTCGGATTTTACTTGCCCGTAGCGTGAGCAGGTTCCCTGGCAGTCGGCGAACGGATTGAGGGCAACGATCACCGTTTGGGTGATCAGATCCGAAAGATCGATCCGACCGTCTTCGGCTATCCCGCCGGCATCGGGGTCATAGCGCGCGGCATTGGGATCCAAATCTGCTCGGCCAACCGGGACAAACCGACCGGATAGGTCCAGCTCCAGTTCGCGCAGCAGCGGCTCAAGGCAGAGGCGGCATTCCTCGGAAACTATCAACTTGATGGTACCGGCGACTACGACTTCGTCATCCGATGGGTAAACCCGGGCGGCAATCGCCGACGGCGTGCGCGCTTCCGGAATATCGTCGCCGGCCGGCAAGGAGAAATCGACCTCGACATGGCCGCCGGCCGCCGCTCCGGCCAGCGGGTTTATATCGATGAAGGGACCATTAGTGGTCAATTGTGAAAGCTATCTTGCAAAATCGTTCGATACGTTTCATCCATGTATAAGGGAATTCGGCGTCAATTGTTAGAGCCGTCCAACGATCGCATCGGTCGTGGCCAACTTTTTGTCCTGACCGGACCGTCTGGTTCGGGCAAGGATTCAGCCATCGCCGCACTGCTTGAGCGCGATCAGACCCTGCGGCGGGTGACCACCGCCGTGACCAGATCGCCGCGCCAAGGAGAGCGCGCCGGCATCGATCATTTCTTTCTCAGCGAGGACGAATTTGACCGCTGGTTGGCCGATGGGGCGTTTCTCGAGTGGGCAAGCGTCTTCGGCTTTCGCTACGGAACGCCGCGGGCCGAAGTTGACCGCTTGCTCGAATTTGGATTCAACGTCATTTTGCGAATTGATCCGCAAGGGGCCGCCGTCGTGCGGCAACAGCGGCCGGGCACGCCCGTGATATACGTCGGCGCTGAGAATGAGGATGAATTGCTAAGGCGATTGCGCGAGCGTGGCGAGAACGAACAATCCTTGAGGCGACGCCGCCGAACCTGGGCCGCCGATGCCAAATTCGCCCGAACTTGTGAGTACCAGGTAATCAATCGCCGCGGCCGGCTGGACGACACCGTCGATCAGCTGGCGGCCATCGTGGAGGGTGCCGATGCCTCGCGCCGCGCCAGCGGCCGGGTCGCACCTGAGTGTGACGACGACTAATTTCCTAACCGTCGCGGTGCTGGGATCGCCGGCCCGCGGCAACCAGCTTTATACCTATCGATTGAGCGACCGACTGGTTGACCAGATTGTCCCGGGCCAGATCGTGCTGGTTGAATTCGGGCGCCGCGAACTGCTCGGCGTGGCTATTGCGAGGACGGCGTCCTCGCCGGTTAGGAATACCAAACCGGTGCTGGCGATCCTCCACCCCACCCCGCAGGTGGGCCCGGTGCAGCGCGCCTTGGCGGCCTGGACTGCCGATCGTTTTGCAGTCCCCGTCGGCGCGGTGCTGGCGGCGATGCTGCCTCCGGCCATCGAAAAGCGAGTGATTCACCAACTAACGCCCGCCCGCGCAATCGATCCGGAGCAACTCACCCCCCATCAGGTAGGGATCCTAAAGGCGCTCGGCGAACTAAAGATTGCCACCGGCGCCGAATTGGTCGATCAGCTGGGGCGAAGGGTGGCCCAGACAACCATTACCGCCATGGTGCGCGACGGATGGATCCGGCGCTGGAGCCAACTGGAACTACCCGCCGCCGGCACGGCAATAGCCCAGTTGGAGATACCGCCGGCCGTCGCCCTGGGCCGGCTGGAAGAACTTTCCGGCAAGCCGGCCCAGCGCCGCCTTCTGCACAAGCTAATAGCGGCCGGTGAGCCGGTGGCCACCAGGGCCCTTCTTAAAGCGGCCAACAGCACATCAGGACCCCTAAAGCGGCTCACCGATTCCGGCTTGGTTTCGCTGCGCCGCCGTTACGAACTGCCGCCCCTGGGGCGGGCCGACGAGTCCGACATGGAGGACCTGGCCGCCCAGAACGCTCTCACCGCTTTCCTCGATCGCCCCGGTTTTGGGACCCTGCTGATGCAGGGCCGGTTTGCTGAACGGGTGCCAGCCTATGTCCGCGCTATCAACGCCACGCTGGCCCAGAACCGCCAAATTCTTTTGTTGGCACCGACCCTGGCCGAGGCGGCCCGTCTGGCCAAATTGCTTAAAGGGCGCTTGGCCGGTCGCACTTCCCTGTTGGCCGAGGCCACAACACCGGCCCGCCGCACCAGCCTCTGGCGGGCCCTGCGAGCGGGTGAAATTGACGTATTGATAGGTTCGCCGCGGGCAGTTTGGGCTCCTATGGCCAACTTGGGCTTGGTGATCGTCGATCGCGAAGAGGACCGGCTTTACAAAGGCCCGCCGCTGCCGACGGTGGCCAGCGGTCAGGCCGCCCGGCAATTGGCCGAACTTTCCGACTGCCCGGTCATATTGGGCACCACCACCCCGCTGGCGGCAACGTTTAACGAGGTTGAGAGCGAGACAATCCGATTCGTTCTACTGCGCTCAGCCCGCTTACTGCGGCAGCTCCGCATGAAAGTCGGGCGTGGTTGGGGAACCGCTGCCGGGGCCGGCGTGGTCACTTTAATCGACATGCGAGCAGCCGAACTGATGGGTCCCGGCAGGATGATCTCGCAGGAGCTCTTCGAGTCCCTGGCGGCCGGATTTGAAGCCGGCGAGCAGGCACTGGTCCATGTGGCCACCCGCGGCTCGGCCACCGCCGTGGTCTGCCAGGAATGCTCTTTTAAAGCAAGTTGTCGGTACTGCTCGGCCAACCTTTTCTGGCACCAGGATGTCGATTCGCTGGTCTGCCATATCTGCGGCGAACGTTCGGCTCCTTTGGCTAAGTGCCCGAACTGCCGGTCGGAAAGTCTGCGCATGTATGGCTACGGCACGCAATCGGTGGTGGCCGCGCTACGGCAATTGCTGCCGCGGGCGCGCATTGACCGGATCGATTCCGACTTTCAGCTTGAGAGATGCCAGAGCACCGCCGAGCGCTATTCAAAAGGGGTGATCAACATCCTGGTGGGCACGACCCGGATGCTCGGCTTTGCCGAACATCTGCGCAGCGATCTCATCGGTGTCGTCCAGGCCGATTTCGGCCTCGCCTTTCCGGACTACCAGGCGCCCGAGCGGGTGTATCAAACCCTCTCGCGCCTACGCGATGCCGGCTTGGAGGACAACATCGAAGGGTCGATGCTGCTCCAGACATCCGATCCTGGCCACTACGTGATCGAAGCGGTGCGCACCGGTAGTTATCTTAGGTTCTTCCGGGCCGAAATCGACCTGCGCCGCCGCTATCGAATGCCGCCGTTTAGGGAACTGACCAGATTTGTGCTGCGCAGCCGATCTGAACGCGATGCGCAACGGGAGGCCGAAAAATTGCTCTCGCAGTTGCAAACACGGCTGGCTGAATCGGGAACCGACCCAGCCGGCGATCTGCAAATCTGGGGACCGGCCCAGTGCCAAGTGTGGCGACAGCGCGGGATTCATCGCTGGCATATCATTGTGTTGGCCGGGTCGGGGCAGCTAAATCCGGCATTCGACATCGCCCACCGCGGATGGCTGGTGGATGTCGATCCGGTCGATTTTTATTAGAACAATTGCTTTCTCACAACAAGCTTTCAATGGCGGTTTTGCCCATACTGCCGGCCCAACATCCAATGCTCAAGCGCAAGTCAGCACGGATTCGGCGGATCGATGACTCGATTCGCAAGCTGGCTTCCGACATGACAGAGACAATGTTGGCTGCCGACGGCGTGGGATTGGCTGGCCCGCAGATCGGTCGCCCGTTGCGGGTGATCGTTGTTCGGGGCGAAGACGATTCCTGCCGCACCCTGGTCAATCCCAAAATCGTGGCCAAGAGCGGATCCGAAATCGCCGACGAGGGATGTCTCTCGCTGCCCGGATGGTTTGGCCCGGTTGAACGAGCGACCGAAATAACGGTTCGCGCGGCCAGCGAGCGCGGCGCACCGCTGCGCTTTGTCGCCGACGGGCAAGCGGCCCGGATTATTCAACATGAGATCGATCACCTTGACGGGGTGATGTTTACCGACCGAATCGCCGACGATGGGCAATTGCGCTTTGTCGGAACGGTCATAGGGGAAGAAGCCGTCCCGGCATGAGAGTTGTGTTTTTCGGCACCGCCGACTTTGCCAGCCCGACTCTTCGCCTCTTGGCCAATCGGCACCAGATACCACAGGTCGTAACCCGTCCATCGCGGCCGGTGGGCAGGTCACGAATGGTAAAACCGCCGCCGATCGTGGCAGTGGCCCATTCGCTGCGGATCCCGGTTATTCAACCCGATGACGTTAATTCCGAGGCGGTCCTCAATCACCTGCGCGCGCTGCGTCCGGATGTCTTGGTGGCGGTGGCCTACGGGAAAAAATTCAACAAACCGATCCTTTCGCTGGCTCCCGGCGGGGTGCTCAACTTGCACCCGTCGCTGCTACCGCGCTACCGCGGCGCTTCTCCGATCCAGAGTGCCATCGCGGCCGGTGATTTGACCACCGGGGTGACCGTCATTCGAATGGATACCGGCATCGATACCGGGCCGGTATTGGATCGAGTGGAGGTGGCAATCGAAGAAGACGAGACCGCCCCCCGACTCTCGCGGCGCCTGGCCTGCGCCGGGGCCGAACTGCTCGCCGGAACGTTGGAAAAATTGCAAGCTGGGCTTGACAGCGCCCGTCCCCAGGACGAGGAAAGCGCAACCTACGCCCCCATCATCAAGCGCAACTTCGCCGACGTCGACTGGGGACTGCCGGCGCGCCGGATCTTCGATCAATGGCGCGCCTACCTGGGTTGGCCCGGTTTGCGAACCCGCGTATCCGGCAAAAGCATAAAGATCTTGGAATGCCGGCCGGCCGAGGACGTGCGATTCAAGGTGGCGCCGGGCAAGACCAAAGTCCACAAGGGCCGAATGTACGTAGGTACAGGTGAAGGCCTGCTGGAAATCATCACCTTGCAACCGTCGGGGCGCAAGCCAATGTCGGCCCACGATTTCGCGTTGGGCTACGAGAACCTGTTGGCCCAGAGCTGGAGTGGCAACGCGCGCCAAACAGCCGGATAAACCTCTGAGCGGAAAAACAAAAGCGGCAAACGATGTTCTTTTTCGATCCAACCTATCTGCTTTTTATGGCCCCGGCCATGATCTTGATGTTCTGGGCGCAGTCCAAGGTCAAGGCCGCCTACGCCAAATATTCCAAGGTCCCAACCTCCACCGGATTGCCGGGCTACAAGGTGGCGCAGACGCTGTTGCGTTCGGTGGGACTGGAATCAGCCACCGTGGTCGCCGGGCGCGGCGACGCGGAAGCCAGGGATCGCCGCCGCCAGATGGCCGAGGTTGGCGTGGTTAGCATCGAGCGCGTCGGCGGGCGACTTTCCGACCACTACGATCCGGCCAAGAAAACCCTGCGGCTGTCGGAAGGCGTCTTTGATTCGACTTCGGTTGCAGCGATGGCGATCGTGGCTCACGAGACCGGACACGCAATCCAGGACCAGGTCCGCTACCGGCCGCTGGTTCTGCGTTCGACGCTGGTCCCGGCGGTGCGTGTGGGGTCGACCTTCGGGTACATTGTCATCATCATTGGCGTTCTGATGATGATGACCGGGGCGGTGATCGGCGAGAGCATCGCCTGGCTCGGTGTGGGCCTTTTTTCGTTAACCCTCATCTTTTCGCTGGTTACCTTGCCAGTTGAATTCGATGCCTCGCGGCGGGCCCTAACCCTGCTGGAGAACAACGGCATTACCAATTCGCAGGAATTGGCGGCATCCAAAAAGGTCCTCGACGCCGCCGCGCTGACCTACGTGGCGGCGATGGCCGCATCGCTGATGCAGATCCTGTACTGGGTTTTCGTCCTGCTGGGTCGGCGCGATTGAGAATCTCTCAGCGCGGCTTGAACGATCCGGCGGATAATCTGTCCTCTCGACTAACCCATAGCAAGAAACCACCTTGGGCCGCGTCGCCCTAGCGATCGCCGCGCTGGCTCCGCTGGGAATCGCCTACCTGGTTCGCCTATATGTCGGCTCGGTTTACGCGGCGGCCCGCGCAATGCCGGTAAATTCGCACGTGACCGGTGGCGAGGCCGCCTATTTGCTTCTCCACGCAACCGGAAATTTGGAGATCAAGGTCGAATCCGTGGCCGGGGATCTGACCGACCATTTTGATGCCGCCGCCGGCGTGATTCGCCTGACCCCGCAGACGCACGGCGAATCCTCAGTGGCGGCCCTGGCAATCGTCGGTCACGAGATGGGTCATGTGGCCCAATACCAAATCGGCAGCTACCTGCTTTTCATCCGATCGGTCATTCTGCGGGCCGCCGAAATTGCTTCCAATCTCGGTCTGATACTGATGATGGTGGGGGTTGTGGCGGCTATTGGACGATTCGGGCCGGGGCAATTCGCCCTGGTCGGCGGATTCCTGTCGCTGGGTCTTTCGGCAGCCCTGGCTTTGGTGACATTGCCGCTTGAATTTGACGCCTCGCGGCGGGCGTTGCGGCTGTTGGTGGCCGCCAATCTTTTAACGGCCGATGAGTTGCCGGCGGTGCGGCGGGTGCTAACTGCCGCGGCCCTTTCCTATGCCGCGGCCGCCATCATGGCCATGAGCCGACTTCCTTACCTGCTGGGGCGCGGATTCCGTCGATGACGGCGGCCTACCGCAATCTGTTTGCCCCGTCGATCCTGGCCGCCGATTTCGCTCAACTCGGGCAGCAGATTGCCGAATGCGCGGCGGGCGGGGCTGATCTGATCCACTGCGACGTAATGGATGGCCACTTCGTCGACGCAATCAGCTTTGGGGCCGACATCTGCGCCGCCGCCGCGGCGGCGTCCAAAGTCCCCTTGGATGTCCATCTCATGGTCGACGATGTCGCCGGCCAGGTCGGCCAGGTGCTAGGGAGCGGCCCGCGCTATGTCACCTTCCACTATGAATCGCCCGGTGATCCGCTGGTGATTGCACAACAGATTCGCGCTGGCGGAGCGGCGCCGGGTCTGGCGATCAATCCGGCCACCCCGCTGGCGGCGATTGACGAGATCGCCGCCCAATTCGATCTGCTGTTGGTGATGACGGTGGTGCCCGGCGCGGCCGGGCAGGCGTTTATAGAAGGATGCCTGGGCAAGGTCGCCGCCGCCGCCGCCCTGCGCGAGCAGACCGGCGCCAACTATCGGATCGAAGTAGATGGCGGCGTGGCGGCTAAGACAATCGCCTCCTGCGCCCGCGCCGGGGCCGACACCTTCGTGGCCGGTTCGGCGGTGTTTTCAGCGCCAGCGGGAATTGGGCCAGCGCTGGCCCAATTGCGCGCCTTGGCCAGCCGCTAATCTAAGGGGTCAATCGCAACCCTTAGTTCGCCATTCGCAATCGAGGCGGCCCGGCAAATTGGGAGATCTAGAGGCTGGTGACGCTCAAGCGATCGGTCGTCTTGGTGGACGTGCGGATGCAGCGGGTGCAGATGTTGACCCGACGCATGGAGCCGCCGATTAGCATGCGCCGGCGCTGGACATTGGCCTTCCAGCTGCGCGGCTTTTTCGGGGCGCGGTATTTCCACTGGCCCGAGGCTTTATGGCGGATATGGCGGCCAAATTGGCGGCCCTTGCCGCAAACATCACATTTGGCCAAAGCAACGCCCGTTTCGGGAATGAACTCTCTGTGTCGGTGCGCTCGACATATTTCTTGTATAGGGCCGACTCGGTCCGTTGATCGGACACGCCAAGCGGCACATTGAAATGCGCACAGAGAATAATAGGCTATCACCGGTTATCGATGTAACTATGCCGCCTGCTAACAACGCCCAGCCCGATCCAGATCGCCATGACGGACACTCGCTCCTTGGCGCCCTCGATATGGCGCTGGCCTACCTAAAAGACAACATCGAACCGATAAATCGGCTGAACGTGTTTCCGGTACCCGATGGTGATACCGGCACCAACATGTACTTCACCCTCAAAAGTGCCGTCGATGCGGCCCACGAGGCGGCATCCGAATCGGCCGCCCAGGTTGCCCGGGCCGCCTATGACGGCGCGCTGCTGGGTGCCCGCGGCAACAGTGGCGTGATCCTCTCGCAAATAATGCGCGGGATCTCGTTGGGCTTGCAAAAATCGACCGTAATCGCGGTGCCGGAGATGGCCAGCGCATTCTGCGAAGCCGCCCGCGCCGGCTACGACGCCGTCGCCGAGCCGGTGGAGGGCACGATGCTGACCGTCGCCCGTCGCGCCGGCGAGGCTGCTCAGGCTGCCGCCGATAACGTCACCGGCCTAAATGAACTGCTCACCACGGTGACTGAGGCCGCACGGGACGCAGTGGCCAAGACTCCCGAGCAATTGGAGGTCCTGCGCCAGGCCGGGGTGGTTGACGCCGGCGGCGAGGGCGTGGCGGTCGTCTATGACGGGCTGCGGATGTTCTTTAATGGCGAAGACCTGCCGGAAAGCGCCGCCACCGGGCGTGACGAGACCGTATTCGCCGAATTTGCGGCCGAACACGCCGGTGACGAGCACGGCTTTTGCACCCAGTTCTTACTCGACGGCGAGGGAATGGATCTGGAGGAAATGCGCTCCTGGATGGCGACCAACGCCGATTCGGCAGTGGTGGTTGGCGACGAAATGCGCATCCGCGTGCACGTTCACACCGAGATGCCCGGTCAGATTCTCAATTACGCGGTGCCGATGGGTTCGGTGTCGCGGATTTCGATTGAAAACATGGACCTGCAGCAGGATGTGCAGTTCGCCGGCGCCGCGCCGACCGACGATCACCCGGCCAGCTTGCTGGGAACCCCCACCGCGGGACTGGTGGCGGTGGCCGCCGGTGACGGATTTGAACGCCTGTTCGCAGATTTTGGTGCCACCGTGGTGGCCGGCGGCCAGACCATGAATCCGTCGGTGGCCGAACTGGCCGCCGCCATCGCGGCCAATACGTCCGACGAGGTGGTGGTGCTGCCCAACAACAAAAACATAATCCTGGCCGCCAAGGGAGCCAGCTCGCTGTCAGAAAAGCGGGTCAAGGTTCTGCCCACGCGGTCGCTCCCGGAGGGGATCGCCGCGGTGGTGGCCTATGTTCCAAACCGCGAGTTTGAGCGAAATGTGGCCGCCATGGAGGATGCGATGGGCGAGGTCGTCACGATCGAACTCACTCAGGCGGTCCGCGACGCCACGGTTGACGACGTCGCGGTTTCCGAAGGCCAGTACATGTGCTTAGTCGACGGCTCCCTCGGTGCGGCGGACGACGATCGCGAAGCGGCCCTGCGAGCGGCTTTATCCGGCATCGACGGCGCCGAACCGGAGACTGCGACGGTCTATTGGGGCGCGTCAACCGACGATGCCGCGGCGGCGGCATTGGAGGGGCTGATCACTGACCGGTGGCCGGAAGTGGAATTCGATTCTTACCCGGGCGGACAGGATCATTACGACTTCGTAATTGCCCTCGAATAGCCCTCGCCGTGGCCAGATCGGGTTGTCCGATCCGGTCACCGTGTTGCCCTGGTTGGGCGCTGCTCAGGCTGACGAACTGACCCAGCGCGGAATCCATACCCTCACCGATCTGCTCAGCGCCTACCCGCGCACGCACGAGGACCGCACCCAGGTCGCGCCGCTGGCCATGCTGCCGACCGATGGACCGGTCCAGATAGTTGCCGACGTGACGCGGATCTCCTCGCGCCGACCGCGACGGGGCTTGACCATCACCACGGCCACCCTTTCTGGGCCAGGCGGCCGGGTGCAAGCAATCTGGTTCAACCAACCCTATTTGGCCGATTCCCTTCGTGGCAAAGAGCAGGTGGCGTTCTTCGGGACCATGCGCGACGGCAAGTTGAGCAGCCCGGAATACGACCTGGGCGGCCCGACATCGCTCAATTCGGGCCGCCTGACGCCGATCTACCCGCAGATTCCCGGTATTACCCAGAAGCGCCGCCGCAATTGGATCGACCGCATCATCAAGCAGGCCCTGCCGGGTTTGCCCGAACCGCTACCGGCGGGCGTCCTGGCCGCCACTGGGCTGCCCTCGCGTCGGCGGGCCCTGGCCCAACGGCATTTCCCAGAAGACAGCGGAAGCCTGGCGTTGGCCGCCAGGCGATTGACGTTTGACGACCTCTTCTACTACCACCTGGAAGCGGGCCGGCGTCGGATAAAGCGCCGGCAACGCGCCGGCAGCCGGCCTATAACCGGCGCCCGCGCGGCGGTGCGCGAGTTTGTTTCCGGTCTTCCTTTCAATCTGACCGGCGATCAGAAGAAGGCGATTTCCGAAATCCTTGACGACGTCGAGCGTCCCTACGCCATGGCCCGCCTGCTGCAGGGCGACGTTGGCGCTGGCAAGACGGTGGTCGCCGCCGCCGCCCTGCAAGCGGCCGTCAGCGCCGGTCAGCAGGCAGCGGTCATGGCTCCGACCCAGATCCTCGCCCACCAGCATTACCGCACGTTACGAGGGATGCTCGGTCCGCGCGGGATTACGGTGGCCGTTGCGACGGCCGAGATGACGGCCAAAGAACGGGAGCGGCTGTGGCTGGAAGTTTCAGCCGGCCAGATTGACGTTGTCGTTGGAACCCACGCGCTCACCGGCCAGGCCGCCGCCTTCGTCGACCTCAATTTGGTTGTTATTGACGAACAGCACCGATTCGGTGTTCGCCAGCGGGCCGAACTGCGGTCCAAGGGTGGTGATCCCCACACCCTGATCATGACCGCGACCCCAATCCCACGCACCCTGGCCGCTTCTTACTGGGGAGACATAGAGGTTTCCCAAATCGACGAACTTCCGGCTGGTCGCCGGCCGGTGGCCACGGTCTTGGCCCGGCCCAGCGAGCGCTCGCGGGCCTACCGAACTCTGCTATCTGAAGTCGCCAACGGAGCCCAGGCTTACATCGTCTGTCCGCTGGTCGAAGCGTCAGAAGCGGCCCCGGCGCGTTCGGTGCAGGAAGAATTTGAACGCCTGCGGGCGGGGCCGCTCAATTCCATCGGTGGCCGCCTGGGATGTTTGCACGGCCAATTGGCACCCGAACGCAAGCGCGCTGAGATGGAGGCCTTCGCCAGCGGACAAACCAAGGTATTGGTCACCACCACGGTGGTCGAGGTGGGGGTCGACGTTGCCAACGCCACGGTGATGATGATCGAGGGCGCCGAACGCTTTGGCTTGGCTCAACTGCACCAACTGCGCGGCCGCGTCGGCCGGGGCCGGCGGGCCAGTCTGTGTCTGTTGCTCTCAGACACCGATGAGGCGGAGGAAAACGAGCGCTTGCAGGCGATGACCAAGACCAATAGCGGATTCGAGCTGGCGGCCGAAGATCTCAAACTGCGTGGCCCGGGTCAGATGCTCGGCACCCGTCAAAGCGGTTACCATGCCGAATTGATCGCGATGTTCGCCCACCCCAAGATCAATGAAGCAGCCCGCAGTTGCGCCCAGCAGGTGCTCGATAGCGACCCCGAGTTGGCAAGCGCCGAGCACGTCCTGTTGTCCAAGATCCTCGACAGTCGCGCCCGCCGCTGGGCGCAACAGTCTTGAATTTAAATATTGCGTAGCGGTCGATGGTCAGCCTTCGCATCACCGGCGGATCGCTAAGGGGGAGAACCCTGCGCGGAACCGCGCGCCGGGACATCCGTTCAACCTCGGCTCGCGTGCGCGGCGCCCTCTTCAACGTGGTTGGCGATGTGACCGGATTAAATGTTGCCGATCTCTACTGTGGAACCGGGATATTGGGGATTGAAGCGCTATCGCGCGGTGCAGCTTACGTTGAGGCCGTCGATCGCTCGCCGCTCGCGCGTTCGATTACCCGAGCCAACGTCGCCCAGATTGATTTGGAGTTGCGCTCACAACACAAGTTTGTTCGGCGCGCAGTTGAAGACTGGGTTGGCGGCGAAGGGGAATTCGATCTGATACTGGCCGATCCGCCGTACGCTGACCATGGCCTCCTGGCGGACGTATTGGATCAGTTGAGCGCTACCGGGCGATTGCGTTCCGGCGGTCTCGTCGTCATTGAGCACGATGCTCGGCGGGGCCCGACCCCGGATGCCCCCGCCCTGGAACCGTTGCGCACCTACCGCTACGGCGACTCGGCGCTGACCGTGCTCAGGGCTGCCGCTCCCTTAACCTAGAGGTCGAAAATAGACTTTCATTTCGCCAACGGCCTGGTGGCCAAAAATTGGGTCCGCCGTCTGTTCGGCACCCGGATTGGATTGTTCGCTTGTATGCCCTGCTACCGGGAACCTTCGACCCGGTGACCAACGGCCACCTGGCGTTAATCCGGCGGGCGGCAAAGTTGTTTGATCAGGTGACCGTCGGCGTCTACGAGGCGCCCGACCGCAGGACCCTGTTTTCGGCATCTGAGCGCCTTTCCATGTTGCGGGAATCGACTTCTTCGCTGGGAAATGTGGCAGCGGCCGTCTACGGAGGACTGACGGTCGATTACGCGCGCTCGATTGGGGCCCGGGCCTTGGTGCGCGGTATTCGGGCCCAAGGCGACTTTGGCTATGAGTTTTCGCTGGCCCAATTTAACGACGCCCTCGACCAATCGATCGAGACGGTATGTTTGGTCGGCTCTCCCCGGCATGCCTACATTTCGGCCGGCCGGATTCGCGAGGTGGCCGCGCTGGGCAGGGATGTCTCGCAATGGGTTCCGCAGCCCGTCGTGATTGCGTTGCGCGATAGAATTTCCGACCGCCCATGAATGCAAATTTAGACACCAACGAGATGCGTCAGTCTGACCTGGTCAGCCTGATTCAGCGCCTCGAACGCTTGGTCGTTGACGCCCAGCGAATCCCATTCGGCAACAAGGTCTTGATGATCGAATCGGACATGCTGGAAATGATCGACCAGATGCGGATCAATATCCCCGAGGAGATACGCGATGCGCGGCGCATTATGCGCGAGCGTGATGCCATACCGCGCGACGCCCAGCGTGAAGCCGAGCAGATCCTGGCCAAGGCCCGCGAACAGGCCGACCGCATGATTTCCGATGAGGCGATAGTGCGCGAGGCGCAGGCCCGCGCCGAACAGATGATCGAAGACGCCCAGAATGCGGTGGCCCAGGCACGACGCGAGATGGACGCTTATTCGATGAACATGTTGCGTGACATTGAGCATCGGCTGAACACTCATCTGAGCAGCATTCATCGCGCAATCAGCATCCTCGATGAGGTCAATTCAGACCCCGACCCGACTTCCCGCTAGCTCCCGGCGAGCGTTCCGGCGGTCAACTTGCGGGCGACGATCGGCTGAAATCTAGGACTGATCGCGACCGGCGTTGCTAGACTCTTTGGCCATCTGGAACCGTCTGGTTGGCGCTTATGGTGGCCGTAGCTCAGTTGGTTAGAGCGCTTGGTTGTGGCCCAAGAGGTCGCGGGTTCAAACCCCGTCGGTCACCCCCTGCTAATGTCCCGGCCCACGCAATCTAATCCTCCCAACGACCGGCCTATTACGGCGATTGCCGGTTTGGCCTTGCTTTGCGCATTGATTGGCTTTTTTGCGGCAAACTTTTTTCTGTTTCCGACGTTTGCCCGGATCGGCGAACTGCCGCCAGCGCCACCGCCCGTTCCAACATCGTCGCCGCCGGCCGAGCAAGTCGAAGACTATCCGGATTTTGTCGAGGTCCAATTTGCTGTCGCGGAGATCTTCATCAACCCTCCGCCGCCGCCGCTTGCAGCGGTCGATCCGGTCAGCGTTACAACTGTTGATCATGTCGTCCGACCCGGCGAATCACTTTCGCTGATCGCCCAACGATATGGCGTTACGGTCGCCGAACTGGCGGCCATCAACGACATTAAAGATGTTTCGCTGATCAGCGTCGATCAGGTACTTCAGATTCCGCAGTAAGCGGCGGCAATGGCCGGCTCGAAAATAATGCAGGCACGCCGGGGTTGGGCCAGAGAACGAATGGCTAGGCGAGCACCACCACGCGGCAAGGGGCCGACGCGCAGTTGGCGATCGCCAGCGGCAGCGCCATGACCGCGACCCGGCTAACGGCGATCCGGTCCAAGTTAATCAGGTTGTGCACGACGGCGATACCGGCGCCTGACAGCAGGCGGTGATTGGCCAGCGAGCGTGGCCGCTCGATGGCGAATGATTCGTCAAATCCGACCATTTTGATGCGTCGATTGATCATCCAGCGGGCAGCTTCAGCGCTCAGGATCGGCGCACTGTCGCGGTCGCCCGCATTGGCCAGCAGCAGAATGTCGCCGGCGCGGATCAACTCGCCGGCGCCGTCTTGGAGGTGCTTGGCGGTTATTGCCGAACCGGGCCCGCTGAAATTGAACTTGGCGATGACGCCTTCGCCGAAAAAGCACTGGATATCCAGTTCCGATAGCGGCAATCCGTCTATGTCGCTATGCAGTTGGCCGACGATGTAGGTGCCGGCCCCCGGGGGTATTAACACTCGGGTCAGCCGCGCCGTGTCGCCACGCGAATCGCCACATTCAAAAGTGAGAGCCTCGGCTCCATCGTCCTGGCCGTTAACGCCGATCCAGCGTGTGCAGTCGATGATTTGGCGGGCCATGGCGATTAAGGGGCTTTTGGTCGTTGGAATTGGGCGTCGGGGCCGTCATTTTCGGTTGCCGCCGAAGCGGCAGAGCGGCGATTTTCAATGAAACGGCGCAGCAGCGGTTGGCCGAGACCGACGGCGACCAGGATCACCCCGAGGATGATGGCTATCGTCTGGGCCAATCCGAATTCGAAAACGATCACTGTGGGTAGGTCACTTCAACCGACATCGATGCATCCAACGGATGGATCCAGGTGTTACCGGGCTTAAATTTCATCGGCGAGCCATCCGCCGCGAGAAATCGGGTGCGATTACCGGGCCGGTCGCGGCGCCAGGTTCCTTCCTGGGCCCGACCGCCGGAAAAGAGGGTGGCTTGTCCCCGTCCGACCAGTTGGATGCTCCGTGACAGTGAACCCAGAAAATCTTCAACGATTTCCGTTTCAAATATGTTGGTGCGCTGAATTATCATGTTGTCTACGGTTATTTGCGCCGCGATGGCAGCGTCGATATGCGGGAGCGAATTGACAAACCGCAGGTAATGTCCGGCGCTGGGATCATAACTGTAGAAATTTCGAAATAGTTCGGGCCAGTTCAGGTCGGCGGGCAGGGTGATGGTCTGCAGCCCGGACGAGTACTCGGCGTCGTCGGGCGCATATTGCCAGGGTTCGATGACCACGCTCTCCGGCAGGCCGCGGGCCCGGGCTTCCAACAGCAGGTTCTGACCGTCGACGAAGGTGTTTTCGGGCGGTCGAGCATCGGTGGTTCGAAAGTACACGCGCCCCAATGGGTAGTAGAGGCCATCGACATCGAGCGGCCCCAGCACGCGCAGGCTCTCTAACACCCCGGGGCTGCCGCCGACATGGGCCAATAGACCCTGGTATTCACGCACGATGTCGACGTCAATGAGACGGGCCGAACGGGTCGGCCCAATCCGGTTGACCAACTGCGACTGAAAGATGGCCGTAAAGCGCGTGATCTGGGCTTCGGTGATGTGTTCATACACGATGTCGGCGGCCTGCAGACCCCACTGCGGCCGGGCCTCCGGGTTGTGGCCGATCTTGATCACCACCGGCCGCCGATCGACTAAATCGGCGACGATCGGCTCACCGGTTAGCGGCGCCCGCGGTATGGCGGCGGCGGTCGGCGTGGCCGGCTCTGGCGTCGCCGGCTGGGCCACGTCCGCGGCCTCGGTGGGCGTCGGATCGGCGGTCTGGGTGGGGCGGGGCGACGCCAGGACCAAAACCGGCGTGCGCGGAGTGTCGGTTGCGGCAACTGACGGCGTGGCCGCGATCGTAGCGGTGGGCGACGTGGGGCCGGGACCAGGTGGGGTGGAGGACGGCTCGGAAACCTCAACGTTGCGCAGGGCGCTGTAGAGGATTGCGCCAACGCCAAGAACGCCGCCGGCCGCGGCTATTCCCAAGATTGCCTGACGGCGGTTGACGGACCGCGAAGAGGGGTCCGGCGGTGCGCCTGGCTCGGAGTTTTCCATCGACATAGATTATCTAAACCGTGAGCGCCCGGGCCCAGGCCGCCGTGGTTAGCTAAATGCCGCGGATATTACGGCTTCTGTTTTTTCGCGCGCTTCGATCGCCACTTGCAACGGGTCACCGAGACGGATCTGGGGATTGAATAACTCGACTTCGATGGCCCCGCTATAACCCGCCGCCACGGTGTGACGGCAAAAGCCGATCAAGTCGATCGCCCCGTCGCCGGGCATTACCCGGTCGTCGTCGACCAAGACCGCCGGGTCACCGGCCGGGAAATCGTCGATATGGGCACCAAATACCCGCCCACCGGCGATCCCGTCGATGTCTTCGTTGCGTTGGCGGGCGCCGAACATGTGGGCCGGATCGACGAGCGCACCGATGTTTTCGCATCCGCTGGCGACGGACAAGTCGATGGCCATCTGTATACCGGCGCGATAGGGAAATTCAAGGTGGCGCAGCTGGTTTGGCCCCAGCCATTCGATAGCCAGGGTGAATTCAAATTCAGCCAGGATCGGGCCGATGCGGGCGAGGCGTTCGATGACCGAAGCCTCAAATTGCTCGGCCGGAACGGCGGCCCGATTGGGGACGAATATCATCAACCCGTAGCCGGCCAGCATCTTTCCCATTTCGCAGCGCTCCGGCAGGGCGGCCAGGTCTTTCTCGAAATCGGCGTCGGATGCATCCGACGCCGGGACGCCGGACAGTCCGCCAGCCTGCAACCCGTTGCCCGAAAGCAGTCGCCGATAGGCCCCTCGACCGTGGTTGCGATCGTATGCAACCGCCTCGCCGAGGCTGACCGTTGTGTAGCGAAATCCGGCGTCGCGGGCGATGGCGACTCGCTCCTCGAGACTCAGTCCCTGGCGAATGGTGGCCGGGTGGAATGATGGGATTAAAGGTAGATCCCTGCGATCAGCCATGCTGTCGGACTCTTTTTATGAATCAACGACCCGTGTTAACTTGGGCGCCGTCATTCTATGGCCCAATTGCCCAATCGTTATCGTCCGGGCGGGGCGGGCCCAACCGGTGCAGGCCGCTCAAATTCTTAAACTCATACCTACGAAATGGTGATCCAATCGGGCCTACTACTCGCGGCGGCTCGAACCCAGTTACTGCAGGCCCGCATGGACGCATCCCGACCCAGACCCGACGACTTGCTTGATGACTCGGTCATTGACCATATCGCCCGCTTGGCGCGGTTGGAACTGACCGAGGACGAAAAGGCCAAAATGCGCCGCGAACTCTCACAGATCCTCGATCACTTCGCTGACTTGAGCCAACTCGACACCGACCAAATTCCGCCCACCGCCATGGTGGTGTCCACCGAATTGCCGCTGCGGGAAGACGATGTGGGCGAATCGCTTTCGCAGCAGCAGGCCTTGGCCAACGCCCCTGAACCCAACGCCGGATTCTTCGCCGTTCCGCCGGTGCTCGATCAATGAGCGAGCTTTGCAAACTCTCAATAGTCGCCGCGGCCAAAGGACTTGCGGCCGGCGACTTCTCATCGGTCGAGTTAACCCGCGCCTTCTTGGAAAGAATCGGATCGGTCGATGGCCAGATCGGGGCCTACCTTACGGTGACCGATGATCTGGCGCTCGAGCAGGCCGCCGCCGCCGATAAACGGATTGGCGACGGGGAGGCCGGCCCCTTAACCGGCATCCCAATCGCCCTCAAGGATGTCCTGGCCACGCGCGGAATTGAGACGACCTGTGCCAGTCGGATCCTCGCCGGGTTCATCCCTCCCTACAACGCCCATGTCGTAGATCGCCTGGAGTGCGCGGGCGCGGTCTTTTTGGGCAAGACCAATATGGATGAGTTCGCGATGGGCTCATCCAACGAGAATTCCGGCTTCCATCCGGTTCACAACCCTTGGGATTTGGACCGCGTGCCGGGCGGATCCTCGGGCGGGTCGGCGGCCGCGGTGGCGGCCGATCTGGCCGTCGCCGCACTGGGTACCGACACCGGCGGATCCATTCGCCAGCCCGCCGCTCTGTGCGGGGTTGTGGGGCTCAAACCCACCTACGGCCGGGTATCGCGCTACGGCCTGGTGGCGTTTGCCTCTTCGCTAGATCAGATCGGTCCGATCACCAAATCGGTCCCTGATGCCGCCGCCCTGCTCGGGGCGATCGCCGGCGGCGATCAAAGGGACTCGACCAGCCTGGATCTGCCCGACGAGGATTTTGCGGCCAGTCTTTCACAGTCGATCGCCGGTTTGCGAATCGGCGTACCGGAAGAGTATTTCGCGGCCGGCCTGGAGGCCCGCGTGCAATCGGCGGTGATGGACTCGATCGCCCTGTTTGCCGACCTTGGCGCGGAGCCGGTGCGGGTCTCGCTGCCACACACCCGATATGCTCTCTCGACCTACTACGTCCTGGCGCCCGCCGAGGCGTCGTCCAACCTGGCCCGCTTTCACGGCGTTCGCTACGGCATGCGCCACGATGCGGACGACGTCGATGAAATGATGTCCAAGACCCGGGGTGAAGGGTTTGGCGACGAGGTAAAGCGGCGGATCCTTTTGGGAACGTACGCCCTTTCGGCCGGCTACTACGATGCCTATTACCTGAAAGCCCAAAAAGTTCGCAGCTTGATTCGGGAGGACTTCGAAAAGGTGTATGCATCATGTGATCTGTTGCTCTCGGCCACCAGCCCGACTCCGGCTTTCAAGCTTGGCGAACGCAGCGATGATCCACTGTCAATGTATCTTTCCGACGTATTGACCATCCCGGCCAATATCGCCGGCCTGCCGGCGATTTCGATTCCCTGCGGATTCGCCGGTGGCCTGCCAATCGGTTTGCAGTTAATAGCCGATCAGCTCCAAGAGGCCAAGTTGCTCCAGGCCGCCAATGCCTTCGAACGGGCGGC
Source organism: Chloroflexota bacterium (assembly GCA_965249595.1). Taxonomy (GTDB): domain Bacteria; phylum Chloroflexota; class UBA11872; order UBA11872; family VXNJ01; genus VXNJ01. The sequence goes on along the minus strand of OZ252242.1, from coordinate 287,529 downwards.
TCACGTCGCCTATCGAGCTCCGGCCAAGGCCGTATAAATGGCCACCGATTACTACACCGTTATCGGGCTTGAGGTGCACGCCCAATTGCTGACGCGCTCGAAGATGTTTTGCCGCTGCCGGGCCGACGTCGCCGACCTGGAGCCCAACAGCGCGGTCTGTCCGGTCTGCCTGGGGCTTCCCGGAGTGCTGCCGGTGGCCAACCGGCGGGCGATTGAAATGACCATCCTCACCGGGCTGGCGCTGCAATCTGAAATCGCCGCGGTGACCAAGTGGGACCGCAAGAACTACTCCTACCCCGACTTGGTCAAGTGGTATCAGATCTCGCAGTACGATCTCCCGCTCTGTCTCGGCGGTCACCTGGACGTGGTGGGATCTGGCGGGCAGGCGCGACGCGTGGGCATCACCCGCGTGCACCTGGAAGAAGACACCGCCCGCATGATCCACGATCGCCCGCAGGCGGGGTCGCAACGCTCGCTGGTCGATGCCAATCGCTCTGGCGTGCCGCTCATGGAGATCGTTTCCGAGCCGGATATCGATTCACCCGAGCTGGCCGGCAATTACCTGCGGCAGCTGCGTGACATCCTCATCTACCTGGGGGTTTCCTCGGGCGACATGCAGGACGGTGCGCTGCGCTGCGACGCCAATATTTCGCTCTGGCCGGTCGGGTCGCCGATGGGCAGTTCCAAGGTCGAAATCAAGAATATGAACTCATTTCGAGCGGTCGAGCGGGCGTTGCGATACGAGATGGAGCGCCAACGGCTGGTCTGGGATGAGACCGGCGGTCCGCCGCCGCAGGAGACTCGCGGCTGGGTTGAGGCCCGCTCGCTGACCGTCTCCCAGCGCCTCAAGGAAGATTCCCACGACTACCGCTACTTCGCCGATCCCGACCTGCCGCCCTTGCATATCGCCCCGGCAACGGTCAAAAAGCTCCAAACGAGCATGCCCGCTCTGCCCACCCAGGTTCGAGCTGAATTGGCGGAACTGGGAATCGTCGGTGCCGACGCCGACCAACTTATCGCCGACCGCGGATTGCTCGCTTTCTTCCAGGCCGGTTGCGCCATATATCCGGATGCCTCGCGATTGGCCAATCGACTGCTCAACCTGCTGGTATCGATTCTGCGGGCGGCCGACACTTCACTGGCGGATTCGCCCGTTGATCCAGCTGGCTTAGTCGAGCTGCTCAAGTTGGAGGACGAAGGCCGGGTTAGTGGCCGGATGGGGGCCCAGATACTAGAGCGAATGGTTGCCAGCGGCCAGTCGGCGACCACCATCGTTGCCGAAATAGGTGAGCAAATTTCCGATACTGATCAGATCGTCTCGGCGGTCAGGCAAGCGATTGCAGCCAACCCGCAGGCGGTGGCCGATGTCCGTGCCGGCAAGCGGCAGGCCGCCGGTTTCTTGGTTGGACAGGTTATGAAGGCCACCCGCGGCAAGGCCAATCCAAGCCTGGTCAATGAACAGATTCGCATCGAACTGGGTTAGCTGATACATGCCCGGCGTCACCGATCCACCGCGCACGGTGCGTGAGGGACTGGTGCGCTCCGGGGAGCGCTTGACCCCGCAGCGGTTGTTGATTGCCGACGTGATCGATTCGGCCAGGGGCCACTTGGAGGCGCGCGAGATCTACTTGCAGGCTTCGGCCCTCGACCAGCGAATTAGCCTCAACACTGTCTACCGGACATTGAGCCTGCTGCGCGACCTGAGCCTAGTTGAGGGTCATTACTTTACCGAAGAGCACACTCACTTTGAAGCCGCCACCGGCGCCGACCACCACCACCTAGTCTGCCGCCGCTGCGGTAGCGTCACCGAGTTCGCGCCCGGATTGTCACCGGAGAGGGTGGCGAAGTTGGGGCGTGAAACCGAATTTCAAATTGAAAAGCAGGTGATCGAGCTGGTCGGCCTTTGCCCCGATTGCCGGCCTGGGACCGCCGGATAGGCGATCTGCGGGGCTAGGTCGTGCCGCTAATTACGGAAAGGAACTCGGCCCGCGTGGCGGCGTTGTGGCGAAACAAGCCGCGGGTCACGGTGGTGACCATTGAAGCCCCCGGTTGTTTGATGCCGCGAACCGTCATGCAGAGGTGTTCACACTCGAGCTGCACGGCGACACCACGCGGTTTGAGCACCCGTTCGATCGAATCGGCGATCTGCGAAGCGAGACGCTCTTGCACCTGTGGGCGGTGGGCCAATATCTGGACCACGCGGGCAATTTTGGATAGCCCGACGATTCGATCGCCGGGAATGTAGGCCACATTTGCATGGCCTAAGAACGGCATCAGGTGGTGTTCGCACATCGATTGAATTGAGATATTGCGCACCAACACCATCTCGTCGAATGGCTGGTCAAAAGTCGTGTTTAGGATCTCGTCGGGATCCTCGTTGAGCCCGCTAAATAGCTCGCCGTACATGCGCGCAACTCGGCCCGGAGTGTCCTTCAGGCCGTCCCGGTCGGGATCTTCGCCGATGCCGACTAGCAAAGTGCGGACGGCGTCGGCCATCTTTTGGAGATCGTCAGTCATCGCTTAACTCTCGCCGTGGAATACTTCGTTGAAGTGGCCGTTGACGGGCGATTTTCAACCACATTGTCAATCATTGGACCGCTTGCGCCGGATCGTTACCGTCGCCCCGTCGAGTACGCCGGCCACCGGGGCCGACGGTTTGGTGATTGACACCGCCACCGACTCTATCTGAGGCGATTGGGCCAATGTCTGCTGGCAGATGCGTTCGCCCAGGTGTTCGAGCAAATTTGCGGACGGCCCCTCCATGACGCCTTTTACGATTTTGTAGATCGGTCCGTAATCAACAGCGTCGATTAGGGCATCGGAGGTCCCGGCGGCGGCAAAGTCCCCATTTGCGGTCAATGTGACGTAAAAACGCTGGCCAAGTCGTTTCTCTTCGGCGTAGACGCCGTGGTAGCCGTGGAAGACCATCCGATCCAGGGTTACCGAGTCTTCTTCCATCTTGCTCATCTCATGTCCGGCGCCAGGTGGTCCCGGCGGCCGAATCCTCGATCGCATAGCCGAGTTCGGCCAGCCGATCGCGAATTTGGTCAGCCAGATCAAAGCTTCGCGCCGCCCGCAGATCACCGCGCAAGGTAACAAGCAAATCGAGCAATTCGGCCGCGTCGCCGTCGCCTTGCTCGCCGGGATCGAGATCGATTCCAAGAACCCCGATCAGTTCGCGGTAGCAGGCGAGAACCTCCTGTAGGTCCCGGTGGTTTCTCGTTTCCCCGCGGCGATTGATTTCGCGGGCCAGGTCAAATACCGCGGCCAGCGCGGCGGTCGAATTTAGGTCGTCATCCATCGCCGCGATGAAGCGCCTGCGGGCCCGCTGGGCCTCATCAAGAAATTTCTTGGATTCTTCGCTGTTGACGCCAACGCCACCGCCTTGTCCTCGCAGCGGCCCGCGCAGCCGTGCCAATGCCGATGCTGCAGCGGCCAGCGAGTCGGGTCCAAAATCTACCGGCGAACGGTAATGGGTGGATACCAGGTAGAGACGCAATACGGCGGGTTCGTAGGCGTCAAGCAGGTTTTCCAAGGTCTTGAAATTGCCCAGCGAATGCCCCATCTTCTCGCCGCCGATGCGCAGGATCCCAACGTGGAACCAGCAGCGGGCGAAGCGATCGACGCCAAACCCGGCCTCGGCCTGGGCGCATTCGTTTTCGTGATGCGGGAAGATCAGGTCGGATCCGCCGGCATGAATATCAATGCTCTTGCCCAGATGGGCACCGATCATCGCCGAGCACTCGATGTGCCAGCCCGGCCGGCCGGGTCCCCATGGGCTCTCCCAGAAGATCTCGCCGGGTTTGTGGCGCTTCCATAGGGCAAAGTCGCGCGGATCACGCTTTTCGTCATCCACCGCAACTCTGGCGCCGGCCAGTTGATCCTGGCCCTGGCGCCCGGAGAGATAGCCGTAGGCCGGCCAGGTGCCCACCTCGAAGTAAACCCCGGTGGATGTCGAATAGGCATGGCCGCGATCGATCAATTCGGTGATCGAATCGATTATTTCGGCCATGTTGTCGGTCACCCGCGGGTAATGATCGGCGCGTTGGACCGCCAGCCGGTCCATAACCGAGAAATAGGCCTCAGAGTTCTCGCGCGCCAATTCGAGGGGATCGCGGCCTTGGGCGCTGGCGCGCTCGATGATCTTGTCATCAACATCGGTAAAGTTCTGGACGTGGCGCACCGGGTGCCCGCGGTATTCGAGATAGCGCCGCAATAGATCGACCATCACGAATACCCGCGCGTGGCCGATGTGAGGCTTGTCTTTGGGGGTCATGCCACAGGCGTAGAGCGAGATGGTCTCGCCATTGGCCCCCACGGCAACGAGATCGCGCGATGCCGTATCGCGCAGTTTTAATCCCAGGAAATCGCTCTAGATGCGGAACGGAGTTGGCGTCAATCGCAGCTGCCCGCAAAATTGCGAGCGAACCCGAAGCAATTCTATTTTTGCCAAGCTAATGTCGACGGGCCGTCCAACGCGGCCGGCAATGGGGTTTTCCAGCCAATAGTTCGGACCCTTGCCAGACCAGCCAGTATGGCCGGACACGGTTGCCTGAGCATTCGTGCGAATGGGCGCGACATTAAAGAGCGGGCAGATATCGACCGACCGGTCAATTCAAACCCGACTCGGCTAAGTCAGCCGCACGCGGCCTGGCCGCAGTTTGACCGATCTAGCGTCCGCGCTTAGAGAGCAGGACCGTGCAATCGGCAGCGACGGCCAATCCCTCGCCAATCGGGCCCAGACCTTCGGCGGTCTTGGCCTTGATGCTGAGTGAGTGTGGCGATACGCTGGTGATTCCGCCGATCCGGGCGGCCATCAACACCAGCTGCGGCGCGAGTTTGGGGGATTCGAGGTGGATGTTCATATCGAGGTTTTCAATGCGCCAGCCCTTCGCGCGCACTCGGTTGTGGACCTCCCAGAGCATGTCGGACGAATCGGCGCCGGCGCCGGCCGGGTCGGTATCTGGAAACATTCGACCGATGTCGCCCAGGGTGGCCGCTCCCAGCAAGGCATCGATTAGGGCGTGCAGGCCAACGTCGGCGTCGGAATGCCCGACCGCGGATACCGGGGCGGCTACATCAATTCCGCAAATCCGCAGCGGTCCACCATCTTCTAATCGGTGGATATCGTAGCCGTGGCCGATTCGCTTCTGCGTCATGTCGATCCTCCGCCGCGTGGAAATCGCTTGTGCCCTTGGATCATTGCCCGCGCCAATGCCAAGTCGGGTGGGGTTGTGATCTTTAGATTCTCGCCATTGCCCTCGTAGACAGCCACCATTTGGCCGCCGGCCCGCAGAACCGAAGCCTCGTCGGTGAAGCTGGCCAGCCGGCCAGCGCAAGCGCGGTGAGCCTCTAGCAACGAGTGATAGGTGGCGATCTGCGGCGTCTGCGCCAACCAACTGCGTCTTCGATCTGGCGTGTCGCAGACGATGCCGTTCTCGTCTACGATTTGGACGGTATCTGACGATGGTTGGGCGGCGATGGCCGAACCATGGGCGGCGGCGGCATCCAACCCGTCGCTGATCAAAGCGGCGTCCACGAATGGCCGTGCCGCATCGTGGACCATCACCCAGTGCCAGTTGCCAGATGCGGCCTCGAGCCCCCGCAGCGTCGAGAGCGATCGCGCGCTGCCACCCAGGCACGGAGCTAGTGCTTTACCCGCTCCGTGTCGCTTGGCCAGGCCGGCCAGCCAGCCGAGGTTGGCCTCGGAGCCGACCGGCTGGATTGCGTCAACCAGAGGACTGGCGGCAAAGGCGCGCAGCGACCAGGCGGCTACGGGGTAGTCCCCCAACGGGGCGGCAAGTTTGTCTGACCCGAATCGCTCTGCCCCACCGGCGGCTAGCAGTACCACCAGGCAACTGCGGCGGGGGTTGTCGGGCTTAGTCACTTGAGCGGATTGGCGAATCGCTCGGCAGTTCGCCAATCTGAAGAGATTAGACCTCGACTGGCTGCAGGACCTCGGTCACCAATTGGTCACCGTCGCGATCGACTTGCACCTTGGCGCCGTTGACCAGCTCTCCAGAGAGCAGCGTTTCGGCCAAGGGGTCTTCCAATAGCCTCTGGATGATTCGGCGCAGTGGCCGGGCGCCGAAATCCGGGTCGTATCCCTGTTCGGCCAGCAGGCCCAGGGCCGCATCGGACAGCTCCATGACCACATCGTGCTCGCTAAGGCGCGCGCGCAGGTTGTCTAATTCCAGGTCGACTATGTGGTCTAAGTCGGCACGGCTGAGCGAACGGAACACCACCGATGCATCGATGCGGTTGAGAAATTCGGGCCGGAAGGCTTTTTTCAGTTCGCTGGTGACCTTGGACTTCATCTCGCGGTAGAAGTCTTCGTCACTTTCGCCCACTTTGCTGGCCCCGGAAAACCCGACCCCACCACTGCGCTTGATCTGCTTGGCGCCGATATTCGACGTCATGATCATCACGGTGTTGCGGAAATCGACGGTGCGCCCTTTTGAATCGGTCAATCGACCGTCCTCCATCAGCTGGAGGAGGACATTAAAGACGTCGGGATGAGCTTTTTCAATTTCGTCGAGGAGGATGACCGAGTACGGCCGCCGCCGGGCGGCTTCGGTCAACTGGCCCGCGTCGTCATACCCGATATATCCGGGTGGGGCGCCGACCAAGCGGGAGACCGAATGTCGTTCCATGTACTCGGACATATCTATCCGAATCAAGGCGTCCTGGCTGCCGAATAGGAATTCCGCCAAGGCGCGCGCCAACAGGGTTTTGCCGACCCCGGTGGGGCCCATGAATATGAAGCTGCCAATCGGCCGTTTGGGGTCCTTTAGACCGGCGCGGGCCCGCCGGACGGCCTTGGCCAAGGTGCCAATCGCCTCATCTTGCGAAATCACCGTGCGGTGCAGCTCCTCCTCCATGTGCAGGAGGCGCTTGGATTCTTCGGCCGCGATGCGATGCACCGGTATCCCGGTCCAAACCGAGACCACTTGGGCGACGTCTTCTTCCTCGACCTTGGGCAACTCGCGGGCCCGTTGCTCAAGCCAGTCCGATTCCATCGCTTCGGCTTGCGCGCGCAGCGCGCGTTCCTGTTCGCGCAGGTCGTCGGCCTCCTCAAAGCGTGAACGGGAGATTGCCGCGTCCTTGCGGCGGACGAGGTCTTGGATGTTCTTGTTCAGCTCGCGCAGGGCCATTGAGGCTGATCCGGCACGGATATTCACGCGCGCCGAGGCTTCGTCGATCACATCGATGGCCTTGTCCGGCAGGAAACGGTCGGTCACGTAGCGACCGGCCAGTTCACAGGCCGAAACCACAGCGTCGTCGGTAATCTTGACGCCGTGATGATCCTCGTAGCGCGAGCGCACGCCGTAGAGGATTTCAGTTGTCTCCTCGATCGTCGCCTCGCGCACCCGCACCTGCTGGAACCGACGCTCCAAGGCGGCATCGCGCTCGACATATTTGCGGTACTCATCAGAGGTCGTGGCCCCGATGCATTGCAGTTCGCCGCGGGAAAGGGCCGGCTTTAGGATATTGGCGGCATCCACCGCACCCTCGGCAGCGCCGGCTCCGACCAGGGTGTGCAGTTCGTCAATGAAGAGCACGCAATCCTTCGAACTGCGGATCTCTTCCACAACCTTCTTGAGACGCTCTTCAAACTCCCCGCGGTACTTGGTGCCAGCCACCAGCAAACCGATGTCGAGGGTGAGAAGGCGGCGGTCGCGCAGGCTCTCGGGAATATCGCCAGCGACGATCTTTTGCGCCAAGCCCTCGACGATGGCGGTCTTGCCAACGCCAGGATCGCCAACCAAAGCGGGGTTGTTCTTGGTTCGGCGCAGCAGGATGTGAATGACCCGATCCATTTCGTTAGATCGTCCAATTACCGGGTCCAACTCCCCGCGCCGGGCGGCGGCCGTAAGGTCGATGCCGAGCGAATCGAGGACCGGAGTCGGTGAGGTCTTGCGCCGCGATGGCTGTCCGCGCCGCTTGGGCTCCATAGCGCCTTGCGAGACCACCCGCACGACCTGGGCCCTGACCTTTTCGAGATTTACGCCGAGTGATTCAAGCACCCCGGCAGCAATGCCTTCGCCCTCGCGGACCAGTCCCAGCAACAGGTGCTCGGTGCCGATGTAGTTGTGCCCAAGCCGGCGGGCTTCTTCAACCGCCAGCTCGATGACGCGTTTGGCCCGTGGTGTCAGGTTGATGTCCGAAACAACCACTTTTTCGCCGCGACCGATGATGAATTCGACCGCCGAGCGCACCTTGTTAAGTTCCACGCCCAAGTTGCCCAGGGCTTTGGCGGCGATCCCATCGCCCTCCCGCAGCAGTCCCAGCAGCAGGTGCTCGGTGCCGATGTAGGTGTGGTTGAAGCGCGTGGCCTCGTCTTGCGCGTAGACGAGCACCTTCTTGGCGCGTTCGGTGAACTTGTCGAGCCGCTCGTTCACGCTTTACCCCCCAATTGGAATCGCCTACTCCATTGTTACCAATGATCGACCTCGCGGCGCCATTGTTAGGGACCAGTTGTCCGATCAACTAGTCGTCAGACGTACCTCACTTGCCTTTCGGCTGTGAATCTGAATACTCAGCGGTCCCAACAATTGTCCCGCCTTCGGATGCCTCAGCGGCAGCCAATGCAGCAACTTCGCGCGCCGGCGTGGCCTCGGCCGGCAGCAGGCGGATGCGCCGGCGGCGGGTTTCGATGTTGAGGATCTTGAATTTTCGGACGTCGTCTTCGCGAAAGCCGACCATCGCCCCGTCTTCAACATCGGCGACGTGGGCCAATCCTTCAATACCGTCGGCCAGGCGTACAAATACGCCAAAGGTCGCCAGGTTGGTGACGGTTCCGTCAACGACCTGGTTAACTGAAAATCGGGTTGCGATGTCAGCCCAGGGATCGGATTTGGTGCGTCGCACCGAAAGAGCGATTTTTTTCTCGACCCGGTCTAGGGCCAGGATGTAGACATCGACTTCTTCGCCCGGAGTTAGTACTGACGCCGGGTCATTTACCCGCCGCCATGCCAGCTCCGAAATGTGGGCCAGGCCATCGGCCCCACCGAGGTCGATAAAGGCGCCGAAGGTCGCCAGGTTGGAGACTCGGCCTTTAACGACCTGACCGACCTCGAAATGGTCGAGCAGGGCGTCACGCCGCTTTGCGCGGGCCTCACGCTCAGCAGCCCGCTCGGAAAGGATCAACCGATTGCGGCGCTTGTCCATCTCGATGATCTTTACGCGGATGGTGCGACCCACCAGCGAGGAGAGCATTTCCATCAGCTCTTCGCGCTGTTCGCGAGGGATTGACGGGCCCAGGCTCGTTAACTGGGACATCGGTACGAATCCCCGCGGTCCCACGTCAACTAGCACCCCGCCCTTGTTAAATTCCGTCACGCGGGTTTCGACGACGGTGCCCTCGTCGTAAATCCGTTCGGTTTCCTGCCAGAGTTTTTCCTGGAAGGCTCGACGGATCGAGAGCATCGCGGCGGCGTCGCCCTCCGGTTGGAGAACAAAGACGTCGATTTCGTCACCGATCTCCAATTCGAGTCGGTCTTCCATGTAATGCGGATCGAACATCTCGCGGCCGACGACGACGCCCTCGGACTTGAGTCCGACGTCAATCATCACTTCTTCGCTGGAGATGCGCATGACCCTTCCGGCCACCATTTCTCCACGGGTGAGGAGTCTTACCTCGTGCTGCCCCTGATTGAGCAGTTCATCCATATCCGAAAGTTCGTCGTAATCGATGTCTGGCGCTATTGCGCGTATCTGACGCCGGATGGCGGTTGGCGTCGCCAAGTGTTGTGTGTCCTAGGGGAGAAAGTTGAGAGTGGTTTGCAGCGACCGGCAGGTGACCAAAAAGTCAATGGGCGTGCAAAGCCGGATTATAGGTAAGCATGGCGATAGAAGTCGCGCTTGGCCGCCAAAAATTAAAGGTGACGAATCCGTTCGTCGACCGCTGTGCGAATGATATTTGGCAGGGCGGCGACGTTGTCAACGACCGCCCCGGCGCAGGATGCGAGCGGTTTTCCCTGGTGGTTGGGTTGATAGGCCAATTGAAATTCCGACTTGACCACGCCAACTCCGAATGCCAAAACCTTGTGGCGCTGGTCGGGTTGGGCCGACTGATTGCGGCGGTGCATATCTAGCAACGCTCGTCGCAGGAGCGATGGATCCGACGAGATTCCGTCGGTGACCACAAAGACGCTTTTGAGCCCCTTCTGCAAACGCGAACGCTCCAGCGCCGTGCCCAGCGCGCCGGCGTCATCGGTGTCCTTGTGATCGAGATCGTAGAGACGCTTGAAGATATCGGCGTGGTCGCGCGGCTCATACGGCGCCGTGCGACCGGATATTGTGCGGGGCCAGCGGCAGTCGGAAAAACTCCATAGCGGGGTTACCTGCGAGGAGAAGGCGATCACTTCAAACGGAATTCGCAATCGTTCGTGAATCTCGATGAAGATGATCGCCGAATCGGCCAAACGGTCAAATTTCTTGGTCGGGTAGCCCTTTTGGACCATCGATCCCGAAATGTCCAGCAGGATTGAGCTGGCAAAGTCGCGTTGGCGATCGGTGCGCGGGACCCGCAGACCCTTTTGGAAGGCGCTCAAGGGGTCAGTTAGCAGCCGGTCGGGGTGTTCAAGGTCGATATCGCCGGTTTCCCCGGAACGCCGTTTGCGCGGCCGCCGGTGCGCCTCGTTGCTGCCCAGCCGCCGCCGATCCATGATTTGCTCAAGCCCGGGCCGACGGGCGTCACCCTTCATGGTTGCCTCAATGCCCCCGGCGAGGCGCTGCACGGCGGCCAGGTAATCAAAGTTCTCGTAGTCGACGCGTTCGTCGGCCTCACCGCGGTGCAGGGCGTCAACCAATCCGGCCGACCACCGCTCATTGACCCTGTTTTTCAACTTTTGATCGAGACGTCGCCGCGCCCCGCGCCGGCCGCCAAATGTGATGCGCCGTTGCTGAAGCCGCTCCTGGGAGCGTCTTACCGCTTGCGATCCACCGGCGCCCTCGCGCAGTTTGAGGGCCTCCTCGCCAATCTCGCCATCGGCGGTTTCAGCGTTTGCGCGGGCGGCCTGACCGTCCCGCTCATTGGCCGGCGCGGTAGGGTGTCCGCCCTGGTCGCCGGCGGCTCGGTCGGTCTGTTGCGAGAGGGCCTGCCACTCGCCGATCAGTTCGGCGTAGGTGCGCGCCGCGCGCCCGGAGAGGCGCTTGAGCATCGATTCGACATCGTCAGCTTCGGCGGCCCGCTCAATGTCGCGGCGCACGGCATTGAGGGCCTGTTGGACCATTTCGGGGGTAAAAGGCGTCTCGCAAATACCGGGCCAACGGTCATTGACCCAGGAAGCGGTGAGGGCGTCGAGGAACAGATGATGCGGCGGCCGCAGGAATCCGGAGGCGTCGTCGGGTTTTGCCACATCGCTGCGGGGATCCAGGCTTGGAGCGAATTGGTAGAGATGGGCGAAATAGGGCTCGGCGCCAGGGCGTTGCTGGATATAGGTGCGGTTTACGCGCAGGTCATTGACGGCGCCGACCAGCAACCGCATTGAATTTGAGGGCCAGCCGTGGCGGCGCTGGCTGCGCAGCCAGCGCTCGATCTGACCTTGTCCCCGCCGGCCGGTAAAACGTGCTTCGGCCACCAGGTGGCACATGCCGCCGATCAAGCGGTCGTCGGACCATGTGCTCACCAGGTGTTCCGGGTAGGTGATCAACGACTCATCGCCCAGGTAGGCCCAGCCGTCGCCGGGCAGTACGGTCACCTCGTCATCACCCAATATCAGGCGGGTGGCCAATTCGAGTTCGCCGGGCGCTAAGCTTTCGCCCTTGGCCGGAGCCTGACCGCCGGTTACGGCGGCCAGCGCTTCAGGTGATACCATAGTTGGCCAGCACCGGTTCGAGCACCCGTTTGACATCGGCGTTGGCGCCGTCGACGACGCCGCGGCGGTACCATGCCACCAGCTCGGCGGGCGATGTTGATCCGCGGGCCAACATCACCAGCTCGGCGGTCGTTAAGGCCGCCCGCTCGGCTACCGCCGCCGCCAGGTCGGGCGGAATGTTGCCGAATCCTTTCGCGCCTTCCTCGTCGAGGTCGCCGGCCAGCAACCGCCGGCAGGTGTGAGCCAGATTGCAAAGGCCGCCCAGCAGCGCTGGATCAAAGCGGTTCTCGGCCACGTTGGCAAGGATTGCCAATTCCTCGTTGGGCGGTGGGTAATCCATCGCAACCACCGCCCCGAAGCGGTTTTCGACACCCTCGTTGAGCGGTTTGACGCCCGGTCCGTCGGGCGCCGCGGTGGCCACCAGGCGAAATTGCGGATGGGCTCTAAACTGCGACCCGTCGGGCAGGGTGACCAAACCGGCCTTGTCAAATAACCCATTGATGATCGAATGCACATCGGGGTAGGCCAGGTTGTATTCGTTGACGATGACCAGATAGCCCGATTGGACGGCCTCCATGAACGCCTGGACGTTCCAGCGCGTTTGTCCCGAATCCATTTGCCGCACCGCGGTCAGATCACTTTTGTCGGTCTCGCCGGTAAACGAAAACTCGACCACCGGCAGACTCCACTGCGCGGCCAGCGTTCGGGCCAGGGCGCTCTTGCCGCAGCCTGAAGGGCCACGCAGCATCACCGGCCTGCCCAGCAGCACGGCGCTCTGGGCCAACCGCAGGGCACGATGGCTGCTGGCGGTCAGGCAGGGCAGGATCCGCTCCGGGTCGGGCGGACTTCCCAATGGCTGCGGGAGGTTGATGTCAAAGTTCTCGCGCAGGCGTTGATAGACCGTCGCCAGTTCGCTTCGGTCGGTGACCGCCCGGCCGCGCGGGTCAAGGGCCGATAGCCTGGGAGCTGATCGTTGGCCCGTTGCCACAAATGCGCGGTAACCGTCGGGGAGGGCAATTTCGCGACCACCGGACGGGGCTGGTACCTGATCTGACCCTTCCAATGGAAAGGTAAGGGTGGGCACCGTCATTGCTTTGTCGGGTGCCGGAGGGTTGTGTCCCAATAGAGCCGGCAGCAGGGCCCGTGGCGCCTCGGCGCTGGCCCGCAGGCTGCCCAATAGGCGGCCGGCGATTGCCACGGCTTCGGCGTAGGCGTCCGGCGGGGCGGTGGTTAGAACCGCCTGGGCCCCGATTTCGATCAGCGGCAGGCCGGTCAGGTGGCCGATTGAAAGCCAGTGCAGGAGGGCGCGGGTCGATATCCGATCGCGCATGCGGGGGCCGAGTTCAAGGTGGTTGCGCAGGCGGTCGGCCACCGCCACCAATCGTTCGGCGGTCGATCGTTCGGCCACCGCTCCGGCCGCGCTGAGCAATTCGTTGCGCGAAAACTCGACCAGCAACGATTCGGTTTCCTGCTCTGGTGGCAAGAAATCCATCGTGATATCGCCCAATCCCAATCCAAAGCGACGCCGCAGCGGGCGCCCCATTTCCGATGTGCCGATGTAGTTGGGGTTGGCGGTGGCGATGATGCCAAAGTCCTCGTGCAGAGGGATTTCGACGTTGCCCATCCGGGTCGAAGAGAGCAGCAGGCGCCCGGTGTCGAGCGCCGAAGTGATTGCACTCATCAGATCGGCCGGTAGCATGTTTATCTCGTTGACCAACAGCTTTTTGCCGTACAGCATGGCCTCGGCGGCCGGGCCGAGCATTACCTGGGTGGACTGGTTGCCGGATTCGTCGGTGACAACCTCGGTGCGGTGGAAGAAATCGGTGAGCGTAGAGTCACCCGAAAAATTCAACTCGGTGACCGGCAGGCCGGCGGCGAAACAGTAGGTCTTCGCCAGCGTCGTCTTGCCACACCCGGTGGGGCCGGAAATTAGCACCATTGAACCCAGGCGCGGATTGTGGTCAATTTGGGCGATTCGTTCCAGCACATCGGCCATGTCGGCCGTCAGGTGTGCAAAAACTTCATGGCGGCGGGGCACCGAACGACTAAAGTCATCGGCCTCGGCCGGCCGGAAATGATCGGAATCGAAGGATGTGACCGGGCGGGATTTGATTTGCCGGCGGTCAAACCGAGTGCCCTTTACCGTAAAAAAAACGGATCCGACAGTGACTTCGGGTCCCAGTTCGATTTGCTGGCCGGGCCGTGGCCAGGCGGAATCGTCGTCCTTCTGGTCGTCACCGCTGGTGCTGAGGGGGCTCACCGAAATATCGGGTATGAGGCGGCGGATCAGGTCAAGCAAGTGGCGTCGGGCTTTCCAAATTCAATGAGCCATCGCGGTGTGCGGCTATCAACTTAGGTTATTCGGATTTACTACCCAGGTGTTGGTTCGCGTCGCATCTCGTTGCGGCGCTACCCAGTGTTCCGGTTTTAGGTTGATCGGGTAACATGTTTAAGTAGTTCGTATTTTGAATCTGCCTTGTTATATGGGCATTTGCGGTTAACAGGAGACAAACCCCGATGGCGCGAACACTGACCGCAAAGCAACGCCGTGTCCTAGATATCGTGCGTTCGTTCCAGGTTGACCATGGCTACAGCCCCAGCGTGCGTCAAATTGGTGACGTGATTGAACTTTCGGCCGCTTCGGTACAGGCCCATCTGGTTGCCCTCGACAAGAAGGGTTACATCGCCCGCTCCGGTACCGCCCATGGGATCACGTTGCTGCGAAACCGCGATGAGGACGTGCCGATGCGGGCCGCACCGATCATCGGCATCATTGCCGCCGGGGAACCTATCGAGGCGGTCCCGGACTACATCGGCTACGTGCCTCTGCCGGAAAAGATCGCGACAGACGACCCCGGCAATTTTTATGCGCTCAAAGTTCGCGGTGACTCGATGGTCGATGACCATATCCTCGACGGCGATTACGTCATCGTGCAATCGCAAGCCGTGGCCAACGACGGCGATGTCGTAGTAGCCATTCTCGAAGACGAGGTCGCCACGCTCAAGCGCTTCTACCGCTTCGGCCCGTCGAGCTTTAAGCTGCAGCCCGCCAATGCCAACATGGAGCCGATCTACACCAGTCACTTGGAGATCCGCGGGCGTGTATTAGGGGTTTACCGGGAAAACGTTTAGTTAGACGTAAAGCGCTGTAACTTGGCGCCGCGCTAGCCGTAAGACCTGACCCTTTTGCAAATCTCTGCTGGGTAACTCGGCAATATTTCAGCTGGTTTTGCGACAACTCGGCCGCGGGTGCCTTAGCGCCCGATTGATCGTTCACCCATCGGCCCCGCTCTTTTTGTCAAGCGGATTTGTTGGGCTGGGCTTGGTGGCGATTGGCAGTGGGCAACCGAACGGGGATCGCGCCGGGCCGCCGGTCGCTATGCCTATCCCGGGTGGCTTAGCACGGCCAATTGGTTATTGGCCGCCTCTAGATGCGTTCGTGGCGGTCCAGATCGATTACGAACACGTTGGCGCCACCGACTTGAACTTCCACCGGGTAGGGAATGTAAAACTCGCCCGGTTCCATGATCGGCGGGATCGGGTTCACGTACTGGGTACGGGTTTGGCAATTGGCCCGAATGATCGTGAGCAATTCCGCCAAGCGCGCAGCGGGGGTGCCAATAAGGAAGGAGACATTGCCCTGCCGCAAAAACCCACCGGCGGTGTTGATGCGGGTCAAGCCGAATCCGCCTTGGGTGAGGCTTTCGTTTAGCGAATTGGCATCCTCGTCCTGAACGATCGCGATCACCAGCTTGTGATCGTTGGCCGCCCCGGCTTCCGTAGATGCCATATTTCTCCTTGCAGTTTCGGCAAGCGGTCCGTTGCGGTCCGTTAGCCGAGCATGTCCCGGTCTTAGCCGGATCTAGCCGCCGGTTGACGCTTGAGCAAATCGCCAACTAGCGGCCAAATTCTATTCATCAAGACATCGGGCTCTGAAAGGCCAGGCAAAACGTGCCAGCGATCGCGATCGCGCGCGGCCAGTTGCAGGTAGCGATCGCGAACGTTGCCCAGGAAAGCGGCTCCCCGCGATTCCATCACCGTTAGTTCATTGCCGAGCGGGTCCATTCCCATCTTGCGTGCCAATCCCTGCTCGGCAGGTATATCCAAGAGCAAAACCAAATCGGGCTGCAATCCGCCGGTTGCAAGTTTGTTGAGCCGTTCCAGATCTGAGATCGACAGGTCTGGGTCGGCGCCTTGGTAGGCGATGGTGGAGCCGGTAAAGCGGTCGCAGATTACCACCGTACCCTGATCCAATGCGGGCCTTATTCGGCTCTCCACAAGGTGGGCGCGGGCGGTGCTGAAGAAAAGCCCCTCAACGCGAGCTGACATTTCCAAATTTTGGCTGGCCTGCTCCCAAGCGCTACGCAGAAGCTCACCGAACTCGGTGCCACCTGGGTCGCGTACGCGGACAGAATCCACGCCGCCATCTTGCAGACGTTGTTCGAGCAGCTTGCTCAGCAGCGTTTTGCCGGCGCCGTCGATGCCTTCAAAAGCTATGAGCGGCGCCCGCCCCAGTGGTAGCGATTCGGCCATGGTTATGGGCGTTTGCTTCCGGTTCAGCTAGGCCAGTTGCGAGCGCGATTTAGGGGGCGGCTCGTGAGTGCTTTCAAACCGCAGGGCATCTAATGCCTGTGCCAATCCGCTACGCACCCGCTCCAGGTTCGTGCCTTCCAGCACGAACATCGGCAGGTCCAATTCCAGGGCCCGGTCGATGGCCTCGTCGCGGTACAGGTAGGCGCTGCGGGTTGTCAGCAGCAGTTCGGCTTGTCCAATCTCGCGCACCGGTCGCACCTCTACCCCCAATGCCCTGGCGGCTTTTCGAACCTTGCCCGCGGAGATTCCATGCAGGTATGGCTCCAACGGCGCCGGGGCGATTGTGGCGCGCTCGATGAGGTCGGGCGAGGCCGAGGCCACCGGCGCGCGTTCGCCGCGGTCCGGTCGCACGGTGTGACGGTCGACTACCACTTCGCCGGCCTCGATGTGTCTAATTTGCGCCACAACCGGTTCGCCGGCCAGCACGGCATCGGTGGCCACCGCCAGATCCGGGTGGACGAGCAGGCGATTGCGGCGGGCAATCTCAACCAGCACGTCAAACGTTGGCGCCGCGCGACGCTCCAAGACGGCCTTTCGGGTTCGTCGGCGCCGGGCTTCGCGGTCGCTGAGAATCACGTTTTCGATCCCGCCCACCAGCGAATTTAGGGTGGGATTGGTAATTAGGTTGTGCAGGCTGTTGCCGTGCGCCGTGGCCACCAACTGAACGCCACGCTCCGCAATGGTGCGGGCGGCGCGGGCTTCCTCGCGGGTCCCAATCTCATCGATTACTAGGACCTCGGGCATGTGGTTTTCGACCGCTTCGATCATCACTTGGTGTTGGCGGTCGGGAGCCGGAACCTGCATCCGCCGCGCCGAACCGATGCCCGGATGGGGAATGTCACCGTCGCCAGCGATCTCATTGGAGGTATCTACGATCAGCACCCGCCGGCCGGCTGAATCGGCCAATTCGCGGGAAATCTCACGCAGCAGGGTAGTCTTGCCCACGCCGGGCCGGCCCACCAACAGTGTTGAACGGCGCGATTCGATCAGATCCCGGATCATGCGAACCTGGCCGTAGATGGCCCGACCACGCCGGAACGTCAATCCGACGACGCGGCCCGAACGGTTGCGCAGGGCTGAGATCCGGTGCAAGGTGCCCACCACCCCGGCCCGGTTATCGGCGTCAAATGGGCCGATCAGCTCGCTGGCCTGGCCCAAGGTTTCAGCGTCGACGAGCCAGCTTCCCAACTCGATATCGCCGCTGGGAAGGCGGGCCAACGGGCGGCGGCCAACGTCTAGGACGATTTCAATCAGATCAGAAAATTCCGGTTGCGCCAGCACCGGATCGCGTACCGCGGGCGGCAACAACTCAAGCAGGGCCAACAATTCGTGCCGGTCGGTCTCGGCGTAGCGCAGCGAGGATCCGGTCACGGATGCCGATTCGCCGCCGCCCGCGGCCGGCTCAATGGAGAGCTGATCGGTGGACCGGGCGGGATTGATTGGGCTCTGGAGAACTGGGGCTTCCGCGACTTTATTAGGGTTCAAGTTCGATTTTATTTAGGAAATGCCGATGCATCCGAATGTCGCCGGTCAGTTCGGGGTGAAAGCAGGTGCCCAGTAAATTGGCCTGTTCAACCGCCACCGCCCCCGCTTCGATGCGGCACAGCTCCTCGACTTGCTCACCGGCACCGGTAATGAGCGGGGCCCGAATGAAAATCCCCGGAAACGGAGTCGGACCCAGAACCGGGATGGTCAGGTCCTGCTCAAAACTTTGAATCTGCGATCCGAAGGCGTTGCGGGCGACTACGACATCGAGCAATGAGAGGAGTGGCTGCTCGCGCCCACAGTCGCGACTCATCAGGATCAGGCCGGCGCAGGTTCCCCAAACGGGCCGCCCGGAAACGGCAAATTGGCGCAGTGGTTCCATCAACGAGTAGCGAACCGCCAATTTCCCGATGGTGGTGCTCTCACCGCCAGGAATGATCAGTCCGTCTAGGTCGTCTAGCTGCCGGGGCAATCGCACGGCGATGGCCTTAGCTCCAAGTTCGGTCAGGACAGCCAGATGCTCGGCGAAATCACCCTGAATCGCCAGAACGCCGACGCGCGGACCGGTCCGCGCCTGTGGCGTCAATTCAGTGGCCGCGCTCCGCTAGGCGGTCTTCCGGGTCAAGCGAGGCGGAGGCGATTCCCGACATTGCCACATCGATCCCACGGGCGGCTTCGGCGACCAATCCGAATTCCTGGTAGTGGAGGGTGGCCTCGACGATCGATTTCGCCAATCGGGCGGCGATCGGTCCCCATTCGTTTTCCGGCGCCGCGCTGGTGGCAGTACCCATCTTCGCTCCCGCCTTTTCCTTGGCGGCTTTGAAGATGCCGGAGCCAACGAAGATGCCTTCTGCCCCCAGGTGCATCATCAGGGCCGCATCGGCCGGCGTGGCTATCCCGCCGGCGGCAAAGTTGACCACCGGTAGGCGCCCGCTTTCGGCGACCTGGACCACCAATTCGTAAGGAGCAGCCAATTTCTTGGCGGCCGACATGAGTTCGTCATTCCCCAGCGAACCGAGCCAGCGGATCTGGCCCTGGACGGTTCGCATGTGGCGAACCGCCTCCACCACATCGCCGGTACCCGCCTCGCCCTTGGTGCGGATCATGGCCGCGCCTTCGCCGATTCGACGCAGCGCCTGACCGAGATCTAGCGCGCCGCAGACAAACGGGATTGCAAAGTCCGATTTTTCGACATGATGGGCGCTATCGGCAACGGTCAGTACTTCCGACTCGTCGATGTAGTCGAGGCCCAGCGCCTCGATGATCCGGGCTTCAACAAAATGACCGATGCGGCACTTGGCCATTACCGGGATGGATACCGTCTCCTTGATTTCGAGCAGGATATCGACCGGCGACATGCGGGCCACGCCGCCCTGCGCGCGGATATCGGCCGGCACACGCTCGAGGGCCATGACCGAGACCGCGCCAGCCTCCTCGGCGATGCGGGCCTCAAAAGCCGTCGTCACATCCATGATCACGCCGCCCTTGAGCATGCGTGCCAGGCCGGTCTTGGCCGTCCAGGTTCCGGTCTGTCCGTTGGCCTCGGGGTTCAAGGTTTCACCGCCACCCAAATTCGCGAATTTGTTTCGCTGTAAGGAAAAAAATCATTTGACAACTCGCCACCGGCGGGTTAGCCGGATTTTATCCACCCTATTGATTGGGCGATCAGTCCTCGCCCAGGTCGTCTAAGTCGAGTTGTCCGATGAATTCGGCAAAGGGTTTTAGGGCCTCTTCGGAGACCGGCTCTTCGGTTCCGCCAACCGGATCATCTTCCGGTTCCAGTCCGGCCTTATCAAGCACGCTGGGATCGCAGAGTATCGGGACCGACGCTCGTACCGCCAGGGCGATGGCATCGGACGGCCGGGCGTCGATTACCTTCTCATCATCACCGTTGCTCAATACGATATCGGCGTAGAAAACCTGCTCTGATAAATCGCGGATGAGCACACGTTCAACCTGCCAGCCCAGTTCGGTGATCGCCTGCCAGAGCAGATCGTGGGTGAGCGGGCGCATCGGGGCGTCGTCTTTTAGGTTGACGAGCTTGATCGCGATGGCGTCGGCTTCGTGACCGCCGATCGTAATCGGCAGGTAGCGCCGGCGATCCTTTTCTCGTAGCCAGATCGTCCGGCTGGGGTTTACAAGGTTTAGCCGAACGCTGTCGACCACCATCTCTACTTCACTCATCCAACCCGAACGCAGAGTGCAGGACTCTGGCGCCTTCCGCAAGATGCTGCTCACCAATGAGACAGGTTACCCGAATCTCACTGGTCGTAATGCTGTGAATGTTGATTTTTGCGTCCGCCAGGGCTCCAAACATCGCCGCCGCGACGCCGGGTCGGGAGACCATGCCGGTGCCCACCACCGATATCTTGCCGACATCGGTTTCGGTGCTCACCGAACTGGCCCCGATTTCTTTGGCCACCACCCGGGTGGTGCGAATGGCCTCGTGGGCATCGGAGCGTTGGACGCTAAACGAAATGTCGGTAAGGCCGTGGTGCGAGATGTTCTGGACGATCAAGTCAACGCTGATGCCGGCTTGGGCCAGCGGCGCCAGGACCGAATGGGCCAGTCCGGGCCGGTCCGGCACCCCGACCACCGTTATCTGGGCTACGTCGGCGTCAGTGACCACCGCCCGCACCCCGGTGCCGGTCTCGATATCTATCTGATCAGAGTGCATGATCCATGTTCCCGGGTTGGAGTTGAAGCTGGAGCGGACCTCGATCGTGACCCGGTTACGGCCGGCCACTTCAATGGAGCGCGGGTGCATCACCGACGCCCCCAGTATCGCCATTTCCAGGATTTCTTCATAGCTGATGCGCCCAATCCGTCGGGCCTTGGGCACGACCCGCGGATCGGCTGAATATATGCCGTCGACATCGGTGTATATGCGGCAGTGATCGGCGTCTAAGGCGGTGGCCAAAGCCACCGCCGTGGTGTCCGAGGCGCCACGCCCGAGCGTGGTGACCGATCCGTCATCCGTTGCCCCCTGGAATCCGGCAACGATGGGGATGATGCCATCGGTTAGGACCTGGCGCAGGCGGGCCGGGGCAATGTGTTGAATGCGGGCCCGCCCGTGGCGACGATCGGTCACGATGCCGGCCGCCGGGCCGGTAAAAGCCCGGGCCGGCAGGCCGCGGGCATTGAGCGCCCCCGACAGCAGGGCGCAGGAGACCACCTCGCCGGTGGAAAGCAGCAGGTCGAGGTCGCGGCCGGCCACGTCGGCCTCAAGCTCACGGGCCAGGGCGAGCAGGGCATCGGTGGTTTTGCCCATCGCCGAGGCCGCGATTACCGGCTGAAATCCCTCGTCCAGGGCAACGCCGATGATTTCGGTGACCGCGCGGATGCGCGCTGGACCATCCAGCGAGGTGCCACCGAACTTCATCACCAGAATCGGGTTTTGGGTTCTCGAGGGGGTCATTGGCGAAATTTCAAAAATGACGAAGGGTATGTTGATTTCCGGGAGCGCGATTATCCCGTGCATTGGTCCGGGCCGATACTTTAGACATGATGAAACAGCCCGCCGGAACTGCGCACTCGACACCAACGGTCGAGGACTACCTGCTGGCGATCGCCAGCTTTGACTATGAGCACACGCCGGCGATTGCGGCTCGCCTGGCCGAACGGCTGGGGGTCTCGGCACCAACTGTTTCGGCAACCATCAAGCGGATGGTTCGCGACGGTCTGGTCCGGGTGGGTGATGAGCACCACATTGAATTTACCGGATCGGGCCATCGACGATCCGAACGGGTCGTGCGGCGGCACCGGCTTATCGAACGCTGGCTGCAGGACCAGCTGGGGTTGGAATGGTCGGTTCTGCACGAGGAAGCCGACCGCCTGGAGCACGCGATCTCCGACCGCCTAGAAGCACGCATTTCAGAAATCCTGGGACATCCTGAGACCTGCCCGCACGGTAACCCGATACCCGGCAACGTGCGAACTTGGTCCCGCAAAGGGCTGATTCGACTAAGTGACCTGCCGTCCGGTGGCTCGGCCGAGATACGCAGGATTTCAGAGTTGATCGAAGAGGACATTGAGCTGCTCACGTTTCTGCAATCTTCAAAGCTGACGCCGGGCAGCCAGGTACACGTAAGCGATCGTTCCGGCGGCGGCGTGATGGACGTTCGCGTCGAGGGGCGATACATCCAGGTAAACGCCCATGTTGGCCGGCACGTCTGGGTGCTCCCGCCCGCCTAATTAGACCGCCCTGCCAGGTCGCATTTTTCGCGCCACCGCGAGTTAATCCTCGATAATCTCCCCGGTCAGATCACCTATCAACTGTCTACGACTGGGCCGGCTTGCTGGATCGGCCAGGGGGAAAAACTGGAACCAATAGTTTCGGTAATGGACTTGAAAAAGCACTACGGTGAAATTCGGGCCGTGGATGGAATTTCTTTCGAGGTCCAGCCGGGTGAGGTCTTCGGAATGCTCGGCCCCAACGGGGCCGGCAAGAGTACGACGGTGGAGATCCTAGAGGGCCTGCGCCAACGCGATTCCGGCCAGGTGTCGGTGCTGGGTATCGACCCCGGACGCGACCAGCCGGGGCTCTCGCAGCTCATCGGAATTCAGCTTCAGTCGTCAGCGTTGTTCCCCAAGCTTTCAGCTCGCGAGCATCTGGCCATGTTCGGCTCGTTCTATGAGCGATCGCGTGATATCGACGAACTGCTCGAACTGGTCGGGTTGACGGAACGTCAAAAGGCCTGGAGCGAAAACCTATCCGGTGGCCAGCAGCAGCGCCTGGCGGTGGCCCTGGCCCTGGTGTCAAGCCCCAAGCTGGTGTTTTTGGATGAACCCACCACCGGCCTCGACCCCCAGGCCCGACGGCGCCTCTGGGAAGTGGTCCAGGATATGAAGGGCCTGGGCACGACGGTCATATTGACTTCGCACTATATGGATGAGGCCGAACTGCTCTGCGATAGGTTGATCGTTGTCGACAACGGCAAGGTAATCGCTCACGACTCGCCAAAAGGCCTCATTCGCGAAAACTTCGCCGACGCCACATTGACCTTTAAATCATCCCGCCTGTTGGGCGCGGAGGATTTGACCTCGCTGGCCGGCATCGATGAGGTGATAACCCTCGAACCCGAATACGAGCTTTCCGCGACCGACGCCACGGTGGCGATACCGGCGTTGTTCGCTCTGGCGGCCGGCGCTGACGCGGAGCTCGACGATCTCCAGATCCGGCGCCCCAATCTCGAGGACGTTTTTCTCAAGCTGACCGGCCGGAGGATACGCGATTGACCGCCGCTGGAATCCGCGGAATGTTCTGGGGGTTCGCCCTCGAGTTCATGCGCGACCGCACCGCATTTTTCTTCACCTTCGTATTTCCGCCGATTTTTACGGTCGTCATCTCATTTATCATCGGCGCCTTCTCCGGCCCGACGACATTCGATGTCGGACTGGTGCTGCGCGACGACGGACCGCAGGCGCAGGCGATCGCCGGAGTTCTGGCATCGGCCGATGAATTCAATCTCTCGCAATCGGGGTACGAGAGCGAGTTGGCGGCGCTGGAGAAGGGTGACCGCAAGGCGGTCCTAATAATCCCGGCCGGCTATGGACAGGGACTGGTCGAACTGGGCAAGGCGACGGTCGAGGTGCTCTATGACATCCACGACGGCGACGCCCAGCGCATCGTCATTCCGGCCCTCACCCAGGTAGTCGACGTCATCGACCGTTCGATGGCCGGCAACCCGCCACGGGTGAGCGTGACGTCCACCCCGTTGACCACTCGCAACCTTGACTCGATCGATTTCGTGGGGCCCGGCATCTTGGCCTTCTCGCTGATGCAGTTGGGTATGTTCTCGGCGATCACGCTTGTGGCGCGACGCGAGAAAAAGATCCTCAAGCGGGTCGGCGCCACGCCGGCATCCAGGTCGATGGTGCTCATATCCGCGATCGCGTTGCGGCTGGTGATATCGCTGATTCAATCAGCGCTGCAGATCGCGATTCTGGTCTTGGGCTTCGGGCTTGATTTCTTCAATCCGCTGGCCGTCATCGGCGTGCTCCTGCTGGGTACGCTGGTATTCGTGGGGCTTGGTTTTACGGCTTCGTCATTTGCCCGCACCGAGGAAGCGATGCTGCCGATCGTGCAATTGGCGACCCTGCCCATGTTCGTCCTGGCCGGCGTGTTTTTCCCGATCGAAATATTCCCCGAACCCCTCCAATGGATCGCCAACATCCTGCCGTTGACCTACTTGGCCGACGCCGTGCGGCAGCTGATGATCGAGGCCACCGGGCGATACGAGCTCTGGCTCGACCTGGTGGTGTTGGTCGGTTGGATCATCGGCGGCTTCGCCGTTGCGGTCTGGCGATTCTCCTGGGAATAATTCCTCTCGTCTCCTGCCTGCCCGGACAAAGCGATAGCCGGGTCGAGAAGCCTGATCACGGGGCGAGAGCGGCCGTGGTCCGGCCTCCGCGACGATGACGGGCGAACCGCCGGTGGTTAGGCGACGATATTCGGACCGTTGGCTGCTGCTGTTGGTCTTCTTCGGCGGCATGTCGACGCTGGGAGTCGAACTGACCGCCTCGCGCCTCCTGGCGCCTTTCTTCGGCAATAACCTTTTCGTCTGGGCCAATGTCATCGGCCTGACGCTGCTTTACCTCTCGACCGGCTATTTCCTCGGCGGCCGGCTGGCCGACCGGCGTCCCGACGATCGGTTCTTGATCTGGATCGTGGCATTCGCGGCGATATTCATCGCCTTCGTTCCGTTTCTGGCCCGCCCGGTACTGGCGCTCTCGGTGGCTGGACTGGCCGGACTCTCGGCCGGGGTCTTTCTCGGCTCCCTGTTTGGGGTCCTGGTGCTGCTGGCGGTACCAATCACCCTGCTGGGTTTCGTCTCGCCGTTCGCAATTCGCCTAGCGTCACGAGATGTGGCAACCGCCGGTCAGGTGGCGGGGCGAGTGTTTGCAATCGGGACCGTCGGGTCGATCATTGGCGCCTTCCTGCCGGTTCTGCTTTTGGTGCCCAACATCGGTACCCGCAACACCTTCTTGTTCTTCTCCATCGTTTTGCTGGTACTGGCATTGGCCTCGCTGCGCAGCTGGCGCGTGGGGACGTTGCTGGCCCTGGCCCTGGCCCTGACGATCTGGGGCAACGTGGCCACCGACCCCATCAAACCGGCCGAGACCGGGGAGTTGATTTTTGAGGATGAATCGCTCTTCAACTACATACAGGTGGTGGAAGCTGCGTCCGGTCCGCGGCGCCTGATCCTCAACAACGAGGAACGATTGGCCACCCACTCGGTCTATTGGCCCAATGAAAATCCGCAACCTCTTTCCGGCGGCCCCTGGGATTACTTCCTGTTGGCCCCCTACTTCCGGGCCGAAGCGACCGGTCAGGTCGACGAAATGCTGGTAATCGGCCTTGGCGCCGGGACGGCACCCAAGCTCTACACCGAAACCTACGGGACCGGTGTGCACGTCGATGGAGTGGAGATCGATCCCGGGGTTATCGCCGCCGGCGAGCAGTTCTTCCAGATGAATGAACCCAACCTGTCGGCCCATGCCGAGGATGGCCGGGTTTTCCTAAATCAGTCAGATACCGAGTACGATGTCGTTTTGCTCGACGCATATCGCCCGCCGTATATACCGTTTCATCTGACCACCCGCGAGTTCTACGCCGAGATCGCCGACAAGCTGGCGCCGGACGGAGTCCTGGTATCCAACGTCGGACGGGGACCGGCACGTGACAACGAGCTTCTCGACCTGATGGCGGCCACATTGCGGACGGTATTCCCGACGGTGATCGTAACGCTTCCCGATTCGACTTCCAACGGCTTGATTTTCGCCATGCGGGAGCCGATTTCTCTGGCCCAGATCGAGGCCAATCTGGCCTCCGCCGAGCATCCCAGCGTGCGGCAGATCGCCGCCCGACCGATTGACTGGGCAACCGTTGACACCGTTGACGGAGCATTTACCGACGACCTGGCGCCGGTTGAACAGGTCGTCAACCAGCTCATCATCGATTACGCTCTGGGTAATTAGCCCATAGCGGCAATGCGACCGCCAGCGCGGTTGCCTAGAGACTCGGCCGAAAACCCCAGGCCAATCGCCCGGTATCTGCCAATTGAACCAGCAACGTCCTGATCCTGCGGATCGGCGCCGATAGCAGTCCGCTGGCGTTATTTGCCGCAATTGCGTCGATAGCTGCCAATAATGCCGCGGTCGCGGCGGATGTTGCACGGTTCAAGCTGTTATCTCCGCCCGATCGGGGGCACTTTCCGCTACTCGGCCCCGTATCTGGACCTCCTGGGCCCAATGCGCCCACCTTGCCGGCGGTCAGGGTGAGGTTGGCGACCGTTGCCGCCATCAGCAGTTGGTAGGCGGTCTTGGTTCGCCCGAAGAAACGCGTTCGCCTTACCCCCAACTGGACAAGCCTGGCCAGGCGGTGCTCGATGACGCGGCGGCGGCGGGCGATCTCGGGGTATTGAGCGCTCCGCGGCAGCATCCTGGCCCGCTGCAGCAAGCCTTCCTGGGGATGAAGTCTCACCCGACGCCCCCATTTGCTTTTTGCCCGCAGGCAGGAGCGCCTCAATTCACAGGCCCCGCAGACAGAGCGGGCAAAGACGAACTGACGGTTGGGAATGTTGTCCCCCGAGGCGCTGCGGCGATAGCCGCCACTGCGCAGGTCGGATGTCGTCTGCCCGGCCGGACAGGTGCCGGTGAGGTCCTTAAGGTCGATGTCGAAGTCGCCCTTGACGAAGTAGGACGAGCGCGGTCTGCCCGGAACCCGGGCCGCCAGGTCGTAGCCGGCGTCAGAGAACGCCTGACGGGTCTGCCCGTCGCCATAGGCGCAGTCGCCGATGACCTGGCTCGGCGGTAACTGAGGCGTTCGCTTCCGACTCTCTAACCAGATCCAGCGCACCCTCGGCGTCGGGGGAGTTGCCGGGCAGTACCGCGACCGCGGTGATAAGACCGGTGTCGGTGTCGGTGATGACCGACGCCTTGTGGCCGGCAAAGCCATTGGCCGAGCTCTTGCGTCCATGGCGCATGTCGGGGTCGCTGAGCGAGAGCAGGCGATTCCGTCCGCCCCTGGCGATGTCGGGCAGGTCCCGGTCGGGTTCTTTAGCGCCGGGTTCGCGGTCCGGCGCGCGCTCTATGTCCTGGAGCATGATCTTAAGAAGCAGCGAGGATGCCTGGGTAAGTTTCCGGGAGTGCTTATCGCCGGGATCCAATCCGGCGTTAACACTCCTGGCCCGGCTAAGCAGGGCGTCGGCGTCGCTAACGACGCGCCGGAGCAGCCTGCGCCTCTGCTTGCGGTCGGACCAGTCAATGGCGGCCGCTCCCTTAAGGCTCGTGCCGAAGTAGAGGGCGTAGCCGTTCTCGCCGGCCCAGTCGGCAGCGTCCCGACCGTCCAGCTCGGCCAGGGCGCGGGCGAGCTGGACGGTCCCGTCGCCGATCAGGTTGTAGGTGTCCCTTACCGCCCCTTGCCCAGGATGGCGGTGGTATCAACCGCCAGCTTCATGCGGCGGCCCTTTAGAAGCCCGGATTGGCGGGCGTATTGCAGGGAGCGCTTAAAGACCGCCCGCAGCTTTCCGTGCAGGATCAGCTGGCTGCGAAACAGCTGCGGGGTGGACTTGGCGAAGGCGCGCTCGCGCAGTTCGATCCCCAGCGCCACCTTCCACTGCAGGTCAAAGTCGGCCCGGCGCTTGGCCTCTTCGTCAGATACCCGGTCGTAGGTCTGTAATAGCAGGGCGGTGGCCAGGATGGATGGCGGGACGCTTACCCGTCTGTTGTCGGGGCAGTAGAGGTCGGCAAAGTCCTCGTCCCGAAACAGTTCCCCGCGCATCTTTGCCAATAGCCCGTAAAAGGTGTTTTCACCGGCGTAGTCAAGGTGGCGCTGGTCGGCCTGGTCAAATCCCCGCGGGGAGTGTGATCCGAGCATCTTTAAGCTTCCCAACCTGGTTTCAATTACTCTTGACGAAAGAGGTTTTAAACCTCATGGATATTTTAATTGTTAGAGTATGAATCAGCCCTTTGTACAGGGACTTTTCGGCCGGGTCTCTAGTACCCGATGGCGGTACCGTGCCAGCGTGGGTCACAGCCGGCGGTAAGGGTGTTGGCGGTCAGATTCCGCCCGATTGCCAGCCCACGTGAGCCGGCACCCCAAAGACCCGCCGAATGGGCGTTGTGCCCCATGGCTTGAAGAACCTCAGCTACGGGCCGGCCGAATCGATCCTCGATGAAGACATGGCCGGTTTCCTCGTCGTGACCCCAGCGCGGGGCTTCGAAACAGCTCTGTAAGGGAAGCCGGTAACGCAGGTGCGATTCGATCAATTGCTGATTGGTCTGGACCTGGTAGTGCCCGCCGGCAGTGGAGCCAAAAGCCACCGCCGACGACCCCTGCAGGGCCATCCAGGTCATGAGCGTATGGGCCGGCCGGCGGCCGCCGCGCAGAAAGTTGGGACTTGCCGGATCGAGTGAAAACCCGGTAATCCGGTTGTTCATCATTACGCCGGTATCGGGAATCATTTCACGGCACCCGAAGGCGGCGAAGATGCTCTGGATGTAGGCGATGGAGTTGCCCCGGTCATCGGCGGCCGCCAGGCAGGTGGTGTCGCTGCCGGCGAGAACGCGGCGGACTGGAGGTTGGCTGGCACTGGCCGGATTGATGCTTGCCGCGGCTTCCGCCAGGTGATCGTCACTTAGGTATTCGGCGCCGTCGCCACCCTCAAAGGCAGGATCGCCGAGGAACCTGTGGCGTAGACCGAAAGCCGCCTTTTTGGCCTCGATTGCCAGATGGATGCGCTGCGGGTCGGCGAACTCCAATTGGCCGGCGCCGGCCAATTGGCCAATTCGCAGTGCGGCCAGGGTTACGTAGCCCTGGCTGACCGGCGGCTGGGCGCAGACGCGGTGGTCGAGGTAGGAGACGGCCAACGGGTCGAGTTGATCGCAGCGGGCCAACTGCAGATCGCTGGCCCGATGGGGTTGGCCGCTGCGTCGGGCGTGGGCTTCCAGATTGGCGGCAAACGATCC
This sequence comes from Chloroflexota bacterium, assembly GCA_965249595.1. Classification (GTDB taxonomy): domain Bacteria; phylum Chloroflexota; class UBA11872; order UBA11872; family VXNJ01; genus VXNJ01. The sequence goes on along the minus strand of OZ252242.1, from coordinate 258,658 downwards.
GTCATAGAACCCTGATGCGTCACCACTGGCCGATATTTCTTCCAGGGTCCGGGCCAGGTCGCCCTGGACTAGCAGCTGGCCTTCCAGCAGCGGTTGGCCTTGGGGCAAAAATACCGCTGCGCTGGCCGGGAAACGGGCCAAATCGCCGGCAAACTGGCGGCAATGGGCCGCCAGTGAGGCCGAGGTCGCAATGCCCTCGCGAGCATACGAGATAGCCGGGGCCAGCAGGTCGGCCCAGGATTTACTGCAACCGGCGCTATGTAGCGCTTGCCAGGCCCTGATCGCGCCCGGGATGGATGCGGCGGCCAGGCCCAGCGGATTTATCCTCTCGCCGTAGGACTGGGCGCTCGCGCCCAAGGGTGCGGGTCCCGAGGCGTTGAGGGCGTACGGCCGTCCACCGGCTCGATGGGCGATGCAGAAGGCATCGCCACCAATTGAATTCATGGCCGGTTCGACGACGGCGATGGCGGCCGCCATCGCCAGCGCAGCGTCGTAAGCATTTCCGCCGCCGGCCAGTATCTGAAGCCCGACGCTGGCGGCCAACGGCTGGCCGGCGGCAACCATCCCGCGAACGGCGGTTGGTCCGCGGCGCGGCGAACAGTCAAAAGGCGGCAATGATAATCGCATTAATCGAAATTATTGCCCGCCGCGGTCCAGGCGCGGCGGGCAAAGCAGACCCAGCACCCATCCAAAAGAGGGCCCGTTATGGATAAGCGGCCGGTAATACTCGATACCGACACCGGCGATGACGTCGATGACGTTTTTGCAATAGCCTTGGCCGCCAAGGCCGAGGCAATTGACCTTCTGGCAGTTATCACCGCCCACGGCGACACCGGCTTACGAGCCAAATTGGCGCGGCGGGTTCTCGATGAGGCCGGCCGCAAGGATGTACCGGTTTTTGCCGGTCACGGTATCAACCGCTCGGACGTGTTGGCCACCACATCGATGGAATCGGGCAAGGGTTTCGTTCCCGACAGCGCCGCGGTGGGCGAGAGCGACGGCGTTGATGTGATGATCGAACTCGTAAAACAGCGGCCCGGAGTGGTGGTGGTTTGCGCGGTGGGGCCGTTAACCAATATCGCTGAGGCGATCCGGCGCTTTCCCGCCTTTGCCGGCCAGGTGGGACAGTTGCTAATCATGGGCGGACGGTTTCCCGACGGCCCGCAGGGCGAATGGAACTTCAACTGTGATCCCGTCGCCGCCTGCAAAGTCGTTCAGTCCGATGCGGAAATTGCCATTGGCCTCATCGGCCCCACGCGGCGAGCCCAGATCGGCTTCGACCAAGCAGCGCGGCTGCGTCGAGCCGGCACCGCGTCCGGAGAGAGTTTGGCCGGCATGCTCGAGCAGTATCTAAACGGCCGGTCGCGCCAGCAGACGCCGATGTTTGATCCGGCCACGCTCGGGGCCCTGATTTGGCCGGAGCTCTATTCCTGGCAACGAACCGGGATCGCGGCCGAGTTGATTGACGCCCGCATGCGACTGGTGCCCGGGCAGCGGTCGGCCGAGTTGATGGAAGATATCGAGGCGGGTGAATTTAGCCGCCGTATGATGAATATCATCCTGTCTTGATGTGAACTACGCTCAACTTTTCTTGGGCGAGGTGTCGACAATGATCCGACCATGAACGATCCTTCAACTCTCGCACCGGCGATTGAAATTGAATCGCTCACCAAGTACTATGGCTCGACCCTGGCCCTCGACGGCATCAATCTGCAGGTTTCGTCAGGCGAAATATTTGGGTTTTTGGGACCAAATGGCGCTGGTAAATCGACCGCCATCCGCGTCATGCTGGATCTGATACGGCCCACGCGCGGGATTGTCAAAGTGCATGGCTACGGCTCGCGCGCCGACTCGATCGCGATCCGCAATCTGACCGGCTATCTCCCTGGCGAGGTCTCGTTCTACGATCAGCTAAGCGGGCGGCAGACGCTAAACCTGCTCGCTTCATTGTCCGGCCGGACGTCGACTCGGCGCGATGAATTGTTGGAACGGTTGGAGCTGGATCCCCGCGGTCGGGTGGGATCGTTCTCCCGCGGGATGCGGCAGAAGCTGGCATTGGTCGGGGCCATGCAATCGGATCCACAGCTGCTTGTCTTAGATGAACCGACCAGCGGCCTTGACCCCTTGATCCAACAGGCCCTGCACGCGTATTTGCGTGAAGCGGCGGGCCGCGGGACGACCGTGTTTTTCTCATCCCACGTCCTCTCCGAGGTCGAAGAACTCTGTGATCGAGTGGCGTTCATCCGCGGCGGTCAAATCGTTACCGTCGATCGGATTGCCGATCTCAAATCGCGCCTTGTCAAACCGGTTACAGTGCAATTTGGCCAGCCGGTCGATCCGGCAAACTTTGCGTCGATCGAGGGTGTCGCGGTGACGGAGGCCTCAGCCGATACGGTTACGTTTGCCGTAACCGCCGGAATGGATTCGCTTGTCAAAACCCTGGCGAACTTTGAAGTAACCGATATCGAATCATCATCACCGTCATTGGAAGAGACCTTTTTGCACTTTTATGAGGGTCAGAATGGGGAAGCGGAATGAGCACCAAACCGATCCCCGCCGGGGCAGTCCTGCCGGCGATGAACGGGGCCGGTTGGGCTGCCGCCCGCGGGATCCTTATTTCATCGATGCGCACCCGCCGCACGGCCATGATTTGGTATTCGCTGGCCGGCGGATTGTTGGCGATCGCAATCGGCATGATCTATTCGTCCATCGTCGAGCGGATCGATCTCGCCTCGTACCTCAATGAATTCCCGCCTGAGATGCTGGCCGCCTTCGGAATGAGCAGCAACATCCTCGGTACGACCGAGATCACCTATGCCGGGTTCATGTCGTTTGAGTTTTTCCCCTGGTTTGGGATCGCCCTGGTGATTTATGCTCTTGTGGCCTCCGGATCACAAGTTGCCAGCGAGGTTGAGAACGGGACGATGGACATGGTGCTGGCCAATCCGGTGCCGCGCTGGGTTTACGTAATTTCAAAATTCCTGGGGTTGCTGGTACCGCTGTTGATCATCGGCCTGGTCTGTGGCGGATTCGCGGCCGCTGGCGGGCTGCTCCAGGGCCTGGAGGTGCCGGTCAATCGTTTCCTGTACCTGGGCGCAATCATGGGCCTGTTTGGATCGGCTTTTGCCGGTGTCGGAATCCTGCTTTCGGTGGTCACGCTTTCGTCACAGCGGTCGCAGATGATCCTGGCGGTGATCGTGATTGCCCAATACGTAATGGATGTCGTGTCAAAGATCTCGGCCGATTGGGAATGGATCGCACCGTATACGCTGTTCCATTACTACGACCCTGGCCGGATCCTTGAATCCTTCGATTGGTTCTGGTCGCCGTTCATCATTTTTGGCGTGTTCGCAATCGTTGGCCCGCTGGCCGCGGTTTGGTTCTTCCAGCGGCGCGACCTGGCGGCTTAATTGAGCGCTTGATGTGCCCCTTGCATTTGCGGCGCACAACCGAATAAACGATTGTTAGCGCGCCACGTGCATTGGCATGATCACTTGCGAATAGCGCTTCTTGTCAGTCTCGTTATCGTCGGCTTGGTCGGCAAAAAGGCCGGGATTGGTTGATCCGGATAGTTTTATCTCGACCGCTTCGGCGCTGCCAATTAGCGAAACAACGTCGGTCATAAATCGCGTGTTGAATGCCACCAGGGCGTCGTCGCCCTCAATTGAAGCGGCCAGCCGTTCCACGTGATTTCCGACCTCGGCGCTGTTAGCTGACACCACCAAGGTCTCCGGTTCTTCGGTTTCCAATTGAATGATCCGCGAGCCGCTGCGGGCGAATATCGCCGCCCGTTTGGCGGCGTCTTCAAGTTCTTGTCGGTTGACAACTATCCGGGTTGCGTGCTCTTTGGGGATTAGCGACTCGAAATTGGGGTATTGCTCTTCGATCAGGTTGGATATTAGCCGCACCCGGCCGGTGTCGAACTGGATATGCGAACGTTCGCCGGCGATCGCGATGTCGACATCGCCGCGGGTATTTCCCAAGACGCGGGAGAGTTCCTGCATCGACCCTTGCGGTACGACCACATCGATCACCTCATCGACGCCGGTATCACAGGCCAGGCGGTTGACCGCCAAGCGGTAACCGTCGGCCGCCGCCAGGACCAATTCGTCCGGTCGAATACTTATGCACACGCCGGCTAGCACCGGCCGCGAGGAGTCGCCGCAGCAGCCGACGGTCATGTCGATCATTCGCTTGAGAAAGGCCGGATCGACAGTCAGGATCGCGTCGTCTCCCACTTCGGGCAAGGGCGGAAAGTCGGCCGCATCAATGCCTTTGAATGTTGATCCCGAGCGGTTGGCGCTGATTTTTAGCTCCAGCCGTTCGACGTCGGTTTCAATTTCGGCCGCCCCGGCTGGCAACGTCGCGACGTATTCGACCAACAACCGTGCCGGCACCGTGATGGAGCCGGGCGAATCAACTTGGCAGGGCAGCGTCTGGGTCATTGCCACCTCGGTATTGGTGGCTGCTAACGACAACTGACCATCTTCAGCGCGCAGCAGGATATTGGCCAGAACCGGCAACGCCCCACGAGTGGCAACGGCACGCGAGATCGTACTTAGGGCGTCGGCTAACAAATCTCGCGGACAGCTGATTTTCAAACGAGCCTCCAGGGCAAATATCTTGTGGCTGCAATTATTATCTGTCGCGAATGGCGGCGCTTGACGCACGCCGCCAGAAGGCGGCGTGCGTCAATAGAATGACTTCGCACTAATTTGGCGCCAGATGGATCAGATGAGCCAAGACCGCCCAAGCCCGTCACCGTCAGCGCTTCGAATATTGCTCGCCGAGGATGAGACGATCATTCGGATCGATCTGCGCGAGCGGCTGGAGAACATGGGCCATCGCATCATCGCCGATGTGGCCGATGGCCAGACTGCAGTCAACATCGCCCGCGAAACCAAACCCGATGTCGTGGTGATGGATATCAAGATGCCGATCCTCGACGGGATTGCGGCGGCCGACCTACTCACGCGCGAATCGGTGGCCCCGGTGGTACTGGTGACGGCGTTTTCCGACTTCGAATTGGTCGAGCAGGCGGTCGGTGCCGGAGTGATGGCCTACGTGCTCAAACCGATTCGTGACAACGACTTGGTGCCGGCAATTGGCGTGGCGGTGTCACGCTTTCGCGAATTTCGCCTCCTGGCTAAAGAGGTCACTGATCTAAACGAGCGCCTTGAGACGCGCAAGTTGATTGAGCGCGCTAAGGGGCTGTTGATGAACAAACACTCGATAACCGAACAGGATGCCTTCCAGCGCATTCAGCGGCTGAGTATGGATCGCCGGATTCCCATGAAGCAGGTGGCCAAGGCCCTGCTGCTGGCTGACAACCTCTAGACCACGCAAAGTTTGATGGCCAACTTGCGCCGGGGCGACCGGGTGCGCGCGGTGCTGGGTAACCTGCCGGCCGCTGCCGCTGACAGACCCGGCGTGCTGGCGATCGCCGCTTTTACGGTCGTATTGGCGCTGTTTTTTCGGCGCTTCCTATTTGAGGGGTTGGCCCCTGGCGGCAGCGACCTGCAAAACTACGCCCTGGCCAACCTGACCCACCTCTACGCCGCCTTGGCCGACGGCCGTTTGCCGCTCTGGGATCCGTATCGTTTGCTGGGGGTTCCATTTTTGGCCAACCCGCAAACGGCTGTCCTCTATCCAGTCAACCTGGCCCTGTCGTGGGCGGAGCCGATCGCGGTTCTGACCTCCGGCCTGGTACTGCACACCTACATCGCCGGGCTAGGGATGATGGCCTTCTGCCGTCGGGCCCTGCGAACCGGGTGGCTGGGTGCCTTAGTTGGTGCGATGGCGTTCGCTCTGGGCGGTTACCTGGCCGCCCGGATGGGACTGCCAAACCAACTGGCAGTGCTGGCCTGGTTGCCGTTGATCCTCCTCTGCGTTGACCGCCTGCTGGCGCGACCGCAGCTGACGACGACCGCGATATTGGCGGTGCTGTTCGCATTGCAATATCTGGCCGGTCACCCGCAGGCGCAGTACATTTCACTGGCCCTGACCGGCCTCTATCTAACGGCCCGAATCTTTCGAATATCAATCGTCTCCGGCGCGGAGGCCTTACCCGGCTTGGCCCGGGCATTGGGGGCATTTGTGGTCGCAGCGGCCTTGGGTCTGGGATTGAGCGCCGCCCAATTGCTGCCGGGATTGACTTTGCGGTCGCTTTCGCTGCGCGCCGAAGGCTTGCCGATCTGGCATCAAAACGCATTTGCCTTGCCCAAGGAATTGATTGGGTCGGCGCTGCTGCCGACGTTTGTCGAGCGACCGTTCAGCGAGGAGTTTGTCTCTTATGTCGGGGTGATCACGATCCTCCTGGCGGCCCTCGCATTGCTTGACAAACAGCGCCGGTCTGAGGGGTTCTTGTTTCTGGGCTTAAGTGTGCTGGGAGTCTGGATTGCACTTGGATTGACCACCCCGTTATTTGGGTTACTCTCAGACGAATTGCCCGGATTTGATCAATTTAGGGTCCCTGCCCGATGGTTATTGTTAACGACTTTCTCGCTAAGCGCGCTGGCCGCGATCGGCACCGATCGTGCCGTTCACATCTCGCGGGCGACCTGGTACGCCGGGGCCGGGCGAGCCCTGGCCCTAATCGGCGCCGCGATATTCGTTCTCGCATTTACCAGCTGGGGTACCGGTGCGGTTTCGGATTTGACCCTGGTGGCCTGGCTTGCCGCCGCCGCCGCCGGTTTCATCACCCTCCGCAACTGCGCCAGCGGGGAAGGTCTGGCCCGAATTGGTCTGCCCGTCTTGGTTGCTGCCGAGTTGCTATTGGCCCAGCAGCCATTGGATATGAACAAGCTGGCGATTCCGCCGGATGCCTACACCGAGCCGGGCCCGGTTGTCGAGCGACTGGAGCGTGGCCCGTCCGCCCCGCGCACGCTCTCAATAGTTGACGTTTTCTATTCCGTCGACGCCCAACGATTCCAGCAAGAAATTTACCAACCATTTCAGCACTACGGCCCGACCGTGCTTGGTGCCTACGCCACGGTGATAAAGAACCGGGATTCGCTTTCGCCCAATCAGTCTTCGGCCTTCTCCGTCCCCAGCGCCGATGGATTCGATGGCGGACTGCTGCCGCTGGGTTCCTACGTCGCCTACCGCGACCGCTTTTTAGAACCTAGACCGGGCAAGGAGGATTCCCTGCTGCAGCACGAGTTTGTCATTCGTGGCCAATTCCCGTCGCCACAATTGCTCTCAGCGCTGGGTACTTCGGTGGTAATTGCGGACGACTACTCCGACGTCCGAACCCAGGACCCAAGCGGACAGCCGGTTGCGATCAACTCCGATGCATCGGTTGCAATTTCAGCCGGCGGGCGACTGAATCTGCGGGTCGATCCACCGGCATCCATCGATTCACTTGCGTTGGCGGTGCGAACGTCGGCGAGCGGACCGTTGGCCACGGTGGTGGTGGCGGGCGAGTCCGATACCGTAGTTGACGCCGGCTTCCTAGATGGTCTGGGGACGCCAATTCGCACAAATAAGGCGGCCACCGAGGTGGGGCCGCTGGCATCGCCCGACAGCGCGCCGGTAATTCTTGATTCGGTGGTCGAATTCATAACCCTGCCCACGCCGAATGTGATTTCCTCGCTGGCAGTGTCGGCGGAAGCGCCGCTTGAAATACTGGGTCTGGCCTTAATCGACGGCGATTCGATCCGTTCGCTACCGCTGGCCGGTCTGACCGCCGACAAGGCAGGAATCGTCAGCGGCCCGACATTCCAAGTCGATGAGATTGGCTCATTGAGAATCTACCGGCAATTGCTCCCTGAACCGCCGGCGGTATTGATGCGCGGCGGCTTCCCGGTCATCAACGGCGCTACGGTGATAAGCGCCGCGGCGGAGAGGGTGGTCATCGCTGTGGAAGATGGCGGCGGTAATCTCGTCCTGCGTCAGACTTATTACGGGGGTTGGCAGGCATTTATTGGGGAGGAAGCAGTGGAAGTTAATCCGGCCGACGAGATGTTCCTATCCGTCGAAGTGCCGGTGGACGCCTCTCTGGTCCGGTTCGAATATGAGGAACCGCGCCTGATGGCTGGCACTATCGTCGCCGGCGTCGCCGGGGTGTTAACGGTATTGCTGTTCGCCGCCGGCCTTTGGCGTTCGCGTCGACGTCATGCCTAATTTGCGCATAGGAATCTTGGCCCCCACCCCGGTCGGCCCGGGCGGTACCACCTCGGGCCGCGTATTACCGATGGCCCGGGCCCTGGCTGCCAGTGGACATCAGGTCGACGTGTTTCTGCCCGGCCCGGCCGACCCACTAACGAACGATCGATTGACCGGATCGGCGGCGAATCAGACATTGAACTTCGTCGCGCTGCCAGGAACCGGTCGGGGTCCGACATCGCCCTTCCGACGACCGCTGTATCAGGTGGGTCTGGCGCTGGGCGGATTCTGGCGCTTGGCGACGGGTGATTACGATGCGATCCACATCTTCAAACCCACCGGTGCCACCGGCCTGGCGCTGGCCCTGCTCTGGGCAATTCGGGCAGCCCCGGCGGTGATATTGGACACTGACGCCTGGGAGGGCCCGGAGGCATGGTCACCTCTAAAATTCCCGTCCTCGCTGCGGCGCGCTTGGGGCAGATTGCAGGAGCAGGTCTACCTGCGAACCAACGACGCGGTGACCGCTGCCAGTAACCGCCTGTTAGAGCGGCTCGGCCGAACCCAACTGCAAACCAAAGTCGCCAATTTTTACGATCAGGAACGCTATCACGATTGGGCGCGCGAGGATCTGCGCACGAGCGGCCGCAAGGCGCTGGGCTTAGACCTGGACCAAAAAGTTGTTCTTTTCTACACCCGATTTGCGGAGTACCCGGTCGATTCCTATGCAGCACTGATCGAAGCGATACGGACCACCTTGCCGGGAACCCGAATCGTGGTCTTGGGAGATGGCGGTCAATCTGAATCCGATCGCCTGCGCGGCGTACTTAATCGGTCCGGCGTCACCGATGATGTCCTGCACCTAGGCTGGGTTGAGCGGGATTTGCTTCCGGCAATCCTGGCCAGTTGTGACGTCGCCTGCCTGCCGGCGCTGGACACTCCGGTCAATGCGGCGGCCTGCCCGATTCGATTCGTCGATCTGTTGGTGGTCGGGCTGCCGGTTGTGGCCCATAACGTTGGCGAGGCGCCGACTTACGTTATGCCCGGCCGCAACGGGCGCCTGCTCCCGCCATCGGCCGGTCCCCGGCAGTTGGCGGGAGCAATCGGCGAGCTGATCGAACAGCCGCGGCGGCGCGATGTCGATCACTACAGCCGGATGCGCATCAGTGGGGATTTGTCGCCCGACAGCGCCGCTCGCAGCCTTGAGCGTGTATACCAACGGGTCATTGCCAGTTAGGGATGTGTCCAACGGCGACCTTTTGCAGGCCAGCAGGAATTAACCGGCGGACTTTGAATTGACTGCAACGCGACAGGGCGTCGATGCAGGCGCTGCCGGAATCGTCCCCATCAACCGCCAAGAGCCGCAATAGCCCTCAGGACCTTGGACCGGGTGCCCGGGCAGACAATCTGCCCGCAAACCGTCCAGCGCTCCAACTTCTGCCGGCGCATGGTGCCGACAGAATCGGATTCGAGCGATCGCCGCAGGTTTACCGGTCCATGTCCTTGGTTTCGGGATTGGCGTCGCGATCGGTCGGCTCGTAGAACGCGGCATCATGCAGATCATCAGGCAGATGCTGCTGGTCGGGGGCGATCGCCGCCGCGTAGTCGTGGGCGTACCGGTAGCCCTTCCCGTAGCCATGGGCGGCCATCAGCCCGGTTGCGGCGTTTCGCAGGTGCAGTGGCACCGGCAGCGCGCCCAGATCGCGTACCGCCCGGGCAGCAGCAGCGTAGGCCTTCATCGACGAGTTGCTCTTGGGCGCGCGCGCCAGATAGATAGCGGCTTCGGAAAGCACGAGCGAGCACTCGGGCATTCCGATCAGGTGGGTCGCCTGTTGCGCGGCGACGGCGATCGGTAGCGCCTGGGGATCGGCGAGTCCGACATCCTCGGCCGCAAGAATGACGATCCGGCGAGCAATAAACATCGGGTCCTCGCCCGCCTCGATCATTCTGGCGAGCCAGTAGACCGCGGCCTGCGGATCCGAGCCCCGCACCGACTTGATGAAGGCCGAGATGGTGTCGAAGTGGGCGTCGCCGCCCTTGTCATAGGGCAGGGCCCGCTGGACGACCGTGGTGACGGTCTCGACATCAAGCGCTTGTCCCCGGGCCCGAGCGTAGCTGGCCGCGGTTTCGAGTGCGTTGAGGGCGACCCGCGCATCGCCGGCGCCGAAGGTCGCCAGCGCGTTTATGGCGGCATCCGCGATGCAGGGCTGATCCGGTCCCAGCCCGCGCTGTTCGTCGGCGATCGCCCTGCGCAACAGCACCGCGATGTCGTCCTGGCCGAGCGGTTCGAGCCTGAAGACGCGGGCGCGACTGAGCAGCGGGGCGATAACTTCGAAGGAGGGGTTCTCGGTTGTTGCGCCGATCAGGATGATCGTGCCGTCCTCGACGGCGGGTAGAACGGCGTCCTGCTGGGCCTTGTTGAAACGATGGATCTCGTCAATGAAGAGCAGCGTGCGGGACCGTAATTCGCGACGCCCGATCTCGGCGCCGGCGATGGTCTTGCGCAGGTCGGCAACTCCGCTGGAGACGGCCGAAAGGGTTACGTAGCGGGCGTCGACAAGGCGCGCGATGACCTGCGCAATTGAGGTCTTGCCGCTGCCCGGTGGTCCCCAGAGGATGCACGATGGAAGCGAGTCGACTTCAAGGGCGCGCCGCAGTGGGCCGTCGCGGCCGACGAGATGGACCTGCCCGATGATCTCGTCGAGGACACGTGGCCGCATCCGCGCGGCCAGTGGCGCGGAGCGGTCTACTTCGGTCGGGTCATCGAACATGCCACGCATGCCGAGATCGGGATTGGGTTGCGATCGGGTCATGGGTCAGAATAGCCTTGCCAGCCCCCGCACAAGTGGTCGTCACTCAGGATGCGGGTCGCCCGTTGGTTCTTTTTTATTGCGCCGCTGCAGGTTCCCCGGTGTCCGGTTGCGGACCTGATGCTGCGGCGTTTGGATCTTCGGATGTTTCCGGCGCTTCGGCCGTCGGGACTGGCGTCGGCGCCGCTGGGGCGTTGGTAACGGTGACTGTTACAACCACCGGATCTATCGATATGACCCTCACGCTGGCTGGAGCAACAACCCTCGGCGTGAGGATGTGCACGCCGATGATCGGCTGGTCCGCGATATCTACCGAGGTTTCAAGCTGTTGCGGCGTCAATCCCAAAACGGCTTGGCTTGTTCCTTCTACCACGATGGAGGCAATCGGCGGGGAGATGGAGACGAGGAATTCATCGGGCAGATTGATCTCGATCACGTCCGCCAATGACGCAGTCGACACTATCGTGTCGACATCGACGGTCACACTATGGCGTACGCCGGGATTAACAAGGGTCACGCCGTCGGGCGCCACCAGTGTTACTTCTACGGTTGAAAGTTGGCGCTGGCCGCGCACGACCACCGTTTCGGTGCTCACGCTCTCCACCGTGGCTACCGCCTCCGGCAATCCACTGATGCGCGTCGTTGGAGGATTCACATCCACCGACCCCACCGCAAATCCGGGTGCCGGATTACCGAACAATTCAACTGCGACCGGGACGTTGCGCGTGACTCTGATTGGGCTGACCGGCACCAAAACCGTAAACAACCTGGGAACAAGGCTCAGCCCGAAGATTTCATTTCCGGCGGCGTCAACCGGTCGCCCAGTTAGCTGTATAGCTGAAGTACGCGCAGATTCATCGAGATCCAATTCGATCTTCACGCGGTCGGCGGTCTGGAGGAGACTTTCACGGCCCGTCATGGTAGCCTCCGCCGGTGTCACCGTAATCCCACCGGCGTCAATCGCGAAGCCCGATTGCGGTTGACCGGAGCTGATCAATTCAATTGGGATCGCTCGAGTAACCAGCGCCTCTAAAGTCACGGGTAGTTCGGCGGGGACGACCCGCACCACTTCCACCGAGGTAGCCGCGGATACGTCCAAAGCAACCTCTACGAAATGGCTGCCGGCTGCAAGATCGTCAAGCGGCAGAGTTGCGCGGAAATTGCGGATCGTGACCTGCTCGAGATCGTCGCGCAGCCCCTGTAGCACAACCGCGACCGGGATCGGGTCGGAAACCGCTATCAACCCCGGTTGGAGATCGGTCAAATCGACCGGAATATTGGTAACCGTAAAGGCGGTAACGCGCGGATTTTGCTCTAATGTCAACGCGATCCAGACTGCGATTCCAAATCCGATGGCGACCCAAAATCGCCAGTTGGCGCTGCTTTGGACGAGGCGCAGGACGCGCAGACCAACCCGCCGGAGGTGCTCCCGATCAAAGTAGTTGCTAATACCGGGCCGCCCTGTGCGGAAGACGCAGCCAACCGCGACGCCGGGCGCTGCGGCCAGGGGTCAGGATCGCCTGGAGCCGCCGCCGCAATTGCTCTTCGGTTAAGTGTTCAGCTAGACGTCCATCAACTGCTAGGGAGATTCCGCCGGTCTCCTCCGACACCACGACCGATACGGCGTCAGTCTGTTCGGTTATGCCCAATGCCGCACAGTGACGCGAACCCAGGTGACGGGGCACGCTCTCAGAGGTCATCGGCAGCATTGAGCCAGCCGAGATTATGGTGTGACGGCGAATGATTACTGCCAAGTCGTGCAACTCTGAGCTGGGGAAAAATATGGTCAGCAGCAGGGCGGGCGAAACTCGCCCGTTGATGAGTGTTCCGGCGCTGGCAAAGTCGGCCAGGCCGACGTCACGCTCGATCACCATGAGTGCCCCCCAAGATCGCCGTGAGAGGTCCGAAGCCGCCCGGGCAATGGCGTCGATCGTTTCTTCATCCTCCCAGCCCGTGCTGCTCCAAGCCATCCCGAGCGTTGTGCTTGAGCGTCCCAGGCGTTCCAATACCCGTCGAATCTCGGGCGCGAAAACGACCGCCACCACCAGGAACAGCGAAGGTGCGGCGTCGGCGATCCAGCCCGCCAACGGGAGCTGGAAGAAGAATCCCAACACGAATACCAACAGCACCAAGACCATCACACCGCGCAGCAATATATCGGCCAGGGTGTTTTGAAAGACCAGCAAACCGGTGTACACGACCAGCGTTACGATGACAATTTGGAGTACGGCAAAGGGTGAAAATTGCCCCGCCAGATATGTCACCTGCTCGGTCATGGCAGAGGCGGGCCCTCTCTATCGCGTAAAGACATCTAACCCAGTTAGGGCCTGGCCGCCACGCACCAAATGCACCAAAAGCGACTTTTGGGCGTGCAGCCGATTCTCAGCCTGATTAAAGACCACCGACTGGCTGCCGTCAAGGACCGAATTTGTGACCTCTTCGCCGCGGTGGGCAGGCAGGCAGTGCATAAATATCGCATCGGGGGCGGCCATGCTCATCACCTTGTCATCAACCTGGTATGAGGCGAAGGCGGCGCGGCGAGCCGATGATTCCGCCTCCAATCCCATCGAAATCCAGGAATCGGTGTACACGACCCGGCTGCCGGCCACCGCCTCGGCCACCGAATCGGTCACTAAGATGTTGCCTCCGGCCGATCGGGCCGTGGCCACCTCGGCTTCCGCCGGCTGATATCCGACGGGGCAGGCCAAGCGAAGATCCAGGCCCGCCAACGGAGCAGCCTGCACCAGGGAAATTGCCATGTTGAAACCGTCACCGACGTAGGCGACCGGCAATCCGTCGAGTTGTCCAAAGTATTCACGCATCGTTTGTAGATCGGCCAACACCTGGCAAGGATGGGAATGGTCGGAGAGTCCGTTGATTATGGGGACACTGCAACTGGCGGCCAATATGGTTAGCGTTTGGTGATCAAAAACGCGGGCCATGATTGCATCTACCCAGCGCTCTAGATTGTGCCCAACGTCACTAATGGTCTCCCGCACGCCCATCTGCATGTGCTCTTGACCCAAGTCGATGGTCACCCCGCCCAAGTGCGCCATGCCGACTTGGAAGGTGGTACGGGTCCGCAGGGATGGTTTTTCAAAAATCATCGCCAGCGACCTGGATTCAAGCAGGCGGTGGGGAACGCCGCCGCTCAATGCCCGTTTGAGCAGATCGGCACCATCGAGCAGCATTTTCAACTGCGGGGCATTGATATTGGCGATATCGATTAGATCATTGCCCTGGATGGACTCTGTTTTGGGCCGGTCAGCCATCGGATTCAAGGAGTTCCATTGTTGGCGGTAACTTTCCATTTTCCCGTTATCGTTTACTCGCGGCTGCTTGGTGGCAGGACCCGTCAGTTTATGTCAGGCCGCATAGGAGTGATAGCAGCTTGCAAGCCTTTGATCTGCTGGTAGAAATCCCGCCTTGGATTTTTCTGGCGACAACACTTGCCCTGATAGTTTCATTGCTCTTCTATGCCCTATTTGGCCACCGCGACCGGCCATTGATACTGTATGCCCCAGCTGGCTTGATCGGCTTCTTTGCGGGCGATTGGGCCGGCGACACATTGGGCGTTAACGCGTTGCAATTGGGAGACGTGCAGGCCTTATCGGCGCTGGCCGGGGCTGTCGTGGTGCTAATCCTTTTGCACTTGGTAATGGCCTAACGTCAACGTTGCTAAAAAATTTGGGGCATTTCTATAATTGCGGTCCAAAGGCAGACAACTGCCAAAGCTCACCGCTTGGAACAGTGGCGCTATGAGTAAATTCCTCCTCTCGCTTGCATTGGCGTTAATAGTCGGCGCCGCTTATCGAATTCTGCGTGACGAAGCGGGCGCCAAATTTGTGGCGCAGGCACGCCCGCGCTAATCGTTCCGGCGGCCGGCACCCGGCGCCACAGCATAATTTTTTGCGTGGCCGCCAACACTTCAAGCCTTCATTGAGCTGCCAGGCAACCAATTAAATTGACATTTCCGGCCGATACGGTTCGCCGCATATTCCTAGATTTCTTCGCGGCCCGCGATCACCTGGTCCTGCCCAGTTCATCACTGGTGCCCCAAAACGATCCGAGCGTGCTTTTCACGTCGGCTGGAATGCAGCAATTTAAACCCTACTATTCCGGATCGACGACTTCCCCTCATCCGCGAATTGCGACCGCGCAAAAGTGCTTCCGGACTTCGGATATCGAATCGGTTGGCGATGCCTCGCACCTCACGCTGTTTGAGATGCTGGGCAATTTCACTTTCGGCGATTACTTCAAACGCGAGGCGATCACCTGGGCCTATGAGTTATTAACTTCCAAAGTTGGGCTCGATCCAGATGAGATCTGGATCACCTGCTTTGCCGGCGAAGGCAATCTGCCGCGCGATATGGAGTCATTTCGAATCTGGCACGATGAGATCGGGATACCGGCTGAGCGAATCGAATTCCATGGACGGGTCGACAACTTTTGGGGCCCGACCGGCCAGTCGGGGCCGTGTGGGCCGGACAGCGAAATCCACTACCGTTTGCGTCCCCCGGAACCTGGCCAACCAGAGACCGGTACGGCCAGCGGCGACGACCGATTCATTGAGCTTTGGAATTTGGTCTTTAATCAATTCGAACAGGGCCCGGACGGCAGTCTCAGTGAATTGCCCACCAACGGCGTCGACACCGGCGCCGGATTCGAGCGCTGGGTGGTGCTCATGCAGGACTGCGCGTCGGTGTATGAAACCGATCTGTACCGCGATATCGTGGCCGCCGCCGCAGCAGCGCTTAAGCCCGATATGGGCAACCGGGATCATGTTCGAGCCCTGCGTACGGTAGCCGAACACGGGCGCGCCCTACCTTTCCTAATTGCCGATGGCGTGCTGCCTTCCAACACCGGTCGTGGTTTCATCCTGCGCCGATTGCTCCGGCGGGCGGTCGGTACGGCGCGCCAGATGGGGGTGGACGGGCCGTTGATGGAAGACGTCTGCCAGGCCGCCATAGAGGCGGTAGCAGGAGCCTATCCGGAGGTGGCCAATCGCTCGGACCAAATCCTGGCCGTGGTGGCCGAGGAGGAGGATCGATTCGGTGGAACAATGCGGCGGGCGATTTCCATCCTCGATGATGAAATTACCGGGCAAGGAGTGGAAAAGGTCATAAGCGGCGAATTGGCCTTTCACCTGCACGACACGTTGGGATTGCCCATCGAACACCTGCGTTTGGCCGCCGCCGCCCGTCAACTTTCCGTCGACGAACAGGGCTACGCCGAGGCCATGGCCGCCCAGCAGGAACGATCGCGGCGCGGGACCCGCACCGCCGCTCAACTGCCCGGCGGGCTTGACCCGAGTGTTTTCGCTGGCTATGACGGGATCGCCTCCGATTCGGCGACCGTTATTGCGCTGTATGTCGATGGCGAGAGCAGGGACAGCGCCAGTGAGGGAGAGCAACTGCAAATCGTACTCGATCAGACTCCGTTCTATGGCGAGGCCGGCGGCCAACTGGGCGATGCTGGGACGATTTCCTGGGACGGTGGCGAGGCCACCGTGACCGACGCCCAAAAGAACGATGAAGGAACGATATTCCATCGGGCCGAAATTGCCAAAGGCAGCCTCTCCAGCGGTACCAGAGTCGCCGCATCAATCGACGCTGGGCGACGGGCGGCGATCTGTCGCAATCACACCGCAACCCATCTTCTGCACGCCGCATTGCGCGAGTCGCTAAGTGACCATGCCCGGCAGGCCGGATCGCTGGTGGCCCCCGATCACTTGCGGTTTGACTTTAACTACTCAGATCCAATTGATGGACCGCGATTGGCCGAAATCGAGGCGGCGGTAAACGCGGCGGTGCTATCGGCATTGCCGGTGGAAACCGATTTGACCGAAGTGGAAGCGGCGATCGAGCAGGGCGCCATAGCGCTGTTTGGCGAAAAATACGGCGAGCGGGTGCGAATGGTCCGGATCGGTGAGCAGTCACTCGAACTTTGTGGGGGTACGCATGTGGCCAATACGGCCCAGGTAGGCCTCTTCCTCATCACCGGCCACCAGAGCATCGGCTCCGGCGTGCGCCGCATTGAGGCGGTTACCGGTAGCAGCGCCGCGACGACGGCTCGTCAGGCCAGCGCCGATCTTGAGGCGGTTGCCCACCTGCTCGGGGCCAGCCCTGGCGACGCGCCGGGGCGCGTTAAGCAATTGATGGAAGAACGAAATGCCAACCAACGCGAGCTGACGCGCCTGAAATCCCAAATCGCCGCTGCTGTTGCGCGTGAATTGGCCGCCGAGGCCGTCGACTGCCGGGGCCTGGAATTGCTGGTCAAAAGGGTCGATGCCGATGATTCGGAGACGCTGCAGCAGATCTCGGCCAGTCTGTCCGCTCGATTGGGTCTGGACCACGCCTTCTTGTTGGGATCGGTAATTGACGGTAGGCCGCAGGTTCTGGCGACCGCGTCTTCGTTGGCGGTTGCCCGGGGGGCCGATTCAGCGGCCGTGGTACGTAGCGCTTCAGCCGTCCTCGGCGGCGGCGGCGGCGGCCGAGCGGATCGGGCCAGCGGCGGCGGCGGCGACGCCGAATCCTTGTCGAGGGCTCTCAGTGCCGGGCGAGAGGTTCTCGTCGGACAGCTCCACGAGAGAGACGACTGACCGTAGCAGCGGGAATGAAACTCTCCGCTGCGGGCCGCGCGGGCCGCCTACGCCTCTCAATTTCCGCGCAAGAATCCACTGCTGCGGCCCTAGCGAGGGTGGCGGCGCGGGCCGCCACCGGGGAATCGCTGACGGTGGTTGTTGGACGGTGGGGCGCGCCGCTGGCCGAGAGCGTGGGGATTATGCGATTGGCCGCTGCCAGCGGCAAATCTGGCTGGGATCTGGTGCTTGAAAGTCCGGATCGAGAGGTGGTCGAGTTAGCCCGCCGGGAGGGAATAAATGCCCGGATCGACCAGTCCCGTCCATCCGGACTTATCGCGCCGATCCGGCGCACCCTGATGCTGATGAATCTCGCCGGCGTGCCCGACGGCCGAAGATCGCTGGGGTTGTGGCTGGGCGGTCCGCTATTGCTCACGGGAATCCTGCTGGGCACTCTGGCGCTCTGGCTGCTGGTCCTCTATCCCAGCGCACAGGTCGATATAGTACCGACACGATGGGTCCAGCAAGTTCATTTGACCGCTTACGCCAACCCCAGCTTTGCCGATGTGAGCCCGCGCCAGCGCCTGTTGCCCGGCCGGGTGATCAGCGGAACCGCCAGCGGCCGGATTAGCCGAAGCGGTACCGGGGCCCGGGTTATCGAATCATCACGCGCCAGCGGGGCAGTGTTGCTCACCAATCTGACCAGCGCGATTCTTACCGTCCCACAGGGCACGGTCCTGGTGACCGCCGACGGAAGGCGTTTTCTAACTGCCGCAGCCCTCGCCCTGCCGCCGCAGGCCCAACTGCAAGATTTAGTGCTTCCGACCGTTGATCCGATTTCGCCGCCGCAAGACGACCCGACGCCCGAAGACGACCCGACGCCGCCCCAAGACGACCCGACGCCCGAAGACGATCAAGCAGAGTCAGCGCAGGCGCTGGCCGAAGCTTTGGACGGAATTGAGATTTTGGAAAACTATCCCTATGGCGCCAGCGATCTGCCACCGGTGGTGGCAATTCGCTCCGTTGGCGGGATGCGGGTAACCATCGAGGCCGAGATCGCCGGCGCCGACTCCAACCTGGCGAGCGGTGCCATAGCGACGGCGGCCGGATCCTTTGGAGGGCTGATTGAAGTGTCCCAGCCCGAGCCGCTTACCGGCGGCGCCGATACCAGTAGCGCGTTCGTAACCGCGAACGATCGTCTCACTGCGCTCGATGAATTGACCGCCCGGTTGCGGACCCAGGCCCAGGACCAGCTCCGAGCTCAGCTGACCGGCGGCGAATACGCGCAGGTGTTGCCGGGATCGCAGCTGCGCCCCGAATTTACTTCCGTTTACTCGTCGCAACTGGGTGATGACGGGGTCGTCACCTTTACCTATGGTGTCGAATTGAGCATTAATGCCACCGCCTTTGACCGTGCTGACTTAGAACGTCTCGCCGTCGCCTCACTCGAGGATTGGAGCGATGGCCCGGCCCAGTACCGGCTGCTGCCTGGTTCGCTGACCGTTAGTGAGCCCAACCTGTCGGCGACCTTGGGCAATACGGTGACAATTTCATATCAGGCCCAAGGAGAGTTGGAGAACCTGATCGAACCCGATTTGATCCGTCGACAGATCGCCGGCCAACCAACTTCAGTTGCCGCCGCCTTTGTGGATTCGCTACCTGGGGTGGCTGATTCGCAGTTGCGTATCTGGTCGCCATTTGGCGATTCGATAACTCTTTTACCCGCCCGCATTGCGGTAAATGTGGTCAGGCTGGCTTGAGTTACGGCGTGATCGTGGCCCTGGACATATCGGGCCGCCGCATCGGTGTCGCGCGGTGTGACCCGACCGGCACGCTTATCACCCCGCAAACGGTAATCGATCGCCGGACGCGTTCGGGCGGTCGGGCCGAATTGGCCGAAGTGCTCGACGATCAAAGAGCCGATCTGTTGCTAGTTGGATTGCCACTCGATCGGAACGACGGCGTCACCGATTCTTCAGCGCGCATCCGGGCTATGGCCCAGCAGCTGCTCTTGGGGCGCAAAGAACCGGTCGAATATGTCAACGAGAGCTTTACCACTGCGGAGGCCAAATATCGCCACGGACCCAAAGCCGATGATGCGATCGCGGCCGTAGTCCTGCTCGAACACTTCCTGAGCAGCCAGCGGCCGGAAGGCTAAAGATGGGTCTGTTGCGATCTGCCCAAATCCTGATCCTGGCGCTGGTCAGTTTGGTCTTAGTCGTCTATTTGGTCTATTCGGCGGTCAGCATCCTGGCCCGCCCGCCGGACGAAAGTTCGGATTATTCGGTGCTCTTTACCGTGGAGTCAGGGTCCGGCGCAGCGGAAATCGGGGCCGATCTGCAAGAGGAAGGGCTAATCCTTTCTGATCTGATATTTCGGCTGGCCCTGGAGCGCCGCGGATTGATCAATTCGCTGCAACCGGGCCAGTATCTCTTGCGGTCGAGCATGTCGATGGACGAGATCATCGATGAACTGCAGGGAGGGCAGGTCGCCGACCGGGTGGTCACCGTAATCGAAGGGTGGCGGGCCGAACAGGTGGCCGACCAGCTTGAATCCACCGGGGTCTTTTTCAGTGATGAATTTCTCGAATTGGTCGATCTTGACCTGAGTGAATTTCCGCATGATTTCTTGCCCGATCCAACCAGCGGCGCGAATCTTGAGGGATATCTGTTTCCCGACACCTACTTTGTCGGCGTCCAGACAACGACCCGTGAGTTTGTCGACGCCATGCTGGATCGATTTGGTGAGATATATGGCCCACAGCAGCGGCAGGCCGCCGCCGCCTTGGGACTGAGCGATCACCAGGTCGTCACTTTGGCGTCGATCATCGAGCGCGAAGCCGTCTTAGACGAGGAGCGCCCGCTTATCGCCAGCGTTTATCTCAATCGTCTCGACCAAGGATTTCTGCTTCAAGCCGACCCGACGGTTCAGTACGCGGTCGCCGATGTTGCCGGCGGAAATTGGTGGAAGGCCGATCTCACATCGGCTGATTTGGAATTTGACTCGTCCTACAACACGTACGTTCATGGCGGGCTGCCGCCGGGCCCCATCGCCAGCCCCGGAGCGGCCTCAATTCGTGCCGTTTTAGAACCGGCCCTTACCGATTACCTTTTCTTTGTCGCCCGTGGCGATGGCTCCCACGCATTTGCCGCGACCTACGAA
Organism: Chloroflexota bacterium; assembly: GCA_965249595.1. GTDB lineage: Bacteria > Chloroflexota > UBA11872 > UBA11872 > VXNJ01 > VXNJ01. The sequence continues at coordinate 238,003 of OZ252242.1, read as the reverse complement.
GAGCACCTGCAAAATGTGGCAAGATTTATTGGCCAGAGAGGGTCTAACCCATGACGGAAGCGCTTAACCGCTGCCTCAGGATCGACGATCGCTGTCGGCAAGCCGAGGTCTCGTCGCTGCTTGTTACGGCGGACCCCAACCGGCGCTACCTCTCCGGTTTTTCGGGGTCCGCCGGCGCCCTTTTGGTGGGACCCGGGCGACGCGAGTTGTTTACCGACGGGCGGTACGAGGTCCAATCGGCGGCCCAGGCCCAGGGTTTTAACACCCATATCGGCAGCGGCGATCCGGCGTTGATGGCGCTGGCCTGGGCGCTGGCTGACGGTCAGGATCAGGTTGGGTTTGACGATGCCGATCTGTCGGTGCGCCGACACCGACGAATCAGCGCTGCTGGTCCTCGCCTGGTGAGTGCGGCCGGGTGGGTTGAAGAGCTGCGCTTATACAAAGATGAAGCTGAAATCGCAACGCTGCGGCAAGCCGTGGCCATCGCCGATGAAGTCATGGGAATGGCCGCCAAATTGGTCGCTCCGGGGGTCACCGAACGGGCTGTCGCCGCCAACCTGTATTCTGCTTTTTTGGACGCCGGGGCCGAGAAAGCCGGTTTTGACATCATCGTGGCCACCGGAATAAATTCGGCGCGTCCGCACCATATGCCTTCGAACACAGTAATCGCCAAAGGCGACGCGGTGGTCGTGGATTTGGGGGCGCTGCTTGACGGATACCATTCCGACATCACACGGACCTTTTGTGCCGGGCAACCCGGCGCCCGGTTTTGTGAGATCTATCAAATCGTGCTCGCCGCCAATCGCGCCGGAATCGAAGCTTCCGTAGCCGGGGCCGGCGGCAAGGCCGCCGATGCGGCAGCGCGAGCGGTAATTGACGGTGCCGGCTATGGCGACTTCTTCGGACACGGTTTGGGACATGGCGTGGGATTGGAAATTCACGAAGCCCCGCGCCTGGCCGCCACTTCCACCGATACCTTGGGAGTTGGAATGGTTCATTCAATTGAGCCGGGAATATACTTGCCCGACTGGGGCGGGATCCGCATCGAAGACCTTGTCCTGATAGGCTCTGGCGGACCCGAGATTCTCACTGCCACGCCCCGTTGAGCCCGCTTTTTAATAACTCAGTAAGCGACTGCCATGCTCTCATCCAATGAAGTCCGCAACGGAATGATCATTCGACTCGATGGTGAGCGGGTCCAAGTGGTCGATGCACGCCATCAGAAGATTGGCCGCGGCGGAGCCAAGTTGAACGTGCGCCTGCGCAATATGGCGACCGGTTCAACGACTGACCGGTCCTTTTCGGCCACCCGCCGCTTCGAGCGCGTACGCACGAAAACCCGCCAGGTGCAGTTCCTCTATTCCGATGGCGCCGGTCACCACTTTATGGACATGGAAAACTTCGAGGAGATCATCTTGGACGCCGCCATGCTGGGCGATGGCGTCAACTATCTGGTTCCGCAGTTGATGATTGATCTGCTAACCGAGGGCGATGACATCCTTGCCTGCCAGCTGCCAGCCACGGTCGCGGCAAAGATTGAATCGACCGACCCCGGGCACCGGGGCGATACCGCCACCGGCGTGACCAAGCCGGCCCTGCTCGAAACCGGCCTGACGACCCAGGTGCCGCTTTTTATCACCACCGGCGAAACGGTCGTCGTATCGACATCGACCGGCGCCTATATCGAGCGCCGCCGCCGATGAATAACAACGTACGTCGCGCCGATTGGAACCGCCTGCTCGATGAAACTTTGAGTTCCATCCTGGAGACGGTGGCCGGGACCGATATCGAAGAGGTGACGATAAGTTCGGAGCAGGGATCGATCCGCGTGCAGCTGCAGCCCGATGCACGGGCCGAGGATCAAGCCCCCGCCCCCACTGCCGAGGAGATCGAGGCCGCCACGGCAATAGAGGTCGTCAGCCGCAACGTCGGGATCTTTCGCCGCGGTGATAGGGATGGCGAAGAGGTCGCCGCCCGAATCGGCTCGCTGGTTGAGGCCGGTCAGCCGATTGGCTTTATAGATACCCTGGATCATTACCATCCGGTTGCCGCGACCAAGGCTGGCGAGCTGATGGGGTTCTTCGCCGAGGATGCCGAAACGGTTGAATACGGCCAGAAAGTGGCCCGCATCCAGCCGCGTTAGGCCGCCCCGCAAGCGAACTTAAAGTTCGGATCCAGACCCGCCGGTGCTTAGCGGCGCTTGAAGGCGCCGGCCAGTCGGGAGCCAACGCCCCCTTCGCCTACGCTCTCCTCCCAGACCACCAACAACTGCGCCGCCGTAAATATTGACGACCAAGTGCCGACCACGATCCCGATGAGCAAGGCGAGAACGAATTCACGGATTGTGGGCCCACCCAACAGCAGTAGGGCGACGAGTACAAATATCGCGGTCACCGATGTGTTCAGGGAACGATCGAGGGATTGATTTAGCGAAAAATTAACAATCAACGAGAACGCCGTGCCGCGATAGCGAGATTGGTTTTCACGGATACGGTCGAACACCACGATGGTGTCGTGGACGGAGAACCCGGCCACCGTAAGGGCGGCGGTTACGAACATCGAGTCAACCTGGACTCCCATCGTCTGCCCCAGAATCGCAAACACGCCAAGCAACACCAACACATCGTGGACCAAGGTAAGCACCGCGACCAGACCAAAGCGAAATGAATTGGCCACGGTGCGAAACGACCATGTCAGATAGAGCAGGATGGCGATTGAAGCGCCGGCGACGGCCAGGGCGGCGTTGCGGGTGAGCTCTTCACCCACCACCGGTCCGACGAAATCGAATGAGATCATTTCAAAAGATGGAAACTGATCCGCCAACGCCGACTCCAGGCGGTCCTTTTGATCCGCGCTCAGTTCGGCGGTGCGAATCAGGTAGGTGGTCCCGTCCGATGCCTGGACCTCGGCTCCCGGGATTTCGGCCGATTGCAGGATCGATTCGGCCCGTTCGCGCTGGTCTGGTTCACCCAACTCGATGCGCGCCAGGGACCCTGACGTAAAGTCGATTCCTAAATTGACGCCGTAGGTGAGCAACAGGGCCGCCGAGGCGATCACGACCAGAGCGGAGAAGCTGAGCAGCCAGCGGCGCGGCGCGATTAAAGGAAACATCAGGACTTAGCCGCCGCCTCGGGAATCGGAGACCTCAACCCCGAAGAGTCGCCCGGGATCCCAACGTCGGGTGCGCACCAGCAGCAGCAGGATCGTTCGGCTGATGGAGATGGCCGAAAACATGGAAATCAATACCCCGATACCCAGGGTTAGCGCGAACCCCTTGACCAAACCGGTGCCGAAGTACCAAAGCACCAGGCAGGTAATGAGCGTGGCGATATTTGAATCGCGAATGGAGGACCAGGCCCGCCGGAACCCGATATGAATAGCCCGGGTTAGCGAGACTCCGTTGCGCAGTTCCTCGCGAGTCCGTTCAAAGATGAGGATATTGGCATCAACGGCCATGCCGATCGACAGGATGAATCCGGCGATTCCGGCCAGGGTGAGGGTTACCGGGATCAATTTGAACGCTGCGAACACCAACAGCGCGTAGATGATCAGGGCGACGGCCGCCACTGCGCCGGGCAGGCGGTAATAGGCAATCATGAAGAGGATAACCATGGCGAATCCGACCAGGCCGGCGCGAACGCTCTTATCGAGTGAATCGGCTCCCAGGGTCGGCCCCACCGAGATGTTGCGGATGACTTTTAGGGGAACCGGTAGCGCACCGTAGCGCAGCTGAATCATCAGATTGCGGGCTTCAACGAGCGACTCTATGCCGTCAATCTGACCACTGTCGGTGATTCGGGCGGCAATGTTGGCGGAATTGATCACAACTCCGTCAACCACCACCGAGAGCAGCTGGCCCAAATTAGACCCGGTGTGTTCGCCGAATATTTCGGCGCCCTCCTCATTGATTTGAAACTGGACTACCGGGTTTCCGATCTGGTCGTAACTTAGATCAGCGCCCTGAAGATGGGATCCGGTCAAGACAACCTCGAACCCCCGCCCTGCCGGGTCCACCGTCTCGCCGGGCGGTATGTACTCGCGGCCAGTGTTGATGATCTGCAATCGTCCGGTTTGCTTGAAAAGGGCAATGGCCTCATCGGGATCTTCAATTCCCGGCAGTTCGACGATTACCCGGTCTTCACCCTCAAGTTGAACCTGTGGTTCGGCCACCCCCAATGCGTCGACCCGGTTCTCCAGGATCTGCCGGACGGCGTCCATCGATCCGTCCTCGAGGGTCTGTCCGTCGGCCAGATCGGCCTGGAAGACAACGTGCAATCCACCCTGTAGATCTAGCCCCTGGCGAAAGGAAAGGTCGGAGAGGTCGCGCCCCAGGACTTCGCCGGGAAAACCGGGCGTATCGGGGTAGTCGATATAGACCGCCATCGCAACCAAAGCGATGATGGAGGCCGCCATTACTAGAAGTCGTCGGCGCAAGCTGGTCTGCAGGTCCTGATGGATTTAAGAATTACTCGGCAAGCCGACCGATCGGCCGATCACGCAAGTGAAATTATCAATCAAATGACCCGCCCGGCGCCGGAATGGTCAACTCGTTAGGGTGACAGAGGGGCGGTCGCGGCGCTTCAGCTGGAACGATTGCAACAAATGGTGCTGGGCACAGAGCAACCGCGTAGATTGTCAATTGCAGTGTGGCGGTCAGGGGGCGACCTCGATCTCACGGGCGTCTGCAAATTCGCGGATGATGGGCGAATTGCGGATCATTTTTTCGGCGTCCTCGTGGGCCTGCTGTTGGAGAGATTGGTTGTCCATGCCGCGTTTTGCCAGGAACGTCTCCAGCGCCAGGCCGCGGCGGGTCAGATCTGCAACGCGGGCGTCGAGGAGTTGATGGGCCTGATTGGCAATCAGGCGCTCGGTGATAGTGAAATCGGATTTGTCGATCAGCGCGAAAGTAGAAGCGTTGGCAACCAAGATCTACGGTGCGCGAAATGTCCGCTGGAGCCCGCGCGCGGCGCGCCAGCGGCGGCGTTATGAGCGACAGGGGCTATCAGACCTGCCGGTGTGTATGGCCCAAAACCCCAATGTCGTTGTCGCACGACCCGCGACGCCGCAGCCGCCCTACCTGGCACATTCGAGATCGATGACTGCCGTGCCTCCACCGGCGCCGGCTTCGCATATCCGATCGCCAGCTCCATCATGACCATGCCCGGCCGGCCCAAGATTCCGCGGGCACTGGATGTGGACGCCGCGGGCGACATCGTCGGGCTCTAATCGCCCGGCTGTTGCCGGCTTGTCAGGGGCGAGCTTTCCCGGAGCAGACGACCTTCTGCAGGCACCGGAATCGGCGCCGACGGCCCGTAAATGGCAGCCATAACTCCCCGGCCGGCCGGGGAGTTATGGGACTAAGTTTTTAGCTGCTTAGCCTCTGGCGGCAGCGGCCTCGATCGCCCGGCGAGCAAAAACAGAGACCATGGCGCGGCGATATTGCTCGCTGCCGTGCAGGTCGGCGTTGACGAATTCGAGCCCGGCGCCGGCGCCCGCCGCCGCCGCGGCCGCCCCTGCGGGCAGCCCGGCACCGCTTAAGGCGCCCTCCACCGCCACAAGGCGCTGGGCGTGGCTTGAGGCTCCGGTTACGGCAACGCTGGCCGAGCGGCAGATGCCGCCGCTGATATCAAGCGCCGCCGCCACTCCGACCAGGGCAAAACGCGATGCGCGTTGCTCCAGCTTTGCGTAAGCGGCGGATCGACGACCGTTAAAGCGGACCCCGATGATGATCTCGTCCTCACCCAGATCGACGGTGAGGATGTCTTGGAAGAAATCATCGGCTGACACGGTCCGTTGGCCGCCGGGGCCCTGCAGATCAATCCGGGCATTGAGCGCCACCAGCACCGCCGGAAGGTCGGCGCCCGGATCGGCATGGGCAAGGCTTCCGCCGATCGTGCCGCGGTTGCGGACCTGCATGTCGCCGATTTCAGCCGCTGTCTCCGACACGATCGGGGCGTACGCCCGCAGGAGGTCGGAACCGGCCAGTTCGGCGTGGGTGGTTCCCGAACCGATCGAGATTTGCTTACCGTCGCAGGAAATCCCCCGCAACTCGGCAATCCCGCCGATATCAATCAGCAGTCCCGGCTCGGCCAGGCGATGTTTCATGATGGGGATCAGGCTGTGTCCGCCGGCCAGCAACTTGGCCTCTTCGCCGCCGTCACGCAGCAGCGAAAGGGCTTCGCCGATGCTGCCGGCGCGGCGGTAATCAAACGAAGTTGGAATCACGATTGGCCTCCGTTCTGCTGGATCAGGCGCCACAGGCGCTCGGGCCGCAGCGGCATGTCGATGTGCTTGACGCCAAACGGCGCCAGGGCGTCCACGGCAGCGTTCATCACGCAGGGTGTGACGCCGATGGTGCCGGCTTCGCCGACTCCCTTGGTCCCGAGAGGGTTGACCGGGGTGGGGGTGACTGTGCGATCGAGTTCGAAGTGCGGCAGGTCGGCCGCGCGCGGCATCACGTAGTCCATGAAACTGGCCGTAAGCGGCTGCCCTTCCTGGTCGAATAGAACCTCTTCGAACATCGCCTGGCCGATGCCCTGGGCCAGTCCGCCATGCACCTGACCCTCGACGATCAGCGGATTGATCACGTTGCCGCAGTCATCTACGGCAACAACCTTGAGCAGGCGCGGCTCGCCCGTGTCACGATCGACCTCGATCATCGAGATGTGGCACCCGAATGGGTAGGTGTTGTTCTCGGGCTCGTAAAACGCCTCTTCCGAGAGTCCGGGTTCCATCCCCGGCGGCAGCGGCACCGGGATGTAGGCAAAGTCGGCCACCTCGGCAAACGTCTTGCTCACCTCGGGTCGCCCACTTGCCCGGATTTGCCCGTCGACGAACTCCAGGTCTTCGGTCGAAACCTCCTGGTCAGATAGCAGCGCAGCCGCAAACTGCTTCATCTTGTCACTGGTCTTGCCGGCGGCGAGCATCAGCGCCGCCCCACCGACTGCCTGTGAACGACTGCCAAAGGTCCCAACCCCCTGCTTAACGATGCCGGTATCCCCGTGCAGGATCGTTATGTCGTCAATGGGGATTGAGAAGTGGTCGGCCAGCATCTGCGCAAACGTGGTCTCGTTGCCCTGGCCGTGCGGCGACGCGCCGGTGGTGGCGGTGACCTTGCCACCGCGCTCGATGGTCACACCGGCATGTTCCCAGCCGCCGACCGGTACGGTCGAGGAGGGCCCCAGCCCACAGACTTCGACATAAAAAGACATCCCCACGCCGACGATGCGGCCTTCGGCGCGGGCCGCGTCGCGTTCGGCGAGCAACCCATTCCAATCGGCCACATCCAGCGCCTTGTCCAGAGCGGCGGCGTAGTTGCCGGAGTCGTAGACCAGTCCGGTCTGGGTCGCGTATGGAAACTCCTCGGCGGGCATGAAGTTCTTGCGTCGCAGCTCGGCCGGATCCATCTCCAACTCGCGTGCCAGCATATCGACTATCCGCTCCAGGAAATAGATCGCCTCGGGACGGCCGGCGCCGCGGTAGGCGTCGGTCGGGGTCTTGTTGGTGTAGACCTCGGTCAGTCCATGGCGCACCACCGGAACCTGGTAGACGCCGTTCATCATCAACCCGGTAAGTGTCGGGATGATCGCCGTTAACAGCATCTGGTAGGCGCCGATGTCGACCAGTAAACCGGCCCGGATGGCGGTGATCGTCCCGTCGCGCTTGGCCGCAATCTCGATATCGCCGAGCAAATCACGTCCGTGGGTTGTGGCCAGGAACGCTTCGGTGCGGTCCTCGATCCACTTGATCGGCGCCCCGGTCATCCGCGATAGGACGGCGGCGGTGTATTCCTCTCCGTAGATATTGATCTTGCAGCCAAACCCGCCTCCCACTTCGGGGGCGATCGCACGCACCTGGTGCTCGCCGATTCCGAGCATCCCGGCAACCAGGGTGCGCAGGATGTGCGGGTTCTGGGTCGCGCTCCAGATCGTCAGGTAATCGCGGCCGGTCTCGTAGTGGGCCACGACGCCGCGCGGTTCCATCGCGCTTGGCGCCAGACGCTGATTCAGCATTCGCTGCTTTATCACCACGTCCGCCTCGGCGAAGGCCGCATCAAGGGCGCTGTCGTCCTCGGGCTGAGCGGTCTCGGCGTTTACGCCGGTGCCGCCGAATACGCCATCGACTGCGACATTGCGCTCGAAATCGGAATGGATCAGGGCGGCGCCAGCGGCCATCGCCGCTTCGGGGTCCACAACCGCAGGCAATTCTTCGATATCGACCATGATCGCGTCGGCGGCGTCGCGGGCCAGGTAGCGGTCTTCAGCCACCACTGCGGCAACCGGTTCACCGACGTAGCGCACCCGGTCGGTGGCGGCCGAATGGTGGTCTGGAGCCGGGAATGGGGTGCCGATCGGCATCGGGCCGAGGTGCTCGGCCAGTTGAGCGCCGGTGATGACAAGTTCCACGCCGTCCATTGCTTCGGCGGCGCTGGTGTCGATGCTTCGGATGATCCCGTGGGCGATATCAGAGCGCTTGAACGCCAAGTGCAGCATGCCGGGCAACTTCACGTCGTCGACATAGGTCGCCAGGCCCTGGATCAGACGCGGGTCCTCGCGGCGCCGGACGCGTTCGCCGATGAGCTTGGGCAGGACCGATCCAACTTGGGTACTCATTGGTTGGCCATCCTTTCGGCCGCGTGTCGGATCGAATTGACAATGTGCTGGTAGCCGGTGCAGCGACAGAAGTTGCCGGAGATACCGGCCCGGATCTCGGCGTCGCTGGGGTCGGGGTTGTTCTGCAGCAGATCAAGCGCCGAGATGATCATGCCGGGGGTGCAGTAGCCGCACTGCAGGCCGTGCTCTTCCCAGAATCCGTCCTGAAGGGCGTGCAATTTGCCGTTCTGGGCCAGGCCCTCAATAGTGGTTACTTCGGCGCCGTCGGCCTGGACCGCAAAAGCCGTGCACGACTTAACGCTTTGCCCGTCGACCAGTACCGTACAGGCCCCGCACTGGCTGGTATCGCAGCCCAAATGGGTGCCGGTTAGGTTGAGGTCTTCGCGCAGGAAATACGCCAGCAGCAAGCGCGGCTCGACCGCGGCTTTCCGCACTATTCCATTGACGCGGACGGAGATAGGAACCGGATCAGACATTACGACCTCCTTGTCGCCGGTGTCAGTGCCGCCTAAGCGGCGCTTTTCTCAATTCTTTGTTCGATTTCCTTGCAGAACTGCCCGATCAACAATCGGGCGGCCCCGCCCATCAGGCGGTTGCCAAGGCGAGCAATGGTGCCCCTTGCGCGCACCTCGGCCCGGTAACGCATGACGGTTTCGGCGCCGGATTCCTCCAGCTGAATGCGCGCGTCGGCGGTACCGCCACCGGGCCGACCGGCGCCTTCGATGCGAAGCCGGAATGACTCGTTCGGAACCCGCTCAAGGACCTCCACACGCCCCTGGTAGGTGCCGCGTACAGCGGCAATTCCCACCCGCATGCTGGACTCATAGGTGTCGGGGTCAACTAAATCAAAGCTCTCCACCCCGGGCAGCGTGGCGGCCAGCACTTCTGGATCCAAAAGCATCCGATAAAGCAATGGTCGCGGTCCGGCAAATCGGTGTTCACCGGTTATCTCCACCTCGAATCCCCTCCTGCCGGCACGGTCAACGCCAGCTCAGCCAGGTGCCGCCCAAACCAACGCCTTCGGATGCTTTTTGCCGAAACAGGGGGATTTACACCCTTCCGGCAAGCGGATCGAACTATTGGTTTTGGACCGAGCCGCCCGATTCTATCCGAGCCGATTTCACGTTTTACGGCGATGTCTTTGCACGCCGGTTAGCAACTTTGCTGGCCATCAATCAAGACCCGCTCCGTGGGACCGGAAGATACCGGTTCAACAATTCCAGGTCAAGGGCCGCGCCGGCCCTGCTGGATCAGTCGCCACAACCGTTCAGGGCGCAGCGGCATGTCGATGTGCTTGACCCCGAGCGGGGAAAGCGCGTCGACAGCGGCGTTCATCAAACAAGGCGCGGCGCCGATCGTGCCTGCCTCGCCCACGCCCTTGGCCCCCAGCGGGTTCAAGGGAGTGGGGGTGACGGTACGATCCAGCTCAAACACCGGAAGATCAGCCGCCCGCGGCATCACGTAGTCCATGAAGCTGGCCGTCAGCGGTTGCCCGTGTTGGTCGAAGAGAACTTCCTCGCACAACGCCTGCCCGATGCCCTGGGCCAGTCCGCCGTGGACCTGGCCATCGACTATGAGGGGGTTAATGACGTTGCCGCAGTCGTCGACCGCGATCAGCTTGAGCAGACTGGGCTGGCCGGTCTCGCGGTCTATCTCAACCATCGAAATGTGGCACCCAAATGGGTATGTGTTGTTCGCGGGCTCAAAAAACGCCTCTTCCGAGAGGCCGGGCTCCAGCCCCGGCGGCAACGGCACCGGAATGTAGGCGAAGTCGGCGACTTCGGCAAACGAGAGCGAGATTTCGGGTCGACCGGCGACGTGGATGCGTCCGTGGGCAAATTCCAAATCCTCGGGGTCGATCTCGTCATCGGCCATGAGGGCGGCTGCGAACCTCTTCATCTTTGCGCCGGCCTTGGCTGCCGCCGCCAACAGCGCGGGTCCGCCAACGGCCTGCGAGCGGCTCCCGAAAGTGCCTACGCCCTGCTTTACCACGCCGGTATCGCCGTGCAGGATGGTCACGTCCTGCATCGGAATCGAGAAGTGGTCGGCCAGCATCTGAGCGAAAGTAGTCTCGTGACCCTGGCCGTGGGAGGTGGTTCCGGTGGTGGCGGTAATCGTCCCGCCGCGCTCGATCGTCACCGCCGAGTGTTCCCAGCCGCCGGTCCCGCCTTTGGTCGATGGGCCGCGGCCGCAGATCTCGACGTAGAACGAAATACCCACGCCGATTATTCGGCCTTCGGCGCGGGCGGCATCGCGTTTGGCAAGCAGCCCCTCCCAGTCGGCGATGGCGAGCGCTCGATCGAGGGTCGGGGCATAGTCGCCGGAATCGTAGAGAAGGCCGGTCGCGGTCTTGTAGGGGAACTGGTCGGCGGGGATGAAATTGCGGCGTCGGATTTCAGCCGGATCAAGGCCCAGTTCGTGGGCCAAGATGTCGATGGAGCGTTCCAGGAAATAGATGCCCTCGGGTCGGCCGGCGCCGCGGTAGGCGTCGGTGGGGGTCTTGTTGGTGTACACCTCGGTCAATTGGTGCCAGATGATGGGAATCGAATAGACGCCGTTGATCATCCGCCCGGCGTTGGTGGGGATTCCCGCGGTCAGCAGCGCCTGGTAGGCGCCGATGTCGGCGACGAGTTTGGCCCGCAGAGCCAGAATCTTGCCGTCGCGCTGGGCGGCGATCTCGATGTCGCCGTGTATATCGCGACCGTGGGAGGTGGCCAGGAAGGCCTCGGTGCGGTCCTCGATCCACTTGGTCGGGGCCCGGGCAATCCTCGCCAGCGCGGCGATCACGTAGTCCTCACCGTAGATCTTCTTGGCCCCGAATCCGCCCCCAACCTCCGGGGCAATGGCCCTTACCTGATGTTCTCCGAGCCCCAGCACCCTGGCCACCATTTGGCGCAACAGATGCGGGGTCTGGGTGGAGCTCCAGATGGTCAGGTAATTGGTTCCGTGCTCGAACCGCGCGACGACCCCGCGGGGCTCGGTCGCGTTGGGGGCAAGACGCTGGTTAAGCATCTTCTGCCTGACGATTACATCGGCCCGGGCAAAGGCGTTCTCGAGGGTGCTCTCGGCGGAGGGAAGGGTGGTTGCAGGATCGACCGCGGTGCCGCCGCTGCGGATCTCAACCGCGATGTTGCGGTCAAAGCCTTCGTGTAGGGTGGCCGCATCACCGGACACTGCATGCTCCGGATCAACCACGGCCGGGAGTTCTGAGTACTCCACCAAGATGGCGTCGACGGCGTCGCGGGCGACGTAGCGATCGGTTGCCACCACCACGGCCACAGGCTCGCCTACGTAGCGCACCCGGTCGATGGCCACGGGTGGTTGGTCCGGTGCCCGAAAGGCTGTCACCCTGGGCATCGGGCCGATGTGTTCGGCCAGCTGGGCGCCTGTCATCACCAACTCGACTCCCTCGATCGATGAGGCCGCGCCGGTGTCGATATTGGAAATGATCCCGTGGGCGATATCCGAGCGCTTGAACGCGGCATGCAACATGCCCGGGAGCTTGAGATCGTCGACGTAAGTCGCCTGGCCCTGGATTAAGCGCGGGTCCTCGCGACGTTTCACGCGCGCCCCCAGAAGTTTGGGGAGCACCACCCCGCCGGCAGCGGCCGTCACCGTGCCCTTGGGTCTTTATCGTCAGCGAAAACGGGCATGCCGGGGCCAGAAATCACAGCCGCGGATGACGACTGAAATCGGTAGCTTGCTCGTAAGCACGACCGGCGCCAGTGCGTCGTAATCGCGTGGCAGAACCAGGTAATCGAAACCGCCGCGCGCTGCGGATTTCGTCACGTCATGCCTTTCGCCAGTTGCCACCAATCATTTAGGACCAAGTATCAGCGGCACTGCCGCCCGAGGTGGCGGAAAGCCTTCGCCCCCAGACATGTCTTCGGCAAAGACCTCGAGCATGGCGAACAAGCGTTCGGCCACCTGGCAGTGGACGCTGAACCGGAACGGTACCGGCCGCTGCCGGCGGGGTGGTGCTCGCCAGACTGTCGTGGGCGGGCGCCCCGCCACCCATCGGCGGTGCGGTTGGACGAATGATCAGAGGATTTGAGACCGGGCCGGCGTCGGTGCAATACAAAGTCCCTCGGCCATGGGGCGCCGCCAGGCGCAAACCGCCTAGGCCACTAGGTGTGCCCGGAGCACATCCTCGTCGAACTCGACTCCCAGGCCGGGGCCGGTGGGCGGAATGATGACCCCGTTCTCCACCACCAGCGGCTCCTTGAAGATCGTTTTGTGCAGCGGCCCCTGGTTGGCTTCCTGAATCAGGAAATTCGGCGAGCAGGTATCGATCTGGATCGCGGCAGCCGCAGCCACCGGCCCGCAGTACATGTGCGGGGCGATCATCGCGTAATGCGCCTCAGCCATGCCCGCGATCTTCTTCGCCTCGGTTATGCCTCCGCACTGACCGACGTCGAGCTGGATGATCTGGGCTGCCTGTTGCTCGAGCACGCGCGCGAACTCGTACTTGGTGACCAGGCGCTCGCCGGTCGCGATCGGGATGCATGTGTGGGCGGCGACGCGGGCCATTTCCTCGACTTTCTCCGGCATCACCGGCTCCTCGAACCAGAACGGGTGGTATGGTTCCAGGTAATTGGCCACGCGGATTGCGCTGTATGTCGGCATCTGACCGTGGGTCCCGATGCCGACCTCCAGCTGGCTGCCGACCGCGTTGCGGATGCTCTCAAAGATCTTGGCCGCGTGCTCGATCTCCGCTAGCGAGATGTCGCGAATGGGGTGAAGGGGCATGAAGGGATCGATCTTGCAGGCCGAATTTCCCTCGGCCAGGAGTTGGGCGGCGACTTCGCCGGCCTTCTCGGGGTGCTCATCAAAACCGGTGTTGGGCATGTAGGCGTAGGCGCGCAACTGCTCGTGATAGCGGCCACCTAGCAGGTTGTAGATTGGCTGGTTCGCAGCCTTGCCGGCGATGTCCCACAGGGCCATGTCGATCGCGCTGATCACAGGCGTTGAAAATAGGCCGGGATGGCGCAAATCGTGGCGAGTGCCGTACATGCGGTCCCAGATCAACTCGATGTTGAGCGGGTTCTGGCCGAGCACGAACTGACCTACAAACTCCTCGATCAGGCTGACTTGCGATTTGAGATCGCCGGGGTTGTTGGAGTAGGCACTGCCGGCGATGCGCTCACCGATACCAGCGATACCTTCGTCGGTCTGGAGTTCGAGGAAGAGGAAATATTTGCCGCCGATGTAGGGCGGTTCGGCCTCGACGACCATCGTCTTGACCCCAGTGACCTTCATCGGCTCCCCCGCCGTCGCTCTGGAATGCAATTTTGCAGCCCGTGCGCCTCGAACCCGATCCTAACTTCGGGCAGCCGGTTAGCCCGCAGCCCGGCCGCCACTGCGCCTTGATCATCGCCCGCGGCAACACGAGGAAATCGCATTTCCAGGCACGCGCCCAGAGCATTTGGATCAGATCAAACTCGCATGTCCCGGCTGCGCGGTCGGAAGAGATTTCCGACCCCGGTACTTAAGGGAAGATTTTCCGGGTCCTGGGCGTCCGATTGGCAGCGAGTCGCCTCAAAACCCGACCGGGAATTTGATTTCCTGCTGCGCAATCTCGGCTGCAAGGATCGAAACGGGACACTGGAGTCTTCGGCGACGGTATTGGTTTGCGATCGGGTGTCGCCGGGGAGCCTACACATACTGTATCGCGAAGTTTTCGCTGGGCGGTGTCGATCCAAATGGTGCTGGCCCGAGGCGCAGTGCTTTGTGCCGTGACCCAGGGAACCGCCGGCAGCATGCGTGGCCCCATCGAACCGACGCTCGCCCTGGCAGGAGTGTGGGAAGGGTGATCCTACCTTGGGTCTACCGACGAGTCCTCTCACCACTGGACAAATATGGGCATGACGGCGCGCACGTGCCAAATGGGGTGCGCCTGTTTCTACGTTGAACTCTCCTTCTGAGCCTGAATCGATTCCGATATAGGGTGACGGCGTTCGGAGTCTCTTTAGCCCCTTTGAAGGATCTCGGTGACCACGCACAACGCGCCGCTCTAGCCAGTCGAGCAACGGGTTGTCGGGCGAACAGATCGGCGGCGGTTACGGTGAAGTCGTCACCGCCGTCCTCAGCGCACTATGAGTCGTCAATGAGCTCCGCGCCGGTTTCGGGATCAAAGATAGCCCCTTTGCGTTCCGCCGCACTCAAATTACCGACGGTAAACATGCATGAGTCCAAAATTGAACGGGTCAACCGCTGCCGCAAGGGAGCAACTCGGCGCCCCCGGCGGCGGTGAATTGGCAATTTGACGACCACGAGGCGGGTTAGACGTGATGAAGATGGGCAGCGGGAACTTTAGATTTGAACTGGTCGACGGATGGCCCAAGCGACCGGCAGACCTAAACCTTGGCTGGATAGGCGGGGTCGGGGTCACCAGTTCCAACCGGGTCTATATCTACAACCGCGGCGACTTCCCGATGGTCGTCTTTGACGGCGATTCCGGCGAGTTGCTCGAAACATGGGACGATCCTCGATTCAAGCACGCCCATGCAGTTTGGGTTGATGCTGATGATCGTCTCTGGCTTACCGACCAGAAGGCGCACGTGATCTGGATCTGCAATGAACAGGGAGAGATCCTTGACCACATCGGCAACGAAGGTCAGCCAGGGGCCAGCGACGGAATGCCGTTTAACGAACCCACCGACATCGCATTGGCTGGCGATGCCGGCTTTTATGTCTCAGATGGCTATGGCAACAGCCACATTCACCACCTCGCGCCCGACTACTCGCTGATTAAGACCTGGGGCGGTCGTGGTGACGGCCCGGGCCAATTCAACCTGCCGCATTCCGTCCACTATGATCTGCGCGGCCGGGTCTGGGTGGCCGATCGCGAAAACAACCGAGTGGAGATATTTGATGCCGACGGCAATCATCTTGAATCCTGGACCGGGTTTGCCCGTCCGGGCGACTTTGTAACCGAGGGCGACCTGGTATACGTCTGTGAGCTTGGCGGTTACCTCTCCGTCGTTGATCTGGACGGCAAGATCGTTGAACGGTTCGGCCTGCCCGACCCGCGGGCACCGCACGGGATCTGGCTCGATGCCAGCGGCAATCTCTATGTTGTCGAGGTCCAGGCCGACAGCAAGCTATACAAATTGGCCCGCTGTTAAGGCCTTTCTCCGACTGACTCTGCCGTAGGTCGACCCTACTGGGTCGCCGGTGCCGCCACCATCCCTAGCGGGGCCAATCCGGCAGCGGTGAGGGTGTTGACCGCCTCGCTGTACTGGCGGCGGCGGCTTTGCCCGTCACAGACTGCCAGCAGGGTCAAATCGGCGCAGGGAGCAAGGGCCAGCGCATCAGCCGAACCGGCCATTTGGCTTGTGAGCAGGACAACTGCGGCGGCGCCGGCGGCGGCGCGCAAAAAGCTCTGAAGCGTCGGACCTGCGATTTGGCCGGAATCTAGCGGGCCGCCGTATATCGCCAATTCGCCGGGCGCCGGCGCGGGAGCATTCGATTGGAGGGCGTGAGCCAGGCTTTCGATTCCAACCCCGGCCGAGTCATCTAAGCCGGTGGGGATCGAGGCAGCCTCGACCAGCAGCGCCGGCCGCCCCGAGTCAGCTATCGCATTGGCTAATCTGACGGCTACAACCGAAGCATCGGCTTGTTTTCCGGGCGCGGCAATCAAGATCACGCCGCAACCGTCAGGCAACTGGGATAGGACTCTGGCCCTAAGCTGGGCAAGGGCAAACTCTGATTGCATCGGAGACGTCAATCCAGTCGCGCCAGCAGCGGCACGTCGCCGGCCCGGGGCCGCTCGCGCAAATAGAGGCGGTCGCGTCGGGCGGCCCCGACAACTGACGCCAAAAGGGATCCCAGGAAGCCGACGATGGCGGCCAGGACCACCACGATTCCATTAATCAACAGACCGGCTAGGTCGGTGCGCGATTCAACATCGATGACCCGGGCGTTGGTGATCGTCCCGAAGGAGGGAATCAGCCCTCCAACATCGCCGTCGATAAGGGCGCCGGCGGCGGCGGCGGCCAAGCGCGATTCGCGGGCCGAAGCAAGGGTTACGTAAATCGTGAGACCGCGGTGGGTTCGATCAGCCTCTATCGCTCCGACCAGTTCTTCCGGATTAATGTTGACCCCGTGTTCGGCCGACACTTTGTCGGCAACCAGCTGGACGAACGAGCTGCCAGTGACCACCTGTTGCAGGCTGTCCATTAGGTGGTCAACGGCAATCGTGCGTGATGCCTCGACCTGGTAGTTGGGCGAGTCAACCGATTCGATGATCCGCGGGCTCATCAGGATCTGCACTCTGGCCAAGTCCGGCCGAACATTGGCCACCGCCCACCAGGTAGCCAGAACCAGGGCCACGACGGTCACGGCCGCGATGGGCCGGCTGTTGCGGGCAAGAATCGCCAAGAGAATATCGGCGTACAGCGTCTTTTGAGTCCCTAGTTCACGAAGATTTCATGCCGGCGGGATACCCCACCCGGCGCATATCAAGTATCCCAAGCACCGACCAGCTGATCGACCCTTAGGCTCCGCGCGCGGCGTAATGGATTGCCCGATCGAGATCGACTAACCGAGCAATTTTTGGATGTGGCCGGTTAGCTGAGTGCGAAACCGGGCCAGGCCGAAGCGCTCAGCGTTCTCCCGTATCGCGGCCGGGTCGTAACCGCTCTCGTCAAAGGAGGCCAGGACATCAGCCAAGGCAGCAGTGGTCGGATGGTGAAAGAACTCCCCGGTTACTCCGGCCCGCACGGTCTCCAGCGCTCCGCCACCGGCGAAGGCAACAACCGGCCGGCCCGCCGCCTGGGCTTCTACCGGCACCAGGCCGAAATCTTCCTCGCCTGGGAATATCAGGGCCCGGCAGCGGGCCAGCTCGTCGCGCAGGCGTTCCGACGATATCCGACCAGCAAATTCAATCGTTTTGCCGGCGATCGCCTGCAGGTCACTTTCGGCGCGGCCCGATCCCACGATGCGGAGACGAACGCCAAGGCGATTGCAGGCACGGATCGCCAAGTCGATCCTTTTGTAGGGGGCCAGGCGGGACACCAGCAGGAAATGTTCACCTATAGCGGCCGGTGCGGCCGGGGCGTAATCGGCAGTGCGGACGGGTGGATAGATTACCGTCGCCGGGCGCCCGTAATAGCGGGCGATTCTCTCGGCCACGGCGGTGGAGATGGCAATGAAATCATCGGTGCGGTCGGCCATGATGACATCCAATCGGCGCAGTCCGGCCAGGGCAGCTTGCACCGCCGGGTCAAAGGATGGCGGGAAATCGCGTTCGGCGGCCAGGTAGCGCTTGCTGTCCCATAGATAGCGTGGCGGGGTCAGGCAATAACAGACGTGGGTTGTCGAAGGATGGCTGGGGATCCAACGGCAGAACCCCGAGGCGTTGGAGATGATCAGGTCGCAATCGGGGATCCACCAGCGCGCAAACATTCCCGCGTACACCGGCAGAAAGACCCGATGGCGTTCAAAAATGCCCGGGATAACCTGCATGAACGAGGTTCTAACGTCTAAGTCTTCAAACTCGGCATCGAGCGCCGCCGGATCAAAAATTGACGTATAGATCGGTGCTTCGGGCCAGATCCGGGTGAGCTCGAGCAGGACGTTTTCGGCTCCGCCCATCTGGTTGAGCCAATCGTGGACCAGCGCCACCCGCGGACTCGAAATGCCTGGGGAATTCAATAGGCCCCCTCACCGCCGATGACCGCCGGAATGGTACGGAGCAGGATTTTTAGATCCAGCCCCAGCGACCAGTGGCCGACGTAATAGGTATCGAGCATGACCATTTCCTCAAATCCCAGATTGCTGCGCCCGGAGACCTGCCACAGTCCGGTTAGCCCTGGGGATACCAAAAGGCGATTATGGGCGTAGTCGTCATAGTTTGAGACTTCATCCGGAATCTGCGCGCGCGGTCCAACCAGGCTCATTTCGCCGCGAATTACGTTGATCAACTGTGGCATTTCATCGAGCGATGTGCGCCGCAGGAAACGGCCGACACGCGTGGTGCGTGGATCCGTTCGCGGCTTAAACAGCGCCTCCTTGGCAGCTTGCGGAAATATCTCATAGCGGGTCAGCGAGGCGCTTTTTACCATCGAGCGGAATTTGAGCATCCTAAATGGATGGTTGCCACGACCGATTCGGGTCTGCCCGAACAATGCGGGACCATCTGAATCGAGGCGGATTGCCAAAGCCAGAAACGCCAGCACGGGACTAAGGAGAACCAGTAGCAAGGTCGAGAGCAATAGATCCAAAGCCCGCTTGGACATGGCGTTGATGCCTGTGATCCGATTGGCGGTGAGGGTAAACAGAGGAATTCCGGCAATCGTCTCGGTGTGAACACGGCCGGTCTGCAGTGCCAACAGATCGGGCACAACGGTGTAGCGGATGCCCAAGCGGCGGCAGATTTCGATTAGTTCGTTGATTCGTGCGCTCTGGCGAAAGGGCAGGGCGATGATCAAGCGATCGGCGTGTCTGTCGATCAACGTTTCCTCAACGGCCGAGAGATCGCCAAGCCGCGGGAACCGGCCGAAGTCCGATTGGTCGTCCAGATGATCGAAGAATCCGACCATCACCAGGCCGGCACCAACGTTGCCGCGGATCTGTTGCATGAGCATCTTGGCTAACACGCCGCGCCCGGCCACCAGAACCCTTTCACACCCCAGACCACGTCGGTAGCGGGACACGTAAAAGCGATGGGCAACGAGCCGCAGGGACGCTGGAATGGCCACGCTCAGGAGGCCCAGATAAGCGAACATGAGCCGCGAGGAGGGCGGAAAGGCCTCACGGGCCAAGTAGGACATTACGATGATGGCCGCCTCGGCCAGCAGGGCCGAAATCACGATGCGGCCGACCTGATCAAGCCACGATGAGAGTTGCTGCCGGCTATATAGCCCCCACATTCGCAGCGCAGCCAGCATGACGATCAGATAGGCGGCTCCAATCGAGGCGAAATCGGATACTGGTATTAGATTTGGATCGGCCACCTCTCCGCCCAGTTGGAATTCATAGCGAAGCCAATGGGCAATTGCGAAAGCGGCAAGGATGCCCACCAGGTCCAAAGCCGTGGTGATACAGCGCCGCCGCTGCAGGCGTCGCGCGGCAACTGGGCTAGATGTCTCGGGCATTTTTGTGTATCGTGGTCCGGTTCAATCAGAGAGGGCCCGGCGGTATGCGGCCAGGGCGCCTTGGGCGGCTCGGTCCCACGAAAACTGGAGCGAGCGAGCCATCGCGGCCTGGGCGTGGGCTAGTGATTTAGTCGGATCGCCACAAATCTTAGTTAGAGCGGCAATCATTGAATCTACGTCAAGCGGATCAAACATTTGACCGGTTTCACCGACCACCTCGGGCAAAGCAGAAATATTGGCCACGGCCACCGGGGTTCCGCAGGACATCGCCTCTAGGACGGGAAGGCCGAATCCTTCATAAAGCGATGGAAAGACAAACGCCTCGGCCGCCGAGTACCAGAACCTCTTTTCGTTTTCGATGACGTATCCGGGGGTCAGCACCGCGTGCTCAACTCCGGCTGCCGTGGCCAGAGCGGTGATATCGATATCGCCCCAGCCCAGCCCACCGGCGATCACCAGCTTGCCGGGGTAGCCGCGATCGCAAAGCCCGGCGAAGGCCCGAATTAACCTTTCCAAGTTCTTACGCGGTTCGATTGTGCCGAGGAACAGCAGGAATCGTTCCGGCAATCCGTTGCGCTTGCGAAATGCAGCCAGGGCGGCGTGATCCGTCACGCGGGTCATATGTTGGTCGCGGCCATGGTGGGCGATGATCAGGCGGCCGGGATCTAGGTCGTAATGTTTGATCAAATCGCGCCCGGTAGCCTCCGAGACCGCCAGGATGGCCTTTGCGCGACGGGCCGAGCGGGGCGCGGCGAGCGCAAACCAAGCCCGGCGCGAACGTGGGTGGGCCTGGGGGGTTAGGACGTAGGTCAAATCGTGGACGGTAATCACCTGCGGGCCACGGTAGAGCAGGACCGAGATGTCGAGCAGGCCGTGAAGAACCTCTACGCCGTGACGGTGGGCGGCCAAGGCTAGGCCACTTTGTTCCCATCCAATACGCAGCAGCCGGCTGCTGCCGCTAAAGGGTGAACGCACCACTTTGGCCAGTGCCAGTTGCGGGAGGCTGGCGGTGGCAAAGTCGGAGTTGACGAATACCACGAATTGATGCTCATCGCTCCCCATTGGTAGCAAGGTCGCCAGCAGGCGCTGGGCGTAGACGGACACGCCGGCGTTGCGATAAGTGGTGCCCGAATGCATGCAGGCGGCATTTATGCCGATGACGGCCACTAACGGGGCCGAGATTCTGGGTGGGTCGAGGTCAAGACCAAAAAGTAGACGAAGAGGCTGGGGCGATTAACCCCAGCCTCTCTTGAATCAAGCGTTAAAAACTATCAACGCCGTGGCATTTATGAAATGCCGGCCGGCTCCTCGCCGATGATCTCTTGGGTCATCGGGTCGAACAGGTGCATGTGATTCATGTCAAAGACGACCGTGAAGTCCTCACCAGCGTGCGCATCGGTCCGCGGGTCAACCCGGGCGATGTACGAATTGTCATCGGTGACCAGGTACAGATAAATCTCAGAACCAAGCGGCTCGAACACGTCGACCTTGCTTTGGATGGTCTGGTCCTTGGTAGCCCGGTCAGGCGCAAATACCGGCGTCCAGAGGTCCTCGGGGCGAAGCCCGAAGATTACGTCCTGGCCGATGTGCGTCGCGTAGGCCTGGCGACGGTCGGGCGGAACGTCAAGCAATTGGCCTTCAAAGGCTTCAATCTGCAGGTTGTCCGCAGTGCCGACGACTTTGGCGTCGAAGAAGTTCATTGACGGACTGCCAATAAATCCGGCGACAAACATGTTGGCCGGATGGTCGTAGACCCCCTGCGGGTTCCCGCATTGCTGCAGCACACCGTCACGCAGAACCGCAATTCGCGATCCCATGGTCATGGCTTCGGTCTGGTCGTGGGTTACGTAAATGACCGTAGTTTGCAGGCGCTCGTGCAGGCGAATTAGCTCGGCACGGGTCTGCACCCGCAGCTTGGCGTCCAGGTTGGAGAGTGGCTCGTCCATGAGGAACGCCTTGGGCTCGCGCACGATCGCCCGACCGAGGGCGACTCGCTGGCGCTGCCCACCGGACAGTTCCTTGGGCTTGCGGTCAAGGAGTTCGCCGATGGCCAAAAGCTCGGCGGCTTCCTGTACCCGACGGGTTATCTCGGCCTTGGCGGTCTTGCGCAGGCGCAGACCGAATGCCAGGTTGTCATAAACCGACATGTGCGGGTAGAGCGCGTAGCTCTGGAACACCATGGCGATGTCGCGGTCCTTGGGGGCCACATCATTTACGACGCGATCGCCGATGTAGATGTTGCCTTCGCTGATCTCTTCCAGCCCGGCAATAAGCCGCAGAGTGGTGGATTTTCCGCAACCGGACGGTCCCACCAGAACCAGGAATTCCTGATCCTCGACCTCAAGGGTCAGATTGTTGACGGCGACTACTTCACCAAATCGCTTGGTGACGCTGTCTAGGGTGACGCTTGCCATATAGACAATTGCATCCTTTCCGCGCGCCCGGCCATTAATCCGTCCGCGCATCGCTTGAACCGCTGCCGGGCCGCTTGCGACCCATTAACGATCCGGCAAAACCAGAACTCTTCGGCTTACCGCCGTGTCTTGCCAGAGCGCCAGAGACACTCCTGTACCTAGCTTAATCGAAGCGAACGCGGCTTCTGCTCTGGCGGATCGATCAACCGGTGACCGCGCCGGCCGTCAAACCGGCCGCCATGCGGCGCTGGACCAGCAGCGAGAAAATGATCACCGGCAACACGACCATCGTTCCGGCAGCGTGCAATTCACCCCAGAGAACCTCTTCCACGCCGACAAAGTTGTAGACGCTGACCGGCGCCGTGCGGGCCCGGGCGCCGGCCAGCGAGAACGCGAAAAGAAACTCGTTCCAAGAGAAGATGAGCAGCAGAATGGCCGTGGCTGCGATTCCCGGGGCCGCCAGCGGCAGGACTATCCGGCGAATCAACCCCAGCCGCGTGCAGCCGTCAACCAGCGCCGCCTCTTCGAGCTCGAGCGGGATTTCGGCGATGAATTCACGCAGCATCCAGACCCCGATCGACAGATTCAGCTGGACATATACCAGGATCAGGCCAACCAGCGAATCCATGAGTCCGACCCGCGAATAGAAGAAGAAGAACGGCAGCAACATGGCGATGGGCGGGATCGCCCGTGGCAGCAGCAGAAAAATTCCAAACAGACGTTTGCCGCTGAAGTTGTAGCGGGCCAGTACGTAGCCGGCCGGTATCGAAACGCCGAGGGCGATGATCACCGAACCGGTGGATACGATGATCGAGTTGATGAAAAACCTTAGGAATTCCTGGTGCACGCCTTTGATTACAAATTCGTAGTGCTTGAACGTCGGCTCGAAGCCGATCAGTTTGGGCGTTAGGGTAAACGCGTCGGTGCCAATCTTGATCGATGTTGTTAGCACCAGATACATTGGCAGCACGGCCCAGATCAGCGCCAGCACCAGGCCGGCATAGACCAGGCCGTCCACGATACGCCGCCGCGTGCGCACGTTAAGCCGACTCCGCCGTTGCCGCCACGGTTAGTGCTGGGCTCCGCGCGAGGCCGCCAGGGCCTTGGAAAAAATGGCGATCATGACGAACGAGAAGAGGGTCATGGATAAGCCAACCGCGGCCGCTCCACCGAAGTTGGAAAACGAGAACATCGTTTCGTAAATGTAGATCGGCAGGGTCTGGGTCACCCGGCCGGGACCGCCCTGGGTCATTACGTAGATCATGTCGAAGGTGCGGAACGCATCAAGCGTGCGCAGCATCGTCACCACCAGCAACACGGGCATGACCATCGGCAGGATCACGTAGCGGAAGCGTTGCCAGGCGTTGGCGCCGTCAATGTGGGCCGCTTCCAGTGGCTCAGAGGGCACCGAGAGGAGCCCGGCGAAGAGGACGATGGTCACAAACGGCGTCCAGTGCCAAATATCAACGATGATCACCCCCAATATCGAGAGATTCACATCGGCGACTACGGCGACGCGACCAAAACCGGCTAGATCGAATAGATATCCGGTCAGACCCCAGCTGGGGTCGTAAATGAGGGTTTTCCAGGTCAGGGCCGAGACCACCGGCGTCATCACCATTGGCAGCAGGATGGCGACGCGAAAGATGGACCGTCCGCGCAGGCGGCGGGTGAGCATGATCGCCGTGATCAGGCCCAGCAGCAGCTCGAAGATCACCGCTGAAAACGTAAAGGTCGCAGATCGAATTATGGAATTTAGAAAGTTGGCGTCGGCCAGCAGGAATTCGAAATTGCCGAGGCCGATCCAATTCGGGTCCTGGATGCCGCCGCGCCAGAACGTGAATGCCAGGTACAGGTTCAGGAGCATCGGCGACAGCGTGAGTACGAACAGCACCACGATGGCCGGCATCAAGCCGATGCCGATGCCGATTGAACGACCGCCAAATCTCATCGAGCGGCCCTACAACAATCGATTGACGCCGGGCGATGCCGATTACCCGGTTGCAGAGCGCTTGCGGAGACTGGGCAACTAACGGTCTGGGCCAAAGAGCTTGGGCGCCCCGCCCGGATATTGAAATTCCGGGCGGGGTATCGCAATAGGCGCCTTGTTACCTAGGAGTAATAACCGGCGTTGGTCATCAGGTCGCGCACCGCATCGGCGGTGGCCCTGGAGCCATCCTCGACCGATTTTTCGCCGGCAACCATTGAGGAAACCTCAATGCCCTGGGTGCGCAGGATGTCCTGGGCTTCGGGAATCGGGCGTCCGTTAATCGATGTGACCAGATAGTCGGGCCGGGCGGTGGCGATTCCATAACCGAAGACGGTCGGCCACTCGCCAAAGTTCTTGTCTTTGACGACGTCCTGCCAGACCGCTTGCTCGGTGACCCATTTGCGGGCCGTTACCCAGCGCAGGAGGGCAAAGCGCAGCGCGGTCAGCTTCGATGACGCCCACTGCATGTACAGCCAGGCCGGATCCTTGCGCTCGGAGAAAGCGTTCATGCATACCGTCCAGGTCCAAAAACCGTGCTCGCCCTTCGAGCCTGGCTCGACCCCGGGGAAGTATGTCACGCCGGCTTTGCCGACTATCGATGAGGCATCCGCGGCTTCGAATGCTGGCGTAAAACCGAATGTGTCTGGCAGCATGCCGCTCGTGCCGCCGCGGAAGTCTTCCAGCACATCTCTCCAAATCTTGGTCGATGACCCCGGCGGCCCGTATTTGGTAACCAGATCGACGTACTTTTGGGTGCCGGCCATGCTCTCGGGAGAATCCATGATCGGTTCCCAGGCATCGTTGAGGTAACCGCCACCGTAGGTGTACGGGAATGCCGGGTACATGATCTGCAGGAAAGCGCCGCGCAGGCTGATGCCATAAAAATTGTTATCGGGGTCGTGAAGCTTGGCGGCCACCTCTTCCATCTCGTCCATTGAGGTGGGCAGATCGGTGATGCCCTTCTCTTCGAACACGTCCTGGCGGTAGAACAGACCATGGGTGACGGCGTCGAACGGCAGGGCGCCGACCTCCGGCCCGGCCGAGACCGCTCCCCGCACCGAGGGATGCAGGTCGTCGAAGTCGTACCACTCGAGGTCAGTTTTCTCGGGGTCGTTGATGTAGACGGCGAGATCCTGGATCAGACCGCCGGAGAGCCAGCGCGGGATGTTGAACGCCGCCGACCAGAACAGGTCGTAATTGGCGGATCTAGACGTCAATTCAAGGTTGGTCTTATCGAATAGCTGGATTTCACCGAGCAGTTCGTAGTTGACCGTTACGCCGGTAAGTTCTTCAAATTCACTCAGCAGGCCCTGCTGCCAGGTAGTTACAAAGCCCTGGACGCCCAGCACGTTAATCTCCTGGCCGGCGTATTTGCGCCAGTCGACGGCTGCCGCCTCATAGGCGACATCGCGGCCGCCCTCGACGTCTCGTACCGCTTCAACCTCTACGATTCGTTCGACCTCAATGGTCTCAACAATCGTCTCCTTGACGACCTGGGTTACGATTCTTTCGACGATCTCCGTCTCGCCACAAGCCGCAAGGATGGCTGCCGCACCGCCGGCCAGCCCGCCGGCCAAAAATCGTCGCCTCGTAATAGTCGATTTACCCATAGTCAATCCCCTCCCAACACTGGACGAAAAACAAGTGCCATTTGGATAGATAAGCAGTTATAACATTCGTATAGCCGGCGGTAAATTGAAATATTGACTTGAATTGATCGATCATTTCTGGGTGCAACCCAAACGACTTGGCGGCGGCGCTCATCCGGCGCGCTCGGGCGATCTGTCCGGTTCGCTAAAGCTGCTCAAGCGCCTGGGATTCGACGCGTTGATCACCCTGACCGGCGAACCGCTTGACCCCGGCGCCCTGGGGTCGGCCGGTCAGATGGGGCTCCATCTGCCGGTGGTCGAATCCGCGGTTCCAACGTTGACCCAGCTCGCCGCGGCCTCGAAGATGGTTACCGATTGCAACGCTGCCGAAAAGGCCGTTTTCGTTCATTGCTTTGGTGGACGGGGCCGGGCCGGGGTTGTTCTGGCGGCCATCCTCATCGGGCAGGGCCAGGACTGCCAAACCGCAATCGACCGGGTTCGGAAGGTGCGGCCGGGGGCAATCGAATCGCGTCAGCAGGAAGAATTCTTGCGCTCGTTAGCCGCGGGCTGAAGGCGTACTTAAAAAAAGCACGGATCGGGATGGTCGCAATCGCTGGAAATCGACCGCGCGGCAGGCTCGCTCAGACCGTCCATAGCCAAACTGCGCGGTGGCAGCCGCCGGCGATGCTGACGATCACCCTCTTGCCAAAGGGAATACGGGCTATCGAGCAAATGTCCGTTCCCGCCGAATCGGATATTGACCTACCGGTAGGTCAACCCCTGGCGGGCGTTGCCGCAGGCATCGATGCCCGGTTTCGGCGGCGTAATCGGAGGTGGTGCGAATTCAGTCTACGCGACCCTGCCGCAATCATCGAAATGCGAAATTCGATGATGTAATGATTTACCGTCCGAATCTGCCGGGGCCACGTATTGCTCAATTGATTTGCGAGGTAAAACCGGTCGCGCGAATTGCTATTTGGCGACGTAGACAGGCTGTTCGATCGGCAGGTCATATTGCCGCGACCATTCGTGCCAGGATCCGAAATAGTTGCGGAAATTCTGGTGGCCGGCTTGGTGGAGGGCAATAAATCCGCAGGCCGATCGCGCCCCGCCGTTGCAGTAGACGATCACTTCTTTGTCGGGCTGCACGTCCCGCTGCGCAAATTCGGCCGCGACTTCCTTGGCGTCGCGCATCGTCCCGTCAGGGCCGATCAGCATCTCCCAATTCATCCAGATCGCCCCGGGAATATGCCCGTGACGCGGGTTGTCGCGATCGTCAGTGCCGTCATATTCGGCAATGGTTCGCATGTCAATGATTTGGACATCGGGATCGCCGACCCGGGAACTGATGTAATCGGCGGTTGCCAGCAGCCGCCTGCGCGGTGCCGGCGAAAGATTGCCTGCGCCCGGCAGCGGCCTGACCTCGGTCTCGCTCGCGCCACCGCTGTCGATCCAGTTGCGGTAGCCGCCGTCAAGGACGAAGTTGGGGCGTTGGCCAAGATATTCGAGCATCCAGTAGGCCCGGCAAGAGGCCCAGCCGGTAAATGCCTGGTAGAGGATGACGGTCGAATCGTTATCCACCCCGCAGGAACGGAACAAGTCCACTAGAAAGCGGGTCGCCTCGGCCCGTTGTTCTTCGCTGCGAATAATGGGGTGATAGGAGCGCACGTCAATGTTTACGGCGCCTGGGATGTGGCCCGCCTCATATTCGGCGGGGCTGCGCAGGTCAAGGATGGCCAGCTTGCGGTCGCCGCCGATCCAGGTCTGTAGTTCGTTGGAATTGCATAACATGGGCGGTAATTTGGATTCTGGATCAATTGGTAGCCAATTGGCGGTAAAAAAATTCTAGAGGCGGATGAACATCGCCGGTCGCGTTCGGGCGGAAACACTTTCGGCCCTATCGAGGCGGTAACTTTCGACGGTTTCGGAACCCTCTTTTCAATGGGGGACGGTTCGCCGGTCAAGGCCGTCGCCGAGCGCCTGGCTGAATACGGTTACAGGGGCGGCCGGGCGGGGGTAGCCGAGGGTCTTGCCGCCGAATACCCGTACTATCGCGCCCACCACAAATTTGCCGTAAACCAGGGACAGCTTAGCGACCTGCACCGGCGTTGCGGGCAGATGGTAATTGACTCGATGGGCGCTAAGGGTGCGATGCTCGATCCGCTTTTGGTCGGCGAGGCCATTGCCGAGTCTTTTCCTCCGCGGCTTTACCCCGAGACTACCGCCGCGCTGATTCGCGCCCGCGCGATGGGTCTGCGGGTCGGCGTGCTGTCGAATTTCTCATTCAAGCTCATCGATTGGCTCAATTTCCTGGGAATCGAAGAAATGATCGACTTCGTGGTGTGTTCCGCTCTGGTCGGGGTGGCCAAGCCCGATTTCGCAATCTTCGAGCTGGCCCGGGCCCAGGCCAATTGCCGCGTCGATCGCATCGCCCACCTGGGCAACTCCTACCCCGAGGATTACCAAGGCGCCAGCGCCGCCGGATTTTTTGCCGTGCTCATCGACCGCGACGGCGCCACCGGTAAAGAACGCTACAAAAAAGAGCCGATAGTTGCCGCCGATCTGTTGGCGGCCCTGGAGCTACTGGAGGTTTCCCGTTGATCCCTCTTGCTGCGACCTGATCGTTAGCACCATTGCGCCGGCCGCCATCCCGGCCTCAAAGCCGCGATTGCTGTCATCGCCTTTGGTGCGCTCGATCGCCTGGGCTTCGTTTTCGAGCGTGAGCACGCCAAATATCACCGGCACTCCGGTGTCAAGCCCCGCCTGCATGATGCCGCGCGCGCACTCGCCGGCCACGAAATCAAAATGCGGGGTATCGGAACGGATGATGCAGCCCAGGCAGATCACCGCGTCGATTTCGGAGCGGGCGGCCGTGATTTTGGCCAGCAGCGGCAGTTCGAAGGCGCCCGGGGCGCGGAGCACCCGGATATCGGTCGCTGTGCCAGCAACGGTATCGGGACTTTCGGTTTGGCGATCTAGAACCGCCCGCACCCCGCGCCGGGCGCCGGCGAGCAGTTTATCGGTGTAATTGCGGTGGTAGTCGGAAACGACGATCGCAACCTGGCTTGGCTTGGCCGTCAATTTATGAATCCCGCTCGATAACGTCGTGACCGAGGCGATGTTTCTTGGTGGACATGTAAGCGGCGTTGTGCTCGTTGGGCTCTATCTGTAATTTGACCTGTTCGACAATTTCGAGCCCGTAGCCGGCGATCTCGGATCGTTTGCGCGGATTGTTGGTGAGCAATCGAAGTTTGGTGACCCCCATTTCAGCCAAGATCTGGGCGCCAATCCCGTAGTCCCGCTCATCAGCCGCAAATCCCAGGGCGATGTTGGCATCGACGGTGTCCAGCCCATCCTGCTGCTGCAGGGCATAGGCCTGCAGCTTGTTGGCCAATCCGATTCCGCGGCCCTCCTGCCGCATGTAAAGGACCACCCCGCAGCCCTCCGCGGCCACCTGCTGCAGTGCCGTTTTTAGCTGCGGTCCGCAATCGCAGCGCAGCGATTCAAATACGTCACCGGTGAGACATTCGTCATGCACCCGCACCAGGGTCGGTGCCCCCGGCTGCAGTTGACCGTAGACCATCGCCAGGTGGTCGTCGCCGGTCACCGAGTCACGAAAAGCGGTTGCCTGGAAGGTGCCCCAGGGCGTTGGAATTTCGGCCGAGGCCTGACGTTCAATGAGTTTTTCGCTCTGGCGTCGATGGTGAATCAGGGCGGTAACCGATGTGGTCGCGGTCGAGCGTTGCTCGGCCAGTTGGCCGGCCTCAGCCGGGCTCAGATCTCGCCCATCGGCGCCCAGCAGACGCCCGATCACGGCCACCGGGGCAAGTCCAGCCAGTGTCACCAGATCGGTGGCCGCCTCGGGCAGCCCCGGACGGCGCAGCACGCCGCCTTCGAATGCGCGCAACGGGCGGATGATGCCCGGTTTTTTAAAGTGACCCGGTTGCGATTGAACGCTGCCCAGAGCCCTAACGGTCGCGGCCTGGCCCGCAAATGAATGTGGATCCGGAGCGATCAAATCAACCGATTCGCAGAACGCCGGCGCCGGCTGCGGACCGCCGGCGCCACTGTTGCGCTCGAGCGAAATGTGCAGTGGTTCAAGCACCGATGCTCCGGCGACAACAAAATAGCCGCCCGCTGCCCGGGTCAACGAAAGCAGGTTGGATGCCGAGGCAGCATTGGCCGCCAGTGTCAGATAGGCCGAATACTCACGCGTTCCGGTGGTTGTGATCAGCACGGATTCGCCTTGGGCCAGGCGTTCGGCGGCGGCGGTTACCGAATCGGTCATTTAGGCGGCGGAACCGGCCGCAGCGGCCAGCCGAACGATGTATTTGGCCAAGATATCAGTCTCCAGGTTGCACTCGTCACCAGCGGTTAAGGCGCCGAACGTGGTCACTTTCAAAGTGTGCGGGATCAAGGCTACGGAAAAGTTGCCATCGCCGGCGCTGGTAACGGTGAGGCTGGTGCCGTTGAGGGCCACAAACCCCTTCTCAACGATTTGCGGTGAATATTCCGGGTCGTGGGTGAAGGAGAGAATTTTTGCGTCGCCGTCCGGTTGGATCGTGGCCAATTTGGCGGAACAATCGACATGGCCCTGGACTATGTGTCCGCCCAGGCGCCCGTCGGCGCGCAGGGCCCGCTCAAGATTGACGCAGTCGCCGTTGCCGATCTGCCCCAGGTTTGTTCGCCGCAAAGTCTCCGGTACCACCTGTGTTGCAAATCCGTTCGTGAAAACTTCGGTCACTGTCAGGCAGGCTCCGTTAACGGCCACGCTCTCACCGATCGACAGATCGCCGGCAAATCGGGCACCCAGCCGGAACTCGGTCAAGCCCTTCCCGCTGGCGACACCGAGTACGGGACCTATTTCTTCGATCAAGCCGGTAAACATACGCCGATGTTAGGCCGCAACGGCGCCAATTGAATTGCGTTGTGCGCCACAAGTCGCCCTCTGGCAATTGTTGGTACCTGCCCGGCCCGCACCCGACCCGGCGATGGCTATTTCTCCGCCGATCGGACCGCAGCCGCGCTCGGCCTTACCAGGTACCGGGCCCAAAGATCGCCCTCGAAATTTGCCCACTCGATCAATTCAAGATCCGTAGCGGTCGATTGGCCCGGTTCTAAAGGCGCAGGGGCATCGCCAGCGAGATCGGCCAAGATCGCCGCTAAGAACACCTCGACTTCGTCGATTCGACCGGCGGCAAAAAACGAGCGCAGGACTTGCGATCCTCCCTCGAGCAGAATGGTCTGTACGCCCATTTCGGCCAGGTTCTCCAGCACCGAGTCGATATTGCCGGCCGGCGACGGCTCGATCCCACGAACCCTCAGATGGCCATCCGGGCGAAATTGGAACGGGGTGCCGGATTCGGGGGCGCTGGTAAATATCACCGTCGAACCGGGTTGCTTGAGCATTGCCGCGTCTGCACCAATGCGGCCGCGCCCATCGAGCACTACTCGCAACGGTTGCTTGGAGCTAAAGATTGGTGATCGAACCGTGAGCAGCGGATCGTCCGCCAATGCCGTTCCCGAGCCGATTGCAATGGCGTCAACCTCGGATCGACGACGATGCACCAGAGCCCGCGCCGCCGGACCGGTTAGGTACCCGCCACCCCGCTTGGTCAACTGGCCGTCGAGCGACATCGCCCACTTGGCTATTACATAGGGCATGCCGGTTGCCGACGTTTTGAGATACCCTTTCAACCCATCGCGAGCCGCCGCCGAATCTTCAAATGTCACCTCAATACCGGCCGCTTGGAGTATTGCCGCGCCGTTGCCGGAAACCGGGTTGGGATCGGAGCAGGCAATGTGACAGCGGGCGATACCGGCCGCGATGATGGCCTGAGTGCAAGGAGGCGTGTGGCCGAAGTGGGCGCAGGGTTCCAAAGTGACGTAGAGATCGGCCCCGCGGGCCAGCGCGCCGGCCGCTTCAAGCGCCTGCGGTTCGGCGTGTGGACCAAATTGCGGGGAGGTTGAGCCTTCGCCGACTATTTGGCCATCACGGACCACGACCGCGCCCACCGCCGGTCGCGGTGAGACTCTTCCCAGCGCTCGGCGCCCTACGGCCGCCGCCACATCGATGAGTCGGGTTGAATTTCGCGACAAAGGCCTATCCCGGGCGATATCCACTCGCGCCGAAATTTCCGTCTTTGGCCGGCGCTAAATATCATCTTCACAATATGCGCATACATTTGCCACCATCTTCCAACCTCAGACAGCGGCGGTCCGGACCTTGAACGGATTGCGTCCGCGTGTACTGGGCATCACCGGCAATATCGCCACCGGAAAGACCACGGTCAGCAGGCACTTGAGAGATCTCGGCGCTGCCGTGATCGATTCTGACCTGGTCGTCCGCGATCTTTACCGGGCTGGCGAACCGGTGGCCGCGGCCGTGGCCGAGCGCTTTGGCGCCGACCTTCTCACGCCGACGGGAATCGATCGGGCGGCATTGGCGGCGATTGCGTTTGCCGACGCGACGGCGATGCGCGAACTGGAAGCGATTGTTCACCCCGGTGTATTTCATCGCGTATCGCACTGGTTGGCCGCCGGTGACCCCGGGCAACCGCGGGTGGTGGAAGCAATAAAGCTGGTCGAGGGACGCAACGCCCTGCTGCTCGATGAACTCTGGATCCTGACCAGTCCGCGCCGCATTCAACTGCAGCGCTTAGCCCGTAACCGATCCCTTTCGCCCGCTGCCGCTGCCGCCCGCGTTGATTCCCAGTCGAATACCCGCGATAAGCTGGCCCTGTTTGCCAGCCGGTGCCCCGGGGTGCCGGCGCGATTGATATTCAACGGCGAGAGCGAAGCAGACCTGTTGGAGCAAATTGGTCTGCTGTGGGAGGCCTTTCTAGCCGGCTGAATCTGGGCAGAAATCGGCCGCTTCGACCGACGATCGACCGTTACTGCTCAGTTCTGTAATTCCACGATCGACCGAGAGGGCGTGGTCGCCTACCGCCAGCGTCACCGCGTGGCCGGAAATGGCGGTCGAGACGGTCCGAACTTCTCCCTGACCCGGGTTATTGTCCCGAACAACAGGAATACCGCCTCCGGCGATGTGGTCATCGAGACCGTTCTTAAATGTGGCCGCCGCATGATCTTGGTCAAAAACAACCCTTAGCAACAACAGATCCTGCGATCCGCTGCTTAGGAGCATCAGATGGTCGTCTACCCAACCGGCCGGGCCAA
Organism: Chloroflexota bacterium; assembly: GCA_965249595.1. GTDB lineage: Bacteria > Chloroflexota > UBA11872 > UBA11872 > VXNJ01 > VXNJ01. The sequence goes on along the minus strand of OZ252242.1, from coordinate 205,120 downwards.
GGACTTGAGGATGCGGACGCTGGCTAAGAACGGCCCCGAGCAGGAATTGCCCGAATTGGGCTTCGGCGACTACCTGCCAGCAGGGGAATTGCGGATCGTCGAATTCTGCGCGGTCGCCTGAACCGGGTGCCGGCGCAAAGCCATTGATTAGGGCAGTCGTGGGGGGCGGATTCGCATAGAGGGCGTTTATCGCGGCAATGCCATCAGCGGCGTACAGCGCAAACGCGAAGGCCGACCCCCGCAGATAGGTGTATTCAATGACCGCTCGCGCCAATTGCCCGGCGCGGGTGAGATCCCGCGTCGATGCCGGTTCAATATCGCGCAATTGGCCGAGGTCAACTGTTTCGTCAAGCGCGGCCAACTGGCGCACCGCTTCGAGCCCAAATATCGAGGCGTCGCCTTCTATCAATGCGAGCAGGGCCAGTCGGCGGTCATGGTCCAGCGGTTCGATATCGTCGAGCAGCGCGGCGATATCGAAATGGGATTGTTGGAGGGCGTGGACATACTCATGGCTAAACGTGAGTACCGCCGATGTAGTTGGCAATTCCCGCTTGTCAACCAGAAAGATTTCGTCATCGTCAGAATCGTAGAACCCCAAAATTTGATCGGATAATTCGGCCAGATAGAAGTCGTTGTAGCGTTCGCCGGGGCCCAGCACGCCGAGCAATCGGTATATCCGGTCACCGTGATCGGCGGCCTCGGCATCCTCAGCGTGAACGTATTGCGTCAGGTCCGCTCGAGCCTGGGAAACGGAAATGATCTGCGGGACCATCAGGTCGCGTTCAAGGCCGCGTACCCGGCTCACGGTCGCAGCGACGACTGCAAATTCGATCCCGCGGTAGCCCTCGGCGGGTTCGTCGGCAGCGGGCCAATCCGCCGCCGCCGCGGTCGACCATGGGTTGGAATCTGAACCCGAAACCGGTTCAAGCGAGCCTTCCGGCCTCTCGCTGCAACCGGAAAGCAACAACCCGATCAATAGGGCGATGACCGCCGCGGCCGGACGCGGCCAGCACGGTGGCGGGATCATTACGGGTTGGTCATCGGTTGTGGCGCCTGGGAAGGAAGGCCAACGATTTTCAGAAAAACTTGCGGCCGGGGCTTTGCCCGTGCGTTGCCCGCCCTTTCTTTTAAGATTTGCCAGCTAACCGTTCCGAGCCGATCAGATGTCCTTCACCGACGCGTTTAACCGGGCCGGCGATATCCGGGCCGGCTCCAATCCCGACCTCGCAGCAGCTGGAATTCGGCTGCGGGAAGCCGGCTTACCAGCCCTCATACCCGCCGTCGTCGCTGAGGCGGCCGACGATCTTGCCCATCGCCCGCTAGCCGCCGCCGCCGTCAATTCCCTGCTGGCGGCCTACGAGCTGGGCCTGCGCTGCCAGAGCGGACCAGGAGAAGTGCTAGTCGGCGATGTTGCGGCGATGCTATCGCTATTTGACGCCTGCCTTAACGCCGGCGGACGTTGGATCGCCGCGGTGATCGAGCTGCCGGCGCGCGGTCGACTCGACCTTTTAGATTCCGATCGCCTAAACGCAAGACTCAAGCTGTTAAACGCCACATCCGCCAAGCTTGTCGCCGACCATGGTCCTTGGATCGGCCAGGTACGGCGCACCGCGCGCGCCGCATTTGAGCGCCAGGTGGCAACCGTCACTTTCGAAGATCGCGCTCTGGTCGTAAACGTGGCCGCGGCGCAGGCCCGGCGCGCGGGATTGGAGGACGCTGGCATGAAGCCCTCGCAGTCTTGGCAGCCGGCCGCCCAATTGGCTCTGGATTGGACCCAAACGTCGGCCGCCGTGCTTGGTGCGACGTTAGATTGCGGAGCAGTGCGGATTGCCAGTCCGCGCAATCGGGCCGGCTCTGGCTTTGACTGGGACTGAAATCCGTAGCCTACCGGCGTTTGAATTAAAATCCGTAGCCGTTGCGCCAAATGCCCTCTGTCCGCCGATAACGTGTTGTCTTTATGTCCTTGATCATTGCTGAACTCGACCGCGAGCTACTGCGCGACGACATACCTGAATTTGGCCCCGGCGATACGGTCCGTGTGCACGTAAAAGTTCGCGAAGGTCAACGCGAGCGCATCCAGGCTTTTGAGGGCGTGGTCATAAAGCGCCGCGGTGGCGGATTGCAAGAAACATTTACGGTGCGTCGCATCTCGCACGCCGGAATCGGCGTGGAGCGGTGTTTTCATTTGCACTCGCCGGTAATCGACCACTTCGATGTCGTACGGCGGGGCCGCGTGCGGCGGGCAAAACTCTACTACCTGCGCGATCGCAAGGGCCGAGCGGCCCGGGTGCGCGAAGCATCCCGGCGCTGACCCGTAGATCGTAATTTCAGCGGGTTTCTCAGCGAGGAATTAGCGCAACTGATCGTGCGTTAGGGAGCCCATCCCCGACAGCCGCGCCAAATTTGCCCCGCTCCCTTCCCCGCTTGGTTATCGAGCACGATTTGCTCGAAGAGGGGATCGACCTGATAGCCGGCGTTGATGAGGTGGGACGCGGCGCCCTGGCCGGCCCGGTGTGCGCCGGCGCGGTGCTAATCGACGCAAATATGATCCGTAATCGCCGTCGCTTGGCCGGGGTCAATGATTCAAAGGTCGTTGCGCCGGCGCGCCGGGTCGGCCTCAGCGAGCGAATTTGGCAACAGGCCAATTCGGTGGGGTTAGGTTGGGTTGAACCGTCGATGATCGATCGCATCGGTATCGCCGCCGCCGTGCGGGTCGCGATGATTGCTGCATTGGCCCAGCTGCGTCCGCGTCCGCAGGCCGTCATATCTGACGCGATGGTGTTGAGCGGAACGGTGGTGCCCGAGCGATTCTTGGCGCTGCCGCGCGCCGATGGCCGAGCATTGAGCGTGGCGGCGGCATCCATTTGCGCCAAAGTTGCCCGTGATGCCCATATGAATCGGATTGCTCCGTTGTTTGCCGAATTCACCTTTGACCGCAATGTTGGATACGGCACATTGGACCACGTAGCGGCAATTCGGCGGTTGGGTCCTAGCACGCAGCATCGACTCACGTTCGGTCCCTGCCGGCAGCAACTCAACTGGGAATCAGGGCTATCCGAGAGTCCGGTTGGCAGCTAGATGGACGTCCTGGCCGACCTTTCGCAATGGGTTCTTTCCTGGGGCGATTCACCCTTTGCCTGGGCGGCGCTTTTCGTGGTCTCGTTTTGGGACTCAAGTTTTTTTCCGGTGCCGCCGGACGGTCTACTGATCGTCTTGGCGCTCGCCGATCCCCGCCTGGCAATTCCCTTGGCCGGGCTCTGCACCCTCGGTTCGCTGCTGGGGGCAGCGCTCGGCTATTGGATAGGCCTGCGTGGTGGCCGCCCGCTGGTGGACCGCTTCATTGACCCGGATACCGTCTCATTGGTGGAGGCCAAGTACCAGCAGAATGACACCCTTGCGATACTGCTGGCCTGCCTTACGCCGCTTCCCTACAAGGTGTTTGCCATCGGCGCCGGAATGTGCCGAGTCGACTTTCGCCGGTTCATGGTGGTCTCGCTGGTCGGTCGGTCGATCCGATTTCTGGCCGTCGGCACCGCCCTTTTGATATTCGGCGAGCAGATTCGCGGATTGGTGGAGGCTTACACCGGCACGATAGCGATCGGATTTATCCTGCTGATGCTCACCGGCGTTTTTGTTCTGCGCTGGTATACCACCGGCACAGCCAAATCGGTATAACGACCTGATTTCGGTCCGTTTAATCGGTTCCGCGTGCGTACTCTATTCAAAGCCGGTCGGCCAATTCGGGTGCACGGGATTGGTTGCCCGCCCAAAGCGGCGTTTCGTCCCCGGTTAGAGCATCGGCAGCGGTTCTACGCGCTCTAAGTTTTTCACCGATATTGCAGCCGCCACGCGCGATGAGATAGCGCGGTAAGTGTCGACCAGTTGATTCGAGCCAAACAGCGCCACCGGGCGTCCTGAGTCGCCGCCCTCGCGAATTGCCGGATCGAGCGGCAGTTCGCCGAAAAAGGGAATCTCCATCCGTTCGGCAGCCCGCCTTGCACCGCCGTGACCGAAGATCTCAATTCGTTCGCCGCCCGGGCTGTCGAAGAACGACATGTTTTCAATAAGTCCGAGCACATCAACGCTGAGGCGTTCAAACATCGAAATCGCTCGGCGTACGTCTTGCAGCGCCACTTCCTGCGGTGTCGACACGATTACCGCCCCGGTGAGAGGGATCAATTGGGCCAGTGAAAGGGAAGCGTCGCCGGTACCCGGTGGCAAGTCGACGATCAGGTAGTCGAGATCACCCCAATCGACATCGCCGATTAACTGCTTTAGCGCGCCGGCGATCATCGGCCCACGCCAGATAACCGGCGTGTCGTCATCGAGCATAAAACCCAACGACATCAGCTTGATTCCATAGGATTCGATTGCCTGGATTCGCCCTCCCTGGGCGGTGGGGGAGCCGCTGGCACCCATCATCAACGGGATATTCGGTCCGTAGACATCGGCATCTAGCAATCCCACCTTGGCGCCCTGGGCATGTAAGGCCACGGCCAGGTTTACCGAGGTCGTGCTTTTGCCGACGCCGCCCTTGCCCGATGCCACGGCAACCGCGTTTTTTACGCCCGGCAGCGAAGACGACGGCGAATTTGTTCGGGATCCGACTTCGGCGGTCATTTCGATATCGGCGCTGCCAACCCAACCCAGAGTCGCCAATCCGGCGCGTACGCGTGAATCGATCTCTCCGCGGAGTGGACAAGCCGGGGTGGTTAAGACGACGGTCAACGAGACGTCATCGCCAGTTACCTTGACGTTGCGGACCATATTGAGGGTGACTAGGTCTTTGTGGATCTCGGGGTCATAAACCCCGCGCATCGCATCGATGACCTGGTCGGCGCGTGTTTGGGTCATATTTTGGCCGGGCGGCTTTTTTAAGGTTTAAACGGACGAATCCGATTTTATTTCAGTTTCGATTCGGGCGGTCGTCCGGCACACGCTGCCCTATCGCCCTTACCGAGTCGCAATATTTTTGCCGTGGCAATGGCCAATTTCGGCAAACACGATCACCGACCGACCCGTCTGGCCGGTCGGATTCAGCGGCCGGGGGCTGGAATCATGCGGACGGCTCGGCAAGTATCTTGTCGACGGATCCGTAATGGTGCCAGCAAATGGTTCCCTGGCTGCCGATGCCGATGGCCCCGTCCTGACGCAAGCCGGAGACGGTGCCGGTAATGATTCGGCCCGCCTTACTCATCTCAATCCGGCGGCCGATGAGTACCGAGCGCCGGACCCACCGGCGGTGCTGGGATTTGCGGTTGGCCGGCAGCTCGGCGATCAGCCCGACCAGCTGCCCGATTACGGCGGCGGCGACCTGCTCGCGGTCGACGCGCCGGCCCAATTGATCAGCTGCCGAGGTGGCCGGATAGGCAAGATCGGCCAATTGCGACGAATCGTTGTTGAGATTGGCGCCAATGCCGATGGCGTGACGGTCACCGAACGATTCAATCAGGATTCCGCCAATCTTGGCGTCACCGAGCAACACGTCGTTGGGCCATTTGATGCCCACCTGGGTACAACCGGCGTCCTCAAGGGCGGCAGCTAACGCCAAACTGGCGCAGCGGGTCAGATCGAATGAATCAGCCTGCGCGGCGCGGCAGGCCAGGGTGAGGGCCAGGGCTTCGCCGGGCGGTGTCTGCCAGGCCGCGCCGCGCCGGCCACGCCCCGCCGATTGGGAATCGGCCAGGACCGCCAGTGGCAGGTCGGCCCCTTCGCGCAAACGCGCTCGGGCGACGTCGTTAGTCGACGTCGCGGTCGCCAAATATTCAACGCCGACGCCCATGGCGCCGAGCAATTTACGCAAGCGCCCTGCCGCAAAAGCGGCCGCCGCTTCCCGGCGGTCGCTGCGCTCAGTGCTCGCCGCGGCCCCAGACCTTGCGTAGCTCGGCCACCGTCATCTGCGGTGTCATGTTGGCCAGAATCCCGCCTTCCCGCTTGCGCACTTGGGCGACCGCGGCCGGAACGTCGGCGGCGACTTCGCGCGGGATCTTCACCACCCCGTTGCGATCGCCGTGAAGGATGTCGCCGGGATGTATCCAAAGGCCCGAGATTTGCACCGGTTCATTTACCGCCACGGTGGCCAGATGGCCGTGCGAGACGCAGACGCCGGCGGCGAAAAACTGAACTCCGCCGATTTCTTCGATCTCGGCCAGATCGCGAATCACGCCGTCGGTAACTACCGCAACCGCCCCTAGAGCCTTAACCGACGTGGTGAACATCTCGCCCCATTGCGATGCGCGGGCCGGCTGATCGGAAACGTCCTTAAAGACACAGATAACCGGCTTGGGTGACGCCTCTATCGCTTCGAAGAATTCAAATCGCTTATCCACCGCCTGGTCCGCGCCATCGTCCACGCTCTGAATCGTGCAGGTGACGGCGTATCCGCAGACCGAATCCATTTCCGGGAAATAACAGCCAATATCCGGCCCCAGGTAGCCCTCATGGCCCCCGCGCACGTTCATCGGCTCGATTGCGTTGGCGATAGTCGGGCTGTCGACGGCGGCCAGTTCTTCAACCAGGCCGTCGGGCAGTGCTTCAACCATGGAATTGCTCCGTACTTTTTAACGATTACCAATAATCCTCGGTTATTACCTGGGCGTCGCGCCCCTTGAGCACGTACCCATCGGGACCGAGCACCAACTGGATATCGGCGATCATGTCCGGGTTGCCGCAAAGATAGAAGGCCGACCGGCCCGGCCCGAGTTTATCGGTCAGATTACCGGGTACGGTGCCGGCCAATACCGGGGCCACCGGCCCGCTGGGCGGCGCCCCCAGCAGCAACCGCGTAAGGTCGTTGGCCCGTCCGCGTGAAATGGCCGGTGAAAAATCGGGATCCTGATCCGGGCGCGAGACGGTGGGCAGGTAGGTCAAGTTCATTTCGGGAATGGCCGCCAGTGCCTCGAGCTCCTCGCGGTAGCCCAGTTCCTTGGCATAGCTCACTCCGTGAATGATGGTCAGGCGACGGGTGGGCGGCTGCCCGTTGGCCAATTCGATCTGCTGCTCGCGGGCCATTGCCACGAACGGGGCCAATCCGGTGCCGGTGGCCACGCATATGACCTCGGCCTCTTTCGTGCGCTCCAGGTCGAATCGCCCGGCCGGCCCCATGTACAAGAGCTTGGAACCGGGCGTGCGGTGCTGCCAGAGAGTTCCGGTGAAATATCCAAGGCTCTGGCCATTGGCGCCTCCGTCACGAACCAGAACGACGTAGAACTCCAGCGTGTCCTTGGCGCTCGGCGCCGAAGCAATCGAGAGTTGGCGCGGACGCGGGTCGTCGTCGGGTTGGTCCCAGAAAGCCAATTGCGCATACTGACCGGCCCGGAAATTAAAGAATGGCTCACCGTCGGTACGGGCGATTTGAAAGAGGGCTAAATCGGACCCGCCAATCTCTTGCCAGCCGATCAGTTCAGCTTCGGTCATCCGTTCGCGCAAATCGCGGCGCGCCCGGGCCGCCAACTAATTTGCCGCCGTTGCGAGAGATAGCTGCGATGCGAGCATTTCAGCCGGTTCAATCATGATTTCGGCCAGTGTCGGATGCAAGTGCGGGATGCGGCAGAAGTCCTGCACGGTGGCCCGATAGTGCATTGCCACGACCGCCTCGTGGATCAGGTCCGGCCCCTCCGGCCCCAGCACGTGGACCCCCAACAGTTCGCCGCTGACACCATCGGCAATCATCTTCACGAAGCCCTTGTTTTGCCCCATCGTGAGGGCTTTACCTTGATCCTCGAAGGTCTCTTGCGCAACTAAGACCGACGGGTATCGACTGCGGGCTTCCGCCTCGGTCAATCCGACCGAACCGACCGCCGGATCGGTAAACACCGCCAGCGGCACAACCCGCAAATCAAATTCGGCCGACGGCTGGCCGGCGGCGTTGTTGCCGATGATCTCGCCCTGCTGGACGGCGGTGTGAACGACCTGCAGCGGCCCGACTTCCGGCCCGATGCAGTCGCCGGCGGCGTAGATGTGCGGCTGCGACGTCTCCATTTTTGTGTTGACCAATATCCAGTCGCGCTTGGTTGCCACCCCGGCGGCCTCGAGCCCTAAATCCTCAGTTGCCGGTCGGCGCCCCAGGGCGACCAGCACTTCATCGGCTGAGAACTTGCGCATTCCGTCGACGGTCCGCACCGTGACCTGCTTGGCCCCAGTTGCGGTTCGGTCAAAGTTATCAATCGACGCACCCGTTACGACCCGGATGCCCTCGTCTTCAAAGTAACCGGCCAGGGCCGTTCCGATCGCTTCATCCATCCCCGAAAGGACGTGCCCGGATCGCTGGATCACGGTGACTGTTACGCCCAACCGCGAAAACAACTGGGCAAATTCCAGGGCCACCGCGCCGCCGCCGATTACGAGCAGGGATTGCGGCAGCTCATCGAGTAACTGCGCCGAATCCGAGTCGATGTGACCTACTTCCGCCAGGCCCGGCAAAGGGGGCACCGCAATTTCCGATCCGGTGGTTATCGCAAAGCGGTCGGCCGTTATTTCGCGCCGCCCAATGCGAACGGCGTGCGGGCCGATGAATTCGGCGCGGCCATTGATGATGTCGACGTTTTCGAGACCGCGCGCCGACTCCCAGCGGTAGCGGGCAAATTCGGCCACCAAGGCGTCCTTGCGGGCCCGAACCATAGGCCAATCAATAATCGGCGCCGGCAGGCCGATACCCAATTGGTCGGCCTCGCGGGCCAGTTGGGCGACCTCGGCCGACCGCAGCAGCGTTTTAGTGGGCATGCAACCGCGGAGGATGCAAAGACCGCCAAATTCATCAGCCGATTCGACCAATGCGGTTCGCAGGCCGTTTTCTGATGCCACCCTGGCCGCGTGGTATCCGGCGGATCCACCGCCGACTACTAGGAAATCGTAATGCAGCCTGAGATGCTCCCGTGGGCTTGGAGGGGCCGTAGCGCGCGGCGATTCTATGGTGTACCGACTGTCGGTGGGCGGCAACCGGGCCCGTCAATAGACTTTTTGTTGTCCATGCCGCGGCCGCCACCGAACTATCGGGTTTTGATCGTTCCCGCCGGCCCGCCCCTTTTTGCGGCGCGTAATTTGAAAAATCCCGCCCCGGGGCATTTAGGAGGGGTCGACAGTTTGCCGAGACCGATAGTCGATCAGGCTGCGGCTAGCTGGTTGGCAAGTTGATGCCAACGCTGTTCCGCGAACCCTGGGCCCGCAACGCGGCGGCAATCACCACCGGCATGTTCGCCACTTTTTTCGGCTATTCATTTTTCGTGCCGTTCCTGGCGCTCTACTACCAGGAATTCGGCCTCACCCCGACCGAGAGTGCCGCCTGGGCCGGGTTTACCGGTCTTGCCCAGGGGTTGGGCTTTGCCATTTCGGCACCGCTTTGGGGCATGTTGGCCGATCGCATCGGCCGCAAGCCAATGGTTGTGCGGGCGATGTTCGCCTCTTCCGCCGGGATCGCCGTCATTCCATTTTTTGATTCGCCGTTGGCGGTCTTACTGCTGATCCTTGGCCGCGGCTTTCTGGCGGGTCCGGGCACCGCCTCGATGGCGTTGGTCTCAGCCCAGACCCCACCGCGTCAGTTGGCCCGGGTCATCGGCTGGCTGGAGGGGGCCCAGGTTCTTGGCCTGAGCATCGGTCTGGCGATCGGCGCAGTCATGGCGGCCCTGATTGGAATCTCCAACACTTTTCTGGCCGGCGGCGGATTGGGCCTGCTGGGATCGGTGGTGGTGCTGGTGTTTGTACGCGAGGACTTTCAGCGTCCCGAGCGCTATCAACCGGCCGTCGGGCAGGGTTTATTGCAGCGGCTTGGCGGCGGCCTGCGCCAAGCCCGCGCCACCGTCAATCCGACGATCATGTTTTCGTTTCTGCTCATGGGCGGAGTATGGATGTCCCAGCAGGGAGCCGGTTACATACTTCCGTTGCGAATTCAACAATTGACCGATCCGGGCCTGGTCGCCCTCTATGCCGGACTGATTCAGAGCGCGTTTTCGGTCACCACCTTCCTCGGCGTGGTCCTGGCAGCGCGGTCCGGTCAACGGCTGGGCTATCGCCGCACTTTTTTCATAGGCCTGATATTGGTCATGGCTCTCTATGTTCCCCAGGGCCTATCCTCAAGCCTGCCCGTCATCGCCGCCACGCGGACGATCCAGGGGCTCTTTACCGGCTTGATGATGCCACTGGCGCGGGCGCTCGTATCCTTTGCCTCGGATCCGGAAGACCGCGGCACGGTCTACGGGCTGTCGGGCGTCGTAGGCGGGCTTGGAACCGCCACCGGGCCGCTGATCATCAGCACGATATTGGTTGGCGCAATCGGCATTGGGCCGGCGATCGCCATGGTGGCCATCTGTTTCATTCCGGCGTTTAGTTCCTTGATTTTTCGTCGCGAAATCGACGCCATTGCCGCGGCCCAGCGCTAGCGTTAAGGTCAAGTCCCAGGTTTGGAGAACCAGTAGCGCTTAAACCGCCAATCCTGCTTGCGCGACATCCCGTCGGCATCAGCCACCAGCCCCGCTTCATCAGACGCATCGGTGGCCGATCGCATTTGTGATGAGAGGTAGTCGAGCAGATGCAGGGCCATCGCTTCGGCGGTGGCCGGCTCGACCGGCGCCCCGTTCGCCCGTTCGCCGTGGTGTGACAAAACCAGATGTCGCAATTGGATGGTCAGTTCGGGCGCGGCGCCGGCTTCAGCGCAGGCTTCGGCCACCCATCGGTCGGCGATCGCAATGTGGCCCACCAAGGATCCTTCGGCCGAGTAAACGAACTCGGCCCCCTGCGGTGCAAGCTCGACCAATTTGCCCAGATCGTGCAATATGCAGCCGGCATAGACAAGGTCGCGCCGAAGCCCGGGGTAGACGTCGCAGAGGGTCTGCGCCAGCTCGAGCATTTCCAGTGCGTGTTCGATAAGGCCGCCGACGTAGGAGTGATGGCGAATCTTCGCCGCGGGCCAATCGCGGACCCCGCCGGCAACTTCTTGGCGGGCCAAAACCGCGGCCACAATGGCCCCAATCTGCGGGTCCTCGATTGCGTCGAGGAAATTCTTGAGATCGTCGACCATCGAATCGCGATCGTGGCGCGATGCCTGAACGAATTCATCGCGCAAATTCGGGTCGTCAACCGGTTGCAGGGAGGTAATTTTCAAGTTGAGCTGGTCACGGAACGTGTCGGCGCCGGCGCCGACCAGCAACGGTTCGCCGACCGCAAGGTCAAACGCTTCCGGCGGCGGGCGGAAATAGCGACCTACGACCGTTTGCTGGTCGATCCCCTTGAATGTGCCCTGCCAGTAATCATTGCCATTGCGGTCGGTGCGCCGTTCGCCGGCGGTGAGCAGCAGCACGCCTTCGACGCGACCGCCGGCAATGATGTCCGAGACGCGCAGCGCCGGGCGATTCAATTTCGCCGCCAGCGGTCAAAGAAACTGCCGCGTTGGGGGCGATCGTCAACGACCCGCCCGCGCCAGATCTTCCCTCCCTTGCGGGGGCGTGGACGGGTGCGCTTGCGCATGCTGCCGACGTAGGCGGCAAAAAGCAGGAGCACGGCCAGCGTGCCGCTAAATGGAACGATGAGCCGCAGGACCGGAAATATTGCCAGCAACAACGAGGCCGCCAGTATCACCGCGCCGGTGGTGGCCAGCTCGCGCGGTGACGAAAAGCGGTCATTGATAAATTTTCCGAGGCGCGAAAAAACGTTTGGCGAATCATTCCGGCCATCGTGTTGACCGCGGCGTAATATCTCGCGAACCTCGCGTTCCCAATCGGGTTTGCGACTCATTGCAGACCGACCCTTACCTGCTCTATTGCTATTAGATTTTTGCACCACTTATGGCGATTTGCGACCCGGATTGCGCTTGTCATCGAACGGCGGTCGGAATCCGGGTGTGGAAATCGGTCTCACGCTGGAAGGCGTGGGCGATCCTAAACAGCATGGCGTCGGAGAACTTGGGGCCGGAGATCATCACGCTGGTTGGCAACCCCTGCTCGTCAAATCCGTTCGGGATTGCCAGCGACGGTTGATGGGTGGCGTTAAAAACCCCGGGAACGGCATCCATTCTCAGGTATTCGTCAATAAGGTTCGGGTTGTCGATGCGCCCCGCTGTGGTGTAGTTGGTGGGGGTGATCATTGCATCGAATTGGCGGAAGAATTCTTCCGCCTGAGCCGTTATCTGGCGCATGTTTTCGGCCAATTGGAGCAACCGCCGGGCCGGCTCGTTGGCCGATTCGAGCAAACGTCGCTGCACGTCGTCGGCCAAGACTGAAAAGCGATCCCGATCGGCCATGATTTCGGCCAGCTGGTGCGGCGCCTCGATCGCCGTAATTTGGCGATTGGGTTCGACCGCACCAGCCGCCCAGGGTACTTTCACGTAATGGATCTCCGCTCCCAGTGACCGCCACACCGCAATCGACCGGTTGATGTTGTTGGTGATCGCGGCCGGCAGATCGTCGTAGAAATGCTCGGTCGGCACGGCCAACCGTCGACCGGATACGCCGATTCCGATCCCGGCCGCGTAATCGCGCCGCCCCACGTCCACCGAGAAGTTGTCACGCCGGTCATGGCGGGCCAGGGCAGTCGTCATGACCGCGCAATCGCGCGCCGAGCGCGCCAGCGGCCCGACCACGCCCTGCGCCGGCGTCAGCGCGAGAACACCGTTTTTTGGAATCAGACCAAACGTTGGTTTATGGCCGCAAATCCCGCAGTGGGCGGCGGGAGTTCGAACTGACCCGCCGGCGTCGGAGCCGGTTCCGCCGAGGGCCATGCCGGCGGCCACCGCCACCCCGGTGCCGCCGGAAGAACCGCCCGGCACGCGATCTGGGTCCCAGGGATTGGCCGGGGTTCCGAAATGTTGATTGATGCTGGACGCGCCAAATCCGAGTTCGTGCATCGCGGTAAACCCCAAGATCACCGCTCCGGCATCCAACAGCGCATCGATCGGACCCGAGTTTTTCAACGCCGGCAATTTGGTCAATATGGTCGAGCCGCCGCTGTAGGCCCGCCCGGCCATGTCGTGGTTGTCCTTACACACGATGGGGATGCCGTGCAGCGGGCCGAGGGTGGCGCCGGCCGCCACTACCGCGTCGCGCTGGGCGGCCTCGGCCAGGGCGGCCTCGGTCCGCAGTTCCAAGAATGCGCCCTGATGGGCAGGCAATTCCTCGTAGCGCTCAATGCAGGAACGGATCAACTCAACGGATGATATTTGTCCGTTGCGGATCATCCGCGACGCCCGCTCCGCGCCCAGGTAGTAAAGGTCTTTAATGGTGGCTAGCCCTCCCGATCGCCGCCTAGATCGGCGGATGCTGCTGGTGCCAGACGGTTGCTTTCTGGTAAGCGTGGGCAGCCGTCAAAACGGCATCGTCGCGCCAACGGCGGCCGGTGAGCATCAGCCCTATCGGCAGCCCTTGCCGATCGAACCCACAGGGAACTGAAATCGATGGTTGGCCGGTCTGGTCGAATATCCCGGTAAAGGCCATGATCCGCAGGTAGGAAAGGGTGTCGGCGCCCGCCAGCGGACCGGCGGTGCGGTGGCAGGTGGGAGAGAGAAGCAGATCGAATTCGGTCAACAACTCTTCGGCGTGGCGGGTTACCCGGGCCCGGCAGTCGAGCCAGTCCTGGTAATCGATTGCCAAAGTCTTCAGTCCCGCCAGCAGTCGGGTCCGCGAATCCGGCGACACCGCTTCGACCAGCGCCGGATCACTTAGCAGCTGGCGGTGGGTTCGGGCCGCTTCGGCCGGAACCATCCGGGCGTTGTTGGCGAACGCTTCGGCCGCCCAAGGGATTGATACCGGGGTGATTGAGGCGCCGAGACGTTCAAGTTCGCCAATTGCTGAGGCGACCGCGTCCTGCACGTCACTCTCCAAATCTCCGAAGTGGTCGTCGGTCGGAACGGCGATCTTCCACCCTGAAATCCCGGCGTCAAGCCCATCCTGGGTGCGCGGCCGGCACCGCGGTGAACAGTATGGATCGAGGGGGTCATAACCGGCGATCACGTCCAGGGCGATCGCGCAATCGCGTGCTGAGCGGCCCATCGGGCCGGCATGATCCATGCTCAGCGAAAGCTCGAACACGCCGCGCTTGGAGACGAACCCGTAGCTGGGCTTTATCCCGCTCAGGCCGCAATGTGCGGAAGGTACCCGTATCGAGCCGCCGGTATCAGAACCCAGCGCAAGCGGGGCAGCACCGATAGCCACCGCAACGGCTGAGCCCGACGATGAGCCGCCCGGCAAACGGTCGGTGCGCCAAGGGTTGGGTGGAGTTCCAAAATGCGGATTCACACCCGTTGCTCCCAATGCAAATTCGTGCAAAACGGTCTTGCCGAGGAGGATGGCGCCGGCATCCCTGAGGCGCTTGACAACCTCACTGTCGGTGACGGCTGGGGGATCGTTGACCCGCGATGGGCTGGCCGCCGTGGTGACCATTCCGGCGATGTCGAAAAGGTCCTTGCAGGCAATTGGTATTCCCGCCAGCGGACGGGCGAGGTCGTCTTCAGTCAGGGCACCGGCTTGCTGGAGTGCCTGCTCGGCGAAAACCTCCAGCCAGGCGGTGGCGAATATCTCCTGGCGTTCAATCTGCTGCAAATGCAGCCGAATCAATTCGAGCGGCGAGATTATCCGGCGTCGGAGCAGGTCCAGCTGTTCGGCAACACCGGCAAGCAGAATTGGGTCGGTCATTGGCAACCGTCCATAAAACAAGGTATGGCTATTCTAAAAATCGAACCGTGCGCTGATCATGCCGCCAAGCCCTGACGATTCGACCGCGCCGGTTCGCCTGCATGTGTACCTGGCGCGGCGTGGATGCGGTTCGCGGCGCGCCATGGAGCGGGCGATAAGCGATGGTCGCGTCCGGGTCAACGGCCAGGTCGTGGCCACCGGTCGGAATATTTCCCCCGGTGTTGATCGGATCGAACTGGATGGGCGATTGGTGCGGTCGGACGATCCGGAGTCAATTTACATAAAACTTCATAAACCGCGTGGCGTGATAACCACCGCCTCGGATGAGCGCGGCCGGGAGACCGTTTGTGATCTGGTCGGGGCAGATAGTCGGTTGTATCCGATCGGTCGCCTTGATCGGCAATCCGAAGGACTGGTGCTGCTGACCAACGATGGGCAATTGACAAATCTGCTCACCCACCCCCGGTACGGTCACCGGCGTCGCTATTTGGTCACCGTGCCCGGGCGATTGCTGCCGTCGGACATATACCGCCTGCGGACCGGTATATCCATTGGCGATCGCCGCACCCTGCCGGCCGAAGTCAAGGTCCATTCGCGCGAACCCGGTCGAATGGTTTTGGATATGGTCCTGCGCGAAGGTCGCAATCGCCAAATACGACGCATGCTCGAGGCTTGCGGGCAGCGGGCCTCTCGATTGCGCCGGATCGAATTCGCCGGCCTGACCATTGGCGGACTGGCGGTTGGCGAGTGGCGGCATCTTTCGGCAGCCGAACTGGCAACTCTTAAGCACTCAATTCAAGCCTCCCGCCGGGCTCGAAGTTAGCCGGGCGAAGGGGCTATTGACCCGGAAGCCGGCCCGGTCTCTGGTTCGAGTTCATATCCCGGGTCCCGGAGCCATTGCCCCGAAGGGCATTGCCTCAATTGGCCACCAACGGATTAAATTGGGCCGGAAATTGTTGCTGATTCCGGGTTGGCGAACGGTCCTTGGCGCGGAGCCGTCGGCAGGCTGAGTGCATCGGATGCCCTTAAAGAACTGCGGTCTGATCAGATTTACGTTTCCGGCCGGTTCAATTGCCGAGCAGCGCCGACAAGCTGTCGGGATCGGTTGTCGGCTGCTGGCAGACGAATTTGTGGCAAACGTAAGCCGTCGGCATCCCCTCTACCCGGCTGCGGCCGGACAGCAGTGGAATCTCCGGATCGCGGCCGACGGCCAGGACGCGGTCGGCGCGCCAGTTGGCGCGCACGGTCGCCACCAGCTCCTTGGTGCGGCTACCCTCCGGATCGCCAACAATCGCTACCTGCTGGGATGATGGTTCGAGCCACCCTAGTGCTTGGAGCCATTTGGAAAAGGCGGTGCCGTGTCGGATGAAGGTGTCGCCCAACCCGGGAATCGCCGCGATAGCCCGCTCCCGCCATTTTTCATCCGCCGTAAAAGACCAAATCCGCAGCATCACGCGCACTGCCAGGGCGGCCCCCGACGGTGTTGCGTTGTCTTCGCGGCGCCGTGGTCGAATTATCAGATCAGTTTGGTCAGAGCGCGTATCGCTCAACGTTCCGTCGTCTGTAGCGAATAGCTCGATCATCTCGGTGGCCAGTTCCAACGCGACATCGTACCAACCCTTGTCGAAATCACTTTCATAGAGGGTCAGCAGGGCGTCGGCCAAAGCGGCGTAGTCCTCCAGAAACCCGATTCCGCTGGCACGTCCGATGGCCCATGAATGGGAAAGTCCGGCCGGCGAGCGCAGCTGCTCTAGCAGGAACCGGGCATTTCGCTGGGCGGCACCCAGGTAGCCGGGGTCGCCCAACACGGCCCCGGCTTCTGCGAAGCTGGCCAACATCAGGGCATTCCAGGACGTGACGGCCTTTTTGTCGGTGGCCGGAGCTATTCGCTTCGCGCGGGCGGCAAGCAGGACGCTCCGCGAACGCCGCAGCAGTCGATCCAGTTCGCCATCCTCGCCGCGGCCAAGGGCGGCGGCGATTCCCTCCGGAGTCGGCTCGTGCAAGATGTTGCGGCCTTCAAAGTTGCCGCCTAAAGTGACGTCATAGTAGCGACAGAAGGCCTTGGCGTCGTCGCCCAACAGCGCTTCGATCTCATCTAGGTCCCAGACGTAGTATTTGCCCTCGACGCCCTCCGAATCGGCGTCCTGAGCGGCGTAAAACCAACCGTCGGGACCGGTCATCTCGGCCAAGACGTAATCGAGGGTGGCTTTTAGGGTCTCCAGGTAGCGAGGGTGTTCGCAGACCTGCCAAGCGTGCAGGTAACAGTTGGCCAATTGGGCGTTGTCGTAGAGCATCTTTTCAAAATGCGGAACCAGCCAGACCGAATCGACCGAATAACGGTGGAATCCGCCGCGCAGATGATCGAAGATGCCGCCCGCTGCCATGCAATCGAGTGAGCGGCAGGCGGTTTTCAAGGACCCTTCGACGCCGCTTTGAGCGTGGTGACCGAGCAGAAAATCAATCGTCATGGCCATCGGAAACTTGGGGCTATCGCCCCAGCCGCCGTTTTCGAAATCGAACCCTTCGGCAGCCGCAGCGGCTGCTCGCGCCAACAAGTCGGAAGGCAGATCACTGCCGCCGATCTGTTCAAATTGCGCCAGCCGATCGATCAGCTTTTGCGCCGACTCGTCAACTTCGGCGCGGCGTTCGCTCCAGGCATGAGAAATTTGCTCCAAAACGATTGAGAACGAGGGCATCCCGTAGCGCGGCTGCGGCGGGAAATAGGTTCCGCCGAAGAATGGTTCGCCCTCCGGTGTTAGAAACACGCTCATCGGCCAACCGCCTTGGCCGGAAATTGCGACCACCGCATTCATGTAGATCGAATCGACGTCCGGGCGCTCTTCGCGATCGACCTTGATGGCCACAAATTCGGCGTTGAGCTGCTCGGCCAGGGCCGGATCTTCAAACGATTCGTGGGCCATTACGTGGCACCAGTGACAGGCCGAATACCCCACGCTCAAAAAGATTGGCTTATCGCGCTCTCGCGCCGCTGCGAATGCGGCCGGCCCCCATTCGTACCAATCAACCGGGTTTTCGGCGTGCTGGCGAAGGTAGAGGCTTGCCGCCCTGGCTAATCGGTTAGACATTGGGGTTGGGTGCTAACTTCCATTTGACGATTTTGCAGCGACGCAGGCTTTGCCTTTGGCCGGTTGGGAACCGGTGACATGAAAAATTCACCATTTGACCCCCCGGGCCTCTATGACGATGCGGTTTTCCCTGCCGGGACCGTCGACCGCCCATTCGTAGCGGCCAATTTTGTTATTACCGCCGACGGTTCGGCGCGCAAACCGGGATCGGCCTACCGACATTTCTCAGGGCCCGCCGACCGCCGAACATTTAGGCGGCTGCGCATCCACTTCGATGCAATTCTGCGCGGTGCCCGCACGCTTGAAATATCTCCGCAGCGGGATTTGGCGAACCCTGCAATTAGAGCCGCATTGGCCAAACGCGGTCGCTCCATGCCGCTGGTAGTGACGCTATCTAACAGCGGGGCGATAGATCCGCAGTCGGACCTAGTTACCGGTTCGCAATCTGGAACACGAGCGCTGGTCTGCGTGCCTACCAAGGCGAAACTGCCCCACCGGGTTGCGTCTGACTGCAAGGTCTGGCGATTCGATTCCGATCAAGTCGATGTGCGGTCGGTGATAGAGCGTTTGGCCGTTGAGTCCGGCGTGACGCGGGTGCTCTGTGAAGGCGGCCCAACTCTGTTGCGTTCATTGGTCGAGCAGGATTTGCTCGATGAACTGTTAATCACGATCGCCCCCTGCCTGCTCGGCGATCGTGATGCCCTGCGATTGCTCGGTGGGGCGACGCCGTTTGAACCGGCCACGGTTCCCAAATTGACGCTGGTTTCGGTCCTTAATGCCGGCAGCGAGGTCTTTCTGCGTTACCGGGTTGGTCGCGAGAAGATCGACCTTAGTCGGCGTCGCCAAAACGGTTGAGAGCGTTTTCGTAGATCACGCAGCGCAACACTGCGAGATATGACAGGATCATGGCCGAAGCCAGGGCGGAAACCGCCATCGCCACCGCGGAGAACAATTCGCGATCAGACGATATCAGCGAGGTGACCACGGTCAGGGCGATCGTCAGTATCCAGTAGATGACTATCTCCGAACTGCTGGCACGGGCCAGACTTGCGGACTCACGCAGCAAATCCCTAAATCCGAAATCGGTGTCGGCCATCAGCGGCAGGATGTAAAACGTCGCGCCCAGGTAAGCAAAATAGACGCCGGCGCCGGCAACCGAAGCAAGGATTCCAAGAGCCGGGTGGACGATCGTCAGCCCGACGATCACTCCTATCAACGCCGCCGCCAGCAGCAGCCATGAAATCGCCAGCTTAAATAGCGGCCCGATGCGACGACTGATCACAGCTTGCCCCTCAGCGAAGTCGACCGGCCCGCCGCGATATACCGTCAATCCGTTGGCGGTAATGCCCATTTCGAAAAGCAGACTCATGGCAAACACGAATGCCGTAATTGCGCTTGTAATTACGGCGAAGCGGACGAGCGGGTTGTCGTCGATTCCCGTACCCGGCTCCAGTCCGGCGGACAGGTCCGGCAAGGGTGGGACGAGCAGATTGGCCAAAAGCGAAACTATGACCGCCACCACCATCCATAGCACCAGCTTCGGATTGTCAGCGAAAAGGCCGTACGCGACGCGTACGAAAGTCCAAATCCCCCAGTCGAGGGCCTCGGGTCTATTGGATTGCAAATCGTCGTTCAAGCCTGAGCCTAATCAGCGTGGCGAAGTTGCCAGATTTTAATTTTTTGGCGGGCCTTGACTTTTCGACCACCGGAATCGCCGTGGCTGCGACCGGACGTTGTCCTGTGCAGTCCGGTCCAGGCGATGTGCCCCGACGCTTCCATCAATCGGCGGCCATCAACTGGTGCTGGGTGTTGCCGGACAGAATAGCAGGCAAGCGGGAACCGTCTAAAACAATCCAAAACTCCAACTTGCCGGGGTTGCAAAGCGGGCGACCGCCTCGCCGAGCCTGGACCTGCCCGATCGCTGGATGCCGGGTGAACCGAAATTGTGACGGTGACGGGTATTCGGTCAACATTCCGCCAAAAGTATTGTTCAGCCGGTGTTGCACCGCCAATAAATTCCGCCGCCGCGGTTAAAAATTGACACAACGGACCCGATTAAGGGTGCTAGGACGAAACCGCATTGACGACCCCCGCTCAACCCGCCCCCGGGGCGATAAAAATAAACCAGCTGGACAACGTTGCATCGCTGCTGCGACCGGTCGCCGCCGGCGCGGCGGTGGTTGTTGCCAGCGATTCGGGCCGATCGGAAGTCATGGCTCGCGAGGCAATCAAATCCGGTTTCAAGATCGCGCTGGTCGATATCGCCAGCGGTGATCACGTCATCAAATACGGATCTTCAATCGGATCCGCCACCACGCCGATCGCCGCCGGCGAACTGGTGCATGTGCACAACCTGGCCGGCCTGCGGGCCGGCGGCGATACGGGGAGAACCGGATGAGCGCCACCTTCTCGGGATATCCGCGCCCCGACGGATCGGTGGGGGCTCGCAACCATGTCCTGGTCCTGCCCGGTGGTTGGGAGTGCCAGCAAATTGTTTCGATGGTTTCAGGGACCGTGACGCCGAATTCTTCCGACACAGGGACGGCCCGCACCCGCCGCGACCGCGCGACGATCGCCCGTGTGCGCACCGGCCTGGCGCTCAACCCCAATACATTCGGGGTTGTGGCGTTGGACACGGGCATTCCGGATCCCGACGAGCTCGCCATCGGCAATTTGGTCGATGCCTGTCGCGCCGCTGGAAAACCGGTCGAATTGATCGACACTGACGGGTTTGACGGAATCGCCCGCGGCGCCCGCGCGGCGACGCGGATGGTTCAGGCTGCCTCATCCCAGCGGCGGGTCGAAGCTGGCGCTGAGAACCTATCGGTGGGGGTAAAGTGTGGGGCTTCCGACCCGACTAGCGGCGTGGCCGGAAACCCCACCGTCGGCCGCATGTTCGACCGCGTCGTCGCGGCCGGCGGCAGTGCTCTCTTCTCCGAAACCACCGAAGTCATCGGCGCCGAGCATGAACTAGCCAAGCGCTGCGTGTCGGATGAGGTGCGCGAGCGATTCCTGTCGCTGGTCGCCGACCAAGAGAATATGGCGGCAGCGGCGGGGCAGGATATCCGCACTATCAACCCGGGCCCGGCCAACATTACCGCCGGCATTTCCACGCTGGAAGAAAAAAGCCTGGGCGCGGTTCACAAGGCCGGATCGGCACCCATTGCTGGGGTCCTCGATTGGGCCGAGCGACCCAATGGCCAGGGGCTCTATTTCATGGACAGTGCGGCATCGTACTCGGTTGTTTTGCCCGGGCTTGCCGGCGCCGGCTGCAACGTTGTCTTATTCCAGGTGGGTGGTGGCGGTTGGAACCGCTCGGCCCTCACCAGCGGCCTGGGCATCGTGGCGCCGCAACTTTGGGTGACCGGAAATCCGGCCACCGCGGAAAAGTTGGCTGATAGCATCGATTTTTCCGCCGGCGCCGTATTTACAGAGGGTCGCTCGATAGGCGAACTCGGTGACGAACTATTTGATCTGGTTCTCGATACCGCTTCGGGCAAGCTCACCCGCACCGAGATGCTCCGGTTTTTCGACCCGGTCCAGTACTACTTGGTCGATCCGGCCTTTTAAATATCGCCGCCCGATACTTCAATTTCGCCGATGGCCGCGGCGATTAATTCCGGTAGATCAGCGGCGATTGCCGCTGTTGCGGTGAATGCCCTGCCCGCCAATTGGCCGGCCCGCGCGTGCAAGTAAACCCCCAGCCGCGCCGCGTCCCAGGCGCATAGGCCCTGGCCGAGCAGCGACCCGATTACACCACTGAGTACATCGCCCGAGCCGGCGCTGGCTAATGCCGGGCAGTCCAGCGCGCAGATGGCGTAGCGTCCGTCGGGATGGGCCACGATCGAACCGGCGCCCTTGAGCACGGTAACGACGCCGGAGATACTCGCCGCCTGCTGGACGGAGGACAGGCGGTCGGCGCCAACGGCGGCGGGAGACTTGCCGATTAATCGCGCCATCTCGCCCGGATGCGGTGTCATCACGCAGCATTCGGCGGATGGTCCCAACTGGCCACGCAGCGGCGAAAGCAACGTCAACGCGTCGGCGTCGATTACCAATCCGGCCTGACTCTGGCTGTGGCAGATGGCTTCAACGACCTTACGTGGCCCATTCCCGAGACCCAATCCGGGGCCGATGATGACTGCCTGGGCCCGGTCGGCCAGCTGACTTAGCGGACCGGCGACCTCTGCCGCCAACATGCCGTCGGTGGCTGGGAGAACCTCAAACGTGGGGCCCAGCATCTGGGCCGCGACGGCCGCGACCACCGGCTCGATGGAAGCCAAGGTAACGTATCCTGCCCCGGCCCGCTGGGCGCCGACAAGGACCAATCCAGCGGCGCCGCGATAGCGGGACGAACCGGCGACCACCAAGACGCGGCCGAACGTCCCTTTGTGCCCATCGGGCGATCTCTCGGGCATAAGTGATCGAATCAGGCGATGACTCAGCACGACGCCCGATCCAACTTCGGCCAATCCGATGTCGGTGGTAGCCAGCATCCCGGCCCAGCGCCGCGCCGGGAACTGGACGGTGCCGTATTTGATCGGGCCGGCGGTTACCGTCAGATCGGCCAGAAACGCCCCCGGGTCGCTGGCGCCGCTTTCGGCATCTACCCCGGACGGGATATCGATGGCGATCCGGGCTTGGCCGAAACCGGCTACTTCGGCGATGATTTGGCGAATCGGGCCCCGCAACGGCGGCTGCGCACCGATCCCCAGTAGGGCATCTATGACCAGTTCGGACCCTTGCGCCAAACGGCCGGCAAGTCCCGGTGACCAGGTGTGTGTTCTTATTTCGCGATGGCTCTGGGCCAGGTCGGCGAGGGCGGCCAGCGGTCGGCTGGCAAGCACGTTCACTTTGCAGCCGGCGGCGGCCAAATGGCCGGCAATGATCAGCCCGTCACCGCCGTTGGATCCGGGTCCGACCAGGACCAGCGAGCGCCGACCCGCAAGCGGTCCCCGCCGGGCTTGGATGACGTCGAATATGGCGCGACCGGCGCGGGCCATCAGTTCCTGCTGGCCCGCGCCTTCGGCGACCACTGCGCTTTCGGCCGCCCGCATCTGGGCGACGGTGCAAACGGCGATCACGGCGGAGGGTCCTTGGCTAGACCCACGACTGAAGCAATGGCCAGAGTGTCGGTGTGGGTCAAGCTGATCTCCAGGACAGCGATACCGAGTGCGGCGGCGCGGGAAGCGGCGTTGCCATGAAGTTGGACCAGGGGCTTTCCGCGCTTGTCGCTGAGGATTTCCATCTCCCGAAAGTAGATTCCGCGCAACCCGGTGCCGAGTGCTTTGGAAATGGCCTCCTTACCAGCAAAGCGAGCTGCCAATTCCGCAACTCGACCACCGCAGTATTCGATTTCAGCGGTCGTAAAAACTTTGCCCAAGAAGCGTTGGCCATGTCGCGCCAGCAGGGCGTTGACTCGTTCGGTATCAACGGCGTCGATGCCGGCCACGATTCGCACGGAGCTAGGCAATAACTGCGAATCCGCACCAGGCCCGTTCGCCCAGTTCAGTTGCCACAATGTCGCTCACCTGTGCCAACGGTGGCCCCTGCCAGGCTGCTTGTTCAAGCAAAGCGAGCGAGTCTTCGGTGCCGCTGGCCAAAATCTCAACGCTGCCGTCGGGCAGGTTGCGAACCGTTCCGGTCAGCCGCCAGCGGGTTCCACGGACATAGATAAATGCCCGGTAGCCTACCTGCTGGACGCGACCGGAAACCAGCAACTGGCGGCTGGCCATGAACTACCCACCCAATCCCAACGGCAGCTGATCGGAGGCGGTTGACGGCCGATCAGCCGGAATTGTATATCCGAGGTGTTCGAAGGCCAGCCGGGTTGCCACCCGGCCGCGCGGAGTTCGGGCCAAGAAGCCAACTTGGAGCAGGTATGGTTCGTGGTAGTCCTCGATGGTGGAGACGTCCTCGGAGAGGGAAGCGGCAATCGTTGTGATGCCGACCGGACCGCCATCGTATTTGCTGATGATCGTAGTTAGGATCCGCCGATCCATTTCCTCGAGCCCGATCTCATCAATATCGAGCGCATTCAATGCCGGGACGGTCAGTTTGTTGGTTATTGAACCATCCCCGAGTACTTGGCAATAGTCGCGCACGCGTCGCAGCAGGCGGTTACAAACTCGCGCCGTACCGCGTGACCGCTGGGCGATCATCATCGCCGCCGCATCTTCGATGGCCACGTCAAGCAAGCGCGCCGAGCGGGTGATGATCGCCGCACACTCATCTACCGTGTAGTACTCGAGTCGATAGATCTCCCCGAAACGGTCGCGCAGCGGCGCCGAGAGCAAGCCCAACCGGGTGGTGGCCCCGACCAAGGTGAACGGTTCAATGGCGATCCGGTAGCTGCGCTGCGCCGCCCCGGAGCCCTTGCCGGTGACCAAGTCCAGCTGCCGATCCTCCATCGCCGGGTAGAGGATTTCCTCAACCACTTTGCCCAAACGGTGGATCTCATCGATAAACAGAACGTCATTGCTGCGTAGGCTGTTTAGCAGCGCCGCCAGGTCGCCGGGGCGGCCCAGCGCCGGTCCGGAACTGACCCGGATGTTGGCCCCGACCTCGATCGCAATGATGTGGGCCAGCGAGGTCTTGCCCAAACCTGGAGGGCCGGCCAACAGGACATGGTCGGTGGTATCGCCGCGGCTGTTGGCGGCGCCGATGAGAATTTCCAAACGCGATTTGATCCGGGCCTGGCCGATGAACTCGTCATCGGCGAGCGACCGCGGACGCAGCGCCAGCTCAAAGTAGCTCTCGGGCGCATTGCGATCCGGCGTTACCACGCGCTCAGCCATGGCGGGTCAATTTCGACATTTAGGTTCCCTGCTGCCTGGGAATGTTTGGCCACTCAATTCAATTATTTGCATTTATCAGAATCCGAGCCGACCGGGCAATCGGCTATGGGGACTTGGCCCACCGGCCGACCGCGGTTGCTGGCGACGTCGATGGGCCCGGTGGCCAAAGATCAGACGAGTGCGCCCAGTGCGGCACTTATCTGCTCCTCCACAGTCATACAGGGCTTGACGCTGCGGGACAGAGCGTCGGTGGCAACCCCCCGCGGGTACCCGAGACTCTCCAGCGCGGCCAGGGCCTCGTCGGCACCCGAGCCAACCCGGTCGTCGCCGGCCAATTCGAGTTCAGAGAGCTTTCCTTCCAGGTCGGCGATGATCCGCGAAGCCGCCCGCCCGCCAACTCCGGAGACCCTTTGCAAGGTCTTGCTGTCGCCGGCATTAATGGCGGCCGCAATTCGTCGCGGCGAAAGTTCAGAAACGATTCTTTGCCCCAGCCGTGGGCCAATGCGGGGGACTGTGATGAGCAATTCGAATACAGCCAATTCAGCGGCGTCGGCAAAGCCGAATAACTCGGGTCCGCTGTCGCTTGTCTGTAAATGAGTAAAAAAGTTGGCGTTTTGCGCAGAGCCGATTTTTTCGATCAATCGACGGCTGGCGGCGACGCGAATCACCATTCCGAGGCCCTCGACCGCTAGATCCAACCAGCCGCCCTCCAGATCACTGCCGACAATCTCGCCGGAGACTGAACGGATCACCGGCCGATTTCCTGGTGGCGCGATATGTCGTGATTGTGAATGTGGCAGATCGCGGTGGCCACGGCATCGGCGGCGTGGTCGGGCTCGATCGGGTCGCTAAGTTGCAAGATGGCCCGCAGTAGGTGTTGGACATCGGATTTGGAGGCATTGCCCGAACCGGTCACCGCTGATTTGATCTCGGTTGGGGCATATTCGGCGGCTGGCAGCCCGTGACGATAGGCGACCAGTTGGACAACTCCGCAAGCGCAGTAAACGGCCGCGGCGGTGGTCACATTGCGGGCAAACGTAAGCCGCTCTAGGGCCACGTGGGTGACCGGGTGGGCGCTGATGATCGCTTCGATGCCGGAACTTATGCCGTCGAGGCGTTCGCCCAATGTGGCGCCGCGTCGGGCCGTTATCACCCCGGCGTCGACGAAGCGCGGCTGTCCGTCACCGGCCACTAGGGCCCAGCCCAAATTTGCAGTCCCCGGATCAATGCCCAGCGTGAGCATTTCAGGAAGCAGCGAAACTGGCCACCAATTCGTCCGATAACTCGAGATTGGTCTCGACCTGGCGGACGTCGTCTAGCTCCTCTAGGGCATCCATCAGTCGCAGTACCGCCGCCGCGGCGCGATCTTCGACGACCATAGGGTTGTTGGCCACCCGCACCAGCGACGCTTCATCGATCTGGTAGCCAGCGCCGGTCAAACCGCGGCGCACCGTGTCGAGTTCCCCGGCGGGGGTGAGCACCAGGATCTGACCTGCGGTCTCCTCCAGATCCTCGGCACCGGCATCGACGGCATCTTCGAACAATTCGTCAAAGTCCACTCCGGTGCTTTCAAGCAGGATTTGACCGCGATTTTCAAAGAGCCAGGCCACACTGGCTGTGTCAGCCATGCGGCCACCGGCCGCCTCCAGCGCGTTGCGGATTTGGGCAACCGAGCGATTGCGGTTGTCGGTGATTACGTCGATTAACAAGGCCACTCCACCGGCCGCATAGCCGGCGTAGGTAATTTCCTCCATATTGGCCCCGTCGTCGCTGCCAACCCCGCGCTTGATCGCACGTTCGATATTGACGTTCGGCATGTTGACCGCCTTGGCGCGCTGGACCACCATCGCCAGGCGATTGTTGCTGTCGATCGATTCGCCGCCAACCCGGGCCGCGATCATGATTTCTCGGGCCAACTTGGAAAAAAGCTGACCGCGCTTGGCGTCGTTGGCGCCCTTCTTGCGCTTTATCGTCGACCACTTGGAATGGCCCGACATATTGGCCCCACTCCCATTGATTAAAACTGGCATACGAAGCATTTACGGCTGTATCTAGTCTATGGCCGCGCTTTAACTGCCAAAATTAATCAGTCGCGGCACGTGGAGGTTTTACTGATGAATGAAACGGTCCTACCGTTCTTGGTCATCGTGCCTTCGGGGGCCCTGCTCATCTACACGTTTGCCACTCGCGCAAACCCGTTCGGCTCCCAGATCCGAGGCGTCCAGGTGTTCTACGTTCGCCTCTCTTTCCTCCAGCGGGTGTTGGTGCTGCGGTGGTATGTCTTGGGCATCCTGGCGATCAACGCGATCCCGGCTCTGCCGGGTCTCGATGGCTTAAATACCAGTCAATTCGGCATCTACTCGTTCCTGATCCTGCTCGGAACCCTTGTCCTGCTACTGCTGCCGATCCGTTACTACTTTTTTGAAGAAGGCTTAGCTATCGGTGCCGGTGGATTGATGCAGTGGTCGAAATTTGACAGCTACAACTACACCTCGGCCGGGGTGCGCCTCAGTCCCGCCGCCGGCGGGCGAGCGGTGACCCTCTATTTGACCGATGTACAGCGGCGTGCCCTGCACGCTACCCTGGAACGCTACCTGGGGCAAGGGCGCCCGGATCGTCGACGAACCCGCGCCAATCCGCGACGGGACTAATATCTCGGCGATTGTTCGCCGGTTGCCTGCCGAGCCGGCGGTTTGCGACTTAGCCCCCGCCAACCCGTTGCTCGTCAATCTGCGATCGCACTTGGACAACCAGGGAACGCATGCGCTCGATAGTCGACATCGCCACCGGGTCTGAATCGTAGCGCGAGCGCGTAAAAAGCTCGGCCGCGGCAGTGGCCGGGCCGGGATCGATTCGCAGTTGGCTAACGAGCCGCTGGGTGAATTCAAGCGCCGTCTGGTTGCCGGTTCGCACCACGTTGGCGGCGGCCCCCTGACTGATGACCAACGAAAATTCCCGCCAGAGCAACTCGAGATTGCTCGGCGGGCCGGAAGGTGGCCGTTGATTGCGCTTTACGGATCGCCGCCGCCGTTGCTTGGCGATCGCTTCGACTGCCGCGCGTCCGATGATCAACGGGGCATAGAGTATCGAGCGAAGGAGCGACCAGAGAAATGCGAGCAATGCGTCAAGGAGGCGTTGGTAACCCTTGCGTGCGCTGGGCCTCGACGTGCCAAACGAGCGCCGATAGAGCCAATAGAGCGCGATCATCAACAGCAGCCCGGCGAGTATTCCCTGCAGGTAGGAGAAGGTGATTGAATCCATCGTTGCGCCGAACAGTTCAACATCGCCGCTGGTGGCGGCTTCGGCAGCAACTTCGTCGTCACCGCCGCCAAATAGGAATGCAACTAACAAATTGATCAGGGCTAGGACCAAGAACACCGGAAAGGTGACCAGTTGCCAGGTGAGCACGACCCCTTTGAGGAGGTAGCCGCCGAAGTACTCCATGTTCGGAACGAAAACCGCCGGCAGGGCCGTGGCAACTAACAACCCCAGGCCAATCACCAACGCGCTGGTGCGAAACCAGACCGGGGCGATGGCTTCGGAAACCTGTGTACCAGCCTCATCCCAGGTGGCCAGATTGCGGCAATAGTTGGCGTAGGAGAGGGTCACGAACATCATGACGAAGTAACCGAATAGCAGCGGCAGCTGAAAGGTAACCGGAACCAACTGGGCGTCCTCACCGCCCATCGCCCCGGGTAATAGGATCAACCCGGCGGCGATGAAAGCCACCAGGATCGCGGCCACCAAGGTAGTAACCCGAATCTGCTCGAGCGCCTGGCTACGGTCGATGACCAGGGCGCGGGCCGCCTGCCATACGTAAAAGGCGGCGGTATTGCGCGGCGGCGGTTCGGAACGATGGCGATAACAGAGTGAATTGACCGATTTGGCCATGTTGGCGGCAATCGACCAACTGGCCGAGAGCATCCCGAACAGCACCATCGATTCGATTGAGAAGATCAAACTGCCCAGGCCGGCAAGCAACTCCAGCGGATCAGACCCCGCATCCAGACCGGCGAAGGCACCGGCGACCAAGCGCAGGATGACCAGCGTGGGCAGGGTGAAGGCCAACCAATCGCGCCAACCCACCGGGGTTCGCACATCGCGCTCGACGATCGCGGTCATGTGCATGCGGATTCCGAACACGCCGGTGACCGAGGCCGCCAATGACCACGCGAAAACCGGTTGACCGGTCAATTGCCAAATCAAGAACGCCATGTTGATCATGAACACGGCGCACAGGCCCGTGATGATCGCGGTTAAGGCATAGCGCTCAGGAAGCCGCTCGTAGGTGGCGTTGCCAGCCTGCATATCCCTCCCGATCGGTAATGGCACGGGCATTAATAGAAACTTGGGCGGCGCGCTGCACCGCATCTTTGGCGTGGTCAGGGTCTGAATATATGGCCAACACGTTGTGACCAGAGCGTTTGATTCGAGCCAGCATTGGCAGGTGGTCGGACCGCCCGCCCGCCAGCAGCACGATCGTCGAGCCAAAGGTTAATTTGGCGATTTGCGCCCGAACTTGCTCTGAGAGGTCAGAGCGTGGCAGCATCGCCGATCGGGCCAGCATTTCCAAGATCATCATCAAGTGGCGGCGATCGCGCCCAATCGGCACACCCGGAGCCTGCAGGGTGCGCGTCTGCATGGCCTGGATGGCGCGCGGACGGGAAAGCTCTTCATTGCGGTCCAGCCCGTTGACGATCAACCCGACCGCTTGACGGTGGTCGATAAGGGCATTGGCCAATGAGGCGGCCCCGGTGATAGACAGCTCGGATGAATACTTGGCCCAACCGGATGAATAGTCATTGGGGTTTAGATCCACGATCAGCAGCACCTCGTGGCTCACCGCCGGCTGTAGCTGACGGACCAACAACTGGCCGCGGGCCGCGGAGGCCTTCCAGTTGATCAGTCGCGGGCTGTCAGATGGCGAATATTCGCGCACCCCGGCTACCCGGGTGGGATCCTGGTATAGGCGGATTTGCGACCGCTCGGTGCCCAGCGGTGACGACGACGGGAGCCCCAATTGAGTGATTGGAATCACCCGTGGGTAAACGTACTTGAGCTCACCCTGCCGAATCCGCAATTCGCGGCGATAAATCCCGAACACGTCCCCGTAGGCGACCCTAAGCGGCCCGAGGACGTAGACCCCGCGCTCGCGTCCGGTTATTTCGTAGCTGTAAGTCCGCTTGGAGCGCGGGGGCATGGCCACCGCGATGTTGACGGCGGCGACATGGCCCAGCTCGACCGGAACTTGCTCGTTTAGGTTCATCCAGGGGATCGGTAGCCAACTGCGGTTCTCCACAACCAGATCGACCCTGGTTTTTTCGCCCAAAAATGAGCGCGGCGAATAACGGCGCGACGCGTATATGCCGCCGCCGGCCAAACGTACCCAGACCAGATTTGCAACGTAAAGACCGATAAATAGATAGGCCAGCAGGAAAAAAGCTGACAACCGCGACGCCAACGCCACGATGATTAGCGCCACCGCAACGGTGGCCGCGGTGATCATGCGCGCCCAGGCTCTGGGGCCAATTCCACCGGGGCATCTCCCAGAACGCCCTCTACAACGTTGTTCGCGGTCACTCCGCGCACGATCGAATCGGGTTCGAGCAGTATTCGGTGCGTTAGCACGTAGGGCGCAATTGCCTTGACCGTATCCGGACTGACAAACGATTCACCGTTGATCGCGGACATGGCCTGTCCGGCTTGAAAAAGCGCCAGGGCAGCCCGTGTCGAGGCCCCGATCGCCACTGCCGGGTGGGCGCGCAAGCGGGTCACCAGGGCAATGATGTAGTCGGCGACCGATTCGTCCACGTGCACTTGACCTACTTGATCCTGGAGCGCACCTAGCTCTTCGATATTTGCTACTTGGCCAAGCGAATCAATTGGATGGCCGGCCCGTTGGCTGTAGAGGATCGAACGCTCTTCCCCGCTGGTTGGATAGCCCAACGCGGTTCGCATGAAGAATCGGTCCAGTTGAGCCTCGGGGAGCGGGAAGGTTCCCTCCAACTCGACCGGGTTCTGGGTTGCCAAGACCATGAACGGATCGGGCAATGGGCGGGTGAGCCCTTCAACCGATATCTGACGTTCGCCCATGCACTCGAGCATCGCGGCCTGGGTGCGCGGTGTGGCACGATTGATTTCATCGGCGAGCAGGATGTTGCAAAAGACCGGCCCGGGACGATAGTTAAAGCTCAAATTGGCCGAGTCAAATATCGCTACCCCGGTGATGTCGTTAGGTAGCAGGTCGGGGGTGAACTGGATGCGACGGAAGTCGCCGCCCAGCGAAACCGCCAGCGCCCGCGCGAACATGGTCTTGCCGGTACCCGGAACATCTTCGAGCAGTACGTGGCCCCGACAGAGCAGGGCGACCAAAACTCGATCTGTCTCGGCGCGCTTTCCGACCACCACCTGGGCGACGTTGTCGGCTATTCGCATTGCGAATTGTTGGAAGTCTGCTGAATTCAAAATTAACTACCCCGGTGTCCGGCCGGATCGCTCCTGCCAGCCCGTGCTA
This sequence comes from Chloroflexota bacterium, assembly GCA_965249595.1. GTDB lineage: Bacteria > Chloroflexota > UBA11872 > UBA11872 > VXNJ01 > VXNJ01. Next base: position 174,108 of record OZ252242.1, on the reverse strand, counting down.
TTTGTGAGGATGCCCGTGGGCAATTGCGCTTGATGGAAAACGAAACTCTCGGCCAAACTGCCGCCACCGACGCAGTCGATTGCGATCTGCTCATCGTTGGCACCGGCTTAGCCGGCTTGGCAGCTGCCCTGGCGGCCGCGCCACACATGCGCGTTTCGATTATCACCAAGGCAACGATTGACGAATCCAACACGTACCACGCACAGGGTGGGATAGCGGCGGCGGTCGGGGCCGGCGACTCGCCCGATCAGCACTTCCAGGACACTATTCGGGTGGGGGCCGATATTTCCAATCGATCAGCTGTGCGGGCGCTGGTGGAAAGCGCCCGTGAAGCAATTGCTGACCTGGTTGCCCATGGCGTGACCTTTGACACCGCCGGCGAGGAATTGGAACTGGCGCTTGAGGCGGCCCACTCGGTTCCTCGGGTGCTGCATTCGGCGGGTGCCGCGACGGGGTTGGCGATTCAGACCGCGCTTTCAACGGCGGCCCGAGCCAGCGGGGCCCAGATCGTTGAGAACGCTCAGATGATTGACCTGTTCGCAAATGACGGGCGGTGTCGCGGCGCCCGAGCGTTGGTCACCACCAGCGGTCGCATGCTCACTGTCCAAGCCCCGGTAACCATCCTTGCGACCGGCGGAGCCGGACAGCTGTGGTCGCGCACTTCCAATCCGGCGATCGCGACCGGCGACGGCGTCGCCGCGGCATTGCGGGCCGGGGCGATCGTAACCAATTTGGAATTTATGCAATTCCACCCGACCGCGTTGGCGCTGCCTGAGCGTCCTGCCTACCTGCTCTCAGAAGCCCTGCGCGGGCGTGGCGCGCAAATTATTGACCGCTCCGGCAATCGTTTTCTGTACAAGACCGATCAACGCGGTGAATTGGCTCCGCGCGACGTGGTGGCCCGGGCGATCGCCCGCCAGATTGAGTTAGACGGGCCGGGCGCGGCATTGCTTGACGCCACGGGGATAGACGGATCGCGCCCGTCGGAGCAATTTCCGTCGCTTTGGTCGACACTGCTTGACTTTGGAATAGACCTTGACAGGGAACCGATCCCGGTTGCCCCGGCCGCCCATTACCTAATCGGCGGGATCCGCACCGACGACTTTGGCCGCACCAGCCTGCCGGGACTTTATGCTGCTGGCGAGACCGCTTCGACCGGCGCCCACGGAGCCAATCGCTTAGCTTCAAATTCGCTGTTGGAAGCGGTTGTCTTTGCTCGTCGCGCGGCCGAACAAATCACCACCGACGCCGAATGGCAGGGTTCGCAATTTCCCGATGCCACGATCGTGGAGTGTGGGCCGGTCGGAGCTGAGTTTGATCGCTGCCAATTGCAGCAATTGATGTGGGACGACGTCGGAATTTTTCGCGGCGGTGAGCAATTGGACAACGCCCTGGGGCGGTTGGCGGCGATGGCCGCGGCCCCGACCAGGACAGGCCGGGCCGCCCACGAGGATTCAAATATGGCCCTGGTGGGAATGATGGTGGCGCGGGCGGCCTTGGATCGAACCGAGAGTCGTGGCACCCACTATCGCATTGACCATCCCGAGAACGATCCCCGCCAGGCGGTTGCCAACTCCTACAGGTTTGAAGCGAGCGAGCAGTGAACAGCGCCGCCGCGGCGATTGCCGGATGCGGGTTGGAGCCCGAGCCGACCCTGGCGTTTATCAATTCGGTCCTGGCCGAAGACATCGGCAGCGGTGATGTCACCACTGCCGCGACGATCGGGCCGATGGTCCAGGGGGCCTTCACCGTCACCGCCAACGCCGTTGGAGTCCTAGCTGGCGCTCCGTTGGCGGCGGCGGTGTTTTTGGCACTTGATCCGCAATTGAACGTGGCGACCCCGATCGCCGACGGCAGCCCCGTAAAGCGCGGCACGACGATATTGACGGTCAAGGGTTCGGCCCGCTCAATACTGACCGCCGAACGGGTGGCCCTCAATTTGCTCGGCCGACTCTGCGGGATAGCCAGCGCGACCGCCAAATACGTTGATGCGGCGGCCGGCCGGGCCCGCATTCTCGATACGCGCAAGACAGGCCTGGGAACACGCCTACTCGACAAATACGCCGTTCGCTGCGGCGGTGGGCACAACCACCGGATCGGCCTCTATGACGCAGTCCTGGTCAAAGACAACCACATCGCCGCCGCAACTTCGATTACCGCAGCCGTCAACGCGCTGGAGCGCGCCGGTTGGCCACCAGCGGAGATTGAAGTTGAATGCGACACGGCGGCCCAGGTAGACGAGTGCTTGAGCTGTGGCGTGGGGCAGATATTGCTCGACAACATGGATCCGGCGCAAATGGCTGAAATTGCCCGGCATGTGGCCGGTCGAGCCCAGCTAGAGGCATCGGGCGGCGTCGATCTTGAAAGCGTGGCCGCAGTGGCGGCCAGCGGTGTTGACTTCGTCTCAGTCGGGGCGATCACCCACTCCGCACCGGCCCTAAACGTGAGCCTTAATGCCGCTCTTTGGCCAGGAGCATAGCTTTGTAAGCGGTGCCGAAACGGTAACCGCCGGTGCCGCCGCTGGCGGGCACCACGCGATGACAGGGCAATAGTATCGGCACCGGGTTGGCGCCGAGGGCCCGGCCCACGGCGCGGGCGCTGTGGGATCCGACCCCGATGGACTCTGCAAATTGACCATAGGTGAGCGTGGTTCCGCGGTCGATGCCCGACAGGCCCCTCCAGACCCGAATTTGAAATTCGGTCCCGGCAAGGTCAATCTCGACAACTGGGAGATCGTCTCCATTTAGACCGGGTCGCAATCCCTGGAAACCGCGCTCGGCCAGGCGGTCCGATCCCGCCCGTCCACCCAACGCGTCGATCAATTCGCCGACCGTCGTTGCCCGATCGGACCCGGCGACCCTAACCGCCACCACGCCTTTGCCTGTGGCCGCCACACCGCACCAACCCCAGTCGGGGAGGCACTGGACGAGAACTCCCGGGGTGTCGTCCATCACCCGCCCAGACGGATTAATGGGCGGTGCCCGTTCATTGTCTCAAGCAGGCAGTCATATCAGGATATTTTGCCGATTCGCGCAGACGTGGAGGCCGGTCGCATCCAGGCGCCATCGTTGACGGATTGCTTCCGTCTGACACCCTTTCATCCAACCGGAAAATTTGGCGCGGCCAGCAATCAGGCTGCCGCGGCTCCCGGCACGGGAACCGAATCGAGTATCTCGGCCACCGTAGCGCGGGTGTCGAGATTGCGGATCCGAGCCGCCGGGGAGACGATTAGGCGGTGCGCCAGCACCGGTTCGGCCAAATATTTGATGTCATCGGGAATTACGTAGTCGCGGCCGCGAAATTCGGCTAGCGCTTGGGAGCCGCGGAACAGCGCCAGCGAAGCACGGGTGCTCCCGCCCAGATAGAGATCGGGATGCTCCCGGGTCAGGCGTACGACGTCCACCAGGTACTCGCGCACCCGCTGATCAACATAAACATCCCGTATTGCCAATTGCGCGTCGGTCAGTTCCTGCGCCGTAATCACCTGTTCGACGTCGTCGATCGGGTGACTATGCAATTGCGATGCGATGATTTCCAACTCGGCGTCGCGGCTGGCGTAGCCGAGGGTGATGCGCATGAAGAATCGATCGAGCTGCGATTCGGGAAGTGGGAAGGTGCCCTCGTATTCGATCGGGTTCTCGGTCGCCATGACCAAGAAAGGATCGGGCAGGGCATGGGAGGTGCCATCAACCGTGACCTGGCGTTCGTCCATCGCTTCCAGCAGCGCCGATTGCGTTTTGGGAGTTGCCCGGTTGACCTCGTCGGCCAAGACGATCTGGGCATGGATTGGACCCGGCCGAAATTCAAACTCAAGCGTCTTTTGGTTGAAGATTGAAACCCCGGAAATATCCGATGGGAGCATGTCCGGCGTAAATTGGACCCTTGCAAAAGTCGAGCCGATCGATTGCGCGAAGGCCTTGGCCAGCGTTGTCTTGCCAACTCCGGGCACATCCTCAATGAGGACATGGCCTTGGCTAACCAGGGCCACCAGAACTAGCTCGACTTCGGCGCTCTTGCCCAGAATCACCTTCTCAACGCTGGCGATAACTCGGCGGACAGTTTCGGCCGCAGAGGCCATGCTGGTCCCTTCTACTCTTTTGCTGTGAGATTCTATTTGGGGTCGGCGTCGCGCATGGGGCACCCGGCCGGAGCGAGGGTGGGGAATTAAGTTTGCGGGGGTTCGATTTCGGTGGCCAGGACTTTTCGGCAATAGCCACGAAACTGCGAAAAACGCGTCCCGGGCCCAAAATCTGGTTCGGCCGCCTCCATCTTGGCAAGCTCGTCTTCGCCGCCGGAAATGAGCGCCCGAACCTTGAGCAGGGCGTAGGCGCTTTCGGGGTGTTTTTCGCTCAGGTAAGCAAACATTGAACCCGAAGTTCGCTCGAAACGGCCGACGACGCCGGGATCGCGGCTAAACAATTCAATCTGGCGCAGCGGCCTGCGCCAGCCTTTACCGAGGCGGAAATCGAGTTCATCGAGCAGAATCCCGTGTTCGCCAAGGATTGCCCGGACCTTAAACCCCAATTCGTCGAGGGATAACTTGGCAACTTCAGTCTGGACGGCCTGGGCCGCTTGGGTCAGGGCGTCCCAGTCGACTTCGATCTCCGGATAGAGATGCGAAAACTCTTCACGCAATTGGGCCGAGATCGTGGGGTCAGCTCCCAGGTAGGCCAGGTGCCTGGGGGCTCCCGGCATACTGTCTGGGTCGTCGGCAACGATCCAGGCCACGCGCACTTGGCGCCGCCCTCCGGCGGGCATCGATCGCTCTTCGCGGTACCAGACCACCCGCGCTTTCATGGCATGACCGCTGCTGACTAGGCCCCCGGCGGTTGGTAGCCGCGCACCGCCCCGGGCACCAATATCACCGCGAACGAGCCGTTGCTTTCCGATGCGATCGGGTTCTCGACGTGGCCGATTGCGCTGAGTCTGGTGACCACTTTATCGAGCAATTCGGCAGCCAATTCGGGATAAACCCGTTCCCGGCCGCGCATACGGACGGTTGCCTTTACCTTTGAACCCTCTGCTAGAAATTTCGACATTCGCCGGAGCTTGGTATCTATGTCCTGGTCGGAAGTTACCGGTCGAAAGCGGACTTCCTTGACTTCGCCGGAGCGCTGGTTCTTGCGGTTGGTGCGGTCCTTGCGCTCTTGGCGGTAACGGTACTTGCCGTAGTCGAGTAGCTTGGCCACCGGCGGCGAGGCATTGGGGGCGACCTCAACCAGATCCAAACCCCGCTGTTGGGCCAACTCCAACGCCTGCGAGGTTGGTACGATTCCCAGTTTTTCGTTCTGATCGTCGATCAGCAGAACTTCGACTTGGCCAATGCCATCATTAACGCGCAGTTCCTTAGTTCCCTTGCTTATGTTTTTCTCCTTTAGAGGTCCTAATTGGGCAATTGGATCGGCGAGGAAAGATATTTCCCCGCGTCTCATATTGTCATTGACGAAAATAACAGGCGACTGATTGCGAAATTGACCAGTTGCCGCCGCCCGCCAACTGATTCCACCCGGTCCAGACTTTATATTGACAGTGTCGGCTTGCAATCAGATGAAATTTGAACAGTAACAGCGTCGTAACTCCCCGGGAGCCAGCTGAACCGGGTCGAATTCGAGCGGAAGGCTAGCCGTGGAGTCGCTACAAGCATCCTTGCGTGGCGGGATCCCCAATTCGGTAAGTCCCAACATGGTCAGCATTGCCGCCCCGCTGCGCCGCCGGCGATTGGGCGCCCTGCACATGCTCATCGAGGGGGCCAGCCAAGCGATGCGGCGGGCTTTTGGCAATGCGCTGGTCCTAAATTACTACCGCCAACAGGCCGATTCGGTCGAAGCCAACATGGCGATCTCGGTGCGGGCTGCGATCGCCGCCGCCGCCGGACAGAGGGATTCGTCAAGCGATAGCCCAATCGGATTCTCGGCGGCGGTGGTCACCGATAACGTTCTCCACGTCTTCCATTTGCAGCCGGCCCTCACCTGCTTCGTCCGCAATGAACGCGTCACCATGCTGCCAGACCGGTTGCCAGGCCCGGCGGCCGGCGGTGTTGGACGCGTCGACCGCGCAGTTGAGCATTATTCGACCACGCTCGAGTCGACCGATATGGTGGCGCTTTTGAACTCGCGCGCAATCTCGGCTTTGTCCAAGGCCGAATTGGCCGGAGCCCTGCGCCGGCGTAATTTGAACACCGCCGTTCAGCAGTTGGTACTGCTCCTGGCGCGTCGCGGGATACTGGATTGCGATGTGTTGGTCTTGCACAATCCGATGAGTTCGCCATTACTAGCGACTCCTCCCCCGCCGAATCGGATATCCGTTCCAACTTGGTCGCGACCACCGATTGTTGAGAATCCGGCCGCCATCATTGACGACCAAGATCCCATCGAGACCCTGTTGTCCGACGAGGATCGGACCGCGGCCCAAGATGCTCGTGCACAACGGATCTTGCCGGTCCGGCGCACCAAAAATTTTGCGCAAACCGGCGGTGCCGCCGCCGCCCCAACTGCGATGGGACCGGTGCGATCGGTTGCCGCTCTCGCCCGACGGACGCTACTTGGCGAGCCGGACCCCATTCCGATAGGCGAATCATACGTGTCGGCGGCCGGTGAACGGCAGCTGGCGGGCGACCTGGGCGATACCGCGGCGGGCGGTCCGGGTCGGGAATCGTTCGATCCTATCGCTAGCCCCTCGCTGGGGCCGGACCGGCTGATTCGCGGGCGCCGTCGTGGTCGCACTCGATTGGGGCTGGGGGCAATGATCTTTGGCCTGGGCGCGGTACTTTTGCTGGTCGTTATCGCCCTCACCGGGCTGCGCGAACCCGCCGCCGCTCCGTCGGCAGAGAGTCCGTTTACTCCGTTAACTCCGACGGCAACGCTGGCAGTCGACGGAGCGGCGGCTGGACGGTCGTACACGCGGGCCCAGGAGATCTTGCTCAACGCCCAGGGCCAGAGCGATGATGGGCAGGCCTTGGTGTTGCTATTGGAGGCTGAAAACCAAGCTCGCCAGGCATTGGAATCGGGCGCCGCGGAAGCCGATGTCGACACGTTGATGGCGTCGATTAAAGCCGAGCAGGACCGCCGCAATCGCGTCTACCGACTAGCGACCAGCGAAATACTGGCCGAACTCGGTTCCGACATCGGCAGCGTGGCCGGCGGCCAGCTCGACTTCTTTGCCGGTGTTTATTACGTCCTCAATGCCGCCGGAAACCAGCTGATCGAAATAGCCGAACCCGGCGAACCACTGGTAACGCAACTTGTCGATTCATTAATCAGCCCCGGCCGACTCACCGCCTTGGTGGCGCGACCGTTGGGGTTGCTGGTGATCTCAGATCGCGGAGTGTTGCTGAGCGTTGAGCCGGAGGCCAACCCGTCCAATTTGGTGTTGTCAGATCCGCCCGCCTGGGGACGAATTGGTGATGCCGACAATTTTCAAAACAATCTCTACCGGCTCGCCCCGGAAAACGGCCAAATCTATCGCTATACGCCCACCGCCCTGGGCTACGAACTTGAGGCCACCCAATTCCTTGAACAAGAAGACGACATTAGCAACGCCATCGACATGACAATCGACGGCGACGTGTACCTGCTCATTTCGAATAACTCAATCCGCCGCTACCGCGTGGGCCAGCAGGTTGCCTTTGAGCCGACCGGGCTAGATAAACCGCTCACCGATGCGACGCACATCTATACCGACCAGCGGCTCGACAGCCTATACGTCGTCGATGCTGCCTTTCAGCGGATAGTGGAGCTGGACAAGCGAGCCGGGCGTGAAGGCCAATTCCTGCGCCAATTCCTCTACACCGGGGCTGACGACTTCTTTGCCGACATTCGCGGTATTTGGGTTGACGAAGCGGCCGGGACGATGGCCGTGTTGGGCCCCGACTCGCTGCGTCGATTCGTCCTGCCGCCGATAGATGAGCTTTCGGGCTAACCGGGCCGAGGTTGGAGCAGGCAGCGGGAATCGAACCCGCCTCTCAACCTTGGGAAGGTCGCATTCTACCGATGAACTATGCCTGCGCGATACTCATGAGTTCGATTGTAGGACCGCCCACGCGGCGGTTCGAGCGCGGGCGCCGGGATTGCCGCTGGGCCGCCCTCACGTCGCAATTTGCTAGCTCTGGCGCAGGAAACGGCACCTAGATCACGATGCTAAAAAGGGACACCGTAGGTGGCGCCCTGCGTGCCGCCGATGCCGGTCGAACGGTTACCTTGGGTGGATGGGTCCACCGACGCCGCGACCATGGCGGATTGGTATTTATCGATCTGCGCGATCGTTACGGCATCACCCAGGTCGTTTTTGATCCCATCGTCGGCGATTCAATCCATGGTCAAGCCGGACGCCTGCGCTCTGAGTGGGTGGTGCTGGTGCGGGGGATGGTTGCTTTGCGTCCAGCGGGAACCGAAAACTCCAATTTGCCAACTGGCGAAATCGAGTTGCGGGCGGCGGCAATTGAGATCGTGAACGAATCGGAAACTCCGCCGTTCCCGATTGACCAGGGCACGGCATCGGCGCCGGACCTGCGTATGCGTTATCGCTATTTGGATCTTCGGCGGGTTGAACAGCGCGAGGTATTAATCCTGCGTCATCGGGTTGTCAAGTTCATGCGCGACTTCCTGTGCGAGCGCGATTTTTTGGAGATTGAAACACCGCTCCTGATCAAATCCACGCCGGAGGGCGCCCGTGATTTTGTGGTGCCGGCGCGATTGAATCCAGGGGAGTTCTACGCCCTGCCGCAATCGCCGCAGCAGATGAAACAGGTCCTCATGATTGCCGGCATGGATCGCTACTTCCAAATCGCCAAGTGCTTTCGCGACGAGGATCCAAGGGCCGACCGCAGCCTGGAATTTACCCAATTGGATATTGAAATGGCGTTCGTTGACGCCGACGACGTGATGGGCTTGATTGAAGATCTCTACCGGGCGATCGCCGGCCATTTCGCGCCCGGGCGGCTACCGGACGAAAAATTCCCGCGCGTTGACTACGATGACGCCTTGGAGCGTTTCGGGTCCGATGCCCCGGATCTGCGCTTTGGGCTCGAAATTTGCGACCTGACCGACCTGACCGCCGACTGCGGCTTTAAGGCTTTCACGTCCGCGGCGGCCGGCGGCGGCCGGGTGCGGGCAATCAGGGTCCCTGGCGCGGCCGCCTACACTCGCCGGCAGCTGGATGGATTGGTGGAAATGGCGCGTAGCCGAGGGGCATTGGGGGTTGTCTGGTTGGCCCACCGTAGCGGAGGTCTCTGGGGCCCACTGACGCGAACGCTCGCCACGGGCGATCTGACGGCCATTGTTGAACGGCTCGGCCTCGAAGAAGGCGACTTAGCGGCCATCGTGGCCGACCGCGATAGCGTGACGGGACCGGCTCTTGCGCTGTTGCGTTCCGAGTTTGGCTCCCGCTTGGGGCTGATAGACGATTCCCAGTTGGCCTTCTGTTGGGTCACCGGGTTTCCGCTGCTTGAACCAGTCGGGGACGGCTTCACGTTCTCCCACAACCCGTTTTGCGGAATGCCAGCGGGCAGCGAGGGCCTGCTCGATTCAGACCCCGCGTCCGCGCCGTCGCTCCAATATGACTTGGTGTGCAACGGCTGGGAATTGGGCGGGGGGTCCATCCGGATACATGACGCCGACCTGCAGCGGAAGGTTTTTACGCTGCTCGGCTACAGCGCCAGAGAGATCGATGCAAATTTTGGGCCGATGCTCCGGGCGTTCGATTTCGGCGCACCGCCGCACGGCGGGATCGCGACCGGTATCGACCGCCTGATAATGCTCCTGGCCACAAAAACTTCGATCCGCGATGTAGTGGCATTTCCCAAGACCCAGGAGGGTCTGGATTTGGCCCAAGGTGCGCCAGGTCCAATAACCAGTGAACAACTCAGCGAACTGGGCCTTACCGTCGCCGACCAAGCGACCTGAACGCCAAATCAAATCGGCGAACTTGGGATAATCGGGACAACAGGACGTTCGACGCCGCACGGCAATCTGTTGCTCCTTGCTGGTTCCAACAGCTCTTAAAAGGGAGCTTAGCTGGTGGCGGGGACGGCTTTTTGCAGTCGTCTTTGTCGGCCGCGGGCACCCACCTGGTATTCCGGGGACTGTAGGAGAACATACCGGCGGCAGTGGGGCGTCCTGTTTTGTAGATTGCCCCCGCCAAAGATGAACCGGACGGGCCGCGATTGCGTATACATGGGTATGGACCGTACAGAGTTTCTGTCGATAGAACTGGCTAGGACCTTCCTCCATGCTTGAGCAGGGAATGCTGTCAGAGGCAACGGTTCGCGGCGCGGTGAAATCGGCCCCCGCTGAAAATATCGTGGTTGACCCCGTGGCCCTCGATGTTGAGATGGCCGCTCGCATCCTCGCCCGCGATGGAGCAGCGCTGGCCGAACTGTACGACCGCCTGTCCGGTTTGGTGCACGCCCTGGCTCGCCAAAGGGTCGGGCCGGAAGTGGCCGATGAAATAGTCCAGGACACTTTTGTCAGGGTTTGGCGCCGGATATCCACCTATGATCCGCAGCGCGGTCGCCTTGACTCCTGGGTATTGCGGATCGGACGCAACCTGACATTTGACGAGTTGCGCCGCATTCGTTCGCGGCCCCGCACCATTCCCGGTGAATGGGACCGCCTCGCTTCCCAGATTGATAATTCAGAACCTGATCCGGCGGAAGTCTTAATTAGCGCCCAGATTCGCGAGCGCGTGCGCACTGCCTGTGTGCAGTTGCCCGATGACCAAGCAAACGTGATCGAACTGGCGTATTTCCAGGGCCAGTCCCAGTCCCAGATTGCCGCGATATTGAATATCCCGTTGGGGACCGTAAAGTCACGAACCCGGGCCGGAATGCTGCGGCTTCGCCAGCTATTGGCTGAATTGTCGCCGGGCGGTCAGGTGGAGTTGCGATGACGGCGTCGGACGCTGAACGCGTAGAGGAATTGCTGGCGGCGCGGGCGCTGGGCTGTATCGACCCCGACGACGCCAACGAACTGGAACGGATTCTTGAGCAAAGACCGGAATTGAGTCGCGAGCTGGCCGAATTGGAGTCGACCGCTTCGATGTTGAGCTTCGCGTTGCCGGCTTCGAAACCCGATCCGGCGGTGCGACAGCGCGTCCTATCAATCTGTGGCTGCCAAGTCGAAGCCTGGTGGAGCCGGTTGGCTAGTTTGCGCTGGTTCCCAGCGATGGCCACTACCTCGGCGGTAACTGCCTCGGTGCTAATTTCGGTGTTTGTCACATCAAGCATGTTCAATTCCGAAATTGATTCGTTGGAAACCCAGGTTGACCATGCCCAAAGTTCTTGGGAACTGCTCGAACAGGAATGCCGGAACCTAGTCGCCGATGCGAGCTCGGGCATGATATTGGAGGGTCAGGGAACAGCGGCCGGGGTGCGTGGCTGCCTGTTGCGGTCAGCCGATCCGCGACAGGCGATGTTGGTGGTATCCGGAATCAAAGGGGTGGGCGGCCACGGTGATTCCTACGCCGTTTGGATGAAGGGTCGCGGCCTGAGCGAACACTCCTACTCCGGTTCCTGTGCGGCGTCGCGTTCCGGCCGGGCGGTGGTATCGCTGCGTACCAAAGAGCCGATCGAACACTACGACGATTTGGTGGTGACCGTTGAACCGGCCGGCCAGGTCAGTGACGTACCGTCCGACCAGCACGTTCTCTGGGCCGACCTAAAAGGGTGACCTGGCCAGGCCAGGCCGGTGCCGTTTTAGCTGGTGCGGGCCAATGCCTCGGTCATGTCGGTGTCGGAGAGTTCGAACCCGATTTCGTACATCGTGGAATAGTGCCCGCCCAGGGCTAGCAACTCGTCATGAGTGCCGCGCTCGATGATTCGCCCGGCGTCAATTACTAGGATCTGATCGGCGTTCTGAATCGTTGACAGGCGGTGGGCAATAACGATTGAGGTTCGGTTCTCGACCAATTTGTCAAGGGCCTCCTGAACCAGCGCCTCCGTCTTGGTGTCGACCGACGAGGTGGCCTCGTCGAGCACCAGGATGCGCGGGTCGACGAGCAGGGCCCGGGCAAACGAGAGCAGTTGACGCTGCCCTACTGAGAGCTGTTGACCGCGCTCGGCCACGTAGGTGTCGTAGCCAAATTCCATCGCCGCGATCGATTCGTGCAAATTGGCCATCCAGGCCGCGGCCGTGACCTCTTCGCGCCGGGCATCGGGCCGACCAAAGGAGATGTTGTCGTGCAGCGTGCCCCGAAATAGGAAGGGGTCCTGGAGAACCAATCCCATCTGTGGACGCAGGGTGTGTTGGCGCACCGAGCGGATATCTCGGCCATCGATCCGAATCGCCCCTCCGGTCACATCGTAGAAGCGAAACAACAGATTGGCGATTGTGGTCTTGCCGCCACCGGTGGCCCCCACCAGGGCGAACGTTTGGCCCGGCTCAATCGCAAACGAAATCCCGTGTAAGACCGGCTGACCGGGCAGGTATTCAAAATCGACGGAATCAAATTCGATCCGGCCGGATATTGGCGGCATCGCCGGCGCATCAGGTTCATCCTGAACCAATTCCGGAGTTTCAATGATCCCGAATATTCGTTCAGCCGAGGCCATTGCGGCCTGCAGCAGATCGTAGCGCACCCCAATTTCCTGGATCGGCCCGAACAGCCGCTGCACATAAAGCAGAAAGGTGACCACCACACCCAACTGCAGGGCGTCTTCGCCAAGTACCAGATTTCCACCGTAGATGATCACCGCGGCGATTGCCACCGCCGCCAATAGGTCGGTGACCGGGATGATGGAAACGCCAATCAGGCGCGCCCGTCGCTGGGCGTTTAGGGTGCGCTGGGTAACGTGGCCAAAGAGGCGTTCATTTTCACGCTCGCGCGCAAACGTCTTGGTCGTTCGGATTCCCAGTATGCTCTCTGAAAGATTGGCGTTGGTTTCCGAAAGCAGCGAGCGCACCCAGCGATAAGCTCGCGCGGCGTGGATTCGAAAAACGGCTCCGAAGATTGCCAGTAGCGGCATCACCGCGAACGATACCAGCGCCAGTTGCCAGGAGAGGGTGAGCATGATGATGAAAATGCCGGCGATCATCACCAGATCCACCACCGTCCATACCAGACCCTCGGTCATCACCTCGTTGAGGGTGTAGACATCACCGAGAAATCGCGAGAGGATTGAACCGGAATTCGTCCGATCAAAAAACGCCAGCGAAAGCCGTTGGATCTTGCGGAAAAGTTCCATCCGGATGCTGAGCATCATGGCCTGGCCGATATTGCCGGTTATCCAAACCATCAGCCCGGCCGAGGTTGAAGCGGCGATCGACAGGCCCAGATAAACCAGCGACATTTGCCCCAGCAGCACGACATCGCCGGTTTCAATTCCGCGGTCGATGGCCAGACCCACCACAACCGGCTGGATCATCGAGGCAACGGTGATCACCAATGAGAGCAGGGCCGCCCAGATTGCCCGCCGCGGGCTGGCGACGGTGTAGGTGAACATACGCTTGAAGAGCGCCGCATTGAAAGGCGCTCGGGCGTTCTCAATGTCGTGGCGGTAGTGGATCATGTTCGCGCACCGCTGGCTTGCATCGATTGGAGATGGTAGATCTCGGCGTAGAGACCACCCGACTCCACGAGTTCCTCGTGAGTCCCGCGCTGACTGATTGAACCGTCCTCGAGCACCAATATTTCATCGGCCCGTTGTACGGCCGATACGCGCTGTGAGACGATAACCGAGGTTCGCTCAGCCAAGCGATTAGCAATGCTCAACTGAATGAGCCGCTCGGTCTCGGTATCCACCGATGAGGTCGAATCATCCAGGGTTAGGATCGGTGCGTCCATGGCCAATGCGCGAGCGATTGTGACCCGCTGGCGCTGCCCCCCGGAGAGACCTACGCCGCGTTCGCCCACCACCGTATCGTAGGTGTCGGGCAGGATGTCGATAAAGCGGGCCGCCTGTGCGTCGGCCGCGGCTTCGGCGATGGCGTCAGTAGGCAGGCCGGGTCGGGCAAACGAAATGTTCTTGGAAACCGAATTTGTAAACAGATAGGGATCTTGCGGAACCGCCGCGAGGTGCCAGCGCAGTTCATCGGCATCGAAGTCGGCGATATCGCGGCCGCCGACAGTGATCCGTCCGCGATCGGGCCGGTAATGGCGCTGCAACAGCAACAGCAAAGTGGTTTTGCCCGATCCGGTCGGCCCAATGATGCCGACTGTGGCTCCGGCTTCGACCCGAAATGAGATGTCTCGCAATACCCATTCGGTCGCCCTCGAGTACCTAAACGACACGTTTTCGAAGGCAATGTCCAGTCCGGCCGGCGGGTGCATGGGAGGCGGCGTGGCGATTACTTCCTCGGGCGCCTGGTCCATGATCGCGAAGATCCGACCGGCGGCGACCATGCCGTTGGTGAGGCGTTGTACAAACGCTCCCAACATCCGGGTCGGTTGGATCAATGCACCCAGATAGATGTTGAACGAAATCACGTCGCCGACGGTGGCCTCACCCGACCCGACCAGCGAAAAGCCGTACCAGATCAGCACCACCGTGCCGATTGAGGACATGAAAAACAACGCCGGTAAAAAGATCGAAAAGTAGCCGATCGTCCGCAATATCTTGGCAACCAGGTTTTCGGCTTCGTTTTGGAAGCGATTGATTTCGCGCCATTCTTGGGAAAAAGCTTTGACCACGCGGACACCGTTGAGCGACTCGGTCAGGACATCGGTGAGCACCGATCGCTGCCGCATAACCAGTGCCCACTGGTAACGAAAGAGTCGGCCGAAATAGAGAGTCCAAACAACCATCACCGGCAGCATTGCCAAGGTCGCCAAGGCCAGTTTGAAATTCACAATGAGCATCAGGACGGCAAAGAACAGGTATTTTCCGACCGCATCGGTCAACAACAACAAGCTCATCGATGCGCCCTGCGAGGCCGATTGCACGTCGGATATTCCGCGGGTTATCAGGTCGCCGGAATTGTTACGGTCAAAGTACTCAAACGACATCCTGTTAAGGGCTGCAAAGTACCGGTTGCGAACATCGCGGGCAACCAGTTGGGCGCCGTGAAAATTGAAGAATCCAAAGATCGCGTTGAAGATTCCGCGGGCCACCCAAAGGGATCCGGCGATCAATGCAAACAGCGTCAGCGTGGATGTATCGCGCCCGGCGATTCCCGCATCGATGGCCTCGGCAATGGCAAGCGGGGCCAAGCTCTCGGCGGCCAGCGCCAACACCAATCCGGTAACCGCCGCCAGCCAAATTGGCTTGTGCAAGAGCGCTAGACCGATCAACCGCTTAGTCGGGTTCAGGGCTTACTACCCAAGGCGAGTGGAATGATGGTAAAAGTGCGGAGGTTAAATGATGTCAAAAGGGCTATATATAAGTATCCGGCACGGGCAAGGGGCGCATGTCGGTGCCTGGGTGCAACGTGGCATACGATATGCAAATGACTAATACCAATATCGATTCCTCCGAGCCGCCGACGCTTGACCCGGATCGAATTTCGGCCCTCCCGAATGACCCCGGTGTCTACCTTTTCAAGGATTGTCAGGGAGTTGTGATCTACGTCGGCAAGGCAACGTCACTCCGCTCGCGGGTGCGCTCCTACTTTGGGTCGCAACGCGGAATGACGCAAAAAAATCAGGCCCTGGTCGAGCGGATTGCCGATATCGAGGTGGTGGTCGGAAGGACCGAAGCCGAGGCTCTGTTGCTGGAGAACAATCTGATCAAACAGCATCGTCCGCGATTTAATATCGCGCTGCGCGATGACAAGTCGTTCCTTTACATAAAAGTTGTGAGCAGCGAAGCGTTTCCGCGCGTTACAACCACCCGCCGGGTGCTAGAAGACGGCGCTCAATACTTCGGTCCCTACGCCAATGCCAAATCCCTGCGGCGAACCCTAAAACTGCTCAATAAGCTCTTTCCATTTCGGACTTGTGCGTTAGACCTGGCGCGCGAGTGGGATCGTCCTTGTCTCAAATACCACATCGATCTGTGCAATGGCCCTTGCATACGGGCGGTTACCAACGCCGAGTACGATGGCGTAATTGATTCGACGATCGGATTTCTGCGTGGTCGCCATGCTCCCATCGTGGCCGATCTGCAAATTGAGATGGAGGCGGCAGCTGGAGATTTGCGCTACGAAGCGGCGGCGTTGGCGCGCGACCGCCTCCGGGCCGTCGAACGGGTAATGGCCGGCCAGCAAGCGGTCGATGACCGGGCCGGCGACATCGATGCCATTGGGATCGCCCAAGAGGGGCGATTGGCGATTGGCTACGTGCTCAATGTCCGATCCGGCCGCATAGTCGGAAACAGTGAATACGCCCTCAAATTGCCCGGCGCCGACGATCCGGGCGAAATCGCCAGTGAATTCCTGCGCGAGTACTATTCCCGGGCGACCGATTTACCCAGCTTGGTCTTGATTCCGGCCTCCTTTTCGGCGGCACCATTGGTGGCGTCATGGCTGAGCCAGCGAGCCGGGAGGCGGGTTGAATTGCGTTTCCCGCAGCGCGGCCCGCGCCGTGACCTGCTGGCTATGGCAGTGACCAACGCCAGCGCTGCAATGGGAATTGAACGTCGGGCAATGGTCGGGTCGAAGCGCCGTTTGCATCATGCCCTTGAGCAAATTGGCGAGGCCTTGGCTTTGCGGCGGCTGCCGCGGCGAATCGAGTGTTTCGACGTATCGCATTTGCAGGGGTCGAACGTGGTTGCATCGATGGTCGTGTTCGTAGATGGCCAGCCGGCAAAGTCGCAGTACCGGCGCTTCAGAATAAAAGGCGACTGGGGCAACGACGATTTCGCATCGATGCGCGAGGTGATCGGCCGTCGTTTCAAACGCCAGAGCAAAACTGACGGCGAAAACGGCGACAGCTTCGTCAACATCCCCGACTTGGTCATCGTTGATGGCGGGCGTGGGCAGCTTAGCGCCGCCCTGTCGGCCATGGAAGACCATCGTGCAATTGCCGTTCCCTTGATCGCCTTGGCCAAGCGGGAAGAGGAAATATTTACGACCAATTCGCCCCATCCGCTGCGCCTGAATCAAACTTCGGACGGTCTATATCTACTTCAGCGGATCCGCGACGAGGCCCATCGCTTTGCGGTTAGCTACCACGCCAAGCTGCGCAGCCGTTCCGGGCGGGTATCCGGGTTGGATTCGGTGCCCGGTATTGGCTCCAATCGCCGCCGATTACTCATCAAACGGTTTGGCAGCCTGGCCGCCGTTCGCGTCGCCAGCGTCGAAGAACTGACCAGCGTGCCGGGCATAGGGCCTTCCATCGCCAAATCAATTCATGAATCGTTGGCCCGCTGAGACTGAATCTGGCGGGGCCGATTGTCAATCGAAAACCGATTGGTTGTTTCCAACCCCGGACCGCCGGGCGAACAAGGTTTCGGTTGCCAACTCGCCGCAAGAATGTAGTTTGAACCGATTGCGACCGGTTGGCCTGGCCGGCATGTCCAACCCGATTGCCGGCTACCAAGTTTGCGAGATTGGCAGGCGCCTATTTTGCGTTTGAGATCCCGGCGGCGGGCTAATCCAGGGTGACCGCCTGGCCACTGCGACCGGACTCGTAGGCCGCCATTACGATTTGGAAGTTGCGGTAGCCGGCGGCGAAGGGAATCGGCGGTTCGCTGCCGGATTCGAGAGCGTCAGCTAGTTCCTTGAAGAGACCTTCAAATCCCCACCTAAATTCGCCGGTGATGGCAATCGGCTCGATCGATTCGCCGCGCACAATGGCAGCCGGGTGCTCGGATCCGCGCTGAAAGCGCAGGATGCCTTCGGTACCGTGGATTTCGTCGACAGCCTGGGCGCCCGCACCCACCCAGCCCTGGTTGATGATCGAGCGTGAACCGTCGGCATGGGCCAATTGGATCAAACCCAAGTCTTCAACGTCGATTTGTTGAACGTAGGTGCCAATTCCGGCATAAACCGATGTAGCCGGCGATCCCAGGTAGTTCTCGGCCAGGTAGAGCTGGTGGTAGGCGTTGTCGATGACCGCGCCGCCACCGCCACGAGCGGCTTTGGTGCGCCAGGCCGGATCGTAGCCGGCGGCCCCGTGGTAGTGACCGCCGGAGAAGTGCTCGCAGCGGTACAGGTACGGTTCCCCGATCGCTCCGCTGTGAACCAGTTCAAGTCCGCGGAGGTTGTGGGGCTGGTAGAGGTAATTGTGAATGATGCAGGCCGGCCGGCTGCTCTTGCCCACCGCGGCCATCATCGCGTCGGCCTCGGCCAATGTCGTGGCCATCGGTTTTTCCATCAATACGGCTTTGCCGGCCGCGACGGCATCGAGCAACGACGGTAGATGGAGGAAATGTGGGAGGGCCATGTCGACCAGATCGACATCGTCGCAACCAAGTAAATCCTGCCAGGTGTTAAATCGCCTATCACCGCTCACGCCCAACTTATCGGCGACGATATTGCGGCGTTGGTCAGAGGTGTCGGCCACCGCCACGACTTCGTAGCGATCAGCTAGCGCCGCGAACGCCGGCACATGCCCGTCTTCGATGATGCGACCGCACCCGACGATTCCAACTTTTATCATTTGGCGATTTGCCTCCGGGGGCTTTTTGTCAAGCTAATCGGCCATCGGCCCGGCCCTAGTGATTGACGCCGCCGATGTCGAATCCCATCACCTCGCGCAGATAATTCGAATTGGCGGCCAGCGACTGCCGTGCGGTGGTCTGCGAGCGGTCCAATTCAATTGTGAGCCAGCCGTCGTAGTTGTTAGTTCGCAATACGTCCACAAACCCGGGCGTGTCGACAATCCCGTCGCCCAGTTCGGAGAAGAAGGCCAAGGTTGGCGCCAGTCCCTCCGCGCGGATATTGGCCTCGGGGGTGTCGAGTTCGGGCGAATAGTCCTTTAGGTGGACGTAGGAGATGATCGGCGCGTAGCGCTCACATATTGCAACCGGATCCGATCCGGCCTTGGCGATGTGGGCCGGGTCCAGCACCATCTTGACCTTGTCGGTGTCGACCGCGTCAAATATGCGATGAATTTCCGATTCCTCCTGGACCGGAGTGTTCCAGTGCGGGTGGATACCGGCTACTACACCTATCTCCAGGCAGCGCTGGCCAATCTCATTGGCGACTGCCGCCATCGTGGCAAACTGCTGGTCTGTGGTCCCGCCATCCAGATGCGGGGCGGCCGGTCCCAGCACGAAGCGGTCAGCTCCCATGGAGGCCAGAAATGACGCGATTTGCATATTCCAGGCGATCGTCTCTTCCTCGGTGCCGCTCCGCCAGAAATGGCCGCCGCCGTAAAGGGCAGTGAGACGCACCCCGGCGTCGTCGAATTTGGCCCGCAGTTGATCTTGGCGCCCGGCAAAGCTGTCCACGACGCCGGAGAAGATTTCGGTTCCCGAATAACCAAATTCACTAATTTCCTTTAGTGCCAGGTCTAAATCGCCGCCCCAGGTGATCTGGTGCACCGCCAGTCGAAAGTTGGCCATTGTTTTGGTTACTCCTTTAAATTGAGAAGAATTTGAAAATCGGATAAAGCCGTTTGGTCAGCGGGTCAATTAAGCCCAGTAGGCTTCGCCGGCAGGTTCGAAGACGGTGGCCTGGCGGAGAACGTCAATTCCCTTTTCGAGGCCTTCCTTGGGTGACATGAGACTGTCTTCATGTTCGATCGAAAGAGCACCGTCGTAACCGATAAGGCGCAATTCTGAGACGATCGCCTTCCATTCCTCGACACCGTGACCGTATCCAATCGAGCGGAAGATCCAGGAGCGATCAATTTCACGGGTGTAGGTCTTGGTGTCCAGCACCCCGGTGCGATTGGCGTTTTGCGGATCCACCTTGACGTCTTTGGCATGGAAGTGGTGCATCGCGCCGGCCTTGCCGACCGCCCGAATGGCGGTTGGGATGTCGATTCCCTGCCACCAGAAATGCGACGGGTCGAAGTTGGCGCCGATAACCTCGCCGACTGAATCGCGCAGCTGCAGCAGGGTGTCGATGTTGTAGATGCAAAACCCCGGGTGAGCCTCGAGGGCGATCTTAGTCACGCCATGATCGGCGGCAAACGCGGTCTGCTCGCGCCAGAACGGGATAAGCACGTCGTCCCACTGGTATTGCAAGATCGCCGGATAGTCGGGCGGCCAGGCGCAGGTGACCCAATTGGGGTAACGGGCCGCCGGCGAGTCACCGGGGCAACCGGAGAATGTGATCACCGTGTCGAGGCCGAGCTTTTCCGCCAACAGGACCGCGTTGCGCTGGTCTGAGAGGTGCGCGCTGGCGATCTCGGAATCAGGGTGGATCGGGTTGCCATGCATCGATAGCGCCGAGAGGGTGAGGCCGGAATCGGCGATGACTTGCTCAAATTCGGCCAGTTTTTGGTCGTCGGCCAGCAGCGCACCGGCATCGCAGTGCGCGTTGCCGGGATAACCACCGCAACCCAACTCAATTGATGTGCAGCCAACATCGCGCAAATATTTGGCTACCGTGCTGAGCGGTTGGTCGGAGAAAAGTACCGCAAAAACGCCGATCTGCATCTGAGATTACTCCTGTGGGGTCGTCTTGGGTTGCAGGGTCAGAGGATGAAAAATATCACGAATTAGTATTCGATCGCCACGCGGGCACCGCCGTTGGCCGCCGATTGGGCTATCGCCGCACATACGACATCGGCGCGGTAGCCGTCTTCAAATGTCGCACCCCAGGGTGCGACATCCTTGTCGTTGGCGACGCAGTCGAGGAAGTGGTAGAGCTCATGCACGAACGTATGTTCCCAACCGATCATGTGCCCCTGTGGCCACCAGTTTTGCCAGTACGGGTGATGCTGTTCGGACACCATCACCGTGCTAAAGCCGTTGGCGTTGGACGGCTCACTGGTTCCCGAGTAGACCTTCAATTCGTTTAGCCGTTGAATGTCGAAACCGATCGAACCCTTCGAGCCGTTGATCTCAAAAATGTTCCCATTCTTGTTGCCGAAGGCGTAGCGTGTGGCCTCGAGCGTGCCGATTGCTCCGCACGCGAACTCGACTAAGGCCAGATAGGCGTCGTCGACGCTGACCGGGGCGTTTTGACCTGGATTGGCCGGGTCGGGCCGTTCATTGACGAAAGTTTTCAGCATTCCGTTGACGGCGGTCGGTTCGCCGACCAGAAAGCGCGCCAGATCGATGGTATGGGCACCCAGATCGCCCAGCACACCCGAACCGGCCTGGCCCTTGTCGAGCCGCCAGACGCGCGGCGCGGAGGCGTCTACCAGCCATTCCTGCAAATAAAAGCCGCGGAAGTGGCGGACTTCGCCGACCAGGCCGTCAGCGATCAGCTGGCGGGCCAATATGATGGCCGGCACGAAGCGGTAGTTAAAACCGGTCATGTGTTTGATTCCGGCGGCAGCGGCGGCCTGCCACATCTGCCGGGATTCGGCCGGATTGCGACCCAGCGGCTTTTCCGAAATGACATGTTTGCCGGCCGCGACGGCCGCCATATTGGCCTCGAAGTGGAGGTCATTCGGTCCGCAGTTGTCTACCACCTGGACGCCGGGGTCGTCAATCACTGCCCGCCAATCGGTTGAATGCGAATCGAAACCGTAACGGCGGGCGGCCTCGGCAACTGCGGCCGGGTTGCGGCCGGCGATGTTTTTAAGCGCTGGTATCGCGGGCGGCGGGTACATCATGTAGGGAATCTTTTTGTACCCGTTGGTATGGGCCTTGCCCATGAAGGCATATCCCAACATCCCGATCCCGATTTCGGGGACTGCCGCCCCGTCGGTGATTACGGCCTGGGTGTGGAAACCGCCAGAGTCTTCTGCCATACGCCTATTGCCCGTTGAAATCGAAGTATCTTTTTTTAATTGGCCGGCGCCAAGTTGCCGTCCAGTCCAGATTCATAGTACGAAAGATTGTTCGTCTGGTTTGATTGCGAACGGCTAGCTTAGCGGACGCCACCTTAAGCGCTGGGCAAAAAACGCGCCAATTTCGGCGACCGGCACCCGCTCCTGCTTGAGCGTGTCGCGGTCGCGCACGGTGACGCATTCATCATCTAATGAATCAAAGTCGACGGTAATGCAGTAGGGTGTGCCAGCCTCATCCTGGCGCCGATAACGGCGCCCGATGGCCCCGGCCTCGTCGTAAAAGATTGGCCATTGATAGCAGAGTTCTTGATGAATTTGCTGCGCAAGGTCCTGCAGTGGCGCTCGTTTGATGAGCGGGAACACCGCGGCCTTATAGGGGCTCAGACGCGGGTCGAGACCCAATACGGTGCGCTTATCGGTGCCGCCTTTGGCATTTGGAACGAGTTCTTCACGGTAGGCCGATGCCAAAAACGCCAACACGCAGCGATCGACGCCGGCGGACGGCTCAACCACCCAAGGCGTGATGTGTTCCGAGCGGGTTTCGTCGAAGATCGACAGCTTGGTACCCGAAGCCTTGGCGTGGGCGGCCAGGTCAAAGTCGGACCGGCGGGCGATGCCTTCCAGTTCGTCCCAGCCAAACGGGAAGCGATATTCGATATCGGAGGTACCGTGCGAGTAATGCGAGAGGGCCTCTTGGCTGTGCGGGCTCACCCTGATGTCAGAAGCGTTCAAGCCGAATTCAAGGTACCAGCGCCGCCGCCGATCGACCCAATAGTCAAACCACTGCTGATCCTCGCCGGGATAGCAAAAGAACTCCAGCTCCATCTGTTCAAATTCGCGCGTTCGAAATATGAAATTACCGGTGGTGATCTCATTGCGAAAGGCTTTGCCGATCTGGGCGACGCCGAAGGGCAGGCGCAGACGGGAAGTTGCGAGCACGTTGCGAAAGTTGACGAATATCGCCTGGGCCGTTTCCGGCCGCAGGTAGGCTACGTCGGCGTCGTCCTCCAATGGTCCGACCTGGGTCTTAAACATCGTGTTGAAGTTGCGTGGCGCCGAAACGGCACCGCCGCATTTAGGGCAACGGCCAGCGTTGAGATTGTCCTCGCGCAGGCGCGAATTGCACGATTGACATTCAACCAGCGGGTCGGAGAAATTGTCCAGGTGGCCAGACGCCTGCCAGACCTGCGGGGCCATCAATACCGCTGAATTGATCCCCACTACATCGAGGCGGGAGGTGACAATTTCGCGCCACCAGGCCTCCTTGACGTTGCGGACCAATTCCGATCCGAGCGGCCCGTAATCCCAGGTGCTCTCAAATCCGCCGTAGATTTCCGACGAAGGGAATACGAATCCGCGCCGTTTGGCCAATGCCACTAGGGCATCCATAGATACGGAGTTGGAGTTCATTTAAATTGCTTTGGGACCCGCTGGCGGCAATGGCAAACAGATTATCTAGGTCTCCCAGCGATCTTGGCAACAACCTGCTGCGGCCCGCCGCCGCTGCTTTGCCTGAAGGCTAGGCGAAGGTGGCCGTGCCGCCACCGTCCGGCGAGCGCAGGCTGCGACCGATAGCCGCAGTCATGGCCAGGTCCAGCAATGCTCCAATTTCCCGGCCCAGAGCGGGGTCAATCCGCAGCCGGTCACCCTCGCCAAGAGGTTGCGCCTGCAGGAATCGCAGCGCCCGCAGGGCCCTCCCACTCATGGCCATCGGCGCGGTGCGGGCGGCGCAATTGGGGCATAGCACGCCTCCCGAATCAGGGTCGAACCACAGGTTATCGGCGCTGGGTTGGAGGTTGCAGTGGACGCAGACATCCAGGGCGGGTGCCACACCGAGCTGGTCGAGTGCCGACAATTCGAACTGCCACAGCTGGGGACCAACCCGCTCGCGCTCACTGATCAGGCCAATCGTCTGGGTAGCCAATCTGAATAAGCCCGGATTGGGGTCGCCTTCGCCGGTGGCCCGGCGCAGAAACTCAACGACCCTTGAGGCGGCGGAGAATTTCTCCCGGTTGTCGGCCAATGCTGGTTCGCTTGTCCGGGCCCGGGCGGCGGTGATGATGTCTAACGATTGGCGGGGCACAACGTGCAAGTCGACCAGCGCGAACAATTGCAATTGCCCGCCGAGACGGGAAGCCGGGCGTCGGGCTGACCGGGCCACGGCGTTATAGCGCCCACGCTGGCCGGAAAACAGAAACACCAACCGGTCGGCCTCACCCAAATCGCGCAGGCCGAGCACCAGGGCGGTGTCGGAATAACTCAGCGGCCTTCCCGCCACCTGGCCTCCCTCGGTTCGGTGTAAGTCGATTGGATCAGCCAACTCCTGATTGGAGCAACTGATCGGGCCAATATGTCAGCTCGTATGGGCCGGTCGCCGATGCTTGTTCAATCGGTTGACGACAGGGAACCGTTGTCCCGTTCGCGGAGGCCAAATTGGCGACCCCCGGCCGGCGTGATTCGCAGTTGCCGGATACGATTGTTTTCCACCAGGGCAACTTCGATGCCGAATCCGTCGATCACCAGTTTTTCGCCGTTGTCGGGCACGTGGCCCAGATCTAGGAATACGAGCCCCGAAATGGTGTCGGCATCGGACGACTTCAATTCAATGCCGGTGGCCTCGGCGAGCTGACTCAAGCGCACGCGTCCGTCGACCAAATACCGACCTTCGTCATCGCGGCTGATCTCGATCGTCTCCCGGTCAGTTTCATCGCGAATGTCACCGACGATTCGCTCGATGATGTCCTCCAGGGTTACCAATCCGGCAGTGTCGCCGTACTCATCGATTGCAATCGCCATGTGCGTGCGCCCGGCCTGCAACTCGCTGAGCAGGTCGTCCACCATCTTGGTTTCCGGCACGAAGAATGCGCTTTGGGCCAATTTGCCAACTGGCGTTCGGCCATTGCCCTCCTCGATCAGTGCGGCGGCGATCTGGCGGACCGACACCATGCCGGTGATCTGATCATGGTCACCGGTATAGACAGGTAATCGCGAATAGCCGTTATTTAGGGCCACCGTCAGCGCGGCCTCGGCGCTATCGGTCGCTGCCACCATCACCATATCGGGGCGTGGCGTCATGATGTGACGCACCTGTTCGCGAGAGATGTCAAGGACGCCCGAAATCATCTCGACGTCTTCTTCCGAAATGGCTTCTTCACGTTCCGAGGCGGCGATGAGGTCGCGCAATTCGACCAATTCGCCAATTTCCTCTGCTTCCGGTCGGCGTCCGGCCAGGGCCAGCCCCAGATCGGCCACCCAATCAGCAAATCGCGCCATCGGTTTTAAGCTGGACAACAAAATCTGCAGCGGCCGAGCCTGCGTCAAGGCCAGGCCTTCACCCAACCGGCGACCGGCACGACGACCTAAGCGGGCGGCGATTGCCACGTGCGAGAGGGCCACCAGTGCCGTAACAATAAAAACGGCCACCGGCGAAGGCAGCCCGGTGCGACTTAACTCGCCAGCCAGTGATGCCGCCGCCAGGGCGGTCGATGCCGTTGCGGCGATAAGCGCCAGGGTTACAACTTGGGCAGCATGCCGACGCTCGTTCTCAAGCATCGAGGCAATCGCCGCCGCCGCATCGCTACCGCCTTCGGCCAGCTGTCGCAGCCGCGATGGCCGCATCGACAGCATGGCGGCGTCAACCGCCGATCCGTAAGCTGCCAACGCAGTTAGGAGCACAACACCGGCCAGGCCGGCCCAACTAGAAGGTTCCACTAAGTGGAACCGCTCCCTTTTTTCCGCATCGCATACGGGCGACTGCGCAAAGCACTCTGTTCCGCTTCACTTCCGGTTATTTCACCTAGATGAACAGAGCGCTGACTGATTCGTGTAAGTGTATGCGCCTGATCGCTTCGGCCAAAAGTGGCGAGGTCGAACAGACGGTGAGCTTCTCATGTTCGAACTGGATAGGGATTGTGTCCGTTACCAGCACACTGGAGATTTTGTCAGATTCGAGCAAGGATTCGACGCGCGACGTAAAGTCGGCGTGAACGGCGGCGGCGTGAATATCGGCGGCGCCGTTTTCTAGCAGCAGATCAGCGGCCGCCAGCACCGATCCACCGGTCGAAATAATGTCGTCAATTACGATGCAAGTCCGCCCAGCCACCTCGCCGACGAGAGAGATTGGCGTGACGTTGTCGCCGGAGTTTCGTTTTTTGAAAGTTACAAATAGATCGGGAGTTTTCATTCGTCGCGAGAAATCTTCAGCCCGTGCCACCCCGCCGGCGTCGGTCGAGCCCACTGCCACCGATTTGTCGAATCCGTGGTCACCCAATGATTGGGCCAGCAGTCCGGCCGCTCGCAAGTGGTCGACCGGAATGTCGAAAAAGCCCTCGATCGCGGCTGCATGGAGATCCATCGTGACCACCCTGGAAATTCCCGACACCTGCAGCAGATTGGCAATCAACTTGGCCGAAATGGGCTCCCGCCCGGCGGTCTTCTTCTCCTGGCGGGCGTAGCCAAAGTATGGAATAACGGCGGTGATGCGGTCGGCTGAGGCACGCCGCAGGGCATCGACCATGATCAACAATTCGACAAGATGATTGTTGACCGGTGCGCACATCGATTGGACAACGTAGGCGTCGTAACCGCGAACGTTTTCCTCGATTTGGACGCGCGTCTCGCGATTCGGGAAAGAGCTAACGGCGGCATTGCCGAGCGGGATTTCCAAGATACTACAGATTGCACGGGCCAGCTTCCGGTTGGATGAGCCCGCAAAGACTTTCAGGTTGCCATTCATGGGCGTGGTCTAGCCTTTGCCGTTTCCGCACAACTATTAGTGCAATTTGAGAGGAGCGTTGCGGGCCGGTAAATGTTGGCCGGTCTCGCGCGAAAAGTCTATTCGCTAGCCGCCGCTGTTGACCTCCAGCAACTGGATAATCAATCTACCAATGTCAGCTACTCGACGTATACGCGACCCGATCCACGGCCTGATCAGATTCGAGGCCGATTCTGCAATTGACCAACTTGCCTGGGAGCTGTTGGACACGCGCGAGATGCAGCGCCTGCGGTCGATAAAACAGCTGGGCTTCCTGCATTTGGTATTCCCGGGCGCAACCCATACTCGTTTTTCCCATTCGGTGGGTGTGTACGCGGTGGCCAGGCAACTGCTCGACGTTATCCGGCGCGAGCTCGGGCCGGGCGAGTTTGACGACGATCGCGCCGGTGTCGTGGCCTTGGCGGCCCTCCTGCACGACGTCGGGCATGGGCCGCTCTCGCATGTGTTTGAAAAGGCCGAAAGGGCTGCCGGGCGGCCGGGGCGCCATGAATACTGGTCGCGAAAAATCGTCTCCGGGGCAACCGAGATCAATTCTTGCTTGGAACGCGCCCGGCCGGGCCTGGCGGCAGCGGTTGCCGACGAGATTTGCGGTGAGGGGCCGGGCGACATTTATTCGGCGGTGGTAGCCTCGCATTTTGACGCCGATCGGCTCGATTACATCCAGCGCGACCAACACATGACCGGAGTATCAGGGGGCTCAATCGATCTTTCTTGGTTGCTCGATTGTTTGCGCGTCGAGGAATTGCCGCCGCAATGGGTCGGCGACCGGTGCGGGAGCGGATTGGTGCTCTCTCGCAAAGGCTTGCGGGCGGCCGAAGAATACTTGTTGGCGCGCATAAATCTGTACCGGCAGATCTATTTGCACAAGACCTCGCGCGGCGCTGAATTGATGCTCGCGGCCCTCGTTTCGCGAATCGGAGATTTCATCGCCGACGGATCGACCGAACGAACCAATTTGGCGGCCAATCACCCGCTGATCGCCCATTTTGACGGTTCCGGGACGCTTTCCACGTTCTTATCCCTTAGCGACGATGTTTTGGACAGTGCCTTGATTCAAATCGCCGGCGCCGGTGATCATCATCTTGCCGACCTGGCCGGTCGGCTGAGCCGGCGAAAGATTTACAAGTGCTTCGATGCCGGCGAGCGGATAGTTGACGAAGGGCGACCGTTCGCGGTTCAGTACCGCGCGCAGTTGAGGGCCAAGGCCCAGCACCTGGGATTGGTCGAATGCCTCACCTTGCTAATCGACGAGCAACAGATCGATGCCATATCCAGTGCCGGCCAACATGGACCGCAATCGCAGCGTCCGGTGTTGGTAAAGCAATCGCCCGGTTCGCCACCGCTGGCGATAACCGAAGTTTCGATGCTGCTGGCGGCTGTCAGGCCGGAGGAGGTGATGCGGTTTTATGTCCCTACCGATGAGAACCGCAGTCAGCTGCTGGAATTGTGGAGACAAACCAATCGGCCGATTGTCTCCGCACCCGGTTAAATCAGCAGCGCCCCCAGGCCTCCCCAGATAACCACGTATTTGAATGCATTGCCCAGGTAGGCGGCGACGGCATAGCGCCAGACCGGGTAGCGCAGAGTGCCGGCCACGATACCAATAAAGTCGAAAAACGGATTGGGAAACGCGGCAAATATCAATACGACAGCATCGGCCAAGTATTTTGAGCGGCGCATGAACGCTGACAATTTGATAACCCATCTGGTGTTTTCAAGCAAGCTGGCGCTGGAGCGGCCCAAGAAATAACCCACGCCTTCGCCCACCGTCTGCCCAGCCGCTGCCGCTAGCCCGACTCCGATCGGATCGCCGACCGACGTCCCCAAGGCCACCACGGTCAACGCGGTCGGCGCGGGCAGGATAACCGTGGCCGCCCCGAGCATGGCGACGAAGAAGGCGGCCAGGACCGCCGGGCCTTCAAATCGTTCCACGACGCCGGCGAACAACCACGACAAGATTGCCAATTCGACGATCAGTACGATCGTGGTCAACTGGGCGGTTTGCACCCACGGAAAACGCAAATGCCAACGCGAGAATGCCGCTGTCGCGCCAAGCAAGACTAGGCAACCGGCCATGAGGAATGCCGGATCGGCCTCGCGCAAATCGTCGCGCAGCCAGAATGCCAACGCCATGAGTGCGCCGATTGCGGCGAAAAAGGCGATGGCCGTTCCCCGCCCAATTTCGAACGGCGCGGCCGCGGGCGACGGCGCGTTAGTGATAACGGTTTCCTGAGATTTCAACGGCTCAAGTGGGCTAGAGCTTGTCGGACTGACCGGAGGCCCGCAAAGCGGCGAGCAATTGGCTCACTTGCTGCGAATGATCACGGTTGCAAACCAATATGGCGTCACCTGCCTCTACCACCACTACGTTTTCTAACCCCACCAAGCCCACGAACGAGTGCTGGGCATCAACTAGGCAATCGCGACTGTCAACAAATATGGGCTCGTTGGAACCGTGGCCGCTGGTCATATTGCCGTCTGAGTCCACCGGCCGGGCGACAACGTATACACCGGACCAGGATCCGATGTCGGCCCATTCAAAACCGGCCGGCACCGTAAATACGTTGGCCGCTTTCTCCATTATCGCGGTGTCTATGGCTTCAGACCGCAGGCCAGCGTAGGCGACGTCAAGTCCGGCGGCAGGATCGCCGTTTGCGAACGCCGCCGTCAGCGCTTTGGTTCTTACGTGAAGATGAGGCGCATGTCGGGCCAGGGCGCTGAGCAATGCCGGTACGGTAAAGGCAAAGTAGTTGCAATTCCAAAGATGGCCGCCGGCGTTCAAATAGGCCTGGGCGGTCGGCAGGTCCGGTTTTTCAACGAATTTTTCAACGGCATGAACTGGCAATTGCGCAAACCGCCCGACCCGCGGCCCCATGGCGATGTAACCAAGGCCGGTATCGGGAAGGGTGGGCACCACGCCCACGGTTAGCAGTCCTGATATTTCGCCGGCAGCAACAGCAGCAGAGTCCAGGCACGCTCTAAATTCCTCTTCGTTGCCGATGTGATGATCTGATCCAACGGTGACCAAAGTTGCATTCCGGTCACGCGCTGCCACCCAGCAACCGGCCGTTGCAATCGCCATTGCGGTTCCGCGCCCAACCGGTTCGGCAACTATTTGGTCGGGCCCCAACTCAGGCAATTGGGCGGCGATCTCATTGGCCAAATCGGCACCGGTCACGACGAAGATGCGATCTGAGGCAGTCAGCGGCAAAAGCCGCTCAAAGGTCGTTCGCAGAAGGGTGCGTTCGGACCCAAATGAGAGCAATTGCTTGGGGCGGGCCTGCCTAGATCGCGGCCAAAGGCGAGTTCCACTGCCGCCGGCAATGATCGCGACGTAGGGTCGCCGGTTGCCCGGCGGCCGCTTAGATGGTGTTTGCAAGTTGGGCATCGATGCCGTCCTGGTAAATTGACGGGCCGCCGGCGAGAATCTCGGCCATGGTAACTGTTCGACCGGCCAGGCTCGATTCAATGACGCCAAGTACGGTTGCCAGCGCCCCTCGACCCTCGGCAACGGTCACCTCGGGAAGGAGGTCGTTTTCGATGCAGTTGCCCAGTTCCCAGTACTCGCTCGCCATGATTCGGCGGTCGATCGCGTCAAAGCCCAAATCTACGTGGCCTAACCGATCGCCGCCGAACAACGCCGCCGTTGGTACGTCAAGTCGAAAGTTGGGGACCAGATCGAGCACTTCGTCGCCCGTCAATTGAGACCGCCCATCCCGAACCGTGACGTTAGCCGGTTGCCCGGACCGATCGTCGGGGCATTCAATCATCCCGCCCTCCAGATAGATGCGGCGGTAGCGAAAATGGTCACCGCCCCCGACTCCCAGAGCCTGACTCCAGTGGCCGCCAGCGCCCGAGTTAAATCTGAGCAAAGCGAATCCGGAGTCGACGCCATCGGCATCGTAGGTGCCGGCAACACCGCGATTGGATAGCTGGTAATAACGCGCCAAATTGCCCACCTGCCCACCCCAGTGGCGTTGCGGTTCCAGCACGCCGGCCCATCCGGTGACCGAATCGAGCGGGCCCATAAAGTAGCCGAACATGTCGGCATTGTGAACGCCGACATCCATCAAAAGGCCGCCTTCCGCCTGGGTGGATCGCCATGGCGTTATCAGTACCGTACCGCCGCCGGAAAGCGTGGTATCTACCATCATCAGTGGTCTTCCCAGAACACCTGAATCGACCACCGACCGGACCAGTCGATTCAAGGGGTCGCGGCGAAAGTTTTCAGCGACCGAGCAAACTAGCCCGGTGGCATCGGCAACCCGCTCCAACAGATCGGCGGCGCGGATGGTCAAGGCAACCGGTTTTTCAACCTGAACGTTGATTCCAAGCTGCAGCGCCTCGGCAGCGACCGTGTGGTGGGTCGATGGCATGGTGACGATGTCGGCCGCATCCAGTTGGATTTCGGCAGACATTTCGGCCAGGTTGGCGTAGACGGCGGGCTGATTGCCCAGCACCTCCTCCGCTAGGTCGGCCGCCGCCTGCCCGGCTTCGACAAACGGGTCGCACACTGCCGCCAGGGCAAACGGATTCATACCCGCTTGTTCGAGCACCGCTAAGCCGTGAAGATGACGACGGCCCATTCCGCCGCATCCCACTAGTGCCAACGAGAACGTCTTGCTAACGGCCAATGCAAACCTTTAGCGGGTTTATTGGAGGGATTTGATACGCGCGCGAAACGCGGTCAACGCGCCAATTGAACTAGTCGCGCCACCAGGCTTATCAGCTGCTGACGAATTGGCCCTGGCCGGGTTGCGTTCCCTCGAAGGTGATCAGGTTGCTGGCGCCGACGTCCACCGCCACGTCTTCTTCCCAAATCGTGCCCTCGATTGCTACCGGTTCTATTGATTGGCCGGTTTCGCCCCATTGGACGTAGTGATGCATGTCGGTCCAGTCGGTCAAGTCCGGCGCTTCGTTATATAGCGCAAATTCACCGGCCGCCGGGTCTGGCGTGCCCAGCGCTCCATTCATGAATACTGCGGTTTCCGAATCGGTTCCGGCGCCGTATCCAATGGTGAGAGTTTCACCGGGCTGGAGCTTGAAGTTGCCTGGGATTTCCCATTGGTCGCCGTTGGCAGCCACGGTCCAGTAGAACATCGTGTCCTGGGCGGTATTGCGATTCTCGATGACAACTTTGGAATCTTCACCGGCGAATTCAATCGAGGCGATTACCAAGCGGCCGGCCTGGAGGCCCAATACTGCGCGTTCGTCCGGAAAGCCGCCCGGTTGGCCGGTGCTTACCTCTGTTCCACCAGCGATGTTTTGACCTTCAGTCCAACCCTGTAGACCAGCTTCCTCAGGGTCGACGGCTTCGACTTCCCCGCAAGCTGCCAATGCCGTGCTGGCGGCGACGGCGGTGAGTGCCGAACCGGTTAGCGTTAGAAATCTGCGTCTGTTTAATCGCATCTGGAGATCCTCAAATGGTCCAACCATCAATCAGTGGCGTAGTTTTTGTCGGGTCCTAAATTATCGGACCAAAGCTGGGCATTCCCGCGAACGGCAACCCGCCGCCGCCCGAAGCGGACGGTTGGCGAGAGCTTTGTCTAACCCTTGACCGCTCCGGCCAGCAGGCCGCGCATGAATAGCCGACCCAATAGGAAATAGAAGATCAGGGTCGGGATGCTGACGATGAGGGCGGCGGCAAACTGCACGTTGTATTCGACGAAATATGAATTGGAGGTGTTGGCCACACCGACCATTACCGGAGCATCCTTGGGATTGTTGAGGATGCTGAGTGAGAGTAGGTAGTCGTTCCAGATATTCGTGAACTGCCAGATCAGCACCACCGCAAATGCCGGCGCCGCGATCGGAAACATGACATGACGGTAAATGCCGAAGAATCCGGCGCCATCGACTCGCGCGGCCTCGACCAAATCGTTTGGTACGGACACGAAGTATGCACGGAAGATCAAAGCGGTGATCGGAATGCCGAATACCGTGTGCGTGAGGATTAACCCCGGGATGGTCCCGTAGAACGTGCATGCAGCAAACGGATCGGAGAAATCAGCGGTTAGGAGGATGCAGGGAGCCTTGAGCTGAATGAGGGTAATGATCAGCGGAATCAGGATTCCTTGATAGGGCAGGAAGAGCCCGAAGAGGACGAGTAGGAAGATGATGTTCGAATAGCGGAAGCGCCATTTGGCAAAGACATAGCCATTTATCGATCCAATAAGCGACGATATGATGGCGGCCGGAACGGTGACTTTGGCACTGGCGATCATGTTGGTGTTGACAGCCAGCCAGGCGCGCTGCACGGACTCTATGGAGATACCGGTAGTCGGCGGTGACCACATGCCGGACGGATGAACTTCAGAGAAGGGCTTTAGGGCGTTTACGATCACCACCCAGGAAGGAAGAAAAATGTATACAGCGGCGACGATGAGCACACCGTAGACGAAGACCCTGCGCAGGATTCGGCCAACGCGGTTGGTCCGAATCGTGGCGGTGGTGGCCGCAGTGGCCTGGACGGGCGTGGTGGTGGTTGCCATGTCAGACCTCCCGCCTAATGCTCCACAGGTACGGCACTACAACAATGGCTGAAAGCGCAACCATGATGACAGCGATTACCGCGGCGCGGGCGAATCGCTGATCCTGAAATGCCAGTTGAACCATGTGGTAGGCGAAAGTGTCGGTGGAGAAGTTGGCGCCGGATCCCGAGATGATCGCGACCAAGTCAAATAATCGCAATGCCAGCCCGAAAAGAATTATGAACGCGGTCAGCGAAATGGGGTGAACCATGGGCACGATGATGTGCCGATAAATGGCGAGCGCGCCGGCACCGTCGATGGCCGCGGCCTCGCGCAGGTCCTGCGATATGCCGCGAATGCCGGCCAGATACAGGGCCATCGTGTAGCCCACCATCTGCCAGGCACCGGCGATGGCGATGGCGACCATGCCCCAGGTGCTGTCAGAAACCCAAAGCCAGTTGAATTTGTCCTCTTGCCAGAACAACAACGTGTTCAATCCGATCAGATCAAACATGTTGTTGAACCCGTAGCTTTGGTTCATCATCCATTGCCAGACAACACCGGTTACAACCGCGGAAACTGCAAATGGCATGATGTAGATCGTTCTAAATATCCCCTCGCCCTTGACGTGTTGGTCGAGGAACGAGGCGAGGAGGAATCCGCCGATCATGCACTGGGACAGGAACAGAACCGTGAAGATGATCATGTTGCGGATGTCTTTGTACCATCGCGGCAATTCGAATAGCCATTGCCAGCTTTCGGCCCCGGCATAGGGGCCGGCGACGGTGACGACGGACTCCGGTTTATTCCAATCCAGGAATGAAACCAGGGTCGTCCACCCGATAAATCCGTAGACGAATACGGCGACCGCCAACAGCGACGGCGAAAGAACTATTACGGCGACCACACGATCGCGATTGACGTACCGCCAAGCTCGCCTTAATGCGCTAGGTCTTTGATTGACAGGCGCGGTTGTTACAGCCATATACGTCTAGCGTGAAGGGTTAATAAGCGAAGGAGGGAGCAATGCAAGTTTGTTCCGTCAAGCAGAGAGGGGAGCTGCCAAAGGTAACTCCCCCCTCCCTTTAGGAACTGCTTAGCAGATTTCCGAGTCTTCGCAGAGTCTCTGCAAGTTAGCTTGCGCGTTGGCTATTGCATTCGAGTCACCGCCGCGAACCTCATTGCTGAGAGTGTTGCCGGTTTCTACAAATCCAGTAATCCAACTCTGGCGAGCTGCAAAACCGTGAACCACGCTGGGCGCGATAAACGTACTGGGGTCAACCCAATGCGAATACGTGTCTTTTTGGTAGTTGTTGTAGTAGGTCAGGTTGGGGTCTTTACCCACGGAGATCGAACCCTTGAAGTGGTTGAACTCATCCTGGCCCGCCTGCGAACCACATACCTTCAAGAATGCAGTGGCGTTTTCGGGGTTGGGCGCGCCTACGGGCAGCGTGAACGAGTCACACAGCGCCATGTAGGAATCTGCTGTCCCTGGCGGGGCCGCCCAGCCATACTGGCCGTCGTAACCCTTGCCGCGGTAAAAGCCTTCGGCCCAGTCACCGTTGATCGTCATCACGGAATTGATGAATATGTCCTCAAAAGCCGCTGCCGGCTCAATCGTGAGGATGTCATCGTTGACGTAATTCTGCACGAGGTTTTCAACGATCCCGAGCGAGTCGGTAACACCTGAGATGTCCCAGTCGCTAGTGCCGTTGAACAGATTGACGTATGCGTCGCCACCGATGGTGCCGAGCAGTACGTTCTCTAGGACGTGAGCGGTGTAAAACGGACGAACTTCACCGATGGCAAATGGCGCACGGCCAGCCGCCTTGATGTCGTCCATCGCGTTGAACGCGTCGTCCCAGGTCTCGTAAGTGGTCGGGTCCGGGATACCAGTGTCACGGAAGAACTGCTTGTCGAACCAGACAACGTTGGAGCGGTGAATATTTACCGGAACCGCGTAAACGTGGCCCTCGAATTCACCGTTCGTGACGAAACCTTCAGGGTAGCTCTCGTAGTAACCTTCCTGGGTCCAAAGATCATCGAGTTCCTCGACCCGGCCTGCGACCGAGTGCGAATAAGTTAACTCGTGACCCCAGTGGATCTGGAAGGAGTCCGGCGGCTCACCAGCCAACATGCGGGTTTCGAGGATCGCTTTGGCGTTTCCACCAGGTCCCGATCCGCCCGCGATGGCGGCATTGATGATGTTGATGCCAGGTCTGGAGGCTTGGAGGTTTTTAAACAGCGTGTTGAGCGCTTCAACCTCACCCGAGTTGGTCCACCAGGAGAAGATTTCGACGTCACCGACGTCAACTTCAACTTCGACGATCTTTTCGACCTCGACGACCCTTTCGACCTCAACCTCAACGATTTCGGTCATCGTCTCGCCCTCAATCTCGACGATCTTTTCGACCTCGACGATTTCGGTAACGACTCGCTCGACCACTTCGGCTTCACCGCAAGCGGCTAGGGCTGCAGCGGCAGCGCCGCCCGCTAACCCCGTCGCCAGCAATCTGCGGCGATTTAATCTGGATTCATGCATCAGCATCACCTCCCATAAAGTTTTTCCAGCTCAAGTTCCACCATCGACACGCCTCTAGCGAGCCTACTAGGAGGGAAACAAGATGCGATCATACTAACACGACAAGCGAGTTGGCAACCCCGCTAACGCGCGGGCCGCATAACTTAGAGCGGCAGGTTTACCGACTGCCCGGAAGTTGCCGATTTCCGCGCCGCTTCAATTAGCTCCATGGTCGCGAGGGCCTCGGCAACCGGAACTTCCGGATCACCGGTCCCGGCTAGGTGGTTCACCAGCGAGTCATAAATCCGGACCCATTGGTGTTCGCCAACGGGAACCGGAATCGGTTCTTGGCCGTGGCGGTAGATAAATACGGGCTCGTTGAAACTTTTGCAGACCAAGGTCGCCTCGGTTCCAATAACGTGCCATTCGTTTTGGCCGGCGTGAGCGAAGACGCACACTTCGGCCTTGCCGATAACACCGTTTTGGTACTCAACGATGAGGGTAAAAAAGTCGTCTGACTCGGTGGTCCATTTCACCCCTCGCAACTGGCAATAGACCGACTTGGGTTCAGACTTTGCTAAATAACTCAACTGATTGAGCAAATGCGGGCCCCAGTCAATAAGGTGCCCGCCCCACGCCTCCAGCCGCCAGTTTGGCCGATATTCTTGGGCCGCCCAGTCGGTGTGCGGCTTATGGCGGTAATGGGCGCGCGATATTGAGACCAGGTCACCGATGGCGCCCGATTCGACGGCTTGAAAAATTGCGATTGAATCTGCATCAAAGCGCCGGTTTTGAAAGACGGAAGCATATCGCCCGGTGCGTTCGGCAACGGCGGCGATTTGCCGAGCTTCGCTCAGATTCAGCCCGAATGGCTTCTCGCAGATGACGTGCTTGCCAGCTTCGAGGGCGGCAACGGCGTGCTCCTTGTGAAAGAGGTGGGGAGTGGCCACGACCACGATATCCACGTCAGCGTTATTTAGTAATGGATCCAGGTCAGCGTATATCGGACCATCAATTTCGGATGCAAATTTGTCGCGGCGCGCGGCGGTAATGTCCGTGCCCGCAACCGCTCGCACAAGATCAGATTTGGCTATGGTCGGCAAATGATTGAGATTGACTGTTTCGCCAAGGCCGATAAAGCCGACGCCTAACGGATTCATTGTGATCAGGCTTTCGCTATTGAACGCAGCGGACGGGTGTCGCCCAATTCGCCGGGCGCGCCACCGTCCGCATATTTTTACCGGTCGCGAAGATGAATGTCCCTAACTTTCAACCGCAGTTTGCGAAAGCGTGGCGCCCGGCGATCCTGAATGGACGGCAAAGTTCGGATCATGAGGGCAGGTGCACAGCACCGGCTGCAATATTTGGATTTCAATCACCAGCCGGCCGGGTGTTGGCGCTCGATATAGCGGAAAGGCTTGCTGAGTTCACCTGATGGAGCGTGCCTTACTCATCAGCCACAGGCCAGGCTGATGGTGGGGCTTCCGCCCGGCCCGGTCAGGGTTGCGATATCGCCCGAATTGTTCCACACTGGCCGACCCCAAGAATGAATGTCTCCTTGGGCTTGCCCCGAGGCCACCAAAAGTGTCCCATCGGCCGGAATCAGGGTGCCGGAGATGAAAGCGAAAATAAATTTTTCGCCATCATCGCTGAGTGACCATCCACCCAAATCAAATAGGGCCGGGCCGCTGATTTCGACCAATTCGGCGCCCGCATCACAGTAATTGATAGCAAGCCTGGAGTCAGGCCGGGATTGTTCCGACGCCGCATCGACTTTGGGGATAGCAGTGGGGGCGGCAACAACTTTCTCTACCCTTACACCCGTCCGACCGGCGGGGCAATTGACGAGGACCTGCATGAGCGTTCGGTGTTCGCGCTCGTCAACTGCAAGCCCCCAGCGAGCCTTGATGACGACCCACGATTCGGCATAAAAACAATGCGCACTCTCGGCTGGCGGTAGCCATTCAGCCGGATCCTTTTTTCCCTTGGAGCGGTTGGAACTGGCCGATACTGCAATTAGCGAATGGTCGTACGACAGATCATTGGCGTAGCGTTGCCGCATCGCGCGATCCCAGGCCCATCCACCCGATTCGTGAGCTTCGGCGAGCGGCACCAGGTGGTCGACGTCAAATCGGCTTGGGTTATCAGTGGCCTCACCATCAAACACTGAATACCATGTGCCGTCGGCACGTTGCTCGCTTGCCAACACCTCGCAACGGGCGTGACAACCATCGCCGTCTTCATCGCGCCAGTGCGGCCAGTTATCGCGATCGTACCCAGCAGTGTGCTCGGCTTTGATCTCCAATTGCCCTAGCAGAACAATCGCCGTATCGGCAACGGCATTACTGGACCCCGATTCACTGCCTTGTGCGATCTGCGTAGGCGCGGCGTTTGCCTCGCCAGAGGTCCCTGAATCGATTGTTATCGCAGGTTCGACATCCGCTCCAACATCCGCCGGCGTCTCGGTTGGAGATTCGGCAGGCTTCGCGATCGCTGAGGCGGGGATTTTGGGTTCGGGCCTAGCATCCGCCGACTTCTCGGCTGGGGATTCGGTAGGTGTCGTGGCCGCTGGGGCGGGAACTTCGGGTTCGAGGCTTGGATCATCAGCGCTTACCGCTGCGCCCGCAAAGACCTCTTCGGCCGGCGCAATGGATCCTTCTTCAACCGAAGCCCCGTTGCACGCGGCCAGCAGTGCCGCACTGGCAATGGCCAGCGCCAAATAAACGGCAAATTTCATCGAAGATTTCATGGTTGCAATTTTCCGGTTGGTATTTTTTGGTGGCTGCAATGCAGGGCAGGCAAATACCAATGTGCCCGCAGGGCGAGCCCGGATGATGGACCAATGGGTAGTGAGCCGGCCATTGCTCCCAGCGGTAGATGAGCAGTTTCCGGGCTCTTGGCCGAAGAACTGCCATATACGATTTGCGTTTTCAAAGCACAAAGAGCCATCCATATATAGCAACTGTCGTAAAAGTCAACTGCGTCGTTGGGGGTCCAGGGAAAGAAGTGAAGGGGCCGGACTGCACTTTCAAGATCCGCCACGGACCGGCGACGCTGATCAGACTCGCTCCCATGGCCTCTCGAGCAGACCCGGACTCCAATTGGCGATCCTTTCTTCAATTCGGGGTTCCCGGCGGCGTCCGCTCAACCGTTACCGCCGCCTGCGGACTGCTCGCGCCAGTACTGCCCACTGCGCACCATGTTGTTAAGAATCAGCAGCAGTTTGCGCATGCAGGCGGTGAGAGCAACTTTCTTGGGCTTGCCGGCGGCCAGCAGGCGCTCGTAGAACGCCTTGATGGTGTTGTTGTGGCGGGTGGCCGCCAGCGTCCCCATGTACAGGGCGGTCCTGACCCGGGATCTTCCACCGCCGATGGAGCGCTTGCCGCGCCAGGCGCCGCGGTCTCAGATTTTTGGGCGCCACCCCCGCCAGGGCGGCTACCTGGCGGCGGTTGAGGACTCCCAGTTCAGGCAGGAAGGCGTTAAGTGAGAGCGCGAGCTGCGGCCCCACCCCGGGGACGTGAGCGCAGCAGGGCGCTGCGGGCTTAAGAACGCCTCACTGGCTTCGATGCGATCCTCCAGCAGCTTGTCTAAGCGTTCAATCCGCTTCTGCAGAAAGGCAATGGTGGTGTTGATATCGCGCCGGATCTCCTTTTCGGCCCGGCCCAGGCGGTTCCTATCCCGCACCAGCGTTGCTAGCAGCTGACCGCGGCGCGTCAGCAGGTCGCTCAGTTCCCGGGTCTGTGGATCGGCCGACGTACGCACCTCGGGCTGCACCGCGGCGGCAAAGCGCGCGATGACCCTGGCGTCCAAGGCATCGGTCTTGGCGGTTACGCCAATGGCATCGGCGAAACTTCTTACCTGGCGCGGGTTTAGCACCGCCGCCGGCAGCAAGGCCGCCTTGAGCGCTCCGGCTAAGCGGCGTTCGTAGCCGCCGGTGGCCTCGATGACGATCAGGGTGATGGTTTGCCCGTCCAGATGCCGGATCAGCTTTCTGATTCCCGGGGCGGTGTTGTCAAAGCGCTACACCATTTCCCGGCCGCAGACGGCGACGTCCAAGCCGTCCCTGGAGACATCGATACCGACATAGTCGGCGTTCATGTCAAAACTCCTTGTATCTGCTCCCGGCCAACGCCCAGTCTTGCAAATACGGGCTCGTTAGTTAATAACGGCCCCAAACAACTGTTCGGGCTCTACGGTAGGGAGTTGCGGGTGCGGCGATCCTTGCTTGGCAGCGGTCTCTTGAGATCAAGGACCGAGATACAAACGGCCTGCCGCTCCCGACTACCCGTAATCAAGATACAAGCTACAAGATGATGATTGCGCAGGCTCGGCGCTGTAGCGGACCAAAAGGTCGAAGTTCAGATACGAATTCGGTTGTCCGACCGGATAGCGGTCGGGGTCGGCATCGAGCGATTCAATCGGGGCGCCTTGGTGACCAAAGCCGCGGGCGGCAAAAGTCACCAATCGGCGCAATAGGGCGAGGCCGCTGAAAACCAACGGCGCCGCGGGTCGCAATGGTTGTTCGAATACCGATGGTATGCCCGCGCGCTTTGCCAATGCGGATCACAAATATATCGATTCATCGTTGCTTGTGACTTTAGGGTGGCCGCTGCGACGACAGTTCGATAGGTTCGCTTTCACCAGGACGGGCAGGGAAAATAGGCGACGCCCCCAAAGGCATCAAGAACCCAGCACATACATTTGAAGGTTCGCAATGAACGCGACAATCGCCCACCTGCGCGGTTCGATGCCGGCCATGGTAACCCCGCTCGATTCAGAATTTAACGTGGATTTGGGTGCTACCCAAGCGTTGGTGGACTTTTTTGTCGCCAATGGATCAAGCGGGATTGTGGTCCTGGGAAGTTCGGGCGAATTTCAGGGCATTCGGTGGTCGGACCGGTCGGCGATGCTGCGATCCGCCGTTGGCGCGGCGGCCGGCCGAATTCCGGTAATCGCCGGTGCTGGATTGCCCAACCTCTGGGCAACGCTCGACCAAATCTCCCAAGCTGCCGATTGCGGCGCCGATGCGGCATTGGTGACGCCGCCCTACTACTTTCCGATTGATCAGGACGCCATTGTCGACTGGTTCGCCCGCTTGGCCGAGTCGTCCCAATTACCACTGCTTTACTATCACTTCCCGACGATGACCAAGCTGATCGCCGAACCGACCACAGTAGAGCGGTTGCGAGACGTCGGTTTGGTTGGATTGAAAGATTCCGGCGGAAGTTCGGCCTGGCTCCATTCGGTCCTTGCCCGGGTCGGTTTCCGCGAAGACTTCCGGGTGTTTCTAGGCGGTGATGGACACCTGCTTGACGCCCTAGTCCATGGTGCGTCCGGGTGCATTGGGCTAAATCAAAATGTGGTCCCGCACATTTCCGCTCAACTCTGCCAGTCTTACCTGACCGGCGACCTCGCCGCCGCCCACGAATGTCAGCGGCAGGCCAACAAGTTCGCTTTGGAGCTCGCTCCCAGCGGATTGGGCCAGCCTTGCGCCAAGGCGGTATTGGCGCAGATGGGCCTGTGCGGCCCGACCGTGGCGCCGCCGATGCGTACATTGAGCGAGAGCGAAGGCCTCGCTGCCTTCCGGCGTGTTGAGGCTCACCTCAAGATTCCAACGGCCGTCTGAGTTCAAAAGAGTCGACGTTGCGGCAGGTGGAAAAAGGGCAAATAGCGGCCAATA
This sequence comes from Chloroflexota bacterium, assembly GCA_965249595.1. Classification (GTDB taxonomy): domain Bacteria; phylum Chloroflexota; class UBA11872; order UBA11872; family VXNJ01; genus VXNJ01. The sequence goes on along the minus strand of OZ252242.1, from coordinate 132,940 downwards.
ACCCTGGGCCGATCCAATCTGCTTTGGTGGGCGAAATCGGCTCGCGAACTCGAATTGGGCACTTCTGCCTGTTGGCTGGCAATCTGACCCTGGCCGGGATCGGCGAGGCGACACCGACGGACGACCCACCAGAACTTGATCCTGACCAATCCTGGAGCGCTGCGCTGGCCGAAATCGGTGAACTGGACCGGGTTCGACAAGAAATTGCCTCACTTCCACTGGCGCTGACCGGTTCGCGTATCGCCCCGCCCAAGCGGGCGATGTTCATCGGTGACGTCGCGCGTCATCAACGTCGCCAGATCATGTCGGCGATGCGGGGACAAGGGCTGGTGACGGTCGACCAGCTATCGGTGTTGGCGACGCGATTTGTTGACGGTGACCCCAATCTGCTGGCAAATCGAATTCAAACGCATCGCCCAGATCTGGTCGTAATTGCGTTTACCGGGCCGCAATCGCCGGCCGCGCTAAGAATTGCGTCTCGCATCATTCGCCATCTGGTTTTGCCGGAGCCAGGAACTCCCAAGCCCCTGGTGGCCCTTCTCGGGGGACCTTCGGCAACCGATTCGGCGCGGGATGAACTGGGACCTGCAGTGGCGTCGATCATATTGCCACAAGATGCCGGGGTCGATTCCGGCATCCAGAGCCTTCACGCCGAATTGGCGGCCGGATACGATGTGTTGCTAAAGCGATTGCATATTGATTTGGTGCCACCGGGATTGACTAAGGTTCCGGTCATCCCACTGTCGGCGGCGTTGCGACGGGTCGCCTGGCGACTGGCCGATTCGATGGGAATAAGAGTGGCCGTTGCCCACGCTGAACCGTTTGGCGTGACCGTGGCATTGGCCGGCTCAGGTTCGGCCCGGATTGCCGCGTTCGGGTACCTGCCGGATGACCCCAACGGCGGCCACTTTGGCTTGAAGTTGAATATTGACCAAATTAGGCGCTGGTTGCCGTCGCCGATATCTGACGGTCAGATCTGGGCCAGCCTTCTAACTCGGGCCGGTCGTCCGTGGGGATTGCCCGCGACCAGAATTGACCGGCAAGTCGAAGACGCGGCAACTATGGCCGGAATTGCGAATGCCGCCGAACAGCTGCAATTGCCGGAGGTCGAATGTGATCTCGCGGTGGCCACCGGGAGCCTTTTGGGCAGCGATTCGGCGCCCGTGCCGGCCGCTGGCAAATTGCTCAATGGCCTCCTCCCGGTCCGGTTCTGCCAACTTGCCCAGGATGAATCTTCGACGTTGGCGATGCTGGGTGCTCTGGATCTGCTTGGGATGACAGTGGATCCGGCCGATGCACTCACGCCACTAGGATTGGCGGCCGCGCCGGCCGGCAGCGGCCGCGATGGCGAGGCGGCGCTGCGCCTGCTAGTTGATAGGGGCGATGGGCGCCGCTTGGACCGCATAGTCCCATTCGGTGGTACGGTCCGATTGGCAGTCGGATTGGATGAACCGGTATCGGTGGCGGCGGCGCCGGCGAGCGGGTTGGATTTGGGGCGCGGGCCGGGCCGATCGGTGCGACTCAAAACGAAAATTGCGCCAGGGTTGGGTGGGATCATAGTCGACACCCGTGGGCGTCCGCTCGAATTCGCCGACGATATTGATGCCCAATCCGGCCATGCCCTGCAATGGCTCCAGGGGTTGGACGCCTACCACGGCAGCGGCCGTTCCGGATCCGAATGATGTTCAAATCCAGCGCCTGGATTGGAACACTGCGCGAGCGCCACTGGTTTTTGGGCTCGGCCGAATTGCTGGTTGAGGATGGCGCATCGGTTTGTGCCGGCGATGAACTGGCGCAGATTTTGGCAGCCTCCAGCGCAATTGCCGTTCCTGCTTCGACACTGGAAGGAGTTGAACCCGGGGAAACCGTACCTGCCGGAACCGCCATCGGCCCGGGCGGTGGGTGGTTGCGCGGCGAGCCTGATGAGCTCCCCTGGGATGGCCTAGTCAACTACATAGATGTTGAGGCTGGCCAGGTGTATTTGGAGGGCCCTCCACAGCGGTGGACCCTGCGCTCCAGGTTGACTGGAGTGGTTGAGTTCGGCGATGATCCCGGTCTTATAACGGTCACCGGGCCGGGACTGTCGGTATGGTGCCCAATTGCTTCCGGTCACCAGGTCCATGGTCAGCTGCAGGTCGCTCTTGAGCAACCGCCAGACCAACCCACGGTCACCGAGCCAACGATCGTCGTGCTCTCGACGGTTCCGAAAGTTGATGAACGGCGGTGGTCGGACCAGATATGTGGAATCGTGGCGCCATCGCTGAACTTGACCATGCTCGCCAGCAGCGGCGGAATGGTCGATTTAGGAACGGACATGCGTGAAATCCGCGGCGGTCTAACACTGGGTTTGAGCGAGGGATTTGGGGACGCGCCGATGTCCCCGACCCTGTTGGCGGCGATCTCCGCCCTCGATGGAAACTCCGCCTGTTTGTTGGAGTCGCCAAGACGTGGCGGCGGTCAATTGGTCGTATCCGGCCCGATTGGGAACCAGATAACCGACCCCGATCATCTTCGGGTGATAGGCGCCGATGGTCCCTGGCACGGGGCAATGGCGTCCGCGGAGGCATTAACTGTTGCTCTGCCCGGCAGCAGGCCAACCGCCGCGGTGACGGTTGAGGGACCAAACGGCCCGGTAAAAGTGCCGGCCGTCAATTGTGAGCGGGTGTTAACCGGTCCGACTTGAGTGGCAAGTCAATTTCGTGACATTTGCTGCGGTGCTTCAATTCCCATAAGCGAGAGGCATCGCGCCAGGGTGATTTGAATCGAGCGGGCCAGGGCCAATCGCGCCCGTGAGAGCTCGGGGTCGGAACCAATGACCCGGTGGCGGTGGTAGAGTGAATTGAATTCGCCGGCTAGGGCGAGCGCGAAGTGGGCGATTCGGTGTGGCTCTAAGTTCTGCGCCGCCAAATCCAGCAATTCGGGAAATTGCAGCAGGCGCTTGGCGATCGCAATTTCTTCCGGTTGTGCCAGCAGGGCCGAAAGCGATGGGTCGGGGTGCAGGTCGGATTCGGCGGCACGACGCAAGATGGACGCGATCCGGGCGTGAGCATAGCGGATCTTGTGGACCGGGTTTTCGTCACTCTGCCGCCGGGCCAAATCGATGTCGAATTCCATCTGGCTGTTGGCATCGCGCGAAACCATAAAGTAGCGAACCGCATCGGCACCTACGTCGGCGATAAGCTGCTCTAGCAATTCAAAATCGCCGGCTCGTTTGCTTTGGCGAACCGGTTGCCCGTCGACTACTACGTGCACGATCTGGCAAAGGACGAAGACCAAGCGCTCCGATTCGATGTCGAGGGCTTCTAGTGCGGCGTGCATTCGGGCCGCATGCCCGTGATGATCGGCGCCCATCACATCGATGGCTAAGTCGAAATTGCGTTCGGCAAGCTTGTCGCGGTGGTAGGCGATGTCGGCAGCCAGGTAGGTAGGTTCGCCGGTGCGCTTGACCAGCACCACATCATCACTTTCGACAGCGCCCTGCCGAAACCAGACCGCCCCTTCGCGATCATCGACCCGGCCACGCTGGCGCAATGCACCGATGGTGTCGGTGAGCGCGCCGCTGGCGTGCAATTCGTTTTCGGAATACCAGCGGTCGAAGGTGATGTCGAGCAAACCGAGGTGGGATTGGATTTCGACCAATGCGCGATCGATGCCCATCTTCGTGAAACGTTCAACTTGGTTCGATTCGTCAAGATCGTGCAGCCCCGGTTCTTGGCGTCGTATTGCCGCCGCCCAGTCCCTTATGTACTCGCCGCGATAGCCGGCCGACGGAAACGATGACGGCAATCCCTCGAGGCGGTGGTAGTGGTGTTGAAGCGATCGGCCGAGCAAGTGAACTTGGTTTCCGGAGTCATTTACGTAATATTCGCGGTTCACTGTAGCACCGGTAGATTCCAGCAGTCGTGCCAGCACGTCACCCAATACCGCCGAGCGTCCGTGGCCGACAGTGAGCGGGCCAGTCGGGTTGACGGACACGAATTCGACCAAGATCCGTTTCCCGACGCCACTGCGGGAATTGCCGAAGGCATCGCCGGCAGCGATGATGGACCCGGTCTGGGCAGTTACCCAGGATGGCGACAAAACGAAATTGACGAAACCGGGACCTGCCACCGACACCGTTTCGATCATCGGATCATCCGGCAGGGTGGCAACGAGCGAATCTGCGATTTTTCGCGGCGGCGAACCGACGGCTCTGGCAAGTCGCAGCGGCAGCGTCGAGGTGTAGTCGAAATCGGCTATGCGCGACCGTTCGACGGGAACCGCGTCGAGATGCAAATCGGGCAGCGTCCCTTGGGCGCTGGCTTTGTCCAGTGCCGTTCGAAGCAACGATTCAATTAGGTTGCGAATCACGTTGAGGCGGGCTTCCTTTCCCGCCGGCCCAAAGGTTGGGCCGGTAGATCGGGTTGCCTATTGAAAAACAAGCCCGAATACTCGGCTACGAATGCGAAGAAATTCTCGCTATGTCGGCCATGGTTGTGGCGGTGTGGTCGATCAAATAAGGTTTGGCCGCTTCGGTGTTGATTTCCACTCCCAGCCCCGGGCCGGTCGGGACATCGACCCAAGGTGGCTCGGCAACCAGGTTGGGACCGAGCAAATTGCGTATTGGATGCTCGGTACGGTCGCTTTCCAGCATTGGCCGCGGCGAATCAATGGCACCGGGCAAGTCGGGCAGATAGGCAATGTAATGCAGGCTGGCGGCCAGCAGAACTGCCGTGCCCCATACATGGGGCTGGACCCGAACGCCGTTGGTTGCCGCCAATGCGGCAACTTTTAGACCCTCGCTTAACCCGCCAACCCCACCCAAATCGGGTTGGGCGATGTCCAATGCCCGGGCGGAGAGCAGATCGCGGAAGCCGTAGCGGGCATGCTCAACCTCACCACCGGCAATCGGGATTGGCTGTCGCGCCCGCACCTCGCGATATCCGGCCAGGTCCTCTGGTGCCACCGGTTCCTCAAACCAAGCGATGGCGTAGTCGGCGGCGCGCCTCCCCAAGTCGATTGCAGTCGCCGGCGTGTAGGCGTGGTTGGCATCTATCGCCAAACCGACGCCATCACCAATCGCGCCACGCACCGCGGCGATGTTCACCAAGTCGATATCCACGCCGTAGCCGACTTTGAGTTTTACGGTGCCAAAACCCTGCTCAACGTAATCGGACGCTTCTTTGGCCAGGGCGGCCGGTTGGTTGCTGGCCGCGGTTCGGTAAAGCCCGGTGGCGTAGGCTTCGACCCGTTCTTGCCAGCGGCCGCCCAACAATTCGGCCAACGGTTGGCCCAGGCAGCGCCCTTTGAGGTCCCAGAGCGCTATATCGATGCCGGAGATGGCGTTTATGATCATTCCGCGCCGACCGTAGTCGCGGGTGCGGTTGTAGGCCCGCTCCCAAAGCATGTCGGCGTGCAGTGGATTGGCGCCGATGTAGATCGGAGCCAATAGTTCGGCTACCACCGGTGCGTAGATCGTGGGCTGGACGTGGGCGTAGATTTCGCCCCAGCCAAAGCTCCCGTCGTCGGCCGTTACTTTGACCAGCATCGCTGATCGGCGCTGAAACCAAAACTGGGAGAAACCAAATGATTCCGACAACGGCGCCAGGTAAGCAAAAGTTTCGATTCGTTCGATCTTCATCGCTCGATGCGGTTCATTCGTAGCGCAGCGCTTCGATCGGTCGCATGCGCGCCGCTCTGTTGGCCGGGTAGAGTCCAAAAATGACCCCAATTGCCGAGGAAACCCCGAAGGCCAAGGCCACCGATTCCAATGTGACCGTTGCCGGAATCGGGTCGCCATCGCCGATGGGCACCTGGGCGACAGCGAACGCGATCAGTGATCCCAACCCGATCCCGATTGCCCCGCCGATGATGGACAAAATTACCGCCTCAATCAGGAACTGAATCATCAGGTCGCGGTAGCGGGCGCCCAAAGCCTTGCGAATCCCGATCTCACGGGTCCGCTCGGTGACCGTGACCAGCATGATGTTCATCACCCCGATGCCGCCGACCAACAGCGAAATTCCGCCGACGCTACCCAGAAAAACGCTGGCGACCAGTGTAATGGTGTTGAAGATCTCGATGAGCTGGTTCTGGCTGAAGAACTCGAAATCGTCTTCATCGGTGCGGTGTCGCCCGCGCAGAATCGTCCCGATCTCGGCAGTCACCGCTTCGTACGTATCATCCGATTCGTCGGCTAGCGCCAACCCAATATTTTGGACCTGAACTTCTCCGAACACGGTGTACGCCGACGCGACGCGCGAGTGCAGAGTGGTAAGGGGTAGGTAGACGATTTCGTCGGCCGAGCCGCCGCCAAATCCGGCGGAGCCAATCTCCTCCACCACCCCGATGACGGTGACCAGTTGGTTGGCGATGCGGATTTGCTCACCCACGATCTGAGCCAGGGCGCGGGCATGGCGGATCTCGTCCGCTTCCAACTCCCCGAGCGGTCCGACGGAGCTTTCTCCGTCAGCGCCTTCGTCCGCGTAGGCGCCAAATTCATAGTCGGCCCCGGCCAGTGATCCAACCAAGGCATATCCGACAACCGCGACAGCTGCGGCGTTGTCGTAGTCAGCCTGGCTGAATGCTCGGCCTTCCTCGACCGTTAACGAATTGGTGGAAAAGTAATCGGTGTCGACGCCCCGCACCGAGGCGTTGACCGAGTTGTCGCGAAAGCGGACATCGCGGCCGCCGCCCTCGCGCACCGGAGAAACGCCTTCGATCCCAGGGATATCGGCCTCGCGGATGGCTTCCGCGTCCTCCACCGAAAGGCCGACGAACATCCCGCCCGCAGATGGGTTAAAGGAGGGGAGGATGATCACCTGCGATGAACCAGCCGAGCGAATCTGGCTGACCACCGATTGGTTGAACCCGGCGGCGATGGATAGCAGGCCGATAACCGAGCCCACCCCGATGATTATTCCGAGGGCGGTCAGCAGGGTGCGCAGGGTGTTGGACGCCAACGATCGCAGGGCCTGTGAAAAAGCCTCAACTATCCGCATTGACGCCTAGATTAGCAAGCTGCCACTGGGCTCCCAGCGGCTGGTTACGTCACTCTCGATTCGACCGTCGAGCAGGGTGATTACGCGCCGGCAGAGGGCGGCGATATCAATTTCATGAGTCACCAGGATCGTGGTGATCTTTTGTTCGTAATTGAGTCGCGTTAGGAGCTCCATGATTTCATTCGAAGTCGCCGAGTCCAAGTTGCCGGTTGGCTCGTCGGCCAGGATGATTTCCGGATCGGTCACCAGGGCCCGGGCGATGGCCACCCGCTGCTGCTCTCCGCCGGAGAGCCGGTTGGGCGAGTGATTCATCCGGTCGGCCAGTCCCACTAACGCTAAAGCCTCCTGCGCCAGGCGCTTGCGCTGGCGTTGCCGGCGATACTGCAGCGGCAGCCGCACCTGATCAATCGCTTTTAAGCGCGGCAACAAGTTGTAAGACTGAAAAATAAATCCGATCTTGGCGTTACGAATTCGCGCCAATTCGCCCTCGTTCATGTCGGCGACGTACTCGCCATCGAGCCAGTAGTCACCGTCGGTGGGCACGTCCAGGCAGCCCAATATGTTCATAAGCGTGGATTTGCCAGACCCCGATTGCCCCATGATGGCGACCATTTCGCCGCGTTCAACCTGGGTGGTCACGCTGTCTAGGGCGCGGATGGTGGTTTCGCCGGCGCGGTAGACCTTTGTCAAATTTGACACCTTGATCACGGGCCGCGATCCGTCCTCGTTTAGCGACTCGGCAGCAACCATCGCCGTGGTTCGGGCCATTAGTTGTCGTCCCCTGGGCCGCCACCGCCACCGCCAGGGCCGCCGAACAAATCGATCTCGTTTACAGATTCGAAGCGCGTGAGCACCACATCGCCCTCGGACAAACCGGATGTAATTTCAACGATTAAGTCGTTGCGGATTCCGGTTTCAACGTTTCGCTCTTCGGGCTCTGTCTCCTCGCCGGTAAACAATTCCACCGAGATTCGATCGTCCTCCTCGCGAAGAGCGGCTAAGGGAATTGCCAACACTCCTTCGGCTGAGTCGAGGACTATTTGCAGTTCGACGGTCATGCCGCTGAGAAGGTTTTCGGGGGCGCTGTCAAACGCAATCTCTATTCCATAGGTGACCAGCCCGAATTCCGAGGTGGCGGACGGATTGATCGAGGTGATTTGGCCGAAATAGGTCTCGTCGGTGATAAAGACATCGGGATTAATCTCGACCCGTTGGCCTATCGCCAATCTGCCGATATCTATCTCTGACACGCGGGTGCTAACTTGTGGGGATTCGCTCGATTGGATAGTGATAAATTCGCCCGGCGGAGCCGCTCCGACGGTTCCTTGGGCGAGGGTGATGATGCCGTCGTAGGGGGCCAGCAGTCGGGTTCCGGCCAATTGATCGAGGGCCCGGTCCAGGTTGCGGCGAGCTTGCTCGACCGATATTTCAGCCTTTGTCAATTGATTGGCGTCGGGCGGTTCAGCGAGGCGCCGCAGATCGATCTGGGCCCTAGTAACGGTCGCCTCAGCGGCCTTGATCTCCAGTTCATCCGGACCATCGAGGAGGTCTTCGAGGGCCAATAGAGCACCTTGCACCGCCAGCAATGACCCTTGATGGGAAAGCCGCAGTTGGGCCAGCTTGGTAGAGTCGCCGCTGGCTAGCTCGACCAGTCGCAAGCGCGCCGACTCCAGATCCTGCTCGGCCGCGGTAACGGCCGCCGCCCGTTGCCGCTTGTCGGACTCATCGACCGGGGCGGTAAGCGTTTCCAAGTTTTGGCGGGCCTGGATGACCTTTAGTTCCTGCAGGTCGATATCGGTCTGAGTGGTGCGGGAGGAGTCTTCATATTCCTCCAATAGTTCTTCTTCATGTTTAAGGGTCGTGCGGGCGGTGGCTAATTCCAATTCGCTCGGACCGGCCAGAAAGTCCTCATATGATTTGCGTTCAAGCAGAAGGTTGGATTCGGCTCTTTGGAAGGCGGCGGTGGCCGTAGCTAGGGCTTCGGCCGAAACTCCACCTTCCTCCTCGGCGATGCGTTCGGCGGCCTCAGACAGCTGGGTCTGGGCGGAAATTAGGCCCTGTCGCAAGGTGATCTCACTCTCGGGATCTGGGAACTCGAGAAGCTGGGCCAGGTTGTTCTCGGCATCGGTGAGGGCCAATTGAGCGAGCAACAAATCGTCGGCATCAGGGTCTTTTAACAACTCGGCGAGATCCAGATGAGCGGTCAGCAGCGCCTCTTCGGCCTGGGATACGGCGATATCCCGTTCGCTTGATTGAAGACTTGCCAGCAGGGCGCCGAGTTGGACCTGGTCGCCGGCATCGACATCCAGGGAGGCCAATTCCCCGTTGGTTAAAAACACCAACTTGTCACTGCGGGCCGGTTCGATATTGCCGACCGCCCCGACCGTTATGCGCACGTCGCGCCGTTCGACCGTGGCCTGGCGACCTAACGTGGTGTCTTCGTCTTCGCGTTCGGGGCCGCCACCGATCGGCACCTGCCCAAACGTTGCAATAGCGGCGCCGGCGATGATGACAAGCAATATTGCGGCGAGAACGAAATTGCGGGGCCGAAGCCAGCGCCGTCTGCGGCGGCGAGGTTGGCTGGACAAAAAGGAAATGAGCCTTTAGTGGGAAGCTCTAATGGTTTAAGACCAGAGGGGCATTGATCGGCGATGTTGTGGCGGCGCCGTTTCCGGCTAGGCCCGCCACCTGATAACTACCCAGTAGTTGCCGGCTCGGTTTGAAGCGCTTCGATAGCAGTTACGCGGTAATTACCGGAAGGGCCTGGAGCACTTCGTTAAGCGATCCGGAGCGAAACCCTTGCAGATCCAGGGCGACATAGGAGTACCCGGCAGCCTTGAGGCCGGCTATCACCCTTTGCCGCCGCCCGTCTTCAAACAAGCGGTCAATTTCATCCTGGCGCAGCTCCAGTCGCGCCACGTCGCCGTGATGGCGAACCCGAAATTCGGCAAAACCCTCGGATCTCACGATTGATTCGGCCAACTCAATTTGGGCCAATTTGCCAGCGGTGATGTATTCGCCGTAGGCCACCCGGGAGGAAAGGCAGGGGGCGGCGGGCTTGTTCCAGCTGGGCAATCCCAGCGCCAACGAGAGAGCCCGAACCTCGGATTTGGAAATCCCGCAATCGGCCAAAGGCGCAGCCGCGCCGGCCACTTTGGCCGCGTTCATGCCCGGACGGTGGTCGCCCAGATCGTCGGTAACCGGCCCGTAGACGACAAATTCGAACTGCGGATTCTCCGATCGAAATCCGTCCAGATTGATAAAAAGCTCTTGCTTGCAGTAAAAGCAGCGGTTGGAATCGTTGACTCGATATTCTTCCTGGTCAACCTCGGTGGTTTGAACCAGTTCGTGGCGGATTCCGATATGCTGGGCGAACTTTTCACCATCAGCGCGGTCGCTGGCCGAGTAGCTGGGCGATATCGCGGTGACGGCCACGGCTTGCGGGCCCAATTCGTCGTGGGCCACTTTAGCCAACAAGGTCGAGTCGACACCGCCGGAATATGCGACTATCACCGAACCCATTTCGCGCAAGCGCTGAACCAGCGCAGCGTACTTGGTCGCAAGTTCCGGTCCCAAGTCCAGGGCCTGGGCACCGCCGTTTTGCACTTGGCCGCCACCTTATTGGTTAACGAGCGGGTAAACGCGCCGCATTTCGCCGCCATCTACCCAAGTGTAATTCTGCGCCATCGCAATGTTCCCTAGAAGGCATCGGCGATGTCGCGTTAGTCCTCGACGATGAGTTGACCGGGGATGGCTTTACCCTCGCCTAGCAAATGGAATGTCCCCTGCGGGCGCGAAGGGTCTTTTAGGGAGACGATGAGCATCCGCGAAAAGCCCACCCGCGCCTTGGCGATATCGGTGGCCGAAGGGTTAGGTTCGGAGGCCGGGTGGGAATGGAAATAAGCCACCTCCTCGAGGCCGGCGGCCTCCAACGCGTCGATCGCGGCGAGCATGCCCAGGGGGTCCATCTCGTAATAAACAGGGCTGGCCGAAATATTGGTAACCGGCTTGGCAAGTTCGGCTCTTTGGCCATCGGCAGTCAGATGGCCGCCCAATAGTCCGCAGGCCTCGTTGGGCACTCGGGCCCGGCATTCCTCCACCACCTCTCGCCATGCCGATCGGCTAATGACCAATATCTCCACGTCCGTCTGCCCGAAACCTAGGTTGACTGCTATCAGGGTTGCCTCAAGTATCAGCAGGAACCTGGATCTCTCTTCGGGTTGCGGGCTGTCGTTTGGCATCGTCGGCGCCCGGCATCGATTGAGGTACCTTGCTAAAATCCGCGCGGGCGGTCATGCCGCCAACTAGTGGAGTTCGGCTGACGTGACCCTGCGCAGTGTGCGGCGGTTACCAGGCCCGACCCTTTCATCCATAACCGGATCTGCTATCAATTTCGCTAAGGGAGCGTAAATGGCAAAGCAAGTAGCGCTCGACGCCGAAGCCCGCAAGCTTCTGTTGCAGGGTATTGACACCGTAGCCAATGCGGTGCGGACGACACTGGGGCCCAAGGGCCGTAATGTCGCCCTCGGCAAGAAGTACGGCGCTCCTATCGTCACCCATGACGGTGTAACAGTGGCCAAAGAGATTGAACTTGAGCAGGCTTTCGAGAACATGGGCGCCCAGCTCATCAAGGAAGCCGCTTCCAAGACCAACGACGTCGCCGGCGACGGCACCACAACCGCCACGGTGCTAGCCCAAACCATCCTCAAAGAGGGTTTGCGCAACGTTGCGGCGGGTTCCAACCCGATGATCATCAAGCGCGGCATCGCCAAGGGTGTCGACGCCTTGGTCGGGAATCTAAAAGGCCAGGCCAAGCAAATCAAAGGGACCGAGGAGATTGCCCAAATCGCCTCGATCTCGGCGGCCGACACGGAAATTGGATCGATGATCGCCAAAGTGATGGACAAAGTCGGCAAAGATGGCGTCATCACGGTCGAGGAGTCCAAGGGCCTTGAGCTTGAGGATGACTACGTCGAAGGGCTGCAGTTTGACCGTGGTTACCTCTCGCCTTATTTCGTAACTGACCAAGACCGGATGGAAGCTCAGGTTGAGGATCCGTTCATCCTGATAACCGACGGAAAAATTTCGGCCGTTTCGGACATCTTGCCGACGCTGGAGAAGGTAACCCAGGGCGGCAAGAAGGATTTTGTCGTTATTGCCGAAGACATTGAGGGCGAAGCGTTGGCCACTCTGGTGGTTAACAAACTGCGCGGCATCCTCAATTGCCTGGCCGTGAAAGCCCCCGGATACGGCGACCGCCGCAAGGAATTGCTGCAAGACATCGCCATCATCACCGGCGGTACCGTCATTGCCTCCGACATGGGTCGGACCCTCGATTCGGTGATCATCGAAGACTTGGGCCGCTCGCGGCGCGTTTTTTCCTCCAAGGATGAAACGACCATAGTTGAAGGCGTTGGCACCGAGGAATCACGTTTAGGTCGCATCAAGCAGCTTGAAGCTCAGATTCGGGAAGCGACTTCGGATTACGACCGCGAGAAACTGGAAGAGCGCAAAGCCAAGCTCTCCGGCGGCGTGGCGATCATCCGTGTGGGAGCGGCCACCGAGACCGAGCAAAAAGAGAAGCAGCACCGTGTTGAGGACGCAATTTCAGCGACCCAAGCGGCAATTGAAGAGGGCATCGTCGCCGGCGGCGGCGTAGCGCTGGTCAACGCCGTTTCCGCGCTCGACGATGTCGAGGTTGACGGAGACGAATCGGCCGGTGTCCGGGCATTGCGGCGGGCATTGATCTCTCCGCTCGAGTTCATCGCCGAAAACGCCGGTCATGACGGCGGCGTGGTAGTCCAGGAAGTGCGGCGTCGGCACGCTGAATCCGGCAATGCATTCATCGGCTTTGATGTGATTTCCGAAGACTACGTAAACATGTTCGATGCCGGGATCATCGACCCCTTAAAGGTCACTCGATCAGCGTTGGAAAACGCCGCGTCGATCGCCGGCATGATCCTGACCACTGAGGCGTTGATCGCCGACCTGCCGGAGGAAAACCCGGCGCCGGCCGGCGGTGACCCTGGTATGGGTTACTAGGCGCAATCAGCCCCAACGGGCAGTAGCTGAGCAGACGCCCTGGTCCGGTTTGGCCGGACCAGGGCGTTTTTGTTTCGCCCGCCCGAAGTTCCTTGGGTGGCTTGCATTGCCGTCCAAATGCTTCGATTGACGGCCGTCGGGGCCGGTTTTTGGCGGGGTTTCGGCTAGATCCGATTAAATTGCTTGAGGTCGGCCATCATGACCCACCCGCCCCGATTTCCGGCATTCGACCGGACGATCGCAATTGCCCGGTCGGCGTCTGCGGTTTGCACCCCGGCCAGCAGGGTGACGTTGCCTCGCCGCAGGAAGCCGCCGGCAGTATTGATCCGGGTCACGCGGAATCCGTCAGCCAGCAACGCCTGTTGAACGGTGTTGGCAACGGTGTGCACCACTATGGCCAATACCATCTTTTCGATCGGCGGTGCCGATGGCGGAGAACTTTGCGACATTGATGGATTTCTTGGTGGCGACATGGGCCCAGGCAGTCTTATTTTGACCAACCTACCGGCACGGCCCGCCCACCCGTTCGCGCACGGATAATCGATTAATGGCCTTGGGGCCAGTGGGAATAGGGGAGAGATCTTGAGCGAAGTGGCCGGATCAGGGGCCGTTGGGCAAGGGCAAGCCCGAACCAGCCTCATCATGCATGCGATCTTGTTCGTATTGGGGTTTACCGCGGTCTTCTCATTGGCGGGATTTTCTTTCGGACTAATTGGCCAATGGGTGGATCAATATCGTCAATTCATAAATTTGGTTGTCGGAATTGCCCTGGTAATTTTTGGTCTGCATGTCGCCGGGGTCATCCGAAATCTGGCGTTTGCATTAGCCGGCGGTGACCACCGCTCGGGCCTGATGCGTGGATTGGCTCAAGCCACCAATTGGTTGGCGGCCACCCTTTACCGGCAAGGCCAGGTCTCAATCGGCAAGGGAAGGACCGGATACCGGGCCTCATTCGGAGTCGGTGTGGCATTCGCCCTTGGCTGGTCGCCCTGCGTTGGGTTCATCCTCGGCGGCATTCTCACCGCCGCTTACAACTCCGAGTCAATTGCCACCGCTTACCTGCTGTTAATTTCGTATTCGCTGGGGATCGGACTCCCATTCATCGTCCTGGCCGCCTTCGCCGAACCATTGCAGGGACCACTGTCAGCTCTCAACCGCCGGTCAAACGTAATTGCCATAGTGTCTGGCACACTGCTGGCCTTATTCGGGCTGTTCATCGCCTTTGACTTAACGTCAACACTCACCAGGTTGCTGGTAGCGGTGCCGATCGTCTCTGATGAATTTCTAATGATCAGCGACGGCTCGATAAATCTGGGTTGGTTGCTGCCGGCCTTTATCGCCGGCTTGCTCTCGTTCCTCTCGCCCTGCGTGTTGCCTCTGGCGCCGGTCTATTTGGCCCATCTGGCAGGACAGGCAACCAGCCGGCGAACGTTAGCCTGATACCAATTCCGACCGGAATTCGAATGCCTTTCAACGGGGGCCGGCATTGACCGACGTCGCACCAGATCCGCTAGACGGCTATCGCCGCCGGATTGATGCAATCGATCACCAGATCGTCGATCTGCTAAACCAACGGGCGGCCATGGCCATGGAAGTGGGCCGGGCCAAATCGGCCAGCGGCGACCAGGTATTTGTCCCGACACGAGAGGCCGAGGTAATACGGCGAGCGGTTGCCAACTCCGACATGACCCTGTCACACGAGGCGGTTGCGGCGATCTTCACTCAGATCATGGCCGCATGCCGATCGCTGGAGAAAAAGCTAAAGATTGCCTATCTGGGACCGCCGATGACCTTTAGCCATGACGCCGCGCACAAGGTTTTTGGCGATCACACCGACTATCAGGCCGCCATCTCAATCGATGAGATTTTTGGCGCGGTGGCTGATGGGCCAGCCGATTTTGGTGTTGTTCCGATTGAGAACACCGCTGCCGGCATGGTGGGTGAATCCATTGATGGGTTCATGCGCCACAAGGTCAGCGTTATCGCCGAGACGTCGGAAAAAATCGTCCACAACTTGCTCTCGGGCTCCCAAATCAGCGAAATCCAGGTGGTCTATTCCCATCCGCAGGCATTGGCCCAATGCCGCGATTGGCTTTCCCGTAATCTGCCGGCAGCCGAACGCGCCGAAGTCGCCAGCACCGCGGCGGCGGCGTCACGTGCGCGCCAGGAGCCCCGCGCAGCCGCAATCGGCCTGGAAGCGGCGGCGGCGGCCAATGGCCTAGATGTGGTGCGAAGGAATATTCAGGATTTTTCCGGCAACAGCACGCGTTTCTTCCTGTTGGGCAATGATCCCAATCAACCAACTGGCAACGATCGGACCGCGATCATATTTGCGGTCAAGGACCGTGTCGGCGCCCTTTATGAAGTGCTTGGCGCACTGCGCAAGCACGAATTGAATCTCTCCAACATGCAATCGCGGCCGGCCCGTGGATTGCTGGACGCGATCTCCGGCGATTACGTGTTCTACGCCGAATTTGCCGGTCATCAAAATGACGGACGGGTGGCCGCGGCCATTGAAGAATTGACGCAATTGTGTGCAACGGTTCGAATAATCGGGTCCTGGCCGGTTGAATTGCTCGGTGCCCAACTGGTCTAGGTCGACGAATCAGATGGCGGGCGCAATGGGTCGATTTAGGCGGACCGCCAAGGAGGGTATTTGATGAGGCTATCCTTCGCGCCGCCTCGCAATCGCCGCTTGCGGCAGGTGTTTATTTCGATGGCGGTGACATTCGCCGTCACCGTGGCCGGTGCTGCCGCCTATCACTTTGTGGAGGGGTGGGCAGTAATCGAGTCGATCTACATGGTGGTCATCACGCTGTCGACGGTCGGCTATGGAACGCCCCGCGAATTGAGCGATGCGGGCACGGTGATTACTATTCTGGTGATCATATTGGGGGTCGGGTCGGCGCTCTACTCGCTCACTCAATTGGCCGAATATTTATTGTCCGGGTTCCTCAACGGAGACCTTGCCAACCGACGCAATCAACGGAGGATTTCGCGCTTGCGATCGCACACCATCATCTGTGGCTACGGCCGACTGGGTTCCGAACTGGCCCGTCGGCTTGACGGATTGGGTGAGTCGGTCTTGATCATTGATCTAGCAGATCCTGAATGCCAGGCCGCCCGCGACGCCGGGTTACCGGTGGTACAGGGCGATGCGACCGACGATTCAGTGCTGCTCAATGCCGGCATCGAGCGTGCCAAGAACCTTGTTCCGGCGGTCGGATCGGATTCCGTCAATGCGTTCGTCGTTTTATCTGCCCGGGCTCTATCGAGTTCGCTCCAGATCGTCGCTCGGGCCGAATCTGAGTCATCGATTAAAAGACTGCGTCATGCCGGGGCCAACGAGGCAATTACCCCTTATGCAGCCGGTTCCAACGCGATCGCCTCTCACCTTACGTCACCCTTGGTCGCCAGTGTGGTCGACGCCCTCCAGGACGAAACGGTTGGACCGATCGCGATGAAACAGTTGGAGGTCCACCCAAACTCGTCGTTGGTCGGGATGACGGTCGGCGATCTGCGGGAACATTCGCACGTGGCATTGCAAGTAATGGCTTTAAGCGACGGTCAAAACGTCCGCTTGCTGCCAGATGGCAACGAGCGGATCGAGGCCCGCGCCATCATCGTGGCCGTTGGCCCAGCCGCCTCGCTGGAAGCCGTTCGAAGTGAAGCCGGGGCTTAAAGTGCGAGCCATTTCGCTTGGACTTTAGATGCTAAGACTTCTCATGGTCCTCAGCCTGGTGGCCGCGGCCGGTTTTATCGTTCATTCCGGATTTCGGCGGCGCCTGGTCTGGGCCCTAAATGTCACCTTTGTCGTCTACGCGGTGTTCTTTGCCGTCCGCTTGGTGATTTGGCCATTCTTAGATCTTGACCCCGAACAGTACCTGGTAGTGGCCGCCACCGGCCTGGCCAGTTTTGTGATTTGGTTCGTATTGCGCTTGGTACTTGAGAAGCGCAGCCGCTAGCGCGCCGGAGAGGCATTAACCTTTATTAGTACCCAAATGTCAGATACTTGCGCCGCTCTAATTTCACTCCCGACCTGGCTTAGCCGCCAAGGTGTGAAACTGGCTTTGGCCGGGCTATTGCTGTTGGCTCTGGCCGGCTGCCAACAGACCACCGAAACCGCCGTAACCGGCGTTGACGTTATGCCAACCGCCGAGCCCGAGATAGGGTTTGAACTGGCGCGGTTTCACGCCGAAATCGCGTTTCTCCTGCAACAAGGATTGCGGGTCTCGTCAACCGAGACGATTTCCGATCAGGTGACCTGGTCAATAGTGATCGAGTCGATTCCCAGCGTAAACCAGGTCCGCATGGTTTTCCAATCCAGCGGGCCGTCGGCGGCCGAAATTGAGATCGCCTCAAGCAGTGACCGTCTTTACCTGCGTGGAAAATTGTCAGGGCAGCAGATCGACTGGGTTACGTTGCCGGCCAGCGGCGATGAGAAATCGACGCTTTTTGCCGGTGCGCCGGGGCTTGCCTTGCTAACTGCCGAGCGTCTACTGAAGGCTTGGGACGGGGCCAGCGACACCGTTGATTGCGGCCAGGGTCGCTCGTGCTATTCCCTAACCAGCGCCAGCGAGCCCGGGATCGAACTGCACGTGGACGAGGAGACCTACCGGCTGGTCTCATACAGCGAGGCCAGCGATAACGCCAACGGGCGATTGCGCTTCGCGGTCGAGTGGGCCGACGATCTGCGGATTGAATTGCCGGCCGAAGATGCGGGACAGGAGCTGGATGCAGAGACCTTTGGCAATGTATTCGTCAATCTACTGGCAGCGGTCACCACCGCCGGCGATGGCGCCGAACCGGCTGACTTGCCCGAAATCGCGCCCGGCAATATCGCCTATCTCGAAACCGGCCGGCGCCTGATCGGTCAGTTCTACGCTGGCGATGTCGAATTGCTCTGGGGGCTGATGAACGAGGAGGCCCGCACGGCATTCGGATCGAGTGAGAACCTGGCGACCGCGCGGGCCACCGTGCTCGAGTCATTCGGGCCTGAATTACTCATTTACGAGGAATATATTTCGAGGGTCGGGGAATTTGAAATCTATGAGCGAATTGCCCAGACCGAGCGGGGCCCGGGCCCGGTATCGTTGCGGCTAGCGTTCGCCGATGACGGGCGAATTGCCGGGTTCGACGCCGATTTCGCCTCCACTGGATTCGACCCGGTGGAGAACCCCAATGCTTCGATATCACCGCTGACCACCCTGCAGCTTCCCTTCGACGAGCAATTTCTAGTGGAGTGGGGCGGCCGCCGGGTTGAGCAGAATCGCTACGCTATCGATCCCCGGCAGCGGTTCGGCTACGACTTCGTTCTGGCCCAGGGCAACTCGCTATACCGTGGCGACGGCGCCGCCAACGAAGATTATTTTTGCTACGGAAGTCCGGTCCTGGCGCCCGCTGGCGGCTCGGTCGTATCTGTCGTTGGCAATCGCCCGGACAATGATCCGGGGTCGACGGTTTACCCCAGCGAATATGGCAATTACGTGGTGCTCGCGCACAGCGATGGTGAATTCGGGTTCCTGACGAATCTGCGGGCCGATTCAATCTCCGTGGTGGAGGGTCAGATCATTGAAACCGGCGATAAGGTCGGCGAGTGCGGCAATAGCGGTGCGTCGTCGACTCCGCACATTCATCTGCATTTGCAGGACGCCGCTGATCCGATCTATGCATTTGGAATCCCGGCGCGATTTACGAATTACCAGGTTGCCGGTTTTGGGCCGGTGGCGGTGGGCGAACCGACTTCGGGCCAAACAATTTCAAATCGACGCTGAGTGAAAAGGTAGATATTGCTTGGGTTGGTCAGTTGCACAACCAACGGGACTCACATTTGAACGTCCCAATCTAACCTTTCCGGGTTACACCTTGCTGTGCCCTACTGGCGACGAATCGGTCTACCTTATCGACATGCGGGGCCGCATCGTCCACACCTGGAGCCCGGTTTTCTTTCGCTGCCAGCATGCCAAATTGCTACCCAACGGCAACCTATTGGTCATGGGTGCCGAGCGGTCGCTGCGCAGGCCGGATCCCCCGATGCCCGGGGACCCACCGCTGGAGTTTGACCAGGACGTTCGGCGGTTGGGGGCCAATGCCACCGAATTGCGCGAACTTGATTGGGACAGCAATGTCATCTGGACGCACCGCAACTGGTATCTGCACCATGACTTTCAGCGCACCGATGACGGCCACACTTTCGTGCTGGAGTTTGCCAAGATTTCGGCCGAATTGTCAGCCAAGGTAGTTGGCGGTTTTAGCGATCCCGGTCACGATGATCCCGAGCACCTAATCGGTGACGATGTGGTTGAACTGGACTCGGCGGGCAAAGAAATTGGCCGCTGGGCCATCCACGAATACTTGGACCCGGCCATCGACTTGCTCTGTCCGCTTGACCTCCGTCACGAGTGGAGCCATGTCAACGGCATCGAAGTTGATGGGCCGCGATTGCTCCTTTCGCTGCGCAATACGCACACGGTATTGATATTGGATCGGGAGCAGGACGCCATCACCTGGCGCTACGGCTGGCCCAATATCGCCCATCAGCACAACGCCACCTTCGTTCCCGGCGGCAATGTGCAGATATTTAACAACGGCGCCCACGCCCCCCGATTGCAGTATTCCAGCATCGTTGAGATTGACCCGGAAACAGATGAAGAAGTCTGGCGCTACGAGGCCAAACCACCCGAGCAGTTCTTCTCCGGACACATCTCCGGCGCGCAACGCCTGCCCAACGGGTCAGTCTTGATTTGCGAAGGTACCGGCAGTCGGATTTTTGAGGTGCTGCGCAGCGGGGAAGAGGTTTGGGAGTGGATCTGCCCGATCAAGGTCTCGCGGCCCAACGGCCGATCCATCAGTTGGCTCTTTCGCGCCTACCGCTATGGCCATCGTTACCCGGGGTTCAAAGGGCGCGAATTTGACCACCGCAATCACGCTGATTTAAATCGCCTCTACCGACTGGGCGACTAGCCGCCAGCCCGGCGGCACCTGGCAAATTATTCAAAGTTGCCATAACTTGTGGCAATCGTGGTCAGGGCAGGAGCCGAGGGTGGCGTGCGCTTACAACCCTAGGCCAGCCAGCCACTCTGAAAACAGCGCTTCGCCGGCATCGGCCAAGCGCCCGCCGATATCTCGCGTTGCCGAGCGCAGTTGCCCAACGCTTGACCCGGACCGGGTGGAAATTTCCAGGCAGTGGCCGATGAGCCACGGTTCAATTCCGCTGCGCGGCACCTCGGCATGGAACTGCAGGGCGAGGGCATAATCTTCGACCGCGAACGCTTGGACCGGGCAAATTTCAGTCCGCCCCAGACATGTGGCTCCAGCAGGCAATTGGCAGATATCGCCGTGCCAGTGCAAAACACTCACCCCGGCTAGGTGTCTTAGCGGGGATCTGAGTCCGGCCGCGGTCAGCTCCACCGGGCGATACCCGATCTCCGGCGCCGATCCGGCGGCAACTTCGGCGCCCAGGGCCCGCGCCATGATCTGCGCGCCCAGGCAGATCCCCAACACCGGCGCCTGCCGCTCGAGGCGCTGGGCAACGATTTTCCGCTCGGTGGCCAGGAAGGGGTAATCGTCCTCATCGTAGGCCGCAATCGGCCCGCCCAAGATGACCAGCAGATTGGCGCTTGCGGCGGCTTTGAGATCGCCACTCCAAGCGTCGAGATAGGCTACCTCGTGTCCGCGCCGCGTCAATAGCAGCTCGAGCAGTCCCAGGTCCTCAAAGTGGACATGGCGGATCGCAATCACGGTGGCCAAAGTGGCCTCGCAGTGTGCACAAGCCCCGATCCGGGGTGCTTGGGCCTAGCGGATCTGGGCACGGCGACGACCCGCTGGTTGCAAATTGAGCCGTCCGCTCTCGCCCAGCGTGATAAGACCACCGGCGCGGGCCCGCTCAACTACTTCGCCCACGAATTGTTTCTCCCAGCGTAATCCAGCTTGCAGATGCGCCAGATCATTTTCCCAAGCCTCTTGTGGCGTCCCCTCGTGATTTTGCAGATGCGACACCAACATGGTTTGGGCAAATTCCCAGGTTTGACGCCGCCGCCGCCGGGCCCGCGCAATCAAACCGTTGCGGGGGGCGAATAGAAAGGCGATCACGAATTGGGCGCCCAGTACCGTGGCGATGGAGCCAGCTATCGTGGTGTCGATCCACCAGGCCACCAAATACCCGAGCAGCGCCGCGCTGGCGCTAAAGGCCAGGACCGCCATGAGCAGGTGCGGCAGGCGGCGGGTGATTAGAACCGCGCTGGCCCCCGGTCCCACCACCAACGCCACCACCAATATGGAGCCGACGGCTTCAAACGCGGTAACCGCGCTGATTGAAACCGTAGTTACCAATCCCAGCCCGACCAGGCCAGGTGCCAAACCGAGGCTGGCGGCAAGCGCGGGATCGAACGTGGTTATCTTTAGTTCCTTCCAAAAAACCGCCATCAGGACAGCGTTAAAGAGCAACACCACGGCCAGATAAAGCAGAGACCGCGGCAGCGAATTGCCGACAAATTCAATTCGGTCAAATGGAGTGAGGCCAATCTCGCCAGTTATTACGGCGTCCGTATCGAGGTGGATATTCCCGGTTAGGAGCGAGATCAATAACACTGCCAGGGCGAACAGAACCGGGAATACTAAGCCGATTGCCGCGTCCGTACGGATTAATCGCCGCCGCGCCAAAAGCTCCACCAACACGACGGTTATCACGCCGACGACCGCGGCGCCAATTCGGAGCAACGGCGAATTCAAATCGCCGGCCAGCAGGAACGCCAACACTATCCCGAGCAGAATCGTATGCGAGATTGCATCGACCAACATTGCCGAACCCCGCAGAACCAGCCACATGCCCGGCAGGGCACAGGCCCAACCGGCCAGCAGGGCAATCGTGAGCACTTCAATCTGGCCGCCCGTCATCAGCGCTCCCAGCCACTGCCAAATCGACGCTCACGGGCCACAAATCTGGCGCGTTCGACTCCTTGGCTGGTGAGTCGCCAGCCGATGGTCGGCGACCCGCTCGCCAACCCGGCGCCCACCAGGCGGGCCAGAACCGAAGCGGCCCCGGCCAGATCCGGCGCGGTTGCCTCGATCGCCGCGGACTGATGATGATGATCGACGCCCTGGTGCTGCATTTGGAGGGCCAGCAGGGCGGCCAGGGTTTTTTCGGTGGCGAAACGGCGGCCGCGCCGCCAACGGGCCAATTGCTCGGGGAACAGCCCGTTGGCGGGGGCGAAAAGGATGGAGATCAAGGCGATTGCCCCCAGCGCCAACACGATCAATGGACCGGTGGCCAGGCCCTTGCCCAGGGCTGAAACAAGTGATCCGGCAATGCCGGCCAAGGCCCCAAAAAGACCGGCCAAAAGGGCGACCGTCGCAAAGCGGTCCGACCATTGACGGGCCGCCAGCGCCGGCGCCACCAGCATGGCGCTCATTAGCACTACGCCGACAACCTTTAGACCCAGGGCGATGGTGACCACCAACAACACCACCAACGTCAGGTTGGCCCGTGGAACCCTGATGCCCACCACGGCCGCGAAATCGGCGTCGAAGCAGATTGCGCGCAGGTCGTTCCAACGCCAGATAACTACGCCCAATACGACCACCCCGGTGACGGAAATGGCGATCAGGTCGGCGGTCACAATCGCTGCCGCCTGCCCGAAAAGGAACGTATTCAATCCAGCTTGAGCGCTGTCGGAACGGCTGTGCGCCAGCAGCATCATCAACCCCAGACCGAACGCCGCCGAGAGTACCAAACCGAGCGCCGAATCGAATTTGACGGGGGTCGCGTTGGTGATCCTGGTGATGGCGGCGGCCGCCGCCAATCCCGCTACCGCGGCGCCGGCCAACAGGGCCCACGGCTCCCGCGATCCGAAGAGAATGGCCGCCAGAACCACACCAGGCAATGCGGCGTGAGCCACCGCATCGCCGAGCAGGCTCTGCCCGCGGGCGACGGCAAACGATCCAATCACCCCGCTAACTACGCCTATCGCCCCGGATCCCATGGCCACCGTGCGCAGGGTGTGGCCGCTGAGTAGGTCGGCTAACGTAGCGGTTAAACCATCTTCCATCGGCTAGCCGCCTTTGGCCAGCAGGTCGTGGCGCACGCCATAGGCGGCCGCGAGGTGGTCGTTGGTAAATGCCGCATCGATCGGCCCGGCGGCGATCCGCGAAACGTTAAGCACCATCACATGGTCGAAATAATCCCGCACTGAGGACAAGTCGTGATGGACGGCCAAAACCGTCCCGCCACGGGATTGAATCATTCGAAATAGATTGGCGATCGTTCGTTCGGAGACTGCGTCAATGCCTTGGAACGGTTCGTCGAGGATGAACAGCTCGGCATCTTGCGCCAGGGCCCGGGCCAGGAACACGCGTTGTTGCTGCCCTCCCGACAGGTCGGCGATATGGCGATCGCGGAATGATTCCATTTCAACTGACGCGAGCGCCGACTCGGCGCGCTGGCGGTCGGCCCGAGTTGGACGGCGCAACCATCCCAGCTGGCCGTAGCGACCCATCAGGACAACGTCAAACACATTGATCGGAAAGTCCCAATCGACGCTGTCACGTTGTGGCACGTAGGCGATCCGCGCGGACTTGCCATCAACCTCGTCGCCAAATACGCGAACGCCGCCGGCCGCCGGCTTAAGGAGCCCCAATATCGCTTTGAGCAGAGTTGATTTTCCGGCCCCGTTGGGGCCCACAATAGCCATTGCCGAACCCGTCGGCAGTTCCAGGTCAACATCCCAAAGCACCGGATGATCCTGGTAGGCCACAGTCAGGTCGAATACTTCGACGGCCAGTTGGTCGGGTCCAGCGCTCAATCCGAGAGCGCTTCCACGATAGTGGCCACGTTGGCGCGGTACATTCCATCGAATGTCGCAGCCGGCGAATCACGCGGTCCAAGAGCATCGGAGTAAAGCTCGCCACCGATCTCTATCTGATGCCCTCGCGCCCTGGCCGCTTCGAGTACCGCGGCCATGGTATTGGCGGGAACCGACGACTCGACAAATATTGCCGGAATACCTGCTGAAACCAAAAAATCCGCCAATCGCTGGACATCGCCGGCGCCAGCCTCGCTGGCGGTGGAAAGGCCTTGCAGGCCTCGAACCTCGATGCCCCAGGTCCGGCCAAAATAGCCGAACGCGTCGTGTGCGGTCACCAGGATTCGCCGGCCGGCCGGAATTTTGGCGATTTCGCTTTCCGTCCAAAGCGCCAATTGCGAGAGTTGGAGCTGGTGTTTGGCGGCGTTATTCCTGTATTCGGCGGCATTGATCGGATCCAGGTCAATGAGCGCAGCAGTGACCGAGGCCAACGCCTTTGACCAGAGTTCAAGGTCAAACCAAAAATGCGGATCGTAACCGCCGGAAAACTGCCCGGCGCCAATTAGGTCGCCGCGGTCGATCATTTCGGTCACCGCTATGGATCGGCGTCCCGACCCGTCTAGCCCGGCGAGAACTTCAGCCAATCTCGCCTCAAGATGAAGTCCGTTGTAAAGGATCAGTTCGGCCTGTTCAAGGCGAACCAGGTCACCTTCGGAGGCCACAAAAAGGTGCGGATCCGAGCCAGGCCCCATCAGGGCATGCAACCGTACTCGATCTCCGGCAACGTTGGTGACCAGGTCGGCAATCTGCCCGGTGGTAACCACCACCGCCGGACGGGAATCGCCATCTGAATCGCCGGCACAGGACGCCAGCAGAACGGCGGACAACAATATCGCCAGCAGAAAAGGGCGACAAACATCCGGCAGGCCGGCGCGGCAACGGGCAGCAATAGCGGCCATTGGCGATGGTGATTAAACGTAGATGATAACTATTTACAACTAATGATACTTACGATCAGGCCCGCTGAAGTCTTGCCGCTGCGGCGCTGCACCCAAATGGCAGACCTGGCGGTCGAGCGGGATCGTCGTCGGCCACGACGAGAGCACTCGTTCGTCTCCAGCTGTTGGTATTTGGCCCATCCAGCGACGGGCGAACAAGAATGTTTAGGCGACTGGCCGCAACTCAAGTTTCTGTAAGGACCCCGCCACCGTGTCAAAGAGAGTGAACCTGCGAGAGCGGCTGGAGCGGGGCGATAGCGTCGTTGGTCCGTTTGTGACCCTGCCCAGCGAGGACGTGGTTGAAATAGTCGCCCTGGCCGGATTTGACTTTGCGGTCATCGATACCGAACACGGGATTTACTCGGAAAGAACCGCCATGGCCTTAGTTCGGGCGGCCGCAAGCCGCAATCTGGCAACGGTGGTGAGGGTCCCGCAGATTGATCAAGCGCAGATAACCAAGGCCCTCGATATGGGCGCCGATGCGGTCATGGTTCCGCAAATTGGCGACCTCGATTCGGCCAAGCGAGCAATCGCCGCAGCCCGCTATTTCCCCCAGGGTTCACGCGGCGTAATGGCACACGTCCGCAATGCCGAATACTCCTCGCTGGGTCGCCCCGATTTCTACGATCAGGAAAACCGGCGCGCCGGCGTGATCTTGCAAATTGAGGGGCAGGCCGGCATCACCGCCCTGCCCGATCTGGTCAAATTGCCCGGCGTAGATTGCTTTTTCATCGGGGTGATGGATTTGTCACAGTCGTTGGGATTTCCCGGTCAACCGGATCATCCCGATGTAATCGCCAAGGTGGAGGAAACGGTCGCCTGTTGTCGGGAGGCCGGAAAAGCGCTGGGAATTTACGCGCATTCAACCGGTCCTGCTCGCCGCTGGCTGTCAATGGGTATCCAATTTATTGGATTTCACACCGATGCCGGAGTTATCGTAGACGCATTTCGGGGCCTTCGATCGCAGTTGCCGTAAACCTTTACGGGCGGGCCAGGCGCCAAATCACGGCAGCGATCCCGCCGGCCAAGAAGAAGACCGAGCTGATAACCAGAGCCAAGAAATGAGCGAGCAGATCGGCGCTGGCGACGACGGAAATTCCGCCATCTAGGCTCAGCCTGCCAATTGCAGCTATGAATGAACCGGCGACGACTCCTTGGAATACCGCCAGCGCACCGAGCCAGGAGGCTCGACCGCGCCGATGAGCCGCGCGGGCTCGTAATTGATCGCCAATAAACCAGCCAGCCGCAACCCCGGCGACCAATGCCCAGGGCGAAGTAAGGTCACTGTCAGTAACGACTTGGAACAGGATGTTGGCCACCGTGGCGATGCCGGCCAGAGTCAGTGAACTCTGCCAAGCTTGGCGCCGCGCCGCCTGGTCGGGCGGCAATCGACCCAGGCATTCGAAACAGATCAACCCGGCATCTTCACGGGTGAGGCAGTTTTGGCAGTACGGCCTCAGGCAGCGGATGCATTCAAGCAGCGTGTCGCTGGCGCAGTGCGAGCAAACCTTGCCGTGCGAGGTCAGCGAAGACAACGGTTCAGCGGTCCGGCGTTGACCGGCGTCGGAAATAGGTTGGCCACTCGGCCAGTTGCAACTCCTGGCCGGCCATCAATCGCTTTAGGTTGTCGCTGTGACGCCAAACGATTAAGCCCGAGCCTATCGCGACGTAGATCATTCCCCAGGGAGATTGCCACAGTCCGGTCACGTAGAGCACTATCCCCAACACCACTGCGACAACGGCGCCGAGCAGGGAGCCAACTGAGACGTAGCGAATAGCCAGCACCATTGCCGTGCCGACCACTACCGCGATGATCACCACGATCGGGTAAATGACCAAACCGGCGCCGATGCCGGTGGCCACGCCACGCCCGCCCCGGAATCCATTGAAGATCGACCAGTTGTGCCCGATCACCGCGGCCACCGCGGCAAGTGCTTGGATCCCGGGCAGATCCGGAAAGAGGAGACCGGGAATCAAGGCGGCCAACACTCCCTTTAAACAGTCGATTGCCAAGATAGTTCCGCCGGCTAACGGCCCGATTACCCGCAAGGCATTGGTGGCCCCCTGGTTGCCTGACCCGCGGGTTGCCAAGTCGGTGCCAAAAACGGACCTGCTTAGGATCCGCGCGAACGGCAGGCTGCCCACCAGATAGGCCGCCAAGGTCACGCCGACCAGGTAAGCGATAGACGATATTTCGCCGTTCATTGTTTCCGCACCACCCTGACGAGATCAGTCGCGGCGCGAACTGCGCACATTCATCCGCACGACTGACCCTTCAAGCTTAAATGTGCGCCGCAGTCCGTTTTCTAGGAATCGCAGATATGTCCGGTGAACAAAGCGCGGGTCAGAAAAATGAAGGCCAAATTCTGGCGGTTCCTGGCCGATCTGGACCGCGTAGCGCAATCGCGAAATCTGCCCTCGCGGCCCCCTGGCGGATCTTCGGGCGGCGAGCGCGAGCAAGCATCTATTGAGCTGTCCGGTGGATATTTGGCGCTGGCGGTTTTGCCAGACTTGCAGCCCTTCGGAGAGAACCAATCCGGCGCCGCGGCCGGTTAGCGCCGAAATTCGCACCATGGGGGCGTGGGCCATGAAACGCATGCGCACGGCGAGTGAATCCTGGAAACGATGAAAGGCACTGGTGTCTTCTTCGAGCAGGTCCCATTTGTTGGCCAATATCACCACGCCGCAGCCGCATTCGGCCGCGAATCCGGCAATGTGGGCGTCCTGGGCGGTCAGGCCTTCGGATGAATCGACGACTAGCAGACAAACATCGGCGCGTTCGATTGCCCGCAGTGAGCGAATAACTGAATGCCGCTCAACTCCAGTTCGGACCCGGCCGCGGCGGCGCAACCCGGCGGTATCGAGCAACAGCACGTCTTGCCCGGCGTGCTCGAGTTCTGCATCGACCACATCACGGGTTGTGCCGGGAATATCGGATACCAGTGACCGATCGGTACCCAGGAGACGGTTGAGCAGCGTCGATTTTCCGGTGTTGGGACGGCCGACGATCGCCAACCGGGCCTGTCCGTCGACGCTCGGTAGATCGCGCTCACGGGGCATACGTTGGACAATCAGGCCGGCGAGGTCGCGCGTGCCACGGCCGCGCCGGGCCGAAACTGGGATTGGGTCGCCCAACCCCAACCTAAAAAACTCGGCCGCCAGGTGATCGCGGTCCGGCGAGTCGCATTTATTTACCAGCAGCAGGTGGTCGATTCCCGACCGCCGCACGATATCAGCAACCGCCTGATCTTCAGCGGTTACCCCCAGCGCAACGTCGACAACAACCAGCAGTAGATCGGCCTCGGCGACTGCGGCCCTCGCCAATTTGTCGGCGGCAAGGGCTAATTCATCCTCCTGGTTGGCGAACAGTCCAGCGGTGTCAACTAGGAGGAATCGGCGCGAGGCATGTTCGATCAATCTGTAGGAACGGTCGCGCGTGGTTCCCGGTTCGTCCTCTACAACTGCATGACGAGAAGCGCTCAAGCGATTAAATAACGAAGATTTGCCGACGTTGGGTGGCCCGATGAGGGCGGCTACGAGTGGCATTGGGGCATTGGCTATTCGATAGTTAAGCGATTGGCGATGTCAGCGCTGGCCGAATCGGGCAGCAGATGAGCAATTTCGCGCATGATCTGCCAACTGGCCCAGCGGCTCGCCTGCGCGACCGACCGACCGACCGGCCGGGTCAATCGGAAAGGCTTGCCAAATCGCAGGGTCACCGGGGTCGGCGGCGGCAATGACAGTTGGGAGAGATCAAGATTTTCGAGCCCTGCTGCGGCGACCGGTACGATTGGTGCGCCCGAGCGCAGGGCCAACAACCCAACGCCGGGATGCGGCGGCAGCAACCGGCCGGTGCGCGAGCGGGTGCCTTCGGGGAAAACGCATAGCGCCTGGCCAGACGCCAGGGCGCTCATCGCTTGTCGCAATCCGGCGATATCAACCCCTTCGCGGGTGACCGGTATTGCTCTCAATGCCCAAATCGCCCAACCGATCAAGGGCATTTGGTAAAGGGACGTTTTGGCCAGGAATTGCAATTTGCGCGGACTGTAATGGGCCAGGAAATTCACATCCGCATTGTGTACGTGGCGTGGCGCGATGATCACCGGGCCATGGCTGGGCACGTTCTCTAGGCCTTCGACCCGAATCGGGTCGCAGTAGAGCCGCAAGTAAACATCAAAAAAGCTGGTCACTGCAGTCATTAGCAGGTCACTGCCGCCCGGCCATTGCGGATCCGGTTGAAGCCCGCCAAAAGCATTCAAGATCGCCTGGGCAACGCCTTGCGCGGAAAGCCGGCCAGCATCCAGCTCCAATGCTCCGGGTGGTATCCGCAACGGTGACGTCTCGCGGTTGCGATCAATTTCATCGCGGCGTTCAATATCTTTGCGCAATTGGGCAATCGGCGCTCCGCGACCGCTTTCGCGCTCACCGTTAAGCAGGCGCTGGGCACGGACTTCGGGCGAAGCCTCAAGGTAGACCTTCAAGTCGGCCTGCGGGGCGACGGCAGTGCCGGCATCGCGCCCCAGCAGCAGGGCTCCGCCGGCGAGCAGCGATTGCTGGATGGGCAGCAGAGTAGCGCGGACTTCCGGATGGCGAGCCACCTGCGGAACGGCCCGTTCGACTTCATCGGTGAACAGATGGGCGGTTGAAGAGTTCGCGTTTGGCAGGAGGTCACGCCCGTTGATTTGAAGATGTGGCCGTGCGCCGCCGACCAAAGTTGCCGACAGACGGTTGGCCAGGCGACACACGGCGGTCTCGTCGCGCGGGTCTAGACCGGCGTCAAGGACCTCGTAGGCGACCGAACGATAAATCAATCCGGTGTCAATCAGGGTCAACCCAAGCGCCTCGGCCACCGTTCGGCCAACCGTGGTCTTGCCGGAACCGGAAGGGCCGTCGATGGTGATGATCGGGATTGCCATGGGCTCGGGGCGGCTGCTTGACTTCGGCAACAATTTTCGCCCGCGGACTGGTCTGGGCCAGCCAGCCAAATATCATTTGCAAAGTTGATTAACCCTATAGGGAGCGGCCATGGGGTCAAACGTCTCGCGCGAGATAAGTCGTTATCTGTGGGCACAGGGCGTCCGTCGCGCCTATGGCCTGCCGGGCGGTGAAGTCACCCATTTGATCGACGCCATGGTGGAGGTTGGCATCGAGTGGGTCTTGGTCCACCATGAGTCAGCCGGCGCCCATATGGCCGACGCCGAGTCGCAGGTGACCGGGCGACCGGCAGTTTGTGTTGCAACTGTCGGCCCCGGCGCCACCAATATGGTGAACGGCATCGCAAATTCCTACCTCGATCGCTCGCCGGTAATCGCATTGATAGGTGAATTTGACGCGGAAGAGCGGCCCGGCACCGTTCATATGAACGTAGATTTGCCAGCGTTGTTTAGCCCGATCACCAATTACGTTGAACGAGTTGATCCGGCCAATCTGTCCACTGTCCTGGCCCACACCAGCAATGCCCTGCAGGGGCCACCACCGGGCCCGGTGGCTCTGCTGGTTTCAGCCAGCGACCAGCGGCGCCCGATGGTGGCGGCGAGTATTGACGTCGCGGCGGTTGGCAATGGGTATGAGCGCTCGGGCGCCGATGAGTTGGAAGCCCGCCTGCAAACAGCCCAGAAGCCGGCGATGGTGATGGGCGTTGGAGCGCGCAGCGGCCCTATCGCTGAGGCCGCGCGCGCATTTGCGGCCGCCTGGGACCTGCCGGTGACCGTTACTCCCAAGGCCAAAGGATGGCTGCCGAGCGACGACCCGCATTTTGCCGGCGTCTTGGCTTCTTATGGATCCAGCGGGGCCGAATCGATGTTGGCGGAATCTGACCTGATCGTGGCGATTGGCCTTGATGGGACGGACTTTATCCGGCCCTGGCGCTACCCCGCGCCGGTGCGATTGCAGGCTCATCCTTGGTACGATCCGGCGGCGCCGGGCGAGGAATTGCTGTGCTCGCCGCTACTGACATTAAATGAACTCTGTGAGCGGCCCGGTCCTGTTTCCGATGGGCGTGAGCGGGCGGGCAGGGCCCGCGCGAAGGCCGAGACTGACCGCAGTAGTGGCAGCTTGCCGGCTCGCCCGTTGCCAGAACATATGCGCGGCGGATTAGATCCGGTTGACGTGTTGCGGGCCGTTCGGCGCGGCGCTCCGCGCGAGTTGGTGGCAGCCTGCGATGTGGGGATGTTCAAGTTGGCCATCTGCCAATACTGGGACACTTACGAACCAGCTACTTTCCTAGTTTCAAACGGCCTCTCCACGATGGCCTACGGATTGCCGGCGGCGATCGCCGCCGCTTTGAGTACGGGTCAGCCGTCCCTGGCCCTAATCGGCGATGGCGGTTTGCTGATGGGAGCCGGCGAAATTGAAACGCTCTCCCGCCTGGGCGCTCCGGTCACGGTGGTAGTGGCGGTTGACTCGTCGCTGGCGCTTATCCGCCTCAAATCCGAAATTGACGATCTGATAGAGCAACCCAATGACTTCAATCGCGCCGACTACGTGGGCCTGGCCCGATCTTTGGGGATGTCTGCCGGGCGAGTAGAGGATCTTGACCAATTGACGACAGCAGTGGCCGACTCGATCACTTCACGCCAACCGCACTTGATCGAAGTGCCGATTGACTACGCGTTGTATCGGCAAATGGGCGGCTGACCGCCAATCGTCCGCTGCCATCGACGACGGCCTTGATTAGCGAACCATGTTTGTCTACCGCCTACTTTTGGCAATCTGCCCGCCGTACCAGACCGCCAAATGGCGGTTGGGCGCGCTATTGTCGGCGGCGGTATTGGCGATATTGGCCGGTGCGCTCCCGCTAGCAGCATCGGGCAGCGCCGCCCAGGGATCAATTCCCTATCAGCCCAACCTCAAGATGCGCATTGAAGGAATCGGTAACGGCCATGGCGTAGGCATGTCACAGTGGGGCGCTTACGGACGGGCCCTGGCCGGCCAGACGGCCGAAGAAATAATTGCGGCCTACTACACCGACGTGGAAATTGAGCGCCGGGATACCAATTCGCAGTTGGTCCGGGTTCTCATCTCGCAGGACTACCTGGCCCCCGCCCTCGATGGTTCCTACGGCTCGAGCAACGGTTTGGCGGCCGAATTCACCGCCAGGGGCGGCCCCTGGGAGATCGCCGGTTTCACCGGCCCAATCGAAGCCGGTGGACGGGTCGTGCTCCATTCCTACCCGGGTCAGGCGAAATATCTCGTTCAGGTATTCAATTCCCGGAATGAGCGCATCGGATTGTTCGACATGTATCGCTGGATCATCATTGCACCACTCTCCGAATCGACGACGATCCAGGCATGGCACAAACACGCCGAATCGGTTCCCGGCGGGAGTGGCCGGATTTTTTACGACGTGTACCGCGGCAGCATGCGGGTGCTAGTCCAAGGCGACGGCACCATCAACACGGTCAACGAGGTGCCAATCGAACAGTATCTGCGCGGGGTGCTGCCGATAGAAGTCGACATCGGCTGGCCGATCGAAGCGCTGCGGGCGCAGGCCATCGCCGCCCGCACCTTCGCCACCGATCGCATCGCCGGCGGTGGGGTTGATTGGGATGTCGATGACAGCGTATTTAGCCAGGTATACCGCGGCGCCAACGCCGAACGTGCGGCAACCGACGCGGCGGTATTTGGCACCGCTGGGCGCGTGATTCTGCACGCCAGCCGACCGATCACGGCGCTGTACTTTGCCGCTTTCGGCGGGCGCACCGAGAATTCAGAAGACGTTTTTAGCGCCGCCGAACCCTGGTTGCGATCACGTGATGACACCGATCCGGAAGGACGGCCCTACGACCGCCTCTCGCCCTGGTCGGAGTGGGCGACTGGCGAATTTGCGATGTCGGAATTGGCCAATGCGATCGCCGGGAGGGCCAACACCGATGTCGGTGAATTGCAATCCCTCGATTTTTCCGACCGATCGGAATCCGGCGCTGTGCGTTCGGTGACCATCGTCGGCAGCGAACGCACCCGCCAGATCTCGGGCGAGTTTTTTGTACAGGTCTTTAATGTGCGCACACCCCATGCCCTGGGGATACTCCACAGCCACAATTTCAACGTCGTCATAAGCGGCGGACAACCGGTTGCCCCACCGGCACCGTTTGCCGGTCCGCCGCCATCGATTGCGGCCGGCGCCTACTACTACCCGCAAACCGGCCGCATGGTCGCCGCCGGGTTCCTGCGACACTTCCGCCAAAACGGCGGGGCTGACGAATTCGGCCTGCCGCTAACCGATGAATTTGCCTTAGCCGGCCGGACCGTGCAATTCTTCGAGAAGGCCCGGTTTGAATTCAACCCGGAATTGGTCGGGACCGAGTACGAGGTCACCCTTGGGCTGCTCGGCACTGAATTGCAAGAATCGGGCCATCTCCCGGCGAGCGCCGAGTCGGTCCAGGCGGGGGTCAAGTTCTTCAACGAGACCGAGCACACCCTGCGCGGAGCGTTTCTCGCCTACTTTGACGCCCACGGCGGACTAAACCGGTTTGGATATCCAATTTCCGAGGAGATTAGCGAGCCCGGCCAAGTCGTCCAACATTTTCAGCGGGCCCGGCTCGAACAGGCCCCGGATGGATCGATCACGCAGGCCAATTTGGGTTCCGAGTGGTTACAGGCGCGTGGCTGGTTCGGTGGCGGCGGGCCGAT
The DNA here is from genome assembly GCA_965249595.1 of Chloroflexota bacterium. GTDB lineage: Bacteria > Chloroflexota > UBA11872 > UBA11872 > VXNJ01 > VXNJ01. The sequence goes on along the minus strand of OZ252242.1, from coordinate 99,490 downwards.
CGAATAGGCCCGCTGAATCCGGTCCTGTTTAGACGTAGTCGGCGATCGGGGTGCCCTGCAGCGAACCGTCTTCCAGCGCAGCCCGGTTGCTCCCCTGGGCCGGGTATTGATAGACGTTGCCCTCGTAGTTGACCAGCGTGGCAAATTCGTCGTTTAGCTCAATTAGCCGATTGGGCCCGACGGTCATTTTGCCACCACCACCGGGCGCGTCGATGACGTATTTGGGTACGCCGAACCCGGTGATGTTGCCCTGCAGGTAATTGACGATGTCGAGGCCCTTTTGGACGCTGGTGCGAAAGTGATGGGTTCCTTTGACCAGGTCGGCCTGATACAGGTAATACGGCTTAACCCGCATCCGCAGCAGACCGAGCATCAGCTCCTTCATGACCTCGGGGTCGTCATTGACCCCGGCCAACAACACCGTCTGGCAGCCGATTGGAATACCAGCATCGGCCAGTCGTTGGCAGGCCGTTTGTGCTTCGGCCGTCAATTCACGCGGGTGATTGAAGTGCGTATTTACATAAAGGGGATGGTGTTTTTTGAGTACCGCGCACAACTCGGGCGTGATCCGCGACGGGAGAACGCATGGCAGTTTGGATCCGATGCGAATCACTTCGATGCTGGGAATCGAGCGCAACTCGGTCAATAGCTTGTCGAGATATTGATCGGACAGCAGGAGTGGATCGCCACCGGACAGGAGAACGTCGCGCACCTCGGTGTGCTCCCGCAGGTAGGCAAATACCGCTTCCATCTCCGACCACCGCGGTACGGGGTACTTGCCGACTTTGCGCTTGCGCGTGCAGAACCGGCAATAGATGGCGCAGGTATAGGTGACGGTAAATAGCACCCGGTCGGGGTACCGGTGGGTCAAATGCGGAACCGGTGAATCCTCGCCGTCTTCTTCGAGGGCGTCGTCGGCATAGTAGGTCGGGTCTTCCAACTCTTCGATCGACGGGATGACCTGCTTCCAAATCGGGTCGTCGCGCTCCTTGATCAGCGCGGTGTAGTAAGCGTTGGAGAAGAACGGGTAAAGTTTGCGGACGGAATCGATTTCGTCCGCCTCGAAAGAATCCGCGCCGGGCGCGTCAACGCCGCGCCGCAGGCTCTGGCGCATCTCCTGCTTCCAGGTTGCGGCGGCTTGGGTCACTTCGGAAAATTTCCTTAATTTGCAGTATCGGTGGTGGTCGAGCAGCCCCGGTACCGGGGATTGATTTTCGATTATTGGCGAATTAGAGCACTGATTGCTCGTCAACTGCCACCGGGGCCATGACAGCGTCGGCCATTCCGTGGAGGATCTTGGACGAATCGGGACAGGCGGTTGCCAATATTCCGGCGAACAGGACATCGCCGCCGGTGTCGATGTAATAGGGAGAGAAGCGGCCGCGCACCCAGCTGCGCTTGAGTCGGTCGGCGTCGCCATCGAGCCAATCGACTTGAAATCGCCGACTGGCCGAATAAAGCTGCAGCACATGGGGGCTTTGTTCAAAGGCGTCTAGGGCGGCGGTCAGCGACTTCGACCACTCGTCGGCCTTAACGTCATGCCCAATCGTTACCCCGCGCGATCCCCAGGCGATCGGCGAGTATCCGGACGGCTTGACTACCAGACGCCGCTGACGCTGGCTCGCCGCATGCAATTGTTCCCATCGTCGCACGCTCAGACCCCCTGATTTCAGCGGTGGGTCGATTGCCGCGAAGGGCGGCAGGTCGGCCGGGTCCAGCACCCAGGTGGCGGGTAGGTGATTGCGCAACACATCCATGGACTCGTCACCCAACTGGTTGCGCCAAAAGGGTTCCAATCCGCGGTGGGCGAATAGGGCCAATAGCAATTTCTCCTCCAGCGGCGCGCGTGGCGGCGGGGTGATCACCACCTGGCGACGCTGCAGCGCGGCGAACATCGAATCGGCGCCAGGGACATTGATCAGGTCGAACAGTTCAAAGAATCGGTAGATGACATCTACCCGTTGATGGGGTGTTTCCGAACTGAGATAGACGCCGTCGTCAGCAAAGGCCAATTCCTCCGGTTTGACGGCGCGGCAGCGTAAGCTCCGGCGCTGCAGCGCTTGGGCCAGGGTGCCAAATTCGGGTCGATAGGCCTCCCCTTCATCGGAGACCACCAGAGCTACGAACGGATCGTCGAGGCCGGCCTGGGCCCGCAGCCCGTCGGCAAATGCTCCGGCCAGATCCAGTCCGACGGTTTCAAAGCCGGCGGCGGTGTAGCCAGTGCGCAGGGCATCCAACACGCCGAGGCCGCCGGGCACGGAATCAAGTTCGGTGGCGGTGATGCCACCGTCTTCCGAGAGCATCAGATCAGGGCGAATCACCAACGGGAAACGCCGCCGCAGGCGATTGCGCCGGGCCAGCGCGATCACCTGATCAGACTTACCGCGATCGAGCAGTTGGGCTGGCCAAGCCTCAATGTTGCCGCGCACGCTGTCCTGATAGAGCCTGCCGGCGGCGCGGTAGAACGCGGCCAGGTGAAAACCCAACTGTTCGATGGTATTGACCGTGGCGGGTCGCATCCCGATCGGACGCGGCGAGAGCCGGAATGGAACGCGGGCGTCGGCCATCGACGTTCCATCGGATCCATAGAGTCCGCTCGCCGGAAGGGAATTCTCAAGTAGGCTAATTAGCTCGCGAACGTCAGTAATGGTCGCTGCAACGGGATTCGGCCGCAAGGGCACCCATTCTTATGGTGGCGGTAATGTTCCGACAAGTCGGATTGTAGGCGCGGCTGGCCACCCACCCGGAATTGGCGATAATTTTCGAATCGGCGGCGCTAACAGCGTTGTGGTCTTAATTCCCTGCCCGTATTGAATCCGCGTTTTCTCACCCGGATCGGGCGTGGCTGCCCATCGGTACACCAAAGCTCTACGACATTAATGACGCATTCGCAGTTGACCTTATGCATCACGCCAACGGCCGTATGCGCCTGAGTCGATTGAACAATTTCCAGCTTGGTCGCCGCTTGCGGCCGCTGGTCCTGGGCTTGGCGGTAATTTCGGCTGCGACATTGCTCGCCGCCTGCGAGTTCTTTGTGGCTTCGGTGGCCCCCACGCCGACCTTGGTTTCATCGGCGAGTTCCAGTTCGCGACCGTTGGTGGCCGTCGAGCGCGGCACGATTGAGGAGGCAATCCGGGCTACCGGCCGGGTTGTAGCACAGGAACGCGAGGATCTCTTTTTCCAAAGCGGAGGACGAATCAAGATCGTAAACGTGCGGCAAGGCGCTCTGGTAAGCACTGGTGACGTGCTGGCGGAGTTGGAAACCGGTAGTTTGGACTCACAGGTTGCCACGGCCGAGGAAGCATTCGAGTCGGCTTCACTGCAGGTAAATAAATCTGAACAGGCATTAACCAACGAAGTCGCCAGCATCCAACAGCAATTGTTCGCGGCCCGCAATGATGTGATCCGAAAACTGCAGGCACTCGACTACTCCGTTAACGGTGGCGATCCGGAGTTGGTCTCGAGCGCCCGCAGCCGCATCGTGGCCGCCGAGAAGGCTGTCACCGACACGCAATTCCAGCTCTCGATCATCAACGCCAACCCGGGTGTCATTCGCGGGGCCTTGGTCGTGGAATTGCAACGTCTCCGGGATCACCTGGTCAACTTGGAAGATGAGCTCAGCTATCTCCTGTCACAAGGCGCTCCCAGTGCTGCCGAGGCGTTGGCGGAGGCAAACTTGCGTCTCGCCGAATTGCAAAATGATGTTGAAGTAGCGCAGGCAAATTTGCAGTTGGCCGATGAGAACTTGGACCGCGCCCTCAACGGCGCCAGCGGAGATGACTTGGAGCGCGCTCAGCTGATATTCCGCCGGGCTGAGATTGCCTATGAGAATTCTCTAGAGCGCAATTTCAGTGGCGATCAGCGTGAGCAGTTTCGGATCAGCTACGACCTGGCGCGACTGGCGTATGAGTCCGCCGTAAACCCTGGTGATGAATCCGGCGTCGCCAAGGCGCGCGTTGCTCGAAACCAGGTCCAGGTTGCGCTCGATGGTGCAATTTCCCGGCTGCGCGGCACCGTCAACGACGGTGACGCAAGCGACGCCTTGAACGCTTGGGCAGATCGGATTCGCGCCGAATATCCCCAACAGGTTGCCGCCGCTCAGCTGGCGGTATTTGCCGCCCAACGTGCGATTTCACGATCTGAATTGGAACTGTCCAACATTGACGCCGGGCGGGGATCGATTGAACTTCAAGCAGCGCTGGCCGCCAATGCCCAGGCAGGGCTGAGCCTGGGGCTGGCCCAATTGCGCCTGTCCGAATTGTTAAACCCCACTGATTCGACGATTGAAATCGTCCGCAACGAGATGGACATGGCAGTTGTTCGCGCTGACAACCTGCAGGAGCGGTTCGAGCAATTCGCCACCGGTGAATCACAGAAAGATATCGATTTAACTATTGCCAACAACAACTTTGAACAGGCTCGGATTCGCTTGGGAAGGCTGCAGGAGCAGACCTTTGAAAACCTGATCGTGGCGCCCTTCGACGGAGAGGTGACATTCGTTAAGGGTCGGGCTGGCGACCAGGTGCCGGCTTACCAAGAGATCGTCGGGCTTTCCAATCCTGAGACGCTGGTAATAGAGTCATTGATTCCCGAGGTTGACTACGAGAAACTCTCCATCGGCCAGGCAGTCGATGTCCAGCTCGACGCCTTCCCCGGGCGCAATTTCGTCGGGCGGGTTACATCTTTGCCGCGCCAGATAATCTCCAGCACCGGCCAGGCGATATCGATTCCGGAAACGGAAATTGAAGTCGAATGGGGCCAGGCGGCGGTCGAACTCGGAATGCTGGCCCGGATCAAGATCACCGTGCAAATCAAAGAGAACGTTCTCAAGGTCCCGGCCGGAGCGGTGCGGCGCGTCAATGCCCGTGAATTTGTTGAAACGGTCGTTGACGGTCAGCGGCGCAGTATCCAGGTCGTAACTGGTATATCTTCCGATACTGATATCGAGATCGAGTCCGGCCTCGATGAAGGCATGCAGATTTACGCTTCGCTCTAGGGCCGCTAAGCCCGCCGGCGACCCGCTGATGATCGGTCACATCCTGTGATCCTGCCGATGGTGGTTTTTGCTGCCAAGCGGCTCTTGCACAAGAGCCAGTTGATGGTTGCCACCGTGCTCGGATTGATCATCACCGTCACGTTGGTCACCGCGGTTCCAGCCTTTTCCGACGGGATGTCGGAATTCCTGCTGCAGCGTGAGTTGTCAGAACAAAATACGGATCGTCGCCAACCCTCTTCTTCGGTGCTGTTGCGGCACTTTTCGCGACCGGAGGTCAACGAACCTCCAACTTCAGTCGAGCAATATCTATCCGCCGACGCGTTTTTTGCCAACCGCATGGGTCAATTGACGCGGATGGAGGAGACCGCCCAGGTCTCCTATTTGCAGACCGACGTGTATCCGGTGTTGCCGGTTGATACAGCCTTGGCCAGCGGGCGGCGCGAACGGTCACTCGAATATGCCTGGTTTGCAACCGCTTCGGACATCGGCGACCATATCCGTTACATCGAAGGTAGGGCCCACACTAGCGAGATCGGTTCGCTTGCGATCGATGACCACCAAGCGTTGCTAATTGAGGTCTCGGCATCCAATGATTTGCTTGACGATCTTGGCTATCTGGTAGGGGACCGGATCAAGCTCATCTACGAAGACGAGGCCACCCAGGAAGAGATCCCGATCGCCTTCGACATCGTTGGCCGCTGGGTCCCGATCGATCCGGAGGATCGCACCTACTGGTTTTACAACCCCGATTCGACCTACAACCGCGGCGGGTTTTTGGTAAATCGGGACCTGTACCTTGAAACCTTGCTCGCCCGCTATCCCGGTCTTTTCTACGAAGCCACCTGGTATTCGGATTTCGACCCGGCTTCAATCCGAGCTTCCAATTACCGGGCCGTGGCCGGAGGCCTAGTTACTCTGCGGGCCGCCACCAATACGATTCTGCCCGGTACCAAATTGGATTACTCGCCACAGGATGTAATCATCCGCTTCAACGAGAAGCTCTTTTTCCTCAAGTTACTGCTGTTCATACTCGCCGCACCGGTTGTGGCCATCATCCTCTACTACGTGAGCCTTACCGCTGGCATGGTGGTCGACCAGCAGCGCAGTGAGATCGCGGTCCTAAAAAGCCGCGGTGTCGGGACCACCCAGATCGTTGGTGTTTATCTGATCGAGGGACTGCTGGTGGCTGCGGTGGCCTTGGCTATCGGCCCGCTGCTGGCCCTGGGTTTGGCCCAGGTTATTGGCAAGACCTACACCTTCCTGGTCTTTACCGACCGGGCAAATCTACCGGTGATGCTCACCCAGCAGCATTATTTCTATGCGATTGGGGCGGTGGTCATCGCCACCCTGGCCACCTTGGCACCGGCAGTCGCGGCCGCACGGCTAACTGTCGTCGAATTCAAGCAGGACGTCTCGCGAACCTTGCGCAAGCCCATCTATCAGCGCTTTTTCCTCGACGTTTTGATCCTCGGCGTGGTCATCTACGGCTACGTGAATTTGCGCAATCGCGATTCATTGCTGTCCTTTGGGCCCGGTGGCGAACTGTTCTCCGATCCGTTGCTGGTAATCATGCCGGTGCTATTCATATTTGCCGTGGCATTGCTGTTTCTGCGATTTATTCCCTACATCGTGGCGGTCCTGGCGCTGGCCGGCAATCGCTGGTTTGGTGTGGGTATCCATTTGGGATTGCGCCAAATTGGACGCTCGCCCGGTCAATACACCAGGCTGGTGCTGCTGTTGGTGCTCACCTTTGCGCTAGGGACTTTTTCGGCTTCGATGGCCGCCACGATAGATCGAAATATTTCGGATCGCGCCTTTTACGGAGTTGGATCGGAAATCTTCTTTGAGGAAACCGGTTTTTGGGATGCCGACAACTCGATTTGGATCATCCAACCGGCCGACCTTCACAGCAAGGCCGTCGATGCCGATGGCGAGCCGATGCTGGATGAATTTGCCCGGCTTTGGCTGGATTCCGACGCGCATTTCATTCCACCTGGCCGAACTCAGGCCGATACCTTGAATGTGTACGGAATTGATCCGATCCCATTTGCCAAAACCGTCTGGTGGCGCGGCGATTTTGCTCCCTATCACATCAATTCAATGGCCAATACCCTGGCCGGTGACGAGCGAGCGTTGCTCGCGTACCGCGAGTACTTCTCCGATGAACTGTTGTTGCGGTTGGGCGATCCGTTAACGATTCGGTTTGCCCAAACCGATATGGAATTTTTCATCGCCGGCTGGATCGATGACTTTCCAACCCACTATCCGGAGCGCGGGCCGTATGTGGTAGCCAACCTCGACTACATCCACCGCAATATCGGCGAGAGCCCGTGGGACATTTTGGGAGTGCCGGCCGAAGGTAACGCGCCGGAAGATATCGCCCGTGCGATTTGGGATCTAAATATCGATCTGCTCCGTTACCGGGTGGCCGGAGTCGACATCCAAGACGCCCGCGCTGACGCAACCCAGACCGGGACCTTCGGGATTCTCACGGTCGGATTCGTGATCTCGACCCTGTTGACACTGCTAGGGTTCCTGCTCTACTCATTCCTGTCGTTTCGTCGCCGGTTGCAAGAGTTCGGCGTATTGCGGGCGATGGGGCTATCGGTGCGGCAGATGATTTCTCTATTCATGTTTGAAAATGGGTTTTTGATCGGTTTGGGGACGGTGGTTGGTACCGGGCTCGGAATAGTGACCGGAAATCTATTCATTCCGTTCCTGCAGCTTTCGGCCGACCAGTACGCCGACACCCCGTCGTTTGTAATTGAGACCGCCTGGGGCGACATCGCCAAGATATTTGCGGTGCTCGGAATAGTTCTGGCGGTGGCGGTGCCGGTGTCAATTTGGATGCTGCGCCGCATTCGCATCCATGAAGCGATGAAGTTCGGGGATGAGACCGGATGAGGGACTTTACAGCCGATGTGGCGGTAGGCGATCCGTTGGTTACCTGCACTGGGTTGGTCAAGATTTACAAGGTGGCGGACCTGGAAGTGGTGGCCCTGCAGAGTCTCGATCTGGCGATTGGTCGGGGTGAGCTGATGGCCATCATCGGCAATTCTGGTTCTGGCAAATCCACCCTTTTGAACATCCTGGGCGGCCTGGATCGCCCGTCGGCCGGCAGCTGCCGGGTGGGCGAACTGGACTTGGTCAACTGCTCGGAACGCGATTTGGTGTTCTACAAGCGGCATCTCGCCGGGTTCGTCTGGCAACAGAGCTCGCGCAACCTAATCCCTTATCTTTCGGCGCTCGAAAACGTCGAAACGCCAATGATTTTTTCCGGGACCTCCGGTCGAGTGCGGCGCGAGCGGTCTCGCGAATTGCTCGACACGGTCGGCCTTGGGGACCGGATGAGACATCTGCCGGGCGAGCTTTCGGGCGGCCAGCAGCAGCGGGTGGCCATCGCCATCTCGCTCGCCAATAACCCCGACATACTCCTTGCTGATGAGCCGACCGGGGAGGTTGACACCGAGACCGCACATCTGATTTACGACCTGCTTCACAACCTAAATCGCGAGCGCGAGCTGACCGTCATAATCGTCTCCCATGACCGCCAGATCGCCAACCAGGTTGATCGCGTGGTAGCCATTCGCGACGGGCGGACCAGTACCGAAACGGTGCGCCGGATCAGCGGTGACCACGCCGACGAAGTCTCCCACGAGGAATACGTGATCGTTGATGACGTAGGACGGTTGCAGATTCCGCATGAGCATCTCGACGAAGCAGGGATCTCCGGCCGGGCAATTGTTGAGTACGACGAGGGCAAAGTTGTGATCAAGCCTGCCGCTTCCGAATCCGAAACTCGCCGGGCACCGAAACGCGGTCTGTTTGGGGCTGGTCGATGAGCAACGGCAGCGGTGATCCCGTCCTTCTCGCAATCGAGCAGGCCTCCCGCTATTACCACCAAGGGGAGCCCAATGAGGTGCGGGCCGTTGATTCGATCGATCTAACGATCGAACATGAGCGATTCATCACCCTGCGTGGGCGCTCGGGGTCCGGCAAGACGACGCTTCTGAACCTGATCGGCGGACTGGATAAGGCAACCGCCGGCGAAATCAGCTTTGAGGGCCAGCGGCTCTCTCAGCTATCTGACAACAACCTCACCGAGCTGCGCCGCCACAAGATGGGGTTCGTTTTTCAGACCTTTTCGTTGCTGCCGGTTCTGTCGGCCTTTGAAAATGTCGAACTGACAATGCGGATTGCCGGCATGGCGCCGGCCGAACGCCGTAACCGCGCCCGCGAATTGCTCACGCTGGTCGGACTGCGTTCGCGCATGCACCATCGCCCGTTTGAATTGTCCGGCGGTGAGCAGCAGCGAGTATCGATTGCGCGGGCGCTGGCCAACCATCCGACGCTGCTGATCGCCGATGAGCCAACCGGGGCGCTTGATTCGGTCACCGGCATCGAAATCGTGCTGCTGTTTAGGCGGGTTGTTGACGAACAGGGGATTACCGTGGTGATGGCCACCCACGACCCGGCCCTCTCGCAATTTACGGACGATACGTTTCTGATGGAGGATGGGCGCCTTGAGCACGCCGAAGGGCCGCTGGGAATCGATTTGCCGGATCTGGTACAGCGGGTTAGCTTTGACGAGCCGCTGCTCGATCCACACAAGAGCGAGGTTGAGGCAATCGAGTTGCTAGACGGCGAGATGCCATCGACGGCGCCGCGACCGCCGTTGAGCGACGAACAATTTCAGCGGCCGGCAGACTAGACCACGGAGCCCAAGTTACCAAATGGCCGCCCCGACCCGTCATCGTGAAGACGCCGCGGGCGATTCGGCGCGCGCGGACCAGGCCACGCGAATCTTTGGCCAGGCGGCCGGCAAGACGGATCCGCGGATCGGCGTGCTGGGTGACATCGACGAGCTGACCAGCTTTGCCGGATTGGCGCGGGCCCGCGCCGACGATCAGGAGATGATCGCAGCCCTGTTAAGAATCGGTGAGCTGCTCCTGGCAATTGGGGCTGACGTTGCCGACCCAAATCGCCGTGGTCGGGTTCAAATTCTCATGCCCGATTGCCGAGAGCTAACCCGGGCGGTACAGGAAATCGAACACCGGTTGCCGCCCTTGTCGCGGTTTGTGATACCCGGCGGCTCGTCGCCGGCGGCCGAATTGCACTATTGCCGATCGCTGGCCCGGCGAATGGAGCGTTCACTGCAATTGCTTTCGCTGGTCGAACCGGTTTCTACCGAGGTGCTTTCGGTTGCCAACGAGTTGTCCGATTATTTTTTTGCGCTTGCCCGACAGGCTTCGCATGGGACGGGCGCCGGGGACAACGAGTGGCATCATCGAGGCCCGCTGCAATTGGGCGAATTGACTAAGGGCCAATCCGGCGGACAGTCAGATTGAATCAGATCGGGTTCGATCTTTGAGGCGCCCTCCCGGCTCGTATTCGGTACTTGAACGGCGTCTGTTAAACCCGCTGCGGAAGTTATTTAATCCGGCCGGATTGATGATCGCCAAGCCGTTAATTCGGCTGGGCGTAACTCCCAACATGGTATCGCTGAGCCAGGTGCCCATCGGAGTACTGGTGGCCTGGCAGCTGGGACAGAATCGGCAACTGGCGCTGGGCCTGTTTGTAGTTGCGTTGCTACTTGACGGGCTCGACGGGTTGCTGGCTCGCCACAGCGGCCGCGCCAACCGTTTCGGCGCCCTGATCGACCAGACCGCCGACCACCTGCGCGAGCTGACGGTCATGGCCGGGTTCGCCTTCGCCGGCCTCATCGACGGCGGTGTCGCCACCCTGTACGCGGCCGCCTATCCGTTGCTCAACGCTCTGCTCTGGATCGGCGACCGGTTTGGCAAGCCGGCGCCGCTGTCGGCCAAAGTTTGGATAACCTTTTATCCGTTTTTCGCCCTTTGGGCAATCCTGGATATCGATTGGCTCGAAATTGCAGCAATTGCCTCGGTTGTATTGCTGTTGGGGAGCAGCGGATTGCAACTGTGGCTGCTGCGCAAGTCGGCCATGTAACAAAGGTTCACCTCAACCGCCGATCGCATGGATCTGTTCCTGAAACGATAAGGTTTGGGCTTTGTCAATCGGGTCAAATGTGGAAGTTGCTCGACCGCCAGCACAGTTTTATACGTTGACGATTACACCGTCGCTGCCCCACCATAATTCACCGCCGTAATGCCCGGCCACGTCGGCGATCGCCCGCTCGGTTTCACCGGGGGCATCCATGGTCGGCGACTGGTGGTTTATCAGCAGCCGCTTAGCCCCTGCATCGGTGGCCATGCGCCCCGCCGAATCGGTTGAAGTTTCCGAAATCCGGCTGGGAAGCTTGCGCCCGATGGATTCCCTATGCACGGCCTCTATGACCGCCAGGTCGGCATATCGGCAAAGCTCGACCACCGCGTCGCAGGGGGCGGTGTCGCCGGAGAACCCAAAAATCCCATCTTCAGTTTCAAAGCGGAACCCGAAGCACTCGATATAGGGCTGGGCGTGCTTGACTTCAAGTGCGCTGACCTGCCAGCCGTTGCCCTGGGCGACCAGTCCGGCGCGGTATTCGGTCACTTCCACTTCGGGCGGCTGTCGCTCCCCTTGCCCGCCGCGGGAGTGGTATGCATTGATGCTCATCGGGTGATTGATCCGAGCATTTACGTCATACCAAAAGACCCCTTCGTCGGGACCCCACAACCGCCGGTGTATATCGGCGAACGGTGGTGGCCCGTAGACCTTGAGGTTGGGTTCGCTGCCAATCGATTGATCGAAGCGGGTCATGAGGAAGCATGGATAGTCGGCTATGTGGTCGGAATGCAAGTGGGTGAAGAACAGGTGCTCGATCTGCGTACTCGACACGCCAAAGTTGTGGAACAACTTGTGGGTGGAGGCCGGCCCGCAATCTATGAGGAATTTCTGTCCCACCGCTTCCAGCAAGAAACAGGTGCCCCAGCGGGGCTTGGTGGGGGTCGGCGTTCCGCCGCCAACGACCTTTAGGCTAGCCATCGGTTAGGAGATGTCGGCTGGGCGAACCCAGCTGCCGGTGGCTGCCGAACGATAAATTGCCTGGGCGATCTTAAATTCCGCCAGCGACTGTTCGGGCCCGGCCCGCAAGGGCGTTCCGTCAAGCACGGCATCCGCAAAATCGCCAATTTCACCGGCGAACGCGCCGGCGTAACCCACCGTGTCCATGATCGTGCGTCCGCGCGGCGTGGTTTGATCGCAGATGATCAACTCGCCTTCGAATGAATCGCGTATCGCAATTTCACCCTTGGTGCCGGTGATCCGCCACCAGTCTTGCGGGCCGATTACACCGTCGATGGTTAAGGCTTCGAATACTGCTGTTTTGCCAGACTCAAATCGGAGGATGGCCTGGCATTGCGATTCGCCTTCCATGGCGGTGAACGGATGGGCGATTACGGCCACCAATGATTCGATCTCGCCTATCCAGTTTCGTAGCGGGCGGATCCAATGCGAGGAGCCATCGACTACGATGCCGCCGCCGGTCTTGGCGGCCTGCATACGCCAGGGGTCGCTTTCCTTAAACCACTGCTGGTCATATTCGTACACAAACAGCGCTCGCGCGGTTACCACTTCGCCAATCGCACCTTCGTCGATTAGCTCCTTGGCCCGCACCAATTCGGGCCAAAACTCGCCATTTTCGGCCACCGACAGGACTAGTTCGGCGGCGGCAGCGGCGGAGAGTATCCGATTGCAGGAGGCCAGCGAAGTCGATATCGGCTTCTCCAGGAGGACATGCTTGCCGCCGGCCAGCGCCTCCAGCGCCAGATGCTCGTGGGTGTGGTGAGGGGTCATGATGTCGACGGCCGCAAATTGCCCATCGGCGATTGCCGACGTTAAAGATTCAAAGGCCTTGGCGCCGGTCCGCTGGGCGAGCTCCTGGGCCCGCTCGATGACCGGGTCAACCACCGCGGTTACCGCTACCCGTCCGTCCAATTCCTCTATTCCGGCTAGGTGATATTGGGCAATTGCGCCACAACCCACCAGGGCAATTTGTAGTTGACCGGTCATGCGGTAGTCCTTAAATGGTTTTCAGATTAGTTTTCGTCGTCGCGATCGAGAACGCGGCCGCGACGGGCCATCCATCCAGCCGCGTCCCAGGGCGCCCCCCAGAGCCACCACCAGATCCGGCGAGCAAGCCTCATTGAACCAATGGCCCAAATGATTACGAATACGACAAACCCCACGATTAAGGGCCAAATCCAGAGCGCCGGGATAATCACGCCGCGCGAATAGAAGACGAAATTGAGGCCCACGCCGGCAGCGGCGATAAGCAACACCGCCAATGGCAATCGCAATCTAGACCACTTGCCCATTTGCGATTAACCGGCGGTGACGGCGTCGGCATGGTGCGCCGAACCCTTGAGCATGGCTCGAATTTCGGCCACCTCGTCACGCAGCTCGGCGGCCCGTTCAAATTCGAGCGCTTCGGCCGCTATGTGCATCTCTTGTTCCAGGCGCACCGCGTGGGAGGCGGCTTCGGCCCGGGTCATCGCCGCGATGTCTGTTTGCCGCCGGCGCCGGCTTCGAGCCGGAGCCTGAGGATCGTCGGTTCCAATGTTTAGCATCTCTCGCACATCGCGCAATTTCTTGCGCACTGACTCGGCGGTTATGCCATGATCGCGGTTGTGGGCAGCCTGTATCTGCCGCCGCCGATCGGTCTCGTCGATTGCCCGCCGCATGCTGCCGGTCACGATATCGGCATAGAGGATCACTTGCCCTTCGACATGGCGAGCGGCCCGGCCCATGGTTTGGATGAGGGATCCTTCCGAACGCAGGAATCCTTCCTTGTCGGCGTCGAGAACTGCCACCAGGGTCACCTCGGGCAGGTCCAGCCCCTCCCGCAGTAGGTTGATCCCGACAACCACGTCGTAAACGCCGCGGCGCAGGTCATTGAGTATTTCGACGCGGTCCAGGGTGTCGACCTCGGAGTGCAGGTAATGGACTTTCATCCCCAGTTCAAGGAGGTATTCGGCTAATTCCTCGGCCATCCGCTTGGTCAAGGTGGTCACCAGCGTCCGCTGGCCGCGCCCGGTGCGGACATTGATTTCCTCGATCATATTGTCAATCTGGCCGGTCGTTGGGCGAACGCTGACGGTGGGGTCGAGCAGGCCGGTCGGCCGCACTATCTGTTCGACCACCCGTGATGAGTTCTGGTATTCAAAGCTGGCCGGCGTGGCCGATGTAAAAACCGCCTGGCCGATATGTTCGAGGAATTCGCTCTGCGAGAGCGGCCGGTTGTCAAATGCCGAGGGCAGGCGAAAGCCGTATTCGACCAGGGCCCGTTTGCGCGAACGGTCACCACCGAGCATCGCCCCGACTTGTGGAAGGGCCAGATGCGATTCATCGATGATGGTGAGGAAATCCTTGGGCAAATAATCCAGCAAGACCCAGGGCGGCATGCCGGGCGCATTACCGGCGATATGCCGCGAATAGTTCTCGATCCCCGAACAGTATCCGACCTCCCGCAGCATCTCGAGATCAAAATTCGTGCGCTGCTCCAGTCGCGCCGCCGCCAACACGTTGTCCGCCGCGCGGAGCCGGGCCAGGTGTTCGACCAGCTCGACCTCGATGGTCTTTATCGCGGCCTCTATTCGGTCGGCCGGGGCGACGTAATGGCGCGCCGGATAGATTTCAAACGCTTCCTGCTCGGAGAGTATCTCGCCGGTTAGGGTGTCGATCTGCAGGATTCGTTCAAGGTCGTCGCCAAAGAATTCGCAGCGCCAAGCAAAGTCGTCGTAAGAGGGGTAGATTTCGAGCACGTCGCCGCGCAGGCGGAACTGTCCGTTGGTGGGTGCCTGGTCATTGCGCGAATACTGCAAGTCGGTCAAGCGCCTCAACAGTCGGTAGATGTCGTACTCGTGGCCGGTGGCCAGATTGATCGTCATCTGGCCATAGTCGTGCGGAGAACCGATCCCGTAGATGCAGGACACCGAGGCCACGACGATCACATCGCGCCGTGAAAAGACCGAGCGGGTGGCCGAGAGGCGCAGTTTCTCGATCTGCTTGTTGATGTCGACCTCTTTGTCGATGTAGGTATCGGTGCGGGCGATGTAGGCTTCCGGCTGGTAGTAGTCGTAGTAGGAGACGAAGTATTCGACCGCGCTGTTGGGAAAGAAATCGCGAAATTCCGAACATAGCTGCGCGGCCAGGGTCTTGTTTGGCGCCAACACCAGGGTCGGCCGCTCCACCTGGGCGATCACATTGGCCATCGTGAAGGTCTTACCGGAACCGGTGACCCCGAGCAGGGTCTGGTACTTCTCGCCGGCTCTTAGCCCCTCAACCAGGCTGGTAATAGCGGCCGGTTGATCGCCGGCCGGGGCAAAAGGCGAGTGTAAATCGAAGAGTCCCATAGATATTTCGATTTTCGCCTGCGGGCCGGGCAATAGAAGGCATTGGTCGTAGGATAATTTTTCGATTGGCCGAGGTGGCGGAATTGGCAGACGCGCTAGCTTGAGGGGCTAGTGGCCTTCGGGCTGTGCGGGTTCAAATCCCGCCCTCGGCACCTCAGATCTCCGCACCAGTATTGAGTGCTTGAACATTCCGGCGCCGGAGAAATCAATCCAGCTCGGTTGCCAATACCGACTGGCGCTGCGCGGCCCTCTCGTTCGTGATTGCGCTCTCTAGGGCCGGATCGTTAAGAGCGAGGATTTGGGCCGCCAAGATGGCCGCATTTTGCGCCCCAGCTTTGCCGATCGCCAACGTTCCAACCGGGATGCCGCGGGGCATCTGCACGGTCGAGAGCAGAGAATCGAGCCCATCGAGGGCCCATCCCGGCATCGGCACGCCCAAGACCGGCCGCACCGTTTGAGCAGCGACGGCGCCGGCCAAATGGGCCGCCCCACCGGCGGCGGCGATAAACACCTGCACGCCACGTTGTTCGGCCGAGCGGACCCAGGCCACCGTCTCGTCAGGCGTTCGGTGCGCGGAGAGCACCCGCGCTTCATGGCTGATTCGCATCTCGGCCAGTTTCTCGGTTGTCGCCTGCATCACCGGCCAATCGGACTTGGATCCGAAGACGACGCCGACTTTGATCGGGTTGTCAGTCATAAGTTATTCGCCTTGCGAGAGTGAGAAGCCGGGTTCCCCGTCATACGTGTACAGGCTCTCGGCTTTGACAAAGTCGATATCGGCATCGGCCAGCCGTCCGAGCAGGTCGGCAACGCCGTGGTGATCGGCCCCGCGGTTTTTGAGGCGGCAGCGCCAATGCGAGGAGAGATAGGCGATTCCGGCGTCGCCGGGCCACACTTTGAGGCCGCGGTTGTCAATGAGCGAAAGCTCGAATTCGCCGGTCAGTGGATTCACCAAATCCGCCAGTTGGCCGGGAGTTCCATCATCCCAGTCAACAAATACGTCAACGCCAACCAATTGCTTGACCGGGGTGGGCGGTGTGGTGACATGGGCCGGGCGCCGGGTTGTGCTCTCGCCGAAATCAGCCGGGGCGTAGTGGGAAGGACGGCGACCGACGCGCTCAATTACGGCGTCGGCAAATTCCTTGGTGCCAACTTTTTGCTGACTGTGTTGGTGCGAGTAAATGTCATAGGTATGGATGCCGTCCTCGATGGTTGACAGCCAGGCGTCGCGGACGCGGGCGGCGACATCCGATTGGCCGATGTGCACGAGCATGAGGATCGCGCCGTTGAGCAGCCCGGATGGGTTGGCCAAATTTTGACCGGCGCGGCGCGGCGCCGATCCGTGGATGGCCTCAAACATGGCAAAGTCGGTACCGACATTGGCCGAACCGGCCAGCCCCACCGAACCGGCAATCTGGGCGGCGATATCGGACAGGATGTCACCGTACAGATTCGGCGTCACGATAACGTCGAATACGCTCGGCGTGTCGGCCAATTTGGCCATCCCGATGTCGACGATCCAATGTTCGTTTTCGATATCCGGGTACTCGGCGGCGACATCATCAAATGCTCGATGAAACATCCCGTCGGTCATCTTCATGATGTTGTCTTTTGTAAAGCAGGTCACCTTTGCGCGCCCAAAGCGACGCGCGTACTCGAATGCGTAGCGGCAGATCCGTTCCGACCCGGCGCGCGAGATCAGCTTGAGGGATTGGGTCAGGCCGGCGGTTGGCCGGTGCTCGATTCCAGCATAGGTGTCCTCTTCGTTTTCGCGCACGATCACCACGTCCATGCCCGGGTGCTTGGTGGCCACGTAAGGGTCGTAGGCCACCGCCGGACGAACGTTGGCGTACAGTCCCAGCGTCTTGCGGATGGTCACGTTCATGCTTTTAAAGCCCCCGCCCTGGGGAGTCGTAATGGGGGCTTTGAGGAACACCTTGGTTCGCAACAGCGACTGCCAGGACTGCTCGTCGATCCCGGCGGTGTACCCGCGCAGGTACACCGGCTCGCCGACCTCGATGACCTCAGTGGAGATCTGGGCGCCGGCGGCGGCAATTATCCGCAGGGTGGCGTCCATTATTTCGGGACCGATTCCGTCGCCATGGGCGACGGTTATTGGAAATTTGGGCGGCAATGGAGTCCCAGCTTTAGGCGATTAGGTTTCGGCCGGCCCGTCGGCACCTTCATCGGATCGTGCTTGCGGCATTGGCCAAGGCAAGCCGCGGGCACGATACCAAGTTGGCGTTCGGGTCGGGATCCGCCCGGTCCAGTAGAGGAACAGGGCAACAGCAGAAATCAACCCCACGATAATGGCGATCCACTGGGCTTGGGTGAATGGGCCGTAGAGTTCGTCGCGGCGCAGGAAAGTTACCAGGAATCGAAATAGCGAATAGCCGAAGGTGTAGACGAAGAAAACCCGCCCGGAGCCGCCCCAACGCCCGATTGCGGCGATCAATACGACCAGGATCAACAGGTCCGCTAGGAGTTCGTAGAGATGGGCCGGGTGGGCGGCGAAGGTTTCGCCCAGGATGTTGCGCGCGGCCAGCGTAGCGGAGTCGGTGTACAGGAACGCCCAGGGCAGATCACTGGCCACCCGGGTGTGTTCGCCGTTGACGATATTGGCCAGGCGACCGATTGCCTGACCCAAGATCAGGCCCAGCCCTCCTACGTCGATGATTGGACGGATCGGGACGCTATTGCGCCAGGCGCCAACCATCCCGCCGGCTACCCCACCGAGGATGCCGCCCCAAATGGCCCCGCCGCCACGCCATATCTGCAGCGCCAGCAGTGGATCGTGGGTGTAAATCTCAGGCCATTTGTCAATTACGTGCAGGGCGCGGGTGCCGAGAATTCCGCCAAGAATCGCCCAAAGGGCGACGGCATCGACCGCCTCAACGGTGGTTCCCGCCGCTGCCGCATAGCGCCGGCAGATCCACCAACCGGCGGCAATCCCAGCCACAACGATCGGGCCATACAGGCGCAGCGTCAGCGGGCCCAGGTCAACGTAGGGTCCCCATGGGATTTCAATAACTGGAAAGATGACTAGCGATCCTTAAGGCGGATGGGGGGCGTGCCGCACCGGGCTTTCGCGCCCAACCATTTTCGCCGACCTTGGAAATACTCAACCGCATTGGTCGAAGGGATCCGCCGGCGCCCCCTCCGGCAATCGTGGGGCGTTCTTTGCGTAACCGGTCAATTCGACATAGCCGCGACCGGCTGGCTGATCGGCCTGGGTAGCGCTCACCGAGCCTTCCCAATAGATGCTGCCAGTGCTTGGCCGGGCATCTAATTCTTGGTCGGCAACCGTCGGGACCACCACCAGGTCGATATCTTCGCCGGGAATTTGCAGGCTCCAGCTGGCAGGGTAGGTGGCGCGACTGGTCGGGCTCTGCCAGCGACTGAGAATTTCTACCCGAACGTCGCTGTCGGTCAGGTGGCGAAACGTGCCATCGGGCTCAGAGATTGTTCCGTAGGCCAAGGCGATTCCACCTTCGGGGTCGCGCACGATCGAATAAGTCAGGTCGCGCCCGTCGGCAAGTTGGAGGGCGAACCAATCCCAACCGCTGCCGACATTGATGAAGTCGCCCCACTGGTGGTCCATCCAAACCTGACCGGTAACCGAATGTGGGTCGCCGCCTACGGTGAGGATTCCCTCTGCCGCTAGGCGCGGATAGGAGTAGTAATAGGACCAGCCGTATGGTTCAAAGTCGACTATCCCGTCATGATCGTGCAGCGTGGCCGGGTTGGGCGTCGAAAGGGCCAGATCAATCGCCATGTCGCCGTCGATTGCCGCAATCGCAAAGGACCGTTCGCCGAGCGCCAGCTCCCAGCCGCCCACGCACAGCCGTTCGTCAACATTGGCGCCGGCGCCGTGAATCACTGAGGTGCGCTGGGCAAACGCAAAGTCCTGGGCGCCCGGGTCGGTGATCGCGAAATGGGCCGCGTGGACCGGTGCCAGACCCGCCCGGTGGGCGGCGAATATTACGAATTCGAATCCATATTGGCGCCCGGCATCATTGGTCAGATGGCCGGTAAAGTACCACCACTCGCTCAAGTTGGTGTGCGGCAACTGATCGGCCGGCAAATTAATCGCCGGCAGCCCGCTCACGCTGGCGGCAATTGGCGCTGCCGGTCGCAACGGCGCGTAGTTCATCGCGCAGCCTGCCAAAAGGAATGCCAGGCAGCCAAGGATTAGCAGCGAGGCTAGGGGCCGGCGAATTTGATTCCTCCTGCCCCGCGTCCGGGAAGCCACCAGTTCCACCGGCCGGCTAATTTCATCGCCGCCGGCGCCAAAAGACAGCGCACCAACGAAGCATCGATTGCGATGGCCACCGCGGCGGCCAATCCCAGGGCCTTCACTACGACGATGTCCGCCGTCGCAAAGGCCAATCCCACCACCACCACCACCGCTGCGGCCGAGGTGATAACGCGGCCGGAGGCCTGCATGCCGCGGGCAACCGCCAGTTCGTTGTCAGCGGTCTCGAACCAGGCTTCCTGGACCCGGGCCAACAGAAACACCTCATAGTCCATGCTCAATCCGAAAAGGACGGCAAATAGGATGACCGGCAATGTCGCATCGACGTAACCCAAGGGTTCAAATCCGAGCACGGGGGCAAACCAGCCAAATTGGAATATCACCACCACTGCGCCAAAGCTGGCCGACAAAGAGAGCAGGTTTAGCATCACCGCTTTGAGCGGGAGCAACAGGGACCGGAACATGATTGCCAGTAGCACCAGGGTGACGGCTAGGATCGTGCCCACGGCACGGGGAAATGTCTGGTAAACCGATTCGTTGAAGTCGACCGAGCCGGCCGCCTGGCCGCC
The DNA here is from genome assembly GCA_965249595.1 of Chloroflexota bacterium. Lineage (GTDB taxonomy): Bacteria > Chloroflexota > UBA11872 > UBA11872 > VXNJ01 > VXNJ01. The sequence continues at coordinate 79,357 of OZ252242.1, read as the reverse complement.
CAACAGTCCATCGATGCCACGCTCACGCACCCAATCACGGATCGCCAATACCAAACCGTTGCTCTCGGCGCTGGTAGCGCTCACGGACGGAACAATGACCATCATCGAATAGCGCCCGCTGGTCAATTTGGCCTGAACGCTGCGGGCCAGCAGATCGGCAATTGCGGCCTGTTCGCGGTACAGCAATTCGTATTCGCTCAGTGATATCCGGGGATCTAGGCTGACGATGCTGCTGGTTCTGTCAACCCGCGGATCAGCCTCCAGGGCCCGTGCCAATTCGAACTGTTGGGCCAATGCCGCCGTCGCAAAGGGGCCATGCTCAAATTCCATTACCAGAAAAAGAGGCGCTGTTTCGCCGGCTCCGAATTCGCGTTCTAACAGTTCGAAGGCCTGCCGCGACTGTGATTCCGGCGGCAGCACACGGGCGTCGGGCAATGAAATGCGCGATTGGCTGAGCGGTATCAAAAACAGCATCAATAGGCTGGCGGTCGGCAGAAAAATGATCAGCGGACGGGCCATTACGGTTCTGGCGATGCGCTCCCAAAACAGCGAATGCTCGCGCGGCGCCGGAAGAACTCGCAGCCAGTTGATGCGTTCGCCGAGGATCGCCAAAACCGCCGGGACTAGGGTAAGCGTGCAGAGGGCCACCACCACGCATACCAGCGTTCCGCCGATTCCGATGGAACGGAAGAACTGGAATTCAAAGATTGTCAGCGAAGCCAATCCGATGATCACCGCGGTGGCGGAAAAGGCGATCGTTTTGCCCATGCTGGCCATCGTAAGTTCAACTGCCCTGGCCGCCGGCGCGTGCTGCAGTTCGCGGCGGAAGCGCGATACCAAAAACAGCGAGTAGTCCACGCCCAAGCCCAGCCCGATCAGCGAGGCGATATTTAGGGCAAATATTGAAATGTCCACCAATCCGGCGATAACCCACAGGGCGGCCAATCCGGCCACCACGCTTACGGCACCGACCAACAGCGGCACCGCCGCCGCGGTCAAGGTGCCAAATACCAACAGCAGGGCGCCGAGCACAAACGGGATCCCGACCAGTTCAGCACGCTGCAGATCGCGCTTGGTGTGCTCTTGAATGTCGCGAACGTAGGTGTCGACGCCGGCGAGACGAACGTTTAGATGCGAATCGGCCACGGCGGCATCTACGCCGTCGGCCATTTCGGTTCCGTCCGCTTCGGCGATGGTGTGAACGTTTAAGTAAACGGCCTGCCCGGATTCGGAAATCTGCATTGGCACGTCAGCCGGCCGGTCAACCCCGGTCACGCCTTCGACAGAAAGGATCTTGCGCCGCAAGCGCTCAATTTCGCCCGCCCCGGCGGCATCGGCGATCGGACCCGAAGGATCGCTAATTACCACCAATAGCGTTGGTGATGGGCCACCGATCTGTTGGGCAAAGCGCTCGTATGCGCGCTGTGATTCCAAGTTCGGCGACGAGAACCCGCCCGGGACCAAACGCTCCGGAGCTTGCAGGGCCAATACCGCGCTCACGCCGGTTAGCACAATCCAGGCGGCTACCACAAGGTAGCGCCAGCGCACCACCACACGACCCAGGGATGCAAACATCAATCAGTTGTACCAAACCGCCGAATCTCCTTAAAGTATCAATGACTGTTAGGGCGCATTGGAGTTGTATGTCGTCGGATTCGGGCAACGGGTGAAATGCGGATAGCAATATCTGGCGGCAGCGGCATGGTTGGCCGCGCCTTGGCCGCCGCGCTTGAGGAACGGGGGCACGAACTGGTCTTGCTTTCGCGGTCGGGCCGAACGGTGCCGGGGTTTGGCCGGGTGATCGGCTGGGATCCGATGAAAGATCGCCCTCCAGCGGACGCTTTCGACCAGGTGCGGGCGGTCATCAATCTGGCCGGTGAGCCGGTCAGCGGCCGATGGACCGCCGCCAAGCGAGAGCGAATTCGACAGAGCCGCTTGGTGGGAACCCACAACCTTGTGGCCGGCATGCTCGAAGCATCGCCTTCGCCGCAGCTGTTGATTTCGGCCAGCGCAATCGGTTACTACGGACCGCGCGGCGAACAGCAGCTCAACGAAGACGCCTCCTACGGCGATGGGTTCCTGGCCGATTTGACCCGCAAATGGGAGCACGAAGCGCAGTATTTTTCCTCTTCTGGCAACCGAACGGTGATCATGCGGTTGGGCATTGTGCTCGGTCGCGGCGGGGCATTGGCGGCAGCCCTGCCAACGGCCAGGTTGGGGCTGGGCGGCCCGTTGGGGGGAGGCCAGCAGTGGTGGTCTTGGATCCATATCGCCGATGTTTGCAGATTCGTGTTGGGGACCCTGGATGACATCGCCTGCGACGGGGTTTACAACGTGACTTCGCCCAATCCGGTCCGTCAGCGCGATTTTTCAGCCGCCCTTGGTCGAGTCCTATCTAGACCGGCCGTATTGCCGGCTCCGGGATTATTTCTGCGAGCAATCTACGGCGGATTTGCCAGCGAGTTGCTTGACTCAAAGCGGGTGATACCAGAACGCCTGATGTTGGGCGGGTGGAATTTTGAATACACCGAATTGGAACCGGCCCTAATCGACCTGCTTGACCGCGATTGAACCGGCAAACAGTTTCGATTCGTATATAGACAACGAGAGGCCGAGATCCGGACGCGCCGAACTCGGCTGGCCAAAATGTTGAACGCACCCAGTTTCGGAGCCCACCGAAATGTCTGACTTTGCCGCCAATTTGGGCGCGGCCAAAAAACTGTTATTCATCGCCGGCGTGATCGTCATCGTTGCGCTGCTGGCGACCGCAACAATCTATGCGACGGCCGGCCAGCGACCAGGGACAGTCAACGACTCCGGCGACCGGTCGGGCATATCGAAAGGCTCAATGGGTAAGGAAGCCGGGAAATTGGACCGCGCGACGAAACGATCGTGGGCGGCCCGGTTTGATACCGGCGGCGCGGACAGAAAGTGGACACGGTCTAGAGGCGGCAAGAAGATAAAGAGGGTTCACGATCGGCGAGACAATCAGAACGCGGCCAAGAAATTTGATTACCGTGTCGATACCGACCCGGGCCTGCGGCCGATGGTGCCGCATTCCGGTGCCAGTCGAGTCACATTCATCGCCCATCGAGCAAAAACCTATTCACCAACAACCGCCCGAACAACAACCATCAATTCCAAGACTTGGGTAATGGTCAAAGGCGCGCCGGGGAAGCTCCAGGGCGTCGATTCCGGCCACTACAAGAAACTGAACCGCAAGGGAGTCCGCGCTGGAGACAGCGGCTGGACCGCAACGTTCCACAGATCGCGGCAGTGAAGGCGTCTGCGAGACTTGCCAACCCCGTCGGCCAACATGAATAAGGCGAGCGACAAATGTACCGGAGGGTGATCCGATATCCGGGCTAATGGCCAAGTTGCTCTCTGCCCGCGGACTGCTAATCGGGGCCGGAGCCGTAATCGTTACCGGCGCCGCGGTGGGCACGCTGGTTGCGATATCAGCCCCCGCTGCGGGCGGGAGCACCTCCGCTGAATCCGCCGCCGCCGCGGCAATTGGAGATACAACGGCAGCTTTTCTGGCGCCCCCAGTCGATCCGCTAGCGGCCGTCGTGGTCGAGCTGGATGAACGCGATCCGGCACCTGAATTTGCCGGAATTGAAGCCTGGCTCAACGGCGACCCGGAGACCATGGCCGGCCTGCAGGGTCAGGTTGTATTGATCGATTTTTGGACCTTCGGCTGCATCAATTGCCGCCGTACATTGCCCTATTTGGGCCAATGGTATGACCGCTACACCCCCTACGGCCTAAAGGTCATCGGCGTCCACACACCGGAATTTGGCTATGAAAGCGAACTGGACAACGTGCGCGGCGCGTTGGCCGACCTTGGCGTCGACTGGGCGGTGGCGATTGACAATGACAAGAAAACTTGGCGTGCTTGGCGTAACCGCTGGTGGCCGCGTAAATTTCTAATCGATGCCGATGGGATAGTCCGCTATGACCGAATCGGCGAAGGTGCCTATCTGCAAACGGAAAAGGCAATCCGGCTCCTGCTGGAGGAGAACGGGGCGGACCTTTCCGACGTTCCGTTCGGGGGCCGTCGGGAATAAACCCTAGATTCGCAACGTGACCCGTTCTGGGATATATGAATCCGATGCCGCCAGCGGTTGGGCGGCCAGGAATGAGCGGAAAGCCCGCCAGGATTGGTTCGGAAGCTGAAGGTCGCGCAAGCCGTCACCCAGCAGCGCCAGCTTGACCGATCCGCCGTCTACGGGGTGGAATTCAACCACCGCCGCCTGGAAGTACTGCCGGATAAATCCCGACTGACCATAAGTGAGCGCATCATCGCGCTCACCTTCGCGACGGGCTTCCGATTTCGGTAGCCCGAATGACTCGATTCCACCTAAGCGATCGTAAAAGTCGGCAAAGTTGGTCACCGTCCCGTCGATTGCCTGGTTTGACACTTTGTGGCCCCAAGGGCCGATCATCCGTCCCGGAAACGGGTTGGTAATGGCGTATTCGACTCCCAGGTCGACGCTATTACCCAAGCCACCGCCGAAGTAATCCCAGGCCAGGCGCCGCTCGACAACCCAGCCGGCACCGACATCGTGAAAGTCGACCAAACCACGTTGGTAGTACTGGCTCAACGCCCCCGGCTCGGTCACCAGCACCTCGGAGATCGGATATCCCCAGCGCTCGAGACCACCGGTGCGTTCGAAGTGGGCGGCAAAGTCCGCAATTGCCGTCCCGCCGCCCGGTAAGTTAACGGCCAACGTGGGGATGTTGTGCCCCAGGACATCATGATCGGCGACGCCTTCATATCTCGATTTCAATACCCTAATCGACGGGAATACCGCCTCCGGTTCGGGCAGCGGGCCGGGCATCACGTAGTTGTTGGCATCACTAAGTTGCACGTTGGCGAAATCCACGATGGGCGTGAATCGGCCCACACCCGGATGAGCGCGGTTGACCATCAGCAAGACGAAATCCTCGTCCTCGCGGTCATCGATCTTTTCCTCAGGGAAATTGAGGGCGATCAATCGTGCGCTGCCGATTTCAACGCGGACAACAGCAGTACCAGGTAGGTCATTGCTCTCGGCGCTGTGACCGCGAACTTCGGATCTGATGAGGAATGATGGGGCCACGCCAGCCGCCTCGGAATCATCGTGGACCAACCCAACCGCCAAGGGGCGCCCCTCGTCGGCGTAGTAGATCGATTCTTCAAATCCGGTGATTCCCGAACCACCAGCTTCCAAAACTATTTCGACGCCGGGCCGCATGTCGGCACGAAACTGGGCTGGCAGATTGGCCAGCGTGAAGCCGTTTCCGTCAGGACCGGGATTGCCGCGCAGATCGACCACCATCGTCTTGGTTGGCCCGATGGAGGAGAGCAGACCGGGCGGTACGGCGGTCAAAGACGAATCGCGCAGGTCCAACGACCGGAGCTGGGACAGCTGCGAAAAGTCGGCCGCGATTATGCCGGTCAATTCGCTGCGCCCGCTCAGGTCGATCTCGGTAACCCGCGCCAGGTCGGCGACCGAGACCTGTTCGCAAAACGCCGATTCTGCCAACCAGCGCTCGATCTGCTTACGGATCGCCGGGTGGCGACCGCAGAGGGAGTAGCGCGGCGCATCGTTGTCGATTACGGTCAGCACGGCTTCGTCTAAGTCACCGTCGTCGATTTGCGGTTGCGGGGCCGAACCAATGCAACCGGGGACTATATCGAGATATAGGTCCAGCTGATAGTTTTGCTCAATTTCGTCGTTGCTTGGAGCCGCAATCACCAATGAGAAAAGCGCCCGCACTCGGTCGGTTGCGTTAACTCTGAAGCGCCACTGCCGGAAATCGTCGGCGGTAAGTTGCAGGCATACGTCGGCACGATCATCGCCCGGCCCTCCATCCGGGTCGGGAATTGGGACCGACGCAAATTCGACGGTTATTAGGGCCCGCCCATCCTCCTCAACCACATATTCGTTCCCGGTTAGCCCAATTCGCCGGCCGGTCCCTCCATCAAAGACCAGCAACAACCCTTCTGGTAGATCGGCAATATCGACGTCATCAGGGCTGATGGGGTTGTCTGAAAAGCGCAAGCGGTCGATGTGGCCGGCTTCGAAGTGGTAGGTGATAAAGGCCTCGAGGGCGTCATCTTCCCATGAAAACGAAGTCAAGCCGAGGTCTGAAAAATCGAGGGTGGCGGCGCGAAAGTTGGGAATTCGGGCCAGGCCGTCGGAAATGCGACCCAATTGGGTTCCCGGCTGGACGGACGGAGTTCGATCCGCCCGATGGGTGACGTAAAACTCGTCGCAATCGTTGTAATTTAGGTTGAGATCGGCCCCGATGAGATCAACTGTTAACGGGTCGATCCGACTGAGGAAACCCTCATATAACCGCTCGAACGCTTCGAAGTGATCCGGGTCGGCAAAGTTGCACAGGTTGTAGTTGGCATCACCTACGAGCAGCGATCGGGCCGGCGTCGGCCCCGGCGCCATCATCCCTGCCAAGGCAACGGCAAATAGCAACAGCCAACGGATTTGTGGAAGCCGTGACGTGGAAAAATGCCAGCCGAGGGCGAGTCTCTTCAGGGTGAATGTCCGGGTCAATTGCAACGGGTAATCGCCGTACAGCGGCTAGCAGATTCTCGCCGGTTAGCCGGGCAATCCGATCAGCATTCGGACCTTTGGCGGGGTCCGTTTGTTCATCCCAATCGCGAGGGATCGACTCCAAGGACCTGCGCGGCCTCGCGAATGCTGTCGGCGGTCGCCTGGGCAATCTCAATCCCGGCCTCCCGATTGCGGGCGCGATTGTTGCTCTCGGGTTCACCGGGAACGAGGACTTCGCAGAAGCCGGTCGCCGGCGGGACCGATTTCATACGGCTTACCAATGCCGCCGCTCCGCGCCCGAATATGTCGCTGTCGACTAGTGCGCCCGGATCGATGGCAATGATGGAGCCGCCCATCAGCAGCCCTGAAGGAGATTCCCAGGCGCCGGTGAGGCAGGCTCCGAGGGCTTCCACCAATAGAGCCAACCCATATCCCTTGTGACCGGCCGCTGGCAGCATCATCCCGCCGTCATAGAAATCGCTGGGGGTCGTTGAGGGGTTGCCGTCCTTGTCGAGTATTTGGCCCGGTGGCAATTGGGCCCCTTTGTCACGGGCGACTCGCACCTTGCCTTCGGCGGTGGATGTGGTGGCAAAGTCCATTACCACCGGATGGCCCGACGGATTGGGGACGCTGGCCGCAATCGGGTTGGTGGAGAGTGCGCGGGCGGCTCCGCCGAACGGCGCCCCGGCACCGGCCCCACCACCTCCGCCGACCGCCATGATGGCCAAGATTCCGGCCTCGGCGGCCATCTCCGCCCACTGCCCGACGCGTCCGAGATGGTTGACATCGCACAGACCGACGACGGCCACCTGGCAATCGCGGGCCCGGGCAATCGCCTGTTCCATGGCGAATTTGCCGGTGAAGTGCCCGAATCCTTTGTTGCCCGATACGAGCGCTGTAGATTCGGATTCCTTAACGATCGACGGCCTTGCGTCAACCACAATTTGACCCTCCGCCTGCAAGGCCATGTATTGCGGTATGCGGATGACTCCGTGCGACGGGTGGCCAGAGAGATCGGCCAGGACCAAGGAGTAGGCCATAAAGTCGGCGATATCTCTGGGTGCACCGGCGGCCTCGAAAACGGCGCCGGCGAAGGCTTGTACGCGGTCGGGATCGAATCTGGGCATGGTCTAGATATTCCGCTCGTTACCGGGCCGGTTGGCCTGCCAATTGGGTTGGGCTGATAGCGCTTGAGCTATCCGCGACCCAGCATGAACTTGAGGTCCTCGCTCATCATATCCATGCTCCAGGGCGGGTCCCATACGATTTCAATATTTACTTCGTCCACTTTTTCCATCGCTTCGACGGTGCGCTGGGTCTCCGAAATTAGCTGTGGACCATACGGGCACATCGGCGAGGTCAAGGTCATTTCAATGTCGATGGTTCTTTCTTGCGGACGCACTTCATAAATGAGCCCCAGATTCCAAATGTCAAGGTTGAGTTCTGGGTCCAGAACTGTCTCCAAAACCTGTATTACGTCTTGCCGGTCGACTATCTGCTCAGCCATTCGGCCCCCTTTGAATCTGGCCCGTTTCCGACTGGTCGATTATGGCCAGCCGGGAGCGGTATCGGGTTGTCGGAACATCTAACGGCATTCGTACATTCAATGGACAAAATGATAGAATTGAGCACCTGTGGAATGGCATGCTAGACGCTCTAAATCTACTGAGATTCCAGATCGTTGACGCAGGCCGCCGGACATCTCCGGCCAGGCAACCGCAGGCCGTGTAGTCAACCAGTTCTCGTGGCAGGTATATTGCCGAAATCCAGTAACGGCCAATCTCCCTACGACGCCGAGCAAATTCGGGCCCTCAAGGGCCTTGAACCGGTCCGCCAGCGACCGGCCATGTACATCGGCGATACATCGTTGGCAGGCCTACATCATTGCGTATTTGAAGTAGTTGACAACAGCATTGATGAGGTGCTGGCGGGACATGGCCGCAGGGTATCGGTTACTTTGACCGACGATGGGTATTGCACGGTCGAGGATGACGGGCGTGGTATCCCGGTCGACAAACATACGGAGGGTGTGTCGGCGCTGGAGGTTGTGATGACCAACCTGCACGCCGGGGGCAAATTCGACGACGGCGCCTACAAGGTTTCCGGCGGATTGCACGGTGTCGGAGTGTCGGTTGTCAACGCCCTTTCCGAGCACCTCGAAGTGCACGTGGCACGAAATAAGCGGCTGTACCGGCAGGATTACCATCGCGGAATTCCGCACGGGAAAGTTCGCCGCCGGGGCAAACCCGCGAATCCGCGTGACACCGGTACCACGGTGCGATTCAAGCCCGACAGCGAGATCTTCGCCGGCGAGAACGGTGAACCGATCTCCTTTGATTTTGAAACGCTTTCGAGTCGATTGCGCCAGTTGGCCTATTTGGTCCCTGGCCTGGAAATCAACCTGACCGATCAACGCCACGGTCAACACCGCACCTTCTACTTTGAGGGCGGAATTCAGTCCTACGTGGCATTGACCGCACGCGCCCGCGATCCGGTAATCGCCCAGCCAATATTTATCAGCGAATCGGTCAACGACGTCCGTGTCGAAATTGCTTTGCAATATGTTCGCCGTCCGCGCGAATTTGTACATGCGTTCGCCAACACTGTCCACACTCCCGACGGCGGTACCCACTTGTCGGGATTTCGGGCGGCATTGACCGGTACGATCAATCGAGTCGCCCGCGAAGTGGGGCTGTTGAAGGCCAATGAGCCCAACTTGACCGGTGATGACGTGCGCGAGGGCCTGGTGGCTGCGATCTCGGTGTATCTACCCGATCCGCAGTTTGAATCGCAGACCAAGGTGCGCTTGAACAACCCCGAAGTGTCCGGCATCGTCCAGTCGATTGCCAACGCCGCCTTGGGGCGCCACCTGCATGAAACGCCGGCCGACGCGCGCGCCATTGTGGCCCGCAACATCGAATCGTCGCGTGCTCGAGTAGCCGCACAGCGTGCCCGCGACATGGTGCGCCGCAAGGGCGCGTTCGACTCGCTGGCGTTATCTGGCAAATTGGCCGATTGTCAGGATCAGGACCCATCGCGCACCGAGCTCTTCATCGTCGAAGGTGATTCCGCCGGCGGCAACGCCAAACAGGGTCGCGACCGTGGATTCCAGGCAGTTCTGCCGCTCCGCGGCAAGATCTTAAACGTTGAAAAAGCCCGTATCGATCGGATGCTCGACAACCAGGCCATATGCGATCTGATATCGGCCATTGGAACCGGATTGGGGGAGTCCTACGATCCGGACAAGCTTCGGTATCACCGGATCATCATCATGACCGATGCCGATGTTGACGGAGCCCACATTCGCTCGCTGCTGCTCACGTTCTTCTTTAGGCACATGCCCCAGCTGATCGCCGATGGGCATCTCTACATCGCCCTACCCCCGCTTTATCGCATCGCCCGCGGCCGCCGGCACCGTTACGTTTATTCGGAAGTTGAACGCGACGCCGTCGTTGAAGAATTCGGTGGCAAGGTGACTATCCAGCGCTACAAGGGTCTAGGCGAAATGAATGCCGACCAGCTGTGGTTCACCACCATCGATCCCGCCAACCGGACCCTGCTTAAAGTCCGAACACAGGACTTGCAACTGGCCGAGGAATTGGTTTCGCGCCTGATGGGGCCAGAAGTCGGTCCGCGACAAGAGTTCATCCTCGAGCACGCGCGCGAGGTCAAGAACCTGGACGTATAGGCGTCGCCGGACGCCAAGTGCGGCCATGCCTGAAGAACCTGGTCGAGTAATCCTCGATGCCATGGGTGGCGACCATGCCCCGGGCCCGCTAGTGGCCGGTGCCGTGGCGGCCGCCCGTGACGACCAAATTCCGGTTCTGCTGGTGGGTGATCGTTCTCGTCTAGCGCCTCTGCTAGAGGACGTTGGATCTGAGCGTTCCCGAATCGAGATTGCCGATGCCGGTGAAGTGATCGGCATGGGTGACCACCCCACTGAGGCTGTGCGGTCGAAGCCCGATTCCTCATTGGTTCGATCGATCGATGCGCTGCGCGAAGAGCGCGGCGGCGCCGTTCTTTCAATGGGCAATAGCGGTGCAACCATGGCCGGCGCGGTACTCGGATTGCGGCGCGTGCGAGGCGTCCGGCGTCCGGTCGTAGCTTCGTTAGTTCCCCTCCCGGGTGGATCAACGGTATGGGCCGATATTGGTGCCAATGCCGAATGCGACGCCATTCACTTGGCGCAGTTTGCGCAAATGGCCGTCGTCTACAGTCGGTCCGAAACGGGAATTGCCCGGCCCACCGTGGGGTTGCTCAATATGGGCCACGAGGAAGGCAAGGGCCCACAGCTGGTCAGGGACGCCGCAGCCCTAATCGCCCAGACCGATCTCAATTTCGTTGGCAACGTCGAACCGCAGATGATGATGCGCGCGCAGGCCGACGTAGTTATCGCCGATGGATTCACCATGAACATTGCGGTCAAGACTATGGAGGCCCTTGCCGGAGCGATTTTTGATGAATTCCGGCGGGCGGCCCAAAGCTCTTTCCGTTACCGCATCGGAACCGGATTACTTTTGCCGGCGTTGCGTAATTTGCGCGGCCAGCTCGACTATCGCGAGATTGGCGCTGCTCCCCTGCTCGGGGTTAACGGCTTGGTCCTAATCGGGCATGGGCGTTCACGGAAGCGAGCCGTCCACAGCGCGATTCGCCAAGCTCACCGGTTGTCCGGCCTGGGCCTAATTGACCAAATCCGGTCCGACTTTGCGCCCTGAGCGAACGCCTGCCCAGGTCGCGATCGTGGGTGCCGGTTACGTCGGCTTGGTAAGCGCCGCCTGTTTGGCCGAATTGGGCAACCAGGTCATCTGCCTAGACATTGACGACAGCAAGATCAGCGGTCTGGCGAAGGGCCAAATCCCAATTTTTGAGCCCGGCTTGGAACGGCTGGTAAAAGCCAATGCGGCTGCCGGTCGGCTTTCGTTCACGACCAATTACGCCGACGCCGTGCGGCCGGCCGATTTTGTTTTCATAGCTGTCGATACGCCGATCGGGCACTCCGGTCGGGCCGACCTGTCGTCAATCGAAGCGGCTGCCCGCGGAATCGGCCGGTATTTGCGGCGCGGCGCCGTAATCGTTGACAAGAGCACCGTACCGGTCGGCACCGGCGACCTGGTCGAGGAAGTGGCCAGTCAGGTGGCCAATGTCCCGGTGCGGGTGGTGGCGAACCCCGAGTTTCTGCGTGAGGGCTCGGCAGTGGATGACTTCCTAGGTCCCGACCGCATCGTGTTGGGCACCGGTGATCCCGCGGCCGCCGATCTTGTTGCCGATTTGTACGCCGATTTTTCATGTCCCGTGGTGCGGACCGACTTGCGTACGGCGGAGATGATCAAATACGCCTCCAACGCTTATCTGGCCGCCCGAATCTCTTTTATCAACGAAATCGCTGCTATCTGCGAGCGTGTCGGCGCCAACGTTGGCGAAGTCGCTGAAGGCATGGGCCTCGATTCCCGAATTGGCCCGAAATACCTGCAGGCCGGTATCGGTTGGGGCGGCAGCTGTTTCGGTAAGGATGTCCTGGCTCTGGAACACATGGCCGCCGCCGCTGGATCTCACCCCCAGTTGCTCAGAGCGATCGTCGAAATCAATCGTGACGCTCGGTTGGGTGTGCTGCGGCGATTGCGCGATTTGCTGGGCGATTTACGGGGAAAGCGGATCGCGCTATTGGGCCTGGCCTTCAAGCCCAATACCGACGATATCCGCGATTCCCCGGCGCTTGACATCGCCCGTCTCCTGTTGGCCGACGGGGCCAAGGTCTTTGCCTACGATCCGATGGCCGGCGAACGAGTCAAGGTTGCCGAGCCACGCGCCTGCGTCACCGATTCGCCTTGGAGTGCGCTGGCGGGCGCTGATGCGGCGGTACTTTGCACGGAATGGCCGGAATTTTCCCAATTGGATTGGTCAAAGGTCGCCGATGAAATGCATGGCGACGTGGTCATCGACGGGCGCAACGCACTAGATGGGCAGCAGCTGACCCAATTGGGATTGCGCTACCGTGGCGTGGGCCGTGGCACACCATAGCCCCGATTAGCCACGTGCCGTCAAACCGCCAAATCGCCGATCATCTCTCGTTGATCGCCGATGCTGTCGATCTTTCCTCGGGCGATTCCACCCGGTCGCGCACCTACCGCGCGGCGGCGCGGCGGGTGGAGCGGTCGCGTCGCGATATTGCCGCAATTGCCCGGGCCGGAAAACTGACCGAGGTGCCCGGCATTGGCGAGTCACTGGCGGTCACGATTTTGCAATTTACCACCACCGCCACCAGCCGGCGCCTTGACGAGCTCGAAAAGGCGATCCCCGAAGGCCTCTGGCAATTGCTCGACATCCGTGGGTTGGGCGCTCGAACTGTTGGGCGAATCGGCCGCGAACTAGGGATCGGCGACATCGATGGCCTGCGCACCGCGGCTCTCGACGGTCAATTGGCGACTATGCCGGGAATTGGCCAGCGCAAGGTGGCGCAGATCATTGCCGAAATTGGTCGTATCGCCGCCGCCAGTGGGCTCATCCCCCTGGCCGTTGCTTTCTCGGTCGCCGAATCGATCGGTCCACAACTGGTGGGCACCGCTGGCGTGTCGGATTGGCGCATTGCCGGCGATGCGCGGCGCGGGGTGGAGGCGGTAGCGGCGGTCGAACTGGTGGCCGTTGCACCACTGCTAACTGATCAATTCCGGGCTCTCGCGGGTGAGCGCCGCATCGCCCTGCCCATCGGTCGTCGCGGTCAGAACGTTCGACTCATCGTCCATCCGGCAACGCCGGTGTCGCTGGGGTCAGTGCTGCTCGCCGCCACCGGTTCGCAGCGCCACCTCGACCGGTTGGGGGCTATCGCCACCCGCGTCGGTTTGGACATTTCGCCCGCGGGTGATAAATTCGCGACCGAAGCCGACCTCTACAGGGCATTGGGAATGCAATATGTACCGCCCGAATTGCGTGAGGACGGCGGGGAGATTGAGTCGGCCCAAACTGGCCGGCTGCCGGAATTGATTGAGCCGGACGATCTAACCTGCGACCTGCACGCTCACAGCGACTGGTCCGATGGCCAGGGCTCGGTGGCTGAAATGGCCGCCGCGGCGGGCGCCGCAGGATTGGCCACCCTTGCCATTACCGACCATTCGCAATCACTGGCCGTAGCTGGCGGCCTCACCGCCGAAGAGCTGGCCAGCCAGCGAGAGGAAATCGACGCTTTCAGGGCGCTGGGGGACCAGTTGAATCTTCGGCAGGGGACGGAAAGCGAAATCCTGGTCGACGGCTCGCTCGACTTTGAAGATGCCGCCTTAAGCGAGCTTGATTGGGTCAATGCCTCGGTTCATGTTGCAATGGACCAGGATCGTGATGCGATGACCGCGCGGCTACTTTCAGCAATCGCCAATCCCTATCTTGGCGTGCTAGGTCACCCGACCGGGCGCATATTGCTCGGTCGTCCCGGATTTGAATACGACTTTGACACCGTGTTCGCGGCCGCGGCCGCGGCCGGGGTGGCATTGGAGATAAATTCTCAGCCTAAACGCATGGATCTCTCGTCTGACCTTGCCCGCCGCGCCGCTGCGGCCGGGGCGATGCTCTCGATTAACAGCGATGCCCATGCCCCATCGCAATTGGAGGTCACCCGTTTTGGGGTCATCAGCGCCCGTCGGGCAGGGCTGTCCAAGTCCCAAGTAATCAATTGCTTGCCGTGGCCGGAACTGGCCGATGCGGCGCAGCGACGGCGCAGGTCAGGCCCAGCCGCCGAATAACCCTCAAGTCCTGTGCCGATTAGGCGCGCTGGCGCGCCCGGAGCGCACCTTCTGTCGGCTCAACCAGTGACTTTTGCAGGAATTCACTTATCCGCTGCATGTATTCCTCGCGGGCCACATGGAAGCCCTGTACATGGCCCGCTTCGGCGATCAGCCAGAGATGCTTGTTGTCGTTTTTCGTCGCCGCTTCAAATAGCGCCCGCGTGCTATCCGGATGGACGATTGAGTCGCGCCCGCTCTGAATGACCAACAGTGGACGCGGTTTCATCGTGGCAATCAGGTCAATGGGTCGAATCTGATCGATGCGTGAGCCCACCAGGCGCTGGCCCAGCCATACCACCGTCCCGATAAACAGGAACGGCGGCAACCTGGTTATGCGCTTGAAGGCCCCGGATATGTTTTCACGCAATGATGCGAACGGACTGTCGGCGATTACCGCTTCGACCCGCTCATCAAGGGCCGCGGCCATGATCGCCACCGATCCACCCATTGAATTGCCCCATACCGCCAATCGGCCCAGTTCGGGCCGCATCGCGGTCGCGTAGTCGATGATTCCGAGGAGATCTAGAACCTCGCGGAAGCCGATGGTGGTGGTGTTGCCTTCGCTCTCGCCGTGGCCCGAAAAATCAAAAAGCAGCACACCGTACCCGAGCTTGAGCAATTCCTGGCAGCGGCTGATCATTTCCTTGTGATTGGTCCAAACGCCATGACAGAGAATGACCGTCGCATGGTAACTGGTCGGACGGGCCAGCCAGCTCTTTAGCTCCATGCCGCTGCGGCTTTTTATGGCCGCATGTTCAAGCCCCAAATTGGAATGGTCAAAATCCGGTTGGAGATCGCTGGGCACATGGTGC
The DNA here is from genome assembly GCA_965249595.1 of Chloroflexota bacterium. GTDB lineage: Bacteria > Chloroflexota > UBA11872 > UBA11872 > VXNJ01 > VXNJ01. Next base: position 64,219 of record OZ252242.1, on the reverse strand, counting down.
GGGTTGGGATGCGTTAACAGCCAGGCGGTCCGCACACAGAGAAATGCCCAAAAACTTACGGCGCCGGCGACCAAGAGGATAACGGTGATTAACTCGGTCGCCATGAGGCTTATTTCTCATCCTTGCAGGCGGCGGCCAGTCGCGATACGAATTGGCCGGCGCGCCGCAGTCGCTTGGCCTCATCGGGGCCTTGGCATATTTCAATGAACGCCGAACCCACTATCACGCCGTCGGCCAGGCCGTGTAAATCTCGGATGTGCTTGGGAGTTGAGATCCCAAAACCAACCGCCAACGGCCGTGTTGTCAATCTACGGGCTTTGCGCAAAAAACCATCCAAACCAGAGTCTTGAGCCTCACGGGCACCGGTTACACCGGTTAACGCCACGCAGTAGATGAATCCAGACCCACGCGACACCAGGCGGGCAGATCGCCGCGGCCCGGTAGTGGGCGACAGAAATTGTACAAAGAGAAGGCCGTTGTCCTTGACCGGAACGGCCAGGGGGTCAGCCTCTTCGTCTGGCAGGTCGGCCACGATGAACCCATCGAGGCCAGCGGTCCGGGCGGCCGCGGCAAGGCGTTGTGGCCCATAGCTAAAGAACGGATTGGCGTACCCCATCAGCAGCAGGCCGGCGTCGGATTCGTCCCGCAAGGTGCGGGCGAACTTTAAACAATCGTCCATCCTCACCCCGTTGTTCAGGGCGATCTGTGACGACTGCTGGATCGTGGGGCCCTCGGCTACTGGATCGGAAAAGGGAACCCCCAACTCCAAGACGTCAGCCCCGGCCGCCAGCGCCGTGCGGGCCAGGGTCAGGGATTCGTCAAGGGTTGGATACCCGATGGTCATGAAGATATTGAGAACCAGCCGCCGGTCGGCCCCAGCCTGCCGATAGATCTTGTCTAGGCGCTTCATGACCCGGCCGCTATCGCGCTGGCGGCGATTGTCTCCATGTCCTTATCGCCCCGGCCGGAAAGATTGACAACGATGGATTGATCGGGGCTTAGCGATGCGGCCAGGGAGAGCGCATAGGCGATTGCATGGGCCGACTCGAGGGCCGGAATAATTCCCTCGCTGCGGGCCAATTGCTCCACCGCCAAAAGCGCCTGGCGATCGTCAATTGAAACGTATTTGGCCCGCCCGTGCTCGGCCAGATTGGCGTGCTCGGGACCCACGCCGGGATAGTCAAGGCCGGCCGAGATGCTGTGCGCCTCGGCAACCTGGCCGTCGTCATCTTGCAGCAGCAGGCTGCGCGTGCCGTGCAGGATCCCGCTGCGCCCGGCGGTAACGGTCGCCGCGTGGTGACCGGAGGCGACGCCCTCGCCGGCCGCTTCTACACCGTAGATGGCCACGTCTGGGTCGTCTAGGAATTCGTAAAAAAGCCCGATGGCATTTGACCCGCCGCCGACGCAGGCGACAAGGGCGTCGGGCCGTCCGCCCACACTTTCCGCAAATTGGGTTCCAACTTCGGCGCCAATGACCGATTGGAAATCGCGGACCATGACCGGGTAGGGGTGTGGTCCGGTCACCGTCCCAAGCAGGTAGTAGGTATCGCGGACGTTGGTGACCCAATCACGGATCGCCTCGTTTATGGCGTCTTTGAGAGTCTTGGAACCCGATTCGATCGGGACGACCTTGGCTCCCAAAACCTCCATACGAACCACATTGAGGTGTTGCCGGGCGATATCGGTCGACCCCATGTAGACGACGCACTCCTGATCCAGCATGGCGCAAACCGTGGCTGCGGCGACGCCGTGCTGGCCGGCGCCGGTCTCGGCGATTACACGTCTTTTACCCATCCGCTTGGCCAACAATCCCTGCCCCATGGCGGCGTTGATCTTGTGGGCTCCGGTGTGGGCCAAATCCTCCCGCTTTAGGAAAATCCGCGCCCCACCAGCCAGCGCGGTCAGCCGCTTGGCCTCCTGCAACGGCGTGGGCCGGCCGACAAAAGTCTCGAGATAGCCGGCCAGTTCCACGGCAAATGTTGGATCGGCGCGCACCTGGCGATAGGCCGCGTCCAGCTCCTCTACCGCCGGCATGAGCGTCTCGGGCAGGAAGACGCCGCCCCAGGATCCAAAATGTCCACTCGAATCAGGGAGCGATCGGAATTGTGCGGTAGTCATTTAACCAGCTGATGGTTGGGTTGCTGCAGTGACGAATTCGGCAATCCGGGCTGAGTCCTTCTTCCCGGCGGTTTCCACGCCGCTGGATACGTCGACGCCCCACGGACGGATCCGCACTACCAGGTCGCCGACATTTTCGGGACTGAGGCCGCCGGCGAGAAGGTAGTGTCGCCGATCGGCCAGCCGCGGCGCCAGCGACCAATCCCAACGCCGGCCGGAACCGCCGCCGGCCGGTGAATCGATGTGGATCAGAATGCCGGCCAACCCCTCTGGCGCAGGTACCAGGTGGCTCCCGCGGATTGAAAACGACGCAATCACGCGATCGGCGATATCAGGCGGCAATGGACCGGTCAAATGATGCGCCTGGACGTAATCGGCACCGGTGGCTGCGAGGGCCGAGCGGATCTCGGCGCAGCCGGGGCGAACCATCACCGCCACCTTGGCGGTTTCTGGTGCTGCCGCAAACACTGCCCGGGCGGCATCGGCACCGACCCGACGGGTCGAAGGCGCCAGAACGGCGCCGACATAGTCGGCCCCGGCAGCCTGGGCGGCGCTGGCGTTCTCGGGCCTGGAGACTCCGCATATCTTCACGCGCGGGCGCGGCGCGATCAGTTCTCGCATCGCCGCGACATCGCCGCTGCGGCGGGCGAGCGTTTCTCCCACCAGTGCGGCGTCGGCGCCGGCAGCGGCCAAGCGTGAGAGGTCGTTGGGGTGCTTGACCCCGCTTTCGCCAACGATCGTCGCCCGACCGTAGGCAATCGGGGCGAGCTTTTCGGTTACCGCCAAATCAGTAATGAACGTGGTTAAATCGCGGTTGTTTATTCCGATCAAATCGGCCCCCGCCGCCAGGGCCTGTTCCAATTCACCGGCCGAATGAACCTCAACCAGGGCGTCCATGGTCAGCTCCCTGGCGGCAGCGAGCAAGGGCCGCGGATCTGGAACTGCGGACATGATGACCAGGATGGCGTCGGCGCCGAGCGCCCGCGATTCGTAGACCTGCCAGGGTTCGAGGACGAAATCTTTGCGCAGAACCGGCAATGAACAGGCCGAACGGGCCAGACCCAGATCGCGATCGCAACCGGCAAAGAACCGTTCGTCGGTAAGCACCGAGAGCGCTTTGGCGCCGGCGGCCTGGTAGCGCTGAGCCACCAACGCCGGATCGAGTTCGGCGATTTTGCCGGCCGATGGCGAGGCCCGCTTGATTTCGGCGATCACCGCCAGCCCCGGTCCCTGCAGGGCCCGCTTGAACCCTCGCGGCGGCCCGCTGGCCAGGGCCCGCTGGCGAATTTCCGACAGCGGCACGAGCGAGCGCCGATGGGCCACTTCGGTGCGCTTGTGATCGAGAATCTGCGCCAGAATTATCATTGTTGGGCGACCTTGGATGTCCGCTAGGTTGACCGTGTGACGGACACGAAGCGATCGAGTCGCTCTCGAGCTCGTCCGGAGTCAATTGACTCGATGGCCAACGCCAGTCCACCGGCGAGATCGTCGGTCCGACCGGCGGCAAACAGGGCCGCGCCGCCGTTGAGGGCGACGATGTCGCGGGCGGGTCCGGGCCGGCCGTCCAGTACACCGCTGATGATTGCGGCGTTTTCCTGCGGACTGCCGCCGGCGACGGATTCCAGGGGCGATTCCGTAAGTCCCAATTGCGATGGCCTGACCACCAGGTGGTTTATCGTGCCGTTGTCCACCACGACGACCTTGGACGGACCAGCGATCGAGAGCTCGTCTAACCCGTCGGCGCCGTGAACCACCAGCGCCCGCCGGGTCTCCAGTTGGGCCAGCGCGCCGGCAACCAGGTCCAACAATTCCGCCCGTGCTACCCCGAGCAGCTGACGCGGGGCGCGAGCGGGGTTGGTCAGGGGACCGAGGATGTTGAATACGGTGGGAATTTGGATCTGCGCCCGCAGTGGCCCGGCAAAGCGCATCGCCGGGTGGAAGGACTGGGCAAACAAGAAGCCGATTCCGGCTTCGTCAATGCAGTTGGCGACCCTCTCCGGTGAAAGGGTGATGTCGGCGCCGAGGGCTTCCAATACATCAGCCGATCCGGATTTTGACGAAGCCGCGCGGTTGCCGTGCTTGGCCACCACCACGCCGGCCCCGGCCGCCACGAATGCCGCCGCGGTGGAGATGTTAAAGGTGTTTAGGCCGTCGCCGCCGGTGCCGCAGGTATCGATGAAATCGGTGGCCGCTAGCGGCAGCGGGAGAGCGGCTCGACGCATCGAACGGGCCATCCCGGCGACCTCGCTGGCGGTCTCGCCCTTCATTCCCAGCGCCGTTACGAATGCCCCGAACTGGGCCGGCTGACATCGACCGGTCATGATTTCGTCCATGACCGCTTCAGCTTGAGAGGCCGTTAAATCCTCCAGCCGCCGGACCTTGGCGATGGCATCAACAATCATCGGTGGCCTTCGATTTTGTAAAGCTTGAGAAAGTTGCGCAGGATGTCCTTGCCGTTCGGGGTCAAGATCGATTCAGGATGGAACTGAACCCCGTGGATTGGTCGCCGCCGGTGTCGAAACCCCATGATTATCCCGTCATCGGTCTGCGCCGAAATCTCCAGTTCGGCGGGCAGGGTCTCCCGCTCGACGATGAGCGAGTGATAGCGGGTGGCTGAAAAGGGCTGTGGCAAACCAACAAATTCTCCGCGCCCGTCGTGCTCTATCAGGGATGTCTTGCCGTGCATCAACGTGGGCGCGCGCACAACTTGCCCGCCGAACGATTGGCCGATGCACTGATGGCCCAGACAAACACCGAGCAGCGGCATGTCTTCCGGCAAACCTTGCACCAAGGGCATCGAAACTCCGGCTTCATGGGGAGTGCAGGGTCCGGGTGAGATGATCACCGCCGCCGGGGAGAGGTCGCGCACGGCCGGCACGTCTATGGCGTCGTTGCGAAAGACCTCAACTTGGCACCCCAACTCGAATAGATACTGGACGAGGTTGTAGGTGAATGAATCGTAGTTGTCAATCATCACAATCATTGGTTTGACCCTCGGGCTCGCTCGATCGCCGCCAGAATTGCGCCGGCTTTGTTCTCGATTTCGCGGTATTCATAGTCAGGTTGCGAGTCGGCCACAATTCCGCCACCCACCTGGACGTAGCCGCAGCCGTCGCGCGCGACCATCGTGCGAATTGCGATCGCCGTGTCTAGGTCGCCCGAATAGGCAAAATAGCCAACTGCTCCCCCATAAACGCCCCGTCGCGTCGGTTCCAACTCATCGATGATCTCTAGGGCCCGTATCTTTGGCGCACCGGATAGCGTGCCGGCGGGAAAGCAGGAACGGAGGGCATCCACTGGCGCCCTTCCGTCGGCCAGTCGCCCGTCGACTTGGGAGACGATGTGCATCACATGCGAGAACCGGTCTACGGCCAGCAGACGCGAAACGCTGACCGTGCCGGCATCGGCCACGCGGCCAATGTCGTTGCGCCCCAAATCGACCAGCATCACGTGTTCGGCAACTTCCTTTTCATCAGCGAGCAACTCGGCCGCGATTCGGTCATCGCTCTCTGCATCCTCTCCGCGCCAGCGCGTTCCGGCGACCGGCACCGTGTGCATTTCTCCGTCATGGACCCGGACCAACATTTCCGGCGAGGCCCCGCAGACATGTAAATCCGGGAGTTGCAGGAAGAACATGTAGGGCGACGGATTGAGCTGCCGAAGGTGCCGATAAACCGCGAACGGATGCACGCCAAGTTGGGTTTGGTAGCGCAGCGACAGGACCGCTTGGATGATGTCGCCGGCGGCGATGTATTCCTTGGCGGTCTTGACTATGGCAGCGTGCTCGGCACGCGTCATATTGGATATCAATTCGCCAGCGCCACCGCTGTTGGCGGGCGGCTCGATCAAATTGGGGATTGGGCCGGCCAAGCGCGACGCTAGGCGGTCCAGTCGTCGCAGGGCGTCCCGATAACCGCTTTCCGGGTCGGGATCGGGCCGTGCCAAGGCAACCAGCTTTAGCGATCGCGAATTGTTGTCAAAGACGACGAACGAATCCACAAACATTAGCTGCACATCGGGAACTGGCAGGTCATCGATGCGTGTATGCGGCAGCCGCTCGAAGCTCTCAACCGTTTCATAGGCCAGATAACCGACCGCCCCGCCCTGAAAAGCGGGCAGCTGCGGTAACTTGACTGCGTCAACGGCCGACAGCTCGGCGGCGACGTAATCGAGCGGATCCTTATAGGTGTCGCGTGCGACAGAGCCATCGTCGGCCGTTCGGGTGACCTGACCATCGCGCATGGTCATCAGCAAATAGGGGTCGGAACCGACAAAGCTATAACGGCCCACCGATTCGTCGGGTTCGGCGCTCTCGAGCAGGAACGCCGGGCCGTCACCGGCCAGCTTCAAATACGCAGAGACCGGCGTTTCCAAGTCCGCGAGCAGTTCGCGATATATGGGTACGGCCCGCCCGGCGTCCAGGTGCGAAAACACGTCGGACCGGTCCGGCGCGGTGTCAATCTGTTCGGCCTGGATGATCATCGCTCGTCCTGTAATTGGCTGCTGCCGGGACGTTGAGGGCGATTTGCCCCACGCGGTGCCACCCAGCTTGAACGGCAAATACCGCTCCGCTCGATACAGGTACGGACCTTTCGGCTTTGAGCCGTCGTGCCCGGAAGGCACGGCGACAGCCTTTGAATCGATACCCTGCCCCGGTAACGGGGGGCCAACCGTCGACGCCTACTTGGGGTCAAACCCGTTCGGATCGCAGCTCCCGGGTCCATTTACCTGGTGGTTCGCCGCCGGGATCACACCGTTCCCCGACTCTCTGTTGGGCGCCTGGACCAGGCTACTATTCCCGTTCACAGCCTTTAGTTGTTGTTGGTTTCGTTGCCGAAATTATCGCAACTGTCGCCGGCGGTCTGGAAAGGGCTTGCCATGGCGCTATTTGTCGGGCTCGTCGGACTTGGGGAACAATTGAAATTGGCGCGGGTCGTTTCGGTTTACGCCACCGCCGCGGGCATGCGAGATCTGGAACGACAGGTCGTCCAAGTTGGTGAGCGATTCGTATACGCTGGCGAACCGCACGTAAGCCATCTCGGAGATACCGTGCAGGCGGGTCATGACCATCCGCCCGATATCCAAAGATGGGATTTCCAACAGGCCGCGATTGGCGATTTCAGCCATCACATCGTCCACTAGTGCCTCGATGCGGCTGGTGGCGACCGGCAGTTTGGCCGTCGCTACTCGAACCGAAGCAAGGATCTTGCCACGATCAAAGCTCTCACGCCGATGGTCGCGTTTGACCACCACCACCGGGTTGATAGTCGATGTCTCCCGGGTGTAAAACCGGTCACGGCAATTGCGGCATTCCCGCCGCCGCTCGGTAAATCCGGCGCTGAGGGCCTGGCTGATGATGCGCGAAGCAGTCGATCCGCAATTGGGGCAATGAAATTGGTCGACCCGCTCGTAGGTCGTAAATCGCCGGTCACAATCCTGGCAATGGCGCCGTCGCCGGGTCGCGTTGTCGGCAGCCCGGGAATCTACCACGTTCAGATTTGAGCTTTGGCAGTGTGGGCACTGCACGTGTCGGTACCCCCTTGCTGGTATTGAGCCCGACGCTCGCGATCTAGTCGTGAAAATCATTATTGCAACTGGGTTGCGCGGCATATTGCCGGCCGGCGCCTGGGCGGTGGCGCAGGTGCAGCCAGGGCGTTCCACGAACTGGCGATGTAGCCTTGCCGGAACGGTCAGGGAGGCGCAGGTTACAGCGCACACATCGAACATCGGAGCAAGGACTACACGAGCTTTTTTGGGTGATGCGAGTGGTGGCGCGAAAATCATTATCGCAACTGCGGTGCGCGGTTCTTGGTCCGCCGGCGCTTTGATGGGTTTCAATCGTTCCCGCGGACGGAGTCAGTTCATCGAATCTAGCTGTCATCGGGCTGGGCATCTTCGCCTAGGTCTGGCCGTCGCCCGAAAGAGTCGCACCACCTGATGGCTGTAGCGCAAGCGATCCGCCCCCGATTGCCATTGCGGGCTGAATCGAAACTGGCCACGGCGATCCTAGTCGCCCTTGCAGCCTTGGCGCCGCTCTCGATCGACATGTTCATACCGTCGATCCCAGACATTACGGACGAATTCGGGGTCGCCTCATCGACGATTCGGCTGGCGGTCACCCTCTATTTGATTACATCGGCGTTTTCCGGTTTGCTGTTTGGACCGGTCTCCGACCGTTACGGTCGACGCCGGGTGCTAGTAATCGGAATGACCGTCTACACACTCGGTGGATTGCTGGCTTTGCTGGCCGGTTCGGCTGAGGTATTTGTCGGCGCCCGGATACTGCAGGGCTTCGGTGGCGGCGTCGGCATGTCGATTGCCTGGGCCAGCGTAATCGATATCTACGGGCGAGAGCGCGCTACCCGCATATTGGCGATCATGTCGATGGCCCTGGCTCTGGCGCCGATGTTGGCCCCAATCGCTGGCGGAATCTATCAGGAGACGGTCGGCTGGCGCTGGGTCTTTGCGACCTTGGCCGCTTTCGGGGCCATCCTGTTGATCGCCTACCTCCGCGTATTACCGGAAACACTGCCGCAGCCGGACCCCAACGCGCTAAAACTTCGCCAGATGCTGCGCAATTACAAGACCCTGTTTACCACCAGGGCGTTTATCGTTCCGGTGGCTTTGATCTCTGCTCTGTTTGCCGGCCACCTGATATTTATCTCGACTTCGGCGATCGTAATGATCGAGGAAGTTGGGCTCTCGCCGGCCCTCTATGGCCTAGCCTTCGGATTTGTTTCTGCCGGACTGATGGCCGGTGGCGGGATCTCGGGTTGGCTGGTTGGCAAGGCGGCCCCCGGGCGAATAGTGCTCAGCGGGATCTACTTGTCCGCGGCCGGCAGCATCGTGATGTTGCTACTGGCCGTATTTGCCGGTGGATTGAGCCCCATGTTGCTGGCGGCGGCCCTAATTGTTGGACCGATGTTTATCTCGGCGTTGGGGGCGGCCATTTGCTACCCGGCAATTACTGCCATGGCGTTGACTCCATTTAGGCAGATGACCGGGTTGGCGGCTTCGGTGATCATATTTTCGGAGCTGGTGATTGCATCGCTTTACGGGATTGCCTACGGAGCTTCGCTAGAGGCAACAGCGGTGACGATGACGGCGGCGATAGCTTTAAGCGGGGTCATTGCACTCGTCATCGTTGCACTCTTTGGGCGCGGGGTAACCCGTTGAGTTGGCGTGTCTGGCAAGGCGGTATGGATAAGCGCACGCTCCGATCAGCCCGGTCCGGCCACGTCGTCGCCACGGCGAATTGATAAACCATGCCGTTTGTAAGTTCCGGTACGTCTACGCTGGCGTCGGGTCCCGTGTTGCCGGTCAGGTCGCGAGAATCAATATTGTGAGCGGGCCGCGCGCTACATTGACCACCATTGAGTCGGCACGCTCGGATTGTCCCAGGGAATTGGCCGGTCCGCAGTTTCCATTTGTACTGGCGCTGGGTTCCTGCGCCCAGATTTGACATCCGCCCGAAAGCACCACATCATCCGGTGGCAGTAGCGGAAGCTATCCGGCCTCGATTGCCAATTCGGGCCGAGTCGAAGCGGGCCACGGCGATTCTTATCGCCCTTTCGGCCTTGGCGCCGCTCTCGATCGATATGTTCATACCGTCGATCCCGGATATTACGGCCGAATTTGCAGCCGATTCATCGACCATCCGCTTGGCGGTAACGCTGTTCCTGCTCACGTCGGCGGCATCCGGCCTGCTATTCGGGCCCGTCTCCGATCGTTTCGGCCGGCGCCGGGTGCTAGTAATCGGAATGACCGTCTACATACTCGGTGGACTGCTGGCCTGGCTTGCCGGTTCGGCCGAGATGCTGGTCGGTGCCCGGATACTGCAGGGTTTCGGCGGCGGCGTCGGCATGTCGATAGCGCGGGCCAGCGTCATCGATATCTACGGGCGCGACCGCGCTACCCGAATTTTGGCAATCATGTCGGTGGCAATGGCCCTGGCCCCAATGTTGGCTCCGGTCGCCGGCGGAATCTATCAGGAGACGGTGGGCTGGCGCTGGGTCTTTGCGACATTGACGGGGATGGGTATTTTTCTGGTGATCGCATACCTGAAGGTCCTGCCGGAAACGCTGCCACAGCCCGACCCCAACGCGCTGAAAATGCGCCAGATGTTGCGCAACTACAGAACGCTCCTGACCACCCGCGCATACATAGTTCCGGTTGGATTAGTTTCCATAACATTTGCTGGTCACCTGGTCTTTATCTCGACCTCGGCGATCGTTTTGATCGAGGAAGTTGGCCTCTCGCCCGGTCTCTACGGGATCGCCTTCGGACTGGTTTCGGCCGGGCTGATGGCCGGTGGTGCGATATCGGGCTGGATGGTTGGCCGGGCAGCCCCGGGTCGGATCATCCTCAGCGGGATAACCCTGAGCGCGGCAGGCAGCATGCTGCTTCTGCTGCTGGCGGTGTTTGCGGGAGGAATGAGTCCGGTGCTGCTGGCGACGGCGCTGATTGCCGGGCCGATGTTTGTCGCGGCGATGGGCGCGTCAATATCTCGACCTCCGATGACTGCCGCGGCCCTTACCCCGTTTAGGCAGATGGCCGGATTGGCGGCCTCGGTAATGGGGTTCTCGCAGATGCTGATCGCGTCGCTATACAGCATCGCCTACGGCGCCCTGTTCGAACCCACGGCGGTGACGATGGCGGCGGCAATTTTCTTCAGCGGGATTGTCGCCATCAGCATAATCGTTTTCTTTGGGCGTGGCGTAGCCCGCTGAGCGAGACAAGCTGGACGGTGGCGGCGCGCAAAAAGCAGGAGTTATTGCGCGAGAGCGTGGAGGTCAAATCCTTGCCGGGTCCGCCCCACTTCATCGCCGGTGCCGATGTCCACTTCGGCCGCCGTTCCAACCTGGCTCACTGCGCGATCTGCGTAGTCGAAGCGAAAACGCTCGAGCTGGCCGCATCGGTCTTGGCCAGTGTGCCGGTGGACGTTCCGTACGTTCCGGGATTGCTGTCATTTCGGGAACTGGATCCGGTGCTGGCGGCGTTTGCGGGCCTGCCGGAGCCTCCCGACGTGCTCCTTTTGGATGGGCACGGATTGACCCACCCGCGGCGCTTTGGACTGGCCTGTCATGCCGGCGTTGAACTCCAGCTACCCACGGTCGGCTGCGCCAAGTCGGCCTTGGTCGGCCGGGCCGACGACCTGGGCGAGGAGGTTGGAGCGGTCGCCGATGTTTATGTTGGCGGATCGATCATGGGCGCCCTGTTGCGGTCGCGGCGGCGCGCCAATCCACTCCATGTCTCGGTCGGTCATCGAATCACATTGGATGAAGCGGTGTCCGTGGTGACAACTTGTCTGGATGGTTACCGGATTCCCAAGCCGTTGCGGTTGGCTCACCAGCGCGCGCGGGCGGCGGCGCGCGTGGACTCAAATGGATAACCAACTCGCCTACGATCGGGTCGCCGATCTCTACGACCTTGAATACCAGGGCCCGCGCCCGGGCGAACTGGAATTTTGGGAGAGTCAGTTGCCGCAGCCTCAGGCCCGGGTCCTCGAATTGGCCTGCGGATCGGGTCGATTGCTGTTACCGCTGGCCCGGCTGGGCGCCAGGATGAGCGGGATCGACTCCTCCCCGGCTATGCTGGCGCGGACCCGCGCCAGCCTGCAGGTCGACCCGGAATTGCTTCCGTCAACGGTGCGGCTGCACCAGGCCAGCATGGAGGACTTTGAACTGCCGGAGCGCTTCGACCTGATCATGGCGGCCTTCAATGCCCTTTTATTGGTGGAACATGGGCAATTGGAGGGCGTTCTAACGCGCGCCCGGGATCACCTGGCTCCCGGCGGTTTGCTCGTCTCCGAAATGTTTGCGATGAGCAATTTCGATACCCTTCCCGACATCGACCACGTTCAAATTAACTCTCACCGCCATGATCCGATCGTCCGGGAGCGCGTTTATCGATACGACCGCAGCACGCGGGTCGGTCTGTCCAACGTCGTGTACCGGCCCGGCAGTGGTCAGGATGGCCAACTCGGTGAACATGTCTATGGATTGCACATTCACACCTATGGCGAACTGCGGCATCGGTTTACCAGGGCCGGGTTTGACATTCAAGCCGCCTATGGTGGGTTCGACCGGCGGCCATTTGACGACGTTCGCGGGCAATTGATATTGGTGTGTACAGGCAGAACGGCCCAGCGGCCGAGTGGAAAATAGAATCCAATGCCTGCCGCTAGGGTTTTGCCACTTGGGAGAACGATGGCTTCGCTAAATGCCGACCGCCGGCCCCGCAGCCGCGAAAAAGTATTAACCGTCAAGTGTCATGACGGCCACGAATTGGACATCCGCAAGGCCCGATTGCGGTGGACCGACTCCTTCAAATGTTCGTGTGGCACGGTGCTGACCCTCGACGACGTATTGGCTCAACTCCACCACCAGGGTCATGACGTTCACGATTTGGCGCGCGGGCGCGGCAGTTTTCGCGAGCCAGTGGTCGGCCTGCCAATGCCTCAAGGCGGCTCATTTGTGGCCGGCGAAACCAGGCAGCGCTCCGACGATGCGTCGCGTGTTGGCCAGCGGCGCTGGCATTTCAAGCCGGTGGAGCGGGCGCGGCCGCACGAAAAGGGCTTCACCAAAGCCCGCTAGCCGGCCGCCGGCCGGGCCGCAGATTCTCAAATCAGTCGACTACGAACACCGGATCCAATTCGAATCCGGCCTCGATTCGCCCTGGATTTTCTTGCCCCCAGGCCAATAGATCGGTAAACCCGACCACCCGGGAGTCGCCAGCGTATCCGGCGGCAAGGGTGCCGGCGGCGATGGCGCCTTTGATCACATCGACCGGGCAACTGAGCAGCACAGCCGCCGTCAGCAGGGACAGGGGTTCGGCGCGGGCCGTTTCCAACTCCGCCTGGCTGGCCGCCAGCACCGCCTCGGCGTAGCGTTGCAAGGCCGCGCTGGCGCGGCGGTCAAGTTCCGTTAACGGGGCGGTCCACTCAAGCACCCAACGGTCGTCGGCCAGTTCGAGCTGGAAGTAACTGTCGGGGTCGCCGACACTATTGGCACGGCGAGCGCTCAAGTACAGGCCGTCCAATTCGGGCGACCGATGCTGGAGTTGAGCGGCCAAGCGGGCCGTCATTCGCCCGCGCAGGTTCACCGGAGGGTTATTTACCATCAGATCCTTCTTCGATTACGCCTGGGATGTCCAGTCCCCACAGCCCCGACATGCCGCCGGCGCCGATAACCTGGCCGGCCCAATGTTCGGCGTTGTCTAAGGGAATGTAGCCGAGATCGCGCACCGCACCGGTTATGTCCCAGTAGGACCGGGCGTTATTGGAAACGCCGTAGTAGACGCCGAATTCGATACCCGGGGTTTCAACCGAGCGGGTGATCAATTGCGACATATCGCGCGCCGATATCCAGGTTGAGAGGATTCGCCTACCTTCCCAGACCGGCGGTTCGGCGCGGTACTTGTACGACCCAATTCGCAGACAGATGACCTCTAAGCCGTAACGGTCGGTGTAGTAGCGTCCCAATGCCTCGCCGTAGACCTTGGACGCGCCGTAGAACCCATCGGGCCGGTAACCAATGTGCGAACTGGCCACCTCACCGGCGATTTCTTGCCAGCCGGTAGCGTGGTTGGAGCTGGCAAAGATAAAGCGCTTCACGCCCGCCCGCCGGGTCGCTTCGTAGGCCGCATAGAGGTCGATGATATTCGATTGCAGATAGGGTTCAAATTGGTCGGTATCATGATTGGCCTTGCCGTGCATATGCACGATCGCATCATGACCGGCAAATGCCGCCACAGTTTCATCGAGATCCGAAAAATCGAGTTGGATGATGCGCGGATCGGGATTGGGGCTACGTGACGTCCCGGTCAATTCCCAGCGATCATCCAAATCTTCCATGATCGTGCGACCGATTTGGCCGGTCGCCCCGGTTACCAGTACCTTGGGTTTAGGCATTATTTCCCCAACAATTGCGGTGCCGCGCCATTATCGGATTAGCGGGACCGTTCACCAACCCCGCAGTGGCACCGTTGCCCTTCCCAAGGGTCGAACGCGGGCGGCCATCCGATGGCTCGCCGTCGCGGTCGCCAGGTTTTCTCAAATCCAAACGGTTCGCGATCGGATTCCCGGCCCGGCCCACTTGTTTCGATGGGAACAGTTGGCCGAAGCGTTCTTTCTCGCATCCAATCGCGGGGCCAGGCGGAATAGCCGGCTGTTGCCGGATTCATGAGTGACTTTTGTTTCAAGCGCCCGGTACTTGCCCTTGCATAGCCTAATTGGGCATGAAAGGGCATGCGTGGACCGCCAACCGACGTTGCTCGTTCCGCCAGCCGCCAACCGGTCACGCTAGACAGAGTAGGGAGCCTTGCGCCTAAAGGTCGCCGAGGTAATGAAAAACGCGCTCAAACGTGACGCCGTGGCATCCACGGTCAGCAGTTACGAACGCATTTTCGACGGTAGTCAAGCGGGCGGAACAGAAAGGCGGAAGGCGGAGTACAAGCGTTTCACCAACAAGTACCACGATCTCGTGACCGCTTTCTATGAATACGGCTGGGGAAAGTCTTTTCACTTTGCGCCGCGCGCACCGAACGAGAGTTTTGCCGCTTCGCTCATCCGCCACGAACTTTACCTGGCCCATCGACTCGCCCCGCGACCGGGAATGCGGGTGGCCGATCTGGGTTGCGGTGTTGGCGGCCCACTGTGCGAGATCGCCCGCTTCTCAGGAGCCACAGTCGTCGGAGTAAACAATAGCCTGTACCAGATCGATAGAGCCGGAAAGCTTACCGAGGCGGCGGGGCTCTCTCACCTGGCCGAGTTCCTGGTGTGCGACTTTATGAACATGGACGCGCCGGACAATTCATTCGACGCCGCCTATGGCGTTGAGGCCACCGGTCACGCGCCGAGCAAGGTCTCCTGGTACGGCGAAGTGTTCCGGGTGCTCAAGCCGGGGGGTTTCTTCGCGGCCTACGAGTACGCCCGGACCCCTCGCCTTGATCCAAAAAACCCGCTGCACCTGCGGATAAAAACTGATCTCGAAACCGGCGGCGCATTGCAGGATAGCGCCGATCCAGGCCAATTTGATGACGCCCTGCGCCAAGTTGGGTTCGAGTTGCTGGAATTTAGAAATCTTGCCGAAAATCCGGGGCCGGGCCTTCCCTGGTAGCAGCCGCTTGTCGGCTCTGGGTTATCTTTTGCCGGCTTTCGCAGTTCAAACGCGGGACGCATGGTGACTCACAGCACGTTGCACCTCCTGGAAGCGCTACGCGTAGTGCCGAAAGGAACCGTGCGGGTATCAGGGATCTTGAACATGTGTGCGACGCCAATCGTTGGTTGCATCCGGGTTTCCCGGCAGGGTTCATCGCCCTGATGGTCGATATGCCAAGACGCGCTTGCGGGTCGTTCTATCGGCCGGCCGAGCGCGCGCTCACCGATCGTGGCGATTCCGCCCCGCCGTCGCGCGGCTGACCCGATGGCCACTCGTCGCAAGTACAAACCGCTGGACGACGAACTCTACGACTTCATGTCGGACGTGAGCATGCCGCCGGACCCCTTACTTGCCGAATTGATAACCGAAACCTATGAATTGACCGATTGGGCGGGGATGCAGATCGCCCCCGCGCAAGGGTCCTTTATGACCCTTTTGGTGCGTTCGCTCGGGGCCCGTCGGGCACTTGAAATCGGCACATTTACCGGGTATTCGGCAATCTGCATCGCCCGGGGATTACCAGACGATGGCAGATTGATTTGCTGCGATATCAGCGAGAAATGGACCGCGGTGGCCCAGCGCTACTGGCGAAGGGCGGGCTTGGCCGAAAAGATCGAGTTGCGCTTGGGCCCGGCCCTGGCCACTTTGCGGGCGATGCCGAAGGCTGAGCAGTTGGACCTGGCATTTATCGACGCCGACAAAGAATCGAACTGGGATTACTACGAGGAAATCCTTCCGCGTCTGCGCCGGGGAGGAGTAATCCTCATCGATAACGCATTCACCGGGGTCAATTCCAGCGACCCTGCTCGCCGCGAAAGTTCGCGGGCATTCTCTCGCCGATTTAGCGCCGACCAACGCACCGATTCGGTTCTATTGCCCGTCGCCGACGGCGTCATATTTGCGCTAAAGCGCTAGGGCGCGTCCCGGCCGGCGCAGATTGCCGTCGGCTGTCGATTGAACAAATTTCTTCTTTGCCGCCTGTCGGCGTTGCGGGCGGATTGAGAACAAAATAACTACGATACCGATGTGAATTTAGCTCAGGCTGGCTCAGGATGTCGCAGACTCGCCATCGCGCTCAATACCATTTCCAACCGGCCGCCAACTGGATGAATGATCCCAACGGCCTAATTGAGATTGACGGCCATCACCATCTTTTCTTTCAACACAACGCCGAGAATCCTTGGCCCGAACGGATCCACTGGGGCCACGCCCGTTCAGAGAACCTCGTCGATTGGGAAATCCTGCCGCTGGCCCTAGCGCCCGGCATGGCCGGCGCGGATCCGCTTTCGTGCTATTCGGGCTGTGCGGTCAACCGCGACGGTCAGGCGGTGATGATCTACACCGGCGTGGCGCCCGAGACCACCTGCGTCGCGTTTGCAAACGCCGATTTGAGCGAGCTGACCAAACACCCGGCGAACCCGGTAATATCCGGCCCGCCGGCCGGCCTCGCGACGACCGGTTTTCGCGACCACTCGGTGTGGCGCGAGGATGGAGTTTGGCGCATGATCATCGGCTCGGGCGAGACTGGCCGCCGCGGCCTGGTTCTCGCCTACCGTTCGGACGAACTGGTCAACTGGACCTACGACGGAGTTTTTGCCTCCTCGGACGGACCCGAATCATCGCCGATGTGGGAGTGCCCGGATTTTTTCACCGTTGAAGGGCGCGACTTCCTGGTGGTGAGCATGCATCCCGATGCCCGCGTCTTTTACTATGCGGCCGATGGCCACGGTCGGCGTTTTGAAGGGGTTCCCGGCGGCCCGGTCGATCTGGGTCAATCGTTTTATGCGCCACAGAGCTACACCGACTCGCGCGGTCGGCGCATCATGTTCGGCTGGCTGCGCGAAGAACGACCGCGGGCGCTTCAGATCCGGGCTGGCTGGTCGGGAATTCAGAGCCTGCCCCGCGTATTGGGCGCCGACCGCGCCGGTCGGCTGGTGGCCCACCCGGCCCCGGAAGTGGCCCAGCTGCGAATGACGTCTGAACCGGTTTGGCGGAGCGCCAGCGAGGCAGGCGGCGTTCGAATTGAGATCCAGGCCCGCTTTGCCTGGGCCTCGGCGGGAACCTGCGGGCTGACCGTGCTCGATTCCGGCGATGGCCGCGAGCAGACTCGGATCAGCTACGAATTTCGCAACGATTGGCTCACATTGGACGCCTCGCGGTCCAGCTTGGAGGCACGCAATTTCCGCAGCGTCAGCGGCGGCCGACTCTACCTCGAACGGGGCCAGGAT
Organism: Chloroflexota bacterium; assembly: GCA_965249595.1. Lineage (GTDB taxonomy): Bacteria > Chloroflexota > UBA11872 > UBA11872 > VXNJ01 > VXNJ01. The sequence continues at coordinate 46,713 of OZ252242.1, read as the reverse complement.
CTGGCATTGGATGTCTTCGTCGACGGTTCGGTGATTGAGGTCTTTGCCAATGGCCGCGCCGGAGCCATGCGAGCCTACCCCGAACTGGCCAGTTCGAACAAAGTTTCAGTGATCGAGCATCTCGACCCGGTCGGTACACCCGCTATCGAACCAGTAGAAAGTTCGCGACTGCTCGAGTTTTTGGCCTGGCAATTGCGTTCGGCCGACCCCCATCGCTAACCTTCGCCCGACACCAGCTCGCCGGCGATATAAAAAATTGATGGTCAACGCTCCAGACCTCCACGCCACGCGGGCACCATGGGCTAAATGACGGGCCCGCAATTTGCGTTGTAAGGAAGGCTCGCCGCCGACTGGCTGAGGCGGCGGACTAGCCCCTGCGATGAGCCGTGTTGACCCACGGCCCAACGATTCGTCTCATGTCCCAGAAACCCCGGCAACCTGGGTCGCGCGGGTATTGGCGGACGCCAGCTCGGCGGCAAGCCGGAGCGCGTACCGCATGCTGCTGGGATCGGCTACGCCCTGGCCGGCAATGTCGAACGCGGTGCCATGGGCCGGAGTTGTAAAGATCACGGGCAGACCGACCTGAACCGTTACCCCCTTGTCAAAACCGAGGAGCTTGGTTGCAATTTGGCCTTGATCGTGGTACATCATCACGACTGCGTCGAACTCTCCGCGTCGAGCCCTGCGGAATATCGCGTCGGAAGGTATCGGTCCGGTCACGTTTAGGCCCGCGGTTTGCAGCTGGGCAACGGTTGGACCAATGATTCGGATTTCTTCGTCGCCAAACAGGCCCTCTTCACCAGCGTGTGGGTTCAACGCCGCGACGCCCAGGCGCGGTTTCTCGTGTCCGAGGCCCCGTAATGTGCGGTCGGCCAACCGGACTACCGCGGCCACGCGGTCCGGCGTTACAAGATCGACCGCCTCACGCAAGGACACGTGGGAAGTGACCCGGAAGGTGCTGAACTGCGGAATAACATTCATCTCGCCGAAATCACCTTGGTGTCCGGTCATATGGGCGATAAGGTTCGCCACGTCATTGAATGTCGAGCCGCCTTGGTGGAGGGCCGCCTTGTTCAATGGCGCAAAGCAGATGGCGTCGAGCTGTCCAGCCATGGCGCGGTCAATTGAATGTTTCAAGGTTTCGATGCACGAACGGCCGGATTCGGCGGAAACTCGACCTTTCTCGATACGGGCGGGACCGATGTTCCCCAGGTCGACCAGAGGCACAGATTCGCGATCCCAGCGTACCTCTTCGAGCGTTGCAAAGGCCGTGTAGCGGAGCCCGGTTTGTGCCTCGCGCATGCCTTGCTCGAGTACCCGTCGGTCGCCAACGATGACCACCCGGGCAAGATCAGTAACGGCTCCCGACGCCAGCACTTTTACGCTGATTTCCGGGCCGATGCCGGTTGCGTCGCCGAGCATGAGGCCAATTACCGGCAAATTGGCTGTCATCGAATCAGTTCCCATATTCGCCAGTACGATTTCCGTCCGTCTTGGTCAAGCCAATCTTGCGGAATCAGTATCGCCTTGGTAGCGTTTATCCCTGACCGGATTGGCGTCGGTCCCGCAACTGCCGGGGCGGAATTCCGGCCGCACTGTCGCGCTGGGCCGACCGGCCGCGAAACCCCTCCGCTGGCGGCGACCTTTGGCGATCGGCATTCGGATCCGGCCAGATATTGGAAAGCTGAAATGACCCAGTTATGCGACTGTAAGAAATTTGCGCGGCAAACCGCACAACGTTGTGCCACAGCACCAAATGGCGGCCAATATCATTTGCAATACCTGATCCGTGAATCGGAGCCAGCATGGCCGCACTAACCGTAATCGCCAACATAACGACGGTTCCTGACAAAACCGACCAATTCATTGCCATATTTTCAGACAACGTCATGAACGTGCACGAGGAACCAGGCTGTCTTCACTACACGCTTCACCGTAATCAGGCCGAACCGGAAAAGCTCGTGGTCGTGGAACGCTGGGCGTCGGGCGAGGCTTTGGCAACCCATGCCGTGGCGGCGCACATGGGAGCGATGCGGGAGCGGGCTGCCGGTATGACGGTGGAGACCGAAGTTCTCAAATTCGACATGATCGACTGCCCGGGAATGCCCGAAAAATCAAACCTTTAGATCAATCGCCGATGCGACGATACAAGGGCCCTGGCGCATGGCGTTGCGGGCGGCGATCGGAGAACTTGCCTGAGGCGATTGTCTGAAGGGTCGAAATTCGGATACTGTAGTTGCTAGGAACTATTGCCAGACACCGCAAATGAAACCTGTTTGGATTGAACGGATACGACGAACCGCCACTGCGGTCATCGTCTTAACATGGCTGGTTATCGTGCTGGCCGCTTGCCAATCGTCGTCGCCACCGGTGGTCGACCCGAGCACGCCGATTCCGGCACCAACCGCCGACCCGACTGTCGTGGCCACGCCGGATATTCCGCCGCCACCGCAATTGCCAACCCCGAGCCCTGCAGCGCCCACCGCCGCCCCAGTGGAACCGCCGCCTACTGTTACGCCGACCGCGACCGTTGCCGTCGTTATACCCGCGCCACCGACGGCGACGCCGCTACCGGTCCGGGGTTCGGTGGGAGTGGTGGCGGCTGCCAGGTCGATCGACTCGATGCAGCGCCCACGCGGCGTCACCGATACCTTTGCGGAATCCGAGCGCGTATACGTTTCAGCCGAGTACGTGGGAATTCAGGCCGGCAGCTCGATCGGCATTACCTGGTTGCGCGAGGGCATCGAGATATTTACCTATGAACAGCCGATCAACGACACGTTTACACGCGGATATTTCGGTTTCTACCTAGATGCCGGCGAGGGCAACGGTCCCGGTAATTTCAGCGCCCACGTGCTAATCGACGGGCAGATTCAGCGGACGGTCGAATTCACGATCGCCTAATCGCGATGCGAAGTGAATTGGCAATTACCAGCAATGTGCTGGCGGCCATCGCCACGGCCGCCAAGGCCGGACTGAACTGAAACCCGACCACCGGATAGAGGATTCCAGTGGCCAACACGATCAGGATGGCCGTCGACCCAAATGCCAAGGCCAGATTGCCCTGGATCGTCATTCGCAGCTGCCTTACCAATGCGATCGCGTCGGCGACCGACGAGAGGCGCCCGGAAACGATGCTCATATGGGCGGCCTGGGTGGCGAGATCCGATCCGGTACCCACCGCAATTCCGATGTCCGCTTGGGCCAGTGCCGGGGCATCATTGATCCCATCGCCAATCATGGCCACGCCCAATTTTTGATTTGCATAGCGGCCGGCCAACTCCGCCTTTTCAGCGGGTTTTAATTCGGCGTGCACTTCTTCGATGCCAACGGCATCAGCCACGGCGTGGGCGATGCCCGCGCGGTCGCCCGAGACCAATACCGGCTTCACCCCGCGGCTCTTGAAGCCGGCAATGGCGTCGGCGGCATCGCTGCGGATCTCGTCGGTCAAGGCGAACATGGCCGCCGGTTGACCATCCACGGCCAGGTGGACCACGGTGTAGGAATCGACCCAGGGCGGCTCGGGGGCCGAAATTCCGGCCGCAGCCAACCAGGTTGCCGACCCCAGTAGAACCTCGTTCCCGTCAACGGACGCCTTCACGCCGCCGCCAAAGTCGGCGGAAAATCCCGGCGCGGGCTTGGGTTCGATTCCCAGATCAGCGGCGTGGCGCCTGATTGCCAATCCAATTGGATGCTCTGACTGCGCTTCGACCGAAGCGGCGATGGCAATCGCGTCACGTTCGGACAAACCCGGTTCGACCGAAATTTCGGAAACCTGCGGCCGACCCATCGTAACGGTTCCGGTCTTGTCAAACAACAGGACATCGATCCGTATATCGCCGCCAGCGGCGATTTGAGGATCACGCAGGAGGATTCCATTGCGGGCCCCGGCCGCGATGCCTACCGATGTAGCGGCCGGGATCGCAAGGCCTATGGCGCAAGGGCAAGATACGACCAGTACCGTGAAAAATGTTCGTAAGGCCCCTGCCACGCCGGCCTCGGGCACCAAAATCAGCCAGGCGATTGCGGCGGCCAGGCCCACCAGCGCCACTATCGGCACGTAGACCTTGGTGATCTGGGCGATCCGCGTATCGGCCTTTGAGCGGCGCGATTGGGTGAGTTCCACTTCCCGAACTATTTGCGAAAGAATTGTTCGGTCGCGGGCGTGCGAAACCTTCACTTTCAAGGCACCGGTGTGGTTATACGACGACCCGATCACCAGGTCGCCGGGGTGCTTGGGAACTGGGCGTGATTCGCCGGTAATTAGCGACTCGTCGACTGTCGATTCACCTTCGACTACCTCGCCATCGAGGGCGATTTGGTCGCCGGGGCGCACCACCTGTATGTCACCGGGGCGGAATTGCCGCACGTCCTGGGGTATCAACTCTCCGTCGATTTCAGCAATTGCGATGCCGCCACCGACAAGATCGAGCAGCGATTCAAACTGAGCCGCCGTTGCGGCCAGGGCCCGGCTCTGCAGGGTTTCACCAATTCGCACGATCGAAATCACCAATGCCGTTTCGGCCAAGAACAGATCGCCATGCGGATTGCCGGTGATATAGCTGTTGACCAATTCGTAGATGCTCCAAACCAAGGCCGCAGTGGAAGCCACCCCGACCATTGCGTACATGTCGGCGGATCGGTTCTTGATTGACTGCCAGGCGGATTGAGCAAATTCGAGGCCCAAGAAGTAATAGACAAGCAGGGTCAGCGCGGTAAGCAGCGGCAAGTTGCTGAGCAGCGCCGGGGGCTCGAGCGGGACCCACGATTCGTGTCCCCACATGATCAGGAGCCCGACGATCAATCCCGCAACCGGACCGGTCCAATCCGGCAGGTCCGGGAGCATTCCCTCTATCCACTCGGTGATGTTTGGCCCGCTGCCGCTGCTCACCCCGCCACCATGGGGCAATTCAGTCAGCTGAATGCTTATCGGCACTAAGCCTTCAAGCGCCAGGCGATCGCGGATCGTTGTTTCGCTGGCGTAGTCGCTAAAGATCTCGCAGTTGACACGATTTCCGGCTACGTTGACCCAAATTACACCGTCGAGATCTAGCAGGGCACTGGCAACATCGCCGCTGCGTTCAACGCTGCCGGGTGCCAGGGTGATCGTGACCAACCCCACGCCGATTTCATATCCAATCTCGCGAATACGGTCGGCAATCGCGCCGGCATTGGTGGTCGCGGGATCGATAGTGGCTATCGCCGACCGCGTCATCAGTGAAGCGCTGTATTCGAGAACCCCCTCGCCGACCATTGCTTCTTCGATCCGCGCTCGGCACCCCGCACAGTGCATGCCATGCACCGGGATCTGAATGTGCCGCTGGGTGTCGGTTACCATAATCCGCCCCTGCCATTTCCCCGCTATTAGTCCATTATCCGCCCATAGTTCGCCGATATGACGGCGCCAGCTGCAGGTATGGCGAATCGACCATAGAATCGGCAACAAGCGCACACCTATCGCACCTCCTTTGACAAGTTAGATCACATCTGCGAAATGGCCACCGAAAATCCGACCCCCAACGTCTCGTTGACCCAGGCCGCCGCCGCCGCTTTCAACGGGATTGTTGAACAACAGGGTTATGAAGAAGCCGCCATGAAGGTCGCCGTCGCCCCCGGCGGTTGCGGCGGTTGGGAATATCAACTCGGGATTGCTCGCCGACCGTCGGACACCGATGTGGTTACCGAATCGCTCGGCATCAGCCTCTTTGTGGATTCGATGACATTGCCCCTTTTTGAGGGTGCAGTAATCGACTTTAAGGACGGCCTGATGGGCCAGGGGTTTGCGGTGAGTAACCCACTCTCAAAAGCCGATTGCTCCTGCGGCCAGTCGTTTAAAACGACCTCCGGTGCCGTCGATGACGGGGCGTGCAGTTCGCGGGTCGCCGGCAACTAGCAGTTATTGCGGCTCGGCGGCCGCCCGGTTTTTGGCAGGCGGGTTCGCGGCCAAGCCGGCCAGAAGACTCTCCGCCGTGGCCACTTCATCGTAGGCCTGCGCGCCGTTGGGCCCGATGATGCTCTTTTCATGGCCTTTGCCCAATAGGGCCACCACGTCGCCGGATCGTGCTTGTTCGAAAGCGTAGGCCAGTGCGTCATTGCGGCTGTGGATAACGGCATGGCGGGCCCGTCGGTCGGTAGACGTTAGTCCTTTGACGATGTCGGCGGCAATGGCATCGCGATCCTCGCCGCGTGGATCCTCGTCAGTAACAACCGTCAAATCGGCCAAGCGGGCGGCTATCTGGCCCATCATCGCCCGTTTGGCAACATCGCGTTCGCCGGCACTGCCGAATACCGCAATGATCCGACCGCTTATTCCGCGTCGCAATTCATGCAATGTCGCCCCAAGACTGGCTGGAGTGTGGGCATAGTCGACCACCACTGCGAACGGTTGCCCGCAATCTACAAATTGCAATCGACCCGGCGGCCCGGTCAGCGATTCAACGCCGCTGGCTAGTTCGGGCAATTGCAACCCGGCCGCCCCGCCGACGGCGATCGCGGCCAGCGCGTTTTCGACATTAAAAGGGCCCCGCAGCGGCAGCTCGACCCGGGTTGTGCCCCAGGGCGATTGCAGATCAAATTCGACTCCGGCAGCGCTATACGCCTCCTCGTCCGAGCGCACGTCACCTTTCCCCCGCCCGTAGGTGATCACCGATGCGCTGGCCGCGGCTGACAGGGTGGCGGTGTGCTGATCATGGGCATTGAGCACCACCGCGCCAGATGAGCTGACCAGCTTGGCCAGGCGGGCTTTGGCGGCGACGTAGGCAGCCTGGGAGCCATGGTATTCGAGGTGTTCGTGGGTGATCCGCGTATAGGCCGCGATGTCGAAGGCCAGCCCGGCTACCCGCTGCTGGTCGAGGGCATGCGAGGTTGCCTCGATGACCGCCCAACGGTCACCGGCGGAGGCCATTGCCGCCAGTCCCTGGCAGACGCCGAGCGCCGACGGCGTTGTCTCGTGCTCAGCGCGGCCCTGCAACCGGGATCCGATTTTTAGCTCGGCCGTGGTGATCATTCCACACGGCCGACCGGCCTGGGCAAAAAGCTTGGCGATCAGCGTACAGGTTGTTGTCTTGCCATCGGTGCCGGTTATCCCGATCAATCCCAGGCGTTCATCGGGTCGGCCGTAGAAACTTCGCGCCAACTGGGCGACCGCCAACCGACCTTCGGGCACCACCGCGCCGAAAATCCCGTCCGGCAGGGCCAGTGGTCGTTCGGATACGACGGCCGTGGCTCCGGCGGCGATCGCCGCGGCCACAAAATCATGGCCATCGGCGGCGGTGCCATCAATCGCCACGAACAGCGATCCCGGCCGCACATCCCGCGAATCATTGGCAATCGCGCAGATTTCGATGGCCGCGGATCCGGCGGGCGCTCGCGCATTGATAGCCGCCAGCAGGTCGACCAACTTCAATTGACGGCCGCCTCGGTTCGGCGACGAGCTCCGAGCAATTGCTTGTACAGCGGCAGGGCGGCCCGAATTAGCGCACCCACCGGCTCGAATAAAGCCAGATCGAAGGTTCCCGGGTGCTCAACCGGATCTGGGTTAAAACCCGATTTGAACCGGTCCACGCCGCTCAGATCGTCGGCAGGATTATTCGGGTTGGCCATCCCCCAGAGGTCATAGCGCTTGCAACCCTGTTCGCGAGCCCACTGGATCGCCGCCCACTGAGCGGCATAGGAGGGCATCCGGCTACGCTCGCGGGTAGTTGAGGCACCGTACAGGTACACTGCCTCGCAACCGGATTTAACGATCATCAAGGCGGTAAGAACTTGCCCTTGGTAGGAGGCCAATATGAGCGTCGCCCGTTCGGGCGCAAATGCCTCGTAAACCGTGCGGTAGTAACCGTATTCGTGGATGTTGAACCCTTCGCGGCCTCCGGTCTCGGCGGTTAGCTCGTAAAACGATCGAAGGTCTTCGACCGAGCCGTGGCGGACCGAAATCCCACGGCGCTCGGCCAGGCGCGTGTTGTACCGGGTTTTCGACTTGAAACCGGCCATGATTTCCGTCAGGCTGCGATCAAGATTTACATAGGCGGAATGCCTGATTTGGAGGTTTTGTTCGCTCCACTTAAACCCCAACTGGGCTAGCACCGGGCAAATCAGATCAGCCCGATCAGCCGGTGGTTCAACCCGCAGCAGGCTGGCACCGGCGGCACGGGAAGCATCTACCGCGTAGCCGAGCAGCATTTCGGTGATCCGCCCGTCGAGTTGCCCGACCGGTCCGCGTGGAATGTAGGCAAGGCCGACCGTTGGCAACAGCGGCAACAGGCGCTGACGTTGGACTAGCACCTGGACTCCGGCAAGAATTTCTCCTCCAGCGAACGCGCCGATGCGTATCGGGTGCCATTCGTTGCGGCGCTTTACGTCGCCCCATTCCCAGCGTTGGAGAAAACTTGCCGTGGTGTCTGGCCCGTTTAAGCCCGCCCAGACGGCCGGATCCTGGACCTGTGCGATCTGGATTGACACGTCGGCTAATCCGCCGCCGGTTTTTCAGCGACGTGGATCGCCACACTGCCCATTCCCAACCGGTGCCACTCTATGCGGGTGAATCCGGCATTGCGCAGTTCGGCGGCCAGGGCCGACGGGTCAGGGAATCTTTCGACGGATGCCGGCAGGTAGCGGTAGGCAAACGGGTGGCGGCTAATTAATCGCCCGACCAACGGTGCCAGGCCGGCAAAATGCAGGCGGAAAAGAGTGGCCAGTGGTCCCCTGGCCATCGGCGTCATTTCCAAGATCACCAATCGCCCGCCACTGGTCAACACGCGGCGCCATTCGCGGAATGCGGAGCTGCGATCGCTCAGATTTCGAACCACGAACGCGCTTACCATCGCATCGACGGCGCCGTCGGCGAAGGGCAGCGACAGAGCGTCGGCCTGGGCGAGATGGGCTCCGGCGCCATGCGCGCGCTGCGACCCCGCCGCGAGCATCGGGAAGGAGAAATCGATCCCCAAGGCGAACACTGCGGGTGCCCGGCGACGGGCCATTTCCAGCAGGTCCCCGGTGCCGGTGCCGATATCTAGGAGGGTGCCCGGATTGCCGGCCAGGGCCAAATTGATAACCCGCCGCCGCCAGGCGGTGTCAAGCCCGAGCGAGATGATCCGATTCAAGCGATCGTAAGTTGGGGCGATCGAATCAAACATTGCCCGTACCTGGCGCGGCGCTAAGGCGCCCGGCTCAGCGGGCGCGTTCGACGACGAAGTCACAAAGATTCACGATAGCGGCGCGGCATTCGTTGACTGGGAGCAATTCCAATCGGGCGCGGGCGGATTGGGCGATCGTGCGCGCCTCGGCGATCGCGGCGTTCGGCCCGTCGCCGTCGCCAAGTTCGGCTAGAGCCTCGGCCAATTGGTCGGCGCCGGCCCGGGTGTCGTCGTCGCGGTAGAAACGCGCCACCAGCCCCGATGGCCGCTTTGCCAAGTGCAACAGGATTGGAAGGGTCAAGGTCGCCTGCAGAAGGTCTCCGCCACCGGGTTTGCCGGTGCGATCGGGATTCCCGCGCAGATCGAGCACGTCATCGCAGATTTGAAACGCCTGTCCCAGTTCAACCCCGGCCAAGCGCAACTGCTCCTGTTCGGCGACGCTGCGGCCGGCTAGGTCGGCGGCGCTGCTGGCGCAGAGCCCAATCAGCGAGGCGGTTTTTCCTTCAATCTTGGCCAGGTAATCGGCCCGTGCCGCCTGCGGTCCGTCACGCAGATCGGGCCAATGGAGTTCGGCGCGCGACATTTGCATGATTGCATCGGCGAATTTTGAAACGATCGTCGGCCGCCCCAGGCCGGCCACCTGGTCGGCCGCCAGGGCGAACATGAAGTCGCCGGCCAGGATGGCGACCCCTTTCGACCAAACCGTGTGGATTGTCTCCCGCCCGCGGCGCTTGGCAGAACCATCGATTACGTCGTCGTGGACGAGCGTGGCGGTGTGCAGACACTCGACTCCGCAGGCCAGTTCGACGGCTTGATCGCCCAAGCAATCGAAAGCCCCGGCCGTCAGCAGAACCAAGAGCGGCCTAAATCTTTTGGCCGGCGCGTCAAAGAGCGTCTGCAATATCGCCCCGATCATTGGCGAAGGTTCGTTGTCGGCCATTTCGTCTAGTCGGCGGTCTACCGCCGACAGCCACGGCGCTACCGGAGCGGCGATCGCATCAATGTCGCTGGCGACCACGGGGCTTCTCAGGCGACCCCGAAGAGGGTTTTGGCGTTGGTGGTGGTAATGTCGGCGATTTCGCTCGCGGTTATCCCCCTGAGTTCAGCCAGTAGGGCCGCGGTTAGCGGCAGATTGGCAGGTTCGTTGCGGCGCCTGCGACCGGTCCGCGACGGGGTCAGATACGGGCTGTCAGTCTCTATCAACAGGCGATCGGCGGGTACCTGGCCAGCCGCCTGTCGCACCGTTTCGGCCGAGCGGTAAGTTAGCAGACCGGCAAATGAGACGTAAAATCCGGCGCTCAAAAAGGCGTCTAAGGGTTCGGCTCCCAGACTCCAGCAGTGCATAACTCCGGCAACCGAGCGGCCTTTTAACTCGGCAGCTATAACCCCGGCCGATTCACGCTGGTGGATGATTACCGGCATGGAGAACTCCTCGGCCCGGTCAAGATGCCAGCGGAATGCCTGTAGCTGATCCTCCAGCGGCGGATAACCGCGGCCGGCCAGGTCAATGCCGGTCTCGCCGACGGCGCATACTAGTCGGCGGGCATACATATCACCCAAGTGGTGCCGAGCGTCCTCGTCCAGCTGTTTGGCATCGAAGGGGTGTAGACCGGCAGATGGGTAGGCAGCGGGACAATCGGCGGCTATCTCGACCGCCCGCTGCGAGGTGGCAAGGTCGTAACCGACCACCAGCATCGTCGCCACCCCGGCGGCCGCTGCGCGGCCAAGTACGTCGTCGAGATCATCGGCAAAGGCCGGGGCGTTGATGTGGCAGTGCGAATCGAAATACATCGCGGAATCAAGCGTTACTTGGAAGCGCCTCCAGCCGCGGGAACAATGGCGACCCACCCGGGACGTTGACACCCGATTCGGTGGTGGCCCATTGCCCAGCGTGCGACCAGGAACCGCTGCGAGGAACTGGACATCCCAACTGGGCAGCGATCTTGCGGGCCACGGTCGGCATCGCCGGACTCACCAACACCGAAATCCGGCGCAGGCTATCGGCCAGGAGATAGAGGATCGTATCGAGCCGGGCGGCCGCGTCAGGATCACGGGCGATGTGAAACGGCTTGGTTTGGTCGATGTAGCGGTTGGCGGCCGCGATGTAACGCCAAATGGCGGCTAGGGCATCGGAATACTCCCAAACCCGGTAGTGACTATCCGCCAAACTCCACGCGTTCGCCGCTGCAGCCTTTAGTTCCTCATCGGCGGGATCGGGGTCGCCGAGCCCGGGAAGCACTCCGTGCCGGTAGCGCGCAATCATGGAAACGGCGCGGTTGAGAAGATTTCCCAAGTCGTTGCCAAGGTCGTGGTGATAGCGCGAGTCCAGGGTTTCGCGGCGAAAACTGCCGTCGAGCAGGAAGCGTATTTCCCGCAATAGGTAGTAACGGAGCGGATCAACCCCGTAGTGGGCGGTAATGTCGTAGGGGTCGATGACGTTACCGCTCGACTTGCTCAACTTTTCGCCCGCCATGTCAATGAACCCGTGCGAGATGATCTGGCGCGGCTCGGACAACCCGCAGGACCAGAGCATCGCCGGCCAGTAGATCGCATGAAACCGCAATATGTCTTTGCCGATCACCTGCGCGTCACAGGGCCACCAGCGGTCGAAGGAATCTTGATCGGATTCGAAACCGACCGCCGTAGCGTAATTGATTAGTGCGTCAAACCAGACATAGATGACGTGTTGGGAATCGTCCGGAGCCGGGATTCCCCAACTGGCCTTGTGCCGAGAGACCGAAAAGTCCTTCAAGCCGCTCTCAATGAGGGCCAACATCTCGTTGTAGCGACTGCGCGGGATTACGAAATCCGGGTTCTTGAGGAAGTGCTCCCGCAGTCGGTCGCGATAGCGCGACAGGGCGAAAAAATAGTTCTCTTCGGCAAGCCATTCGGGCGAGCGCCGGTGAATCGGACAGAGCCCCTCGACAAGCTCGTCCTCGCCGTAGTAGTTCTCGCACGAAAGGCAATACCAGCCTTCATAACGGTCTAAGTAGATATCTCCGTTGGCCTGGGAGCGCCGGAAGAATTCCTGGGCGGCGGCAAAGTGGCGCTGCTCAGTAGTGCGGATAAAGCTCGTTGATGAGATCTCCAGGTGATTCCAGAGCGCCTCGAAATGCGGCGACATCCGGTTGACGAAGTCCGCCGTAGCCTCGCCATTGGCGCGCGCGGTGCGGTCGACGTTGAGCGAGTTTTCGTCCACCCCGGTGGAGAAATAGACATCATTTCCCAGCAGCCGCTGAAACCGGGCCTGGCAGTCGGCCCCTACTTTTTCAAATGCGTGCCCCAGGTGCGGGGCCCCGTTGGGGTAATCGATTGCGCAAGCCTGGTAGTACTTACCCATCGCCGCCTCGCCGGTAAAAGGCCAAAGGTTTCAATATTGGCCAGAGTCAATCCCGATTATCCCAACGGGTAGTCAAAATCAATCGCCATGCCAAGCCCGCCCGACGGCGGGCGATTGAGCAAATCCGGTATCTGTCTTAAGGCCCACATCTAAGGAGACCCATGAGCGAAACCAAGATCGCCCCGCCGACCAGCAGCGCCGACGGCGTTACCTGGGACCTGTCGGACCTCTACTCGGGAATATCCGATCCGGCCATTGAGTCCGACCTGGCGCTAGCGGCGGACCAGGCGCAAGGATTTCGCAGCGAATTTTCCGGTCGTGTCGGCGAGTTGGAAGCGGCAGATCTTGCCCAGGCCCTCAGGCGACTGCAGGTACTGTCCGAACTGTCCGATAAACCCCTAATCTACGCCCATCTCTGCCATGCCGCAGACAGCTCCGACCCAGCGATCGGAGCCTTGACGGCACGCTCCGGCGAGGCCAATTCGTCGCTGCGCGCGCAGTTGCTGTTTTTCGAGCTTGAGTGGCTTGCTTTGCCCGACGTCCATACCAAAAAGATCATCGCCGACCCGGCGCTCGCCGAGTTCGCCCACTACCTGGAAAAGGGACTGGCTTACCGCCCTCACGTCCTCGAACAGCCGGTCGAAGAGGCGCTTGAACAGAAGGCTAATACCGGGGCCCGCGCCTTCTCGCGCCTGTTCGATGAAATAACCAGTTCACTTGAGTGCGAAGTCGAACTCCCCGGTGGCCGTGAGCGCCTCAATGAATCGGCAACCCTGGCCCTGCTCCACGACCACGATCGCCGAGTCCGGCGAGCGGCTGCCAGCGGCCTCTCCGACACGCTGCGCGCCAATTCGCGCGTCCTCACCTACATATTCAACGTCTTGCTGCAGGACCACAACGTCGAGGATCAATTGCGCGATCGCGGGCACCCGATGGCCGCCCGCAACCTCGCCAACGAGATATCCCAAGATTCAGTCGAGGCGTTAATCGATGCCTGCACCGCCGCCTATCCGCTGGTAATCCGCTACTACCACCTAAAGCGCCGCCTGCTCGGGTACGACAAGCTTTTCGATTACGACCGCTACGCCCCGCTCGCCCCGGATACCGGCAGCTGGGATTGGGCCGAGGCCCGCCGGATCGTCACCGAAAGTTACGCTGGGTTCGATCCCGGTGCCGGGGAAATCGTGGAGCGGTTTTTCAACTCCAATTGGATCGACGCCGAATTGCGGAACGGCAAACGCGGAGGCGCGTTTTCAGCCGGTGGTCCGGCCAGCGCGCATCCCTACATTCTTTGCAATTACACCGACCGTACCCGTGACGTGATGACCGTCGCCCACGAACTCGGCCATGGGATACATCAGTATTTGGCCCGCCAGGTTGGATATCTGCAGGCGCACACGCCGCTGACGATGGCCGAGACTGCTTCTGTCTTCGGCGAGATGATCGTCTTCCACCAGCTGCTTTCCACTACCCAAGATCGCGGTCAACGTCTCTCGCTGCTCACCGGCAAGATCGAGGATGCATTTGCCACCATTTTTCGACAAATCGTGTTAACCCAATTTGAACGTTCCTCCCATGCGGCGCGGCGCAATGAGGGCGAACTGTCGGCTGAACGAATCGGACAACTCTGGATGGAGGCCAATGCGCCGATGCACGGCGACGCCGTCGAATTGACCGCCGACTATGCATGCTGGTGGAGCTACATCCCGCACTTTATTCACACGCCGTTTTACACCTACGCCTACAGCTTCGGGCACCTGCTGGTACTGGCGCTCTACGACGTCTATCGACAGCAAGGTGACGAATTCGTACCCGAATACCTGCGCATGCTCTCGCGCGGCGGCTCGGCATCGCCGGAAGAATTGGTGCGGCCGCTGGGCGTCGACCTGGCTGACCCGGGTCTTTGGTCGCGCGGCCTTGGCTTGGTGGCGGATTTGATTGCCGAGGCTGAGCAATTGGCTGAGGGCGCCTGATCGGCGTTATGGCGGTGGCCCTGCGGCGATTCCTCGCGGTAGCGGTGGCCCGGGCGGCGGCGCTAGTTTCAAGATGCCTTGGGCGCGGCGGCAATGCCCTGCCGGGATTGGTGGCCGAGGCTATCGCGCCAAACTTGCTTTACCAACTGGTTGAGCAGATCCCGCAGGGCCATATATTGGTCTCGGGCACCAATGGCAAGACGACTACAACCGCTTTGATCGGTGCCGCAATCTCGGGCGACGGCTGGCACCCCCTTACCAATGTCACCGGCTCAAATCTCTCACGCGGGATCCTCTCCTTGCTGCTTTCGAAAGTCGGGCCGACCGGCCGTCCGCGGTGGCCGTCGTCGGCTGTCGGCGTTTTTGAAATTGATGAGGCCCAATTGATAGCCAGCCTGCCGCGATTGCGGCCGCGGGCGGTCGTTCTCACCAATTTGTTTCGGGATCAGCTTGATCGTTACGGGGAGCTAGATTCGCTGGTCCGTGGAATTGCCGCCGCCCTTGGCGAATGCAAGAACTTTCCGGTACTGGTCATCAATGCCGACGATCCGGGCCTGGCCCAAATCGGCAATTCCCACCGCGGAACCGTCGTCACCTTTGGATTGGAGCACACCGCCAGCGAGCGCCAACCCGATGAGTGGGCCGATTCGATACTGTGTCCCGAATGCGGCCAAGTTCTCGACTACTCCGGATTGGCCTTTTCGCACTTGGGGCGCTGGCGGTGCTCAGCATGCGCCCTCTCACGCCCCTCGCTCGATGTGGTCGGTCGCATCACCGCGGCGGACCTCCAAGGTTTAAAGATGGAACTGGCCGAACCGATTGGGCCAATGTCGATTGAGAGCCCGCTGCCGGGCGCATTTAACGCCTACAACCTGCTGGCGGCCTTGGCCGCAAGTTCGGCGCTTGGCATTGAACCGAGTCGGGCGGCGGACCAAATGTCGGCGGTGCCTCCAAGTTTTGGTCGGGCCGAGCGAGTCATGTTGGGTTCGGTCGAGATAACCCTCATGCTGATGAAGAACCCGGCCGGCGCCAACGAGCTGGCCCGGCTCGTCGCCGGCGAAAATGCCGATCTCCTGGTATTGCTAAACGATCGCGTCGCCGATGGCGAGGATGTGTCCTGGATCTGGGATGTCAACTTTTCCCAGATGGGTCCGCGTTCGCTAGTTACCGGCGGCTCGCGGGCCGCCGACATGGCGTTACGTCTCAAATATGCCGGTTTGGCGGTGGATTATTCCGTCGATGGACCGGTCGAACCGGCTCTTGACGCGGCCCTGGGGCGATGCCGGGGGCGATTGTTGGTACTTTCTACCTACACCGCCATGCTTGAATTTCGGAAAGTCCTAGTCGGCCGTGGTGCGGCCGAGCAGTATTGGGCGGACAAATAAAAATTCGCATTGGGCACCTGCTGCCCGAACTGATGAACATTTACGCCGATCGCGGAAATGTCGAGTGCATCCAGCGGCGCTTTCAATGGCGCGGATTCGAGGTTTCGGTGCTGCCCTTGACGGCAGACCGACCCTTTACCCCAGCAGATGTCGACGTGATCCTAATCGGCGGCGGGCAGGATCGCCAACAGCGATTGGCCAGCGCGGCACTGGGCGGGCCGACCGGTGGAAGCCTTAGGCGGTGCGTTGCCGACGCGGTGGTCTTGCTGGCAGTCTGCGGTGGCTACCAGCTCATGGGCCATCGCTACGTTGACGCCGATGGCGTCGAATTGGCCGGATTGGGCCTACTCGACCTGGAGACCATCCACCCGGGTCGTTCCGCTGCCCGGTGCATCGGCAACGTAACCGCTACCTGGCGGGACGAGCCGTTGGTCGGATTTGAGAATCACGGCGGACGCACGTATTTGGGTGCCGGGCAGTCGCCATTGGCCACGGTTGACGATGGCCATGGAAATAACTCCGCCGACCGCACCGAGGGTGCCTGGGCGGGTACAGTTTTTGGAACTTATTTGCACGGATCGCTGTTGCCGAAAAATCCGGCCTTTGCCGATCACTTGATTGGGCTTGCCCTGGCGCGCCGTGGGCACACCGAAGAACTTACCCGGTTAGATGACCGCGCTGAGTGGGCAGCCCACGCCGGCGCCCGTGATCTGGTGGGCTGGCGAAGCCGGTCAAAGGCGCTTCAGCCGCGCGAATCGTTCGGGCAAAGATAAAATCCGCAGGTTAGTTAATCCGACTTTAGGGATTCCCCCCGCACCGATGGCGCGATCTAGTGGCGCCAGCGCTTCAAGCGCTGGCGACCAGGCAGACCTAAGGGTCCGGCTTACTGGTCTTGATTACTACCGCGAACACGTCAGCTGTCAGGCCGCGTGCCCGGCCGGCACCGATGCCCGCGGTATGGTTACGGCTATTGCTCGCGGCGAATATCAGGCCGCCTGGGACATCGCCCGACAATCCAACCCATTCGCCGCTGTTTGCGGGAGCGCATGTTCGGCGCCCTGTCAGAGCGCGTGCCGCCGCGGGTCAATCGACGAGCCGATTGAAATTGCCGCGCTGCAGCGATTTGCGGCCAATATTGCTGGCCCCACCACTCGGCCGTCCGATCTGGCCGCTCCGGCCCGCGCGCCGGAAAATTCGCGCACGGCGGCATCGATATACGCGCTTAGCCAGTACCGCCAGCGCAGCGGCGCCGACCGGCGCAGCGACGCCCGCGTGGCCATCATCGGAGCCGGCCCGGCCGGGCTGACGGCCGCCCATGATTTGGCCCTGCTCGGCCACGCCATTGACATCTTCGAGGCTTCCGATCGGCCTGGTGGGATGATGCTTCGCGGAATTCCTGAATATCTGATACCGCGCAGTACCGTTGTCGCCGAGATCAATGCGGTGTTGGCGATGCCGGGCGTAAATATTGATTACTCTCGGCGCTTGGGCGTCGAAATCGACCTGAACGAACTGGGCCGAGCCTACGATGCGGTAATCGTTGCGGTCGGAGACCCAGACCAGTGGCGCCGCGGCGACGGCGGGACCTTGCTATCGGTCCCTGAACTTATCGACGGCTTTCGTCCCGGTATGACTGCCACGATCGGCGATCGAGTGGTCATTGCCGGTGGATGCAATCGCTCTATTGCCGCCGCTCGCAGTGCCGTGCGAATTCAACGCGCCGGCGGAAGCAGCGCCGATGTAACGATGGTTTCGGAAAAGATATTCGGGTCACCGGCAGCGGCCAAAGAGGCCCAACGCGAGGGCGTAAAGATCGTCCTGGGGGCTTGGCCGGAGCCGATAGTTCGCGAAGGCTCGACGTTCGAGGTACCGCTGGGGCTGGGCCGGGGAAGCATCACGGCCGACGTATTGGTGCTGCCGATGGGTGATCCGATGCTTGACGCGCGCCCGGCGATCTACCACCTGGCGCCTAAGCCCAAAAACGTTATTGAGGCCCCTTCGCCGCATGCCAACGATGGCGTTGTCTATGCCGTGGCGGCCGGTCATCAAGCAGCCGCCAATGCAGAAGGCCTAATTCAAGGGGCAACCTTGGCGGTGCGCCGCAGCGGCGCAATGGACCCGATCGGCACCAACGACTTTCAGGAATCGGGCTACCTGAATCTGTTGCCGCAAGACCCGGTGATGTTGAAGCCGACCCGCCGTGGCCCCTTTGACCAACCGGATCTGGGATTTACCGCAGACGAAGCCAGGGCCGAAGCCCGGCGTTGTCTCAAATGCAACGTCAACACCGTTTTTGAAAGTCCGCGTTGCATTACCTGCGGCGATTGCGTCGATGTGTGTCCGCACCAGTGTTTGCAACTGGCCTCCCCGGAGGGCGTTACCGGCAGCGGACTTGACGGGTTGTTGGCGGGAGCATTCGGGGCCGGATTGGACGCCCAGCGGCAATCGGACGGCCAGTCCGATGCCGTATTGATCCTCAAAGACGAGTCGACCTGTACTAACTGCGGCCTCTGCGCCGAGGTTTGCCCCACCGATGTGATCGGCTTCGAATGGTTTTCGTTCGCCGAAGAGCTCGAGCTGCTGGGGGCCATTTCTTGAGAGTGACCAACTCGGTGCCCAGCCGGGCTTTGAACACGCCGCGTATTGAGAAAATGTATGCGTCACCTTTCCGCGACCGCAGCAGGAGCAGCTCACCCTGATGCACGATTCCGGCGATGCACTGGCACCTCCGAACGCGGCGGCCGGTGGCGATTTCACCAGTCGTTCACGGGCCGTTACACGGAATTTTTTCCTGAGTCTGCACCCGGTTCACGTTAGTCGAGCCAGCCTGCGACCTTCCTATTCACTGGGACTGGGACTGCTCTCGGCATATTCGCTGTTGATCATGTTTGTTACCGGCGTGCTGCTGATGTTTCACTACGTCCCAGAAGTTGATGCCGCCTATGAGAGCATGGTTCGCCTGGAAACCGAGGTCTTCTTCGGGGGCCTGATTAAGAACTTGCATTTCATTTCCGGTCATGCCCTGATCATCTTCTCGTTTGCCCACCTGCTGCGAGTCTTCTACACCGGCGCCTACGCCGGACGCGGCGGCAATTGGGTTCTCGGCGTCGTCATGCTGTTGCTGGCGATGCTGACGGTTCTAACCGGCTACGTCCTGCCCTGGGACCAAAACGCCTATTGGATTACCAGCGGGGCATCGCAGGTCATTGAACAAGGGCCAATATTTGGCGAATGGGTCCAGTTGCTCCTCTTCGGCGGCAGTGAAATCGGTCAGGCCACGCTGACCCGCTTTTACACCCTGCATTTCCTGGTTGGGCCGCTGGCACTATTGGTGCTCGCTGGCCTGCACGGTTTCCTAGTTCGACGCGATGGCGGTCTCGCTGCCAGCCGCGACGAACACTAAAAAAGTTAAGGCGAACGTGAGCAGCACACCCTACAACGTGTCGGGCAAGACATACGGCCTTATGGGGCTGGCCCGCGGCCAAGCGCGGCGTGCCCGCCCAGCTCCCGGGAAAGTATTGGCCTGGCCATCTCTGCTGTTGACCGAACTGTTGCTTTTCCTGGGTTTGCTGTTGGTGCTGCTGATCATCGCGGCGCTCTCGTCGTCGCAACTGGGTGCGCCAGTTAACACCGCGGCGGCTGACAACCCGGCGCCGGTTCCATGGCTCACCGCCTACGTATCGGAATTGAATTTGCGATTTAATCCAGTATTCGCCGGCATCATCATCCCGTCGCTGCTTGTGGTGGGCGTGTTGGCGGTTCCGCTAATCGCTCCCACGCCGGCTACACCGGGCCGCTGGTTTGGCGGCCGCTCAATGCTGTTTGCGGCAATGGGTACCCTCTACTTCGGCGGAACCTGGATCCTATATGCGGTCTTTGATCCGGCCGGCCAGTTGTTTCACGAGATCGACGCGATCTTGAATTTGACCCATCTCTCAGGCGGCGAATCGCCAAGCTGGTGGCCAGACGGAATCGTGTTCTTTGGCTTCCCGGACCTCTCCGAGCTATCGTCCCTGCTCTGGGCCGGCCTGCTGCCGCTGGTATTACTGCTGGTCCATGGATTTGCCGGTGGATTGATCGCCCGGTTGGCCCTCAAAGCGAATCGCTACGAAATAACAGTTGCGGTATTCACCGGAGTATGGGCCTCGCTGGCGGTTCTTATGTTCGTTTACGGGGCTATGCGCGGCCCTGATCTGACCATTTATGCGCCTTGGGACGTGCCGGCCAGGGTGCTGGCCACCTTTGGCGCTGGTTGATCGGCCCTAGGCCGCAAGCAAGCCCAGTAACAATCGGAACCGACTGACGTGCCCACCCGCCGACCCGGCCATCTCGAGCTGGCCCGTCGCGGCCTGCTCAAAGGCGCTTTTGGCTCAGTAATGGGTCTACTGGCGCCCGCCGCCGCCGCCGCCGCCGGAATCGCTTTCCTGATGCCGCGGCGCGATTCAACCGAGGAGTGGCTCGATGCCGGAGAACCGGCGGAGTACGCCGCCGGCGAGGTCAAATTCATCCCGGCCGAAGGGATCTTCATAGTTCATTCAGACCGTGGCTTTGTAGCCCTCGACCACGAATGCACTCACCTTGGCTGCAAGGTCCCGTTCGACGTTGAATCGCGACTTTTTCAATGCCCGTGCCACGGGTCGGTCTATAACGAATACGGCGAGAATTTGGCGGGCCCGGCCCCGCGTCCGCTGGCGCTCCATCCTTTGCGTTTCGAAGGTGGCCGAATAATGGTTTCAACTGAAAGCAACCCGCGCGAGCAGGTCAAAGAGGTCCACTTTAAGCCTTATGCCTAACCGAACCGAATTCCAGGTCGCGGCGGTAGCCACGCTGGCCGCCCTGATCGTCTTGGTCCTTGCTGCCGTCCTCGTCACCGAAGGGCTTCGCCACGAGGATGCCCGCCATAGCTATCGGGCCGTGATCGAGGCCCCGGAGACGGCGTCGTTCGGGATCTTTTCGATTACTGCCGGAGCCGCCGCCACCGAAACCGAATCGATCGAGCGGTCGCCGGAGCTGGAGGCAATTTACGACCTGTTTATCAACAAAGGTTGCACCGGCTGCCACATGGTCGACGGGATCCCGGAGGCCGTTGGCGACACCGGGCCGAATCTAAACGGCTTCGCTTCGCGTCAGATGATCGGCGAAACGATGGAAATGAGTCGCGACAACCTGGCCGCCTGGCTCACCGACCCGCCTGCCCACAAGCCCGATACCCTGATGCCGAATCTCGAACTGACGGCCGACGAGATCGACCTGTTTATCGATTGGTTGTTCACGCTCGCCTAACTTGCCCGGGATTGCGATCCTGCCGGGTCGTTAGGTATCGAGGGTGGCGAATGGCGGACTGGACGTCCCGCCTGGCGCAGCAGTATCTGGTTAGCCAAGCCAAGCCGCTGGTGAGCGCCGCTCGGCCCTACGGCATCGTCTAGTTCTCGGCCGGGCCCCGTTCGTCAAGTTCGAATAAATTGAGCAGGTCGTCGTAGGTTTCGCGGCGGCGCGTGAGCTTCGAATTTCCCTCCTCGACGAACACCACAGCCGGCCGCAAGGCCAGGTTGTAGTTCGAGGACATTGCTATCCCGTAGGCCCCTGACGTCGCTGCCGCCAAGATGTCGCCGCGATGAAGCGGCGGGAGCAGGACATTCTTAAAAAGGATGTCGCCGGACTCACAGTAGCGTCCGGCCACGGTTACGCGCAATCGATCGGCGGGCGATTCGCGGCCAGCCAGGATCACCGTGTAATCGGCGCCATACAGGGCCGGCCGAATGTTGTCGGCCATTCCGCCGTCAACTGCCACATACGTGCGCACGCCCGGTATCTCTTTAATCGTTCCCACGGTGTAAAGGGAAACTCCTGCGCGGGCGATGATCGAACGGCCGGGCTCAACCACCAATCGCGGGCGGCGGTCGTCCGGCAACGCATCTATCACCGCATCGGCCACGGCGTTCATTAGCGACGATGGATCCAGGCCGTCGTCGTCGCTGCTGTAGCGCACGCCCCCGCCCCCGCCGGGCGAAATCACGTCGGGGAAGAATCCGGTTGCCTGCTCGGCGACTATCGCAAATTCGACCAGTCCTCGAGCGTTGTCGACAAGTGGCTGTGGATCAAAAATTTGCGAGCCAATGTGGGCGTGATAGCCACGGAGATCAATACCGGGATCGGCGATCGCCGCCTTTACCGCCTCCATTGCCTGACCGGTTTCGATCGCGATACCGAATTTGGAGTCAATTTCGCCGGTGCGGATGTATTCGTGGGTGTGAGCGGATATGCCGGGAGTTAAGCGCAGCAAGGTAGGCGCCCGCTGGCCGCGGCGCGCAGCTATCTCCCCGATTAGGGCCAGATCGTCGATACCGTCGGCGACGAAATGACCGATGCCGCAATCTAACGCTTCGTTGATTTCGGTGGCCAGTTTGTTGTTGCCGTGAAAAGTAATGTCGCCCGGATTGACGCCGGCCGCCAGAGCGGCCGCAATCTCGCCGCCGCTAACGCAGTCGACGCCCAATCCAACGGTCGCCGCAAGTCTTAGGGTGTATAGATCGGCGTAAGCCTTAGCGGCGTAAATTACCTCCGAATTTGGATATTTGGCCCGCAGGGGTTCAAGGTAGGCAGAGCATGCTGACCTGACATCTTGGGCGTCGTAGACATAGAGCGGACTGCCGTATTGCCGGAGCAATTCGTCGACCCGGCATCCGCCGATGATCAGTGTTCCGTCGCCGTCGCGGGCGGCGGTCAACGGGAATACCATCAATTCCCCGTCGGACATAGCTTTTGTTTTCCTCACAAAGTCGGGAACATATATCGCGGCCACTTGGGCCTGAATTGGCGATGCCGCGGGCGGAAGTGATTTTCCGCCCGCGGCATTATTTCAATTGCTAGGGAGTGGCACCCCCGGGAAGCCTCTTAAGTGCCGGCTCCATCCCAGGCGACCAAAAAGTTACCGTCCGCATCGAAGTGTTGAATGCGGTTATTTCCGGTATCGGCGACGTAAACGCCTTCGACCCCCGCCTGGAGGCCGTGTGGATCAAGCAGTTGGCCTTCGTCGCTGCCGGTACCACCGAATGTTGCGCTGCGCGATCCATCAATTTCGAAACGGTGGATCTCGTCGGTCGCCGGTTCGATCACGTAGAACTGCTCTTCGCGGTTGATTGAAAACGGGCCCGGTTCGACCAAACCGTCGAAATCAGTCGCAAAATCAATCTCGTAATCGAGGCCGACACGAGTGACCGCATACAACTTGGTGGTCTGCGTGTCGGGCACCCAGAGCAGTCCGAATACTTCGCCTTCGATCGGAATAACGGCAATTCCGCGCCAGAGGCCGCCGGGTTCGGGAGATTCAATTACGGTCTTGTCGGTGCCGGCAGCTGTAAATCGCAACAGCCGTTCGTCGGCGGTGATTATGTAGGGAAACCCGAATCCACTGGATCGCAGTTGCGTTGCATCCTGCAAGTCGGGATCGCCCCAGCGAACCGAGATTGGCAAGTGACCTTCAGGGCGACCCTGGTATAGGCCGTATTTTTGAATCTGGGCATTGCCAGCGTCAAGTACCCACAACTGGCGCGGGCGGTCATAGGTCGAGTCCGTTGGCCCCGAATATGGGTACTCGCGCTCGTCAATCTGCTCACCGCCATCAGACCAGAAGGTGAGTTTGCCCTCGAACGTAAATTCAAACAGCTTGTTGTCTTCCGTTACGACGTAGATATCCTTGCGTTCGTCGTTTTGCCCGATTCCAACCGGCCCGACCAACTCAGTCGGTTCAGTTAAGGTTTTTGGTCCACCGTCGAGTTCGGCCGACGGTCCTCCGCCCTTACGTACGGCGCCAGCGATTTCTTCACTGCTGCCCAGCTCCTCTTCGCTATGCCCTTCGCCACAGGCGGCAACCGCCAGCGCCAGCGCACCGCCGGCTCCCGCGAAAAGCAACCGCCGTCGATTAATAGCCCGAGTATTGTTCACAGCTTCTGCCTCCGTTTGAATGTCGAATTGGCTAATTCCCCCATTTCCTGGCAGCGGTTTAGGCAACCGCGGTGCCGCCAGGTCCGAGCCCAATAGCTGACTCAGGCACGATCAGTTAACTGAGGTCCGTATACCACAGATTTTATTCGTGTCAGCAACGACCCGAAAATTTGCCCGGCAAGTGGCAAATTCACTTTTTGTTCGCCGGCAATTGGTCGTTGATTTGACAAAAGCGCGATATTGACGCACAATTCCGGCAATTGAACGCTCCACCAGCTGTGCGTCTTAGATGGCGCGTGGCGGGGAATGTGCGATATTTGCGCATTGCGCTTTGCACTTGTGGAGCGACTGTAAATAAATTTGGAGGAGGCAAACTCTTGCGTATTACCCGAAGACGTGCTCTTGCGGGCATGGCCGGGGCCACCGGGCTGGCAGTATTGGCAGCCTGTGGCGAAGAAGAAGCAGTAGCAGCACCTGTGGCACCGGCACCTGACGCGCCGGCGCCGAGTGATGATGGTGCAGACGCTGCGGCCCCGAGTGAAATGATGTTCGAGGATGTTGAGATTGAGTTCCGCTTCAACGGACTCAACCCGGCTGGCCAGGAGGCCGCTCGCGCCGAGATCGTTAATTTCAAGGAACTGTCCGGTATTACGGTCAAGGCCGATTTTTCCGACTGGGCCAGCTCATTCCAGAAGATCACAACCGGTTTTGCAGCCCAATCCGCACCTGACATTTGGTACGGTGGCGGTCTGTGGACCCCGGTTCTGGCCGCCAAGGGCCAGGTACTCGAAATCGATGAGTACGTGAATAATTGGGACGAGTGGAGTGACTTCTACCCACGCGGTATTGAAGACGTGACCTATGAAGGTCACATCCAGGGTGTTCCCTATCGCTTCAACTACCGTGCATCGCCGGTCATCCGACCCTCGATGTTTGAGGCCGCCGGTCTTGAAGTAGTCGTGCCGTCCACTTGGGACGAACTCAACGCGGTAACCCAGCAACTCACCATTCGCGATGGCGATAGATACGAGCAAGCTGGAATCAACGTCGAGCATCACACCCAGGTGTACGAGGACTGGCTGTATCAGGCTGGTGGAAACTACTTCTCTGAAGACCGCACCATGCCGCTGAACTCCTCACCCGAGGGAGTTCAAGCTCTAAGCCAGCACGTGCGCCACGGTTTAGTCGATGAGACCATGCCCAAAGAGGGAATGGACTCCGGCGTTCCGAACCTGCACGCATTCTGCGCCGGTAGGGTTGCCTATCAGCAGCTGTGGCCCGGTAACGTAGGCAACTGCGAAACCAACGCCCCTGACGTATTTGCTGACCTCTTTGTCGGTGAGCCTCTCCGAGGCCCCAAAGAGCAGGTTATGGAAATCTACGTTGACAAGTACATGCCCTGGAAACTGACGAAGAACGCGGACGCAACCTTTGCGACCATGCAGTACTTCGCCTCTCCGGGCCCCAACTACGAAATCAACGTCGTTGGTGACCGTTCGATGCCCTGTCGCGTGGCGATGGAATCCTACGAGCTCTACAAAAAAGAGCCGTGGAAAACCTACTCCACCAACGGCAACAAATTCGGCAAGGGTCGCCAGATCGTTGAGGAGCACTTTGACGTTCAGCCGGCCATGAGCCGCTGGGTTGAAAAAGCCGCCCTGGGCGAACTATCCGTCGAGGAAACCCTCGAAGGTATGGACGCGGAAGTTCTGGACATCATCTCCGGCGGCTAAACCTGTCCATCGACAACTTCTGAGGATTTCTCAGAAATAGTCAAGTTAAGTGGGGTGGGAAACGGGTCCACGAAAGTGGTTCCAGCCCACCCCGCTTTTTTATCCATTGATCATACCGACCCAACGACTGCCGTGAACGGCGGAGTTATTTCAATTCGACCGCCCGTATCGGTAAGATGTAGGGTCATAAAAGTTAGGCGCAGTGTGTTGCCTATCCCCAGACAGTGGAAGCATCACCTAAGGAACGTTGCCCTATGGCCGTAGCGCAAACTCAGACAGCAGCGACGCTACGCACACAAGGTCGAACCTGGCCGGCCATCCGACGCACGTTGCTTTACGTGTTCATGTCGGTAATAGCTTTTGTGGCTGTTTTTCCTTTCATTTGGTCGCTGTTGGGGTCATTTAAGACGGCCGAGGACCTCTTCGACTTTGCAATTGACGATCCCGCCACTTATCTTCCCTATGCTTGGCAGTTTGAAAACTACACCGTGGTGTGGGGCCTGAACTTCGGACGGTTTTTCTTCAACAGCGCATTTGTGGCCACGGTCATTACCTTGGCCCATCTCACCCTCGCCTCCACCGCCGGTTACGCCTTTGCGCGCTTGGACTTTCCGGGGCGCGACGTCCTCTTCGTGGCCGTGATTGCGACTCTTATGGTCCCGTTCCAGGTCACGATGGTTCCGCTGTTCATCATGATCAAGAACTGGCCATTGACCGGTGGTAACGACATCGTCGGCCAGGGTGGTCGCGGACTTCTAGACTCCTACGCCGGACTGACGGTCCCGATGTTCCCGACCGCTTACGGGACTTTCCTGCTGCGGCAGTTCTTCCAGACCCTTCCTCGGGAACTGGAAGATGCCGCGCGCATCGACGGGGCCTCCGAGTTCCGCATCTACTGGAATGTGATCCTGCCGTTGTCCGGCGCCGCCTTGGCGGTACTTACCGTTTTCTCGTTCCAGCAGACTTGGAACGACTTCGTCTGGCCGTTCATCATCACCCGCGATGAGGACATCAAGACATTGCAGGTGGCATTGGCCAATTTCCGCCAGGAATACAACACCGATTGGGGCCTGTTGATGGCAGCCACGATGGTTGCAACGGTCCCGATATTGATCCTCTTCCTGATGACGCAGCGCTATTTCGTGCAGGGAATCGCCCTGTCCGGGATCAAGGGCTGATCAACTTTGGCAACTGAAAGCACCGCCGCTCCGAGGAGCGGCGGGCTGGGTGTGTACTTTCGGCGTAACCTGGCCGGTTATTTGTTCGTGGCGCCGCAGATCGCTTTTATCGTGGTGTTCATATTGGTGCCGATCATTGGCGCCGTGTACTATTCGATCACCAGTTACGACCTGTTGACCGCACCAAGGATCATTGATCCGCTTTGGAAAAACTACGCCTCCTTGACCGGCGATGCACGGTACCAACCGGCGGTGAGGAATACCTTGTTATTCGCATTCGCCACGGTCCCGCTGGGAGTGGTAACGTCACTCCTGCTGGCGGTGTTGATTAACCGGGCGATAAGAGGGATCTACTTCTTCCGCGCCATGTTCTACATGCCGGTGGTTTCTTCATTCGTGGCCGTATCGCTTATTTGGCTCTGGTTCTACGAACCGCAATTTGGCCTGTTTAACGATCTCCTGATCTGGATTGGCTTGCCGATATCGAAATGGCTGAAGGGCAAAGAAACAGTCCTCCTGGCGATCATTCTCATGAGCGTCTGGAAGAACATGGGCCTGAATATGGTCATCTATCTGGCCGGGCTCCAGGGCATTCCCCCTTCGGTGACCGAGGCTGCCGACATCGACGGCGCCGGCCGCATTTCGCAGTTCACCAAGATCCTGATCCCGCTGTTGGCGCCGACTACCTACTTTGTGGTGATCGTCTACTTCATCGGCGCCCTGCAGATGTTCGTTCAGGTATGGATCATGACCCAACAGGCCGGCAACGGCGTATTGACCGGTGGTCCGCTGGACGGCTCGGTGACCGTCGTGCTGCTGGTCTATTCGAATGCGTTTGAATACCTCAAGATGGGCTATGCGGCGGCTATGTCGGTGGTGCTCTTTATGGTCATCGCCGTGGTTACCTGGATAAATTCGCGGCTGCTGCAATACGAGGTGGGCTGGTAGGTTTATGCCTGTGAGGGCTGTGTCTGCCAAGGGTTTTTCCAAATAGCGCAACTAGGGCGTGGTGAGCAATGATCCCGCCCTTTTTTGTTCTCAGATCGCCTTATTCGGTGCCCGGCTTTAGCCAGACCGGCTGGTAATCGCTGCCTGGCGTAGCGAGCAGCAATCGGGCGTTTGACCCGTCGTTGGCCATCACGTAGATGTCCACGCTTTCGCCATCTTGGCGCGAGAAGGCAATCTGTTCGCCATCGGGTGAAAAATCGGGATCGCGGTCATCTCCACCGGGACCGGTCAACCTGATTGGCGCCAAATTTGGTGCGGTCGTCCAGACATCCCATTCGCCGTTGGCGATGGCCTCAAAGGCGAGCAGGTCGCGAACCGGGTTGTAATCGGGAAATTGAGCGAAGGCCGGCGTGTCGACGATTTTTTGAATGTCCTCGCCATCCAGCGAGATACTAAACAGGTCAAAGTCACCGTCCCGATTGGCAAAGAAGGCCAGGCGATCGCCGGTGGCAGCCCATTCGGGGGCGTAGGAATGGTGGGGGTAGTCGGTCAGCTGGCGTTCGGCGCCCGAATCAAGCACCAGTTCAAAGATCTGGAAATAGTCGACGTCGCGCTCAAATGCGATTCGCCGCCCGTCCGGCGAATAGGAGGGCGAATAGTCCTCCAGGTCGTTGGCGGTAATTTGCGATAGCTGTGTCCCGTCGATGCGAACCTGGAAAAGGTCAAAATCGCCGCCGTCTATGTTGGAGGAAAAAATCACCCATCTCCCGTCCGGCGAAGCGTCGGCATAGCGGTTGTGACTGCGGTCATCGGTTATTCGGATCAACTGACGGCCACGGCCGTTGAGTAGATAAATCTCCCAATCACCATCGATGTTGGATCGAAATAACAGGCTGCGGTCGCCCAGTACTTGCCAATCAGCGATGTAAGGGAAATCCACCGGCTGCCCGGCGCGTGACGGGCTCTCCAGCGGTTGACAGGATGCCAATCCCAGGGCCGCCAGGGCCAGGGCAATGACGATGATTCGGGTCTGGCGCAGGGTGGGCAATCTATTCTGAAAAGTAGCCGTGCGGCATCGGTCGGCGGTAAAGAGCTTCAATCGACAGGATCGGGCGTTCACGCATGGCCAAGCAACCCAACATCGTCATCTTCATGCCCGATGAAATGCGTTGGGATTGCGTGGGCTATGCAGGCAACGGCGTGATCAACACGCCGAATTTTGACCGGTTTGCCAATGATTTCGCACCCTTCTCCAATTTTTTTGTAAATCACACCGTTTGCACCCCCTCGCGCATTTGCATGTTCACCGGATGGCCGCCCCATGTGGCGGGCCATCGCACGCTCTGGCACATGCTCAGACCACATCAACCCAACGTCTTTAAATATCTAAAGTCGGCCGGTTATCACGTGGAGATGTGGGGTAAGAACGACCTCCTGGCGCAAGAGTCCTTTCCCGACAGCATCTCTCACGCCGGCGAAGCCGTAATCGACTACCGCAAATTTACGGCCAACCCCTGGGAATCCGATGACTATCGGTTCCGCAGCTTCTACTTCGGCCGCCGGCCGGATGACCATTCAAACGACGCCGACCGACAGTGGATTGATGGAGCGCTGGAGTTCCTGGCGTCTGATCCACCGGAGCCATGGTGCTTATATTTACCCCTGATATTTCCGCACTGCCCGTACTGGGTGGAGGAACCCTACTTCTCGCTGCACGACCGGTCCAAGATTCCTTCGCCGATGCCGCCCCGCCCCGACGGGCCGATTCACCATGACGAAATGCATAAATCCTACGGACTGGACCGGTTCGATGATGAGAATTGGCGCGAATTGATCGCCACGTACTGGGGGATGTGCACACGGCTTGACGATCAATTTGGCGAGATACGAACGGCAATGGAGAACCACGGCCAATGGGACGATGCAGCGGTCCTGTTCTTCTCCGACCACGGCGACTACGCTGGCGATTACGGTCTGGTTGAGAAATGGCCCAGCGGGTTCGAAGATGTCCTGCTGCGGGTCCCGTTGACCATCAAGCTCCCGACCAACGAGCGTACGGTGATGATTCCGGCCCTCGCCGAAACGCTGGACCTAACGCCCACAATCCTCGACATCGCCGGGATTACGGCCGGCCATGACCACTTCGGTGACAGCCTGTTGCCGTTGATTCGCAGGGAGCGGGCCTCAAATAAGGACGCGGTGTTTGTGGAGGGCGGTCATCACTACTACGAAGACCAGGCGGTCGAGATGAAGTGGAACAGCTTCAGTTCCGACCACGTCTATTACCAGAAAGGGCGCATCCAGACCGACAACCCCGATTCGGTGGCCAAGGCTGCGGCAATTCGCACCGAGTCGCACAAATACGTCCGCCGCTTGCGCGATCGTGACGAACTCTACGACCTGGTATCCGATCCCGGCGAGCAGGTCAACCTGATAGATTCACCGGCCCACCAGGATCTGCGGGCTGAATTGACCGACCGCCTGCTCAACTGGCTTTTGTCGACCAGCGATGTGGTTCCCTGGGATAAGGATTCGCGGATTGGGGGTGCCCGAAGTGCGCTTCCTGCTAATTGACATCGATTCACAACGCCCCGACCACCTGGGCTGCTATGGCTACCACCGCGACACATCGCCCAACATCGACCGGGTGGCGGCCGGCGGTACCCGATTTGATCGCTGTTACGTATCGGACTCCCCCTGTGTGCCCGGCCGCGCATCGCTCTTTGGCGGTATGTTCGGCATAAATAACGGCGTCGCCACGCACTGGGGTCCGGGGTCACAGTACCGACTGTCGGCCGATATTCACCGTGAACAGAGCCACGGTTTGACATTGACGATGGCCCGGACCTTCCTAAGCCACGGTTACTACACGGCCTCGGTGAGTTCATTTGCCGATCGCCACCACGCCTTTTGGCACACTTCCGGATTTCGCGAATACCACCATCACACCCTCAAGCGGGGCAACGAAACCGCCGACGAGGTCAACGCCGCGGCGCTGCCGTTGCTTGAGCGAATCTGTCAGGGCCAGGATTGGCTTCTGCACGTTAACTACTGGGATCCGCACCGAAATTACCGCGTGCCCGATGAATGGATGAATCGCTTCGCCGGCCAGCCCGCGCCCGATTGGCCGGACCAGGCGACCCTCGACTCTCAGCAGGATCTCTCTGGACCTTTTACGCCGCCGGCGATAAATCCTTATCCCGACCGCACCACCGGAAAGGTGTCCGATCGGCCTTTTAGCGACCGGTCCCACTACGAGGAATGGATCGACGGCTACGACGGGTCCATCGCCTACGTTGACCATCACATTGGTCAACTACTGGAGGTCCTGGAGCGTCAAAACGTACTAGACGACACCTGCATAATCATTACCGCCGATCATGGCGAGGGGCAGGGCGAGCAGGGAATATATGGTGATCACTGCAACGGCTACGAAGCCCCGCACCACATACCACTGATCATCTCCCTGCCGGGCCAGGCCGCCGGAGGCGTAAGTGACGACTTTGTCTACAGCCTCGACATCGCCCCGACCCTTTGCCAATTGGCGGGAATCCCGGCCCAGGACGGCTGGGACGGGACGAGCGTGGCGCCTTTGCTCGGCGGCCAGGCCGGGGTCGATGACTATGTCAGCCGCGATCACCTGGTGCTCTCTCATGGTCTATACGCGTGCCAACGGTCGGTTCGCAACGAGCGCTGGCTGCTCACCCGCACCTATCACCCGGGCCTGTTTGACTATCCGCCGCTCACCCTCTACGACATGCTCGCCGATCCTCGCCAGACCCGCAACATGGCCAAGGACCAACCGGAAGTCGTAGCCCAGCTGGATCATCAACTCGTCGAATGGACCCATCACCACGCCGGCCGACCCGGCCACCCCGGTGATCCTTTGGCCCAGGTGATCGAAACCGGGCCGTTCAAATACATCCCCTTGGACTACTGGCTCGGGTTCCTCGATCGGCAGGGTCGCGGCGAGGTAGGTGAACGGATCACACAGCGCTTGGCCAACTGGCCGGAATGGCGTGAAAGCTAAGGAAGTTCGGATATGAAACTGGAGGGACTGGTTGCCGGAATTACCGGCGGCGGCGACGGCTTTGGCAAGGCGATTGCCCATCGATTCGCCGCCGAGGGCGCCCGCATCGCCATTTGCGACATCAACGAATCGGCAGCTCAGGCGGTTGTTGAGGAGATCGAGTCGCAAGGCGGCGAGGCGCTGGCGGTGCTGGCCGATGTGACCGACAACGAAGCACTGTCCGGATTCGTTGACGCAATCGTTGGTCGGTTTGGCCGAATTGACATTTGGGTCGGCAATGCCGGTATCGGCGGAGGCAGGGCGTCTGAAGATGTGGTCGAGTCAGAATATCGCCGCATGATTGACATAAACCTGTGCGCGGTGTTTTTCGGAGCCCAGTTTGCCGGCCGGCGAATGATCGAACAAGGCGAGGGCGGTCGGATCATCAATATGGCCTCGGTCGCCGGCTACCGGGCGATTCCCAAGCGCGCCGCCTATTGCGCCGCCAAGGCGGGCGTGGTCATGACGACTTCGGTATTGGCCGAAGAATGGGCCCCGCACGGGATCCGCGTCAACTCAATCCTGCCCGGTTACGCCGACACCGCGCTGTTTTGGAGCGCGGCCGGTTCGGGATCGCGCATGCCTTTGGAAGAATTGCTCGCCCGGGTTCCCAGCGGCCAGCTGATCACCACCGACCAGGTGGCCAAGGCCGCCCTCTACTTAGCCAGCGATGATTCCGACGCCGTCTCCGGACTGGAATTGCGCGTTGACGGAGCTCTCTCGGTCGGCAACATCTAAATCGCCGCCGGCAGGCTCGAGGTCATCAGACCCGGATTACCCGCTTCAAACTGAATGGCGCAGTGCGCGGCCCAGGCTTAGCGAGAACAGGGCCGCCATTATTGCCAGCGAACCCAGGCACCAGATGCAGAAGGAACCGATCTGAGTTGCGGCAACGACCGTCAGGTAGATTGAGAACGTCAATCCGGTAGCGGTGAGCAGAACCTGCGCCAACGACGAATCGGGCCACACTTTCTCCGGGATCAGCAATTCGCTGGCCGCCGCCAGGGTGATAACGAAGTAAGCGATCGCGCCGAACAGCGACACCGGCGCTCCGAACAGCTCCCCCCAGGCGCTGCCGGTGACCGACCCGCAGGATCCGTCGGCGGTGCAGACAGCCTCGCCGCCGCTGATGTCGGTGATAACCAGGTAAGAGGCTATTGCCAGGCCGATCAATGCCAGTACCAGGATGACGGTGCGCCAAAACGGCGAATCGATGGAGCTCATCATGTGGCTGCGGCCACGGCTGAATTTAGTTCGCTGATGAATTCGTCGAGGGATCCGGCGCCAATTTTGCGCTCACCGTTGATGAAAAAAGTGGGCGTTGCGTTGACGTCCAAGTTGCCGGCTTCGGCCAGGTTCGCCTGGAGCAGGTTGGAAGCGGCGTCGGATTGGGCGGCGCTGACCAGCAGCTCCCCGTCGAGTCCGAGCTCTTCGCCCAGCGGGCCGAAGTCTTCCCAGTCGTACCCGTTTTCGGCCATTGGGCCGATCCTTTCAAACAGCAGCGAATGCATGGGCCAGAATGCCGCTGGATCCTGCTGGGCGGCGGCGATTGCGACCCGCGACCCGTTTATTGCATCGCTGCCGAACGGCCGATGGCGGGCCACCATTAGGACCTTGCCGGCGTCGACGAAGGTCTCGATCAACTGCGGCTCGATCAGGGCTTCATAGGTTGCGCAGTGGGGGCAGGTGTAGGAGAAGTATTCGACCAGCAATACCGGGGCTGAAATCTCGCCCAGACGGTGGGAGAGGGAAGCAATCCGATGGCCCTCCAATTCGGAAGGATTCTGGGCCTCAAACGCGGCGACCGGCGAATCGATTACCGCCTCGCTATCGGCAGCGGCAGGCGGCGCAGAATCGGCTGAGATTTCGGCGGTGCCCTCGTCGTCGATCCGCGATTGGGCGTCAAACCAATTCAGCCCCGACAACAGGCCGCCAAATCCCAGACCCGCGGCGGCCCCGACGAGAACGTCGCGCCGTCGCAGCGGCCGTCGACCGGTTGATTCACCATCTTCAACGGTCAGATCGGCGGCGATCGCTTCAATCGCCTGGGCCTGGGCCGAATGCGCTTCGGCCATCCGGCGCTGGCGCCGGCGGTGAGCATCGGAGCGTCGGGCCATTAGGAGTCCGCGGCAACCAGGCCGCGCCGCACACGCAAATCGTGCGCCTGCGCCGTGCGACCCTGGCCGTCGAGGTAGTTGAGCACTTTGTCGAGCGGCACGTAGCAATCCGGTGATATATCCATCATGGCCTGGAAGGGATCGCGCACACTGCCCGGCCCGTTGCAGTGGTCCGACCACCAACTGGCCAACTTGTGGTCAAGGGCGGCGGCCGTCGATTGATCCTCCGTGGAAATGTTATTCAACTGGTGCGGATCATCGACCATGTCGAACAGGCTAATTGGCTCGAGCGCGAAGCAGCCCGAGTGCAGCGTTCGAATAAACAGGTGCCTGCGGGTGCGAACGGCCCGCTGGAAGCTAAATATTCCGGTGCCCCAGACCAGGTGCTCGCGACCTTCCCAGGGCTGGCCGCGAAGCGCTGTGGCGAAGCTCTCGCCGCTCCAACCGCTGGGGATTTCAAGATCGAGCAGTTCGGCGACGGTTGGGGCCAGGTCCAGCTGGTAGAGCAGGCCGTCATACGCGTGCCCGCGAGCAGACTCCGTCACTCCCGGCCAGCGGATTACCAGCGGTTGGTGGGCGGTGCCTTCGGAGGCATTGCCGTGTTCAAAGTACAGGCCCTGTTCGGCAACCGATTCACCGTGATCGGATGAAATGATGATCGCCGTTTCTTCATAGACGCCCTGGGCGCGCAGGATATTGATGATCCGGGCAATCGCGCTGTCAACGTAGGCCATTCCGGCGTCGTGGCCATCTACGAAATCCTGCAGGTCCTCGCGATTGCGAATTGAACTGCGCATGCGCGGGAATCGATCGAGCGAGGCTTGACCGCCCGGGTAAATGTCCGGCGGCTGCCAATCACGGGCCGTCCGCGGTCCGTAATAGCGCTCGTAGTCGGCGCGAATCTTTTCATCGTCGGGCCATTCAAGCCCCGGCCCGGCGGCACTCATCTGGTCCCAGTATTGATCCGGCGCCCGATAGGGATGGTGAACGTCCCAGTAGTTGACATGAAGAAACCAGTCGTCCTCGGCCGCGTTCTGCGACAGCCACGGTTCAACATGGGCGTTCACGTCATCGGCCATCTCCAGGCCACCCGGCAATTTGTTTCCGTGGAATTCGGTAAACCCGGCCGTGAACCACCAGGACTGGTGGCGCTGCGCGAACCCGGAAAATGAAACCGTGTTGTACCCGGCCGCCTGCAGATGGCGCATGAACATCGGGCACTCCGGGTAGTGACGGTGGCCTTCACCGGGGTAGCGCATGTGCTGGGCCGGCCCGTCGTGCCCGACAACGCCGTTCAATACGCCAAAGCGCCCTGAAAACAGGGCCGCCCGCGATGGATTGCAGGGCAGGTCCGACCCGTAGCAACCTTCAAACCTAACGCCATCGGCGGCAATCGCGTCGACCGTGGGCGAGGTCGGTCGGCTGTAACCGTAGCAACCCAGATGTTGCTGGCGCAATGAGTCAATATCGAAATAGATGATGCGCATCGAGGCTCCCCTTAAATTGGCTCGCCGCTTATCACCCGCGGATGATTTTTCCGGGCCGCACGGTGTTCATCGGGAATCCATCGGGAACTATTTCCGGAGCAAACATCGGTATGGCCAGATCGGTGCTGATGCCCTCGGGCCCGTCGCGCCAGAGTTTGATAGCCCAGTCGGGGGCGCCGGATTGGACCAGGAAGGCGACAAGCTCGTCATGCAGTCGACGGTATTGGGCTTCTTCGCGGTCGTAGAGGTTGTCTTGCGTAAGCGGGTCCGCCACAACGTCATAGAGTTCGCGCACCTCGGGGTTGACGTGATCTAACAGCCACCAGCGTCCGTCGGTTACCTGCAATTGCATCCACCCGGTAAAGCGCCCCTGTAGCGCTTTGGCGAAGGGGTTGGTTTCAGCCAGGTAGGCCGGGCCGTTGCCAGATACCGTCACGCTGCGCGGTTCATAGTCGCCACCGACGATCAGGGGTAACCAGGAGCGTCCCTGCATGTCCATTTCGGCGGGCGCTTCCACGCCGGTCAATTCAAACACCGAGGGGGCGAAGTCGGGATGCTGGGTGAGTTCCGAAATCCTCTCGCCGGCCCCGGCGCCATCTGGCATCCGCACCATCTGGACGGTGCGGATCACTTCGGGATATATTGCCCGTTTGCCGATGTAGCCGTGTTCGAAGAAATCAAATCCGTGGTCGGACATGATGATTACGGCGGTGTTATCACGCAGTCCAAGATCATCCACCTTCTCCAGCACCCGCCCAATCCAGCGGTCGGCCATCGTTACCTCGCCGGCATAGAGGGCCTTGACGTTGGTTTTTTCGGCTTCAGTGAATGCGTCGGCAATCTCACCGAACGCCGGCCAGGTGATCTTGGGCCCCTCATAACCGGGATCGTACATGTCGACGTAGTGCTGCGGTGGATCCCATGGTTCATGCGGGTCGAATGAGTCGACCCAGAGGAAGAAGTTCTCATGGCCGGCGTTGTGGTCAAGCCATTCGCAGGCCGCGTTCATCACCCGGGCAACGCATTGATCCTCTTCCTGGTGCATGTGCCGGTAATTGCGGAACTCGTGGGTGAGCATCTGGTCAAGCTGGAATTGGCGGTCGCCCGGGATCTTCAACTCCGAAAAGTGGTCGGTGCGCCAGCGATCGGCTTCGTTGCCGCGAATAAATTCCCAGCCCGAGAAAGGGCGGTCGAAGCCGAAACCGAAATTGGCCAGGTGCGGGGTGTCGTGTATGAGCATGGTTTCATAGCCGGCCAGCCGCAGCGCCTTGGGCAGGGTCATCAGCCCCCACTCAAGTGGGCGCCACGCCTGGAATGGTGCTCCATGGCGACCTTTAAGCATCTCGTGACGATTGGGCACGGTGGGAAACGAGCAGAGATGGTTGTTGTCAAAAACCGCCGATTCGGCTGCAAACCGATCCAAATTCGGTGTCGAAATCCAGGGGTTTCCGTTGGCGCCGACGTGGTCGTAGCGCAAGGTGTCGTTCATGATCAGGATTACGTTCATTGCAACTCCTAAATTCGGGTAAGGGGCGGGTTTGCGGCCAGCGGCGCAAACCCGGGAGTGATTGGTTAATAAAAGAAGGTATTAGACAACGTTGCCATCCAGCGGGGTCGCCGACAGCGGCATACCGCGTTTGCGAACGAGCTTTAGGTGGTCGTCAATTTCGGGAATGACTGTCGCTCCGGGCCCTTCATCGTAGAGGCGGGTGACCCACTCCGGACTATCGTGACTGTCGAGGAAAGCGGTGAGTTCGCGGTGCAGCTCGGCCTCACGGTCGCGATTGGCGGCAATTATGTTGCTGGTCATGCCGGGGTCTGACGGGAGGTGATACAGCTCATTGCGCTCCTTTTCCGGGAAGGCGACGAGCGAATATTCGGGCCCGGTGACGGTGAGTGAGGACCAGCCGAAGTCACCGTCCAGAACCGGGCGGGCCGCCGATTGTCCGGTGGCCGGTTTGGTTTCAAATGGATAGGAACCCGATATCGCCACCGGGCGATGGGCTTCGCCAGATCCATTCATTTGCCCCAACAAAGATTTGCCCTGGATACCCATCGCCGCCGGCGCTTCGACGCCGAGCATTTCCAGGATCGTGGGGGCGAAGTCGGCCGGTTGAGTTAGGGATTGAAAGCGCTGTCCGGCCCCGATGCCGTGCGGGTGACGGATCATGAGGAACTGGTGTGAAACCTCCTGGTAAAGCGGACCGGATTTGGATTGCCGGTCGTGTTCGCCAAAGTAATGCCCGTGATCGGACATGATTACCACGATCGTGTTGTCGCGCAATCCCAGGTTGTCGATTTTTGTCAGTACGCGGCCGATGTGGGTGTCGCACATCGTGCATTCGGCGGCAAACAATTTGCCGACGTGGGCCTGCTCTTCGGGTGTGAACATCTCCGAAGAACGACCGTAATTGGGCCAGAAGATCTCGATCCCGTCGTAGTCCGGATCGTACATGTCGACGTAATGCTGCGGAGGGTCCCAGGGCTCGTGGGGATCGAATGAATCGACCCAGAGGAAAAATCCATCGTGGCCGGCATTGCGCTCCAGCCAGGTGCAGGTGGCGTCCATGACCATCGGTGCAAAGTACTGTTCTTCCAGCGCTTTGTCGCGCACCTGGCGGTGATATTGCGCCATTCCGCTCGTGACTCGATATTTATCCAGATTGCCTAGGTCCCATTGCTCAAACCAGTCGGTGCGGTAGCGGTCCACTTCATTGCCGCGGATCATCTGCCAAGCGTGAAAGGGACGGTCAAAACCATAGCCGTAATTGATCATGTGCGGCGTGTCATTGATGAGCATCGTCACATAGCCGTTTTCGCGCAGCAATTCCGGCAGCGTAAGGCAATCCCACTGCAGAGGTCGCCAGTAGTGCAAGGGTTCGCCATAGCGGCCCTTGAGTAAGTCGTGGCGACAGGGAATCGTCGCGAAGGATCCGATATAGGAACGATCGAAAACAGCAGATTCGGCGGCGAACTGGTCCAGCCCCGGCGTTGAAATCCAGTCGTTGCCGTTGGCCCGCACATGGTCGTAGCGCCAAGTGTCATTCATGATGAATACGACGTTCATTGGTTCAGCTCCCGTTGATGGCGGTATGGAGTAGATGTCTTAGACCGTTGTTACTATCTTGCCGATATGAGCTTGCTGTTTCATCGCTTCAAATGCGGCTGGTAATTCCTCAAACCCAAATGACGAACCGATGTAGGGGCGGAATCCGGTTTCGGTAACAAACTCATTCATCCTGGCAAATTCCGCCCGCGAGGCGACATAAATTCCGCAGATGTTTAGTCGGTTGGCAAGGATGCGGCGGGTTTCTATTTCGCCGACTCCCCCGGTAAGCACGCCGAACAAGGCGACGGTACCGGCGGCTCGCAGCGATGTCAGCGAGCTGTTCAGGGTCTGACTGCCGCCGGCCTCCAGCACCAGGTCGACGCCGCGGCCATCGGTAATTTCTAGGACCTGGCGGTGCCATTGCGGGTGTTGGTTGTAGTTGACCCCGTGATCAATCCCAAGCCCCTTTACGGTTGCCAGCTTACCGTCGTCTTTGGAGGTGATGATCGTCGTGGCGCCCATGACGGCGGCCATCTGCAGCCCCAGCACCGATACGCCGCCGGTACCGAGCGCCAGCACCGTAGACCCAGGTCCGATTTTGTCGCCGGCGATAAGGCTGGCCCAGGCGGTCAGCGCAGCGATC
This sequence comes from Chloroflexota bacterium, assembly GCA_965249595.1. Lineage (GTDB taxonomy): Bacteria > Chloroflexota > UBA11872 > UBA11872 > VXNJ01 > VXNJ01. The sequence continues at coordinate 7,713 of OZ252242.1, read as the reverse complement.
GGCAGGGTGGCGGCTTCCATGTGCGAGAGGTGGGCCGGTTTTTTTATCAGCGCCTGCTCGGGCACAACGATTTGCTCACTGGCAACTCCGGGCCCCGGGGTGCCCAGCGTGGTGGCCAAGTAGGCGCTCTTGAAAACGCCGTCCTGCCAGCCGACGACATAGTGGCTGGTAACTTCGTCGCCGACGGAAAACTCGGTTACATCGGCCCCCGTCTCGATGACTACGCCGGAGCAGTCGGAGAGTGGAGTCGCCGGCAATGGAACCCGGGAGTACCAGCCCTCGACAGATAGCAGATCGCGGTAATTGAGGCTCTGGGCCTTTACCTCCACCCGCACTGATTCGGCGGCCAGTTCACCGTCACTCGTCGACGTTAGCTGTAACGCCGAGAGGTCGTAGTCGTTAAATACCCAAGTTCTTGCCATCGCCGTCGACCTTTTCCGGGTTCGCTCTAGGAGTGTGATCGTTTAAAGATTGCCGGCCTTTCGCTTCGCTCAGGTCGACCTCCATATTTTTTCGCACGCGGTCTCAAATTCGCGGATTTAAATGACCCGATGGTCTGGCTGGGTCGCTGAACAACTTGTCCGGAAGCCAGGCCGGGATTGAGTTTGCCGCAATCGGGATGAATTGATGGCCCGGCGACCGCCTGCGGCAGCGAAATGAAATACCGACCGCACCTACCCCCGTCTTGGCCAAATTTTTCCTCGGCGCCATTCGGCGCGGTGCCAATTGACGACCCTGCGCCGGAATCTAGCGGTTGGTTCGGCGAGCCGCGCGCAGGCGGTCAAAAAAAGCGGGCAAATCGATCGATTGATCCAGCGGCAGACTGATCTTTGTCCCGCAGGCGGCCGAAAGATAGGCCGCGTTTACAGCTTCGATTGCCGCCAGGCCGTCGGCGGCCGGGGTCAAAGGGACCGCCGCGCCGCGGATGCAATCGGCGAAATGTGACAGTTCGCGGGCGTAACGGCCATTGCGCGCAATTTCTTCATTGAGGTTTCCCTTCACCCGCACGGTGAGGTCGCGCCGTCGCCCGCCGTGGCCGAATAGGGTCATCCGGAACGGGTCAGCGGAGGTGTAGCTTGGGCCGCCGCTGTATTCGATAAGCAAGCGGCCGCGGGTCCCGATAAGGTCGTATCGCTCGACCATTTGCCCCGGTCGCACGCGGGAGATGTTATGGGTGGATATTGCCCCTTCGCGATGACGCATCACGGCCACGCCGACATCTTCGTTGCGTCGGTCGCTGAACGCAATTGCCATTTCCGCGGCGACCGTGTCAATCTCGCCAAGCCACCATCGGCACAGATCGATGGTGTGCGATCCGTGGTCCTGGAAGGTTCCGCCCCAGGTGTCGGGATGGGCCCGCGAGCCGCCGGGCGGGAATGGCGAACCGTGCGACCAGTCGCAGCGTACCTCGACCATCCGACCCAATTCGCCGCCGGCCACCAGCTCACGGGCCCTAAGAAAGCTGCGGTCGTAACGCTTCATAAAACCAATTAGCAGAATCCGGTCAGCGACCCGGGCTGCTGCCGCCATCGCCCGGCAGCCGGCCGGCGTGCGGGCCATCGGCTTTTCGCAGAGAACATGCAATCCGGAATTTAGGCCGTCGATCGCCTGCTGGCGGTGGAACTGGACCGGCGAGGCAATCACCACGGCTTGAGCGCCGCTAGCCCAGACATCCTCCAGCGAGCGCATCGGCCTTCCCGATCCAACCGCATCGACGAGGCGCTGCGCGTTTTCGCTATCGGGGTCGTAGACGGCGACCAGCTCGAGGGCCCGCTGGCCGGCGAGGGCGGGCGGGTACATCACCATGGCGCCGGCGGGGCCGGCGCCGACGATCGCCAGGCGAATGGCTGTCAATGGCGTTAGGTTGACGGAGGACGGCGGTAGGTGCTCATTTCATACATGCCCTGAATCCCCAGGTTATGACCCTTGGTCTCTAGCCCGTGGCGTCGACCCAGGGCGCCGCGGGTTCCCACCTGCAGGTAGATCTGCCCGAAATTGCCGGTTAGATCGGCGGCCAGTTCGTCGTTGCCTTCGCGCAGATTGTTGCGCTCGGCCGGATCGGCGACCAGGTCATACAACTCGTCGTCCTGACCTTCGGGACGCAGTATCAGGCTCCAGCGGTCATTTCTGATCACGCGGTCGATGCCTTCGTGGTATCCGGTGATGATCGCATCGCGATGGGTGTCGCTCTCACCCTCGAGCACGCCGCGGAAGCTGCGCCCGTGCATATCATGGGCGCAATTGGCCAGTCCGGCAACGTCCAGTAGCGTCGGCAGTAGGTCATGGTATTGGCATATTGCGCCGGTGCGGCGGGCGCCGCGCCCGCCCGGCAGGCGGACCATAAACGGGATCCGCAGCAACTCGTTGTAGAGCCGGTCGGCGCCTTTGAGAAATTTCCCGTGATCGGCCAGCGGGTGGCCGTGGTCCCCCATCAGCACGATTACCGAATCGTCGTAGTAGCCCAGTTCCTCTAGGCGGTTTAGGACCATTCCCACGGCATCATCAACGGTGGCCGCCTCACCGGCATAGAGGGCTCGGATGTTGTCGATCTCGGCCTGGCTGTACCAGTTGGTAGCCTCGCCGCCCAAGGGCAATACGTAGCGCGGACCGGAATAGGCGGGGTCACCGTAGACGTCAAATTCGGCCGGCGGGTCCCACGGTTCATGCGGATCGAAGCTGTCCATCCACAGGAACAGCTCGTCCTGACCGCGGTTGCGGGTAAGCCAGTCGCAGGTGAGGTCGGCGACCTTGTGGCCGAACCAGTCGTGCTTGCTTGAAAATTCCTCGGTGTTTACCACGAACTGGGCGACGTTGGCCAGCCAGAGGTCATCGTAGTGCTTATTCGTGAAGCGCTTCAGATCGCTCTTCGGCGGTTCCGAGCGCCAGGGATCGTACTCCTGGCCGCGCACCCACTGGTAGGAGTGAAATCCGGCATGAAAATTCTGATCAGGGGCCCGGTAGTGATAAACATCGGCCACCAGCCCGGACGTGTAGCCTTCCAGGGCCAGGATCGTTGCGACCGATGTGTCCTCGCGGGCCAGCGGTTGCCAGGCGCGTGAGGTCAATGTCCGATTGCCGGTAAAAAGAGACGTGCGGGCCGGAATCGTCGGCAAGGAATCGGCATACATCGAATCGAAAACAACGGATTCGGCGGCGAACGCATCCATATGGGGGGTCCGGCAGGCGGGGATGCCGGCAAAGGGCCCCTGTCCCTGGTTGTAGAAGCCGAAATGGTCCTGTCGGTAGCTGTCCATCATTAAAACGATGATGTTCATCGGTGCTGGCTTCCTCTTGATACGGAATGATTCCGGATGTTTACCGCTCAGGTCATTTTGCCGTCAGATGAGGGTCAATTACGAATCCGCTGCGATGGCCAGTTCGAGCACCGTCAGTGAATGCGGTGGGAATGAATATCGCGCCGAGTCGCCGTCGATTTCCAGCGCCAACTCCGATTCGGAACACCAGACCTGCGGCGGCGCGCCGAATTCATTGCGGGCCAATGGGCCGCTGCCGCCAAGGCAGTGCCGGCGCGCGGCTGACTGCAATTTTCCCGGGCCGTCCACCGTGATGTCGGCCAAGATCGCCGCCTCCGGGTGGCGATTGATCACCGAAAGGAAAACGCGATCCCGATCGGCGCTGGCGCTGGCGGCAACTTTCAGCCAAGGTGCGCCTTGGAGCGGTGGTTCAGTTGCCAGCCCCGCCGTGGAGAAGGTATCAACATCGCAGAAACTAGCAACGGCCACCGCACCGGCGTTGTTGGCCATCAGCGCAAAGGCGTGGTAGTAAGGGGTGAGCAGAACGGCATCGGGCTGCGTGTCAATGAGGCCTAGGCGATTGCAATAGCCAAACATTGCGCCGATACGTATTCGCTCCGACCGCTCCTGCAGGGCTTGGATTATTCCGGCCAGACAGAGCCCGTCACGCAGCGTGTAGCGTTCTTTCCAAGGGGTCGTTAAGCGAAGGTTCTCACGCACTCCGTATTCGTCGTAGGAAATTTCAGCCCGCTCCGGACCGGACCAGTGCCCGTCGATTACCTCGATGGTGTCGTCGAGCAATCGGGACGCGGAGTCCGCGCCAGCGACGATCGCCAGGTACTTTTCATCCGGGTCGGGTTCGGTCGGAAGGGCCGACGGATTGAGGGTGTAGCTGTGGACGGCGACCGCGTCAACATGAGGGCCGACAACTTCGGCGACCCGTTCATTCCACCGACCAAGCGTGTTGCGTACGTGGCCGACCGCGGTCAGGTGGATCGACGGATCGACCGCCCGCATCGCCGTCGCGAATTCGACGCAGCGCCGGGCGTAGGTCTCAGCATCCAGGTGGCCCACCTGAAAGTTTCCCCACATCTCATTGCCGATTGACCAATAGCGCACGCCGTAAGGGGCCTCGCGGCCATTGGCGGCGCGACGGCCGCCGTAGGCGGTATCCGGCGAACCGTTGCAGTATTCGACCCAGGCGGCGGCCTCGGCGGCCGTGCCCGAACCGGCGTTAACGGTGACGAATGGGGTCACGTCCCACTGTTCGCAGTGATTTAGGAATTCGTCGGTGCCAAGGTCATGCGATTCATATTCGCCCCAGGCGCGGTTTAGGACCGTGGGTCGTCGGTCTGACGGGCCAATGCCAAGTTCCCAGTTGTAGTCGGACACGAAATTTCCGCCGGGCCAGCGGATGGTGGTGATTCCGGCCTGTTTTAGGCTTTCGGCGACATCCTGGCGGACCCCGCCCGCCGCCCAATGGGCGTCTTTCATCAGCGACACGGCGCCCAGCCAAACCCGTCCCCGGCCGGTGGCGGTTATCTGAAAGTCAAAACTGCCCGAGGCCTTGGGAACCAGCGACATCTCAAATGTCTGCCAGCTTTCGGAAATGTCCGAACCGGTTATTTCAAGAAGGCCGCAATTTCGACTGAGGGCCAGCTGGATCCCGCTGATGCCCGGTTCAGCCCGCAGCACGGCGCGCAACTGGTAGGCGGTTCCGCCCTGGACCTCGACGCCGCTTTGGGCTACCCCGTGGCGCTGCCCGTCATCGCATACCAGATCGATCCGTTGCGATTGGCGGCCGGAATAGTAGACAGTGTTGTCGTGGACGTATTCAACCGCCGGCCCGTTTCCGAATGGATGCCAGTGGGCCACTATGCCGAACGGTGGTTCGTCGCGAAACTCGCGGCGCCAGGGCGCGGGGTGCGCCCGGCCCGAGCGAAATGGATCAATATCGTGTCCGGCAAATTTGCGGTTGGCGATCAGCTCGGCCCAATAACCGTCGTAAACCATGCGTTCGAGGTGCTCGACATTTACTCCGTAGATCATCGGGTCGATCGTCCCGAGCGCGGTTTGGGGATCGATTCGGATCTTGGCCCGCATTTTTTCTCCAGTGCCAACTCTTGGTACGCCACTGCGGCTGCAATTGCAATTACAACCAAATGCGATTGGAAAAAAGGGCAGTGTCGACCGGCGCTAGGCCGGCGATTCAACTGAACCAATGCAGCTTTGCCAATCCGCCGCCGATTGACGGTAGCTAAGGCGCAAAAAACCCGCCGGCGGTTAGTCCGGCGGGTTCATGCACGGTCACCGGGTAGGTGGCCGTGATTTGGCAATCAGTGATTCACCTTTATGCGTTGTGGCTTGTGGTTCTCAACCAGGGGAACCGTTACCACCAATTCGCCATTGATGTAATCGCTGCTGGCTTGACTGGATTCAATCCCGCGCGGAAGCCTGATCGAGCGCTCAAATGACCCGATTCGGCGTTCCTGAAGGACGTAAGAATCGTTTTCGTTGCTCTCCTCTTCGGCGCTGCGGCCGGCGATGGTGAGCATCCCGCGATCTACGGTGAGTTCTATGTTGTCGGGGTCGATGCCGGGAACCGAGGCGGTCACGATCACTGCATGAGGCGTGCGCTTCATGTCAATCGGGACCCAACTCGTGGTCAGCGATTCGCGATCCCAGTCGAAGAGCTCGGCGAGCAACGGGCGCGCCCAAGGGAATCCCAAATCAGCTGCTGGGCGGGTAAATCGTGATCTCACCGGACGGTGAACTAGCTGCGGCATTGCTGGCTACCTTTCTATCTTTGTTGATTGTTGGCTTCGTCGCCACACTGCCTTAATACAATCATACAACTTGAGTCGGATACTGTCAAGGCTATTGTAGAAACCAGTGCGCGCGAAGGTTCAACGTGGAATTTGTGAAGGACTACCTTCCCTCAATAATTTGGCCTTCGGCAATCGGTTCACGCTATTGGCCGGACATCCTCGAATGCGCCAGATTTCCAGGATCGAAAAATCGAGTCGGCAACTTCGGCCACCGCCAATGCGGCCTTGATGCTGGGATCCCCTTCGGCCCCGGTGTCGACCGCCCGTAGGAATTCGAAGGCCTCGACGACCTTGGTGTCGTCATAGCTCATCGAGAGTCCGTCGGCGGGCGTGAAATTGGCAAAGTAGGGCATATCGATGCTCGCCAGTAAAGTCACATAACCCTGGCGCGCCGGATCGTCGCTGTATTCAAAAAATTGCAGTTCGCCCATCCGGGTCAGGTCCCACTTGAGAGCGCCCTTTGATCCATGCAATTCCCAGCTGTAGCGGACCTTTTCGCCCGGGATGAAACGGCACGATTCCATCGTGCCCAGGACGCCATTCTCAAATTGCACCAACAGCCCTACGTAGTCCTCGTTTTCAACCGCCGCCCGCGGGCCATCGGCGCGCGTTGAAAAGTGCGTACCTTCGCCCGGAATCGGCACCGGGCGATCGGTGATAAACGTTTTTTGTTGAGAAACGACCCGTTTTATCGGCCCGACCAGCAGATGGGACTCATCGATGAGGTGGGACAGCATGTCGCCGACCACCCCGGATCCGGCCAGGTCCCGTTTGAACCGCCAGGTCAGCATCGTATCGGGATTGCGGGCGTAGTCCTCAAAGAAATAGCCCCTGAAATGTGACAGATCACCCAGTCGCCCATCGCTGACCAGTTGCCTGGCGTATTGGACGGTCGGGCAGTTGCGGAAGTTGAAACCGATGTGTGAAGTTATCCCGGCTTCGGCAACGGCTTCGGCAATTGCCTTGGTCTCAGCCGGACTACGCCCACAAGGTTTTTCCAGCCATATTTGCTTGCCGGCCGCGGCTGCCGCAACGGCCATTTCGCGGTGCAAAAAATTGGGAGTGGTGATGCTGACTGCTTCAACATCAGGATGCGCCAGCACATCGCGCCAGTTGGTTGTCCATTCCTCAAATCCACTCGATTCGGCCGCCGCCTGGGCCCTTGATTCAAACTCGTCGGCACAGATGACCAACCGGGCAGTCGCCTTCGCCTCCGGAAACCGCACCGGCACTTGTCGGTAGGAACGGGAGTGAAGCTGTCCCATCCAGCCCATTCCGATAACCCCGATGCCAATTGTTCTGGACATATTTGCTGACCCTCGCCTATCGATTCGTTGCTCTTTGACCCCCATCCCGGCCAGCCGTTGGCGGGCGTTCGGTTGGGGCGCGCGAATTTGCTATTGAAGCCATTATTGCGCCTCGCCCAGCCGGTTAGGACGCCACTAGTACGGCAGGTTCGCGGGCACGCGTTAAATAGAATCTGGGTTGCTAAACGAGTGGGAGTGGTTGCATGCGGTTAACGATTGGAAATTGCCCTGATTCCTGGGGTATTTGGTTCGGTGAACCGGATCCGCTGCAAACTCCCTGGCAACGCTGCTATGACGAAATTGCCGAGGCTGGGTACCGCTATG